>CANMGT010000001.1 GCA_947497495.1 uncultured Lentibacter sp.
CCGCGCCCCCCCCCCCACTCTCTCTTTTAACCATTGGCGCGGGGGGGGGGTGTGGGTCAGTGGGGGGGGTGGGGGGGGGGGGGCGGCCCCCCCCCCACCCCCAGGCACCGCGACTTGGCGAAGCCAAGGCGCAAAACCTCATGTCAACCTGACAACAGCCCTAAAAATCTGTCGGCGCCCCGCCTTCGGCTTTACGCCGCTCCACGAAAGCTTCCAGCTCTTCGCGGATTGCCGGATCAAGTGGTGGGGCCTCAAAGCTTGCGATGATCTCTTTGTAGAGGTGGTGCGCGCGTTCCGGTGTCCAGACCGCCCCCGCCGCTTCCCAGGCTTCAAAGTTGCGCCAGTCGCTCAGGAAGGGCTGGTAAAACGCCGTCGTATATCTGTCTTGGGTGTGTTGTAGCCCGAAGAAATGCCCGTGTTGGCCCACTTCAGCAATCGCCTCGAGCGCAATATCATCGGGCGTTGTCGCGAAGGTCGCCGGTTCCATATAGCGCTGGATTTGCTGCAAAATCTCGCAATCCATGATGAACTTCTCGGGGCTGGCGATCAGCCCGCCTTCAAGCCAGCCCGCCGCGTGGTAGACAAGGTTGCTGCCTGACTGCACCGCCGCCCAGAGGCTGTTGGAGGTTTCCCACATCGCCTGCCCGTCGGGCACATTGGCCGCGCAGACCCCGCTTGAGCGCATCGGCAGCCCATAAAACCGCGCCAGCTGCCCCGTCATCTGCGTTGCGCGCATATACTCCGGCGTGCCAAAGGCGGGCGCGCCCGACTTCATGTCGACATTGCTGGTGAAGGTGCCAATCGCGCAGGCCGCACCGGGCCGGATATATTGCGCCAGCGCCACCGCGATCAGCCCTTCTGCGATAGACTGCGCCACTGCCCCTGCCATCGTCACGGGGGCCATGGCCCCTGCCAGCGTAAACGGCGTGACGATCAGGCCCTGATTGCGCCGCGCAAGCCGCATCCAGCCATCAAGCATCGGGTGGTCGTGTTTGAGCGGTGAGGTCGAGTTGATGTTGGTATACATCTTCGGGCTGGCTTCAAACTCCTCGTGCGTGTGCCCGCCCGCGATCCGCACCATTTCCATCACATCTTCGACGCGTTCGCGGCCAAGGCAATAAGCGTGCACAACTTTGTCGCTGAGTGTCAGCTTGTCATAGAGCACATCAAGGTGACGCACCGAGGCATGGATGTCCTGCGGCTCGACAGGGTAGCCGCCGATGAAGTGAATACAGTTGAAATACTGGCTCAGCTTGATGAAATCTTTGCACATTTCGCGCGTGCCGGTCATTTTGTGGCCGGTTTCCATCGTCCAATATGAGGGCGGCGACGAGACGTTGCCAAACAGGATATGATCGCCCCCGACTTTCAGCTGATGCGCGGGGTTGCGCGGGGTGATCGTCCACTCCGAAGGCGCCTTGCCGATAAGCTCCATCACAAGATCACGGCCCATGCGCACATTCTCGCCGTCAATCACGGCGCCCATTTCACGAAACAGCTCAAGCGCTTCGGGGTTGAGGATTTCGATGCCGATCTCTTCGAGAATGCGCATCGCCCCGTCGTGGATGGCAAGCACGCCTTCCTCGTTCAAAGGCTCGGTCGGCTTGTCGACATTGCGTGGCAGCCGCCATGGCATTTGCTCGATAACGGCGGCGCCTCTACGTTCTGCTGCGCCTGCGCGGCCACCACTTCGTCCACCGCTGCGTCCTGCTCGTGCCATGTTATTCTCCCTTCGCTTTCGTGACGATCAAACCGCGCAAAGCAGAGTCGCGCCAGCCCGATGGCGACACATCTTGTCGGGAACGCACCACAAAGAGCCGCTAAAAGAGCGAACCCTGGCCCGTTGGCTTTTCCGGTTTTGCGGCGGGCTTGGCTTTGGGCTTGCTGGCGGGTGGCTTGCTGGCCGGCGGTGGTACAGCCCCAGCGCTGCCCAGCGCCATGCGCCCGTCGGCAAACTCGATCTCCAGAGCGCTGGCGGCGGCGGCGGCTTGTTGCGTCGTGACAACCGCCCCGTCGCCGCGCACGACAGCATAGCCACGCTCAAGCGTCGCCTTATAGCTGAGCGTTTCGCGCAGGCGGTCTGTTGCCTCAAGCCTGTGGTTGAGCGTGACAAGCTGCGCCTGCCCGATCTCGCCCATGCGCTTGGTAAGGCGGGAAAGGTCGGCTCCCTTGCGGGCGATGTCAGCTTGCACGGCCTGCAAATTGAGCCGGGCGCTGATGTTGGCGAGGCGGCGTTGCTCGCCGCTGACAGCGCGGCTCAAAAGCGAGGGCCTGAGCGAGCCTGAGACATCCGACAGCGCCACCCGCCGCGTCTGAACGCCGTGGCGCAGAGCGGCTGGCAGGCGCTCGCCTGCGCGGTCAAGCCGCTGGCGGGCCGGCTCGACAAGGGTTTCAGCCCGCGGGATGGCGCGCGCGAGGTCACGCAGCCTTTGCCCGCGCCGCTCAACGCCCCCCGTCAGCGCCGTGCTCATCCGTGCGGATTGCTCGTTGACCCAAGCCAGAAGCTCAAGCCGAACCGGCACAGCCAGCTCGGCGGCGGCCGTGGGCGTGGGCGCGCGTTTGTCAGAGACAAAGTCGATCAGCGTGGTGTCTGTCTCGTGGCCGACAGCCGAAATCAGCGGAATGTCAGAGGCGGCGACGGCGCGCGCGACGATCTCCTCGTTGAAACCCCACAGGTCTTCAACCGAGCCACCGCCGCGCGCGACGATCAGCAAGTCGGGCCGTGGCAACGCCCCGCCGGGGCTGAGAGCGTTGAAGCCCGCAATCGCGCGGGCCACTTCCGCGGCTGACTTTTCGCCCTGCACAGCAACGGGCCAGACAAGCACCTTGCGCGGGAACCTGTCGCGCAGACGGTGCAGGATGTCACGGATCACGGCCCCTGAGGGCGAGGTAACAACCCCGATGATCTGCGGCAAGTAGGGCAGCGGCTTTTTGCGTTCGGGCGCAAACAGCCCCTCGGCGGCAAGCATTTGCTTGCGCTTTTCAAGCATCGCCATCAGCGCCCCGACGCCCGCTGGCCTGATCTCCTCAATCACGATCTGGTAGCGCGACTGACCGGCAAATGTTGTCAGCCGCCCGACGGCGACAACTTCCATCCCCTCTTCGGGCTGCACTTGCAGGCGGGTTGCGACACCCTTCCAGATGATGCCGTTGATGACAGATTTGTCGTCCTTGAGATCAAGGTAGAGATGCCCCGAGCGCGGACGCGACACGCGGCCCACTTCGCCGCGAATGCGCACATGGGCGAACTCGCCTTCGATCAGCCGCTTGATTGCACCTGACAGCTCGCTGACGGAAAACTCCGGCGCGTTTGCGCCCTCGGACGGGTCATCAATCAGGTCAGACATCTTGCCTCGCTTGTATCTCTTCGCGTGCCAGCTTAGAACGCCCGCAACATAAGTCCAAGCAGGAGTTGCGCCATGAACATCCTTATCCTCGGCAGCGGCGGGCGCGAACACGCGCTGGCATGGGCAACCGTGCAAAACCCGAAATGCGACAAGCTGTTTGTCGCCCCTGGCAACGCGGGCATGACAGACCTCGCGACATGCGTAGCGCTTGATATCATGGATGGCGCCGCTGTTGTGGCTTTCGCCAAAGACAACGCTATCGACTTTGTCATCGTCGGGCCGGAAGCGCCCTTGGCAGCTGGCGTGGCAGACGCCCTGCGCGCGGCGGGCATTCTGGCCTTCGGCCCCTCCAAAGAGGCGGCGCAGCTTGAGGCGTCAAAGTCCTTCACCAAGGCGGTGTGCGACGCGGCAAACGCACCAACAGCGGCCTACGGCCACTTCACCGATAAGGCCGAAGCGATTGCCTATGTCAAAGCCCAAGGCGCGCCGATCGTCATCAAGGCTGACGGGCTGGCGGCAGGCAAAGGTGTTGTCGTCGCGATGGAGATGCCCGAGGCGCTCGCCGCCCTCGAAGACATGTTCGGCGGCGCCCACGGTGACGCGGGCGCTGAAGTTGTCGTGGAAGAGTTTATGGACGGCGAGGAAGCCAGCTTCTTTGTACTCTGCGACGGCGAAGACGCGCTGCCCTTTGGCACCGCCCAAGACCACAAGCGCGTGGGAGAGGGCGACACGGGGCCAAACACCGGCGGCATGGGGGCCTATTCGCCCGCACCTGTCATGGACCAGTCTGTTGTGGACAAAACCATGAACGAGATCGTCCGGCCAACCCTGCGCGAAATGGCCCGCCGCGGCACGCCCTTCCAAGGCGTGTTGTTTGTCGGGCTGATGATCAAGGACGGCCAGCCACGGCTTGTGGAATACAACGTGCGCTTCGGCGACCCTGAGTGTCAGGTCTTGATGATGCGCCTTGGGGCGCAGGCGTTTGACCACATCCTTGCCGCCGCTGACGGGCGGTTGGCCGAGGCGCAGGTTCACTGGGCTGACGACCATGCGATGACTGTTGTTATGGCAGCAAACGGCTACCCGGGGGCCTATGAAAAAGGCTCGGTGATCGGCGGGCTGGGTACAATGGCAGACGACAGCAGCCACATGTGCTTTCACGCGGGCACCACGGCTGTCGGCGGCGATGTCACCGCGACAGGCGGGCGCGTTTTGAGCGTGGCGGCGCGTGGCGCAACACTGGCTGAAGCCCGCAACGAGGCCTATGCGATGGTTGGGCAGGTTGACTGGCCTGAGGGCTTCTTCCGCAGCGACATCGGCTGGCGCGCGCTGTAAGCAAATTTCGAATTGCTGACGCAATCCGACCAAGCGGGGGGCCAGCCCCCCGCACCCCCCTGCCCCCCACAATACGGCTTGTGCAACAAGTGCCGAGACCGATAGAGCGCACTTGCAGCGCGGGTCGGCAGGATATTTCTGAAGAGAAGAAGTAAAGGCTTCCGTAAGGGGAGTGTTGTGGCGAATCGTGGTCTGCGGCTAGCGTTTTTGAAACGCGGGTGGAGGATCGCTATGAAGTGGATGAAACGGGGTGTTTTGGGGCTTGTCGGCTTGGCCATTCTTGGCCTCATCGGGTTTTGGACCTTCGCACCAGGAATTGTCGGCAAGCAAAGCAACGCTGTGGCGGCGCATGAGCCTTACCCTGTGTCTGACGCGGCGCGCGCGCTTCACAACTCGCTGGTTGTCGGAGATTTGCACGCCGATCCGCTTTTATGGAAGCGCGATCTGACCAAGCGGGGGAGCTGGGGGCAGGTTGATGTGCCGCGGCTTCTGGAGGGCGGCGTTGCCCTGCAGGTGTTCACCGCCGTGACCAAAAGCCCTGCCGGACAGAACTATGAAGAGAACGCGGCGGATGCCTTTGACAACATCACGCTTCTGGCTTTCGGGCAGCTTTGGCCGATCAGGACATGGGGCTCGATTTATGAGCGCGCGATTTACCAAGCCGAAAAACTGCATGGCTTTGAAGCCCGCTCGGAAGGGCGCCTGAAGATCATCCGCACGCGGGCTGACCTTGAGGCTGTGCTTAACGCGCGCGCCACTGGCGCGGAGGTTGTCGGCGGCATTTTGGGCGTTGAGGGCCTGCACCCGCTTGAGGGCGATATTGCCAAGCTTGAGGGGCTGTTTGAAGCCGGTCACCGTGTCTATGGCTTGCAGCACTTCTTTGACAACGCA
The DNA here is from genome assembly GCA_947497495.1 of uncultured Lentibacter sp. Lineage (GTDB taxonomy): Bacteria > Pseudomonadota > Alphaproteobacteria > Rhodobacterales > Rhodobacteraceae > Lentibacter. The sequence goes on from CANMGT010000001.1 coordinate 5,574, forward strand.
TTGGGCGGCTCCCTGCATGGGCAGGGCAACCACGGGCTGTCTGACTTTGGCAAGAAAGTTGTTGAGCAGCTTGCGAGGATGCCTGTGATTGTCGATGTGGCGCACTCAAGTGCGGCCAGTGCGCGCGACGCGCTGGCGATCGTTGACGGGCCTCTCCTTGTTTCGCATTCCGGCATCCACTCCTACTGCGAGGTGAAGCGCAACTTTCCCGATGATCTGATGCGCGAGATCGCCGCAAAGGGCGGGATCATCGGCATGGGCTATTGGGCCGATGTCACCTGCGGCGACATCACGCCTGATGGCATTGCCGACATGATCCTTGCGGGGATCAAGGCTGTCGGGGAAGACCACATTTCGCTTGGTTCGGACTTTGACGGCTCGGTTGCGACGGCGTTTGACACTTCCGAGCTGCCCGCCCTGACCGACGCGCTGTTGCGCAAAGGGCTGAGCGAGGCGCAGATTGGCAAAATCATGGGCGGCAACATGCTGCGTGTTTTCCGCCAAACGCTTGAGTGACTTAGTCGAGCTCGCTCCAGGGCCATGGCTTGACTTCGCTCGCGCCTGTCATGTAGCGCACGGCCTTGGCCATCCAGACGCCAAGGTCAGTGCCGAAGTCGGCCAGTTGCGCGTTGGGCGTGCCTTTGTTGATCAACCGCAGCACCAGCTGGATCACGGTCACGGCCCAGAGCACTGTCTGGCTGACGCTCATCATCACCCCGATCAGCAGGATGTAGACGATCCGCAACAACATCCCCTCGCCTGCTTGAGGCTCTGGCTGCTCGCCGTGGAGCCGGCCTGAAAGCTTGTCTTCTTCTTGCATCACGCGTCCTTTCCCAAAACGCAAACATCCGGCGCCATTGTGACGCCGGATGTAGAAGTCTTCAAGCTCGGGTTTCTAGTCGGCTTGCGCCAGAAGCCCCTTCTCGTCAGCCAACTCTCGCATCCGCGTTTGCAGCTTCTCAAAGGCGCGCACCTCGATCTGGCGAATGCGCTCGCGCGATACGTCGTATTGGCCTGACAGCTCTTCCAGCGTGATCGTCTCTTCGCTGAGGCGGCGCTGCGTGAGAATGTCTTTCTCGCGGTCGTTGAGCACATCCATCGCTTCGGCCAACATCTCGCGGCGCGCTTCAAGCTCGTCGCGGGCTTCGTAGTCGCCGGCCTGATCGGCGCTCTCGTCTTCGAGCCAGTCCTGCCATTGCATGGTGCCCTCGCCCTCGGAACCAACCGTGGCATTGAGAGACGCATCCCCGCCCGACATGCGGCGGTTCATCGAGATCACCTCGTCCTCGGTCACACCCAGATCATGTGCGATGCGCTCGACGTTCTCGGGGCGCAAGTCGCCCTCTTCCAAGGCACCAATGCGGTTTTTGGCTTTACGCAGGTTGAAGAACAGCTTCTTTTGCGCCGACGTGGTGCCAAGCTTCACAAGGCTCCACGAGCGCAGCACATATTCCTGAATGCTGGCGCGGATCCACCACATCGCATAGGTCGCGAGGCGGAAGCCCTTTTCAGGGTCAAACCGCTTGACGGCTTGCATCAGGCCTACGTTGGCCTCGCTGATCACCTCAGCCTGCGGCAGGCCATAGCCACGGTAGCCCATGGCGATTTTGGCCGCGAGGCGCAGGTGCGACGTGACCATACGGTGCGCCGCTTCAGTGTCTTCCTGCTCAACCCAGCGTTTGGCCAGCATGTATTCCTCTTCCGGCTCCAAGAGCGGAAACTTGCGGATTTCCTGCATATAGCGGTTCAAACCGCCTTCTGGTGTTGGTGCTGGTAGGTTTTTGTAGTTGCTCATGTTTTGTCCCCCTCCTGTAATGTAACAGGGCTTAACATCAATTTAGGAAGCCTTCGCCGCAGTTTCAAGGCCGTGGCTTTTCTTTGTTACGAAAGAGATAACGCGGCGCGCGGCGATTGTAAGGGGTGTTACAACCGCCTCACAGCTTTGCGATATGCGTTACATGTGTGGCGTGACAGGTGGTTTCGGCCACAGGCAAAGACTGTCGAAATCACGCGATTCACGGCGGCTTGCCGAACGGCTGCCACGCGGGACGGAGCGGTTATTTGAAAAGCCATGCATCGCTCAGATCGCTCATGGGAATAGCCCCGAAGAAAACTGCCTTCCGGCAAGTACGCAAAGACAAGGTGCTGGCTACAGAGGTAGTCCAGGGCAAACTATGTGGAAACCACAACAGACTTAGCCCGTTTTGCCCGTATAATAGTAGTCGCTGCTGAAATTGAGCGCCACCGAGCAGGCGCAGCCGCCGGGCAGCTTGCTTTGCAGTAAAACTGTCAAGTCATCCAGCAGAGCGTTCATGAACGCCGCATCGCGGTGCGGCTTGCGCAGAACGGCAACCTCAAGCAGCGCGTGAGTGTGGTGATAGGCACTGGCGGGGTAAGCGCGGCCCTTGCAGGCCCCTGCGCCGCTGTCGTGACGCCCAATCAGCGCTTCGACCTCGGCCAGAAGCTTGGCTGCGTCGAGCGAAAGATCGCTTGAGTATTTCAAGTCTGCGTGGGGCATCTAACCGTCCTTCGCGCTGAGTTTTCTGAGCAGCTCGCTCATATCGGCGGGCAATTCCGCCTCAAATCGCAGCATTTCACCTGTTACAGGATGTTCAAACCCCAGCGTCGCGGCATGCAGCGCTTGGCGGTTGAACGCCTTTACAACAGCCACAGCCGTTGCGCCAAAGGCCTTTTCGCTCAGCTTTCTGCGCCCGCCATACACCGGATCGCCGACAAGCCCATGGCCTGCATGGGCCATATGCACGCGGATCTGGTGCGTGCGCCCCGTTTCAAGCCAGCAATCGACAAGCGAGACACACTCGGGCGTGCCGAAGGCCTCGACCACGCGCGCGCGGGTGATCGCGTGACGCCCGCCTGTGAAAAACACAGCCTGCTTCTGGCGGTCGTGCTTGTGGCGCGCAAGCTGGGTGCTGATCTTCATCACCCCGCCCTGCTCAAAGCTCACACCCTTCACGCCGCGCAGCCGCGGATCGGAGGCGTCAGGCACGCCGTAAACGACGGCGCGGTAGTGGCGCTCGACGGTGTGCTTTTCAAACTGTGCGGCAAGGCCGTGGTGGGCAGCATCAGTCTTGGCGACGACGAGCAAGCCGCTGGTGTCCTTGTCGATCCGGTGAACAATACCGGGCCGCGCAACGCCACCGACGCCTGACAGGCTGTCGCCGCAGTGGTGCATCAGCGCGTTCACAAGCGTGCCGTCGGGCGTGCCGGGGGCCGGATGCACGACCATGCCTGTGGGCTTGTTGATGACGATCAGATCCGCGTCTTCATAGACAACGTCCAGCGCGATATCCTGTGGCAGGATGTGGCTCTCTTGCGCTTCAGAAATGCTGACGCGCACGATATCGCCCTCTTCAACGCGCCCTTTCGGGTTGCTGACAACGACACCGTTGACTTGCACCTCGCCCGCCTCAAGCAAGCGCGCAAGCCGCGTGCGGCTCAGGCTCGCGGCCTCTGGCACATCGCGCGAAAGCGCCTTATCAAGGCGGGCAGGCGGATCAGCCGCAATGCGAAACTCTAGTGAGGCGTCTGCCATGGATGAAACCCCTGAAAGCTTTGACCCGAGCCTGCTGCGCTACCTCAAAACACTGGTAACGGCGCTGACGGGTGTGATGATTGTCGGGCTTGTAGCGGTGATTTACCTGCTTGTCATCCGCTTGAATGCCGACGTGCCGCCGCTGCCCTCGCGAATTGTGCTGCCCGAAGGCGTCAAAGCGCAGGCTTTCACGCAGGGCGAGGGCTGGTTTGCAGTTGTCACGGAAGACGGGCGCATTTTGATTTACGGGCGTGACGGGGCGACAGTTGTGCAGGAAGTCGAGATTTTGGCGCAGGAGTAGATGATCGGAAGGCCAACGTCAGCCTCTGGGCAGGGGACAAGCGGGTATGACGAAGTGCTTTAGGTGGTCAAACGCATCCGTCAGAGCTTAGGGAGCACCCAGCATCACCAAACAAAACCGAAAATAGAGAGTGGTACCACCTCTTGGTCTCGAACCAAGGACCTCCTGATCCACAATCAGGCGCTCTAACCAACTGAGCTAAGGCGGCACTGAGGGCGATTTAGCCTCGCGTGCGCTCAAATGCAAGGGGGTTAAAAGTCAATTTCCCAACTTTGTTCAACAAGATTGACACCAAAACTATGCACAGGCTTTGACGAGACAAGCCGCCAGCCTGTCTTCTCGTAAAGCGCGCAGGCGGCCTTGTGGCTCTCGTGCGTCCAAAGCTGCATGCGCGCGTAGCCTTTGGCCTTGGCGTAACCCATGCAAGTGTCAAGCAGCCGCCGCCCCAGCCCCTTGCCGCGCGCTGCGGGCGTGAGCAAAAACAGCCGCAGCTTGGCGCTGGTGTCGTCAAGGCGCACACAAAAGATCGAGCCGAGGCGCTCGCCCGCCTGCTCGGCGATCCAGCCTCGCTCGCAAGACGGGTCGTGCGCGCGGATGAACCCCTCGAGTATGCCCGCCACCAAAACCTCGAAACTCGCATCAAAGCCCTCGTCTCGCGCATAAAGCGCCCCGTGCTGCGCGGCCAGCCAGGCGGCGTCACTTGGGCTAAAGTCTCGCAGGGTTATCTCGCACATGACACAAGCCTGCCCCCGCCCCGCTTGCATCGCAAGACAAAACTCGCTAGCTCAATTGCACCATCAAGGAGAGACGCCATGGGCATCAACACGGAACGCGACATTGAAGCCAACATGCAGATCGGCCCGACCGACCAAGGCATGGTGCGTATTTTCATAGAAGCCGGCGGCGTCGAGATCCCGATGGACTTCACCGCTGAAGAAGCGGAAGAAATCGCCGAAGAAATCCGCGCAGCGGCGGCGGCTGTCAAAGCATAAGCGCGCTGAACGCCCGCCTTGCCGTTTCGCCTATCGGCTCGGGGCGGCGGGCCTGCTTGCCTACATTTACGTGCACAAAATGCCCCTCGGCGCTGGCGCTATTCTCGTCGTTGCGAAACAGGCCAACCTCGTAGCGCACGGATGAGCTGCCAAGCTTGGAAACCCGCAGCCCTGCGTGAATGACGTCGGGAAAGGCCATCTCGCCATAGTAGCGGCACCCTGTGTCGACCACGAGAAACACAGTCTTCCCTGCCTTCAAATCAAGCAGTTTGTTGTCGATCAGATGCCCGTTCACCGCCGTGTCAAACAGCTGATAGTGGATAGCGTTATTCATGTGCCCATAGGCGTCATTGTCTAGCCAGCGGGTCTGGATCGGGCGAAAGACCACATAGTCGGAACGGGTGCCAACGTGGTGCCCGCTCATAGCGCGGCCTCATAAATCGCCTGCGCATCCGCCAGCGTCACCTCGCGCGGGTTGTTCACCAACAGCCGCGTCTGGTTCATCGCGTCGCGCGCCAGAAGCGGCAGGTCATCGCGGGTGATGCCGACGCCCGACAGCCCCTCAGGCAGTCCACAGCGTTTTGACAGATCGGCCAGCTCCTGCGCGAAAGCCGCCGCCGCCTCTTGCGGGCCAAGCCCTGCAAGCTTTGGGAAGGCTATGGGCGCAAGCTCGGCGTAGGCGTTCGGCGCGGTGACAGCGTTAAAGCGCAACACATGCGGCAAAACCAGCGCGTTCGACAGCCCGTGTGGCACTTTGAAGTGCCCCCCGATCGGGTAGGCCAGCGCATGCACCGCCGCGACAGGCGAGTTGGCAAAGGCCTGCCCCGCAAGCAGCGAGCCAAGCAGCATGTCGCCGCGCGCCTCCATGTCATGCGGCGTGTTTACGGCACTCTCCAGCGCACCGCCCATAAGCCGCAGAGCCTCACAGGCCAGCGCACGGCTTACGGGGTTGTTGTTCGCGCTCGCCGAGGCGTAGGCCTCGATCGCATGCACCATCGCGTCTATGCCTGTTGCCGCCGTCACATGCGCGGGCAAGTCGCGGGTCAGTTCCGGGTCAAGCAGCGCCACATCGGGGATGATCAGCGGGCTGACAACGCCCATCTTTTCGCTCGCGCCTGTTGTGACAATCGAGATCGGCGTGACTTCAGATCCGGTGCCTGCGGTTGTCGGCACAGCGATCAGCGGCAAGCGCGGCCCCTTGGCCATGTGCACGCCATATGCCTCAGCCAGCGTTCCGCCATTGCCGGCCAGAAGTGCCGCCAGCTTGGCCACATCGATTGAAGAGCCGCCGCCAAGGCCAATAACCCCGCCCTGCCCCTTGGCCGCCTCAACCGCCGCCAGAACAACGGCCTCCGGCGGATCGGCCTTCACGTCAGAGAACACCTCGGCTACAACACCTGCCGCCTCAAGCGAGGCCAGCGCGCGCTCGACGATGCCGGTGGCCAGCATCCCCGGATCAGTGACAAGCAGCACATGTTTGCCGCAAAGCGCCGCAGCCATTTCGCCCAGCTCGTCCAGAAGCCCCGCGCCCATCCGGATGCTTGGCGTGGTGTTAAAGGTAAATCCGCTCATGTTCAGCCTCCCCGCTTTGCACAACTATGCGTGCCGCCGAGTTAACTTGAAAGCCCCGAGCAAAGTTACCTTCCGTCCAAACAGCAAAAGGGGGGGCGCGAAACTAGGTGTGAACCGCGCCCGGCCCGATAAGCTCGAACCCTGTGATCTCGAACTCGTAGAGCGTGCTGCCATCCGGCCTTTCGGCCCGCGCTATGAGCTTGCCTTCGGGGTTGTGAAAGACAGCATGTGCCGTGTGCAACGCGCGGTAGCACCAGTCGCCATCGGGGTAATAATACTTTATCATCATCGGGTTACTCCTGAGTTGGGATGTCAAACACGCGGGTCGCGCATTCTCTGGTGGCGCAGGGCCACATCGCGGGCAAATTTGAGCGTGACTTTCTTGCGACGCGCGGCGGCAAGCTTGTCAAACGGCGCCATACGGATCACCTCGGCGGCGTAGGCGTCAGCAATGATAAGCCCTGTATCATCAGGCAACAGCTCGAGCGGGAAGCTCTCGTCAACGGCCCAGAAGTAGCGGTCACACCACTCAAGGTAGCCCTGCCACTTCTGATCAGCCTTAAAGTCCTCGCGGCTTGACTTGCACTCGATCACCCAGATCTCGCCTTTCGGCCCAAGCGCCATAACATCAACCCGCTTTCCACGCTCGGGCACAAACTCTTCAACAGTTGTGAAGTTATAGCTCAGCAAATGCCGGCACACACCGCGCGCCAGAAGCTGGCCAGGTTGCAGGTTTGGAGGTGTCATTTCAGTCATGCCCACAATATGAACAAAGAGTGAACATGAGGCAAGTTGATTATCATACACCTGCCACTTGACATGATACCATTTGGCACCCTAATTAGGATACCATTCAGTATCACTTTCAAAAGAGCCACCCAATGCAAGCTGCCTTCCGCGCCCTCGCCGACCCAACCCGACGTGACATCCTCACAGCCCTTTCAACTGGCGAGATGACCGTACAGCAACTCACCGAGCGCTTCCCAATGACGCGTGCCGCGGTGAAAAAGCACCTTGTCGTGCTGGAAGACGGAGGGTTGCTCACCACTCGCAGACAGGGCCGAGAGACATTCAACAAGCTACACCCCGAAGGGCTCAAGCCTGTCACCGACTGGCTGAATTACTTTGATCAGTTCTGGGACACGCATCTTTCAGCGCTTCAATCAACACTCACTCAAAAGGATTAGTCCCATGCAACCGTCGACCATTGAGAAATCTGTCTTCCTCACCGCCAGTCAAAGTGATGTCTGGGATCATCTCACCAAAGCCGACCTGCTTGGTAGATGGTTTCATCCTGCCACGGAAGACCTCGCGTTGGGGCAAGACTTCACCCTCGTCTCGGCCAAAGACGGCGAGCGAATGTGCTTTGGCTCGGTTGAGGAGGAAACTCCCAAGAGCTATCTCAAGTGGGCGTTTTCTGTCGCGCCCCTCAACGGCACGATGACGACTGTTGAGTGGCACTTGGAAGAAACAGCGGGCGGCACACGCTTGAGCCTTACCCACAGCGGGTTACCAAGCGACGGGGAAGGCTATGGCCTGCTCAATGCGCTCGACAAAGGCTGGCACGGATTTCTGGGAAACTTGCACAACCTTGATCAATGACTTGTAAGCCGTCGCGACAAAGCCTACCTAGGAAGGCGGCGGCTTCTGCCCTTTTCGTTTTACGGTTGCATTCCGGTGGCCTTAAGCAAATCCGAGGGAGCTGGCTCTGTCATGGCCCTGGCTATGTTACCTGGCGCCCACCTGTACATACAGGTCCTCGGGAATGAGATAACCCAACGTCTGCGGCGGTTCCGCCACTTACTTTCCGCAGAAGTATGTAGTCCTCAGTAGCGACGCGTTTCGTTCGCTGGGCGCGGCTTGTGCGCTTTCGCACGCACAGGCACCAGCTCGCCCAGATGCTCAAGCGCAGGGGCCTTGTTGCCGCCGCGCGGCTCGTCGTCATCGTCGTCTTTCATCCGCATGACAGCGATGCCAAACTGCACACCAGCAAAGATAACGCCGTTTGACGCCCAGAGCACAAGCACCGCGATCCAGCCTTTGTCAGACGTGCTGATCAGGTGCCAGAGATTGGCGATGTTAAACCACAAAAGCATCCCCACGAAGACACCCGCAAGGGCGAAGCCGATGATGACATTCACGATGTAGAGCTTGATAAGTTTGGGCATGGGACGATTCCTCTATGCCTATAAGCTACGCTTTCGCGCGCTGGTTGCAAGTCCATGAGCGCAATTCCGCATGCGCAGGGTTAATGGCCGCTATGCCTGTCACGCCAGCCAAGCGGGCTGCACCCACCAGTCGCGCTTTTGCGCCCCGATCAGCAGCGCAGCAGACTCGGCGGCCTGCATATCGGAAAACAGCGCAAAGCACGTTGCCCCCGAGCCTGACATGCGCACCAAGAGTGCGCCCGTTTGCGCGCCAAGCCGGTCAAGCACCTCGCCAATGACAGGCGCCAGTGACAGCGCAGGCGCTTCAAGGTCATTGCGGGTTTGCGCGCGAAGGAAGGCGACGACATCCTCGACAGAGGCCATTTCTGGCAGCCTGTCAGGCATGGCCTGCCCGTCCTTTTGCGCGAGCGCTTTGAAGACATCGGGTGTCGCCACGCCAACACCGGGGTTGACCAGTACGGCCGGCAAGCCGGGCAGTCCGCGCACAGGCTCAAGCTCTTCACCAATGCCGCGCATCCGGCAGGCACGGCCAAAAAAACACGCGGGGACATCGGCGCCCAAGGCTTCAAACCCGCCCGCAAACTCGGTGCAGCTCAGCGCCGAAAGGGCACGCAAGGCCGCCGCCGCATCGGAGGAGCCGCCGCCAATGCCCGCTGCGGCAGGCAGGTTTTTCTCCAGCGCGAACTTCGCCGTGACACCGGCCCAGGCCGCGGCCTTCAGGACAAGGTTTTCTGGGCCAGTCGGCACACCCGCCGCGCGGGGGCCATGCACACTCAGGCTGCTAAAAGCGGCCAACTCGACTGCAAGCCTGTCGCCGACATTGGCAAACACAACAAGGCTGTCGAGCGCGTGCAGCCCGTCAGCCCGCTGCCCTGTCACATGCAGCGAAAGGTTGATCTTGGCAGGAGCGAAGGCCTCAACCGTCGTCATTGGCCACGTTGAGGGCTTTTTCGCCTTCTTCTGACAACACAACGTCAAGCCCGACAGCCAGTTTGCGGCGAATGCGCGCCGGGTCCGCGTCTTGGGCGACTTCACCGTGGTCGATGAAAGACAGCGCACGCTTCCATTGGAACTCGGCCTCAAGCTTGCGGCCAACGGCCCAGTAAACATCTCCCAGATGGTCATTCACGACAGGATCAATCGACATCAGCTCGGCGGCGCGCTCCATGTGTGGCACAGCCTCCTGATAGCGGCCAAGCTTGAACAGCGCCCAGCCGAGGCTGTCAATGATATAGCCGCTGTCGGGCCGCGCGGCGGCCGCGCGCTCGATCATCTCGAGGGCTTCGTCATACTTGCTGCCTTTCTCGACAAGCGAGTATCCGAGGTAGTTCAGCACATTCGGCTCGTTCGGGCTGATCGCAAGCGCGCGGCGGAAGTCGGCTTCCGAGGCCTCCCAATTGCCGGTGCGCTCAAAGGCGATGCCGCGGGTGTAGTAGATAAACCAGTCACGGTTCTGATCGCCTTTGCGCAGCGCAAGCGCCTTGTCGTAGGCGGCAATTGCCTCGTCAAAACGCTCCAGCGAGCGCATCAGATCGCCCAGCGCTGTCTGAACGATCGGCAACTCGGGGTGCGTCTTCGAAAGCTGCTCAAGCACCTCGACAGCCGCATCTTCTTTGCCGGCAGAACGCAGGGTTTCTGCGCGGCCAAGCTCGGCCACGTGAAAGGCGGGGTGGCCTTGCGGAACGCTGCGGTAAGCGGCTGTGGCAGCATCATACTGGCCCATGGTTTCCAACAGCTGCGCCACAAGCAACGAAGCATCAACATGATCTGGCCGCAAGTATTGCGCCACCCGCGCAAAGATCAAAGTGTCGGCCCCTGAGGCGTCGCCCATCAGCGCGCCCGCGATGGTAAAGTGAACTTCCGCAACGCCTTCTTTCGCGTCCTGCACGATGTCGAAATCGAGCGCCTTGCCAGCGCTCAAGTCCGCTTTCATAGCCGTGACTTCCGGATCAGATGTCTCGCCAAAGCGATCGTTGATCAGCTTGAGCGCCGCCTCGGCTTTGCCCATCTGGCTGAGCACTTTCACACGCGCCACGACACCTCGCCGCGTTTGCACGAGCGAGCCGGGGGCCGTGTCTGTCAGGATCACTTCGGCGGCTTCCAAATCGCCGACCAGCGCCAGAGCAAGCGCCTTGTGGTAAAGCCCGAAAGCCCGCCCGCCCTTGACTTCTATCGCGGCGTCAAAGGCGCCCAGTGCTTTTGTCATCTCGCCCTTGCCAAGCCAGGACCAACCGCGCACCAACTCGTTCACCAACTCGCTGACATATAGCCCGTCGTCGATCCGCTTGAGCATTTTGTCATAGTCGCCCTTGCTCACGTCAACCGCCGCGAGCGCCATATGCGCGACCTGACTTTTGTGGCCATCGCCCTCCAGCTTTCGGCCGACAATAGCCGCGCGCTCGATATTGCCGGTCGCGACGTTTGCCAAGATGACATCTTCCATGATCTCGGGGTTTGAGGCGTCGCGCGTCAACGCTTGGGTGTAATATGTTGCCGCGGCCGCGAAGTCCTGATCGTAGATCGCCTGGCGCCCTGCAAGATAGGCCCCTGAAACGCCCTCAACTGCACTTTCTGCTGCGCCTTGAGTGGCCAGGAGCGCAAGGCCCGCACTCAAAATCACCGAACCGGTCACGGATCTCTTCGTTACTTTCACAAGCGTCGCCTCACTGCCTATAGCCTAGGCTGATAACCTAACCACAAGGCACATAAAAGCAACCCGAAGCAGGCGCAAAATATCAGTGTTTCTATATTGGCAGCGCTGCGTGGCCGATCAGCGTTTTGCCCCAAAAATACCACTCAACGGGGCAAAACGCTTCCGGTATTAAAGGGTAAACCCTCAACGCCACTCACACTCAAGCGCCAAAACATGGCGGGAAGAACAATCATGAATGTAGACTTGCCATACACGCTACGGGCGACTATGCCACAGAGGCAATTCGTGAAATTGTCGTTTTTTTCGTAGAATAACCCGTGTTGTTTATGAAGTACCTGCAGGACATCAAGCCAAAGTTTCCGCTCAAGCGCATTGCGCTTGCTGGCTTGGCCTTCAGTTTTTTCGCAGCCTACATCGGCCCGTTTGGCACCTACACAAACATGGGCCTGCAAGCGCGGTTTATGTTCTGGTTCCTCGACTGCTTGGGTATTTCGGTTTTTTCGGTGCTCACACTGTATGTCTTGCACCGCAGCTTTACGGGCCTTTCCATCACCTCGCTGGTGGGCCTCTCGGCAATGATCACAGCCTTTCCCGGAGCGTTCTATATCCGGTGGCTTTTTCCGTTTTTCTCAGGTGGGCGCGACGTGTCTGCCAGTGTGCCCAACCTCGCGCTCGATGTCTTGATCATCACAACGACGGTGCTCACACTGCACTTCATTCTTGACCCGCTGATCACCAAAGCGCTCACAGCGCAGCATCCGGAAGTGGCGCCTAAGCCCGAACAGAAAGCCAAACTGTCCGCCCCGATCTTTGCGCAACTGCCGCATGACATGCGCAACGCCGAGATCATCTCGATCTCAATGGAAGACCACTACGCCAAAATCCGCACCACGCAGGGCGAACACCTCAAGCTCATGCGCCTGTCTGATGCTCTCGAACACCTCGGGGAAATCAGCGGCGCGCAGATTCACCGCTCGCATTGGGTTGCCGAAGCTTTCGCCGAGGCGCTGGAGAAAGTTGGACGCAAGCACGAGATAACCCTCACCGACGGCTCGCGCCTGCCGGTCAGCAACACCTACCTTGATGCAGCACGCAACCTGTTGGACGGTAGCTAAGCCGGCTGATGCCCGTCAAGCGCTTCGTCAAACGTCGTCCCGCCAAGCAGCCCGTCGATCAACACGCTGAGAAGCTCGCCGCGGCTATGGGTTCCCGACTTGCGGTAAATCGCGTTCAAATGCGCCTTCACAGTGCCTTCGGCACTTCCACGAAGCTCGGCAATCTGCGCGATCTCGAGGCCTTTCACCAGAAATGTCGCCACGTCGGTCTCCGCCGGTGACAGCTTCCAATGCTGAAAATGCGCTTCGATCACGTCGTAGACGGCGGCGCTGGCAACCCGCAAGCGGCCCTCAAGATGCGCCTTGCGCCGCACCAGTCCGAGCAAGATCTTGCCCTCAACCACGATCGCTGCCAAGAGGCTGAACGTAGCGACGATTTCAACGCTCAGGTGAAGCTCAAAGCTATGCGCCGCAGAGGCACGGTAGTCAGCGGCGACATCGCCCAGAAAGAAGACAACGCAGACAAATTGCAGGGCCATGAGGGCAAAAAGCCCTGCCGGCAGCCTGGTGTTTGTTTCAAAACTCATCGCCATTGATCGCCTCTTCTTTGGTGGTTGCAGCCACATGTTCAGATTAGTGGTTTGGGATGTCTTTGTAACCCCGCACCATCGCGCGCGGCAGGTTTACGCCCGTGCGGCGGCTTTCGTAGATCACCGCGAGAATGTGCAACACAACAGAGACTTCAGTCCATGTAACGGCGACCTCGTGCAGCTCCTCCGTCCACTCGGTGCCCCAGAACATGTCGGTCGTCATCAGATAGCCCGACAGCCCGACAACAAGCAGCGCGGCCAGCAGGTTGTAGATCATCAACGCGCCAAGCGGTGTGTGGCCAATGTGAACACGCGTGCGATGCGTCGCGATATCCGTCAGCTGCTCTTTCGCGCTGCTCAGGCTCGGCGGAAAGCTGGCAAACCGAGCATAGCCGCGCCCTGCGAAGCCGTAAACAATACGCAAAACAACAAGCCCGACGGCAACATAGCCAACCCAGATATGCAGCTTGCTGTCATCGTCTATCACCAGCGCGTTGGCCGCGAATGCCAGCACCAGCGACCAGTGAAAAAGCCTCACAGCCAAGTCCCAGACCTTTACTCTCTTCATGTCACCCTCCGGTTAAAAGCAGCGTGGCAGCCCGTGAGCCGCCACGCCGGTTTCGATCAATCGTCTTGTTTCGTTTTGACGATCGCGAAGTCAGCATCGAGATAGATCTCGAAGCGCTTGCCGTCTTTGCGGGCATAGGCTTCATACAGGCCATCTTCCATTTTGACTTTGCCGATTTCATAGCCCTGCTCGGTGAGCATGGTTCTGATTTTCTGCTCGGTCTCGTTGTTCAACGCCACTGTGTCGCTCGCAAAGGCAGGCGCGCTCAGCGCTCCGATAAAGACGGCGGGGAGGATAAGGTTACGGATCATGAAAGCACTCCTTCGTGTTTGGTTTCAGGGCAAATCAGCGATGTGCTGTTGCTGATCCAAACTTGAGCGCAATGCCGGCAAAAGCCTATTGGCCAAGAGTTATACCGCAGTGCATTTAGCCGCCGGATTAGGCCACTATAACTGCGGTTTAGGCGCCCCAAACAAAAAGGGCGGGGTCAGCCCCCGCCCGATTTCAACCTTGTCCCGCACATTACATGTTCGGGTAGTTCGGCCCGTCGCCGCCCTGCGGGCAGACCCAGTTGATGTTCTGGCTCGGGTCTTTGATGTCGCAAGTCTTGCAGTGCACGCAGTTCTGGAAGTTGATGACAAACTCTTCCTTACCGTCCTTCTCGACGATCTCGTAAACGCCGGCAGGGCAATAGCGCTGCGCGGGCTCTGCGTATTTCGGCAGGTTCACCCCGAGAGGCACACTCGCATCTTTCAGGTGCAGGTGCGCAGGCTGGCTTTCCTCGTGGTTTGTCATTGAGAAACTCACATTGGTGAGGCGATCAAATGACAGCTTTCCGTCAGGCTTGGGATAGTCGATCTTCTTGTGCTTGTCGGCGGGTTCTGTGGCTTCGGCGTCGTTCTTGCCGTGCTTCAGGGTGCCAAACAGCGAGAAGCCCAGCGTGTTTGTCCACATATCCAAGCCGCCGAGAGCGAGCGAAGGCAGCAGCCCCCACTTGGACCACATCGGCTTCACGTTGCGCACCTTCTTGAGGTCCTTGCCGATCGCGCCTGTGCGCACCTCGGCTTCGTAGTCAGACAGCTCGTCGCCCATCCGGCCAGCCTTGATAGCAGCCTCGGCAGCCTCGGCAGCCGCCATGCCCGAAAGCATCGCGTTGTGGTTGCCCTTGATGCGCGGCACGTTGACCATGCCTACAGAGCAACCCAGCAGCGCCACACCGGGCGCAACCATTTTGGGCATCGACTGATAGCCGCCCTCAGAGATTGCGCGCGCACCGTAAGCCACGCGTTTGCCGCCTTCCAGAAGTTCGGCGATCATCGGGTGATGCTTGAACTGCTGGAACTCCATGTAAGGGAAAAGATGCGGGTTCTTGTAGTTCAGGTGAACCACGAAGCCGACATAAACCTGATTGTTCTCAAGGTGATAGACAAAGGAGCCACCGCCCGCCTTGCTGCCCAGTGGCCAGCCCATCGTGTGGGTCACCGTGCCTTCTTTGTGCTTGGCAGGGTCGATCTCCCAGATCTCTTTCATGCCGATGCCAAACTTCTGCGGCTCGTGGCCTTGCGCAAGGTCGTATTTCGCGATGACTTCTTTAGCGAGGCTTCCGCGCACGCCCTCGGAGAGGAAGACATACTTGCCGTGCAGCTCCATGCCAGGCTCGGTGTTTTCGCCAATGCTGCCGTCGGCCTCAAGGCCGAAGACACCCGCGACAACGCCTTTGACGCGATCGCCGTCAAACACCAGCTCGCTACAGGCCATACCGGGGAAAATTTCGACACCTAGCTCTTCCGCCTGTTCGGCCATCCAGCGGCAGACATTGCCCATGCTGACAATGTAGTTGCCGTGGTTGTTCATCAAGGGCGGCATCGGGAAGTTGGGAATGCGAATTTGGCCCGCTTCGCCGAGCATATAGAAGTTGTCGTGCTTCACAGGCGTGTTGAGCGGCGCGCCTTTTTCTTTCCAGTCAGGGATCAGCGCGTCAAGGCCGCACGGGTCAAGCACCGCGCCGGACAGGATATGCGCGCCCACTTCGCTGCCCTTCTCAAGCACAACAACCTGCAAGTCAGCATCAAGCTGCTTGAGGCGGATCGCAGCCGAGAGCCCCGCAGGCCCCGCCCCGACGATAACCACGTCATATTCCATCGCTTCGCGTTCGATATCGGCCATTTCTTGTTCCCCTTCCACAACAGTGGGTAATAATATTTCGCGTCAGATTTACAGGGGTTGCTAGGGCAAGGTCAATCGCGCCGCGACGTTAAAAGTGCCAATTTGGATAAAAGCGCCGCGCCGAAGCAGCCCCGCTGCGCTTCATTGCTGGCAAAACCGTGGGTTGCCAGCGGCGGCGCGGCTGATCTTGCCAGTCCAGTGGACCGGCAGCACGTTTAGACAAACCGCAAGTCGGGCGCGCGCGCCTCTCTGACAACCGGCGGGTTTCAGCCCAAGGGGAGGGCGCGCTTTGATGCACATCATCGCGACAGGAGTGTTCATGGTTTAACATTGTCGGACAGAACATAACTCAGAAGGAGTATCGAACATGAGAAACCTTACTGCCATCATGCTGGCTGTCGCGACAGTCGGCCTCGCCGGCTGCAATGCATCAACTCTTGAGCGCGCTGTCGTCGGGGCCGCTGTCGGCTGTGTTGCGGGCGAAGTGCTCGTTGACGGGCGCTGTGTTGAGGGCGCTGTCGTCGGCGCAGGCGTTGGCGTCATAGTCGACTAGGCGGAGAGCCAACCGCGAAAAAGGAGGCTTGCCGCGCTGGCAAGCCCCCAAATAGCGTGGGTTATTGCCCGCAAACCCCGCGGCTGTAGTTGCCCACTTGGCGGATCGCGCTTGTGGCCTCGCGCCGCTTGCCTGTGAGTTCGCTGGCCAGCACGCGGCCCAAAAGCTCCTTGAGCTTGGTCACTTTATAACAAGCGATCGTCGGCTCGGCGTGCGCGTTGCCCACCCTGCTGTCGTCGGTCAGAAACATGTAGCGCCCGCCCGTCACAAGCGCGGCTTGGCGCATCAGAAACTCGCTTTCCTTGCCCACACCGCTCGCGCCGAGGCCAAAGACTTGCACGTTCTTGCCTGCCAGCGCCTGCGAGGCCCGCAGGTAGCGCTTGGCTTTGTTGTCATGCGCTGGCGCGTCGGCGATATGAAACATCAGCCGCTCGCCCTTGCCACGCCGCCAGTTCAGGCCCGCCGCCGCTTCAAAGGCTTCTGCTGCCGCTTCGGGGTAGTCGCCGCCGCCATTGGCATCCAGCCCGCGCAACCAGCGCTGCATCTCGCTCTGGCTCTGGGTGAAACCGAAGTTCTTCACCTTATAGGCGTCACCATCGTCGCGATAGGAAATCAACCCGAAGCGGATGTTCGCCCCCGGTGCTGCCCGCTTGGCCACCCGCACGATGCCTTGGAACTCCTTGGTCAGCCAAGCCAGCTCGTCGCCCATGCTGCCCGTGGTATCAAACACAAAGGCAAGGTCGAGAAAGTCAGGCTCCCAGCCGCCATTCGTGGGAACAGGCACAGGCTTCAAAGCTGCGCCGCCCGCTTGCAAGGCCGTGCTGCTCAGCTGGGCACCCTCGGCAAAGGCCTTCAACTCGACTTGCTTGGGAAGCCCCGCGCCCAGCGCTGCAGGAAAGACGCTGACAACCCCGTCGACACCCGAATATCCGCTGTAGAACGGCTGCGTAGCGCCCGCTTTGGTCAGGGTGATCGGCACACCTTCCGCGGGCTTGCCATCGGGGCCTATCAAGCGCGCACTGACAGCGCGGCCAAGGTTGACCCGTGGCAACTTGTGCGCTTTGGCGGCCCCGTTCTGGTAGCGCAGAAAAGCCGCGAGGTTGAGTGTGTCGTCGATGTCACCGGCTGTCACGACGCCGCGCTTGCCGCGCGGGCTGTGGCCCCGTGGCGCGTGCATCGGCATTGGCATTGGCGCAGGCATGATCATCGCATCCGCCACGGGTGCCGCGCGTTTCGCTGACATCTCCGCCGCAATCGGCGCCTCGACGGCGGGTGCCCCTTCCGAAACCATGGGCGCTTCGCAGCCCGCCAGAGCAAAGCTGGCCAAGCCCGCGAACCAGAGTTTGTTTTTCATCAAAGTCATGTCGATTCTCCAAATAATGTGTAATTTACACATTTTCTAGACGCAAGGCCTTGCACCCGTCAACAAAAATGTGCAAAAAGCGCATTATGCTGCCAGCGCTTGATCATATCCTCGCCCCGCTCGCCCGCCTCCTCGTGGCGCGAGGCGTGGTGTTTCAGGACTTGGTTGAACGCCTGAAAGGCCATTACGTGCAGGCCGCAACCGAGCAGTCAGAACAGGCCGAGGGCAAGATAACCGACAGCCGCCTCTCGGTGATGACAGGCCTGCAGCGCCGCGACATTGCCCGCCTGCGCGCCTTTGAGCACAAAGCCCCCAAGCCCAACCCGCTAACGCGGCTGGTGGCCCTTTGGCAGAGCCACCCGCGCTATAGCAAAGACGGCAAGGCACTCGCCCTGCCGCGCACCGGCGACGCGCCCAGCTTTGAAAGCCTTGCACGCGAAGTCCGCCAAGACGTGCACCCGCGGGCGCTTCTCGACACGCTATTTGCCGCAGGCACCGTGCGGCTTTGCAAAGACAAGGTCGAGCTGGTGGAAACCGCCTATGTGCCGCTCGCAGGCTCTGAAGAGCAGCTTGACTATCTGGCAGCAAATGTCGGCGACCACCTCGCCGCAGCCGCCGACAATGTGCTGGCCCCGCACCCGCGCCACTTTGAGCGCGCGGCGCATTACACTGGCCTCACCGAGGCGCAGGTTGCTGCCCTTCAAGCTAAGTATGAAACCGCTCAAATGACGCTTTTGAGGGATATCGCGCAAGATGCCGAAGCGCTGAAAGCCAAGAATGCCTCTGGTGCCCCGGCGCGCTTTCGGGCAGGAGGGTATTTCTTTGCCACAAAGGATGAGGCACCTGATGACTAAGCGTTTGCTCTGCCTTTTCGCCCTGCTTTTGCTCGCGGCCTGTGCGCGGCCTGAGGAAATGCTCTCGGACACTATGGGGGCGAAAAGCGCAGCCCCTTCGCCCATGCTTGCGCCAGCGATCGTGGAAGAAGCCCCGATGGTGATCGAACGTAGCGACACCCTCGCCGAAGAATGCAGCGGCGATGGCATCGGAGGGACAGGCTGCCCGACGCTGTGAGCCGCACAAAACCGCTGGCTTCTGATCCTGCCCATTGATCGCGCATCCGCTTTGGCCTATTGCAAAGCAGCCCCAACGTGGGACACTGTGACTTAACAAATGAATACGGCCCATTTCGGCCAAAGATGAACCTGAAAGCAGCGCTATGGAAAAATTCCCCATGACCCGCGCCGGACACACCGCGCTGGAAGCCGAATTGAAGAACCTCAAAACCGTCGAGCGCCATGCTGTGATCGTGGCCATCGCCGAAGCCCGTGAGCTGGGCGATTTGAAGGAAAACGCCGAGTATCACTCAGCGCGCGAGAAGCAGGGCTTTATCGAGGGCCGCATCCAGGAGCTTGAGGCTGTTCTCAGCCTCGCCGAAGTGATCGACCCGAAGACCCTCAAAGGCGGCATCAAGTTCAGCGCGACTGTCACGATGGTTGACGAAGACACCGACGAAGAGAAAACTTGGCAGATCGTTGGCGAGCACGAAGCCAATATCGAAAAAGGCCTGCTCAACATGAAGTCGCCTATCGCCCGTGCCCTGATCGGCAAGGAAGAGGGCGACAGCGTCGAAGTGCGCACACCGGGCGGCGAGAAGAGCTACGAGATCCTCAAAGTCGAATATATCTAGCGGAGTAAACGGGCCATGGCCGAGCCGACAGAAACACGCCCGACGCCTTTGGGCCTCTACGCGCGGCCGGAGAGCCAGACGATCACCTCGATCGAAGTGATCGCGCTTGCGTTGTCGGCGATCTGGCTCATCGGTGCGGCGATCTTCTTTCTGGCGATCCCGTCAGAGCCTGCGCCCGCAGACGGGGCGGCAGACGGCACTGCGTCACTGCGCTTCATTATGACAATGCTGGCGATCTTCATGCCTGTCGCGATGATCTGGGTGGCGGCAACGGCGGCGCGCTCATCACGCATCATGCGCGAAGAAAGCCAACGCCTGCAGGCGGCGATTGATGCCATTCGCAACGCCTATATCGTGCAAAGCCAAGGCGGGAGGGCGAACTCGGAACCCTCTGTGGCGCGCAAGCTCGACGAGATCGCAGCGGCGCAACGCAAGACGGAAACAGCTCTCGCGACGTTCAGCTCTTCGCGTGAGTCCCGCGCCATGGCCCCCGAGCCCAAGCCCGAGCCTTCTGGAGACACGCAAACCGCCCTCCCGCTTGGCACCCGCGCCGAAGACATGGCCCCCGGCCTAGACAACGACGAGTTCATCCGCGCGATCAACTTCCCTGAAACCGCGGAAGACACGGCCGGCTTTAACGCCCTGCGAAAAGCCCTCAAAGACCGCGCGACCTCGGGGTTGATCCAGGCCAGCCAAGACGTACTGACCCTGCTCAGCCAGGACGGCATCTATATGGATGACCTCAACCCCGACATGGCGCGCCCCGAAATCTGGCGCCGCTTTGCCGCCGGAGAACGCGGCCGCCAGATCGCCGCTTTGGGCGGGGTGCGTGACCGCTCTTCGCTGACGTTGGCGGCTGGGCGGATGCGCGAAGACCCGATCTTTCGGGACGCAGTGCACCACTTCCTGCGCCGCTTTGACAAGAGCTTTGCCCAGTTTGAGACCCAAGCCACCGACAGCGAGATTTCTGAACTCGCTGGGACGCGCACCGCGCGGGCCTTTATGCTGCTTGGCCGGGTGACGGGCGTGTTTGACTGATTTTCGCAGCGTCTGAGACGCAGCGACCCAGCGGGGAGCCAGCCCCCCCGCACCACAGCCTAAAGCGGGGGGCCAGCCCCCCGCACCCCCCGGGATATTTCTGAAGAGAAGAAGCAATTGCTAGGCAACTCTTGTGGTTTGGCGTAGGCTGCAACCCATAGGAGAGCAGCTATGCGCAAGATCGTCATTTGTATCGACGGGACGGGCAACGAGATTGGCGCCCGTGAAAGCAATGTTCTCAAGCTCTACAAAGCTCTGAAGAAAGACGACACGCAGCTGGCGCATTATGTGCTTGGTGTTGGCACCTTTGACGGCACCAAACTTTTCGGGCGGGCGCGTCAAGCCGTGAATGCTTTGTTAGGGCAGGCCTTCGGCTATGGCCTGGAGGATGATGTGCTGAGCGCATACCGGTTTTTGTGCCGCACCTACCGCAGCAAAGAGCGCAAGCAAGCGCAGGACGGGGGCCTGTCAGACGCCGCTGCCGAGAGTGACCACTCTACATCGCCGGCTTTTCGCGCGGGGCCTATGCGGCCCGCATCCTTGCGGGGTTTATCCATAACTTCGGGTTGATCGAGCCGGATAAGCTTCATCTGATTGTGCCGGTTTTTCGCGCTTATCGTCGCGTCAGCGACTATGAGAAAACAGCCAGTGACGACAAGGTGTTCCAAGCCCTGCGCGAGTATGAAGAGGTGCTCAAGCCCGAGCCTGCCGCCATTCGCGCGCTCATGTTATTTGATACGGTCAGCTCACTGATCCGCTTCCGCCGTCTGGCTTATAACCTGCGCAAGTACGGCAGCCTTGCAGAGTTTGGCACCCATGCAAGCGTGAACTCCAACGTCTCGGTGCGCATTGTCACGCAGGCTTTGGCGCTGAACGAATGTCGCTCACTTTTTCGGCCCCAATACTGGGCGCCAATTGCCGGGGACCGCGAAGGGAAAGTTGTAGACGGAGCGCCGCTCTACTTTGGCAACAACTTTCGCAGCGCCAAAAAGCAACGCAAGCAATATGTGCGCCAACGGTGGTTTACGGGTTATCACTCGGATGTGGGCGGCTCCCCGCCCGAAAACGAAAGCGGGCTTGGAAAACTATCCCTGCTCTGGATGATCGACGCGCTGGCGAGCTTGGAAAGAACCGCCGACGCGGAAGACAATGCCGCGCGCAAAAAGTCACGGCTGGGGGCCTTGCCCAAGCCACGCCGCTATGGGCTGGCGCTCAGGAATGGCGCGCGGAAACGCTACTTTGAGGGCGCTGTTGCAGACGCGAGAACCCCAGGCGGGCTGCCCTATGCTGGCCCTGATGCCGATGCGCCAAGCCATAACTCGCACACCAACGGCATGCTTGCACCAATCTGGGTGATCATGGAATTTTTCCCAAAATCAGTGGCGCGCCGCGAGCCCGGGCCCGTTGCCTGGTATCGACGCGCCTACCTTTGGAGATGGTATTTCCCGCTGTTCGAGCCGCGCCATGTGCCTGAGGATCATGAAGTTGACCCGTCCGTGAAAGCACGCAAAGCGCCTTAGCTTAGGCAAGAAACGCGCTGTAAGGCAGGAAGGTCACGCGATCTCCGAGTCTGATTTCTGCCGCCCCATCAGGTAGCTCGACAAGCCCGTCAGCCCAACTCAGCCCGCTAATGCGCCCCGAGCCTTCCGAGGCAAACACCTCGACTTGCCCGTCTCGTACCCGCGCGCGCAGATACTCGCGCCGACCAGCTTTTTTGCGCTTCTCAAAGGCAGCAGGCAGGCTGTAGCCCTCAGGTTTACTCCAGCCGCCTCCCGCCAACACGCCCATGGCAGGCCGTGCAAAAACCAGCGTGCAGACAAGCGCGGCGACGGGGTTTCCCGGCAGGCCGAACACGGGCCGGCCTTGCCACATGGCCAGCGCCAGAGGCCGCCCGGGCTTGACGGCAATGCGCCACTCCTGCAGCGCTCCCGCCTCTCGCAACAAGGCTGAAACATGGTCTTCGTCGCCCGCGGAGGCCCCTCCGGATGTGAGGATGACATCTGCCTGCCCGGCCGCTTCATCGAGCCTGCCCTTGAGGGCTTCGCGGCTGTCTGGCACATGGCCCATGTTCACAGGCTCAAAGCCCATTTGCTCCAACAGCGAGAGCAGCATCACGCGGTTTGCATCATAGATCTGCCCGTCTTGCGCGGCCTGTCCCGGCGCGATGATCTCATCACCTGTAGACAAAACGGCAACACGTAAGCGCTTGAAAACAGGGACAACACCCTGCCCTGTCGCGGCCAGCAAAGCCAAGTCGGCAGGCGTTAAGCAGCGCCCTTGCGACACGGTAGCTGCGCCTTCGGCCACGTCCTCTCCGGCTTTGCGGGTGTTGGCAAATGGCTTCACGCCTGCGCGAAAGGCGACTTCGCTTGAAGAGGCGTTCACATCCTCCTCCAGGATCACCGTGTCAACGCCCGCAGGGAGCGCGGCACCCGTCAGAATGCGAATGGCCTGTCCGGCAGGAACTGTGCCTTCAAAGCGCAGGCCAGCAGCCGCGCGGCCCTCACAAAGCGGCAAGCACTGGTCGCCCTCTCCGAGGGAAGCGAAGGCAAACCCGTAGCCGTCAACCGCCGAGTTGGGCAGCGGCGGGTTAGCGCGGAGAGCGTGCATATCCCGCGCCAGAATGCGCCCGCAGGCGGCTTGCAGCGGCACGTCTTCCTGCCCGACAACAGAGCGCAAACGGCTGCGCAGGGCGGCAAGTGCCTCCTCAACCGGTGTCCAGTCAACGCCGGCAGGCAGCGCGAAGCAATCGTCGCGCAGAGGGGGCGGTTGCAGGCTCATAGCCCGACCTCGGCCAAGATAAAATCAGCGATCAAAGCCGTGTCATCCAGCCCGAAAACCGGCCTGTCCAGCTCAAGCGCAACGTCGCTCGCAACGGCTTTCACTGTGTCGTCCTCAGGCGCGATCAGCGGGTTTCCCGTTTCCGCGCGGTGCGCTTCGATCTTGGCATGGCCGTCGCGTTTGTAGCCCTCAACCAGCACCAGATCGACGGGCGAAAGCCGCTGCAAAAGCTCTGGCAACGTCGCCTCGCGGGCGCCGCGCATTTCTTGCATCAAAGCCACGCGATTGCGCGAGGCCAGCAGCACTTCAGACGCGCCAGCCGCACGGTGGCGAAAGCTGTCTTTGCCCGCGTGATCGACATCAAAACTGTGGTGCGCGTGTTTGACTGTCGAGACAGTAAAGCTCCGCGCGGTGATCTCGCTAACGAGCCGCTCCATCAGCCCCGTTTTGCCCGCATTCTTCCAGCCGACGATGCCGTAAACTCTCATAGCATGCTCTCTGCCTGCGCCAGATCCTCCGGCGTGTTAACGTTGAAAAACGGCGCGCCCTGCCCTGAAAACTCGGCCACGCGCCCGCTGTGTTTGTCTGTCCAAAGCACCACTTTACGCAGCCCGTTTTCAAGCGCGCAGCGCAGGTCATCCCGCAGCGCGACGGGCCAGAGGCCAAACGTCGGCTGGCGGCCGTCCGGCGTGGCGGCAAGCGCCAGCGGATGCTGCATGCCTTCGGCCTCAGCCATCAGTCGCTGCGCCAGATCGCGCGGGAAGAACGGCGTGTCGCCCGCCGCTGTGACGATGCTGTCAAAGCCCTGCTCTGCGGCCCAGTCAAGCCCCGCAAGCACGCCCGCAAGCGGCCCTGCAAAGCCCTCAACGCTGTCAGCCACGACTGGCAGGCCGTAGCTGTCAAAGCGAGCGGCGTCGCCATTTGCGTTGAGCGCAATGCCCGCCACCTGCGGCGCGAGACGCACGACAACGCGCTGCAACAGCGGCACGCCCCCAAGAGTGCGCAAAGCTTTGTCTCCGCCCCCCATCCGCGTGGCCAACCCGCCTGCCAGAATGACACCTGCTGGCTGCTTCATCCCAGGCCGCCCTTCATACTTCCCTGCCACCAAGCGATGATTTGCTTTGACTCTTCGAGATAGGCCTTGCTGTCTTCCCAACAGTCAGCAGGTAGATAATAAACAAGGCCCGAAACAGCCATGAAGAGACCAATATCATTGCTTTCCACTGCCTGAACGCGCCGCCAGTTGGTTTGGTGCGTTCGGTCTGGATCTTTCAGAAGAAAACCCTCTTGGTCGAACCGATAAGTCGGCTCACTTGTTTTGCCGAATTGAGCGCTTTCATACATTTTGCGACCCGCCAGTCTGCACCAAGCCTGTTGCAGCAGCCAAATTCCAACGATCCCGATCAGAAAGCCGGCCTTAGGATTAATGTAGGCCCCCAGAAAATAGGCTCCCCACAACACAGCCGAACCGGCACCGATCGCGAGAAGCGCTCCTACCAGAATGCCCCACCCGATGCCGACCCACCAATAGGCGGGGCCAAGCTGCTGTCTCTGGCACCAGCTGAGCGACTTTGCGCGCGCTTTTTGATTGTCTTTAAAGTCGATTGATATCGCCTGCACTAAACTCATCCCTTGTTGTTCCGGGTGACACCCTTTGATTCATGCGCCACCTCCGACGGTTCAACATCCCATAGCAGCCGCTCTTCGCCGCTCAGGCAGACAAAGCGTTGCCCGCGCATCCGCCCGATCAGCGTGAGGCCCACTTGCTGCGCGATTTCAACACCCCAAGCCGTGAAACCCGATCGCGAGACAAGCGCCGGAATGCCCATGAGCGCGGTCTTGATCACCATCTCGCTGGTCAGCCGCCCGGTCGTGTAAAGCAACTTGCCCTCGGCGCGCACGCCTTCGGAGACCATCCAGCCAGCCACTTTATCGACAGCGTTGTGGCGGCCCACATCTTCCATGTAAACAAGCGGGCGCGCGCCTTCGCACAGCACCGTGCCGTGAATGGCCCCGGCTGTCAGATAGATCGAAGGCGTCTGGTTGATCACCTGCGACAGCGCATAGATGTCCGACAGTTTCACCGTGCCCGCAGGCAGGCTCATGCCCTCAAGCCCCTCCATCATATCGCCGAAAACCGTGCCCACGGCACAGCCCGAGGTGCGGGTTTTCTTTTCAAGCTTGCCTTCAAAGTCTGTCACCTGCTTGGTGCGCACGACAACGGCTTCGCTCTCTTCGTCATAATCGACGCCCAAAACAGTGTCGGCGTCTGTCAGCATGCCCTGATTGCGCAGAAAGCCGAGCGCGAGGTATTCGGGGTAGTCGCCAATCGTCATCGCTGTGACGATCTCGCGGGCGTTCAGGAATATCGTCAGAGGCCGCTCTTCCACCACGTTGATCTCAACGCGCGCACCTGTCTGGTCGCGGCCCTGCACAACCCGCGTCAGCCCTTCGGCCTCGGGCTTGGGGGCCAGCAAGTAGCTGTCGGTTTTCTCACGCGGGGCCAATTGCCTCTCCCCTCAGAACAGGTTAGCTCGGTCTTAATCAATCTAGGGTCAATCTGTGTTTTCAACCAGTTCAAAAGCGCCGTTCTGGCAGGGCTTTCGCGACGCGGCGCCCTTTGTGCTGGTTGTCGGCCCGTTTGCAGCCGTTTTCGGCGTGATCGCAACAGAGGCGGGCCTCAGCATCGCCGAGACGATGTTCTTCACCATATCGGTCTTCGCGGGTGCGGCCCAGCTGACGACATTGCAGCTTTTGCAAGAGAACACGCCAGCCGTTATCGCGCTTGCGTCGGGCCTTGCCGTGAACCTGCGCATGGCGATGTATTCTGCCTCCCTCACGCCGCATCTCGGGGCGGCCCCTTTCTGGCAGCGCGCCTTCGTGGCCTACTTCACGGTCGATCAGAGCTATGCGCTCTCGCAAGCCAAGTTCGAGGTGCGCGGCGACTGGCCCCTGCCCAGCAAGCTGGCCTACTTCTTCGGAACCTGCGCGCCCATCGCACCGGTTTGGGCTTTGATGACATTTGTGGGCGCAATGATCGGCGAGCAGATCCCCGAGAGTGCCGCGCTCGACTTCGCTGTGCCGATTGCCTTTCTGGCGATCATCGGCCCGATGATGCGCACCCCCGCGCATATGCTGACGGCTTTTGTGGCTGCGACTGCCTCGCTCATGCTGACATGGGTGCCCTACAACCTTGGCGTCATCATCGCGGCCAGCATCGGCATGGTCGCGGGCGCTCAGGCCGAACTCGAACTGGCAAAGCGAGGGCTCTTCAAATGATAACCCGCCCCGAACTCTGGATCGTCATTGCAGCCCTCGCGCTTGGAAGCTTTCTGCTGCGATTTGCCTTCTTGGGGTTTGTCGGCGACAGGCCTCTGCCGGAGTGGCTGCTGCGGCACTTGCGCTATACGGCCGTGGCTGTGCTACCCGCGCTCATCGCCCCGATGATCATCTGGCCCTCAGGCACAGACGGCGTGTTTGACGTGCCGCGGGTTCTGGCGGCAGTTGTCACGCTCTCTGTCGGGCTGATCTGGCGCAATGTGGTGCTTGCCATCGCCTTGGGCGCTGGCACGCTTTACTTGGGGCTCTATCTGGCGGGTTAATGCTCAGTCAGCCGCGGCGGGCTGGGCTTTTCCGGGAACAAAGTCGCGCAGGACTTTCGAGTTATCGTCGCTGTCATACTCGCGCAAAATCCGCTCGCTCACGCCCGGCAACTGGGCGAATTGCTCTGCAACTTTGTTGGGGTACATCTGCGGCTTGATGCTTTCGAAACCCGGCAGTTTTGACAGGATGCTTGAGGTTGAATGCGCGCAATAAGCGTTCATCACAGCGCCATTCTTCATTGCAAGTTGCATCGCCTTCTCGGCCACTTCCGGCGAGACGACTTTCTCCTGCACCTTCACATAAAACGTCTCGCGGGCGTGATAGCGTGTGTAGACGTCAGCCACCTGCGGGTTCGCGCCAAACAGCACATCGTTGCGCTCGGGAATGCGCGGATGCTTAAAGCTGCCCGACGGATCCCAGATAATGCGCTGCGAACCGTTGATCATCATCGAGGTATGCGCACCCGCACCCGAGCGCACATTCACCATGGTAAACAGCGTGATCTTGGGAGGGCCATTGTGGCGGTAGGCGACTTTCTGGATCTCGGCGTCAGGGGCCCAAACAGGGTCGGCGGCACAGCCGGCTAGAAGCCCAGCAAGGACAAGTCCCAGCGTGAGCTTTGACAGAAATCTAAACATTAAGAGCCCCCCAAGGCTTTGAAATCAAGCGCCAACAATCGCCATGAAAATCAGAACAGCAATGATAACAATCGTGCTGCGCGTCATCCATTTGATGAAGCCGCTAAATGTGTCTTCCTGAACTTTGATGTCCATTTCACCGTGCTTGTGGTCGCTCATTGGGTGTCTCCTATTCTGCGTTATCTGTCGAGATAGCGGATTCTTGCCGAGCTGTCACTATACCCGTGTCATTTGTCGTCAATCTTTCTCAAGCGCCTGCGCCAGCCGAAAGCCGATGCGTTTGGGGGCTTCTTCCTCAACCGCTTTGGGCAGCGCGCGCAGCATCACGCTCAACTGGCTCACATGCTGCACCAGTTGAGTTTTTGCGCCAAATTGGTCAGTGCCGTAATAGGTGATCATGTCAGGATCAAAAAAACCCATTCCCTCGATGCGCAGCACGCCCGCGTCGCCGCCGGTAAAGCCCATCGCGACTTCATGTTCGTTGTCCAGCTGCTCTTCAAAGTTCTGGATATAGAGAATCAGCCGCTCATAGGCCCATTCCGCAGGGCTTTTCTCTGAAACCGGCCGGTTGTTGAGCGCCTCTGGGAAAGGCACGCCTTCCTGCCCGTCTTCAGCAGGCGCATCACAGCGCCGCGGGAGGGCTGCGGCCTCAAGAGCCTCGGCCGAAGTTGCTATTTCGTCATCCATGCGCTTGCCCCTTGCTTGTCAGCTTGCTGTCTAAGTCGCCTGCCAAAGCCACGCGTCATCAGCGCGCCGCGTGCGCGTCACACGTCCTTCGGCCAGCAAATGGTTAAGGTGTGCGACAGCTTCTACAAGGGCCAATCCGTAGATGCCTTCATCAATTTTTCGTTTGAACAGCGGAGAAAAGCACTCTGCGGCTGTCTTAGGCGCGTCAAGATACTTCACCAAACGGTTCAGCCCGCTGACGTGGTTTTCCCGAAGCTGGCGCATCCGGAACGGCAGCCCCGTGAAGGGCAGCTTGTGGCCGGATAGCACGATATGGTCTTCGCGCGCGATCGCTTCGAACTTCTCGCAAGAGGCGATCCATTCGCCCACAGGGTCGGCCTCAGGCTCTGTCGGGTAAACGCCTATATTGGGGCTGATCGACGAGATGATCTGATCACCCGCAATCACCAAACCGTCGTCGCGGCTCCAGAATGTGAGGTGCTCGGGCGCATGGCCGTTGCCTTCCAGCACATCCCAACTGCGCCCGCCCGCTTGCAGCACGTCGCCCTCGCGAAGCCGCGTGTAGCCCACGGGCAAAGGGTGGCAGGCGTCGGCAAAGTTGTAAGGCCTGTCCGCCACGCGCTTGTCATAGATCGCCTTGTCCATGCCCGCCGCGCGCCAGTAGGCCTTGGCCTCTTCCGAGGGTTCTTCCTCGACGTCCAGAATAAGCATCCGGCTCATCAGCCACGCTGTGCGCGACGTCCAGAGGCTCGCCCCGCGCTCCATAAGCCAGCCCGCCATGCCGACATGGTCAGGGTGGTGATGGGTTAGCAAAACGCGGCCCACAGGCTTGCCACGCAGGGCGCCAGCCAAGATCCCCTCCCACAGTTTGACTGTGAGTTTGGTCTTGAAGCCGGTGTCAACGACAGTCCAGCTGTCGCCCTCGTCAAGCGCGTAGACATTGACGTGGTCAAGCGCCATGGGCAGCGGCAGCCTGATCCACAGCACGCCTTCGGCGATCTCGATATGCTTGCCCGACTCCGGCGGTTCGGGCCACGGAAACTGCAACCCGACTGGTTTGGTGGCGGCTATATTCACGCGGCGCCCAAGTCTTCGATGCTCAGCGCATACAAGTCTTCCGCGCCTTCTTTGGCATGGGTTAGAAGCGCTTCGAACTCAGGCAACAGCCGGTTGATGTAGAACCGTGCCAGCTTGGCGCGCGGGCCATTTTCGCCCTCGGCGCAGGCTGCGCGCAGGTGGTAATGCGCACCCAAAACCCGCGCGAATGCGTTGAGGTAAGGCACCGAGCCTGCAAAGCGCTCGTTCATGTCTTTCTGCTCAAGCATCCATTCGGTGGCCTCGCGCAGTGTTTCGGCCGCGTCCCAGACGATGCCCGCCATACGGGGGCGTGAGGCGCGGGCTTGCTCGGAGAAGCGCTCGATCTCGTCCAGAAGGGCGAACGCGGCCTCGCCGCCGTCCATCATCTTACGGCCGACCAAGTCCATCGACTGGATGCCATTGGTGCCTTCATAGATCGCGGTGATACGGGCGTCGCGCGAATACTGCGCAGCTCCGGTTTCTTCGATAAAGCCCATGCCGCCATGCACCTGCACGCCCATCTCGGCCACTTTGATGCCCGTGTCCGAGCCAAACGACTTGGCGATCGGCGTGAGGAAGGCTGCGCGCGCCGCCCAGTCTGCGTCGCCCGTGGCGCGGCCCATGTCGAGCGCAACGGCGCAAGCCAGCGTGATAGAGCGCGCGGCGAACAGCTCGGCGCGCATGGTGGCCAACATGCGGCGCACGTCGGCGTGCTCAACGATCGTGCCGGTTCCGCCCTCAACGGCGGTGCGGCCCTGCTTGCGCTCAAGCGCATAGGACAGGGCCTGCTGGTAGGCGCGCTCGCCCACGCCGACTCCTTCGCAACCCACACCAAGACGCGCGTTGTTCATCATCGTGAACATCGCCGCCATGCCTTTGTTCTCTTCGCCCACAAGCCAGCCTGTCGCGCCGTCAAATTGCATGACAGCGGTTGGCGAGCCGTGAATGCCAAGCTTGTGCTCAAGGCTCACAACGCCCAGCGCGTTGGCAACGCCGGCTTCGCCATTCTCGTCGGGAATGCGCTTGGGAACCATGAACAGGCTGATGCCCTTGGTGCCCGCAGCACCATCCGGCAAACGCGCCAGCACAAGGTGGCAGACATTGTCGGTAAAGTCGTTGTCACCCCAAGTGATAAATATCTTCTGGCCGCTGATCGCGTAGGTTCCGTCGCCGTTTGGCACGGCCTTGCTTGCCAGCGCGCCCACATCAGAGCCGGCCTGTGGCTCGGTCAGGTTCATCGTGCCTGTCCACTCGCCCGACACAAGCTTGGGCAAATAGATCGCCTTCAGCTCGTCGCTCGCGTGGTGCTCCAGCGCTTCGATATTGCCCTGAGTCAGGAACGGGCAAAGCTGCAAGCTCAAACAGGCCGCTGACATCATCTCGTTCACAACCGACGTCAGCGTTGCGGGCAAGCCCATACCGCCATACTCGGGTTCAGCCGCGAGCGAGATCCAGCCGCCATCCTTGATCGCGGCAAAGCCCTCGGCAAAGCCTTTAGAGGTGCGCACAACTCCGTTTTCAAGCCGCGCTGGCTCAAGGTCTCCGTTGCGGTTGAGCGGCGCGAGCACGTCGTCGCACATGCGCCCGGCCTCCAGCAGGATAGCGTCGGTCATGTCTGGCGTGGCCTCGGCAAACCGCTCGGTCGCGGCGACCGCGTCAAAGCCCACGACATTTTTCATGATAAACTGGTGGTCACTTACTGGCGCGCGAAAACTCATGGCATTCTCCTCACTGGTTTGCGTATGGCGACAAAGCGGCCTCGCTTTAGGCCTTCTAAATAGCCTATTAGGTTTGCTAGAATGTTTCTGCAATAACGCGGCGTCAAATATCTGGCCTATGAAAACCCGAAAGCTCACTTCCGATGCAAACGGCCTTGCCGCCGCAAGCGCCATTCTGGCCAAAGGCGGCCTCGTGGCCATGCCCACCGAGACAGTCTATGGCCTCGCAGCTGACGCGCGCCAGGGCGAGGCTGTCGCCAGTATCTACGCGGCCAAGGGCCGACCCAGCTTCAACCCGTTGATCGTGCATGTCGTCTCTGCCGACGAGGCGCAGCGCTATGTCGTCTGGAATGATGCCGCCGCGAGCCTCGCTGCGGCCTTCTGGCCCGGCCCGCTGACGCTGGTCTTGCCATTGCGCGAAGGGCATGGCCTCTCGAGCCTCGTGACGGCAGGGCTTGAAACGCTGGCCGTGCGCTGCCCCGCACACCCTGTCGCGCAAGCGCTCTTGCAGGCGTTCAACGGCCCCGTTGCGGCCCCCTCCGCCAACCTCTCGGGCAAGATAAGCCCAACCCGCGCCGCGCATGTGCTGGACGGCATGGAGGGTCGCGTGGACGCCGTTCTGGACGGCGGCGCAGCCGAAATCGGCCTTGAAAGCACGATCATCGGCCTCGCAGCTGCGCCCACTCTGCTGCGCCACGGCTCGATTACGCGCGCCCAGATCGAAGCCGCTCTAGGCGAAACGCTGCAAGAGGCCACAACGCCCGCCGCCGTCACCGCGCAGGTCACAGCACCCGGCCAGCTCAGCTCGCATTACGCGCCTGACGCTTCGGTGCGGCTCGACGTCACAGACGCGCTGCCCGACGAGGCCCTGCTCGGTTTTGGCAACGTGCCCTGCACACTTAACCTCTCGCCCGCGGGCGATTTGCGCGAAGCCGCTGCCAACCTGTTTGACATGTTGCGCCAGCTTGACGCGCGTGCAGACAAGATCGCTGTCTCGCCGGTCCCTGAAACGGGTATCGGCATCGCGATCAACGACAGGCTCAAACGCGCGGCGGCTGACCGCCCCTAAGCGTGGCCCTAAGCGTGGCCTGCGTCAGCCGAGAGCATCAAAGGGTCGATTCCCAATTTGCCCAAAGCGCGGCTCCACTTGCTGTCTGCATCCGGTGAGAAAACAAAATCGGCGTCTGCCTCAACCGACAGCCAGCCGTTTTGCAAAATCTCGCCCTCAAGCTGCCCGGCGCCCCAGCCCGCATAGCCAAGCGCCAGCAAAGCCTGCAACGGGCCACGGCCTTGGGCGATGTCTTCCAGCACATCAAGCGTGCCCGACAGGCGCACACCCTCGATGACTTTGTGGCTTGCGATTCCCGAGATATACTCGCTGGAATGCAGCACAAACCCACGCCCCATCTCAACGGGGCCACCAAAGTAGACCTCCCCACTCACCGCAAGGTCAGGCGTTCCAAGCTCTAGCTGCTCGGTCACGTCTGAGAGGCGAACCTCCTGCGCAACCTTGTTAATGATAAGCCCCATTGTGCCCTCATCAGAATGCTCACACACCAGGATCACCGCCCGCTCAAAGCGCGGGTCACCAATGCCCGGCATGGCGATCAATAGCTTGCCCGCAAGCTCGTCGATGCTCTGATTGATCTCGCCACTCACGCCACACTCCTTTGCGCCCCAACGATGCACCCAGCCCAGAAGGCGTGCAAGAGGCGAAATACTTCTCGCCTCTTTGTGAATTGGCATTTACCACGATATGCCCCATCTGTGAGCCATGAAACAGTTTCTCAGCCTCCTTGTCGCCTGCTTTACGCTGGCCACTGCCACCCTCGCCAACCCCTATGGGGACAAGGCGCAGTTTCGCTTGATGCAAGGCTGGACAGAACCCGACGGCACCCGCATCGCCGCGATCGAAGTTGTGCTGGCAGACGGCTGGAAGACCTACTGGCGCGCACCGGGGGATGCGGGCGTGCCGCCTGCGTTTGACTGGTCAGCCTCGCGCAATGTCAAAAGCGTCGCCGTGCGCTGGCCACAGCCTGTGGTGTTTGAACAAGCCGGCATGCGCACCATCGGCTACAAGCAACGGCTGGTTCTGCCGATCGTGATCACCCCGAAGAACAAGGGCAAAGCCGCCAATTTGAAAGGCGCGCTTGATCTGGGCATCTGCAAAGACATCTGCGTGCCGGTTCACGTGGCCCTTGAAGGCACTGTCGCGGCGACGGGCGTTTTCAACCGTGCTGACATTGGCGCAGCACTGGCAACCCTGCCCCTGTCCGCCAAGCGCGCAGGCCTCAAAGCGATAGCTTGTGAAATGCGGCCAAGCGCGGAAGATGGCGCCACACTGACTGTCACAATGCAGCTTGCCAGCCTTGGCGGGCGCGAAGATGCCGCGATCGAAACCGGAGATCCGCTTGTCTGGGCAACCGAGCCCAAAATCTCGCGCGCGGGCGGCACGCTGACGCTTGAAACGCGACTGGTGCACGCCCTAGGCGGCAGCTTCGCGCTCAACCGCTCCGGCCTGCGCATCACGCTGTTGGGCCGCAAACGCGCGGTGGATATTCAGGGCTGCGGCTGACGCTTGTGCCATAGGCTGGCCAGCAACGCACCAAGCACTGTCAACGCCAGCAAGACGACAACACCACCAAGATAGAGGCCAAGCACCCCAAGGTTGCTCGCCTCCGGCCAAGCCGCAGCAAGCGGGTCTGGCAAGGTGCCTGTTGCTGCCTTCCAACCCATCGTCAGCGCAAACCACACCGCCACAAGGCCCGCACCCGCAAGCAGCGCGCCACGCATGCCCCAGGCCTGCCGCGCCTTCATGGCGCGTTTGAACGCGCGTATCTGCGCCGCAAAGTCAGCCTGCATCGCCAGCAGCGAGGGCACGACAAGCAGTACCAGCACAAAGCCAAAGCCAAGCCCGTAGACCAGCGTGATAACCGTCGGCTTCAGAAATTGCGCTTGCTGGGATTGCTCATAAAGCAGCGGCGCAAGGCCGAGCACGGTTGTCAGCGTTGTCAGCATCACAGGGCGCAGCCTGTCGACAGTTCCGTCGATGATCGAGGGGATAAGCCCACGCTCTTTGGCGTAGTCGTCGATCGTGGTGATCAAAACAATGGAATCGTTGATGATGATCCCCGTCATGCCGAGCAACCCAACAACCGTGAACATGCTCAAAGGCACGTCCCACTCGTTGTGGCCATAGATCGTTCCGACCAGCCCGAAGGGGATGATCGCCATGACAACAATCGGCCGTGTCCAGCTCGCGAAAACCCAAGCCAGCACAAGGTAAATTCCAGTCAGGCAGAGAATAAACCCTGTGCGCGCATCGGCCAGAAATGCGTCTTCCTGCTCCGAGAGGCCCGCAATGCGGAACTCGACTTGGTGAATACTGGCGATTTCCGGCAGAATTGTCTCCGCCAGCGCTGTACCGATCTCGGCAGCGCGCGTCGGGTCATCTTCGGAAATGTCGCCTGTGACAGTCACCGTGCGCAGCCCGTTTTCGCGGCGGATCGTCGAGAAACCTGTCTTCTTCTTGAGGTCAACAATATCAGACAGCGCCACATAGTTGCCCTCCGGCGTGCGCATCTGTGTGCGGTAGATAAAGTCAGCCGTGACTTCGTCTTCGGGCAGTTCGACGCGAATGCTCGCGCTGCGCGGCCCGTCAGGATATGTCGCCGCCTCAAGCCCACTCAGACGGTGGCGCAGCACCCGCCCGACACCGTCGATGGTAAAGCCCAGCGCCTTGCCCTGCGCCGACAAGTCGAGCACGAACTCGTCCTTGTCATAGGCAAGGTTGTCTTCCACGGCGCTCACTTCGGGGTAGCGCGACACCGCCTCCTTGAGGGCTTCACTGGCACGTTTCAGCGTCTCGGCATCGGCGCCGAAAAACTGCACATCAAGCGCATCGCCGCCCGGGCCAGAGCGCCAGCCGCGAAAGCTTACCGTCTCCAGAAGCGGGTGCGTCGGCAGGTTTTCCTGAAGCCGCGCCAGAAAGGCAAAGCTTGAATAGGGCCGCAAGTCAGCGTCGATCAACTCGATGGCGACGCCGCCCAGCTCGTCAGGGTCTTTGGTGTCGGCCCCCGCAAGCCCTCGGCCGGTGTTGCCGCCAACCTGCGCCAAGACATAGTCAACGGGGTTGCGGCCGTGCTCGTCCTCATACTCCTTGGCGACGTCTTCGATGGCTTTCTGAAACAGGCGCATGACGGCAAAAGTGTCCTCGCGGCTGGAGCCGGGTGCCATGGCGAAATTGCCCGAGATCGAGGCGCGCTCGGGGGCGTTGAAAAACCGCCATTTCACGTCGCCGGACACAAACAGCGAGATCTGGCTGGCCAGCACCAGAATGATCCCTGCGAATACCGGATAGCGCAGCTTCACGACATAGCCGATAAACTGGCGGAACAGGTTGTCGCGCACCCACTCAAAGCCGCGGTTTACAACACGTGAGGGCACATCATACCAATGTTCCTTCGCCGAGTGGCCTATAGAATGCGACATATGGTTTGGCAAAATCAGGAAGCACTCGACCAAACTTGCCGCAAGCACAACGATGACGGTGAAGGGGATATCCTTGATCAGATCGCCAAACCGCCCGCTGACAAATGTCAGCGCAAAAAAGGCGATAACCGTTGTCAGAGTGGCGCTGAAAACCGGCATCGCCATGCGCATGGCGGCGTTTTCGGCGGCCTCGACAGGCCCCTCTCCATATTTCTTCACCCGCGCATCAGCGTGCTCGCCGACAACAATCGCGTCGTCCACGACGATGCCCAACGTGATGATCAGCGCAAACAACGAGATCATGTTGATCGTCAGGCCAACCGAATACATCAAGGCAATCGTTGCCAGCATCGCCACAGGAATGCCCGCAGCAACCCACAGCGCCGTGCGCGCGTTGAGGAACAAAAACAACAGCGACACGACGAGCAAAAGCCCGACAAGGCCGTTGTCGATGAGCAGGTTCAAGCGCCCCGTGATCGCCTCGGCGCGGGTGCGGATCAGATCAACCGTCACACCGGGCGGCAAGGTTCTTTCCAGCGCTTCGGCGGCCTCCTCAACCCTGTGTTGGATCGCAATCGCATCGCCCGTGGCGGTGCGGTCAACCCTGATCGAGATCGCCGGATTGGCCCCCACAAAGAAGCTGCGGGTGCGGGTCGCGCCTTCCACTTCGATACGCGCAACATCGCCGATGGTCAGCTTGCTGCCGTCGGCATTGGGCTTGAGAACAATCTCGGCGATCTGCTCGGGCGAGCGCTTTTCAACGCCCGTGCGCACGCGCGCATTGGCCCCCGTCACGTTGCCGGCAGGGTCGGCGTTGACTTCTTCGGCGATCGCTTCGGCGATGCGCGCAAAGCTGATGTCATGCTCGACAAGCGCCAGCGTCGAGACGACAACATTGGTCTGCGCCCCCACAACGCCCTGAATGGTGGTGCGCGTGACGCCCTTCTCGAACAGCCGCACCACAAGCTCGTCGGCAAAGCGCGCCAACTGTTCGGCGGTGACAGGGCCTGTGACAACCAGGTCGGTCACACGGTCGCGCCAGACGCCGCGCTCGACTTTGGGCTCGTCGGCCTCGTCAGGGAAAATCGTGATCGCATCCACGGCGGCCTGCACATCGTCGGCAGCGCGCGCCATTTCCCAACCCGGCTCGAAGTCCAGATCGATCCGCGCCCTGCCCTCGCGCGACGTGGCATAGGCCTCGGCGACGCCTTCAACGGCCAGCAAAACAGGCTCAAGCACCTGCACAATGCCCGCGTCAACGTCTTCCGCGCCTGCCCCGTCCCACGTGACGGTGACAGCAACATTGTCGACAATCACATCAGGAAAGAACTGCGCCCGCATACGGGGCGCCGCCGCAAGGCCCGCCACGATCAGCACAACCAACAGCAAATTGGCCACGGTCGCATGCCGCGTGAAATACGAGATAATGCCCTTGGCGCTGCCGACGTCTCTCATGTCAGCCTCCCATCCGGCTCTCGATACGTTCGACCATGGCGGCAGGCACCTGCTTTTCGGCCAGTCGCGTCAGAAGGCGTGTTTTCACATCCTCCGGCATCCGCCCGTTGGCCTTCACAGCGTCCATAAGCTTGCCGCGGCGCTCTTCAGAAAGCTCGATCATCGCGGGCGGCTCGGCCTTCGGAGCAGCGCCTGCCACAAGCGGCTTCACGCTGATCCCCGGCCCCAAAAGCGGCGTGCGTTTGGACACCACAAGCGCGCCGTATAGCTCAGGCGCGGCGATGATCACACTGTCGCCCTGACGACGCAGCAGCTCGACCTTCACCAGCTCAAGGCGGTTTTCATCGTTTATTTTCAATACCGTATTGTCGACGCCCAGCGCCGTTGCCGGCACGATTGCGACGTTCTCAAGCGGCGCTTCCTGCAGTTCGACTGTCACAAAGTCGCCGGGCTTGAGCCCCTTGGCTTGGTCAAGCCGCGCAAACAAGGCCCGCCCCGTAAGGCCCGTGGTGTTGGCCGCGCCCTCGCGCGTCAGCACACCCTCTGTCGCGAGGTTGACACCAAAGTCGTCAAGCACAACGCGCACACGCGCAGGCTTCAACGCGCCTTCTGCATCAAGCAGCAGCGAATAGTCCTGCGTGGAAATGCGGAAGGCTACTTCAAGCTCGCGCGGATCCACCAGCTCGGCGAGCCGCTCGTTGCTACTCACAAGCCGCCCCTCTACCGCCTTCACCGAGGCCAGCATGCCGTCAAACCGCGCGGTGATCTCGGTCTCGCCCAGCCGGCGCTCGGCATCTGCCAGAGCGATCTTGGCGCGCAGCAAACGTGTCGCCGAGCCATCCACCCGCGCCTCGGCCTGCGCCAAAGCCTGCCTGCGTGTCAGAACCGCCGCCTTGGCAGAGCTTGCCGCCAGCTCGGCCACTTCAACAGCCGTGTCTGTGCCCACGCCGCGCTTGCGCAGGTCTTGTTGGCGCTCAAAGGCCCGAATGCGCAGATCAGCCTGCTCTTGGGCATTTTCTGTCTCGTCTTTGGCAAGCTTCAGGGCGCGCGCGGCGTCGCGCACTTCGGCCTCTGCGTCCAGCACATCAGCCTCGGCGCTTTCAAAGGCAGCGCGCGCATCCGCATCATCGATCCGCAGCATGACATCGCCCTTGGCAAAGCTGCCACCGTCCACAAAATTCTCCGACATTTGGGTGATCATCCCGCCGACGGCAGGCCTGATTTCAAGCGTGCGCTGGCTTTTAATCTCGCCGTAGGCTGTCAGAACAGGCGTCACTTGCTCGCCAGTAACCCGCTGTGCATTCACAGAAAAAACCCGCTCACGCACCTGCGGCACCCGGCTTTCTTTGGCCATTCTCTCCTGCACGGCCCCACGCACCAAAAGCCCGCCATAGGCCAGCAAACCCAGCGTCAGCGCCAAAATGCTCAGCCCCGTCAAACCGCGTCGAAAAAACCGCATGCACTTCCCTTTCAGCAGCCGTCCAGACGGACGTTACCACACTCTAAATTGTCCGCGACACAAGTTATACGTGGCACAATGGGTTTTCAGTCGAAAAAACTGTCAAAAAACATCCGGTAGGTCGCAATGAACTCAAACTGCCCGATTTGCTCGCGCGTCAGGAAGGCAAATCCGGCCCCCTCGCCCAAGCGCACGTCGGCGGGCTCAACAGGTGTCACCAGTTCGAAAATGCTGATGCTCCAGTCCGGTTTCACGGTGGAGGCGATCTGCGCAAGCGGGCGCAAGTCGGCCTCGGCAATGCGCAGGCCGGTTTCTTCGGCAAACTCGCGCACGGCGGCGGCGCGCAGGCTTTCATCGGGTTCAACCTGCCCGCCGAAAAGGCACCACTGGCTTGGCGCGGCAACGCCCTCAAACCCGTCACGCAACTGGCAGAGCACGCGGCCCCGACTGTCGCGCGCCAGAACGGCGGCAGCCCTTTCTTTCACAACCGCGGGCTGCACGCCGATAAGCTGAAAAATATCCATTATTTACGCTGCTTATGCTCTTCCAGGCGCGGCATGATCTCAACGAAATTGCAGGGCAAATGGCGGTAATCCAACTGCCATTTCAGGATCTCGTCCCAGCCGTCTTTGCACGCCCCGGGACTGCCGGGCAGCGCGAACAGATAGCACCCCCCCGCAACCCCCGCTGTCGCGCGGCTCTGCACTGCGCTGGTGCCGATCTTCTGAAAGCTCACCATGGTGAAAAGTGTCCCGAAGGCGTCGATCTCTTTTTCGTAAACATCCCTGTGCGCTTCGACAGTCACGTCGCGGCCCGTGAGGCCCGTGCCGCCTGTCGAGATCACAACGTCAACCTCGCCCGAGGCCACCCATGCGCGCAGTTGTTTGGCCACGTCAGCACGCTCGTCGCGGATGATCTTGCGATCGGCCAGCACATGCCCCGCCTCTGTCAGGCGGCCGACAAGCACATCTCCCGAGCGGTCATCAGCCAAAGCGCGACTGTCGCTCACCGTCAGCACAGCAATCCGCACCGGTATAAATTCGCGGCTCTCGTCTATCCGGCTCATCCCAACCTCGCTTTGATATCCAGTAAATCAGCCCAAGCCTCGCGCTTCATCTGCGGCTGGCGCAGCAGGTAAGCGGGGTGGAACATCGGCATCGCGGGCCTGCCGTAAGCCTCGGCCCAGTTGCCGCGCAGCCGCGTGATCCCACGCTTGGAGAGCGCCGCCTCGCAACTCATATTGCCCATGAGGATAATCAGCTCGGGCTCGGCCAACTCGACATGGCGCGCCACGAAGGGCCGCATCATCGCGATCTCCTCCGGCTTTGGCTCGCGGTTTTGCGGCGGCCGCCATGGCAACACATTGGTGATATAAACACTCTCTTCGCGCGACAGGCCGATCGCCGCCAGCATCTTGTCGAGCAGTTGCCCCGAGCGACCCACAAAGGGCTTACCCTCGCGGTCTTCGTCGCGCCCCGGCGCTTCCCCGATGATCATAACCCGCGCCTTCGGCACCCCGTCGGCAAACACAAGGTTGCGCGCACCGCGCTTTAGCTCGCAATGCTCAAACCCCGCCAAAGCCGCCTCAAGCGCCTCAAGGCTTCCCGCGCCAGCGGCGGCCGCTTTGGCAGCAGCAACAGCGTCAACTCTGGGCGCCTCGACAGGCTCTGCAGGCACCGGTTTTGCCGCAGCAGCAGGCACCTTGGCTTTGGGCATATCGACAAGTTCAAAGCGGTCAATCGGCGTCTCGCTGAGGGCTTCATCAACCCCCATCTCGATCTGCCAGTCGAGCGCTGCGCGCTGCGCGTAATATGATGCTGCCGATTCCATGCGCTAAACCTACCTCAAGCCCGCGTGCGCGATAACCCAGTAAACGCATCTCTTGCGCGCGGCGCGCGTGCTTTCTATAAGCAGGGTCGAATAAAAGGATGAGAGCATGGGCTTCGCACACCGTCACCTTCTCGGAATAGAACCGCTCTCGCAATCTGATATCACCTGTATCCTAGATCTGGCCGACCAGTATGTGACGCTCAACCGCTCGGCGCAGAAGACGTCTGATGTGCTCAAAGGCCTCACGCAGATCAACATGTTCTTCGAAAACTCAACACGCACGCAGGCGAGCTTCGAGCTGGCAGGCAAGCGCCTTGGCGCAGACGTAATGAACATGGCAATGCAGGCGAGTTCCATCAAAAAAGGCGAAACGCTGATCGATACGGCGCTGACGCTCAACGCCATGCACCCTGACTTGCTGGTGGTGCGTCACCCCAACTCCGGCGCCGTTGACTTGCTGGCACAGAAGGTAAACTGCGCCGTGCTCAACGCTGGTGACGGGCGCCACGAGCACCCCACACAGGCCCTGCTCGACGCGCTGACAATCCGCCGTGCCAAGGGGCGTTTGCACCGCCTCAACATCGCCATCTGCGGCGACATCGCCCACTCGCGCGTGGCGCGTTCCAACATCATCCTCTTGGGCAAGATGGAAAACCGCATCCGCCTCATCGGCCCGCCAACGCTGATGCCAAGCGAGATCAGCGAATTTGGCTGCGAAGTCTATGACGACATGCGCGAAGGCCTGAAGGACGTTGACGTTGTGATGATGCTGCGGCTCCAGAAGGAACGCATGGATGGCGGCTTTATCCCGTCCGAGCGCGAATACTATCACCGCTTCGGCCTTGACGCCGACAAACTGAGCCACGCCAAAGACGACGCCATCGTGATGCACCCGGGGCCGATGAACCGCGGTGTCGAGATCGACGGAGATATCGCCGATGACGTCACCCGCTCTGTCATTCAGGAGCAGGTTGAAATGGGCGTCGCTGTGCGCATGGCCGCGATGCACCTGCTGGCGGAAAACGCCAAAGCCGCGGCGCGCGGCATGTCCTCATCCGAGGTTATGGTATGAGTGAAGCGCTCGCTTTTCCCGCGCAAGCCCGCCGTGCTGTCTGGGTTTTCACCGCCGATCTTCCCGAAGGCGCGCTCGAACGCCTTGTCATGCCTCCGGCAGACGCCTTGCGCGAGGCTTTGGGCCTGTCTTCACTCAACACCGATCACATAGAAGTTTTCCAACCCGAAGTGCTGGAAGGCTATACCCTTGCAAGCTTTCTCACGGGGGCCAATGGCCTCGACGAAGCCTCTGTCGCACCCGACACTGCC
The DNA here is from genome assembly GCA_947497495.1 of uncultured Lentibacter sp. GTDB lineage: Bacteria > Pseudomonadota > Alphaproteobacteria > Rhodobacterales > Rhodobacteraceae > Lentibacter. The sequence continues at coordinate 46,895 of CANMGT010000001.1, forward strand.
ACGCTAGATGCCCTGGAGGGGCCCGTTTTGCTTGTGTTCTCCGGCGCGCTGAGCGCTGCCGACACAGCACTCGCCCCCAAGCCCCCACTTGTTTTCATTGGTCGCTACATCGAAAAAAGTGAAGCAACACTTTATGAGGCGCCCTTTTTTCCCGCAGGCGCAACAGCTCCGCCTCTGCCAGCCGAAACACCCAAGCCTGTATCCGCCCGCTTGATTGGCGCGATCGTGCTGGTTGTCCTCTTGCTTATCGCCGCGCTTGCGGCGCTCACCACATGAGCGCGCCCGAAATGTCCGAGCTGCCAAACCCGACAACAACCTTGCTGGATGACGAGGCCTTTCTCGGCACATTCGTCCCCGACATCGGGGTTTTCATCCAACGCTCGCTCATTGTCGGGCTGATAACAGCGGTGTTTTTCGGCCCCGTCATCGGCGTTCCCGCGCAATACTGGCTGCCAATCATGGCGTTTACCACAGTGTTTTCGGCCTTCATCTTTGACGACTACACAAGCTGGCTGCGCCACAGGAACGACCAGTGGCACCTCACCTCGCTGCGCCTCATCTATGAGAACACCAACGAGCCAGAGCTGAACGCAACCGTCAACCTTGCCGACATTCACACCACCAAGCGCACCCTCTGGAAGAACCTGCGGCTAGATTTTGAAACAGGTCAGGCTGTGATGATGAAATACCTCGCCAAGCCCCGTTCAGTTGAACGCGAGATAGACTTGGCCCGCCTCGCGCTGATGGGCACAATCGCCGACGAAGATGACATCCCAGACGCGGAGGACGCCACATGAGCGCCGATATCGACACTGTTCTCGCCGAGTTCCCGCCCAGTAAAGGCACCTATATTCGCGAGCACATCATGCTGGCGGCGCTTGGCTCTGTGCTGCTGTCAGGCCTGCTCGTGTTCATGGGCAACCCGCACGCCTGGACAGGCATCGTCGGCTCGGTGTTCGCCATCAGCGTGCGCGGTGTCTACGTGATGAACGAGCAGCTCGGCATGGTCTGGAAGCTGACGAGCGCACGGCTCATTGGCCCCGACGGGCGCATTATCCCCCTTGCCGACGTTGAAAACGCCCGCACCATGCTTTCGGCGCTGCAAGTGATCACCCGCTCGGGCGACAAATACCTGATCAAATACCAAGCCGACCCCGCCGCGGGCGCAGCCCTCGTGCTGCAAACCCGCGACGCCGCGCTAAGCGCAAGGAATTGAGCCGATGAAAACCCTGTTCACCAACGCCCGCCTGATTGACCCGGAAGCGCAGAGCGAAAGCCTCGGCTGGCTTCTGGTTGAGAACGGCCTTATCGCCGCAACGGGCCAAGGCGACGCGCCACAGGCCGACGAGACGGTTGATTGCAAAGGCCAGTGCCTTGCCCCCGGCATTGTCGATATCGGCGTCAAAGTCGGCGAGCCCGGCGAGCGCCACAAGGAAAGCTACGCTTCAGCGGGGCGCGCCGCAGCCGCAGGTGGCGTCACGACAATCGCCATCCGCCCCGACACTTCGCCCGCCATCGACACGCCCGAAGCGCTGGAGTTTGTCAAACGCCGCGCCAACGAAGACAGCTGCGTCAACGTGCTGCCCATCGCCGCACTCACCAAAGGGCGCGAAGGCCGCGAGATGACAGAAATCGGCTTTCTGCTCGACGCGGGCGCTGTCGGCTTTTCCGACTGCGACGCCGTGGTGCCCAACACCAAAGTTTTCCAACGCGCGCTGACCTATGCCAAGAGCCTCGGCGCGCTTGTGATAGCGCACCCGCAAGAGCCGACGCTCTCGGCGGGGGCCTGCGTGACCTCCGGCAAGTTCGCCACCCTGCGTGGCCTGCCCGCTGTCTCGCCCATGGCCGAGCGCATGGGGCTTGACCGCGACATCGCCCTTTTGGAAATGACGGGCGCGCGCTACCACGCCGACCAGATCACAACCGCCCGCGCCCTGCCCGCGCTTGAGCGCGCCAAGAACAACGGCCTCGACATTACGGCGGGCACCTCGGTGCACCACATCACGCTCAACGCGCTTGACGTGGCCGACTACCGCACTTTCTTCAAGCTCAAGCCGCCGCTGCGCAGCGAAGACGACAGGCTGGCAACAATCGCCGCGCTCGCGGATGGCACCATCGACATCATCAGCTCGATGCACACGCCTCAAGACGAAGAGAGCAAACGCCTGCCCTATGAAGAAGCCGCCTCAGGCGCTGTGGCGCTCGAAACACTGCTGCCCGCCAGCCTGCGCCTCGTGCACGCCGAGCAACTCACGCTCGCGCAACTTTTCCGTGCCCTGTCGCTGAACCCCGCCAAACGCCTTGGCCTTGCCAGCGGGCGGCTCTGCAAAGGGGCCCCCGCCGATCTGGTGGTGTTTGACCCCGACAAGCCCTTCGTGCTTGACCGCAGCACGCTGAAGTCAAAGTCTAAAAACACCCCCTTTGACGGCCAGCGCTTACAGGGTAAAGTTGTGCAAACTTTTGTGAATGGCGAAAAGGTCTTCGGCTGATGCCTCTGATAGAAAACACTTCTCTCGTGCTCGCACTTTGGGCGCTCGTCGGCTACCTGCTGGGCTCGATCCCCTTTGGCATCGTGATGTCGCGCGTCTTCTCACTTGGCGATTTGCGCAAAACAGGCTCCGGCAACATCGGCGCGACAAATGTGCTGCGCTCGGGCAACAAATCAGCTGCGGCTCTGACGCTGCTGTTTGACGCTGGCAAAGGCGCCGCCGCGGTGCTGCTGGCGCGCACTTTCGCGGGCGAAGACGCCGCTCAACTGGCAGGGCTTTTGGCCTTCCTCGGGCACTGCTTTCCTGTCTGGCTTGGCTTTAAGGGTGGCAAAGGTGTTGCGACATTCTTTGGCGTCCTGCTAGCGCTTGTCTGGCCCGTTGGCCTCGCCTGCTGCGCAACCTGGCTCGCCGCGGCTGCAGTTTGGCGCATCTCTTCACTGGCGGCCATCACCGCAGCAAGCAGCTCGACGATCTGGATGGCCTTGCTGGGAGCGCAACAAGCGCTATTGCTTGGTGTTCTGCTGACAGTTCTGGTGTTCTTCACCCACCGCGCAAACATCGAACGTCTGCGCGCCAACACCGAGCCCAAGATCGGCGAAAAGTAAGGCGGCCATGACGATCACAGAAGGCGCTTGCAATCTCCTTTGAATTCTTTTATTTCTGTCATAACAGAATTTTATGAAAGATCAACTCAGATGCACCTCACCCCCGCCATGCAAGGTTTTATTCTCCACTGGGGAGAAATGGGCACGAAGTGGGGCGTGAACCGCTCGGTTGCCCAGATCCACGCTCTGCTGCACATCGCACCCGAGCCGATGACAGCAGACGATATCTGCGAAACGCTCTCTCTGGCGCGTTCCAACGTCTCAACCGCGATCAAGGAGCTGCAAGGCTGGAAGCTTGTCAAAGCCACCCGCCAGCTTGGCGACAGGCGCGACCACTTCACTGCAATTCAGGATATGTTTGACTTGGTGAACACCGTCGTCGACGGCCGCCGCGAGCGCGAATACGCACCGACACTGGCCGCCCTGCATGACGTGGCGCAAGAGGCCAAAACTGACGGCACATCACAACATGTGCAAACCCGCCTCAACGAGACACTTCAAACCATGCAGCAGTTTGATGACTGGTATGCCGAGATCGCCCGCCTGCCACGCGGCACCCAGATGACGCTGCTCAAACTCGGCGCGAAGATCGCCCGGTTCCTTCCGAAAGGCGGGTCCGGCTAAAGCAGGCGCTCCCTTTTTTTGCCTCTAATTTTCGGAGATTGCAGAAATGATTGCAACAAGAAGAAGTCACACGCTCTGGCCAACCCACGTCATTCACATGCCTGCCTTCTTCGGCGCGCTCATCCTCGCGCCACTTCTGGTGACAGCACTCAGCTTCTATGTTGTCATTCCGGTCTTCGCGCTGATGTTTGGCGCGCCGATCTACCTCGCACTGGGCACGCCGTTGCTGCTCTGGCAGCTATCGCGCATCCCCTGCACCTCAAGCGACTGCGCCGCAGCGGCCCTCTTGGCAAATGCTGCAGCCTGCGCCCTGGCAATGCTCTACAGCGCACTCACCCAGAATGACGATCTGGTCGGCCTCACCCTATTCTACCTGTTCTTCGGGTCAATCTTCGCGCCGCTCTGGGGCGGCATGTTCGGCTGGCTCTACCTCAAGTTCACTCGCAACGCGTAAGAAAGGAACACGCTATGCTTCCCACAATGCTTCCCTATGCTCTGACATATCTCATCGCCGGCCTGATAACCGTCGCCTTGCTCAGCTTTATGATCCTCAAGATCGGCGCGCTGATGTCAGAATGCCCGCAAGGCGAGGCTGACAACACCCCGGCCGCCCGCACCGCCGCGATCACGATCGCAACAGGCTTTGCCGCCATCGGCTCGGGCGGGGTGCTCCTGATCGGCGCGGTCTTGCCACTGCTGGCCGACATGCCCGAACTCGGCGTTGCCATAGGCCTTGGCTTTGCTGCTCTCTGCCTCGGACTCGGCTTCACACAAGCCGCCACAACCCTGCGCACTGTCCTGAGCCCGCCGGCGCCCGAAACCCCAGCCCTCAAGCCGAACGCCACGGCCTAGGGGGCACTCCCGCCCACGTCGATTTGCACTAAAAATGCAAACGCCGCAGTTGGGCCCAGCCAAGGCGCAAAACCTCATCTGGGTCTTGGCCGTGCCAAGGCCTAACACCTTCCCGGAGCACGAAGCTGTAAGCTCTCACCGTGCGCTGCGTTAAGTTAATTTCGGTTAAGACTTTTGCGCGAAAACGTATGCACGCGTTCTGCACGCATAGCTGCACGGAGAGCAGCATACCTCAGGCACAATCGTTTCACGGTTAACGATCTCGTATTAACCACACCGAACGCTAGTAGGAATACTCCGCATAAATACGGCTCAAGTCGCCTTCCCAATCGGTTTCATAGCGGCGAAGAAGCTCGTCTGCAGGCACTTCTCCGCTGTCCAAAGACTCCTTCAAAGCACTCAAGAAATGCGTCTCGTCAGGGATCATCCCGCCAGCCCCGGCTTGCCCTCGCGCCTTCAGGCCAACTTCCGAAATCGACACGATTTCGCGCGCCAGATCATGCATCTTGATACCGTTCACTTCGGCTTGTAAACCCTGCTCGCTCGCGGCCACCCGCAGCGCTTCACGGGTCTCTGCATCCCAGCTTTTGGCCACGTCCCATGCCGCATCAAGCGCGCCTTGGTCATACATCAAACCAACCCAGAACGCCGGCAGCGCACAAAGCCTGCGCCACGGCCCGCCATCGGCGCCGCGCATCTCCATATACTGCTTGATCCGCGCCTCAGGGAAGAGCGTCGTCAAGTGATCTGCCCAGTCAGACAGCGTCGGCGTCTCGCCTGGCAAAGCGGGCAGTTCGCCTTTCAAGAAGTCACGGAAAGACTGGCCTAAGGCGTTGATATACTTACCGTCTCTATAGACAAAATACATAGGCGTATCGAGCGCGTACTCAACCCAACGCTCAAAGCCAAAACCCTCTTCAAACACAAACGGCACCATGCCTGTTCGGGCATCATCCAAGTCACGCCACACGCGGCTGCGCCAGCTTTTGTGGCCGTTCGGCTTTCCTTCAAGGAAGGGTGAGTTGGCAAATAGGGCCGTCGCCACGGGCTGCAAGGCAATCGCTGTGCGCAGCTTCAACGCCATGTCGGCCTCAGAGGCAAAATCAAGGTTCACTTGAACTGTGCAAGTGCGGCGCATCATGGTGCGGCCCATTGTGCCGACCTCCTGCATGTAGCTGTCCATCAGCTTATAGCGGCCTTTGGGCATCAGCGGCATCTGCTCATGCGTCCAGATAGGCGCAGCGCCAAGCCCGATAAAGCCAACGCCAACCTTGTCGGCGATGTCTTTCACTTCCTTGAGATGAACATTCACCTCGTCGCAAGTCTGGTGGATGTTCTCAAGCGGCGCACCTGACAACTCAAGCTGACCACCCGGCTCAAGGCTCACATTGGCGCCGTCTTTCTCAAGGCCAACAAGGTTTTCGCCTTCTTTTACAGGGCTCCAACCGTGTTTTTGCTGCAAGCCTTCCAGCACCGCCAGCACGGAACGCTCACCCGCGTAAGGAATTGGTAACAGCGTATCTTTACAGTATCCAAACTTCTCGTGTTCGGTGCCAATGCGCCATTGTTCGCGGGGTTTACAGCCCTTGGCCATATATTCCGCCAGTTGCGAATGATGTTCGATCGGGCCACCGCCGGATTGAGGAATAGACATGTTGATGCTCCGATCTGTTCGCGTTTTGGAGGTTTAGAAGTGATCTTTCACGCGCGCGCTGTCAATCGCAAGGTTGCTCTCGCGTTGCCAAATCACCAAGGCGTTACCCTTGGCGCGGCGCTGGGCCTGCAAAAGGCGCTCTGCGGTAAGCCCTGGCAAAGCGGCGAATGCATCAAACAATTCGGGTGCGCCTTTAGAGGAGGCTGGAATACTCAAGTCGGGGAACTGTGGCTGCCGCAGCACCCAATGTGGTTCGCGCCCACGCGCATCATACATAAGCTGCGTTAGTTCACGCACGGCAACAGCCCCGCCAGTTTCGCTGCTGTAATAAGTGATCTGCCCTTCGATCACCTCGACATACCCCGGCCCGTCTTCGCGCCCGCCAAACCAGACACGCTGCAGGAAAGTGAAGAACAATAACACAGCAGCCGCCAAAATAAGCCAGCCAAGCCAGAACAGAACACCAAAAGCTGTCAGCCCCCAGTAGAGGCCAATAAGGCCAAGCAAGCCTGCGACTATGAGCTCACGAACCCGAAAGAGCGTCGCGCGAACTTCGGGGCGCACAAAGCTCACAGCCAGTCACCCAAATTGATCTGCCAAAGCGTCATTGCCGCAACGGCTGCTGTGTCAGCGCGCAATATACGCGGCCCAAGACTCACAGGATGCGCGAAAGGCAGCCCACGCAGGGCTTGTCTTTCTGCATCAGAAAACCCGCCCTCCGGCCCGATGAGAATGGCCCAAGGGGCGGCGCCTGCAGCGCTCAAAGCGTCAGTCGCGCAAGCCTCGCCAGTGAGCGTTTCATCACAAAACATCAGTTTTCTGCCTTCAGGCCAATCGCTCAAAACGCGAGGTAACTTCGCCAACTCGGCAACCTCCGGAACAAAGGTCCCCCCGCATTGTTCAGCCGCCTCAACGGCATGGGCTTGCAATCGATCTTGGCGAATGCGGTCAGCGTTGGTGAAATCTGTCTGTACAGGCACGATCCGCGAGACCCCCATCTCCGCTGCCTTTTCAACGATAAAGTCGGTTCGTGCCTTCTTGATCGGGGCAAACAACAGCCACAGATCAGGCGGGTTTTGCTGTGGGCCACGCTGGCTTATCAGATAAAGCTCGCCGTTGCGCTTGTTGGCCTTACTGACCTCAGCCAGCCACTCGCCGTCAGCGCCGTTAAACACAGCAATACGTGCGCCCAAAGGCTGGCGCATCACCGCAAAAAGGTAGTGCGACTGGTCTTTGTTGAGCGCAAGCCGTTGCCCCGCCCCCAATGGGTGCTCTACATAGAGCCTGATCTTCACATCTGTCATGGGCAAAACATATGAGCAGTGAGCCAAATAAACCAGAGCCAACAGGACAAGTTTCAGATGCCGTCAAAGGCAACTGGGTCGACACGCTGGCGCCGGCTTGGACACGGCCCTACTGGCGCCTCTCGCGCGCCGATCGCCCGATCGGAACATGGCTACTGCTGATCCCCTGCTGGTGGGGGCTTGTGCTGGCGATGCTGCATGACAGGCAGGCAAGCTGGCACGATCTCTGGATCTTTATCGGCTGCGCTGCTGGCGCGTTTCTCATGCGCGGTGCGGGCTGCACCTGGAACGATTTCACAGACCGCGACATTGACGGTAAAGTCGAGCGCACCCGCTCAAGGCCGATCCCGTCAGGGGCCGTGACAGCCAAGCAAGCGCTTGTCTGGATGGTTGCGCAAGCCCTTATTTCTCTTTGTATATTGCTCACATTCAACACTGCCGCGATCCTGCTGGGGGTGCTCTCACTGCTACCAGTCGCTATCTACCCGTTTGCCAAGCGCTTCACATGGTGGCCGCAAGTCTTCCTCGGGCTGGCCTTCAACTGGGGGGCGCTTCTGGCGTGGACAGCCCACACCGGCAGCCTGCAAGCCCCTGCGCTTTACCTCTATGCAGCGGGCATCGCTTGGACACTGTTTTACGACACGATCTATGCACACCAAGACACGGAAGACGACGCTCTGATTGGTGTCAAGTCAACCGCGCGGCTGTTTGGAGCTCAAACCCCGAAGTGGCTAAGCCGGTTTCTGGCCGCGACCGTCACTTTGCTCGGCATCGCAACGATCGCCGCTTTGCTCAACCCGCTGAACGGCCCGATAGCCCTGCTCATCGCCCTCGCAGGCACAATGGCCATGGGTTGGCACCTGATGTGGCAAATTCGCATGTTTGACGACGAAAACTCGCCCCGTTTGATCATGCTTTTCCGCTCAAATCGCGATGCTGGCTTGATCCCCTTGCTGTTTTTCGCCGTTGCGCTGTTAGTTTGATTGTATCCGCCGTTCACAGGCCTTACTAGAATGATCACAAAACCGCTTTAAGCCCGCTTTAAGAAAGTCTCATGCGCGTATCTTCTCTCCTTATTCTTGCAGTTACCTTCGTCTCGGCGGCTGTCTTGTCTTTAGTAGCCGCGCAATTCACGGTGACGCTGGTTGAAGAAACGTCGGAATACGGTGTTCGGGAAGCCCTTGACGAAAACAAACTGACTTGGGCTGAAGTCTATGCGGACGGCTTGCAAGTTTTCCTGACGGGCACTGCCCCGTCTGAAGCGCAACGTTTTCTCGCAATCAGCACCGCCGGCAAAGTGGTTGATGCCGCGCGGGTGATCGACGACATGGAGATCAAAGCGCTCGCAGACCTTGCCCCGCCGCGCTTCTCACTTGAAATCCTGCGCAACGAGCGCGACATCTCACTGATCGGCCTGATCCCCGCCCAAACCGACAGAGACGCTTTCCTTGAGCGTATCGGCGAACTGGCCGACAACAGCAATGTTGCCGAACTGCTGGAAAGCGCCGACTACCCTGTGCCAGAAGGCTGGGAAGACGCAGTTGATTTCGGACTTGAAGCCCTTGAAACTTTGCCGCGCTCAAAAGTTTCGATTGATGCAAACCGCGTCGCGATCACGGCCATGGCAGACAGCGAATCCAAACAGAAAAGCGCCGAGACGCGGCTGACCAAACGCGCCCCTGACGGGCTCAAAGTCACGTTTGATATTTCCGCCCCCCGCCCAGTCATCACGCCCTTCGCCCTGCGCTTCATCCAAGATGAAGACGGCAGCCGCTTTGACAGCTGTTCAGCGGACACCGAAGTGGCGCGCGCGCGCATTCTGACGGCAGCCGCAAACGCCGGCCTTGAGGGCAATGGCGACTGCAAGATAGGCCTCGGCGTGCCCTCTCCCAGCTGGGGCGATGCTGCGACCAAATCTATCGACGCTATCAACGCGCTTGGTGGCGGCAACGTGACATTCGCGGATGCCGACATCACGCTTGTTGCTCTGGAAAGCACTGATCAGCGCGCGTTTGACCGCATCATTGGCGAGCTAGAGAATGCCCTTCCCGAAGTCTTCACGCTTCATGCGGTTTTGCCCGAAACTGTTGAAAGTGGCGAAGGCCCCGCCGAATTTGTCGCCACACTCAGCCCCGAAGGCCTTGTACAACTGCGTGGTCGCATGAATGACGACGCCCTCAGCGTCACAGCCGTCAGTTTCGCAACCGCCCGTTTTGGAAGCACCGCTGTCACCAACTCGGCCCGCACCGACGAAACCCTCCCGCGCGACTGGCCTCTGCGTGTTCTCACGGGGCTTGAAGCGCTTTCGCTTCTTTCAAACGGATCCGTGACCGCCACAAGTGAGTTGATTGCGATCAACGGAAACACCGGAGATCCTGCTGCAAAAGAGAAGATCACCGCGCTGTTTTCGGAAAAGCTGGGCGACGCTGCGCGCTTTTCGATCAACGTTAACTACCTTAAAAAACTTGATCCGGTCTTGGGCTTGCCAACGCCCGACGAGTGCGAAGCGCAGGTCGCCGATATCCTGGCGGCCAACAAGATCAGCTTTGAACCAGGCAGTGGGACAATCGCAGCTGGCGGCCAAGGCACCTTGGACGAAATTGCGGCTGTCTTGAAAAAATGCGGTGACTTGCGCATGGAAATCGCCGGCCACACCGACAGCCAAGGCCGCGAAGAAATGAACCAGAACCTCTCGAAAGAGCGCGCTCAGGCCGTTCTGAACGCGCTGCGAGACCGACGCGTTTTGACGATGGGCTTCACAGCCGTCGGCTACGGCGAAGTCTCCCCGATCGCCAGCAACGACACCGAGGAAGGGCGCGAAGAAAACCGCCGCATCGAGTTTAAGCTGGTGCGCCCCGAACCTATCAAAGACACAACAACGACCCTTGAAAGTAATGAGCAAGATGGGGCAGTAACCGAGGAAGACGCCGAAGGCGCGCCGAGCGAGGACACGACTAATGACCAGAACTGAGTTCATCATTGCAACAGCGGTTATCCTGTTTATCGCCTTTTGCATGGGTTGGTTTGTAAACTGGCTCGTTCACCGCTTTACCCGTGTGTCGCGCGGCGACATGGAAGAGCTTGAGAAAATGGCTCAAGAGCTCCATGAAGCCGAGGAAACCCGCGATCAGGCGATCACCTACTTGCAGCAGCGCGAGGCCGAGCTGACCAATCAGCTCAGCCAGACAGAGGCCGAGCTTTCAGCCGCCATGGACGGCCTGCGCGATGCGCGCCACGAAGCTGAAGAGATGCGCGCTTATGTCGAACAGGTCAGCCAGAGCAACCGGACGTAAACGCCAGACCGCTGAAGCGCGCAAATCGGCCTAATTCACTTTCCAGTTTGGCCTGCCTGCCAGCGGGCCACGCCACGCCAGCTTCGGGCCACAACTGTTTTAGCGTTAGTACGCCAGCAGCGCGATTGGCCTTCAAAGACACGCGTCCAACAAGGCGTTTGCCCTCAAGGATCGGGTAAACATAGTAGCCATATTGGCGCTTCGCAGCGGGCACGAATATCTCGTTGCGGTAGGTGAAACCAAACAGTTGCTCGGTGCGTTTGCGATCGCGAAACGCCGGGTCAAACGGGTTGATAACCCGAAGCCGCGCGGTTGCCTCTGGCACAGCCTCGACGCGCGCCTCAATGTCAGACAAGGCCCAACTCGCGACCTTTGTTCCCTGCGCGGTTTCAACGTCAACCTCGACCAGACCTGTCTTGTTCTGCGCAAGCCACGCCCGGACTTCGGCGTTGCTGCAGGCGTCCCAAAACCGCTGGATCTCTCCGGCTGTGGCAAAGCCCAGACGGCCAAGCGCAGAACGGCACAGCCAGTCGATTTGCGCATCATGGCTCAGTGCCTGCCGCCAAAGATCGGCGGGAAAGACCCGCTCAGAGATGTCGTAAAACTTCACGAACTTCTCACGGTGGCATGTGGCCAACTCGCCCGCATACCACATGTAATCCAGTCCGAGTTTGTGGGCTGGCCTGTGCCACATCTCTGTGGGCTTTGGCCCTTCGCTGTCAAAATCGCTGGTGCAAAGCGCGCCTTCCCGCGCAATGCGTGCCTTGATCTCGGCACGCCCTTTGACGTCAGGCATGCGCTTGAACCAACCCGCCTTGGAAATCCTGTCTGAGGTGCGCTGAAACTGGCGCCGCCACATTGGCAGAAATTCCATCGGGATAAGGCTGGCATCATGGGTGAAATGCTCAAACACAGCTCTGTTTTCAAGCAGATTATCCAGCCCGCCAACACGGTAATTCTGGTTACGCGACCAGATAATATGGTCGTGCGCGCGCTCGATATGGCGGATGGAATCAAGCTGCACGAAGCCCAAGTCCGTCACGATTTGCGCCAGATCAAGCTGGCCTGTCGGGGTTTGGGACAGCCCGTGGCTCTGCAGCCAAAGCAGCCGCGCAACGCGGTTGGAAAGCCTAAGGCGGCTCATTCCTGCCAGCGGCCCAGAGCGGCCTCGTCTTCCTCTTTAGCCGCCACCCAACTCGCGTCGTCGCTTGAAACCTCTTTCTTCCAGAACGGCGCGCGCGACTTGAGATAATCCATCAAGAATTCCGCCGCCTCAAAGGCGTCTTTGCGGTGCGGGGCGGCAGTTGCGACCATCATGATCATCTCGCCCGGTTTTAGCGCGCCAAACCTGTGGATGACTTTGGCATCCTCAAGTTGCCAACGCGTTAACGCCTCGTTCGAGATCGCTTCGAGCGCCTTTTGCGTCATCGCCGGATAGTGCTCGATCTGCATGTGCTCAAGCGTGCCTGCTGCGTTGTTGCGCACAATGCCCGTAAACGTCACAACAGCGCCGGACGCGCTGGTTTTTGCTGCAAATTCAGAAGTTTCCACGCCAAGGTCAAAGGCAGATTCTTGCACACGAACGTCCAAGTTAGCCCCCTGTCATCGGTGGAAAAAACGCGACTTCCCGCACGCCTTTGAGCGGTGCATCAAAGCTTGAAAGCTCCTGATCAAGAGCCACTCTGAGGGCTGAAATGTCGGCAAAAGCGGCCTCATAACGCTCTTCGCGGGCCACAAGCTCAGAGACCAACTCCTTAACGGTGCGCGCGTTAGTGTTAACCACTTCCCGAGGAAGCCCGATCCGCTCGCGAACCCATGCGAAGTAAAGCACATCCATAGTCTCAATCCTTCAAATAGGGCAGCGCTTTTTTGAAGTAATCCCAACCGGTTACGAGTGTGAGAACTGCCGCTGCCCAGAGCAGCGCCGTGCCCGCGTAACCCGCCCAGTCACGGCAGGCGATCTTCCATTTCAACCCCTGCAGGTCTTCTTCCTCACCCGCCATAATCGCGTCAAAGAGCACGTCATCCATGCCTGCAACGCCTATCAGAAGGTAGTGCTCAAACACGCCTTTGGAAAAAAGCACTGCAATTGCAACCATTTGCAAGGTAGTCTTCCACTTCGCCAGTTTGGTGACCTTGAGCGTTCCCGCGGTGTCGCCGAGAAACTCGCGCAACCCCGAAACAAAGATTTCGCGAAACAGGATGAACGTCGCCGGAAGCACCAGATAGGGTGTCCAACTGGTGTCCGTATACCCGATGATGACGGCCAGCGCGATTACGACCATCGCCTTGTCAGCGATCGGGTCAAGCATTGCTCCGAGTTTGCTTTCCTGCTTCCAAAGCCGCGCAAGATAGCCGTCAAACCAGTCGGTTATCGCCGCCGATACGAACAGGATTAGCGCAAACCAATCCGCGTAAGGCCTTGTGAAATATAGGAACATCACTGCCAAACCGGGGGCAGCGATCAGACGGAGAACCGTCAGGATATTTGGCAAATTCCAGTGCATCTCGCCCTCGTTGTAAACTGCTTTGCCCGCCACGAAAAGTGGCATCCGCAACACTGCGCAATTAACCAAGGTTAACGCCAAAAACGCCAGTGCCTACGGTATGCAGCTTTCTATGCAGCGATCCGTGCAGAACGCGTGCATACAGTTCGCCGGCCTCTCAGCCCGTTAACCTTTAGCCGCGATGCTCGCAAAATGGTTAACAAGGAGGCACAGATGCCACGCAAAACCAAAGACACCGCGCGCCTGGAGGCGCTGGAAGACCTCAAGACGCTTCAAGACGAGTTGCGCAGCAGCTGGATCGACAGATCCCTGCCCAAGGAGTGGAATGGATTTGAGCAAAATGCCACGGCCCGCCGCAAGAAAGAGCGCATCACCATCCGCCTTGATGAAGACATGACAAAGTGGTTTCGCGCGCAGGGTCCTGGCTATCAGGTGCGCATCAACCGCATCCTGCGCATTTACTGGAATGGCGTGATCAGCGGCATGGTGCAAAGCCACTATGACGAAGACGCCGCCAGCCCCACATTTATGCAAATGGTGCTGGAGAAAGCACGCCGCTCGGAAGCTGCGCGCACAAGCGACGATTAATGCTATAAAAGGGCGGCGCTTTCTGCACAAATATGGGCATGAGCACCGCCGCAAATATCAGCCTTTATCCGTGGTTCCGGTTCTTCCAGAACCTGAACTTCTGGCAGGCAGTGTGGTTTCTGTACTTTCAGTCTGTGCTGGGCCCTGCAGAGGCGATCATGCTTTATGTCGTCTATGATGTAGCCACGACAGCGCTTGAGGTGCCTTCTGGCTACTTGTCAGACAGGTTGGGGCGCAAAAAGACACTCACCGCGGCGGCGCTGGCGGCGATTGCTGGCACGCTTTGTCTTTATGGAGGCAACGGCTTTGCGTTGCTTGCTGTCGGGCAGGCCCTTCTCGGGGCAGGCTCGGCGTTTGCCTCGGGAACAGACTCTGCCCTGCTTTACGAGTCACTCGCACGTGAAGCCCGCAACGACGAGACAGCCGACCAAGAGCTGCGCGCCTGGCGCTTTGGCTTTACAGCGCTGGCGCTTTCCGCCGTCGCAGGGGGGCTTATGAGCCTTGCCGACCCTGCCCTGCCCTTTCTTGCGGGGGCTCTGGCGGCGGGCGGCATGCTTGTTGTCACGCTGCAGTTTGTCGAGCCTGACAGCGGGGAGCAGCAGGCAAGCCGCGCTCACCCCGAAGGTGCCGAAGTGTTGCAGTCCGGCGCGTTGAAGGCCGCCTTCGCCCAGCCTGCTCTGCGCTGGATATTTGGCCTCGCGGTGCTGATGTATGGCTACAGTCACATTCCGTTTGTCTTTGGGCAGCCGTTTATTTTGCAGGCGCTTGACGGGCTTGGGCTGGCGGGCGAAGCGCCTTTGGTGAGCGGCAGTGTCTCGGCGGCGATGATGCTGATCTCGGTGAGCGCTTCGCTTTACGCGGTGCGGTTGCGGGCACGGCTGGGCTTGCCTGCGATCTTGCTGCTTGCCTTTGCCATGCAGGTTGCGCTGGCGGGCGTCTTGGCGAGCAGTGCCCATGTGCTGGCGATCGGCTTTCTGCTGCTGCGGATGGTGCCCAACTCGCTGTCGCAGCCCTTTCTACTGGCCCGCATCCATCCGCTTTTGCGTGATGACATGCGCGCGACTTTCTTATCGTTGCAGAGCTTTTTCGGGCGGCTCTTCTTTGCGGCAACGCTTTGGCTCGCGTCGGCCAACACGAGTGCGAGCGGCGTTATGGAACACGCCGACATGAGCCGCATCCTGTGGGCCTATGCGGCGGGCGGGGCGCTGTGCCTTGCTCTACTCGCACTCACAGCGCGGCAGGCCGGTGTTGAGGACAGCCCGCGCAATTGAGCGCCAGAAAATTCGAATTTTCTGGACAATTTTCTTCAAAGAAAATTACACCGCCAAGCCTCAGCCGTTTTCGTGAAAATAGTCGTAGATGGTTTCCGCGATCGCGCCGGAGATGCCATCAACTGCTTTCAAATCGGCCAAGGCAGCGCGGCTGACAGCTTTGGCGCTACCGAAGTGCTGCAAGAGCGCGCGTTTGCGGGTCGCGCCAACGCCTGGCACGTCGTCAAGCGGTGTCGCTCCGATGGCTTTGCTGCGTTTTGCGCGGTGTGTGCCAATGGCAAAACGGTGCGCCTCATCGCGCAGACGCTGGACAAAATAGAGCACCGGATCGTTGTGTCTGAGGGCAAACGGGCGCTGGCCTGTGCGGTAGAACTCTTCCTTGCCTGCGTCGCGGTCTGTCCCCTTGGCGACACCGACCATCGGCACATCGGTGATCTCGAGTTTATCGAGGATCGCGCGCACCGCCGAGACTTGGCCTATGCCGCCGTCGATCAGCAGCAAGTCGGGCCAGAGGCCCTCTTTGCGCGACGGGTCTTCTTTCAGAAGGCGCTTGAAGCGGCGCGTGAGCACCTCTTTCATCATCCCGAAGTCATCGCCGGGGGTGATGTCATCGCCCTTGATGTTGAACTTACGGTAGTGGTTTTTCATGAAGCCGTCCGGCCCCGCAACGATCATCGCGCCGACAGCATGGGCGCCCGAGATGTGGCTGTTGTCGTAGACTTCGATGCGCTGCGGCGGGCCGCTGAGCCCGAAGGCCTCGGCAAGCCCTTTGAGCAGTTTGCCCTGCGCGGCACTTTCGGCCATTTTGCGCGCGAGGCTTTCGCGGGCATTGCGCAAAGCGCTTTCGACAAGCTCGGCCTTCTCGCCACGTTGCGGCAGCAGCACCTCGACTTTACGGCCCGCTTTTTCGCTCAGAGCTTCGGCCAACAGCTCGGTGTTCTCAAGCGGATGCGAGACAAGCAATTGGCGCGCGGGTTCTTTACTGTCGTAGAACTGCCCGATGAAGGCTTCGAGCACTTCGGAGGCTTCGATCTCGTCGGAGCCGACGCGCGGGTAAAAGTCGCGGTTGCCCCAGCTTTGGTTCGCCCGGATGAAGAACACCTGCACGCAGGCCTGCCCCCCTTCAAGGTGCAGCGCGATCACGTCGGCCTCGGGTGTCGCCCGTGGGTTGATGCCCTGCGCGCCTTGCAGGTTTGTCAGCGCCTTGATGCGGTCGCGGATCGCGGCGGCTTTTTCAAACGCAAGCTCGTCGGAGGCGGCTTGCATTTCAACCGCGAGTTTTGCCTGCAGGCCGGTTGATTTGCCCGACAGGTAGCGCTCGGCGTCGCGGACGTTCTCGAGGTATTCTGCCTCGCTGATCTTGCCCACACAGGGGCCCGAGCAACGCTTGATCTGGTATTGCAGACAGGGTCGCGTGCGGGTTTCAAAGTCGTTGTCCGAGCAATTGCGCAGCAAAAACACCCGTTGCAATTGCGCCAGTGATCGGCTCACCGCACTCGCCGAGGCGAACGGCCCATAGTAGTGGCCCTTCTCTTTCTTGGCGCCGCGGTGCCGCTTGATCATCGGGAAGGTGTGGTCCGTGACAAGAATACTGGGAAAGCTTTTGTCGTCACGCAAGAGCACATTATACTTGGGCTTGAGTTGTTTGATCAGGTTCTGCTCAAGCAGCAGCGCCTCGGTTTCTGTCTTGGTCGTCAGAAACATCATTGTGCTGGTTTCCGAGATCATCCGCAGGATGCGCCCCGAATGGCCCTTGGGCCGCGCATAGCTAGAAACTCGCGCCTTGAGGTTGCGCGCCTTGCCGACGTAAAGCACCCGCGCCTGAGCATCGAGCATACGGTAGACACCGGGCGAGCCGTCGAGCATTTTGACAAACCCTGCGATGATCTCATGGCCGGAGGGGGCTTTCGATGTGGTCTCTGCGCTCATCTGCTCACTCTTTCGATTCGCTCACCGTGCTGCAATGATAGCCACATAGGGGCAAGAGGAAACCTGTCCACGTTTCCTGTGGATAACTCTGGGTGTAACCTTGGGGTGAGCCGGATTCTTCGTTGTATTCAGTAGGTTTCGTCGATCTGCCTAAAAAATAGGCACCCTTGCAACGTGTTGATTTTAAAGTAAAGTTTTTGCGACACCCGACAACACCTTGGAAACATTAGGTTTTTGTAAACGAATTGTGAAGACTTTGAACCAAAGGTGCAAAACTTACCTTAGGTGAACTTTGAAACTTCACTCAACCCCGAGAACGTCTGGCGTCTGCCAGCCCAGGTGCTGCCCGCCGTCAACGCACAAAAGCTGGCCGGTGACGGCCTTTGCATCAAGAAAGTAGCGCAGCGCCGCCGAGATATCAGAAGGGTTCGCGCCGCGCTTGAGAACCGTGTTCGCGCGCTGGTTGCTGAAATGCGCATCACTTTGGCGCGCACCGATCAGCGTCGGCCCCGGGCCGATCGCGTTGACCCGGATTTTTGGCGCCAGCCCCTGCGCGGCAGTCTGCGTGAAAGCCCAAAGCCCCATCTTGGCGATGGTGTAAGTCGAGAACTCAGGCGTCAGTTTGCGCACCCGCTGGTCAACCATATTGATCACAAGGCTTGAAGACAAAGCCTCGCCCGCTTCGTCAACTTCTGCTGCGGGGGCTTGGGCCGCGAAACCCTGCGTTAGCACATAGGGCGCGCGCAGGTTCGAGCCGATGTGGCGGTTCCAGCTTTCAAGCGTCGCCGTTTCAAGCCTGTCATACTCAAAGACCGAGGCGTTGTTGATCAGGCAGGTGAGAGGCTTGCCGAGCGCCTCTGTCGCACGCGCCACCAAGGCCTGTGTTGCGTTTTCGTCAAGCAAGTCGGCGTCTAAGGCAACGGCCTGCACGCCCTGCGCTTTAAGCTCGCTGACAAGGGCGTTGGCGGCCTCTTGCGAGCTGTTGTAATGCACCGCAATGTCATAGCCGCGCGCCGCGAGGCAACGGGCCATTTCAGCCCCCAAGCGCTGCGCGCCGCCGGTTATGAGCGCCGCACTCACGCCATCACCACGATGGCGATGTAGACAAGGTAAAGCGCTGTCAGAACGACGCCCCATGTGCGCGTGATATCGCGTTTAAAGAACACGAACGGCACCAGAATGAGCGAAGCTGCGAGCATGACCCACAAGTCAAACTGCAGAAACTGCGGCGCAACCGGGATCGGCCCGAGAAGCGCAGTGACCCCGATGATCGCCAGCAGATTGAACATATTAGAGCCGATGACATTGCCCAGCGCCACATCAGCCTGACGGCGCAGCGCGGCCATAGTTGTTGTTGCCAGCTCGGGCAGAGACGTGCCCAACGCGACAAGCGTCAGGCCAATGACAGGCTCGGAAATGTCAAAGGTACGCGCGATATTGACGGAGGCATCGACCAGCAAGTCAGCGCCCAAAGGCAGGCCGATAAGGCCAAGCGCGAGGAACACAAATATCTTCCACCACGGCAGTTCGGGGTCAGCCCCTTCAAGCTCTTCGAGTTCGGCCTCAAGCTCGGCCTCAAGGGCGGCGGCCTTGCTTGCCCTGGCATCACGACGGTGATTGCGCGCATGCAAAAAGCTGTCAGTCAGGATCGCTGCGAGGGCTGCGAGCAGGATGATACCTGCCCAGATATCAAACACGCCACGGAATGCGAGCGCGATAAACAGCAACGTGCCGCCGATCATATAGGCGTAGTTTTTGCGCGTATTACACTCGGAAGTATGCATCGCCGCCAGCAGCGCGGGGAAGCCCAGAACCAGCAAGACATTGGCGGTGTTGGAGCCCACGACATTGCCCATGGCGATGCCGGGTGCATTGTCAAAAACCGCGCGAATGGCGATCAGCAGTTCTGGCGCGGAGGTGCCGAAAGCCACGATCGTGAGCGACACGATCAGCGCGGGAATGCCAACACGCAGCGCGAGGTTCACGGCGCCACGCACCAAGCTGTCACCCGCCAGAAGCAGGATCACGAGGCCAAGACTTGCGAGCAGCCAATCCATCCGTTAGCCCTTTTTCTTACAGGGGCATGTGCCCTTGCCAATGCGAAACCGCCCGCAAGAGCGGCAGCGTTTGTCAGCGATCATCTTGCTTCCCGGCAGCGTGAGCTTGCCAAACATAGCCAACACGGCCATGCCCACGAGAAACAATGTCATGATCTTGAAAATCATGCGTTACAGCCCGAAGCGCGCATATTCGGCACGCTCTTCAATGGCTGTCAGCCCCTCTTCCACGATCTGCGCACCAAAGCGTGGGAAGAGCGGCTTTTTGCGCGCGTGGCGGATGAATTGCACCTTGTCACCATAAAGCTCTTTGAGCTTGGGCGTAAGATGCGCCAGCCCGTCGATCAGGCCAAGCTCCTGCGCCTTGGCCGCAAGCCAGAACTCACCGGTGAACAGCTCGTCGCCCATGACAAGCTTGCCCTCGCGGCGGGTTTTGACGTGGTTGATAAACAGCTCGTGCATATCGTCGAGGATGACTTTCAGGCGCTTCACGTCTTCCGGCTTTTGGGCCACGAACGGGTCAAGCTGTGACTTTGACTTGCCTGCAGTGTGCACACGCCGCTCGATGCCTTGGCGCTCAAGCAAAACCTGCGCGCCAAAGCCCGCCGAGATCACCCCGATGGAGCCGACAATGCTGCCGCCGTCTGCCCAGATGTCATCGGCCGCGCAGGCTAGCCAGTAGCCGCCCGAGGCCGCCACGTCTTCGACAAACGCATGCACGGGGAGGCTCTTCTCGTCGGCCAGCCGCCGTATACGCGAGGCGATGAGCGCCGATTGCACTGGCGAGCCGCCCGGTGAGTTGATCACCAGGGCGACAGCGTCGGGCTTGCCTTTGGTAAAGGCTTTTTCGATGAGCGGGCCAAGCGTTGCGTCGTTGAGCTGCCCGCGCGAGCCTGAGGCAATGGTGCCGGCCAGCGAAAGAACAGCCACCCGCGGCGCTGATTTAACAAAGGGAATTCTGAGTTTCATACAGGGTGATGTAGAACGCGCGAGCGCTGCAAACAAGGGCAGCCCCCCGCCTTCCGAGCAGTTGTTTGCAAAAATATCAGATGGCGGGCGTTTTGAGGCGTCATGGCTTGATTTTATATCCCGTCTTAAAGATCAGCCCGATGAGCGCCATGCAGAGCAGCGTGAAGCCCAGAATGGCCAGCAGCGAGACGGCGACAGGCACGTCAGCAGCGCCGTAAAACGACCAGCGAAAGCCCGAGATCAGGTAGACCACGGGGTTGAAAAACGAGATCCCCTGCCAGATCGGCGGCAGCATCGAGATCGAGTAGAAAGCCCCACCCAGAAACACCAGCGGCGTGACCACAAGCAGCGGGATGAGCTGGAGCTGCTCGAAGTTGCCCGCCCAGATGCCGATGATGAAGCCAAACAGCGAAAAGCTGAGGCATGTCAGGATCAGGAAGGCGAGCATCGCCAGCGGATGAGCGATCTGCACATCAACGAAGAGCGAGGCTGTCGCGAGGATGACAAGGCCGATAAACAGCGCCTTGGAGGCCGCCGCACCGACATAGCCCAGCACGATCTCGATGAAGTTCACAGGGGCAGAAAGCAACTCATAGATCGTTCCCATGAACTTCGGGAAATAGATGCCAAAACTCGCGTTGGAGAGCGACTGCGTCATCACCGAAAGCATGATCAGCCCCGGTACGATGAAGGCCGCATAGCTGACGCCGTCAACCTCCTGAATGCGCGAGCCGATGGCCGTGCCGAAGACCACAAAGTAAAGCGAAGTGGAAATTACAGGAGAGACAAGGCTTTGCACAAACGTGCGAAAAAACCGTGTCATCTCAAAAACATATATCGCCCAGACTGCTTGCCAGTTCATGTCGTGCCCTCCCCGACCAGACCCACGAAGATTTCTTCGAGGCTCGACTGTTTTGTTTGCAGATCGGCCAGTTTGAGGCCCGCTTTGGCAAGGTCGGCCAGAAGCGCTGTGATGCCGGTTGCCTCACCCTGCGTGTCATAACTGTAGACCAGCGTCTCGCCGCCGTCGGCAACCTCAAGCGCGTATTTCGACAGGGCCTTGGGCACCTCAGAAACGGGCGCACGCAGCGTGATGCGCAGCTCTTTGGAGCCCATGCGCGCCATCAAGTCGGCCTTATCTTCCACCAGCAAAAGCTCACCGTGGTTGATCACTCCGACGCGATCCGCGATCGCCTCGGCTTCCTCGATGTAATGGGTTGTCAGGATGATCGTCACGCCGTCTTGTTTGAGCTTGGCGACAATCTCCCACATATCGCGGCGCAGCTCGACGTCGACGCCGGCTGTCGGCTCGTCAAGGAACAACACGCGCGGTTCGTGGCTAAGCGCCTTGGCGATCAGCACGCGGCGCTTCATGCCGCCCGAAAGCGTGGTAATGCGGGCGTCGCGCTTGTCCCAAAGCGAGAGGTCTCTCAGGATGCTCTCGATCAGGGTTTCGTTTTTGGGCAAGCCAAACAGCCCACGGGTAAAACGCACTGCATCGGCGACCTTGGAAAATTGATCAAGCGCGATTTCCTGCGGCACAAGCCCGACAAGGCTGCGCGCAGCGCGGTAGTCGCTCACAACGTCGTGCCCGCCGATTGTTGCCTGCCCACCCGTTGGCGACACGAGGCCACAGAGCGCCGAAATCAGCGTTGTCTTGCCCGCGCCATTGGGGCCGAGCAAGGCGAGTATCTCGCCTTCTTCGATATCCAGCGTCACGCCTTTGAGCGCTTCAAACCCGCCAGCGTAGGTTTTCTGGAAATCGCGTATTTCGACTATCGCCACAGAGCTTCCCCTTGCTACCCCTTCTTCAGAGGGCGAACCTATATCCGGCGCGCAAAAGTGGAAAGCGGCTTTTGTCGCGAACGGGCGCGCTATGTCGTTGCCTCGCTGCTAACTCGGGAGAGGCAAGGAGAGGCAATGACTGAAAACCTGAACAGACCAAGCGCAGGAATCTTTTTCATCATCATCGGCGTTATCGCGATTACCCTGAATGATTTGATGATCAAACTCCTCTCGGGCGGCTACCCTTTGCACGAGATGGTTTTCATCCGCTCGGGGCTGGGCATTGTCTTTAGCCTGATCTTTGTTCAATTCGAGGGTGGATTCGGGATTTTGCGCACCAGAACGCCATGGCTGCACCTCTTGCGCGGCCTCATCATTGTCGTCTCGAACATGACATATTTCGCCGCCCTTGCCGCCCTGCCCCTTGCCGATGCGACAGCGCTGTTTTTCGTCGCTCCCTTGATGATCACGCTATTGTCGATCCCGCTTTTGGGCGAAAAAGTCGGCCCGTGGCGGTTGGGCGCTGTGGCTGTGGGCTTTTGCGGTGTGCTTCTGATGATGCAGGCGTGGCGCGGCGACAGCGCGCCAGCTGATGTGCCCTTCATCATCCTTATCCTCCCGATGATCTCGGCGCTGACCTATGCGCTCAACCAGATCATGACACGCAAACTTGGCGTTGCCAGCAAGGCCAGTGCAATGTCCGTCTATATCCAGCTGACATTTATCGTTGTCTCGCTGGGCTTTTACGTGGTCGCGGGCGACGGAAGATTTGCCGAAGGTGTGAGTAACGAAAGCGTCGTCTTCCTGTTGCGCGCATGGGTGATGCCCGAAGGCAACGACCGCTGGGTCTTTGCCGCGCTCGGCGTCAACTCCGCGATCATCGGATTCTGCCTGGGGCAGGCCTATAGGCTGGCCAGCGCCGCCACGCTGGCTCCATTCGAATACCTCGGCCTGCCGCTGGCGGTGTTCTGGGGCTGGCTAATCTGGGCCGAATTCCCCGCACCGCTCGTGCTGGCAGGCATCGCGCTGATCATGGGGTCCGGCATCTTTGTGTTTGTGCGCGAACAGATCAAGTCTCGCCCCATGATCAAAAAACGGGTTCACCGGCGGTATTAGGAGCACAGCCCGAAGTTGACGTTAGGGAAGGTGGCGCTAATTGGCGTCAGATGATTGACAAGCGAATCCAGTTATCCACAAAATCAATTTTTAGCAAAACATTGAAATGGCTCGCTTTATGGATGACGATACCCCAGACCGTTTTAAGGAGAACAGCCCAGCCGTGAACAATGACGACTTCTTTGACCGCCTGAAACGCGCTATTGATGCGTCACTCAAGTTTCATGGCTCAACCGAGAAAGCTGCAAAAGCAGGCGGGCGCTCGCAGCAATACCTTGATACTGTTCTGGCTGAGAAAACCGAACCGGGCTTTTTCTTCGTCGCGCAACTGGCGCGCGAGCTGGGCATCTCGATGAACTATCTAGCGGGGCTGACAAACGAGCCGTTTGATATTTCCTCGCTCATGCCCGGTGAGGGGATCGACGACGCAGCCCTCGGTTTTTTCAACCAGATATCCAACAAGTTGCGCGGCGCGGCGCTGAAACGCGGCGACGAGCCAACATTTCATGACGTGCTCGAGCTTTGGCACACCCACGGAAAACGCCTCAGCGCCTATGACAGTTTTATCGAGTGGTTTGACATCTATGAGGTGCCAGATGCTGCCGCGGGCGGCATTCAGCTTGAGCGTATGGGGCACAAGAGCCTTGCCGCGCGCACGCTTGGAAGCGCCAACCTGTCGACGATGCAATATGCGCTCGACCATGTCGAAGACACAGGCCTCAAGAACAGCCTTCTTACGGCCTATCGCGACGCGGGCAATGGCAAGCCTATCCTGACAGAAGAGGTGCTGAATGTTCTCGCACCGGGCAGTGATATCAAGATCGAGCTGGAATATTTGCGCCTGCTGATCCGTGTCACCGACGACTCTGGCGAAGCGCGTATTTTGAACTATTCACAGGCGTTCCGGTGAGCTGAGATACATCTCGACCAGCGCGTCCAGATCGGCGCGCGCGAGCATCACGACATATTCGCTGTCTTCACGCGGCTCAGGCGCAGGCTTCACCCAGCGCTGCGGGCTGGGGATGAACCGCGGGAAGTTGTAGTAAAAATTCGCCCCGCGCGAGAGGTCTTTCTCGCGCACGAAAGCATAGATGCTGTTCGGATCCCACTTCAGAAACGTCCACAGATGTCCGATCAGCACGAAGAGCCTGAGGATGCGCCGCGAGCGCCCCGCTTCGGGCGTAAAAAACAAGTCGCCATAGTACACGAGCTTACCTTTGAGCACCTCGTCAACCTGTGGCGAGACCCATTCGATCACATCGCGCTCGCCTTCGCCGTACTGTCGCTTGAGCGAGCTTTTCCAATGCTGCGAAATCTTGCGCGTACCCAGATCTTCAAAACGACACCCCGCTGCGCCAACGGTTTCCTCGCCGTTCGAGAGCAGCAACCAGAACGTGTCTTCACTGGTAAAGTCGTTGAACTTCGGCGACAGCTTGGGCGTCAGGTATGGCTTGCCCATGCCTGCAATGATCTCCGGGATATCCGTCGGATCATCCAGCACCGTCAAATCATAGCCCTTGGAGTTTAGCTCCGAGAGGCAAAGATGCATAAGCTTTGCGTAGTCAAACCTTCTCACCGTATCCCCCCGGCTCAAATTCGCGCTGGCTGCCCAGCGCTCACAAAGCACACAAAACCAGTGCGCATTTACAACTTTAGGATTATCCCGTGTGCATACCGGACTATAAGTGCAAATAACGTGGGAAATCTGTTGTTCATTTGGAAACAATTAACCCTATTTCACGCCCCTCAAGACACTTTCCACAGCCCGCAAACCAAACTAAAACAAGGGTCGCAGCGCCCAAAAACAACCAATGAGGCCTTCTCATGCTTGCCTATACGATGAGCGAAAAACGCGGTGATCTGGACTTGGTGATGTATCGCCTGTCCGAAAAGCTGGCGCAGGAAGGCTGGAAAGCAGCCGGCATCGTGCAGATCAACAGTGACTGCGGCGATGATCAACCCTGTGATATGGACGTGAAAGTGCTCCCCGACGGCCCGGTCATGCGCATCTCGCAATCGCTAGGCAGGGACTCGCGTGGATGCCGCCTTGATATGAACGCGCTGGAAACGGCCGTAGGCAGGGTCACGCAGGCTCTGAACGCGCAGACCGATGTGCTGCTGATCAACAAGTTCGGCAAGCAAGAAGCCGACGGGCGTGGGCTACGCAACGTAATCGGCGCGGCTGTTGGTCTTGGTATTCCGGTGATCAGCGGCGTCAATGGGCTTAACCGCGAGGCCTTTCTAAACTTCGCAGATGGCTGCGCGGAGCAGGTTGAGATAGATGTCGAGGCCCTCTACGCGTGGTTTGTAAAACAAACCAAAGAGACGCCACAAAACGCCTAACAGAGTGCTTCGCCGCAAAGGCTGACATGGCCGCATAAGGCACCAAACCACAGCTTTTTCACTTGGGCACAGGTAGACAGCTACACTTTAAAACGTCTGTTTTCTTGACCCGAAAGAGAGACGGCTCAATGCGTGACGATAGCAAGAAATGGCCGCCTGCATAGGGGCGACTGTACAGGGGCGACTGCGCGACAGCCTGACCCTTGGTTTTGTCGAGATTTCGCTCTTGTCCTGCGCGCGGCAAACGCTGATCAGCGGGCCGGCTCAAGCGGCTCTAGCCCTTGCTGGATGCCCGAAACCGCCAGCTGGCCAGCACCCGTCACGGCGGACAGCTACGCGCTGCGCCTGCATTTTCGGAATCACCGGCCCCGCTCTGACAGAGGGCTGACACCACAGCGACGGCCTCGCGGTTTCAGACATGACAAGCGGCTACGCTGTGATCGAGCTAACAGGCGCTGCGGCCTTCGCCGTCTTGCAACTTAGAATCGAGATTTCGTCACAGCTGCCCTCGGCTTCTGTCGCACGGCTGTTCTCTGGCCACGTCGCGCTACTTTACGCAAGCGGGCCCGCACGCTACCGCCTGCATTGCCAAGCCGCCGCACTGGAAAGCCTCTGGGAGCTGCTTGCAACTTTCGCCAAACAGGCCGACAGTTACGCGCAAGAGACATGACCTCAAACCAAAGAGCCCAAAATGACCGATTTTGCAAAAACCCGCGCGATGTTCCATATCCCCGAGGGGATGATTTACCTCAACGGCAACTCTCTCGGCCCGATGCCCAAAGCCGCGCCAGACGCGATGAACCGGTTTCTCAACGACGAGTGGGCGAGCGAGCTGATCAAAGGCTGGAACACAAAGGGCTGGTTTGTGCAAACCAACACGCTGGGCGACCGTATCGCAAGGCTTATCGGCGCGCCCGACGGCTCGACTGTCGTGGGGGACACGCTTTCTATCAAGGTGTTCCAAGCGCTGTCGGCAGCGCTTGCCTTGGTGCCTGATCGTCGCGTTATCCTGTCTGACAATGGCAATTTCCCGACAGATCTTTACATGGCTCAAGGGCTGATGAAGCTTAAGGATGACGGCTTTGAGCTGCGCACTCCTGCGCCTGAAGATGTGCTCGGCCAGATCAGTGATGAGGTCGCAGTGGTGATGCTCACCGAAGTTGACTACCGCACAGGGCGTAAGCACGACATGAAAGCGGTAATCGAAAAGGCCCACGCAAACGGCGCTCTTGTGGTCTGGGATCTGGCCCACTCAGCAGGCGCGGTGCCGGTGGATGTGACATCAACAGACGCTGACTTCGCCGTCGGCTGCACCTACAAGTTCCTTAACGGCGGCCCCGGCGCGCCCGCGTTTATCTACGTCGCCCCACGGCTGATCGAAACAGTCGAACCTTTCCTGTCGGGCTGGCACGGCCACGAAGCGCCCTTTGCCTTTGACACCGACTATCGGCCAATGCCCGGCAAAATCGAACGCATGCGCATCGGCACACCCTCTGTGGCCTCCTTCGCGCTGCTTGATGCCGCCCTTGACGCTTGGGACGAGGTTGACATGGACGATCTGCGCGTGCGTTCGATAGAACTCTCCGAGCTTTTCATCAAAGAAGTCGAGGCACGTTGCCCCGGCCTCACCCTCGCCAGCCCGCGCGACGCGCATGAACGCGGCAGCCATGTGTCGTTCCGGTTTGAAAAGGGCTTTGAATGCATGCAAGCGCTGATCGACAGCAAGGTGATCGGCGATTTCCGCGCCCCCGACATCATGCGATTTGGCATAACCCCGTTGTTCATCACTGAAGCTGACATCCTGAAAGCCGTCGATGTTCTGGAAGACATCCTGAAAACCGAAAGCTGGAAAGACCCCCGCTTCCAGATCCGTGGCGCTGTCACCTAACCCGCAAACGGCAAACCTCTCGGCGCGTTGATCTAGAAAGCCGCCAAACAGCCAAGGTTCAAGGTGTTGCGCCGCGTCAAGACGCGTCGCCAATGGGGCCTGGAGGGCTGGCCTTCGGCCAGCCCTCCAGGCCCCGCCGCGATGCCGAAGGCAGCGCAAAACCCCGTAAAGACTACCGCAACAGTGCTTTTAAACGCGCTGTCGAAAGCTGGCTTTTCAAGCCGATGCAAACAAGCTCGACCGGCATCTGACGGCCAAATCGCGTCACTTCATAACGCTGCCCGACGATCTGAATGAGCTGAACTTGCCCCTCCGCGTCGCGCACGAAGCCTTTGGCCCGCACAAGCCCATATCCGCCAACCGCCAGCTCGCGCGCTAACTCAAGTGCATCAACACCCTCGCGCGTCGCAAAAACATGGCTTTCAAAACTTGCATCCGCGTGCGAGGAAAGCGACGGCTGGCCACTTGTCTCAAGCCCCAACAGAACGTCGCGCGGAACCTGCCCCTGTTTCGCCTGCAAGACGCTAACGCCTGGCGCCCGCGCTGACAGCCACCGTGTGACCGCATCTGGCGCCTCCACAAGGTCGGTCTTGGTTTGCACAATCAAATCCGCATCTTTGAGCTGGCGCAAAATAGTGTCCCCCAAGTAGTCGTCAACCGCCTGCGCCTGCACCGTTTCGCTGTCGGCCAGCACGACAATGCCAGCAAGGCGGAAGCCCTCCTGCAAGCCGACATTCGCCGCAATCGCGCTTGGCATCGCCACACCGGAGGCCTCTATGAGGATGTGGTCTGGTCGCGGCTCCCGCGCGCCCATGTCCAAAAGCGCCGCTGTGAGGTCAGAGCCAAACGAGCAACAGACGCACCCTCCCGCGATCGAGATCAGATCATCGCTTTGAGCTTCGATCAGGTCTTCGTCTATCGGCAAAGCGCCGAATTCGTTCACAAGCACGGCGAATTTTAGCCCGTCCGCGTGGCGCAGCAGGTGGTTCACAAGCGTCGTCTTGCCAGCCCCGAGATAGCCGCCAACAACAGTTACGGGAAGTGGCTCGCTCAAAGATCAGCCGCCGCAAAGACGCGCCCGCCCTGCACCGTGCCCCAGACAGGAACGTCTTTCAGCGCGACTGCGTCAACTTCTGTCGGGTCTTGCTCCAGAATGGCGAAGTCGGCACGCTTGCCTGTCTCTATAGAGCCGATCTCGCCATCCATGTGCAGCGTATAGGCCGCGCCGAGGGTGATCGCGTGCAGCGCTTCGGCAACGGTGATGCGCTCTTGCTCACCCTGCACGCGGCCCGACGCGGTGAGGCGTGTGACCGCGCCCCAAGCCGTAAACAACGGCGCGAGTGGCGTGATCGGCGCGTCAGAATGCACTGCCAGAGGCAGGCCCGCGTCAAGCGCTGTGCGGCAGGCGTTCATGCGCGTCGCGCGGTCGGGGCCGACTGTCAGGGTATAGTGCTCGTCGCCCCAGTAGAAGTGGTGGTTGGCAAAGAGGTTCACGCACATGCCAAGCTTGGCGGCCTGTTTAAACTGCGCGGCATCCGCCAGTTGGCAATGCTGCAGCGTAAACCTGTGGTCAGGGTTCGGGTGCTTTTGCAACGCGGGGGCCAGCTTGTCGAGCGCAAGCTGCGTCGCCTGATCGCCGTTGGTATGCGTGTGTATCTGCAGGCCCGCCTCAAGCGCGCGCTCGTACAACTCGGCAAGATGATCAGGTGCGATATACCAAAGCCCGTTCTCCGCGCCGTTGTGATAGCCCGGCCACCGTAGCCGCGCCGAGAAGCCCTGAATGGAGCCGTCGGCAACCACTTTGATACGCCCCATGCGCAGCCGCTCGGTGGACAGGCCCTTGAGGCGTTTCACCTCCTCAATAAGCTCTGCGGCAGGCAGGCCCATGAAAAAGCGCAGCGGAACGATGCACGCGGGAAAGCTCTTTTCGCCCGTCACACGCAGCATCATCTCGACGGTTTCGCCGTCCATCCGCGAGGCGAGATCCGTGATCGTGGTGGTGCCCGAGCGCACGCAGAGCTTGGCGAAATTGCGCAGCCCGCCCTCGTCGGCATCAAGCAGGTTGCGCTCAAAACCAACATGCGCACCAACCGGTGTCATCGCGTCAGGGCCCTTGAGCTCACCCGTTGGCAAGCCGTCATCCCCCAAAGGGATGCCGGGGTGATTGATGCCTTGCTTCAGCAGGCCCGCCAACTCAAGCGCGCGCGTGTTGACGTTCATGATATGGCCAGAGGCATGCAACACGCCGACAGGCCGCGTGGTTGAAACGCGGTCAAGGTCAGCGCGGGTAACGCGGGTGTTGTTCATGTAGATCGGGTCAAGCTGCCAGCCGGACACAGGCGCCTCAGCATCGCTCAACACGTCAGCCGCAGCCTTGAGGCGATCCACGACAGCGTCAAGGCTTTTGAGCCCGTCCCATAGCTTGCCGTCAGGGTCAGCGCGATCAAACCAGCCGCAGTAAACCTTGCTCCAAAGCGAGCCTTCCATCGTGTGCGCGTGCCCCTCCACAAAGCCCGGCAGGATCACCTTGTCAGCGAAGCGCGTATCCAAGGTGTGCGCACCCCATGTCGCGAGTTCTTCCAACGTACCCGCGCCCAAGATGCGCCCGTCTCGCACCGCGACATGGCTAGCCTCGGGGCGTGACGAATTCATCGTGATAATCTTTTTGGCGGAATAAATAGTGATGTCAGACATGGGCCTCTCCTTGCGCAAACCAGCAACGCGGCAGGTTTCGATCTTGCTCAGTGATCTTTCAAAGCAACGCCCAAACGCACAAGAAATCAACGATTCCTGAACAAGTTAATAAAATTTCTTCCGAAAAATCCGATTCTCGGTCTAAGCTTGAGCGTAATTAAAAAAGAGAATCTGTCAGGGAGACATAAATATGAAGCATCTGATCAAAGGATTTGCTGTTGCCGCTTTGCTGGCCAGCACGGCTGTTGCCGAAGACGCGCCAAAGAAAGGTGGCACGCTGGTAACTGTCATCGGCACCAATGTTCGCAACCTCAACTCTGCGGTGCAATCGGGCATCGCGACGGGCTATCCGGGCGCGCAATTGTTCGCTTCTCCGCTGCGCTATGACGAAGACTGGACACCGCAGCCCTACCTCGCCGAAAGCTGGGACGTGTCGGACGATGGCCTCAGCGTGACGCTCAACCTTGTGAAGAACGCCAAGTTCCACGACGGCACGCCGCTCACGTCAAAAGACGTGGCTTTCTCTGTCGAGGTGATCAAGGCCAACCACCCGTTCAAGGCCATGTTTGCGCCAGTTGAAACGGTTGAGACGCCAGATGATCACACCGCGATCCTCAAGCTGTCCAAGCCGCACCCGGCGCTTATGCTCGCGATGTCGGGCCAGCTGATGTCGATCATCCCGCAGCATATCTACGGCGATGTGCCGATTGACCAAGTCAAGACACACCCGCGCAACAACGAGAACCCTGTTGGTTCGGGCCCCTTCAAGCTGACTGAATACAAGTCGGGCGAGCACATTATTCTGGAGCGGTTTGACGACTTCTTCATCGAAGGCCGCCCCTACCTTGATAAGGTTGTGATGCGCATCATCACTGACCCTGCCGCGCGTGCGATTGCTTATGAGAACGGCGAAGTCCAGATGGGCGCTTTCGAGAGTCTCCCGCGGATCATCAACCGTCTCAAGAAGGTTGATACGCTGACAGTGACTCCAGACGGTTACGGCGCCATCGGCCCGCTTGACTGGCTCGCGATGAACACCCAGAAAGGCCCGCTCAAAGACGTGCGCGTACGCAAGGCGATCGCTTACGCGGTTGATAAAAACTTCATCCAGAAGGCGCTGATGCTCGGCACGTCCTCGGACAGCCGCACAGGCATTCACCCTGACAGCCCGTTCTACAACGGCGAGGTTGAGGCCTATGATGTTGACCTCGACAAAGCCAACGCGCTGCTCGACGAGGCTGGCTTCCCGATGGAGGGCGACAAGCGCTTTGGCCTCACCATCGACTTTGGCTGGCCCGGCGTGAAGCCGCAGGTTGAATACGTCAAAGCCGCGCTCAAGAAAGTCGGCATCGACGTTGAAGTGCGCTCGAGTGCTGACTTCCCGACATGGGCCAAGCGCATGGGCGAGATGGACTTTGACCTGAGCTGGGACACTGTCTTTAACTGGGGTGATCCGGTTATCGGCGTCCACCGCACCTACGACAGCACCAACATCGGCAAAGGCGTTTGGTCAAACACGCAGGGCTATGCCAACGCCCGTGTTGACGAGCTGATGGCGATGGCCGCGGTTGAAAACGACCCTGCAAAGCGCACAGCGCTCTATAAAGAGTTTCAGGAGATCATCGCCGATGAACTGCCTGTCTATCACACCAATACGCTGCCCTATCACACCGTCTACAGCAACAAAGTGGGCAACCCGCCTGTGGGCATCTGGGGCACGTCAACACCGATCGACATGACCTACCTCAAAGACTGATCTGACAGTCAACCGCTGCGGCAGCCTAGGGGTTGCCGCGGCTTTACTCTTACGGGGCGGTGAGCGTGCAGTTTCTTCTAACCACATCAAAACGGGTGTTTTACGCCATTGTGTTGCTGGTCGCGGTGCTGGTGCTCAACTTCTCGCTGATGCATCTGGCGCCAGGTGATGTGGCCGACACGATCAGCCAGTCCATGGGCGGCGCCGATCAGGAACTGCTTGACCAAATTCGCGCCGACTATGGGCTTGATCAGCCCTTCATTGTGCAGCTTGGCCGCTACATTGGTGGTGTGCTCACACTCGATCTTGGCTTCTCATTTTTCTACAACATGCCCGTAACCGAACTGATTCTGCAGCGCTTGCCTGCAACGCTTTTGCTGGTGCTCTCGGCGCAGCTTCTGGCGCTGATCGTCGGCGTCTTGCTCGGCGTTATGTCAGCCCGCAAACCCAACGGCATCACCAGCCACTTCGTGACGTTTCTGGCGCTCTTCGGCTACTCGGCACCGGTATTCTGGACTGGCATTCTGCTGCTCATCGGCTTCTCGCTGAAATTCCAGATTTTTCCCGTAGCAGGCATGCAGGACGTCACCATCGAAGGCGGCTTCTGGGTGCACGCCAAGGATATTTTCATGCACCTGATGCTGCCGATGACCACCCTCGCGTCGATCTTCCTTGCGCTATACTCACGCCTGTCGCGCGCCACGATGATGGAGGTGCTCGGCTCTGACTATGTGCGCACGGCCAAGGCCAAGGGGCTCACGCAAAGGCAGGTTGTCTACAAACACGCGCTGAAAAATGCGCTCTCGCCTGTCATTACGCTCGCAGGGCTACAATTCAGCGCCGTGATCTCGGGCGCTGTGCTTGTCGAGACGGTGTTTAGCTGGCCCGGCCTTGGCACATTGGCCTTCCAATCGATCATCGCGCGCGACACGCCGACGATCCTTGGCATCCTGTTCTTTTCCGCCCTCGTGGTGATCGTGGGCAACCTGCTCACAGACATGGCGCTGCGGCTGGTTGACCCACGACTGCGAGGCCGCTGATGTCTGACCTGATGCAAGAACCCATCGAGCAAGCCCAGTCGCCTCTGGCCGAGGCTTGGGGCATGTTCAAACGTAACCACGCGGCTGTTGCGGCGCTCGGCGTGCTGGCCCTGATCGTGCTTGGCGCCATTTTCGGCCCCTATATTTACCCGACCGATCCTTTTGAAATGGTCTGGGCGCCCTTCAGCCCGCCGGGGCAGGAAGGCTACCTTTTGGGCACCGACTATCTGGGCCGCGACTTGCTTGCGATGATCATCAATGGCGCGCGGGTGTCGCTCATGATCGGCCTCGCAGCGGCCGTTGTCTCGATCTTTATCGGGGTCACCGTTGGCGCGCTTGCAGGCTTCTATCGCGGCTGGGTGGAAGAGGTGCTCATGCGCATCACCGAGTTCTTTCAAGTGCTGCCGACGCTGCTGTTCTCCATGGTTCTCGTCGCCCTTTTCGGCGCCTCGCTGCCGATGATCACCTTCGCCATCGGCGTCGTTTCCTGGACAGCCGTGGCGCGCATCACCCGCTCCGAGTTTCTGCGCATCCGCGAGCTCGAATACGTCAAGGCCTCGCGGGCCTCCGGCGCCTCGAACCGCAAGCTGATGTTCGGGGTGATCCTGCCCAACGCCCTGCCGCCCATTATTGTGCAGAGTGCGCTCATGGTCGGCTCGGCGATCCTGTTTGAGGCGGGGCTTTCCTTTCTGGGCCTGACTGATCCGAACGTTGTCAGCTGGGGCCAGATCATCGGGTCCAACCGCCAGTATATCCTTGATGCTGGCTACACCGTCACAATCCCCGGCATCGCGATTTTTGTTACAGTGCTGGCCATTTCACTGGTCGGTGACGGGCTGAACGACGCGCTCAACCCCAAATTGAGGCAACGCTGATGGCCCCGCTTTTGACAGTCGAAAACCTGCGTATCGAGCTGACAACCCGTGACGGTGTTGCACCTGTGATCGACGACTTATCACTCAACCTCAACGCTGGGGAAACCCTGAGTTTCGTTGGTGAAAGCGGCTGCGGCAAGTCGATGACGGCGCTGGCTCTGATGGGGCTTTTGCCCGAAAAAGTCGGCCGTGTCGCCGCGGGCAAGATCATCTTTGACGGTGAAGACCTCACACAAGCCTCGCCTCAGCGGTTGCGCGAAATTCGCGGCAACGACATCTCGATGATCTTTCAGGAGCCGATGACCTCGCTCAACCCAGTGTTTTCGGTCGGTGAACAGATCGCCGAAGCGATCCGCGCGCACCAGAACCTGTCGCGTAAGGCCGCTTGGGACAAAGCTGTCGAGCTGCTGGATGCGGTGCGCATTCCCAACCCCAAAGGGCGCGCCGTTGACTACCCGTTCCAAATGTCGGGCGGGCAGCGCCAACGCGCGATGATCGCAATGGCGCTGGCTTGCGAGCCTAAACTGCTGATCGCTGATGAGCCGACAACCGCGCTTGATGTGACCGTGCAAGCGCAGATTTTTGACCTGCTGACCGATCTGCAAAAACAAAGCGGTGCCGCGATCATCCTGATCACCCATGACATGGGCGCCGTCGCCGAAATGGCGCGCGATGTGATCGTCATGTATGCGGGGCGCAAGGCCGAGTACGGGCCTGTGGACGCGATCATCGAACACCCGCGCCACCCCTACACTCAGGGGCTGATTTCCTGCGTGCCTCACATTGTCAGTGACATGTCCGAGGAGCGACCCGACCTTGTCGAAGTGCCCGGCATCGTGCCCTCGCTCAAGGACTTTGGCCGCGACGAGTGCTTGTTTGCCTCGCGTTGTGCGCACCGCACAGAGCAGTGCCTCGCGGAGCGCCCGCCCGAAAAGCCCTTTGCTGGCGGCCAGCTTGCCGATTGCTGGCATGCGGAGGAGCTGTGAATGACTGACCTTTTGAACGTTGAAA
Source organism: uncultured Lentibacter sp. (assembly GCA_947497495.1). Lineage (GTDB taxonomy): Bacteria > Pseudomonadota > Alphaproteobacteria > Rhodobacterales > Rhodobacteraceae > Lentibacter. Next base: position 81,545 of record CANMGT010000001.1, read on the forward strand.
ACCTCACCGTCAGGTTTGAAGTGAAACGCGGCGGAGCCTTTGGCAAAAAAGCCCACCTCTACGCCGTTGACGATGTGAGCTTTACTGTCAAAGCAGGCGAGACACTGGCGATTGTCGGCGAAAGCGGCTCAGGCAAAACGACTGCCGCACTGGCTGTGGCGCGTTTACAAGCCGCCTATGCGGGCCGCATCGAACTTGACGGCGAAGACATTTTGCCCATGGAGGGCGAGGCGCTGCGCCAAGTCCGACAGAAGGTTCAGTTTATCTTTCAAGACCCCTACAGCAGCCTCAACCCGCGCAAACGTGCCGAGGCGATTGTGCAGGAGCCGCTTGATAGCCTCTCTGACAAACCAGCCGCCGAGAAAGCCGAGATCGTCAAAGGGCTGTTTGAAGCGGTGGGCCTGCGCCCCGAGCAGATGCGCCTGTTCCCGCACCAGTTTTCCGGCGGCCAACGTCAACGCATCGGCATCGCCCGCGCTTTGGCAACACAGCCCGAGCTGATTATCTGCGACGAGCCTGTTTCAGCGCTCGACGTCGCCGTGCAGGCGCAGATTTTGAACCTGCTCAGAAAGCTGCAAAAAGACTTCGGCCTGACATATCTGTTCATCAGCCATGACCTTGGCGTTGTGCAGCACATGAGCGACAGCATCGCCGTGATGTATATGGGCAAAGTCGTTGAACACGCGCGCCGGATGGACTTATTCAGCAACCCGCGCCACCCCTATACGCAGGCGCTTCTCTCGGCGGTACCCACGGTTGACCGCGCCAAACGGGCCGCTCAAAAGCGTATCCTCATTCCCGGTGATCCGCCTGATCCGGTGAACCTGCCCAAGGGTTGCCGCTTTGCCAACCGCTGCCCGGTTGCACAAGACAAGTGCCGCCAGGACGAGCCTGCTCTGCTGGATGACGGTAAAGGCCACCGCGTGGCCTGCCACTTCAGCTAGAGGGCTAGTCGGGCTGGTTCTTGGTGTCGCGGAACAGGGCAATTTCCGTACGCGCAATGCGGCGCAAAATCTTGAAGACATCGTCAAAAGTTTCGATCAGGTCAACCTCGCGGGTGTAAGTTTGCATCCGCTTCGCCTCATCCGCTTGCAAGCGTTTGGCCTCATGACTGGCGAAGCTTTCAACCAAGCTGCGGAAGCTGTCTTTCATCGCCCGAACACCTTCAGCGGCGTGCATGTCTTCAGCCTCAAGCGCAGCGAGAACCCCGTTCAAGGCCTCAAGGATTTCAGCATGCAACTCGGCCATGACAGCCGCCGTAGCCGCGCTGATCTCGACGCCTTCCTCCATCCGCTTGCGCGCCGAACTCACCATGCCAGTGGCGATAAGATCACCGGCATGTTCGATGTCGTTGGCAATTTTGATCAACCCGATCAGCTGGGTGGATTGCGCCTCAAGCAGGCTGCGTTTCGAGATCTGCTGCATGTAGGCGACAATATGGCGGTGCAGCAAGTCAACAGGGCGGTCCATGACGCGCACTTCGTCAACATCAAGCGGGCTGCCAGTGATCAGCGCGGGCACAGCGGCCTCTAGCATCTCGCGCAACAGCCCACCCAACCGCAGCGTTTCAAGGCGCAGCGCGTCAATCGCGAGGGCAGGCACATCAAGGAAGTCCGGATTCAGATGCTTGGGCGCGCTGGCCTGATCAACCACTTCGGCACGATCCGGCACCAGCCAACGCACGATCTGCGCAAATTGCTGCGTGAAGGGCAAAAAGACCGCCGCGTTGATGACATTGAAGAAGGTATGAACATTGGCAAGCTGGCGCGGCACGGCGGCAGCGCCTGCCTCGGCGTTTTGCGTGAAAGCGCGCGCAAGCATCGCCAACTCATCAACCAAACCGAGCCAGATCATCACGCCGGCAACATTGAACAGCGTATGCACAAGCGCCGCGCGGAGGGCTTCGCGGGGGTGCCCGATCGCGGCAAGAAGCGCCGTGATACAGGTGCCGATATTGGCCCCCAGCGCCAGCGCGATCGCAGGCTCAAGCGTGATCAGCCCCTGTCCCGCCATCACGATCAGAATGCCCGTAGTCGCCGCCGAAGATTGCACCAGCGCCGTGAACCCCGCCCCGATCAGCGCCGCCAGCATGACATTGTCCATCGACGCCATGAACTCAACGAAGGGCTGGAAACTGCGCAGCGGGCGCATCGCGTCGCTCATGATAGCCATGCCGAAAAAGACAAAGCCCAGCCCCAAGAGGATGCGCCCATATTCGCGCGTCGCCTTCTTGCGGGCCAGAAGCGTGGTGAAAAAGCCGAATGACAGGATCGGCAACGCAAGCGCAGAGACGTTGAAAGCCAAAATCTGCGCCGTCACCGTCGAGCCGATATTGGCCCCCATAATCACCGGAACAGCCTGCAACGTGCTCATCAGCCCTGCCGAAATGAACCCGACGAGCAAAACTGTGGTGATCGAGGAAGACTGGATGATCGCGGTGATGCCCGCTCCGGCCAGCAGCCCCGTCAGCCTGTTGCCCGTCACCCGTTCCAGCATGGATTTGAGCGAGTTGCCCGCAACCTGCTTGAGCGCGCGTGCCATGATGTCCATGCCGAAAAGGAACAGCGCAAGGCCGCCTATGAGGCCCGTGAGAAGCTCGATCTGACTGAACTCTGTTTGCATAGCATTGCCGCCCTAAGGCCGCTTGGCGCTGCCCGTTGATGTCAGCATATATGCGCCAAAGAAAATCTGCCCGCCATGATCTTGATCAAACACCTCTTCAGTTTGCCCGCTGGTTCACCCGCTTGATCAGAGCTTCGCCACTTTCCTTGCGCTCGCTATAGCGCTCGACCAGATAGTCAGAGCGGCCGCGCGTCAGCAACGTGAACTTCACCAGCTCTTCCATGACATCAACCATACGGTCGTAGTTGCCCGAAGGCAGCATGCGGTCGTTCTCGTCAAACTCCAGAAAGGCTTTCGGCGTTGACGACTGGTTGGGGATCGTGATCAGCCGCATCCAACGGCCCAGAATGCGCAACTGGTTGACCGCGTTAAAGCTCTGCGATCCGCCGTTAACCTGCATCACAGCCAGGGTCTTGCCTTGGGTTGGCCGCACCGCCCCGACAGACAACGGGATCCAATCGATCTGCGACTTCATGATGCCCGTCATGGCCCCGTGCCGTTCGGGCGAGCACCACACCATGCCCTCGCTCCAAGCCACCAGATCGCGCAGCTCCTGCACTTTGGGGTGCGTGGCGTCAGCGTCGTCCGGCAAGGGCAAGCCGCTGGGGTTGAATGTCTTGGTTTCGGCGCCAAACCGAGCCAAAACCCGCGCTGCCTCTTCTGTCACCAAACGGCTGAAAGAGCGTTCACGCAACGAGCCGTACAGCAGCAAGATACGCGGCGCATGGCTTGGCGTATTGCCGTCAAAAAGCCGCTCTCTGTCGATCTCCTGAAAATGCGTATTATCGATGTTGGGTGTCTCTGTCATGTCTTTGTCTTTCGAGAGTTGAAAATTGCGGTGATGAGGGTGTTCAAAGCCTGATCAAGCGCTGCGCGTGGGCAGGCGATGTTGAGGCGGCCAAAGCCTGCTCCGCTGTCGCCAAAGGCGATACCACGGGTGATCGCCCAGCCAGCCTCCTGGCGCAAAAACCGCGTCAGCGCCTCGGGCCCAAGGCCAAGCGCGCGAAAGTCGAGCCACAGCAAAAAAGTGCCCTCAGGCTCGATCAAAGCAACCTCCGGCACGGCCTTCAAACGCTCACGCACCAAAGCCAAATTGCCTTCGATATAACCGACTGCGGCATCAAGCCACGGGCCAGCACTTTGGTATGCCACCTGCATGGCAACACTCGAGAAGGCGTTGTTTTTGTTGACAGTCAGGCGGCTGTTCTCGGCCTGAAACGCTTGCCGGTACGCGGCGTTTGGTACAACCGTAAACGCGCTACAGCAGGCAGCTATGTTAAAGCTCTTCGCAGGGGACAGGCAGGTAATGCTGTTTTGCGCATCGGCTTCAGAGACGCTGGCAAACGGTGTGTAGGCCCGCCCCCCGAAGGTGATGTCGGCATGGATTTCGTCAGACACGACCAAGACATCATGCTGGCGGCAAATCTCCCCCAACCGTGCAAGTTCGTCACGGCTCCAGACACGGCCCACAGGATTGTGCGGATTGCACAGAAACAGCATTTTGCTGTGCGGATCAGCGGCAAGCTTGGCTAGCCCTGCGAAGTCCATCTCATAGCGCCCGTCCGTCAGCAGCAGCGGGTTTTCCAGAACCTCGCGGCCGTTCTCGACAATGACGTCTGCAAAATCAAAGAACACAGGCGGCTGGATGAGGATGCGATCGCCCGCCTCGGTGAACAGGTTCGCCGCCATTGCCAAGCTGTTGAGCACATTGGGCGCGCGCAAAATATGCGCAACGTCCACATGCCAGCTGTGCCGTGTTTCAAACCAGTTGGTGAGCGCGGGCATCAACCCGTCTGGCAGTGTTTCATAGCCGAAAACACCATGCGCCGCGCGCTGTTCAATAGCGCGCACAATCGCTGGGGCCACGCGAAAATCCATATCCGCAACGCCCGCCGCGAACAGCCCAAGTCCGTCCGCGCCAAGCACCACCTGGTGCGCCTTGAGCGCGGGCACGTCGCGGCGGTTGATTAGCTCGTCAAAGTCAAGTGTCTCACCCATGGTTCAGGCCTCCCCGCTGATCAGGTTGCAAAGCGCGCGACGACGCGTCTTTGGCTATCTGAAACACAGCATCGCCGCGCACAACCTGCGCCATAGCGCGTTTGCACAGCACCATCCCCTCATAGAGAGAGATGATCTGGTCAGGCGTGGCATCCGGCGTGTCGGGGTGGTGAATAAACCCGACAAGCTCGCCCTCTGACACCGCCTCCCCCAGCGCTTTCAGAGGCTCAAACAGGCCCGCGTGCTTTCCGCTTGCGTCAAAGTCCACTTCCGAGGTGATCACAGATCCGGCCATGCTGATGTTTCCTGCTCCTAGTTCCGTCTGTAAATTCGGCCCCTCAATTCGGCGAACACCGAAGTAATATCGGGCTAAGTCAGTCATCGCCCCTTGTCAAGTTTCGATATTTCGGGCAATAACGAATTATGAAACAGGACAACGCCATCGAAGCCTTTGCGGCCCTCGCCCAGCCAACCCGTCTTGAAGCCTTTCGCTTGCTCGTCAAGGTTGGCCCGAAGGGGTTGCCCGCGTTGGAAATTTCGCGCCAACTTGGCACCAAGCCCTCAACGCTTTCCGGCCATCTTTCGATCCTCAAGCGCGCGGGGGTTCTGACAGCCACGCGCCATCAGCGCGAAATTCACTATGCGGCCAACCTCGCGCAGGTGAATACTCTGGTTCAGTTCCTGATCGCCGACTGTTGCGGCGGGGTGATCGGCGATTGCTTTGACAGCACAGGCCTTGAAAGCTGCGCCGACAACTGACCGGGGGTTGCCTGTTTTTTAAGCGCGCCTCGAAGGCTTTGCATAATCACACCTCGTTTTGCCCGCCTGACATTGCCGCCCGAGCGCGAAAGAAAAGGCCACATTCTGCGCACAGATGTGAAAGGCCCATCAGGCTGGAACGAGGTGATACTCACCCTACTTGAGCGACTTGAACTACACGAGGAACGCAGCATCGAGCTGTTTGCCAACAACATCGTGTGCACGGGGCAGATATTTCTGGGCAACCCGCATGAAACGCCCTTCATCCCGACATGGAACCATGACCACTCGGCTGATCCTTCGTTCATACCGGATGTGAACGCCGCCGCGAAAGCGGATGACGAGGAATAATCTTTGGCCCTAGCTGCGGGTGCTAATCCAGCGGCATTGATAGGGAGCAAGCGCAATGGCCTCGGCGTTGGAGTCGATGGGCTCTGCGCCTAGCAGGTCAAACCAGCTTTCGTCTTCTACAAGGTTCATCAAGGTCAAAGGCACTTCAACAGGCGGGTTGCTGACATTGTGCAGCGCAAAGACCGATTGGTGACGTCAAGGCTTTGGCGCCAAACGCCAAGCACGCGATCCTCCATAAGCATGGTAAACTGCATTGCATTGGGGTGAAACGCGGGCTGCCACGCCCTGAGGCGCAGCTGCTCCAACAGCGCATCAAGCACGCGCGCCCGAGGCGTTTCGGAAGCGTCCAGAAGCGCGTTCAATGCCGGATAATCTCAGCGGTGCCGGTGTCACCATCAAAGGTCTGCCCATCTGGGCCATGCTGTTGTAGGTTACAACAGAAACCACATCCTCGACTGTGAAATGCACGGCGCAGTTCTCGCCGACTTCAGACTGCTTGAAGTAGACACTCTAATGATCGGCTCCCTCATCCATGAAGACGATCGCAAAGCGGCGTTCAAATTTAAAGAACGCTTGCTCGATAGACAGGAAAACCTTTGCGAATTTCGCTATGCTCTGCTCAATGGTGAGGTCAGCTATCTTGGTAAGATGTTCACGGAAAGGCTGCTTCCTGAAGTCGAAGAAAACGTGTTTGATGTGATCTGCCAAGACGCCACCGCGAAGACCAACAACAGCATATTGACAATGCCATCAGCGCAACCTGAACATCTGGATCGGGCGGATTTTGCCCCCTCGATCAAAGTGGAAACCTCGCTTCTGGAGGGGTTCTGGCCCACAGAAGTTGATGCCAGTTAAGCAGAAAGCGCCCTGCTCAATCTGATCCTCGGTGCGCATGACGCGATGCCCGAGAGCGGCAGGCCGCCCAACACGCAAACCCGCGCCCGTATCCTGTTGGTTGAAGACAACCTCAAAGTGCTCGAAACGATCCACAGCGCCTTGTCCCGTTAAGACTTTCAGGTGTTCAAGGCGACATCAGGAGACGAGGCATACAAACTCTTCGGGCAAAGCGCCGAACTGATCAGCGCCATCGAGAAAGCCGTCGCCCGAACGCGTCCACGAAATCTACACAAGAGGGCCGCGACAGCCCGCCCGAAAACCTCTTGCATGTTTTTTTGGAAACTAAAAAGATCCAACTTCCCTGCGCCCCCGTAGTAGGGCTATGTTGACAGCAACCCTTGATAAACCGCGCCCGCTTTCACCGGTGCCGCCAGCCTCCCGCGAGGAAAGAGAAAACTTGTCGCATCGCAAAACTGACGTTTCGCAACAAACCGTTTGGATGCTCGCTGTGCGCGACAACCGCGACCGCGAGGCATTTGCCGCCCTGTTTGATTTCTTCGCGCCCCGCCTGAAGGGGTTTATCATGCGCTCCGGTGCCTCCGCCCACCTCGCAGAAGAGGTCGTGCAGGATGTGATGCTGACGATATGGCGCAAGGCAGCCCAGTTTGATCCTCACCGTGCGCAAGTTTCGGCGTGGATCTACCAGATCGCCCGCAACCGCCAAATCGACATTGCGCGCAAAGAATACCGCCCGATGCCCGAAGAGCTAAAGGAAGAACCTGGCTCAGAACCTGACGCAAGCCAGATACTGGCCATCGAGCAGGAGTCAGGGCAGCTCAAGCAAGCGCTCTCCAAGCTCAAACCCGAGCAACGCGAAGTGCTCGAAAAAGCCTATATGGGTGACTTGACGCATCAGGAAATCGCCACGCAAACGGGTCTACCGCTCGGAACGATCAAATCCCGCATCCGGCTTGGGCTGGAGCGGTTAAGACACGAATTGAAAGACCTCACACCATGACCGCGATCAACCATCACATCCCCGACCCCATGATGGCCGCCTATGCTGCGGGAACCCTTCCGCATGCTTTCGCTGTTGTCGTGGCCAGCCATGTGTCGCTCTGCACGCAGTGTCGCGCAGCTTTGGAAGCCCACCAGAATGTCGGCGGCATCGTGCTGGAAGACACGCGCACTGTTGCGCTGTCCTCAAGCCTCAAAGACGATATCCTTTCACAGCTCGACGCACCCTTTACCCCTGCGCCGGTTTACGAGCGCTCAGGCGTCTTGCCCGGCCCGGTGATGGAAGCGATGAAAGGCCGTGCGCCGCGCTGGAAAAAGCTCGGAATGGGCGTGCGTCAGGATATCCTGACAGCCGATGAAACCGGATCGGTGCGCTTGCTGCACATCCCGCCCGGACAGGCCGTGCCCGATCACAGCCACAACGGCCTTGAGATGACTTTGGTGCTCCAAGGCAGCTTCAGCGACGAGACAGGCCACTTTGGCGTTGGCGATGTTGAGATCGCCGATGAAACGCTTGAGCATACCCCCACAGCCGATGAAGGCGAGGCCTGTATATGCCTTGCCGCAACCGATGCGAGCTTGCGGTTTCGCTCGCTTGTTCCGCGGCTGCTACAGCCCCTGTTCCGCATCTAAGCGGCGCGCTCGACAAGACAGCAGAGGCTACTTGCCGCGGTAAACAAGCCAGTCGGGCAAGGCGTTAAACGCCCTTATAACCCACGAGAACGGTGCGGGAAAATCAGTGCGAAAGCGGCGTTTGCGCATGGCTTTGACAACCCGCTCCGCCGCCACTTCGGGCGTCATCAGCATCGGCATTTTGAACGTGTTCTTCTGCGTCAACCGCGTTTTGATAAACCCCGGATTGACGATACGTACCAAAACGCCCGTGCCTTTCAGATCAAGGCGCATCGTTTCGGCGAGGCTCATCAACGCAGCCTTGCTGGCGCCATACCCGATAGCAGCGGGCAAGCCGCGATAGCCCGCAAGCGAGCCGACCAATGTGATATCCCCCTGCCGCGCGGCGACCATTTCGGGCACAACCGCCCCCAACACGCGCATCGCCCCTGTGAAGTTGACGTCACACATCATCAGCGCGCTGTCGCTGTTCCACTCGGTTGCGCGCATCGGATCATAAGCACCTGCGTTGTAGATCAGGCCGTCAACAGGCCCGATTTCGGCCGCTGCTTGGCGCACCATTTCGGTATCTGTCACATCAAGCGGCACAGCGCGCGTATTGGGCAATTCGTCGCTCAGGCTTTCCAGCCTCTCAGCGCTGCGGGCCGACACGATCAGCTGTGCGCCCTCGGCACTCAGCTGCTTGGCCAAGCTACGACCGAGCCCTTCGCTGGCTCCGACAATCCAGTAGATCTTGCCAGAAAACTTTCCTGCCAATTCGCTCATTTGTTCGCCTCCGCGGGGCTTTGCCCATCACTCATCAAGGACGTTGGCGCGGGTTGTTTCTTCAGAAACGGTGCGCGCTTCACATAAAGAACCAAGGCCTGCCAATGGATCAGCGCAACCACACGCGCCGCCCCGAGCGGGCGCCGAAACGCAGCCCAGAGCAACGAGCGGCTCGTCGCGACGGCGCGCTTGCCCGACAGGGTTGCCAGCACGCCCTGATCTTCGTTCTCATAAGAAATCCGGATGTTAACCGCCTCGGCCGTCAGAGCGAAATTGAACGCATACTGCCCCGCGATCTTTTGAAAGGGCGAGACATGCATAAGCTTTGTCGCCATCAAACGCTCGCTGCTTTTGATGGGCCGGAAGTCATCGTGCGCACAGAAATAGCAATGCCGCTGGCCAAAGGTGCTGTTCACTTCGGCAACGAAAGCACAAGGCGCGCCGTCGCGCAGCGCGATCCAAAAACTCACAGGGTTGAAGTTGAAGCTGAGAAAGTTTGGCTGCGTCAGAAGCAAAAGCTGCGCACCCTCCGGCGCGAAGCCGCGCTCGGCAAGAACCTCGCGAAACCACGCCACACCCCTGCCCGCGCCCCGCGCACCGCCATGGTGTTTGTCCCAAATCGACCAGAGGTTAAAGCGATTGCGCGAGATCAGCCACGGGCGCGCTTCCGTAAAATCGGTGAGGACATAGTCCACGCCATACTGAAACGTATTTTTGACGCCGCCTCGGCGCGCGTGAAGTGTCTTGGCTTGAATATGTTCTAACATGTTACTCCCAATACGCCCGCGCCCGAGTTTCAGATCACATTCTCAGACAGATAGTGATCTAAAGCCAGCGGTGCGGCGTATCCCCTCATAACCACGACCAACAGATGAGGCGGAAATGCTCGATCAAACCCAAGGCCCCCGCAAGAAAATAGCTATCGTAGGGGGCGGCATCTCCGGACTATCGGCGGCCTATTACCTGTCGCCTTACCACGATGTTACGCTGCTGGAAGCCGCACCGCGCCTTGGCGGCCATGCGCGCACTGTAATGGCCGGCAAAAAGGGCGATCAGCCGGTTGATACAGGGTTCATCGTATTCAACTACGTGACTTACCCTTTTCTCACCCGCCTGTTCCGCGATCTTGATGTGCCGGTGACCAAAAGTGAAATGAGCTTCGGCGCCAGCATCAACGATGGCGAGCTTGAATACGGGCTCAGCTCTCTCAAGGCGGTGATGGCTCAGAAAAGCAACCTGCTGCGCCCGCAGTTCTACAAGATGATCCTCGATATCCTGCGCTTTGGTAAATACGCCGAAAACGCCGCCAAGGATGATGACAAAACAATTGGCGAGCTGGTTGACGAGCTTGGCCTTGGCACATGGTTTCGCGACAACTACCTGATGCCAATGTGCGGCGCGATTTGGTCAACCCCCGTGAGCGCGGTTGACCAGTTTCCCGCAAAGTCCCTCGTGCAGTTTTTCCGCAATCACGCCTTGCTGGCCGGAGCTGGGCAGCACCAGTGGTGGACAGTCGAAGGCGGCAGCATCGAATATGTGAAACGCCTTGAAGCGGCCCTTCTGGCGCGCGGCTGCTCGCTGCGCACAAGCATGCCCGTCAGCGCTGTCACCCGCTCAAGCAACGGCGTAAGCGTCACGGCGGGCGGCACTACCGAGAGCTATGACGAGATCATCCTCGCCTGCCACTCTGACCAAGCACTGGCCATTCTCGGCAAGGACGCCAGCGCGCGCGAAAAGGCCGCCCTTGGAAGCATTCGCTATCAGCCCAACACAGCCGTGCTGCACGGCGACGCGGGCCAGATGCCCAAGCGCCGCGACTGCTGGACAAGCTGGGCCTACCGCTCGCAAGACGGCGACATCGGCGTGACCTACTGGATGAACAGGCTTCAAAACATTCCCGAAAGTGACCCGCTGTTTGTGACACTGAACCCGACAAAAACTATCCCGCAGGAGGCCGTCTACGACACGGTCGAATACGCGCATCCGGTGTTCGACAAGGCAGCTTTGCAGGCGCAAAAAGATATTCGCCAGATGCAGGGCACCAACCATACATGGTTTGCAGGCGCCTGGAACCGCCACGGCTTTCACGAAGACGGCATCGCCAGTGCCATGCGCATCGTGCGCGCTCTATCCACGAAATCAGACATCAAAGGAGCAGAACATGCGCTTGACCAACAAGGCTTTGAAAACCCAATTCCTGTCGACATGCGAGCGTCTGCGTGACGGCCAGCTGACCCTGCGCACGCCCGAAGGCGAGCGCTACAACTTTGGCACATCAGGGCCTGAAGCCGAGATGGTGATCAAGGATTGGTCAGCCGTTTCGGCTATGGCCGCGCATGGGCAAGTCGGCTTGGGCGAGACCTATGTGCAAGGCCTCTGGGATACGCCCTCGGTTGAAGGCCTGATGGCCATGGCGATGCGCAACCGCGACCACCTTGGCAGTTATGACCAAGCCAGCATGTTCAACAAGGCCAAGTTCCGGCTGGTTGACACTGTGCTGCGCGCCAACTCGCGCCGCGGCTCGCGCAAGAACATCCGCTCGCACTACGACGTCGGCAACGAGTTCTACGCGCTCTGGCTTGACGAGGGCATGACATATTCCTCAGGCCTGTTTGACCCGAATGAAGACGACCTGTCGCGCGCGCAGAGCCGAAAGAACGCCCGCGCCCTGTCACGCCTGAACAGTAGCGAACGCACCCTCGAGATCGGATGTGGCTGGGGCGGGTTTGCCGAGGCCGCTCATGACGCAGGTCGCAACGTGACAGGCGTAACCATTTCCCGCAACCAGCACAGCTATGCGGAATGCCGCCTTGACGGGCGCGCCGACATCCAGCTGCGCGACTATCGCGACATCGAAGGCAAGTATGACAACATCGTCTCCATCGAGATGATAGAAGCCGTTGGCGCGCGCTATTGGCCAAGCTATTTTGGCACGCTCAAGAACAGCCTCGCCGACGGCGGGCGCGTGTTGTTACAGGCCATCACCGTCAAAGACGACTACTTTGAAACCTATCAAACCTCGTCTGACTACATCCGCCAATACGTCTTTCCCGGTGGTATGCTCCTGTCTGATCAGGTGATCGCAGAGCAGGCGCAGAAAGCAGGCCTGCAAGTGCGCGACAACTTCGCTTTCGGGCAGGATTACGCCAAAACCTGCCGGATCTGGGCCGAGCGCCTCGCCGCGCAAAAACGCAAGATCACTGAGCAAGGCTACGGCGAAGGCTTCTTTCGCAACTGGCAGTATTACCTAGAAATCTGCGCCGCTTCGTTTGCGGTCGAGCATACGAATGTCGTTCAGGTCGAGCTTGCCCATGCGTAGGTTTGCGCTCCTCCTCGCATTGCTCGCCAGCCCGACGCTGCTGCAAGCCTCTCCCGTTCGCACAGCCCTGCCTGAGGCAGAGTTGCGCGGCGCTGCGACGTTTCGCTTGCTTGGCTTGCCGCTCTATAACGCCCGCCTATTTACCAAGGGCGGCGAAGCGCTCGATTGGAGCAGCGACTTCGGCCTTGAACTGAAATACCTGCGCAACCTGAGCGAAAACGACCTTGTCGAAGGCACGATGCGCGAGTTTAGCCGAACAGGTGCGGGCCTGCCTCTGCGCAGTCAGCTGGCGCGTTGCTTTGACGACGTTCAAAAAGGCGACAGCTATCTGGCCGTCTCCAAAGGCCCAAACAAGGTCGCGTTCTGGCTCAACGGACAACAGACATGCACCCTCGCGCACCCGCAGATCAAAACCCGCTTCATGGCGATCTTTCTTGGTGACAACACCCGCTCCAAGGCCTTCACCCGCCAACTAAAAGGCGAGTGATGCTCTATCCGCGCGTCAGCCTCTATGCTCTGATGCTGGCTGCTGCTGGCATTCCGCTTTACATCCACCTGCCGCGCTTTGCCTCTGTCGAGCTTGGCATCGGGCTCGGCACGATCGCGACAATCCTGCTGCTGATCCGGCTGATTGATCTGGTTCAAGATCCGCTGATCGGCTGGGCCGTTGACCGTTGGCCGCGCGCGCAGGCGCTGTTCGCTATGGCGGCGGCGGGCGGCCTTGCGGTGGGCTTTCCCCTGCTCTTCAGGTCGCGCAGCGGGCCTCACGTCGTGACCGAGCTGGTCGCCGTTCTGGTGTTGCTGTTCTCGGCCTACAGCCTTGGCATGATCTTGCTTTACGGCCGCAGCGCCACGCTCGCCAAACGCCCCGAAAAAGCCGAACTGATGACAGTCGCAGCCTTTCGCGAGGGCGGGATGCTGGCAGGCGTTATCCTCGCCGCCGTCGCGCCCGCTGTTTTCCTCGGCCTCGGCTTCGGCGCGGGCGGCTACCCGGCCTTTGGCCTGTTTCTCGGCGCCATCGCGCTGCTGGCGGCCATCGTGACTCTGCCCATCTGGCGACGCCCCGTTGTGCAAGGCACCAGCCTATCACTCGCAGGGCTCGGCCAAGCTGGCGCGCTCCGGCTCTTGGCTTTGGCACTGGTCAATTCGCTGCCTGTCGCCATCACTTCGACGCTGTTTTTGTTCTTCGTCGAAGACCGGCTGAAATTGACGGGCATGGGCGGCCCCCTGCTGATTGCTTTCTTCCTGAGCGCTGGCCTGAGCGTTCCGGTCTGGACAAAGCTCAGCCAGAGGCTTGGCGCAAAACCCACCCTGCTGATCGCTATGCCGCTGGCCATCGCCGGCTTTGTCGGCGCGGCGTTTCTGGCCCCCGGCAACGCTATGGGCTTTGCTCTGGTCTGTCTGGCCTCAGGGGCCGCGCTTGGCGCTGACATGGTCATCCTGCCAGCGATGTTCTCTGTCGTTCTTACGCGCGCAGGCCTCAAGGCCTCCGCGGCTTTTGGCATCTGGTCGTTCGCGGGAAAACTCGGGCTGGCCATCGCCGCCTTCGCTGTTTTGCCCCTGCTCGAGCGTAGCGGCTTCAACCCCGGCGCCGCCAATAGCGCAGCCGCACTTACCACGCTCAACCTCGCCTATGCTGTCGCCCCCTGCCTACTAAAGCTCGCAGCACTCGCCCTAGTTCTCACACTCCCAAACGAGGAATCCACCCAATGAAACTTCTTGCAGCACTGCTTTTTCTGGCTCTCGCTGGCGCCCTCGCCAAGAACGTGTTTCTGAGCTTTCGGGCGCAAAATCCCGCAGATTACGCCGGAACCGGGCCCGCCTTTTCATTGCAACAACACCTGTCAGGCGACATCCTCTCTGAAGGGCTGATCTATGGCCCGAACGGTAAAATGACCAACAGCTTCGTCGCCAAAATGCGCGGAGAGTGGAGCGGCAACACCGGCACGCTCAGTGAAGAGTTCACCTACTCAAATGGCAAAACACAAAGCCGGAAGTGGTTTTTGACACTCGGCGAAGGCAATACCTTCACCGCCATAGCTGATGACATCGTCGGCGAGGCCCGCGGCACTGTCTCGGGATCAACCATCAAGATGGAATACCAGATCGTGCTGCCGGAAGATGCGGGCGGCTACACCTTGAGCGCCACAGACTGGCTCTACCTCACAGAAAGCGGCGTCATCATGAACAAGTCCGAGATGCGCAAATTCGGGATCAAAGTAGCCGAACTCATCGCAACGATGCGTCCAGCGCCGGATGCCTCGCAATAGGCAAGCCACCATAAAACGACCGCGAAAACCGAGGTCGAACCAACGTCAATGGCACCGCGAACTATATGTAGGGAGGGGCTGGCGACGCGCGGCGGCCTACGGCCTTGATCCCGCGCGGGCGAACAACCGCAAAGGGCTTGTTTCCTTTTTCGCTGCATTCTGCGCAAAGGTCGGGTTTTTCGTTTTCAGTCACTAGGTGACGTAACAGTCAAATTCGCCTGACGTCTAAAAGTGGGGGGGAAATGGCGGACCGAGGAGGATTCGAACCCCCGACCCCCTGATTCGTAGTCAGGTACTCTATCCAGCTGAGCTATCGGTCCGTGAGGTCGTCATCTAGGGGGTGCTGGCGGGCATTGCAAGTGGGTTTTTCATACAAATGCAAAAACGGTCCGGCAAGCCTGCGCAAAACCCCCAAAAATGCGGGTTTGGCCGCAACACGGGCTTGGCAGAAGACCTTATGTCGCTGCCTTTTTCAGGGAAATGCTAAACTGCGTGCCTGTTTCGTCGCTCTTTTCAAGCGTCAAAGCGCCACCGTGGCCACGGATAAGCTCGGCCGATATCGCAAGGCCAAGCCCCGAGCCGCCCTTGCTTGTCGCGCCCTGAAACGCCGAGAACAAATGCTCGCGCGCCTTAAGCGGCAAGCCAGGGCCCGTGTCTGTCACAGTGATGACAGCCTTGCCCGCTTCATCGCGTGCGCGCACAGTCACGTCCCCCGCGCGGCCACTGGCCACAATCGCCTGACGGGCGTTGCGCACAAGGTTGGCGATGACACGGTAAAGCTGTTCGTTGTCCGCCATTAGCGTAAAGCCCTGCGGGATGTCCTCGACAAAATGCATCTCCGCGTCCGCACTGGCCAAACGCTCGGAGGCAAAGACATCGCCGACAATTTCGCTGAGCTCGACACGCGTCAAACGCGGCGCAGGCTCTTCGGCCTTACCAAAGGCCAGCGTGTTTTCGCAAAGGTTCACAGCGCGGGTGATCGAGCCGACAAGCTTGGGGGCCATGCGCATCACCACAGGGTCTTCGCTCATCTCGATGCGGTCTGTAAACAGCTGCGCCGAGGTGAGGATGTTGCGCAGATCGTGGCTGATCTTGGCCACAGCCGAGCCAAGCTGCGCCAGCCGCTCCTTTTGCTTGAGCGCCGCCGTCAACTGGTTTTCAAGCGAAAGCAAAGCGTCCTCGGCCTCGCGCAACTCTGCCACAGTCGATGACGGCTTGATGATCGCGTTCGCGTCTTCGGGGTTCGCCGCATAGGCCTGAATATCGCCCACCACGCGTTTGATCGGGTGCACAAGCAACATCCGCACGGCGACAAACAGCAGAAAGGCCGTAAACACCGAGATAACCGCCGACATCAGCAAAATGCGCAACCCGTAGTCGATCATCGCGTGCCGTAGCTTGCCCGTCTCCATGCTGACTTCCAGCAGCAATCCGGCTTCGCGCACGGGGTTGCCGATCACGCGGATCACCCTGTCTTCACTGTCAAACAGACGCGCGACTGCGTCGCGGATAAGTTCGAACGCAGACGCATCCCGCAAGTCGTAGGTCGCGTAAATCGGCTTTGGCATGGGCGAGGCCAGAATAAGCTGGCGCGCCTCGTTGCGCCGGAGAACGACGTTGAAAACCTCTGCGTTCCTGAGCAGCTCTTCCTCAAGGTCGGCATCGATCATGTCATCGGCCAAAAGCGCCAGTGAGGCGATCTGCCCGCGTTCAAGACGGCTCAACAAATAGTCTTCGCGAAACCGCGCGATCGAGGGCACAAAGATCAACACCTCGGCCAGCATCACGAAGATGATGGTCAAGATCAGAAAGCGGCCTGAAAGTGTGTTGAGCATCGCCCGCGTTACCCCTTATGGCAGCCAGCGCTGCACCGCGCCCACGACGCGTTTGACCATCTTACTCTCAAACAGACGCGGAGAGAAATAGGCTCCCGCAACGCGCTTGTTGATTTCGCCAATCGTCGGGTAAGGCGCCACCATAGCGGCGATCTGGCTCATCTTCATGTTGTTGGCCAGCGCCAGCGCCCATGTGTTGATAAGCTCGCCCGCCTGATAGCCGACAATCGACGCGCCCACAGGCCTGCCCTTGACGATCATCACCTTGATGAACCCCGTGGTTTGCCCTTCGGCAATCGCGCGGTCATTGCCAGAATAGTCAAAGCGCACCACTTCCAGCTTGTCGCCATGCTGCTCGCGCGCCTGCGCCTCCGTGAGGCCAACCTGGCTCAGCTCCGGCGCGGTGTATGTCGCCCAGGGGATGTGGCTGTGGCTTGCCTTCGCAGGCAGGCCAAGCAAGGCAGAGCGGATGATAATCCCCGCGTGATAGCCCGCAACATGGGTGAATTGCAGCCCGCCTGCGACATCGCCAATCGCGTAAACCTTGCTGTTGGTCGTCTTCAGCGAGGCATTAACTCTGATGCCCAAGCGCGTGGTTTCAATGCCCGCAGCGTCAAGGTTGAGTTTGTCGATGTTGGCGCGGCGCCCCACGGCTATCAGCAGATGCGTGCCTTTGAAGATGCGGCCATCTTTGGCCTCAACCTCGATAGCCCCCACCGTGCCGCGTATCTCCGCAGCCAAGGCGTCTTCCTCAATGGCAACACCCTCGCCGCGTAGGCTTTCCAGCAAAACCGCAGCTGTCTCAGGATCGTCCTTGCCGAGCGCCTTCATGCCCTCAATAACCGTCACCTCAGAGCCCAAACGCCGATGCGCCTGCGCCATTTCCATGCCGATCGGGCCGCCGCCGATGATCAGCAGGTGGTCAGGCCGCTCGCGCAGCTCAAAGATCGTCTCGTTTGTTTCGTAAGGCACGCCCTCAAGGCCGGGGATAGGCGGCACAAAGGGCGAAGAGCCTGTCGCGATCACTATGCGCCGCGCGGTGATCTCGTGCTCGCCCGCGACAACGGTGTTGGCGTCCTTGAACGAGCCGTAGGCCTTGATCACCCGCACGCCGAGGCCTTTAAAACGCTCAACGCTGTCGTGCGGTGCGATAGTGTCGATGACAGCGCGCACGTGGTCTTTTGCGGCTGGGTAAGCCGCTTTCGGGGCTTTCCCCTTGGCATGCGCCACCTTGGCCTCAGACAGCAATGCCTTGGACGGCACGCAGCCATAGTTAAGGCAGTCGCCGCCCATCAGGTGACCTTCCAGCAAAGTCACGTCCGCGCCCATCTGCGAGGCCCCCGCAGCCAGCGACAAGCCGCCAGAGCCGCCGCCAATAATCAGCAGGTCTGTTTCGATCTTTTCCATCAGAGACTCTTTCCGCCGCGCAGGGCTTTGAGGGCAATCGGCAATGCGGCCAGCGCGCAGAGGCCGAGGATCGGCAGCAGTATCTGCGGCTCGAATATGATGCCAAGGTTGGGCGTTTCACCACGCTCGAACACTTCGCCGAGCCCCGCGCCGACAGAGGTGTAAACAACCCCACCGGGGATGATGCCCACAAAAGTGCTGATCACAAAACGGCGCAGCGGCACTTCAAGGAACGCCGGCAGCAAGTTGGCTACAAAGAACGGCACAGCCGGCACAAGGCGAATGAGAAACAGCATCGACCATTGGTTGTCGTTGATGCCTTCCTTGATGGCCTTGATCTTGCCGTCAGAGGCTTCAAGCTTGGCGCCAAGCCGCTCGCCAAGGCCCCAGCGCGCCGCAAGGAAAATAAGCGTCGCCCCGATGGTGGCGGCTGTGATGTTGAAAAGCGACCCCGGGAAAGTCGCGAAGAGAAAACCGCCCGTTAAAGTGGCTATCGTGGCTCCGGGCAGCGAGAATGCAACGATCACAACATATGCCGCCATAAAAACCAACACAGTGGCGAGGTAGTTGGCATCGCGAAACGCGATCAGCGCCTCGCGGTTGTCGCGCAGCGCGTCAAAGCTCAGGTAGTCTTTCAGGTAAATCGCGCCCATCACGGCGGCCAAACCTATCAACAGCAGCGGCAGCAGCCTTGCCAGCGATGATTTGTCTTGGCTTGTTTCGTTGCTCATGTCTGTCATCGTCCTAATCCGGCGAATTGCGTCTGGTTGCGTGGTGTTGCAGCCAAAATGCGCAGATAGCGCCAAAAACCCAACCCCGATCACAGGCGCTTGATCTGCGGCGCGCGTTTTTGTGAACCCAAAAGGCTGATTTGACAGAACTGTAACATTTGCCGCAAGCACATGGCTCAATTTGTTGCAGAAATCCGCGCCTTGAGGTTTGACAGCCATTGCGCCTTCCCCTAAAGAACGGGCTTCAAGCATTCACGAGGCATCCGTGCGAGTCGCGCACGCCTACCTCACTATATCGGAGACGGAGCGATGAAACGCACCTACCAACCAAGTAACCTCGTTCGCAAGCGGCGCCACGGCTTTCGCGCGCGTATGGCCACCAAAGCTGGCCGCAAGATCCTGAACGCGCGTCGCGCACACGGTCGCAAGTCACTTAGCGCATAAGTTTGCGGCTGCGCTTTCGGCGCGGCCAAAGCTTAAACGTTTCGCAAGCCGCCCCGGCCATGGCTCGGGCGGTTTTCGCTTGTTCTGCGCTCACAATAGCGCGAAGACGGGTTTATGACAGCCAAGCTCACCATCCTCAAAAAGCGCGCCGAGTTTTTGGCAGCAGCACGGGCGCAGCATCGCGGCACCAAGGGGCTAATGCTTCAGGGCCGCGCGCGCGGGGATGGGGATGATGAGGGGCTGCGGGTTGGCTTCACCTGCTCAAAGAAAGTCGGCAACGCCGTGGCCCGCAACCGCGCAAAACGCCGCCTGCGGGAAGTGGCGCGGGCCGTGCTGCCATCCCATGGCCGCGCGGGTTGGGACTACGTCTTGATCGGCCGGCATGAAACAACGGCAAACCGCGACTTTGAAGATCTGAAAGGCGACCTTATCTATGCCCTGAAAAAGGTGCACGAGATATGACTCCAAAGATGACACCCCTCGCCTATATCCTGTCTCTGCCGGTGCGCGGCTACCGACTGGTGTTCAGCCCTTGGGTCGGCCATTCGTGCCGGTTTGATCCGACATGCTCGGCCTACTCGCTTGAAGCCTACCGCAAACACGGCGGCATCAAAGGCACCTACCTTACCCTGCGCCGCATCGCGCGTTGCCACCCTTGGGGCGGCAGCGGCGTGGACGACGTTCCGGACTGAGAAAGGCCCGACAGGAAAAATAATTCTCCCTGTCAGGGATTGCGCCTTGGCTTCGCCAAGTCGCTCCGCCGGGTGGCGCTGTGTCAGCGCTGCTGACACAGCGCCACCCGGCTAGGCCCAACTGCGGAGATTGTATCTTTGATGCAATTGACGTGGGCGGGAGACCATACCAAACTTGGTGTCCGCGCTAATATCCAGAGCAACCCTAGAGTTTTTCAAAGTTGATTGTAACTGTCCCAAGCCTAATGCCTAAGCGTTTGACGTACGCGATATTGAGCAAGCGCTTATCTCCCATCAACCACATCCAGTCATCAAAACTCACCCGTATAGTCCCGCCCTTGTCAGGTTGCGGCAGATCGATCGTGTAGGCCCAGTTAAACCGGTCACCGTCTTCCCGCCCCTTCGCCTCTCCGATCACGCCGTTCGCCGAACCCCGCCAACTGCCTTCGCCCATCTTTAACAACCGCCAGACACGCTGTTCCGTGGCGCCGCTCGCATAGGTGAAATCTTCGGTCAGCGTCAGAATGCGGCCGTCCCACCCCCCCTTGATCTTGACGTTAAAGCGTTGGCGGATGTTGCCAAAACGGTCCTGAAACTGGCCATAGGCCACAAGTTCGCCGTCAAAGAACTGTTCCAAGTCCAGCTCGCGGTCAGACAGCGGTGGCCGCTCAAACGACGGGGCCCCTGAGCAGGCGGCAAGCAGGAAAAGTGAAGCGGCAAGAATGAATGGTTTCATATCTCGCTTACGGCCGGGCTTCCTAAAAGGATGAATCTTTCCGCCAAAAGCGTCGCCTTGAGAAAAGTCCTGTCGCAGTGAGAAAAGTGAAGCGCTGATTCTGCCCTAACCTTTCAGTCACTCAATGGAGGTCTAATCATGAGCACTGATCTGTCCGGCGTCATGCGCCCTGTCGCTACAGCCAACGGCTTGCCAAACGAACATTACGTCGACGCACGCGTGTTTCAGGAAGAGCGTGACGCAGTGCTTTACAACAACTGGTCGGGCGTCGCCGTGACAGCTGATGTGCCCGAAAACGGCGACGCAAAGCCGCTTGAGTTCCTCGGCATGCCACTCCTCCTGATCCGCGACAAAGATGGCCAGGTGCGCGTCTTTCAAAATACCTGCCGTCACCGTGGCATGATCCTTGTCAGCGAGGCCAAGAAGATCGAAGGCGCAATCCGCTGCCCCTACCACTCTTGGTGCTATTCCACCAAAGGCGAGCTTGTCGCGACGCCTCACGTGGGCGGCCCGGGCATGAACACCCACAAGGACATGCCCAAAAGCGAGTTGGGCCTCTATGAAGTGCCAAGCTACATCTGGCTCGGGGTTGTCTACGTCAACGCCTCCGGCACCGCCGAGCCGTTCGAGGTTGTCCACGCGGAGCTGCTGGAACGCTGGAGCGAATTTGATGTGCCGCTCTACCACGGCGGCGAAGACAGCCGCTTTGAACTTGACGTCAACACCAACTGGAAGCTCGCCGTCGAAAACTACTGCGAGAGCTATCACCTGCCGTGGGTGCACCCCGGCCTCAACAGCTATTCGCGCCTCGAGGACCACTACAACATCGAGGAATATGGCCGCTACTCGGGCCAAGGCACGCTGGTTTACCGCCAGCTGACCGGCCAGGAAGGCGAGACATTCCCAGACTTCCCCGACCTTTCGGACAAGTGGGACACAGGCGGAGAATACATTACCGTCTTCCCGAACGTGCTCTTGGGCGTGCAACGCGACCACGCCTTTGCGATCATCCTTGAGCCGAAGTCTGTCGACAAAACAGTCGAGCACGTGCACCTGTTTTATGCAGAACCCAAGGTTGACGAAGCCCTGCGCGCCAAGAACGCCACACAGTGGAAAACCGTGTTCATCGAAGACATCTTTGTGGTCGAAGGCATGCAAAAGGGCCGGCACGGGCGCGGCTTTGACGGCGGGCGTTTCTCGCCAGCGATGGACGGGCCGACACATGTCTTTCACGACTGGGTCGCAAACCAAGTCACCTCGCACCGCCAGAAGATCGCGGCGGAGTGAGTGCGCTTGACGCGCGGCTGCTTGCGGCTCACGCCGAAGACGACACAGCCGCGCTAATCACGCTCTATACCGAGGCAGGCGAGCAAGCCCCTGAAGAGGTGGCTCGCGCCTTCTACCTCACCCACGCCTTCATCTACGCGCTGGAAGCAGGCGACGCGCGCGCAGGCACGCTGCATGCAAACCTTAAAGACATGGGCCGCGTTTAACCCGAGCTGCTTAGCCCATAGGCCCCGGCTCCCGGGTGTCTGCGAGCAGCACAAGATTGCCCCTGTCTCCACGCGCGCGACCAGGGATAGCGTCGCGATCCATCTCGCCTCGAATGGTGTGATAAACATCTTCAAAAAAACGGCTGTCATAGAAATACCAGACATGCGAGGCGTTCGGCAGCCCCGCAAAACTGCCCGCTTTAGCGCGGTAGTAATTGCCGCAGTTCACATCAACAGCCTTGCTCGGCGCATCACCGGGCATGCCCACGCGCCCGGCCCTCGGCGACACGCCCACACGCTTGATATTGCTAAGGGAAAGCGCCTCGTCATAAGGGTTGAAGTAGTTTGTCAGCCGCACACAATGCCGGAACAACGACGACGACTTGCTGCTCGCCGCTGCCATCCCGCTTGAGGAGACATCCCCAGACATTACCATCAGCTGGCTCACCGACCAGCTATGCGCCGCTACGCCGGGCCTGTCGTCGGCGTCGTCGAACGCCTCGCGCAACACGTAAGCGCCCATCGAATGCGCCAGAACATGCAGGTTGATGTGGCAATCTGGCCGCTGCAGGGCTGCAAAACTCTGGATGCCTTCCGTCACAAGACGAAACGCGGTTTGTTTGGCGTCCACGCGGTCCTCCAGATAGTTCAGCGCCTTGTCGTCACTCGGCCAGTCAAAGCTGATAACAATGCCTTCAAAGCCGAGCGCATCAAGCTCGGTGCGTATCTTTCGCTGCCGCTCTAGCATCACCTCCATCGGCGTGTTGAACCCATGAATGTAAATCAGAATATCACCCACTGGTCCGTCATCTTGCGGGCCATGGCGCGCCTCGTTGATCACCTCGTTCACCCAAGAGGTCTTGGTAATCTTGTGGCTGGGGGCCGGTTTGCCCGCGTTGTCCGGCACTTTGAGGAAGTGTGAAGCGCCGGGTTCCGGCTCAAAACCATCCCCGCTGCGGCGGCGTACTGTGAAAACATAGTCCATTGGCAGCCCTCCTTCTTGGCTGCCTCCAGCCTGCCAGATGCCGCCAATTGCGCATAGTCAGGTATATCTTACCTGTGATTGGGCAAAATCAGCCCTTCTCAGGGGCGTTCAGCCGTGCGATATGCACGCCATGCTAGACAAACCCGACGACATTCACCCGCTGTTTTACGGCGCGCCCAAAACCACCGAGTTCAAGAAGCTCCGCAAGCGTATTGTGCAAAATACCCGCGAAGCGATCGAGCAATACGGCATGGTCGAAGAGGGCGCGAAGTGGCTTGTGTGCCTGTCGGGCGGCAAAGACAGCTACACGCTGCTTGCCGTCTTGCACGAGCTGCAATGGCGTGGGCTTTTGCCTGTCGAACTTGTCGCCTGCAACCTTGATCAGGGCCAGCCGGGTTTTCCCGCGACGGTACTGCCGAAGTTTCTGGAAGACATGCAGGTGCCGCACCGGATCGAGTATCAGGACACCTACTCCATCGTGATGGACAAAGTTCCCGAGGGGCGCACCTTTTGCGCGCTCTGCTCGCGGCTGCGCCGTGGCAACCTGTACCGCATTGCGCGCGAGGAAGGCTGCACCGCCGTCGTGCTTGGCCACCACCGCGACGATATCCTTGAAACATTCTTCATGAACCTGTTTCACGGCGGGCGTTTGGCAACGATGCCACCCAAACTTGTCAACGAAGAGGGCGACTTGTTCCTCTATCGCCCGCTGGCGCATGTCGCCGAGGAAGACTGCGAAAAATTCTCCCGCGCGATGAACTATCCGATCATCCCTTGTGATCTCTGCGGCAGTCAGGACGGGCTGCAACGCCAGCAAGTCAAAGGGATTCTTGATGGTTGGGAAAAGAACAGCCCCGGGCGGCGACAAGTTATGTTCAAAGCTCTGATGAACACGCGCCCGAGCCATTTGCTTGATCCAAATATCTTTGATTTTCAAAATCTTACGCTATCAACCAACGAAATTGACGCAGAAAGTGATGCTCCGCCGCGTCTGCGTTAATCACCTGTAGAGACTCACGCGCTAGCCTCCCGTAACGGCAATTTCAGGGGCGCTACACATGGCCAAGCTACAGGCAAAGTCTGCATTCAAATTCAGCCAACAACTTGGCAGCTGGTTGATCGGGCCTCACATGTTGGCCTTCGTGCCAGCCCTTGCTCTTGGCGCTTTTTGGGTCGCGGGCGAGTTGGCCTTGGTCATAGTCGCGCTCGGCCTGCCGCTGTTGTTTTTGGCCTCCGGCGCGCTCAAAGACGCGGGCCTGCACCTCGCCCGCGGGCTTGACCCTGTCACAGGCCTGCCCATGCAAGCCCTGCTTGACCCCGAGATGCAGCGCATTCTGGAACGCTGCGAAGAGCGTCAACGCAAATCAGCCTTGTTTTTGGTCCAACTGGAAGAGTTTGAAGCGCTCTCGAACCGCTACGGTCAAAACGCCACCAACGCGATGCTGGAACGCCTTGGTCAGCGTTTCAAAGCCACCCTGCGCGAGCATGATCAGGTGTTCTGGCTTGGCGGTGCGCGCTACGCCATTCTGCTCAATCCTGTTCCGCATTTCGAACTTGAAAGCGCGATTCAACTGGCGGCACGCCTTCAGTCTGCCGCGGAAGAGCCCGTTTCTGTCGATGCAAACACACTTTTTGTAAGTTGCGCCGTCGGGGTTTGCCTCAGTGCGCGCAGCCCTTCCAAAACAGCAGCAGCCTTCTTCAAAGCCTCCGAAACAGCTCTGAACGAAGCCTCCAGAAATGCCCCCTCTGCCATCCGATCGTTCTGCCGCGAAATGGCCGAAACAACCGTGCGCCGCGCAGCCCTCGTCAACGAAGCCTACTCGGCCCTCGACAATGGCGAAATCTCGCCCTGGTTTCAGCCGCAAATCTCGACAGATACTGGCCGGATCACCGGTTTTGAGGCCCTCGCCCGCTGGCATCACCCTGTGCGCGGGACGGTCTCTCCAGCTGACTTTCTGCCCGCGCTGGAAGAATCCGGCCAGATGGAACGGCTGGGCGAAGTGATCCTCTATAATGCGCTTACGGCGCTCAAAGCTTGGGACAAAGCCGGAATCGACGTGCCCTGTGTCGCCGTCAACTTCACTGCCGAAGAATTGCGAAACCCCAAACTTTCCGAGAAAATTCGCTGGGATCTTGACCGGTTTGACCTCGCACCAAACCGCCTCACCATAGAAGTGCTTGAAACAATCGTCGCTGGCTCTCCGGAAGACGCCGCTGCGCGCAACCTCGCCAAACTCTCCGAAATGGGCTGCCGGATCGACCTTGACGACTTTGGCACAGGCCATGCCTCGATCACCGCGATCCGCCGCTTCGCTATCGAACGCATCAAGATCGACCGCTCCTTTGTCACTCGCGTTGACAAGGACCAAGAACAACAACGCATGGTCTCTGCAATCCAGACAATGGCCGAGCGGCTTGGGCTGGAAACCCTCGCAGAAGGCGTCGAAACCGCAGGTGAGCACGCGATGCTCGGCCAACTAGGCTGCGCCCATGTGCAGGGCTATGGCCTCGCCCGCCCGATGCCTTTTGAAGAGACCATCACCTGGATGCAGTCTCACAATGCTTCTCTCACAGCACTTCCCAAAATCAGTGGCAAATCCGGCTAAATGCAGCACAGGCCGCGATCTACGCGCAAAGCATGGCGCAATTGGGCAGAAAAACCCGATAAATGCGCTGCCTTTTGTCTTGTTTCCCAATAACCCCTTGACGTTCGGGCCTGCACTCTGTTGAACCTGCTGCACTTGCAAAAGCAAAGGTTACAGGGCTCGCAATGGAAGATCAGAACAAGAACCTCATTCTCGCAGTCGCGCTCAGCATGGTTGTCATTCTGGCTTGGAGCGTTCTCTTCCCGCCGCCAGAGCCAACACCAGAGCAGCTCGCCGCTGAAGGCGTCAGCACCAGCCAGACATCCGATGTCGCGGTGCCGACAGCAACGGCCGACGCGGAAACTGTCGTCGCAGCGCCCACCGCCACTGATCCCTCCACAAAAGCCCCCCGCATTGCCATCGAGACTGACTCGCTGTCAGGCTCTCTCTCGCTGGCCGGAGGCCGCATCGACGAGCTGTCCCTGAGAAACTACCGTCAGAGCCTTGATGCCGACAGCGACATTGTCCAGCTTCTCAAGCCCACAAGCCAGGACGAATCCTACTACGCGCTCTTTGGCTGGGCCCCCGGCACAGGCCTAACGCTTGACACCGTCCCTGGCCCCAACACGATCTGGTCGGTTGAAAGCGGCGAGACGCTAACGCAAAACAGCCCTGTTACACTCGCGTGGGACAACGGCGCCGGCCTCACTTTCCGCCGCGAAGTCAGCCTTGATGACGCCTCGATGTTCACCATCACGCAAACTGTTGAAAACACAGGCGCAGGCACCGTCACGCTCGCGCCCTACGGCACGATCGCGCGCCACGGCGAGCCGTCTGATCTGAAAAACTTCTTCGTCCTGCACGAAGGCGCGATCAGCTCGGCCGACGGCGAACTCCTCGAAACAGACTACGACGACATCGCACCAAGCTCCGAGATCAAAGAACAAGCGCTCGCTACCAGCGGCTGGACAGGCTTCACCGATCACTACTGGCAAACTGCTTTGATCGTGAATGACGCAGGCTCAAAGCTCAGCACCTTCCAGGACACGCGCCGCAACATTTTCCAAACGACAGCCAAACACGCGACGCAAACGCTCGCCGCGGGCCAGACGACCACAGCCACAACCCGCCTGTTTGCCGGTGCCAAGGAATGGGACACCATCCGCAACTACGAAAACAATCACGACGTGCCACAGTTCATCGACAGCATCGACTGGGGCTGGTTCTTCTTCATCACCAAGCCGATGTTCTGGCTCTTGCACAACCTCAACCTGTTGATCGGCAACATGGGCTGGGCGATCATCGGACTGACATTTGTGATCAAACTTATCCTCTTCCCGCTGGCGTATAAGTCCTATGCGTCGATGGCGAAGATGAAAGAACTTCAGCCGCAGATGGAGAAGATCAAGGAAAACGCCGGAGACGACCGCCAGAAAGTCCAACAGGAGATGATGGCGCTCTACAAGAAAGAGAAGGTTAACCCTGCTGCGGGCTGCCTGCCGATCCTGCTGCAGATCCCGATCTTCTTCTCGCTCTACAAAGTTATCTTCGTCACACTCGAGCTGCGCCACGCGCCCTGGATCGGTTGGATCAAAGACCTTTCAGCGCCGGACACCTCGACAATTTACAATCTTTACGGCCTTCTCCCATGGGGCGCGCCCGAGCCAGGCAGCATCCTCGCGCTGGTGTTCATCGGCGTTCTGCCCCTCTTGCTCGGCATCACAATGTGGATCCAGCAAAAGCTCAACCCGGCACCAACAGACCCTGTACAACAGCAGATCTTCGCGTGGATGCCTTGGGTGTTCATGTTCATGCTCGGCGGCTTTGCCAGCGGGCTGGTCATCTACTGGATCGCCAACAACACGATCACCTTCACCCAGCAATACCTGATCATGCGCAGCCACGGCTACACGCCTGACGTTTTCGGCAACATCCGCAAGAGCTTCAAGAAAAAGGCGAAGGACAACGGATGAGCCTGACCCTCACTGAAATCTGGCGGCATCCGATCAAAAGTCACGGTCGTGAGCCGCTGGAAGACGTGACGCTCGCCACTGGCCAAACGCTCCCCCATGATCGCCGCTGGGCGGTGGCGCATGAGGTGTCAAAGTTTGACGCTGAAGCGCCTGCTTGGCAGCCCTGCAGCCAATTTGTTATCGGAGCAAAGTCGCCAAGCCTGCAAGCGATGCGGGCCTCTTTCAGTGAGGCAACGGGGCAAGTGACGCTCGCGCACCCCGCGTTGGAAGACTTCACGTTCAGCCCGGATAACGCGGCAGAGGCAGCAGCTTTCATCGCGTGGATGACGCCCCTCGCCAACCCCGACAGGCCCGCGCCCAAAGCGCTAGTCACGGCCCCTGCCCGTGGCATGACAGACACCGACTTCCCATCCATTTCGTTGATCAACCTCGCCTCGCACCGCGCCGTTGAAGCCCGGCTTGGCCGCGAAATCTCGCCGTTGCGCTGGCGGGGAAACTTCCTTTTTGACAGCGACGCGCCATGGGTTGAAAACTCATGGGTCGGCAAACGCCTGCGCTTGGGCGAGGCCGAGCTTGAAGGCGTCGAGCCGATCCAACGCTGCCGCGCCACAACGGCAAGCACCCGCACCGGCGACACTGACGCCGACACCCTCAAAGCCTTAAACGAAGGCTTCGGCCACCAAAACTGCGGCCTATATGCGCGCGTGCTCACCTCTGGTAAGGTGCGCGCAGGCGACAAACTCGAGGTTCTCTAATGCAACTGCCGTTTCCCTTGGCCGAAAAGCCCGACCACATCACCAGCGAAAAAGGCCGCAAAATGTTTGCGGGCGGTGGCGCGGAGTTTCTCAAAGGCGTTGTCGCCATGTCGGGCCTGCCCGAAGGCGACAGGCTTGAAGTCTGCTTTGCGGGCCGCTCCAACGTGGGCAAATCCAGCCTGATCAACGCGCTGACCAACCGCAAGGGGCTGGCACGCGCCTCAAACACGCCGGGCCGCACCCAAGAGATCAACTTCTTCATGATCGAAGACAGCCACTACCTCGTTGACTTGCCCGGCTACGGCTACGCCAACGCGCCTGTTGCGATCGTCGAGAAGTGGCAAAAACTGCTCAAACAATACCTGTCAGGCCGCCAGAACCTGCGCCGCGCCTTCGTTTTGATCGACGCCCGCCATGGTATTAAAGCCGTCGACGAAGAGATTATGTCCCTGCTCGACAGCTCGGCGGTGACGTTTCAATGCGTGCTGACCAAGACTGACAAACTCAAAGTCGGCGAGCTTGACAAAATCCTCGCGCAGGTGCGTGAAAAACTGTCAAAACACCCCGCCGCCTTCCCCGAACTCGTGGTGACATCAAGCGAAAAAGGCGACGGTATCGACGTCTTGCGCTCCATAATCGCGACCCTCGTCTAACGCAACCTTGCCCCCAAGCGCGAGATCAGGGCACACTCCCGCAAACTCGGATGAACAACATGAAAACGCTCGACATGAACACCGACAGAAAAGCCACCGCCCGCACGCTCTCGAACGCACTTCCTGACTTGCAGCGCTACAACGGCGCGATTGTCGTCGTCAAATTCGGCGGCCACGCCATGGGCGATCAAGCCGCTATGGACACGTTCGCGCGCGACATCGTGCTCATGCAAATGGTCGGCGTGAACCCAGTGATCGTCCACGGCGGCGGCCCGATGATCAACGAGAAGCTCGACGTTCTCGGCATCAAGAGCAGCTTCGTCAACGGCAAACGCGTCACTGACGAAGCCACTGTTGAAGTCGTTGAAATGGTGCTCTCGGGCCTTGTAAACAAGCGCATTGTTCAGGCGATCAACGGCCAGGGCGGCAAGGCTGTCGGCCTCTCGGGCAAAGACGCCAACCTGATGATCTGCGAGCAGACCAACCCAGACTTAGGCTTTGTCGGCTCGCCAACAGAGATGGACGCCTCCGTGCTGCGCGACCTCTTTGAAAAAGACATGATCCCCGTCATCGCCCCTGTCGGCGCGGGCAGAAACGGCGAAACCTTCAACGTTAACGGGGACACCGCTGCAGGCGCGATCGCAGCCGCCCTCAAGGCTGACAGGCTCCTTCTGCTCACAGACGTGGCTGGGGTGAAAAACGCCGAAGGCCAGGTTGTGACCGAGCTGAAAGCCGAGACGATCCGCGCCATGATCGCCGATGGAACAATCGCCGGCGGGATGATCCCCAAGACAGAAACCGCCCTCATGGCCATCGAAGGCGGCGTGCGCGGCGTGGTGATCCTTGACGGGCGCGAGCCCAACGCCTGCCTGCTCGAACTCTACACAAAACACGGCGCTGGCTCGCTGATCCGCGGCTAAGCTGTTTCGAGAAATGCAGCGTCTCTGGGCTTATCGAAACGCTTTAACTGTGTCGTGACTTGCACCTGGGCCGCTTCCCACCCTATCTAGGGGTATGGAAAACGAAACGCTCATTCGCCTCACGGTCTTCCTTGGCCTGTTCGCGCTTCTGGCAACTGCCGAGGCCCTGTTGCCGCGCCGCCCGCGCCACACCCCGCGCGCCAAGCGTTGGGTAACAAACTGGAGCATGACCCTGCTCAACACAGTGACACTTCGGCTCGTGGCACTTGTGGTTCCGCTGCTTGCCGTCGGGGCCGCGCTTGACGCTGCCGCCAATGGCTGGGGGCTTTTCAACGCGCTCAACTGGCCGGCATGGCTTGAAGTCGTTGCGGCAATTTTGTTCTTTGACTTCGCGATCTGGCTGCAACATCTGATCACCCACAAAGTCCCCCTGCTGTGGCGGCTTCACCAGGTGCACCATGCCGATACCGAAATCGACGTGACAACCGCGATCAGGTTTCACCCTGTCGAAATCGCCCTATCGATGCTGCTCAAAATCGGGCTGGTCTATGTGATGGGCCCGTCAGCGCTGGCAATTATCCTGTTCGAGATCATCCTCAACGGCACGGCGATGTTCAACCACGCCAACCTGCGCCTGCCCCTGCCGCTTGACCGCGTGCTGCGCACCTTCCTCGTGACACCCGAC
Organism: uncultured Lentibacter sp.; assembly: GCA_947497495.1. Lineage (GTDB taxonomy): Bacteria > Pseudomonadota > Alphaproteobacteria > Rhodobacterales > Rhodobacteraceae > Lentibacter. The sequence continues at coordinate 112,010 of CANMGT010000001.1, forward strand.
ATGCACCGCGTTCACCACTCGGTTCACCGCCATGAACACGACAGCAACTACGGCTTTTCCCTCTCGATCTGGGATCACATGTTTCGCACCTACATAGCCCAACCCGCCGAGGGCCATGACGGCATGAAAATAGGCCTGCGCTGGCAAGACGAGCGGCCTTCAAAGCTCGGCTGGAGCCTATGGCTGCCTTTCAAAAACCGCTAAGCCCCGCGCCCGAAACCCAAGCGCTCGCCGTCTTTGGCGCACTGCATGAGGGCGGTGACACCATCGTGCTGCTTGGCCCACATGAGCCGGGCTTCTGGGCGGTGTTTTCGGCCTCGCCCGAATACAATGACGGAGGCGCTGATCCGCTTGATCGCTGGTCAAAGCGGGTCGTGACACCGCTCGCACAAAGCTGGGGCGGCGAGGCGCTTTTCCCCTCCGACGGGCCGCCCTATGCACCCTTTCTAGAGTGGGCGCTGGCCAGTGGCCAAGCTTGGCAGTCTCCCATCGGAATGCTGGTGCACGCCCGCGCCGGCCTCATGGTCAGCTACCGTGCGGCCGTACGCCTGCCCGCGCTTTACGACTTGCCTGAAGCCGCGACCAGCCCATGCGAAACATGCGCCGAGAAGCCCTGCCTCACGGCCTGCCCCGTGGCGGCGCTCAACGACAGCCAGCTTTACGAAGTGCCAAAATGCAAGGCACATATCATCGCGCCTCAGGGCCGCGACTGCTTACAGTCGGGCTGCCTAGCACGTCGCATTTGCCCTCGCTCTCAAACCTATGGCAGAGTGCCCGAACAATCTGCCTTTCACATGCGAGCCTTCCTATGACACTGCGCCTCATCCTTATGCGTCACGCCAAATCAAGCTGGGACGATCTGACAATGAGCGACCATGAACGCCCGCTCAACAAGCGCGGGCGCAAGGCCGCAAAGGCGCTTGGTGTCTGGCTTCAGGAGCAAGGCTTCACGCCGGATCAAGCGCTTTGCTCAACAGCCGAGCGCACCCGCGAAACCCTTGCACGCAGCGTCATCGCCTGTAGTGGGGCGGTTGAAACCAAGTTTCTCGACGGCCTATACCACGCCAGCGCACACCGCATGCTTGATGTGCTACAAAGCCACGGAACCGGCCAGACGGTGATGCTTGTGTCCCACAACCCCGGAGCTGGCGCGTTCGCAGAAGCGATTGTGCAAGCGCCGCCCAAGCACGCGGGCTTTGCAAGCTTTCCCTCAGGGGCCACGCTTGTTGTCGAGTTCGACGCTGAAAACTGGAAAGATGTGCGCTTTGGCTCAGGAGCGCTGCGCGCTTTTATCGTGCCACGCGAGCTGACGGACTGACCGAACGCCCCACAGGCAGCTTCACAGGTAGCTTCACATGCGACAGGCTCGGGGCACGCCCCGCCGCCATTGCACGCGCATCAACGCTAGGGTGCAGGCTTTCGCAAACACCCAGGCCCACACGCCGCCGGGCGCGCAGCAAAAACAGCTTTCCCCAACCGCGCCATGTGCCGACAGGCTGCGCTGTTGCGTCTTGCGGGTAGTGGTTTTGCCAGCCCTCAGGCAGGGGCATGCCACATAACTCGGCCTTCTGGAGCATCCAGACAAACGGGATATTGGCCAAGGCGCGCGCTGTCTCGTGTCCGCCAAGCTGCCCGCCCACATCGCCATGCGCCCCCGGAAACCAGACTTGCTCGACACGCCCTTTCCATTCCTTGGGGCACTCCCACAAAACGGGTTCAAACGCCGAGCGCGTCTCATGCAGGGCCAGCGCGTGAAAGCCATGTTTTATCGTCGCACCGAGCTGGTGGTTGTGGAAGGCGTGGCTGTCTTCCGAAAAGCGCCAAAGCAGCGGCAGCCGCAGCCCAAGCGCCTTCACCGTGTCCCAAACGCCGACCATCTCAACCTCGACATTCGAGTGGCAATGCGCGTGCGCGAAGTCTTGCCTCAAGTCGTCAGGCGCGTTGTTCTGATACAAGCGGTAGGCCTGTTCAACGTTGCGCTCGGTGGCGCAGTCGGCGCGCAAAAGCCCGACGCTGTCGATGACGCCAGCCAGCGAACGCACCGCATAAGCGCCCCGCGAATAGCCGAAAAAGAAAATCCTGTCGCCGGGCCGGTAGCGCGAAGCAAGGTAGCCAAAGGCCCGTTTGATCTGGCGGTTCAGGCCCTTGCCCATCAACATATGGTGGGTGCTGCGCCAATCCTCCCACTGCACGCCAGCCTCGTAAAACACCGAAACAGACCCGCCGATTTTACTCAGTAAACGGTAGGTGCGGCCCGCATTCGTCTCGCAGCCAGGCTTCAGCGAAGACATGGTGCCATCCAGTATAATCACATGCGTCATCGGCGTGCGCGTGCGTGCAAGCGTCGTTTTGCCTTGCCTCTGGCCAGGCCTTAGCAGGCCGAAAAGGCGTTTTCCCATGCGATAGAATGACATTTCAGTTTTCTTTCTTTTGCTCCTAGTGTTCCCTTTTGGCCTTCAAATGCTAGGCAAGTTTTCGTGAAGCGGCCTGTCCAGCCCGCCTGTCACCTGATCCTAGGCAAAAGATAATGGCATGCTGAGGGCAGCTTTGTGCCGATCAGGCTAACGCCTCCGCCTTCAACAAAAGGTAAGCAAGTTTTGGGAAACTTCGCTTAATTTTTCCCAAATGCAGCGCGCTTGACGGTTATCACGTCACGCGGGCCATAGCCGTTAAAGCGAGTCGCGATCGCCAGAGAGTAGGCGCCCATGCCCTCAAACAGCACATAGTCGCCCTCGCGCAAACCTGCGGGGCAGGCCAGCGGCTCGGGCAAAACATCAAGGCTGTCACAGGTCGGGCCAAAGGCGCGGCGCGCATGTGTCGGCCCCGCAATCTGCGCATCACACGCACGCACAAACCGCACCCGCGTTGAGGCCGTCATATCGCGCCACTCGGCCAAAGCGCCATAAATCCCGTCGTTCAAGAACAGGCTGCCGTCGCCGCGCAGCGCCTTCACGCGCGTCACCAAGCTAAAGCTGTCGGCCACCATGGCGCGCCCCGGCTCGCAGACAAGCTGCGGAGCCTGCACCCCGAACGCCGCCCGCACTTCGCGCGAGATCAGAGCAAATACGCTCTCGAGGTCTTGTCGCGCCGCGCCGCGATGCGCCGCAAACCCGCCGCCCACATTCAGCCGTGACAGTGTCACGCCCGCCTCCCGCGCGATCTGCGCACTTGCGCGAATGTAGCTTGCCCAAGCGCCCCCGTCCTCACACTGTGTTCCCGGATGAAAGCTGAGCGCCGCGCCGTAGCCGCGCGCCACGCTGGCCTGCAAAAGCGCAGCAGCCTCGCTGGGTGTGGCGCCAAATTTTTCGCCAAAGTCGTAATGCGCGCCCGTGACGGGCAGCTTGAAACGCACAGCAACTTCCTCGCCCTGCGCGGCTGTGCCAAGTTTCTCAAGCTCACGTCTGTCATCAACAGACCACGAGCGCACCCCAGCCGCTTTGCCCGCCGCAACTTCAGCGCCCGAGCGCACGGGGTTGTTATAATGCAAAACAGCGCGGGCCGCCGCACGCCGCACCTGCGCTATTTCCTCTGGCGAAGCCACGTCAAACGCGCCGATGCCCGCCGCCACAAGGTTGTCCAAAACCTCGGGCGCGGCGTTGGCCTTGACCGCATAAGTCACAAGCCCGTCAAAGCCACGCTGAAACCGGTCGGCCTCCGCGCGCAGGTCTTGCGGGCTAAAATAAAGCGTCGCCGCGTCCGGCGCGCGGGCGCAGATGTGCTCTATCGGGGTGTCATAACTGCTCTGTTCAAACATAGGTGCCTCACGCTTTTTCCGAAAGCATGCGCTGTTTTTCTGTCGTTTTAACTTGGCAGATCGGGCATACTGCACTTGAACTGCAACAAAATGCCGGAAACTCCATGCAAAATGACGAAGCCCTCCTCGCTCTTCTGGCTGAGAATGCGCGCACCCCCGTCGCCACGCTGGCCCGCAAACTCGGCCTCGCCCGCACCACAATAAAGGCCCGTATGGAACGGCTCGAAGCCACAGGCGCCATCGCCGCCTATACGATCCGGCGCGGCGCTCCGGCTCAAGCGCCCCTGCGTGCAACTGTTCTGATCTCGATCGAGCCGCGCTCCGGCCCCGCCGTGCTGGCCCGCCTCAAGGCGTTGGCCAACATCGAGCAGGTTCACACCATGTCTGGCCGTTGGGATCTGATCGCCCTTTTACGCGCCCGCACCACGGAAGAACTCGACTCCACGCTTGATGACATCGGCGCAGCGAAGGGCGTGAAAAGCTCCGAAAGCCTGATCCACCTTTCCACCAAGATCAACCGCGCCTGATTTCTCTTTTGTGGCACCAAAAGCTGCGCTAGCCTTTGCGCATGACAAGCAAAGGACAGCCGCGATGGACAAGGTCAATTTCACCCAGATGAAAGACGGCACCAAAGAAGAATACGAATTCCTCACCGCCCACGAGATCGACCACACCAAGCACACCGCGAGGCGCCTGCTCAAAGCCCTTGTCGAGCTTGACGAAGGCCTCTCCGGTTATCAGATCACGCGGCTTGGCCATTCCGTGCAATCCGCCAGTCGCGCTTGGCGCGACGGGGCCGACATCGACTGGGTCGTTGCTGCGCTCCTGCATGACATCGGCGACATCTACGCGCCCTACAATCACGACGAATATGCAGCGACAATTCTCAAGCCGTTTGTGCGCGAGCAGGTCACATGGTGCGTCGCCACTCACGGTGACTTCCAGATGCTCTACTACGGCCAACACCTTGAAGGCTTTGACCAAAACAAACGCGACCGGCACATAGGCCACGCTTACTTCGACGACTGTGCGCAGTTCTGCGAACGCTGGGATCAGGCCAGCTTTGACCCGGAGTATGACGACTTGCCGCTGTCGTTCTTCGCACCCATGGTCGAAGAGGTCTTCGCCCGTACGCCTTACGACGCCAGCGTGATCCGCGCTGGCGAGCGCGTGCCGCTCACAGACGCAACACTGGCCAGCACCCGCGCCTAGGACTTCGCCGCCCTCACCCTTTCTTGTTGCCTCAACTATCCTGGGGGTGTGGGGGCTGGCCCCCGCTTAAGCCTGTGTATGGAGGCTGGCCCCGCCGCGCGCTGCATTAAGCTAATTCGCGTTAACCTCTTGGCTCAAAATCGTATGCACGCGTTCTGCACGGAGAGCTGCATAGGGTGCTGCATACCGTAGGCACTTCGCTGACTTGTGGGCGCCACCGCGTTAACCACAAGGTGCGCAGCTCTTAAGGCTTTCTAAGGCCTTTGTGCTATCTTACTGGTATAAAAGCACTTTTTCACACCACACAGGCACAGGGTCCCAAAGACTCACGGCCCGTATCTCGTAGTGCAAAAGACAGACTCGCGCAGATCAAGGATGCATCTTCAAAAAACGCGTTGCTTCAGAGGCAAACCGTAAGGGTTTGGCAACCTCTGTTACCAAACCCTTAATATCGATCAGATCTCGGCGAGGCGCGTCAGAGCGGCCTTCATCAGCCCCTCTTCCTCCTCACGCTCTGCGAGGTTGGCGCGGGTTTCCTCGACAACTTCGTCAGGCGCTGAAGCGACGAATTTGGGGTTGTTCAAGCGCCCCTTCATGCCGCCGATTTCCTTGGCGAGCTTGCCGAGTGATTTCTCGAGCCGTGCCTTTTCAGCGTCCACGTCGATGATGTCCGCGAGCGGCAATCCGAACTCGGCACCGGTAATGCCCAGCGCCGCCGTGCCCTTCGGGAACTCCTCGACCACATGCAGCGCATCAATGCGCGCAAGCTTTTTGATAAGCGCCTCATTGCCCTCATAAGACGCCGTTGCCTCAGGCCCCATATTGCGCACAACGACAGGCACTTTCAGGCCCGCAGGCACGTGCATCTGTGCGCGCACCGAGCGCACTTCCTCAATGAGGCCAATCACCCAGTTCATCTCGGCATCGGCTTTTTCATCAACAAGTTCAGCGCCATAAGTCGGCCAGTCCGTGTGCGCGAGGATATTCTGACGCGCGCCCAAAGTGCCCCAAAGCTCTTCGGTGATGAACGGCATGATCGGATGCAGCAAGATCACGCACTGGTCGATCACCCAAGCCATAACGGCCTGCGTTTCCGCCTTAGTCGCGTCGTCCGCATCCATCAGCAAAGGCTTGGAAAACTCGACATACCAGTCGCAAACCTTGCCCCAAACGAAGGCATAAAGCGCGTTGGCAGCGTCGTTGAAACGGTAGGCTTCAAGGGCTGCATCCACCGTCTCGCGCACCTTGGCTGTCTCGCCGATGATCCATTTGTTGACAGTCGCTTCCGCCTTCGGGATCGCCCCGTCAGAGCCGATAGCCTCATGCATTTCCGCAAAGCGCGAGGCATTCCAGAGCTTGGTGGTGAAGTTGCGATAGCCGGTGATCTTCTGCTTGGAAAGTTTCAGAACCCCGCCCAGCGCCGCCATCTGCGCATTGGTGAAACGCAGCGCGTCCGCGCCAAATTCGTCAACAATTTCAAGCGGGTCAATCACGTTACCCGTGGTCTTGGACATCTTCTTGCCCTTCTCGTCACGCACGAGCTGGTGCAGGTAAACCGTGTGGAACGGGATCTCGCCAACCACAGCTTTTTGCATCATGATCATCCGCGCAACCCAGAAGAACAGGATGTCCTGCCCCGTCAGCAAAACGTCTGTCGGGAAGTAGCGTTTCATCTCGTCGGTGTCTTCCGGCCAGCCCAAAGTGCCGATGGGCCAAAGGCCCGAAGAGAACCACGTGTCGAGCACATCAGGATCGCGGAAAAGCGGGATCACCTGCGGCCCTTCAAAGGTGCGGATCGTGCCTTCGTCTTTTGTGTCCATCAGCTCAAGCGTGCTCTCGAGCACGGCCGCAGCCTCTTGCGCGTCGGCGACAACGCGGAAGCTCGTGCCGTCAACAAAGCGGCTCTTCGCAATCTCCAGCGCTTCCTCTTCGCTCGCAGCGCAGATCGGCAACCAGTCCTGTTCGCCGGGCAGATACCAAACCGGAATCTGATGCCCCCACCAGAGCTGGCGCGAGATGCACCAAGGCTCGATGTTATCCAGCCAGTGGTAGTATGTTTTCTCGCCGCTCTCAGGCATGATCTTGATCTCGCCATCCCGCACCGCGTCAAGCGCGGGGCCGACGACTTTCTCGGCGTCCACAAACCACTGGTCTGTCAGCATCGGCTCGATGACAACTTTGGAGCGGTCCCCGAACGGCTGCATGATCGGTTTGTTCTCAACGTAGGGCACGATCTGGCTGTTAACTTCGCCTTCATCATCCTTGGTCTCTACTGTGACCATCACAGCAAGGCCCTCGGATGTGATTTGTTCAACCACAGCCTTGCGCGCTTCAAAGCGGTCAAGCCCGCGCAGTTCCTCGGGCACAAGGTTCAGCGCGTCAGCTTCGGCAACAGTCAGGGTTTTCTCGCCTTTCGAGACAGCCATCGCGATTGTCGCCGCCTCGTCATAAGACACGCCGTCAATGCGCATAGCGCCGCGTGTGTCCATCAGGCGATACATCGGAATGCCACCGCGCTTGGCAACTTCGTAGTCGTTAAAGTCATGCGCACCGGTGATTTTCACAGCGCCCGAGCCGAAGGTCATGTCGGGGTATTCGTCGGTGATGATCGGGATCAGGCGGCGGTGCTCTTTAGGCCCGACCGGAATCTCGCAAAGCTTGCCGACGATGGGCGCATAGCGCGCGTCATCAGGGTGCACGGCAACTGCGCCATCGCCCAGCATCGTTTCGGGGCGGGTCGTGGCGATCGAGATATAGTCGCGCTCTTCTTCGAGCGTCACGTTGCCGTCTTCATCTTTCTCGACATAGGTATATGTCGCGCCGCCGGCGAGCGGATATTTGAAGTGCCACATGTGGCCTGCAACTTCGATGTTCTCGACTTCCAGATCAGAGATCGCGGTTTCAAAGTGCGGGTCCCAGTTGACGAGCCGCTTGCCGCGATAGATGAGCCCCTGCTCATACATCTCGACAAAAACCTTGATCACAGCATCGTGGAAGTTTGGCGAATTCTCATGGCCAGTCCGCGGATCGCCCTCGGCACCCGCCATGGTAAACGCGTTGCGCTCCCAGTCGCACGAGCAGCCAAGCCGCTTGAGCTGCTCGACGATAGTGCCGCCGTATTCGCCTTTCCACTCCCAGACTTTCTCAAGAAACTTCTGACGCCCAAGTTCGGCCCGTTTGGGCTGGCCTGTGGCAGCGAGCATCTTCTCGACTTGCATCTGAGTGGCGATGCCCGCGTGGTCCTGACCGGGCTGCCAGAGCGTGTCAAAGCCGCGCATCCTGTGCCAGCGAATGAGAATGTCTTGCAGCGTGTTGTTAAACGCGTGGCCCACATGCAAAGCCCCTGTCACGTTGGGCGGCGGGATCATGATCGTGAAGCTCTCGTCGCGCGAACGGTTGGCTCCTGCGCGGAAGGCTCCGGCCTCCTCCCACATCTTGGTGATGCGCGGCTCGGCTTCGCTTGCGTTAAATGTCTTTTCCATCGCCATGATCTTCAGCCCTCACTTGGGAAATATGCTTGCGCAGGGTCTAGCGAATGCGCAGCCCAAGGCCAAGGGGCAATGCAAGGGTTAAGCCAAGGCAAGCCTGCGACCTGCGCAGCGCAAACGCCGTTCACGAAGCGTGAGCTGCGGTTTGCGTATGCCGACTTGTTTGGCGGGTGTCATTGGGGGTTTGTGAAGGCAATACCAAACTTGAACCATAAAGGAACGAGCATGTTGCGCTTCATCAAACGCCTCACAGAGTCGACCACTGACATCGTAGCCGGCCCTGATGCCCCCGCCCACTCACGCCGCCTCGTTCAACGCGCTATCGCGATCGCCGCTCTGGTGGGCAGTATAACACTGCTCGGCCCTGTCTTTGGCTACGGCTTAATGGCAATTGGCGGCGTGCTCATCATGCTCATCGCAAAGCCGGAAAAGAAGGAGCGTTCGTAATGTCGCAATTTCTCACGGGCGCCCCTGTCTGGGTTTGGCCGCTGCTTGCCGCTTTGCTTTTTGTCGGCTTTAACGCCATGCGCACGCGCACAAGCCCTGTTGTGCTGCTCTACCTGCTGCCTTTGCTCGGGTTTCTTTCGCTGCGATCCGTCAACGGCGTCGCAACATCTGCGGGGGTTTGGGGCGTTTTCCTGCTCACCTATCTTACCGGAGGCGCTCTGGGCTATCGGTTTCAGGCAAGCCGCGTGCTTGCCAAAACAGGTCGGCATGTGCGCCTTGCTGGCGAAGGTCTGACCCTGATCGTCATCCTCATCCTGTTCTCGGCAAACTTCGTTACTGGCGTGCTCACCGCTGTTGCTCCCGACACGTTGGTCAGCGGTGCTTTTCAAGCAGGCTTTGCAGCCATCCTCGCGCTGGCCTCAGGAAGCTTTTTGGGGCGAGCGCTCAGCATATGGCGCACTCCCGTCATATCAAGCGCTGGCTAAGAAAATTCGAATTACATTAGTAAGATTTTTTGAAAATTCTTGCCCACGTTGCCAGTGTTTCAATCAAACTTCGGGGCGCGCTTTTGCATATTGGCCATGATCACTTCCATCTGATGCGGCTTGCCGATCAGATCAGTCTGCTCGCGGCTTTCTGCGAGCAGAATCGTGTCTTCATCAGCGCCGCTTTCTGACACCTCGATGAGCCGTTTGGCCGCACGTATCGCCGAGGGGCTCTTTGAGGCAATCACTTGGGCCAATGCTGTAGCAGCCTCAACGGGGGTGTCTGACAGCTCTGTCACAAGCCCCCATGCGAGACCCTGCTCGGCTCCAACGGCTTCTGCAGTATAGGTCATGCGGCGCAAAACATCCGAGCGCAGAAGGTCTGGCAACAGGGCCATACCGCCCATGTCAGGCACGAGGCCCCATTTCATTTCCATGATCGACAACTGCGTATCTGGGTGCGCGATGCGAATGTCCGCGGCAAGACAAAGCTGGAAGCCTGCGCCAAAAGCAACACCATGCAATGCCGCGATCACCGGAACCGGCAGACGCCGCCAAGCCAGCACGAGTTCTTGATACATATTGGTATTGCCGTAAGTGCGCGGCATGACAATTTCTTCCGCATTACCACCCGCGAGCTTGCCAAAACTGCTCACATCCAGCCCCGCACAAAAGGCGCGCCCTTCGCCTGAGAGCACAACCGCGCGCAGGCTCTCATTGTCTTTCAGCCCATGAGCGGCAGCTATTAGCGCCTCACCCATGTCTTGGTCAACTCCGTTCATTTTGTCGCCCCGCGTGAGGGTGACATAGGCAATATGGTCTTTGATCTCGACTGAAACGCGCGGCATGGCTTTCTCCTTTGGGCTGGACAAAGCCTAGCCCTCTAAGCGCGGCAGAAAAAGCCTGACGTTAAGGCACAATCCGTTCGATAGCACGCATCATGCCAAGAGACTTGTCATAGACAAGCGTCAGAATGCGGCGCCCACCTTGAGTGCCAGCCAGTTTTGGCAGGCCACGTAGCGTGCCTGCTGCGGCTGCGCTGGACACCGAAGTGACGATAAAATTGCGACGGGTTAATTTGGTCATGCTTCACTCCTGTGCTCACGCTTCTTGCGAGCCATTCTCATGTAAGTATGGCCCGACGCGTTTTCAAGCTCTTGCCGTAAGCGCTCGCAATGCGTTAACTCACCCTATGACATATCCTCGCTATACAAAACTGGCTGAAAGCCTCCCCGCAACCGTGCCTTTTGTTGGCCCCGAAGCGCACGAACGCGAAACGGGGCGTGCCTTCAATGCCCGCATAGGCGCCAATGAAAGCGTGTTTGGCCCCTCGCCCAAAGCCATCGCGGCGATGCAAACCGCTGTGCCCGATGTCTGGATGTATGGTGATTCTGAAAACCACGACTTGCGCCATGCCTTGGCAGCGCACCACGGCGTGAACACCGAGAACCTCGTGGTAGGAGAGGGTATCGACGGCCTCTTAGGCTATCTCGTGCGCCTCTTGGTTGAGGTGGGTGACAGCGTCGTCACATCAGACGGGGCCTACCCGACTTTCAACTATCACGTCGCGGGCTTTGGCGGCGTCTTGCATAAAGTCCCCTATGTAGACGACCATGAAGACTTGGCCTCGCTTATCGCGAAAGCCCACGAAACAGATGCGAAGCTTATCTATTTCGCAAACCCAGACAACCCGATGGCCACTTGGAGCAAGGGTGAGGATGTCGTCAAAGCACTTGATAGCCTGCCCGAAGGCTGCCTTCTGGTGCTCGATGAAGCCTATGTCGAGCTTGCGCCGCAAGGAACTGCGGCGCTCGTGGATATCAATGATCCGCGCGTAGTCAGAATGCGGACCTTTTCCAAGGCCTACGGCATGGCTGGCGCGCGCGTCGGCTACGCGTTGGGAGCCGAGCCGCTGATCACCAACTTCAACAAAATTCGCAACCATTTTGGAATGAACCGCATCAGCCAAGCCGGAGCGCTAGCGGCCCTTGATGACCAAACATACCTGGCCGAAACGCTCGCAAAGGTCGCGACAGCCCGAGACGAAATTGTGCAGATCGCATCGCAGAACGGGCTCTCGACAGTGCCATCGGCCACCAACTTTGTTGCCATCGACTGTGGAGGTGACGGAGCCTTCGCTAAGACCGTTTTAGATGGGTTGGTCACACGGGGTGTTTTCGTCCGGATGCCATTTGTCGCGCCACAAAACCGCTGCATACGCGTGAGTTGCGGTGAAGCCTCCGACCTAGCAGCCTTTGGTGCGGCCTTGCCCGAGGCCCTCAAAGACGCCACTCAGCAAGGCTAAGCATAGGGCGAATTATTTACAACAACGACAGAGCGGCCAGCATGACAACAGTTCCTGCGGCCAACTCGACCAGTGCTGACAAACGTACCGCGCCTGCCCCGCTGCCAACCTGAGCCAACATGCTTGTACGAAACATGACCGCCGCAATCGCGACAGTCACAGTAACGCTTGCTGTCCCGAGACCCATCGCGAAAGCCCCAGCGATGCCCGCCCAGTCGAGCCCTAATCGCCACGTCAGGATCAGCAGGAACAAAGCTCCGGTGCAGGGGCGGATTGCCACCGCACCGATCAACATGAAGGCATCTCGCAGGCTGTGGACATCTGCAGCCTCTTGCGCACTCGGAGCATGTTTGTGCCCGCATGAACATGTGCCGTCATCCTGAGTGTGATGTGCCGCCAGCACCCGTTGGCGCCACAGCTTGCGCACCCCACGCAGCGCAAGCCAAAGGCCAACAAGCGCGATCGCAATATAAGAGGCAGGCTCCATCCAGTTCTCTGCCAGGCCCGTCATCGCTTCGCGCGTCAGGCCGAGTAGAAAGACCCCGGCGTAAACCAACAAAACGGCCATCGCGGCTTGCCCGAGGCTCGACAGGACAGCCAGCACTGACAGGCGCACCACAGGCACCTGCTGCGCCGCCCCGTAGCCGCCAATAAGCAGCTTTCCGTGTCCGGGCCCTGCCGCGTGAAAAAAACCGTAAGCAAAGCAAAGCCCCATGAGGCTTGCCCAAGCCCCAGGCTCACCGCGCTTCAAGGCTCTCAAAAGCCGAGCCATGGCATTTTGCACATCGCGCTGCCCCTCGGAAGCCCAAGCCGAAAGTTCAGCCGCGCCACCCAGCCCCCAGAGCCAGACAGCGACAGCAACGATCAACAGTAGGAAACTTGCTAAAGCCCAGCGCCGCATGACACCCTCACCTCGTCAGCATAATCTTCGCCCACAGCGGGCCAGTCGGCATTCGGATCATTTGCGAGCTTGTCCATGTTGTCGCCCATTTCTGCCCGCACTTTTGCGTTGGCCGCTTTCACGTCAGCCTTGACGACGGCGAGTTTGCAGCCCTCAGGCAGGTCGATACCCAATGTCAGTTCGTAGCTGGTGTAGTAAGTCGGATCATAGGCCTTCAACACAAATTCTTTTCCTACGCCCGTAAATGCACGGAAGTGGCGGCTGATGATCTGGCCGTTTTCAACACTGGTGCCACGATTTTCAGGCGCACCAAGACTTACGGCATGGCCCCCAGCACTCAGATACAAATCGCCCTCAAAGCCTTCGATCCAGTTCAGGTCAAAACCGCTCAGTTGATTAAGTTCAGGCTTGGTCAAAATGCCGTCAAAGTCATGATCAAGCTCCATGTCTTCAAGTACCAAGAGCGAGTAAAGCTCGTCGTAGCGCCATTGCACTTCAACGCCTGTTACCTCGCCAGCCTCATTCGCCACCAGTTTGAGGCCAGTGTCGACAAACACATGTGGGTGCGCCCAAAGCGGCGCCCCGAAACAAGCCAGAATGATCGCGAGATATTTCATACTGCCCACATAAAGCGCAGAGGGGGTGTCCACAATGAGACACCCCGCTTCATTGGCAGTTTTCAGCCGTTCGCATTACGAGCGACGTTGCTCTGGGTGAAGTGACGCACCCAAAATGTGATCAGAACGGTGGATCACGTGATTGGCGCTCGAACAGATGAGCGGGTCAGGTTGGCCCACAACTTCAAAGTCCTTCCCCGGGTAATCAAGGCTCGACAGAAAGTGCCGCATGCAAGCAAGGCGCGCGCGCTTTTTGTCGTTTGACTTGATAACAGTCCAAGGGGCGTCGGCGGTGTCGGTGTAAAAGAACATCGCCTCTTTTGCCTCTGTGTAATCACTCCACTTATCAAGGCTTGCCTTGTCGATCGGGCTCAGCTTCCATTGCTTAAGCGGGTCAGTTTCACGGCTTTCAAAGCGCGCGCGCTGCTCGTCTTGCGTGACGGAGAACCAGTATTTGAACAGGCGAATGCCCGAGCGCGTCAACATGCGCTCAAAATCAGGCGTCTGGCGCATGAATTCCAGATATTCCGCAGGCTCACAGAAACCCATCACCCGCTCAACGCCAGCGCGGTTATACCAAGAGCGGTCATAAAGCACCATTTCGCCCTCGGTGGGCAAATGTTGAATATAGCGTTGAAAGTACCACTGGCCGCGCTCTTCATCGGTGGGCTTGTTCAACGCAACAACACGCGCAGAACGTGGGTTTAGGTGTTCGGTGAAGCGCTTGATTGTTCCGCCCTTGCCCGCCGCATCACGGCCCTCAAAGAGCATAACAAACTTCTGGCCGGTTTCCTGCGCCCAATGCTGAACTTTCAAAAGCTCTGCCTGAAGCGCGGCTTTTTGGCTTTCGTAGTCTCTACGGCCGATCTTGTCGGTATAGGGGTAAATGCCGTTCTCAAAGGCGCTCCGCACCTCCTCAACTGTGGGCCGTGCAGCCTTTGTTGTTGCTTCTGTCTTTTCTGTTTCCACAGATTGTGCCTTTTGATCCGTCATTGCGCGCAGTCCTCCTGTCAAGTTTCGTCATCATCATAGTCGATTGAACCGGCAGGCGCCTTGACCTCGCTCAAGTATTTCGGGTTCTTTGGGGTAAAAAAGAGAGACGAACATGAAAGCACTGCTACAAAGGGTAAGCGACGCGAAGGTTCACGTTGACGAAACGCTGATTGGCCAATGTGGCCCCGGCTTATTGATCCTCATCTGCGCGATGCAGGGCGACACACAAGCCGACGCCGACAAACTCGCCACCAAAATATCAAAACTGCGGATTTTCACCGATGATGCGGGCAAGATGAACCTCTCGGTGCATGACATTTCCGGCGAAGCTTTGGTTGTCAGCCAGTTCACACTCGCCGCCGACACGTCACGCGGCAACCGCCCAGGATTTTCCGCCGCCGAAGCACCTACTGAAGGTGAAAAGCTCTACGAATATTTCGCAGCCGCTCTCGACCGGCTGGGCATCCCGACACAGACAGGGCAGTTTGGCGCAGACATGAAAGTCTCGCTAACAAACGACGGGCCTGTCACGATCTGGATGGAGAGCTGATGACACCTGCAGGCATCATCAACGCGCTTCAGGTGCGCTACACCGGAACGGTCGTAACGCCGGCTTGGGGCGAAACCACGATATTTTACAACCCAGGTGCCAAGTTCAAACGTGGCACTTACTTTGCGACTGTGAAAGAGAAAAACGGCGACAATGACCGCGCTTCCGGACTTGATCGTGACAGTGTCTTTCGGCTCAACATCGGCGCAACGCGGCCGCTGTTTGAGGAGCGCTTCGGAGCACCCCCTGCTAGGCCGGGAAAGGGAGGCCATGTGCAAGGCCCGTGGGACTTCACGATGCTAGACCGGCTCACTCCACACCCTGTCTACGGCTGGATGAGTTGGGTGAGTATCCTGAACCCTTCGCAAGTGAGCTTTGCTGCCTGCCTGCCGCTGCTCGACAGCGCCTACGCCAAGGCTCAGGCCACGTTTGAGAAGCGACTGCGCTCAGCCAGCTAGCACTTTTGCTGCCGCATCAAGCGCGCCCTGACCACGCGGCACATCGTTCGCGCTGAAGGCGGCTTCCATGCTGCCGAGTGTGCCCAAAACCATTTGGCGGTTTATGTGGCCCATATGCCCAATGCGGAAAAAGCCTTCGCCTTTGGGATCTTCGTCAGTAGACATCCCAAGTCCAATGCCCAGCGTGATGCCCGCATTCTGCTCGCACCAGCGCCGCAAGTTAACGCCATGCGGCATCCCGACATGCAAAGCTGTCACAGCGCAAGAGCGGTGTTCCGGATCGGCCACGTTAAGCTTGAGCGGCCCGACGGCAGCCCAGGCATCACAGGCCGCCCATATAGCACTAGCCAACATCTTGTGGCGCGCCCAAACCTGCTCCATCCCTTCGGCATGTATCATGTCCAAAGACGCCCTCAGCCCATATAGGTGATGCGTAGGCGCCGTGCCTGCGAAGTATTGATAAAAGAAATCAGGGTTTGCGCGCGGCGTCCAATCCCAATAGCGGCTCACGCGCAACATTTCAGCTCGCCGTGCCGCAGCTCTATCGTTGAAAAACACAAAGCCCATACCGGGCGGCACCATCAGCCCCTTTTGCGACGCTGTAATGGCAACATCAGCGCCCCATGCGTCCATTTCAAACCTGTCACAGCCCATTGAAGCGATGCAATCAACCATCAAAAGCGCGCCGTGGCCGGCGGCATCCATCGCGGCGCGCACCTCGGCAATGTTGTTTTTGACCGAGGTTGAAGTGTCAACGTGCGTGCAAAGCACAGCCTTGATTCGGCCCTCTTTGTCGGCGCGCAAAGCCTCTTCAAGACGCGTGGCATCGACAGGTGTTTTCATCCCGAAATCAAGTGACTCGACAGTGACACCAAGGCCCTCCGCCATCTCGGCCCAACCGAAGCCGAACCGCCCGTTGTAAAGGCCTAGAACATGATCTCCCTCCTCCACGACGTTAGACAGGGCGGCCTCCCAAGCGGCGTGTCCATTGCCGATGTAAATCGTCGCATGATGCGCGGTTCCTGCCACTTTCTTGAGATCGGGGATGATCCCTGCAACCATATCGATGAGCTCACCCTCGTATATATTTGGCGACGCCCGATGCATGGTGCGCAACACCGCGTCCGGCATAACCGAGGGGCCGGGGATAGCCAGATAGTCGCGCCCGCCGTGCTGTGTCATCTCTCCACCTTCCTTGATTTTCTACGCGACATTACCGAGGTGTAGCACAGCGTCAATAGCGTGCAGACGTGGCCGCGAAACTTGCCAGTCACCGCGCCCTCCCGTAAACGAAGTGGAACTCAAACACTGGTGAATGTCCGATGAGCACAGAAACGACCCATAGCCAAGCACTCTTCAAATGGCTTTGGCGCAGCTATCTGAAGCGGTTCTGGCCATATATTGCTCTGGCGGTGATCTTCATGGTCATTGAAGGTTCGATGCTGGGGGCCTTGAGCTACATCATGCGTCCGATGTTTGACACTGTGTTTATTGAAGGAAACGAGAGTGCCATCAAATGGGTCGCTCTGGCAATTTTCTCGATATTCGCAGCCCGCGCTTTTGCCGCTGTTGGGCAGAAAATCACACTCGCATATGTGATGCAAAAAATGGCCGCCGCGCTGCGCACCGACCTGCTGTCACATCTTATGAAGCAAGACGGCAGCTTCCACCAAACCCACCCGCCAGGGTTTATCATCCAGCGCATTCAGGCTGACGTTATTTCGCTCAACGAAGGCTGGCGCGCTTTGATGATGGGGGCGGGCCGTGACGCCGTGACGCTCGCTGTGCTTATGGGCGTCGCTATCTCGGTTGACTGGAAGTGGACGCTTGTCGCGCTTGTCGGCGCGCCCCTCGTGCTGCTTCCGGCGCAGATGGCGCAGAAGTTTATCCGCGCCCGCTCACGCGAGGCACGCGATCTGGGGGCTAAACTCGCCACCAGACTGGACGAGGTGTTTCACGGAATCGTCCCGGTCAAACTCAACCGTCTGGAAGACTATCAGAGCCAGCAGTATGCCGCGCTCACAGATGATCTGGTTCGGGCCGAAGTGCGCGCTAGTGCCGGGAGTTCCATCATCCCCGGATTAATCGACATCATGTCCGGAATCGGGTTTGTCGGCGTGCTGGTTTATGGCGGTTCAGAAATCATCGCCGGCGAAAAAACTGTCGGGCAGTTTATGTCGTTCTTCACAGCCATCGGCTTTGCTTTTGAACCCCTACGACGCCTTGGTGCAGTAAGCGGGCGTTGGCAAATGGCGGCCTCAGGCATAGAAAGACTGCGCGAGTTGCTGGAAACAGAACCAAGCCTCACCTCGCCTGCAAAACCCAAGGCTGCGCCTAAGGGCATACCCGAAATATCACTCAGCGACGTTGACTTATCTTACGGTGATGCTCGCGTGCTGCATGGTCTCTCTCTTGTGGCCGAAGCCGGCAAAACTACTGCGCTTGTCGGGGCGTCAGGCGCGGGCAAATCAACCATATTCAACTTGCTCACCCGCCTCGTCGACCCAACCACAGGGCGCGTCGAAATTGGCGGAGTCGCAACCACCGAGATGAGCTTGCCTGACCTGCGCGGCTTGTTCTCAGTCGTCAGCCAAGACGCTGCCCTGTTTGACGAGACGCTGCGCGAGAACCTGCTGCTTGGCCGAACCGACGTGACCGAAAAGAGGCTTCAGGAAGTGCTCGACGCGGCGCATGTCTCGGATTTCTTGCCGCAGCTCGCCCAAGGCATAGATACTGCCGTTGGGCCGCGTGGCTCAAACCTGTCTGGCGGGCAGCGTCAGCGCGTCGCTATCGCCCGCGCGCTGCTGCGCGACACACCTATCCTGCTCTTGGATGAAGCGACATCAGCGCTTGATGCCAAGAGCGAAGCCGTGGTTCAGCAAGCGCTGGAAAGCCTCTCCAAAGGGCGCACAACAATTGTTATTGCCCACCGGCTTTCTACCGTTCGCGACGCCGACAAAATTATCGTGATGGAGGCCGGAAAAGTTATTGACGAGGGGAACCACGACACGCTTCTAAGCCGCGGCGGAGCCTATGCACGCCTCTATGAGTTGCAATTCAAGTCGAATGGCCCGACCGCCGATAGCGCCGCGCTAGCGACGCAGGGTCAGCGCCGCAATAAAAGCTCGCGAGCAGCCAAAGATTCTTCGCGCCCCGGCGGATCCAGCCTTCTGTCTCGTATTTCGAAGCACTTGTTCGGGCGGTAGCTGGCAGAGCCACGAGTCTGCCTTGAAGCGCGCGCGCAAGGGAGACATCCTCCATCAAAGGCAAGTCGGGGTAGCCGCCCAACTCGCTCAAAAGCTCAGACGAAATGAGTAGCCCTTGGTCGCCGTATGGCAGACCGAGGACCTTGGCGCGTAGGTTTGCCCAGCCCGCTACAAAGCCCGCCGCAAAGCCGCTACTGTCAAAGCGCAGCTTGAAATACCCCGCTTTTCCGGACCCCCGCAGCATATGCGCTTGCGAGGCCTCGACCCAGCCCGTCTCAAGCACGGTATCCGCGTGCAAAATCAGCAGCCACGCACCATCGGCAGCCGCAACGCCGCGTGCAACCTGCCCGCCGCGCCCCGTTGCCCCATGGACCAGAATAGCACCGGCCGCCTCCGCGATCTTCTGCGTCGCATCTTGCGAGCCCCCATCAGATATCACCAACTCCCGGATAAGGCCTGCCTCTAGGCCCATCCCGAGACTTCCCAAACACATAGGAAGGGATGCGTCCGCATTCAGAGTTGGAATTACGATCGAAATCGGCGCTCGCATGATCAGCCCTTTCAGATATCACAAAGCCGCCTATATTATAGTTCTCGTGTGAAGGGGAGAGTATCAATGCGCCGTGAGATTTACAGAATTGGCGGAACTAACAGGGAACACTTCCTCCAAGGCCTCGTGACAAACGAAATCGCCAAACTCTCTGATGGGTTGGTTTACACGGCCATGCTGACACCACAAGGAAAGTATCTGGCAGACTTTTTCCTCGCGCCTGACGGAGATGCCATTCTGCTGGATGTTGATGCCAGCCTTGGAAGCGCGCTGGTACAGAAGCTGAACATGTACAAGTTGCGCGCTGACGTGACTATCGAACACACAAGCCTGCACCTGCACAGAGGGCTCGGGACGCCGCCACCTGACGGATTTGGCGACCCTCGCGCAGTCGCGCTTGGCTGGCGTGCCTATCGCGAAACAGCCCAGCAAGATGATACGACAGATTGGACAGCTTTACGCATAGCCAACATCGTGCCAGAAACCGGCCACGAACTCACCAATGAGAGCTACATCCTGGAAATGGGGTTCGAGCGCCTCAATGGCGTCGATTTTCGCAAAGGGTGCTATGTCGGGCAGGAAGTCACTGCGAGGATGAAGCATAAAACTGAGCTACGCAAAGGCCTTGCACGAGTTGTTGGCGATGCTCCTCTCGTTGAAGGGGCCGAGATTACAGCTGACGGCAAGGCCGTTGGGCATGTCTTGTCAGTCAGCGGCACAAGCGCACTTGCCTATTTGCGGTTTGACCGAGCGACTGGCACGCTAAAGTCTGGAAATACAACGCTCGCGCATGACACGACTAGCAGATAAAAACGGGGCCAGATTTCTCTGACCCCGCCATCGCGACTCGTTACATCAACACCACTCGTTAAGAACCGTTCACGACGCTTCAATTCATTCGAAGCAATAACTCTTGAAAAAGCGCCCGAAAAACTGGCCGCCTTCCTCTAAGCTAATCTGAGAGCTGATCTTATTTCAGGTGAAAAGCAGCGGCTTTTTCCCCCAAAACAAAAAGGCCCCGCCAAATGCGAGGGCCTTTCTTCTAATGCGTAGCATCATCAGGCGCGTTCAGAGTATTCCATACTGTCGGTGTTGACGATGATTTCTTCATCTTGACCAACAAACGGTGGCACCATGACTTTAACGCCATTGTCCAAAACCGCCGGCTTAAAGCTGTTAGCGGCGGTCTGCCCTTTAACAACAGGTTCAGTCTCGACAATCTTGCAGGTGACTTTTTGCGGCACGGTTGCGTGCAACGCTTCATCTTCGTGAAACTCCACGACAATTGTCATCCCATCCTGCAAGAAGGGGCGGCGATCTCCGAGGAGGTCAGAGGCTATTTGCACCTGATCATAGGTTTCCGTGTCCATGAAGATAAGCTGGCCATCATCCTCATAGAGGAACTGCATGTCTTTCTGCTCAAGACGCACACGCTCAACTTTATCGGCGCTTCTAAACCGTTCGTTAAGCTTTGACCCGTTACGAAGGTTCTTCATCTCGACCTGCGCAAAAGCGCCGCCCTTACCGGGCTTCACATGGTCAACCTTCACAGCGGCCCAAAGGCCCCCGTTGTGTTCAAGCACGTTCCCTGGGCGGATTTCGTTTCCGTTGATTTTTGGCATTGTGGCAAAACCATGACTAAAGGTTGAAGGAAATTTGGCTGCACCTATATCTTGGGGATGCTCCCTTGGCAAGAAAACCAGATGTCGTTTCGCATATACATCTAGATATGCGCCTTGCGCAGGGGAGCTATGCAAATACAGACTATCCGAATCGGTCAAAAGACGTCATAAGAAGTCCTACGCCGAAAAGACAAGAACAATAAAAAAGGACGAATCATGAGAGATTTCGTTGACGGCACTGCCTTCAATAACGAGCAAGGCAATCGTGCGCGTAAACTGTTCGCAGCCGTGGTACTGGCTGCACTCGACGATGCTATCGCCGATGATAAAAAGTATGGCAACGGGCCGGAGCAAATCGCCCGCTGGGCGCGTTCGCGCGATGGCCGTGAGGTGCTGTCTTGCGCGGGTATTGACCCGAACGAACGTGTTGTAAGCGGCCTTATGGACTTTGTCGGCAAAGGTGTGCGCACCTCTGTTGCCCTCTCGCGTGAAGAGAGCGAACGCCGCAACGCCGCTGCCCAGGCCGAAGCTGCCTGAACATAGCATGAAATCCAAAAAGACGGCTCTCTTTCGGGGGCCGTTTTTTGTTTCGGAGACACCATGTCAAAAGCGGTGATGATCCAGGGCACAGGCTCTGACGTCGGCAAGTCATTGCTTGTGGCTGGTCTGTGCCGCGCCGCTGTGCAGCGTGGGATACGTGTTGCTCCTTTCAAGCCGCAGAACATGTCAAACAATGCCGCTGTCACTGCGGACGGTGGGGAAATAGGTCGCGCCCAAGCCCTGCAAGCCCTCGCAGCACACCTTGCCCCTCACACCGACATGAACCCCGTTCTTCTCAAGCCAGAAAGCGAACAAGGGGCACAAGTCATCGTACAAGGTAGGCGTGTTGGAACCCAGTTGGCGCGTGATTTTGGAAAGAACAAGCCAAGCTTGATCAAGCCGGTTCTCGAAAGCTTCAGGCGCCTTAAAGCTCAGTATGAGCTGGTGATCGTTGAAGGGGCTGGTAGTCCCGCAGAGATCAATCTGCGTCAGGGCGACATCGCCAATATGGGCTTCGCCAGTGAAGCTGAAGTGCCTGTAATTCTCGCGGGTGATATCAATAAAGGCGGTGTGATCGCTCAGATTGTCGGCACCCAAGCGGTGCTTTCGGCTAAAGACAACGCTCACATCAAGGCTTTCATTGTCAACAAATTTCGCGGCAACGCCGCTCTCTTTGACGACGGCCTCTTGGCGATTGAACAGATGACAAGATGGCCGTCACTTGGCGTTGTCCCGTGGTTCTTTGACGCCTGCAAACTGCCGGCCGAAGACGCTCCCGAGCTGACAGCCGATAATGGTGGAAAACTCAAAATAGCCGTGCCGCTCTTGTCACGTATCGCAAATTTCGACGACTTTGACCCGCTCGCCGCCGAGCCTGACGTCTCTCTTGTCATGGTTGCGCCCGGAACGCCGCTACCCGCAGATGCTCAACTCATCATACTGCCGGGCAGCAAGTCTACGATCGCCGATCTTGCTTTCTTTCGTGCGCAGGGTTGGGATGTAGACATAACAGCTCACATTCGCAGAGGGGGACATGTCCTTGGTATATGCGGCGGCTATCAAATGCTTGGGGCCAGCATCTCGGATCCCTCCAGGATTGAGGGGTCAGAACAATCTGCAAATGGACTTGGTTTTCTAAATGTTCAAACCTTGATGAAGCCAGAAAAACGCGTGCAATTGACACAAGCCTGTGACCCGATTTCTGGCGCAACCGTTACCGGTTACGAAATCCACCTAGGGGAAACGATCGGCCCGGACTGCGCCAGAAGTTGGCTGCAAATTGACGAGGCAGCACATGGCGCCGCCAGTGCAAATGGGCGCATACGCGGTTGCTATCTCCACGGGCTGTTTACGTCTGATGCCTATCGCGCTGCATTTTTAAAGAACTTTAATGTAGTTTCAACGCTAAGCTACGACGCCGACGTTGATAGCACACTCGACGCATTGGCTGCGCATCTGGAACAGCATCTAGACATAGAGCAACTGTTGGGAATTGCTCACTAGCTATTCCAGCTCTTGTGCCATCAAAGCGCGGTGAATTTCACGGCGCACAAGCTTGCGCACATTACGGGTAATCCGCTCGCCCAGCGCCCCTTGAAGCTCTTGGCGCACGATATCCGAAACCATTTCGCGGAGCATATCTTCGTCAATAAGCGTGTCGTCGCTCAGAAAATCAAACTCACGCGCTTCTTCATCTGCCGAGCCGTCAAGAGAACGCTCATCAGCCGGCTCGTCATCGGTGGCCTCTTCAAAAGACGCATCATCGCCGTGGTCTTCCCATTGCAGGGCGTCAAACGGCTCTGCACCATCACTGCTCTCGTTTTCGCCGTCATCTTCCCAATCTTGCGATTGGCTCGCGACGGCTGTCTCAAGAAGCTCAATACGGCCCTTAAAGCTGTCCTCTGAGGCGGTTTCCTCTGGCAACTCTGGCGCTATATATTCTTCGGAAATCTCTTCTGGCTGCTTTTCAGATTGAACTTCGTCGGCTTGAGCGTTGCCAGAAGCTTCACTTGCGCCTTCGCCGTCAACATCTTCACCCTTTTCATCGTCCTCATCGAGGTGAGACACACGCAAAGCTTGCGTCAAAACGAGTTTATCGAGAGTGTCCTCTGCTGGCTCAGTATCGGCAGTAAGTGCGTCATCTGTTGTAACTTCACTTTCGCCTTTTTCTGCAAAAGCTTCAGTGCCGTTCACCGATTCAGGCGCCTCTCCTGACACACGTTCAGCTTCTTCTATAACGATTGCTTTCTCGGCCGGCTTGCTTCCACTCTCTGTCACAAGACGGCGAATAGACGACAAGACGTCTTCGATTTCAACGTTTGTTACGGGTTCAGACATTGTTTATACCACTCTCACCTGCCGCCGAGTTTAACCCGCAGCAAAGATTCTCACAACATGTAGGTCGGAAATTACTCTTTGCCGAGCTTTTTCAGCACGCGATCCAGTTGTTGCCCTTGTTTACTGAGTTTTGCAGGCGCCGTTTTGACCAAATTATAATATGCAGCAGGGTCGTAGCTTGGAACGTTCAGCTTAAGCCTTTCAGCCGTTAAAAGCCCCATTGAAGCCAACAAGGAATATCCCGCTCCAACTTCGTCAATACGAGCAGAAACCAAGTTTGCACGCGCATCAAGAAGTTCTTGTTCGGCGTCAAGCACATCAAGTGTTGTTCTTGAGCCTAAAGTCGCTTCCTCGCGCACGCCTCTAAAAGCCACGCGGCTAGCTCGCACTTGCCCCTCGCTGGCGGCAGCACTGGCCCGTGCGACACGCAAACCCGCCCAAGCATTGCCAACATTTTGAGCCAATGTATGCCTCGTCGTATGCAAGTCACCGCGCGAGGCATCCCGTTGCGCGCGTGCTTTGCGTGCCAAAGCGCTCAGTCTCCCGCCCTGATAGATCGGCACCGTAGCTGTGACACCCGCGCTTCCACTACGCGCAAAATCTGTCGAACCAATGTCTTGCGAAAGACCGTAGTTGCCCGAAAGCTTCACAGTCGCTCCCATCTTGGCCTCCGAGACCAGAATCTGTAGCTCAGAAACGGTTACGAGGCGTTGAGCACGTTTCAATTCTGGGTGCGTTCGCAAAGCGAGCGCCTTGGCACCATCAAGGCTTTTTGCCGGTGCGCCAATTGCTTTTGGCGCACTTAAGCGACCGGGCTTATGCCCTACGGCGGCCCTATAAGCCTCAATCGCAGTCGCCAGGTTCCCTTCGGAGCTAGCCAATTGCCCCTTTGCTGCTGCCAGACGGGCCTCAGCGAGTGATACGTCAGTGCGAGTTACCTCCCCCACTTCAAAACGGTCACGAGCGGCCTTCAATTCTTCTCGGATCACGCGAACGTTGTTTTGCCTCAAATTGACAAACTCAGTTGAGCGCCTCACTTCAAGAAAGGCCTGCACTGCGTTGAGCAACACCTGCTGTTCAGCGGCTACGAGCGCTTCTCGTGTCGCAAGGACACTCTCTTTAGCAACATCGATCGCCATTCGACTTGCGCCACCATCGTAGAGCAATAGTTCGATGCTAAGACCAACACTTGCATCGAGTCCTTCTTGTGTGCTGATCAACCCTGATCGACGCGAGCGGGCGTAATCATAACCTAAAGAAGACGTCCAGTTAATGATCGGGCGTAAAGCCGAAACCGCGATCGCAACGTCTTCGTCAGCCGCACGCAAAAGCGCGCGGTTCTTCTCGATCAAACCACTGTGATTGTAAGCTCCGACCATTGCATCAGCTAACGTTTCGGCTTGCGTGCGCGTGCCACCGAGGAAAGCCACCAAGACGAGAGTTCCGAGCGCAAACGCTGCCTTACTCTTGGTCTGCATTATCAAACCTTGCCGCATTCTGCGTATCCCTCGTTAAGTTGAGCGTTGATAGTTTGCCGAGCCTATAACTCAGAGAGCAAATTCCGTTTCGCGCTCAAAACCGGCCAGAACAGGTGCCGCAGCGTTGAATGAAAACCTCCAGCTCATTGCGCCATTAACTTTGTGGCCAATACGCACCGTGCCAACGTTTCCGTCCATAAATATACAAGCCATTCGCCCGCCATCTTTGAGCTGAGCGGTGATTGCTTCTGGCACGGCCTCAACGCCGCCCTCTATTGTAATAACATCATAAGGCCCGTGTTGCGCCGCCCCAGCAGCCAATTCACCGATTTCGACCACGACATTATCAGCACCAGCCGCCGATAGAGCGGCCTCAGCCTCACCCGCGAGTGCTTCATCACTCTCAACACCGATAACGGCCTCTGCCATTTGTGCGATAACCGCAGCAGAATATCCAAGGCCTATTCCCAAATCGAGAACCATGTCGTCATTGTTGATTTCTAGCGCGTCAAGAATCTTGGCAAAATTTCGCGGCTCAAGCAGCACGCGATCTCTCGTGATCGCAATGTTCTCGCCCAAATAAGCGGCCTCACGTAGCGCATCCGGCACAAACTGCTCGCGCTTTACCTTCAACAACGCCTCGATAATGGGATATTTGGTGACATCTGATGGACGTACTTGATTGTCTACCATCATGGTGCGGCGGTTTGAGAAATCTGTCATAAGTGAACCCGTTCGTTCAGAATCTGTCACAAGCTTTTCGCACATTCCCAAGGTGCGGGCAATCCAAACTCACATCCGTTCTTGCTGACCTCCCAACGATGCCCTTGCACCCCATTATTAATTACGCTACTCGGACGCTCAAACCACAGGTGGCGAGTTGGCGGAGTGGTTACGCAGCGGATTGCAAATCCGTGTACACCGGTTCGATTCCGGTACTCGCCTCCATTTTGACTTTTTTACATATCCGCGCGCTTCAGCGCTTATAAAAATCTATTTTGCCCACTAAGCACGGTATGGCGGACAGTAAATTCGACTATGCTGGGTATCAAAACCTGCCACCCCCGAGACCCTCGTGTTGCATTTCGCCAAGGATGGAAGGAAATACCCGCGCGTCACCTTTCCTGATGCTCTCCAACGATGTTTGCAGAAACAAATGATGCGTTAGGCCGGATCGAGTGACATCCGAACTGCCAAGGTCCGCGTTATTTATCAGGCAAACGAGATTCACGAAGAGTGTGACAATAGGCTGGCTAACTACGTTCCAAATTTGTAGATCGCGTTTTCCAACCCACCTTAATGCAGACGCATCGCGACCTAGAACGAATAGTGTATCTCCATATTTGCGCGGCTCGAAGAGAACTTTTCTAAGATGGAACGCTAGGCAAACCTGCCAACCATTCATCCAATAAGTCAATTTCCTGTTGCGTCATCTTTAGGCCCCGTTTGGACCTGCGCCAGACAATATCTTCAGCATTGTAGGCGAACTCTTTTTCGACCATCCACATGACTTCTCGTTCCGTCAAATCAGCCCCAAAATTACGCCCTAAATCCTCTTTTTCTTTCGCAGCCCCAAGAAGTTCAGCGGCCTGACCACCATATGCCTTTAACAGTCGGGTCGCCCACCGTTCAGACAGGAAGGGATACCGGGCCATCAACTGATCTTTGAGTGCCGCAACGCCATCAACTGCAAAGTCACCACCAGGCAGTGCCACGCCCGCAGTCCACGCCTTACCCGAATTCGGAAAGAACGGGGCAATCTTTTCTAGCGCTGCCTCGGCCAGCTTCCGGTACGTTGTGATCTTGCCGCCAAATACATTGATAATCGGGGCCCCGGCAGATTGATCCAGCTTCAAAACATAGTCACGGGTCGCTGCCGTCGCTGATGTCGCTCCATCATGATAGAGCGGACGCACTCCCGAGTAAGACCAGACGACATCATCCTTCGTGACGGGTTTCTTCAGATAGTTTGAAGCAAAGTTCAGCAAGTAGGCTTGTTCTTCAGGCGTACAAACAGGTTGTGTATCAACATCGATATGCTCGACATCTGTCGTGCCGATAAGGGTAAAATCCGTCTCATAGGGGATAGTAAAAATGATCCGTCCATCCTCACCCTGAAAGAAGTAGCACTTGTCGTGATCGTACAGCTTGTGTGTAACGATGTGGCTTCCGCGAACAAGCCGCACCCCTTCGCTTGAACTGATCCCCACCGTGTTGCGAATGACACTCTCAACCCAAGGCCCACCTGCGTTAACGATCATGCGTGCAACAATCAAACGTTGCTCGCCGCTGTTTTGCGACTGAACAGTAATCTGCCACTGGCCGTCCACCTGCTCTGCCGACATAACTTTTGTGCGCACATTGATGCGCGCGCCTCGGGCTTCAGCATCCCGCGCATTGAGCACAACCAGCCGGCTGTCCTCAATCCAGCAATCTGAATACTCATAAGCCTTCTCGAAACGATCTTGCAGCGGCGCCCCCTCGGGCGTTTGCGCCAACCGCAAAGACGTGGTTCCCTTCAGGATTTGACGCCCACCAAGGTTGTCATAGAGAAACAGTCCAAACCGAATAAGCCAAGCGGGGCGACGCCCCTTCATCCAAGGCATGACGATGCTCAGCAATTTCGAGGTCGGCGTATTGCCCTCAAAGCGCATATCCGAATGGCAAGGCAGCACAAAGCGCATCGGCCAGCTGATGTGTGGCATCGCGCGCAGTAGGGTTTCGCGTTCGATCAAAGCTTCGCGGACAAGGCGTACTTCCCAGTATTCCAGATACCTTAAGCCACCGTGGAACAACTTGGTCGAGGCCGAAGATGTTCCAGATGCCAGATCATTCATTTCTGCCAACTCTACGCTCAAGCCACGGCCAATCGCGTCGCGCGCAATTCCGCAGCCGTTGACACCCCCGCCAATGACGAAGAGGTCGATAACTTCTGCATGTTGTGATTGTGCCATTGGCGCCCCCAAGCATTTCAGTGTCCGCCCAACTCTTACGCACCGTGACGTAGAACTGGATAGCATCGGGAGGAAAGAAGGGTCAATGACGAGTGCCTGCGTTTGAACAACCTTTGGCTAACAGGTGATCGCGCCCAAGAGATGAGCGAGCTTGCCTTCACAGGCTTGATACTCGAGCCGACTGTATCTTTGATTGCCTATGGTTCAGCTTAGCTCGCAATCCAGAGCTACGGTTTGCATGCCTCTTAGAGAGAAACAAAGCACCAAAAGTCTCCTCTTTTCGGACTGGCAATCCTCCCAGCAAGGCCCGGGCAGGCTAATCAGATCACAGCGTCTTCACGGATCGGAAGGCTCGCGGCGATGCGGTTGTAATGAAAAGGACTCAAATCAAGACTACGGTAGTGTCCATGAACGAGAAACTCGGCAGTACCACGCCCCATAGCGGGGCTTTGCTGTAACCCGTGGCCGGAAAAGCCGTTAAGGAAAAAGAAATTCTCAACCGTCATGTGCGGGCCCGTGATCGCATTCCTGTCAAGCGTGTTCATCGCGTAATGACCCGCCCACTCACTTTGCACCTTGATAGCTTCAAACTGTGGAATACGTGTCGCGATTATGGGCCAGACATGATTTTCCCACATGCCATGATCCATCGCGAAGTCATCGGGTTCAACAGCGTTATCCACATCTGAATGTGCACCAACCATATAGGTTCCGCCTCCGTTCTCACGAAAATGGACACCTGTCGGGTCGATCGTAAGAGGCAGGTCCTGATCAAGTGGCCTGTCGGCCTTAAACACCCAAGTGTAGCGCTTGCGAGGTTCTACCGGCACATCAATGCCCGCCATCTTGGCTGTCTTTGCGGCGCGTGGCCCCGAGGCATTTACAACCTGCCCACAAGCAACCACGTCTCCCGACTTGAGAGTGATGCTTTCAACACGTGTTCCCGCCGCGTTTTTAGTGATGGCAACAACTTCGTTTTGCACATATTCAACACCCCTTTCACGTGCTTGCCGACGCCACCACTGGAAGACAGCGTTTCCGTCCCAATAGCCCTCATCGACAGTGTTGATTGATCCGAGCAAAATATCACCAAGGTTGTAGAACGGGTAAACAGCCTTGATCACTTCAGCGCTCATCAGTTGGGTCGCCGCGCCTGCTTTGTTTTGCACTTTGACGTTTTTGCGTAAAGTTTCCGCGAGAGCTTCGGTGTCAGCCAAATACAGGTAGCCAAAATTGCGGATAGACAGGTTTGGCACCCGCTCATCCTCTCCCATGCGTTCGCGCAGGTTTTTCACAAAGTCAGCCGCATATTGCGAAATGCGTACATTAAGCTCTGTTGAAAACTGCTGGCGCATGCACGAGTTGGTGTGCGTTGTAGACGCCGTCTCATAGCTCATATCGCGGTCAAGCACGAGAACGCGGCCTTCAAATCCTGCCTGCTCTGTCAAATACCAAGCCGTCGACGAGCCCATGATCGCCCCGCCGATGATTACGACATCGTAAGAGCTGTGCTCTGGTGTTTGCCACTCGCCCATCTAGAGCTGTCCCCCTCGTGGAAGGCTTTAATTTGCCTCATGTCTCAAAAGCCACAGAGAGTGTTTTCGCAGAAATTGAGCCGCTTGCAAGTCTCCAAATCGGGTGCAACTTTGAAAGTTTCATTACCCAACAAAATCCGCTTAACGGCGCTAGCTCACGTCAACACACCGGAGTTTCGCAACTTGACGATGTCCTCCAAGGAATAGCCTGTCTCCAACAGCAAAGCCTGCGTGTCGGCGCCCGGCGCAGGAGGCGCTGACGGAGAGGCCACGTAACTGCGATCAAATCTTGGCGCAGGCATAGCCTGCACGACCCCATCCAGTGCAGAGAATACATTGCGTATTTTCATATGCTCATGCTCCGGAGCCTCTGACCATGTTAGCACCGGCGTCACACAGGCGTCAGAACCGTCAAAAATTTCGCACCATTCCTCGCGCGTTTTCTGTTTGAAAATCTTCGAATATTCCACATGGCGATCGGGCCAGGCAGCGGCATTCATCTGACTTTTCTTATGGCTTTCAGGAAGCTCTGCCTTGGCCACAAGCTCGGCGAAAAACTGTGGCTCAAGTGGACCGACGGCCATGAACTTGCCGTCAGCGCATTCATAGGATCGGTAAAATGGTGCGCCACCATCAAGCAAGTTAGATTCGCGCGCTTCACTCCATTGCCCACGAGCCCGAAAGCTATGAATAAGCGCCATCATAGCCGAAGCACCGTCCACCATGGCGGCATCCACAACTTGCCCTTTGCCACTGCTTTGGCGTTCATACAGAGCAGACATGATGCCAAACAAGAGGAACATCGTCCCCCCGCCGTAGTCAGCGCCGATATTCAGCGGCGGCATTGGCACATCATTCGCTCGGCCAGTCGCGTGTAAAAAACCGGTGAGGCCGAGATAGTTGATATCATGCCCCGATGTATGCGCGAGTGGCCCCTCTTGGCCCCAGCCCGTCATACGCCCAAAAACAAGCGCAGGGTTTCTTGCTTTGCAGACGTCCGGCCCCAAGCCGATACGTTCCATGACACCCGGGCGAAAGCCCTCGATCAGGACATCGGCTTGCGCAATCAACTTCAGCGCGATTTCAACGCCTTCCGACTTTTTCAAATCAAGAGCAACAGAGCGCTTCCCACGGTTGTTGATGTCAGTCGGGTCCGCGTCACCGGAGCGACGCGTTATAAGCGTCACATCTGCTCCAAGATCGGCGAGAAATTGTCCGGCAAGGGGCGCTGGCCCTAGTCCCGCCATTTCAACAACCCTCATACCCAGTAGTGGCCCACTCATACAGCGCTCTCCCTTTGAATTCAGGCAAAGTGTCAACTGCAAGCGCGCTATGGTCAATCAGGTAAAAACACTTTTGGCACCAAAGCCACAGGGGCTTCATTCTACAAATTTACGCGAAACTGAGTTACAAGTGACTCATTGGTAGAATTTCTAGGAAATAACGCTTCTGCGACGCTTGAAAAATAGTTCACCCCGTAATAGTTGGCCATAATTAAATTGCACCATCCACAGCGCCAGCACATATCGAGAGAGTAACAATGTTTGAACCCAACCTCACGCCGATCCCCGAACTCTATGTATCCAATGAAAGCGCGCAAAAGCTAAAGTCCGAAGCCGCTGATCTTGTGAGCCACGATCTGACGCCGCGCCAAATATGTGATCTGGAGCTTTTGATGAACGGTGGGTTCAACCCGCTTAAAGGCTTTCTGAACGAGGAAGACTACAACGGCGTTGTCGAAAACATGCGCCTCGCCAATGGCGCTCTCTGGCCGATGCCAATCAACCTTGATGTAAGCGAAAATTTCGCAGCCAAGCTCGAGTTGGGCCAAGACATCGCGCTCCGCGATCAAGAAGGCGTCATCCTAGCGACTATGACTGTGACCGACCGCTGGGAGCCAAACAAAGCCCGAGAAGCTGAGATGGTGTTTGGCGCCGATGACGACGCACATCCGGCCGTAAATTACCTTCACAATCAGGCTGGCAAAATCTACCTTGGCGGCCCGATAACAGGCATCCAGCAGCCCGTTCACTACGACTTTCGCGGCCGCCGCGACACGCCGAACGAGCTGCGCGCCTACTTCCGCAAACTGGGCTGGCGCCGCATCGTCGCGTTCCAAACGCGCAACCCACTGCACCGTGCGCACCAAGAACTGACATTCCGAGCAGCTAAGGAAGCGCAAGCCAACCTGCTCATTCATCCTGTTGTCGGCATGACCAAACCAGGTGACGTTGACCACTTCACGCGCGTGCGCTGCTATGAAGCCGTTCTCGACAAATATCCGGCATCGACAACATCAATGTCCTTGCTCAACCTCGCCATGCGCATGGCGGGCCCCCGTGAAGCTGTCTGGCACGGCCTTATCCGCGCCAACCATGGCTGCACACACTTTATCGTCGGCCGAGACCACGCTGGCCCCGGCAAAAACTCTGCCGGCGAAGATTTTTACGGCCCTTACGACGCACAGGAGCTCTTCCGTGCTCACCAGGAAGAGATGAACATCGAAATGGTCGACTTCAAACACATGGTTTGGGTCGCCGAGCGTGCGCAATACGAGCCGATGGACGAGATCGAAGACAAAGATAATGTCACGATCCTCAACATTTCAGGCACGGAACTGCGCCGCCGTCTGGCTGAAGGTCTCGACATTCCTGAGTGGTTTTCTTTCCCTGAAGTTGTGACGGAATTGCGCAAAACACGCCCGCCTCGGTCAAAGCAGGGCTTTACAGTCTTCTTCACTGGTTTCTCCGGCTCAGGCAAATCAACCATCGCGAACGCTCTAATGGTTAAGCTCATGGAAATGGGCGGGCGCCCTGTGACGCTTCTGGATGGCGATATCGTCCGCAAGAACCTGTCCTCCGAACTTGGCTTCTCGAAAGAGCACCGTGACCTCAACATTCGCCGTATCGGCTATGTTGCCAGCGAGATCACCAAGAATGGCGGCATCGCTATCTGCGCGCCGATCGCACCCTACGCAACAACTCGCCGTGCAGTGCGCGAAGACGTCGAAGCTTTTGGTGCCTTCATCGAAATTCACGTCGCGACATCTATTGAAGAATGTGAAAAGCGCGACCGTAAAGGCCTCTACAAGTTGGCTCGTGAAGGCAAGATCAAAGAGTTCACTGGCATCTCAGACCCTTATGATGTGCCAGCAAATCCTGAGCTTAGCGTAGAAACTGAAAACGTGGATGTCGATAACTGCGCCCACCAAGTTATCCTCAAGCTCGAAAGCATGGGCCTTATCGCAGCCAACTAAGCCGCTAAGGTTAAAAGCTCCAAAACACCGCCGAAGGCCAATTCGGCGGTGTTTTCTATTCTGGCATAGTGCGCGCCTTGCTATATCAGTTACATGCTCACCGTTTCGCTCACGTCTATTCCACCTCGCTTCCCAGGGCTCGGGCAATGCCTTGAGGGCCTTCTAGCTCAAAACAGCGTTAGCCGTGTCGTTTTGAGCTTGCCCCACAGCTACACGCGCTTTCCAGACAGTTTCACTGTTCCAAAACTCCCCGATGGAGTGCAACTTTTGCGCTGCGACGACGTCGGCCCAGCGTGCAAAATACTCCCTCTTGCCAGCCAGTCCGAGGCAAACGCCCCAATCCTATACTGCGATGATGACTGGGACTACGCAGAAGGATGGGCTAAGGGCTTCCTGACGGCCCATCATGCACATCCGAACAAGGCGATCGCTGCCAGCAGTTTTTCGGCGGCACGGATAGGCGCATCAAGGCAGTCAGGCGTTGTCGCACAGGGCTTTGCCGGAGTCCTTGTTACGCCGCAGATGTTTCCGGCTCCGGCCTATGATATTCCAGCCAGTTTTAGTGATGTTGATGATATTTGGCTATCTGGAATGCTTGCCCTGAACAGCATCGAGATCAAGACAGTGTCACACTTGCGCAAGCATGCATCCCCGTCTCGCAACGAGGCCATGCCTCTCCAAACCGGGCCGTCGCGCGCGATAAAAAACAGGGATTGCGTTATATACATGCGCGGCCGCTTCGGTATATGGCCCGAACAATCCAATGGCGCTTGAGGCTCCCTTTGGTAACGGCCACAATCCACAGCAACCAAGAAGCCGCCATACTCAACTTCTCTCGCTTCCTTTTCGTGCCGTGCCTGTTGCCTACGTTAACCGCCTCCGAAGTCATTTGTGACAACAACCAAGGCTTCGTCGGCGTTGAGACACTGCATGACAACACATCCGTGACACTTTGGGCTAAAATCCGCCATGAACTGCTCCTCGTAACGATTTCGCTGACCTATTCTTTGACGAACCTGCGCGCGACGGCTGGGGCGGAGGGGCTATTCGTTCTGCGCCGAGGTGAACGCACGAAACTGGCCACCCAATCTGCGCAGGAAAATGGCCGACGGTTCTTTAATTATACGAACGAGTGGAACCGCGGAGATATCCGCGCGCGTCACGACGCAGGCTACTGCTATCGCCTACCCTAAGCTTTAGGAAAGGCGTTTAAACTCTCTCAAAGTTGCAATGGTTCAAGTACTCATCAAGCAAGTCAAAAGTGTGCTCAAGACTTTGTTATGCCGGCCGGCACGCCAATTCATGCGGCTCAAGGGGGGCGCGTTGTTGCCGTAAGGAAGACTCTGACAAAGGCGGGCCTTCAGCTGCATATCAAAACGATGAAAACTACATTGTTGGCGAGTATGATGACCGAATCTTAGGGCAGTATTTTCACCTGCAAGGAAACGGTTCGAGCGTGCACATCGCCCAAGCCGTACAAAGCGGTGATCTATTGGGTTAAGCTGGCAATATGGGCCAGCCAACCGGCCCGCAATTGCATTTCGATATCATCAAAGGAGCCTAGGGCATTGAAAGCGAAAGCCTGCATGTCCCGTTCCAGACCAAAGCCGGAAAACTGCGTTGCCCACGATTAAGCGCACGCCTCGTGGCTGTCAACTGACTGCAGCTAGTGAACCGCCACAGGCAAAAGCTCGTTCTGGCGAGCCAACGTAAACGCTAGGCTGCGACTTTTCACCAAAGCCAAACGCTCACCGCTTGCATCATGCACAGCATAGAGTGTTTGTGCGCCCAGAGCCTGCTCACGCACATCGTCAGGTAAGTCTTTCACAGCAACAGCGCGCACATAGACAATCGGCTGACCGCCTCTGGTCTCTAAGTTATATGGCGTATTCATAGCTCACCCTTTCCTGATTTTTACTGTTTGAACAACTGTTTCGGGCTCAGCGCGCGTAAGGTCGACATGTAGCAAGCCGTTTTCCATGATCGCCTCTCCAACCTCGACACCATCAGCCAACACGAAGGAGCGTTGAAACTGCCGCGCCGCTATCCCGCGATGCAGGAAGACACGGCCCTCGGCCTCATCGCCCTGGCGGCCACGAATAACCAATTGCTTGTCTTCCACGGTGATCGCCAAGTCATCCTCGGCAAAGCCAGCGACGGCTAATGTGATGCGGTAAGACCGTTGAGAAGTCTGCTCAATGTTGAAAGGTGGGTAACCTTCATTGCCTGACTTGGCATTTCGTTCAAGCAAGCGTTCCAGCTGCTCAAAACCCAACAGATAGGGGTGTGACCCCAAAGTAAGTTTGCTCATGACACGCCCTTTTGTGTAAGCGACAGTGTTTCAAAACCGTGTTTCGGCCCGGCCCCATTCTTGGCAACCGTTGAACATAATATGGGAAAGCTTGCCCAAGCGTGCAAGAGCTTTGCTAAAATGCGGTTTTTCAGTATCTTACAAGCATTAGATGAACGGAATCAGGCCTCATGAACGCTTCCAGCAGTATCTCCATGAAAACAGAAGACGTGCTGCGTGTTGAACTTGAAGTCTTTCGCTGCGAGCATCGTGACCTTGATGAAGCCATTCATGCGCTTATGGAGAAGGGAACCGCCGACCAGCTCACCGTCAAGCGCCTGAAAAAGCAAAAACTTCTGCTAAAAGACAGGATCGCTCAAATCGAAGACCGTTTGACACCTGACATCATTGCCTAGGAGACAGATTTGCCTATAGTGCGGCTCTTATCAGACGCGGAGGCAAATATGAGCGTGACAGTCGGGATCATAATGGGCAGCCAGTCAGACTGGCCAACAATGAAAGCTGCGGCAGACATCCTAGACGAATTGGGCGTCGCCTACGAAGCCAAAATCGTATCAGCACACCGCACACCTGACAGGCTTTGGGACTACGGCAAAACCGCCGCCGAACGTGGCTTGCAAGTTATAATCGCGGGCGCGGGTGGTGCCGCTCATTTGCCAGGTATGATGGCTTCAAAAACCCGCGTACCCGTTGTGGGTGTTCCCGTGCAAACCAAGGCACTCTCAGGCGTTGATAGCCTCTACTCGATTGTTCAAATGCCCAAGGGCTATCCTGTTGCCACTATGGCTATCGGGGCAGCGGGTGCCGCAAACGCTGGCCTGATGGCCGCCGGCATCCTTGCCCTGCAAGACGCCGATCTGGCCGAGCGCCTCGACGCTTGGCGTGAAACTCTTTCAGCTTCTATCCCTGAGGAACCAATCGATGTCTGAAGCTCTGGCACAAGGCGCAACAATTGGCATTCTAGGAGGCGGGCAACTGGGGCGCATGCTTTCTGTGGCGGCTTCGCGCCTTGGCTATAAAACCTGCATTTTCGAGCCAGGCGGCGACTGCCCTGCCAGCCATGTCGCCAACTGCCATCTGCAGGCAAACTATGACAATGCTGAAGCGCTCGCAAAGTTTGCCGCCAGCGTTGACGTCATTACATACGAGTTTGAAAACATTCCCACCTCGGCCCTAGACGTGCTTGAGGCCCTGCGCCCGATCCGCCCGGGCCGGGAAGCCCTGCGCGTCAGCCAAGATCGCCTCATCGAAAAAGACTTTCTTGCCAAACTTGGCCTCAAAATCGCGCCCTATGCTGCTGTCAATTCGGAAGCTGGTCTGCGCAACGCAGTTGAAACGATCGGCACGCCTGCCATCTTGAAAACCTGCCGTTTTGGCTATGATGGCAAAGGGCAAGCGCGGATAGATAGTGCTGAGGACATCAGTGAAGCTTGGGCCTCAATGGGAGATGCTCCCTGTGTGCTAGAGGGTTTTGTCAGCTTTACCAAGGAGATTTCGATCATCGCCGCGCGCGGGCTTTCGGGGGAAGTATCCTGCTTTGATCCGGGTGAGAACGTGCACAAAGGCGGCATCCTGTACACAACAACAGTGCCCGCCCAAATCAGCGCTGCACAACGCACCGATGCAGTGTTGCTCGCCGCACGTATACTCAATGAGTTAGACTATGTCGGTGTCTTGGGGGTTGAGCTTTTCGTAACACCCCAAGGGCTGATCGTAAACGAAATCGCCCCGCGTGTGCACAACTCGGGCCACTGGACACAGGCAGGATGTACTGTTGACCAGTTTGAACAGCACATTCGCGCGATCTCTGGCTGGCCACTGGGCGACGGCGCTCGCTATGCGGACGTCGTGATGGAAAACCTCATTGGTGACGACATGAGCCGCGTTCCCACTCTTGCCAAAGAAGCGAAAACACAGCTTCATCTCTATGGCAAAGCTGAAGTTAAGACAGGCCGCAAGATGGGGCATATTAACCGGATCACCGACTAGGACTCACTTGCGTTTGGGAGCCGATCCTCCACCTTTAGGCGTGCCTGTCGCAGCGGCCCGGCGGGCTTTGTTTTTCTTCGAATTCGGCTTGCCCGTTGCAGGAGCGGCACCTTTGGCACCCGCATTTTTCCAACGCGGCTTTGCCCC
Organism: uncultured Lentibacter sp.; assembly: GCA_947497495.1. Taxonomy (GTDB): domain Bacteria; phylum Pseudomonadota; class Alphaproteobacteria; order Rhodobacterales; family Rhodobacteraceae; genus Lentibacter. Next base: position 149,145 of record CANMGT010000001.1, read on the forward strand.
GTCCTTACCAGCTCCCTCACCGCCACGGGCGGGTTTTCCACTAGGTTTACCGCGCGACTTTGCGTCGGGGCGTTCAAAACGCTCACTCGGATTGCTGGCTGAACGTTTAAGCGGAGAGACAACACCTTCCGGCCGGGTTTCCTCAGGGCGCTTTGGCTTCTCAAATTTGGGCTTGTCGCCTTTCGGCTTGTCGTACTTGGGCTTGTCGTAACTTGGCTTATCACCGCGTGGTTTGTCGTAGCTTGGCTTCTCACCACGTGGCTTGTCATAGCTCGGCTTGCCCCCGCGCGGCTTGCCGCCAGAACCCTTTTCAAAACGTGGCTTTGGCTTGAAGGCTGGCTTAGGCAACTTCGCGAGGTCTGGAGCCTTGTCGAGCTGAACAAGCGTGTTCCCTTCGATGTTGTTCCCAGCCGCCGCAGCAAAAGCGGCCGCGCTTTCTTTTTTGATTTCAAAAAAGCCCTCGTCCGCACCAATGCGGATCGCACCAATTTCGTCTTTGGTGATTCCACCAGCTTCACAAATCGCGGGCAGCAAGCGGCGTGGCTCGGCTCCGGCATTGTTGCCACCGGCAACCGAGAACCAGACGGTCGGGCCAAAGGCTTCGCGTGGTTTGGGCGCGGCACCTGCACCTGAGGCCGACAGTTCTTCAGGAGACGAATGCTGCGTACGATACAAGCGCAAATATGCAGCGGCCAGCTGTTGAGGGCTGAAAGTTTCGGCAAGGCTGTTAACTGCGCTAGTTTCGGAAGCTGCAACTTCTTCATGCCACGCAGGGTCAGCAAGCATGCGCTCGCTGTCACGTGCGCGGACCGCATCGGCTGAGGGGGCTTCGCTCCATGTTGCCTTGAGCTTAGCCATTTGCAATAGGCGTTCGGCCTTCCGGCGAGCCTTTGGAGGCACGATCAACGCGCTCGCGCCTTTGCGGCCAGCGCGGCCAGTGCGGCCCGAGCGGTGCAAGAGTGTCTCGTGATTGTTGGGCAGTTCCGCGTGCACAACCAGATCAAGATTCGGCAAGTCGATGCCGCGTGCAGCGACGTCCGTCGCAACGCAAACCCTTGCACGACCATCCCGCATCGCCTGCAAAGCATGCGTGCGCTCACTCTGGCTTAGTTCACCAGACAGCGCCACAACCGCAAAGCCGCGATTGGATAAGCGTGTTGTCAGCCGGTTGACCATCGCGCGGGTATTGCCGAAGACGATAGCGTTCGGAGCCTCATGAAAGCGCAGGACGTTGATGATTGCATTCTCTGCATCACGTGGTGAAACGTTCAACGCATGATACTCAATGTCAGCGTGTTGCGATGTTTCCGCGACAGTTTCAACACGCACAGCATCCGTTTGATAGCTCTTGGCAAGTTTGGCGATCGCGGCAGGAACCGTTGCAGAGAACAACAATGTCTGGCGCGTTTCGGGCGCTTCAGAGAGAATAAACTCAAGATCTTCCCGAAAGCCCAGATCAAGCATTTCATCCGCCTCATCCAGGACTACGGCCTTAATGTTTGAAAGGTTTATCGAGCCGCGCATGATGTGGTCGCGCAACCGGCCAGGCGTGGCGACAACCATATGCGCACCGCGATCAAGCGCGCGGCGCTCGTCGCGCATGTCCATTCCGCCAACAGTCGAAGCGATGGTTGCTCCTGCTTTTCCGTAAAGCCAGATAAACTCGCGTTTTACCTGCAAAGCAAGCTCGCGAGTCGGCGCAATCACCAAAGCCAACGGAGCACCGGCAGTGCCGAAGGCCTCCTCGTCTCCCAAAACCGACGCGGCAATGGCAAGCCCGAAACCAACCGTTTTCCCAGATCCTGTCTGCGCTGAAACCAGCATATCCGTGCCCATCAGGTCAGGGGCCGAAACAGCTTCTTGAACAGGTGTCAGTTTGTCATATCCGCGCTCTTGGAGTGCGTCTGCTAAGGCTTTTTTCACGGAGGTATCTGCTTTTCAGGATAAAGGTTCGGACAAGTGCCCGCGTTTAGAGGGTTTGGCCGCACTTGTATAGAGGCAAAGAAAAAAGGGCCGGTGCGACACACCAGCCCTCTTTCTTGGTCGTAGTCGCGTGACCTAGTGCCCGAGAATCTGACTCAGGAAAAGTTTAGTGCGCTCAGATTGCGGATTATTGAAGAACTCTTCAGGTTCGTTCTGCTCAACAATTTGGCCCGCATCCATAAAGATAACGCGGTTCGCAACTTGGCGGGCAAAGCCCATCTCGTGCGTCACGCAGAGCATTGTCATACCTTCTTCGGCAAGCTCGATCATAGTATCAAGAACTTCTTTGATCATCTCTGGGTCTAGCGCCGAGGTTGGTTCATCAAACAACATGATCCGCGGCTGCATGCAAAGCGAGCGGGCAATCGCCACTCGCTGTTGCTGACCACCTGAAAGCTGACCAGGGAACTTGTCAGCCTGCTCGGGGATCTTGACCTTCTCAAGATAGTGCATCGCAATTTCTTCAGCTTCCTTACGCGGTGTTTTGCGCACCCAGATCGGAGCCAGCGTCAGGTTGTCGAGAATTGACAGATGCGGGAAGAGGTTGAAGTGCTGGAACACCATCCCCACTTCGCGACGAATTTTGTCAATGTTCTTGAGATCATTTGACAGCTCTGTTCCATCAACGACGATCTTACCCTGCTGGTGTTCTTCCAGCGCATTAAGGCAACGAATGAGCGTCGATTTGCCCGACCCCGAAGGCCCGGCAATAACGATCCGTTCGCCTTGGTTTACGGTCAGGTTGATGTCACGCAGCACGTGAAACGCACCATACCATTTGTTCATACCAGTGATTTCGATAGCGACTTCGTCGCTCACTTGCATTTTCGAACGGTCGACATCGCGGTCTGTAGCAAGTTCGGACATTAGCAGAACTCCTTTTTAACGGTGGCCAGTTTGAAGCTTGCGCTCCAAATACATGGAATAACGGGACATTGAGAAGCAGAAGACAAAGAACATAAGCGCGATGAAACCATAGATTTCCCACACAATTCCGTTCCAGTTTGCGTCTGCTCTGATGCCATTGGAAAGCCCCAGCGGGTCTAGCAGGCCAATCACAGACACCAACACGGTATCTTTGAAAACCCCGATAAACGTGCTCACGATACCCGGAATAGATATCTTGAGCGCTTGCGGCATGATGATAAGGCGTTGCGCCTGCCAATAGTCGAGGCCAAGGCTGTCGGCCCCCTCATATTGCCCTTTGGGAAGGGCCGCGAGGCCGCCGCGGATCACTTCGGCCATGTAGGCCGCCGCGAACAGCGTCACCATGATCAGAACCCGCAGGATGATGTCAAACTGCGTGCCCGGAGGCAGGAAGATGTTCAGCAGCGTTGAGGCTACGAACAACAGCGTGATCAGAGGTACACCGCGAATAAACTCGATGAAACCGACGCAGATCGCCTTAACGATCAACAGATCAGATTGACGCCCAAGCGCCAGAACGATGCCCAGAGGCAACGAACATGCAATCGCGATAACACCGATCAAAACCGAAAGCATAAAGCCCCCGAACAAGCGGCTTTGTACGGGTTCAATCCCGACTGGCAGTATCGAGTTCAAAGCGTTCGAAAAGAACCCTGAAAGCGTGAGCCACCAGACCAGTGCCGCAACAACACCCGAGATCATGCCGATCAAAGAGCTAGAGACTTTTTCGGCAGTCTTGAAAACGAACCAGCCGATAACAAAACCCAAGAGCGCGCTTATAGGCCCCCAAATGCTGCCACCCCAGTGAAGCCAGGGGTAGAGGAACGGGAACGCGGCAGTGAACCAGATCATTTTTGACGGCACCTTGTCGGCAAAAAGAACCGGAGCAAGCGCAACCGCGAGCAAGACGAACGCCAAGACTGGACGCCAGCGCAAGTCAGCTGACACACCATCAGATCCATTGGGGTAGAACCCGAACATCAGCTGCTGCCAACGCTCAGTAATAACCCCCCAGCAGGCTCCGGCAAAGTGGCCTGTCTTGCCACTTTCCGCCAGGATCTCGCGGCACTCAGCCAAAGAACCCGCTCCAACAGTCGGCGAAAATGCCCACGGCAAGATAGCTGCAAGGATTGCATAGATCACATAGAGCGTCGCTAGTGTGATGAGAGTGTTGAACCAGCCTGAGAACAGGTTGGCGCGAACCCATCCAATGAGCCCAACAGCCGACGCGGGTGGCGCCTGCTCGGGGAGCATTTCGGTTCGGACGAAAGCAATATTAGACATCTTAGCGCTCCCTCAGTTTTACAGATTCGTTGTACCAGTTCATCACCGCGGAAATGCTCAGCGAGATGATCAGATAGCAGAGCATCAGCAGCAACAGCGTTTCCAGCTCTCGGCCTGTCTGGTTGAGCGTGATGCCCCCCAACGTGCCTGTAATGTCCATATACCCTACAGCAATCGCCAGAGACGAGTTTTTGGTGAGGTTAAGGTAGTTGGAAATCAGTGGCGGAATGATGACGCGCAGTGCTTGTGGCAGAACCACAAGGTTCATGATCCGGTTTTGGCGAAGGCCAAGTGCCGCAGCAGCTTCAGTCTGGCCATGGCTAATCGCCAAAATGCCTGCTCGAACGATCTCGGCAATGAAGGCCGCCGTATAGAGAGACAAAGCCAGCCAAAGTGCAATCAAGGAGTTTCGCATGTGCGTGCCCCCCCTGAAATTAAAGCCCTTCAGTTCGGGGTAACCTAGATGAAACCCTAGCGCATAAAGCAAAACAATGAACGGCAGAGACACAACACCGAGGCGTAGATACCATGTTGTAGGCCGATCTCCCGTTGTTTCCTGCACATGATCAGCACGCTGCTTGATTTTGTGTGACACAAAAAACCCAAGGCCCAGAACGATCAGAATGGCTATCAGATCAAGGCTGACGTCAAACCGCAGGCTTGAGTCGCCCAACAGGTGGATGTCCCCTAGGCCGCGAGAAAACAGGGGCTCGGGGACATAGACACCACGGTTTGTCACCGCGACGCTGTCGTTTAGCATCATTGAGGCTGTCGCGTTGTCCCCTCGGAAAGCGCGCGGCGCTGGAAGTGTTTCGATGAGCACGGCCATCACGAAGACGATCCAGAGCAATACCGGCACATTGCGGAACATCTCGACGTAAACCGCCATGAGCCGTGACACCAGCCAATTTTTCGAAAGCCTCAAAACGCCAACGATTACACCAATGATGGTAGCTGTAATGCATCCCATAACCGCGACAAGAAGCGTATTCAGAAGGCCGATTAGGGCGGCCCGAAGGTGTGTATCCTGCGACTGATAGTCCAAAAGTCGCTGGTTAATATCATAGCCTGCAGGCTCGCTCAGAAAGCGGAACGAGGGCTCTTTGCCCAGCTCTGCGAGGTTTGTTGCTGTGTTGTTGATCAACCAGAAAATCAGCGTAAGAAACCCGATCAGCGCGACGATCTGAATTGTCATTGAGCGATAGCGCGTGTCGTAGATAAGCTGAGATAGCCGGAAGCCCTCCTTGGGAGGGTCGGAAACTGTCGTCATGTGACATCCCTGTCCTGTTGTGCCCTGTTGCATTGAATGGTTGGGTTGACCCAACTCTCGCAATCAGACGCGGTTCTTTCTCTATTGAGAAACGAAAAGGGCGCGGTAGGTTCCGCGCCCTCTCCTTTTAGACTTAGCGGAAAGGTGGTGAGTAGATCAGGCCACCTTCAGTCCACTGGGCGTTGAGGCCACGAGCAAGACCGATTGGCGTTGCTTCACCAATATTCTTCTCGAAGACTTCGCCGTAGTTGCCTGAAGCGGCAATCGCGTTTTTCGCCCAATCAGCTGACAGGCCGAGCATTTCGCCAAGGTTGCCCTCTGTGCCCAAGAGACGGTTGATCTCTGGGTTGTTGCCGGCTGCGGCTGACATTTCACCAATGTTGGCTGATGTAACTCCCAGCTCTTCAGCTGTGATCAGAGCGTTCAAAGTCCAACGAACAACGTCGCCCCACTCATCGTCGCCGTGGCGAACAAGCGGGCCGAGTGGCTCTTTAGAAACGATTTCTGGCAGCAGGATGTGGTCTGCAGGTGCTTCAAACGTTGCACGTGTTGCCGCGAGGCCCGATGCGTCTGTCGTGTAAACATCACATGCGCCAGCAAGGTACTGCTGCTGAGCTTCGGCGTTTGTTTCGATAGGCACTGGCTCATAGCTGATGTTGTTTGCACGGAAGAAGTCCGCGAGGTTCAACTCAGTTGTTGTGCCTGTCTGAATGCAAACAGTTGATCCATCAAGCTCTTTGGCTGATGAAACGCCAAGTTCCTTTGGAACCATGAAGCCCTGGCCATCGTAGTAGTTAACACCTACGAAAGTGAATTTCAGGTCGACGTCGCGTGAGAACGTCCAAGTTGTGTTGCGCGCAAGCATATCGATTTCGCCGGAAGCAAGCGCTGTGAAGCGTGTTTTGCCTGTTGTTGGAACGAATTCAACAGCTGTTGCATCACCCAGTACAGCCGCAGCAACTGCGCGGCAGACGGCAACGTCAAAGCCGCTCCATTCGCCGTTGGCGTCGGGCGCTGCGAAGCCTACGAGACCTGTGGTAACACCACAGTTCAGTTTGCCACGTGCTTTTACGTCGTCAATTGTGCCAGCAGCAGCGGCGCCAGCGGCAAGGCCAGCGACTGTGAGAGCACCGAGAAATACGGTTTTTTTCATGATTACCTCTTCCTGATTGTCCGCCTTTGCAAAGGCGGTTTTCCCGACCATTTATTGGCCGAGTCGAGTTTTCGAGGGGTTTGCCCCCCTCAATAGCGAAGAGTTTGGTCGCATTTATCAGAGAACGTCAAGTCATCCATTTGCAAAAAAGATTATTCAGAAAATGCGAAAACTCTTTGCTTTCCCTAACGTTAACACCAGTTTTCAGCCGTCAGTGGTCAGCCGGTAAAACTTGGCAGCGTGGATAAACGCGGCCTCTTTGATCGCCGCCGTCTGTGTGGCTTCTTCGTCTTTGCCCCACAATTCTTCCTGCCATAGTTCATCGATTCTTGAAATTTCCCACAAGCCTTCAGGGCTTTGCCAGCCTTCGACGGCCGCCAACCCTATCACGAACGAGCCCGACATACTGACCAGATCGTGAAAAGCTGTCAGCTGGAAGGAGCTTAGCTCACAGGTGAGGTGAAGAGCGAGCTCTTGCATCTGAAGTGCTTGAGCTTTGTGCATAACACCTGAATGCGCATCCAGTTTAAGTCCATGCTCGCGCTCTACCCACTGCAAAAGAGCGTCCCAAGCTGCGTCTTGTCGAGCACGCAATTCAGCAGGCGAATCGGCGCGATAGCAAAGCAAATCGCTATCTGCATAGGCCGCAATCAACTCGGCAACTTCATCAAACTGCTCGCCAACCTTGTCGATCGCAGCATTTGCAGAGCGGGTGTAAGGCATCAAATTCGGCTCTATTTTTTCTTCCACAGCCCGCCATTCGCAAGCAACGGCTTCCGCGAGGGCTGCAGTTGGAAGCACAAGAGCGGCTTTCGCAGGGGTCTTCACCGCACGCCCGTCTAGCAGGACGGCAAATCCGCCGTCAGCCTGTTGAACTGTGGCGTCTTGCCAAAATCGCTTCATTTCCCAACTGCTCATGGGTGCTCTCCTATCAGCCGATCAATAACGTCCGGCAGCTCTTCAAAGCTTTGCACGAGTGCATCAGCATCAAGCAGATCGGCGTCATGATAGCCCCAACTCACGCCAATCGCTTTCACTTTGGCAGCCCGAGCCATATCCATATCAAAAGTTGTGTCACCAATCATAACTGCTTGGTGCGCTGCCAAGCCCGTTTCATGCAATATGGTCGTTATCATGGAAGGGTGTGGCTTTGAGGGGTGGTGATCCGCCACTTGCTCTGAGTGAAAATAGCCCCCGAGGCCGTGGGCCTCGATGAGCTTGTCGAGGCCGCGCCGCGACTTGCCGGTGGCAATGGCTAAAAGCGTTTCGTCTTGGGCCTTCAGCCTGTCCAGAACGCGCTTAGCGCCCTTAAAAAGCGGGCTAGATTGCTTCGCCCCCTGCTCGGCCCTCAAGCTTATGTAGGCGGCCTTGTAACCGCCAACGAGCGCACTGTGTTGCTCGGCCTTCTCAGGCGCCAGAAAGGCCATGGCTTCTGGCAAAGACAACCCAACAATCCCTTTGATCGCGGCGCGGCCTGGGGCCTCAAGGCCAACGCCAGAAAACGCCAGTCCCATTGCGGCACAAATATCATCCTGACTGTCGACGAGCGTGCCGTCGACATCAAAAATCACGAGCCTCATCAAAGGCCCTCAAAAGGGTCATTTGACGCCAATTCGGGCGTCCAGCCAAATGTCTCAAACGTCTCAGCCATATGCTTTGGCAAATCAGCCGTGATGGTCAAAGGCTTTCTCGTTTCAGGATGCTCAAAGCGCATCTCGCGCGCGTGCAGATGTAGCTGGTTGGAAACCACGCCGCCAAGTTTGGCGCCCCAGCCATCTCCCAGATTCTCTTGGCCCGACCCGCCGTATTTTCCATCGCCAATTATCGGATGGCCGATCTCCGCCATATGCGCCCTAAGTTGGTGCGTCCTGCCCGTAATCGGTTCCATGGCAACCCAAGCCGCGCGTTCGGCAACACGGTAGAGTGTCGAATACAAAGTGATCGCCCGCTTGGCGCCCTCCGTTCTATCAACATCGCGCGGATGAACGCAGAGCATTTTCTCACCCAGACCACGCCCACCCCCACCAGCCTTGACTAAGCCATACTTGATTTCACCAAGATAGGGCCGCGGCACGCCCGCCACGACAGCCCAATAAATCTTACGTGTTTCGCGGTGGCGCATCGCTGCTGTCAGCGATTTTGCTGCTTGTCGCGTGCGCGCCAGAAGCAAAACACCCGAAGTGTCTTTGTCGAGGCGGTGAACAAGCCGCGGCTTCTCTTCAAAGCCGAATTTGAGGGCTTCGGCCAAGCCGTCAACATGACGTGTTTGCTTGCTGCCGCCTTGCGTTGGCAAGCCTGACGGTTTGTTGATCGCAATGACATGCTCATCGCGATAAATCACACAAGACTGGATCAGCTTGGTGTCCGCATCAGAAACGCGCGGAGTTTCCTTGCCGTAAGCAACATGCACATCCGGCAGCGGCGGCACCCGCACGACCTGCCCAGCTTCGATACGGCTGTTTGACTTCACCCGTCCACCATCAACGCGCAGCTCGCCTTTTCGACATAGCTTTTCGATCTGCCCTTGCTTGAGGTGCGGGAAACGGCGGCGCATCCAGCGATCAATGCGCTGATCCCCTTCATCTTCCGTGACTTCGATCTGTTGAACCTGGCTCATTGCAATACCCCACGCGCGAGCGCCATGCCCGCAACCAAAGCTGCCAGTGATAACACAACCGATGTGCCCACATACAGCGCCGCAAGGCCCAATTGGCCGCGCTCATAAATTGTTACTGCGTCCAGCGAGAACGCCGAGAATGTCGTAAATCCACCAAGCAGACCTGTCATCAATAGGGGGGCAAGGCGTGTTGCGTCTTTGTTCGCCAGCACAACGATCAGAGACCCCATTGCAAGCGAGCCAAGCACATTTACCGCCAGTGTCGCCCAGGGAAAGCCCGGCCCCATAAGCCGCAACGCACCTACGTTCACAAGGTAGCGGCCCAGCGCGCCGACAGCCCCGCCAAGGGCAACTTGAAGAAGTGTTGTTAACATCCGGCGTCTCTCTCAGTCACGGGGGGGATTGTCAAGTTTTGCAGGACTTCTTGCGGGCTAGCTATTCTTTCGGGCACGTTGTTTGACAAACCAGTCAACGCGCTTTTTGAGGTCACGCTCGAAGCCACGCTCTACAGGTTGGTAAAGCACAGGGCGCTTCATGTCGTCAGGGAAATAGTTCTGCCCCGAAAAGCCGTCTTCTTCGTCGTGGTCATAGGCATATCCCTCACCATAGCCCTGCTCTTCCATCAAAGAGGTCGGAGCATTTAGAATGTGCTTGGGCGGTGAGGCCGAACCCGTGCGCTTAGCCTCTTTGCGAGCCGCCTTATAGGCCACATAGGCCGCGTTTGATTTAGGCGCGAGCGCCAGATAGATCACAGCCTGCGCCAATGCCAACTCGCCTTCAGGGCTGCCAAGGCGTTCGTAGGTTTGCCAGCTTTGCAAGCACTGCTCCTGCGCCTTGGGGTCTGCAAGCCCGATGTCTTCCACCGCCATCCGCGTCAAGCGGCGCGCCAGATAGCGCGGGTCTTCGCCGCCTTCCAGCATCCTCGCGAACCAATAGAGCGCAGCGTCCGGGTCAGAACCGCGGATGGATTTATGCAGCGCTGATATCAGATTGTAATGCTCATCACCTGACTTGTCATACTTGATCGCCCGGCGCATGAGGCGGCTCGAAAGGCCCTCCGTATCAAGCGGTGTTTCAAGCTTCCACGCGCAGAGTTGCTCAATGAGGTTCAGCAATGCGCGCCCGTCACCATCAGCCATTTCAAGCAAGGCTTCGCGAGCGGGGCCTTTCAGCGGTAAGGCGCGGCCAAGTTCTTTTTCCGCGCGCTGCGCAAGGCGCTCGAGGTCAGCCAGTTCAAGGCGCTTCAGCACCATGACCTGCGCGCGGCTGAGCAAAGCGGCATTCAACTCGAAGCTGGGGTTTTCCGTCGTTGCCCCCACCAACAAGATCGTCCCATCTTCCATGAATGGCAAAAAGCCGTCCTGCTGTGCTTTGTTGAAGCGGTGGATTTCGTCAACAAACAAGAGCGTTCCCTGACCGTTGGCATGACGGTGCTTCGCGGCTTCAAACACTTTCTTGAGGTCTGCAACACCTGTGAAAATCGCGCTGATCTGCACAAAGTGCATGTCGGTCTCTTTCGCCAAGAGCCGCGCGATCGTGGTCTTCCCCACCCCCGGCGGCCCCCAGAGAACAAGCGAGGACAGCACGCCAGCCTGCAGCATTACGCCCAATGGAGCCTCTGCCCCAAGAACCTGTTCTTGCCCGATAACATCCGTGAGCGCCTGCGGCCTTAGCTTGTCTGCCAAGGGGCGCGGCCCTTTCGCTACGCCATCGCCCAAAGGCGCGCTATCAAAAAGATCGGCCACTCTGTTACAGCCTGAACTTCAGCTGAAGGCCTTGCCCTGCACGCTCAAGGCCAAGTGACATCCAGCGACCAGATTTCCTTAATCTACGCAAGGCTTCCGCAGTGTCAGAAACGCGCTCCCCGTTGATCTGGGTAATGACATCACCGAGGCGTAACCCAACGCGAACGCCAAGCGGACCCGGGTCAGCGACAACAACGCCATTTGCACCGAGCGGCAAGCTAAACTCGGCAAGAACGGCCGGGTTCACGTTGCTTAAGAGAATACCGGGCAATGGCGTCTCCTTGTCGGTTCTGACTTCGGCCCGCTCAGGCACATCAGGCGCCGCAGCGAGCCGTACGTTGCGCGTATCGGTTTCTCCTTCCGAAAACACCAGCACCTGACTCTGATTTCCGATTCCAGCAACACCCATTCGAAAGATGATTTCTGAAGGTGTGTTCACCGGCTCGCCGTCAACCGCCAGAATAACTTCCCCTGCTTTGAAGCCCGCCTTGAAAAACGGGCTTTCGCGATGCAAGTCAGAAATCATGATGCCACCAGATCTCATAAGGCCGATGCTCTCCGCCATATCAGCGTCAACAGGTTGCCCATTAATGCCAGCCCAAGGACGCTCATACTTCGTTTTACCCGCCTTGGCCTGTTCCAAGAATTGCGAGACAAGTTTGGAAGGAATGGCGAAACCAATGCCGTTGGAGCCACCCGACCGGCTGACTATGCGCGTATTCACACCAATAAGCGCGCCATTAATATCAATCAGCGCTCCGCCGGAGTTGCCTGGGTTGATCGGAGCATCTGTCTGGATGAAATAGCCGCGCGCACTGCCCACGGCTCCACCCGACCGAGCAAGCCCCGAGACGATGCCCGAGGAAACGGTCTGTCCAACGCCAAAGGGGTTGCCAATCGCGAGAACCAATTCGCCGACTTCCACGTTGTCACTATCTCGCAGCTTCAAAAAGGGCATATTTGACGCGCCTTCAAGCTGCAGCAGTGCGAGGTCGCTCTCTTGGTCTGCGAGCACGACTTTCGCCGCAAACTCTCGCCTGTCGTTAAGTACCACGCGAATATCTGTCGCTTCGCCAACCACGTGGTAATTTGACACCGCATAACCATCGGCGGTGAGAATTACACCGGAACCGAGAGAGTTTTGAACCCGCAGCCGCGGTTTCCCTGTTCCGCGGAACAAATCCTCAAAGAAAGGGTCGCCTTGAAACGGGCTTGAACGCGTCTGCACCACACGTTTGACGTAAATGTTAGCAACTGCAGGCGCGGCTTCTTTTACGAGCGGCGCAAACCCAAGGCTGATCTCCGCTTGGTTGGCAGGCACGCGCGTCTCGGCAGCGAGCGGCGCGGCCAGAGTCAGCAATATCAACAGTGCCATTCGGATCATAGCTTCGCTCCTTTTGCGTGCTCTAAAGATATGCGAGGCTCTTCCCTAGAATGCAAGTCCAGCAAAATCCTGTGGCACAGAGTGGGCACCAAGCGATCGCCGGCCTAAGCTTGCTATATCCCCTCATGCTTACTACATTTATTTCTGTAATTACAGAAATTTATGGATTCCAGATACTTAACGCTAAACAAAAGACCCGCGCACTATACAATGCTGATTGCCCGATATGTAATTCCGAGATGTGTTCTTACGCCGAATATTCAGCAGACAATACGCTGCCAATCGCATTTGAATATCTCAACTCGACTGACCTCTCCGAATGGGGCGTTACCGAAGATGAAGCCTCGCGACTCCTACATGTCATCCATCACGGCAAACTGCACGTCGGATTTGATGCCATGCTCGTTTTGTGGGCTGAGATGCCACGTTACCGCTGGCTTGCTCGAGTATGCCGCACCCCCCTTCTGTTTCAACTGCTTGATTGGGGTTACGCCAATGTCGTGGCACGATTCATCTATTGGCGACACAAACGGCGCGGACGACTTGGCTTGCGCACACCCAAATAGGAAAAGCCCTGCACCTTTCGGTACAGGGCCAAATAACGCTCTCTTGAGCAGTCAACTTATTCTGCGGCGTCTGCAGCTTCTTCAGCAGCAACGCGGGCTTTGTCAGCGAGGCCCTTGGCGTCTACGTCGCGCTCAACAAACTCGATGATCGCCATTGGCGCCATGTCACCATAGCGGAAGCCCGCTTTCATGATACGCACATAGCCGCCTTGGCGGTCTTTGTAGCGTGGGCCCAGAACTTCAAAAAGCTTCGCAACGTACATGTCTTGCTTGAGCTGCGCAGCAGCTTGGCGACGGGCGTGCAAATCTCCGCGCTTACCGAGGGTGACCAGCTTCTCGATGATCGGACGCAATTCTTTTGCTTTAGGCAATGTTGTTTTGATTTGCTCATGTTCGATGAGCGAGCCTGCCATGTTCGCGAACAGCGCTTTGCGGTGTTCATGTGTACGGTTCAGGCGGCGGTATCCACGTGCGTGACGCATATTTCTTCTCCTAATGTGCCATCTACTGGCGATTTTGCTTTGTCTGGCCTCTGATGCGTGTCAGCGACTCTCCTTGGGGCCTGGACCCTGACTTCCCCGCCAAATGCGGGCATATTCCGGGGCAGACCGTAGCCTGCCCCAAATCTCTTAGAACGAATCTTCGAATTTCTTTGCAAGATCCTCGATATTGTCTGGTGGCCAATCCTCGACGTCCATGCCGAGGTGAAGGCCCATGCCTGACAGCACTTCTTTGATCTCGTTGAGAGACTTACGTCCAAAGTTTGGCGTGCGAAGCATTTCGGCTTCTGTCTTCTGAATGAGATCACCGATGTAAACGATGTTGTCGTTCTTCAGGCAGTTTGCTGAGCGCACTGACAGTTCCAGCTCGTCCACTTTCTTCAGGAGAAGCGGGTTGAACTCGAGACCATCGTCTTCTTCCTGACGACCAGCCGCTTCAGGCTCGTCGAAGTTCACGAAGATAGAAAGTTGATCTTGCAGAATGCGCGCCGCGTAAGCGATCGCATCATCCGGTGTGATCGAACCGTCTGTGTCGATTTTCATCGTCAGCTTGTCATAGTCCAGAACCTGACCTTCGCGTGTTGGCTGCACGTCATACGACACGCGCTTCACAGGTGAGTAGATCGCATCGATCGGCATCAGGCCGATAGGCGCATCTTCTGGCTTGTTCTTGTCCGCAGCCACATAGCCTTTGCCGGTGTTGACCGTCAGCTCCATGTAAACATCGGCGCCTTCGTCAAGGTGGCAAATCACGTGATCACGGTTGAGGATCTCGATACCCGCGCTGTCCGAAATGTCACCAGCCGTGACAACACCTGGGCCTTTTGCATTGATAGCAACGCGCTTTGGGCCTTCAATGTCCATACGGACGCTGACGCCCTTAAGGTTCAACACGATATCGGTGACGTCTTCACGCACACCGGCAACGCTTGAGAACTCGTGCAAAACATTGTCGATCTGAACCGACGTGATGGCAGCGCCTTGCAGCGAGCTCATCAGGATGCGGCGCAAAGCGTTGCCGAGTGTAAGGCCAAAGCCGCGCTCAAGTGGCTCTGCAATCAACGTCGCTTGGCGCGACGGGTCATTGCCCGGCTTCACGACAAGCTGCGTTGGTTTGATCAGTTCTTGCCAATTCTTATGGATCATGCGTCCCTCCATTCTTGCGTGTGGCCCCATGTCCAAATGGTCACACGCGCCCGAGGTTTCAAAAAGACGGAATGAGGCCGTGCAAAACGCACAGCCTCACCCAGCAAACTAAACTTATACCCGACGGCGTTTCGGCGGGCGGCAGCCATTGTGAGCCATTGGCGTCACGTCACGGATAGATGTGATGTTCAGACCAAGGGCTGCAAGAGCGCGAAGGGCACTCTCACGGCCAGAACCTGGACCCTGAACTTCAACTTCCAGTGTCTTAACACCGTGCTCTTGCGCTTTCTTGCCCGCATCTTCCGCAGCCATTTGGGCAGCGTAAGGCGTTGACTTGCGCGAGCCTTTGAAGCCCATCGTGCCAGCTGAAGACCAGGAAATCGCGTTGCCTTGAACGTCAGAAATCAGGATCTTTGTGTTGTTGAACGAAGAGTTCACATGCGCAACGCCTGAGGCGATATTCTTGCGCTCTTTTTTCTTAGTGCGTGTCTTTTCACGTGCCATTGATCAAACCCTCCCTTACTTCTTCTTGCCGGCGATTGCTTTCGCCGGGCCTTTACGGGTGCGCGCATTTGTGTGCGTGCGTTGGCCGCGAACAGGCAGGTTACGACGGTGACGCAGGCCACGGTATGAGCCAAGGTCCATCGCGCGTTTGATGTTCATCGTCACTTCACGGCGAAGGTCACCTTCAACCATGTAGTTGGCGTCGATGTGCTCGCGAACAGCCAAAACTTCGGCGTCTGACAGCTCGTTTACACGGCGTGCAGCATCGATGCCTACGGCTTCGCAGATTGCTTGAGCAGAGGTGGTACCAATGCCAGTGATATATGTGAGGGCGATCGGGACCCGTTTGTGGGTCGGGATGTTAACGCCGGCGATACGTGCCAAGTGTCTTATTCCTTTTCGTTGCGGTTCCGTGATTTCAGAACCTTTTTTCACAACGTAAGCCCGAGGCGTTTTCGCTTCGGGCCGCAGCTGAATTCTATGATCTTGATGCGCTTCGGGGGCGACCCGAGCAGAATCAATAACTCTTGCGAGATAGGGCGTGGTAGGGGCATTTGGCTGGCCCGTCAAGTGCGCGGAGCCAGATCACCCCAACTATATCCAAAACGGTCAAAATCTTCGCCAAAAATGCCGTCGATCAACCGCTTCTGGCGTGTCGTAAAATTGTCTTTCGGCGCCTTTGTCGAGTTGAGCATATCCAGTTTGGCTTCCGGCCCAACAGGAAGTTTACGCAACAACGCCTTGTGAATTTGAGGCCAGTCGTCTTGAAGCGTTTCCATTTTGTAAATCTGCAAACGCGGGTCACGAAGCCCATAATGAAGCCAGGTCGCTTGCGGCTTGAAATGCCCGTCTATCGCCCAAGGCGAAGCTGTGCTCAGGATTTCCAGAAACTCGTCAAAGCTTGACGACTTGGCAATCCCCAGACGCGCGGCATGGCCAAAGCGTGGCTTGAATCGGCCGATTTTGTTACTGTAGGCGCTCAATATACGCGTCGCCGGATGGCGCACAACCGTAAAGACATATGCGTTTTCCACCGCGTCACTCAACGCCGCGTTAAGGCCGCGCACATCAAGGCGAGTGTCCCGGTGGACGCGGCGCACGTCCTCCTTTTGAAGGCCATAACACGGCAAAAGAGCTGTCCTGATCGATGTGTTCGCCGCCTTAGGAACCGGAATATAAAGCGCATCCGGCTTGTCTGCATTTCCCAAAGCAAGCGCTTGTGCATCTTTGGGGTCAATCTCACCATCGCCAACTTTGCGGGCCCAACGATCAAGCGTCAAAGACCTGCGATGTCGACGAAACGCGCGCATCATGGCTTATCCGAGCGCCTTCGCGATCGACGCTTTCACATCGGCGATCTCGCCAAGCCCGTTAACCGAGCGAAGCCCGCCTTTGGCGTAGTAATAGCCAAGCAACGGAGATGTCTTTTTATAGTATTCCATCAGGCGTTGCTTGAGGCTGTCTTCGTTGTCATCCGCGCGGCGCTTCACGTCGTCACTTCCGCAATTGGAGCACTTACCGTCTGCTGGCCACGGCTTGGTGAGATCGTTGAAAACCTCACCACAATTGCCGCAAGTCGAGCGCGCAGTAATGCGCTGCACGAGAGCTTCGTCATCAACGCGCATTTCAACGACTGCATCAAGGCTTTCGCCCTGCTCATCCAAAAGCTCGGCCAACGCGTCAGCCTGTGCCAAAGTGCGCGGGAAGCCATCAAAAATGAAACCTCCCTGCTTATCGCCCTGCAGTTTTTCACGGATCAGGCCTATGACGATCTCGTCAGTGACAAGCTCGCCACGCGCCATGACGTCAGCCACAACTTTTCCCATCTCGGTACCGCTATCCTTGGCTTCGCGCAGCATATCGCCCGTCGAAAGCTGGATCATATTACGCTCTTCAACAAGCGTACGTGCTTGGGTGCCTTTTCCGGCTCCCGGTGGTCCGAGAAGGATAATGTTCATCGACGCGTCACTCCCTTACGCTTACGTTTACGGCCCTTGCCTGACAGCTGAGACTTCTCGATCAGCCCTTCATATTGGTGCGCCAAAAGATGGCTCTGAACTTGCTGGATCGTATCCATCGTCACCGAAACCACGATAAGCACAGAGGTGCCGCCAAAGTAGAACGGAATAGACAGTTGCCCGCGCAGAACTTCCGGAAGCAAGCAAACTGCCGCCAGATACAGCGAGCCGAGGACAAGAACGCGGTTTACAACATACTCAAGGTATTCAGCTGTCTTCTTGCCGGGACGAATGCCGGGTACAAAGCCGCTTTGGTTCTTGAGGTTGTCTGCAACCTCGTCAGGCTTAAAGCTTACGTTAAACGTGTAGAAATACGCGAAGAACACGATCATCGACACAAAGAACAACAGGTACAACGGTTGGCCCGGGCCAAAGTTGGCAAGCAACCAAGACATCACAGGGCCCGACGAGGCGCCTGTGCTAAACGTGCTGATCGTTGTCGGCAGCAACAAAAGCGAGCTTGCGAAAATGGCAGGGATAACACCGGCTGGATTCACCTTGACAGGTAAGTGGCTTGAGCCGCCATCATACATCTTCATACCAACCTGACGGCGGGGATACTGGATGTGGATCTTGCGCAGCGCGCGCTCCATAAAGACAACAAACATGATAACCGCGATCATCATCACCATGACACCGATGATAACTGCCGGGCCAATCGCACCAGAGCGACCTTGGCTAAAGAACTGCGCCATAGCGGCAGGAACTTCGGCTATGATGCCAACAAAAATGATCAGCGAAATGCCGTTGCCGATGCCGCGCGCTGTGATCTGCTCACCAAGCCACATCAAGAACATCGTGCCGCCGATCAGCGTGACCATGCAGCTCGACACGAAAAACCAGTAAGGCAGATCAGGTTGCACCAGTTCACCGCTGAAGATACTTACTGCAAGGCCGTAAGACTGCAATGTCGCCAGCGCCACGGTGCCATAGCGCGTATATTGGTTGATCTTCTTGCGCCCTGAGTCGCCTTCTTTCTTGAGTTGCTCAAGCGAAGGCACCATCGAAGTCAAAAGTTGGACAATAATAGATGCCGAAATGTAAGGCATAATGCCCAGAGCAAAAATGCCCATCCGGCCAAGCGCGCCACCAGTGAACATTGACACCATGCCGCCAATGCCCTGCCCCGCGTTTTCCATGAACTCGCGCAGAGCGGCCCCGTCGATACCGGGCACGGGAATAAACGTCCCAAGGCGGTAAACGATAAGCAAACCAAGCGTGAAAAGAATGCGTGAACGAAGGTCAGAGGCTTTCGCCAAGGCAGCCCAACTCGTGTTGGCGGCCATTTGTTCTGCGGCAGATACCATGAAGGGTCTCTCTTATACATGAACGCCGCCAGAGCGTTTCCCAGCTCAGGCGGCGTTTTGAGGAAAACTTGTTAAGAGTATGTAAGGGGCCAAAGCGCCCCCGACAACCTCTTATTCAGCCGCTACCGCAGCCGTTACCTTGAGTGAGCCGCCTGCTTTTTCGACAGCTTCAACCGCAGCTTTCGACGCGCCTGTCACTTCGAGGTTCAGCTTGGCAGTAATCTCGCCCTTGGCAAGAACGCGCACACCGTCGAGCTTGCGGCGCACAAGGCCACTCGCGATCAGCGCGTCTTCAGTGATGGCTGCTTTGGCATCAAGCTTTTTCTCATCAACAAATTTCTGAATGAGGCCAAGGTTGATAACAGCGAATTTCTTGCGGTTTGGCTTGGTGAAGCCACGCTTTGGAAGGCGTTGGTAGAGGGGCATTTGCCCGCCTTCGTAGCCATTGATCGCCACACCTGAGCGTGACTTTTGGCCTTTGATACCACGGCCAGCCATTTTACCAGTTCCTGAGCCTGGGCCACGGCCAACGCGTTTACGGGGTTTTGTTGCGCCTGGATTGTCGCGCAGTTCATGTAGTTTCATGTCGCTTCTCCTTGCCGGAAGCGCCCCCGAAGCGGAATTGGGCGAACACGGCTTTTCTTGGTTATGATTCTGCAGCCCTTATTGGCCACTCGCGGCGTATAATACCAAGCGTGCTCTCATGCAAGCACCACAACACTTCATTCATGTCAGCAGTGTTGACTTTCCCCGCTTTGTCCCCCATATGCTCGTTATTCGCATGATCTGCCGCGTGAGCAGACGCAGGGCAAAAGCCCGCATGCCGATACTTCCAACCAGTTCCCATTTCACGCGGGGGGCTTTCGCCTGAGGCGGTCGGCTGCAATTCGGCATCCGGTGGTATCTCGGCGTAACCCAAGCGTAACGCGCGGCCCGTCTAAGGGTATCCGCGCCTATGCCAGCGCATTTTGCGCGCACTAAAAGGATATCCACTTTGGATTTTGACATGCTGGGCCTTCCCGCCCGCCTTTCCACCAACCTCACCGAGCTTGGCATCACCGAACCGACACCTATCCAGAAAAAAGCCATCCCTCTGGCGATGGAGGGCCGCGACGTACTCGGCCTTGCCCAAACCGGCACAGGCAAAACAGCGGCCTTCGCCCTGCCCATGCTAATCGCTTTGATGCGGATGGAGGGCAAACCAGCGCCCAAATCTGTCCGCGCCCTCGTGCTTGCGCCAACCCGCGAGCTCGCCAAGCAAATTCAGGAAGCCATCCGTGACTTCGCGGCAGGCACATCTGTGCGCACCAACCTTGTGATCGGTGGCGCATCGCTTAACGCTCAGGCCAACCGCCTTGAGCGCGGCACTGACATCCTGATCGCCACACCGGGCCGGTTGATCGACTTGCTCGAGCGTAAGGCCGTGCGCCTAAACGAAGCGCACTACCTTGTGCTCGATGAAGCCGACCAGATGCTTGACCTTGGTTTCATCCATGCTCTGCGCCAGATCGCGCCTTTGCTGCCAAAAGAACGCCAAACAATGCTGTTCTCGGCGACGATGCCGAAGAAGATGAACGAGCTGGCCGACAGCTACCTCAAAAACCCTGTGCGTATCGAAACAGCTCCTCCCGGCAAACCTGCCGAGAAGATCGACCAATCGGTGCACTTCATCGCTCAAGCCGCAAAGCAAGACCTTTTGATCGAGCACCTTGGCGAACACCCAGACGAGGCTGCGCTCGTTTTCGGGCGCACGAAGCACGGCTGCGAGAAGCTCAAGAAACGGCTTGAAGCCGCCGGCTTTGCCGCTGACTCTATCCATGGCAACAAAAGCCAGGGCCAGCGCGAACGGGCGATCAATGCCTTCAAAGACGGCAAAGTGAAAGTGCTTGTCGCCACTGACGTCGCAGCCCGCGGGATCGACATCCCTGGTGTGCGCTTCGTCTACAACTACGAGCTGCCGAACGTGCCTGACAACTATGTGCACCGCATCGGCCGCACGGCCCGCGCAGGGCGCGACGGCTCGGCCATCGCCTACTGCTCCCCCGAGGAAATGGGTGATCTGAAGGAAATCCAGAAGGTCATGAAGCGCAGCATTCCCGTCGCTGGCCCTGCTTCTTGGGCAACCGCCGAGATGATCGACGGTGCGCCGAAAAGCAAAAACGGCGGTCGCGGTGGCGGCGGCAAGGGCGGCGGCGGCGGTCGTGGCCGCGGTGGCCCACGTCGCAGCGGCGGCGGCGGGGCAGGCCCCAAGCCCGCAGGCTCAGGCCGCCCCAAGCGCAACCGTCGCGGTAAAGCAGCTTAATCAGTCATTTTCAGGGGCGGTCATTTGATCGCCCCTTTTCATTCACCAAGGAATAAGCTTGTTTCGAGATGCTTCTCGGCACCGCTTGTTTGCATTGTTGAGGGTCATCGCGACCATGCCTGCAAGGAAGGTTAGAAGCACCAGCTTCTCCACACCAAGCATCACATTATATGATGCCTCCGAGACAGCATGATACGTACCATGACCGCCGATGAAATATACGCCACCTTCGTACTTTCCGTTGAGGGCAGTCAGGCCCTTGAAGGCCACCATGGAGATCACACCTGCGCCTACAAATGTCAGCCAGGAAATGAAAAACATGCGCCGTAGAAAACAACACAGATCACAAATCGGTTTTTCTTCGTTCTCCGGCATGACTTTCCTCCGAAAATTCACCTGGTGCGCTTAGCATCCACTCACCAAAAGAAAAACGCCCCCGAATTTCTCCGAGGGCGTCTCAAAAGTCACGAAGGTAAGGCGCTTAGCCCTTCTCTTCGATGATCTCCACCATGTGTGAGATCTTGTTGACCATGCCACGCACGGAAGGTGTGTCTTCCAGCTCGCGTGTTTTGTGCATTTTGTTGAGGCCGAGGCCGATCAGCGTTTGACGCTGTTTGGCGGGGCGACGGATCGGTGAGCCGATCTGTTTTACAACGATAGTTTTAGCCATTGTGTCTCTCCTTACGCGTCTGCGTCTGCGGCTTCAGCGGCTGGTGCATCTTTGTGGAAAAGATCAGCTACTTTTTTGCCGCGGCGTTGAGCAACCATACGTGGGCTCTGCTGGTGTTGCAGGCCATCGATCGTTGCGTGGATCATTGCGTAGGGGTTTTGTGAACCCGTTGATTTCGCAACAACGTCTTGAACGCCGAGCATCTCGAAAACGGCACGCATCGGGCCACCGGCAATGATGCCAGTACCTTGTGGAGCTGTGCGCATTGTTACTTTGCCGGCACCGGCGTGGCCTTGGCCATCGTGGTGCAGCGTGCGGCCTTCTTTGAGGGCAACGCGGATCATCTTGCGCTTGGCGGCTTCTGTCGCCTTGCGGATCGCTTCAGGCACTTCTTTGGCTTTACCTTTGCCAAAGCCTACGCGGCCTTTTTGGTCGCCAACGACGACGAGGGCTGCGAAGCCAAAGCGCTTACCACCCTTAACGGTTTTCGATACGCGGTTGATCGCGACAAGGCGGTCCGCAAATTCTGGTGTTTCATCACGGTCGCGGCGCGGGCCGCGGCGGTTTTCACGTTCTGCCATGGGGCATTCCTTCAATGGTGACGCGCTGAGCGCCTGATTGGGTCAATCCTGGTGCCGAGCGTATTACTATGCGGGGCCCGGATCATCGGAGGGGCGCATGAAACGCCCCTCACAAGTCATTTAGATTTTCAAGCCACCTTCACGCGCAGCTTCGGCCAAGGCCTTGACTTTGCCGTGAAAGAGGAAGCCGCCGCGGTCGAAGTATGCTTCTTCCACGCCTGCTTTTTTCGCACGTTCGGCGATCGCCGCGCCAACTTTCGTTGCCGCTTCGACGTTGTTCTTGCCGACAACACCAAGCGCTTTTTCGAGCGTCGATGCTGAAGCGAGAGTCACGCCATTCACATCGTCGATCAGCTGCGCGCTGATGTTTTTGTTTGAGCGATGTACTGAAAGGCGCATTTTGCCGCTGTTTACTTTGCGAAGTTTGTTCCGGACGCGCATGCGACGCTTCAGAAACAATGTGCGTTTTGAATTTGCCATTACTTCTTCTTCCCTTCTTTGCGGAAGATATACTCGTCTTTATATTTGATGCCTTTGCCTTTGTAGGGCTCGGGCTTGCGCCATTCACGGATGTTTGCCGCGACCTGACCAACGAGTTGTGCGTTATCACCTTCAACGATGATCTCGGTCTGCTTAGGGCAGGTTACCGTGACACCGGCAGGCACTTCAAAGTTCACTTCATGCGACAGGCCGAGGCTCAGCTTCAGAATATTGCCCTGAATAGCAGCACGATAACCAACACCGTTGATCTCGAGCTCCTTTTTGAAGCCTTCGGTCACGCCTGTAACCATGTTCGCAACCATAGTGCGGCTCATGCCCCACTGCTGGCGTGCGCGCTTTGAAGAACCGCGTGGCGTAACCGTTACCGCGTTGTCTTCAACCGCAAGGGTTACGTCGTCTGCAGCCGTGAAGCTATGCGTCGCTTTAGGACCTTTGACTTCGATAGTCTGGCCAGAAATTGTCGCAGTCACCCCTGAAGGCAGGTCGACCGGTTTTTTACCAATACGAGACATTCTGCTCTCCTTAGAAGACTGTGCAGAGCACTTCGCCGCCGATATTGGCGCTGCGTGCACTTGCATCCGACATCACGCCCTTAGACGTGCTGACAATCGACACACCAAGGCCCTGACGGACAACGGGGATGTCTTGAGCGCCCATGTATACGCGGCGGCCGGGTGTCGAAACACGCTTAAGCTCGCGAATAACAGGAGTGCCATCGTAGTATTTGAGGCTGATTTCGATCGCTGGGTGACCGTCTGCACCAGTGGTTGCTTCGTAACCACGGATGTAGCCTTCGTCGGCCAGCACATCAAGAACCCAAGCGCGCAGCTTCGATGCAGGCGTCGACACAGTCGACTTGCCACGCATCTGGGCGTTGCGAATACGGGTCAGCATATCGGCGATAGGATCGTTCATGTTATACTCTCCTTACCAGCTCGACTTGACCATGCCAGGGATCTTGCCATTTGAGCCAAGTTCCCGCAGCGCGATCCGCGATACTTTAAGCTTACGGTAGTAAGCGTGTGGACGACCTGTCAGCTGGCAACGGTTGTGCAAGCGTGTAGCCGAGCTGTTGCGCGGCAGTTTTGCAAGTTTCAAAGAGGCGCGAAAACGCTCTTCCATTGGCTTGCTCTGGTCGTTGATGATCTCTTTAAGTGCAGCGCGGCGTTCGGCATATTGTGCCACCAGCTTTTGGCGCTTCACTTCGCGAGCAATCATTGATTTTTTAGCCATATCTCTTTCCTCCCGCGATCAGCTATTGAAGGGCATGTTGAAGGCTTTCAACAGGCTCTTAGCTTCCGCGTCGGTTTTTGCGGTTGTGGCAATTACGATGTCCATACCCCAGGCTTCGTCAACTTTATCAAAGTCGATTTCCGGGAAAACGATGTGCTCTTTGAGGCCCATGGCGTAGTTGCCGCGGCCGTCAAAGCTTTTGCCCGATACGCCGCGGAAGTCGCGGATACGTGGCATAGCAATCGTGATCAGACGATCCATGAATTCATACATACGTGCGCCGCGGAGCGTAACTTTCGCACCCATCGGCATACCTTCACGAACACGGAAACCCGCAATCGAGTTTTTCGCGTTTGTCATGAGGGCCTGTTGACCAGCGATCAGCGTCAAGTCTTCAACGGCTGACTTGGCTTTCTTGCTGTCACGTACGGCGGCACGGCCACACCCGATGTTCAGAACAACTTTGTCCAAACGCGGGGTCATCATGGCGTTCTTGTAGCCGAATTCCTCAACCAGAGCCGGACGGATTGTCTCGTCGTAGAGGGCTTTGAGGCGTGGTGTGTAGTCTGCTGAATCAAGCATCGATCACATCCCCTGTCGTCTTGGCTACGCGCACTTTCTTGTCGCCTTCAATCTTGAAGCCAACGCGTGTCGGTTTGCCGTTTTTGTCAAGGAAGGCCAGGTTGCTGAGCTGAATTGGCATCGCCTTAGGAAGACGGCCGCCTTGGCTCGTTTGCGTCTGCTTGGTGTGGCGGATCGACATGTTGATGCCGTCTACCAGCGCCTTGCCAGCTTTCGTGTCTACTGACGAGATAGTGCCTTCTTTGCCTTTGTCTTTGCCGGCAAGAACGACAACCTTGTCACCTTTTTTGAGTTTAGCAGCCATCTTACAGCACCTCCGGCGCGAGCGAGATGATTTTCATGAAGTTTTTGCCGCGCAACTCACGCACAACTGGCCCGAAGATACGGGTGCCCATAGGCTCGTTTGCATTGTTGAGGATAACTGCGGCGTTGCGATCAAAACGGATCGCGGTGCCGTCGTCACGACGTACTTCTTTAGCTGTGCGAACAACAACGGCCTTGCGGACGTCACCCTTCTTTACACGGCCCCGTGGAATGGCTTCCTTCACAGAAACAACGATAACGTCACCGACGCTAGCGTATCTCCGCTTGGATCCACCCAGAACCTTGATGCACTGGACCCGGCGAGCGCCAGAGTTGTCAGCAACATCTAGATTGGTTTGCATCTGGATCATTTGGTTTCTCCCGACCTATGGGGGGCCGATGCGTGGCCTTATCCCCAGGGTTTCTGAACTGTTGGTTCTAAAAGCTTATGCTTCCAGCACTTCCCAGCGTTTCGTTTTTGAGCGCGGCGCACATTCAATGATCCGCACTTGGTCACCTACATTGTAGGCGTTCTTCTCATCGTGAGCCCGGTACTTCTTGGACTTACGGATCGTCTTCTTCAGAACAGGGTGTGTGAAGCGGCGCTCTACTGAAACCGTTACAGTTTGTTCGTTCGCGTTGCTTGTGACGACGCCTGTGAGGATACGCTTTGGCATAACTCAGGCTCCCTTATTCTGCAGCCGCAGCAGCGGCTTTTTCGTTGAGGATGGTAAGAACACGAGCTGTGTCGCGCTTAACGGCGCGCATACGGGCTGTGTTTTCCATTTGGCCTGTCGCCTGCTGGAAGCGCAGGTTGAAGCTTTCTTTTTTGAGGTTGGCCAGCTCTTCTTTGAGTTGGTCAGCCGACTTTTCGCGCAAATCTGCAGCGTTCATCGTATTTTTCCTTTTCAACATCACTGGTAGGCCGCGAGTAGCGTGACCCTGATTCCAGTGGAGTCCACGAGTAGAAGCCCGCCCAATACGCGTGTTCCCGCAACAAAGCAAGGCCTATATCCCAATTTGCTTTGGGCTGATGTTTAGGAGTTCAAATATCCCGCCATCAGCGAGATAAACGCGCCGACGTGGACAACCATAATCGCGCGGTCTTTCCACATCACACCAACAGCGAACCAAAGGAAAATTCCGATGAAAAACGCAAACACGTTCCATGGCACAATGTTAAGGCCCGTGAGCCCGTAACCAACCAGTTGGATGGCGGTTGCCACCCATTTCACAATATCGACCGTTTTCATGTTCTACCTAACTTGTTCGCCCAGCATGCTTAGCCCCCTTCGAGAGGTCATGCCAATTGAAACTTGTAAAGTTCTAGCTTTACGTCACATCCTACCTTCGCACCGTTGCCTCCCGACAGCCTACAAAAACAGTCTGTTTCGTTGACGCGCCCTAATCTCTAAGCTGAAATAACGTTTTATTAGGAATTTTGCTGCGTGAGGGGGGTTCATGTACGGATATTCATTACTTGCTTTGTTGGGTTTGACGCTTCTTATACCAGTTTTTGATGGAGGCTCCGACACTCCTGACGAACCCACCCCTCCAAGTCCGGACGATGAAGATATCCCAGTCGGTTACAACGACAGCGTCAATGGCACCGAAGGCAACGACAGATTTGTGCGCGATCAGGATGTTGAACAAAACGACGCTCTTGGCTCCGCCACAGTGAGCGCAGGCGCAGGAGACGACACGATCGCGCTTTACGACGAGACCGCCGATAGCAGATTTACGGATGACACCATATTTGACATCGCGTTTGATCGTGCGGTGATAGACGGCGGGCTGGGCAACGACGTCATAGACGTTGTCGCAACCTACTCGACAGTCTCTGGTGGCGAGGGTGACGACACGATCACCGTTCACGGCAATGCTGCGGGAGCAACGATCCTTGGTGGCGAGGGTGACGATGTCTTGTCAGGCGAGCAAGGCTACAGCGACGCCGCCCTTCTAGACGGCGGTGCGGGCAACGACACGATCGACATTCGCGATATGGAAAGCGTCAGAGCCCTTGGCGGCGACGGCGACGACCAGATATATATCACTGGTGTCTGGAACCCGGGCGCAGCCTATATTGCGACAGCCGACGGGCAGGCCGGAGACGACACCATCAGCTATGAAGGCGGCGGGATCACGCTCCCCGAATACTTTGAGCCCACAACCCTGACAGGGGGCGAAGGCGCCGACACGTTTGAGCTTACACTTGATGAAGGCGGAGCACTCATTGACGCCTCAACCGTGCCGCTCGAAGGCGGGACGCATCAGTTATACGCGGTTGATCTGGCCGACTTTGACCCTGAGGAAGACACTTTGATTGTTGACCCTGAAGCAAGCTCGGCAGGCTTTAGCTATGTCTCGGCCAGCCTGCAAACCGCGGCAACACAAGGCGGCGGCAGCACCACCCAACTTGTCTTGCACTACGAAAGTGACACCGAGACAGACCGCGATGTGATCATTGATCTCGGGGATGTGGAAATCGCGCTTTCGGATATCACCTTTGTTGGAGTGCCAGCGCCCAGTGCTTACCCTCCGACTGACGGAGACGACACACTCACAGACGCGGATCTGGCTGGCCTGACTCGGCTCGATACGCTCGACATGGGCGCAGGAAATGACAGCGCCGTCTTCGAAGAGCCAGACAGCGTCTCAAGCCTTTACGGCAACGACGGCAATGACACTCTCTCGGTGGGCGGGTTCTACCTTGGTTACCCTGTCAGCCTGATTGATGGCGGGGACGGCGACGACGTTATCACGGCAAGCGGCGACGATGTAACCCTTCAGGGCGGCGCGGGTGATGATGTGATTTCCAACTTCTATGTTGAAGGTGGATATTTTGCAGCCAACCACGAGATGAGCGGCGGAGAAGGTGACGACACGATCAGTGTGCTCGGAGCCTTCAACTCCACCGTTTCCGGAGGAGAGGGTGACGATCTGATCATCGTTTCCGACAGTTACGGCTCGCATGGGATGCAAAACGCCATTCTTGCCAATGGCGACGTGGGCGACGACACCATCAGCTTTACCGGAGATATCCCGTTTTCCCTTGAAGTAGACGATCCGGTAGACCTCTTCGGAGGTGAAGGCGCTGATGTGTTTGACCTGACGATAGACGGCGGGATTGAGATTGAACCCCGCTGGGACGGCGAAATTACAGGCGTTTATATGGTCGAACTCGGAGACTTCGACCCGTCGGAAGACACCTTGGTTATCACGCCTATATCGTCAGATGAAAACTTAACCTTCTCAGGTGCCGAGGTAGATAGGGTTGATCGTCTGGAAACGACACATCTGGTTCTACATTTTGACGATGAAGATGGGCTGGCCCGCGACATTGTAATTGAGCTTGGCGACGTGATGATCGAGCTTTCTGACATCGTTTTCCTCAACGCGGATGCTGCCTAAGCAGCCACGGTGTAAACAGTCTCGCAATTTCGCCGATCAGGCGCTATGAGAGCAGCATGTCTGAGATAGAATCCCTCTTTGTGACCCGCCTCTACCGTGCCGCCCTGAGCGAGCACGGCCCCGCCATAGACCCTGACGAGCTGGAAGCCTCCTGCTACGGCATCGCTGACGATGACGAAGCGGGCCAAACATGGTGCGAAGAAAACGGCTACCCAGGCTACACCTCATATGCCTCTCTGACAGATCTCGGCTGGCGCTCGCCGCTTTTTGCCGACCTCATCAAATCACTCGATCTGCATGTCGCGGCTTTTGCCAAAGAGCTGTCGTTTGACTTGGGCGAAGGCAAGCTTGAACTGGAAGACCTCTGGATCAACATCCTGCCGGAAGGCGGCATGCACTCGTCGCACCTGCACCCGCACTCCGTGATTTCTGGAACAAGCTATGTCGCAATGCCAGACGGCGCCTCGGCCCTCAAGCTCGAAGACCCGCGCTCAGGCCGCCTCATGGCCGCGCCACCAAGGCTCAAAGACGCCCCGCGCGACATGCAGACTTTCGTCTACGCCGCACCCAAAGTTGGTGACGTTCTCCTGTGGGAAAGCTGGCTGCGCCACGAAGTCCCGATGAACATGAGTGAAGATGACCGTATCTCGATCAGCTTTAACTACAAGTGGGTATAAACGATGAAGACACTCGCAGGCGCGGCGCGCTACTTCATTCTTTTTGCCGTTGTCGGCGCGATGCTCGCCGCCATCACCGTCCTTGTTTATGGCTTTCTCGAAGCGCTTCAGCTTGTCTGGCTCACTGTTGAAGAGGGTGTCGTCACGCGCAAGGGCGCCAAAGTGCTGGTGCTGGAGTTCATCGAGATCATAGACCTCTTCTTGCTCGGCACTGTCTTCTTCGTGATCTCGATCGGGCTTTACGAGCTTTTCATCGACACTGATATCCCTGTGCCAGCCTGGCTCCAGATTAAAACACTGGATGATCTCAAGACCAAGCTTATCGGCGTCGTCATCGTCGTGCTTGCTGTTCTCTTTCTTGGGCAGATCATGAGCTGGGACGGTGAGACCGACCTCTTGGGCTATGGCGCGGCGATCGCCCTTGTGATTGCAGCTCTAGCGTATTTCCTCGGCTCCAAGACCGGCAAGTAAAGCGTCATCGCAGCCCCTACAATCAAAGATTGAAGTGCTCCAGAGATCCAGCGGCCTTATGGTTGCAAAGCGCCTGATTGTCTCAAATTTCTTCTGGATTGTTCCCATTTTCGCCACAATCTGCTGTGTATCAGAGGCTCACAGCAAGTCTTTGAGGCAGTCCAAACAATGAATAAAATCGCCCGCTATTTCCTTCCAATACTGGCAGCATCGGCCCTTTCGGCTTGCGCCATCTCCAACGAAAGCGCCACACGTGCGCAGACGGACACTCTCTCATTCAGTGCGCTGGCCCCTGAAACAGTTCTCGTGCACCAACAGGCCGAGAGCCTGACACGGCTTTCCAAGGAAATGATCCGCAAGTCGACAGGCAAAGGTGCAGCGATTGGCGCCGCTGTTGGCTGCGGGCTGGTGTTGGTGTCGGCCAAGAACGCTCAGAAGTGCCTTGGTGGCGCTGTCGTGGGCGGAGCTGTTGGCGCAGTTGTCGGTCACGAACAAGGCAAACGCAAAGTCGCCAAAAGCGTCGCGAAAGTCTCGGCAAATGATATGTTCAACACGCTGAAAGAGACCGAAACCAAAGTCTCCGAAGTCCGCACGTCCCTGCCTGAAACTCTAGCAAAGCAAGATGCGATACTGGCCTCGTTGCAGGCACAACGCGATGCTGGAAAGCTCTCTCCAAAGGCTTACAAAGAGCAAGTCATGCAAATTCATGAGGCCCGGGCGCGCCTTGCAGAAGCTTTGGACAACAGCGCCAAAAGCGCGCGCACATCCGCCGACAACCTCGGCGTTGCCTCGCTCAGACAACCCGAGCTTCTCTGGCACATTGGCGCCGCGAAGCGTCTTGAGCAAACTGCGGTCTCGACACATAAGCAGATTAAACTGTTCTAAAGCTACTAGATGCGTATCTGAAAACTATCCTATCCGGTCAGTTTTCAAACTCACCAGTTCTGCTTTAAGCGCCTCATTCTCAGCCTGTAACTTGCCCAATTGCCCACCCACGACCTGCCGGATAGCCTCTTCCGAGTAGAACGTTGGGATGTATTTTGGGCAATTCCAGTCGATCGCTTCGATATCGATCACAAGCACACGTTCGGCAGGCGCGCCTTCCAACTCCAGTACGCCTACAACTTCGGGAGCGGCGTCCGCGATTTGCGTCAAGGTTGCTCGGCCCTGTATCTTCAGCCGCGCCTTGCGCATGTAGTCCATACAAAACAGAGAAACACGATCGGTCTCGGCGAGATTTCCCATCGAGATAAACTGGCGGTTGCCTTTGTAATCCCCACAAGCAATGCGCGACGGGCCGATGACTTTCAAGAACCCGCGTGGCCCGCCGCGGTGTTGCACATAGGGCCAGCCATCAGGAGTCACCGACGCGATGTAGACACTTTCGCGCGACTGGATGAACTCGATTTCATCCAACCCCAGTTTTGGGAGCGTTAGGTGCCGATAGCCCGTCTGGAACTTCTCAAAGCTTCCGTCTGCCTTCTGCAACTCGGCAACGGCTTGGTGAAACATGATGTCTGCATAGTTCTTCATCGTTCGCTCCTGATTGACCCGAGCCTTGCACAGAAATACGAGCTGATGAAAGCAAAACCCCCGCCTGATTGCTCAAGCGGGGGTTTCATTTTACTCACCGGGGCGCGGCCAGAACAAAGTCTTTGATTTTGCCTACACCGCGCTGGGCAGAAAGCGCTTGTGCGCTTTCGACCGACTTACCAGTCTTCGCGAACCACGACGCGTGATTTGATCGGCAACTTCATGGCCGCAAGACGGAGCGCTTCACGCGCAATGTCTTCGCCAACACCGTCAATTTCAAACATCACACGACCAGGCTTTACCTTGGCTGTCCAACGGTCAACCGAGCCTTTACCTTTACCCATACGAACTTCGATGGGCTTGGCAGTGACTGGAACATCCGGGAAGATGCGGATCCAAACACGGCCTTGGCGTTTCATGTGACGCGTCATTGCACGACGGGCTGCTTCGATCTGACGAGCCGTTACGCGCTCAGGCTCAAGAGCCTTCAAGCCATACGTGCCGAAGTTCAGATCAGAACCGCCTTTTGCTTCGCCTTTGATCCGGCCTTTGTGCATTTTGCGGAATTTAGTACGCTTTGGTTGAAGCATGTCTCAGCCCTCCTTAGCGACGGCCGCCAGCACCACGAGGTGCAGGGCCATCTTGTACTTGTTGCGCGCGACGATCATGCGCCTGAGGATCGTGCTCCATGATTTCACCTTTGAAGATCCAAACTTTGATCCCGATGATACCATAAGCAGTCATGCCTTCGGCGTGTGCATAGTCGATATCTGCACGCAGCGTGTGAAGAGGAACGCGGCCTTCGCGGTACCATTCGGTACGCGCGATTTCTGCGCCACCCAAGCGGCCAGCAACGTTGATACGAATGCCGAGGGCACCCATACGCATCGCGCTCTGAACACTGCGCTTCATGGCGCGGCGGAAAGAAACACGGCGCTCAAGCTGCTCGGCAATACCGGTCGCAACCAGCATCGCGTCAAGCTCGGGCTTGCGGACTTCAACAATGTTGAGGTGCAGCTCGGAGTCTGTCAGCGCGGCAAGCTTTTTGCGGAGCGTCTCGATGTCCGCGCCTTTCTTGCCGATGATCACACCAGGACGCGCTGTGTGGATCGTCACGCGGCACTTTTTGTGCGGACGTTCAATGATCACACGCGACACACCGGCCTGCTTGCACTCTTTGTTGATGAACTCGCGGAGTTTGATGTCTTCAAGAAGAAGGTCACCAAAGTCTTTTGTGTTCGCATACCAGCGGCTGTCCCAAGTACGGTTGACTTGAAGGCGCATGCCAATCGGATTTACTTTGTTACCCATTCGCTTGTTCCTCAACTTGACGTACAGTGATGGTCAGCTCCGAGAACGGCTTCACGATCTTGCCGAAACGGCCGCGCGCCCGAGGACGCCCACGCTTCATGATCAAGTTCTTACCCACATAGGCCTCAGCAACGATCAGCTCGTCAACGTCGAGGTTGTGGTTGTTCTCGGCATTCGCGATTGCAGACTGAAGGCATTTCTTCACGTCTTCGGCGATCCGCTTTTTAGAGAAAGTCAGGTCCGTGAGCGCACGTTCCACTTTCTTACCGCGGATCATCGCAGCTACCAGGTTTAGTTTTTGCGGGCTGGTGCGAAGCATGCGCAGTTTTGCCATTGCTTCGTTGTCTGCCACGCGGCGGGGGTTCTTTGCCTTGCCCATGACTTACTTCCGCTTCGCTTTTTTGTCAGCGGCGTGGCCATAGTAGGTCCGCGTTGGTGAGTATTCACCAAACTTCTGACCAATCATGTCTTCCGTGACGTTGACTGTGATGTGCTTCTGGCCGTTGTAAACGCCAAACGTCAGGCCAACAAACTGTGGCAAGATCGTCGAGCGGCGCGACCAGATTTTGATAACTTCGTTACGGCCTGACTCGCGTGATGCTTCGGCTTTCTTAAGCACGTAAGCATCCACAAAGGGGCCTTTCCAAACAGAGCGTGACATATGTTAGCGCCCCTTCTTCTTGGCGTGCCGCGAGCGGATAATCAGCTTGCTAGACGCTTTGTTTTTGTTGCGAGTGCGAGCACCCTTCGTTGGCTTACCCCAAGGTGTAACCGGGTGACGGCCACCTGAAGTACGGCCTTCACCACCACCGTGTGGGTGATCGATCGGGTTCATAACAACACCACGAACCGACGGGCGTTTGCCTTTGTGGCGCATGCGGCCGGCTTTACCGTAGTTCTGGTTTGAGTTGTCAGGGTTAGACACCGCACCAACTGTTGCCATGCACTCCTGGCGCACCATGCGAAGCTCGCCGCTGCTCAGACGGATCTGGGCGTAGCCACCATCACGACCAACAAACTGAGCATATGTGCCAGCCGCGCGAGCAATCTGCCCACCCTTGCCTGGTTTCATCTCGATGTTGTGGATGATTGTGCCGATCGGCATGCCAGAGAACGGCATTGTGTTGCCTGGCTTGATGTCCGCTTTCGCTGAAGAGATGATCTTGTCGCCAACAGCCAAACGCTGTGGGGCAAGAACGTAGGCTTGTTCGCCATCTTCGTATTTTACGAGAGCGATGAACGCAGTCCGGTTCGGGTCATACTCGATCCGCTCAACGGTTGCCGCGACATCCATTTTGTTACGTTTGAAATCTACAATGCGGTAAAGGCGTTTCGCCCCACCACCACGACGACGTGATGTAATACGTCCGGTGTTGTTCCGGCCACCCGATTTCGTCAGACCCTCGGTGAGGGCTTTGACGGGGCGTCCTTTCCAGAGCTCCGAACGGTCAATCAGCACCAACCCACGTTGGCCCGGCGTCGTCGGTTTATACGACTTGAGTGCCATGCTTTCTGTCTTCCGTTTAGCAATGCGGGGTTTCCCCCGCTATGTTTTGCGCAGGTTTCCCTGCCCAGTCTTTTAGGGCCCCGAAGGTCCCCGATTCAAAAAATCAAGAGGCCACAGAACGAATCTGCGGCCACGAGACTTGGGCGGTATAGGGGGGAAAGGCTGGGCTGTCTATAGCTGGGCTTGTTTTATTGACTAGCCGGGCATCGCTGGCCCGCGGGGCGACGATCCAGCGCTCGTTTCTGCAACTTTATCTCCGCCAAATCACTCGGCCCTATCCGCGCGGCCCCCAACCTCACCAAATCGCCGCCCCGTCCGGGCGGGCCAGCGATAGCCCGGCGGCCTGCGGCCTTGTTTCCGGGCTTGATAGCGCGCAAAAAACAAGTCTGCTCGAATTCACAATGAGGTATATTCGATATGATCAGCGCCGAAGTCATTTCTGCCACACTTCCACAACAGGGATTTGAAATTGTGAGCGAAAACTCCAAGACAATTCATTTTTACTCGGGAGAGCACAAAGCCGATGTATATGTTAAAGTCGACACCAAAACCCAGCCGTTAGTTGTGCACCCAGACCATCAAAACATATTTAGTCGACTTTCCTCTATTCTCGGAGTGATTGGCAGTCAGCCAATGACATTCTATCACAACTCCACGATGCGAGCATTTCCGGAGCGTATGAATACAGGGCAAAAGCCCACCAAATATGGTTTGGCCTTTGGCTTTAAGACACAACAAGCGCTCGCTGAGTTTTTAGATTTACTACTAAACACAAAGCAAAACAGTATTCTGCTAGACCTGTCTGACATCGACAATAGCGACTTGAAGGAAACAGAAAAAGAGAGCCTCCGAAAAGCGCGCATCGGTCAGGGCAAATTCCGCTCCGACCTGATTGAAGAGTTTGAAGGAAAATGCTCTCTGACTGGAGTCGGAACGCCCGAACTACTTAAAGCGTCTCACATCAAGCCCTGGTCTGTATGCGAAGGCGCAGATGAACGACTTAGCCCAGCAAACGGACTACTTCTCGCAGCAAATGCTGACGCCTTGTTTGATAGTGGTTACATTAGCTTTAGCGAGCTTGGCGAAATCACTGTATCGCCCAAACTAAAAAAATCTTACTTGCAAAAATTTGGATTGTCTGAGGAACTACGACTGAAAGCACCAATTTCTCCCAGCCGCCGAAAATTCTTATCATTCCATAGAGAACATGTGTTTCTCAAGTAATGGGCAACGTCAATCCAATGGTAAATAGGCCCCCCCCCCTCAAATCATCTGCCGCCGTTTCCTCGCCCCTCCCCGCCGACACTTCTTAGGCAGGCCCAGCGCCAAGGGGCGTGGCGGCATTACCAGTGCTTCTTCGATAAGCCCGCAGAACACCTCGACGGCAGGGTCGCTTGCGCGGAACCTGTCTGCGGCGTCCAAGGCCACGCCAGCTTGAACGGCAAACCCAGCGCGCCCGTCCAAGCTGCCGAGCCATTGCATAAAGCCCATCCGGCCAAGCTCATTAGCCCGTTCTTCACTGTCAGTATTTGTCTGCAACATGTGCAGCGTTCGATGTAAAAACATGGCGCCCTCCGCGCGAATTGTTGCGGCAAGAGCTAAGGGCAGGCTGTGCAGGGTTGGCCAAGTTGCGCCACCGACACGCACCATACCCGAGGCACCCCGCCCGGTGGTTAACGTTCAATGGCAGGTCTCCTGACTTACGGCTTAACGCTCCTTTGACCCTTCCCAAGCCTCAGCTCAGTGGTTTGTCAAAATCGCTCGCCGCTTACAGTTGCGGGGGCAGTCACGGACTTGGGCCAAAGCCCGCACCGTATTCCCATTTTCATCTGACGCCGAAACGCCAGAACCATCGCGAACACGTTAGGCGCGCCGCCCAGATTCTGTCAATCTGGCAATCGTGCAACAACGAAAAAGGCCCGCAGCTTTTGCTGCGAGCCTCCACACCGTCCCTGTTAGACATTCGGCTGTTTAGTCAGCCTTCTGGAAGACAACCGGCTCGGGGATTTCCCAGCCAGCTTCCTTGTAGTAGCGCGCTGCCCCCGGGTGCAGGCGGCCCGCGATCAGGCCAAGGCCACCTTCCTTGGTGATCGTGCTTGGCATCCAGGCCGCAGCTTCGTGCAACTCGGGCAGGTTTTCCCAGATCGCCTTGGTGACTTGGTAAACGACTTCCTCGTCCACATGCAGGCCAGCGCTGAAGTTCACGATAGCACCATGCGTGCGCGTCGCTGTTTCGTTCATCTGGTTTTCACCATAAGCATCGGCGGCGATCTCGTTGGTCGTGCCGCCTGTCGCGGGGTTGATCGACAGCTTTTCAACGGGCACATCCAAAATACGGATCTCTTTCGTCAGAGCAAACTGCTGCACAGCAGGGCTTGGCACGTTTGTCGGCAGCACGATCACATCGATCTTGTCATCTTGAAACGCCTGAATAGCTGCGTCAAAGCCGAACTCGACAACTTGCATGTCTTCCGCCGTCAGGCCCGTCGCGGCCTTCAGGTTGGTCAAGACAACGCGCTTGGCGGCGCCCCCCGGGGGGCCAGCAAAGACTTTCTTGCCCTTCAAGTCGTCAAGCGTCTCAATGCCCGAGTCCGCGCGTGTCACATAGTGGTATGGCCCGATCTGATAAGAGAAAATCATCCCGACTTGCTGCTCTAGGTCAGACGCGTTTTCCATCTTCTTGAAAGGGCCGATGTTGTTGGCCATCATCCAGTTGATCGTCGGCGAGCCAAACAAAAAATCGACTTTGCCCATGCCCGCATCCACCATGTGCTTGGTCGCAGCCCCCGTTGCGCGCACCTGAAAGTCGACACCCTCAACATGATTGTTGACGATTTTCGAAATCGACGTGTTCACCACGAAGGGCGACATGCCCGGCGCGATCGAGGTAACTTTGTATAGCTCGGCGACAGCTGCCGAGGCCATCAGCCCTCCGGCCAGCGTGCCCGCCGCCACAAGGCGCAGGCTTCTCTTCATGAGTTGTTTCATAGTCTCTCTCCCTTTTTACGTTGATTGCGGCCATAGGCGGCGGCTGAACAGCCCCGCCACCACGGCCAGAATGACAGCCGGAACCCAGACCATCGGAATGGGGATCATAGCCCCAAGCCCGATGACAAAGCGCACCGAGCGTTGTCCGCGGGCGAGTTTGCCCAGCATCGGATCAGCTCCGCCCAGCGAGCTGGCAAACATCCAGATCGCAGCCAGCAGGCGAATGACTGTTGTGATCAGCTCGGCCCAGTTAAACTCGCCCGCAACCAGAAGCAGCGAGGGCGAGAACACGAAAACATAAGGCACCATCAGCCCTACAATCGAAATACGCAGCGCCACGAAAGCCGTCTGCAACGGGTTCCCCCCCGCAATCGGCGCGGCCACGTAGCAGCCATAGGCAATCGGCGGCACGATCGAACTGTAAACAGCATAATAAAGCACGAACATATGCGCTGCGAGCGGCAGCACTCCAGCCTTGATAATGGCAGGCGCAATCATGATCGCGATGATGAGGTAAGCAGGCAGCGTCGGCAGGCCCATCCCCAAGATGAGCGCGCCGAACATCGCCAGCATCAGCGCGATCACAAGATAGCCCTCCCCCCAGCCCGAGATCGACGTGGCAAACCTGATAGCCACACCTGTCTCGTTGACCACGGCCAGCACGATGCCGATAACAGCAACCGCCAGCATGATCTGCGCAGCGGAAATTCCGCCTTCAACGAGTGCATCCCAAATGCGCGATGGCTCACGGCGGAAATCAGGGTTCAGCACAAACCCCGTCACGAGCGCAGTCACCACGCCAACAAGCCCCGCCGTTGCTGGCGACTTGCCTGCCAGAAAAGCCAACATCAGCGTTACAATCGGCAAGACAACCAGCAGTGAGTTCAGCCAGTCGCGTGCCGTTATAACTGGCAGTTCTTCCGGTGGTAGCGGCTTGATATCAAGCCGGATCGCCTCTGCGTAGACCTGCGCAAACAGCCCGATGTATTTGAACAAAGCCGGCAAAGCCGCCGCCGCAATAACTATCGCGAATGGCATGCCAACCAAGTCAGCCATCACAAATACAGCCGCCGCCATGATCGGCGGTGTTAACTGCCCGCCCGAACTTGCAGCTGTCTCAACGGCCCCCGCGAAGTTTGCCGAAAAGCCCTGCCGCTTGATCATCGGGATGGTGAACACGCCCGTGCCCGCGATATTGGCAGCAACCGAGCCTGACATCATGCCAAACACAGCGCTCGCCACGATCGCAGCATGCGCCGCGCCGCCGCGAATACGCCCCGTTAAGGCGGTGGAAATGTGAATAAGGCTCTCGCCCGCCCCTGTCCGCTCGAGCACCGCGCCGAAGATCAGAAAGATCAGCACATTGTCAGCCACAAGGCCTGTCGTGCGCCCGAAGACGCCATCAAACGAATACCAAACGATCTGCATGAAGTCGCCGATGCTGGTTCCGAAATGCTCGAAGATTCCGGGCAGGTAAGGCCCGGCAAACCCGAATGCCACAAAGCAAAGCGCCATGATTACCAGTGAAAAGCCCCAAGCCCGCGCGTTCAGCAAAAGAATAGCCGCAAGCCCCATAAGCCCCGCCGCGATATTCATTGAGTTGGGAATATAGAACCCTGTCCAAAGCTCGGCCTTGACGCGGTAAAACCAGACAGCGGAGACGATGAAGGCGCCAACCAACGCCGCATCAAGCAGCCAGCCTAGCCAGGGCGCTTTCGCAAATGCCCCAAGCTTTGCTGCAGGTTGCGTCATCAGCACAATCGCAAGACTAAACCCGATAACGCCAAACCGCGCCGTCACCTCATCAAGCGTGAAAAACGCGATCACACCGATCACAATGATCGACAGCAAGCCCGCAAGCAAACGCCCGGTTTGCACGACAGGTTGAGCGGCAAAACTCACGGTTCAACGCCTTCTTCAGCTGCGCGCACAATAGCGTGGTCTGTCAACTTGCCCAACAAGCGCAGGAACTCGCGGCATTCTTCAGCCGTGAAGCAGCTTGCAACAGCTTCGTTTCTCCGACTGGCCTCAGCCAGAATATGGTCATGCAATATGCGCCCCTCAGTGCTCAACTCAAGGCGCAAGGCGCGTTTGTCACTCTCCGCTTCTTGCGTCTGCAAAAAGCCGCGCTCACTGAGGCTTCTGACGATCCGGCTCATCTGGCCCTTGTCCATGATCAGCTGGCGACGAACGTCAGAATGCGTGGGTCTGTCGCCCGAATGCGTGAGCCCGATGACGCGCCATTCGTTGAGCGTAATGCCGAAACGTGCAACAAAGTTCATAGCGCCAAGCCTGTCATTGATCAGGTTGAACTGAGCGACGCGAAACGAAAGCGCATCTTCGATAACGGCGATTGGCGGATGAATCTTGAGCGTCACAGCGTCTTGATGAGTCGTCTTCATAAGGCCCCCTTTTCCCAAGCCTTGGCCTTTCGTTGATAAAGTCAACAATTATTTTGACAAAGTGTCGCACCCACGTCGCTCTTGCCAGCCAAAGGGAGGCGCGCGAAAGCCCTGTAAAGCCTACGAAATCCTGACAGGCGGAGACATCATCACGCTTGAGACTAAACGCCCTCGCGCCACAGCTATGGCTCTCAAAAACGGACGCATTCTGGCGCTTGACGCCAACAGCAAATCGAAGCACTCGCTGGCGCGGATACCCCCAGACAGGCCTTGCGGGCATGCTCACCCGTGCAGATGTGACAGGCAAGCACGCAGGCCACGTCGCCAAGTCGCAGGCCATCACGCTTGAGCAAGCCCTGCCATTGTTCACAATAAGCGGCGCACGCAGTTTGGGCGAATGGGCTGACTTTATCACGCTTGAGCGCCCGCAATCAGAAATGTCTCCGGAAGAGATAGGAGCCATTCAGCCGCTTGAAACCCGCTGGAAAGGCCGCATCGTCTTTAGTGCTTAAGCACGATCACATGCCCGTCTTTCGGGCGTGCCTTGCCTGTGGCCAGGGCCTCGTAAACTGGCAAGGCTGAAGCCAGCCCGTCGTGGAACTTCAGCTCCATCCAGCTGTCAGCATCCGCGGCCAAACGCTTCCACGCCTCCGTGATCTTGCGCTCGATCACACCAGCGCCCCACTCTTCGCGCCGCTTGGCTATCTGTGAAGGCGCGAAGAAGAACTTGGGTGCAGCCCCTGGCATATTTGCGGGCTGGGCGAACTTGTCCCAATGGCTGGTGCCGACGGCTGCGGAATGTTTCACATTGTCCGCCAGATGCGTGTGGAGGCGTAGCTTTACATCCGCGTTGCCCGCCATGTCGACATAGACACTCGGCACGTCCTCCAACTGCTCGACCTCGTCATAAGCCAACACCGTGTCACAAGCCCCAAGCCCTTCAACAAAGCCCTTGTTGCCCGCCGACGTCAGCCCGACAATCCTGTAGGGCCTCGCTTCAGGCTCAGCGAGATACTTGCACAGGCCCAGCCCCGTCTTAGAGGACGCGCTGCCAATGATAATCTGCTCGGCTCCGAACCATGTATTGTCATCCAGCCAGTCAAACAACAGATATGACGTGGCCAGTAGCGGCTGCAGCAATGCGCGCAACCCGTCGCTGCTCAACTCTCCCGCTCTCACTTCGGCGTAGCGATTGTAGACAGCCGGAAGCTCGGCGCGGTGCGCGGCCTTGTCTTCAATCATCCCGCCCGCTTCCCGTGCAGGCTGCATGACAAATTGCTCGGCCATCGGGAAAAACCCGTAGAGCCGCGCTCCAACGCCCAGCGCCTCGCTATTACTTTCGGCAACTTTCGCAGTGCCCCAAACGGGTACAATGCCCTGCCCCTCAACGCCCGTCGGAAAGAACGACCAGTAGCCAATCACAAATCCGGTTGCTGCGTAAGTGACGTTGTTTGCCGTCAGCGCAAAGCTCTCAAGCTCCAACCGCACCTCACCTGCTTGCAAAGGCGTGTTTGCAACCTCGTCCAGTTTTGCTGTGGGAATCTGGGCCTGATCAACCAAAATACGCTGTGTCATCTTCGCTCCTCCGCAATGCCTCCTGGCAGTATGGCTCGAAACATCCGCCAAAAGCAGTGGGCAATTTTGAGAACGTTGCGTAGGTTCGCTGGTACCCGCGGCCGGATTCGAACCGGCACGGCCTGTTCGGCCTAGAGATTTTAAGTCTCCTGTGTCTACCATTCCACCACGCGGGCCAGCGCCCTTTTGCTAGCGGCTTGGCCCTCGGAAAACAATCCGCTTTTGTGCGCGGCACAGGTTAATACAGGATAATTCAGCATGGAAAATTCGATATGACAGTCAAACGGATCTCTGCAAACCTCAACGCACCCTCCATTCCCGCCCTTAAGGCCTTCTACCAAGACTTGTTCGGGCTTGAT
The DNA here is from genome assembly GCA_947497495.1 of uncultured Lentibacter sp. Taxonomy (GTDB): domain Bacteria; phylum Pseudomonadota; class Alphaproteobacteria; order Rhodobacterales; family Rhodobacteraceae; genus Lentibacter. The sequence goes on from CANMGT010000001.1 coordinate 189,955, forward strand.
GTGCTGATGGATTTGGGCTGGATCACTACGCTCGGCACGGCCACAAGCATGCCTGTTCAACTAAGCCTTGCAACAACGGGCGGCGAAGGCACGCCTGTGCCAGAACTCTCGATCGAAGTTGACAACCTCGACGAGCTTCATGCGCACGCCATCGAGCTCGGGCATGACATCCTCTATGGACCAGAAGATGAAAGCTGGGGCGTGCGCCGCTTCATGCTGCATGACCCTGCCGACAACCTCGTCAATGTGCTGCAGCACCTTTGAGCTTAAAGCTCGTCTTGCTGCCCTTTCTGGGCGGGGTCAGCAAGCATTCCGCGTTCCGGAAGCCAGGGGTTCAGGCCAACAGCAACCCGCAAGTCGGCCTGCGCTGCTGTCACGTCGCCAAGGCTGATATGGGCCATAGCACGACCAGTGATCGCCCCGATGTGGGTTGGCGACAGCTCGATTGCGCGGTTCAGGTCAACCAAGGCAGCTTGATAGTCCTGACGAATGAAATTCACGAAAGCCCGTTGGTTATAGCCCTCTGCGTAGTTCGGGCAATAACTCACCAGCCGGTTGAAGTCTTCAAGCGCGCCGCCAAGGTCAAAGCCGGCACGGCGCTGCATGCCGCGATCAAGGATTTCTTGCGCAGGCTCATCGGGCGCATCGGCCCAGAGTTCCCACATTTCGTTGGTGATCAGCCGCGCAGCCATTTCGCTCGGGGCCTCGCGCACAGCCTCGATCAGCTCCGCATGGCGCACAGAATGGTCGGGTGCCGCGGGGCAGGTTTCGGCCCACGCGGGAGCCCCTATCAACAAAGTCGCAATCAAAATCCGCATGGCCATAACATGCCACAGACTGCGCAGCCGTCAAATAACGTCTGCGAGAGTGGTCTCTTTCACGGCTTGCATCGCGACATATGTCGAGGTCGACGCTACATGCGGCAGTGTCGAAATATGCTCGCCCAACACGCGGCGGTAGTCGTTCATGTCCTGGGTTCTGATCTTGAGCAGATAGTCAAAGTTTGCTGCCATCAGATGTACTTGCTCTATCTGCGGTGTCTTCATCACGGCCGCGTTAAACTCGGCCAGCGCTTTTTCTCGCGTGTCTGACAAGCGCACCTCAACAAAGGCGACATGATCAAGCCCGAGGCGGATCGGATCAAACAGCGCCTTATAACCGGTAATCACACCGCTATCCTCAAGTCGGCGAAGCCGCGCTTGGGTGGGCGATTTTGACAAGCCAATGCGCCCCGCCAGCTCCGTAATCGAGATCCGCCCCTCTCCCGCCAGTACCGAGAGAATCTTGCGGTCAAATGCGTCCAGGTCAACCTGCCCAGAACGGCTTTCATTTACCTGTTTTTCAGCCATTAGTGCTAGCCCTTACGCCACTGTCAGGAGAACTTCCCGCAAATATGCAGATAGACTACCCGAATATCAGGGAGAAATCTATGCCTCAGTCACCGTTGCGCACCGCGATCAGCAAAAACACCTATGCCGATGAGGCACAGACGCTTGAAAAGCTTGTCGCCCAAGCGGGCCTCAGCCCTGATGACAGAGCAGCCATAAGTGCCCGCGCTGCCGAATTGGTCACAGCCATTCGCAACCACTCTGATCCAGGGATGATGGAAGTCTTCCTCGCTGAATATGGCCTCTCGACAGATGAAGGCATCGCGCTGATGTGCCTCGCAGAAGCCCTGCTGCGGGTGCCCGACGCCGACACGATTGATGCGCTGATCGAAGACAAGATCGCTCAGTCTGACTGGGCCGCGCATATGGGCGCGTCAACTTCGCCGCTCGTCAATGCCTCGACATGGGCGCTCATGCTCACAGGCAAGGTGCTCGAAGAAAACGAACCCGGCGTTCTCGGGACGCTGCGGGGCGCCGTCAAACGCTTGGGCGAGCCTGTCATCCGCACCGCCGTCAGCCGCGCGATGAAGGAAATGGGCCGCCAGTTTGTTCTGGGGGAAAACATCGTCTCGGCAATGGAGCGCGCCTCCAAGATGGAAGCCAAGGGCTACACCTACTCCTACGACATGCTCGGCGAAGCCGCCCGCACAGAGGGCGACGCAAAGCGCTATCACCTCGCCTATAGCCGCGCCATCACTGCCATCGCACAGGCCTGCACCTCGGAGGACATCCGCGAGAACCCCGGCATTTCCGTCAAACTTTCAGCACTACATCCGCGCTACGAAGTCGCCCAGCGCGCCCGCGTAAAGGACGAGCTGGCTCCGCGGCTGCGTTCACTCGCCCTGCTCGCCAAATCAGCAGGTATGGGCCTCAATGTCGATGCCGAAGAAAGTGACCGCCTCGCACTCTCGATGGACGTGATCGAGGAAGTTCTCTCCGAACCTGCGCTGGCGGGCTGGGAGGGCTTCGGCGTCGTCGTGCAAGCCTATGGTCAGCGCGCAGGCGATACGCTCGACTTGCTGCACGCCTTGGCCGAAAAATACGACCGTCGCATCATGGTGCGGTTGGTGAAAGGTGCTTACTGGGACACCGAAGTGAAGCGCGCGCAGGTTGAAGGCCTCGCTGGCTTTCCGGTGTTCACAGCTAAGCCTGCAACCGACGTCAGCTACATCGCCAATGCGAGAAAGCTGCTTGGCATGACGGGGCGCATCTACCCGCAGTTTGCTACGCACAACGCCCATACCGTCGCCGCCATTCTCAACATGGCGCGCGACATGGAAACACCGAAGGCTGCCTACGAGTTCCAACGCCTTCACGGCATGGGCGAGGCTCTGCACAACATCGTGCTGCAAGCCGAAGCCACCCATTGCCGCGTTTACGCTCCCGTCGGCGCGCACCGCGACTTGCTCGCCTATCTGGTGCGCCGCCTGCTGGAAAACGGCGCAAACTCAAGCTTCGTCAACCAGATCGTTGATGAAGATGTGACGCCAGAAGAGGTCGCCGCTTGCCCGTTTGACGCTTTGGCCGAGGTCACAACCGCGCTCACACAAGGGCCAGACCTGTTCCAGCCCGAGCGCCCCAACTCGAAGGGCTTTGACTTGACGCACGAGCCGACGCTTGCGCGCATCGAGAAGGCCCGCAAACCCTTCCTCTCCCACACGTGGAAGGCCGCGCCGCTTCTCGCGGGCAGGGCCAAAGCCAGCAAAGCACTTGCGGTGCAAAACCCCGCCGTGCCCTCTGACACGCCGGGCACAGTCGCTTTCACCAGCGCCGAAGATGTAAAGACAGCCCTCAGCAATGCCACGCCTTGGAATGCCTCGCCCGCCGAGCGCGCAAAAGCCTTGAGCAAAACAGCCGATCTTTATGAAAAACACTTCGGCGAATTCTTTGCACTGCTCGCCCGTGAAGCGGGCAAATCGCAGCCCGACGCCGTTGCCGAACTGCGCGAAGCTGTCGACTTTCTGCGCTACTACGCCGCCAATGCGCCCGAAACGGCCCCTGCTGGCGTCTTCACCTGCATCTCGCCGTGGAACTTTCCTCTGGCCATTTTCACCGGCCAGATCGCGGCGGCTTTGGCGGCGGGCAACGCTGTCCTCGCCAAACCTGCCGAGCAAACGGGCCTCATCGCCCACCGCGCGGTTGAGCTGATGCACGAGGCAGGTGTTCCCAAAACTGCGGTGCAACTTTTGCCCGGTGCGGGCAACGTTGGCGCAGCGCTGACATCTGATGCGCGCGTAAACGGCGTGGCCTTCACAGGTTCGACAGATACCGCGCTGCTCATCCGCAAAAGCATGGCCCAACACCTTGCCCCCGGCGCACCTTTGCTTGCCGAGACAGGCGGCCTCAACGCGATGATCGTCGACAGCACAGCGCTTCCCGAACAGGCGATCCAGGCCATCGTTGAAAGCGCCTTCCAGTCGGCGGGTCAGCGCTGCTCGGCCCTGCGCTGCCTCTATGTGCAGGAAGACATTGTCGAGCCGTTCACAAAAATGCTCAAAGGCGCGATGGACGAGTTGGCGATGGGCGACCCGTGGTTGCTCTCCACAGATTGCGGGCCGGTGATCGACGAAGAGGCGCGCGCAGGTATCGCCGCACATATCGATACAGCCCGCTCGCAAGGCCGCCTGATGCACGAGTTGCGCACGCCCAACTCCGGCACATTCATCGCCCCGACGCTTATCAAGGTTGACGGGATCGCCGACATGAAGCGCGAGGTTTTCGGCCCCGTGCTGCACCTCGCGACATTCAAATCAAGCGAGCTGGACGCGGTGATCGACGCGATCAACGCCACAGGTTACGGCCTCACCTTCGGGCTGCAAACCCGCATTGATGACCGCGTGCAGCATGTGGCCGAGCGCATCCATGCGGGCAACATCTACGTCAACCGCAACCAGATCGGCGCGATCGTGGGCAGCCAGCCTTTCGGCGGTGAAGGCCTCTCCGGAACAGGCCCGAAAGCGGGCGGGCCAAACTACCTGCCGCGCTTTGCAGCCCCCGAAGCGCGCACTGCGGCGGGCACTTGGGCCGCAGCAATGCAGGCCAGTGAGTTGCAGCAGATGCTAAACTCCAACCAAGCAGGCGGCAGCAGACAATCGCTGTCATTGCCCGGCCCGACAGGCGAGTCAAACGTGCTCACGGTTTTTGCCCGCGCACCGCTAATTTGCCTTGGCCCAACCGCCGAGGCGGCAGCCGAGCAGGCGCTCCTAGTGCGCTCTCTAGGCGGCACCGCTGTAGAAGCCAACGGCTCTCTGCCTGCTGAGGCACTGGAAACCCTGGAAGGCTTCTCTGGCGTCCTCTTTTGGGGCGACACAACAGAGGCACGCGCCTATGACACCGCGCTGGCCAGCCGTACAGGCGCAATCATTCCGCTGATCACAGGAACGCCCGACATGGCCCGCGTAATGGGCGAGCGCCACGTTTGCGTCGACACCACAGCCTCGGGCGGCAACGCAGAATTGCTTGCAGGCCAAAGCTAAGCTTCCCAGCTTTTCGAATTTGCTTCGCAAATCCGACTCACCCACTCGCAGTACCGCTGCGCGGCTTCGCGAGTGGGTAAGCAAGGGCTTAACGCCTGCCGCATTAACAATGCGACTTTTCAGATCAGGAATCTACGCTTTTATCGGGCGTGGTTTGCGACTAACTTAGGTCCATGTTTCCAATACGCGATCACAACCCGTCAGGGCGCACGCCCTTTGTCACCTACGCGCTCATCGGGCTGAACATTCTGGTGTTCATTTCCTACATGGGCCTGCTTAACGACGAGCGCGCGCTCAACGCTTTTTTCTTTGACTGGGCGCTGATCCCTGCACAGGTCAGCCACGGCGCGGGCTACAGCGGGCTGCTCACCTCGATGTTTCTGCACGGCGGCTTCATGCATATCGCGGGCAACATGCTGTTCCTCTGGATATTCGGCGACAACATGGAAGACGAGATGGGCCATATGGGCTTCCTCTTGTTCTACCTCGCCTGCGGCCTTCTTGCGGGGCTGACGCACGTTATGTTTGCGCCAATGTCGACAGTACCAACGGTGGGTGCATCCGGCGCAATTGCGGGCGTTATGGGCGGCTATCTGCTGCTTTTCCCGCGCGCGAAGGTGGATATCCTGCTGATCTTCATCATCTTTTTCAAAGTCTTCACCCTGCCTGCCTATATCATGCTCGCCATCTGGTTTGGCTTGCAGTTCTTCGGTGGCCTCGCGGCTGATCCGGAAACAGGCGGCGTTGCCTACTGGGCCCATGCGGGCGGCTTTGTCGCGGGGATTTTGCTAACATATCCGGTGTTCAAACGTCTCGGCGGCCAACGCTACTGGCATGAGAACGACTTTCACCCGCCCCACCCTGACGCAACATATGACCCGTCGCGCATCCCCATGGTTCGGAGGCGCAAATGACTGCGCCACTGAAAGCCACCTGCCACTGCGGCGCTGTCGAGCTTTCTGTGACGCTGGCTGAAGGCGGCCTCGCCACGGCCGGGCGCTGTAATTGCTCGTTCTGTCGCCGCCGCGCGGCTCCTGCTGTGACGGCGCCGTTGGGCGGCGTCATAGTCGTCAAAGGCGCTGATAACCTCACGCTCTACACATGGGGCACGGGCACGGCAAAACACTATTTCTGTAGAATTTGCGGCATCTACACACACCACCAGCGACGTGCAAACCCCAATGAAATGGGCGTTAACATGGGTGCACTTGAAGGCGTCAATCCCGCTGACTACGAGCTGATCCCCTGGTCAGACGGCGTTAACCACCCATCTGACAGATAGTCAGCTTTCCGCGCAAACGCTCAGCTCTCGAGTCGCCCCAAATTTCTTCGAAGAAATTTGCCAAGAATTTTCGAAAATTCTTGTGTGCCCAACCTTAGGTGTTGCGGACAAGCTTAGCGAGCGGCTCGAACATGCCTTCGTTTGCCGCGATAACATCACCGCTCTCAACGATCTGGTCTTCAGGGTCGATCGCTTCCACAAAGCCACCGGCTTCGCGTACGATCAGGATGCCCGCAGCCAAGTCCCAAGCTTTCAGACCACGCTCCCAGTAACCGTCGTAACGGCCCCCAGCCACATAGGCCATGTCAAGCGAGGCGGCACCAAAGCGGCGCACACCAGCACACCCGGGCAGAATGCGGCCCAAATCTTTGAGCGACGCGGGCAAATCGCCGTGGCCAGAAAACGGCAGGCCCGTTGCGAACACGCATTCGCCCATGCGGCGACGGCCCGACACGCGCAAACGGCGCGAGTTGTCTTGCCAGGCGCCTTCGCCCTTTTCAGAGTAAAACATCTCGTCTTTGGCCGGGTCATAGATCACAGCGGACACAACTTTGCCCTTGTGCTCAAGCGCAATTGACACAGCCCAGTGCGGCATGCCGTGCAAAAAGTTGGTGGTGCCATCCAGCGGATCAACAATCCAACGGCGCGTCGGATCAGCGCCGTCTTCTGCGCCGCCCTCTTCGGCCAGCCAGCCATATGTCGGGCGTGCGCCCATCAGCTCTTCTTTGATGATCTCTTCAGCGCGAATGTCGGCCTTACTGACAAAATCGCCCGCGCCTTTCATCGAAACCTGAAGGTTTTCAACTTCACGGAAGTCCTTGATCAGGCTGCGCCCCGCTTTGCGCGCGGCTTTGATCATCACGTTAAGATTCGCACTGCCCTGCATCGCATCGGCTCCTGAAGTAATTCAAAGCGCGGCTATACGCGCAAGGGGCTTGTGTTGCAAGGCACTTTACGTGCCCTCACCCGCGTTGCATCCGCACCGGTATCTCGCGGCCTAGCTTCATGAAATGCGCCATGTAAGGCAGGCTGGCCTCCTCGTCACGCACGGCCACGTAGAGCCGCTTGGTGATGCCCCCTTTGGTGATCGGTCGGGTGATGTAATCAGCAGAGGCCTTCAACTCGCGGACGACCCAGTCCGGCAACACGGACACCCCGCGACCAGAGGCAACCAGCATGAGGATCACAGCTGTCAACTCAACCTGCCGCACTGCTTTAGGCTCCACACCCGCTGGCGAGAGCAACTCGGAAAATATGTCAAGCCGCCCACGATCCATCGGATAGGTGATCAGCGTTTCATCCGCGAAATCAGCGGCCTCGATATAGGCTTTCTCCGCCAGCTTGTGCTTTGCGGGGGCGACGAACACTGGCTCGTAGTCAAAAAGCGGATAAAAAGTGATGCCCGGCAGCTCTTCCGGATCAGAGGAGATCACCACATCAACCTCCTCGCGCACAAGTGCAGGCAGCGCGTCAAACGCCAACCGCGCACGAATGTCGACATCAACCTCGGGCCACGGCTTGCGGAACTGCTCAAGCACCGGAAACAGCCACTCAAAACAGGCGTGACATTCGATCGCGATATGAAGCCGCCCAGCGCTCCCCTCACGCAGCCCGCTAAACTCGGCATCAAGTGCCGCCATTTCGGGAAGGACGCGCTCGGCCACGCGCAGCATCCGCTGGCCCGCTGGCGACAGTTTCATAGGCTTGGAGCGGCGCACAAACAGCTCAACGCCGGCTTGGTCTTCAATGCCCTTGATCTGGTGAGACAAGGCCGACTGCGTGATGTTGAGCCGCTCGGCAGCCCGCGCCAGTCCGCCCTCTTCAAAGATCGCCTGAATGGTGCGCAGATGCCGGAACTCGATATGCATTTTGAGCAAACCTCATAATCAGAATGAATTTAATGAGTTTGTCTCACATGAATTTCTGCTGCACAAGAGAGCAACTCTTATGAAAGTGCACATAATGACCCCTGAAGTCTCGTTCGAATTCTTCCCGCCCCAAAACATCGAAGCCGCGTTCAAGCTGCACGAAACCGTGCAGTCGCTTGCGCCACTAGGGCCTCGGTTTGTCTCGGTGACATATGGCGCTGGCGGCACCACGCGCGCGCTGACACGTGATGCGGCGCACGCCTTACACCGCTCGGCGGGCCTGCGCGTTGCGGCCCACCTCACCTGCGTTGACGCAACCCGCGACGAAACCCTGCAAATCGCGCGCGACTACCGCGACGCGGGCCTCAAAGACATCGTGGCGCTGCGCGGCGACGCTCCGAAAGGGGCTGACAAGTTCACGCCCCACGCCGAGGGCTTTGCCAGCTCGCTTGAGCTGATCACTGCGCTCAAAAACGAAGCCGACTTCACAGTTCGCGTCGGAGCCTACCCTGAGAAACACCCCGATGCCGCCAATGCGCAGGCCGACATCGACTTCCTGAAAGCCAAGTTTGACGCGGGTGCCGATGAGGCCATCACGCAGTTCTTCTTTGAGCCGGACACCTTCCTGCGCTTCCGCGACGCCTGCGTGAAAGCCGGCATCGAAGGGATGATTACGCCTGGTATCCTGCCTGTAGAAAACTGGAAAAACACCCGCCGCTTCTCGGCGCGCTGTGGCGCAAGCATCCCTGAAGACCTCGCCGATGCTTTTGACAAGGCCGCGCGCGACGGACGCGAGGACCTGATGGCACTGGCCCACGCGACAGAGATGTGTGACATCCTGCAAGAAGAAGGCGTTGAGCGGTTTCACTTCTACACCCTCAATCGCCCGACATTGACGCGCGATGTTTGCCTCGCCCTTGGCCTGTCGCCAGCCGCGCAGTTGAAAGACGTCGCGTAAGAGTTGCGCCCATGGCGTGGCCTTCGTAGCGTTTGAAAAGCGCACCGAAACGCAAGGACACGCCATGACAAAAGACCGCCGCATCGCACAGACACCTGAAGAGTTGCCGACCATTGCCGAAACGCTGGAGCGCTCGGGGCTTGAGTTCATGCAAGCTGTGCTCGATGGCACATTCGCAGGCCCACCCATAGGCGCAACTCTGGGCTTTTGGCCAACCGTCATAGAAGACGGGCGCGTTGTGTTTACCGGAGCGCCCGAATTCAAGGCAACCAACCCCCTCGGTACTGTGCATGGCGGCTGGTATGGGGCCGTTCTGGACAGCTGCATGGCCTGTGCTGTGATGACGAAAGTCCCCAAAGGCTCTGTCTACACGACGCTTGAATACAAAGTGAATATCTTGCGCCCCATCCCGCTTGGAATGCAGGTTGAAGCGATCGGCGTAGCGCAACACGCTGGCCGTTCGACGGGTATCGCCAATGGCGAGATCAGAGGCGTTGAAGACGGCAAGCTTTACGCAACAGGCTCGACGACCTGCATTATCATGAAAATGAAATAGGGATTGCGCCGCAGCTTCACTGCGTCGCGATGCTGGGGGCTTTGCCCCCAGACCCCAAGGATATTTATGAAAAGAAGAAGCAAAGACGCTTCTTCGGTGAGGGCATCGACAGGGTCTCAAAGAAAGCCGTGCAAGTCAGATTGCCACGGCTGGAATTGCCCAATGCCCCAGGCGTCTTAACCCAGCCGCATTAAGAACCGTGCCCGGACTGAGAAAGCGAGCGCCTCTTCCCGCCGCGCCTTACAAGCCTCAGCGCCTTTTGCGGCGGATCGCGCCTCAAACATCAACATTTGGGGGCAAAGCACGAAGTTCTCCACAACTTATTGCGGTTATCCCCAAACAAACCTCTTTACAGCTGTGAGATAGCCCAACTACCATATCTAGTAGAAGGCTGGCTCCGCGCCACCTTCTGTCGAGCAAGACCCAAGCGTTAGCCGCACCGCCAGCAGCTCGCGCTAAAATAACAAAGAGGTGGCGAAATGGCCCTGTCCGAGCAGTACCACGATGAAGACGTTCATCCGATCGACATCGTCCAGACCCTTGCACACCACCACGAGTGGGACTTTGACCGCATCGCCGATGACCAGATCGCGATGTCTGTTGAAGGCCAGTGGCGCACCTACTCGATCACCCTCGCATGGTCTGATTACGACGAAACCCTGCGGATGATCTGCACCTTCGAGATGGAGCCGCCCAAAGAGCGCCTTCCCGAGCTTTACGAAACCCTCAACGCCACCAACGACCAGTGCTGGTCAGGGGCGTTTTCGTACTGGGAAGAGCAAAAACTGATGGTCTATAAATACGGCCTCGTGCTGTCGGGCGGCAATATGGCCTCGGCCGAGCAGATCGACACCATCATTGGCTCAGCCGTGCGCAACTCCGAGCGTTTCTATCCGGCATTTCAACTCGTCGTATGGGGCAACCGCACGCCCAAACAAGCGCTGGATGTTGCCATCGCTGAGGCCTACGGGCGCGCCTAGTGAAACTTCTCTTCAAAGCTCTGTTGCTCATAGCAGCTGGGCTTTTCTTTGGCGCAGTTGCCGTTACCCTGCTCACCCCTTTCGAGCCAGCTATTGGCTTCGCTTTCGCGCTGATTGGCCTTAGCGGCCTTTGCCTTGTGCTTGCTCTTGGTCTCGCCGCTTTGATGACCAAGTTAGAGGATCGTTCCTAATCCTGTTTGCCTCTCCACTCATGGTAACCGTAAACTCGCCATACCTTGAACGGAGCTGATCTATGACCGATTCTACTCTCGCCAATCGCGGACTTGTGCTGCTCGGTTGCGGCAAAATGGGCTCAGCCATGCTGGAAGGCTGGCTACAGGGCGGGCTGCCCGCTGCCTCCGTCTACGTGATTGATCCGCACCCCTCTGACTGGTTGCAATCCACGGGCGTGCATATCAACACGGATCTGCCTGCAAATCCCGCTATCGTCCTTGTCGCTGTGAAGCCGCAGATGATGGGCGCGGCACTGCCAACCCTGCAAGCCATGGGCAACGGCGAAACGCTGTTTGTCTCGGTCGCTGCCGGCACGCCGATCGCACATTTCGAAGAGGTGCTTGGCGCCCAAACCCCGATCATCCGCGCCATGCCCAACACGCCAGCCGCCGTCGCGCGCGGCATCACGGCCATCATCGGCAACGCGCAGACCACGGCTGCGCACCTCGACATGGCGGAAGGCTTGCTGCAAGCGGTTGGCGAAGTCGTCCGCCTGAGCACAGAGGCCCAGATCGACGCTGTAACAGGCGTCTCGGGCTCCGGCCCCGCCTATGTGTTTCACCTCATCGAAACGCTTGCACAGGCTGGCGAGGCACAGGGCCTGCCCCCCGCAATGGCCATGCAACTCGCCAAGGCGACTGTCGCAGGGGCCGGCGCGCTTGCCATCCAGGCCGAGGAAACGCCAAGCCAGCTGCGCGTCAACGTGACAAGCCCCAACGGCACCACGCAAGCGGGGCTTGAAGTCTTGATGGACGAAGCCTCGGGCCTCCCTCCGCTGATCGCCAGAACTGTTACTGCTGCCGCCGATCGCTCAAGGGAGTTGGCCCGTGGAGACTGATCTGAGCTTTGACGACTTCCTCAAAGTCGACATCCGTACCGGCACAGTCACAAAAGCCGAGCCCTACCCCGAGGCGCGCCAGCCCGCGATCAAACTCTGGGTTGATTTCGGCCCAGAGCTTGGCGAGAAGAAATCCTCCGCCCAGATAACCGCGCATTACACGCCCGAAGAGCTTGTCGGCAAACAGGTGGTCGCTGTGGTCAACTTTCCGCCGAGGCAGATCGGCAAGTTCATGTCAGAGGTGCTTGTGCTGGGCGCCCATGATAGGGAAGGCGGCGTTGTACTGCTTTCGCCCGACACACCCGTCCCCAACGGCCAGAGAATGTCCTGACTCATGAAAAAAATCCTGATCTCCCGCGAAATGCCCGCCGCCGTTATGGCTCGCGCGCACGAGCTGTTTGACGTAACCCTGCGCAACAGCACCGACCCGATGACAGAGGCCGAAATGCGCTCGTCGCTGGTGCTCTACGACGGCATGATCCCGACACTCGGCGACATGTTCTCCGAGAAGATATTTGCCGAATTCGGCAGGCCAAAATGCAAGATCCTTGCCAACTTCGGCGTCGGCTACAACCACATCAACGTTGAAGCGGCGCGCAATCACGGCGTCACCGTCACCAACACGCCCGGCGCTGTCACAGATGCAACCGCCGACATCGGGATGATGCTTTTGCTCATGTCCGCCCGCCGTGCCGCCGAGGGCGACAGATATGTGCGCGCCGGAAAATGGGTTGGTTGGAGCCCAACGCAAATGCTCGGCTCGCATGTCACGGGCAAGACCGTCGGCATCATAGGCATGGGCCGCATCGGCCAAGCCATCGCACGGCGCTGCCACTTCGGCTTTGGCATGGAGGTGCGCTACTTCAACCGCTCCGAAAAAGACGTCAACTTTCCGGCAACCCAAGTCGCCACTCTGGAAGATCTTGCAGCAAGCGTTGATTTCCTCGTCGCCGCCACACCGGGCGGAGCCGAAACAACGCACCTTGTTGGCGCCCGGGTTTTCGCCGCTATGCTGCCCACCGCGCATTTCGTCAACATCTCGCGCGGCGAAGTTGTCGACGAAGCCGCTCTCCTCACAGCCTTGCAGGAGGGCAGCATCGCAGGCGCCGGCCTTGATGTTTACGAAAATGAACCCGACGTCCCCGAGGCCTTCTTTGCCCTCGACAACGTCACGCTGCTGCCGCACCTCGGCACCGCAACAGAAGAAGTGCGCAGCGCGATGGGCATGATGACCCTCGACAACCTTGAAGCCTTTTTCTCTGGCCAAACGCCCCCCAACGCGCTCTAGCGCTTGACGAGACGCGCCGTTAAAGGCGATCTTGGCAATACCCTGAACACGCGAGGCCCCCAATGCACCAGCCCGTCATCACCGCAACTGGCGTTTTCACGCCAGCCGAGACGATCACAAACGCAGAGCTGGTCGAGGCCTTCAACGCCTATGCTGAAAAATACAACGCCAAGCACGCCGCAGCGATCGCCGCGGGTGAAGTCGTAGCGAAAGACCCCTCCTCTGAAGACTTCATCTTCAAAGCCTCAGGCATCGAGCAGCGCTATGTGCTAGACAAATCAGGCGTGCTCAACCCCGACATCATGCACCCGCTGTTTCGCAAACGCGCTGACGACGAGCCAGGAGTAATGGCCGAAATGGCGCTGGATGCTTGCACCAAAGCCCTCAAAGAAGCCGGCGTTGACGCCTCCGAGGTTGACCTGGTGATCTGCGCCGCTTCCAACCTCGAGCGCGCCTATCCGGCCATTGGCGTTGAAATCCAGAGCCTCCTGGGCGCAGGTGGCTTCGCATTTGACATGAACGTCGCCTGCTCTTCGGCCACATTTGGCATTCAGGCCGCCTCCGACATGATCCGCGCTGGCTCGGCCCGCAAAGCCCTTGTCGTAAACCCCGAAATTTGTTCGGCCCACCTTGAGTGGCGCGACCGCGACTGTCACTTTATCTTTGGCGACGTCTGCACAGCCACGCTCATCGAGCGCGAAAGCGACGCCAAAAATCCGCTCTTTAAAATCCGCTCGACACGCTGCGCGACAGAGTTTTCCAACAACATCCGCAACAACAACGGCTTTCTGCGCCGCACCTACACCGAAGACCAGGATTTGCCCGACGAGCGCGACATGCAGTTCATGCAGAATGGCCGCAAAGTCTTCAAAGAAGTGGTGCCAATGGTCTCGGCCCACATCCTTGCGCACATGGACGACGAAGGCATAGCACCCGACGGCCTCAAGCGTATGTGGCTCCACCAAGCCAACAAATCCATGAACGATTTTGTCGGCCGCAAAGTCCTCGGGCGCGTGCCAGAATCAGATGAGCAGCCAAACATCCTGCAAGACTACGCCAACACCTCTTCCGCGGGCTCGATCATCTCGTTTTCCCAAAACTCCGACGGGTTCAGCAAAGGCGAGATCGGCGTGATCTGCTCCTTTGGCGCAGGCTACTCAGTAGGTTCTGTCATCCTCGAACGCCTTTAGGCTTTTTCTTGAGAGAAATACTCCGGGGGGTGCGGGGGGCTGGCCCCCCGCGGGTCGGATTGCGCGCAGCGCAATTCGAACTCAGTCAGGGCAAGTACTTCCACTCCCCGAAGCATACTCCCACGCAATTGCACAGCCCTTGGCATCAAAGGCAAAAATAGCGGCGTTCTCATCCTCTGTTGAAAAAGGCAGCGCTGGCTCCACAGCCACCCGCAGCCAACTGTGCACATTGTCAGGCGCAACGCACCAATGAAACGCAGGCTCGTCGCGCAGATCCCAGTTTCGCGCTTCGGCCACATGGCGAACGTCTTCGACTTCCAAACAGGCCCGCTCTGGCAAATCAGCCGTGAACTCACCCCGCGCCTTACTGTGCGCATCACTCGCGTTCATCTCCCAGATGCTAAACACGCGGGTGCAGCCCACATAGCCCAAGCCAATGATCACAGCCAGCAAAACAAGCCTAAACATCGCCCACAGCTTCGCGCCAGTGACGGCGGCACAGACTCACATAAGTCTCGTTGCCCCCCACCAGTATCTGCGCACCGTCCATCAGTGGTTTCCCGTCTGGCCCGTTGCGCACAACCATCGTCGCCTTGCGCCCGCAGTGGCAAATCGTGCGCACTTCGCGCATCTCGTCAGCCCAGGCCAGAAGCGCCGCAGAACTCGGGAAGAGCTCGCCGCGAAAATCAACCCGCAGGCCATAGCACATCACAGGCACGCCCAAGTCGTCGACGACTCGCGCCAGCTGCCAGACTTGCTCTTTTTCCATAAAGTGCGCTTCGTCGATGAAAACACAAGCCACAGGCCCTTGCGCCAGTCTCGTTTCTATCTTGGCGTAGAGGTCGTCCCCATGCTGGAACACATCCGCATCCGCGCCAATCCCGATCCGGCTGGCGATGCGCCCTGTTCCGGCACGGTCATCAAACGCCGCGACCAGCAAATAAGGCACCATACCGCGCTCACGGTAGTTATGAGCCGCCTGAAGCAGCACCGCCGACTTGCCGGCATTCATCGTAGAATAATTGAAGTATAACTTGGCCATAACGTCCGTTTTAGCCCTTCACCCCGTCACTTCAAGCCAAAACCAGAACGACCCGCCCCTGCCAGGGCGGATCATGTCCAGATCAGACTTAAAAGTCGGGGGGCCACTGACTCAAACGTACAGGACAGGCCACTGGGGATGGAGCTTGCACTCGTCCGTAACCCCCCTAGTACCTCAGCGATCAAACCCTAAGGCACTTCTCGTTGGCGACACAAAATTTGCCAACCACTCTTTACACCCGAAAACCTCAGGTTAATTCATCAATGACATTTCCCATCAAACCCTTTAATGGGAAAAAGAATAGCCATTTCCCCATGTGAAACCGTCAGCAATTGAACGGGGGGATAACCGAGGAAGTTTAAGTCATGACAGGCGTTGGTAGTTACCTCAAAAAGCACACCGAAGCATTGGTGAAAGACGTCGGAATCGAGCCCGCATGTGTGCTCACCGGCAAATCAAAAGCGACGCTTGGGCGCTACTACTCCGACAATGAAGAGCATGCCGACAGGTTCATGCCAATCGACGCGGTTGCCGCCCTTGAGGAAGCCTCCAGCTACCCGCACGTCACCTCTGCGCTCGCCGATCTGAAGGGCATCACCCTGTCCTACGATGACCGCCGCAAAAACGACGACAACAAAGGCGGCGTCAACGCAGACGTTATTGCGCTAAGCCAGCGTTTTGCGATGCTCATGGCCGAATACCAGCAATCCATCGAAGATGGCATCATTACAGTCAACGAAGCCAAGCGTTTGCTGCGCGAAACAACCATGCTGCAGCAAGTTCTGATCGACATGAAAATGCATTTGGAAGACGAATCTGTCTAATCGCCAAGCGCTTATAGCGTTTTGACGCCCGCATAGGCCCGCAGGCAATAGACAAGCGGCTTCGCATCCCGCATCACTTGCACCTCGGTCACCGCGCCAAACAACACATGGTGCGTGCCAACGAGGCTTTGCTCGCTCAGGCGGCACTCAAAGCTGGCAACAGCGTCGCTCAAGCGTGGCAGCCCAGCCGTCGTCTGCCCCCAGTCGCCCGCTGAAAAGCGGTCTTCTTCGGCGGCAACACGGCCCGCAAAGCGCTCGGCCAGAGGCCTGTGCGCCTCACCCAGCATGTTCACGCAAAACACGCCGTTGGCACGAATAACATCTGCCGTTGTGCTTTCGTGATGAAGGCAGATCAGCAACCGCGGCTGATCAACATCCGCAGACACGCTGGAAAACGCAGACACAGTCACGCCCGCGCGCCCGGCTGGCCCGTCGGTTGTGACAAGATAAACAGTGTTGGCTGCATGGCTCATGGCTTCCAAAAAGCCGTCGCGCAACGCGATCTTTGCCTCTGTCGTCATGTTCCGCATCCTTCACTTCTGCCGTTCACCCCCAGCCCCTGTAGGGACCGAAGGCCTGTTCGCGTCCGGGTCTTATACGGCTGTTGTGGCAAAAGTCAGGCAAAATCAACATACTTGCTGAACGGCATCTCGAGCAATCGCACCCCTGTTGCCGCATAGATAGCCGCCGCCAAAGCAGGCGCTGCGGGCGGCACGGGCGGCTCGCCGATGCCAAGCACCTTGTCGCCATTCTCCAAACCGCGCACGACGATCTCGGGGCATTGTGCCAGTCGCATCCCCTCAAAGCTGTCGAAGTTCTCCTGCTCTGCGACGCCACCCACATAGGTGATCTCGCAGTTCATCGCATGGCCAAGACCAAAGACAACACCGCCCTGCACCTGGTTTTCAAAGTTCACAGGGTCAACAACGCGGCCCACATCAGCGGCGACATAAACCTTGTCGATCCTGATGCCATCCTCGGTGTTTGTCACCTCGACAACCTCCGCACAGGGCACACCGAACGAGCGCGTAAACGCCACGCCACGGCCGCGCCCCTCGCCCATGCTGCTGCCGCTCCAGCCCGACATCTCGCCAACAGCTTCCAACACCTTGCGCGCGACAGGGTCGCTACACAGGCGCAGCCGCTCTTCCAGCGGGTCAGCCCCCGCCTTCTCAATCAGTTCCTCAAGCCCCGCATTGTAGAAAAACCCGTTGGAAGACGCCCCGACAGAGCGCCACGAGCTGATCGGTGCCAGTTGCCCGGCGCGATAGCCAGTCACCCGCAGGTTGGGCACAGCAAAGGGCTGCTCCCATGCGCCCGCCACGATCTGGCTGTCAGGCCCGGGCATGCTCAGCCCTTGGCGGCCCATCTGCGACACCGTGACAGAAGGCATCGCAATGCCCAGATCATAGCTTTCAACGCGCCCGTTCTTCACAGTGCCCCGCGCGCGCGCCAAGGCGATCTGACGGGTGTAATCATGCGTCATGTCCTGCTCGCGCTTATACGTCAGCTTCACGGGGGTGCCACGCATTTGCATCGCAATTTCAGTCGCTTGGCGCACAACATCATCTTCCAGACGGTGGCCAAAGCTGCCGCCCATCATCAGCACATGCACAGTGACTTTATCAGCCGTGATACCGGTGATCTTCTCGATGTTGGCTTGCACAAACCGTGGGATCTGCGTGCCAGTCCAGACTTCGACTGCGTCCTCGTCAACCCGCACAATCGCGTTGATCGGCTCCAGTGGCGCGTGCGCAAGATAGGGCGCGCGGAACTCGGCTTCATGCACATCCGCGCCCGCCATCGCCGCCTCGACATCGCCATCGTCACGCTGTCGGCTGTCTTGCTGGTCTGCGTTAAACGCAGCGCTCAAAGCCCC
The DNA here is from genome assembly GCA_947497495.1 of uncultured Lentibacter sp. Classification (GTDB taxonomy): domain Bacteria; phylum Pseudomonadota; class Alphaproteobacteria; order Rhodobacterales; family Rhodobacteraceae; genus Lentibacter. The sequence goes on from CANMGT010000001.1 coordinate 207,758, forward strand.
CCAGTGATCGTCCATCGTGGCGGGCATGCGCGCCTCGCTCCAAACCGCCTCGACAGCCTCCGCCGCCTGAAACGCGCGCCACGTGTTGTCCGCCACAACGCCCACACCGCCCGTGATCGGCACAACGGCCTTCACACCGCGCATCGCCTCGGCGGCGCTTGCGTCAAAGCTTTCGATACCGCCGCCCTGCGCAGGGTTGAGCAGCACAGTCGCATGCACCATGCCCTCGACCGCCGCGTCAATGCCGTAGCCCTGCGTGCCAGTACTCTTGGCGACAATGTCGATCCGTTGCATCGGTTTGCCAATATAGCGCCACTGCTCAGGGCTTCGCAAAGCCACGTCTCGCACAGGCTCAAGCTTGGCGACAGCCTCGGCCAGCTCGGTATAAGCGACTTCCGATCCGTCGGGGGCAATCACCTTGCCGTTTTCTGTGCGCAAACGGTCAACCGACACGTTCAAACGCTCGGAAGCCGCCAACTTCAACGTCTCCCGCGCCGAAGCCCCCGCTGCGCGCAACTTGTCAAACCCGTCCGCCACAGAGCTGCTGCCACCGGTAATTTGAAGCCCGATGAACTTCATAACAGCGCCCAGAACATGCTCGGTTCCGTTCTGCACGGCCCCCGCTGCGGGCACGCTAAACTCAGCCGCCTCCGCCGCCAGAGCCCCGTTCCAATAGGCTTTGTCCGGCGGGCCCGGATCAACCTTGATTGCACTGAGATCAATATCTAGCTCTTCCGCAATCAACGCTGCTTGCACATGGTAAACACCCTGCCCCTTGTCAGCCCGCGGGGTGATCAGCGTCACGCCCTGCGCGTCAATCTTCACATAGGGCGTCAACGCCGCCTCGCCCTCGGCCAACCCGCCCAAAAGCGGGTTCGCATAGGGTGTCTTGTAGCGCCAAACCCCAAAGGCCACACCGCCGGCAATCGCAGCCGAGCCGATCAGAAAGCTTCTGCGCGCAATCGTTTTCACCTTACCCATAGCTTAGCCCTCCATCGCTTTGGCGGCGGCTTTCACCGCAGCTTTGATGCGCGGGTAGGTTCCGCAGCGGCACAGGTTGCCGTTCATCGCGTCATAAATTTCCTCATCTGTCGGGCTTGCATTCTGCGACAGCAAAGCCGCCGCCTGCATCATTTGCCCCGACTGGCAGTAGCCGCATTGCGCCACCTGTTCAGCCGCCCAGGCGGCCTGAACGGCGTGCATCGCATCCGGCGTGCCAAGGCCTTCAATGGTCACAACGTCACCATCCACATCCTCCGCCGCAACCTGACACGAGCGCACCGCCTCGCCGTTAATATGCACCGTGCAGGCCCCGCAAGCCGCAATCCCGCAACCATACTTCACACCCGTGATGCCAAGCTCGTCACGCAACACCCAAAGCAGCGGCATATCGCCCTCGACATCCACCTCATGTCTCGTTCCGTTCACCGTCAACTGCATTGCTCTCTCCTTTGCGCGCTTGGGCCCAATCTAAGGGCACTCGCCTCAATTGAAAGCGCAAGACACCAAGATAGGCTCAAGCCTACCGTAACGTAACAACCGCTCGCTTGGCTTTTTCTTGATCAAAATACTCAAATCCGACCCGCGCAAAAGCCTCAGCCTGCGAGCTCTTTCATCACCGCCAGAAACTGCGCAACTTCCTGCACCGAGTTGTAGTGGCACATCGACACGCGCACACACCCGTCCAGCCCCAGGGGGTCAAGGATATTGCCCGAGTAATGATCGGCTTTGCGCAGATGGGTGCGAATGCCCTGTTTGTTCAGCGCCTCGACAACATCAACCGAAGCAACGCCCGCTACCGTAAGCGAAACAAGCCCCTCACGCGCCGCATTGTCCGGCCCGCCAAGGATCATAACCCGCTCCATGTCGCGCAGCCCCGCAAGGTTGCCAACCCCGTCGATCATGGCATCTGTCAGCGCCTTCTCCTGATCGTGGATCGCCTCGCCCGCAGCCACGATCCGCTCACGTCTGTCCGTCTTGCCTGACATCTCGCCGCCAAGCCACTCAAGGTAAGCGCAGACATCCGACAGCGTCGCATAGGCTCCCGTGTCGCGCGTGCCCATCTCCCAGTTCAGCTCCGGCCCGCCGTCAAGCGCGTTATGCGCAACGCCCTCTAGCTTGTCCGAAAGCCACGCCAAGCCATAGCCATGCCGCGAGAACATCTTGTAAGGGCTAATGACATAGCCATCGACATCATAAGCCGCCAAATCAATCGCGCCGTGGGCTGCATGCTGGATGCCATCAACCACGATCAGACAGTCAGGCGCTTTGGCTCTGATCGCTTTGGAAACAGTGGCCACATCAACGCCCATCCCCGTGACGGGCGAGGTGTGCACAATCGTCGCAACAACGGTGTTCGCCGTCACGGCGTCGGCGTAAGCCTGCGCTTCAATCGTGCCTGTCGCATCGTCATGGGCGATAACAACATGCGTCAGCTTCGCCTCCTCCGCCCAGCGCGCCGCCGCCGAGCGGCTGGCAGGGTGCTCCAGCGTCGAGCTGAGCACAACCCCCTGCCCGCGCCGCGAAAGGCAGGCGTTCATGATCAGACGGAACAGCAGCTCGGTGCCGCTTTCCCCCACAAAGAATTGCCCGGAAGGCGCGTTCATCATCAGCGCCATATCGGCCTTGGCTTTATTGATAATATCAACAAGCGCCTGACTGGCCCCGTTGGCGCGCCCCTGATTGTCGGGAATGGCGGCAAACTTCGCAGAGGTCTGAACCGCAGAGTTCAGCGTCAAAGCGCCGCCCGCGTTCTCGAAGAACACCCGCTCGCCCTCGAACGGACAACTCTCGATATGCGCAAACCGCGCCCGCACTTCGCCCATCATCACATCAGAAAACGCATTCGCCATATCAGCCTCCTTAGGTTCGCCCCATCAAAAGCTGAAAGCTATACAAATGAAAAGCCCGAACCACTTTCGCACTTCATTGAAAGCCTGATACGAAGCCAGTAGTCAGAAGTCATAATGAAGACTTACGGGGGAATGATGCGAGATACTCTTCGAGCCAAAGCTATCTCTATTTGCAACGCGAAGATCGCTCAGAAAGGCGAGACAGTCGGCCTGTCTTTCTATGCATTTTTTGCAAACAAGAATGATACGCCAGACTTGCTCATGGAAGCCGCCGAATGGTGGATCAAAACCCATAAGCTTGACCACTTCGAAAAGGCAGCGAAAATCCGCGACATGCTCGCAGCGGGCAAGTAAAAGCCCCCCGCGTTTCCGCGAGGGGCTTTTTTGTTAGCTTGTGCCTAAGGCTTACAGCTCAGGGTAAAGCGGGAAGCTCTTCAGCATCGCCGCGACTTCGCCGCGCACTTTGGCTTCGACGGCTTCGTTGCCGTCGGGGCCGTTTGCCGCCAGCCCGTCAACCACTTCAACGATCCAATCCGCGATCTGGCGGAACTCGGCTTCGCCAAAGCCGCGGGTTGTGCCCGCTGGCGTGCCAAGGCGGATGCCTGATGTCACAGTCGGCTTTTCAGGGTCAAACGGAATGCCGTTTTTGTTGGTGGTGATATGCGCACGGCCAAGGGCTGCATCGGTGATGTTGCCTGTCACGCCTTTGGGGCGCAGATCAACCAACATGACATGCGTATCTGTGCCGCCTGTGACAATGTCGAGGCCGCCTTTGATAAGCTGGTCAGACAGTGCAACGGCGTTGGCCTTCACCTGCTTGATGTACTCTTTGAAGTCGGGGCGTAGAGCCTCGCCAAAGGCCACGGCCTTAGCCGCGATCACATGCATGAGCGGGCCGCCCTGAATGCCGGGGAAGATCGCCGAGTTGAACTTCTTGGCCAAAGCCTCGTCGTTCGTCAGGATCATGCCGCCGCGTGGGCCGCGAAGTGTCTTGTGGGTTGTTGTCGTCGCAACGTGTGCATGCGGGAAGGGCGAAGGGTGCTCGCCTGCCGCGACAAGGCCGGCGAAGTGCGCCATGTCGACGTGCAGGTAAGCGCCAACCGAGTCAGCGATTTCGCGCATCTTGGCAAAGTCGATGACGCGCGGAATGGCAGAGCCGCCAGCGATGATCATCTTCGGCTGGTGCTCTTTTGCAAGCGCTGCGACTTGGTCGTAATCGAGCAGGTTGTCGCTTTCGCGCACGCCATATTGCACAGCGTTAAACCACTTGCCCGACTGGTTGGGTTTCGCGCCGTGTGTGAGGTGCCCGCCCGCATCAAGGCTCATGCCCAGAATGGTGTCACCCGGCTGCAAGAGAGCTTGGAAAACGCCTTGGTTGGCCTGTGAGCCGGAGTTTGGCTGCACGTTCGCAAAGCCGCAATCAAACAGCTTGCAAGCGCGTTCGATGGCGAGGTTTTCGGCCACGTCAACAAACTGGCAGCCGCCATAATAGCGGCGGCCCGGATAGCCTTCGGCGTATTTGTTTGTCAGCACAGTGCCCTGCGCTTCCATCACGGCGGCAGACACGATGTTCTCGGATGCGATCAGCTCGATCTCGTCGCGCTGGCGGCCAAGTTCGCCCGTAATGCTGCCCCAAAGCTCAGGGTCGCGCGAGGCCAGTGATTCAGTGAAAAAACCTTTGTTAGACATGCTCGTCTCCGTTGCGGTGTAAAAACTGTTCCAGCGTTTCCTATTGGAAACCCGAACAGTCGGAAACCCTAAACACGACCATTGCGGCGATCTGCGCGCCAAACCTGTGCCTCTTCGGTGGACAAGCAAGCCCAATAGGTTACCCTAGCCGCCAATAGGAAACTTAAGGCCCTGCCGCATGACACTCAAAATCGCCTTTACCGCGAGCGACACACCTGTCGCCCAGACAGCCCGCGCGGCGCTGATAAGCCGCTACGGCGAGGTCTCCGAAGAGGCCGCCGATGTGATCGTGGCGCTCGGCGGCGACGGCTTCATGCTGCAAACGCTGCATCGCACCCAAGGCATGCCCGCGCCCGTATACGGGATGAACCGCGGCACAGTCGGCTTTCTGATGAATGAATACAACGAAAGCGACTTACCCGAGCGTCTCGCAGCGGCCGAGGAAGAGGTGATCAACCCGCTCGCCATGAAAGCAACCTGCGTTGACGGAACGGTGCATGAAGCGCTGGCGATCAACGAAGTCTCGGTGCTGCGGATGGGGCCGCAAGCCGCCAAACTCAAGATCGAGATCGACGGACGCCTGCGCATGGAAGAGCTTGTCTGCGACGGCGCGCTGGTGTCTACACCTGCGGGCTCCACCGCTTACAACTACTCGGCGCATGGGCCGATCCTGCCGATCGGCTCCGACGTTCTGGCCCTCACCGCCATCGCGCCTTTCCGCCCCCGCCGCTGGCGCGGTGCCTTGCTACCCAAAAGTGCCAAGGTGATCTTTGAAGTCACTGACCCCGCAAAGCGCCCCGTCATGGCCGACGCCGACGGGCGCTCGGTGCGCGATGTTGCCACGGTGGAAATCCGCTCGGCGCCACATATCTCCCACCGTATTTTGTTTGACAACGGCCACGGGCTGGAAGAGCGTCTGATCCGTGAACAATTTGTGTAACTTAAAGAGGAAATTTTTTCATGACCATGCGTTCAAAAGCTGCAGTTTCACTTCCACTTCTTGCCCTTTTGGCAGCCTGTGCGACCGCACCTGAGAAAGGTGAGTTCGTCTCGGTCCAGCAAGTTGCTGCAGAAAACAAAAGCAAACCTTGGGAGTGCGCAGACTACGATGCCGCAACCGACAGCTGTGATGGTCTGGGACGCTGGACAATTAAAGGCGACCGCGTGACCGCTCAGACAATGGCGGCAATAGAGGTTGGTGATGGACGGATTCTCAATCTAACGTTCAACACGAAGCACACGATCAGCAGTGGCCAGGTTTGCGGGCTTGATGGCAAGGTCGATCTTTTGATCAATGGTAAGCGCTTTAAGGATGGCGAGAACGCCCTATCTGATTTCATGAAGGGGTTTATGGGCGGCGTTATGCAGAATGTCTGCGCAGCCTACTACCGCAGCGGCACAGGCTACTATGCTGAGGCAACCACGTCTGACGGTAAAGTTCTCCCTGATTTCAGTGGCACCTCAACTTTCTTCGCAACGAAGAAAAAGCTGCGCGCAACGAAAATGCAATAACCGTCATGCGAAACCAAAGGCATTGATATGAAGGCACGATACTTAGCCGGAGCTTTTGCTGCGCTCACAGCCTGCGACGTTCCCGAACCTGTCACAAAGGGGGCCTTCGTGCCGCTCGCGCAAGTCTACGCCGAGAACGCAGACAAGCCCTTTGAGTGCGTCGGCTACAAAGCCTCATCCGAAAGCTGCGAAGGCCTCGGGCGCTCGGTCATCCGTGGCAACACCGTTACCTCGACAACGCTCTTCGCGCTTGACGAAGGGCTGCCTGCAACCATCAAGGTTGTCACCCGCCACCGCGTCAAAAACGGCCGCGCCTGTGGCATCATAGGCCGCGCCAAAGTCACCGTTGAAAGCGACGCGACACCAGAGGCCGCCGCCGCCGTCTCCAACATGTTCACCGTCTTGATGACAGACATGATCCGCGATCTCTGCATCGGCTACTATCGCTCCGGCGAAGGCTACTACGTCGAGACAACAACGCTGAACGGCGAAGTGGTGCCTGACCTAACAGAAACAGGCATCTCCCGCTTCTTCGCCACGCAGAAAAAGCTCCGCAACATGAAGCTTTAAGCCGGAAATTGTGCTATGCTGCCTCCCATCAACCACGGGAGGTGCGCATGGCCTATTACGGACTGCTGAAAAACAACATCCTCTATCCCGAGGGGCGTGCAGCCCCCGGCCAGGCTGGCTGGGTCTGCGACCACCTGCTCGCTTTGCGCCGCGACCTGGCTGCGCAAATCAAAGACGCCCGCAAACCCAACTCGCTGATCCTCGGCTCTTGGAACATCCGCCACTTTGACGGTGGCCGCCCGCGCCTGCGCGAAAGTTTCCACTACATCGCCGAGATCATCGACCACTTCGATATCTGCGCCGTGCAGGAAGTCAAAGACATCGACAGCGTTGAACGGCTCTGCAAACTCCTCGGTTCCAACTGGGACTTTTTCATCAACGACAGCTCGGGCACAGGCCGCGGCAACCACGAGCGCATGGCCTTTCTATACAACAAAAACCGCGTGCAGTTTCGCAACCTGATTGGCGAGCTGGTCTTCCCGCACGACTTGCTCCCGGGCGGCGAGCAAATAGGCCGCACGCCCTTCTTCGCGGCGTTTCAGGCTGGCTGGTTCAAGTTCACGCTCTGCTCCTCGCACATCGTCTACGAAGAGGAGGAAGGCCGCCCGCTCAGACGCGACGAAATCGCCGCGATCGCCAAGCTGCTCAAAACCCGCGCCAAAGACCAAGAAGAAGTGCACATCTTTCTGGGCGATATGAACATCGACGCGACAAGCGACCGCTCGTTCCAGATCTTGCTCGACGAGGGCTACCATGTGCCGCTCTTCGGCGCGACCAACCTCGCAGGCGGCAAAACCTACGACCAGATCACATTCACCGGCCCGCAAGACGAAGCGCGCCTGCTGCGCCATGGCAGCTTTGACTGGCGCACATCGGTGTTCAAGCCAAGCGAGCAAGACGCCTATGAGGCCACGGCGCAGGCGATCCGCGAGAAGCCCGACACAGGCAAGCCCTACGCAAACTGGGCCAGCACCTACAAAGACTGGTGCACTCATGAAATGTCCGATCACCTGCCGATCTGGATCGAGATCGAAGTTGATTACTCCGACGAATACCTGCAAACAATTGCCGACAGTCAGCTCATCGCATAGCGCGACGGCCCTTGGAGCAGAGACCACATGGCAGCCAAATCCCACCTGCGCGACACAGCCAAGGCGCTGTTCTCGGAAGCCATCAAAGCCGCTGATCCGGCCTTGGCCCTGCGCAACTATGTTGAAAAATCCGGCCTGCCAACGCCAAAGGCAGGCGGGCAAACCTACGTCATCGCTCTGGGCAAGGCCGCGCCGTCCATGCTCTCCGAGGCGCTTAAGCACATATCCGGCCCGCACACAGCCCTCGCCGTCACGCACCACGACAACGCCCAAAACGTTGACGGTGCGACGGTGCTCACAGCGGCACACCCTGTGCCTGACGCGGCAGGCCAAGCGGCCGCCAAACGCGTGCTTGACCTGCTCTCGCAGGCTGGCGCAAATGACCGCGTGATCGCGCTCATCTCGGGTGGCGGCTCGGCCCTTTTGCCCGCGCCCACGCCCCCGCTCACGCTCGCCGACAAGCAAGCCGTCAACCAGCTCTTGCTGGAAAGCGGCCTCGACATTGTCGAAGTCAACATGATCCGCCAGCAGCTTTCCGAGCTCAAGGGCGGCGGCTTTTTGCGCCACGCGGCCCCTGCCCCCGTCACCGCGCTCATCCTCTCCGATGTTGTCGGCGACGATCTGCGCGCAATCGCCAGCGGGCCGACAGTTTCTCCCATCGGCACCCGCAAGGCGGCCAGCACGCTTCTCGCAAAGCTCGGACTGTTTGAACGCCTGCCAAGCGCTGTGCAGAGCTTGCTCTCAACTCCTCAAGAAAGCGTAACCCTACCGCGCGCTGACAATCACCTGATCGGTGGCAACAGCCAGTCGCTTGAGGCTGCCTATCGCGCCGCTGACGGGTGGGCCGCAACCATTCTCACGCCGCCTCTGACGGGCGATGTGGAAGACGCCGCCCAGCGCGTTGTCGCCACGGCCAAGGCTTGTGACGTGTCGGAACCGACACTGCTGATCTTCGGTGGCGAAACCACCGTCACCCTGCGCGGCGACGGGCGCGGCGGGCGCAACCAGGAGCTGGCCCTGCGTGTCGCCCGACTGGCGACAGACACCCTCGCCTGCAACTGGGTGTTTCTCAGCGGCGGCACCGACGGGCGCGACGGCCCGACTGACGCCTCTGGCGGGCTTGTTGACGGCACCACGCTGGCGCGCATCAAGGCAAGCGGGCACAACACGGATGCCCTGCTCGCCAACAACGACAGCTACGCCGCCCTTCAAGCGGCGGGTGACTTGCTGATGACGGGTGCAACCGGCACCAATGTCGCCGACGTGCAGCTGATGCTGCTGACAGCGTGAATGCCCGCCTGTTAACTAATTTCGAGCGGCGTTAACCTTTTCAGCGCGCTCGAAATTGTATGCACGCGTTATGCACGGAGTGCTGCATACATAGCTGCATACCGTAGGCACTGCGTTTTTGGCCGTTAACCTTTGAATTCGGCCAGCAAAGCGCGGGCCACATCTTCGCGCACTTCGAGCCGTTCGATCATCGCCTCTGCAACGCGGTCAATATCGGCCCCTTCAGCGCCCGCCACGATCGCGACATTGCGCGCATGAAGCCCCATGTGCCCCCTCTGGATCCCCTCGGTTGCCAGCGCCCTGAGAGCCGAGAAATTCTGGATAAGCCCCACAGAAGCGGTAACGCGCGCAAGCCTGTCGGCATTGTCTACCTGCATGATTTTCAATGACTTTTGCGCTGTCGGGTGCGCCTTGGTTGCGCCGCCAACGATGCCCACAGGCATCGGCATTTCGATCTCGCCCCAAAGATCGCCGTCTTCGGTTATGCCGTAGCGCGTCAACGGGCCGTAGCCCCCCGCATTGCCCTGCGTTGACGCATAGGCATGCGCCCCCGCTTCAAGCGCGCGCGTGTCGTTGCCCGTGGCCAGCGCAACGGCGCTGACCCCGTTCATGATCCCCTTGTTGTGCGTGGCCGCGCGGTAAGGGTCGTGCGCTGCAAATTCGTAAGCCGAAACAATGCCTTGAACAGTATTTCGGCCTATTTCAGACGCTGGCCAAACCGCCCTCGCCCGCACCAGACGACGGTCCGCAAGGTTGCTCAAAATGCGCAACCCAACGCGCCCCCCCGTCCACTCCGCAAGCTTCGGCGCGACGGCCTCCGCCATGGTGTTCACAGCATTCGCCCCCATCGCATCACGGACATCAACGATCAGGTGAACCACCAGAAACGGCCCCGCTATGCGCACCTCAAGGTCAACAAACCCACCACCAAGCTTGACCAACATCGGATCACAGGCGTTGCAGAGTTCTGATATTGTTTGTTTTTTGTCGCTCACGGCTTGCTGCGCGGCGGGCAGATCGGCAATGCCTGTGAGTTGCACCTGCGCAATCATGCAAGGCGCATCCGCCTCACAAGTTACCCCGCCCGTCGCCCGACACGCCCGCGCACCGTTGCCCACTGCCGCGATAACAGAGCTTTCCTCTGTCGCCATCGGCACCAAAACATCAACGCCATCGACGATCAGGTTGGTCGCAACGCCCAAAGGCACCGCCATCACCGAGATCACATTCTCGCTGAGGTGATCCGCCAAATCGCCTGAAGCCGCCGCTTCCACGCCAAGCTCTGCGGCTTCACGATCAGTTAACAACCCTTGTTGTATAAGTTCCTGCAAACGTTGCGTGCGTGTAAACTTGTGAAACCCAGAAATCCGAGACGACGTCATAAAGCTCTCCCTGTTCAAACAAAAAAGAGCTTAGCGCTGATGGCGCAGATGAAAAGGCCCGCACGTGGCGGGCCAATCATTATTTCGCGTAACCGATCGTTTGTAGCGCTTCGGTGATCTCGTCCAAAATTGCCGGATCATCAATCGTCGCGGGCATTTTCCAATCGGTTCCGTCAGCGATAGACACCATAGTGCCGCGCAAGATTTTGCCTGAACGGGTCTTTGGCAACCTGTCGACAACGAGAGCGAGTTTGAACGCCGCCACGGGCCCGATTTTCTCGCGCACAAGCTTGACGATCTCTTTCACAATCTCCTCATGCGCCTTGTTGCAACCCGCATTGAGGCACACAAAACCAACAGGCATTTGGCCTTTAAGCTGGTCTGCAACACCGATTACCGCGCATTCTGCCACATCCGGGTGCCCAGCGAGCACCTCTTCCATGCCCCCCGTGCTGAGCCTGTGCCCAGCGACGTTGATCACGTCATCGGTGCGCGCCATAATGTACACGTAGCCGTCTTCATCCATCATCCCAGCATCGCCCGTTTCGTAGTAACCTGGGAAGGTGTTGAGATAGCTCTTCTGAAAACGCTCTTCCGCATTCCAAAGGGTTGGCAACGTGCCCGGAGGCAGCGGCAGTTTGATCGCAATCGCGCCCAAAGTTCCGGCCTCGACGGGGTGGCCCGCATCATCAAGGATCACAACCTCGTACCCCGGCATAGGAACCGTCGGAGAGCCTAGTTTTGTCGGCAATTCCTCGATGCCAAGCGGGTTTGCCGCGATCGCAAAACCTGTCTCGGTTTGCCACCAGTGGTCAATCACAGGCACACCGAGCTGCTTTTGCGCCCAGACAATCGTGTCAGGGTCAGCGCGCTCACCAGCCAGATAGACTTGGTCAAGGCAGCTCAGATCATACTTTTTCACAAACTCGCCGGTCGGGTCTTCCCGCTTCACGGCGCGGAAAGCTGTTGGTGCGGTGAAAAAGCTCTTCACATTATGCTCGGAAATTACCCGCCAGAATGTGCCGGCATCAGGCGTCCCGACGGGCTTGCCTTCGAACACAATTGTCGTGTTGCCGTGAATGAGCGGTGCGTAACAAATATAGCTGTGCCCGACGACCCACCCCACATCCGATGCGGCCCAGAACACGTCACCCGGGTCAACGTTGTAGATGTTTTTCATCGTCCAGTTCAGTGCAACAAGCTGCCCTGCCGTGTGGCGTATAACCCCTTTCGGAGCGCCCGTCGTGCCAGAAGTATAGAGGATATAGGCAGGGTGATTGCCTTCAACAGGCACACATTCTGCAGGCTCAACACCATACTGAAATCCGTGCCAATTATAGTCGCGCCCCTCGATCAACTCGGCAACTTCCTGTTCACGCTGGAAAATAACGCAGAAATCGGGTTTGTGTTCGGACAGGTCTATGGCGCCATCAAGCAGCGGCTTGTAGTGAACCACGCGACCTGGCTCAAGGCCACAAGACGCCGCGATGATAGCCTTGGGCTTTGCGTCATCGATACGAACCGCAAGCTCGTTCGCTGCAAAACCGCCGAAAACAACCGAGTGAACCGCGCCTAGCCGCGCACATGCCAGCATGGCCTCAAGAGCCTCGGGTACCATCGGCATATAAATGATGACGCGATCACCCTTCTCGATGCCTTTGGCCCGCAAAGCACCGGCAAGGTTGGCAACGCGATTGCGTAGCTCTACGTAGGAAATCTCGCGCTTCGTGTGGGTGATGGGGCTGTCGTAGATGATAGCTGTCTGCTCGCCGCGCCCCGCCTCAACGTGGCGGTCAACCGCGTTATAGCAAGTGTTGCACTTTGCATCCGCGAACCATTCGTAAAGGTTGTTGCCCTTCTCAAACAGCGCTTTGCTCGGCTTTTCATCCCAATCAATTGCTTCCGCAGCTTTCATCCAGAACGCTTCCGGATCGGCCTGCCACGCGGCATACACCTCTTTATAACCCATAATCTTTCTCCTCCACTTTGCATATGGTTACGCTTGGCAGTGCGCTGCGAGCAAGTCTCATGGGCGACGTAGCGTCAGTTTATCGCAAAATATTTGCATATCTTACGGGTACGGGCATGCAAACTTTAGCAAACTATGCAAAAATATGCTTTCTGAAAGCCCCGCGGGTCACTTTTGCAAAGTCGCAAACTTCCGCCTGCAAATCAAACGAGTCACATTCGTGAGAGCAGAATCCTAACCGTAATGTTCAACAGGCGTCCCTGCAATTGCAGCCATGTTGAGCAGTCCGCGGGCCGTGATACCCGGCGTAACAACATGCGCCCTGTTGCCCATCCCCATCAAAATCGGGCCAACTTCAAGCCCGCCGCCCTTCACTTTGAGAATGTTGCGCGCCGCTGAGGCTGCATCAGCATGGCCGAAGATCAGAATGTTGGCCGCACCTTGCAGCCGGTTGTCAGGCAACAGCCTCTCCCGCAACTCCGGATCGAGCGCGGCGTCAACATTCATTTCGCCTTCATAGGAAAACTCGTGTTTGCCAGCATCAAGCAGTTGGATAGCTTCGCGAATTCGCTTGCCAGACCCTTCAGCCTGATTGCCAAATTGCGATTGCGAGCAAAACGCCACTTTAGGCTCTACGCCAAAGCGCACTGCGTGCCGTGCAGCCCCGATGGCAGTTTGCGCAATTTGCTCTGGTGTCGGCAGCGAATGCACATGCGTATCAGCAATGAAAAGCGGGCCATCCTCCAAGATCATCAGCGACAAAGCGCCTTGGGGCTGCAGTGTGGTGTTACCGAGAACTTGGGTGACATAGTTAAGATGCCAGCGAAATTCTCCGAAAGTGCCGCAAATCAGGCTGTCGGCGTCACCACGATGCACCGCCGTCGCGCCGATCGCTGTGGTGTTGGTGCGCATGATTGCGCGCGCCAAGTCCGGCGTGACGCCCTTGCGCGCCATGATCTGATGGTAGCTCTCCCAAAAGTCGCGATACCGCGGATCATTCTCGGGGTTCACCAACTCAAAATCACGGCCGGGCTTAATGGTGATCCCGTGGCGCTCGCAGCGTTGTTCGATCACCTCGGGACGCCCGATAAGAATGGGTCTCTCGGTTGTCTCTTCCAGGATCGCCTGCGCCGCGCGCAGCACGCGTTCGTCTTCTCCTTCGGCAAAAATGATCCGGCGGGAGGCTTTGGAAGCCGCCTCGAAAACCGGACGCATCAGCAAAGCTGACTTGAAAACCGACTGGTTGAGTCTCTCCCTGTAGGCTTCCATGTCGCCGACAGGGCGCGTCGCAACGCCTGTCTCCATCGCGGCTTTGGCAACCGCGGAACTGACGACAGCTGACAAGCGCGGGTCAAACGGCTTTGGAATGAGGTAGTTCGCCCCGAAGGTCATCTGCTCGCCTTTGTAGGCAGCCGCAGCTTCAGCACTTGTCGTCGCGCGGGCCAGCGCGGCAATGCCCTCAACGCAGGCGACTTGCATGGCATCGTTTATCTCGGTTGCGCCCACATCAAGCGCCCCGCGGAAGATGAAGGGAAAGCACAGCACGTTATTGACTTGATTGGGGAAATCACTGCGTCCCGTCGCGATTACGGCGTCAGGTGCGACAGCCCTCACTTCGTCGGGCATAATCTCTGGCGTTGGATTGGCCAAAGCAAAAATGATCGGCCGCTTGCTCATCTTCGCAACAAGCTCTGCGCTCAAAACCTTCGGGCCGGAGAGGCCAAGGAACAAATCAGCGCCGTCGATCACATCTGCCAAACTTCGCGCATTACTCTTTTGAGCGAAAGCGGCTTTCTGCGGGTTCATGTCTTCTTCGCGGCCCTCGTAGACAAGCCCATGCACGTCGCACAGCCAGACATTTTCACGCTTCACACCAAGCTTGAGAAGCATGTTGAGGCAAGCGATGCCCGCTGCTCCGCCACCCGTGCTAACAATTTTGATATCTTCAAATGACTTGCCAACAACATGCAAAGCATTCGTCGCAGCCGCACCGACAACAATTGCTGTCCCGTGCTGATCATCATGGAAAACAGGAATGCCCATGCGCTCGCGGCAAATCTTCTCAACGATGAAGCAGTCAGGCGCCTTGATATCCTCAAGGTTGATCGCGCCAAAGCTTGGCTCAAGCGCACAGATGATGTTTGCAAGCTTCTCGGGGTCTTTTTCGTCAACCTCTATATCAAAGCAGTCGATACCCGCGAATTTCTTGAACAAGACAGCCTTGCCTTCCATCACCGGCTTTGAGGCTAGCGCACCGATATTGCCAAGACCCAGAACTGCCGTGCCGTTTGTGACAACTGCGACCAAGTTGCCACGCGCCGTGTAGCGGCTGGCGTCTGCAGGGTTCGCGGCGATTTCAAGGCAGGCCTCCGCAACCCCCGGCGAATAGGCGCGCGCCAAATCTCGACCATTTGCCATTGGCTTGGTTGGCCGTATCTCCAACTTACCGGGCGTCGGAAATTCATGGTATGCCAGCGCTGCTTCGCGCGCCGATTGTTTGCGGTCATCATCCATGTTTTACCCTCGTTGCAAAGCGGCCTTCATTCAATAGTTTAGCATTAAACTATCTTGCTTCCAATTAAAAGCCGCGAAACTCGGTGCGGCCTCTTGCATTCCCAAGCCTGTCTCCCGCAAACTGATGATGAAATCGTAAAAGGTAACGTTATGTCACTGTCAGAAGCTGCGCGCACCGTCCGCGACAACGCCTATGCGCCTTACTCAAACTTTAAAGTCGGCGCGGCTCTTCGGGCGGCGTCGGGGGGTATTTTCATAGGCTGCAACGTCGAAAATGTCGCCTATCCGGAAGGCACCTGCGCAGAGGCAGGGGCCATCGCGGCCATGGTCGCTGCGGGAGAAACCGAATTGCTTGAAGTTTACGTAATAGCCGACAGCCCCGATCCGGTTACGCCCTGTGGCGGCTGCCGCCAAAAACTGGCCGAGTTCGGCGCAAGGGACGTCAAAGTCACGATGGCCACGACAGCCGGAAGCGAAACGACCCTGACATTGGCCGAGCTTCTGCCTGGTGCTTTCTCACAATCACACATGGACAACACATGAGCGATACCCGCGCCCTCCTTGCTGCGCTGCGTGATGGAGGCGACATTGCACAAGCGGCCTTCAGCGAGTTTGCAACTGGCCTCGCTGACCACTCGGTGAGCGACGCGCAAGCCGGCGCTTTTGCGATGGCCGCGCTCCTCAAGGGGCTTACACGCGAACAACGGGTCGCACTGACTTTGGCGATGCGCGACAGCGGCGATGTACTCAGTTGGCAACTCGACAGGCCCGTGCTCGACAAACACTCTACCGGAGGGATCGGCGACTGCGTTTCGCTTTTGCTCGCTCCCGCTCTCGCGGCGTGCGGCGCGGCGGTTCCGATGGTGTCAGGCCGTGGCCTGGGCCACACCGGTGGCACGCTCGACAAACTCGAAGCCATCCCGGGCTTCAAAACCGGCCTCAATGAGAGTGAATTCAAGAGCATAGTTGCCAAAAGTCACCTCGCGATTGTCAGCGCCTCCGCTAATATCGCACCCGCTGACAAGCGGCTCTATGCCATTCGCGATGTCACAGCGACAGTCGAAAGCCTTGATCTGATCACAGCCTCCATTCTCTCAAAGAAGCTCGCGGCAGGGCTTGGCAGCCTAGTGCTTGATGTAAAAACCGGCTCTGGCGCTTTTATGAAAACACTCGACGATTCTCGCGCTTTGGCCAAGTCGCTGGTGAAAACGGCCAATGCTGCGGGCTGCCGCACATCGGCTCTCATCACAGACATGAGTCAACCGCTGGTGCCGTCGCTTGGCAACGCTCTGGAAATTGCCGAAGTGATGCGCGCGCTCAAAGACCCGCGCAAAACGCCCCTATTGGACACCTCTGCCGCGCTCGGAGGCGTCGTATTGGCCGACGCGGGCCTGAGCGAAAACGCACAATCAGGCGCCGAGGCGATCTTGACTGCAGTGCAAAGCGGAGCCGCCGCTGAGGCCTTTGGCCGGATGGTGCACGCGCAAGGCGGACCAGTGCAATTTCTGGAAAATTGGCAACGCTTCCTGCCGGAAGCCAACAACATTCGCGAGCTTCGCGCTCCGGAGGCGGGCTATATCAGCGCCTATGAAGGCGAAAGACTCGGACTTGCCGTAGTGCACCTCGGCGGTGGCCGCAGTGTCGAAACCGACAAGATCGACCCCGCCGTTGGCCTGACAGATCTGCTTCCACTTGGTACTTACGTCAACAAAGGTGATCCGATCGCACGCATCCACGCCAGCCGCGAAGACCAAGCCACACAGGCCGCAACAGAGGTTTTCGGCAGCATCACGATTGGCGCGAAACCGGAAATCCCTCCGCTAATCTACGAAAGGATCAGCTAATGGCGCGCGCATTTTTGACTGTGCTTGATTCTGTCGGGTGCGGCGGCGCGCCGGATGCTGCCAAGTTTTTCAATGGCACAGCGACTGGAACTGTACCCGACACGGGCGCCAATACGCTTGGCCACATTCTCAAGGCTTGCGCGAGCGGCGAAGCAGAAGACGGCCGAAGTGGCGCGCTGCATGTCCCCAACCTTGAAAGCCTTGGTCTGATCGACGCCATCAACCTTGCCTCCGACATCGGACTGCCAAAAAGCCGGCAGCCACTCATCGGGCGCTGGGCCGCTGCAACAGAAGTCTCGCATGGCAAAGACACCCCCTCAGGGCATTGGGAACTCGCCGGCGTGCCCGTCCCTTGGGAGTGGCACTATTTCCCCGATGAGACCCCAGCCTTCCCTCAAGACATCACCGATCTGGTGAAAGAGCTTGCCAGTGTCACTGGCATCTTGGGTAACTGCCACGCCTCGGGAACCCGGATTCTTGAAGACCTCGGCGAAGAGCATATGCAAAGCGGCTGGCCGATCTGCTATACCTCGGCTGACAGCGTGTTCCAGATTGCGGCCCATGAGGAAACATTTGGCCGCGAGCGCCTACTGGTGCTTTGCCGCGACCTCGCCCCACACCTGCACAGGCTGCGCGTTGGCCGCGTTATCGCCCGCCCCTTTGTCGGCACTCCCGGACATTTTGAACGCACCGCTCACCGCAAAGATTACGCCATGACACCCCCAAGCCCGACGCTGTGCGACTGGGTACACGACAGTGGCGGCAGCGTGCACGCCATTGGCAAGATCGGCGATATTTTCTCGATGCGCGGCATCGACAGCTACGTAAAAGGCTCCGATAGCCTGCTCGTGAAAGACTTGCACGCGCGCGTCGCCGACGCAGCTGAAGACACGCTCACCTTCACCAACCTCGTCGAGTTTGACACCAACTACGGCCACCGCCGTGATGTGTCAGGCTACGCCCGCGCGCTCGAATGGTTCGATGTCGAGCTTGGCAAGCTGCTCAAAGCCTTGAAACCCGGGGATGTTTTCATCATCACCGCAGATCACGGCAATGACCCGACATGGATCGGGACAGACCACACCCGCGAACGCGTTCCTGTTCTGGTCGCGGGCGCGGGATCCGGCAAGATAGGGCATATCGCCTTTCAGGACGTCGCCGCAAGCATCGCCACTCATCTGCGCTTGCAAACCCGTGGCGATGGCGTCAGCTTTCTGTGAACCAGACATGCAGTCAACGGAGCCCTTATGAGCCAGAACCTAACCGTCATCGACCACCCGCTTGTGCAGCATAAGCTCACCTTGATGCGCAAAGAAGGCACACCTTCAGCGCAGTTCCGGCACTTGCTGGGCGAAATAACCCAGTTGCTGGCCTATGAAGCCACACGCGACTTGCCGCTCGCCACCAAGACGATCAAGACGCCCTTAACCGAGATCGACGCGCCGATCTTGGCAGGCAAAAAACTGGCCTTGGTGTCGATATTGCGGGCCGGAAACGGGATGCTAGACCCGATGCTGAGCCTTATTCCCTCAGCGCGGGTTGGCTTTGTCGGACTTTACCGTGACGAAGAGACGCTGAAACCTGTGCAATACTACTTCAAAGTCCCCGATAAACTTGAAGAACGTGAAGTCATCGCGGTTGACCCGATGTTGGCAACGGGCAACTCAAGTGTTGCCGCTATCGATCTGCTCAAACAAGCCGGCGCCAAGAATATCAAGTTTCTGTGCCTGCTGGCAGCCCCAGAAGGCGTCGCACGCATGCAGGAGGCGCACCCCGATGTTCCCATCTATACCGCCTCACTTGATTCGCACTTGAACGAGCAAGGCTACATCGTTCCGGGCTTGGGCGACGCTGGCGACAGGATGTTTGGCACAAAATAGCCGAAAAAGGGCAATGCGACTGCTAGACTCGCCCGCGCAGATCAGGCAATGTTGCCATGTACTTGTGGGGGCAAGAAATGAAGCTGAAAAGAGTAATCGCAGTTTGTGTAATGGTAGCGTCACTGGGGCTTGCTGCGGCCCAGGCTAAAACGTTGCGGGACGCCGAAAATCCGGCCGAGTATCCGCCGGCAAGCTTCAAGGGCAAACAATATGTTGATAGCCGCGGATGCGTATACATCCGCGCTGGCATCGACGGGTTGGTCAGCTGGGTGCCTCGGGTCTCGCGCTCGCGCAAAGTCCTATGTGGCCAGCAGCCGACTTTTGGCGCCGGTCAGCAAATTGCAGCTGTCGCACCCAAGAAATCAAAGGTTGTGCAGATCGTCCCCGAGAAGATGCCTAACGCATCTGTTGCCGTGAAGCCTGCAGCCGTTGCCAAGCCCGTCGTCAAAGCGGCACCGCGCAAGCCCGTTGTGCGTCAAAAGCCTGTCACAATAGCGCCAAAGCCGGTTGCTCGCAAAGTAGCGGCCCCGAAGGCCGTCACGCCTGCACCGCAAATCCGCCGTGTTCAGCCTGCGCCTAAACGCGTTGTGAGCGCTCCAGCGTCCAAGCCCGTGCGCCGCGTTGCCGCCGCGCCCGCCCAACGCCAACAAGTGACGCGTCAGACAACTTGCACCAACTTCACAGGTGTCAGCGCGCAATATGCTGGCCGTGGGCAAGGCGTTCGCTGCGGGCCGCAGAAGCAGTCTGTCACAGGCATGGCCGTGACGCGCCAGCCCGCAAAAGTTATGCGCAATGGCCAAGCCGTCACGGTGCAACGCCGGGTGGTGCGCCAAGCGCCAGCGCCACAGAAACGTGTCGTTGTACGCCAGCAAGCGCGCCCGGCAACCATCGTAAAGCGTAATGGAGAAACCGGAGCCATAAACGCACCGGGCTCAACCCGCGTTGTGCCGCGCCATGTTTACAACCAACAGCAAGCGGCGAAAGTCCGCAACGAAACGCCCAAAGGCTATCGCAAAGCATGGAACGATGACCGTTTGAACACCAAGCGCGCGCATATGAGCGTCGAGGGCATTCGCCAGTCTGATCTGCTCTGGACACGCACTGTCCCACGCAAGCTTTACCTGCGCAGCTCTGGCCGTGTTGTGAACAAGCTGTTCCCTGACCTGCGCTACCCCTACACGAGCATGGCTGACCAGAACAAAGCGATGGGCTTCACCACGTCAACGAAGAACCCGTCAGTTGCCAAGCAAGCCCGACCAGCAGCAAAAGTGCAGGCGTCAACCGGCGGCCGTTTTGTGCAGGTTGGCACCTTTGGCCAAAGTGCAAACGCCAATCGCGCAGCGAGCCGCCTTCAAGCTGCGGGCCTTCCCGTTCGCATGGGTACGCTAAAGCGCAGTGGCAAAAGCTACCGCGTTGTTCTGGCAGGCCCGTTCAATTCGGGCCAGCTGAACAACGCATTGTCAAAAGCCCGCCGCGCAGGCTTTTCTGACGCGTTCGTTCGCTAAGGCAACGATCTGACGAGGCGAAATTTAGGGGCCTCTGCTGAACACCGGCAGAGGCCTTAAACAAACCCTCTCAGGCGCAAAAGCACGATAACGATCGCGGCCAAAACCAGCAGATTGAAAGCAAGGCTAGAGGTGATTTTGATCAACCGGTCAATCTGCAGTTTCTTTCGGTCGATGCTGCTCAGATACTCCGTCAGTCGCGCTTCAGCCGTATGGATATTCGCCTCTGAAAGCTGCGCGTAAAGCAGCGGATGCTCCACCTTGCCCAAAGCATCTATAACACATTGTGCATTGGCACGCTGCCTGGCGGGAAGCCTACGGCCAGCCCGCGCAACGGCTTTCGCCAAACTTGTTTGCGACAACCCCAAGCGCTCGTTCATCAGCGTGCAGAGCTGACATTCCATCTCTTTGAGCTTTCGAGCTTCGATCACCGGGATATCCGTTTTGACTGGTCTCAATAAACTAGCTTTGTGTCACCGCGATAATCGAATAACAACAACCCATGTTAAACATTATTCGCCACGGAACCAAGACTTCGCAAACGCCTTTGCTCATAGCACATGGGCTGTTCGGCTCGGCGCGGAACTGGGGGGTTATCGCCAAACGCCTCAGCAGCGAGCGTGAAGTGTTTGTCGTCGACATGCGCAACCACGGGTTTTCGCCTTGGGCTGAAAGTCACAACTACGCCGACATGGCGGAAGACTTGGCCGAGGTGATCACATCGCAGATGAGCGGCAAAGCGCATGTCTTGGGCCACTCTATGGGGGGTAAAGCGGCGATGATGCTCTCGCTTTTACACCCTGACCTAGTGGCGAAACTCACGGTCGCCGACATCGCTCCAGTCAGTTATGAGCATAGCCAGCAAGGCAATATCGACGCCATGCTTTCGGTTGACCTCTCAAAAATCGAAACCCGTTCCGATGCGTTGGCAGCTCTGGAACCGCAGCTCGCAGACGCCGCGCTCGCAGCGTTTTTCACGCAATCGCTCGATGTGAAAGAAAAGCGCTGGCGGCTCAACCTGCAAGCACTCGCACGCGAGATGCCAAGAATTCTGGCCTTCCCGCAACCACCCGAAGGCGCCGCGTTTACGGGCCCGACGCTCTTCCTCTCAGGCGCGGCGTCAAATTATGTAACAGCCGAGCACCGCCCACTCATCAAAGCGCTGTTCCCGACAGCGCGCTTTGCAAAAATCCCTGACGCCGGTCACTGGTTGCATGCCGAAAAACCGCGCGAATTTGTGGCTGCTGTCGAGGCTTGGCTTGCGGCCATTTAGGCGCTGTTAAAATGCTTTTCGATAACAGGCTTTAAGGCAAAAGCTGCTTCCATATGGGCCGCCGGACCGAGCAGTTGCAGTGTTGCTGAGGCCTCGAAAAGTGTGAAGATCATGCCTTCATTGCCCCGCGCTAAAGCCGCTGCGCTAGCCTTGACGATCACAGTTTCCGCCACACGGTTTTCGACTTGCGCCAGCATTTCTGCGGTCACGCCAAACGGGCAGCTTGCCGAATGATCGAACCCGACCTTTTCGTCAGGCGCGTGGTCAGCGAACCAAACCAGAATCTTCGTCCCCGGCAGCCTGTCGAGCAAAACCTTCATCCGCGCGATCCATGCATCCTGTAGCTCGTTGAGCAACAACATGAAGCGATCCGGAGCCCTGCCAACCAGGCTTCGCAACATGTGATTGGTAAAGTGAAACTCGGTAAAATCAACATCGGGAAACACCGACTGCATGCTGGGCGACGCCCCTAAAAACCTGTCGTTGCGGCGCGGGTGCACCGAGTAATAACGGTTGGAAAGGTTCTGTACCCCCATCACTTGGACAACCGTCAGGTTGGCTTCTCCCGCCAGATCAAGCGAGGCGGTGTCGTTGATAAACGAGTCAACGCCTGCGTTCGGCACGCCAAGGTTCAGGCATTGCAACTCGGTCATGTCTTCCAGCAAGTCGGCAAAGGGCCGTGCGATAAACTTGCCGTAAGTTTCCGTGCCGCCCAGAAAGGCTATATAGTTTTCGCCGATGTCCTGCTTTGGGCCACGAAACATCAGTCGAGACGCACCATAAGAACACGGATAATACTCAAGGGGTCTCCCCCCTACTTTTTCATAGGCCATAAGTCCCACCACAATTTAAATTCACCCAGACCCAGATTGCCGAGCAGACATTTAGATTCTGCTAACAATTAAAATGTGAGCCATAAAAGAAGGCGCAGAATGCCCCTTGCGGCCCTGCTCTACGGGCGCTTATGCTCAAAAAAGCAATCAGGAGTAGCAGATGGACATCAAATCAGTAGGCGTGATCGGCGCCGGGCAGATGGGCAACGGAATTGCACATGTAATGGCATTGGCCGGCTATGATGTCATCGTCAACGATGTCAGTGAAGAAGCGCTTAACGCTGCGATTGACCGGATCGAAAAGAACATGTCCCGCCAAGTCGGCAAGTCCCAGATCACCGAGGCAGAAATGGCCGCGGGGCTTGGACGCATCACGGCCTCGCTCGACATTGCCGCCGTCGGCCAGACCGATTTGGTGATAGAATCCGCGACAGAAAATGAGGCGATCAAGAACAAGATCATCGAAGGCCTCGTGCCGCACCTTGCCGAGAATACGATCGTCACGTCAAATACCTCCTCTATCTCGATCACTCGGCTTGCTTCGCGCACGGATAGGCCGGAAAAGTTCATGGGGTTTCACTTCATGAACCCCGTGCCGCTGATGCAGCTCGTCGAGCTTATTCGCGGCATCGCCACAGATAAGGAAACTTACGAAAGTTGCCTACAAGTTGTTGAAACTTTGGGTAAAACCGCTGCTAGCGCGGAAGACTTTCCTGCCTTCATCGTCAATCGCATCCTGATCCCGATGATCAACGAAGCCTGCTACACGCTCTATGAGGGCGTGGGCAATGTCGCCTCGATCGACAACGCGATGAAGCTTGGCGCCAATCACCCGATGGGGCCGCTGCAACTGGCTGATTTCATCGGTCTCGACACCTGTCTGGCGATCATGAACGTGCTGCACGACGGTTTTGCCGACACCAAATACCGCCCCTGCCCGCTGCTCACCAAATATGTTGCGGCAGGCTGGCTCGGGCGCAAGGCGGGCCGCGGATTTTACGACTATCGCGGCGAAGTTCCGGTGCCGACACGCTAAGAATTTGCGCAACGCACAGGTAGCGTACAGGCAACGCACAGGCAACGCACGGTGGGGTTAACGCGTAAACGCGGCGCGAAAACACCAGTGCCTACAGTATGCAGCTTTCTATGCAGCGATCCGTGCAGAACGCGTGCATACAGTTTTGGCGCCATTCGTTAACGCAAATTAACTTAATGCAGCGCACGTTGCCTGTCGCGCAAACGCCGTCCCGCAAAAAAAGACCCCGGAAAATCCGGGGCCAGTTTCGGGGAAATCAAGTTAAATCAGCTCACCAGTCTGATGGGCCTTTGTCGCCAAACGAGTGCACCAGAAAGTCGATGAAGGCGCGCACTTTGGGCTGCGTGAAGCGCCCCGGCGGGTAAACCGCGTAGATGCCTTGCGTCTCGACAGGAAGCTCGGGGATCGCATCTTCGACCAAGCCCTGCTCCAACGCATCCGCGTAGAGGAAGCTTGGCAGGTAAGCGATGCCGAGGCCGGAAATGGCCGCGTTGAGAAGCGACTGGCCGTCGTTGACTGTCAGCCAGCCCGCGGTGCGCACTTGGCGCTTCTCGCCTGACGGTGCTGTAATTTTCCAGACGTTGCCCGCCGAGTTGTTTGAATAGTGCAAAAGCTTGTGCTCGTTCAGATCATCGATCTTCTGCGGGCGGCCATAGCGCTGGAAATATCCCGGCGAGGCAATCATCCGCATGTTTGTGTTTGTCAGCTTGCGCGCTCTGAGGGTGCTGTCTTCAAGATCCCCCATGCGGATGGCCATATCAAAGCCCTCGGAGATCAGCTCAACGTAGCGGTTGTTAAGAACCATGTTGACCGTGATGTCCGGAAAGTCTGTGAGGAACTCGCCAAGCACTGGCGAGAGGTGGTTCACACCGAAGTCTGTCGCGACGGAAATACGCAGAAGGCCTGAAGGGTCAGACTGCATGGAGCTGACAAGCGCATCCGCCTCGCCCGCGTCATTGAGAACGCGGCGGGCGCGGTCGTAGTAAGCAAGGCCGATCTCTGTTGGGCTGACACGGCGCGTCGTGCGGTTGAGAAGCCGCGCACCAAGGCGGGCTTCAAGGGAAGAGACGTGCTTGGAGACAGCGGATTTCGAGATCCCCATCTTCTTGGCTGCGTCGGTAAACCCGCCTTGGTCTACGACCGTGGCAAAGGCTTCCATTTCCGTTAGTCGGTCCATTCTCGATTACCTCAAAATTCTTTTTCTTGAGGATGTGTATGGCGGCCAATGAAGGCGCAATCTGGGCAGAGGTGGGATAATACTGCGGTATTCTCGCGCATCGTTCTTGGCGCGGAAACAGCGAAACAGGCGTTTCTTTTGCCCATTTGCCGCAGTTGCAGACGGCCAATGCGGGGCGTAGGCAGGGGGCAGCATTCACCTGTTGCAAGCCGTAAGGACACACGACATGAGCAGTCATTCCCACAAAGGCGGCCATGAGGGGCACAGCCACTCGCATGCGCCCAAGAACGAAACCAAGCTCGCCATTGCAGCCCTGCTGACGGGGGGCTTCATGCTTGCCGAAGTGTTCGGCGGGCTGATCTCGGGGTCGCTCGCGCTGCTCGCCGATGCGGGCCACATGCTGACAGACTTTGCCTCGCTCATGCTGGCTTGGATGGCCATGCGCCTGGCGCGCCGCCCTGCTGACTGGAAGCTGACTTATGGTTTCGGACGCTTCTCGGTGTTGGCAGCATTCGTCAACGGGCTGTCACTGATCGCGATCTGTGTCTGGATCGTCATTGAGGCCATCCAGCGGCTCTCAACGCCGCATGAGGTTATGGGCACTGTCATGCTCTGGATCTCGCTCGGCGGTCTTTTGGTGAACATCATCGCGTTTTGGGTTCTGACGCGCGGCGAGGATAACAACCTGAATGTGCGCGCCGCCGCGCTGCATGTTGCGGGAGACTTGCTCGGCTCGATCGCGGCAATCGTGGCGTCTGTGGTGATCATCTTCACCGGTTGGACGCCAATTGACCCGATCCTCTCGGTTCTTGTCGTTGTTCTCATCCTACGCTCGGCCCTGAGCATCGTGAAGGAAAGCGGGCAAATCTTGCTGGAAGGCACCCCCGAAGGGTTTGACCCCCGCGCTGTCAGCGAGGCAATAGCGCGCGACGTTGAAGGCGTCGCCGCTGTGCACCACGTTCACGCTTGGTCGGTGACTCAGGAGCTTCCCGTGGTGACGCTTGAGCTCGCGGTTGCCTCCGGCCACGTGGCAGACGAGGTGAAAGCCGCCGTCAAAGCCTATATGCACGAGCATTTCAGCATCGAGCACATAACTGTCGAGACTGTAACAGGTTAGGCGACCATCGCC
The DNA here is from genome assembly GCA_947497495.1 of uncultured Lentibacter sp. Classification (GTDB taxonomy): domain Bacteria; phylum Pseudomonadota; class Alphaproteobacteria; order Rhodobacterales; family Rhodobacteraceae; genus Lentibacter. The sequence continues at coordinate 233,304 of CANMGT010000001.1, forward strand.
TCGGCTTTTTTCAGATCAACCGAGACAAGCTGACTCACGCCCTGCTCTTGCATCGTCACCCCGAAGAGGCGATCCATCCGGCTCATCGTCACGGCGTGGTGCGTGATGATCAGAAAGCGCGTGTCGGTGCGGCGGCACATTTCGTCGAGCAAGTCGCAAAAGCGCGTGACGTTGGCGTCGTCGAGCGGCGCGTCGACTTCGTCGAGCACGCAGATCGGCGCGGGGTTGGCAAGGAACACCGCGAAGATCAGCGCCATCGCCGTGAGCGTTTGCTCACCACCCGACAGCAGCGAAAGCGTCGCCAGCTTCTTGCCGGGTGGCTGACACATGATCTCGAGGCCGGCTTCCAGCGGGTCGTCACTTTCGACAAGCACGAGGTTGGCGTCACCGCCGCCAAACAGGTGCGTGAACAGCAGCGAGAAGTTGGAGTTGACCTGCTCGAACGCCGTCAGAAGCCGCTCGCGGCCTTCACGGTTGAGGCTGTTGATGCCGTTCCTGAGCGTGCGAATGGCTTCTTCGAGGTCTTCCTTCTCGCCCTTTAGAGTGTCGTGCTCTTCGGCCACTTCCTTCGCGTCTTCCTCGGCGCGCAGGTTGACCGCGCCCAAAGCGTCGCGTTGGCGTTTGAGACGGTTCACATCGTTTTCGATCGCCTCGGAGGCGGGCATCTTGTCAGGGTCGGCCTCCAGGCTTTCGAGCAATTCCTCAGGCGTTGTCTCCTGCACTTCCTCGATGCGCTCGGCGGCGTAGGCCACAGTCTCGCGGGCGGCCTCGGTGCGGGCTTCGGCGCGGGCGCGGGCTTCGCGGGCCTCGGAGGCACCCCTTTCGGCGTCGCGCTCGGCGTTGCTGGCGTTGCGCTCGGCGCCTTCGGCTGCCGACAGGGCATCAGCCGCTTTGCCGCGGCGCGCTTCGGCTGCGGTAATAGAGTGGCCAAGCTCTTCGCGCTTCGCTGCGATCTCTTCTGGCGCGGCTGTTGCTTCCTTAAGCTCAACCTCAGAGGCTTCCTTGCGCTCGACCAGTTCGGCTATCCGCTTCTCGGCGGTTTCCAAACGGTGACGCCAGCCCGACATCTCTTTGGTGACTTCCTGACCGCGACGCGTGCGAGCCTCGCCTTCGCGGCGCAGCTCGTCGTGGGCGCTGCGCTTGGACATCATCATCATCCGCGCGGCTTCCACCGTCATTTTAATTTCTTCAACCTGCGCACGCGCTTCCGCCAAGTCGCCCAAATCGGCCAAGCCGCGCTCGGCTTCCTGCAGCGATTTGCGCGCTGTCATCGCCTCTTCTTCGTGGCGCGTTACCGCAAGGCCAAGGCTGTCGAGGCGTGACTCAGCCAGCGTTCTGTCGGCTTCCGCACGGCTTAGGGCACGGGCGGCGTTGGCCACGGCACTGTCAGCGGCGCGGCGGGCTTCACGGGCGTCTTTATCGGCCTGAGCATCCGTCGCGAGTTGCTGGGTAAGCATCGCATGGGCCCGGCGTGCGCCCTCGGCACGGGCATTGGCGCCTTCCATCTGCTGCTTGAGCGCTTCCAGACGGTTGAGCTGCTCAAGGCGCAGGGCCGCAGCACTTGGCGCGTCTTCCGCCCAAGCGCGCAGACCGTCCCAGCGCCACAAGTCGCCCTCGACGCTGACAAGCCGTTGGCCGGGCTTGAGTTGCGACTGCAAGGCAGGCGCTTCATCGGCGTCAACCAGCCCGATCTGCGCCATGCGCCGCGCCAGAACAGAGGGGACATTGACGTGCTCGGACAAGGGCCGCACGCCAGCCGGCAGCGGGTGCGGCTCTTTGTAGGACGGCAGGATAGCCCAGCCCGACGGGCCATCTTCGCTGACTTCGGGCGCGCGCAAGTCGTCGGCCAAGGCCGCGCCGAGAGCCTTCTCGAACCCGGGCTCAACTTGCACACGGTCGATGATCTGCCCGCCTTCGGCTGTGTCGCGCTCAACGAGCCGCGCCAGCGCCGTGGCTTCTGCAGAGAGCGCGTTCACTTCGCCTTCGGCCTCGGACAGCTCGGCACGGGCAACGGCCTCGCGGCTTTGTGTGGCGGCGCGGGCAGCTTCGGCGGCGGTGAGAGCTTCCTCGGCGGCGGCAGAGGCGTCATGCGCCAGCTTCTCGGCGGCCTGCGCCTCTTCAAAGTCACGCGCCGCTTGCGCAAGGGCCGCGCGAGACACCTCAACAGCCGCGCGGGCCTTTTCGGCCTCGCCGCTTGAGCGCGCTTCGGTTTTGCGGCTGTCCTCAACCAGACGCTGCGCCGACTGATGGCGGGCCGAGAGGCGCGCGACATCTTCTGTCAGCTCGCTCAGCGTGCTTTCGCGCTCTTGCAGGATTTCCGCAGCTTCGTGGCTTGTCTCGGAGGCCGTTGTCAGGCGGGCTTCGTGGCCTTCGCCGGCTTTCTTGAGTTCGCTCGCTTCCCACTCAAGCCGCGCGATGGTTTCGCCCGCGTCGCGGTTGAGGCCCGCTTCACGCTCCATGTCGGCTGTCAGTTGCTTGATGCGATTTTGCAGCGTCTCGATGGTGTGCAGCGCTGATTTCTCTTGGTCGTCAAGCGTGTCGCGTTGCACTGTCAGGCGCTGAAGCACGGCGGCGGCGATCGCCTCCTCCTCGCGCAGCGCTGGCAGGGCGTCTTCGGCGACTTGGCGCAGCTTGGTGGCGTCGCGCGCGGCCTTCTCGGCCTGAGCGGCAGCTGTGGTGCGCTCGCGCAATGTCTCTTGTTCTGTGAGGTGGGCCTCTTCGGCCTCTTTCCAGCGCCGATAGAGCAGCAGGCCTTCCGCGCGGCGCAGCTCTTCGCCGATCTCGCGGTAGCGCGCGGCTTGGCGGGCCTGACGGGCCAGCTGGCCGAGTTGCGAGGCAAGTTGCTCGATCACATCATCAACGCGCGAGAGGTTTGTCTCGGCGCCCTTGAGCTTCAGCTCGGCCTCGTGGCGGCGCTGGTAAAGGCCGGAAATGCCCGCCGCCTCTTCGAGAATGCGGCGGCGATTTTTGGGCTTGGCGTTGATCAGCTCGGCGATCTGGCCCTGCCGTACAAGCGCCGGAGAATGCGCCCCTGTCGAGGCATCCGCAAACAACATCTGCACGTCGCGCGCGCGGGTGTCTTTGCCGTTGGCCTTATAGGCGCTGCCCACGTCGCGCGTGATGCGGCGAACAACTTCGAGGTTGTCCTGATCGTTAAAGCCCGCAGGTGCGAGGCGGTCGTGGTTGTCGATGTGCAGGCTGACTTCGGCGAAGTTGCGCGCGGGCCGCGTGGAGGCTCCTGCGAAGATCACATCTTCCATGCCACCGCCACGCATGGCTGTCGGGCGGTTTTCGCCCATGACCCAGCGCAGCGCTTCCAGCAGGTTGGACTTGCCACAGCCATTGGGGCCGACAACGCCTGTCAGACCGTCCTGAATGATCAGGTCGGTCGGATCGACGAAGCTTTTGAAGCCCTGTAGTCTGAGTTTGTGAAACTGCACGTGTTTTGCGCCACTGATTCCGGATTTGGAACAGTTTGGCTGTTCGGGTGCGCCTGAGTCAACGCGCAGCACCCCCTATGTGGGGGAAACCGCCGAGTTATCCACAAGATATTGCTATTTGCCGCGGTTATGCGGCGCGTCAAAGTCCAGGATCGGGTTGATCGGCAGGATGCGGCTGGGGTTAATCGTGTCGTGACTGTAGTGATAGTGGCGCACGATATGGGCGAAGTTGACTGTCGCGCGCACGCCTTTCACTTGATAAAGCTCACGCGTGTAGGCCCAGAGATTGGGATAATCGATGATGCGCGCACGGTTACATTTGAAGTGCAAGTGATAGACCAGATCAAAGCGGATGAGCGTTGTGAAAAGCCGCCAGTCGGCCTCTGTGAGCCTGTCGCCCATAAGGTAGCGGTTTTCACTTAGGCGCGCTTCCAGCCAGTCGAGCGTGTCAAACAGCGGAGATATGGCCGCGTCGTAGGCTTGTTGCGACGTTGCAAAGCCCGCCTTGTAGACGCCGTTGTTGAGCGTGTCGTATATACGCGCGTTGACCTCCTCGATCGCGTCGCGCTGCGCTTCTGGCCAGAAGTCGAGCCTGTTGCCTGTCAGCCCATCAAACGCCGAGTTGAACATGCGGATGATCTCGCTGCTTTCGTTAGAGACGATAGTTTCGCGCTCCTTGTCCCACAGGATCGGCACTGTCACGCGGCCCGAAACCGCCGGATCGGCTTTGAGATAGATGTCGCGCGCGAACGGCAAGCCATAGAGCGTGTCGCCGGTTGCGCCATGCGCGTCGCGCTCAAATGTCCAGCCGTCAGAGAGCATGTCAGGATGCACCACCGAAACACTGATGTGCTCGGTGAGGCCCTTGAGCGCGCGAAAGATCAGCGTGCGGTGCGCCCACGGGCAAGCGTGAGAAACGTAGAGGTGATAGCGGCCCGACACAGCAGGAAAGTCGCCATCCGGCGTGATCCAGTTGCGAAACTGCGCCGTGGTGCGCTTGAATGCCCCGCCTGTTGACTCCGTGTCATACCAAACGTCTTCCCATTTGCCGTCTACGAGTTGGCCCATGTGCCTGTGTCCTTTCGCATTGTTGGTGGCAACATAAGCAAAGGGGGCCTCTGCGAAAACCGCCTGCTGCGCGCATCATTCGTGCGGATATGCACAGAGTGTGCGGAAAGTGCAGAGAGGCGCTAGCGCAAACAGAGTCACGTTGCTGCAACAGGTGCATTTGCAGCATTTTCTTTTTCGCGCATTGTTACTTGCCGTTCACATCTCATGTGTAACTCTGCGGTAGGAATACAAAACTGGGCCTGAAAAGCCGAACTGGGGAACCCTGCTATGACCGACTATCTCTCACCCGAGATTGCTGATGCCTTGAAGGCCGCACGCAAACAGGCGATGCGCAAGTCAAGCCGCCTGCGCGTGAATGTCGGCGACGAGATCCACCCGATAGTTCGCCTCTGGGACGAAGGCTTTGCGCTTGATCTGGACGATGCGCCGCACCTGCGCGGACTGGTTGACGTTTATGACGGCGCCAAACACCTGATGCAGTGCCTGATCGTCGCCTCCTCCAAGGAAGCGGGCGAGATGACTTATGAGTTCAAGCGCGCGACAGTGGCCAACGACAGCGCCCCGCTTGACTACGAGCGCGCGGCAAACGCGCCCGTTGCCCTTATCGGCGCTGACGTGGCGCGCGCGCGCTAATTACTGCAAATCGGCGAAGGCTTTTTGGAGCCGCGCAACTGCGTCTTCAACAATGGCGCGGGGTGTCGCTAGGTTAAAGCGCATAAAGCTTTCGCCGCCTGTGCCAAACGTGGGGCCGTGGTTGGCCGCGATCTTGGCATCTTTCTCGACCCGACGGGTAAACTCATCGCGGCTCATCCCCGTGCCTTCAAAGTCAACCCACGCGAGGTAGGTTGACTGCAAGTCCATCGACTGCAAACCGGGGATGCTGTTGACACCCGCGTCAAAGACTTTGCGGTTGCCATCCAGATAGGCGACCATCTCGTCAACCCAAGCCGCGCCTTCGGGCGAATAGGCCGCTTCTGCCATGAACAGGCCAAACGAGTTAGGCGACAGGCCGAGGCCCATCATCCGCTGGGCAAACTCGGCGCGCAGCTTCTCGTCAGGGATGATCACATTGCCCGAGTGGCTCCCGGCGATGTTGAAGGTCTTGGTTGTCGCCGTCATCATAACGAGGCGGTCTTCTATGTTGTCGATCAGGGCCATAGCCGTGTGCTTCTGGCCGGGCATGACGATGTCATGGTGGATCTCGTCGGACACCAGGATCAAGTCATGTTTACGGGCAAATTCAGCAACTTGCTCAAGCTCTTCGCGGCTCCAGACGCGGCCGCCCGGGTTGTGCGGCGAGCAGAGCACGACCATTTTTTCAGAGCCGTCGAGAATGTCGTCATAGCTGTCAAAGTCCATCTCGTAGCGGCCGTTGTTGAGCACCATCGGGCATTCGACAACGCGGCGGTTGTTGGCCTTAATGACTTTGGCGAAGGCGTGGTAGACGGGCGTAAACAGCACAACGCCGTCGCCCTTCTCTGTCCAGGTGTCTACGCACATCGCGGTGCCGTTCACCAAGCCATGTGTCGTGAAGATAGCGGCAGGGTCAACCTCCCAGTTGTGACGGCTCTTCATCCACCAGCAGATCGCGGCGCGGTAGCTCGCGTCATCAGCGTAATAGCCGTAAACGCCGTGGTCGAGCATGCCCTGAAGGGCCTTTTGCACACAGGCTGGCGGGCGAAAATCCATGTCCGCAACCCACATCGCGATCCCCTCGTCGGCGGGCACGCCATAGAGCGCTTCCATAGCGTCCCACTTGGCAGAGTGTGTTCCCTTGCGGTCGATGATTTCGTCGAAGTTCATGGATTTGCCCTCTTGTCTGGTTTGGCCAAGACGCTACCGGATTGCGCGCCAAGCGCAAGGCCATGTTGCACCGCGCGCCAACCTGCCCTAAATGAGCCTTATGAAACTGCCTATACTCATCCACCCCGACCCGCGGCTCAAGAAGCTCTGCAACCCTGTGCCTGACTTGTCAGACGGGTTGCGCACACTTGCCGACAACATGTTAGAGACGATGTATGACGCGCCCGGCATTGGCCTTGCGGCGCCGCAGATCGGCGAGCTGACACGCCTGTTTGTGCTGGATTGCGTCAAGGAAGAAGGCGAGGCAGCCCGCCCGTTGATCATGTTCAACCCCGAGATTGTCGCCAGCTCAGACGAGACAAATGTCTATGAGGAAGGCTGCCTGTCGATCCCCGAGCAATACGCCGAAGTCACCCGCCCCAAAGTGGTTGACGTGCGTTGGATCGATCGCGACGGAAACGAGCAGACCGACACCTTTGACGGCCTCTGGGCAACCTGCTTCCAGCACGAGCTTGACCACCTGAACGGCAAGCTGTTCATCGATCATATCGGGGCGATGCGCCGCCAGATGATCACCCGCAAGATGCAAAAGCTCAAACGCGAGATGGCCCGCGCATGAGCGTGCGGCCCTGCCTGCCTTGGCCCGACAAGCGCCTGCGCACGGTGGCTGCGCCGGTGGCAGAAATCACCGACGAGATCCGCGATATCTGGGCTGACATGGTCGACACGATGGAGGCGATGCCAGGCGTCGGCCTTGCTGCTGTGCAGATCGGCGTGATGCAACGGCTCGCGGTTGTTGACGCCTCTGACAACCGTGGCGAGGCTGTGCTGATGGCCAACCCCGAGATTGTTGATGCAAGCGCTGTCCTGCGTGAGCACCCCGAAGCCAGCCCCAACCTACCCGGATTTTCGGCCCGCATAAAGCGGCCACGCGGCGTGAGCGTGCGGTTTTTGAACGCGGAGGGCGCGGTTGAACGGCGCGAATTCATCGGCCTTTGGGCCACTTCCGTGCAGCACCAGATTGACCACCTGAACGGCAAAATGTTCTTTGACCACCTCAGCAAAGTGAAGCGCGACATGCTGCTGCGCAAAGCGAGGAAAGGCTGATGCGCATTACCTTTATGGGCTCTCCCGAGTTTTCCGTGCCTGTGCTTGACGCGTTGGTTGCCGCGGGTCACGAGATCGCTGCGGTTTATTGCCAACCGCCCCGCCCCGCCGGACGTGGCAAAAAGGAGCGGCCAACACCCGTACACGCCCGCGCTTTGGAGCTTGGGTTCGAAGTGCGCCATCCGGTGTCCTTGAAAACAGCTGAGGCGCAGGCCGAGTTTGCAAGCTTTGCGCCCGAGGTTGCGATTGTTGTCGCCTACGGGCTTATCCTGCCGCAGGCTGTTCTCGATACGCCTACGTATGGTTGCCTCAACATCCACGCCTCCCTGCTGCCACGTTGGAGAGGCGCTGCGCCCATTCACCGCGCCGTTATGGCGGGCGACAGCGAGACAGGCGTTTGCATCATGCAGATGGAAGCTGGCTTGGACACAGGGCCTGTTCTCTTGCGCGAAGCAACCCCGATCGGCACAGAAGAAACCACTGCCGAGCTGCATGACCGCCTGTCAGCTCTTGGGGCCAGTTCGATTGTTAAAGCATTGTCACAGATCGATAATCTGACACCAGAAGTACAGCCGGAAGACGACGTGACTTACGCGGAAAAGATCAGCAAAGACGAAGCCCGCGTTGACTGGACCCAACCCGCAGAGACGGTTGACCGCCAGATACGCGGCCTGTCCCCCTTCCCCGGCGCGTGGTCCGAGCTTGACGGGGTGCGCGTGAAGCTGTTGGCCTCACGGCTGGTTGAGGGCGAGGGTGAGGCTGGCGAAGTTTTCAATACGTTACCGTATGTTTACTGTGGATCAGGCGCGGTGCAGCTCTTGCGCTTGCAAAAGGCAGGCAGCCGGGCGCAAGATGCCAGCGAGTTCCTGCGCGGGACGCCCCTTCCCATCGGCACGCGCTTCACTTAGGAGAAACCTCATGTTTCCATCCATGATCGGCACCGTCATTATCGCTGGAATTGTCGGTTACATAAGTGAGAACACAGGCTTTACGCGCAACGGTTTCCTGCAATCGATCATCATCTGCGTTGGCGGCGCATTCGTGTTTTACTTCGTGCGCCTGATGTTCGGCATTGGCTTTGGCAGCCACGGGCTCAACGCCATCGCATCATCTGTCGGAGCGCTTGTAATTGTCCCGACACATTGGAGGAAATGACATGGTTATCTGGCTCATCATCATCGGCGCGGCGGCTGGCTTTCTCGCTACCAAGATCATGAAAGTTGAAGCTGACATCGTCACCACTATGGCTTTCGGAATCGGCGGCGCGCTTGTTGGCGGCTTCGTTTTACGCTTTCTTATCAGTATGATGGGCATGCTTGCGGGGCTTGTTGGAGCCGTGCTTGGTGCGATGCTCGTGATCTGGGTTTGGCAGACTTACTTCAAGCGCTAGTCACCGCCTCGGGGGGCGTGCCTTATACACCGGCAAGCGCCAGCCAAAGGCTATCGAACCCGCTCGCAGCATCAAGGTGCTGAGCACACAACTCCCGAGAATCACCAGTGGCGCGGCTGACAGTGTTGCGGCGATGAGCGCCACTGCCGCGCCGCCAAAAGCGGCCGAAACGTAGAGCTCGCCCTGACGTAAAACCATCGGAACCTCATTGGCGACAACGTCACGCATGAGGCCGCCGAAGGTGCCTGTGATCACTCCCATGATCAGCACGATCGGTGCGCCGTAGCGCAGCTCCATCGCCACGCCCACGCCCGCCGCGGCGGCCACGCCGAGCGCCAAAGCGTCGAGCCAGAGCAATAATCGTGCGCGGCTTTCAAACAGATGCGCGGTGAAAAAAATCAACGCGGCTGCGCAGCATGCAATGCCGATATGCGCGGGATTAGCGATCCAGAACACCGGATTTCTGTCGAGCAGCAAATCGCGCAATGTGCCTCCGCCGACGGCTGTCAGCGTGGCGAGAAAGGCAAAACCGATCAGGTCAAGCTGGGCGCGGGACGCCGCCAAAGCCCCCGTGAGTGCAAAGACAAACACCGCCGCGTAATCGAGTGTTACGAGCGCGTTCATGCCTCGCGTTTTTTCGGTTTGAACGGCTCCATTCCGGCGCGGGCAAGCTCGTCGGCACGCTCGTTTTCGGCGTGGCCCGCGTGGCCTTTGATCCACTTCCACGTCACATTGTGGCGCTCCTGGGCCGCGTCGATACGCTGCCAGAGATCCACGTTTTTGACGGGCTTTTTGTTGGCGGTTTTCCAACCGTTTCGCTTCCAACCAAAGATCCAGCCAGTCACGCCGTTCTTAACGTAAGCGCTGTCTGTCACAACGGTAAGAGATGAGGGCTTTTCCAGCGTTTCCAACGCGTTGATCGCAGCGAGAAGCTCCATCCGGTTGTTGGTCGTGTCGGCTTCTCCGCCCTGCAGACAGCGCTCTTTCAAGACGGTTTCACCCTGCATTGCCAAGAGCAGAACCCCCCAGCCGCCGGGGCCTGGGTTGCCGCTGCAGGCACCGTCTGTATAGGCAAAAAGCTCAGCCATGGGCGCGCACCAGAATGAAGGCGTCAACCGAGCCGGAAAGCCCTTTGGCCTCGCCCTTTTGCGTGGCATAGGGCGTAAAGCCCGCATCTGCCAGAAGCTGCATGAGTTCCCCTTCCGTAACATAGGTATATTGCCGCCCGATGCTGTCGCGCGCGGCGCTGTCACCCAGCTTCATGCCAATGTGAAACACGCCCTGCGACTTGAGAGCCCGCTTGATGCGGCTCAGGTGCGCGGGCAAGTCTTCGCGAGGGGAATGAAGCAGAGAAAAGCTTGCCCATACGCCATCGTATGCGCTCTCCACATCCAGCTCGTCAAAATAGGCGTGATAAGCGTTTACCCCCGGCTGTTGCACCGCCAGCGCAACCATTTCAGCGGAGCCGTCGAACGCGTCAACAGAACAGCCCTGCGCGACCATTTCAGCCGCGAAATGCCCCGGCCCGCAGCCGACATCAAGCACATGCGCCCCAGCGGGCAGCTCCTTGATGAAAGCACGCAGGCTGTCATGATCTGCCTGATTGATCGTCAGGCCCGCGTATTCAGCGGCTTTCGCGTCATAGACGGCCAGTGTCTTCGCGTCGCTCACGCCGGAACCCTCAGCACGCGGGGCACTTTGAATTCGACGTTTTCTTTTGCCGTTTCAAGCACTTCTGTCGTTACATCATAGCGCTCAGCGAAGGCTGCGACGACTTCCTCAACCAGCACTTCGGGCGCTGAGGCTCCTGCCGTGATGCCGATGGTTTTGATGCCTTCAAGCGCGCGCCAGTCGATCTCGGAGGCGCGGCCGACAAGTTGCGCATAGGCGCAGCCCTCTTTTGCGCCAACTTCCACCAAACGGCGCGAGTTCGACGAGTTGGGCGCACCGACAACCAGTAAAGCGTCAACCTTGCCAGCCATGGCTTTTACAGCGGCCTGGCGGTTGGTCGTCGCGTAGCAGATGTCTTCCTTATGCGGCCCAACAATGGCGGGAAAACGCGCTTGCAAGGCCTCGACGATACCGGCTGTGTCGTCAACCGAGAGGGTTGTTTGGGTAACGAAGGCGAGCTTAGCCTCGTCGCGCACCTTAACGTGCGCCACGTCGGCTTCTGTTTCGACGAGCAGCACTTCGCCCTCGGGCAACTGGCCCATTGTGCCGATGGTTTCGGGGTGGCCCGTGTGGCCTATCATAATGATTTGAAGACCTTTTTCCGAGTGTCGCTCGGCCTCGATATGGACCTTACTGACCAGCGGGCAAGTCGCGTCAACAAAGACCATCTCGCGGCGGGCGGCTTCGGCGGGCACCGCTTTGGGGACACCGTGCGCCGAGAAAATAACGGGGCGGTCATCGGGGCAGTCTTCAAGCTCTTCGACAAAGACAGCCCCCTTGGCGCGCAAGTCATCAACGACGAATTTGTTATGAACGATCTCGTGGCGCACAAACACCGGCGCGCCCCATTTTTCGAGCGCCATTTCAACGATCTTGATCGCGCGGTCCACGCCCGCGCAAAAACCGCGCGGGGCGGCGAGATAGACTGTCAGGGCTGGTTTACTCATGGCGCGCTCCTTTAAGACATTGAGCTAAGCGATGCGTTGGGTCAGGTCTAGGCCCAAGACGTAAAAAAGGCGCGAGTTGCCTTTGCAAAACGCGCCTTTTAACAGCCTTAAAGGCTTAGTCTTGATCCTCGAACGCTGGCTCACGCGACACTGGCTCGTCCCGTGGGGGGCGGCCGATCACGTCTTTCAGGTCATTCAGCTCGATAAAGTTGTCCGCCTGACGGCGCAACTCATCGGCGATCATTGGCGGCTGGCTGCGGATGGTCGAGACCACAGAGACACGCACACCTTGGCGTTGCAAGCTTTCGATCAGCGGACGGAAGTCACCGTCGCCGGAGAAGATCACGATGTGATCAACATGTGGCGCAAGCTCCATCGCATCGACCGCAAGCTCGATGTCCATATTGCCCTTCACCTTGCGGCGGCCCATCGAGTCGGTAAACTCTTTGGCGGGCTTTGTGACCATGTTGAAACCGTTGTAATGCAGCCAGTCCACCAGCGGGCGGATTGGCGAGTATTCCTCGTTTTCAAGCAGGGCCGTGTAGTAAAACGCGCGCAGGAGCTTGCCGCGGCGCATAAATTCGCTCCGCAAAAGCTTGTAATCGATATCAAATCCGAGTGCCTTGGCGGCAGAATAGAGATTTGCGCCATCGATGAACAGCGCGAGCCGTTCGTCTTTGTAAAACATTGGTGTTCTTCCTTCTATGTCAGCCCCTATAAAAAATCCGCGTGAGTGGTATTGAGTGGTAACGGATAGGCGAGACTAGGGCGCACGCGTATGGGCAACAAACAAAGTGATCAAGCCCATTTTTGTGTCAGCAAAAGGATAGGTTTTCACATATGAAAGAGCAAATTTTCCTTGTGGCACTTGGCGGTAACTTGCCGTCGGCGGTTGGTGCGCCAGAGTTGACGTTGCGGAAAGCCCTAGAGCGCTTTGCCGCCTTTGAGCTGCATTTGGAGGCTGTGAGCCGGTTCTATGAAACGCCGTGCTTTCCCGCCGGAGCGGGGCCTGACTACGTCAACGCGGCGGCGCGAGTTCGCGCAAACCTTCCTGCCCGTGAAGTCCTGTCGCGCCTGCACGAGATTGAAGCCGAATTTGGCCGCGAACGCGTGAACCGCTGGGGTATGCGCTGCCTTGACCTTGACTTGCTCGCGATGGGCGACGCTGTTTTGCCTGACCTTGAGCAGTATACGGAATGGCAGGCCTTGCCTCTTGAGGCGCAGAAACAGCAGGCCCCAGAGGGGCTTATCCTGCCACATCCGCGCCTCGGCGAGCGGGCTTTTGTGCTGGTTCCGCTGGCCGATGTGGCCGAAGGCTGGCGCCACCCAGTTTCAGGGCAAACCGTTCCCGAGATGCTGGCGGCTTTGCCAGAGGCCGAAAAACAAGCCGTGAAACCGCTTTAAGAGCCTTTTTCGCCTTGTGTTTTCTGCGATTGCAGCCTAAATACCAGCCTTCACAAGACTGATCTGGAGTGTCCCATGGCCCGCGTTACTGTTGAAGATTGCGTTGATAAAGTTCCCAACCGGTTTGAACTTGTCATGCTTGCGGCCCATCGTGCGCGCGAAATTTCTGCTGGTGGCGCTTTGACGGTTGAGCGTGACAACGACAAAAACCCTGTCGTGTCGCTGCGAGAAATCGCCGAAGAGACACAGTCAGCCGACGATCTTCGCGAGCGCCTGATCGAATCAAACCAGACACAGATCGAAGTTGATGAGCCAGAAGATGACGCCATGGCGCTTCTGATGGGCGCTGAAGCTGATAAGCCTGCCGAAGACGACATGTCTGAAGAGCAGCTGCTGCGTCAGTTGATGGAAGCTCAAGGCCAGGGCTAACCCTGAAAAAGGCGCGATCGGATGATCCCAGTTGATGACCTGATCGGGCTCGTCCGCGCCTACAACCCCAAGACAGACGAAGCGCTTATTCGCAAGGCTTATGCCTACGGGCTTGAAGCCCATGAGGGGCAGTTTCGCCACTCGGGCGAGCCCTACTTCAGCCACCCTATCGAAGTTGCCGCGATTCTGGCCGAGCAAAGGCTGGACGATTCGGCGATCATCACCGCTTTGCTGCATGATACCATTGAAGACACCGGTGCCTCGTATGAAGAAGTCAGCGCGCTGTTTGGTCAGGAGATCGCCGACTTGGTTGACGGCGTCACCAAACTGACCAACCTGCAGCTAAGCTCGACCGAAACCAAGCAAGCCGAGAATTTTCGCAAGCTCTTTATCGCCATGTCGCGCGACTTGCGGGTTATCTTGGTGAAGCTCGCCGACAGGCTGCACAACATGCGCACCATCAAGGCGATGCGGCCTGACAAGCAGTCACAAAAAGCCCGCGAGACGATGGACATCTATGCCCCACTCGCAGGCCGTATGGGCATGCAGTGGATGCGCGAAGAGCTTGAAGACCTCGCCTTCAAAGTGCTCAACCCCGAAGGGCGCGCAAGCATCATGCGCCGCTTTATCACGCTGCAAAACGAGACCGACGATGTCATCGGGCGGATCACACTGGACATGCGCCAGGAGTTGAAAGACGCGGGCATCAAGGCCGACATCATCGGGCGCGCAAAGAAGCCCTATTCGATCTGGCGCAAGATGCAGGAAAAGGAACTTGCATTCTCGCGCCTCTCCGACATCTACGGTTTTCGCATCATCGCACAGAACGAAGCCGACTGTTACCGCATCTTGGGGGTAATCCACCAGCGTTGGCGGGCCGTTCCGGGGCGCTTCAAGGACTATATCAGCCAGCCCAAAAGCAACGGCTACCGCTCTATTCACACCACTGTTTCGGGCCGCGACGGCAAGCGCGTCGAAGTGCAGATCCGCACCCAGCAAATGCACGATGTCGCCGAAACAGGTGTGGCGGCGCATTGGTCCTATCGCGAGGGCGTGCGCTCGGAGAACCCCTTCGCCGTTGACCCCGTGAAGTGGGTGTCCGGCCTGAACGAGCAGTTTGACGACGAGGAAGACCACGACGCATTTCTTGAGGCTGTGAAGCTCGAGATGTATGCCGACCAAGTGTTCTGCTTTTCGCCCAAGGGCGATGTTATCAAGCTGCCGCGCGGCGCGACGCCGCTGGACTTCGCCTATGCGATCCACACCCGCATCGGGCACGCTTGCGTCGGCGCCAAGATTGACCACATGCGCGTGCCGCTCTGGACGCGGATCAGGAACGGCCAGTCTGTCGAGATTATCACAGCCGAAGGGCAAAGCCCGCAGCCGACATGGCTTGATATCGCCGTGACTGGCAAGGCCAAGACGGCCATCCGCCGCGCGCTGCGCGAGGTGGATCGTGGCCGCTATATCAAACTTGGCCGAGAGATTGCCCGCGCGGCTTTTGAACATGTCGGCAAAAAAGCGACTGACAAGGTGCTTGAAAACGCCGCGAAAAAGCTGCGCGTCGAGGACGGCGAAGAACTGTTGGCGCGTTTGGGCAGCGCCGAGATTGTCTCGCGCTCGGTTGTGCAGGCCGTCTACCCTGACCTCATCAAGAGCGAGATCGAAGATGTTGACGCGAGCGGCGCCGTTATCGGCCTTGCCGCTGACCAGCACTTTGACCGCGCGCCCTGCTGCCAGCCCCTGCCTGGCGAGCGGATTGTTGGCATCACATACCGCGGCAAGGGCGTTGTCGTGCACGCCATCAACTGCGAAAACCTGAGCAACTACGAAGAACAACCCGAACGCTGGCTTGACCTGCACTGGCAAGATGGCAAGCACCCCGCTATCTATTCGGTGACGCTGGAGCTGACGATTGGCAACGATGCGGGCGTCCTGGGACGAATTTGCACATTGATCGGCGAGCAGAAGGCCAATATCTCGGACCTAAGATTTCTGGATCGCAAACCGGATTTTTACAAACTGCTGGTAGACGTTGACCTAAGCGACGCTGAACACCTGCACGCCCTGACCTCAACCCTTGAGGCCGAAACAGATGTCGCCGCGATTACACGCCAGAGCGACCCCGCAAGACACCGCCAGAAAGCTGGCGACTGACGCTAATGAACAGGCCTGCCAAGCAGGCTCGAACGGAACAGGAAGTTAGGACAGCCCCCTTTGGTTTTTAAGCGGCGTGATAAAAGACCTTGGTGGAAGGTCGCTTTCGACCTCATCTACCCGAAAGGGGGATGGGGCCGCGCCTTTCGGTACGTCCAGCACCGTCTGCACCGACTTCCCGACCCACCCCACAAGATTTCCCGCGGGATATGGGCGGGGGTGTTCACCACGTTTACGCCGTTTTACGGGGTGCATTTTCTCATCGCGGCGCTGATTGCAACGGTCATGCAGGGCAACATACTGGCCGCGCTTTTAGCAACCTTCTTTGGCAACCCGCTGACATATGTCCCGATCGCCGTAGTCTCACTCAAGACGGGCCACTGGCTTCTTGGCACAGAGTTTGAAGTCGCCGACCAGCGACTTGACGAGAAGTTTCGCGATGCAGGTGCTGACCTGTGGCACAACTTCATGTCGATGTTTAACGACAACGTCGCGGACTGGCACGGGCTGTCGGTGTTTTTTGACGAGGTCTTCTACCCCTATATGGTCGGCGGGATCATCCCCGGGATTATAACTGCTTCGATCTGTTACTACCTTGCCGTGCCTGTGATCAGATTTTACCAGAACCGCCGGAAAGGGCGGATCAAGGAGAAGCTGGCCAAGCTGCGTAAGAAGAAAGCGGATACTGCCGAGTAGCCGTCGCGGCGTTGAGTTCGAATTTTGCTGCGCAAAATCCGACCCGTGAGGGGGCCAGCCCCCTCAAACTCCCCCGGGATATTTTCAAAGAGAAGAAGGGGGCTTGCAGCAGGATTTGATCAAAATACTGTAAGTCTAATTGATTCGATTGTTTGGAGGCCCGCGATGGCTGATCTGGGGAAGCAGCGCCTTGGCGTTAATATTGACCACGTGGCGACCGTGCGAAACGCACGCGGCAGCGCCTATCCGGACCCTGTGCGCGCAGCAAAGCTCGCGGAAGAGGCTGGCGCAGACGGGATTACGGCGCATCTGCGCGAAGACCGTCGACACATTCGCGACGCCGATATTGACGGGTTGATGCTGGCGCTCACCACGCCGTTGAACTTCGAGATGGCTGCCACAGAAGAGATGCGCGCAATCGCTTTGGCTCACAGGCCGCACGCTGTGTGCATCGTGCCGGAAAAACGCGAAGAGCGCACCACCGAGGGCGGCTTGGATGTCGCGGGCGATGATAACCGTTTGGCCGAATTTATTGCGCCATTGCGGGAGGCGGGCTGCCGTATTTCGCTGTTTATCGGCCATGAGGAAACGCAGATCAGGGCGGCGGCGCGGATTGGCGCTGAGGTTGTCGAGCTGCACACCGGGGCCTATTGCGACTACCACTACGAGGGCGACTTCGCCAAGCGTGACGCCGAGCTTGCTGCCCTGCAACAAGGGGCTGCCTTGGCGCATTCGCTTGACCTTGAGGTGCATGCCGGACATGGGCTGACCTATGAAACAGTGCAGCCCATCGCGGCGATGCCCGAGGTGCGCGAGCTAAACATCGGGCATTTCCTGATGGCGGAATCGCTGTTTGTTGGCATGGTTCCGGCGATCAGAGAGATGCGGCGTTTGATGGATGAGGCACGGACATGACAGGGCTGCTCGATGCGAAACGCTACGCTTTGGCCTACGTTGGTATGCTGGTTGGCTTGCTTGTCCTCAGCGTCGTTCTAGAAAAGGTTTTCGGCTATCAGCTGTCTTCGGGGATCACATCTGTCTTGCCCGCTATGTTAGCAGCCATGCTCGAGGGCCAAAAACGCGCTGAAAGTGGCGAGCCGCGCCTGACTGCTCAGCAAGCCTGGGCGGCCGCGCGCAATATGACCTACATCGTAGCCTTGATTACAGCTGTCAACGCGTTACTGCTCTTGTTGCTTCCGGCCATGCGAGTTGTCATCCTAAGCCTTCCGGGATCTATTGTTCTGGCGGTTCTGGCCGCGCTTTTGGGCATTACGCTTTTGACCAATCGTTTCTTTGTAACCTTCGGTTATGACAGCCAACGCAAGGCGATAGAAAAACGGGGCCGAAATTGATCCTTGGTATCGGCACCGACCTTGCGAACATCGAGCGCATAGCCGGAACGCTTGAGCGTTTTGGCGACAGGTTTCGCAACCGTGTTTTCACCGAAATCGAGCAAGCCAAGGCCGAGCGGCGCGCCGACACGCCCGGCACCTACGCCAAGCGTTGGGCCGCGAAGGAAGCCTGCTCCAAGGCGCTTGGCACGGGGCTACGCATGGGCATTTCGTGGAAAGACATGCGCGTCTCCAACCTGCGCACGGGCCAACCTGTTATGGAAGTTACAGGCTGGGCCAAAGAGCGGCTTGAGGCGATGACGCCTGCGGGCCATGAGGCCATCATCCACGTCACGCTGACAGATGATCACCCATGGGCGCAGGCCTTTGTTGTGATCGAAGCGCTGCCAATTCCCGCCCGCGCGGGTTGACAGCCAGCAGCCTGCGCCTCATGTAGCTTTCAGCAACGAGGATAACGCGAATGAGCACCGAAGAGACAAAGCCCAACGGCATTTGGGAAACGATCAAAACCATCTTTTGGGCGCTGTTGATCGCGGGTGTATTCCGTTCGATCTTCTTTCAACCATTCTGGATTCCTTCGGGCTCGATGAAAGACACGCTGCTGATCGGCGATTTTCTGTTCGTCAACAAAATGGCCTACGGCTATTCCTACGCGTCTTGCCCGAGCGTGCGCATTCCAGCAGTCGGCATAAACGTCGACGCGACTGACCTCTGCGGATGGACGCAGGGCGACAACAAGCGCCTCTTTGGCGGCGAGCCAAAAACCGGAGATGTTGTCGTGTTCCGCCACCCTGTGAACGGCACCGACTACATCAAACGGCTCGTCGGCTTGCCCGGCGACACCGTGCAAGTCACTGCGGGCGTTTTGCAGATCAACTCCAAACCCGTGACGCTCGAGCCCGCGCCCGACTTTGAAGAGATCTTCGAGCTGCAAGGCCCGCAAGGCATGCGCCCGCGCTGCGAAAATGGCGCGGTTGGGGAAGGCGCGACTTGCCTGAAAGGCCGTCAATACGAGACGCTGCCAAACGGGCGCAAACACTCGATCCTGAACATCGCGGATCAACGCTCGGACAACACGCCGCTCTATACGGTGCCGGCTGGCCACTACTTTTTCATGGGTGACAACCGCGACAACTCAACCGACAGCCGCTTTGACCAGCGCGTTGGCGGCGTGGGTTTCGTGCCCTACGAGAACCTGATCGGGCGCGCTGACCGCGTGATGTTTTCCTCCGGCGGCCGCTCTATGCTCTATTTCTGGACATGGCGCGGTGACCGCTTCTTCAAGAAGATCGATTGAAGCTGTCAGCTGACTTGAAGGCCTTTGAAGCCACGATCGGGCATGAGTTCAAACGCCCCGAGCTGATCATCCGCGCGCTGACGCATCCTTCAATGTCCTCGCCCACGCGGCCAGACAACCAGCGGCTCGAGTTTCTCGGGGATCGCGTGCTTGGCCTCGTCATTTCCGAAGCGCTTCTGGCCGATGACCGTACCGCCAGCGAAGGCCAACTTGCGCCGCGCTACAACGCGTTGGTGCGCAAGGAAACCTGCGCCGACGTGGCGCGCGCCCTCGATATCGGCGGCGTGCTCAAGCTAGGACGCTCGGAGATGATGTCCGGTGGGCGGCGCAAGACGGCGCTGCTTGGAGACGCGATGGAAGCGGTCATCGCCGCGGTTTACCTTGATGGCGGCTTTGACGCCGCGCGCGCTTTTATCCTGCGGTTTTGGGCAAGCAAGATCGCCGCCGTGGAGGAAGACGCCCGCGACCCCAAAACATCACTGCAAGAGTGGGCGCAGGCCCGCAAGCAGACCCCGCCAAAGTACGTCGAAATCGCGAGAAGCGGCCCCGACCATGCGCCCGTTTTTACCATCGAGGCGCAGCTTCAGAGCGGCGAAACGGCCAGCGCGACGGCCGCCTCTAAGCGTCAGGCCGAGCAAGCCGCAGCCCGCGAACTGCTCGCCCGCATGGGCGGATGAACAGCGCACTTAACACGCGCGGCGCGGGCTATATGACGCTGGCGATGGCCTGCTTCGCCATTGAAGACGTGTTTTTCAAGTCTGCCACGCAATCTGTTGACGTCGGCCCGGCCCTGCTGGTTTTCGGCGCGATTGGCCTGATGCTTTTCGCGTCGATGTCTCTCAAGAACGGCGAGGCGGTGTTTCACCCCGCCTGCCTGCACCGCTCACAACTTGTCCGTTCGGGTTTTGAGCTGATGGGCCGTCTCTTCTGGGCGCTCGCCCTTGCCTATGCGCCGCTCGCCAGCACTTCGGCCATTTTGCAAGCCACGCCGATTGTTGTCACCATCGGAGCGATATTTGTCTTCAAGGAAGTTGTCGGATGGCGGCGTTGGGTTGCGATGCTTGTCGGCTTCACAGGCGTTTTGATCATCCTGCGGCCCGGCGTTGAAAACTTTGAGGTGGCCTCGCTGTTTGCCGTGCTTGGCATGCTCGGCTTTGCGGGGCGCGACTTGGCCACACGCGCCAGCCCACCCGCCATGAGCATGGCGCAACTCGGCTCGCTTGGCTTTAGCGTGCTTGTCATTGCAGGCATTGTGCTGATGCTCTTTGAGGGGGAGTTGCCAAGCGCGCCTTCAGGCCTGCCGCTGCTCAAGCTTGCCGCTGCCTCCTGCGTGGGCGTGCTGGCTTACGGCGCGCTCACCCAAGCCATGCGCACCGGAGATGTGAGCTTTGTCACGCCTTTTCGCTACACGCGGCTTGTTTTTGCGCTGATCCTTGCTGTCACACTCTTTGGCGAGCGGCCCGACGTCTGGGTGCTTGTTGGCGCAGCCGTTATCGTAGCGGCAGGGCTTTACAGCTTTCTGCGCGACAGGGCGTCTCGCAGCGCACCCCAACAGCAGCCCTAGCGGGCCACGCACAAACGCGCTAGAAGGCACTCAACAGCTTTTGGAGCACACCACCATGACCACACGCGCGGGCTTTGTTGCCCTGATTGGCGAGCCGAATGCCGGCAAATCCACCCTGCTCAACCGCATGGTCGGGGCAAAAGTCAGCATCGTAACCCACAAGGTGCAGACGACGCGCGCACGCATTCGCGGCGTCGCACTTGAGGGCGATGCTCAGATCGTTTTCGTTGATACACCCGGGCTTTTCGCGCCCAAGCGTCGGCTTGACCGTGCCATGGTTGCCGCCGCGTGGGGCGGTGCTGCGGATGCTGACATCAGCGTGCTGCTGATTGAGGCCAACCGCGGCCTGACCGAAGGCGTCGAGCGCATTATCGAAAGCCTCAAAGACTTCGAGGCGGGCAAGCGCATTGCTTTGGCGATCAACAAGATCGACAAAGTGAAGTCGGACGTGCTGCTTGAACTCGCAGAGAAGATGAACGCCGCCTACCCGTTTGTAGAGACATTCATGATCTCGGCTGAGCGCGGCCACGGTGTCCCTGCCCTACGCGAGTGGCTGGCGCGCGAGCTGCCCGAAGGCCCGTGGCTTTACCCCGAGGACCAGATCGCTGACTTGCCGATGCGGATGATCGCGGCCGAGATGACCCGCGAGAAGCTGACCCTGCGCCTCCACCAAGAGCTGCCCTACCAGATGACTGTCGAGACAGAAAACTGGGAAGAGCGCAAAGACGGCTCCTGCAAGGTTGATCAGGTGATCTACGTCATGCGCGACGGCCACAAGGGCATCGTCTTGGGCAAAAAGGGCGAGACGATCAAAGCTGTTTCCAAGGCGTCACGCGAAGAGCTTGCAGAGTTTTTGGGCCGCAAAGTGCACTTGTTTTTGCAAGTCAAAGTAAGGCCCGGCTGGCTTGAAGACGCAGAGCGCTACTCCGAGATGGGTCTCAACTTCAAAGACGGCAACACTTGAGCAGGCTCACCGCAGAGTTCTGGGTGTCGGCCTATCTCACGCGTCTGAGGCTGCACGACATCCCTGCCTTTGTTGTCAAACACGGCGATGACACCGCGGGCGTTGTCTTCATCAAGCTCAACACGCTTGACGGCCAAGCCTGCGCCTACCACCGCAGCTTTGATCTGATGACAGACACCCGCCACTGGGCTGTCTTGGCGCAGGGCAGCGAGGCCGAAGTTGACGAGGCCCTCGCGCGCCAAGGCAAAACCGACCCCGACCTCTGGATCATCGAAGTGGAAGACCGCTTGGGGCAGCATTTGCTTGATGAAGTCGGCTTGGCAGACTAGGCTTTCCCCAACATCAGGGAGGCTAGCATGCTCAACAAACTCCAAGCCATCGTCGGTGACAAACACGTTTTGACGGGCGAAGACATGGCCCGCTATAGCCACGACTTCACCCGCGAATTTACCTGGACGCCGCGTGCCGTTGTACGCCCTGCGAACACCGCCGAAGTTTCTGAAGTTGTGAAACTCGCCAACGCGACAGCCACGCCGATCGTGCCGGTTTCGGGCAACACGGGCCTCAGCGCGGGGGCCATCGCCGAGGGGGCAATCATGCTGTCGCTTGAACGGATGAACGCCATTCGCGAACTACGCCCTGCGGCCAAGACCGTCACAGTCGAAGCTGGCGTTGTGCTTTCCAAGTTGCGGGACGCTGTCGAGGAGCACGGCCTCATCTTCCCTCTGACGTTTGGTGCACAAGGCTCGGCGATGATCGGCGGCAACCTGTCAACCAACGCAGGCGGCTCGAACGTGCTGCGATATGGCAATACCCGCGACTTGTGCCTCGGCCTGGAAGTTGTGCTGCCCTCAGGCGAAATCATGGACATCATGAGCGAGTTGCACAAAGATAACTCGGGCTACAACCTCAAGCACCTGATGATCGGCGCGGAAGGCACGCTTGGCATCATCACCGCCGCCGTTCTCAAGCTGTTTCCCAAGCCGCGCGCCTATGCCACGTCCATGGTCGCGGTGGAAAGCCTTGGCGGCGCGCTCGACTTGCTCAACCGTCTGCAAGAGGCCACAGGCGGCGCTGTGGAGGCCTTCGAATATATGCCACGCGCCTATATCGAGGCACATATGCACACCAAACAGGCCGCCGCACCGTTTGACGAAATGCACGACGTGAACATCCTCGTTGAAGTTGGCGCAACCTCGGAACGTGATATTGCCGAACAATCAGACGGCCGCCCCGCGATCGCCCACGCGCTCGAAGACACACTCGGAGCCTTGCTTGAAGACGGTGTCGTGCTGGATGCGATCGTCGCCCAGAACGAAGCTCAACGCCGCGCCATGTGGGAGCGCCGCGAAGCCGCCGCCGAAGTGGTCTTGACGCGTATCCCGATCATCAACAACGACATTGCGGTGCCGATCGACAAAGTCGAAGCCTTCATCGAGATGGCCAACGCCGAGATCATCAAAGCTGACCCGGAAGCCTTTCCGCTGATTGTCGCGCATCTGGGCGATGGCAACGTGCACTACGCTGTGAAAGCGCCAAACCACACAGCCGAAGTCAAAGCGCAGATCGTGGAAAGCGTTGAGAACTGCGTGCTCGAACTCGGCGGTAGCTTCTCGGCTGAACACGGCATCGGCACCTACAAACTACCCTCCATGGCGCGCCGCAAAAACAAAGCGGCTCTGGGTGCCATGCGGGCGATCAAAGCCGCGCTTGACCCGAACAACATCATGAACCCCGGCAAGGTTGTCCCGCTGGCATAAACGCGCACCAGCCCGAGGACGACGCCAAAGGCGTAAGGACGAGACACACTGCGCGCCGTAAGGCGCTCCTTTTGCTCAAACCTTGTAAAACAGCGCGACATAGCCTTTGTCGACGGCATGCTCATGCTTGGCCCCATCGCCGTAAATCTGCACAGGCACCAGCGTGAAGTCATGGATCTGCTTCGC
Source organism: uncultured Lentibacter sp. (assembly GCA_947497495.1). Classification (GTDB taxonomy): domain Bacteria; phylum Pseudomonadota; class Alphaproteobacteria; order Rhodobacterales; family Rhodobacteraceae; genus Lentibacter. The sequence goes on from CANMGT010000001.1 coordinate 256,542, forward strand.
CAAGCTATCAAACTTGGCGCGAAATCCTGCGGCCTGCCAATGCGTTGCGCTGATGGAAATCGCGATCAATCCCCCCTGCGCCGCGACGCGCAGGACCTCATCCAACGCTTCCGGGCCAACATGTCCGGTGGTGAATGTCCCCGAAGAGACAACAGCGTTATAAGCGCCGTCCTGCACGGGCAGCCGCCCTGTCATGTCGCCCAAGAACAGCCGCTGATAGACAGCCTTCTGCGCCGCCACATCGAGCATTTCTGCGGAGATGTCTGTGCCATCGACAGGGCCAAGCCCGAGCGCGCTCAAGGCTACGCCAACAAGCCCTGTGCCTGCGCCGATGTCCAGAATTGGCCCCTCTGGCCCGTGCGCGGCCAAAATGGCGGCCACGTTTTCGGGCAGGCGATAATCAAGCTCACGTGCAAAACCGCTGTCATAGCTCGCAGCCCAAGCCGCGTAGAGCCGCTTGCTATCTTCGGGGGTTTTCAGCGCATAGGCTGCGTTCAACTCATCTTCACCATCCGTCATGGGTCAAGTGAACCGCCGCGCAGCCTTCGAGGCAAGCGCTTATTTCTTCTTGGCTTCCAGCGCGTCCAAGCGGGCTGCCAGCGAAGCATTTTCCTCGCGAGCCTTTTGGGCCATCGCGCGCACAGCATCAAACTCTTCACGCGTGACAAAGTCACGGTCAGCAAGCCAGCGGTCAACCAGTGACTTCATAGCTGTTTCCGCTTCGTTTTTTGCCCCCTGAGCCACGCCCATAGCGTTTGTCATCAGTTGGGAAATATCGTCTAGCACTTTGTTACGTGTCTGCATTGTTTTACTCCGGCGTTACGCTTACCCCCTATATGGGGCAGTCACGCCCGACTCTCAAGGTTGACCTTGGATAGAGACAGAGGCAAACACGAGACATGCGAGCCATAATCCCCTTCCCCGAAATATCCCCCGAGATATTCACGCTGCCGGTTTTCGGCTTCGAGCTTTCGCTGCGCTGGTATGCGCTGGCTTACATCGTCGGCATTCTCATAGCGTGGCGCGTTTCTGTGCGGGCTGTTGAAAACGCACGTCTTTGGGCGGGGCAAGCCCCTGCCACCAGAGAACAGCTCGAAGACCTTGTGACATGGATCATCCTTGGCATCATCCTCGGTGGGCGCCTCGGCTTTGTACTGTTTTACGAACCTGCCTTTTACCTCGCCAACCCCGGGAATATCTTGCAGGTCTGGCAGGGTGGCATGGCGTTTCACGGCGGCTTCCTTGGTGTTGTCATCGCCTCGTGGATCTGGACAGTTCGCAACGGCGTCTCCAAAATCGGCGCGGCCGACACGATCGCCCTTGGCGTTCCGTGGGGCCTTATGCTGGGCCGTCTTGCCAACTTTATCAACGCAGAGCTCTGGGGCCGCCCAACCGACGTACCTTGGGCAATGAAGTTTCCACACCTGTGCCGCGACACCGTGTTGCAAGGGTGCGAGCCGCTTGGCAGCTGGTTTTACACCGGCAACGAGCTGGCCCGCCACCCCTCGCAGCTTTACCAAGCCGCGCTTGAAGGCGCGCTTCTTGGCGTGGTGCTGCTCTGGCTCGCCTACAAGCGCGATGCCCTGAAGAAGCCCGGGTTGATCACCGGCGTTTTCATCGGCGGCTACGGCATTGCGCGCTTCATCGTCGAGCATTTCCGCGAAGCCGATGCGCAGTTTATCACGCCCGACAACCCGCTTGGCCACGTGCTGCGCTTAGGTGATTTTGGCCTGTCTATGGGCCAGCTTTTGTCGCTGCCCATGGTCGCGGTCGGCGTCAGCTTCATCCTCTTTGCCCGCAGGCGCACATGAGCCCGCTTGAGAGCTTTATCGCTGCGCAGATCAAGGCCACTGGCCCGATCAGCCTTGCGGAATACATGACGCTTTGCCTGCAGCACCCCGAGCACGGCTATTACACCACGCGTGACCCATTAGGTGCGGCAGGCGATTTCACGACAGCGCCGGAAATCAGCCAGATGTTCGGAGAGCTGTTGGGGCTTTCCTTGGCGCAGGCTTGGCTTGACGCAGGCGCGCCAGCCCCCTTCACGCTCGCCGAGTTGGGGCCAGGCCGCGGCACGCTCATGGCCGATATCCTGCGTGCTACACGCGGCGTTACAGGCTTTCACGACGCTGCCGAACTGGTGCTGGTGGAAACCTCACCAACCCTGCGCACGCGCCAGAAACAGGCGCTGAACGGCTTCGCGCCTACATGGCACAACCAACTCACGCTGAAAGAACAGCCGCTGTTTCTTGTCGCCAACGAGTTCTTTGATGCCCTGCCAAGCCGCCAGTTTATCCGCGACGGCGCCGCGTGGCGCGAACGGGTTGTCGGGCTAGAAGACAACAAGCTGGCCTTCGGGTTGACGGATGTCTCTGACTACGGGTTTCTGGAACACCGTCTGGCTGACACTCAGCAGGGTGATATTGTCGAACACTCCGCCCCCTCACAAGCGATTGCGGCGCAGATCGGCCATCATATTGCGGCTCATGGAGGTGCGGCACTGATTGTCGACTATGGCGATTGGCGCTCGAAGGGGGACACATTTCAAGCCCTGAGGGCGCATGAAAAAGTCGGCCCGCTCACAGGCCCAGGCACGGCTGACCTCACCGCGCATGTCGACTTTGAGGCGCTCGCGCTGGCCGCCAGCCCCGCTGCTGCAAGTCAGCTGACGCCACAAGGCGTCTATCTGGAGCGACTTGGCGTCACTCAACGAGCACAGGCCTTGGCGAGCAGACTCAGCGGCGAGACGCTTGAGGAGCATATCGCCGCACATCGGCGCTTGACGCACCCCGAAGAAATGGGGACGCTCTTTAAAGTGATGGCACTCTTCAAGCGCGGCACGCTGCCGCCAGCGGGACTTCAGGATGGGACTTGAGATACTCACCGATAACAGCCTAGCGCCTCTGAAACACGGGTTTTTCACCCGCAAGGGCGGCGCCTCATCAGGCGTGTTTGAAGGGCTGAATTGCGGTCAGGGGTCCGCAGACCAAGGCGATGCTGTGTCGCTCAACCGTGCCCGCGTTGCCGAAAGTCTGGAGCTTGCCCATGAGGCGCTTGTGTCAGTACATCAGGTGCATTCGCCGGATGTTGTAACCGTCACAGCGCCGCTCACCGAGAAACCCAAAGCCGATGCGATGGTAACGCGCACCGCAGGCCTTGGCCTTGCGATTTTGACAGCCGACTGCGAGCCTGTGCTTTTCGCAGACCATGAAGCAGGCGTTATAGGCGCGGCACATGCAGGCTGGAAAGGCGCGCAGGGCGGCGTTCTGGAAGCCACTGTTGATGCGATGGAAGCCCTCGGAGCAAAAGCGGAAAACATCACCGCAGTGATCGGCCCCTGCATCAGCCAGCGCGCCTATGAGGTTGGGCAGGAGTTTTTTGAACAATTCATGGACGAAAACGCCGACAACAGCCGCTATTTTGCGCGTGGCGCAACGCCAGACAAGTTCCAGTTTGACTTGCCCTCATACGGGCTTGCACGCCTGCGTGCGCGTGGTGTTGCGAGCGCCAGTTGGACGCGGCACTGCACCTATGAAGACGAAGCGCGCTTTTACAGCTATCGGCGCACAACGCACCGTGACGAAAAGGATTACGGGCGGTTGATCTCGGTGATCCGGCTATAGGCGTTTCGAGACAATCTGCCAAATTGGGGCAGGCTTGTTTCGAAAATACTCAGAAATTGTCTCCAATCGGCCCAATGAGTGCCCCAATTGGCCGCTTTATTCGAACTTGAGCAACAATCAAGCCGAGTAACGGCATTCAGGTAAGGACAGGTTCATGCAGGCTAAAAGCACACGCAAACGTTGGGTCGACAACATGATCGAAGCTGCGAAGCAAGAAACGACAGCGATGCCTTGGCAACGTGGGGCACGCCGTGCTGCGTTTATTGCCAAACGTCAGGAACTGGACATGGCCGCTTAGGGCATCACCCCAAGCCACAGCCAGACAGAAAAAACAGACAGGGTCGTCGCAACCAGAACCGAGGTTGCGGCGACCCTTTGCGCTTTGCCATACATGCTCGCGAAGATGTAGGTGTTCACCCCGGGCGCCATGGCCGCTGTCAACACAGCCGAGCGGAAAGCAGGCACGTCAAGCGTCATGAGCTTACCCATGTTCCAAACGACAATCGGGTGCAAGAACAGCGAGACCGCGCAGATGAAGGCGATGACTTTTGCGTCTCCGCGGATCTTGTAGCGCACCAGCACGCCGCCCAGCCCGAACAGCGCCATTGGCAGAGCAGTTTGTACGATCATGTTGACTGCATCCGAGATGACAGTAGGCAGCGTGACACCTGTCAGGTTGACTGTGAAACCCAAGAGGATGCCAAGCACGAGTGCATTACGAAACATCGCTTTGGTGACGGTCGCGGGCAGCGTTGTAAGCGACACGCCGCGCGCATGCGCCCGCGCTATTTCCATCGCGGTTATGCCAAGCCCGTAGCAGAACGGCGAATGCACGGCGACGATGGCGTAGTTGGCTTGCAGCGCCTCCGTGCCATAGGCGCGCTCGGTGAGCGCAAGGCCAAGCATGACAGAGTTGGCAAACAGGCAGCAAAACCCGATGGCGACGCTTTCTTCCCAGTCACGTTTGAACAGGTAGCGCGCCGCGAGAAGCCCCGTAAAGAAGCATGTCGCGGAACCTGTATAAAAGCTGAGCAGCAGCGCAGGGTCAAAGCTTTGGCTCAGGTTCAGGCCCGAAATGGCCTTGAACAGCAGTGCGGGAATGGCGAAATTCTGGGTGAACTTCATCAGAGCGTCGACGATGCTATCAGAAAAGAGTTTCGCCCAGACGGTTGCGTAGCCCGCGCCGACCACAAGGAAGACAGGCAAGATGACGTCAAGAAGCGCTTGCATGTTAGTCTTTCAGCGCAATCACCATGCCGTCATAGGCCGGTGTGATCATTTCGGGAGTTTCGGCGTCAAGCGTGGCGTAGTCGAGGTCAATGTGCATATTGGTCAGCACCGCGCGCTTGGGGGCGGCCTGCTTGATCCAGTCAAGCGACTTGGCAAGGTGGCTGTGCGTCGGGTGGGGTTCGCGGCGCAGCGCGTCAAGCACCCAAACGTGAAGGCCCTGCACCGCAAGCCATGCCTCTTCTGACATCTCGGCAACGTCTGGCAAGTAGGCCAGCCCGCCGATGCGAAAACCAAGCGCCTCGATAGAGCCGTGGTTGACCTCAAAAGGTGTAAAAACGATCTCGCCGCCAGCGCCTGTGATGCTGAAAGCATCCTCGATGGTGTTCATCTCACAGATCGGCGGATAGGGGCTGTCTTTGGGCTGGGTGAAAGCGTAGCCGAAGCGCGAATAGAGGTCGCGCTGCGTGTCGCCATCGGCCCAGACTTGCAGCCGCTTGCGCATGTTGAAAACGATCATCCGCAAGTCATCAAGCCCATGCACATGGTCAGCGTGGGAGTGCGTGTAGACAACGGCGTCAAGCGCGCCCACGCCCGCTTGCAGCAGCTGGTTGCGCATGTCAGGGCTGGTGTCGATCAGCACACGGGTAGTGCCTTGCTCGGTGACACGCTCGACAAGCATCGAGCAGCGTTGGCGGCGGTTCTTCGGGTTTTCGGGGTCGCAGGCGCCCCAGATGCCGCCAGCCTGCCCGCCAAGCCGTGGCACGCCGCCGGACGAGCCGCAGCCAAGGATCGTATATCGCAGTTCGGCGCTCATGGGAGCTTGGCCTTGGCAAACAGCCGTTCGAAATTGGCCTCGCTTTGCACGGCAAAGTCTTCAAAACCCATGTTGAAAACTTCAGCCGCGACTTTGGCGGTGTTCACAACGTAAGACGGCTCGTTGCGCTTTCCGCGAAAGGGCGGCGGGGCAAGGTAAGGCGCGTCTGTTTCGACAAGCACACGTTCGACTGGGGCGCTTGCGAAGATATCTCGGATTTCCTGAGAACGCGGGAAGGCCCCGATGCCCGACATCGACAGGTAAAACCCCAAGTCGAGAGCGGCGCGCGCAAGCTCGGGCGAGGACGAGAAGCAATGCATCACGCAGGAATAGGGCGCATTGGCGTGCTCTTCGGCCAGTATGCGTGCCATGTCATCATCCGCATCGCGCGAATGAATGATCAGCGGCAGGCCCGTGGCGGCGGCGGCAGCGCAATGCACGCGCAGGCTGTCTTGTTGCACCTGCTTGCTTTCGGCCGTGTAATGGTAATCAAGCCCCGTCTCGCCGATGCCGACAAACTTGGGGTGTTCTGCAAGCTTCACCAGCTCGTCAAAGCTCGCCATCGGCTCGTCCGCGGCGCTCATCGGGTGGGTTCCGGCAGCGAAAAACACAGGCGCATGGGCCTCGGCGATGGCCTGCACTTGCGGCAAAAGGCGCAGGCGCGTGCAGATCGTCACCATCCGGTGTACCCCTGCTTCGACAGCGCGGGATACGACTTGTGGCAACTCTTCTGCGAAGTCGGGGAAGTCTAGGTGGCAGTGACTGTCTGTTATCTTGGGGCTGCTCATGCTGCGGACACCTCTGCCACGGATCGTTGAATTCGCATAAACGTATCAAGGATGAGCGCGGCAGGGTCAAGGTTCACGGCGCGGCCGTGGCGGGCACGGGCCAGCAAGCTGTCAGAGAGTTTGGCCCAATTGCGGGCGGCGTTCGCGTTGGGCGAAAGGCGGGCAAACAGCTCGGCCTCGGCGGGGTGCGCGGGCGACATCGAAGCCGCAGAGGCAACGCCTGCGCGAGCAAGACGAAACAACAAGGTTTCGAGCAGGTTGAGCAGCAAGTCGAGCCGCTCTTCCGCGCCACGCATGGCGAAATGATCGGCAAGCTTCAGGACGCGCGGCCTGTCAAGCTGCGGCAGGCTTTGGAAGATGCCGACAAGCTCGGCGTATATCTCAAGGCCCTCAAGCTGCATCAGGCGCGCGGCAGCGCCAACAGAGCCGCCCGAGAGCACGCCAAGGGCCGCTGTTGCCTGCTCATCGAGACCTGCTTCAAGCCCTGCCCCTTCAAGGGCGAAAGCCATGTCAGCGGGCGAAAGCGTCGCGAGACGCAACTCGCGGCAGCGTGAGCGGATGGTTGGCAAAAGCCCCGCAGGCTGGTGTGCAACGATCAGAAATGTAGTCAGTGCAGGCGGCTCTTCGAGCATTTTCAGAAGGGCGTTGGCGGCTTGCGTGTTGAGCTGATCCGCCGCGTCGATGATGACGGCACGACGCCCGCCCTCAGCCGCCGACATCGACAAAAAGCGCCCGAGTTCGCGCACATCGTCCACCACGATCATGTCGCGCAGGCGCTTGGTTGTCGGGTTTACACTGCGTGTGATGCGAAACAGTCGTGGTTCAGAGCCTGCGACCATGCGCTGCAAAACGGGGTGTTGCGCGTCAACGTCAAGCGCTGTGGGCTTTTCGGGTTCGCCAAACATGCCGCCCTGATCAGTTTCTTGGGTGAGCAAGAACCGCGCGATACGCCATGCCAGCGTCGCTTTGCCAACCCCCTTGGGCCCCGTGAGCAGCCAAGCGTGGTGAAGGCGGCCTGCGTTGAAGGCGTCCATAAAGCGCTGCTCGGCGTCAATCTGGCCATAGAGCTGAACGGTGTCGCGTGGGTGAGGCGCCCCCTCCAGACGGTCTGGTTCAAAGACGACGTCCTCCGCCATCAGAGGCGGGCCTTGACGGCAGCAAGTGCATCGGCGGCGACGGCTTCAACGGCGCGGCCTGCGTCAACGATGGCAAAGCGCTCGGGGGCGGCCTTGGCCAAAGTCAGAAAGCCTTCGCGCATTTGAACCTGCAAATCGAGGCCGAAATCCTCAAAGCGCTCTTCCTTGGTTTGACGCGCTTTCGCGCGCGACAGGCCAACCGCCGGATCCATATCAAACAGCAGGGTCATGTCGGCTTCGCGGCCAATCATCAGCGCGTGCAGCTTATCGACAACCTCGCGCAAATCGCCCCGCGAGATGCCTTGGTAGACGCGGGTCGAGTCAACGAAGCGGTCGCAGATCACGACTTTGCCCTCCGCAAGAGCAGGCAGAATCGTGCGTTCAAGATGATCGCGGCGCGCGGCGGTGAACAGCAATATTTCTGTTTCGGCTGACCAGCGGTCAGGCTCGCCTTCCAGCACCAAAGCGCGGATCTCTTCTGCCCCCGGAGAGCCCCCCGGCTCGCGCGTCAGCAGAACGTCATGGCCCATCGCCTCAAGCGCATCTTTCAACAGCCGCGCTTGGGTGGATTTGCCAGACCCGTCAACGCCCTCAAGCGTGATAAAACGCGCAGAATTGGAACTCAAAGCGCACCACCGGCGTTTTCAACGAGCTTGCTCATCACTTTTTGCGAAGCGGTTTTCAGGCGCACCATAACGCCGCCACTCTCGACAGCATGGGCTGCAACCAGCGGCACTTCAGTTTCTGACAGCCCCTCAGGCTTGATCACCAAACGCCCAAGCTCCTGGCCAGCGGCAATCGGCGCCTTGATCGGGCCGTTGAACACGACTTCAGCCGAAACCTTGCCCTCAGACGAGTTGGGAACCAGCGTTTGGAAATCTTCCGCGGCTGTCAGGCCAACCTTGTCTTGCATGCCCATCCAAACATCGGCTTCGGCGACAATGTCTCCTTTTTCCAGAAGCTTAGCTTGGCTGAATTGGCGAAACGCCCAGTTCGAGATCGCCTCGGCTTCTCGCGCCCGCGCGTTTTCAGTCTCCAAGCCCGAGATCACGAAGATGATCCGGCGGTTGCCCTGCTTGACCGAGCCGACAAGCCCATAGCCAGCCTCTTGGGTGTGGCCTGTTTTGAGGCCATCAGCACCAATACCCAGCCCCAGAAGCGGGTTGCGGTTGAAGCGGTTTTGAGACTGCTTCTCGTCAAACAAAAACTCTTTTTCCGAAAACATCGTGTAGTATTCGGGGAAGTCCTCGATGATGCGTGTCGCGAGAATAGCCAGGTCGCGCATCGACATCCGCTGTCCCGGATCCGGCCAGCCGTTGGAGTTGGCGAAGGACGAGTTTGTCATACCCAGCTCTTTGGCGCGCTCTGTCATCCTGCGCGCAAAGCCGCGTTCTGTGCCGTCAGGGCTGAGTGTTTCCGCGATCACGGCGCAGGCGTCATTGCCAGACAGCACGATGATGCCGCGCAACAAGTCTTCAACGCGCACGCGCTCGCCCTCTTCCAGAAACAGCGTTGAACCTGTGTAGTTCATTGCGTGACGCGACACGCGTAGGCGCTCGTCAAGCTTGAGCCGCCCATCACGGATGGCCTCAAACGCCACATAAAGCGTCATCAGCTTACTCATAGACGCGGGCGGCAAAGCCACGTCCGCGTCTTTTGAGAGCAGCACCGTCCCTGTGGTATAATCCAGCACGAAAGCTGACTTGGCACGGGTGTCAAACGCCGACGCGGGAAGGGCCAGAACAAGCAGCGCTACGGCGGCTGTTAGCAGCGAAAAGGGCAGACGAGGCATGTTAGGCTCCGATTAGTTTTTAACGGCGTAGGCATCGGTAAAGCCCGACGACTTCACTTTTTTCAGCAACTGGCTCAGCTCGGACTTGCTTTGCGCAGGCCCGACAATCACCCGCCAGAATGTTTTTCCATTGAGGCTTTGTTTTTTCACGGTCGGAACCATGCCTGCTGTGCGCATCGCTGTCGCGGTGTTGTTTGCATTCTTCTCGACGCTGAAAATCCCGAGTTGAACATAGGGTTTGGAAAGCGACGACGTTTTGGGTGCCGCCGGCTTGGCAACGGGCTTCACAGGCGTCGCTGGCGCCGCATCGGCTGCGTCAATCGCAGCGGCAGCGCTTTTGATCGGATCAAGCGTGGTTTCGGCCACGAACTCGGGCTCGGCAAGCCCCTGCGCGGCTTGTCCTTCAACCGCGACCTGCTCTTTGCGCAGCGCCGTCACGTTCAGCTCCATAGGCTGTCCGGCCAACATGCCGAGCGCATCGGCCGCGTCAGAGGAAATCTGCAACCGCGGCCCCGGATTCTCGCGTTCACGGCGAAACAGTGCGCCGACGACAAACTTGTTGTTGGCCTTGTTGCGAATGATCACCCTCTCAGGCTCTTTCACGTCAGGGTGCGCGGCCCAAACGCCGCCGAGCGAGGGCCGCCCGTCCCAGAGGCCCGCCTCGGACACCTGAAACACCTCAGGCGCTTCAACGTCGCGCTCAACCGTCTTTTGCCCTGCATTTACAGGTGCCGCAGCGCTCTCTTCAGCCTGTTTGGGCTTGAAAAGTGCAAATTCGCCGCCCTCTTCGCAGGCTGTCAGCATCAAAACGGCGCCCAGAGCCAAGCCCAGACGCGCAGCTGTTCGCGTAGTCGGTTTTGAGAAATTCGTTTGCATTTCGTTCACTGCCCATTTTTCACCAGCGTCACTAATATCGGCTCGTGCTGCTTCATTTCTTGCGTTTTGTGCCACGCATTTAGAGTGAGTTTAGCCATTTGAGACGCACATGAAAAGTCTGGCCTTGAGAATCGGCGTATTTTCGTCACCGGCTTAGCTGCGTGCTGCGGACACTCGCAGGCAACGTGCGAAAAAATATCGCCATTTTGCACAAATTTGTGGTTTCCCCCGCTGCAAACACGCGCTAAGAGAACGGCGTCGGAGGAGTGGCAGAGTGGTTGAATGCACCGGTCTTGAAAACCGACGAGGGTTAACGCCCTCCGTGGGTTCGAATCCCACCTCCTCCGCCACTAACACTTTTGGTTAGGTTTGAATGGGTCGCCTTGGGCGGCCTTTTTCTTGTTTAGCGCTAGGCAGAGCAGGCTCTTGTGTTTGAAGCACTAGCCAAGCTTTTCGATCGCCCACGCCAGCCCGTCAAGATAGCCTTGCACCCCGCGCCCGACGATAACTTCATCGGCGCGCAGGCTGACATAGGAGTGGTGGCGAAACTTCTCGCGCTTGTGCACATCCGAGATATGCACCTCAACGACAGGGCCCTCAAACGCGCTCAGCGCGTCGAGGATGGCAACGGAAGTATGCGTGTAGGCGGCCGGGTTGATGACAATCGCATCAGCTTTGTCGCGGGCCTCCTGTATCCAGTCAACGAGAACGCCCTCATGGTTTGACTGGCGAAACTCGATCTTTGCATCTGTCGCGGCCGTCCGGCACATCGCCTCGACATCGGCCAATGTGTCGTGCCCATAAATTTCGGGCTCGCGCTTGCCAAGCAAGTTAAGGTTCGGGCCGTTCAGAATGTAGATCGTACTCATGTTGCTACGTCCTTTGGTTTGGACGTGACTGTCGTGTGAAAACACGAACAGCGCAACAAAAAAGGCCCCCGCAAAACCTGCGAGGGCCTCTCTTGTCAAATCGACCTGAACTTAGGCTTTCGCGTCCTGTGGGATGCGGAGAACCTGGCCCGGGTAGATTTTGTCCGGGTCCGAAAGCATAGGCTTGTTGGCTTCAAAAATTTCCATGTAGCGCGCGCCCGAGCCCAGCGCTTTTTCCGATACAGCCCAGAGCGTGTCGCCCTTTTCAACGGTGTGGAAGGCCGCGTCGCCCGCGTCGTCTTCCACTTCGGCTACGCCTTCGACGTTGCCAACCGCCAAAATAACTTTCTCGCGCATTTCTTCGGAAACGGCGTTGCCTTTGACAACGACTTTGTCGCCTTCGATGCTGATGTCGAGACCTTCGGCGTCAAGGCCTAGGTCTGCGACTTCTTTTTGCAAGTCGGCGGCTGTTGGCTCTTCGCTCTTAAGACGTTTGCCCGAGCGTTTGAAAAAACTGAAAAGACCCATGATTATTCTCCCATATGTGTCATTGCGCACAGTTTCCACCAAGTACTGCGCCGGAACAAGGGGAAATTAGGCCGCCCCTGCCCCCTCACCTGCGCCTTGGGTGAACTGAAGCCGCGCCAACTCGGCGTACAGGCCGTTCTGGGCAACCAGTGTCTCATGTGTGCCCTGAGCAACGATCCGGCCTCCGTCCATAACGATGATGCGGTCAGCCTTTTTCACGGTTGCGAGCCTATGCGCCACGATGAGCGTCGTGCGGTTCTCCGACAGGGTTTCAACGGCTTGTTGCACGGCCTTTTCACTGGCCGCATCAAGCGCCGATGTGGCCTCGTCGAGCAGCAAAATAGAGGCGTCTCGCAGGATTGCTCGCGCGATGGCAACGCGCTGTTTTTGCCCGCCCGACAGCATCACGCCGCGCTCACCAAGCTTGGTGTCATACCCCGCGGGCAAGGCGCTTAAAAAGTCATCAGCCGCAGCCGCAGCAGCCGCGGATCTCACCTCTGCGTCGGTTGCATCAGGCCGCCCGAAGCGAATGTTTTCCAGCGCCGTGCCTGCAAAAATAACCGGGTCTTGGGCAACAACCGCGATCTGCTGGCGGAAATCGTCGCGGCGCATATCGCGCAGGCCCACGCCGTCCAGCGTGATCCGTCCTTCGGCAGGGTCATAGAACCGCTGGAGGAGCTGCATCATCGTGGTTTTTCCTGCCCCTGAAGGGCCAACAAGCGCCACGGTTTCGCCGGGTGTAATCGTGAGATCAATGTCTGACAGCGTAAGCCTGTCCGGCCGCGAAGGATAGCGAAAGCCAACCCCCTCAAAGGCGACAGCGCCGCTCAAAGGCTTCGGGCAAGCGACAGGCGTTTCAGGGTCGTTCACGGTGTCTGTGGCTTTAAGCAACTCCACGAGACGCTCCGTAGCGCCAGCTGCGCGTTGCAACTCCCCCCAAACTTCTGACAGGGCAGCGACAGCGCCCGCAACCATGATCGCATAGATCACGAACTGCACAAGCGCGCCCGAGCTCATGGCCTCTGCACGCACGTCTCGCGCGCCGATCCAAAGCACGCCAACGACGCCTGCAAAGACAAGGAACATGACAGCGACAGTCATAGCTGCCCGCACCGTGATGCGGCGGCGGGCCACATCAAAGGCACTTTCAGTGACCGCGCTGAAGTTGTCGCGCGACGTGTTCTCTTGCGCATAGGACTGGACTGTTTGCACGGCCCCCAGCGCCTCCGAGGCTTGCCCCGAGCTGGCTGCGATCCAGTCCTGGTTTTCACGACTGAGCGCGCGGAGTTTGCGGCCCAATGTCAGGATGGGAATAACAACCAGCGGCACGATCAACAGCACGAGTCCCGTGAGCTTGGCCGAGGTGAACAGCATAAGAACCATCCCGCCAAGGAAGATCAGCACATTGCGCAGCGCCACGGAAACAGACGAGCCGATCACCGACTGGATCAGCGTTGTATCTGTCGTGATCCGGCTAAGAATTTCGCCTGTCATGAGCGTTTCGTAAAACGCCGGGCTAAGGCCGATAACGCGGCCAAACACAGCCTTGCGAATATCCGCGACAACGCGCTCGCCCAACCGAGTGACCAGCGCATAACGCAGCCCTGTGCCCAGCGCGAGCAAAGCGGCCACGCCGATTGCCGCGACAAAGTAGAGGTCAAGAATCTCTTGAGCTTCAACGTTGAAATTGTCGATCACACGGCGCACAGCCAAAGGCAGCGTCAAAGACAGGCAGGCCGTTAAAACGAGCGCCATAAAAGAGAACACAACCAAGTGCTTATAGGGCGCTAGAAAGGGGAACAACTCGCGCAGCGCGCCAACTTGTTTTGAGGCTTCGCGCTCGCCCGTTTCGCTTTTTACTTGATCAGCCATGTTCTTCCCAACGCAGTATTTGCGGGCTTTTTGGCTGCAAGGGCCGCAAAGTTCAAGCTCCGTATTGCCGCTGTTGAATGTGAGCAGGCCTCAAAAGCCGCGAAAGGGCTGTAAAACATGTGGGGAAAGCTTGGAGCGGGTGGCGGGAATCGAACCCGCGTCATTAGCTTGGAAGGCTAAGGTCTTACCACTACACAACACCCGCGCAGTGAGGATCGACATATTTCATGGATTTCACATCGTCAAGGCATCGATATGACGCTTGGCCAGCCGTAGGCGGCTTGAAGGCAAATAACGGCCCGAACCGGGCTTTCATGCTGAGGCAGCAATCGCGCCAGATCTTCGCAGGGTAACAATATCAAAAGGCGCTATCTAAAAGTCAGAGCGTGCCTTTTTGCTTCCTGAACGCGCAGAATTGGAGCGGCCGCGATCTCTGAATCGTCGATTTCTCCCAAGAAATCCCGCCCGAAAATTTCTTCTAGCTCAAAGCGGCATTTTCTCGGGATTGTTTGCAACGCCAAACGGCCAGGAAATAGGCTTTCTGTCAGCGTGCCGTTTGCAAGGACAATCTCATGCCTGGAGAATACGAGATGAAAATAGGCCACTGTGCGCTTGCCGCGCGCGACACGCACCCCCCTGCGCGCGGTCAGAGCCTTGGCTGGCACCAACACGGTGTCTCCGGCTTCTGTTGTTACCAACATCCTGTGCTGAGGCGAGACAGAAAGCCTTTGCTTTGGCCGCCCGGGGCCAAGGGAGTCTGGTGCAAAAATGATAGGCTTTAACTTTTCGGAAGCGATACTGAAATTGAGCGTTCTAGAAATGATATACTGGATTTTCTGAAACCCGTTGTCGCGCGTCCAGACAGGATCACCGATCTTGAGGTTCTCGACGGGAACGCCGCCTGCTGGGGTCTGGATCATCGTGTCGGCGACGAAGCAGACCACGTTGACCTCGTTGTCAGTGGTCGAGACGAGTGTCGCGTCAGAGCCTGCCACGTCGTTGAGGCCGCCGGTGCGTATCTCGGCGACATCCATGTCGCCATAGCTGTCGTTCGGGATTATGAAATGCCGGACATCCGTGCCGTTCGACACGGTCAGAAAGATGACGTCAAGATTACTTTCTGATTGGGGATTGAAACTTAGGTCAGTGCCGTCCCCAAGTGTAAAGCGCCCGCTGCTGAATGGCTCTTGAATATGGTCGATTGTGTAAGGCACGCCACCGATCAGGATTGTGTCCCCTTCATCGAACTCACCATCGTTCAAGTCGGCTGAATCGACATTGTCAACAACGCCGAGAAGGTTTCCCGCGGCTGTCGAGTAAGTTGTATCCTCGCTGATGCTCGTTACTTCGAAAAGGTCGAATATCGTTGCCATTGCAGTCGTTTTCCCAGAGGCCGCAAACCAACAAATTAGCTGTCAAATATGGAACAATGGTGGACAAAATGCAGGACGTTTGGCCAAACAACCGGCAGACGCCGTAAGGCAAAATATCGAATCCGGCAAACGAAGTATTACTTCTTTCACAGGGGCTTTGGGTTTGCAGCACTGGCACGATACCGGCACGATCAAGCCTTGATCGCTCAGGTGCTTGACGTCAGCATCTTTGGCGGCAGCTTTGATGCAACAATCAGCGTCAAGAACTGCAAAGCGCCTGATTGCTTTCAAGTTGAGCGCTTGATGGTTTTCGAACAGCCTGCAGGAGACATGCCCGATATTCATTCTTGTCTGCCGCCGAGGAATGAGCCAGTTAGAAGTTGGCAATATAGGATTTAGGCAAATGAGCGATCAAAGCAACCGCAAGCAGTCAATCACCACGCGCGTCGCACAGGCGCTCCACTTCGTTGAAGCCGAGACAGGCGCAGTTGTGCCCGCGATCCAGCCTGCCGCCACATATGCCCGTGACGAAAACTACGAAGTGCGCAAGCCTTACTGGTATCGCCGCGATGGCAGCCAGACCACGTCACACGCCGAAGCCATCATCGCCGAACTTGAAAATGCGTCTGACTCGATGCTGTTCTCCTCGGGCATGTCGGCTTGCACAGCGGTGATAGAGCATCTGCCAACCGGCGCGCATGTTGTTGTTCCCAAGGTGATGTATCACGGCGTTCTGATGCAAATCCAAAGGTATGAGCAGAACAAGCGCATCACCGTGAGTTCCTACACGGCGGGCAACCTTGAAGAGCTTGCCGCTGCCGTGAAGCAAGGCGAGACGCAGCTTGTCTGGGTGGAGACACCCAACAACCCGAACTGGGAAGTAACAGACATAGCCGCCGCCGCAGAGATAGCCCATGCCGCTGGCGCCAAACTGCTGGCCGATTGCACAGCTACGCCCCCGTCGATGACCCGAGCACTTGATCTGGGCGCTGACTATTCGTTCCACTCGGCCACCAAGTATCTCAACGGGCATTCCGACATCACAGCAGGTGTCTTGTCGGTCAAAGAAACGGGCCAAAGCTGGGAAGACATCGCGTTGATCCGCAAGCTCCAAGGCACTGTGTTGCAATCGCAAGATGCCTGGCTCTTGATCCGCGGCATGCGCACGCTCTTCTTGCGGGTTGAGCGCGCCTGCAAAAATGCGATGGCGATTGCAACACATCTTGAAGGCCACCCGCATGTCGAGAAGGTTCACTATCCGGGCCTTGCCTCCGATCCGGGGCACAGCGTTGCGAAGCGTCAGACAGGTGGGCAGTTCGGCGGCATGTTGTCGATCATTGTCAAAGGCAGCGAGCAAACCGCTGTTGACGTAACCCGCTTTTGCGAGTTGTTTTACCCCGCGACTTCGCTTGGCGGCGTTGAAAGCCTGATAGAACACCGCAAGACAGTGTCCGGTGAAGGCTTTCCCGTTCACCCGCGTCTGCTGCGCCTGTCCATCGGCATCGAAGACGCGGATGATTTGATCTATGACTTGGAACAGGCCCTGACACGCGCCTGCACATAAGCGTTAGGCGCTGGCAAGGCTTCCCAGATAGGCGCTCACGTTGACGCCGCCAACATCGGCAAGATACCTGACTACGTCACGCACGCCTTCGTCTTGTTTGAGCACACAGAAGACTGTCGGCAAATCAGGCCGCATTGTCTTGCTGTCACGCGCCATCACCTCGAGCGATGCGCCGACATATGGGGCGAGGTCGGTTTTGTTGATGACAAGAATGTCTGACTTGGTGATCGCTGGCCCGCCCTTTCGGGGGATCTCCTCACCCGCAGCTACGTCGATCACGTAGAGCGTCACATCAGCGAGCTCGGGGCTGAACGTGGCCGACAGGTTGTCGCCGCCGCTTTCGATCAGGACGATCTCGACATCAGGATGGCGCGCGACCATTTCGGCGACAGCCGCAAGGTTGATAGAAGCATCTTCGCGGATCGCCGTGTGCGGGCAGCCACCCGTTTCAACGCCGATGATCCGGTCTTGCGGGAGCACCTGCATCCGCATCAGGGCCTCCGCGTCTTCCTGCGTATAGATGTCGTTGGTGATGACGCCGATAGAATGTGTGGCGCTCAAGGCACGGCACAATGCAGCCGTGAGCGTGGTCTTGCCAGCGCCAACGGGCCCGCCGATCCCGACGCGCAAGGGGCCGTTGGAAACTGTGCCTTTTGAGACTGTCATGTTCGGAATATCCTTGAGTATTGGGTTTCGTGTTTCATCGCCGCGATGTCGCCCATGAAGGCCGTTGAAGACAGGTCATCCAAGCTTCCGGCTTCGGCGCTTTGGGCGATTTCTATGCACAGTGGCGTCAGCGCTTTGATAAGGCGCTGGCCTTCTGTTTGCCCTACCGGAACAAGCCGCATACCAGCAGCGGTTAAGTTTGAAACGAAGGCTTGCAAATAGATCGTCAGGGTCAAATCAAGCGGCAGCTCTTGTAGGCGCGCGGCATGCCCGACAGCGACAGGATATGTGAGGCTCGGCATGCTTAAACTCCAGATATCGCTGGTCGCGCGGGCGAAAGCTTCCCCTTGCAAGACAGTTTCTTTAAGGCGCTCGGCGGAAGCCGAAAAAGCCCGCGCTGTCATGTCGGTATCGCTCGGGTCATCGGCGCGGTAAGCCGCTGCGAGAAACAGTGCGTCGGCCTGTCCAGCACCAAAGCGCAGGATGGTCTCAAGCCATTCATTTAGGCTATGATGGCTGGTTACTTGCTTGCTTTCCACCGCCCACTCAAGCCCATGACTGTAAGCAAAAGCACCGACCGGATAGGCCGGCGAAAGCCATTGAGTAAGTGTGAGAACATGCTCAGTGTGCGTGGTCATGTGGATGATCGTGCTCGTGGTGATTGTGAGTTGCCGAATGGTCGTGCCCATGGGTGCGGCCATGCCCGTAAGCGCCGCCTTCAGGCACGAACCTCTCGCTGATCTCGCGCGTCTGCGCGCCGATCTGGTGCAGCATATCGCCGATGACCTTGTCACGCTGGATCACCAGCCGCTCCGCCTCGATCTGACAGGGCGTGTGGCGGTTGCCGATGTGCCACGCGATGCGGGCAAGCCCGTCGCCCGTGACTTCAAGCAAGTCTTCCCGCGCCGCGACCACTTCGACAAGTGCGCCTGTCTCAAGCTCGAACGCATCGCCATGATCGAGCGAGGTGGCGTGCTCAAGATCAACCAGAAAGCGCGTGCCTTTGGTTGTCATAAGCACTTTGCGGCGCAAAAATCGCGCATCATAAGTGAGTTCGACGGTGTCATGCGGTTGGGCCCAGTGGCCAGCGCGGATGATTTTTTGACAGATCGGTTGGTCCATTTACCCTCTCAAAACAGGAAGTATCGTTGCGCCATCGGCAGCTCGGAGGCAGGCTCGCATGTGAGCAACTCACCGTCGGCGCGCACCTCGTAGGTTTCGGGATTTACCTCGACATGCGGTAATGCGTCGTTCAGCAACAGATCCTTTTTGCCGATTTTGCGCGTGCCTTGCACGGCGATCGTTTCTTTCGCCAAGCCGAGACGTTTGCCAATGCCGTCTGCCTGCGCGGCCTCGCTGACAAACACGACAGCAGAGTTTTCAACCGAGCGGCCATAGGCGCCAAACATCGGGCGCGAGTAAACAGGTTGCGGTGTCGGGATAGAGGCGTTGGGGTCTCCCATTTGCGCGCAAACAATGCTGCCGCCAAGCAAGACCATCTCTGGTTTCACGCCAAAGAACGCTGGGTTCCACAGCACCAAGTCGGCGCGCTTGCCTTCTTCAATGCTGCCAATCTCACGCGACACACCATGCGCGATGGCGGGGTTGATCGTATATTTCGCAATATAGCGCCGCACGCGGAAGTTGTCGTTCTCGCCTGTTTCTTCAGCCAGCCGCCCGCGCTGCTTTTTCATCTTGTCAGCCGTCTGCCATGTGCGGATCAACACCTCGCCAACACGGCCCATTGCCTGACTGTCGGAGGCGATGATGCTGAATGCACCCATGTCGTGCAGGATGTCTTCTGCCGCGATGGTTTCGCGCCTGATCCGGCTCTCGGCAAAGGCCACATCTTCGGGGATGGACTTGTCGAGATGGTGACAAACCATGAGCATGTCGAGATGCTCTTCCAGCGTGTTCACCGTAAAGGGCCGCGTCGGGTTCGTCGAGGAGGGAAGCACATGCTCCTCGCCGCAAATTTTGATGATGTCAGGTGCATGTCCGCCGCCAGCCCCTTCAGTGTGAAAGGCATGGATCGTGCGGCCCTTCATCGCCTTGACAGTGTGCTCGACAAAGCCACTTTCGTTGAGCGTGTCGGTGTGGATCATCACTTGCACATCCATCGCGTCAGCCACGCCGAGGCAGCAGTCGATCGCCGCAGGGGTAGTGCCCCAGTCTTCATGCAGTTTGAGCGCGCAGGCGCCAGCCTTGACCTGCTCTTCGAGCGCGGCTGGCAGCGAGGCGTTGCCCTTGCCCGCAAACGCAAGGTTCATCGGAAAGGCATCCGCCGCCTGCATCATTCGTCCGATATGCCAGCCGCCCGGTGTGCATGTTGTCGCCAGCGTGCCATGCGCGGGGCCGGTGCCGCCGCCCAGCATTGTCGTGAGGCCCGAGTGCAGCGCGTCTTCGATCTGCTGAGGGCAGATAAAGTGAATGTGTGAATCAAACCCGCCCGCTGTCAGGATCTTGCCTTCCCCTGCGATCACCTCGGTGCCGGGGCCGACGATGATGTTCACGCCGGGTTGGGTGTCGGGGTTGCCTGCCTTGCCGATCTTGGCGATGCGCCCGTCGCGCAACCCCACGTCGGCCTTATAGATGCCGGAGTGATCGACGATCAGCGCGTTGGTGATAACCGTGTCGACAGCGCCCGCCGCGCGCGTGACTTGCGACTGGCCCATGCCGTCACGGATCACTTTGCCGCCACCGAACTTGACCTCCTCGCCGTAGGCTACGGAGTTGCCGCCCGCAAGCTCGGCTGTCAGGTCGCGCTCGACTTCGATGACAAGCTCCGTGTCGGCCAGCCTCACACGGTCGCCCACCGTGGGGCCAAACATGGCAGCGTAGTCAGCGCGTTTGATTTCGACTGCCATTAGAGTTCTCCCATCACCGCTTGATTGAAGCCAAACACGCGGCGCGAACCGGCCATGGCGATCAGCCGCACTTCACGGCGCTGGCCCGGCTCAAAGCGCACGGCGGTTCCGGCGGCGATATCAAGCCGCTTGCCATGCGCTTCAGCGCGGTCAAACTCAAGGGCTGGGTTGGCTTCGGCAAAGTGGTAGTGGCTGCCAACTTGCACAGGTCTGTCACCCGTATTGGCCACCATCAGCGTAATCGCCTCTCGCGTCGGGTTGAGAGTCAGCGTGCCTTCCGCCGAAATGATCTCACCGGGGATCATGACTTGGCTAAAGCCTTGTGCAAGAGCAGCACGGCCACCAGAGCAACAGCGATCAGCAAGGCGACAGGCACCCAAGTTGCCTCTGACGTATGCGCATGCGGCAAGCCCGCTTCATGGGCCGTAAGGGACGTTGAGAGAAGCATAAACATAAGAGGCGTTACAAGTTTCATGGGAAGTGTCCTTATCTTATTGGGTTATGAACTGTGACAAGTTTGGTACCGTCCGGAAATGTCGCCTCGACCTGCACCTCATGGATCATCTCGGGGATGCCCTCCATGCATTGCTCGCGGGTTATGATCTGCGCACCGACCTGCATCATGTCGGCCACAGAGCGCCCGTCGCGCGCGCCTTCAACGACAGCATCGGTTATCAGCGCAATCGCTTCGGGGTAGTTAAGCTTCACACCACGCGCGAGACGCTTTCGGGCGACTTCGGCGGCCATTGCTATAAGGAGTTTGTCTTTTTCACGCGGTGTGAGTTGCATGTTATGTCATCCATGATCTGGGCGGAGCGTCATTCGTAAAGTGCTCGATGATGGGAATAAGGGATTGCCTGAGTGCAAAGCAGTCCTGCGCCAGAAGGCGCGCAACAAGCACGTCTCCTCCGATCAGGCTCGCACCTGCTGTCTCGGGGAGCATTGCGCGCAACACGTGCAAATGCGCCGCGGCATCCTCAGCAATGTAAACCAGCAAAGCCAAGGCACCGGCCCCCGCAGCAACGCCTGCGCTTGCGAGCTGGCGTGTCACGTCACCCTGCAACGTCATCGCGTCAATAAAGAGCGGCTTGCCTTTGCGGCGGATCTCGATCCTGTCCTTAAAAGAGGCGTGTCGCAGCGTCTCGCCCATGGCAGCACGGCCAAAAACCACAGGCTCTATGAGGAGAAGCGATGCGCTCTCTGCCAGTTCGACATGCATCTGGCGCTCAACTGCGCAGGCTTCAAACAGGATCATCTCTTGCGGCAGCCAGTTAAGCCGTGCTTCGTGGCCTGCCTGTAAGCGGTTTTCCACTCTGGCACGCTCATTGGGCTGGGCGCGATAGGCCCGCTCCGCCGCCTGCGTGGTGAGGTTGAATGTCGTGGCCTCGCCCGCGAAAGCGCTGAACGCAAAACTGTCACCGCCAGTTATGCCGCCTGCTGTGTTTATTAAAATGGCCTGCAGAGCCTGAGAGCATGGCCGCGGAAACAGTGCCTTCATGGCCCCCGCCTGCCGCAGGTCAGCCAGCACGGTTCCACGCGTTGTCTGTTTTGTTGACAACGCGACCGAGCCCTCGGCGCGCGGCTGGCCCGTCGTTCTGCCGAACGTTTCTATGGAAGTAGCGAGGGTTATCTGAATACTCCGTGTTCAAGGTCGAACCTCGTTTCATGCACCACAGCACGCCAGCCATGTCAGCGATAAGTGGGTTTTAAGGGGCTCCAAAGATGTCGCTGCCCAATAAATGAGCGCACAGTTCAAAAGTGGCCAAAACTCAGGCATTTTCTCATTTCAGGCCAGATGCGACTCGGAAGCAGCACTGCAAAGCCGTTTTTCGCGGAATGACGTTCCGTCCTGCGGTATTGGCAGATAGCGAATTACTCCGTAGTCTCTTTGAACAGAGTCGCTTGATATCTTTGCACCAAGATATCCGCTCATGGCCTTGGGAGGGGAACATGCTGAACAGTTCTGCGGGCAAATGAATGCCATGACGCCAGAAGAGGCGGTGCGCCATGTTGTGGCAACCGATCCGGTTTTCGCAGTGCATGACGTTGAAGTGCGCGGTGTGACGGTTAAGGCATTCAAGAACATTCCCCAAACCGTTCCGGCACTTCTCGCTGCGGGTTGGGCACAACACGGCGACGGGCAACTCGAGTATCTGGCCTATGAAGACGAGAGCTACACCTACGCCGAGTTCACCGAAACAGTGAACCGTCTGGCTCATGCGCTGCAAAACGAGCTGGGCCTCACGCAGGGCGACAGGATCGCAGTTGCAACCCGGAACTACCCCGAGTTTTTAGCCATAATGCTGGCTGTTTCCTCAATGGGCGGCATTGTCGTTTTTCTCAACGCGTGGTGGACAACCGAAGAACTCGACTATGCCCTGCGCGACAGTGAAGCCAAGGTTGTCTTCGCAGACGGCCCGCGTCGTGAAAACCTGCTGCCGCTGCAAAACGCCTTGGGGTTAACTTTGATCGGCATCCGAGACGCAGAAGCAGAAACCGAGCTGACTTTCAGCACGCTGCGCGACGGTGCCAACTCAAGCGAGGCTCCGGCAGTTGCCATCGACACCGATGACGACTTCGCCATCATGTATTCGTCAGGCACGACAGGCCACCCGAAAGGAGTGGTGCAAACGCACCGCGGCGCGGTCAATGCTGTCTTCAGTTGGCTGATGCAGTCTGTCGTTGCCCCCTTGGTAACACCTCCCGAGCCTGACGCGCCAGAGCCTCCGCGCCCATCCGCGCTGGTTGTAACACCGCTGTTTCACGTCACAGCAACGCACCCCTTGTTCTTGCTCAGCTTGCCCGCAGGCGCGAAAATTACGCTCATGCGCAAATGGGACGCCAAAGAAGCTGTGCGCTTGATCCGTGACAACAGCATCACGCGGCTCTTGGGGGTGCCCACGCAATCGGCCGAGCTTATGGAAGCTGCCCTCGGCATGGGGGAAACCCTGCCATCGCTTGATTATCTCGGCGCAGGCGGGGCCAAGCGGCCCGGTGCGCAAGTCGCGCAACTCGCGAAGGCCTTTCCCAACGCGGGTGTCGCCACGGGCTGGGGCATGACCGAGACAAACGCGCTCGGCATCGGCATGATTGGCGACGATTATAAAGCGCGCCCTGAAAGCGCGGGCAAGCTGCACCCGCCATTGCAAGAGCTGAAGTTGCTCGATGATGCTGGCCGCGAAGTCCCCCTTGGCGAGCCTGGCGAAATCACGGTGAAAAGCCCCGCGAACATGCGCTGCTACCTCAACAAGCCCGAGGCCACCGCCGAAGCCATGCAAGACGGCTGGCTGCGCACGGGCGACTTGGCCGTGCAGGACGCCGAGGGCTACATCACAATAGTAGACCGCAAGAAGAACATCATCATCCGCGGCGGCGAGAACATCGCCTGCCTTGATGTTGAAGGCGCGCTACACCATCATCCGGACGTGCTTGAAGCCGCTGTTTTTCCGGTGCCGGACGAGCGGCTCGGCGAAGCCGTGGGTGCCGCAGTGCAACTGCGCACGGGCGCAAGTATTTCGCACGCAGACATGGTGGCATTTCTTGACGGCCACCTCGCCAAATTCAAAATTCCGGCGCACCTTTGGGTGCAACATGGCCCGCTCACCCGCGGCGCCACTGACAAAATAGACAGACGCGCCATTCGAGCCACCTGTCTGGACAACCAAGAGGCAAAAGTATGACCCAACCAACCGAAACTGACATCAACACCTATATCTCAAACGCAGGAGCAGCCGCCTGGGACGTTCCGGGCCTGCCCGCTAACACTCCACTCCGCCCGATCAAGACTGTCGGCATCATCGGCGCAGGCACGATGGGCGGCGGCATCGCGATGAACTTCGCGACGGCTGGCATCTCTGTTAAAATCGTCGAGACAACGCAAGAAGCGCTTGATCGCGGCCTCAAAGTGGTGCGTGGCAACTACCAGCGTTCCTCTGACAAAGGCCGTTTCCCGCAGGAAGAAGTCGAAGCCCGCATGGCCCGATTTGACGGCCGCTTGGCAATCGCCGACTTGGCCGATTGCGATCTGGTGATCGAAGCCGTGTTCGAGAACATGGAACTCAAACGCAAAATCTTCACCGAGCTGGACGCCGTGATGAAGCCAGGCGCGATCTTGGCAACCAACACCTCGGCGTTGGACATCAACGAAATCGCTGGCATGACAAAGCGGCCAGAAGATGTGATCGGCCTACACTTTTTCTCGCCTGCCAACGTGATGAAGCTTTTGGAGATTGTGCGCGCGAAACACACGGCTGACGACGTTGTCGCAACCTGCATGTCACTTGCCAAAGACATCAACAAAGTCGCAGCACTTGTCGGCGTTTGCCCGGGTTTTGTCGGCAACCGCATCCTGTTTGCACGCCAGAAACAAGCTAACAAACTGGTCTACCAAGGCGTGATGCCGTGGGACGTTGACGCAGCCTTGAACGCCTTTGGCTTCAAGATGGGCCCCTTCCAGATGAGCGACTTGGCCGGGCTGGATATCGGCTGGTCAAAGGGCGCGACAACCGACAACCCGATCCGCGACGCGCTCTGCGAACTCGACAGACGCGGGCAAAAAACCAAGGCCGGTTTTTACGACTACGACGACTCCCGCCGCGCTGTGCCCTCGGACGTGACAGCGGGCATCATCCGCGACATCACTGGCGCCGAGCCGAGCACCATGAGCCAGGGCGAGATCATCGAGCACTGCATTTATCCGATGATCAACGAAGCCGTGAAAATCCTTGAAGAGAACAAAGCGCAGCGCCCGTCTGACATCGATGTGGTCTGGCTCAACGGCTACGGCTGGCCTGCCGACAAGGGCGGCCCGATGTTCTACGGTGACATGGTCGGCGCGCAAGCTGTCCTTGACCGGATGGAAAAACTGGGTGCCGAAGATGAGGCTTTCGTCCCCGCCGAAACCCTACGCAAACTCGCCGCATCTGGCGGCAAATTCACCGAGATCAATACCGGAGGCTTGAAAGTATGAGTTACGAATTCATCAAAACCGAAGTGCAAGGCAACATCCTTGTCGTCACCATGAACCGCCCAGAAGTTTACAACGCCGTCCACGCAGAAATGCACCAAGAAATGAGCGACTGCTGGGACGCTTTCGCGGCTGACCAAAACCTCTGGGTCGCGGTTTTGACGGGCGCTGGCGACAAAGCCTTCACGGCTGGCAATGACCTGAAAGCAACGGCCACAAGCGGCGTAAAGAAAGGCCTGCCTGACAGCGGGTTTGCAGGGCTCTCGTCGCGGTTCGACCTTGAAAAACCCATTGTCGCAGCCGTCAACGGCTTCGCCATGGGCGGCGGTTTTGAAACCGCCCTGTCTTGCGACATCATCATCGCGGCCGACCGGGCCAAGTTTGCTTTGCCCGAAGTCAAAGTCGGCTTCTTCGCCTCGGCCTCGGGTGTGCAACGCCTGTCGCGCTATATCGGCCGGCTTGCTGCGCAGGAACTGATGCTGACTGGCCGCACCATCG
Organism: uncultured Lentibacter sp.; assembly: GCA_947497495.1. Lineage (GTDB taxonomy): Bacteria > Pseudomonadota > Alphaproteobacteria > Rhodobacterales > Rhodobacteraceae > Lentibacter. The sequence continues at coordinate 282,004 of CANMGT010000001.1, forward strand.
ACGCTGCCGAAGCCCTGCGCCTAGGCTGTGTGAACGAGGTTGTCGCCGCCGACGACCTGATGGCGCGCGCGATGGAAAAAGCCCAAGAGCTGGCCAGCGTCTCGCCGTCATCTGTCAAGGCAACCAAGCGCATTCTGAACAGCATGGCAGTGGCAGAAGGCCTTCCCGAAAGCCTGATGTATTCGCGTGAAGTGCAAATGGACCTCGCCAAAACCGAAGACTTCAAAGAAGGCGTCAACGCCTTCGTCGCCAAACGCGCCCCCAAATGGGTTAACAAATAACCGAACCAATAGGAGACACTAACATGTCTGAAGCACATGACGAAACAAGCCTGAACAACCTTGAAATGTCGGAGAAAGCCAAGCCGCTTTTGAACGCTGTGATCAAGCATATCCGCGAAAACGTTGACCCGATCAGCGAAGAATTTCACCGCCTCGGTGACGCGCAGGAAGACCGCTGGTCATACCATCCGCGCCAGATGGAGCTGATGGACGGCGCCAAGCAAAAAGCCCGCGAAGCAGGCCTGTGGAACTTCTTCTTGCCAAATGCCGAAACGGGCGAAGGCCTCTCCAACCTCGACTACGCCTACATCGCCGCCGAGCTTGGTAAGAATCCGCTTGCCTCTGAAACGCTCAATTGCTCGGCGCCAGACACAGGCAATATGGAAGTGCTCGAGCGCATCGGCACGCAGCAGCAAAAAGACACATGGCTCAAGCCTCTGCTGGCGGGTGAAATCCGCTCTGCTTTCGCGATGACCGAACCTGACCGCGCCTCCTCGGATGCCAAGAACATCGGCATGACCGCTGTTCTTGAAAACGGCGAATGGGTTATGAACGGCGAGAAATACTACATCTCCGGTGCCGGTGATCCGCGCTGCAAAATCATGATCGTGATGGTCAAAACCTCGCCCGACGCCGAGCCCTTCCGCCAGCAAAGCCAGATCCTCGTACCGATGGACCACCCCGGTGTGGAAATCCTCGGGCCGATGCACGTGTTCGGCCACGACGACGCGCCGCACGGCCACATGCACATCAGGTTTACCAACGTGCGCGTGCCGGAAGAGAACATCCTATGGGGCGAAGGCCGCGGTTTCGAGATCAGCCAAGTCCGCCTTGGGCCGGGCCGCATTCACCACTGCATGCGCTCTATCGGGCAAGCCGAGAAAGCGCTTGATCTGATGATCCACCGTGGCCTCAGCCGCGTCGCCTTTGGCAAGAAGATCGTTGATCTAGGCAAAAACATGGAAACTATTTCCCGCGCCAAGATCGAAATCGAATCCATGCGTTTGCTGGTTCTCAAAGCCGCCAAGGCGATGGACGTTCTGGGCAACAAGGAAGCCCGCATCTGGGTGAGCATGATCAAGGCCAAGGTGCCTGAGCAAGTTTGCGACATCATCGACCAGGCAATGCAGGTGCATGGCGCGACGGGCATCAGCCAATGGTCGCCGCTTTCGGGCATGTATGCCCAGCAACGCACCCTGCGTTACGCTGACGGCCCTGATGAGGTGCACCACCACGTCATCGCACGCCACGAGGTGCAGACGTATAAAGATAGCAACTCGCGCCAAGACGCCATCAAAGGCGATGTCAAAGACCGCGGCTCTTTCGGGTTTGTCGGATGAGCCTGTTTGATTTGAGTGGTAAGGTCGCCCTCCTCACGGGGGCGTCCAAAGGCATGGGTCTCGCGATGGCGACAGCCCTTGCCGAACACGGCGCGACAGTCGTTATCTCTGCGCGCAAACAAGACCAGCTCGACGAGGCTGCCGCAGGCATCAACGCCCTCGGGAAGGGGACAGCACATGCTGTCTCCTGCAACGTGGGCCACAAAGACCAGCTGCAAGCCTTGGTCGACAAAACCCACGAGCTGGCAGGGCCTATCGACACTGTCATCGGCAACGCAGGCGTGAACCCTTACTACGGAAAAACCTCTGAAATCCCCGATGACGCCTACCGCAAGACGATGGATGCCAACGTTCTTTCCAACCTCTGGCTCGCCCAGATGGTTGCGCCGGACATGGTTGCCAAAGGCGCTGGCTCGATGGCCTTCACCTCCTCGATCGGGGCGTTCAAACCCTCGGTCATGCTCGGCACTTACGGCATGTCCAAACTGGCGCTCATCGGCCTAGTGCGCAACCTCGCCGCCGAATTCGGCCCCAAGGGACTGCGCTTCAACGCAATCTGCCCGGGGCTTGTCAAAACGGAGTTTGCCCGTGAGTTGTGGGACAACCCTGAAGTTGCTAAGCGGATCGAGGAAGACATCCCGCTGCGCCGGCTCGGTGAGCCTGACGACTTTGCGGGCCTCGCAGTTTTCCTCGCATCAGACGCGAGCAAATACATGACCGGACAGGCGCTTACCGTCTGTGGCGGCTCGAACATGTGGGCTTGATATGGACCTGAAAGACAAAATCTGCGTCGTAACGGGCGCTGCGAGCGGCATTGGCCGCGCACTCTGCGAAGCCTTCGCCAAGGAAGGTGCCAAACACGTTGTCTGCGTTGACATGAACGGCGAAGGCGCCGCAGAAACCGCCAAAGCGGTGGGCGGCACGGCCTTCACTGTAGATGTCTCCAACGAGTCGCAGATCACCGATATGATCGACGCTGTCGAGCGTGACATCGGTCCGATCGATCTGTACTTCTCCAACGCCGGAATCGCTATCGGCGGCGGCATGGAGACACCCAACAGCGGCTGGCAGCGCATTTGGGAAATCAACGTTATGGCGCATGTCTGGGCCGCGCGCCATTTGGTTCCGCTCATGGCCGCGCGCGGCGGGGGCTATCTGCTCAACACCTCCTCGGCGGCAGGGCTGCTCAACCAAGTAGGCTCGGCCTCCTACGGTGTCACCAAACACGCCGCTGTCGGCCTTGCCGAATGGCTCGCAATGACACATGGCGACGAAGGCATCAAAGTTTCGGTGCTTTGCCCGCAAGCCGTGCGCACCGAGATGACACGCGGCCACGAAGACCATGTCGCCGCCATCAACGGAATGATGGAGCCAGAACCCGTTGCGCAATGCTGCGTTGACGCGATCCGCGAAGAAACTTTCCTGATCCTGCCGCACGAAGAAGTGCGCGGATATATGAAAAACAAGACAGATAACTATGATCGCTGGATCGGCGGCATGCGCAAACTCAACCGCAAATATGGCGAGCAGAAATTCTAATCTGAAAGGAGCCTGACATGATCGGCTACACAACAATCGGCGTTTCCAACATGGAGCGCGCCAAGTCTTTTTACACCGAGCTTTTCGCTGACCAAGGCGCGAAAGTGGTTATCGACACAGGCCGCATCGCCTTTATCGGCACCAAACGCGGCGAACCGATGCTAGCCGTCTGCGAGCCCTACGACAAGCAAGCGCCAACCCCTGGAAACGGCGTGATGATCGCCTTTCCGGCCAGCACCAAGGAAGAGGCCGAGGCGCTCTACAACAAGGCCATCTCACTGGGTGCAACCGACGACGGAGCGCCCGGCCAGCGCATCCCAGACCGCTTCTACGGCGGCTATGTGCACGACCTTGATGGCAACAAACTGTGCTTTTTCGTTTTTGGATAAATCAATAAGAAGGGCTGGTTTCAGCCCTTCTTGAGCGGCCGCATCAGCCCTTCTTGGGCGACGCTCGCGACCATGCGGCCATCGTGCGAGTATATCGCTCCGCGATTGAAGCCGCGGCCGCCGCCTGTCCAAGGCGCGTCCAAGTCATACAAATGCCAGTCGGAAAACTCGATCGGCGCGTGAAACCACATCGCGTGATCAAGGCTCGCTGTCATCACCTTGCCCTGAAACCACGTCAGCCCATGCGGGCGCAGGCTTGAGCCGAGCAGGTTCATGTCAGAGGCATAGGCCAGCAGGCAATGTTGCATCTGCGGCCCCTGCCCTTTAGCGGCCTCCATTCGAAACCAGAGCTGGTTCTTGTCACTTGTCTTCTCGGGCGTGAAGAAGTCGCGTGGCGCCACTTCTCTCAGCTCGATGGGACGCTGGCGCAGAAAGTCGTCGTGATACTTCTCTGGCAGTTTCTCAACGTTTGCCGCGCGCAACTCGTCGCGGTTTGGCCAGTCTTCGGGCGTGCCGTCTACTTGCATCGGGTGCTGATATTCCCAGCCCTCTTCATTGATGTGAAACGAGGCCGACAGGTTGAAAATTTGCTTACCATGCTGGATCGCAACAACGCGACGGGTGGTAAAACTGCCGCCATCGCGCGCGCGATCAACCTGATAGATCACAGGGATTTTCGGATCACCCGGCCTGATGAAATAGGCGTGCAGCGAGTGGCAGAGCCTGTCGGGCACCGTGCGGTAAGCCGCCATCAGCGCCTGCGCGATCACGTGACCGCCAAAGATGCGAGTGGTCGTTTCGCCGCCGCCGCCAACGCCGCGAAAGAGGTCAACCTCCAGTTGCTCGATGTCTAGAAGTTTCAGGAGCTCATCTGCAGGTGTCATGCGCGGGCCTCAGGTTTTGGCCCGTGCTTTCGCATAGGCGATGAAGAAGTCAAAACTATCCGGGTTGGCCATGCTGTCGCGGTTGACCACCTTCTCAGGATCGCCGCCAAGCAACAACTTTTTCACCGGAACTTCAAGCTTCTTGCCAGAAAGCGTGCGCGGCACTTCAGCAAGCTCGATGATCTCGTTGGGCACAAAGCGCGCCGAAACCTGCGTGCGAATGGCGGCGATGATCTGGTCTTTCAAAGCGCCGTCCATGGCCACGCCCTCGGCGGGCACCACAAACAACGGCATAAAACTCTCGCGGCCCAGAAACTCGAGGTCAACCACGAGGCTGTCCATGACGGTGTCCAAGCCCTCAACAGCTTGGTATATTTCGGCACTGCCAAGCCGGAGCCCTTTTCGGTTGATTGTGGCGTCAGAGCGGCCATAAATGACCGAGGCACCATGCTCATCAATCGAAATCCAGTCGCCATGACGCCAGACGCCCGGGTAGTCGGCGAAGTAGCTGTCAAACAGGCGCTGCCCGCTTTCGTCACCCCAGAAGTAAAGCGGCATCGAGGGCAAAGGCTCGGTGCAGACAAGCTCGCCGACCTCTCCAACAAGCTCGTTTCCAAGCGCATCAAACGCGCGCACGGCATTGCCCAAAGCGCGGCACTGCATCTCTCCTGCCCGCACGGGCATGCAGGGGTGTCCAAGTACGAAAGCGCCAGACAGGTCGGTTCCGCCCGAGATAGGCGCGAGCCATTGGTCGGCTTTCACATCGCGGTAGATCCAGTCGTAGGTGTCGGCAGACAAGGGTGAGCCTGTCGCCCCAAGCGAGCGCAGGGCTGACAAGTCAACCTCGTTGCGCGGCGCCACGCCGGCTTTCATGCAGGTGCTGAAATAGGCTGCCCCCGCGCCAAAATAGGTGAGTTTTTCGTCAGCCACAAAGCGCCAGAGCACGCCCATGTCAGGGTGATTTACAGCGCCGTCATAGATCGCCACAGTTGCGCCATGGCCAAGCGCCATCCACTGCGAATTCCACATGATCCAGCCCGAAGACGTGAGCCAGCAGTAACGGTCTTCACTGGAAACATCCTGATGAAGCGACTGCTTGCAGGCCTCCAGAATGATGCCGCCATGGCCATGCACAATAGGCTTCGGATTCCCTGTGGTGCCAGAAGAATAGACGATCCAGAGAGGGTGCTCGAACGGCACCTGCGTGGCCTCATAGGCTGCGTCATCCCCCGTCAGATCGGCCCATGCGACATGGCCTTCCGGCAGCGCGCCCACCACGGGCAGCGTCACAAACTGCGCCACACTCGGCAGACCTGCGTTGATCTGTGCAAGCACATCCCGCCGGTCAACCGTTTTGCCCGCGTGCACGTAGCCATCCTGCGCGATCAGCACTTTGGGTGCGATCTGCTGGAAACGGTCAAGGATGGCGACATGCCCCATGTCAGGCGCGCAAAGTGACCAGACAGCCCCAAGGCTGGAGGCCGCAAGAAACGCGATCAGCGCTGTCTCGGTGTTGGGCAAGATGGCAACAACGCGGTCGCCCTGCTCAACCCCCATTGCGCGAAGGCGTGACGCCACGCTGGCCACTTGTGCGCGCAACTCCCCCCACGTGAACTCCGAGCGCCCGAATGTCTCGGATTGCACGACAAGTGCTTGCCTGTCTTCGCGCCCTTCGGCGTGCTTGAGGATGTTCTCCGCGTAGTTCAAGGCCGCGCCTGTGCCCCACTCCATTCCCGGCATCTGTCGCTTCACGATCATTTTCTCAGGTCGCACAGAGGAGCGGATGTCAAAGAAGTCCCAGATCGCCGTCCAGAAACCCTCAAGGTCATCAACGCTCCAACGCCACATCGCGTTGTAGTCTTCAAAGGTAAGGTTGCGCGTCTCACCGACGAAGCGCTCGAACTGCGCCATGGTTGAGGCTTCACAGCGTTCAGGCGATGGCGTCCAGAGGAGCTTGCCACTCATGCCAGTGCTCCTTGCACCAAAGCTTTCAGTTGCGAGCGCGACGGGTAGGCGCTGCTCGGCGAGAGCTGGGTGAAAAACACCACCGAGAGGTTGTGAACAGGGTCAACCCAGAAGAATGTCGAGGCCATGCCCCCCCATGAGAAATCGCCGATAGAGCCGGGCACGCGGGCGCGTCCCGGATCAAGCACAACAGCGCCGCCAATGCCAAAGCCCATGCCATCCATCGGTTGCTCGGCAAAGCTTGACGGGCCCATCGAAGCGATGTCACCCGCAAGATGGTTGCGCATCATAAAGGCCAAAGTGTGCGGGCTGAGAATACCCTTGCCACCGGTGCGCAGCATTTCGGCAAACTTGAGGTAGTCGTCGATCGTGCCGACAAGTCCGCCGCCGCCCGATTGGGTTACCGTATTGCGGTAGGGCGAAGTCTCGGTGCCATCAACCTGTCGCAGGCTGTCAGCGCCCTTCGCCACGGCTTTGATCTCGAAGGCTTCGCCGTCAAGCGGCGAATACAGCGTCGCGAAACGGCTCAGCTGGCTGTCGGCCACAGTAAAGCGGGTTTCATCCATGCCAAGCGGCGTGAATATCTCCTCGACGAAGAAATCCTCGAGCGACTTGCCGCTGATCACTTCGATGACACGCCCAATTATGTCGATCCCGACAGAATACTCCCAGCGTGCGCCGGGCCGAAAGGCGAGAGGCATGCCGGACAACGCGTTCGCCACATCTTCCAGACGGCGCGCACTAGGCGAAAAGTCGAGTTTTGCGGCCTGCATCGCCTCCGGCAGAGGGCCGGGGTTAAACGAATAGCTGAGACCTGAGGTATGCGTGAGCAACTGATGCAGCGTTGGCGACGCGCAGGGCTCTGTTTGGCTCAAATCTTGCGCACCCGGCACGAGGCAACGCGCATTTGCAAAGCCTTCGATAAAGTCGGACACAGGCGCATCAAGGTGCACCAAGCCGCGTTCGACAAGGATCATCAGCGCGACAGAGGTGATCGGTTTGGTCATCGAGTAGATCCGCGCAACCGTGTCACGCTGCCATGGCAACGCGCCCGCAGTGTCGCGCAAACCGCTCTCGTGATAGAAGGCCTCCGCCCCGTTCTGAGCGATCAAAACAGAGCATCCGGCATAGCGCCGCGTGTCAACATAACCCTGCATCCAGCCTTTGATCCGGCTAAGTCTATCCCTGTCAAAGCCGCTCATAGCGCCCTACACCTCAAGCCATTCCTTGCGCACATCATCACGTTCCTTCAGCTCTGCAGGCGTGCCTTCAAACACGATCTGCCCGTGACCCATAACATACACTCGGTGAGCAATGTCCATCGCGATCGACAGCTTTTGCTCAACCAGCAAAGTGGAAATCCCGCGATCTGCGATCTCCTTGAGAACGTCGGCAACCTTCTGAACCATCTGCGGGGAAAGCCCCTCGGTTGGCTCGTCAATCATCACGAAATCAGGGTCGCCCATTAGGGTGCGGCACATAGTGAGCATCTGTTGCTCGCCGCCCGACAGAACCGAGGCTTCAACATCGGCGCGCTCGTTGAGGTTTGAGAACATGTCAAACATCATCTGCATCGACCAACGGCCATCGCCGTCTTTCTGGCCGGGCTTGAGGCCCAGCGTCAGGTTTTGTCGCGTCGTCAGCCCGGGGAAGATATCGCGGTTCTCCGGAACATATCCGATCCCCAGATTGGCGATCTCATAGGCTGTCTTTCCAGCGATCTCCTGCCCCTTGAACTTGACAGAACCCTGAGGTGGGACTTCGCCCATGATGGCTTTGCAAGAGGTTGAGCGGCCAACGCCGTTGCGCCCCAAGAGCGCGACAATCTCGCCCTCTTGCACGTTCATCGTCACCCCTTGGAGGATGTGCGATTTGCCGTAATAGGCGTGCATGTCAGTGACTTCTATCAATGTTCTGCCTCCAAAGCCGCGCCCAGATAGGCTTCCTGCACTTTCGGGTCGGCCCGCACATCTGCGGGTTTGCCCGTTGCGATTATCTCTCCGTAAACCAACACGCTGATCCGGTCGGCCAAGCCAAAGACGACGCCCATGTCATGTTCAACCATGATCAGGGTTTTGCCCGCTGTGACTTTCAAAATCAGATCCGTGATATAGTCGGTTTCCGAGTGGCTCATGCCTGCTGTTGGTTCGTCAAGCATGATGACATCAGCGCCACCGGCAATGGTAATGCCGATCTCGAGCGCGCGTTGCTCGGCATAGCTGAGCATGCCCGCAGGTAAGTCGCGGCGCGCAAGCAAGTTGATCTGATCGAGAATGGCATCCGCACCTTCCGTAAGGCTGCGCGAGCGGTTCACAAGGTTCCAGAAAGAATACTTGTAGCCCTGCGCCCAAAGGAGTGCGCAGCGCACGTTTTCAAACACTGTCATCGCTGGAAAGATGTTGGTGATCTGGAACGAGCGTGACAACCCGCGGCGGTTGATCTGGAAGGGCTGCAGCCCCGCCAAGTCTTCACCGTGCAGCTTAACAGTGCCTGAAGTCGGCGGAAACCGCGCTGTGATCAGGTTGAACAGGGTTGATTTGCCCGCCCCGTTTGGCCCGATGATCGCATGTCGCTCGGCCTTGCCAATCGAAAGGTCGATACCGCGGATGATCTCGGCTTTGCCGAAGCTCTTCTTGAGCCCCGTGAGTTCAAGTGCTGGCGTGCTCATAGTTTGCCTCCCACCGAGTTTGCTTCGCTCCAGGCCTCTTTCATGGCCGGCAACGTTGCCCGGGCGAGGCCCAAGCCGACAACTGTAACGCCAATCGCGATGATCCATGGCAGGATCGCGTGACTGTCAAAAGTCGTCCAGAAGAGCGTCATTTCATTGTCACCTGTCGCCGCATGGCGCACGTGGAATGTCATCTCGACCAAGGCCGCCAACCCGAGGATGCCGATCAACGCAGGTACCAGCGTCTTGATATAAGGCCGCACGAGCCCACCCGCCTTTCCCAGTTTGATCGCCGGAACGTGCATCATCAAGATGCCCGCCAACCCTCCGGGAAAGAACATCACCGTAGCCAGGAAGAGCGCGCCGACGTAAAAAGCCCAAAGTTCGGTCTGCAGGCTCAGAACAGTCTGCAACAGCGTAAAGACAATCGCGCCGATGATCGGCCCGAAGAAGAAGCCCACACCGCCAAGGAATGTCACCAGCAAGATCACGCCGGACGACGCTGTGTTGAGGTTCTCTTCCGTCAGGATTTCGTAGTTGATGCCGAACAATCCGCCAGCAACACCGGCGAAGAAGCCCGACGCCACGAAGCTGTAAAAACGCACCCAACGCGACGAATATCCAAGGAATTGCGCGCGCTCCGGGTTGTCGCGAACCGCGTTCGCCATGCGCCCGACAGGCGTGCGTGACCAAAGATACATCAACGCAGCCGACAGCAAGACCCAGAAAGACGTCAGGTAGTAAACGTCGATAGGTTGCAGGAACTCGTTGCCAAAGAACGGCATCGCATAGGTGCGGTCTCCGGAAATGCCCTCTTCACCGCCAAAGAACGCGACGATGATCACCGAGCAGGCCGCGATCAGCTCGCCGACGCCAAGGCTGATCATCGCAAAGACAGTGCCTGCGCTGCGGGTCGAAAACGAGCCGACGATCAACGCGAGGCCCATCCCGAACAGCCCACCAAACAGTGGCAGCACCGGCAGCGGGAACATGGCGAAAAAGTCGGACATGTTCATAATATGCATACAGGCAAACCCGCCGACACCCGCGTAAACCGCGTGGCCGAAGCTGAGCATACCGCCCTGCCCGAGAAGCATGTTGTAAGCCAGCGCGAAGATCACCGTGATCCACATCTGGTTCATAATGGTAATCGCCGAGTTGTTGGTAAAAACAAACGGCAGAACGAGCAGCAGGAAGGCTGCCACAATCCACGGGGTGAGCGTGAGGCTCAGCGAGCCCGCGCGCATACGCTGGCTTGGCTTGCTTGGGTCTGTTGTCAGCTCATCATTCATGATTCACGCTTTCCGAATAGGCCCGCAGGACGGAAGATTAAGATCAGCACCATCAGGATATAGGGCAGGATATCTGCGATCTGTGGGCTGGTGACTGTCCACAAGTCGCGAAACACGCTGTTGCCCAAGTTCTCTGGCGTCGAAATGCCAACGGCGTTGAGGATGTCCGACATCTGGACGTTGTAAGATTTGGCAAAAGTGGTGATCCAGCCGATCATCAGCGAGGCGACCAAGGCCCCCCAAAGCGAGCCAAGCCCGCCGATCACGATGGTCACAAACACGATCGACCCGAGTACAAAGGCCATGCCGGGAAAGGTGCCCAAGACAGGCCCCGCGATAACGCCCGCAACACCGGCGAGCGCCGTGCCAACCCCGAAAACACCCATGAAGATCAGCGGCACATTGTGCCCCAGCGCTTCAACGGTGCGCGGATAGCTGAGCGCCGCCTGAATGATCATCCCGACGCGCGTTTTGTTGAGCACAAAGAGCAGCCCGATAAAGATCGCGACAGAGGTGAAGATCATGAAAATCTTGTAGGCCGGTATCGAGTTCGCCCCGATAGAGAAGGCCGTGAAGTTCAACACCTCTGGAACAGAGTAGGGCATCGTGTTCTTGCCCCAGACGAATTGCACCATCTCTTCGATGAGAAGCGCCAGCCCGAAGGTAAAGATCAACTCGGGGACGTGGCCGTATTGGTGCACACGCCTGAGCCCGTATCGCTCAACCCCTGCGCCTATGACGCCTACAATAAGTGGCGCGACAAGCAGGCCCATCCAGAACCCGAGCGCCAGGCTGATCTGATAGGCAAAGTAAGCCCCCAGCATGTAAAAGCTCGCATGTGCAAAATTCAAAACACCCATCATAGAGAAGATGAGCGTAAGGCCGGCCGAAAGCATAAAGAGCAGCAATCCGGTCACAAGCCCGTCGATAACATTGACGAGGATGAGTTCCATCGGGTCCCCCTGAGGGTAAGCGTAAGATTATAAGATGGTGAAAACCCGCCCCACAATGTGCAGGGCGGGTTCGGTAAAGAGCCTGTTACGGGCGCTTCATGTCACAAGTTGTCGGGCTGTCCATCGAGGCCATCGTCACTGTTGACTCAGTGTAAACACCGAAGCCGGAGTTATCATAGTCAAAGTCGATGTTCTCGTCGGTGTGAACACCCACATTCATGTCCTGAATGATCTGGTGATCTTGTGGACGCATGAAGACTTTGCCACCCCACTGGCTGTCATACTCCATACCTTCAAGCTGCTTGGCTACGGCAACAACGTCATCCGCCGTGCCCGCCGCTTCGATGGCTGTCGAGAGCATACCGATCACGTTGAAGATCCGGCTTTGGTCAATGTTGCCTTCAGGGTATTTCGCCTCGAAGGCTTCATAGGTCGCGCGGGCCTCTTCCGTTGCAATCGGGTTGATGCCTCCCTGCGAGATAAGGCGAATACGGCCTTTACCACTTTCGCCAAAGGCAGCAGTGATGCCCGAGCCAGCCGCGTAGTAAGTAAAGATCGGGCCGTCAAAGCCGTTCTCGATCGCAGATTTACCAAGGCCGAGCATGTCAGCACCCCAGTTGCCTGTGATGATCGCATCCGCACCGGACGCCACGATCTTGCGTGAGTATGGTGTGAAGTCTTTCACCTTGCCGATTGGGTGAAGCTCGTTACCCACAATCTCGACATCAGGGCGTTTCTCGCCGAGGTTCTTCACAGCAGCCGCCGCAACCGCCTTACCAAACGAGTAGTCCTGACCGATGATGTAAACTTTTTTCATGCTTTCATCTTTGGCCATGACATCTGTCAGTGCGTCCATCTTGATGTCGGCATTGGCGTCAAAACGGAAATGCCAGAAGTTGCACTTTTCGTTTGTCAGAGCAGGGTCAACCGCAGCGTAGTTCAAGAATAGAACTCGGCTGTCAGGGTTGCGTTTGTTGTGCTTTTCAATTGCTTCGGTCAGTGCGTTGGCGACGCCTGAAGAGTTGCCTTGCGCAATGTAGCGGATGCCTTGGTCGATCGCGACTTGCAGCTGGATCAGCGACTCTTTCGGGCTGATCTTGTTATCAAACGCGACGATCTCGAAGTTCGTTCCTCCCAAAACGCCCCCCTTTTGGTTGACCATATAGTCAGCCGCAAATTCGAACTGGTGCAAACCGTTCGTGCCAGTGCTCGCAAACGGGCCGGACAGTGGGTCAATAAAGGCGATCTTGATATTCTCGGCAAAGGCAGCAGACGCGCCAATCACCAGTGAAAGCGCCGAAACAGCACTGAGTTTTGTAAATTTCTTCATGATTTCCTCCCTAGGAATGATCTCGGCCCATTTCAGTATTCAGGGTCATGATCGGTAGCGAAAGAGTTGCACACCTCGGTTCAAAGTCAAGGCTCGGGACGCGAAATGATGCTACGTCACGAATTCGCTTTTTGTTGCCGCAGCGTAACGCACAACTCGAACGCCCGGAAATCACCCTGACGTAGAAGCCATCTAATACATTGTTATAAAACATGAAAAATTCAAAATTCGTTCTGCCTTCGAGTGCCGAATTTAAGGAAAGACTTGCCTATAAAAAACTCGAAAACCTGTTTTTTGGCCCTCAGGAAACAGCGATTTTTTTTCATTTCGCGCCCACAGACCATGTTTTTTTTGCACGTGAAATTCCGCTATGCGAAACCGCGCTCCGCGTGATTCATGGCTTCGGGCGAATGCTCAAGCTTTCTGAAGCTTGGATCAGACGAGGGCCGTAGGCGCTCTCAAGTTGCTTGGGCTTCACGCGGAATGACGGGCCACCAACATTCAAGCCGTAAACACGTGCGCCACCGAGCGAGAAAACCGGAACCGCAATGCCATTCACATCTGCAAGCCACGAGCCGTAACCCGTGCAAAACCCCTTGGTTTCGTAAACAGCTTTGGCCTCGGCAAAGCGCGCACGACCATCGGCTTCAACTTCCGCTCCCTGACGACCCGCTACCTCGAACACGGCCTCGCGCTGGTCTTCGTCCATACCGACAAGGATAGCTTGCCCGATCGCCGAGCGGAACACAGGCAACTTCGTCCCGACGCGGATCGCGAGCGTCACGCCTTCGCGCGATGCACATATCGCGATGTAGATAACATCGAGCTGGTGCAATTCGCCCAACGCAACGGTGATGTAGGAGTTCGGCCCGTTGCGCAGCGCTTCCATCGTGGTTTGCGCGTGCTCGCGAATATCAACCGCTGACAAAACGCTAAAGCCCAAATGCAGCACACCCGCACCCAGCCGGTATGCCCCCCCGCGCGCATCAGCCACCAGGTAGCCCAGCTCGCAGAGCGTGTAGGTGAGCCGCGAAATCGTTGCTTTTGGCAGCCCTGTTCTGTCTGTAAAGTCAGAGTTGGTCAGAGAGGTTTCCCCGTCGCGATAGCACCGGAGGATATCTAACCCGCGCGCGAGCGCCGTGACAAAGTTTCTGTCTTTGTCGCCACTCTCGTTGTGCAGGTCATCCATCAAATTCTTACCCTCGTTTCAACGCGTCCAATCCGTGCTGTGCAAACACCGGAACGAATTCGCCCAGCTTCATCGCCCGCTCGGGGTTTGACGCATTCCCGTCTAGCCCACGCTTCAAAACACCTTGAATAATTGCAGCCATCCGGAAAAAACAAAAGCCGAGATAATAGCCGAAATTGTCAATGCCCTTAAGGCCGCGCCGCTCGCAATACTGCGCGATATACTCTTTATCCGACGGAAGGCCAAGAGCCGCACGATCAAGCCCCGCCATGCCGCGGCCCTCTGCTCCAGCCGGAAGTTGCCATTGCATGATAACGGCAGCCAAGTCGGCAAACGGGTGCCCGATAGTTGACAGCTCCCAGTCAAGCACGGCGCGGCACCGGGTGCTTGTCGCGTCAAAGATCATATTGTCGAGACGGTAGTCGCCATGCACCAAGGTGCGCTGCCCGTCATCCTCGGGTTGCGCTTCGACAAGCGCATCCATCAAGGCATCCATCGCAGGGTTTTTCTGCGTCTCCGAGGCGCGGTATTGCTTTGACCAGCGCCCAACCTGTCTTTCGAAGTAGTTGCCTTCGGGTCCATAATCGCTGAGACCGACAGCGTTGATGTCAACCTCATGAAGCGCCGCCAACACACGGTTCATATCGTCGATTACCCCTGTGCGCTCGGCAGGCGTAAGATCCGGCATCGCAGGCTCATTGAAGTTGCGGCCGGGCACGAAATCCATGATGTAAAACATCGAACCGATAACAGCGTCATCTTCACACAACAGGTGCATCTTGCTGACAGGCACATCGGTGTTCTCAAGCGCTTTCTGAACGCGAAACTCGCGGTCAACCGCATGGGCCGACTTGAGCAAAACCCCTGGAGGCTTGCGCCGCAAAACATAGCTGTGCGCAGGTGTTTTCAGCCGGAACGTCGGGTTTGACTGCCCCGTTTGAAACTTGCTCACCTCCATCGGCCCCTCAAAGCCGGGAAGGTTGTCTTTGAGGTAAGCGGCAACCGCTGCCTCGTCGAGTGTTTGTGTATCAGCGCTCATCTGATCCCCTTAACTGTAGCTTAGCAGATCTGCGCCCTCAGGGCGCATAAAATGCGGTGTTGCGTTGAATTCATGCAATGAAAACGACGCGCCGGAAAACATGAAACGCGTCATTGACGTGTTTTTGACTTGTAAATTCAGCGTCATCATCTGGCGCTCGGGCGCGCCCAAGGCTGTCGCTGTCATCTGTCCGATAACCCCGCCCGACGAGACAACCAGCACGCGTTTCGCGTCTGTGTCACAGGCAAATGCGCGCGCAGCCTCAACCCGCGCCGCAAACTCGGCATAGGTTTCGCTCGCACCCGCAAAGGCCGCGTCCTGCCACTCGAACACTGTCTCGCGAAGGGCGCGAAAATGCGTCTTGCGGTCAGAATTGACCAAGTCGGGAACTTCACCGTTGAACCGCGCCGTCAGCAAGTCGTGAAAGTCGTATTCGTTGAGCCCGCTGTGCTCCTCGGGAGCTTGCGTAAACCCCATCGAAGACAGCGTGTCTTTCTGGCGCGTCAGCGTCCCCGTGACCAAGCGGTCAGGCACCCAACCAGTTTCGCGCAGGAGCGCGCCGACTGCTTCAGCCTGCCTGTGCCCGAGGTCTGACAAGACATCGTAGTTGTCTTGCCCAAACGACGCCTGGCCGTGGCGTATGACCAGCAGCTCAGCCAAATTCGGCCGCCAGTTTTTTGCCGGCAACAGCATATTCACTCGCCATCCGCTCAACGATCTTGCCAGCCGGTCCGACAGACTTGACCGCACCGATGCCCTGCCCCGAGCCCCAGATCGTCTTCCAAGCCTTGGGCTTTTCACGGTCTTGGCCAAAGTTCATCGAGCTTGCGTCGGCTTGCGGCAGGTTGTCAGGGTCCATCCCCGCAGCCTCGACCGAGCCTTTCAGGTAGTTGCCCCAAACCCCAGTGAACAGCGAAGAATACACGATGTCTTCCGCGCCGCTGTCGACGATCATGTCTTTGTAAGCTTGGTCTGCATTGGCCTCATCCGTAGCAATGAACGGCGAGCCCGTGTAGCCAAAGTCAGCGCCCAGTGCGCGCGCCGCAAGCAGCGCTTCGCCGGTTGCGATAGAGCCTGACAGCGCCACAGGCCCGTCAAACCACTCGCGGATTTCTGCCATCAATGCAAAGGGGGACTGTTGGCCAGCGTGGCCGCCCGCCCCCGCCGCCACGGCGATAAGCCCGTCAGCACCCTTCTCAACTGCCTTGCGCGCAAAGCGGTTGTTGATGATGTCGTGCAGGACAATGCCCCCGCAGGAATGTGCGGCTTCGTTGACTTCAACCCGCGCCCCAAGCGAGGTGATCCAGATCGGAACTTCGTGTTTCACACAAATCTCCAAGTCACGCTCAAGCCGCCCGTTCGAACGGTGCACAATCTGGTTCACAGCATAGGGTGCGGCTGGCGTGTCGGGGTTAGCTTGGTTGTGGCGGTCAAGCTCTTCCTTGATCTCGGTCAGCCATGTGTCAAGCAGCGGGTGCTCGCCCTCGCCTTCGCGCGCATTGAGCGCCGGAAACGAGCCGACGATACCCGCCTTGCACTGCGCGATGACCAGTTTTGGCACCGAGATAATGAACAACGGTGAAGCAATCAGCGGGATACGCAGGCCTTGTAGAGCCTTCGGCAGGTGTGAATCATTGCGAGGCATAAGCCCTCCTAAATTGACGGAAAGGGGGCGGCTGAAACCGCCCCGCTTGTTTGCAAAACGCAAGGTTTACAGAACTTCGAAAAGTCCGGCAGCGCCCATGCCGCCACCCACACACATCGTGCAGACAACATACTTCGCGCCACGGCGTTTGCCCTCGATCAGCGCGTGGCCGACCATGCGTGCGCCCGACATGCCATAAGGGTGGCCGATCGAGATCGCGCCGCCGTTGACGTTGAGCAACTCATCCGGAATGCCCAGCACATCGCGCGACTGGATAACCTGCACGGCGAAAGCCTCGTTCAGCTCCCAAAGGCCGATGTCATCTATCGTCAAACCGTGCGCCTTAAGCAGCGCTGGCACAGCGTAGATCGGGCCAATGCCCATCTCGTCCGGCTCACAGCCCGCGGCCATAACGCCGACGTAACGGCCAAGCGGCTGAAGGCCAGCCTTTTCGGCGGCTTTGGCTTCCATCACAACACTGGCTGATGCGCCGTCGCTAAGTTGCGACGCGTTGCCGGCCGTGATGAACTTGCCTTCCTTGATGTGGATGCCGTCCTTATGGACAGGCTTAAGGCCAGCAAGATTCTCGGCCGACGTGCCCGGGCGGTTGCCCTCGTCCTTGGCGAGCGTCACTTCGTGTTCGCTGATTTCTTTTGTCTCGCGGTCTTGCACCAGCATCGTCGAGGTCAGCGGCACGATCTCGTCGTCAAACTTGCCAGCGTCCTGCGCTATGGCTGTCCGGTCTTGGCTGCGCGCGCCATACTCGTCTTGGCGCTCACGGCTGACGTTGTAACGCTCGGCAACTGTCTCGGCCGTTTCCAGCATCGACATGTAAATCTCTGGCTTGTTTTCTTTCAACCACGGATCAGCCTTGACGCGCATCTCAGGCGTTTGAACCATCGAAATGCTTTCGACACCGCCGCCGACAACAACGTCCATACCGTCGGTGATAACCTGCTTGGCCGCTGTCGCAATCGCCATCATGCCTGAGGCGCACTGGCGGTCCATAGACATGCCCGCAACACTTACAGGCAGGCCTGCGCGAATAGCCGCTTGGCGGGCAATGTTGCCGCCCGAGTGGCCCTGCTGCAAAGCCGCGCCAAGCAGCACGTCTTGAATTTGGGCCGGGTCAACTCCCGCACGTTCGACAGCATGTTTGATAGCATGCGCTGCCAGCTCCTGTGGTGTGGTGTTGTTGAAAGCGCCGCGATAGGCCTTGCCGATCGGGGTGCGGGCTGTTGAAACGATGACTGCGTCACGCATGATATTCTCCTAGGTTTTGTGAGTTACCAACCCAGCTTCAGGCCACGGGCCTGCGCTGCGTTGAGGGCATATTTCTTGGTCTGGCTAAAGGCATCGTCCAGCTCGGCCTGGCCTTTGGGATCGCTGATCTCTGAGAAGCGTGCAGCAACAGCTTCTGGCGTGTTGTCCGCGTCGAGCAGCGTAATGCCCTTGGTTTCATAGACACGTGTCTGGGCAAAGCTGCCCGCGCCCGCACCCAGAATAACGCGGCTTGGCGCGTCTTCGCTGACAAGGTAGAGCAAGCCAGGGGTGATCGTCTCCGGGGCGAGAAGCGTGGCCGCTTCCGGCGGCAAAAGCTCTTCCGTCATCCGCGTGGCCGCTGTTGGCGCCAGCGTGTTGACGCGAATGTTGTCGCGCGCGCCTTCTAGGTGCAGCACGTTCATCAGCCCCATCATCGCCGCTTTCGCCGCGCCGTAGTTTGACTGGCCGAAGTTGCCGTAAAGCCCCGAGGCTGACGAAGTAAAAACAACCCGCCCGTATTGTTGTTCGCGCATCATCGGCCAGCAGGCATGCGCCACATTGGCCGAGCCTATCAGGTGTACGTCAACAACTTTGCGAAACGCCGACATTTCCATTTTCGAGAAGGTCTTGTCCATCAGGATGCCCGCATTGTTGACGCAGATATCAATGCGCCCCCATGCGTCCATCGCCTGAGCGATCATGTCTTTGACAGCTTCCTCATCAGACACGTCGGCACCGTGGCTGATCGCTTCGCCGCCCATGGCTTTGATCTCTTCGACAACCGACAATGCAGCTTCCGAAGATGCGCCTGTGCCGTCCCGCGACACGCCCAAGTCGTTGACAACAACGCGGGCTCCGCGCGCAGCTAAACCAAGCGCGTGGGAACGCCCAAGGCCAACGCCCGCTCCGGTGACAATCGCCACCCGTCCATCAAATCGTATATCGCCCATCAGTGTAACGCCTGTTCAAAAATGTTTGGCCCTGACATCACATTGATGCCGCCGGAAACCGGGATAACAGCCCCTGTGACATAGGCTCCGCCACGCCCGCAAAGGAACAGCATGCAGCCTGCAATGTCTTCGTCGCGGCCCACGCGCTTGAGCGGCACGTCGTCGCCGACTTTGCTGCGCATGCCTTCGTCGTGCGTTGCAAACGCTGTCATGCGCGACACGAATGGCCCGGGGGCCAACGAGTTAACGGTAATAGCTTCTCCGGCCAGCTCCTTGGCCATGATCTTACTGAGGTGAATAACAGCCGCTTTGGAGGCCGAGTAGCTATACGCTCCGTCACCCATCTCGCGTTCGCCCATGACCGAGCCCACGTTCACAACGCGCGCGGGGTTGTCAACCGTGCCCGACGCCTTGAGCATCGGCAGCAGCTTCTGCGTGAGGTCAAACAGCCCCGCCACGTTGACGTCCATCACCTTGCTCCAAGCCGCAAACGGGAACTGCCCCAAAGGCGCGCCCCACGTGATGCCTGCGTTGTTCATCAGAATGTCGAGCTTGTCGGTGCGCTCCTTCACGGAGGCCACAAGCGCATCAACGCCTGCCTCTGTGCCCACGTCGCCCGCAAAGCCGATAGCCTTGCCGCTTGCGCCCAGCGCGTTCAGCTCCTTGGCAACCGCTTCGCAGGCTTCTCCTTTGCGGCTCGCTAAAAGCACTGTCGCACCCGCGCGCACCAAGGCTTCAGCCGCCATGCGCCCGATGCCCGTCGCCCCGCCTGTGACAAGCGCAACTTTGCCGTCCAAGCCAAATAGCGTTTGAATATCCATCAGATCCCCTCCCTCAAAAACCGCGTGCTGCAGCGACTTTTTCGGCGTGGTAGCTGTAGTCGCCCAGCCACTCCGCCGAAACGCGCGCACGTTTCATGTAAAAGCCCATGTCAAAAGCGTCGGTCATACCGATACCGCCATGCATCTGCACGCCTTCCTGCACAGCCAGAATAGCCGTATTCGTGGCCCGTGCCTTGGCCAGCGAAACGGCCATCTCGGCGTTGTCGGGCTCTTCGTCAAGCATCCGGCCCGCATTGAGAATGGCGCTCGCCGTCACCTCGATCTCGCACCACAAATGTGCCGCGCGGTGTTGTAATGCCTGAAAGCGGCCAATCTCGACGCCAAACTGCTTGCGCTCTTTGAGGTAGCCGACAGTCATGTCAAACGCCCCCGCAGCAAGCCCCGTCATCTCGGCCGCCAAAGCCGCTTGGCCCGCTGCCAACGCGGGCTTCAAAACCTCCATCGCACTGTCAACAGCCCCGAGCACATCTTCACCCGTCGCCTCGACATTCTCAAACGTGATCCGCGCTGCATCGCGCGCATCGATCATGTTTGACGCCTCGCGTGTGATACCTGCGCGATCAGCCGGAATATCAAACAGCGTCAGCCCCTCAGCGGTGCGCGCCAGAACAAGCAGGCGATCCGCCAAAGCGCCATCCACAACAAACTGCTTCTTGCCCGACAGCCGGAAGCCGTTCCCGTCAGCCTTGGCCTCCATCTGCGTTGCATCAGGGTCAAACTTTACGCCTTCATCAACCGCCAAAGCATAGGTCGCCTCGCCCGAAGCGATCTTGCCCAGCGCCACCATGGCACGCGCATCAGACATCTGCCGCAGAGCCGTCGCAGCAATAACCGCGCTCGACAGAAACGGCGAAACCGCCAGCGTTTTGCCCATCTCCTGCGCGATCACATTCGCCGCCGCAAAGCCCATGTCCGAGCCGCCCGCCTCTTCCGGTACAAGCACGCCAGCCCAGCCCATATCGGCCATCTCTTTCCATAGAGCCGCGTCGTGCGTTTGGCCTGCATCGCGCAACTCGCGCAGTTTGGTCACAGGGGCCGCCCCGTCCAGAAACCCGCGTGCCATATCGGCCAGCATCGTCTCTTCCTCTGTCATAACTAGTTTTGCCATATTTCTTACCCCGGAAGCCCAAGAACACGCCGCGACACGATAGAAAGCATCACCTCGCTCGTGCCGCCTTCAATCGAATTTGCCTTCGTGCGCAGCCAGTCGCCCGCGCGGTTGCCAAGCGGGCCGTCCCACTCAAGCGCGTCCGAGCCACCTGCATTCATCATCAGCTCGTGGCGCTGCTTGTTCAGCTCGGTGCCCATATACTTGAGCATCGCCGAGGCATCGCCAGCGCCCTGCCCCGCTTCGGCCTGGTCCTTATAACGCTCCAGTGTGAGGCCAATCGCCAGCGCGTCAACCTCGCAGCGCATCGCATCGGCGCGGGTGTTCGCATCCAGCACATCCATCGTGTCGGCCAGCACGGCGCCAAGGGCACGGCCCCCGCCCGACAGCCCAGCGCCGCCGCCCGAGATCATCTCGCGCTCATGCGTCAGCAGGTACTTCGCAACATCCCACCCCTTGTTCTCTTCGCCGACGATCTGCTCTTTCGGAATCACCGCATCGGTGAAGAATGTCTCGCAGAACGGCGAGATGCCACTGATCATCTTGATAGGGCGCGTCTCGACGCCGGCCTGATCCATGTCACAAAGCAAAAACGAAATGCCCTTGTGCTTTGGCGCGTCGCGGTCGGTGCGCACCAGTGCAAAAATCCAGTCGGCCTTATCGGCGTAAGATGTCCAGATCTTCTGGCCGTTCACCAGCCAATGGTCGCCTTTGTCCTCACCGTGCGTCTGCACATTCGCAAGGTCAGAGCCCGCGCCCGGCTCGGAGTAGCCCTGACACCAGCGCACTTCGCCGCGCGCCACAGGCGGGAGGTAATGCAACTTCTGTTCGTGCGTGCCGAAATGCAAAAGCGCCGGCCCCAGCATCCAGATGCCGAAGCTTTCCAAAGGCGAGCGTGCGTTGATCCGCGCGCGTTCCTCAAAGAAGATTTTCTCCTGCTCGCGATTGAGGCCAGCCCCACCATACTCAACAGGCCATGTCGGCACGGTATAGCCCTTGGCCGCACAGCGCTCCAGCCAGAGTTTCTGCGCCTCAGAGGTAAAAACCCAGTCTTTACCGCCCCAGCAGATGCCCTCTTCGGCCATCAGCCCGTCGCGCATTTCTTCTGGGCAGTTCTCTTCCAGCCAGGCGCGCAGCTCGGCGCGGAACGCATCTAGAGTGTTCGCTGTCATTCTCACATTCCTCCCTTGGAGACGTCACGTCAAATTGCGGACATCCATTCCGCTGTGCAGAATGGCGAACCGAATTGCGATTGACAAGATGCGACGCCACGTCTCTCTTTCCAACTCAGTTCAAACGGGGAGACGAAAATGAAAGCCATGCTAAGCCACGAGGCCGGCGGCCCAGAGACTTTGGTTCTGGAAGAAATGCCAACGCCGGAGCCCGGCAAGAACCAGGTCTTGATCAAAGTGCATGCGGCAGGTGTAAACTTCCCCGATACGCTGATCATTCGGGATCTCTACCAAGTCAAGCCGCCACGCCCGTTTGCTCCCGGAGGCGAGATCGCCGGTGAGGTTGCGGCCCTTGGTGAAGGCGTTACAGGCTTTGCCGTGGGCGATAGGGTGCTGGGCATGACGGGCTTTGGCGGCTTCGCTTCGCACGTCGCCGCCGACGCCGCGCGCATCATCAAAATCCCCGACAACATGCCCTATGACGAGGCCGCCTGCTTTGTGCTGACTTACGGAACGTCACACCACGCGCTGAAAGACCGCGCGACGCTTCAGCAAGGCGAATCGCTGCTTATCCTCGGGGCGGCGGGCGGCGTCGGCGCGGCTGCGATCGAGCTTGGCAAAGCTGCTGGTGCGCGTGTGATCGCGGCTGTTTCCTCAGAAGAAAAAGCGCAGTTCTGCCGCGACCTTGGCGCAGACGAAACGCTGATCTACGCGCGCGACATGTCAGACCGCACGGCGCAGAAAAACTTCTCCGCGCAGATCAAGGCCCTCGCGGGCGGCGACGGTGTTGACGTTGTCTACGACGCGGTCGGCGGCGACTACGCTGAGCCTGCCGTGCGTGCGCTGGCTTGGAAAGGCCGCTACCTTGTGGTTGGCTTCCCCGCTGGCATTCCCAAAATCCCGCTCAATCTGACACTGCTCAAAGGCTGTCAGATCGTCGGGGTTTTCTGGGGGGCACATACCGTGCGCGAGCCGAAAAACCACGCCGAGAACATGGGGGATCTCTTCCGCCTCTACGGCGAAGGCAAGGTCAGACCACGCATCTCGGCAAGTTATCCGCTGGCCAAAGCCGGAGACGCCCTGCAACTGCTACAAGACCGCAAAGTCTTGGGCAAAGTTGTCGTCACGATAGACTAGCCGCGCAGGTGCGAAACGTCGTTAAACCCGCGCAGGATCATCTGCTCGCCGCGCACCACAAGGCGGCTTATCGAGCCGTTCTCGGCACCAATAAAGGTGAAGGCGGGCGTGTTCGTGGCAAGGGCCAAAGCCGCCGCGATCACGCCGCCATGCACAACGACGGCAACAAGCTCGTCAGGGTGCGCGGAAGCGATCCGCAGCAAGCCAGCCCGCACCCGCGCCTGAAACGCGGCTGTGGTTTCGGCCCCCGGAATTTCGCCCCACTCCTGCCGTTCTTTGGCGCGCTGGATGGCCGGATCATTCTCCGCCGCGCGAAAGCGATACTCGCCCCCGTCCCAGTCGCCCAGAAAAATCTCGCGCAAGTCGCGCTCCACACTCGGCTCAAGGTTCAGGTGGCCCGCAAGGGGCGCCGCTGTCTGATGCGTGCGCCGCATCGTGGTCACGTAGATCGCGCTGATATCCTCGCCGCGCAGACGCTCGCCCACCGCCACAGCCTGCACTTCCCCGTCAGGGTGCAACGCAGGGTCGCCCTGCCCTTCCACCATCGGGAAGTTCTGGCCGCGCACCGCAGCCTGCGTTTCGCCATGCCGGATCAGCAGCAAATCAGCCGCGCCCTTAGGGGGCTGAAACCTGTGTTGTCGCGCTTCGTTCATCTCAAATCTCTCCTCGTTTCACTGCAATAGGACACATCTCATGCAAAACCGCCAGATCACAGTCGCCGAACTTCCAACAGATGCGCTCAAGCCCGAGCACTTCAAACTGACAGAAGCTGCAATGCCCGAAGCAGGCGAAGGCGAAGTGTTGCTGCGGGTGATCCTGATGTCGATCGACGCCGCCAACCGCTCATGGATGAAGGGCGCAACCTACCGCGCCGCCGTGCAGGCGGGCGACGCCATGCCAACCTACGCACTCTGCGAAGTTGTCCAGTCCAACAGTCCGCAGCTTGCGGTTGGCGACATCGTCGCCGCCGAGGCCACGTGGTCTGACTACATCGTCGCCAAGGCCCACAAGGTGCAAAAAATGCCCAAAGTCGACAAGCTCTCGCACCTCATGTCTGTCTATGGCATCGCTGGCAAAACGGCTTTTCACGGGCTTATATCTGTCGGCAAACCGATGGCAGGCGAAACCGTGCTTGTCTCGGCTGCGGCTGGCTCGGTTGGCGGCTATGTCGGGCAGATCGCCAAGGCGCTTGGCTGCCGTGTTGTCGGCATCGCGGGCGGAGCACAAAAGTGCAAATGGGTGCAAGACGAACTCGGCTTTGACGCCTGCATCGACTATCGCGAAGCTGGCCTCTCCAAAGCGCTCAAGGCCGCCTGCCCCACGGGCGTTGACGTCTACTTTGATAACGTCGGCGGCAAAATTCTCGAAAGTTCGCTCAACTTCATGAACGAAAAAGGCCGAGTTGTTTGCTGTGGCGCGATCAGCCAATACGACACGGAAAGCCCGACAGGCCCGCGCAACCTTCCCGGCATTGTCGTCGTCAAACGCCTCAAGATGGAGGGCTTCATCGTGATGGACTTTGCACACAACGACGCCAAATGCATCCGCGCGATGCAGCACTGGGTGTCCACCGGCCAAGTCAAAGTCACTGAGGATATTGTCGAAGGGCTTGAGAACGCCCCCCAAGCGCTCATCGGCCTGCTTGCAGGCGACAACAAAGGCAAGCGCCTCGTGCGCGTAGCCGCAGACCCTTCATAAGGAGCCAACCCATGTCATCTCTTCAAACAGCCCTTAAAAATTCCGAAGCCCTGATCGGCACCGAAGTCGGCGTTTCAAACTGGATCACCGTTGATCAGGCGATGATCGACGACTTCGCCAAAACAACCCATGACGAGCAGTGGATCCACATCGACCCTGAGCGCGCTGCCGCCGAGACGCCCTTTGGCGGCACCATCGCCCATGGCTTCCTGACGCTCTCGCTCGCCAGCCGCTTTGCCTACGACTGTTTCGCCATGCTGCCGGGCCAGACAATGGGCATCAACTACGGCATGAACAAGTTGCGCTTTCTAATGCCCGTGCGCGCGGGCTCGCGCTTGCGCGGGCGCTTCACGTTGCACGCCGTCAAGGCCCGCAACGCGACAGACTTGCTGCGCACCAACGTTCTCACCATCGAGATAGAAGGCGAGGAAACTCCCGCGCTGATCGCCGAATGGCTCGGCTTGGCTGTCTTCAAAGACTAGGCTACAAAAGCCCTACCGCCATTCACCCAGAGGAAAACAGCCATGCACATCGAGCCCTTCGGCGTTGAAATCTGGATGAATGAGTGGGAGACAAAATGCGCGCTGAACCTCGCGGAAACCTGCGTTGAGAGCCTGACAATCGCCCAGCTTCTCGCACTAGCGGGCAAGAACGACGTTGACCTCTCCGAATTGCTGCCGATGAAGATGACTTACGGCGCGATCGAAGGCTCGACACGTCTGCGCACCGCGATCTGCGCTTTGTATGAGCGTCAAAAACTTGAGAACGTCGTCGTCACCCACGGCACGATCGGCGCCAACATGCTGGTGCACAAAACACTGGTGTCTGCGGGTGATTGCGTTGTTGCCGTGGTGCCAACCTACCAGCAGCACTATTCAATACCTGCCAGCATCGGTGCTGATGTTCACCAACTCAAGCTGCATGAAGACAACGGCTTCTTGCCCGACTTGAACGCCCTGCGTGCCCTCGTCACGCCCGACACCAAGCTGATCGCGATCAACAATCCGAACAACCCGACAGGCGCGCTGATGAGCCGAGCGATGTTGGAAGAGATCGCCGACATAGCCCGCGAAGCTGACGCCTACATTCTCTGCGACGAGGTCTACCGCGGCACCGATCAGGAAGGCGGCGGCATGACCGCCTCCATCGCCGACATCTACGAGAAGGGCATCAGCACCGCCAGCATGTCAAAGGCCTTCGCGCTGGCTGGGCTGAGGCTTGGCTGGATAGCAGGCCCGCAGGAGGTGCTGGAAGCCGTCGCGATCCACCGTGACTATGACACCATCTCTGTCGGAATGATCGACGATCACTTCGCCGCCCTCGCGCTGGAACACGCCGACAAGGTGCTGGCGCGCAGCCAGCAGATCACTCGTGGCAACCTTGCGGTTCTCGAAAGCTGGGTAGATAGCCAGCCGCTGATCACTTGGGTCAAACCCAAGTCAGGCACGACGGCGCTGTTGAAATACGACTTGCCCATGAGCTCCCGCGAGTTGTGCGTTGATTTGCTCAAAGAAACCGGCGTCATGTTCACGCCCGGGTCGGCGCTCAATATGGAAGGCTACCTTCGCATCGGTTACGCAAACACGCCGGAGATCCTTGAAGAGGGCCTCAAGCGGGTCGGCGCCTATTTTGCCAAAGTGGCCTGACGGGACGGCGCACTTTAGCCGGCATGATGACCGGTCAAAAACAAATCCCTAGCAGGAAGAATTTATCCTGATAAGCTTTCAGGCGCAGGCTTTTAAAGCCGTGAATCGCTCAATGAGGAGCTGTCAGATGAGTTCTCAAACACACCTTGATGCCACATATTTCGCGCAACAGGTCGCTACAGGCGCGGCCTCGCCGGACGAGTTGCTTGATGAGGCTCTCGCACGTGTCGCAGCCCTCAACCCCAAGCTCAACGCTGTCGTCAACCTGCAAGAAGACACCGCGCGCAAGGCCATCAAGGCGGGCCTACCGAACGGGCCTTTCAGGGGCGTGCCCTTCCTGATCAAAGACTTGGGCGCCGAGGCGAAGGACTTTCCCGCGCACAACGGCTCAAACCTTTTGCGCGACACGCGCTACGCCTACGACAGCGCGATTTACGAGCGCATTCGGGCCACAGGCGTTGTCACCTTCGGGCGCACAACCTCGCCCGAAGGCGGCGTCGGGCCAGTGACAGAGGCCTCGGTTTACGGCGGCCCAACGCGCAACCCTTGGGATGTTTCGCGCACCTCCGGCGGCTCTTCCGGCGGCTCTGGCGCGGCAGTGGCAGCGGGCATCGTGTCGATGGCGCATGGCTCGGACGGCGGCGGCTCGGTGCGCATTCCGGCCTCAAGCTGCGGGCTGTTCGGCTTTAAGGCAACGCGTGCACGCTTCCCTGACGGGCCCGCCTCTGGCGAGGGCTGGGCGGGCATGGCCTGCGACGGTTTCCTGTCACATTCGGTGCGTGACAACGCCACGATGATGGACGCCTGCGCGGGCTCCGATCTCGGCGCGCCCTACGTCGCTCCCGCGATGGAAACCAGCTTTTCTGACGCCATCAAGCACCCGCCACGCCCGCTGCGTGTGAAAGTCTGCGACACGACATTCACAGGAGCGCCGATTGACCCCGCCTGCAAAGAAGCCGTCGATAAAACCGCAAAACTTCTCGAAAGCCTCGGCCACGACGTAACACCCGGCCTCCCGCAGGCCGACCACGACGGCATGATGCACGCTTGGACAAAGATCGTCGCCTGCGGCACCGCGCTTTGGATCGAGAACACGCTCAAAGCCAAGGGACGTGATCTGCAACAAGGTGACGTGCAAGGCATCGCCCGTGGCGCACGCGCTTTCGCCCGTGAAATTTCCGGCGCGCAATACCTTGCTGCGGTGAACAAAATTCATGCCTACGGGCGCGAAATGGCCGCCGTGTTTACGGGCTGTGACATCGTGCTGTCAGCAACGCTCGCCGAGCCACCAGCCGAGGTTGGCCGCTTTCACCACGAGCGCGAAGACTTTGAAAACTACCGCGTCGGGCCTGGTGGCGTGTTTGAGTATTCGCCGTTCTGCGCCGCCTTCAACGCCAGTGGCCAGCCCGCCGCCACGGTGCCCATGCACTGGACAGACGACGGTCTTCCTGTGGGCATCCACCTTGCCGCCGCATTCGGCGAGGATGCCACATTAATAGCCCTCTGCGCACAACTTGAGCAGGCCGCGCCTTGGGCAGGCAGAAAGCCCGACATGTTAACAGCTTACCTTGCATAAAGGCGTTATACGGCGCTGGAGCAAGCGCGGTAACGTTCCTTGGAGATCTCTCTATCGGCGTCGAATAAGGCGCGTTTTTCACGCTGCTGGCCCGTCCGGATGTGGCAAAATCACCTTTCTACGTTGCATCGCGGGCTTTACGCCCCACGTCAGGCAGCATACACCTTACGGGCCGCGACACCACGCACACGCCGCCCAACCAACGGCCTGTCAACGCCGGGTTCCAGGCCTACGCGCTGTTCTCGCACCTGAGCGTCGCCCAGAACATCGGGTTCGACCTCAAGTTAAAGGGAAAACCCGCCGCAGAGGTTAACAAAGCCGTTGAGCGCGTGCTCTCTCTGGGCACATCTGAAGCGTTTGCCACACCAGCTTTCGGGCAGCCAGCAGCAGCGCGTCGCCTTCGCCCGCGCATCTACCCCGAGCCGGAAGTCCTGCCGCTCGATAAGCCGCTTTCGGCTCATCGAAGCCGGCTACGATCTTTACGCATCCCGCTGGCAAGTGCTGCGCGGGTGAACAACCCAGACGTTGTCTATGGCTACCCGAAAGAAGGCTACTCGCTGTTTATGGACTGGGTTGCGCTGCTCTCGGACGCCAAGAACGTTGACGAAGCCCAGCAGTTCATCAACCTCGTCCTCGATCCGAAAAACGCCGCGATAATCTCAAGCTTCGAGCGTTACGCCAACGGCGTTGCTGGCTCTGCTGAGTTCATGCCCGAAGACATGAAAACAGCGCCCAAGATCGCGACACCTGCCGAGTTCGCTGGCGCGGGGCGGCTCAGGCGGCCCCGCAACACCCCACCGGCTCATGCGTCTTTGAAGCCTTCCAGAACGTTGACCGTGTTGATGCCAACAGCCTCCACCGCATAGCCGCCTTCCATGCAGAACACCGTGGGCAGCTTGAGTTTGCCAATGCGGCGGCTTGCATCTGTAAAGTCGTCGCATTCGAGTTTGAAAAAGCTGATAGGGTCTTCCTTGAACGCGGCCACACCCAGCGCGACAACCAGCGCCTCAGCCCCCCAAGCCCTGATCTTTTCAATCGCGTCATCAAGGGCAGCGGCCCAAGCGCCGTAGCCCGTGCCAGCCGTCATCGGGTAGTTAAAGTTGGCCCCCTCACCCGCGCCGCGGCCCCTCTCGTCGGCATAGCCGAGGTAGTAGGGGTATGTCTCTTGCGGGGCACCGTGCAGCGAGACAAACAACGCATCGGGGCGGTCATAAAACAGCGACTGCGTGCCATTGCCGTGGTGAAAGTCAATGTCCAGAATGGCCACGCGCGTGGCGCCCCCGTCGCGAAACATCTGCGCTGTCACGGCGGCGTTGTTGATAAAGCAATAGCCGCCATACTGGTCGCGGGTGGCGTGGTGGCCCGGCGGACGGCACAGGGCAAAAGCGCTGCCAGCCCCGGCCGCCACATGCCTCTGCGCCGTCTGCGCACTCGCAACCGAAGACAGCGTCGCGCGCCAAGTGCCTTGGGTGATAGCCGTCTCTGACGCGTGGCAGTAATAGCCAACCTTGCCGTCGATAAACTCGGGGATCCTGTCCATGTGCATGCCGCGCGCAGGCACGTTCGCGGCGATAATCTCGCCCCCCCCATGCCTGCGGCTTTCCACTCGTCCCAAGCCTTTTCCAGAAACGTCAGATAGCCCGGATCAAGCAGCGCCTGTACCGGCTTCATGTCAACAGCGTCCGGCGCAACCAAGTCTGTAAGATTGCGCTCTTGCAGCCGGTTGAGAATATACTCAACTCGTGAAGGCCGCTCAAACGGCGTGACAAACTCGCCGCCCGAAAGCTCGGCCTACGGGAAATGCAGGCGGTGATCTTCGCTGTAAACAATGCGCATGTCGCGAGGCTCCTTCTAACGCGGGTTCCCCCACCTTAGAGCGCAACACACCGATGCATGCAAAAATTTACGCGTTTACAAGCTCTGCGAAAACATCCAGCAACTTGTGCTTCAGAACCTTGCCTGTCGCGGCGGCAGGCAAGGCGCTGACAGGAAATATACGCGAGGGCCGCTTATAGCTGCTCAGCCGCGCGCCCGCGAACTCCGTCAGAGCGCGCACATCAAAACGTTCGGGCGAAACGCACTGCACGAACGCCAGTATCTCTTCATTGCCGGCAACGCTGCGGCCAATGACAGCCGACTGGATCACATCAGGGTGGTCGTTCAGCGCCGCCTCAACCTCGGGTGGGTAAACGTTGAAACCGCCGCGAATGATCAGCTCTTTACAGCGGCCCACGACGTTCAGTTTGCCGCTGTCGTCAAACTGGCCAAGATCACCGGTGCGCAGCCAACCCTGCGCGTCAACGGCGCGCGCGGTTTCCTCGGGGTTGCGAAAGTAGCCCTTCATAATATGTGGGCCTCTGGTCAAAATTTCTCCGATGCTCACGTCTTCTCCGCCCACCGATCCATCGAGCTTCACCTCGATGTCCGGCAAAACAGTCCCCACACTCGTGTCAGGCGTGCCGATCGGGTTGCGCGTGCCCGAAATGCC
Source organism: uncultured Lentibacter sp. (assembly GCA_947497495.1). Taxonomy (GTDB): domain Bacteria; phylum Pseudomonadota; class Alphaproteobacteria; order Rhodobacterales; family Rhodobacteraceae; genus Lentibacter. The sequence continues at coordinate 312,398 of CANMGT010000001.1, forward strand.
CGCAGTGCTTTCTGTCATGCCATAGCCGTTCTGCAAAGCGAGCCCGTAGAAGGACTCGGCCTTGCGCTTCCAAGCCGGATCAAGCGGCGCAGCCCCAGACGAGACATAACGCAGCGCAGAGTTCTCAAGCTTCTCGATGCCCTGCTCGCGGGCGTATTGCATAAGCAGCGCGTGCATCTGTGGCACGGCGGGGAAAACCGTCACGCCGCTCATCAGCGCCTCATAAAGCTTTGCTGGCTGAAAGCGGGCTTCAAGCTGAACGGTCGCACCCGCGTGCGCCGAGGCCATCAGCATCGAGGCGAGGCCAAAAACATGCGTCAGCGGCAACACCCCGTAGATGATATCGCCCGACTTCATCTCGCGCATCCGGGCCGAAACCTTGCCCGCAAACAGAAGGTTCGCATGGGTCAGCATGACGCCCTTTGGCGCGCCCGTTGTCCCCGTCGTGTAGAGGATAATCGCTGTTTGCGCCTCGCCCACAGCCACATACTCAGGGTCGCTCTCGCCCGTCACGGCAATCGCGAAGTGGCCAAAGTCTGTCTCGTGCTCGGTCGCGTTGGCAGCCTTGGCATGGGCCGCAGCTTCCGGCGAAACGCCCGTGGTGTAAACTGTCGCACGCGGCGTGGCATGGGCCTCAACGCGGGCGATCTCGCCCTCCGACATGCGCGCATTGATCGGCACGGCATAAGCGCCCGCCGCGCTCGCCGCGAAGATAAAAACAGCCGTCGCAAAGCAGTTTTCGGCCACAAGCATCACACGGTCGTTCTGCGCAACACCCTGCGACTTGAGCAGTGAGGCCGCCTGCCGCACAGCCGCCTCAAACGCAGCATAGCTATGAGGCCTGCCGTCAGCGTCGATCACCGCGACAGCCTCGGGGGACAAACGCGCTTGCTGCGTTACGAGCTCAAAAATATGCGTCGCGGCTGCCTCGGTCATGGCTTTGTCCTCAGGCTGGCAAAATCAGGCGCGCGCTTATCAAGGAAGGCGCTGATCCCCTCCTGTGCTTCCGGCGTGGCAAAGGCCTCGGCCATCGCGTCGCGCTCGGCATCAAGCTGCGCAGCCATCGGCGTCGTATAAGCCGCGCTCACCAGCCCCTTGATAACCCCCTGCGTCGCCGAAGGCCCCTTGGCCAGAGCGGCCGCCAAAGCGTCAACCGCGTCCAGAACTTCGCCCTTGGGCGCAAGCTGCGACACCGCGCCCAGTGCGAAGAGCCGCTCTGCTGGCACCGCCTCGCCAAGCAAGGCCATGCGCATCAGCGTGGCCCGTGGCAAGCCCGCCGCCAGCAGGCTTGTCAGCCCGCCGTCCGGCACAAGGCCTGCCTTCACATAGGCCACCGTGAACAACGCGTCGTCCTGCGCGACGATCATGTCGCAGGCAAAGGCGATCGACACGCCAGCCCCCGCCGCGCCGCCTTCAACGGCAGCGATAACGGGCTTGGGGCAAGCCACGATCGCGCGGGTCACGTCGTGCAGATCGTCAATCTTGTCGCGCCGCTCCGAAAGGCTCGCGGCTTTGCGCTCGGACATGATCCCAAGATCACCCCCCGCACAGAAAAACCCGCCCTCACCGCGCAACACAACTGAAGTGATGCGCGGCTCACGGCCCGCCAATTCAAGCGCCTCGTGTATCACCTCGTAAAGCAGAGGCGACAGCGCGTTGCGCTTGGTTACGTTGGCGTTGACAACAACCAACCGGTCGCCAAGGTCTTCATAGTAAGCAATCGGCTTCATGGCTGTTGTCCTCCCTCGTTTACACAGGCTTACGCCACCGCAAGCGCGATGAAGCGCTCGAGGTGGTGGTCAGCGTCACCAAAACGGTGATCAACCATCGTCAGACGCTTCGCCAAATGGCCAAGCTCGTATTCGTTGGTCATGCCGATACCGCCGTGCATCTGGATGCTTTCCTCGACAACCTGACGGGCCACCGTGCCGATCAGGTTTTTCGTGGCGCTCACATGCACGTCGCGCACCTCAGGCGCCGCATCTACGTGGCCCGCAAGGTTGATAACCGCCGAGCGCGCTTGCTCGACTTCCAGAGCAACGTCGGACATGCGGTGTTGAAGCACCTGAAACTTGCCGATCGGCACACCAAACTGCTTGCGGGTTTTGAGGTAGTCGATGGTCAGCTCCTTGATAGCCTCCATCAGGCCCAGCGCTTCGGCGCTGATCGCCAGAACAGCGCGCGCGTTAACCGCAGCGATCGCCTCGTAAGCGCCGCCTTCAGGGCCAACAAGAGTTGCTGGCACTTTATCGAGCACCACTTCCGACGCCTGCCCGCCGCCCACGAGCGGGTAGTTGCGCAAGCGCAGCCCCGCCGCATCAGCTGCAACCAGAAACAGGCTGATCCCGTTTTCAGCACTCGCCTTGCCCGAAGTGCGCGCCGTAACCAACAAGTGGTTGGCCGCGGGGGCGTTGACGACAACAGCCTTGCGGCCGGTGATCTCGTAACCCTCGCCCGCCTTCTCGGCTGTCGCGTCTACACGTGACAAATCATAGCGGCTGGTTGGCTCGACATGGGCAAAGGCAAGTTGCACGCCGCCGCCGATCACACCTTCGACCAGCTCTTTTTGCTGGGCATCGCCCAGCGCGGCCACAAGGCCACCGCCCAGAACGGCTGTGTCGATCAACGGATCAACCGCGCCAACGCGGCCCAGTTCCTCAAACACCAGCGCCACATCAAAGCCCGCGCCAGCAAAGCCGCCATCGTCTTCGCCAAACAGCGCGCCGATAACGCCCATCTCGGCAAGGCTGTTCCAGATGTCGGGTGAAAACCCGTTGTCACCCGCCTCGATCGCTTTTCGCGCATCCGGCGTGTAGCTGTCAGCCAGCAGGCGGCGCAGGCCGTCTTGAAGCATTTGACGTTCGTCTGTCAGATCAAAATTCATGGCTGTCGCCCCCTTTAAAGTTGCAGAATTGCTTTGCTGATGATCGAACGTTGGATCTCGTTTGACCCCCCGAAAATCGACAGCTTGCGGTTGTTGAAATACTGCCCAGTCACCGGCGCGGCATAGTCCGGGCCAACAGGCTCGGCGTTGCTGCCCTCTTCCATCGCCTCGCTGGCAAATGGCATCGCGTAGGGGCCTATGGCCATACGGGTCAGCGCGTTCAACTCCTGGCGCACAACAGTGCCCTTGATCTTGAGCATCGAGCTTTCTGCCCCCGGCGCTTGCCCGGCAGCGGCTTGCGACACCACCCGCAGGTTGGTTGTCGACATCGCCATCAGCTCGATCTCGACACGCGCGATACGGGCTGCAAAATGCGGGTTCTCGATCAGCGGCTTGCCACCGTCCTGCTCGAGCCGCGCAATGCGCTTGAGGTTCTCGAGGGCCGCAGTAGACGCGCCGACACCTGCGATGTTTGTGCGCTCGTGCGTCAGCAGATATTTCGCATATGTCCAACCCTTGTTCTCTTCCCCAACAAGGTTTTCGGCGGGTACTTTAACGTTGTCAAAGAACACTTCGTTCACCTCAGGAGTGCCGTCGATCAAAACGATAGGGCGCACTTCGATACCCGGTGTTTCCATGTCAACCAGCAGGAAGGAAATGCCCTCTTGCAGCTTGCCTTCTTTAGAGGTGCGCACCAGACAGAAAATCTTGTTGGCGAACTGGCCCAGAGTTGTCCATGTCTTCTGGCCGTTGACGATGTAGTGATCGCCCTCGCGCACAGCCGAGGTGCGCACAGCCGCAAGATCAGAGCCAGCACCAGGCTCGGAATAGCCCTGACACCACCAATCCTCACCGCTCAGAATGCGCGGCAGGTAGTAGTCTTGCTGCTCCTTGGAGCCAAACGCCTGCAGAACCGGCCCCAGCATCGAAAGCCCGAAAGGCACGATGCGCGGCGCATGGGCTTTTGACATCTCGTCTTCAAAGATATGGCGCTGCACGGCGTCCCAGCCCGCGCCGCCAAACTCCTTTGGCCAGTTGGCTGCAAGGTAGCCCGCTTCGTTGAGAATGGCGTGCCACTGCTCATAGCCGGCTTTGCCAAGCTCTTGCCCCTGCCGGATACGATCCGAAATGGGCTTGGGCAGTTTCTCTTTCATAAACGTGGCGATCTCGTCTTTGAAGGCCAGTTGCTCTTGGGTGTACTTCAGGTCCATACAGGGTTCCTCTCTGTAAAATTCAAAGCGCTCCTGAGCGCGCAAGTCTTGTTGCATGTGTCAAAGCGAAGCCCGTAGCTCGCGCTCTGTCTCTAAGTCGTCATAACTCCCGCACCGCCGATGAGGGCCCTTGCCCCATCAGCCGTTCAAGCTCTTGCACCGTCGCGCACAGCTTGGGGCCAACATCTGCGTGCATCCGCTTGAGCGACAGCCCGTCAGGCATCGCCCCGCAAGTAAAGATCACAGGTTCGCACAGATCACGCGAATGAAACGGCACCGCCACAGCGTGGATATTGGGTGAGAAATAGTCTTCAGGGTCAGACACCACAAAGCCCTGCGTCACCAACTGGTTCTGGGCGTCTCTGCGCACCTTTTGCCCGCGTTCGGCCGTGAGGCCACGGTCGCCGTCTGCGTCTTCAACGGTTTGATCAAAGCCCTCAGCCGAGAGCGAGCCAAGCAAGGCATGCCCCGATGACGAGCCGTAAAACGGCAGCCGATGCCCGACCTCAAGCCAAAGCGAGGCCACATTGCGCGGCCGCCATGTTTTGACGATCAGCATCTTGCTATGATCGCGCACCAGCAGCAGCGACAGCGTACGCGTTTCGTCTGCGAGACGCTGCATCAACGGGGCGGACAATTCGACAAACGAGATCGACGCGCTGGCCATATTGCCAAGCGCCAGAAGCGCTGGGCCCGGGCGGTATTTGTCATGGCGCCGCGCATGGTTGAGGTATCCAAGCGATTGCAGCGTGAACGTCAGCCGCGATACCGTTGACTTCGGCAGGCCCGTTCGCGCCGATATCTCTGCGTTTCCAAGGCCGTCGTCGGACGGGCGAAAGGCGCGCAGAACGCTCAAGCCGCGCCCCAACGTCGTGGCAAACCGCCGATCTGTTTTGATCTGGTCTGGCATTTCATCCTCTAAATTCCACTATGCGGAATTTTGTTTCGACATACAAAACGCTACCACGATTCGTCTGAACTTCAAGATCACAACCAAAAGAACGGAACGTCGCTTTTTCAATCCGCTGAAAAACGGCGCTTGATCCGGCCCCTCAATTTTTCAGATTAAAGATCTCATTTATCGCGCGGAAACCAACTTCAAACGTGCGAGACGGAGGGCCGCGTGAGCAAGACCAAGATCAGGAATAGGGAGGAATTCGCAGCCAAAAGCGACGTTTCCCTGCCAACGGTGTTGAAGTCTTTCAACGATCCCTTAAGCCTGCGCAGCTCGCCGCGTAAACGGATTGAGGCAGCGCTTGAGCGCTACGACTTCCGGCCAAGTCTTTACGCTGTAAACCAGAACAGGCGGGTCACAAAAGACATCGGCATCGTCGTGCCGAACGTGGCCGGCCCGTTTCTTTTTGCAGAGCTTACGCGCAACATCGAGCGGCGCAGCATTGATGCAACGCGTCAGCCACATGGCGGATCATCAGAGCAAGACCCAACCGACTGGACAAAAGCGCCAGAGGCCGCCTATGCGAGCTTTCAATCGCTCGACCCAACCCAATAAACGCGCACTGGCGAGGCCCTGAAAGCCGCGCTGGTGCATGGCGAAAAGTCGCCGCAGTAGTTGTGTCACGCGCGGGCGCCAACCCGCCCTGGGCCGAAGAGCATTAAGCCTTGAACTGTGAAAAGCTCTGCTTGTTTCGCCCCATGATATATGCGCCGGCGGTCACAGGCTCATACTTGCTATCCGAAGGCGCAACGCCCAGATCACACGGGTCAACAACAGTGTCTGTGTGCGGATCAAAGAACACCGGAATAGAGTAGCGCGCGTGGTCTGTGCGGTTGATCACACGGTGCACGGTTGAGGCAAACCTGTCGTTGCTCCAGCGCTGCAGCAAATCGCCGATATTGCACACAAGCGTGCCCTCGATCGGCGGCGCCTCAACCCAGTTGCCAGCCTTGGTGCGCACCTGCAAACCGCCGCTCATGTCTTGCAGCAAAAACGTCAGCACGCCAAAGTCGGTGTGCGGCGCCACGCCAAAACGCTGCTCGTTTTCGTCGGCTTCCGTCGAAGGAGGATAGTAAACCAACTGCCCGCGGGCAAGCGGCTTTGCGTAGGCTGCCTCAAAGAAATCAGCAGGCTGCTCGAGGCTGACAGCCAGCGCCGAAAGCACTTTGCGGGCCACAGCACAGAGCGCGTCGTAGTAAGGCGTCAACTCGGCCTGCAACCGCGGGAAGGCGTCACTTGGCCACTGGTTTTGCGCCACCATGGGCTTGCCAGCCAGAAGGTCAGCATCGTCAGCCGCCGTCTCGGTGCCCCAGAAGAACACTTCCTTCAAGTCATGCGTCTTTGAGCCAGCCAGCCGTGACATCCCCGTAGCCATCCAGCCCCGCTGATACGTGTTCACAGCAATGGTCTCTTTCGCCGCCTGCGGCTGCTCGAAAAAGCCACGCCCAACCGCAAAAGCCTGCTCAATCAGCTCGGGCGCAATGCCGTGGCCCTTGAGGTAGAAAAACCCGATCTCCGTTGCGGCCTTGTGCATTTGCGCGGCAACTGCGGCGACATCGCCCCCGCTCAACAGCGGCGCAATGTCGATCACGGGGATCTCTGTTGCGTCAACCGCCGCCGCGCTTGCAAAATCTTGTTCGCTCAACTCTTCACCGTTCCATTTGCCAACCAGTTGTCGAAAATCTCGAGAGCCTTGTCGGCAAAGGCCTGATCGTTGATATGAGCGTCCAGCTCGTGCAGCGCAACATTCGCGGGCGTATGTTCACGCATCGCCTCGCAAAACGCCTCCAGCCCTTGTGCGTCATGCAGCGGCGCGCCTTCCCTGTCCCACTCGTTGCCGCCTTGCAGCGGCAGGATAAACTCGACAGGCCCCTTGGCACCGCCAAGCTTATTACAGATCAACTCCGCCAATTCGCGCCGCTCGTCAGCCGTCGTCATCGCCGAACTCAGCAAGCGGTTGTGCGCGTGCACCTGCTTGCCTTCAAGCCGTGGCGGCAAAGGCAGCCACCCGACGAAATCAACCAGATCATAACAGCCAATCGAGGCAATCTGCGGCACGCCCTGCGCCCCCGCATTTGTCATCCGGTCAGCCCCGGCCGTGATGTTAGAGCCAAGCATATGGTTGGTCACTTCCTGCGGCGCAAAGTCCATCACGGCGGCAAAAGCGCCCTCGGCGGCAAGCCCCTCAAAGGCACGCCCGCCCATGCCCGTGGCGTGAAACACCGCGACTTCAAAACCGCGCTCTTCCAGCGCGGGCTTGAGCGCCACCATATAGCGCAGCACGGTTTTGCCAAAGCTCGTCATGCCGATCAGCGGCTTCTGCCACGTCGGCTTTTCCACGGCCCGCGCGGCTCCCAAAACAGCGCCCGCGGCTTGGCTCAACGCCGCCTTGCACACCGAATTGAGGCCATACAGCCCGCCCGCCCACAAGATCATCTGGATGTCAGGCGCGAGCCGCTCTGGCGGCAGCATCGCCGAGAAGGAAACTGTCGAAACCACATACTTCGGCACCCCCAAAGGCAGCGCGGCGCAGACATCAAGCGACAGATCAGTCGCCATCGAGCCGCCCAGAATGATCACGCCATCAAATGCGCCTTCGCGATAAAGCTTAAGCGCCAGCGCGCTCGCCCCTGCCGCCATGATCTGCATCGCGACGTTCTCGTCGCCGCTGTCGATTGCGGCCTTGATACTACTGCCGCCAGCCTCGGCCGCGTCGTGCTTGGAGTAATCCGTCGGCTGCGCAGGGTCGCCCAGCACGCTAACATCCATGCTCACCACGCCGCCACCCTGCGCGCGAATGCGCTCGGCGATATACTCAAGCTCCGCGTTTTTCGTGTCGTAGGTGCCCACCACGAGTATCGTCTTGTCAGCCATCGAAATCTCCTTGCGTTGTTAACTATATCCAACGTGGCTTTTAGTCTGCGGTCAACCCGTTTGCGACATCGCGCACGATTTCGGCAACCTCGCCAAACTGTTCGGCAAGTGGGCTGCTCTTGCGCCAGATCATCCCGACAGTGCGGTTCGGCTCGCTGCTTTGAAAACGTGCAACCGACACGTCAGCCGAGCGCGTTTCAACGCCAACCGCCATCTGCGGAATGAGCGTCACGCCAATGCCCGCGCCGACCATCTGCACAAGCGTCGAAAGCGAGCTCGCATCAAGCCCGTCGCGCGTGCGCAACTGCGGCACCCCGCAAAACGACAGCGCCTGATCGCGAAAGCAATGGCCTTCTTCCAAGAGCAGAAGCCGCATCTCCCGCAGGCCCTCGGCACTTGGAACAGGCTCGCCCTCCTGCGCAAACGGGCGCACCAGAACGAAGCGCTCGTCAAACAGCGCAACCTCAGTAAATGCAGGCTCCGACACTGGCAAAGCCACGATCGCCGCGTCGATCTTGCCTGCCTCCAGGTCCGCCAAGAGTTTTGAGGTGAGCGTCTCGCGCACGTGGATATCAAGGCCCTCGTAGCGCGCCGTCAGCCCCTTGATGACGGCCGGCAAAAGGTAGGGCGCAATCGTCGGGATAACGCCCAGCCTGAGCCGCCCCATGATGCGCTCCTGAGCCACGCGCGCCATGTCTGATAGCTCGTCAGCCCCGCGCAATACGGCCCGCGCATGGCCGCTAAAAACCTCGCCAAAGCCCGTCAGCCGGACCTGCCTTGCCGAGCGCTCAAACAGCGGCGTGCCAAGCTGTTCTTCCAACTCTTTGATCTGCATCGACAAAGCGGGTTGGCTCACATTACACAGGTCAGCCGCGCGGCCAAAATGCCCCTGCGCCGCGAGGGCCTCAAAGTAGCGAAGCTGTTTAAGTGTAAAATTTGCCATAAGAATTTATTATGCAAGCAATCAGAAAATGCAACTTATTCCTATTACAAACCAGTGCTACTATCGCCGCAGGAATCGCTAAACCATATCTTATAGGGAGATACAAAATGGACGGAAACTCAGGCAAATGCCCCGTCATGCACGGCGCCGCCAGCATGAACACCCGCTCGAACCGCGACTGGTGGCCAAACCAGCTCAACCTCAAAATTCTTCACCAGCACGATCGCAAATCCGACCCGATGGGAGAAGGCTTCAACTACGCCGAGGAGTTCAAGAAACTCGACCTCGCGGCTGTCAAGAAAGACCTGACAGCGCTGATGACCGACAGCCAGGACTGGTGGCCAGCCGACTACGGCCACTACGGCCCGTTCTTTATCCGCATGGCATGGCACGCCGCCGGCACCTACCGCACTGCCGACGGGCGCGGCGGCGCGAGCACAGGCAACCAGCGCTTTGCTCCGCTCAACAGCTGGCCCGACAACGGCAACCTCGACAAAGCCCGCCGCCTGCTCTGGCCGATCAAACAGAAATACGGCAACAAGCTCAGCTGGGCTGACCTGTTCGTGCTGACAGGCAATGTCGCGATTGAAAGCATGGGCGGCCCGACGTTCGGCTTTGCCGGTGGCCGCGAAGATATCTGGGCCCCCGAAGAAGACATCTACTGGGGCGCCGAAGCCGAATGGCTCGCAGCCTCGGGTGGCGAAAACAGCCGCTACTCGGGTGAGCGCGACCTCGAAAACCCGCTCGCCGCTGTGCAAATGGGCCTGATCTACGTCAACCCGGAAGGCCCCGACGGCAACCCTGACCCACTCGCCTCGGCGCGTGACATCCGCGAAACTTTCGCACGTATGGCCATGAACGACGAGGAAACCGTCGCGCTCACAGCTGGCGGCCACACCTTCGGCAAGGCCCACGGCGCAGGCGACCCTGCCTTGGTCGGCCCTGACCCGGAAGCTGGCGAACTTGAGCAAATGGGCTTCGGCTGGGCCAACGCCCACAAGTCGGGCAACGGCATCGACACCACAACATCGGGCATCGAAGGCCCGTGGACGGCCAACCCGATCCAATGGGACAACGGCTATTTCGACTTGCTGTTTGGCTACGAATGGGCGCTGACAAAGTCACCCGCAGGCGCGCACATCTGGCACCCTGTTGACCTCAAGGATGAAGACCACGCCATCGAAGTTGACGGCTCAGACGCCAAAGTCATCCCGATGATGACAACCGCCGACATGGCTATGCGGATGGATCCAGCCTACGAGAAGATCTCGCGCCGCTTCCACGAGAACCCTGCCGAGTTCGCCGATGCATGGGCGCGCGCGTGGTTCAAACTCACGCACCGCGACATGGGGCCAAAAGCGCGCTATCTGGGCAGCGAAGTGCCATCAGAAGAGCTGGTCTGGCAAGATCCGGTTCCTGCCTCGACCAGCACGTTGTCAGACGCAGACATAAAGACGCTGAAGGCGGCGCTGCTGGACTGCGGCCTCACAACGGCCGAACTTGTCAAAACTGCATGGGCTTCGGCCAGCACGTTCCGCGGCTCTGACATGCGCGGCGGAGCCAACGGCGCGCGCATCCGCCTTGCCCCGCAAAACGGCTGGGAAGCAAACGAGCCCGCCGAACTCGCGAAAGCCCTGAAGGCGATCGAAGCGGTGCAAGCGGGCTTCAATGGCGACGTGTCGCTGGCTGACCTGATCGTGCTGGGCGGCTCGGCAGCCATCGAAGCCGCCTCTGGCCTCGACGTGCCATTCGCCCAAGGCCGCACAGACGCGACCGAAGCGCAAACAGACGCTGAAAGCTTTGAGCCTCTCGAGCCAGAAGCCGACGGTTTCCGCAATTTCCAAAAGCAGGAATATGCCTTCTCTGCCGAGGAAATGCTCGTCGATCGCGCCCAGCTTCTGACGCTCACAGCGCCGGAAATGACAGTGCTCGTCGGCGGTTTGCGCGCCCTTGGCGCGGTGAACGGCGAACACGGCGTCTTCACAGCCACCCCGGGCAAGCTGACAAACGACTTTTTCACCAACATCACCGATATGGGCATCACATGGGCCCCATCCGGTGAAGGTGTATACGAAGGCCGCGACACGTCAGGCAAAGTGAAATGGACAGGCACACGGGTTGACCTCGTGTTCGGCTCCAACTCACAACTGCGCGCGCTCTCGGAGCTCTATGCGCAGGCCGACAACGCCGAGAAGTTCAAGGCAGACTTCGTGAAGGCTTGGGTGAAAGTAATGAACGCCGATCGCTTCGATCTGGCCTAACTTTCCTCTAAACGAACCCAAGGGGCGCGCGAGACAACTCCGCGCCCCTTTCTTTTCGCTCTAAGTACCCAAAGTGCCACAGCGACCAGCCGTGCAGTTACAAACCGTGCAGCATGAATGGTTTTGCGCCGTGCTTCGCACGTCGCTCCGGGGGCCGGTGGGGCTGGCCTTCGGCCAGCCCCACCGGCCCCCTCTGGCGATGCCAAAGGCAGCGCAACAAACTCACAATTCAATAGTCTCTGAGTTAGTTTAGTTTAGTTTAGTTTACTCCGCATCCGTGAGCGTCAACAAAACAGGCGCAAGCCCGTCGATGCCGCCCTCGATAACGTCGCCTGCCAGAACAGCCCCAACTCCCGCTGGCGTGCCGGTCATAACTATATCACCAGCCTGCAAATGATAATAACGCGACAAGTGCTCAACAATCTCGCCGCAGCTCCAAACCATGTCAGCCAAAACGGCACCCTGCCGCGCTTCACCATTCACCTGCAGGTGAATGCGCTGCCCGCCAACCGCGCCGAAATCAGCCGCCTTGGTAAGCCCTGCAAACACAGCCGAGCCTTCCACGTCCTTGCCCAGTGACCAAGGCCTGCGGTTGTCTTTCCCGTCTTGCTGGCGGTCCCGCCGCGTCATGTCGAGCGCGCAGCCGTAAGCATAGATCGCCGCCTGCGCCTCCGCGGCACTGGCGCGAAACACAGGCGCGCCGATGGCAAAGGCCAACTCCATCTCATGGTGGTAGTTTTCCGTGCCCGGCGGGTAGGGCAAAACCGCGCCCGAGTGCACAGCATGCGCGGCCTGCTTGGTGAAATACCAAGGCGCCTCACGGTCAACTTCCCCGCCCATCTCTTGCGCGTGCGCCACATAGTTGCGGCCCACACAGAAGATACGCCGCACAGGAAACTCTGCCGCCTCGCCTGCAACGGCCAGCAAGAAAACCTCAAGCGGCGGGAAAAGATAGTCACTCATGTTGCACTCCTTTTGGCCACGCTAGCCGCCTTGCAAACCCTCGGCAAGAGCCTGCCCTCTCTCCCCGTGACGATTGACAAAAGCGGCGCTTCTGTAGCAAGTCTGGCACTCATCTGGCCAAGGGGGCGCTTCATGCTGGCTTCAAGACTCACACTCGCTTGCGCTATTGCGCTCACAGGCAGCGCGGCTTTCGCCGATGTGTCAGGCGACGTCAGCCTCGAACTGAACGCCGCCACGCAGGAGGAAGCAGGCTGCCGCCTCAGCTTTCTGGTGCAAAACAGGCAAGACACAGACATCGAAAAACTCGCCGTTGAGGCCGTGTTATTTGATGCCAAGGGCCAAGTCAGCCAACTCACATTGCTTGACTTTGCAGCCCTGCCAAAAGCCCGCCCGCGGGTGCGCCAGTTTATCATCGCGGGAGCGCAATGTGACGCCATTTCGCGCGTGCTCATCAACGGCGCGGCGGCCTGTGACGGCGAAGGCCACACCCCCGCAAGCTGCGAGAAGGCGCTCGCGCCAAGCTCGCGCACAGCCATCGAGGTGATAGGCTGATGCCCCTGCTAGACGCCCTGCGCAAAGTCGCTGACCTCGGCGGGCCTGTCGTCCTGCTGTTAATGGTTGTTTCCATAATCACCCTCGCAGTCGTGCTCACCAAACTGGTGCAGTTCGCGCGCGCAGGTGTTGGGCGCCACAAGGCGCTGACGCAGGCCCTCGCCCATTGGGACACGGGCCAAACCGACAAAGCCACAGCCGCCTTGAGCACCTCAACAAGCTACCTCGCACCCGTTGTGGCCCTCGCTTTCAAAGGCGGGCCAAACGCCGAAACGCGCCTTGTCGCCGAGGCCGAAGCGCGGTTTTCCTCCCTAGAGCGCGGCCTGCGGTTTCTTGACAGCGTCGCGCAACTTGCCCCGCTCCTCGGGTTGTTCGGAACCGTGCTGGGGATGATCGAAGCCTTCCAATCCATGCAAGACGCAGGCGCGCAGGTTGACCCTTCGCTGCTCGCAGGCGGCATATGGGTTGCCCTGCTCACAACGGCTGTGGGCCTCGCCATCGCCATGCCGACAGCCCTCGTTTTGAGCTGGTTTGAGGCCCGCATGGAAGCCGAGCGCATCACCGCGCAAAAGGCCATCGCGACAGTTCTCGGCCCAATCGCCGCGCAACCCGCTCCTCAGCCCGCCGCCCAGCCCGCACCTCAGGGCGATGTTTAAATCCGCCCGCCGCAGACGCCGCCTGTCGATGACATCGCTGATTGATGTCATCTTTCTTTTGCTGCTGTTCTTCATGCTCTCCTCGACCTTCTCGAAATTCTCCGAAGTCGAACTCAGCGCAGGCAGCACGGGCTCTGGCGCCGTATCTGAAACCGCGCCGCTGTTCCTGGAACTCGGCGAAGAGGCCCTGCGCCTCAATGGCCAAAGCCTGACGCTGGATGCGCTAGCACAGGCCATCGACAGCACGCGCCAAAGTGAGCGGCAGCCCCTGCTTGTCAGCCTCAAAAGCGGCGCAACAGCACAACGGCTGACAGACTTGCTCGTCGCCCTGCGCCCGATCAAAGGCCTCTCACTGACGGTCCTTGGGGGGCGCGGCTGATGCTCTTGCACAAACGCAAACTCGCCAGCCAACGCGAGCCGACGATCACGCTGATCAACATCGTGTTTCTCATGCTGGTGTTCTTTCTCGTCGTAGGCACCATTGCCCAGCCGCTAGACTCTGACCTGAAGCTCATAAACACCGCCGACCTTGACGGGCGCGAGCCGCCAAATGCCCTTGTCGTGCTTGCGGACGGGTCGCTGCGCTTTGAGGGCAAGCCTCTCGCCAGCGCCGCCGCCTATGTGGCCACACTGCCCGAGAACGAGCGCGAGACCCTGCGCCTCGTGCCCGATCGCGCGCTGCCCGCAACCACGCTGGTTGCCGTCGCCCGCAGCCTGCAAGAGGCCGGAGCTGGCCGCGTGATGATCGTCACTGAGAGAGGCCTCAAATGAGCGCGCGCCTGACAGCGGCTGGCGCCTTTGTTCTGGCCCTCGCGGTGCACGCGGGGCTCGTGCTGGCGCTGGTGCGGCCTCAAGAGGCAAAGCTGGAAGGCGCAGGCCAACCGCAAGAGACAGCGCTCGGGGCTAACTTCACCTCTCTGGCAACGCCCGCAACGCCTGTCGGAACGGCCCCGCCCACGCTTGAAGCCACGCGGCCCGAACCCCTCAAAGCGCTGACAGCAACCGTGACGTCGCCAGCAACATCCGCGGCCCAACCCGCACCTCTCAAACCCCTCAACGCAAAGCCCGCCGCAACGCCCGCTCCGGCAAGCGCTGTTGCCGCAGAACCTGTGCCTGAGCCTGAGCCTGAGATCAAAGCCAAACCAAAGCCACGCGTCGCGGCCAAGCCCGTCAAGAAAGCAGAGCCAAAACCGAGCCCCAAACCGGCCGCCAAACCCGCGCCGAAACCTGCCAAAAAAGGAACAGCCTCGGGGCGCAGCACTGCCAAACCCAAGCCAAGTAGCAGCGCTGCAAAGAAGCCCCGCAAAAAGGCCGGAAACGCCGCCGTCACGAATTATCCGGGGCGCATCAACCGCCACATCGCCAAGCGGGGGCGCCCCTCTGTTGGCGTGAAAGGCCGCGCTGTGATCCGCTTTACGATCGCCGCAAACGGTCGCCTCACCTCAGCTTCTGTAGTGCGCAGCTCAGGCTCCGCCAAACTCGACCGCGCAGCACTGCAACTCATCCGCCGTGCCGCACCTTTCCCGCGCCCGCCCGCCGGGGCACAGAGAAGCTTCTCGATCGGCATCAACGGCCGCTAAGGCAACCAGAGGCCTCAAGGTCTCCCGCCCCAAACCGTGCATCTTCGATGCCCACATTTGCGTTGGGCATAGCCGGGTGGCGCTGTGTCAGCCTTGCTGACACAGCGCCACCCGGCGGGGCGACTTGGCGAAGCCAAGGCGCAATCCCTCCTCAGCCCAAAACTGAAAGAAAGCCTCCGCACGCTCCTAATGAAAATCACGGCTCGGAAACAACTTCTTGGCCTGATCCCGTGGGTGCATCGCACGCGCAACAGGTTTCACAACCGGCTTCACCTTGCGCGGCACGTCATCCCCCGTCGCATTGGTTTCGCCGATCGCCGCCTCCATCGGGCTGCCAAGCTCGGCCAGCATATACGAAATATCCTCGATCCGCTCGGCAATCAGGTGCACGACGATGCCCTCGCGCTGCACATGCCCCGTCACCCGCAACAACCGCCCACCCATCACCACACGGCGGTTCGCCTCATAGAGCTTGGGCCAGACAACCACGTTGCTCACCCCCGTCTCATCCTCCAGTGTCAGGAAAATCACCCCCGACGCCGTCCCCGGCCTTTGCCGCGTGATCACAAGGCCAGCCACAGACACCCTCAAAGGCGCATCGGGCAGCGCCGCATGGGGCACCAGCCCACCAAGCCTGGGCCGCAAAAGCTCCATCGGATGCGCCTTGAGCGACAGCCGCATCGAGACATAGTCCTCGACAACTTCCTCGCCCAGATGCATCGCCGGCAGCACAGCGTCAGCCTCGCGAATCCCCTCACCCTCAAAGCCGTCGTCAAACAGTGGCAAGGGCCTCGGTGCCCGTATCGCTCGTACCTGCCAAAGCGCATCACGGCGGCTCAGCCCCTGGCTCAGAAAGGCATCTGCCTCCGCCAAACGCTCAAGTACCACGGGCACCACACCAGCGCGCAGCCACAGGCTTTCAGGGTCAGGATAGCCATTGCCGCGCGCCCCCACGATCCAGCCCGCGTCCTCCTCGCGAAACCCCTTGATCTGGCGAAAGCCAAGCCGCAGCGCCAGCGCCCCGTCAGAGCGCCGCTCAAGCGCGTTGTCCCAGACGCTCTGGTTCACGCAAACGGGGCGCACCTCAACCTGATGCTCGCGCACATCCCGCACGATCTGCGCAGGCGCATAAAACCCCATCGGCTGACTGTTGAGCAGCGCGCAGGCAAACACCGCAGGGTGGTGGTTTTTCAGCCACGCCGAGACATAAGCCAGCATCGCAAATGCCGCCGCGTGGCTCTCGGGAAAGCCATATTCGCCAAAGCCCTCGACCTGCGCAAAACACGCCTGCGCAAACTCGGGTTCATAGCCGCGCTCCAGCATCCCGCCGACAAACTTGTCGCGAAACGTGCCAATGGTTCCCATCCGTCGAAACGTGGCGAGCGAGCGGCGCAGCCTGTCGGCCTCCTCAGGGCTAAACCCCGCCGCCACAACGGCAATCTGCATCGCCTGCTCCTGAAACAGCGGCACGCCAAGCGTTTTGCCAAGCACCTCTTCCAGCGCCTTGGACGGGAACGAAACCGCCTCCTTGCCCTGCCGGCGGTTGATATAGGGGTGCACCATGCCGCCCTGAATAGGCCCCGGCCGCACGATGGCAACCTCGATCACAAGATCATAAAACCGCCGCGGCCTCATCCTCGGCAGAAAGTTCATCTGCGCGCGGCTTTCCACTTGGAAGACCCCCACAGCATCAGCCTGACACAACATGTCATAGGTGCCCGCGCAGGCCTGCGGCACCTCGGCAATGCTCAGGCTTTGGCCCTCGTGCTCTTCCAGCAAATCAAAGCTCTTGCGAATGCAGGTCAGCATCCCGAGGCTCAGAATGTCGATCTTCAAAATCCCCAAAGTGTCGATATCGTCCTTGTCCCACTCGATAACAGTGCGGTCTTCCATCGCCGCATTCTCGATCGGGCACAGCTCGTCAAGCCGCCCCTTGGTGACAATAAAACCGCCGACATGCTGGCTCAAATGGCGCGGAAATCCGACAATCTCGCGGATCAGCGCAATCGTCTGCGTCAGGCGTTTGTCGGCCAGATCAAGGCCCACCTCACGCAGGCGCTCAGGGTCAACGCCCTTGTCAGACATCCCCCAGATCAGCCCGGCAAGGCCCGCCGTGACATCCTCGCTCAGCCCCATCACCTTGCCAACCTCGCGGATCGCGGCGCGCGAGCGAAAGTGAATAACCGTCGCGCAAAGCCCCGCCCGCGCGCGGCCATAGCGCGCGTAAATATGTTGGATCACCTCCTCGCGCCGCTCGTGCTCAAAATCGACATCAATGTCAGGCGGCTCGCCACGGTACTCGGAAACAAACCGCTCGAACACCATGGTGATCGTCTCGGGGCCAACGTCGGTGATCCCCAGCAAATAACAGATGATAGAGTTCGCCGCCGAGCCGCGGCCCTGACACAGAATGCCGCGTGATTTGGCAAACTGGACAATCTCGTGAACCGTCAGAAAATACGCCGCAAAGCCAAGGCTCGCGACCATGCTCAGTTCCTTGAGCACCAAGCCCTGCACCCGCTCATTCGCCCCCGTGGGGTAACGCCACGCAAGGCCCTCACGCACCAGCCGCTCAAGCCGCGCTTGCGGCGCCTCCCCTTCGGCGATCTCGTCAGGGTATTCGTAAGACAGCTCGCTGAGGCAAAAGCTACAGCGCGCAGCGATCTCGAGGCTGCGCTTTACAGCGGCGGGGTGCGCGGCAAACATACGCGCCATATCCGCCGCGCTCTTGAGGCGGCGCTCAGCATTGGGCAGCGCGCGGGTGCCGATATTGTCGATGGTGACATGCTCGCGCAGGCAGGTCAGCACATCCGCCAACTGGCGGCGCTTGGCATGGTGCATCAACACATCGCCCACCGCCACCATCGGCGCGGCTGTGCTGTGCGCAACGGCTGCACAGCGCGCAAAATGCTGCGCATCACGCCCGTCATAGCGCGGCGCCGCACCGGTGAAGACTTGCCCGGGAAAGCGCCGCACCATGCGCGCAATGTGGCACTGCACTGTCTTGTCGTCAGGCGCGCCCTGCACCAACGCGACAAAGATCATGCCTTTGCCGCCCGCTTCCACATCGGCCAAGTCAAGCCTGCACTCGCCCTTTCCGACGCGCCGTTTGCCCAGCGTCAAAAGCCTTGAGAGCCGTGCATAGGCTTCACGCGTCTGCGGTAAAGCGACAAACTCAACAGGGCTATCGCGCAGCACCAAGCGGCACCCGATGATAAGCTTGGGGAGCGCAGGCTCCTTGCCGCCCGAAGACGAACAGGGAGGGGGGGTGGGTTCGTTTGAGGGCGGCAAATCTTCCTCCGCCGCACGCTTGAGTTCCTTCAAAGCCGCATAGGCCCGCACCACGCCCGCCAGCGTGTTCTTGTCGGCAATCGCCACAGCCTCAAGGCCCAGCTCCGCCGCCCGCGCGACAAGCTCCTCAGGGTGCGACGCGCCCTTCAGAAACGTGAAGTTCGACGTCACGCATAGCTCTGCATAGCCCTGCGGCAAGGCGTTCAGCCCAGTGCTCATGCGAACACCCCCTGCGCATACCAGCCGGGGTTTTGCGGCGTGTAAAATATCCACAAACGGTGCCCCTGCCGCGTCTGCACGCGCCAGTAGTCACGCAGGCCCGTGCGCCAGCTCTCCTCGCCCATCCACCACTCCGGCGCGATCCGCTCCGGCCCCTCCGCACGCAGCACAGACAGCCCCATCCGCCGCCAGCGAAAGTGCGTCGGCACCCGCAGCCCCGTTGCCGCAATCACCTCAGGTGGAAACAGCAGAACAGGCCGCGGCCGCGCCACACCCCAAGGCGGCGCAGGCTCGCTAAACGCCGCCGCCGCCACGGTAAAACTGCGCTCGGGAATGTGGCTGTCAGCGGGCAAAAAGCGTCGCACGTTTTCAAGCCCGATCCGGCTGCCCAGTCGTGTCATCAGGTCTTCCAGCCCCTCGCCCTTGGCCAGCCCGCCACGGCCCAGCTGCTGCACAGGCAACGGCTCGACCAGCACCGCCTCAAGCCGCAGCTGCTCAATGCCGTAGCCCGCGTCAATGTCGCCTACCCCGCGCTCAAACAGCGGCAGGATGCGCGCGCTGTCGCGCAACGGCCGTGCCAGCCGCAGCTCGACCTCCTGCGCGCCCATATCGACGCGCCGCAAAACCAGCCGCAGCACGCGCGCGCCCGCTTCCTGCGCCTTGAGCTTGTCGCACAGCCGCTCCAGAAGTCGCGCAGTGCCCGCCATAACATCACCCGCTAACCCGATCGGCTCGGGCAGGCTCATTCGCACGGCAAAATGCGGCGGCTCCCTCAGCGGCGAGACCATCTCGGGAGCCTCACCCAAGGCCTGATCAAGCCGCAGCATCAGCTCCTTGCCAAAGCGCCGCGCAAGGCTGGCGCGGGGCTGCTCCAAAAGCGCGCCGACGGTGCGCAACCCCAGCCGCTCAAGCTTGGTGGCCACGTCAGCGCCAATGCGCAACGCCGCCACAGGCAGGCCCGCCAGCTGCGCCCGCTCTTCACCCGCCGCCGCAAGCCCGCCGCCATGATGCGCCAAAGCCCAAGCCGCCCCCCGCGTGCTCGCCACGCCGACCTGCGCCTGCAGCCCCGCCCGCATCAGCCGCCCCGCCATGTCAGAGGCCAGCTTGCCCTCGCCGCCCATAAGGTGCGCCGCCCCGCTGATGTCGAGCACAAGGCCGTCGCCCCCCTCAAGCCCAACCCACGGACAATAACGCCGCGCCCAGCGCGCCAACAGGTGCAAGAACGCGCGGTCAGCTTCAACGTCAGCGGCGCGGCTCACAAGCTCAGGGCAATAGCTGCGCGCATCCGCCAGCCCCATTCCCGCATGCAACCCCGCCGCACTCGCCGCTTCGTTCAGGCAATAAATCCGCTCGGCATTCTTCTCGCGATGACTGAGCACAAACGGCGCAGAAACGGGCCGCCGCCGAAGCGAGCGATCACTCGCAAGACGAGGAAACCAAACTGACACAATCCGCCGCTGCATGACTCTTAACAAACCTATATGTTCATGATTTGTTCTCTTTTACAAATTCTCACAACCTGAGTCGAGTCGGTCTTGAGCGAATTAGAGGTTTTCTGTCAGCTGCGGGCCGACATCAAAGCCATTGCGCCAGACAACATAGGCCATCACTGGATGCTCCTTTGTTGTCATCGCATGCGGCTGGTTTGAGCCATGCACGCTAATGCCGCCCTCCCTCAAAACTTGCGGCTCTTCGCCATGACGGAAGAACTCGGCCTCGCCACCAAGGACGACATAGGCCTCTTCTCCAGGGTGATGATGCCAGGGGTAGTGAAGCCCCTCGGGCATATAAACGACGTAAGCCCACATCTGCGCACTTTGAAACGCGCCGCCTTCACCGATCAGGCTATAGCAGCCAAAACGGTTCATAAAATCGTCGCCAATGTCGGTGTCCTTATACGTCTCGCGCCACGTCGCAAACGGGCTCGCCGCGACAAAGGCATCCCTCAGGCCAGCAGAGCCTGACGCAAACAGCCCGCTCTCACCCTCAAGCAGATCAGCCGGCGCAATCCGGTAAGGCACGACATCCTGTTCCCGCAAATCATCGGGGAAAGGGCAAAACCCTGTCAGCTGTTCATGCGCCGAATGCATGGCCCGCGCCTGCTCGATCAGCTGCTGCCAAACGGCTCTGTCCTGTGTCGCCATCTCCGCGCCCTTCGAAGCCTCGATAAGCGAGTCTTGCGTAAACTGGCGGAAAAACTGCTCCAAAGGCGACATATCAAAGCGTCGGAAGAAGCCTCTGGGCAGCGCGCCTTGAGGCGTGACTGCTGGCGCCTGCGAATGCTACTTTTTCTTCACATACTGCGTGAGAATAACAATGCGCTGGCCTTCAACGCGGCCTTCGATGTGCTCAACGTTCTCCTGCACCAAAGAAATCCCGCGCACAGCGGTGCCGCGCTTGGCGGTGAAGCCGCCGCCTTTGACGGGCAGGTCCTTGATCAGCACAACAGTGTCGCCCGCGTTCAGCGTCACGCCGTTGCTGTCTTTGTGCTGGCTTTCAGCGGCGACATTGTCAGCCCAGGCCTGCGTGTCATCATCAAGGTAAAGCTGGTCAAGCAAGTCCTGCGCCCAACCCTCACCCGCGAGCTTCTTGAGCATCCGCGCGGCGAGCACCTGCACAGCAGGCTCCTCAGACCACATCGCCGAAGCCAGCCCGCGCCAGTGGTTGGCTTCGGGCGTGCCTTCGATCTGCTCGGCACAGACAGCGCAAATATCAACAGACGCCCCCGCAGGGCCGCCCTCAACAGCGAAGCTTTGCAGCGGCGTATCGGCTGAACAAACAGGGCAAGTCATGAGGCAAATCCTTTTTGCATTTCCCCCGCCTTACACCCGACGCGCGGCATATTCTAGGTGTTCTCGTAAACCGCCTTGGCGACGAAATATGTCACGGGGATCGACACCAGAAAGCCGATCAGCGCCGCGATCAGGATAGGGTTCAGCGTGTCATAGCCGCTCGCCAAAGCCGCAACCACAGCCACACCCGCAAGGGTGCTGCCAATGAACAGATGAAAAATAAGCGCCATACGAAGCATATCATGCCCTCTCAAATTATACGCGTTTGAGGCTGGATAGCGTGGTTTTGGGAGGGTGACTTTGATCTGGGTCAGAAAGCGGTATCTTTGAAGCAGGTTAGAAAGCCGCGCACCGACGGGCCGTGGTGCGGCGATCAACCCTCAGTGATCTGGCACTTTATCCCAGCCAAATCTGCAAAACCTCGAAACGAAGCACCAAGCCCAACCAAATCGCCGTGCCAAGGGACGGCCCAGTCACATTGCAAAATTTGCAATGTGACCCGATGCGCGGCGGCCTACGGCCTTGATTCCGCGCTATGTGGTGATCTCCGCGCCCGAACCGAGGGGCAGGAAGCAAAGCGCCCGCCCCGTGGGGGTGGGTGAGGCTCGACTTGGAAACTGTCTGGGAGACAGTTTCAGGATCGAACGCGCGTAGCGCCGGACACGGGCGCTGCCAAATTAGAAATTTGGTATTATGTTGATCCATGAAGCCTAGAAAGCAATACTTCGGCACTTGGTATTGCTTCATCAATGTATCCTAACGCTTCATTTGCTGTAGGGAAAACATCAGACCGATGAGCGCATTGGTTTCGACGATGGAGCAAGCCTTGAAGCGTTTTCATTTCTGACTTCGTTATTACTTTCGCAGCCTTCAAGGCCTCAGTAATTGCAAAGTCACCATGCTCCTCTGCTAGGCTTGTTTTGTCAGTAAACTTCCACTTCTCTCGAGCATCCTTGACAGCTTCCAATTGGTCAACCGTGACCTCAAGCAACAAATCCGAGAGAGCCGTCCATGCCAGAACGAATGCAGCCTGGTTGAGGCCTGCTTCGACACATCGAACGGCTTGTTTAAGTGAATCGGCTTGGTTGAAAGAAAGCGCAGATACTTTCTTTAGAGCCTCGTGGGCGTTGTAGGCGCGCGAGGCTACAGCTTCTTCTGCCCCGCCAAGAAACTTCGAAACTTCCGTTTCAAATGCTAGAAGCCTAGCCCGCCATTCAGCGGCCTCAATCATATCAAGCCATGTTTTTTCATTGCAGCAAAAAACTTGTCATAAATCTCACCTGAAGCATCCGAAGGTAGTTGGAGTTGAATATTCAGATTTACTGTGCCTTTACCGTTCGGCCCTGAGGCGACGGAGTGAACGATGGCCCCACTGCCATCTGGCCCTTCCTGCGACTTATCCGAATTTGCTTGGGATTTATCGTTTCTTGGCAAATTACTATTCTCAACGGCTTCCTGTTCAGATACTTCATCCGGTTCTGACAGGTCTCTTACCGCGATGAATGCGTTAACCATTCTGGAGACACCTTCGCTGTCGGCGTCAGAATTACCTCTAAAGAAATTTGCCAGAGCTTCCTCGTCTCTCAAATGAGCATCAGGATAGAACGCGAAAAGGTCACGGTAACCAGATTTCAAACCTGAAAATAGGGCTTGACCCATATTCGTTCGTAGATCTCCCCAAAGCTCCGTCGGGGCGCCGCCACGTTTGTCTTCGACCAATCCAATGAATTTAATAGCTGGAAGAATTTTCTCATCGTAAGAGCTTTTGAACCCAAGTTTCTTGACGTAGCTCAGATCGACAGAATCCGGCTTGCCGACTCCTGTCAATTTCTTGAGGAACTCTTGATACTTAGCAATAACGTGAATTTGTGGATAATTTGACATTCAAAACACTCCTAAATGCAGCAAGGAATTGCTACTATAAGTTGTTAAGCTATACAAGATGTAGTCCCGCGCCCATCTTCAGCGCTGAAACGAAATCACGCCACCAGCACCGAGCAAAAATGCGCATGGCATGCAATACGCTGCCTCCCACCGTCATTCATCCGCGCTGAAATGGTCGGCTTTTAGCCGTCCATTTTCAGAGCGCTGATGAACGCTTCCTGAGGGATATCCACTTTCCCGAACTGGCGCATTTTCTTCTTACCGGCTTTCTGCTTGTCGAGCAGTTTGCGTTTGCGTGAAGCGTCCCCGCCATAGCACTTCGCCGTCACGTCTTTGCGCATGGCGCTCAACGTTTCGCGGGCAATCACCTTGCCGCCGATCGCAGCCTGAATCGGGATTTTAAACATGTGCCGCGGGATCAGGTCTTTGAGCTTCTCAACCATCGCGCGGCCCCGCATATCGGCGCGGTCGCGGTGCACCATCGTGCTCAGCGCGTCCACAGGCTCGTCGTTCACAAGGATCGACATTTTCACCAAGTGATCCTGCCGATAGCCCATCATCTGGTAGTCAAACGAGGCATAGCCCTTCGTCACCGACTTCAACCTATCGTAGAAATCAAACACAACTTCATTCAAAGGCAAGTCATACACAACCATCGCCCGCGTGCCCGCATAGGTCAGCTCCATCTGGATACCGCGGCGGTCTTGGCACAGCTTCAAAACGTCGCCCAGATACTCGTCAGGCACCAGAATTGTCGCCTTGATGCGCGGCTCTTCAAGGTGGTCAACAAACGTCAGGTCAGGCATGTCGGCAGGGTTGTGCAACTCCGCCATCTCGCCGTCTTTCATGTAAACATGGTAAATAACGCTCGGCGCCGTGGTGATCAGCTCGATGTCATACTCGCGCTCGATCCGGTCACGGATCACCTCAAGGTGCAACAGCCCGAGAAAGCCACAGCGAAAACCAAAGCCAAGCGCGGCCGAGGTTTCCATTTCGGAACTAAACGAAGCATCGTTCAAAGACAGCTTCTCGATCGCATCGCGCAGGTCTTCAAACTCGGCACTGTCCACAGGGAACAACCCACAGAAGACAACAGGCACCGAGGGCTTAAAGCCCGGCAAGGCCGCCGCGCAGGGCTTCTTGTCATGCGTGATCGTGTCGCCCACTTTCGTGTCGCGCACCTGCTTGATGCTCGCCGTCAAAAAGCCGATCTCGCCTGGCCCAAGCTCGTCCACAACCGCCATCTCGGGGCGGAACACGCCGATCCGGTCAACGCCATGCTTTGAGCCGTTCTGCATCATGGTGATCGTGTCACCCTTCTTCAGAACGCCGTCCATGATCCGCACCAAGACGATCACGCCAAGGTAAGCGTCATACCAGCTATCAACCAGCATCGCCTTCAAGGGCGCATCGCGGTCGCCAACAGGGGCGGGCAGCTGCGTGACAATCGCCTCAAGCGTTTCCTTAATGCCCTCGCCCGTCTTCGCAGACACGCGGATAGCGCCCGAAGCGTCGATGCCGATAACATCCTCGATCTGCTCTGCCACGCGGTCGCAGTCGGTGGCGGGCAAGTCGATCTTGTTCAAAACAGGCACGATCTCATGATCAGCCTCAATCGCCTGATAGACGTTCGCCAGCGTCTGGGCCTCAACACCTTGGGTGGAGTCGACAACAAGCAAGCTCCCCTCAACAGCGCGCATGCTCCGCGAGACTTCGTAAGCAAAGTCCACGTGGCCGGGCGTGTCGATCAGGTTGAGCACATAGTCCTCACCGTCCGCCGCCGTATACTCGATGCGCACGGTGTTCGCCTTGATGGTGATCCCGCGTTCCCGCTCGATATCCATGCTGTCGAGCATCTGCTCCTTCATGTCGCGCGAGGCAACAGTGTTCGTCTCCTGAATGAGCCGATCAGCAAGCGTGGATTTCCCGTGGTCAATATGCGCCACGATCGAGAAATTGCGGATGTGTTTAAGGTCTGTCATGTATCGGGATATGTATGGGATTTGGGGGTTGGTCAAGAACGTTAGGCGAAACAACGTCGCCAGTGTTAGGCTAATGCAATAAGAATATGGTCACAGCAAACTTAAAGGGAATTTTCAACCTTCTTATTCTGGGCTTCGGACTAACTGGACCATACCGAAATAGCTCTGGCGATAGTTCAATGCCATTCGAAGTCGATGCTCCCGTGATGAGGCCGCCACTTGCGGTCCCAGTTACATCCAAGCAGACAGGGACAATATCAACGAGCACATCCGTGAAATTTGAGCTCAATCCTCGCGCGGTGCTTTCGCTTCTACGTGGCTTTTGCACTCTTGGCTTGATTGCAAGCACATCGCGAGCAGACATTGATATTGGTGCGATGAACGTAGCAGAGGTCTCGGCTTCAGCCACAGAGCTTATGCACGCAGAACTATCTAGATATCTAACTGGTGCACTACTCCTCCAGTCACAAAGCTCGCAGCTCCAAACAGACCCTACACGAGGTTTCTACGGGCTAGCTGACGCACTATCATACTCTCTCTCAAATTCGACCAAACTAGTATCACCCAGCAACAAAAGACCGATGCAGCTTCTCATCACTCTCATTCAGAATTCTCTTGTGGAACACCCTGAACACTCTGTCTTTGCTGAAAACACGACACAAGACATTCTTGCGGGGCAAACAATTCCGCACTTTGAAAAATGCAAAGGCGGCCCCCTTATGGGCTATCTTTCGTCAGCCAGCCACTGGCACTTCTGGCGCGAATGGTATCAAGGCTTCCTCGACGGCAAACCGCTTGACTGGGAGCTCCAACGCCGCGTCGCCCTCATCGACGATAAAGACTGGGAGCAAGGCCCCGAGCACATCGCCGAATTGATCGAGAAAATCCGCGACGACTACGCCAAGGAGCAAGCCGCAACCGAAGCCCGCGCACCGGAACACGAGCCAAACAACGTCGAGCAGCTCTTCAAACACCCTCGCAGCGTTTCGGCCAACCTGTCTCTGAGTTCACAGGCGGTGATTGGAGGCTTTGAAGCTTTCCGCCAAGAGAGCGGCCTCAATGAAACGCCGGAGTTCTTGCTGCCGCTCGAGGCGATGCCAGCAAACCTAACCCGTATCCGCAGCATCTTGCAGACCAAGCAGCACTCCGCAGAAAGCGCGAACGACCTCAAGCAAGAAATTGGTCGCTTGAATGCCAAAGTCGCCTTGCTTGAGCAGCAACTGGCAACACTGAAGACTGATCTGGAGCAGCAAAAGAAGCCGTGGTTTGGCAAGCTTGCCTTGCTTGGTTCAGCGATTGCCTCGGTAAGCGTTGCTGTTTGGACAGTTTCGGGAGATGAGCTTGGCCCTCAACAACGCGCTGAGAACTTGACCGAATATTGGGAATATTTCTTCCCACCTGAAAACCCGCCGACCATGACAACCAAGCCGAACACGCTCCCACCAACAACCGACACCTAACCCAGCGCATCGTTGGGCCGCGGTGCGGCGATCAGGCGGTCATGAGTCAGCGCTTTATGCCAGCCAAATCCGTGAAACCGCAAAGCCTGCGCCAAGCCTCACCAAATCGCCGTGCCGTGGGGCGGCCCAGCGAAGCGCGGCGGCCTGCGGCCTTGGTTCCGCGCGAGGGCTATCCTCAACCGCCTCGCCCACCGCACGCCCCGTTAACTTAATCCGCGTTAACTTTTGCCCGCCAAATTGTATGCACGCGTTCTGCACGGAAAGCTGCATACAGTGCTGCATACCGTAGGCACTTGACCCTCTTGTGCGCTGCTCCGCGTTAACCACAAAGCTCGCAGGGGTTATGCCGCCTTAGAGAACATATGCTAAACTCTTATTATAAATAAGTTAAACTCCCAAAAATCGCCACGCCCGGCCCCAAGCCGAAACCCGACAATCACGCAGCCACGGCCTCGGCACCGCTAGAATTTGCCTCAACCTCGCCGAAACGGACAGTCAAACCTCCGAAAGTCACCCGTTCTTAACCATGATCACGATGGCGTTAACTCTGCGCACGCGGACCGTCAGGCAAACCTGCCGCATTGAAATGTGGTGCAATTTGCGTCATGATTGTCGCAAAGGGCAACAAGCCCCAAACGAGAGCAGTATCATGAACAAGTTTTTCGCCCTTCTGGCCATATCAGCCCTCACCGCATGCGGCGGTGGCGGCTATAAATCGGCCCCCAAGGCGGCACGCACAGTGCCCTCATCAGCCCCCTTCGCGACAGGCCCGATCTCACAGGCCTGTATGGCCTCCGACAGGAAGGCCCGCTCGCGCCAGCTCTGCGGCTGCATCCAGGGCGTTGCCAACCTCACCCTGTCAAAGAGCGATCAGTCAATGGCCGCGTCCTTCTACCGTAACCCGCAGAAATCACAGGACATTCGCCAGTCGGACAATCCGAACCACGAGCGTTTCTGGTTGAAATACAAAGAATACGGTCAGACAGCCAAAGACATCTGCGGCTAACCAAACCGTCGTTCCAGCCCAAATTTCTTCGAAGAAATTTGCCAAGAAAAATCAAATTTTCTTGCGCCTAGCCGTGGGCGAAGGTGACGATCTCGTCTGTCAGCACATCGAGGCTGTCCAGCCACGGCAGCCCGTCCAGCACATCTGTCATCAAAGACAGCTCTGTGCAGGCGACAAGCAGGTGGTCGCAGCCTTCAAAATCCTCGGCAATCCGGCGCAGCTCGGCGGCCTCGCCGCGCCCAGCTTTCACGGCCTGAATAAGCGCCAGCAAAGCCGCTTCCTCAGCCCAGACAGGCGTGATCCCACGCTCAGAAAATGCGGCACCAAACACGCCCACTTTGCGCACCGCAGGCGAGGCCAACATGCCCACACGGCCCGAAAGCCGCGCGCTTGTCGCCTCCACCATATTAAAAAAAGGCAGGCCCAAATCGCTCACAGTTCCGGCATAGTGATGCGCCGTATTGCACGGCATCGCCAAGGCCTCGGCGCCCGCTGCTTTCAGCCCTTCGGCCATACTACGCAGGACAGGGGCAGGGTTTTCCCCATGCCCCTCAATCAGCGCCGCGATGCGCGAGGGAACCTGCGGGTTCTGATGCACGATAAGCGGCACATGGCCGGCATCATCGGTGGCATCAACCGCGCGAAAAACCTTTTGCATCAGCAGGATGGTCGCCTCAGGCCCCATCCCCCCCAAGATGCCGACAGGCCTCATTTTTCGACGTCAAAGCAATGGGCGTAGCCCGTCAACCCGATCGCACCACCGGTGTGCAAGAAGACGATTTTCTCACCTTCTTTGAAGTGGCCTTTGCGGCACAGATCAATAAGGCCAGCCGCGCCCTTGGCGGAGTAAACAGGGTCCAGCAAGATAGCCTCGGTGCGCGCGAAAATGTCGATCGCCTCAAGTGTGCTCTCCGCAGGGATGCCGTAGCCCTCGCCAACGTAGTCGGTGTTCGCAACAACGTCTTCGCGCGCCACGATGCCTGCGCAGCCAAGCTTTTCGGCCGTCTTCACCGCGAGGTTATAAACATTTTCTTCCTGCTTGGCTTTGGGCGCGCGCACGCCAATGCCCAGAAGCGGGATATTGGCGTTCATCGCCTTGAGGCCCGTGATAAGCCCCGCCTGCGTGCCCGCCGAGCCCGTCGCGTGAACGATGTGGTCAACATTGAGGCCCATCACGACAAACTGGTTCAGCATCTCCAGTGCGCAGTTTACATAGCCCAGCGCGCCCGTCGGATTTGAGCCGCCACCGGGGATGGTATAAGCGTTGCGGCCTTCCTTTCGGAAGGCGTCCGCGACGGCTTCCATCTCGGCATTCATGTCAAGGTCAGGCCCGCGATGCTCAATGCTGGCGCCGTGCAAATGGTCAAGCAGCACGTTGCCGTTGAACTTGTAGTTCGGGTGGTTATAGCCCGTCCTGTCTTCCAGCAGGATGTGGCAGTCGATGCCCAGTTTGGCACAGGCCGCCGCCGTTTGGCGGGCGTGGTTTGACTGCGTTGCGCCCTGCGTGAGCACAAGGTCAGCTCCTTGCGCCTGGGCTTCGGCCATCAGCCACTCAAGCTTGCGTGTCTTGTTGCCGCCCGTCGAAAGCCCTGTGCAGTCGTCGCGTTTGATCCAGATCTCTGGCCCCCCGAGCAACGCGCTCAAACGTGGCATCGGCTCAAGCGGTGTAGGCAAATGCGCAAGGCTGACACGGGGGAATTTCGCGAGGTTCATAAGTGTTGTCCTTTAAGTTAATTGACCGCGAGCTTAAGCTTGGGGCGGGTGTTTTCAAGTTGAATGTCGGCTCTGATTTCGGCAGCGCGGGCGTGGCCTTCCATGCCCTCATGCCGCGAGATGCTGGCGGTGACGCGTACCAAGTCAGGCAGGGCCTGTGCTTCAACACGTTGATACGTCACGACTTTGAGGAACTTGTGCACACTCAGCCCGCCCGTATAGCGCGCCGCACCCGAGGTGGGCAGCGTGTGGTTTGGCCCTGCGGCCTTGTCGCCAAAGCTCACTGTCGTCTCAGCGCCCAAAAAGAGCGAGCCGTAAGATGTGAGCGCGCGCATCCACCAATCCAAGTCACGGGCCTGCACATGCAAATGCTCTGGGCCATAGCGGTTGGACACTTCGGCCATCTCGTCGCGGCTGTCACAGAGGATAACCTCGCCAAAGTCGCGCCATGCCGCTGCGGCAGCGTCGCGGTTCACATCGGGCAACTCGGCGATGCAACGCGGCACCAGCGCCATAACCTCCTGCGCCAAAGACCTGTCACTGCACACCAACCAGACGGGCGAGTTGTGGCCATGCTCGGCCTGAGACACCAAGTCCCACGCGACTGTCAAAGCCTCGGCCGTGCTGTCCGCGATGACCATGCTGTCTGTTGGCCCAGCGAACATGTCGATGCCAACAGGCCCGAACATCTGCCGCTTGGCTTCGGCGACATAGGCGTTGCCCGGCCCGACGAGAATATCGGCAGGCGCGGCCCCGAACAGCCCCTGCGCCATCGCCGCGACGCCCTGTACGCCGCCCATCGCCAGGATGCGGTCAGCGCCGGCGAGTTGCATGGAATACAAGATAGCAGGGTGGATGCCCTGCCCCGGTTTGGGCGGCGAACAGGCCGTGATGTGCTGCACGCCCGCCACCTTCGCTGTCGTGATCGTCATCAACGCACTGGCGATATGCGCATAGCGCCCGCCCGGCACGTAAGCGCCAGCCGCATACAGCGGCAACAGCTTTTGACCTGCAATCAGCCCCGGCCGCAGCTCGACTTCCATCTCGCGCACTGTCGCCAGTTGCGCCTCGGCAAAACGGCGGATGTTGTCATGTGCCCAGGCGATGTCGTCTTTCAGACTCTGCGGCACGCTGCGCACCGCCTTGGCGATATCTGTCTCGCTGACAACGACAGGCCCCGAGTAGCCATCAAGCGTCTGCGCATAGTCCTGCGCGACAGCCTCGCCGCCCGCCTTGATGCGCGCCAGCATGACAGAGACAGTGTCAGACGCATCGTGACCCGCGCCCTCGCCCGGCGTGTCTGCAGATTTAAGATAGGTGATGGCCATGAGAAACGCTCCTGATCAGGCCCCCATAAGGGCGAAGATCAAGCGAGCTGTTCAAGCCAATTTCCCGCAAGGCAGGCATTCGGCGAGGCGTTTTTTCATCTGCCAAAAATCGCGTTCAGAGATTCTGAACAGCAAGGTCTAGTTTGCCAGGTCTGCCAAGGCTGCAGCCGCCGCGGCAGAAGGCGTCATCTCACCCGCCTCTACGGCGCTGGCAAGCCTGTCCATTGTGGCGGGCATGTCGCCTTTGGTGAGCTTTGCCAACAGCCCCTGCTGCACGTCCTGCACAAACCAGTAGCGGGCTTGCGCGGCGCGGGTTCCGTCAAAATGCCCGTTGGCGCGTCGCCATTTTACCAGTTCTTGCAGCGTGTCCCAAGCCGTCGTCAGGCCCTCTTCCTCAAGCGCTGACACGGTCATCGCCTTGGGGTAACCCTCCGGGTCTTGCGGGCGTTTTCTAAGCAGGCGCAACGCGCCGGCATAGTCAGCGCAGGTGCGCATCGCGGCTGACTTCAGGTCGCCGTCGGCCTTGTTCACAAAGATAACATCGGCCATTTCCATGATGCCGCGCTTCACGCCCTGCAACTCGTCGCCGCCAGCGGGCGCCAGCAGCAGCACGAAAATATCGGCCATCTCGGCAACCATTGTCTCGGATTGGCCAACGCCGACTGTCTCGATCAAGACCACGTCATAACCAGCAGCCTCGCAAAGCGCGACAGCCTCACGTGAGCGCCGCGCAACGCCGCCAAGCTGCGACTGGCTCGGAGAGGGGCGGATAAACGCCAGCGGATCACGGCTGAGACGCTCCATGCGCGTCTTGTCCCCCAGGATTGACCCGCCCGAGCGTGTCGAACTCGGATCAACCGCCAGCACCGCGACTTTCAGCCCCTGCGCCGTGAGCATACAGCCAAAGCTTTCAATAAACGTCGACTTGCCAACTCCCGGCGTGCCTGACAAGCCGATGCGCACAGCCTCGCGGCCCGCGGTTTTCACCCGTTCCAAAAGCTCTCTCGCTTGCGCGCGGTGGTCGTCGCGGCCGCTTTCAACCAGCGTAATCGCCCGCGCCAAAGCCCGTCTGTCGCCCGCGATAATCTTTTCACTCAATGTCTCAATATCCATGCGAAAAGTAATGCCCTTTTTGCCGCTTGATTGTCCAGCCCGCGACATGCTCCAAAGGGGCTTATGTCAAACTTGCCTATCACCGAATCGCTGCCTGCGCTCATCGCCGCGTTTGAAGGTGGCACGCGGGCTGTGCTTGAGGCCCCGCCTGGTGCGGGCAAAACAACGGTTGTGCCACTCGCCCTGCGCGACGCAGGCGTCGTTGAAGGCCGCATCCTGATGCTGGAACCCCGCCGCCTCGCCGCGCGCACCGCCGCCGAGCGGATGGCGTCAACGCTGGGTGAAGATGTCGGCCAGACGGTTGGCTATCGCGTGCGTGGCGAAAGCCGCATTGGCGAGACCACGCAGATCGAGGTGCTCACCGAGGGCATCCTCACCCGCATGTTGCAGAGTGACCCCGAGTTGGCAGGCGTCGGCATGGTGATCTTTGACGAGTTTCACGAACGCTCGTTAAACGCTGACCTTGGCCTCGCGCTCTGCCTCGAAATTTCCGACGCGCTGCGCGATGATCTCAAACTTCTGGTCATGTCGGCCACGCTTGACGCAGCCCCCGTTGCGGCCCTCATGGGCGGCGCGAAAACCATCCGCTCGGAAGGCCGCGCCTTTCCGGTTGAAACCCGCTGGCTGGACAAGCCTCTGCCAAAGGGCGCGCGCATTGCCGAAGCCGCCGCCGAGCACACACTCGCAGCGCTCTCCGAGACAGAGGGCGGCGTGCTCGTCTTCCTCCCCGGTGAGGGCGAGATCCGCCGCGCCAAAGCGGCCCTTGAGCCGCGCCTGCCGAAAGACTGCGAAGTGCACATGCTCTTTGGCGCGCTGCCCTTCAAAGACCAGCAAGCCGCCATCCGCCCCACCAAACAGGGCCGCAAGATCGTGCTGGCAACGTCTATCGCCGAAACCTCGCTGACCATTCAGGATGTGCGCGTGGTTGTCGACGCGGGGCTGGCTCGGCGCGCGCGTTACGATGCTGGCTCTGGCCTGTCGCGGCTTGTCACCGAGAAAGTCAGCCGCGCCGAAGCCACCCAGCGACAGGGGCGCGCAGGCCGCGTCGCAACAGGCACCTGCTACCGCCTCTGGACAAAGGGCGAGGAAGGCGCGCTGCCCGCTTACGCCCCCGCCGAGATCGAAGTGGCCGACTTGGCCTCCTTCGCGCTGGAGCTTGCCCTCTGGGGCGAGGGCGCGCTGCCCCTGCTCACGGCCCCGCCCGACGGCACGCTCTCTGAGGCGCGGGCTTTGCTGCAAGCTCTCGGCGCGCTGCACGAAGGCCGGATCACACCCCATGGCCGCGCCCTTGCGGCGCTGCCGGTTCACCCGCGCCTCGGCCATATGCTGCTCACCGCTGGCAAGCCAGCTGCCACACTGGCAGCCCTTCTGTCAGAGCGCGACATCCTTATGAGTGCGCCCAGCGACTTGTCGTTGCGCCTCAAGGCGATGGACAGCCCGCGCGCTGTTCCGCACCAGCTTCACCAAGCCACGCTGGCACGTGTGCGCCAGGAGGCCAAGCGCCTCGCTCAACGCGCTCCAGAGGTGCAACACCCCTTCAGCGCCGCGCAAATGGCTGCGCTTGCCTACCCTGACCGTGTCGCTCTGCGCCGTGCAGGCGACGCGCCGCGCTACTTGCTATCAGGCGGCAAAGGCGCTGTTCTGCCAAGTGACGACACACTCGCAGGCCAGCGCCTACTGGTGGTAACAAACACCGACGGCCACCCGCGCGAAGCCCGCATTCGCCAAGCCATCGCCCTGTTGGAGGACGAGCTGCGCGAGGTCTTTTCTGCCGATATTTCCTGGGCCAAAACCTGCTCGTGGTCGCGCCGCGAGCGCCGCGTTGTTGCGCTTGAGGAAGAGCGCTTTGGAGAGCTCGCTCTGCAACAGCGCAACTGGGCCGACGCCCCGCAAGAGGCCGTCGCAGCCGCTATGTGTGAAGGCATCCGCGAGCTGGGGCTCAAGCCAAGCAAGCCCGCCGAGCGCCTGCGCGCGCGCATCAAACTTGTCCGCGACGCAGGCCATGACTTGCCCGATGTGTCTGACGAAGCCCTGCTGGACAGCCTCGAAACCTGGCTCGCACCCTACCTGACAGGCGTGAAGACCGCCGATCACTGGAAGGGCTTTGACATTCACGACGCGCTGTTTGCGCAGCTTGACTACGCCCAGCAACAGCTCCTCGCCCGTGAAACGCCGGCCCATTTCACCACGCCCTTGGGCCGTCAGATTACGATCGACTATTCCGGCGAGCATCCCGAAATATCGCTGCGCATTCAAGAGATGTTCGGCCAGCGCACACACCCCGAAGTGGCGGGCAACCCGCTGCGGGTCACGCTCTTGTCGCCCGCCCAGCGCCCCGTGCAAACCACGATGGATATCCCCAGTTTCTGGGACACCTCCTACGCGGATGTTCGCAAAGACATGCGCGGCCGCTACCCCAGGCACCCTTGGCCCGAAGACCCCCGCGAAGCCGACCCAACGCTGCGCGTTAAACGCCGCTCTTAACCGCCCCTTTGCTATTTTGCGGCAGATACCCTATATAAAGCTCAATAATAAGAAAAGATGCGGCAGAGTTAGATATTTAAATGATTGATACGATTTCCAAAGCTTGGGCAGAGTATGTCCAACCAATTTTGCAGCGCCCACGCCGCCTGCAAGTGGCAGCGCTTTGCTACAAGCAAGATAGCGACGCCAAAGAAGTGCTCCTGATCACATCGCGTGACACCGGCCGCTGGATTATACCCAAAGGCTGGCCGATGAACGGCAAGAACGCCGACGAAGCCGCGCTGCAAGAAGCCTGGGAGGAAGCCGGCGTGCGCAAAGGCACCGTCACAGGCGATGCGCTCGGATATTACAACTACGACAAAGAGCTCAAAACAGGCCTGCCTGTCGCTGTTGAAACGCTTGTCTTCCCTGTCAAAGTCACAGAGCTGCGCGACGACTTTCCCGAAGCCGGCGAGCGCACCCGCAAATGGGTCAGCCCTGAAGATGCGGCAAACATGGTTCAAGAACCCGCCTTGCAAGACATGCTGCGGGAATTGTAACAGTTTTCTGACGCATTTCTTTTGAAACTGTTGTAATGAGCCCCGAGCTTGTCTAACCGACTCGTCAAAAC
Source organism: uncultured Lentibacter sp. (assembly GCA_947497495.1). Classification (GTDB taxonomy): domain Bacteria; phylum Pseudomonadota; class Alphaproteobacteria; order Rhodobacterales; family Rhodobacteraceae; genus Lentibacter. Next base: position 347,159 of record CANMGT010000001.1, read on the forward strand.
AGGGGGCCAAACCATGACCAAACAAACACAAGACGCTGACCACCTCGAAACACTCGACCGCGACCTGCACCGCTTGTCATATCTCGAAGGCGCGACGCAATATGTCTCCCGTCCGATGGTCGGGCCGGGGATCGCTCTGGCGTTTATGGTTTTGGCGGGCCTTTCCGCGGCGATCTTCTTTGGCGAAGAGCCGAGCAACTATGTTGTCATCCTTGCCTCTGTTTTCGGAGCGTATATGGCGCTCAACATCGGTGCCAACGACGTTGCCAACAACATGGGCCCCGCCGTCGGCGCCAACGCCCTCACGCTTGGCGGCGCAATCGCCATTGCGGTTATCTTCGAAAGCGCTGGGGCCTTGCTTGCGGGCGGCGACGTTGTTTCGACGATTTCCAAAGGCATCATCGCACCCTCGACCATGGAGTCAGCCGATGTTTTCATCTGGGCGATGATGGCAGCGCTTATCTCGGCGGCGCTCTGGGTAAACCTCGCAACATGGGTCGGCGCGCCCGTCTCGACAACCCACTCTGTGGTTGGCGGCGTCATGGGCGCTGGCATTGCAGCCGCGGGTTTTGCCGCCGTTAACTGGCCAACCATGAGCAAAATCGCCGCAAGCTGGGTGATCTCTCCGGTGCTTGGCGGAGCCATCGCGGCAGCCTTCCTCGCGCTGATCAAATCGCGTGTCATCTACCAAGACGACAAGATCGCAGCGGCCAAGAAATGGGTTCCCATTCTCGTCGGGATCATGGCAGGTGCATTCGCCTCCTACCTGGCCCTCAAGGGCCTCAAGCGGGTTATGAAAATTGACATCCAGACGTCGCTGATGATCGGCGCTGCGCTTGGTGTTGTTGCCTGGCTCGTTACCATCCCTCTGATCCGCAAACAGGCGGAGGGGCTCGAAAACCGCAACAAATCCCTCAAGGTTCTGTTTGGCATCCCACTGGTTATTTCGGCCGCCCTGCTCAGCTTTGCGCATGGTGCCAATGACGTGGCAAACGCCGTCGGCCCACTTGCCGCTATCGTGCACGCCGCCGAGTTCGGGACTTTCTCTGCCAAGGTTGCCATTCCACTTTGGGTCATGGTCATCGGCGCATTCGGCATCAGCTTTGGCCTGTTTCTCTTCGGCCCAAAGCTCATCCGCATGGTCGGCAGCCAGATCACCAAGCTCAACCCGATGCGCGCCTACTGCGTGTCGCTCTCGGCCGCGATCACCGTGATTGTCGCGAGCTGGCTTGGCCTGCCCGTGTCGTCAACGCACATCGCTGTCGGCGCTGTCTTTGGCGTCGGCTTCTACCGCGAATGGGACGCCGCCAAACGCATGCGCGCCAACGCCGAAACCCTGTCGCCAGACGCGCGCATCGCCCCCGAAGAGCGCCGCCGCCGCAAACTCGTGCGCCGTAGCCACTTCATGACAATCATCGCAGCTTGGGTCATAACCGTGCCCGCCGCCGCGATCATGTCTGCGCTGATCTTCTACATTCTGAATGCGATCGTTGTCTAAACTCTAGAGCACAATATCAGTCGGCAGGCGTGTCAGTGGCGCGCCTGCCTCGGCTTGCCTCACAAGCGCCTTCACTTGCGCCGCAATCGGGGTTTGAACGCCCGCCGCAGTGCCCAGCCGGATCACCTCGCCTTGCAGCGCGTCAACCTCGGTCTTCTTGCCAGCGGCGAGGTCAACAGCCATCGAAGTACGCGCCTGTGCGTCAACTGTCAGCATCTGCTTGGCCACCCGTTCAAACGCCCAATCCGGCAGGCGCAGGATATGCGGCACAAGCGCGCTCGGCACAGGTGCCGGAACTTTGACAGACAACCCGGCGGCGGCGAAAACCCCCAGCGCTTCACGCATTTGTGCGGCCATGACACGCCGCCAAGACCGCGTCAAAAGCATCTCGCGCAGGGTGTGCCCGGACAAAGCGTTGAGCGCGTTGGTTAGGTTCACAACCAATTTGCCGCGCTGCACCGCCTCGATCTCGGCCGTTTCGGTAACAGCAAGGCCCTTGGCCGCCAACAGCGCGCCCAGTTCGCCTTTGCCCGCCTCAACGTAGATGTCCCCGCTGACAGAGCGGTGAAACCGGCCTTTGCCCTGAGCCACAATATTAAAGCCCACAACGCCAGCACGCACGTCGTGTCGGGGCAATGCCGCGCGTAGCACCTGCGCGTTGCCCAAGCCGTTTTGCAAACTGACAATGCGGGCGCTTGCAGGCGCGTGTTGTGCTATCAGCGTAGCCATTTCAGCCGTCGCGCCGCTTTTGACGCAGACAAGCACAACATCGGCCTGCGCAAGCAGGGAAACATCCGTGCCAATATCTGGCGCACTGGCCACATCCATCCCGTCATAGCCTGTCAGCCGCAGACCGTGTTCTGCAAGCTCGGCCTCCACCCGCGGGCGCGCAAGCAAAGCCACGTCGCGGCCATCCGCCGCCAATAGCCCGCCCACAAAACAGCCGATGGCCCCTGCGCCTGCAATAACGATCCGGGGCCTACGCATGGCTTAAAGCCCGAGGCACCAGCGCATCACGGCCTTCTGTGCGTGCAGGCGGTTTTCGGCCTCATCAAAAATCACCGAGGCTGGGCCATCCATCACAGCGCTTGTCACCTCTTCCTCGCGGTGCGCGGGCAGGCAGTGCATGAAGAGCGCGTCGGGTTTCGCAGCCGCCATCAGCCGCTCGTTCACCTGATAAGGGCGCAGCATGTTGTGGCGGCGCTCCTTGCTGCTTTGGCTGTCATGCATGCTCACCCATGTGTCAGCCACGATCAGGTCAGCGCCCTCAACCGCTTTGAAGGCGTCGCGCTCGACAGTCACTGTCGAGCCCGCCTTGCGCGCCAGCCCGATGAACTCAGCTTCGGGGTCAAGCTGCGCGGGGCCGGTGAACGTGAGGTCAAAGCCGAACTGCCCCGCCGCATGCAACATCGAGGCGCAGACATTGTTGCCGTCGCCAGCCCAGACAACTTTCTTGCCTTTAATCGGCCCGCGGTGTTCTTCATAGGTCATTACATCCGCCATGATCTGGCAGGGGTGTGTGCGGTCGGTCAGCCCGTTGATCACGGGCACATCCGCCGCTTCCGCCATTTCGTGCAGCACGCTTTCGTCAAACGTGCGGATCATGATCATGTCCACGTAGCGGCTTAGCACGCGCGCGGTGTCAGAAATTGTCTCACCGTGGCCAAGCTGCATGTCATTGCCCGACAGAACCATCGTCTGCCCGCCCATCTGACGCACGCCAACGTCAAAGCTGACGCGGGTTCGCGTTGATGGCTTCTCGAAAATCAGCGCAACCATGCGGCCCGCCAGCGGCTGCTCGTCGTCAGCCTCGCCCTTGGGGCGGCCCGCGCGCGCGTCTTTCATCGTCCGCGCGTGGTCAATCATCCCGCGCAATTCGCTTTGATCAGTGGTGTGAATGTCCAGAAAATGCTTCATCGTTTTATCCTTTGCCGTATCAGGCGTTCTCTACAGCCGTCGCGGCCTTATCAAGGCGTGCAACCGCCTCGGAAATTTCGTCTTCCGTGATGTTCAGAGGCGGCAGTAAGCGCACTGCATTGTCCGCCGCCGGAACTGTGAGCAACTCGTTGGCATAGCCCGCGTTGACCACGTCGATGTTGGTTGCCTTGCACTTGAGGCCCATCATCAAACCCACCCCGCGCACGTCTTCAAACACGTCAGGATGCGCCGCGATGAGGCCTTCGAGCTTCTGGCGCAAGAACCCCGCACGTTTGTTCACATCGGCCAAAAACTCAGGCTCCGCGACAATGTCGAGCACCTTGCGGCCCACGGCGCAGCCCAGCGGGTTGCCCCCGTAGGTGCTGCCATGGGTGCCTGCGATCATGCCGCTCGCCGCGTCTTCTGTTGCCAGAACTGCGCCCAGCGGAAAGCCCCCGCCAATGCCTTTGGCAACCATCATGATGTCCGGCGTGATGCCCGACCACTCATGCGCAAACAGCTTGCCCGTGCGGCCCACGCCGCATTGCACTTCGTCCAGAATAAGCAGCGCTCCAGTGTCATCGCAAATCTCGCGGATGGCCTTCATGTCGGCGTCAGGCATTACGTGAATGCCGCCCTCGCCCTGAATAGGCTCAAGCATAATCGCCGCGGTGCTTTCGCTCGCAGCCTCGCGCAGCGCGACAATGTCGCCCCACTCAAGATGCGTGAAACCGCCAAGCAGCGGGCCAAAACCCTTGGTCATCTTCTCGCTGCCCGCCGCGGCGATGCCTGCAGACGAGCGGCCATGAAACGAGCCTGTGAAAGTGATGATCTCGACACGCTCTTCCTGCCCTTTGTCATACCAATGCTTACGCGCCATCTTCACTGCCAGCTCGCAAGCCTCTGTGCCGGAGTTGGTGAAGAAAACGGTGTCAGCGAAAGTTTCCTCAACAAGCTTGTCCGCCAAAGCCTGTTGCTGCGGAATTTGGTAAAGGTTCGAGAGGTGCCAAAGCTTGCCCGCCTGCTCTGTCAGAACCTGTGTCAACTCTGGGTGCGCATGGCCAAGCGAGTTCACGGCAATGCCTGAGCCCAAATCAAGAAAACGTCGCCCGTCTGCTTCCTCAAGCCAGCAGCCCTCACCTTTGACAAAGTTCAAGGGGGCGCGGTTATAGGTCGGCAAGATAGAAGAGATCATAGCGATCATCCTTTTTCAAAAGAAGCCCGATTGGTGCCTTACAGGGCTGGGCTAGTCAACATTTTAAGGAGAGTTTCAGCGCGTCATTTACGCCAAATAGCAGTGCAGGCGGCGAGGTTAGCCTCGTCGGCGTCGGTTCATGTCATATGAAAGCGTGTTGCACATGCGCCTTGCCTAGACGACTGCGCGCGCCTTGAAAAGCCAAAAAGCGCTTGCGGCGGCGCACCACTCCTATAAGCGCGGCGCCATGAGCACAGCTTCCGAGCATAACCCGCGCCTTGCTATTGCGCTGATGATCACCGCCACTGTGTTCATTGCCACGTCAACGCTGATGGCCAAGCTTGCGTCCGATCCGCGCTTTGGCACGCCGCTGCACCCGCTGCAAATCAGCCATGGCCGCTATATCTTCGCCTTCGCGCTCATCAGCACAGTCTTCGTGGCCATGCGCGGGCGCATCAGCAGGCCCAACCTCAAACTGCACACGCTGCGCTCGGCGCTTGGCTGGGGCGGCGTGACGCTGATGTTCACAGCTATCGCTTTTATTCCCTTAGCCGACGCGACAGCGATCAGCTTTCTCAACCCCGTCTTTGCCATGGTGCTCGCCATTCCCCTGCTCGGCGAAAAAGTCGGCCGCATCCGCTGGAGCGCCGCCGCAATCGCCTTTCTCGGTGCGCTTATCCTGCTGCGCCCCTCGCCGCAAAGCTTCGAGTTCGGCGCGCTGTTTGCCCTTGGCGCGGCCCTCTTGCTTGGCGCAGAAGTCATCGTGATCAAACGCATCTCGGCGCTGGAAGGCCCGCTGCAAATCCTGCTGATCAACAATGCAATCGGCGTCGTGCTGTCCACGTTGGCTGTTGTCGTCGTCTGGCAGCCGCCCACTCTGGCGCAATGGGGCATCCTTGCCGGTGTCGGTTTTGCCATGGCCACGGCACAAACCTTCTTCATCAATGCTGTCAAACGCGCCGATGCCAGCTTGGTTGCGCCCTTCTCGTTTTTCACCCTCATTTTCGCCGCCGCCTTTGACGCTGCGATCTTCGCCAAATGGCCCGACGCTGTAACCCTCCTCGGCGCTGCCATCATTCTGTCAGGCGTTGGCCTTCTGGCATGGCGGCAAGACCAGATAAAACAAGCCTAAGCACTGCCAGAAGCCCCGGCAGCCCTTGTAACTGCCCGCGCAATGCTTAAAATAGGGAACTGACCAAATTTGAGGCCGCACCGCCGCGCGCAGCCCCCGCAAAATCAAGGATATCTCATGGCCTGGACCGACGATCGCGTTGAACTGCTCAAAAAGATGTGGGGTGAAGGCCAGTCAGCCTCCCAGATCGCTAAAGAGTTGGGTGGCGTCACACGCAACGCCGTGATCGGCAAAGTGCACCGCTTGGGCCTGTCCAACCGTACGACAACAGGCGCCAAGGCTGACGCGAAAACAGCGACTCCAAAGAAGCCCGCCAAGCCAAAGGCCGCGCCCAAGAAGGCTGCCAAGCCGGAGATGAAGACAGAGTCTGCCTCGCCGCCCCCGCCGCCAAAGCCGATCCCGATGTCAGCCGCGCGCAAGGCGATCATCCCTGCGGGCCAGCCTCTGCCGCCGCAGCCCTCCAATAACGAGATCAGCGCCGAAGCCCTCGCCAAGGTTAACGCCGTCGAGAAGAAAGCCAAAAAGCTTTCCCTGATGGAACTGACAGAGCGCACCTGCAAATGGCCCGTCGGCGACCCCGCCACAGAAGACTTCTGGTTCTGCGGGCTGGCAACTCAGGCTGGCAAACCCTACTGCGAAGCCCACGTCGGCGTGGCGTTCCAGCCAATGTCTTCGCGCCGCGACCGCAAACGCTAAGTTCCCGCGAGCCAGCCCGCTAGGGCTGGCGAGCTACCGCGACGCAGCAAAGCTGCGGCGCAAATCCAAACTGCAGACGCAGCAAAGCTGCGGAGCACCCCCTGTTCTCATTGACAGACGAAGTCCAGCGCTCCAACCATAGGCCGAACGCCTATCGGAGCCCTTCATGTCAAAAGATCCCCTCCTGCAGCCCTACCAGCTCAAGCACCTCACCCTGCGCAACCGCATCATGACGACAGCGCATGAGCCCGCCTACCCCGAAGACGGCATGCCAAAGGCCCGCTACGCCGCCTACCACGCCGAGCGCGCCAAGGCAGGCGTGGCTCTGGCGATGACAGCAGGCTCGGCCACAGTCTCGCGTGACAGCCCGCCCGTTTTCAACAATATCCTCGCCTACAAAGACGAGGTCGTGCCGCATATCCGCACCCTGACAGACGCCTGTCACGAGCACGGCTGCGCGGTGATGATCCAGCTCACACACCTCGGCCGCCGCACCACTTGGAACAAAGGCGACTGGCTGCCCAGCCTGTCGTCTTCGCAGCACCGCGAGCCCGCCCACCGCGCCTTTCCCAAACTCGCCGAAGACTGGGACATCGCCCGCATCACCCGCGACTTCGCCGATGCCGCCGAACGCATGCAGGCGGGCGGCATGGACGGGATCGAGCTGCAAGTCTACGGCCACCTGCTTGACCAGTTCTGGTCGCCGCTCACCAACGACCTGACAGGCGATTACTCAGCTGAAACGCTCGACACCCGCCTGCGCTTCCCCATTGAGGTCACAAAGGCCATCCGCGAGCGCGTCGGCGACGATTTCATCCTCGGGTTCCGCTACACCGCCGACGAGGCCGAAGCTGGCGGCATCACCCCCGAAGAAGGCATCGCCATTTCCAAGCGCCTCGCCGCTACAGGCCAGATCGATTTTCTCAACGTCATCCGCGGCCGCATCCACACCGACCCCGCGATGACTGATGTCATCCCCGTGCAAGGCATGCCCGCAGCCCCCCACCTCGACTTCGCAGGAGAAGTCCGCGCCGCTACGGGCCTGCCCACGTTCCACGCCTCGCGCATCCCCGACGTCGCCACAGCCCGCCACGCCATCCGCGAAGGCCTGCTCGACATGGTCGGCATGACGCGGGCTCACATGGCCGATCCGCACATCGTGCAAAAAATAGTCGAAGGCCGCGAGGACGACATCCGCCCCTGTGTCGGCGCCACATACTGCCTTGATCGCATCTACCAAGCCGGTGAAGCGCTCTGCATCCATAACCCCGCAACAGGCCGCGAGCAGACCATGCCGCACAGCATTCCGCCTGCCTCCGCGCACAAAGAGGTCGTCATCGTCGGCGCTGGCCCTGCTGGCCTTGAGGCGGCCCGTGTCGCCGCCGAACGGGGCCACACCGTCACCGTGTTTGAAGCCGCACCCGACGCAGGCGGCCAGATCCGCCTGACTGCCCAAAGCCCGCGCCGCCGCGAGATGATCGGCATCATCGACTGGCGCATGGCACAATGCGCCGCCCACAACGTTGCCTTCCATTTCAACACCTACGCCGATGTTGCCGACGTCATGGCGCTCGCCCCCGACGTGGTGATCATCGCCACAGGCGGCTTGCCCTCAACGCACCTCTTTGAGCAAAAAAGCGAAGCCGAGCACGTCATCACTGCATGGGATATCATATCAGGCGACATTGCCCCTGCCGAACACATCCTGATCTACGACGAAGCCGGAGACCACGCGGCTCTGCAAGCCGCTGAACACGCCTCCGCCCAAGGCTGCAAAGTCGAGTTGATGACGCCCGACCGCACGCTTTCACCTGACGTGATGGCGATGAACCTCACGCCCTACATGCGCGCCCTGCAAGACAAAGACGTCACATTCACCCTCGCACGCCGCCTCACCAAGGTTGCGAAAGACGGCAACAAGCTCACCGCACATATCGGCACGGACTACTCAGATCACCGTCAGGAGAAACACTACGACCAGATCGTGGTGAACTACGGCACCCTGCCCAACGACGCGCTCTACCATGCCCTCAAGCCGCAGAGCGCCAACAAAGGCGCGGTTGACTACGACGCTCTCATCGAAGGCCGCCCGCAAGCCGCGCCCGACGGCTTCCAGCTCTTTCGCATCGGAGATGCTGTCTCGGCCCGCAACACCCACGCCGCCATCTACGACGCACTACGCCTGATGAAGGATATCTGACATGAACCTCGGCTTTATCGGCACCGGAACCATCGCAACAGCCGTCGTTCACGCGCTTGCCCCGGAAGGCCACAGCATCATCGTCTCTGAGCGCTCTGAAGCCAATGCAAACGCTCTCGCGGCGCAGTACAAAAACGTAGACGTCGGCTCCAACGCCGCAGTCACAGCCGCCAGCGACGTTCTGTTCCTAGGTCTCATGCCTGATCACACAGAAGCCGCCCTCACAGGCCTGCCCTTCCGCAAAACCCAGCGCATAATCTCCTTCATCGCAGACATGCCGCTGGCCAAAATCGCCGCCCTCACATCCCCCGCAACAGTCGAAACTTTGGTGCTGCCCTTTCCCGCAATCGCAAAAACCCGCTCCCCTCTGATAGCCTTCCCCCACTCGCAACTTGCTGATGAAATTTTCCAGAACCACGAGGTTTTCAGCATGTCCTCAGACGCCGAGTTCAAGGCCTTCCTCGCAGCCCAGGCCGTGCTGTCGCCCATCGCGCAGATGCTCTCCGAGGCCACAGGCTGGGCCGCCACCCAAGGCGCTGACGCCGTCAAAACCGAAGGCTTCCTGCGCGCGCTTGTCTCGTCAAACCTCACCGCCGAGGCGCTCGCTCCCCTGCTCAAATCACTCAGCACAGAAGGCGGCTACAACGCCCGACTCCGGCAACACCTCGACACCACAGGCGCCTACAAATCCCTGCGCGAGGGCCTTACCCAACTCTAGGTTTTTTCTTGATGAAAATACTCAAATCCAGCCGGTGCAACAGGCTCAGCGCCGCCGCAAAGGCACTCGCTTGAACACAGTCGCAACCATCAAGCGCAAGTCGTAACACACCGTGCGGTTGGCCGCGTAGATCAGATCAAGCCGCGCTTTCTGCGGCACGCAGCGCCGCACATAGGTCGCCTCGGTTTCTTCAGCCGTGTTGCATCCGGTCAGCAAAGCCTCCTCGCGTTTGTGAAAGGCCAGCGTCGCCAGACCCGTCACACCAGGGCGCGACTTGAGCACTTCACCGTAGAGCGCGGGAAACATTTCGACATAGCGCCGCAGCGGCGGGCGTGGGCCGACAAAGCTGATGTCTCCGCGCAAGATATTCCAAAGCTGCGGCACCTCATCAAGCCGCGTGCGCCGCAGAAGCCTGCCAACCGCCGTGACACGCCCCGCCTTGTCGCCGCCAGACACCCCCTCGTTGGCAGCGGCGGCGCGCATGGTGCGAAACTTCCACAGATCAAACGGCTCATCCGGCGTTTTCATCCGCTCGGCCACGTAAAACACCGGCGCCCCGTCGCTCAGCCGGATCGCCAGCGCGATGACCACAACAGCAGGCCACAAGACAGCGGCAAGCAGCAGCGCCAAGACAACGTCCAATATACGTTTTGTGATCGTCACGCCCAGCCTCCGTAAGCCCGCCAGCTCTCCACAAGGTGGGCTGCGTCGCTCGCACTCTTGGGCAATTTCACCAAGTGCTGCAAGCGCGTTGTGTCCAGCACATAGCGCTCCACCGCGCCTTCGCGCGGTGTGCACCACGCAAACTTGCGCCCCGCCGCCACCGCGATCTTGCTCATATCAACCGGCAGGGGCGCTGCGACGTTCAAAACCTCGGGGAAATCCTCATCAGGGCAGCACAGAAGCGCTTCGATAACGGCAGCCAGTTCTGGAATGGCTATGTAACTGCGCAAGGGGCCGTTGCCCGCGTCAAAGCGGTCAATCGTCATGTCGCTCTTCCCGCTCAGAGCCTTGAACAGGCTGTCAGAGCCCGCAACATTTGCCAGCCGCAGCGCACAGTTCAAAGGCGGCGTCGCTTCTGCCGCAATCGCACGTTCCATCGCGACTTTCGCCAGCCCGTAAGGCCGCGTCGGCGCCGTGCCGCCCGCTTCGCTCAGATCGCTGGCCGAGGGCGTGTAAACCGCCGCGCTGGACAGGTGCAACACGCGCCCCGCGCCAAGGCCGCGCGCAAGGCTGATCGCGCGGCCCGCCAAGGCAGAATTTGCCGCCAGATCCTCATCTGAACCCTCGGTGACGCCCCACAGGGCAACGACTGCCTCAACAGCGCTGTCGACAGCGGCTTCCTGCCCACGCTCGGCCCAGACAGGCAGGAGCACACGGCTGGGATGCGCAGCCCAATACCGGCGCAGCGCGCGCCCGACTTTTCCAGCGGCACCGAGAATTAGCACAGGTTTCAAACTTTTCTCTCCTTGAGGCCTCAAGAGCCTTTCTAGCACTGCATATAGCGTGTAAACAGTGCCATATATCAAACTATAGTTTCCCGGGGGGGTGCTGCTGTGCGAAATTTGACCAGCTTGTTTCTGGCATTTGCCATAATTCTGCTCAGTGCCTGCACTTTGCCGCGCGGAGCGGCCATCGTGTCGGAAGTTGTTAAGGAAAAAGAATCGGATAGGCCGACTTTCCAGGTTGTTGATGTCACTCGTGACAGGCTCCCCACGCTGGCAAAATGGCCTGCAAACGGCTGGCACGGACACTATCATTGGCTCAGCGCCTCACGTGGCCCCGCGAGCAATTTGATTCGCTCCGGCGACACAGTTGATCTGATCATCTGGGACAGTGAAGAGAACTCCCTGCTAACGGGCTCAGGCCAGAAGTCGACAGAAATGCGCGGCCTGAAGGTGTCTTCGTCTGGCAAAATCTTCGTGCCCTACCTCGACGAAGTGTCTGTCCGCGGCCAAACCCCCAACGATGCGCGCCGCAGCATTCAGCAAAGGCTCACGCAGATTTCACCCTCAGCGCAGGTTCAGTTGCTTCTTACGGAAGGCCAGCAAAACTCGGTTGATCTGGTGACAGGTGTGCCCAAGCCCGGCTCATACCCGCTGCAAAGCCGCAACACCTCCATTCTCAGCCTGATCTCCCTTGGCGGCGGTATCGACACCAAGCTGCGCAACCCGCTTGTGCGGCTCATTCGTGGCAGCAAAACCTACGAGGTGCGCGCTGATGATCTGTTCGCCAACCAGTCAAAGAATATTCTTCTGAGCGGCGGCGACAAAGTCATGGTCCGCGAAGATGACCGCTACTTCACCGCGCTCGGTGCGACGGGCAGCGAGCAGATCGTCTACTTTGACAAAGAGCACATCACCACGCTTGAAGCCCTCTCCATGCTCGGCGGTTTGAACGACAACACCGCCAACCTGAAGGGCGTTCTGATCTTGCGTGAATACCCCGCCAAAGCTATCAGCCTGGACGAAGAGCACCCGAACCAGCAACAAGTTGTCTTCGCCTTTGATCTGACAAATGCCGACGGGTTGTTCGCCGCGCGCAGCTTTGAAATTCAGCCCAAAGACACGGTTCTGGCAACAGAGTCAGCCATCAACGGTGCGCGCAAGGTGTTCGCGCTGATAGGCTCGGCCTTTGGCTTGGTCAACACGGTTTCAAACTAACCTGCTTCAAACTAACCTGCGCGCGCTGCCCCACGCCAATCAGCCTTCCACAGCCAGCGGCACATCAACTTTGATATGCTGTTCGCCGCGCTCGGCTGCGAGGCGGATCTGCTTCTGGCGCTCGCGAAAGCGGGTCTTGTCTTCCTCTGTCGTCTTGTCGATGCACAGGTGGCACGACACGCCCTGCTCCCACTCGGGGCGCTCTTTGTCGCTCGGCAAAACAGGGCAGCGGCAAGCGTGGCACAGCTCGTGTGGCCCCTCGACAAGCCCGTGGCCAACCGAAACCCGCCCGTCAAACACAAAGCACTCGCCGTTCCACGTGCTTTCGCTCTGTGGCACCTCTTCAAGGTATTTCAGGATCCCACCTTTGAGGTGATAAACGTCTTCAACCCCTTGACCCAGCAAGTAGTTCGTCGACTTCTCGCAGCGAATGCCGCCCGTGCAAAACATCGCGATCCGTTTGTTGTGAAAGCGGTCTTTGTTGGCCTCCCACCACGCCGGAAAGTCGCGGAACGTGTCTGTCTTTGGGTCAATCGCGCCTTCAAAGGTGCCAATGGCAACCTCATAGTCGTTGCGCGTATCAATAAGCGCCACGTCTTCGCTTAAAATAAGCTCGTTCCAGTCTTCGGGGGCGACGTAGTTACCGACATTCAATGTCGGGTCAACGTCGGGCTTCCCCATGGTGACGATCTCTTTTTTCAGCTTCACTTTCATCCGCGCAAACGGCTGGCTCGCGGCGCTGCTTTCCTTCCACTCAAGGCCTGCACACCCCGGCAAAGCCTTGATGTAAGCCAGCGTCTTATCAAGCCCCGCGCGGCTGCCCGCGATCGTGCCGTTGATGCCCTCGCGCGCCAAAAGAAGCGAGCCCGAGATGCCGTTGTCTTCACAGACTTTCAGCAGCGGCCCCTGCATGGCAGCGGTGTTTTCAAACGGCGTGAAGTGGTAGAGTGCAGCAACAGTAAACATGGCGATCCTTTGGTTGATCAAGGCTATGAGGGCAAAGTTACCCCCTTGAGTTTCGCGCATTGGCTCACTACCCATTGTCTCAACAAACGTCAACGGAGCAAGCATATGCACGCGCTAATCGTCATCGATGTCCAGAACGACTTCTGCCCGGGAGGCGCGCTCGCCGTGGCCGAAGGCGACGCTATTGTCGCGGGGATCAACACGCTGATGGCCGAGGCTGACTGCGTTGTGCTCACACAAGACTGGCACCCTGCGGGGCACTCCTCTTTCGCCTCGACGCATGCAGGAAAACAGCCCTTTGACACCACAGAAATGCCCTACGGGACGCAGGTTCTCTGGCCCGACCACTGCATACAGGGCAGCATTGGCGCGCGCTTTCACATGCAGCTTGAAAAAGACCGCGCACAAATGATCGTGCGCAAGGGCTTTCGCGCCGATGTCGACAGCTACTCGGCGTTTTTCGAGAATGACAAAACAACAGCAACGGGCCTGCACGGCTACCTGCAAGAGCGCGGTATCACCAAGCTGACACTGGTTGGCCTCGCCACTGACTTTTGTGTCGCTTACTCGGCGCTTGACGGCGCCCGCCTTGGCTATGACGTCACCGTAGAAACCGCGCTCTGCCGCGCGATTGATCTGAACGGCTCGCTCGCAGCAGCCAACGCCCAAATGCGCGAGGCAGGCGTGACGCTTGCCTGAAGTCGTGTCCGGAATTCGAGACAATCCGGTGTAATTATCGGCCCGTCGTTACCCGAACCTTAAGACATAGCAGCCTATTCCGAACGCGCGTGTGATCGTGCGGAAAGGTGCTATGGCAACGGAACTGGAACAAGCAAAGAAGCGCCTCGAGCAGTACGAAGCGCGGCACAGCCCAAGTGGGCTGCTGCGGCGTTATGCGCGCCAGCGTGTCAAGTATTGCTGGCTTCGACAGATCTTCACTTTGGGCGTCACGCCTGTGTTTTTCCTCACAGGGCAGCCGTTCACAGGCCTGCTGGCCATCGCGCTGCTGATTGTCGGAGAAGCCGTTGACTGCGGATTTCTAAAGCTTCTGCCAAATCGTTTGTCGCAGAGCGAGAACCTTGCCAGACTGCGCCATTTGTCGACACTCACGGCACTGGTTCACTCCCTCACAGTGGCCGCCGTCGTGCTCTTGCCTGCCGGGCTTGAAAGCTCGTCAGCCGCTATCGCTTTCAGCCTCGCCTTTCTTGTTGCGGCCGGGATCAACTCAAGTTTCTCACTGTCGTTTCACCCCGTAGCAACCTATGTGCGGCTGGCTGTAATCTTGATCACGGCGCTCGCATTCATTGCAATTCACATTGCCCGTTTTGGCTTAACGCTGACAGAATTCTGGTATGTTTTCTTCGCTTTCGGGCTGTCGGTATTTACGGTCAATGCCTTCGCAAACCAAATGCAAATCGCTTTTAAGCGCAAACTTCTCTTCAATAAGGAAACTCTCAAACAAAGCTTCAATATTGCGCTGACACACCAAGAGCTGCAAAATCAGGAAACCGAAAACCGGAAGCTGGCGCTTGTTGCGGAAAATGCCAGTGATTCCATATTCATAACAAACGCTGAGGGTGTGATCATCTGGATCAACGACGCCTTCACCCGCCTGACGGAATACACCCCGAAAGACGCGATCGGGCAAACGCCAGCAAAGCTGCTCAACGGCCCGGAAACGGACCAAACCGTCAGTGACGCAATCGCCACGGCCATCGCAGAAGCACGGCCAATGCGCGCCGAAATCTTCAACCTCACCAAATCGGGCGAGCACATCTGGGTTGAAACCAATCAGGTGCCCGTTCTTGATCAGGATGGTCAGGTTGAAATGGTCCTCGCGATCGAGCGCAACATTTCCGCGGCCAAGCGCCACGAGGCCGAGCTTGACGCCGCCAAGTGCGCGGCCGAGAACGGCGAACGCGCCAAGGCGCAGTTTCTCGCCACGATGAGCCACGAGATCCGCACCCCGATGAACGGCATCATTGGCATGGCAGATCTGCTCTCGGACACTGCCATGACGCGCGAGCACCGGAACTATGTCAACACCATCAAGTTCTCCGCAGAAGCGCTCTTACGGATCATCAATGACATTCTTGATTTCTCCAAGTTCGACGCCGGCAAGTCGATCATTTCACTGGAGGATTTCAACCTGCTGGGCTGTATTGAAAGCGCTCTCAGCATCCTGCGGCCCAAGGCTCTCGAAAAGGGAATCTTCCTTGATCTCGACTGCCTGACGCCCATTCCGGAAGCCCTGCTTGGCGATGCGGGGCGCATTCGCCAGATTCTTATCAACATCGTGGGAAATGCGATAAAATTTACGCAAAATGGTGGCGTGACGCTCCAGCTCTCTCTCGTCCAAAAGGCGGGCAAGGTGATCGTCAATCTAGACGTCAAAGACACTGGTATCGGGATTGAGGAAAACCAGCTCAACCTGATTTTCGACGAGTTCAGCCAGGCCGATGGCGAGATTACCCGCAAGTTCGGCGGCACGGGTTTGGGCCTGACAATCTCGCGGTTGCTAGCGCGTGAAATGGGCGGCGACATCACCGTGACCTCCGAGCCTGGGCACGGCTCGACTTTCTCCATCCAGCTCACGCTGTACCCCTCGGCCGCAAAGCCTTCGTCGACGGATGAAGACGAAACCAGTGCCGCTCTCGAACTAAAATTGCCCGGTATTAAAGCCCTCGTCGCCGAGGATAACATGACAAACCAACTTCTCATGAAAACCTACCTCAAAGACACTGAAATGGACGTGCTCTATGCGCGTGACGGGGTTGAGGCTGTCAAACTCGCCAAGCGCCACGGCCCGCGCATTATCTTCATGGATATGTCGATGCCCGAAATGGGCGGTGTCGAAGCCACCCGCGCCATCCGCAAGGCGGACATTCCCCAACCCACCATCATCGCGCTTACCGCCAATGTCTTTGCCTCCGACAAGGCCGCCTGCCTCAGCGCAGGCATGGACGGCTTCCTCCCCAAGCCCCTCAAACGCCGTGACCTTATCAACTGCCTCTCACAGCTCTAAACCTGCTTGATCTCCGCCGCAGCCCCTGTGCATTCTGGCTCAAACAGGCCGAAAGGGGCAGCACATTGGAAATCGCAACACGCGTCTGGAACCACCGATGGAAGATCGACCCGATCGTTCGCTCGCTGATCGACAACGACTTCTACAAACTGCTCATGTGCCAGTCGGTCTTTCGCAACAAGCCCGACGCCCAAGTCACCTTCTCGCTGATCAACCGCTCCAAAGACATCCGCCTCGCAGACCTGATCGACGAAGGCGAACTCAGAGAACAACTCGACCACATCCGCTCCCTCTCGCTCACCCGCGGGGAAAGCACCTACCTGCGCGGCAACACATTCTACGGCAAACGCCAGATGTTCCGCCCCGACTTCATGGAATGGTTCGAAAAGCTCCGCCTCCCCGACTACCACCTCGAAAAGCGCGACGGCCAATACGAGCTGACGTTTGAAGGCTCATGGCCCGAAGTCATGCTCTGGGAAATCCCCGCGCTCGCCGTGCTGATGGAGCTGCGCTCCCGCGCCGTCCTCAAAACGATGGACAAATTCGAGCTGCAAGTCCTCTACGCCCGCGCCACAACCAAGCTCTGGGAAAAAGTCGAAAAGCTCAAACACCTCGAAGGCCTGAAGCTGGCCGACTTCGGCACGCGCCGCCGCCACTCCTACCTTTGGCAAGACTGGTGCGTGCAGGCCATGTACGAGGGCCTCGGCCCCGACAAGTTCATCGGCACATCCAACGTCCACATCGCCATGCGCCGCGACATCGAAGCCATCGGCACAAACGCCCACGAGTTGCCGATGGTCTACTCCGCTTTGGCCCAAAACGACGCCGAACTGGCCCAAGCCCCCTACAAAGTGCTGGAAGACTGGCAGGAAGAGCACGACGGCAACCTGCGCATCATCCTGCCCGACACCTACGGAACAAAAGGCTTCCTGGAGCGCGCCCCCGACTGGCTCGCTGGCTGGACAGGCATCAGGATCGACAGCGGCGATCCGGCCACAGCCGCCGAAGTGGCGATAGACTGGTGGAAATCGCGCGGAGAGGACCCGACCAAAAAACTGGTCATCTTCTCCGACGGTCTGGACGTCGACAAAGTCATCGAACTGCACAACCAGTTCAACGGCCGCGTCCGCCCGTCTTTCGGCTGGGGCACACTGATGACAAACGACTTCAGAGGTCTCACAAACAACGACGCCCTCTCACCGTTCAGCATGGTCTGCAAAGCCGTTTCGGCCAACGGCTCGCCCACAGTGAAGCTCTCCGACAACCCCCGCAAAGCCATGGGCCCCGCCGAAGAAATCGAACGCTATAAACGGGTGTTTGGGGTTGGAGAACAGGACGAAATGGAGGTTGTGGTTTAGTCTAGCTTACTGAAACCAATATCCCGAGCATAGCGAAATCCAATCTGTGTTTTCAGTGCTTTCAAATCTGACGGATCATTCTGCTTGTGGATCATCCTGTGGCAGTTCGGGCAGAGCACCAGGAAGTCGTCAGGGATTTTATACCTTCGAGTTTCTCCTTCGGCTAAGCCGCTAAGCGGTTTTGCATGGTGCACATCTAGCGGTGTCGTGTCCGGCTTACCTTTGTACTTATAATCAATTTTTGGGTTTAAGCCGCATCCTTCACATATTGGCTTACGTTTGGAGAGCACATCTCGGCGAACTTTCGGCGCGCGCTCAATTCGCCGGGAAAGCACATATCTTCGAGTTTCTTCGATATCAGTTGAATTTGCATCTTCATGCATTGCATCCGAAGGTGTTGTTCCGCCACGATTGACTAACGCCTCATAGGCGAAGAGCATTTTCTCTAAGTCCGTTGTGATTTCCTCATTAGTAGCGGTACTTGCCTTATAAGAACGCCCAAACGCATGTCCTGCCTCATAGCCGGAGGGCAGTTTGGCAGTAGATCCGAGGTCAATAGGCGATGTATCAAAGTATGATGCGTAGTCAGAAACTCGTTGCGTCATGTCTTTTGCGCGTCGCCGCAAAACCTCTCGCCCATTTTTCACGCCAAATTCTTGATCAATTGCCGTAGTGCCTTGATTCATCGAAAGGTAGTAGGTCTCAGTTTGCGGATTCACTAAGTAAACTACGTAGAAACCACGCGTGGCAGAATCCGTTATCAACGGGTCAAAAAATGCCATCCAAGGCACAGCTGCCCATTTCCCGTTTCCAACGCTCGCTTTAACCGTCAAGTCAAATGGCCAATAGATCAGCTTATTCTTTGCCTCTATGACCAAATCTTTTCGAACAAAGTCTCCAAATTTTGAACCAGCAAATGGTTTACCACGTTCATAGACAAATTCTGTTGCTAGTCTGGATAGTTTCTCAGTTAACAATTTATTTTTCTCCAAATTTATTTCGTGACATTACCGCGTTCAAAAGCCTCACTCCTCCCGATCCACCTTCCCCCGAAGCGCTTTCACGTCCCCACGCACCTTCTTCGCTTTAATCCGCCTCTGCTTGCTGCCGTAGGTGGGTTTGGTGGCGATGCGGCGTTTGGGTTTTACGAGGGCTTGACGCACCAGTTCCACCAGCCTGTCCCGCGCGATCTCCCTATTCCGAGCCTGTGAGCGGGTGTCTTCGACTTGCAACACCAGCGCGCCGTCTTTTGTCCAGCGGCGTCCAGCCAACCCCCGCAGCCGTGTCTTCACGCCAATCGGCAGGTTGGGCGAGCGCTCGGCCTCAAACCGCAGCTCGACGGCCGTGGACACTTTGTTCACGTTCTGCCCGCCGGGGCCGGAGGAGCGGGTGAAGCTCTCGGAAATCTCCCAGTCTTCGATCTGGATGCTGTCGCTAATGGTTAACGGCATGAGGCCCTCAAACTGTATGCACGCATTATGCACGGATAGCTGCATACATAGCTGCATACCGTAGGCACCGCAATTTTGCCTGTTGCGTGAAAACGTAAAAGGGCCGCTCGGTGGTGTCCGAACGGCCCTTAGAGATTTGCGGAGGTGGGCTGGTTAGGGCTCACCAATTCGTGGAGTTTACTTGCTAAGGGCTGCCCTAGCCAAGCGCCTCCAGAACTGTCCCAACACCATTCTCCAGTTTCCCATTAGACACTAGAGCACCTCCTTTCGCTAATTTCACCTATGCTCAGACTGCCATAGCCTCAGCATATGTCAAACAAAATCATGTGGTTTGTTTGGTAAGGCGCCCCACGATGTAGCGGAAGGGCACAAGGGCGATCAGCGCGAGCGAGAGTTTGACAAGCCAGTCGGCAAGGCCCAGCGACACCCACAGAGGGGCAATGGGGCCAGCGCCCAAGAGCGGCAGCATCTCGCCCGCCCAAGAGACGTCATTGGCCGGCTCGAGGACTGTCAGCGCGCCCGAGAAAGCGATTGTAAAGAAGATCGCCGTATCAAGGGAGCTGCCCAGAAGCGTCGACACCAGCGGAGCCTTCCACCACTTGCCATCACGGAGCCTGTCAAAAACAGAAACATCCAAAAGCTGCGCAATGAGGAAAGCAAGGCCCGACCCCAGCGCGATCCGCCAAGTGACGAGCGGGCCGTATTCGCCCATGATCTGCGTGCCGATCAGCGAGCAGACAAGCCCGACAGCAAAGCCGACAAGCACAACGCGGCGCGCGGCAGATGCGCCATAAACGCGGTTCATCACGTCTGTCACGAGAAAGGCGAGCGGGTAAGTGAAAGCGCCCCAAGTCAGCCATTGGCCAAAGAGAAACTGAACGAGAATATTTGAGGCCACGACAATGGCGGCCATGGCAAGAATGCCAGGAAGGTGAGTTCGGGTCATGTTATAATCCGTTTTAGCAAGGTTGCGGAGACTTGGCCTGATGTCAGACAGGCGGGCTTTTAGCCGCCTTGCGCGGGCAGTTCAAGGGGTGCGGACAACGTATTCCACAAGCTCGCTTTTTTGCAGCGCGTTGAAGTTGTCATCGCTGATCAGCGTCAGCCGCGTCTGCCCGTTTACGTCGCTCCAAACGCTGATGCCCTCCAGGTTGTCGCGCTGCCAGAAGCGCGTAACGAGCAGTTCTGTCTCGTCTGCAAGCTGGCCCTCACTCCAGGAAAAACGGCGCACACGCGAGCGGAAACCGCTAAAGAAATAGTCGCGCTCAAGCAAATACAGCGCGCCGTCGGGTCCAAAATCAGCGCCAACAGGCAGGAAGGCCCCTCGCCGCGGAACAGACTTTTCTTGCCGCCAACCTTCGCCGTCAAACTCATATATCGGGAAGGGGCGGCCCATCGCACCAGAGCGTTCGGGGATAGCAACAACCTGCCCGCCGAGGCTTTTGGCCAGTGCCTCAAGACCCGAATTGCTCTGCAGCTTGGTGAAGTTTCCTGCCTCCGCAAACGACCCGATCAAAACGCCCGTCAAAGCGTATCGGTCAACTCTGTGCTGGCCTTCAAATGACACCAGAACTGTGCCGTCGCCCTCAAAAACCAGCCCTTCAGCATCGCGCATTCTTGGCGGCAAAGGCACGCCTTGGCGTGTTTGAAGCCGCGCACCCTCGCTCCATTTCAGGCCTGTAATCCGCCCTTCGTTGTCGCGCTCGATGACTGCAGTAAACAGGGTGCCTCTGTCGCCGACAGCAACCAAAACATCGCCGCCCTGCGAAACCTCGATGCCTGAAAGCCCCCCGAAAAGAGCGCTTTTATGTGACAACTCAACGACAGAGACGAACTGAACGCCTCTGGTGCTACCCGAGACCAAAAAACTGAAAAGGCCGAGCCCCAGCGCCGCGCTTAAGGCGACTGCAAAACGCCGACGCATTGATTTGGCAAATCTGACAAGGTGTATTCGCGGCGCTTCTTGGCGGGCTTCGCATTTGGGTCCGGGGGTGGCGGGTTAAGGATGTTGTTCACCCAGGTCTGCGCGTCAGCACAGCCATCACCCGCTGGAGGAGGCGACTGGTTCTTACACCCCGTGCTGCCTTTCGGACAATTGAGACGCACGTGAAAGTGATAGTGATGCCCCCACCAAGGCCGGATTTTACGCAACCAAGCCCTGTCGCCCTTTTCTTCTTTACACATCCGCACCTTGGCACCGGGAAAGACAAAAATACGTGCAACACGCTTGTCTTTCGCCGCTGCCTTCATGATTTCCATATGCGCGCGAGTGTAGTTTTCGTTGGTGTAGGCCCCGTTCGCGCGGCGCAGCGAAATGGAGGACAGGTTCTCACGCTCCTTGGCGCTCAGGTTCAGGCGTTTGGGCGGATACATCCAGATATCGGCATCAAGCCCGATCTGGTGCGAGCGGTGGCCCGACAACATAGGCCCGCCGCGTGCTTGGCTCATGTCGCCCACATAAAGCCCCGCCCAACCGGGCTGTTTGGCCGCTTCGCGAGACAGGTCTTTCACAAAATCCACAAGCTCCGGGTGCCCCCAGTTCCGGTTACGGCTAAGGCGCATGGCTTGCCATGTCGGCCCGGTTTCTGCCAACTGCACAGACCCCGCGATACAGCCTTTGGCGTATGATCCATAGGGGGCAGGTTTCTGCTGCGACGGGGTTCTTTTCTCGCCGAACAGGAATTTGGCAACCTTACCACCGAGTTCTGAAGAGACTTGGTAAACGCCTTCTGCGCTCACCTTCGTCGGCTTTCCTCCGCCACAGCCCGCCAACAAAGCAATCGCAAATACAACACACAGTTTTCTCACGGGACTAGCTCCTGTCACCCTCTGCTTTAACCCATCGTAGCAGGATCAGGCCGATAATAAAGAGGCCAATCACCGGAGAGACACCGAGCCGCGCGCTGCCTGTCATGACGGTTGTAACCCCGATCAGGAAAGGCGCCAGAAACGCCGTCGCGCGGCCCGTAAGGCCATAAAGACCAAAGCTTTCTGTCGGCGCTTCCGGTTTTGCGTGGCGCACCATGAGTGTGCGGGATGCCGCCTGCAACGTGCCTCCAAGCCCGCCGATAAGCGCGCCGCAAATGTAAAAGACAATGTCAGGAAGCTGCGAGCCCTCTGCCAGCGAGATGCCAAAAAACATCTCGCGCGACATGGAGACGATAGTGATGCAAACAGCAATCAGGATCCAGATACCGCCGATTATCACGGGCTTTGGCCCGAAACGGCTATCAAGCCTGCCACCGACAAAACTGAAGAACACAGCCGAGATGCCGCCAATGATGCCAAACACGCCGATCTGCGTAAGCTCCCAGTTGAGCACGAGCTTGGCGTAAACGCCGCCAAACCCGTAGAGCCCATTAAGTGCATCGCGATAAAACATCGACGAGCCGAGGTAAGCCGCGAGGCTGGTGTTGCTTTTGAGACTCTTGATAGACCGCGCGAGAGAGGCAAAGGCCGCCGAAACGCTGGGCCTATGGGCGCCACGGGGATCATCCTTCACCCAGAGAAAATAGGGGATCATGAAGACAGCATACCAGATCGCAACCAAGGGTCCGACAATCCGCGTCCCTTCGCGCGCCGAAGCGTTCAGCCCGAATGCAGGGTCAAGCCCCAGGAGGGTTTTGCCACCCGCTTGCTCGACGAAAAACAGCAGCATGATGATCAAAGCCAGGATGCCACCCAAGTATCCAAAGGCAAAGCCGGAGCCCGACAGCTTTCCGGTATCCTCTTCGCTCGCCAAAGACGGAAGCTGCGAGTTGATGAAGATCAGCGCCCACTCGGCCCCGATAAAGCCAATGCCAAAAGCGCCAAGTCCCCACCAGAGATTTGAGCCGTCAGGCAACATATACCAAAGCGAAAAAGCCCCGACGACGTAGAGAATGGAAAACCCGAACACCCAGGGCACACGCCGCCCAGAGCTGTCAGCCAAGGCCCCGAGAAAGGGCGCTCCGAAGCCGATAAACAGCCCGACAACACTCAGCGCGAACGACCACATGCTTTGCGCTTGCGCATCTGCCGCCTGCTCGTCAAAGCCCGTAGACATGAAATACTCCGCGGCGACACCCGCAAAGAACGGCCCGAAGATAAACGTCACCAGTAGCGTGTGATAAGGCTGGCTGGCCCAGTCAAAGAAATACCAACCCCAAATGCGCTTTTTCGCAGCGCCCGATGATGTTTGTTGCATGTGTTCCCCCCAATGCTGCCAAAACTAGACAGGCAAAAGCTGCCTCACGCAAGGCTCGGCTTTTATTGCGCCGCTTTTGGCAACGGATTCTTGTTCTTTTGCCGTCAAATACCTAACTATGACAGAACTCAACTTGAAAGGTGTGCCATATGGCAATCGCAGGCCCAATTTTCCTGATCCTCAACATCGCGTACTTCTTTTTGCTCGCGCATATCATTATGAGTTGGCTGATCAGCTTTCAGGTTCTTAATCTCGGCCAACCTTTCGTTGCGCAGCTTTGGCAGGGCCTCAACCGGCTTCTCGAGCCAATCTACACGCCCATTCGACGGATTCTGCCAGACACGCGCCCGCTCGACCTAGCGCCACTGGTGGTTTTCATTATCATCATCTCGCTTCGAGACTTTATCCTGCCCTCGCTTCTGTTCTAGGCTTCGGCATCTTGCACTTGCACCCTGTAAGTGGGAAACCGAAACACAACTCACACAGGGGCAAACGCAGCAGACATGCAGCAGGCAAACAAACTACTGAAAGATGTTTTCGGATTTGACGGCTTTCGCCCCGGGCAAGAAGAGATCGTGCAGTCGGTTGCCAATGGGGAAGACGTGTTGGCCATCATGCCAACAGGCGGTGGCAAGTCACTCTGCTTTCAGCTTCCGGCCTTACTTAATGACGGTGTAACACTGGTAATTTCGCCGCTGATCGCTCTCATGCGCGATCAGGTTGCCGGCCTTCAACAAGCAGGTGTCACCGCTGGCGCGATCACCTCTGCGAACTCCGAAGCGGAAAACGACGAAGTTGTTTTGGCCCTGCGCGAACGCCGCCTGAAGCTGCTCTATCTTGCGCCTGAACGGTTGTCTTCGTTTGTCACAAAGTCGCTGTTGCGTGACGCCAACGTCAGCCTGATCGCGGTTGATGAAGCCCACTGCGTGAGCCAATGGGGGCATGACTTCCGGCCCGACTACCTGCGCATTGGGGAATTACGTGAGTTTTTGAAAGTGCCGCTTGCGGCCTTCACAGCCACCGCCGATGAAGAAACCCGTGGCGAGATTGTTCAACGCTTGTTTGATGGCGCAGTGCCGACGACGTTCTTGAAAGGCTTTGACAGGCCTAATATCCACCTCGCCTTTGCCCCCAAGAACAAACCGCGCCAGCAAATCACAAGCTTTGCAGCAGCGCGGCGTGGGCAATGTGGCATCGTCTATTGCGCAAGCCGCGCCAAGACAGAAGGCCTCGCCAAAGCTTTACGCGACGAGGGCCACAACGCCTGTCACTACCACGGCGCGATGGACCCTGTAGAGCGACGCGATGTAGAGCGCCGTTTCAATTCGGAAGATGACTTGATCGTTGTCGCAACAATCGCTTTTGGCATGGGCGTAGACAAGCCCGACATCCGCTGGGTTGCACACGCCGATTTGCCCAAATCTGTCGAGGGGTATTACCAGGAGATCGGCCGTGCGGGCCGCGACGGCGCAAGGGCAGAAGCCTACACTCTTTACGGCCAGGAAGACATTCGCCTGCGCCGCGCACAAATCGACGAAAGCCTTGCACCCGCTGACCGTCAGGAAGCAGATCACGCACGCCTCAACGCCCTTTTGGGCCTAGCCGAAGCTCTTGGTTGCCGGCGCAAATTGCTGCTCGGATACTTCGGCGAAGTCGCCACGGATTGCGGCAACTGTGACCTCTGCGAAAACCCGCCCGATACCTTTGACGCAACGCAAGATGCGCGCAAAGCCCTCTCCGCTGTTTTGCGCACCGAAGAGCGTTTTGGGGCAGGCCACATCGCTGATGTGTTGACAGGTAAACTCACCAACAAGGTTGCTCAGTTCGGCCATGACGCTTTGCCAACTTTCGGCGTCGGCAAAGAGCACACAGCGCCCCAATGGCAAATGGTCATCCGGCAGCTCATGGGCCACGACTTCTTGCGCCCGGACCCAACGCGCCACGGCGCTTTGCGAATTACGCTGAAAGCGCACCCGTTACTCAAAGGGGAAGCAACGGTGATGTTGAGAAAAGATGTTTTCACGTCTGTTGCCAACAGCCCCAAAGTGCGCAGGTTGGTGGACGACGAAGACGAGCCGCTGTTTTCCGCGCTCAAAGCCAAACGTCGGCATTTGGCAGAGACGGCCTCGCTTCCTGCCTACATCGTGTTTAACGACAAAACGCTGATCGAAATGGCCAAACAGAAACCCACGAACCTCGACGAAATGGCAATGATCGGCGGCGTCGGCGCCAAGAAGCTCGAAAAGTATGGCCGTGAGTTCTTGTCTGTCATCGTCGGCGAAACCCCAAAACAACACCCAACCCGAGCCAAACTTGCCATCAGTGACGCCGGCGCTTTGTTTGACCAGCTTCAATCTGTGCAGAGCGAGTTGTCGCACGGTGAAGATGGTCTGGAGAAACCGCTGAGTTGCCCGACATCGATGCTGGCAAAACTCGCGAAACTGAAACCTCAGAGCTTCAATGACATTGAACGCCTGATAGGCACCAAACGCGCAGAGCGTTTCGGCGACGCCTTTCTCGAACGCATAAGACAGGATCGATAGCGCATGATTACCCTTATTTCACCAGCCAAACGCCTGAATGAAACCGCAACAACAGACCTTCCCGTTTCGCGCCCCGTTTTTTCCGAGCAGACGCAAAACCTTGTGAAGGAAGCGCAAAAGCTTAAAGCCGCCGACCTGAGCAAACTTATGCACCTCAGTGACAAGCTCGCGGCACTCAACTACGAGCGCTTTCAGGCTTTTGGCAACATGCCCAAAGCCCCCGCGGCGCTGATGTTTGATGGCGACACCTACGCAGGGCTTGAGGCCCAAAGCCTTGACGCCGAGGAACAGGCTTTTGCCGCCGATCACTTGCGCATTTTGTCGGGTCTCTACGGCCTGCTACGGCCACTTGATATGATCGAGCCCTATCGTCTTGAAATGGGCACGCGCCTCAAGACGCCTAAGGGCAAAAAC
Source organism: uncultured Lentibacter sp. (assembly GCA_947497495.1). Classification (GTDB taxonomy): domain Bacteria; phylum Pseudomonadota; class Alphaproteobacteria; order Rhodobacterales; family Rhodobacteraceae; genus Lentibacter. Next base: position 373,121 of record CANMGT010000001.1, read on the forward strand.
CTCTATGAATTCTGGGGCAGCCAAATCGCGGAAACGCTCAACACGCTGGCCGCAGACAACGGTGCCAAAGCGATCATCAACTGCGCCAGTCAGGAATACTATGGTGCCGTTGACACAAAGGCACTCAGCATTCCGGTGATAACGCCAGTGTTCTATGAAGAGCGCCTGGCTGGCCCGAAGATCATCAGCTTTTATGCCAAAAAAGCCCGTGGCTCCATGGCGCGCTACATCATCCAACGCCGCCTGACAGACCCTGCTGCGCTAACCGAGTTTGACACGGCAGGATACCGTTACACTGCCGAACTGTCGCAGCCCAACAAACCGGCATTTTTGCGCCCGGAATAGGCCCTAGCCCTCGGAGGCAATATCGCGAACGCCTGCTGGCTGGTTCCGCCCGATCGCGGCAAATATCTCGCCTTTGCGCAACGGTTTGGTTAGATAGTAGTCCATCCCGCAGGACAGGATTTCCTCTTTGTCGCCTCCCATTGCGTGAGCCGTTAAAGCAAAAATCGGAACCTTCGTTTCACTTCCTTTCTCAAGCTTGCGGATCGCGCGCGTCGCATCTTTGCCATCCATTTCAGGCATCGACACATCCATGAATATCATGTCGGGCTTGAACGACTGGAACATTTCGACAGCCTCTTTTCCGTTCTCAGCAAATTGTAGATCTATGTCCAAGGGCTTCACCATCTTCTGGAAAACCAACCGATTTGTCTTATTGTCTTCCGCCGCCAGAATTCGCATGGCGCGCCCATTGGTGCTTTCAGTGGCCTCTGTCTCCTTCACATCACCTTCTGAATTAACCACATATAATGATGGGGCCTCATGTGCCTTTGCCTTGCTGATAGCCTGAAGTTTTTCCAACAATTTACGGCGCGACAACGGCTTTGGGAGCTGATGAATGGCGAGGCGTGTATCGCCTTGTTTCTGGTAGGATCCGAGTTGCGTGGAAAGCAACACAAGCGCGCCCGTATAGCCAGCGTTGTCGAGCGCAGAGACCAGATCGTAACCCGCGACTTCACTGTCGGCAAAAACGACCTCCGCCCCTTTTTGCGCGGCCTGCAACACATCTTCTACAGTTTCGCTTGTGTGACACCCAAGCCCAAGCGCAGATAACTGGCGTGTGAGCAACTTGGCCATTTGCTCGGATTGCTCAAGCACGATAGCCTTCGTGATGCCTGCAAGGCGAACTGCCTCAACAGGTTCAGGCTTGCCGAATGTTGCCAATTCGATTTTGAAACCGAAGCTGGAGCCCTCGCCGACAACTGAATCAACCCATATCTGACCTCCCATCATACGAACCAGTTTTTGACTGATAGACAGGCCAAGCCCAGTGCCCTCGTAACTGCGGTTGGTGGCATCATCGACTTGGTTGAACTCTCCAAATACATGGCCAAGCTTTTCTTCAGGAATTCCGATACCCGTGTCTTCAACTGTAATGTGAAGCTGCGTCATCTTTTTACTCGCGTCCGAAACGCCGACAACGCGCACCAAAACATGGCCCTCGCCCGTGAACTTGATCGCATTGCCAACAAGATTTGTGAGCACCTGACGGATGCGCCCAACGTCGCCTTCATACTGGGTCGGCATGAAAAGGTCATAATCCACAGCAACGGTGATGCCCTTTTCCTGGGCAACCGGCTGGAGCAGCATGACAACCTCGTGGATCGCGGTTTCAAGGTCGAAAGGCTCGATTTGCAGCAGCATTTTTTCGGCGTCGAGTTTTGAGTAATCAAGCACATCGTTGATGATCACCAAAAGCGCTTCACCAGAGTTTTTGATCGTTTGGGCAAACAGTCTTTGCTCATCGTCCATGTCAGTTTCGATCAGCAGATCTGCCATTCCAACAACCCCGTTCATCGGTGTTCTGATCTCATGGCTCATGTTGGCCAAAAACGACGACTTGGCCCGCGCCGCAGCTTCGGCCTTATCACGGGCTTCACGCAACGCCCGCTCTGTCTTCACAACCTCGGTAATGTTAAGCGCCAGGCTGACCACATCTCCCCCATGGCCACGCTGGTCGATAAGCTTCACAAACTCGCCGTTCCAAAGCTTGATGGTCTCAGGTGCAGGGTTCGGACTTTGCCAACGCTCAAGCATTTTTGCGCGCCACCCCGCAGGCGACATATTTCCAATGTCAACGATGCCTTCCTCGGTAATCAGCTGGAGCATCCGGATATATGTGAGCCCCGTCGAAGCCTCTTCAAGCCCGTCAAACACGGCCAAGTAAGACTTGTTGGCGATAATCATCTCGCTGTCGGAATTGAAGAATGCAAAGCCGTCGTTGATAGACTCGATCGACAACCAGAGGCGGCGCTCGGCGATTTCGATCTTCTTTTGGGCAACCGACAAATCTGACTTAACGCGCTGGTTTTCGTCGCGCACGTTTTTGACTTCTGCGCGCGTCTCGACGATCTCGTCACTCAGCTTTTTTGCATGCGCTCCGAGTTTCTGGTTCGCTGAAAACAGCTCGGCTTGCTTCTGTTCAAGCAACCGCTCTGCAGCGAGTCGTGCACGCCTTTCTTGAGTAAGCTTGTTAGCCAGACTCATCTATTCCTCCGCCCCGATGCACAACAGCTAGGCTTAAATTCCGCGAACATGGTGAATATTGGCTTAAGATCGGGCCGGAATCGTTGCCAGACTCGGCCTGAGCGTGCCACGATGTGTTATAGCTTTGGAGGCTACCATGTTCAGATACATTTTCGCTATTCTCACATCCGTGTTTTGCGCTTCAGCGGCGATTGCCCAACAGACCATCCCGCAATTGCGCCTGAGCTACGTGAGCAACATCGACTTTGTCGGCGAAGATCTACAGCAACTGTTTGATACTGACATCGCCTCGTGTCGGCGGGCCTGCACTACCAACGAACGCTGTGTCGGGTTTACCTTCAACAAGCGCTCCAACTCTTGTTTTCCGAAGAAAAGCATAAACGGCACAGCCAGCTACGACGGTGCAACATCAGCATATGTCTTAAGAACGTCTCAGGAGGCTTTGGCGCAAGCGCCTCTGCGCGCCGATGAGCTTTCGTTTCTGCAAAGCTTCGACCTGTCCAACGCCTATCGCCAAGCGACACAACTTGGCAGCAAACACCCGAACACCGAATGGTCGGTTGACGCAATAAAGAACGCCGCTTTCGATAAGGCTGCGCAACAGGACTATTTCCAAGCCATGCGCTGGATGGGTGTCGCCCTCGCGATAACAGACGCTCCGGAAGACTGGCTCAGCTACGGGCGCTATTTCCTTGCGATCAAAAGCACTAAATCAAGTGATCTGCGCAACAACCGCAACCAAGCGCTCTGGGCCGCGATCAACAGCTACCTGCGCACCGAAAGCAAAGTCGCGCGCGCCGATGCCTTGGGCTTTTTGGCTTCTGTGTTAGAGCCAATAGGCCGCGGCCGCGACATGATCCCGACACTCAAGCTGGCCAACGCTCTGGATTACCGCGAAGGCGCGGAAGCCGAGCTCGCGCGCGCGCGTGGCAAGTATGGCTTTCGGGTACTTACGACGTTGGTTGAAAGCAACAGCGTGACACCTAGCATCTGCGCCGAGTTCAGCGAGCCGCTCTCGAAGGCCGAAAGCGACTATGCGCGCTTTGTCGCTTTGCCCGACCCGCGCTTTGCCGTCGAAGCCTCAGGCAGTCGCCTTTGCGTAACGGGCGTTGAACATGGCCAACGCTACGAAGTAAACTTCCGCTCGGGCTTGCCTGCCGACAGCGGCGAAGTTCTTAGCAAAGATACGCGCCAGTCATTTTACGTGAGAGACAGGGCGCCAGAAGTGCGCTTTCCCGGACGTGGCTACATCTTGCCGCTGGGCGGCGAAGCAAGCCTACCTGTGCAGACAGTCAACCTCTCCGAGCTTGACCTGACCCTGCGCCGCGTGAGTGACCGCAACCTGCTGCGCGCATTTCAAGACGATCTCTTCGCAAAACCGCTCTACGCCTATGAAGAACGTAAACTCGCCGAGAATATCGGCGAAGACATCTGGGCAGGCGAAGGCCTTGTCAGCAATAAGCTAAACCAGAACATGACAACCCGCCTCCCTCTGGGCGAGGCTCTCAAAGACGCCCCTCCCGGCATCTACGTGATGAGCGCGCATGCTACAGCCACCCGCAGCGCGCGGGCGACACAGTGGTTTGTGATCTCCGATTTGGGCATCAGCACGGCCTCCGGAACGGACGGCCTACATGTGTTCTTACGCAGCCTCAAAACCGCCCAACCGCTAGAAGGCACGACAGTAAAGCTGCTATCGCGCTCAAACCGTGTGCTTGGCACCGCTCAAACGGGGCCTACAGGCGCGGCACACTTCTCCGCCGAGCTGACCTCTGGTCAGAGTGGCTCCGCACCTGCGCTCATTGTTGCAGAAACAACAGACGATGACATGGCCTTCCTCAGCCTAACAGACCCAGCGTTTGACTTGTCAGACAGGGGCGTATCAGGCCGGCAAGCCGCTGGGCCTATTGACCTGTTCCTTACCACAGAGCGTGGCGCTTACCGCGCCGGAGAAACCGTCTACGCAACCGCCCTCGCCCGCACCGCAGAGGCAAGCGCTGTCACTGGCCTGCCTCTGACGGCACGGCTCATGCGCCCTGACGGCATTGAATATGCGCGGCAGGTTTTGAACCCAGACAGCGCTGGCGGCTATGTCGCTGCGTTCCCCATCGCCGCATCAGCGCCGCGAGGGGCTTGGAGCTTGGAATATCGGGCAGGTGACAACACCCCGAACTTGGCGCGCAGCACTTTCCTTGTGGAAGATTTTTTACCGGAACGGATCGACTTTGAAATCGCCCTGCCAGAGGGAGCGATCGACCCGACGGCCCCCTTGAAGGCGCAAATTCTTGCAAAGTATCTCTTCGGCGCGACGGCCTCAGGCTTGAAAGTTGATGGCCGCGTCAGCCTCAGCTCGGTGCGCGAACTTGAAGCCTACCCCGGCTTCTTGTTTGGCCCACATGACGCGGAAACTGTTCGCAAGTCATCGGCCCTGCCAGTGTCAGAAACTGATGGCAGCGGCATTGCTGATCTCAGCGTAACCTTGCCCCCCCTCGGGGACGTGAACACGCCAATGTCGGCCGTGTTCAGCGTACAGGTATCGGAAGGCTCTGGCCGCCCGACAGAACGCCGCGAGACGAAGAAACTGCAGCCTGCAAAGCCTCTCATTGGCATCAAACCGCTGTTTGACGGAGCCTTGCCAGAAAACGCCGAGGCTCTTTTTGATGTCGTCGTTGTCGGGCCTGATCTGGCCCCCACGGATGCAACAGCGCGCTACACCATCAACCGCATCAACACGCGTTATCAATGGTATGAGCAATACGGCAACTGGCGCTGGGAGCCGATCGTCACGCGCAAGAAAATCGCCTCAGGGCCGCTGGTGACGTCAGGTGGCAAAGCCAGCATCGAAACCTCGGTTGAATGGGGTGAGTATGAAGTCGTTGTCGAGCTTGAAGGCGCAAGCTACGCAATCACCTCTGCGAACTTCAGCGCAGGCTGGTATGCCTCCGAGGGGGCCGTTCGCACCCCCGACACACTTGAGCTCTCGCTTGATCGCGAAGACTATTCTGTCGGCGACGAGGCCAAACTGCGCGTCTTGCCAAGAGGTGACGGGCAAGCGCTTGTGCAGGTGATGGGCGACAGTCTGATCTCCAGCCAGATCGTCTCGCTTTCGGCGGGCGAAAATGTGATTCCGCTGACTGTGGCAAGCACTTGGGGCACAGGCGCCTACGTGACGGTCACGCACATCAGCCCGATGAACACCGCAGAGAGTTTCTTGCCAACCCGCGCTGTCGGTCTGGCCTATGCAAAGGTTGCTCCAGGCGACAAAGCCTTGAGTGTTGAAATCCAGTCGCTTGACGAAACCAAACCGCGCCAGCCGCTCAACATGCGCGTCAAAGTCGACGGTGGGCGCTCTGGCGAGCAGGCCTATATAACATTGGCCGCAGTCGATGCTGGCATCCTCAACCTCACGCGCTTTACCCCACCCGACCCCGCCAAGCACTACTTCGGCAAACGCAAGCTCGGCGTTGAGCTTCGGGACGTTTACGGACGGCTGATCGACGCTTCAAAGGGCGAGCTGGGCAGGCTGCGCTCGGGCGGCGATTCTGGCGCTGACATGGGCGCTGAAAACGTCCCGCCACCGGAAGACCTGGTGACATTTTTTGAAGGCCCAGTCGCGGTAAACGCCGACGGCGTTGCCGACATCTCTTTAGACATTCCAGCCTTCAATGGCACCCTGCGACTGATGGCGATGGCCTGGTCAAAAACAGGCGTTGGCAGCGCGTCAAAAGACGTGATCATCCGCGACCCTGTCGTGCTGAGCGCCAGCTTGCCACGCTTCCTCTCGCCTGGTGACAAGAGCCGCATGCTGGTTGAGATCATCCACGCTGATGGGCCGACAGGCGAAGTTTCTCTGACGGTTGACGCCGCAGGACTACAGCTTGATCTGAGCCAGATCCCCGCAACGATCAACCTGCAACAGGGCGAGAAAGTCAGCTACAATGTGCCGATCGTAGCGCAGGACACTGGCGACTTCAGCGTTTCTATAGACCTGCAAACGCCTGACGGCAGCAAACTAGGCAAAAATCTGACCCTGCCTGTGCGCTCGCTTGATCCCGAGGTGTCCAAAACCCTGCGCCTTTCGCTTGGGGCGGGCAAAACGCTCTCGCTTGATGACAACCTCCTCGCTGGCTTCCGCCAATCCGAAGGCCGCGTGGCGCTCACAGCTGGCCCGATCGCCAAATTTGACGTGGCGGGCTTACTCACAACGCTTGATCGCTACCCCTATGGCTGCACCGAGCAACTCACCTCCGCAGCGATGCCTCTGCTTTACATGTCCTCGGTGTCCGAAGCACTCGGCCTCACGCAAAGCAAAAACATGCAGACGCGCATCGAAGGTGCGATCACCCGCATTCTGACGCGCCAGTCCGGCAATGGCAGCTTTGGCCTCTGGTGGCCAAACTCGGGTGACACATGGCTTGATGCCTACGTCACCGACTTTCTGACGCGCGCCAAAAAGGAAGGTTACGACGTGCCCCAGACCGCGCTTGAAAGCGCGCTCGCAAACCTGCGCAACACCGTCAACGCGGCGCCCGACTTTGACGAAGGCGGCGGCGGGATTGCTTACGCGTTTTACGTGCTGGCGCGCGAAGGCAAGGCGGCGGTTTCTGATCTTCGTTACTATGCCGATGTCAAGGCAGACGCCTTTGACACGCCCATTGGCAGCGCCCACCTGGCCGCCGCCTTGGCGCTTTACGGAGACCAGCCGCGCGCCGATGCAATGTTTGGCAAAGCGGCCCTTCGGCTTGCCAAAGACGCGAGCAACCAAAGCTATCGCTATCGCCCCGACTACGGCACACTCAAGCGCGACACCGCAGCGCTGATGACGCTGGCGACCCTCGCCAAAAGCAACGCTGTCGACGTCGACGCTTTGGCAACCTCGCTTACCGCGCAATCAGGCCAGCGCTCGACCCAAGAGATGGTTTGGACGCTGCTTGCGGTTGACGCCTTGTCCAAGGGCAGCGCGTCACAAAGCATATCTGTTGACGGCGTTCCCCTAACCAGCCCTCCAGCTATGGCGATTTCCAACGGCGAATTGCGCCTTGGCAAAACCATCAGCAACACTGCTGCAAAAAGTACAGATGTTACGCTGACAACTTTCGGCATCCCCGCTGTACCCCCAGAAGCGGGCGGCTACGGATATAGCATCGAGCGCAAGTATTTCACCCTTGAAGGCACCCCCGCTGAAATGAGCAACGCCAAGGCTGGCGAACGTTTCGTTGTCTTTCTGCGCGTCACCCCGTTCGAGAAAGCCTCGGCGCGGCTGATGATCAACGACCCGCTGCCAGCAGGGTTTGAGATCGACAATCCCAACCTCTTGCAAAGCGGTTCTATCGGGGCCCTTGGCTGGATGAAGCCAAGCAACGCGGCGCATACTGAGTTCCGCTCCGAACGCTTCCTTGCAGCGGTTGACGGGAGAGAAGGCCAAGCTGTCGAGCTTGCCTATATCGTGCGGGCAGTCACGCCTGGGCGCTATCATCATCCCGCAGCAACCGTCGAAGACATGTATCGCCCGACCTACCGCGCCAACACGTCGAGCGGCGAGATCACGATATCTGAGTGAAACGCCCGCACGCCTTCCTCGGCCTTTGCGCCGCCACCTTGTTTGCGACAGCTCTAGTCCGCGACAGCTTTGACACTTGGGTGAGCCACACCGAGCTGCCAGCGCTGCTTAACGAGACGTCGGTTGAGGTGCGCGACAGGCAGGGGATTCTGCTACGCGCCTTCGTAGTTGAAGACGGGCGCTGGCGGCTGGCCACGCGGCCAGAGCAGGTTGACCCAGCCTATCTGGCGGCACTGCTCACCTATGAAGACAAGCGCTTCTACAAGCACCATGGTGTTGATCCGCTCGCGATGGGGCGCGCGGGCTGGCAGGCTGTGACAAGCGGCAAGCCCGTCTCCGGCGCAAGTACGCTCAGCATGCAAGTTGCGCGTCTTCTTGAAAACGGGCTGACAGGCAGCTGGCACGGTAAGCTGAGGCAAATGCGCGTTGCACTGGCCCTTGAGCGTAAGCTTACCAAAAGAGAAGTCCTGGCGCTTTATCTCACCCATGCGCCTTTTGGCGGCAACCTTGAGGGCGTTCGCGCAGCAAGCTTTGCCTACTTCGGCAAGGAGCCGACGCGGCTGACACCTGCCGAAATCGCGCTTCTTGTGGCCCTTCCCCAGTCCCCCGAGCGCCGCCGCCCCGACCGTGCTGCAAGCGCCGCCCGCATCGCACGCGACAGCGTCGCTCGGCGGTTGCACGAAGCCGGAACCATGTCACACGAGCGGCTGCAAGCCACGCTAGAAACCGCGGTTCCACAAACGGTCCAACCTTTTCCCACCTTGGCCTTTCACAGTGCTCAAAACGCAAAAAACGCGCTGGCAACCTCACAAGACATCGCCCTGACGATCGACGCAAACCTGCAAAAGCAGATGGAAACACTGGCAGGCAAAAGCTTGTTGAGCATGGAGCCGAAAGCATCTGTCGCGATCATCGTCGCAGACCACACGACAGGCGAAGTTCTCGCGGCTGTGGGCTCGGCGGGGGCGCAAACTGACTCCGCGCGCAAGGGCTATGTCGACATGACCCGTGCGCTGCGTTCGCCTGGCTCCTCGCTCAAACCGCTGGTCTACGCCGTCGCGTTTGACTTGGGGTTGGCCCACCCCGAAACAATTATTGCCGATGAGCCCATGCGCTTTGGCAGCTATGCTCCGTCCAATTTTGATGGCACCTTTCAAGGCGACATACGCCTGCGCGCGGCGCTTCAGCAGTCTCGCAATATCCCCGTTGTTGCGCTTCTAGAAGCTGTTGGCCCAGCACGGTTTATGCAACGCCTGCGCAGCGCGGGTGCAACCCCTGAGGTGCAAGGCGGCAAGCCCGGCCTGGCCGTGGCGCTTGGAGGCCTTGGCATCAGCCTGCGCGACTTGGTTGCTCTCTACGCAGGCCTCGCACAGGGCGGGCAGCGTGTTACCATCAGCGAGGTGCCTTCCGAGGCGGCTGTGCACACTGCCCAGAGCTTTACCAGCCCTGCAGCGGCTTGGCAGATCGGCGACATCCTATCTTCCGCGCCATTGCCAAACGCACGGCTTTCCCATGGTGTTGCCCACAAGACGGGCACCTCCTATGGCTACCGCGACAACTGGGCTGTCGGCTATGACGGGCAGCATGTGATAGGCGTCTGGATAGGCCGCGCCGACGGCACCCCGATGAAGACGTCCTTCGCGCGCGAAACCGCCGCGCCATTGCTCGCGCAAGCCTTTCAATACCTCAAGCCAAAGGTTGCTCCGCTCGGCCCACCGCCGCCCGAAACACTCACCGTGACAACGGCTCAATTGCCTGAACCTCTTCAGTTTTTCGGGCATCGGCGGGGCAGCTTTGCGGGCCTTGCGAACGATCCTGAAATCGTCTTCCCCCCAAATGGTGTGCGACTGGCAAGTCTTGCAGACGCGCCTGTGATGCTGAAGCTGCGCAGTGGCAAACCGCCCTTCACAGTGCTCCAGAACGGGGCTGTCACAATCACGGATGTGCGCACAAACTCCATCTCGCTGGGGCCTCTAAAGCGCGGGTTTTTCAGGCTGAACGTCGTCGATGCGACAGGACGTTCAGCCCAGACGTCTTTCGAGATCAGATAGCTTCAAGCGCCAGCGCGATACCCTGACCGCCGCCAATGCACATCGTCACAAGCGCACGTTTCCCACCGATGCGCTCAAGCTCGTAGAGCGCCTTGATTGTGATCAAAGCCCCCGTCGCGCCAACAGGATGGCCAAGCGCAATCGCGCCGCCGTTCGGGTTTACTTTGTCAGTGTTCAGGCCAAGCCCGTTGTTCACTGCAATCGCTTGCGCCGCGAAGGCTTCGTTTGACTCGATCACGTCAAAATCGGACACGCTGAGGCCTGTTTTCTCGAGCAATTTTTGCACAGTTGGAACAGGGCCAATGCCCATCACCTCAGGGCGCACCCCAGCGTGGGCATAGCCCAGAATACGCGCCCGCGGCTTGAGGCCAGCGGCCTCGGCGGCGGCGGCGGTGGCGAGCACCATGGCGGCGGCGCCGTCGTTGATTCCCGAGGCATTGCCGGCCGTCACTGTTCCGTCTTTCTGGAACACGGTGCGCAGGCCAGCGAGGGTTTCAACCGTTGTCGCCTTGGCGTGTTCGTCGGTGTCAAAGGCAACCATGTCGCGCTTCACCTTCACCTCGACAGGCACGATTTGCGACTTGAAATGGCCTGCTTCAATCGCCGCCAAGGCGCGGCGTTGGCTTTCGGCGGCAAAGGCGTCCTGCATCTCGCGCGTCACGTTGTGCTCGGCGGCGACATTCTCGGCGGTGACGCCCATATGCCCCGTTCCGAACGGGCAGTTGAGCGCACCAAGCATCATGTCGAGCGTCTTGATATCGCCCATCTTCTGGCCCCAGCGCTGGGCGGGCACGATGTAGGGAGAGCGGCTCATGTTCTCGACACCGCCAGCAACACCGAAGTCAGCATCACCCAGCATAAGTGACTGAATTACCGACACAATCGCCTGCGCACCAGAGCCACAGAGACGGTTGACGTTCATCGCTGGCGCAGTGTCGGGGATGCCTGCATCCATCGCGGAAACGCGCGAAACATACATGTCGCGCGGCTCGGTGTTGATCACGTGACCGAAGACAACAGAGCCGATCTGACCGCCCTCAACGCCCGAGCGTTTAAGCGCCTCACGGGTGACAATTGCGCCAAGCTCTGTGGGCGGCGTGCCTGCGAGCGAGCCGCCAAAAGTGCCAATCGCCGTGCGCGCGCCGTCAAGAATTACGATATCTGTCATGGTGTTCTCCGATCCCTTTTGAAAATGTTGCCCGCAGTATAAACGAGGCCCTCCCAAAAGGGCAGTCACAACGTTTCGTCACTTTATTTTCCAAGCGTAGCGCCGTTTTAACCTTTGGCCAGATCCGCAAAAACTGCCAGTGCCTACGGTATGCAGCACTCTATGCAGCTTTCCGTGCATAACGCGTGCATACAGTTTTTTGGCCCGTTTGTGGCCGAGCCGTTTGTGAACACAACGCACGGTGGTTCAACCTTTTGTTGAGTTTCCGACTCGGCGTTCGTAGTGTCGGCGGATATTTGAGACGAGGGTTTTATGAGCGACGCACGGAACATTCGAACATGGGCAGACTACAAAAAGGCACGGGAGGCAGGCCAAGTATCAAAGGCGGAGCAACGCTTAGTAGCGCACTGCCAAGCAGGCACGGAATGCGTGCTCGGCGACGGCTCTCGCCCTGACGGGCCAAGCGGCGAGCGCAGCATCGGCGCAGACTTGCTACGCTACCTGATTGTCGGAGGTTGCGGCGGATGCAAATTGCATGAGGCTGGGGTGGCGCTCACCGGCGCATACATAGCAGAGCCCCTCAATCTAATGTATTGCAGAGCCGTCGGGATGACGCGCCTTGCTTCCTGCCGGTTTGAAAAGGGTATTCGAGCAGAGCAAGCCAGCTTTGATTTATTAAATCTGCAAGACAGTGCGTGTTTTGGCTTATCCGCGGATCGCATAACCGTAAAAGGCTCTGTATTCCTTAGAGGTGACTTTATTTCCTATAAAGAAGTGCGCCTCGTGGGTGCAGTCGTTGGTGGGCAGATTGATTGTATTAACGGGAGCTTTAGGAACATTGGAGGCGATGCCCTCCAACTTGAAAGCGCAAAAGTCGAAGGCGACATATTCCTAAGCGGCACCTTTTCTGCTTACGGCGAAGTTAGCTTGTCTGGTGCCGTTATCGGGGGGCAACTGAGCTGTAGCGGCGGCTCTTTTGAAAACCCAAATGGCGTAGCGCTCAATGCACAAGATGTTGAGATTGCTGGCTCAGCATACCTCAGGACGGGGTTTACAGCCAAAGGGAAGGTTTCGATTTCAAGTGCTGTAATAAAAGGACAGGTAAGCTGCATCGGTGGCAAATTTTATAATCCAGACGGCACCGCTCTCAACGCTCAAGGCTCAACCATGGGCAATTTTTTATGGCGCGATGTTAAGGCATTTGATGGTAAACTGAATCTTTCAGGCACTGTAGTTGGCGACCTTACCGACGATGCTCAAAGTTGGGCCAAAGCTAGCCGTGTATTCCTTGATGGCTTTGCCTACAAAACTGTACACGGCCCAACAAGCGAAGCTACGCGCCTTAAGTGGCTGAAGACAGCTAAGTCGTTTGACGGTAAGTTCAGCCCACAGCCTTATGAGCAGCTCGCCTATGTTCTGAAACGGATGGGCCACACAAGAGAAGCCCGGCATATTCAATTTGCAAAGGAATGCGAACTTGCTGCGTCACAAAGAGCCGCAATCTGGGCCGAGCGTGACACCTCGCGCTTGAGTGGTTGGAAGGCCAACGCTTGGCGACAGCTTACTGACGGTTGGCTATGGGCGCGCGATATCGCCTCAGGCGTAAAGCACAAGTGGCTGTCGGCTATCGTCGGCTATGGATACTTGCCTGCACGTGCTGTTTGGTGGGCTGTTGGCACGGTTGCGCTTGCTGCGCTGTTTTACAGCTATGTCTGGGCGCATGGCGGGATGGTTCCCAACTCGGATGTTTTGCTCAACTCGGCGGGTTGGGCGCAGGCTATGCTGGCGCGGCCCGATGCTCCGACGCTTTACTGGTGGGACAAAGAGATCGGCCAGCACTACGAGACATTCTTCTCGCTTACCTATGCCGCGGATGTCTTCATCCCGCTGATCAACTTTGGCCAAGAAGACGCCTGGACGGCGACCACAGCGACGCGGCTTGGCACTGTCGCTTGGGTGGCGGCTTGGTTGATCAAGGCGTTTGGCTGGATCGTGACCGCCCTAGGCGCGGCGGCGATTACGGGAATTATCCGGCGGGAATGAGCGGCGTGCGGCCGTCTTCTTCGAGAACGAAGACATCTGTGCCTTGGATGGCGACTGTCGTTAGAGCACGCCCGAAGCCTGCGCCGCTGTCGATGTTGACGCGGTTGCCCATGTGCTCGGGCGCGTCAACGGCTGTGTGGCCGTGGATGACGAGGCGTTCGTGCGGCTCTTTGAAGTTGAGGAAGGCGTCGCGGATCCAGATCAGGTCTTCCTCTGTTTGCCATTTGAGCGGCAGTTTGGGCTGAATGCCCGCGTGCACGAAGATGCATTCGCCCTCTTGCGCAAAGAGCGGCAGGCCTGCGAGAAACTCGCGGTGCGACGCTGGCACGGCCTCAAGCGCGGCGGCGCGCAGCTCGGCTTCGGGCAGCGTGGTGTCAACACCGTAGGAGGCGAGCGTGTCGAACCCGCCGAGGCGCTCGTGCAGCCAAGTATAGTCGGGGCGCATTTTGGGGTGTGTCGTGACGCCCGTGCGCATGAAGTTTTCAAACATGCGGTCGTGGTTGCCCATCAGCACTGTCCAGTTGCGGCCTGATTTGATGCCACCCATCAGCGTGTCGATGACGCCGCGGCTGTCGGCGCCACGATCGACCAGATCGCCGAGCGAGATGACGCGCGCGTCAGCGCCTCCGTCCATTTCGATGAGGGAAAGCGCGTCGAGCAGAAGCTCGTGCTGACCGTGAATGTCGCCGATGGCGTAGATCGTGTTGCTCATGTGGTTTAGGTATGCGTGAGGCCGTCCAAAGGCAAGGCGGAGCATTTGCCCCTTTCAAATTCGGAATACTGAATATATATGGCAAGGAACACCAAAGGATACGCGCCATGAACATGAAGCCAGACCGCGCCACGCTTATGCGTTACATGCCGATTTTGGACTGGTCACGCCGCTATGACAAAGACACCTTTGTCAGCGATGCCGTGGCAGCTGTGATCGTGACGATCATGCTGATCCCGCAGTCTCTGGCCTATGCCTTGCTTGCGGGGCTGCCTGCCGAGATGGGGCTTTATGCGTCGATCTTACCGCTGTTTGCCTACGCGGTGTTCGGCACCAGCCGCGCGCTGGCTGTGGGGCCTGTTGCTGTTGTCTCGCTGATGACGGCGGCGGCGATTGGCAACCTTGGCCTGAGTGACCCGATGGCGATAGCGGTTGCCGCGGGCACCTTGGCGTTTATCTCCGGCCTGATCCTGACGGTCATGGGCGTGTTCCGGCTCGGCTTTCTGGCGAACTTTCTCAGCCATCCGGTTATCGCCGGGTTTATCACCGCCTCGGGCTTGCTGATCGCGACCAGCCAGCTCAAGCATATCTTCGGGATCGACGCCCACGGCCACACCTTACCGCAGCTGTTTGGCTCACTGTTTGAGAACCTCGGCAGCATGAACTTTATCACGCTGCTGATCGGCGCCTCTGCGACGGCATTTCTGTTTTGGGTGCGCAAGGGCTTTAAGCCATTGTTGCTTTCGCTTGGCCTCAAGCCGCGCTTGGCCGAGCTGCTTGCCAAAGCAGGCCCCGTGCTGGCTGTGGCTGTCACAACGCTGGCTGTCTGGCTGTTCTCGCTTGACGCTGTGGGCGTGCGGATTGTCGGCGAAGTGCCGAGTGGAATTCCGCCACTGACGCTGCCTTCCTTCAGCCCGGGCCTCTGGAATGATCTGTTCATGTCGGCACTGCTGATCTCGATCATCGGCTTCGTTGAGTCCGTGTCTGTGGCCCAAACACTGGCCGCCAAAAAGCGCCAGCGGATCGTCCCCGACCAAGAGCTGATCGGACTTGGCACCTCCAACATCGCCGCAGCGGTGTCAGGTGGCTTTCCGGTGACGGGCGGGTTTTCACGCTCTGTCGTGAACTACGACGCGGGCGCCGAAACGCCAGCGGCGGGCGCCTTCACAGCCATCGGCATTTTGCTCGCGGCGCTGCTGCTCACACCGTTGCTGCACTTCCTGCCCAAGGCGACGCTCGCCGCGACGATCATCGTGGCTGTTCTCAGCCTCGTCGATTTCAGCATCCTGAAACGCGCTTGGGGCTACTCGAAAGTGGACTTTGCCGCCGTCGCCGCAACCATCTTGCTGACACTGAGCCTCGGCGTTGAGGTAGGCGTGTCGGCGGGCGTGCTCCTCTCGATCGGACTGCATCTTTACAAGACATCGCGGCCGCATGTCGCCGAAGTCGGCCTTGTTCCCGGCACGCAGCACTTCCGCAACATTCACCGCCACAACGTGGAGACTATTCCGCATGTTGTGACCCTGCGGGTGGACGAGAGCCTCTACTTTGCCAATGCGCGTTTTCTGGAAGATTACGTGAGCGAGCGGGTCGTCTGCGACGAGCCGCTGACGGATGTGATCCTGATGTTTTCGGCGGTCAACGAAGTTGATCTCTCAGCGCTCGAAAGCCTTGAAGCACTGAACCTGAAACTCAAGGACATGGGGATCAAACTGCACCTGAGCGAAGTGAAAGGCCCCGTCATGGACCGCCTGCAACGCAGTCACTTCCTGGCCGAGTTGACCGGACAGATCTACCTCTCACAGTTTGACGCTTGGGCGGCCTTCAAGGCGTAAACCCTTTGTGCCCAAACCTATGGCTGCGCGATCGCAAATGGCTGGTTTGAACTCAACCCATCCATACACTTACTCCGCTGCCTTCGTCTGTCCGTCGTCAGGGTTTTGGCACCAAAGGCGACCCGGAAGGTGCGGCACAGGCGCGTTTCAATACAGTTTCTGCCGCCGCTGCTGTTGCCGCAACAACAGCTAGACATGCAATAAGCGCAAGGCGCTTAAGTGCCGTGGTTTTCCCAGTGGTCCTCACAAACCAATTTTAACTGCCCTCGATTATTCCGGCTTTGCAGCCCATTTATCCAAACATTATGTCTGAACATCTGTCCAATATTTTTCTAGACCTTTGTCCAAATATTCCGTTTAGTTATCCAAGACCCCAATGACATGAGGGGATTCTTGGAGAAAACGGGCTATTTTACGGCTGAGAGCCGGAGTTTAGGGGGAAGAATGAGCTTTGATTTTGTAATCGTTGGAGGAGGCTCCGCAGGGGCCACAATGGCGTCGCGGCTGAGCGAGGATCCGAATGTATCTGTTTGTCTGCTGGAAGCAGGCGGTAAGGGCACCAACATTCTGTTGCGCGCGCCTGCGGGTGTGGTTGCGGTGCTGCCGGGCCACGGCAAGCTGTTCAACTGGGCCTTCAGCACGGTTCCTCAACCTGGCCTGAACGGGCGCAGGGGCTATCAGCCACGCGGTCGGGCGCTGGGGGGATCGTCGGCGATCAATGCGATGCTTTATGTGCGCGGGCATAAATCCGACTACGATGGCTGGGCCGAAGGGGGCTGTGCAGGCTGGTCATGGGAGGACTGCCTCCCCTATTTCAAAAAGTCCGAGAACAACGAACGCGGCACTGATGACTTTCACGGCAATGACGGGCCGTTGCAAGTCTCCGATCAAAAAGAGCCGCGCCCGATCACCCATGCATTCGTCGAGGCTGCCACTGAAAAACAATACCGCCGCCGCGAAGATTTTAATGATGGTGATAACGAAGGTGTGGGTATCTATCAGGTGACACAGTTCCATTCAAAGGACAAAAACGGTGAGCGCTGCTCGGCGGCTGCGGGCTATCTGCATCCCGTGATGGACCGCCCCAACCTGACGGTGATCACCAAGGCCCGTGCGACCAAGGTTCTGTTTGAAGGCAAGCGCGCCGTGGGCGTCGCCTACCGTCAGGGCAAACAGACAAAGGAGGTGCGCGCCAACAAGGAAGTCATCCTGTCGGGCGGGGCTTTCCAGTCACCGCAGCTGCTTCAACTGTCCGGCGTTGGCCGCGCACAAGACATTACGCAGCATGGAATCGACATGGTTCACGAACTGCCCGGTGTTGGCCAGAATCTTCAGGATCACCTCGACTTTATTCTCGCCTACAAAAGCGGCGACACAGATAACTTTGGCATTGGCGTACGCGGCACCGCGCGTCTGACCACAGCGATCCTGAAATGGTGGCGCAAGGGCACCGGCATGATCGCAACCCCGTTTGCGGAAGGGGCGGCGTTTTTGAAAACGGATCCGACATTGGACCGTCCTGACATCCAGCTCCACTTTGTGATTTCGATCGTGGACAACCACGCCAAACGTTTGCATTTGGGCTATGGCTACAGCTGCCACGTTTGCGCTTTGCGTCCCCATTCGCGTGGCGAGGTCTTCCTGAACAGCGCCGATCCGATGGCCGATCCCGGGATTGACCCGAAGTTCCTGTCAGATCGCCGCGATCTGGAAACCACAATCAAGGGGGCCAAGATGACGCGCGAAATCTTGGAGGCCCAGCCAATGGCCAAGTATCGCAAGAAAGAGCTGTTTGGCGTCACAGGCAACATGACGGACGCCGAATGGGAACAGCACATTCGTGCCCGCGCCGACACGATCTATCACCCCGTTGGCACCTGCAAAATGGGTGTGGATGATATGGCCGTGGTGGATCCACAGCTTAAGGTGCATGGGCTTGACGGTTTGCGCGTGGTGGATGCCTCAGTGATGCCAACATTGATTGGTGGGAATACCAACGCGCCGACGATCATGATTGCCGAAAAATGCGCTGACATGATCAAGGCCGAATACGGCGCAGCTGCACACGCCGCGCAATAGGCCACGCGAAAACCATCGGGTTTGGTTCGGCCAGACCCGACCTCTGCAAGACCATAAGGAGAGAGCCATGTTGGGTTCTATGATGAAAAAAGAGCTGCTGATCAGTGATCTGATTGTGCACGCTGCAAAATATCACGCTGATACGGAAATCGTCAGCCGGGAAACAACTGGGGAAATGCACACCACAAACTGGGCAGATGTGGGCGATGCATCGCGCAAGCTGGCCTCTGCGTTGGGAAAGCTGGGTCTGTCGCAGGGCGACCGTGTCGCGACGCTGGCATGGAACAACCACCGCCATTTGAAAATCTGGTTCGCCGTGTCCGGTGGCGGTATGGTGTGCCACACACTGAACCCGCGCCTGTTCCCGGAACAGTTCATCTTTATCTGCAACGATGCAGCCGACAAGGCGATGTTCTTTGACAAGACATTTATGCCTTTGATCACCGGCACGCGCGCGCATCTTAATACAGTCGAACATTTCATTTACATGGGCGCCCATGACGACGAGGTTGCCGAGGCTGTTCCCGGCGTCGTGTTTTTTGATGAGCTGATCGAAACCGGCGCGGATGACTATGATTGGCCTCAGATCAGCGAAGATAGCCCCTGTTCGCTCTGCTACACGTCGGGCACTACGGGTAATCCCAAGGGCGTTTTATATGCCAACCGTTCGACGATGCTGCATACATTCTCGATCGCGCTGCCAGACTCCCTGGGTCTGTCTGCGAACGAGGTGATCCTGCCCGTGGTGCCGATGTTCCACGCCAATGCCTGGGGCATTCCCTATGCCGCCGCCATGACCGGGGCAAAACTGGTCATGCCAGGGCCAGGTCTGGACGGGGACAGCCTGTTGGGTCTGGTTGACGACTATCAAGTGTCGCTAGCGCTGGGTGTGCCGACAATCTGGCAGATGTTGTTGGCGTCGGCTGCGAAATCAGGCTCTAGAATGGCAAGCTTGAAACGCAATGTAATTGGTGGCTCTGCAGCGGCACCATCGATGATCGCAACCTTCCGAGATGACTACGACTGCGACACGATCCACGCATGGGGCATGACCGAAACCAGCCCACTGGGCAGCGCAAACCAGCCCAAGGCCAAACATGCCGATCTGGATGCAGAGGCCATGGCGGCCCTGCGTGTGGGGCAAGGTCGCCCGCCCTTTGGTATTGATCTGCGCATTGTTGATGACGCAGGCAAAGAATTTCCAAACGACGGCACGACGCAAGGCGCTCTGCAATGTTGTGGTCACTGGGTTGTGGATACGTACTTTGGCAAGGACGCATCGGCCATGACCGAAGATGGCTGGTTTGACACAGGCGATGTCGCGACCATTGATGCAGACGGGTTCATGACCATCCGTGACCGCACCAAGGACATCATCAAATCAGGGGGCGAATGGATTTCGTCCGTGGAGCTGGAGGGCGTGGCCGTCTCCCACCCCGGTGTCGCCATGGCCGCTGCGATTGGCGCGACACATCCCAAATGGGACGAACGCCCGATCATCATCGCAGTCAAAGCCGAAGGTGCTGAAGTGACCGAGGCCGAAGTTATTGCGCACTTTGAGGGTAAGATAGCCAAATGGCAGACGCCTGACGCGGTGGTCTTTACCGATACCATCCCGCTGAATGCCACTGGCAAGATGCTGAAAAACAAACTGCGCGATCAGTTTGGAAACACATTAATCGAGAAAGGAACCTGAGTATGGACGGTTCAAGGATCACCACGTTTGTGGATGAATACGATACTGCACTTGAAGCACTGGACGCGGCCAAAGACACCTGGGCCCAGACCAGCAACGCCGAGCGTATCGCGCTGCTGTCCCAAGTCAAAGACAACCTGATGAACGTGGCACAGGGATGGGCAGAAACAGCGGCACGCAAAAAGCAAATACCAGAGGGCTCGCCGCTGTGCGGCGAAGAGTGGATATCCGGCCCATACGCTGTGATGTCAGGCTGCAACGGCCTGATGCTGACGCTCAGCCAGATGGAAGGAAAAGCCTTTCTGAATCATCTGCCAACGCGCGAACTGGCAACCGGCCAGACGGCGATCAAAGTGCTGCCGCATTCCATCTGGGATCAGCTGCTGCTCTCGGGTGTCAAGGCCGAGGTCTGGATGCAGAAGGGCGTGAACCCGTCCAATCTGGCGCAACATGCCGCCCTCGCCTATGACGTGCCTGCCGCCCAGCGAAAGGGCAAGGTCGCGCTGATTTTGGGCGCGGGCAACATCGCCTCGATCGCGCCGCTGGATGTGTTCCAAAAGCTGTTTTTGGAAAATCAGGTCGTCATTTTGAAGATGAACCCCGTCAACGATTACCTCACCGACTATTTGAACGTTGCTTTGAAGCCGCTGATCGATCGCGACTTTGTGCGCATCGTCAAAGGTGACGGCGCGGCGGGGGCCTATCTGACAGAACATCCGCTGATAGAGGAACTGCATGTAACTGGCGCGGCCAGCACGCATGATGCAATCGTCTGGGGCACAGGTGCCGAAGGCGAGGCGAACCGCAAAGCAGGTACGCCCAAGAACACAAAGCGGTTTACATCCGAACTGGGCGCAGTGTGCCCGACGATCGTCGTGCCGGGCCCGTGGTCTGGCGCCGATCTGAAATTCCAGGCAGAACACATCGCGACGCAAAAACTGCATAACTCCGGCTTTAACTGTGTGGCCTGTCAGGTGTTGATCATGCCCAAAGGCTGGGACAAAGCGGCCACGTTGATGGACAACGTTCGTAACGTCATCGCGAAATCCACGCGTCAGGCCTATTACCCCGGTGCAGGGGATCGTCTAAGCGCCTTCAACAACAATGCGAAGAGCGCCAAGCCTGTCGCCCGTGGCAGCGCCCCGGCCGCGATCATCAACGAGGTGAACGACGCCCAGTGGTTCCGCGAAAACGAAGTTTTTGCGCCTGCCATGTCTACGCATGAAATGGACGCGCCCGATGCTGAAACCTATCTGGTCAACGCCATTGCCTTTGCCAACGATCAACTGCATGGCACCTTGGGGGCCAATATCCTGATCCACCCGGAAACCATTCGCAAAATCGGTAAAAAGCGGTTTGAAGAAATCATCGCCGATCTGCATTACGGCGCGATTGCGATCAACGCCTGGACCGGTCTGGCCTTTCTTGCGACGGCTTGCCCGTGGGGCGCGTTTCCTGGCCACACGGCTCAGGATGTTCAGTCGGGCATTGGGACCGTGCATAACACCTTCATGTTGGAAAACACGGAACGCACCGTGGTACAGGCCCCGTGGCGGCCCTTCCCACGCGGAGTTTTGTCGCTTCAGTTCACCCTACTGCCGCGCCCGCCATGGTTCATCACCAACGCCAAGCAGCACAAGATTGGCATGTTGCTAACCAAGTTTCAGTACAAACCCAGCTGGTTCAAATTGCCGCGTATTTTCTTGAACGCATTGTTGGGCTGAATTTGAAAAACGGGCCGGATGTACCTTGCATCCGGCCTAAACAGGAAGCACATAGAGCTGATGAACCAGATGCCGACCAAGCTACGCGCACGCGCCGAACGCAAGACCGCGAAACGGGATGAGAAAAAACGCCAAATCGCTGAAAGCGCGATAGAGGCGCTCAAAGAGCTTGGCTACGCCAACACCAGCCTACGTGACATTGCCGCCAAGAGTGATCTGTCGCTCGGCATGCTGCACTATTATTTCGAGGATCGGTCTGATCTGATCATTTATTGTGTTCAGCTCTATAAAGAAGCGTTTGTGCGCGACATCAACGCGGCTTTGAACATGGCTGAAGGGCGCGGCGCGGTTTTGGACGCCTTTGCCGACGCGCTTGCGAATTCGATTGCTGATGACACAGAAACCCACCGTCTATGGTATGATATTCGCACTCAGGCCATGTTTGACGAGACATTCCGGCCCGTGGTTGATGAGATCGAAGCCATGCTGATCGATATCGTTCGGCATGCATTCAAAAAAGCAGGAAACGAAATCCCGCAGATGGTTGATATACATTATGCCGCCGTGGACGGTGTTTTTCGCATGCTAATGCAAAATCAACTGACTGGCCGTTTAAAAACCAAGGATGAATTGGCGGCGATTTTCCATGGCTTGCTGGCACAGTTCATCTGAGATGCAATCAAGCTAAGGCTGGGCCTTAGGTCGTGTTGACGTCACCTATTCGCTCGCTAACGTTGCTGTCATTTTTGGTTGCTGACGCCAATAGTACGATACGGGTTTGGGGTAATAGACAACTTTCGTATTATACCCATCCTACTCTAGCAGGGCATTCGATAGAGCCTCTGGTCTTGATGGGTTCCGTGAACCTCGTCCCAATCGGCATCGCGAACCTGAAAGTTCAGGACAGAGCTCGGGTTCCCGGTTCCTCGGATGACCGCACGTGCCATCAAGGCATTCGTCTTGCAATTCGTGTTTGTTTTGCTCCTCCGCTTAGGCTGCTGATTGCCGGTAGTATGTTTCCTTGGTGAGAATCGACCAGATGATCCTGGCAGTCTTGTTTGCCATCGCAATGGTCGCGAGGCGCATTGGCTTGCGTTCCAACAACTGCATGATCCAGGGATGCACGCAGCGAACGGCGGCAGCGAGCCCTAACTTCGGAATGCTGCAAGCTGAACGAACGACTGCTTTGATGCTGGAAAATCGCGATCGAGTATCATTGTGACGGCAGGGATGAGTTACCCCTTCTCATTTAAGGGCACGCAGCTTTCTGTGAGTGCATCAATCAATGCCCGCATGCGTTTGTTGAGACGGCGCTTGCTGCTGTGAACAACGTAAATGCCGTAGTCCGGGTGCTTGAGGTTGGACAGCACTGGCACAAGGGCGCCCGTTTGGACCTGGTTATCGACGACGAACTGTGGCAATCGAATGATCCCATCATCACTTAAAGCCGCATCAAGCAGAAACGTCCCGTAGTTGGATATCAAAGCTGGCCGAAACTTTACTGTCCTTCGTGTATCCCGTCATGGCCTTTGAGACAGAACGACACTTTTGCTTAACGAGAGTTTTCGGTTCATCGTAATCCTTGAAGGGATACAATCTGGAGGGCCATGTCACGTTTGAGTTTAGTTGGCCACATACGGCGACCGTCTTTCCCGACCGGAACAGAATGGCCAAAGGCGTGAAATACGTTTTCGATTTTCTGATCACTTGCGAGTGCACCTAGCGTTTGAGTATTCATGATGCCTGTTTCCTGTTTGGAGACATTCTATTTTCTCAACTCGACAGCGCTAAGCCCCAAAATAAGGGGTCAGATGCAACGCTTACCTGTATTGTCCTAAAAACAGGCCAAAGTCAGAAGGCCCGCTGATGCAGCTTGCTCGATCAGCGGTGCCTTGTACTGAAAAGTTAATGACTTGAAGCTTATCAAAACGGGTGGTGCTGTTTTTGATTTTCTCCCACCCTTCTCACTTAATCCGGGATCGACGGATTGCCTTCTTGTTGAAGCTCTGCCGAGGCGGACAAATCAATTAGCTGAGCAACAGACTTTATTTCCATTTTCTCGAGAATACGTGCTCTGTGATGGTCAACAGTCCTCGGGCTGATGCTGAGTTGGCGGCCAATTTCCTTGCTAGATGTGTTCGAAGAATTTTCTATCATGAACCATGCGATCTCTTGTTCGCGTGCCGTCAAACGGGCAAATCGTTCGTGTGCCGATTTTGATACCGCTAGCGCAGCCCTTGCTTCTGAATCAGTTTCAAAGGCGGCCTCAATACATGCGATGAGTGTTGCTTGGCGAAATGGCTTCTCCAAGAAATCAACTGCGCCTGCTTTCATGGCCTGAACAGATTCAGAGATTCCTCCATGTCCGGAAATGAAGATTATGGGAATAGCGACGTTATCGACGATCAACTGTTTTTGCAGCTCCAGACCATTGAGTCCGGGCATGCCGTAATCCAACACCAGACACCCCGGCTGACTTGGATCATGCGTCTTCAGAAAGGCCTCAGCTGACGCGAATGTAGTTACGTTGTAACCTCGTTTCTCGAGTGCGCGCGCAAGGCTCGTGCGAATGCGATCATCATCATCGACAAGGAAAACGGTAGAGGTTTCAGAAGTGGTCGAATTCAATTCGGGTGTGTCTCGCAACTCTGGTGGGAAAACTCTATCCCAGCTTTTCAACTTGGCGGGGCAGCGTCAGGCAAAACCGCGTCTTCTCTTTGTATAGAGGATCATACCATAAACGACCACCGTTCGCCTCTACTATGGTCCGACAAATTGATAGGCCAAGCCCCATGCCGTCCTTTTTACTCGTTTCGAATTGCTTGAAAAGAGTTACATCGGGATCGATACCCGGACCCGTATCCTCCACGTAGACTTCCACATGATCGGCCGCGAGCCGGGCCGTGATGCTGACTTCTCTCATGGCGCTAGCGGAAGCTGAAATTGCTTCCATCGCATTTCGGACCAAATTGATTATGACCTGAGCAATCTGAACGCGGTTGCCCACAACAAAGAGAACTTGTTCGACATTCACCGTCAACGTGACACCATGGTTCTCGGCTTCGTGGTGCAGCAGCCGTTCAGTTTGCCCAAGAAGTTCGTTGAAATTGAAGGGAACCATTGCGCCGCGGTCCTTTCGAACGAACCCCCTTAGAGCGCGTAAGATATCACCACCGCGGTGCGCCTGCTCGTCAAGGTCTGAAAGAATAGCAAGCAAGTCAGGGCTTACAGTCTTTTGCTGTTTTGCGGTTGTAATCGCGGCGTCGACATTCTGTGAAATGGCGGTAAGTGGCTGGCTGAGTTCGTGTGCTAAACCGGTTGCCATTTGCCCCATCAAGTTCACACGCGAGAAGTGAGAAAGGTCACGGTTCAACTCAAGAATCTTGGCATCCGCATTTCTGCGCTGAGATATTTCATTGATTAAGGCCTCGTTTGCCTTCTCCAACTCATTATACGTACGTGGCAGCGGCTCAGAAGCATCCATCTCCCCTTGTGAGACAAGTGCAGTACGAACAGCAAACGCCTGTACAGGCCTTAGGATAAAGCCTGCCAGCACCAAACCCGCAATGGCCGTGACAAACGAGATTGCCGCGGCCAACCAAATATTTCGATTGCGGTTATCTTTTATGAACTGAGTGAAGTCATTTTCAGGCGCATAAATCGCGATGGTCCATGGCAAATCGGTTCCCAATATGGGCTCGATGAAGGAAACGTAGTTCTCATTTTGGTAGTGAAACTCCGACTGTGCTTCTTGCTTGATTTCGACCAAGCCTGTCGATGCTAGGCTTCCAAAAGCACTTTGCGCTACCGGGTCGTCTATATCCTCGATGCTAACGAATTTGAGCGTTGACCCGTTTCTGGCGATAATCTGTTCAATGTTGGGGTGCGCGATCACATCACCATTCTTGTTCAAGATCAGAGCCGATCCATTGTCACTTATTTCTAGTTGCGACAGGAAGTTCGAGATGGTTGAAATTTCAATGTCTATGCCAATCACGCCCTTCAATACGCCCTCTGAAAGGATCGGTGACGAGACCGAAATACCAGGCTGTTGCGACGAAAAGAAAATGTAAGGGTCGGTCCAGTTTGTCGAGCGGCTTGCTTTAGCGTTTTTATACCAAGGCCGAGTTCTGGGATCAAAAGTGTCAGAAGGGTCGAACTGTTTTCTGACAACAGCAAAGCTGGGGTCCCGCCATATCAGTTCGGTGGTTCTACCCGCGGCATCATTTCGTACGATCTTGGTTCGAAACTCGTCACTTTCGTTTGTGCGCATAACGTAGACAAAGCCACCGGCCTCATCGCCAAAGTAGAGACCGGACAAATCAAGTTCGTTTTGAAGGCTCTGGAACAGGAATTTTTCCATCGCCGCGATATCGTTCTCTGGGACAACACCGCTTTCGATGATCCGGCTTGAAAGTTCGGCTGCTTCGCGCGCAGGGCTTAGAAAGCTGTTGGAGTGTTCACTCGCGTTGCTGCCAGCCTCGGCCAAAAGATCACGTGCTTGTCGCAGCATGACCTTTTCTGTCGTTACATATGAGGTCAGCACAACAGTGATAATTGCTAGAAACTGCAGTCCGGCGAGGCTAACTGCAAGAATGAAGCCCAGAGAAAGCTTCATGCCCGCTGCGCCGTGCGATCGCTATCTATTCTAATGAAAATCAGCATCTGAAAGCACGCTCTCGAAGGCCGTGCAAAGCTTGTCTGCCAACTCCTCAAGGTGATGTGGGTCTGAGATGAAAGGAGGTGCTAGCAAGACATGATCACCTCGCTGCCCGTCAATGGTTCCACCCATTGGATAACAGATCAAACCCTGGTTGAAAGTTGCGGCCTTAAGTCTGGCGTGAAGCTTCAGGCTTGGGTCAAAGCATGTCTTGGTTTCGCGGTCTTTTACAAATTCCACACCCCGGAAGAGACCTCGGCCTCGAATATCCCCAACATTTGGGTGGTGGCCGAGACGCTCCTGCAGCAAAGAGCTTAGTAGCTCGCCCTTGGAAGCAACTGTAGCAACAAGTCCAGATGTCAATTTTGTCGTAACAGCAAGAGCTGCTGCACAAGCCGTAGGATGACCTAGATATGTGTGCCCGTGTTGGAAAAAGCCTGAGCCACTTTCAATGGCTTCATAAACGTCCTTGCTGCACATCATGGCGCCAATCGGCTGGTAGCCAGCGCCCAATCCTTTGGCGATTGTACAGATGTCGGGGCTGATGCCATCCTGTTCGCAGGCGAAAAGTGTGCCTGTGCGCCCCATCCCGCACATCACTTCGTCGAGAATAAGTAGCACTCCATATTGGTCGCATATCTCGCGAATGCGCCGGAAGTATCCATCAACCGCAGGGACGGCCCCAAGGGTTGCACCCACGACTGGCTCGGCAACAAAACACATGACTTCTTCGGGCCCAAGGCGCAGAATTTCTGCCTCTAACTCGTTGGCGACGCGCAGTCCAAAAGCTTGGTCGCTCTCGTCCTTCAGCTTTTCGCGATAGGCATAACAAGGTGATATATGGCTTACATCAATCAGGAGTGGCGCAAATTGTGAGCGTCGCCATTCGTTGCCACCGACAGCAAGAGCCCCCAATGTGTTGCCATGATAGCTTTGTTTGCGAGCAATGATTTTGGAACGCTTCGGCTGGCCGATCTCCAGATAGTATTGGCGCGCAAGCTTCAAGGCAGCTTCAACAGCTTCTGACCCGCCAGACACGAAATATACGCGATCCAACCCACTCGGCGCGTGATCGACCAAAAGATCGGCGAGCTGCTCCGCAGGTTCGGATGTCAGAAAACTGTTGTGTGCATAAGCCATTTTGTCGAGCTGGGCTTTGATCGCGTTGATCACGTCTTTGTCGCCGTGGCCCAAACATGACACTGCTGCCCCGCCAGACCCATCAAGGTACTGCTTGCCTTGATCGTCGAATAAATAGACACCTTCGCCACGCAGTCCGACAGGTGGCAAATTGTTGGAATTTCTTGGGAAAACGCGAGCCATTAGTAGGTTTCCATAGCGTATTTCTCAAACTTTCCCATTTTTGAGCGATCTTTTCCATAGGTATTTACGCGCATAGACAAGAATCAGGACGGCTGAGACCTTCCTATCCCATATCGGAAGCCAAATTTCCGATTGCCTTTGAACGCTTGGAAATCTGCATGATCCCGAAAATGTTTCCGTGGGTAGGCTGCGCGCTCAAAGGCAAATCTATAATGGGAGAGAAAAATGTCTCAAAGCAAATTCACCTTTGCCGTTGCAGCGATAGCTGCGATGGCCGCAACCGCACCAGCGGCCTCCGCTGAAGAATTCATCACGATTGGCACCGGTGGTGTAACGGGAGTGTATTATCCAACTGGTGGCGCGATCTGCCGTTTGGTTAACAAAGGTCGTAAAGACCACGGCGTTCGTTGTTCAGTAGAGTCCACCGGCGGTTCTGTTTACAACATCAACACCATTCGCGAAGGCGAACTGGAGTTTGGTGTCGCACAATCTGATTGGCAGCATCACGCCTATAACGGCACGTCGAAATTTGAAGAGGCCGGCGCGTTTGGAGGCCTGCGGGCAGTCTTTTCAGTGCACCCAGAACCCTTCACTGTTGTAGCGCGCGCTGACGCTGGCATTGCTACTTTTGATGACCTCAAAGGGAAACGCGTAAACATTGGCAACCCGGGCTCAGGCCAACGTGGAACAATGGAAGTTTTGCTCGCGGCCAAAGGCTGGACAACCGGCGACTTTGCGTTGGCAACAGAGCTGAAAGCAGCTGAGCAGTCCGCTGCCCTGTGCGACAACCAAATCGATGCGATGGTCTATACTGTTGGCCACCCATCAGGTTCGATACAAGAAGCGACAACAGCCTGTGACTCTGTACTCGTGTCTGTCAGCGGTGCTGAAGTTGACGGGTTGATCAGCGACAATGCGTTTTACCGGACAGCGACAATTCCAGGTGGCATGTATCGCGGCAATGACGGCGACACAGCAACATTTGGTGTCGGCGCAACATTCGTCACATCTTCAGATGTATCTGAAGAAGCTGTCTATACTGTTGTAAAATCCGTGATGGAAAACATCGAGGACTTCCGGAAGTTGCACCCGGCATTCGCCAACCTTGATCCTAAGGAAATGGCAACAGCTGGATTGTCGGCGCCGCTGCACGCAGGTGCGATGAAGTACTACAAAGAAGCTGGCTTGATCGACTAAGCCAAAACACCGGAGGGGCAGGCATTGCCCCTCCACCACGACCCAAAAATACAAAAGCAGCTAAAGCTGCAACTCAGGGGGATATAGACCATGGCCATAGACACATCCGAAAACCGTGCACTTAGTGAAGCAGAGCTGCAGGATCTTGTTACCTCATCTGACGCTGGTGCGCGTGACCCCGCTGGAGGGGTCGGTACCTTGCTTGCGGTTGTTGCCGTTGTCTGGTCCCTGTTTCAAGTGTTGCTTGCTTCCCCTCTCGCCAATTATGTTTTCCCCGGCGACGTCATTAACAATTCGCGTCAAGTGCACCTGGCCTTTGCCGTGTTCCTTGCCTTCATGGCCTACCCTGCATTCAAGTCGAGCCCGCGCAACTACATTCCGGTCGCTGATTGGATCCTTGGGTTGGCAGGTGCCGTTATCGCTTTGTATGGGTTTATCTTTTACCAAAAGATCGTCGATGCTGGTGGGCTGGCTGATGACGTGGATAAATGGTTCGCGCTCGCTGGCTTGCTGATCTTGTTTGAGGGCGCAAGACGCGCTCTCGGCCCTGCTATGGCAATCATCGCAACAATCTTTCTAGGTTACGTGTTCTTTGGATCATCAGAGATCATCCCAGACGTCATTCGCTGGAAGGGCGCATCCTTGAAAAAGGCAATGAGCCACATGTGGATCACATCCGAGGGTGTGTTTGGCATCGCGCTAGGTGTCTCGACAAAGTTTGTATTCCTCTTTGTTTTGTTCGGGGCTTTGCTCGATAAGGCGGGGGCCGGTAACTACTTCATCAAGATGGCATTTGGTGCGCTCGGCCACCTTAAAGGCGGCCCGGCCAAAGCTGCTGTTGTTGGCTCTGCTGCCACTGGCCTTATCTCGGGCTCATCCATCGCAAACGTTGTGACCACCGGCACCTTCACTATCCCTTTGATGAAGCGCGTTGGTTTCTCATCTGAGAAAGCTGGCGCGGTCGAAGTTGCCTCATCGGTCAATGGCCAGATCATGCCACCAGTCATGGGGGCCGCCGCGTTCTTGATGGTGGAGTATGTCGGCATTTCATATGTTGAGGTGATCACCCACGCATTCTTGCCTGCAACGATTTCCTATATCGCTTTGGTTTACATCGTCCACTTGGAAGCCGTGAAGAACAACATGCCAACTTTGGGCAATCGTGTTGTTTCGATGGGCAAGACGATTGGCGGCATGGCTGCATTCTTCTTCGGGTTCGCAGCCCTTTGTTACGGGGTGCAATATCCCGTCGGCTGGGTTGTAGCAGCTATTCCCGGCGCTTCTGCTCTCGTTATGTCTGCCTTGATCTTCTTGGGCTACGCTGGCTTGCTGTATCTGGCATCAACTGTTCCTGATCTTGAGCCAGACGACCCCAATGCAGAAGAAGTTGAGCTGCCTGTCGTTGGCGAAATCTACAAATCCGGCCTCTACTTTTTGATGCCTATCATCGTTCTGGTTTACTTCCTGATGATCGAGCAGAAATCTCCTGGCCTTTCGGCATTCTGGGCAACCATGTTAC
Source organism: uncultured Lentibacter sp. (assembly GCA_947497495.1). GTDB lineage: Bacteria > Pseudomonadota > Alphaproteobacteria > Rhodobacterales > Rhodobacteraceae > Lentibacter. The sequence goes on from CANMGT010000001.1 coordinate 403,238, forward strand.
TGTTTGTCATCTTGCTAACACAGCGTCCGCTCAAGGCGATCTTCCGTGGTCAAAGCGACATGGCAAACCAGTTCAAAGATGGCGTCGTCGACTTGACCCAAGGTTTGATCGACGGTGCGCGCAACATGATCGGAATTGGCCTCGCAACAGCTACGGCTGGCGTTATTGTCGGCACAGTGACGCTGACGGGCGTAGGCCAAGTGATGGCCGATCTGGTCGAGTTCTTGTCCGGTGGCAATCTGATCCTGATGTTGGTGATGGTTGGTCTTTTGTCTCTCATCCTGGGGATGGGTCTGCCGACGACTGCGAACTATATTGTTGTCTCATCCTTGATGGCAGGTGTGGTTGTCGAACTGGGCGCGCAATCAGGTTTGATCGTTCCATTGATTGCTGTGCACCTGTTCGTGTTCTACTTCGGCATTATGGCCGACGTGACGCCTCCTGTTGGTTTGGCTAGCTTCGCGGCCGCTGCTGTGTCTGGTGGCGATGCGATCAAAACTGGTTTCATCGCGTTTTTCTACAGCCTACGCACAGTTGCCTTGCCGTTTGTGTTTATCTTTAACACAGACTTACTGCTCATTGATGTGACGTGGTCTCAAGGCATCCTTGTGTTCGTAACCGCCTCGATAGCGATCCTTGTGTTTACCGCAGGCACAATGGGCTGGTTCCTTACCAAGAGCCGCGTTTATGAGAGTGTTGCATTGGTTCTGGTCGCGTTTGCACTCTTCCGGCCAGACTTTGTGATGGACCGCATTCAACCTCCATTCGAACAGATTGCACCATCAGCCTTCGCGACCGCCCTTGGCGACGCCAAGGAAGGGGAAGAGTTACGACTGGTCGTCTCCGGGCCAGACTTTGACACCGGTGACGTCAAAGAAACCACACTCGTTCTACCTGTTGCAGCCGGATCTGCCGACGAGCGCTTGGCGGCTTCCGGATTGCTATTGTTAGATGAAGATGGTGTGGTCAAAATGGACGAGCCTTCCTTTGGGTCGCCTTTCTCCGGCTCTCTTGGAAGTTTTGATTTTTATGGTGACGAGCCAGTGCAGATTGCCTCAGTTCAAGCACCTGCAAATCAGATGCCTAAAGAGTTAGTCTTCATACCGGCGCTGATTTTCCTGATGTTCATCGCCTTCCTGCAACGTGCACGTATATCTCGCGAAGGAGTTCCAACATGATCGGACCAGTTTTATGCGCAGTCGACGTCAGCAATGGTGACGAAGACGTCAACGTCATCCAAAAAGCTGCTCAACTTGCGGCTTTAGATGATGCTCAGCTCGACGTGATCGCAGTTATTCCCGACTATGGGATGAGCCAGGTTGGAGCGTTCTTTAGTAAAGATCACCACGAAAAAATGGTGACGGAAGCACAAAAACATCTGAGTGATCTGGTGACCAAAGCGCTGAGTGCTGAGCAAAATGAAAAAGTGCGGCATGTGATTGCCACAGGGCGCGCCTATGAAGAAATTCTAGGCCTTGCACAAAAAACTGATGCGTCATTGGTCGTTGTTGGTGCGCATAAGGCTGATTTGGCCGACTATTTGCTAGGCCCGAATGCGGCGCGCATTGTCAGGCATGCTAAATGCTCTGTTTATGTCGTGCGATGATGCTCGATACAAAAGATGTGGGTGCCTACTTCCCACCCATTTTCTAGGTGCTGCGTTTACGCGGGTTGGAATGATCCAGTAGCCACGAATGGCAAGGATGTCTTTTATTGCCCGAAACACGAACCAAAAGCAAAAGGCCCGCTGATGTGGCGGGCCTTTTGACAGTGTGTGAAGCCGCCTTAACTGACGTCAAATTCCATTGCTTTGATCTGCTGGAAGCTGCCTGTCGCTTTGAGCTTGTCGAGAACCGCTTGCTCTGGTTGCGCGTCGAGGTAGAGCAGCGCGATGGCTTCGCCGCCAGCGCCCGAGCGGCCCAGAGTAAAGTTGGCGATGTTGACGCCTTCTTCACTCATTGTCTGGCCCAAGGTGCCGATGATGCCCGGCACGTCTTCGTTGGTGGTGTAGAGCATATGGCGGCCAACTTCGGCGTCGATATTGATGCCTTTTATCTGGATGAAGCGCGGCTTGCCGTCGCTGAACACTGTCCCGCCGATCGAGCGCTCGCGCTTGTCGGTGACAACCGTGACTTTGATGTAGCCGTCAAACGCGCCTGACTTGTCCTGACTTGTTGTCGAGATTTTCACGCCGCGCTCTTTGGCGATGACGGGGGCAGAAACCATGTTCACGTCAGGTGTGAGCGTTTTCATGATGCCGGCGACAACTGCGCAGTTGAGTGCTTCAAGGTTCATGTTTGAGGCAACACCATCATACAGGATGTTGATGGCTTTGATCGGCTCGTCTGTGAGCTGGCCAATGAAGTTGCCGAGGTGGCCTGAAAGGCTGATCCACGGGCCCATGACTTTAGCTTCTTCCGCTGTCACGCTTGGCATGTTGAGCGCGTTTTCAACTGCGCCCGTCAGCAGGTAGTTTGACATCTGGTCAGCCACTTGCAGCGCGACGTTTTCTTGTGCTTCGGTCGTGGCCGCGCCGAGGTGTGGCGTGCAGACGACGTTGGGCAGGCCAAACAGCGGGTTTTCTGTTGCAGGCTCGACAGAGAACACATCAAACGCTGCGCCGGCCACGTGGCCCGACTTGAGCGCATCGGCGAGGGCCTCTTCATCAACCAAGCCACCGCGCGCGCAGTTGATAATGCGAACGCCTTTCTTGGTTTTGGCAAGGTTTTCACGGCTGAGGATGTTCTTTGTCTGCTCGGTGAAGGGCACGTGCAACGTGATGAAGTCGGCGCGGGCCAGCAGCTCGTCGAGTTCGACTTTTTCAACTCCCATCTTGTCGGCCTTCTCTTCCGAGAGGAACGGGTCATAGGCGACGACTTTCATACGCAGCCCGCGCGCGCGGTCGCAGACGATTCCGCCGATGTTGCCAGCGCCGATAACGCCGAGGGTTTTGTTTGTCAGCTCAACGCCCATGAACTTGGACTTTTCCCATTTGCCAGCGTGCGTTGATGCAGAAGCTTCGGGGATCTGGCGCGCAACCGCAAACATCATCGCGATGGCGTGTTCGGCCGTTGTGATCATGTTGCCGAACGGCGTGTTCATAACGATCACGCCCTTCTGTGAAGCGGCGTCTTTGTCGATGTTGTCAGTGCCGATACCCGCGCGCGCGATGACTTTAAGCTTGTGCGCATTGGCGAGGATCGTTGGCGTGACTTTGGTGGCCGAGCGGATGGCAAGGCCGTCGTAGTCGCCGATGATCTCGGCGAGCTTTTCTTTGTCTTTGCCAAGCTCTGGCATGAAGTCGACATCGATCCCGCGGTCGCGAAAAATCTGAACGGCGGTTTCTGAGAGCTTGTCGGAAACGAGAACTTTAGGTGCCATGTTGAGCATCCTTCATATGAGTGTGTTGGGGGTGCGGGGCCAAGCGCTGGCCCCACTGAAAGTCGTTAAGCCTGAGCGGCGATCTCGGCTTCAAAGGCGTGTTCCAGCCAAGGCAGCATCGCTTCGATGTCGGCAGTTTCAACCGTGCCGCCACACCAGACGCGCAGGCCAGCTGGCGCGTCGCGGTAGGCACCCACGTCAAGCGCTGCGCCTTCGGCTTCGAGGCGTTTGGCCACGGCCTTGGCGAAAGCGGCACCATCTTTGATGCGTGCGTCAGTGAACTTCAGGCACACCGATGTGTTGGAGCGTGTCGCATCGTCAACCGCGAGGTTCGCGATCCAGTCGCGCGTTTCGCAGAACGCCCAGATCGCGCCTGCGTTGGCATTGGCGCGGGCCATCAAGCCCTCAAGCCCACCAACCGAGCGCGCCCAGTCAAGCGCGACGAGGTAGTCTTCGACGGCGAGCATCGAGGGGGTGTTGATCGTCGCGCCTTGGAAGATACCGTCGATCAGCTTGCCAGCTTTCGTAAGGCGAAATATCTTTGGCATCGGCCATGCCGGCGTGTAGCTTTCGAGACGCTCGACAGCGCGCGGGCTGAGGATGAGCATGCCGTGCGCCGCTTCGCCGCCGAGGACTTTCTGCCAAGAGAAAGTTGTCACGTCCAGCTTGTCCCAAGGCAGGTCCATCGCGAAAGCGGCTGATGTCGCGTCACAGATGGTCAGGCCTTCGCGGTCTGCCGGGATCACGTCGCCCGAGGCCACGCGCACGCCTGATGTTGTGCCGTTCCACGTGAAGACAACGTCGGTGTTGTAATCAAGCGCCGCCATGTCGACGATCTCGCCGTAGTCGGCTGTTTTCACCTCGGCGTCGAGCTTGAGCTGTTTGACAACGTCCGTCACCCAGCCAGCGCCAAAGCTTTCCCATGCAACCATTGTTGCAGGGCGCGCGCCGAGCAGGCTCCACATCGCCATTTCCATGGCACCTGTGTCCGAGGCAGGCACGATACCGATCTTGTAGTCAGCGGGGATGCCGAGAAGCGCGCGCGTCTCTTCGATCGCAGCTTTCAGCTTGTCTTTGCCAACAGCCGCGCGGTGCGAGCGGCCCAAGGGCGCGTCGGCGAGCTTTGTAAAGTCGAATGTGGGGATTTTGGCGCATGGGCCAGAAGAAAAACGCGGGTTGGCCGGCCGCGTAGCCGGTTTTGCAATATCAGTCATGATACCCTTCCAGATATGAGCCCCTCGTTAGGGAGGGGTGTCCTGCCCCCGCTGCTAAAGCCAACGCGCCCCTTTCGCAAGTAAAGAAATGACGCTATCACGCCGCTTAACACGCAATTTGCGACACCAGAGTCTACGATCGGAAACTTCCCTCATGTTCACAGCCACTTTGTTAACCGCGCCTTCTGCCCCCTCACTTGAAGCGAGCATGGTCGAAAACCTGCGCAACGCATGGGGCGGCGGCGAGGCACACTGGCTGGCCCTTGGCGAAGCGGCCGAGTTTGAAATGCCCGCCCGGCCCGACACCCAATGGAGCGTCTGGGCCGACTTGCAAAGCGTCGGCGTTGACTTGGTCGTGCAGCCCACAGAGGGGCGGCGCAAGAAGATGCTGTTGGCCGATATGGATAGCACCATGATCGAGCAGGAGTGCATTGACGAACTCGCCGAAGAGGCGGGCGTCGGCGCGCATGTGAAAGACATCACAGCCAAAGCCATGAACGGCGAGCTCGACTTTGACGGTGCGCTGAAAGAGCGTGTGGCACTGCTCAAAGGCCTGCCCGAAAGCATTATCGGCAAGGTGCTCGCCGAACGCATCAGCCTGATGCCCGGCGCAAAGGCCCTGCTGGCCACGATGAAAGCGAACGGCGCTTATGCGGCGCTGGTCTCGGGGGGCTTTACGGCCTTCACAGGCCATGTCGCGGGCGAACTCGGCTTTGACGAGAACCGCGCCAACACATTGCGCGTGGCTGAAGCAGAGCTGACCGGAGAGGTCGCACTGCCGATCCTGGGCCGCGAAGCCAAGGTGCAAGCGCTTGAAGAGATCACTGCCAAGCTCGGCCTCACGGCGCAAGACGTGCTTGCTGTCGGCGACGGCGCAAACGACTTGGGCATGCTCACAATCGCTGGCAGCGGCGTGGCACTCCACGCCAAACCAAGCGTCGCCGCCGAGTGCAACATTCGCATCAACCACGGCGATCTGACGGCGCTGCTCTATGTACAGGGTTACGCGAAGTCTGAGTTTCTAAGCGCCTAGGCCCGCAAAGCAAGACCAGAAACCTGTATGCGCGCATGCGCATTCCTTTTGGTCAAGCTTCGCCAAAAACGAAAACGGGGCAGCGTGGTGCTGCCCCGTTTCATGTTTCACTAGGTTAAAACCTTAAGCGTGCCAGCCCAATTTAGCCGGATCGTATTCAAACGAGATGTGGTGTTCGCCACCCACCAGACCGTCTTTGGTGTGGTTGTAGAGCGAGCGCCAGTAAGGCTGGATCGTGACTGCGTCTTCCTGCAGCATCTTCTCTCCAACTTCCATCAGCTTCTTGCGGGCTTCCACATCCGGTGTGGCGAGCGCTTTCTCGAGGTTGGCGTCAAACTCTGGGTTTGAATAGCCGAACTCGTTCCAGGCTTCACCCGTGCGGTAGGCAAGCGCCCAGATCTGCACGCCAAGCGGACGGTGGTTCCAGTTTGTCGAGCTGAACGGGTATTTCACCCAGTCGTTCCAGAACGTGCTGCCTGGCAGAACAGTCCGTTTCACGTTGAAGCCCGCGTCGCGCAGCTGGGCTGCAACGGCGTCGGTTGTGTTCTTGCGCCATGCGTCGTCAATCGAGAGGATTTCCATCTCGAAGTCGCCCATGCCCGCTTCGTCCAGAAGGGCTTTCGCACCTGCCGGGTCGTGCTTTGGCATACCGATATCGACATAGTCAGGGTGTGATGGCCCAACGTGGTGGTTTGCCGCCACGATGCCGCGGCCTTCATAGCCAAGCTCGAGCAGCACGTTATTGTCGACAGCCATCGCGATAGCCTGACGTACTTTCTTGTCAGCATAAGGCTTTTTGCCATCAACTTCAGCAAGCTGGTTCGGGCGAATAACGATCGTCGCCGCCGTCACAACTTCGTGCTGAACCCAGCCGTCCATTGTGCCCATAATGTCGATAAAGTCGCCATCTACAGAGTAGAGCATGTCAACTTCGTCGGCTTCTGCCGCCGCGATCCATGCTGACGGGTCTGTGCCATAGTCGATGTACTCGACGCGGTCAGCCCAAGCGCCTTTGCCTTTGTTCCACCAGTGGCCATCGTTCTTTGTAAGAACGCCTTTTACGCCAACTTCGAGGCTCTCAGGTAGGTATGGGCCTGTGCCGATAGGGTTGCTCAAAGCTGTGTCCGCTGTGAACGAGCTGTGCACGATCGCCGCCGGATAGTCGGCCATGCCCGCGATGAGCGAGATGTCAGGCGCCGGAAGGTTGAGCTTCACTGTGTGAGCGTCGACAACTTCGATCACGCCATCGGCGGCTTTGTTTGTCTCGGAATCAATCAGCGTCGCCATACGGCCCGCCATCGAGTTGCCTTCAACGGCTTTGTCACACCAGCCCGCAATGTTGCGCGCAACATCTTCGGCTGTGAAGTCGTCACCGTTGTTCCACTTGACGCCTTTGCGCAGGTTCAGTGTGTATGTTTTGGCGTCTTCGCTGACTTCCCATGTCTCCAGAAGGTAGGGTGAAAACGAGCCGTCGTTGTTATACTTCACAAGATACTCGAGCCAGCCGCGCGAGAAGTTCGCGATCTGTGACCAGTCATATGTGCGTGGGTCTTTAAGCGCGCGCACTTCTTGCTGAATGCGCACAGTGCCACCCATTTTCATATGGCCGTCCGCGTAGGCAGGTGTCGCCATGCCGAGCATGCCGTAGGCTGTTGCCGCCGTCGCGCCAAACGTGCTGGCCATCGCGATGAACTCGCGGCGGCTTACGTCGTCTTCGCCGATCTTGCCAACTTGGTCAGTGATAACCTTTGGCATCGGCTTGCCGGTACGTGTGAAAAAATTCATGTATATCTCCCGTGGACGCTTTAGTCCTTCGTTTCGTTATTGTCCGCTCTCCCAAGCGGATATCAGGCTGTCAAAGACGGCCCGCCCCTGACCCTACGCATCGAATCACCATCCGGCAAGGCTAACGTCTTCACAATTCGGGCAGCGCAAGCGCCTTCAGCGGGTGTTGTCAAGTTTTCCTGAAGAGCGTTTCAAGAAATTTGAAAAACCAGTCAGCCTGCGCGCGATCATGCTGCATCATTAGGTTTTCCTGCATTTCGCGCGACTGCACACCGGGCCGTGCGTAAACGTCTGGCCATTGAGCCTGCCAGCGCCGAAAGCCCTCGATCGTGACTTCGGGGTGAAACTGCAAACCATAGGCCTTGGTGCCGTAGCGAAAGGCTTGCTCTGGGTAATTGGCGTTGCCGGCAAGGCTCACCGCGCCCTCTGGCAGCTCATAGGTGTGGAAATGCGCTTGGGTGAAGTGCTGTTGCTCAAGCAGAAAGCCTTCAGCGCGCCCGGCCTCTGTCGGGGTGAGCTCATAGTAACCAAATTCATGCGCGCCGCCCTCGCGCGCGCCCGCAAAGGCCCCGAGGTGATGGGCGATCATCTGCGCGCCTTGGCATATTCCGAGCATGGGGATATCGGCCTCCAGACAAGCCGCGATCCAGCGGTATTCCTCTGCGAGAAAAGGGTGCAGCGGTGCGTCATAGGCGTTGTACTTCCCGCCATAGATCACCGTGCCGGCGATGTCGTCTTCAACCTCGCCCAGAGTGTCGCCTGCAAAGGGGCGGCGGATGTCGGGCTCAAAGCCCTGCGCTGTCATCCACGTGACGACACGGTCATCCGGCGGATCGTCACCGTGGCGCACAAGTATCACGCGGTTGCGCATATCCCTCCCCCCATGTTGGCTGTGAGCATTGCAAACACCGCACGCGCTGGCAAGTTGACTTGACGTTTGCGCCCCAAGCCCCGACATGGAGAGTGACCATAGGAGACACCCATGACCGCACGCAATGAAGCCGCCCTTGAGTTTCTGAAAACCCGCCGCTCGCGGCCAGCCAAGACGTTGCAAGCGCCCGGCCCCAGCAAGGCCGAGCTGCAAGAGCTGCTCGAAATCGCTGCGCGGGTGCCCGATCATGGCAAACTCGAGCCTTGGCGCTTTATCGTGATCGAGGGCGACGCTATGGGCCGGATGGCCGAAGCTGCGGGCAAGGCCGCTCAGGCTGCAGGCTATGACGCCGAGATGGCCGCCAAGGCCCGCGCACAGTTCGAGCAGGGCATCTGCGCCGTCGCTGTCATCCTCTCGCCTGTCCTTTCGGAGAAGGTTCCGGAAATCGAGCAAGTCTACTCGGCGGGCGCTGTGTGCCACAACCTTGTGGCCGCAGCCTTGGCCGCGGGCTGGGGAGCAAACTGGCTGTCCGGCGCCGTGAGCCACGAGCGCCACTTTACCGAAGGCGCGCTTGGCCTCACACCAAGCGAACGCATCGCAGGGTTCATCCATATCGCAACCGAGACAAACCGCCCGCCAGAGCGCCCACGCCCCGACATGCAGGCCAAGACAACATGGGCCTGATCTTTCGCTCGTTCCTTGCCGCGCTTGGCCAGATCGGCGACAGGCGTTTTCTCAAGGTGCTTGGCCTTGGCGTTGCCCTGACGCTGGCTTTGCTTGTGGGCGCTTACGCAGGGCTTTTGTGGCTCATCGAGGCCTTAGTTGGGCCTGAGGCCTATATCCCCGTTATCGGCGAAGTCACTTGGCTCAATGACCTGCTCTCAGGGGCGTCTTTCATTTTAATGCTCGTGCTGTCGATCTTCCTGATGGTGCCCGTCGCTTCGGCGATCACCTCGCTGTTTTTAGAAGACGTGGCCCGCGCCGTGGAAGACGAGCACTACCCCGATCTGCCCCCCGTCGCGCGCGTCAGCTTTGGCGACGGGTTGCGCGACACGCTCAACTTTCTGGGTGTGCTCATCCTGGCGAATACCTGCGCGCTCGTGCTTTATGCGATGTTCGCGCCGGTAGCGCTGTTCATATTCTGGGGACTGAACGGGTTTCTGCTTGGGCGGGAGTATTTCACCCTTGCCGCCATGCGCCGGCTTGGCCGCGCGGGCGCTGTAGAGCTGCGCAAGAAACATGCCGGCACGATCTGGCTGGCAGGTGTGCTGATGGCGGCGCCTCTCAGCATTCCGCTCATCAACCTGTTTGTGCCGATCCTAGGCGCGGCGACGTTTACTCATTTGTATCACGGTATGGCGAAGACGCGTCATCCATCCGGTTGAACCAGTCAAGGTCACGCACAGTGACTGTCTCTGTCTGGATGATCACCACGATGATGAGCCAGAAAACTGCCGCCAGCGCCGAGGTGATCCACGCCTTTTTCTTGAGGTTATGCTCATGCGGCGCGCCAGCCTGTGTGCCCGGTGTGACGATGCCGACATCGCCCTGGGTTTTGAGCCTGAACGGAATCACCGTCAGAAACGTCACAAACCACAAAACCGCGTAGAGCACGATGGCTGAGGTAACGCTCATGGCTTACACCTGCTCCAGTTCAACGAGGCAGCCGTTGAAGTCTTTCGGGTGTAAAAACAACACGGGCTTGCCATGCGCGCCGATCTTCGGCTCGCCGGTGCCAAGCACGCGCGCGCCGTCTGCTTTCAGCTTGTCACGCGCCACGAGAATGTCGTCGACTTCGTAGCAGATGTGGTGAATGCCGCCTGCGGGATTCTTGTCGAGGAAGCCCTGAATGGGGCTGTTTTCACCCAGAGGGTAAAGCAACTCGATCTTGGTGTTGGGCAGTTCGATGAACACAACTGTAACGCCGTGGTCAGGCTCGTCCTGCGGGGCATTTACTTTTGCGCCAAGCGTGCCAGCGTATTGCGCGGCGGCGGCTTCCAAGTCTGGCACGGCGATAGCGACGTGATTGAGACGACCGATCATAACATTCTCCCGTTTGGTTTGCTCTGTGGTTTGCCCGCTTATGGCGGCTTGTGCGCGCCGCTGCAAGATAACCTGCGGTCGCACCCGTCTGGTTAACCTCTCATTAGGGCTGGTTGCGTAGAGTTTTCATGAAATCGTCAACGTAAACCCGCCAAATGGAGCTGCCCCCGATGGATGACCTGACCCAACTGACAACGCAAACAACGCCAACCGCCGCGCGGCCCCTCTTGGGCCTGACCGTGCTGGTTGTCGAGGACAGCCGCTATACCTGCGAAGCGATGCGCCTCTTGTGTTTGCGCTCGGGGGCACGTATCCGGCGGGCGGATTGCATCGCCTCGGCGCGACGCCACCTTCAGGTTTACCGCCCCTCGGTGATTCTCGTGGATCTGGGCCTGCCCGACGGCTCTGGGCTTGATCTGATCGACGAGTTGTCGCGTCTCTCCCCGCGCATCAGTGTCATTCTCGGGTTGTCGGGCGACGATACGCTGGAGGCGCATGCGATCGCCGCCGGAGCGGATGCCTTTCTGGCAAAACCCATCGGCACCATCGGCGCGTTTCAGCAAGCGATTCTGACGCATCTGCCCGAAGACAGGCACCCGTCCGGCCCGCGCATATTGCTGGATGAAAAAGTCCGCCCTGATCCGCTGTCATACATTGACGATATGGCGCATGTGGCCAACCTGATCAGCGATGGCTACGACACGGTTGCCATCAGCTATCTGGCGCAGTTCGTCACCGGTGTTGCGAAAAGCGCGGAAGACGGCGCCCTCGTCGCAGCCGGAGAAGAGCTCTCGCTGGCGCATCAGTCGCGCAAGCCAACAGCGCCCTCGATCGCAAAACTGGCGGGGCTCGTTCAGGAGCGGCTGCAACAGCCCATCGCCATTTAGCCGGCAGCCGAACACGCAAAGATACGACAAACGCCCAACTCATGGCCCAAAGCGGCCACATTCTTCACCGAAGTTACTCGAATAGAGCAGGCAAAGTCTGCAAGAGAGGTAGAGTATGGAAACGTTTTTTCAAAAATTCGTAAGCGAAGAAAAAGGCGCTGTAACCGTTGACTGGGTTGTTCTGGTTGCTGGCGTTTTGTCCCTGTGTGCCGCCGTATTTGGCGCGGTTCAGACAGGTGCGATTGACCTGACTGAAGACACAGCTGAATATCTGGAAGAGTTTGAGCCCTTCACTGGCTAAACCACACCCCTAAGCCAGAAGCCGCGGATCGCTCCCCATGTCCAACCCGGGGAAGACCGCGGTTTCTATCAGGCTTTTGTCGAGCCCGAACAGGCTGCGCATAAGCCAACCCGAGTAAGCGCGCACATCGCGCGTTGGCATCAGGTCACGCCCGCCATAGAGGCTTGCCTCGTCAAGCCCGGGCCAGTCGGCCCAGACGCGTTTGCCGCGCAACGCCCCCCCTGACATCACCATCAATCCGCCGGTTCCGTGGTCGGAGCCGCCATTGCCGTTGAGCTTGGCCGTGCGCCCGAATTCTGTCATCGCGACAACAGCCGTTTTGCCCCAGACATCGGCGCCCAACTCGTCTTTCAACGTTGTGACAACCTCGCCCAAGCGGTTGAGCGGGCGCACCAAAGCGCGGTCTTGCCGCGCGTGGGTGTCCCACCCGTTCAGCGAAAACGCGGCGATGCGGCTGTCTGCGCGCAGCTTGCCCGCGGCAAACTCGGCGATCTGCCGGTGCCCGCCGCCTTTGGCCGCATTCGAGGCGTTCTGCGACATGGTGTTCATCACCATTTCCGAGCTGCTCTCACCGCTCATGTCCATGGCCGGGCTGTCTTGCGACAACGCAATCGCTTCCGCGAAGGCCGACTCGAACAGCGGGTCATTTTCCATGGTGAGTTGAGCCAGTCGCGCACCCTGTTCGCTGAGCCCGTAAAGCCCCGATTCAGGCGACCAGTTGGCAACAGGTGCAGCCCCTTTCATCAGCCGCATGTCGCCACGCCCGACAGCATAGGCCGTCTCGCCGCTTGTGCCCGCATAGCTTTGCAGCAGGCGGTTCATCCAGCCGTCGCGCGCAATGCCACTCACATCGACGCTGCCCGCTTCGAGCAGATCCTGCCCGTCAAAGTGACTGCGTTTGTCGCGGTAGGGCGTCGAAACGGCGTGGGCAAACCCGAGCTCGCCCGCCTGCCAGAGCGGCATCAAACCCGCCAGCGCGGGGTGCAAGGCAAAGAAACCGTCAAGGTCTTGCGGAGCATTCTGGCCGCCCATTTGCGCCTGTTCCTTGCGGCCACGCAGCTTGGCAAAGTCGGTGTCGCCGTAGGGGCGCACCACGTCAAGCCCGTCCATACCGCCCCGCAGGATGATCACAACGAGGCGGTTGTCCCATCCGCCGCTGGCAAAGCTGACGGGTGTGAGAAACGGGCTCGCCGCTGCCGAGCAGCCAAGAGCCGTGAGAAACCGTCGTCGCGAAAGACCAGAATCAGCCATACTCACATCCTTTGAAACGCGGGTGAGGCCAAGATCAGCCCCACGCCTGTTACCCTGTCTTCCGCCGCTTTCGCCGCGAACAAAACCCGTTCTGAAGCACGCCCGCCCAGCGCATGGCCGACAAACTCGCGCGGATCAGGCAAGTCGGGCTGCAACAGCGAGGGCGCGCTCATCGCCCAGCCGACGCGCGCGGCAAGCCGCTGCGGTGTGATCCACTCGGCGTCATCCTCGGGCCAGCCGTCGGGGCCAAGGGGCTGCTGCCATGTCTGCCCCATTAGGCGCAGAGGCACGGTGAAGTTATCGCGAATTGCGTCCCAGTCGTTCAGGGCAATCGCTTCTGTCGAGATCGACAGCGCGCGCAAGGCCGAGCCGATAAAGTCGATCGGTTGTTTGATGTTGCCTCCTTCGGGCAACCAGGATGCGGGGTGTTCAAGCAGCGCCTGCGTCAGCACGCCAAGGTGCCCGCCGCTGGCCAGATAGCGCTCTTCAAGATGCCTGACCAGCTTGGCATCAGGGGTGTCCGAAACGAAGTGCTTGGCCAGTTTTGTCGCCAAGTGGCGGGCCGTGTCGGGGTGCACGGCAAGGCGCTCAAGAACCGCATGCACGTCGGCAAGCTTGGCAGCACCGCCGCCGTAACGCTCGCCCAGCACAAGCTCGGCTCCGGGCTGGGCATAGTCGGCGCGAAAGCCGAACTGGCCTTGGCCGTTGTATGTCATCCCCGTCAGAAGCTCGGCGAGCTCTGTCACGTCGGTCTGGGTGTAGCTGCCGTGAACCCCGAGCGTGTGCAACTCAAGCAACTCGCGCGCGAGGTTTTCGTTGAGGCCACGCCCCTTGCGGCGGGATTCTTTCTTGAGGCCAACCGTGCTGTCGGGCCCGATGGAATACTTCTGATCGAGGTATTGCAGCATGACGGGCTGCGCGATTACCTCTTTGAGCATATCGGCGAAATACCCCGTCAGATGCGGGCGAATGGCGCTTTCAATATAGGGCGAGGTCGCGCGTTTCATCACGCTCACCTTGCCCTGTGCGGTAAAGTGATCCCCCCAGAAAAACGCCAGCCGTTCGCGCAAACCGTCACTGGTAAAGGCGCGGCGGCGAAGGGTTTGCCAGAGCCAACGGTCTTTGGCTTTGCGGGCGCGGCGTTTTTCGACCTTGATGGCTTTGTCGGCTTTTGCGGCCTCTTCGGAGCCACGGTTCTGCCGCCGCACACGCCAATGCTCGGTGACGCGCGCTATGCGCTCGGCAAAGTCATCGAACGGCTCGATCTTGTAGCGTTTCGCAGCCTTATCGGCCCCATTGAGGCGGCGCATCATGTCGTCAATGTCGCTGGGGCCACGCAGCCTTGGCGACAGGCCCGTTCCAAAGCGGATCTCGGCAAGTTCTCGGTTAAATGTCACGCATGCTGCTCCGGTTTTCAGGCAAGTCTAGCACAATAAAAAACGCGCGCGAGCCTTTCGGCACGCGCGCGTGATTGTTGGGCAAGAGAGCGCTTATTCCTGTGGGATAACCCGCAGGTGAAGCTCCATAAGCTGCTCTGACATCGGCTCATTTGGCGCATTCATCATCAAGTCTTCGGCGCGTTGGTTCATCGGGAACATGATGACTTCACGGATGTTCTGCTCGTCTGCGAGCAGCATAACCATACGGTCGATGCCAGCCGCGCAGCCGCCGTGGGGCGGAGCACCATACTGGAAGGCGTTGACCATGCCACCAAAGCGCTTTTCGACTTCGTCCTTGCCGTAACCGGCAATTTCGAAGGCTTTGAACATGATCTCGGGCTTGTGGTTCCGGATCGCGCCGGAGACCAGCTCGTAGCCGTTGCAGGCGAGGTCATACTGGTAGCCCAGCACTTTGAGGGGGTCGCCCTCAAGCGCCTCCATGCCGCCTTGGGGCATCGAGAACGGGTTGTGTTCAAAGTCGATCTTGCCGGTTTCTTCGTCTTTTTCGTAGATCGGGAAGTCCACGATCCAGCAGAAAGCGAAGCGGTCTTTGTCGGTGAGGCCAAGCTCGTCGCCGATAGCCACGCGCGCTTTGCCTGCGACTGTTTCAAACTGCTTTGGCTTGCCGCCAAGGAAGAAGGCTGCGTCGCCGACGCCAAGGCCGAGCTGCTGGCGGATGGCTTCCGTGCGCTCGGGGCCAATATTTTTGGCAAGCGGGCCTGCGGCTTCCATGCCGCCTTCCACTTCGCCAGCTTTCATCTTGGCCTGCGCTTCTTTCACGGTGATGCCGAGTTCCTGCGCCACGCTATCTGCGGTTTTCTCGCGCCAGAAGATGTAGCCCATGCCAGGCAGGCCTTCTTTTTGCGCGAAGGCGTTCATGCGGTCGCAGAACTTGCGCGAACCGCCTGTTGGCGCGGGGATGGCGCGCACTTCGGTGCCGTCTTGCTCGAGAAGCTTGGCGAAGATCGCAAAACCAGAACCGCGGAAATGCTCGCTACAGTCCTGCATCTTGATCGGGTTGCGCAAGTCGGGCTTGTCGGTGCCATACCATTTGGCGGCGTCGCGATAGCTGATCTGCGGCCATTCGCTGTCAACCTTGCGGCCCTTGCCGAACTCTTCAAAGACGCCCTGCATGACAGGTTGGATGGTGTCGAACACGTCTTGCTGCTCAACAAAGCTCATCTCGAGGTCAAGTTGGTAGAAGTCGGTTGGCGAGCGGTCAGCGCGCGGGTCTTCGTCGCGGAAACACGGCGCGATCTGGAAGTATTTGTCAAAACCCGAAACCATGATCAGCTGTTTGAACTGCTGCGGCGCCTGCGGCAGCGCGTAGAACTTGCCGGGGTGCAGGCGCGACGGCACCAAAAAGTCGCGCGCGCCTTCGGGCGAGCTGGCTGTGATGATCGGCGTTTGATACTCGCGGAATTCCTTGGCCCACATGCGTTTGCGGATGCTTGCGACCAAGTCGGAGCGCAGGTGCATGTTGGCTTGCATCTTCTCGCGGCGCAAGTCGAGGTAGCGATAGCGCAGGCGCGTTTCTTCGGGGTATTCCTGCTCGCCAAACACCATCAGCGGCAGTTCGGCAGCCGAGCCGAGCACTTCGATGTCGCGGATAAACACCTCGACTTCGCCAGTTGGCAGCTTGGGGTTCACAAGGTCAGCGTCGCGGGCTTTCACTTCGCCGTCGATGCGAATGCAATACTCTGCGCGCACCGCTTCAACGGCTGCGAAAGCCGGGCTGTCGGGGTCACACAACACCTGTGTGATGCCGTATGTGTCGCGCAAGTCGATGAACAGGATGCCGCCGTGATCGCGAATGCGATTGACCCAGCCCGAGAGGCGAACGGTTTCACCAACGTTGGCTTTTGTCAGGTCTGCGCATGTTTGGCTGCGGTAGGCGTGCATCTGTCTATCCTTTAAAGGGGCTCGTAAGCGTCGGGCTGATACACATGCTAGGGCGCGAAAAGTCAAGCCATGTGGCCTGAAAGACTCGCCTGACAACAGGAATTGCGGCGGTTTCTATTCAGCCATGCGCGAATGTGCCATTCAGGGCGCAATAATAACGAGCGGTTCGAATTACATGCAGCGTCTGGCTTACCCTATCTTCGCCCTGATCTTCGCGGGAATATTTATCCCCCAGTTTATCAACTCCCCCTCGATTGACCTTACCGCGCTTTACGTCGCGGGCTATGCTGCCGCGAGTGGTATGCCCGAGGCTATCTATGCCGTGCACCCCGAGTTTTTGAACCCCGAAGCGCCTGCTGTGCTGGAGGCGCTCAAGGCCGAGATCGGCCTCGTCGGGCACCAGACAGTTCCCTACATCTACCCGCCGCTTTGGGCTTGGTTGATTGCGCCGCTGACACAAGCCGTGAGTCACGCCACCTTTGTCAAAGCCGCTCTGGTGATGCACATCGGCATGTTGATTGCAGCTGTTGGCCTGTCATGGCGGATCGTCCGCCCACATGGGCTAAAGTTCGAGCATTGGGTGATCGTCGGGTTTGTAATTCTGGCAACGTCGGCCCCCGCCTATCAGGCCATGTTCCAAAACCAGCCCCAGATCACCACGCTTTTTCTGGTGTTACTGGCTTTCGAGCGCTACCGCTCGGGTGCCTTTGCGACGGCTGGCGCCATTCTGGCGATCGCCGCTGCCTTCAAGCTTTCGCCGCTCTTTCTGGTGCTGATTTTCCTGCTCGAGCGCAACCTGCGCGCCACTGTTTCCTTTGTGCTGGTGGGGGCGCTGCTGGGCCTCTCAAGCCTCGCTCTGGCAGGTTTTCAGGCGCATTTCGACTTTCTGGCACTGCTGGGCCGCATCGACGGGCTGACCATTCTGGACAAGACAAACTACGCGCCAGAGCTGTTGATATTCCAGCTCAGCGGATTGCTGACAGGCAATGATCCGTCGAACTGGAACATGGCGCAAGCCACCACATGGCCCGAGCCTTTCTGGCTCTCGACACTGATGGGAGCGATGATGCTGGCGGCTTTGGCTGCGCTGATCCTGATGCGGCCACGGCTGGTTCCGGGGACGGCTGTGCCTGTGCTGCTTATGGGTTTCTCCCTCGCCACCGCCCTGTTCGGCCCGATCTCTTGGGCGCACTACTTTGTTCTGCCTCTGCTGATGTTGCCGACGTTTTTTCACGTCGTCTCGCCGCGTTCGGCGTGGAAGGTCATCGCCGTGACGCTGGTGCTTCAAAGCTTCCCTGCCTACATCGTCTATTTCAAGCTCAGCTCGGCCTTTTACGTGACAACGTTGATGGGCGTATTGTGCTACCTTGGCTTGCTGGTTGTTCTGGTCGGCGCTGTCTTGCGGGCAGTGCGCTTTGAGCCCGAAGTTCCGTTGCATTACCGCTAGGCGCTTACTGGGGCAAAACGCCCTAGTTTTAGGCTTGCGTCCAACCCTGCGATAGTTATAACCCAGGACTGTTTGCGCGCACTCGCCTGCGTGCATTTCTGCTGCATATATGATGGGGGCCACCATGCCGAAGAGAGACGATATCAAATCGATCATGATCATTGGTGCGGGGCCTATTATTATCGGCCAGGCCTGCGAATTTGACTATTCGGGCGCACAGGCCTGTAAAGCGCTCAAGGAAGAGGGCTACCGCGTTATTCTGGTGAACTCGAACCCGGCCACCATCATGACCGATCCGAACATGGCCGACGCGACTTACATCGAGCCTATTACGCCGGAAGTTGTTGCCAAGATCATCGAGAAAGAGCGCCCCGACGCGCTTTTGCCTACGATGGGCGGGCAGACGGGCCTCAACACCTCGCTCGCACTCGAAGAGATGGGCGTGCTTGAAAAATTCAACGTCGAGATGATCGGCGCAACGCGCGACGCGATCGAAATGGCGGAAGACCGCAAGTTGTTCCGCGAAGCGATGGACCGTCTCGGCATCGAGAACCCGAAAGCGACGATCGTGACAGCGCCAGACGGCGACCTTGATGAAGGTGTCAAAATCGCGCTTGAGGCGATTGAAGAGATCGGCTTGCCAGCCATCATCCGCCCCGCCTTCACGATGGGCGGCACAGGCGGCGGCGTGGCCTATAACCGCGAAGATTATATCCACTTCTGCCGCACCGGCATGGACGCCTCTCCTGTGAACCAGATCTTGGTTGATGAGTCGCTTCTGGGCTGGAAAGAATTCGAGATGGAAGTTGTGCGCGACAAGGCCGACAACGCCATCATCGTCTGCGCGATTGAAAACATCGACCCTATGGGCGTGCACACAGGCGACAGTATCACAGTCGCCCCAGCCCTCACGCTGACCGACAAAGAATACCAGGTGATGCGCAACCACTCGATCGCCGTTTTGCGCGAGATCGGCGTGGAAACAGGCGGTTCAAACGTGCAATGGGCCGTGAACCCTGTCGACGGGCGCATGGTTGTCATCGAGATGAACCCGCGGGTATCGCGCTCCTCAGCACTTGCCTCAAAGGCGACAGGCTTCCCGATTGCCAAGATCGCGGCGAAGCTCGCCGTGGGCTACACGCTGGACGAGCTCGACAACGACATCACCAAAGTGACGCCCGCGAGCTTTGAGCCGACCATCGACTATGTCGTCACGAAAATCCCTAAATTCGCGTTTGAAAAATTCCCCGGCTCAACGCCCTATCTGACGACAGCGATGAAGTCGGTTGGCGAAGTCATGGCGATCGGCCGCACGATCCACGAGAGCTTGCAAAAAGCGCTGGCCAGCATGGAATCAGGCCTAACCGGCTTCGACGAGGTCGAGATCGAAGGCGCGCCAGACAAGGCCGCCGTCATCAAGGCAATCAGCCAGCAAACGCCTGACCGGATGCGCACCATCGCCCAAGCCATGCGCCACGGGCTGTCTGATGAAGAAATTCACGCCACCACAATGTTTGACCCGTGGTTTCTCGCCCGCATTCGCGAGATCGTTGACGCAGAAGAAGGCGTGCGCACCAACGGCTTGCCGCAAGACGAGCAAGGCCTGCGCGCTCTCAAGATGCTCGGCTTTACCGATGCGCGCCTCGCCACGTTGACAGGCTTCAAAGAGCAGGACGTGCGCAAAGCCCGCCACGCAAAAGGCGTGACGGCTGTCTTCAAACGTATCGACACCTGCGCCGCCGAGTTTGAAGCGCAAACGCCTTACATGTATTCAACCTACGAAGCCCCGATGATGGGCGACGTCGAATGCGAAGCGCGGCCTTCCGAGCGCAAGAAAGTTGTCATTCTTGGCGGCGGACCAAACCGCATCGGTCAAGGCATCGAGTTTGATTATTGCTGCTGCCACGCCTGCTATGCACTCGCGGATGTTGGCTATGAAACGATCATGATCAACTGCAACCCGGAGACGGTTTCGACCGATTATGACACCTCTGACAGGCTTTACTTTGAGCCGTTGACCTTCGAGCACGTGATGGAGATCCTGCGCGTTGAGCAGGAAAATGGCACGCTGCACGGCGTTATCGTGCAGTTCGGCGGACAGACGCCGCTGAAAATCGCGCAAGCCCTGCAAGACGAAGGCATCCCTATTTTGGGCACGACGCCCGACGCGATTGACCTCGCGGAAGACCGCGAGCGCTTTCAGGCACTGGTCAACCAGCTTGGCCTCAAGCAGCCGAAAAACGGCATTGCCAGCACCGACGCGCAGGCCCTGGCGATCGCGGAAGACATCGGCTTCCCACTGGTCATCCGCCCGTCCTATGTGCTTGGCGGCCGCGCGATGGAAATCGTGCGCGACATGGCACATTTGGAACGCTACATCTCGGAAGCTGTTGTCGTTTCCGGCGACAGCCCGGTGCTTCTGGACAGCTACCTCTCAGGCGCCATCGAGCTTGACGTTGACGCACTTTGCGACGGTAAGAACGTGCATATCGCAGGTGTGATGGAGCACATCGAAGAGGCTGGCGTTCACTCGGGCGACTCTGCGTCATCGCTGCCGCCCCACTCGTTGAGTGCCGAGATCATCAAGCAGATCGAAGAGCAGACAGTTGCGCTGGCCGTTGCGCTTGAAGTCAAAGGCCTGTGCAACGTGCAGTTCGCGGTGAAAGACGACGAGATTTACCTCATCGAAGTCAACCCGCGCGCCTCGCGCACTGTGCCGTTTGTGGCCAAGGCAACAGACAGCGCGATTGCTTCGATCGCGGCACGCCTGATGGCAGGCGAGACACTGGCCGACTTCCCACAACGCCCGCCCTATCCGACAGACGCGGTTCCCGGAACGATCAAAAACACCGACTCCATGTCACTTGCCAACCCGAACATGCCTTGGTTCAGCGTCAAGGAAGTGGTACTGCCCTTCGCCCGCTTCCCCGGCGTTGACACGCTGCTTGGGCCGGAAATGCGCTCGACTGGTGAGGTCATGGGCTGGGATCGCTCCTTCCCCCTCGCTTTCCTGAAAGCACAGATGGGCGCGGGCACCGAACTGCCACATGAAGGCCGCGTGTTCTTCTCGATCAAAGACGCCGACAAAACACCGCAACTGGTGGAAACTGCGCAGATCCTGATCGGGCTTGGCTTCGCGCTCACCGCGACAAACGGCACCGCCGCCTTCCTCAAGGAACACGGCATCGAGTGTGGCGTCGTCAAGAAAGTATACGAGGGGCGGCCAAACGTTGTCGACATGCTCAAAGACGGGCAAATCCAGCTGTTGATGAACACAACAGAAGGCGCAGCCGCCGTCGAAGACAGTCGCGAAATCCGCTCTGTCGCGCTCTACGACAAGATCCCCTACTACACGACAGCGGCTGGCGCGCACTCAGCCGCACTGGCCATGAAAGCCCGTGCAGAAGGCGACATAACGGTGACGAGCCTGCAGGGCTGAGCGCCGTGTCAGACGCCTACAACCCGCCGAATGATCCGCTCGATGTGGTCTATGAAGACCACGAGCTGATCATCGTCAACAAGCCTTCGGGCCTGCTGTCGGTGCCTGGAAAAGGTGAGCACTTGGCGGACTGCCTCATCGCCCGTGTGCAGGCGGCCTTTCCCGGCGCTCTGCTGGTGCATCGGCTTGATCGGGACACTTCAGGCGTGATGGTGTTTGCCGCAAGCCGCCATTCGCAGCGACACCTTGGTTTGCAGTTCGAGAAACGCCAGATCAAGAAGGCCTATATAGCGCGTGTGAGCGGGCAGCTGGAGCCGAAAGAAGGCACGGTTGATTTGCCGCTGATTGTCGATTGGGAGAACAGGCCACGGCAGATGGTTTGCCACGAGACGGGTAAACAGGCTGTCACCGACTGGAAAGTTTTACGATCGGACGAAAGTGAAAGCCGTGTGCGCCTGTTCCCCAAGACGGGCCGAAGCCACCAGCTGCGCGTGCATATGCTCGCGCTTGGGCACCCCATTTTGGGCGATCCGTTTTATGCTGAGGGGGCCGCCCTGGAACATCCGCGGCTTATGCTCCACGCGGAAGAGCTGCGCCTTCGCCACCCCGATGGCGGCAAAGGCACACGCTTTTTTGTGAAGGCCCCGTTTTGAGGCGGGGCCAAGGATTTTTGAAAATCCTTACAAATTTCTTGCAAGAAATTTGGTGCTAGCCTGCGTCGTTGCTCCAGCCCGACACAGCTTTAACTTCGAGGAAGTCTTCCAACCCCCAAACGCCGCCTTCACGGCCATTGCCTGACTGCTTCATGCCGCCGAAAGGCGAGCCTGCGCCGCGGCCTTGGCCGTTCATCTCGACCATGCCCGAGCGCAGGCTTTGTGCCATGCGGTTAAGGCGTGCGCCGTCTTGGGTTTGCACGTAGTTGGTGAGGCCGTAGGGCGTATCATTGGCGATTGCGATGGCTTCTTCTTCCGTGTCAAACGGCAGGATTGTCAGCACCGGCCCGAAGATTTCTTCGCGCGCGATTGTCATGTCGTTGTTCACATCGGCAAACACCGTCGGGCGCACGTAGAAGCCTTTGTTAAGCCCTTCGGGGCGGCCAACACCACCGGCAACAAGGCGTGCGCCTTCGTCGATACCTTTTTGGATCAGATCCTGAATCTTGCCCCATTGAACAGCATTGACGACGGGGCCAATGTGCTTGCCTGACTCACTAGCAGGGCCGACCGACACGTTGGCGGCAACTTCAGCGGCTTCATCTACAGCTTTTTCGTAGACTTCACGCTGCACCAACATCCGGCTTGGCGCGTTACAGCTTTGGCCGGTGTTGTTCATCATATGCAAAACGCCGCGTTTGACAGCCTTGTCATCGGCATCTGCGAAGATCACGTTGGCGCCCTTGCCGCCCAGCTCGAGCGAGACGCGCTTGAGCGTGTCGGCAGCTGATTTCGAGATCAGCTTGCCCGCGCGTGAGCTACCTGTGAAGCTGACCATGTCAACGTCTTCATGCGCTGTGAGCGCGCTGCCCACGCCGACGCCGTCGCCGTTCACGAGGTTGAAAACTCCGGCAGGGAAGCCCGCTTCATCCATCATTTCGGCAAAGAGCATCGCGTCAAGCGGTGTCTCTTCCGAAGGCTTTAGCACCATCGTGCAGCCTGCAATAGCCGCCGCGCCGACTTTGAGCGTCACTTGGTTCATCGGCCAGTTCCACGGCGTGATCAGCGCCGCCACACCAACCGGCTCATAGATGATACGATCGTTAGGGGCATGAGCACCTAGCGGGCGGTTGAACTCGAAGCTTTTGGCTGCGCGAATGAAGTTGCTGAGGTGCCAAGTGCCCGCGCCGACTTGCGATGCCTTGGCCATGTCAATGGGTGCGCCCATTTCGTGGCTCATGATTTCGCCCATTTCGTCGCCGCGCCGCTGGTAGATTTCCAAAAGCTTCTCAACCAGCGCAATACGCTCTTCTACGGGCGTTGCCATCCATGCCGGAAAGGCCGCTTTGGCGGCTGCCACGGCGGCGTCGGTATCGGCCTGCGCGCCAAGAGAAATAACCGCGTAGGGTTCTTCTGTTGAGGGGTCGATAACGTGGTAGTCATTGGCCGCTTTCGGTGCGACCCATTCACCGTTGATGTAGAATTGGCGTTTCTCGATCATGTGCTTTCTCCCTGAAAGTTTGTGTCACTTTGTCACCCCAGGCGTTTTGCTGCAAGACGCCCTTTAAGCCCCGACGCAACGTGAATATATGTATTCCGAACTTAGAATGCTTCTAAGCGACGCAACAGTAAAAGGAGCCTGAAGATGGGCCTTCGTATCAACGACATCGTCCCGAATTTCACTGCCGAAACAGACCACGGCCAGATCACCTTCCACGACTGGATCGGTGACAGCTGGGCGATTCTGTTCTCGCACCCGAAAGACTACACACCCGTCTGCACAACCGAATTTGGCGCAGTCGCCCAGCTCGCAGCCGAATGGGACAAGCGCGGCACGAAAGTTATCGGCCTGTCAGTAGACAGCGCCGCAGAGCACGTGACATGGAAAGCCGACATTGAAAGCGTTTCAGGTGCAAAAGCCAGCTTCCCGATCATCGCCGATGAAGACCTTGCCGTTTCAAAAGCCTTTGACATGCTGCCAGCCGAGGCCTACCTGCCCGACGGCCGCACAGCCGCTGACAGCGCGTCCGTGCGCTCAGTTTTCATCATCAGCCCCGACAAAAAAGTGCAGCTGATCATGACATATCCGATGTCAGTTGGCCGCAACTTCGCCGAAGTTCTGCGCGCGCTTGACGGGCTGCAAGCCACGTTCGGTCAGCCTATCGCGACACCCGCGAACTGGACAAAGGGGCAAGACGTTATCGTTGCGCTCGGCCTCAACGACGAAGAAGCCAAAGCAAAGTTTGGTGAGATCGACATCAAGCTGCCTTACCTGCGTACGACAGCTGACCCAAGCTAAGCATGGACAGTTGAGAAACGACAAGAGGCCGCGCATCACAGCGCGGCCTCTTTTGGTTCTGGTGCCTCTGTTCAGTCGGCGTCAAGCATGCCCGAGCGGAACAGGATGCCCGCGGCCACGGCGCCGATGACCGGTGCTACGATGAACAACCAAAGCTGGGCAAGGGCTGTGCCGCCGACAAGCAAGGCTGGCCCGATAGAGCGCGCAGGGTTCACGGAAACACCTGTCACTTTGATACCGACAAGGTGAATCACCACCAGTGTCAGGCCAATCGCCAAACCGGCCATGGCCGCCGGAGCTTTAGAGCCTGTCGAGCCGAGAATGACGACGACAAAGAGAAAAGTCGCCACGACTTCAAACACAAAGGCCGCTGCCATGTTGTATTCGCCGAGATAGCCTTCGCCCCAGCCGTTTTGGCCAAGCCCGCCTTCATAGCCGGCGCTGCCGGAGGCGATTGTTAGCAGCACGAGGGCTGCAACGATGGCCCCAGCCACTTGTGCAATCATATACTGGACGGCTTCGCCCATCCGCATGCGTCCGGCCGCAACTGCGCCCAGCGATACCGCCGGGTTGATGTGACAGCCCGAGACCGGGCCAATGCCGTAAGCCATGCCGATGAGCGCGAGGCCGAATGCGAAGCTGATGCCCGCAAGGCCGATGCCCGTTGTGCCGTCGGCGCCCGCAATAACGGCTGCGCCACAGCCAAACAGCACGAGTGTAAACGTGCCGATGAATTCTGCTGTCATTTTCTTCATGATAGGTTCCCTGTCCCTTTTAACGATACCCTGTCATTGCAGACAGAATGTCGCAGGTCACGGGGAAGAAACCTTGAAAAACCGCCCTAACCTAGCGTTAGGCCTTGGCGAGGGCGTCCAGCTCGAGCTTGTTGGGGCAGTAGTCCGGCGCTTCTGTGAGGCTGTCATTATTCGCCAGCAGGTGCGCACATTCGCTGTTGCCTTTACAGAAGGTGCAGGCCAGCGCTCGGGTGCGAAGCTGGTTTGCGGCTTGAATGGGGTTTTCGCCCAAGACTTCGTCTGGGTCTAGGCCGAGGCGTTCCATCATGCCTGTCGCGCGCGCGGCGCCGTCTGCGATGCGTTGAAAGATACTCATGGGTCTCTCCGATCTGTTTATGCCTTTAAGGCTGAAGCAGACCGGAGAGCTTCTCCATGATCTAGATCAAAACGCGCAGGCCGCACAGACCGCGCGCTTGCCCGCTACCACGGAATAAGCGCCAGTGTGATGATCGGGAAGGCCACCAGTATCAGCACGCGGATGAGGTCTGACGCGACAAAGTAGATGACGGCTTTGTAGGTTTCGATCATCGGGGTTTTTCTGTCCATCGCATTGATAACAAACAGGTTCATCCCCACAGGCGGCGTGATAAGGCCAACCTCGACCACAATCAGAACGAGGATGCCGAACCAGATCGCGACTTGCTCGCTGTTCACCCGCGCCAGCGCGCCTTTGGAGACGCCGCGCAGGCCAAGTTCGCGGGCCTGTTCACGGGTCAGCTCAACGCCAGTCGCCAGTATTTCCTGCGCTTCTTGCACCAACGCAGGCGCAACATCGGCCCCTGACCGCAAGAGTTCAGCGAGTCGCTCAGCCTGCAGGTCGGCCATCGTGACAAACCCGAAGTCGAGGCCCTGCATCACCGGCCAGAAGATCGGAATGGTCAGCAGGATCATTGACAGGCTGTCCATCAGACAGCCGAGCAGCAGGTAGAAGACAAGGATCATCACCAACACAAGGTAGGGGCCAAAGCCTTGGTCTACGACGAAATTGGCGATCTCTTGGGGCAGTTGCGTGAGCGCAAGGAAGCCGTTGTAAAACGCAGCCCCGAGGATGATGAAAAAGATCATCGCCGTTGCGCGCGCCGTCACAATGAAGCTTTCTGACAGGGTTGCCCAAGTCAGCCCACCGCCGAGAAAGGCGATCAGTCCGGTGCCGAAAGCACCAACAGCCGCGCCTTCTGTCGGGGTAAACCAGCCGCGGTAGATGCCCCCAACGACAAGCATGAAGACAAGCAGCACAGGCCAAACATCCAGCAAGGCGCGGAAGCGCTCGGCGTAGGGCATACGCTCGCGCGTGCCCGCCGAGTTCGGGTTGATACGCACATAAACCGAGATCGCGAGAATATAGCCAAGCGCGGCAAGGATGCCGGGAATGAAGGCCGCAAGGAAAAGCTTGGCAATGTTTTGCTCGGTGAGGATCGCGTAGATCACCAGCACCACAGAGGGCGGAATGAGGATGCCCAGCGTGCCGCCCGCTGCCAGCGTGGCCGTTGAAAAGCCGCCGGAATATCCGTAGCGGCGCAGCTCGGGAAGAGCGACGCGGCTCATCGTGGCGGCCGTCGCGAGCGAGCTGCCACAGATCGCGCCGAAGCCCGCACATGCGCCCACAGCGGCCATTGCAACGCCACCCTTACGGTGTCCGAGCCAGCTTTCGGCCGCCTTGAACAGCGCTTGAGACATGCCGCCAAGCGTTGCGAAATGCCCCATCAGAAGAAACATCGGGATAATGCTGAGTGAGTAGCTTGAGAAGGTGCCAAAGGTTTCGGACTTCAGCCGCGAGAACGGTATGTTAGTCTCGCCGGTGACGACAATAAGGCCCACGAGACCCGCCAGAAACATGGCCAGCCCGATCGGGACTCGCAAGAAAATGAGAACGAGCAGTGCCGGAAACGACAATGCCCCAATTAGAATGTCACTCAATGCTCAGCTCCTGCTTGCGTTGGAAGAATATCATACCCGCGCAGGGTTTCGTAGATGCGCATGATGGCGACGTAGACAGCCACAATGGCCGCAATAGCAGCGCCGACAAGGCTGAGCGCATAGGCCCACCAAAGGGGGAACTCGAGCAGTTGTGTTGTCTGCCCGGTGTTAAACTTGCTGACAGTTCCAACGTAAAGCTGCACTGCAATGAGCACCATGATCGCCGCAAAAACGATGGAGGTTATCATCAGCAGCACACGGTTTGCCCGTTGGGACATTTGCGAGGTGAAGATGTCGACAGTGGCGTGTCCGCCCGTTAGGTGGCACAGCGGCAAAAAGGCAAAGATCGCAAAGGCGATACCCGCTTCAACCAGCTCGAAGTCGCCGTTGATGGCGCCCACACCGAGGCTCAATATCCAGTCGGCCAAGCCGGGCAGGTAGGTTTGCATAAAGTCGTCGTGGCAAAACGTGTTGAGGCTGCGCCCCACCACTGAAACGCAGATGAGCAGGATGAGTGCCGCAAGCATCAGCCCTCCCAAATGGGCCATGGTACGTGAAATCGAATTCATCGTGCGATACATCAGCCTGCCTCCCCGCAGCCGGATTTTCCGTCAGAAAGGGCCGCAGCACTTGGCAGCGGCCCTTTCCGGTGTGTCGTTTATTTGCTTGCTTCGTATTCCGCCATGAGAGCTTTGGCTTGGTCGATGAGCGCTTGCCCGTCGATGCCTTTGCTCTGCATGTCGGCCAGCCATGCCTCTGTCACAGGCTGCGCAGCGGCGGCCCATGTGGCTGATTCTTCTGCGCTGAGAGTGGTGATCTCGTTACCGTTTTCAACTGCAGCAGCACGCGCAGGTGCGTCAAACGACTGCATGGTTGTGCCCGCAAAGACAGAGAAATCAAGGCCTGAGTTGTTGTCGATAACGGCCTTCAGATCATCGGGCAGGTTGTTGTAGGCGTCGTTGTTCATCGCGACAACGAAGCCAACAGTGTAAAGCGCAGGGCCGGTGAACTCAGCGTGGTAGTCAACCAGCTCAGGCACTTTCAAAGCGCCTGTCACTTCCCAAGGAATAACAGCACCGTCAACCACGCCTTTTGAAAGCGCCTCGGGGATGGCCGGAACTGGCATACCAACAGGTTCAGCACCAAGCGTCTTGAGCAGGGCGTTCGTTTGGCGTGACGGACCGCGCAGCTTCAGGCCTTCCATGTCAGCCGGTGTTTTCACAGGCTCGCTGGAGTGGATCACACCGGGGCCGTGAACAAACGTGGCAAGGATGTGCGCATCCTTGAAGCTGTCCTTCATGTGCTCTTCATACATCTTCCAGTAAGCGTATGAGGCAGCACCCGCATCAGACACACTGAACGGAAGTTCGAACACTTCCGTGCGCGGGAAGCGGCCCGGCGTGTAACCGACAACTGTCCAGACGATGTCGGCAACGCCGTCGACAACTTGGTCATAAAGCTCTGGTGGCTTACCGCCCAGCTGCATGCTTGGGAAACGGTCGATCTTGATGCGGCCTTCACTGTCTTTTTCGACTTTGTTAGCCCAGACATCAAGAATGTGTTTTGGCACGTTGGCTTGCGCTGGCAAGAACTGGTGAAGCTTGAGCGTCACTTCTTGCGCGAGCGCGCCTGTGGCTGTGAGCGCTGCAAAAGCAACGCCAGACAGCGCACCCAATACGGTTCTACGAGTTGTCATAATTTTCTCCCTTTGTGACATCCGTTCTCGGACGGTCTTGTCTGTTAGCCGCCCAACCAAAGCAGATCAGGCGGGCATGGTCACCCACTATTTCTGCAAACTATGTAACCATCCAACAATTATTTGACGGTTACGTATCAGGCTATTTAGTTATTAGCCATATCTATTATATGAGGCAACATATTATTCAACGGCCACCATTGTCAGCAGTTCGTATTCCGCCACGATCTCGTCGTTCTGGTTGGTCAGACGCGCATGCCAGCGCACCTCGCCATACTCGTCATTGCGTGGCGTTTTGTGTTTAACAGTGAGCGCCACCTTGATGCTGTCACCCGCTTCAACCGGCTTCATAAAGCGCAGGTTGTCCAGCCCCGTGTTGGCCAGTACGGGCCCTTCGTTTGGCTCGACAAACAGGCCCGCCGCGAACGACAGCAACAGATAGCCATGCGCCACGCGGCCAGGGAAAAACGGGTTTCTCTCGGCCGCCGCCTGATCCATGTGGGCATAAAACGTGTCGCCCGTGAAATTGGCGAAATGCTCGATGTCCTCAAGCGTGACGGTGCGCGCTTTGCTGTGCAGCGTCTCGCCGAGCGCGAGCGTGTTGAAGTGGCGGGTGAAGGGGTGCGCTGCTTCAGAGTGCTGTGCCGCGTTGGGAACCCAGCGGCCTGTGACAGCTGTGAGAATGTCAGGGCTGCCCTGAATGGCGGTGCGCTGCATAAAGTGCTTCACGCCGCGAATACCGCCCTGCTCCTCGCCGCCGCCCGCGCGACCTGGCCCGCCATGCACAAGGTGTGGCATCGGCGCGCCATGGCCTGTGCTCTCGGCCATGCTGTCGCGATTGTTGAAATAAAGCCTGCCGTGGAAGGCCCCAGAGCCCAGAGCAACTTCGCGCGCAACCTCGGCGTCATGCGTGATGACGGAGGCAACAAGGCTGCCCTGCCCTTTGTTGGCAAGCGCGATGGCATGGCCAATGTCGCAATAGCCCATGACCGTTGATACCGGCCCAAAGGCCTCGGTGTCGTGCACGTTCTTAGCGCTGTCAGGGTCTGCGCAGTGAAACAGCATCGGCGAGACGAAAGCGCCGTTCTGGGCGCTCTCTCCGATGATCTCGACATCATCGCGCCCAAACACGCGCTCGGCCTCTTGGCCAATGATCGCAGCTTTCGCCAAAACATCGGCCTTCTGGCTCGCCGACACCAGCGCGCCCATGCGCACCCCCTCAGCCTGAGGGTCGCCGATCGTGGTTTTCGCAAGTTTGGCTGACAGGGCTTCGATGACAGGTTGCACGAGGCCGTCCGGCGCGATGATGCGGCGAATGGCGGTGCATTTCTGGCCCGCTTTCGTTGTCATCTCGCGCAGGGTTTCCTTGATGAAAAGGTCAAACTCAGGCGTGTCAGGCGTGGCGTCCGGCCCGAGAATCGACGCGTTGAGACTGTCTTGTTCAGCGGTAAAACGCACGCCGTTGACCATCAGGTTGCGGTTGCCCCGCAGCATAAACGCCGTGTCGGCAGAGCCTGTGAACGTGACAGCATCCTGACAATCAAGCAAGTCGAGCGTGTTGCCGAGGCCGCCAGTGACAAGCTGCAAAGCGCCTTCGGGCAGCAGGGCACTGTCGAGCATCAGGCGCACACAGGCTTCCGTCACATAGCACGTGGCGGTTGCGGGTTTCACGACGCAGGGCACGCCAGCAAGCAGGCTCGGTGCGACTTTTTCAAGCATCCCCCAGACGGGGAAGTTGAACGCGTTGATATGTACGGAAACGCCTTGCAGCGGCGTGTAGATATGCTGCCCGAGGAAGGTGCCATTGCGGCCGAGTTGCTCGATGTCACCGTCAACATAGACGTGGTCATCAGGCATTTCACGGCGGCCCTTGGAGGCATAGACAAACATCGTGCCGATGCCGCCGTCGATATCAAACGCGTGGTCGCTCTGCGTGGCCCCTGTGGCGAAAGACACGTCGTAAAGCGCCTGCTTATTCGCGTTGAGGTGCATCGCAAGCGCCTTGAGCATGCGGGCGCGGTCGTGAAATGTCATTGCGCGCAGGCCTGGTCCGCCTTTCGTGCGGCCAAAATCGAGCATCGCGGCAAAGTCGAGGCCGTCGTTGCCTGCCCGCGCGATAACCTCACCCGTCACAGCGCTCGCAATGTCGCGCGCACCTGCTCCGGAGTTGATCCACTCACCGTGTATAAAGCTCTGAATGTCTTGCTGGCTCATCCCGTCCTCCCAAACGATTCGAGGTTTAATATTGACCGACCGGTTGGTTTATGCAAGCTTTCTCGAAATTGAGGGGGGAGCTTCGATGACAATCTTGGTAGAAGACAACGGCAATTGGGTGCAAATTACGCTCAACCGCCCTGACCGTTTGAACAGCTTTAACGAAGAGATGCACGGCGAGTTGCGTGCGGCCCTCGAGGCCGCAAAATCCAAGCGGGCCGTGCTGTTAACAGGTGCTGGCCGGGGTTTTTGTGCAGGGCAGGACTTAGGCGACCGCAACCCGGCAACGATGGACGGCCCGCCCGACCTTGGCAAAACAGTGCGCGACTTCTGGGCGCCTCTGGTGCGCCAGATTCGCGGGCTGGAAATGCCCGTTGTTTGCGCGGTCAACGGTGTTGCAGCAGGCGCTGGCTCGTCACTGGCGTTGAACTGCGACATGGTTTTTGCGGCTGAGTCGGCCAAATTTATCCAGTCGTTCGCCAAGGTCGGGCTTATCCCCGACACGGGCGGCAGCTGGCAACTGACCCGTAAGCTTGGCCCTGCCCGAGCAATGGGGTTGGCGCTGACAGCCGAGCCGCTCACGGCCGCGCAAGCCGCCGATTGGGGGCTCATCTGGAAGGCGCTGCCCGACGACACGCTCATGCAGGAAGCGCGCGCGCAGACCGAGCGCCTCGCCAACGGCCCGACATTCGGACTGGCCGCAACCAAACGCGCGATTGACGCCGCAGCGACAAACACCCTCGACGCGCACCTCGAGCTCGAGGCCGACCTTATGAAAGCCTGCGGAGAAAGCGCGGATTACGCAGAGGGCGTCGCAGCTTTCTTGGGCAAACGCGCACCGGAGTATCAAGGCAAATGACGACAGTTGCAGAACGTTCCGCCGCTGCTATGTGGGAAGGCGACGAGGCCTCAAAGTGGCTTGGCTTCGAGATTACTTCTGTCAGCGAAGGCTGTGCCACTTTGGAAATGACAGTCGAGAAACACCACTGTAACGGCCATGGCATGTGCCACGGCGGCATAACCTTTGCGCTCGCTGACAGCGCCTTTGCTTTTGCGTGCAACTCTCGCAATCAATCGACTGTGGCACAGCACAACGCGATCACCTACCTTGCCCCTGGCAAGCTGGGCGACAGGCTTACCGCGACGGCGCGGGAAGTCAGCCTTACGGGGCGATCAGGCATCTATGATGTCACCGTCAGCACCCAAACCGGAGTTATCATCGCCGAATTTCGCGGCAACTCGCGCGCGATCAAAGGCCAGCTATTTGAGGACAAATCATGAAAGACCTGACCCCAAGCCGCGACAGCCTAGACCCTATCGAAATCGCCAGCCGCGACGAGATCAGCGCGCTGCAACTCGAGCGCATGAAGTGGTCGCTGCGCCACGCCTATGACAACGTCGCGATGTATCGCAAACGCTTTGACGAAGCGGGCGTTCACCCCGACGATCTGAAGGAGCTTAAAGACCTCGCGAAGTTCCCCTTCACCTATAAGAACGACCTGCGCGACAACTACCCGTTCGGGCTGTCTGCGGTTCCCAAGAACAAACTTGCGCGCATCCATGCCTCGTCGGGCACGACGGGCAAGCCGACAGTTGTTGTCTACACCAAAAACGATATCGACGTTTGGGCAGACACCTTGGCGCGCAGCTTGCGAGCGTCGGGCCTCGCGGCGGGCGACATGGTGCACAACGCCTATGGCTACGGGCTGTTCACAGGCGGCCTCGGCGCGCATTACGGCATCGAGCGGCTCGGGGCGACAGTCGTTCCCATGGGCGGCGGGCAGACGGAAAAGCAAGTCGGACTGATCACTGACTTTGAGCCAAAAGGCATCATGGTGACGCCGTCTTACATGCTGAACATCCTTGAAGGCTTCCACAAGGCGGGGATCGATCCGCGCAGCTCTTCGTTGCAAGTTGGCATTTTCGGTGCCGAGCCTTGGACAAACGCGATGCGCCTCGAAGTCGAAGAGGCGTTTGATATGCACGCTGTCGACATTTACGGCCTGAGCGAGATCATGGGGCCCGGTGTGGCCAACGAATGTGTCGAGACAAAGGATGGGCTGCATGTCTGGGAGGATCACTACTACCCGGAGATCATCAACCCGGCCACAGGCGAGGTTGTGGAAGACGGCGAAGAAGGCGAGCTCGTCTTCACCACACTGACCAAGGAAGGCATGCCAATGATCCGCTATCGCACCCGCGATCTGACGCGCTTGTTACCTGGCACGGCGCGCTCGATGCGACGGATGGAGAAGATCACCGGCCGCTCTGACGATATGATCATCCTGCGCGGTGTGAATGTCTTCCCGACGCAGATCGAGGAGCAGGTCATGGCGACAGGCGGCCTTGCACCCTACTTCCAGATAGAACTGCACAAGGCTGGCCGGATGGACGCGATGCGCGTGTTCGTGGAAGCCGCCCCTGATGCCGCAGACGAGCTTTCCAAAACCGCCGCTGCGCGGATGCTGACCAAACACATCAAAGACATGGTCGGCGTGTCGACCGAGATTATCGTCGGCGAGCCCGGCTCTGTGGTGCGCAGCCAAGGCAAGGCTGTGCGCGTCGTCGACAACCGCAACAAGGGCTAAGGCTTTGGCACGCACTCTGGCTCAGGACTATGGCGACAAGCGCGAGGCTATCTTGCGCGCCGCCGCACGGTTGTTTGCCGACGAGGGCTATGGCCGCGCGTCGATGTCTCAGGTGGCGCAGAAATGCGGCATTTCGAAAGCAAATATCTACCACTACTACCCGAGCAAAGAAGCGCTACTGTTTGACATGCTCGACAGTCACCTCAGCGAGCTGCGCGACCGTGTTGTTAACCTCGCGTTCAAGAGCGACGACCCCAAGGTGCAGCTGCGCGCTATCATCACCGAAGTGCTTCTGACCTATCAGGGCGCTGACGCCGAACACGATGTTATGCTCAGCGCCATGCAAGCCCTGCCCGAGGCACAGCAAGACAAGTTGCGCCACTACCAGAAAGAGGCGACAGCCGTATTGCGCGACAGGCTGGTGGCTATCTGCCCCGCCGGTGTTACGGCTGACCGCGCAAAGCTCTGGGCGCTCACGATGTCCGTTTTCGGGATGCTGAACTGGCATTACAAATGGAGCAGCACGGCTGACGAGGCGCTGCGCCGCGAGCACGCTGACATGATCACCGACTTGGTGATCGGCGGTGTAAAAGGCATGCAAGACTAGCAAAATGCTAACAGGGGCCTCTCCCCAAAGAGGCCCCTGTTCCCGCTCTGCCGGTGCAGAGGGTTCCGCGAGTGGTCGACGGAAATTGCAGTAAGCTTACGTTAGCGTCAACTTACTGAAGTCCCGATACACTCGCTTAGCGGGTAATTCAGGGGGAAAAATCGCGCTGAATTGTCAAAAAGCCACAAAAAAGGCCCCGACATTTCTGCCGAGGCCTCTCGTTTTGAAAAGCGAAGGTTTAGTCTTCTTTTTTCTCTTTTGCTTCAGGCGCAACTTCTTCGCCTGTTTCCTGATCGACAACTTTCATCGACAGACGCACCTTGCCGCGATCATCAAAGCCCAAGAGCTTCACTTTCACGTCTTGGCCTTCTTTCAGAACGTCTGAAGGATGGTTCAAGCGGCGGTTTTCGATCTGGCTCACGTGCACAAGGCCGTCGCGCTTACCAAAGAAGTTCACGAAGGCGCCGAAGTCGACGATCTTCACAACTTTACCGTCATAGACCTGGCCTTCTTCCGGCTCTGCCACGATCGAGTGGATCATGTCGTAGGCCTTCTTGATGGCCTCGCCGTTCGGGCTCGCAATCTTGATGATGCCTTCGTCGTTGATGTCAACTTTCGCGCCTGACACTTCAACGATCTCACGGATCACCTTACCGCCTGAGCCGATCACTTCACGGATCTTGTCAGTCGGGATTTGCATTGTCTCAATGCGTGGTGCATGGATCGAGAAATCAGCTGCGCCGTCGAGCGCTTTGTTCATCTCGTTGAGAATGTGGATACGGCCGTCTTTCGCTTGCGCGAGGGCTTTTTCCATAATCTCTGGCGTGATGCCCGCAACTTTGATGTCCATCTGAAGCGATGTAATGCCATCGGCAGTACCGGCCACTTTGAAGTCCATATCACCAAGGTGATCTTCGTCACCCAAGATGTCCGTCAGAACAGCGTAAGAGCCGTCTTCCTCAAGGATCAAGCCCATCGCAACACCGGCAACCGCTGTTTTGAGTGGCACGCCTGCGTCCATCATGGCGAGCGAGCCGCCACAGACTGACGCCATTGATGACGAGCCGTTTGACTCTGTGATCTCTGACACAAGGCGGATCGTGTAGGGGAAGTCTGTCGCGGCAGGCAAAACAGCCTGAAGAGCGCGCCAAGCGAGCTTACCATGGCCGATTTCGCGGCGTCCGGGAGGGCCCACACGGCCTGCTTCACCAACCGAATAGGGCGGGAAGTTGTAGTGCAGCAGGAAGTTTGACTTGAAGTTGCCGTGCAGCGCGTCGATGAACTGCTCGTCGTCTCCGGTGCCGAGCGTTGTCACAACGAGGCCCTGTGTTTCACCGCGTGTGAACAGCGCTGAGCCGTGTGTGCGCGGCAGAAGGCCTGTTTCGCTCACGATCGGGCGCACTGTGTCGAGGTCGCGACCATCGATACGCTTGCCTGTTTTTACAACGTCACCACGCAGGATGCCAGCTTCGAGCTTTTTCATCGCCGAGCCAAGGTTGGCATCGTCGCGTTGCTCGTCTGTCAGCGCTTCCAGAATAGCGGTGCGCGCTTCAGAAACAGCTGTCGTGCGCTCTTGCTTGTCGGTGTTCGCAAAGGCTGCGCGCATTTGCGCTTCGCCAGCGGCTTTCACAGCTTCATAAAGCTCCGAGTAGTCGGCTGGCTGGAAGTCGAACGGCTCTTTCGCGCACTCTTCGGCGAGCGAGATGATGCAGTCGATAACCGGCTGGATGTTGTCATGGGCAAACTTCACCGCGCCAAGCATCTCTGCTTCGCTAAGTTCATATGCTTCTGACTCAACCATCATCACGGCGTCTTTTGTGCCGGCGACAACAAGGTCCAGACGCTGGTCTGGGTTGTTGCGAAGGTCTTGCATGTCGTCAACCGTTGGGTTGAGCACATACTCACCGTCTTCAAAGCCAACGCGCGCACAGGCGATCGGGCCCATGAACGGCGCGCCAGAAATTGTGAGCGCTGCTGAAGCCGCGATCATCGCAACCATGTCTGGGTCATTCACGAGGTCATGCGACAGAACTGTACACATCACCAGAACTTCGTTTTTGAAGCCCGGAACGAACAGCGGGCGCAACGGACGGTCGATAAGACGCGCAGTCAGCGTCTCTTTTTCCGTCGGACGTGCTTCACGCTTGAAGAAGCCACCAGGGATCTTGCCAGCGGCGTAGTATTTCTCTTGGTAGTGAACTGTCAGCGGGAAAAAGTCTTGGCCCGGCTTTTGCTTTTTCGCAAAAGTAACAGCGGCCATGACTGACGTTTCACCAAGTGTGGCGATGACACAGCCATCAGCCTGACGGGCAATCTTGCCCGTTTCGAGTGTCAGCGTCTCTTCGCCCCACTCGATCGATTTTTTTGTTACGTTAAACATTTCGTTTCCTTGTCGGAGCACCCACGAGCGTATCCCGTGTCTCCTGTTTGAATGGCGGCCCCATTGCCGCCGGCTCCTACTATCTTGCATTTGATGTGCCGGAGCCTTTGCACATCGTCTCAGATGAGCGGGCCATACAGGAGTTTTGAGCGTTTGGAAACAAGGTAATTACCCTTGTCGCCAAGCTGACAACAGAGTGTTTTTAACCTATGAGTAGATTCTTGCTGCTAAAAAGTAGAAACTTGCGAGCCTAGGCCGCCAAACCGCCTGCAAAAAACGAGGGCTTATGACAAAGACCAAGTTGATAACTGCTATTTTGTTGACGCTTTTTTCAAGCGTAGGCCTTCTGGCAACAACAGCCCATGCCAAAGATGGCCAGCCGCGGATTGTTGCCATTGGTGACAGCCTGATGGCATGGCACCGCGGTGCAAATCTGTCGATCGCAGATGAGGTTTCCAAGGGGCTGTCAGAACCAGTGGTGAACCGCTCGATTTCTGGCGCGCGGATCATCTACGGCCTGCCGATCACCGGCGCGCTCGGCATGAAAATCGCCAACCAGTTCCGCGAGGATCGCGTTGATTGGGTTATCATGACAGGCGGTGGCAACGACTTCATGATGGGCTGCGGCTGCGGTGCCTGTGAGCGGCGCATGGCAAAGCTTATCTCGGCAGATGGTGGGCGCGGCGAAGTGCCTAAACTTATCTCCGATATCCGCAAAACAGGCGCGCGCGTTGTCTATGTCGGTTACCTACGTAGCCCCGGTGTAGGCTCGCCGATCGAAAGCTGCAAAGACGAGGGCGACGAGTTTGAAGCCCGCCTCGGCAAACTCGCCAAACGCGACAAAGGGCTCTACTTTCTCTCGCTGCAAGATTTGGTTCCAAGCGGAGACCGGAGCTTTCATGGCGCCGATATGATCCACCCGTCGCGCAAAGCCAGTCGCGCCATCGGGGCGCGCATCACCCGCCTGATCCAGAAAGCCGACCGCACGCGATGATACAAACGTGATCGGGCACTCGCCTCGCAGCATTGATCGTAAAGGCTCCAGGCTTTAGGCTTCCCGTCAAAAGGAGCCACCCGATGCGCTGGATTTTCACCACACTTACCGCCCTCATGTTACTCGGGTTTGCAGCCCCTGCCCATGCGCAAATCGAGCGGATATTGACTCTGGATACGTCGCCAGTTGGTGTTGTTTTTGAAGTTGCGCAAGGCGACGAAAGCGCATTGAGCTGGGCGCTTCCCAAGATCGAACGATACACAAAACGGCTCAAAGACAAATTCCCCAATATCCAGATTGCTGTCGTCACACATGGGCGCGAGCAATTCGGACTAGTTGACGGGTTTGAAGGGACACGGGCGCAGAAAATTCGCCGCAAAGCTCTACAAATGACGCAATCAGGCACAACACTCCATGTCTGCGATGGCCACAACAAAGCGCGCGGGGTGTCTGCCAGTGCCTTTCCTGCGCATATCAATGTTGCACCGTCTGGCCCCAAGCAAGTGCAAGCTCTTCGCGACTTGGGCTATGTGCTTGTACAAATTCGCAACCGCTAGCTGCTCTCAAGCCCAAAGAAAAACCGCGCCCTGTTGACAGGACGCGGCTTCCATAATTTCGCGTTGATCTGCGCTTAGCGGCGGATGCCGAGGCGTTTGATCAGGTCTTGGTAACGCGCTTCATCTTTGCCTTTGGTGTAGTCCAAGAGCTTACGACGCAGAGCAACCATTTTCAAAAGACCACGGCGACCGTGGTTGTCTTTCTTGTGGGTTTTGAAGTGCTCTGTCAGCGTGTTGATACGTGATGTCAGAATGGCAACCTGAACTTCCGGTGAGCCTGTATCGCCTTCTTTGGTGGCGAATTCTTTCATCAAGCGTGTTTTTTCTTCTGGCGTAATCGACATCGGGGTCTCCTTAAAAAGTGTTTCGTTCGGGCACGAGCCGGGATGTCGTCCAGCAAGGTCCATGAGATGCGCCTAACCCAATAGGGTAAGACAGAAGCGGCGTATAGGCCGATTCACCTGAAAAGAAAAGAGAAATCATCGGCGATGCGGGCAGACCCCGCTTACAGTTCAGGCGGCGAACAATAGGGAGGCGTCGCTCTGCGCCATGATCAATATGTCATCCATCGTTAGCGGCGACTCCGAGTTGACAGCAGCGACAAGTGCGCCGTTGAGCAAAACATGCGTTACGTCTTCATCAAGCGCATCCGCAATCAACGTCAGCTCGGGTACTTCCGTGCCTTCGTATACCACAATCAAGCGGTCGTCCCCGGACTCAAAATCTTGCACGACAACTTCTTCACCGGGAACAGCCCAGTCGCCCAACACGATATTGTCAACACCCAGCCCCGATGTGACGAAGTCACCTTGGCCTGCGAAGATGTCGTCATCGCCTGAACCTCCGTTCAGAAAGTCCTGCGCGTCGTCGCCACGGCCATCAAGCATGTCGTCTCCTGCGCCACCAAACAACAAGTCTTGCCCAGCGCCGCCGTTAAGGCTGTCATCATCAAGGCCACCATGCAGCGTATCATCGCCCTCATCGCCGTATAGGTCGTCTTCGCCCGCGCCGCCTTGCAGAGAGTCGTCACCCGCGCCGCCATTCAGCATGTCACCGTCGCCATATCCATAGAGGCTGTCGTCGTCGTCCTCGCCAGAGAGCGTATCAGCGCCATCTCCGCCATGAAGCGTATCGCTGCCCAAGCCACCAAACAACTCATCTGCGCCTTCGGCGCCGTGCAGATCATCATCGCCGCCCGCGCCAGACAAAGTGTCGTCGCCCGCATAGCCGTTCATCTGGTCAGCGCCTTCAGTGCCGTCTAGCGCTTCGCCCGTGTCATCACCGGACACAATGCTGCCATCACCATCGTCAGAATTCCTAGGCCCATCACCCGGCAGGAACAAATCGGTGTTCACATCAGCTTCGCCAGGGATGACTGGGATACTGTCGTCGTTTTCGCCAGAATCATCAAAACCGATGAAAACCGTCGCGCCAACAAGCGCCATTCCCATAAGACCAGCAAGGATCAACATGACCCGACTCCACACATAGATGAGTTTCAAATAGGCCTCATCGCAACCCAATAGTCAAAGTAATATGGCCTAAATGGTTAACGATCCCTTTCGATCTGATCGGCAATTTGCGCCGCCCACTCGCCAATAACGGGAATAAATTCAATTTGCGCAACCCACCAAGCCAAAAGCGAAACCAGAAGCGTCGCGCCGATCACCGAGCCAAGCCCGAACGCCAAACCACGCATAAAGTTAAACCCAAGCAACCGCCAAAACGAGTTATGCAGCGTAACAAAGCGGTGCGTATTGAGCCGCTCGACCTCTTGGGTCAGCCTCTCTAGCGCGTGATGCACTTCTTCTGGTGTTCTCTCGGGCATCTAAAACCACCGTTCAGGTTGCTGCGTATAGGCAATATAAAGCGGATGTTTGGGATGGCCAGCCTTTGTCAGGCCAAGGTGGTAAACAGGCAAGCCTGTCGCTCGCAGAACAGCTTCCACAGCGGCGCCGCGCTCAAGGTGCTCACCATGTGCGCCCCACCCCGCGATGATCTGGTCAGCCCAGCCACAGCCCTGCGTGATCGTCGCGTCATTGGCTGCGCCGACAGGTTCGGCAGCGGCGCGCATTTTCTTCGGGTCAGTGTCCCGCCAAGCGAAAATATTTGTCACCCGAAAACTGCCAAACCCAAGCGTGCGTGAGCGCCGTTCACACCGCTCGACTGTCGGATCGTTCTGCACTTCTGTCGCCGTCGACGGGTTGAGCATGATGAAAAGCGCGCGCTTTCCTTCAGGCTCCCAAACCCGCGTCAGAGAATAGCGGTACTTCTCGCAGTCGGAATAGACAGCCGTTGAAGGCGCATCGCCCTTGGTGTGGGTGCGCGTGATCATGCTTTCCAGTCAAAGAAGCCGTCGCCTGCTTGCACAAGCAACTTTGCAGCCATCTCGCGGCCAAGCGCGGCTCCGTCTTCCACCGGTGCTGTCATATCGTCGCTGATCGCCTCGCTGCCATCTGGGCGTAGCACTTCACCGCGCAGGCGCAGCGTGCCTCCGTCAAGCTCGGCCAAAGCGGCGATGGGCGTCTCGCAAGAGCCGTCGAGCGCTTTAAGAAAAGCCCGCTCTGCCGTGAGGCGCTGGCCTGTCTGCGTGTCGTGCAAAGCGGCGAGCATCCCGGCAACGCGCGCGTCACCCTCACGCCGCTCAATGCCAATCGCGCCCTGCGCGACGGCGGGCAGCATGTCTGTTACTTCAATCGGCGTTGCAGGCACATCGCCGATCATGCCAAGCCGCGTAAGCCCCGCCATGGCAAGGAATGTCGCATCAGCCACGCCCTCTCCGAGCTTGCTGAGCCGTGTCTGCACGTTGCCGCGAAACTCGACCAGCGTCAGGTCAGGCCGCTTCACCGCAAGCTGCGCGCGACGCCGCAAGGAAGACGACCCCATGACAGCGCCCTCAGGCACCTCGGCAAGCGACGCATACTTTAGGCAGACAAAGGCATCGCGCACGTCTTCACGCGGCAAGTAAGTGTCAAGCAGCAGGCCCGCTGGTTGTAGAGTCGGCATGTCTTTCATCGAGTGAACGGCGATGTCGATACTGCCATCAAGCAGTTGCTCTTCGATCTCTTTGGTAAACAGCCCCTTGCCGCCCAGCTCTTTAAGCGGCTTGTCTTTCGCGATCAGCGCAGCGTCGTCGCCTGTTGTCTTGATCACGACAACCTCAAAAGCCTCTTGCGGCAAATCAAACGCCTTTGAGAGGCGCGCGCGCGTCTCGTAGGCCTGCGCCAAAGCGAGCGGCGAGCCACGGGTGCCTATCTTGAGGGGCGAAGCGGGTGTTGGAAGTTCTTTAACCATACCCCCTGTTAGACGCGGCGTGTTGTCCTTTCAAGCTGCTCTTGCTTGACATCTTGCCCCAGCCAAGGGACGAACACGCTAACACCGAGGAGAGACACATGGCACAGCAAAAGAAAATCCTACGCGCTTTGGCAGGCGAAACGCTTGAAACACCGCCGATCTGGATGATGCGCCAAGCAGGCCGCTACCTGCCCGAGTACAAGGCGACACGCGCTCAGGCGGGTGACTTTCTGTCGCTGTGCTACAACTCGGAACTGGCCTGCGAAGTGACGCTGCAGCCGATCCGCCGTTACGGCTTTGACGCGGCTATCCTGTTTGCCGACATCCTGCTGGTGCCTCAGGCGCTCGGCGCTGACTTGTGGTTTGTCACAGGAGAAGGGCCACGGCTTTCGACGATCACAGACAAGGCAGGGTTTGATGCGTTGAAGCCCGCCGACGCGATCCACGAACACCTCTCGCCGATCTATGAAACCGTGAAATTGCTCCGTCAGGAATTGCCCGAAGAGACAACGCTCATCGGCTTTGCGGGCGCGCCTTGGACGGTAGCGACCTACATGGTCGCTGGCCGTGGCACGCCTGACCAAGGGCCAGCTCACGCACTCAAAGACGGCAACCGCGAAGTGTTTGAAGCTTTGCTAGAGCACATCACAGAAGCGACGATCACCTATCTCTCTGAGCAGATCAAAGCGGGCGCGGAAGTTGTGAAGATCTTTGACAGCTGGGCAGGCTCGCTGAAGGGCGACGACTTCCTAAACTACGCAGTAAAGCCAGCGGCGCAAATCACAGCAGCCTTGAAAGCCCTGCACCCTGGCGTGCCTGTCATCGCCTTTCCGCGCGGCGCGGGCGAGCGGTATGTCGGGCTGCATGAAGCCATCGGCGCCGACTGCATCGCACTTGATGATGGCGTGACGGCCGAATGGGCCGCCGCCAATGTGCAAACAGGCGGCTGCGTGCAGGGCAACCTCAAGTCATCCCACATGGTCACGGGCGGCGACGCGCTGGTATCCGAGACCCGCAAGATCGTCGAGGCCTTCAAGAACGGCCCGCATATCTTCAATCTCGGTCACGGTATCACGCCGGACGCCGACCCCGAAAATGTGCAGCTGATGATAGACACGGTGCGAGGCGGTTGAGCTTGGTGATGTAACAATTTTCTTCGAAGAAAATTGGCCCTAGCCACGAAGGCTGGGCAGCCCGATACCAGTGCTTTCAAAGCCGCCATCAACGGCGATGACCTGCCCTGTCACATAGCTCGCCTTGGCGGAGCAGAGGAAGGTGATGACATTGCCGATCTCGTCTTCCGAGCCATAGCGGCGCAGAGGGATCGCGTCATGGTAGGCGTCGATAATATCCTGACTGTGGACGGCCATGGCCAGCTTGGTGCGCACGGGGCCGGGGCAGACGCAGTTGACGCGCACCCCATGTTCACCCCATTCGGCGGCTTGCTGTTGGGTCAAGTGCATAACGCCCGCCTTTGAAGTGCCGTAGGCCACCCGCAAAGTTGACGCCCGCAGCCCGCTGATCGACGCGATGTTGACCACTGCTCCCTTGGACGCTTGCAAGAGCGACGCCGCGGCTTGGGACATGCGGAACACCCCATCAAGGTTGGTGTCCATCACCGTGCGCCAGCGTGCGAAATCTGTCTCGTCGATCGGGCCAAAGTCGGCGACGCCCGCGTTGTTGACCAGCGCGTCGAGCTGACCTGCCCATGTCGTGACTTCGGCGATGATCGCGCCGACGTCCTGGCCGACAGACACATCACGGCAGATAGGTTTGACGTTGCGCAACCCCTCAGAGGCCAACGTCAGCTCGTCGCCATCACGATCAACCATCGCGACTTGCCAGCCGTCCGCCAGAAAAAGCTTGGTTGTGGCGAGGCCGATACCGCGCGCGGCGCCCGTTACGAGAGCTGTTTTCATGGTCTGGCCTTTCACATTTCGAATGGGTCGGCAGCGAGTATTTATATCAAGAAAAAGCCTAGACCCACTTCGCCAAGGGCGGCAGGCTCATTAGCACTGCGTTGGCGTCATGGCCTGTTTCGAGGCCAAACTTGGTTCCGCGGTCATAGACGAGGTTATACTCGGCGTAGAGGCCGCGGTGCACAAGCTGCGCGTCCTTGTCGGCCTCATCCCACGGCTGGCTCATGCGCTTTTCAGTGAGCGGTACGAAGGCAGGCAAAAAGGCGCGGCCGATGTCCTGAATAAAGCTGAAATCAGCCTCCCAGTCGCCTGTGTTGTGGTCATCCAGAAAGATGCCGCCAACGCCACGGGCACGGTTGCGGTGCGGGATGTAGAAATACTCATCAGCCCACTCTTTCAGGCGCGGGTAATGCGCCTCTCCGTGCTTGTCGCAGTGTTGCTTTTGCACAGAGTGGAAATGCGCTGTGTCTTCGGCATATTCGATACATGGGTTGAGGTCGGAGCCGCCGCCAAACCACCAGCCATGCGGCGTCCAGAACATGCGGGTGTTCATATGGACGGCAGGGCTGTGCGGGTTTTGCATATGCGCCACGAGGCTGATGCCGCTGGCCCAAAAACGCGGATCGCCTTTCATGCCGGGCATGCCTTTGCGCGCCATCATCGCAGCTTGGGCGCGCTCGCCCAAAGTGCCGTAAACCTCCGACACGTTGACGCCGACTTTTTCAAACACGCGCCCGCCGCGCATAACGCTCATCTGGCCGCCGCCTGCATCGGAACCATCCTCTGACGTGCGCTTGGTTTCGCTGACATCAAAACGGCCGGCGGGGACCTCTGTTACATGCGCATCTTCCAGCCCTTCAAAGGCTGCCACGATCTCGTCGCGCAGGCTGCGGAACCATGCGCTGGCGCGCTGTTTTTCTGACTGCATATCGCTCATGAGAAACTCCTAGTGTGCGGGGGCTGAGACGGGGTCGAGCAGGGTGCGCCCGCCATCAACCGTCAGAACCTGACCCGTCATAAAGCCCGATCCGTCAGAGGCGAGAAACTGCACCGTTTCGGCAAGTTCTGTCGGGCTGGCAATGCGCCCCAAAGGCGTGCCCTTTTCGATAACGTCGCGAAAGTCAGGGTTCTCTTTGAGCTTCTCCTGCAGAGACGCGCTCATCACCGACCCCATCGCAACTGCATTCACGCGGATGTGCTTGCCCGCCAAAGCAACGGCTAGCGAGCGTGTCATCTGCTCCAGCGCCGCGTTAGAAATCGACAGCGCCATGAGTTCGGGGTGCGCGCGCGTGGCCAGAATGGACGACAGGTTGATGATCGAGCCGACAGAGCCGCCGGAGCCAGCGCTCTCGCTGTCCTGCGCTTGTTTGACCATCCGCGTGGCAACCACTTGGCTGAGCCTGAGAGATGTCATCAGGTTTTGCTGAAGCGCCATCTCAACGGCATCATCGTCGGGGTTGAGCGGATCAGAGCGCAACA
The DNA here is from genome assembly GCA_947497495.1 of uncultured Lentibacter sp. Classification (GTDB taxonomy): domain Bacteria; phylum Pseudomonadota; class Alphaproteobacteria; order Rhodobacterales; family Rhodobacteraceae; genus Lentibacter. Next base: position 447,622 of record CANMGT010000001.1, read on the forward strand.
CCTGCCGCGAGGCATTCACTAGAATATCAACTTGATCAAACGCATCTATCGTGGCCGAGAGCAGGTTTGCTATCGTCAGCTTCTCACGCAGATCGCCCGAAAAGAAGCGAATGTTGCTTTCTTCGTCCTGCTCGCCGACTTCTTTGGCAAGCCGCTCGTCGTCCATATCGGCGAACATCACTTTAGCGCCCTTGTCGGCGAAGTGCCGTGCGATGGCGAGGCCTACCCCGTTGGCGGCCCCAGTGACGATCGCTGTTTTTCCGGTAATCGAAAGCGACATACCGCTCTCCTTTATATCGAGTCTTGCCAGATTTAGCGCAAAAACCTAGCGCTTGCGAGACGGCTTTGCCGCATGCAACAATTTGAAGCGCGTGTTGCCGCCGATCTCTTCAACAAACTTAAAGTGTGCGCGCAGGCTGTCTTCGTAGGGCAAGTGCCGGTTGGCAACCATGTAAAGGTGCCCCATGCCCTTCAACATACGCGCCGCGTTTTCGATAAACTGCTGGCCAAGCTCAGGCATGCCTTTGCGGCCCTTATGAAATGGTGGGTTCATCACCACGCTGTCAAAGTTGGCCTTTGGTTCCCAGCGCATCGCGTCATCCCAATGAAACTGCGCGCGCGCGTCTTGCACGTTTTTCTGCGCACAGCTCAGAGCAGCGTAGCTGGCCTCAACGAGGTGCAACTCTTCAACGCTTTCGCGCTCAAGGATATGGCGTGACAAGAAGCCCCAGCCGCTGCCCAAGTCGGCTACCTGCTTGCCAAGGCTGGCAGGCAGAGCCGCAGCCAAAAGCTTTGAACCTTCGTCAACCTTCTCTGACGAGAACACGCCGGGGACAGTGAAGAACCCAGCCTCATTCTCGCGGCCTTCGCCCAGCGCAGCCCAGTCGGCCATAGCCTCAGGCGCAATCTTGCAGGCAAAGACTTTGCCATGCGCCTTGCTAAACGCTGCCGAGCAGTCGCCACGCTTGCGCAACTCCTTGAAGTGGCTGTCGATGCCATCAGTCTTCAGGCCGTCAACGATCAGGTTTCCGCCAGCAACAGCGGCCCCGCGGGCGAACATGACCCGCCCTTCAATGCGTCCGCGCGGCACGATAACGACAGACAAAACCGCCGCCTCGGGCGCCTCTGTGCTCACGTCATACCCCTGAGCCGCATAGGCCCTAGCCGCGATCACATCATCGCAGACAAGCTTCAAACGCTCGACAGGCAGGCCGGCAAGGCTCTGGCCATTTGCGCCAAACACGGCGATGTCGCCCGCTTCGGGCAAGGCCACATGCGCGGCGTCAAGCGCCAAGGAAAGTCTGGTGTCCATCATCGGTGAGGCCCTCTTACAAGCGAGGCGCGCCTCACTCCTTTTCCATCGTACATTGCAACGGATGTTGATTCTGGCGCGCAGCGTCCATCACCTGCGCAACCTTGGTTTCGGCGATCTCGTGCGAGAAAACCCCAACAACAGCAAGGCCTTTCTTGTGCACAACCAGCATAATCTCAAACGCCTGCGCATGGTTTAGCCCAAAGAAGCGCTCGAGCACATGCACAACAAACTCCATCGGAGTGTAGTCGTCATTGAGCAGCATGACTTTATACAGCGGTGGCCGCTTCGTTTTGGGCTTGGTCGCGGTGAGGACAGAAGTATCTCCCTCGTCACCGCCATCATCGCCTGACATGATCAACTCAAAGCTTTGCATCGAATCCGTTAAATGCCTTCTGTTCCGCAAAACTCTATATAGCCCATGTGAGCGCGCTGAAAAGAGGCAGCCGCTCAAATGCGGCCCTGCGCTGCCAACAAATCTCAGAATACCCGCACGCCTTGCCGCGCCAGTTCGCTTTGCACAGAGGCCATGTCCACGTCGCGCAGCCTGCAGCCCGCCTTGATAGAAAGCGCTGCGGCAACGCCCGCGCCCTGCCCTGCCACTGAGCAGCAGGCCATATTACGCGTCGCCGCATGGGCGATCTTGTCGCCACCCGTCGCGCGCCCCGCAACCAACAGGTTTTCCACGCCCTTAGGCAGCATCGAGCGGTAGGGCACATGCATGTATCGCCCCGTTGTCGGGATGATCAGAACGCCGTAACCGTCAATGAACTCCGGGTAGATGCCGACACTGTCCTCAAAGCGCGCTTGTCCGCGCACATCGGCTTCGCGCATGTTGTAAACCGCGTCGATTTTGCGGCTATCGCGTATGCCAATGCTCATGCCGAAGTTGCGCAGCCGCGCCGCTTCGCAGCCTGGCGTATAACGGCGCAACACCTCTATCGCCTGCATCGCCTGCCTGCGTCCCTCAACCTCAAAATGCGTCAGACTGTCAGGGTCAACCCCGTCACAGCCCGCAAGGTGAATAAGGTTCATATAGGTCATCTCGCCGCTGTCATGCACCGCCCCCCATGTGCCGCCAATCGTGTTCAGCGAGGCTGGCAACAGCCCGTCACGGATCGCCTGCTCAAAGGGTTTTCCCAGAAACGGCGAAAACATCTTGTCTTCTTTTCCGTCGGTCTCAACTTCCCACTCGCCCGACGACCAGTCTTTGTATGTCTGCGGATCACTGCGCACGCCCTCCATAAAGCGCGCCTTGTCGACGCCGGCAATGTGAAACATCACGCTCGCCGCCTGCACCTCTTCAAGCGGGGTTTTCACAACTGGCGCACCGGCCCGTGCGGCAATGTCGGCATCTCCTGTCGCGTCGATCACACGTTTCGCCAAGATCGCCTCGCGTCCGGCCTTGCTCTCGACAATGATGCCGACAATCGCGTCGCCCTCCATGACGGGAGCCACAAACTGACGGTGCAACATGCCGTGCACACCGGCCTCTTCAACCAACCGGTCGGCCACCAGTTTGAAGCCTTCACCGTCAAGCTCGTAGCTCAAAGACTGGCTCTCCGGAACGGCCGCGCCCATCGCCTTGGCCCGCTCCTCAAACTCGCGCCCGATACCCCCCGCCTCGACGGTCTGATCATGCCGATACCAGGCAAAGCCCTCCACTCCGACAACGGTGATATTCCCCCCGTAGCACCCGAAGCGCTCAACAAGGCAGACATCAACCCCCGCGCGCGCCGCTGCCAGCGCTGCCGCCAGGCCTCCCGGCCCCGCCCCGACAACCAGCACGTCAGCCTTGTGGATTACGCTGGTTTCACGCGCGGGTTCCAAAATGACGTCCCCCATCAGAATATCCTTTGCCTTTTTCTTTCGGAAAATACCCATTGCACCGCCGTAACCAGCCTTAGCCGATGATCTCGAACCTCATCACGTCAACCAAGCCGCGGTCGGTTATCTTGAGGTTGGGAATGACAGGCAGCGCCAGAAACGCGAGCTGCAAAAACGGCTCGTGCAGTACCACATCCAGGCTCGCTGCCGCCTCACGCAGCGGGACAAGCTGATCGTGCACCACTTCATAGCCCTCAAGGCTCATAAGGCCCGCCAGAGGCAGCGCCAGCTCGGCCAACACGCGCCCGCCCTCGACCACGACAAAGCCACCTTCGATCTCGCCCAAACGGTTCGCCGCCAGTGCCATGTCGTCATAGCTTGCGCCCACAACCGCGATGTTGTGATGATCGTGACAAACCGTCGAGGCAATCGCGCCGCGCTGGAGGCCAAAGCCGCGCACAAAGCCCGTAGCGATGTTGCCGTTCTTGCCGTGCCGTTCAATGACCGCGATCTTCACCAAGTCGCGCGCTACATCGGGCCGCTTGTCCCCATCGACAATCGGAATGTCCTCATGCAGATGCTCGGTGATGATCTTGCCCTCAATAATGCCGATGACGTCTGTCTCTTCGCGGTTGCCCGTGGTGCGAAACGCCTCCGCCGTCACTTTTGGCGCTTTAACCGAGGCCCGCCCGACAGGCGCGACAAGCTTACGCGCCGCAAAGGCCTCGTCGCAAAGCCGCACACCGCCTGCGAACACTTGCCGCACATCGCAGGCCTCAAGGCTGCCAACGGCGACAATGTCGGCCCGCTTGCCGGGGCTGATCTGCCCGCGGTCTTTCAGCCCGAAGGCCTCGGCGCCCGACAGGCTCGCTGCGCGGTAGACAGCCCGCGGTGAACAGCCCCGCTCTATGAGCCGCCGGATCATGTAGTCCAGATGCCCCTGCTCGGCGATATCCAGCGGGTTTCTGTCATCCGTGCACAGGCACATGTAAGCGCTGGTGAAGTCGTCCAGCACCTCGGCAAGCGCCTCAAGGTCTTTGCTGACAGACCCTTCACGAATGAGCACGCGCATCCCCTTTTGCAACTTCTCACGCGCTTCAGCAGCGTGGGTTGCCTCGTGTTCGGTGCGAATGCCCGCGCTGATATAGGCGTTCAGATCAACCCCGCTCAAAAGCGGCGCATGCCCGTCGATGTGCTGGCCGCGAAACAGCCTGAGCTTGTCCAACGCTGCCGGATCACGGTGGATCACCCCCGGGTAGTTCATAAACTCTGCCAGCCCGCTCACTTGAGGGTGGCCCATCAACGGCGAAAGATCAGCCGCCTCGATCCGCGCGCCAGAGGTTTCCATCTCGGTTGAGGGCACACAGGAGCTGAGGTTAACCCGCAGGTCCATCAGCACCCGCTCGCTGGCTTTGAGGAAATACTCGATGCCGCGAACGCCCAGCACATTGGCGATCTCGTGAGGGTCGCAGATCGCCGTGGTCACGCCATGTGGCCCAACGCAGCGGTCAAACTCAAAAGGTGTCAGCAACGAGCTTTCGACATGCAAATGCGTGTCTATGAAACCGGGCACCAGCGTAAGACCCGCCACGTCGACAACTTCAGCGCCCTCATAACCCGCACCGATCCCCGCGATCACGCCTTGAAAGATCGCCACATCGCCATCAATCAGCGCCCCTGTGACAACGTCAAACACCTGCCCGCCGCACAACACCGTGTCAGCGGGCGCATCGCCACGCGCAACGGCAATCAGCTCTTCAAGCTCGGGAATTGGTCTGCGCATTGCGAGCCTCCTTGAGCCAATCCAGCCCTTCAGTTGTTTTGCCGCGCGGGTTATATTCGCAGCCGATCCAGCCCGCATAGCCAGCCTTCTCCAAAGCCGCAAACAGCGCCGCGTAGCCTTCAGGCTCATGACGCGCAGGCATCCCCGCGATCTGGATATGCGCCGTATGCGGCAATACATCCGGCAGCGCCTCCAGAGCGTCTCCATGGGTGCGCTCATGGTGGTAAACATCCCATTGCAGCGCGACATTTTCATGATCAATCTTGCGCAACAGCTCCAAGGCCTGATCTGTCCGGTTGAGGAAATATCCCGGTATGTCATGGCCATTGATCGGCTCGATCATCACCGTGCAACCAACCCGCGCCAGCCTGTCGGCTGCATGCCGCACATTGGCAATGTAGCAAGCCTCGGCCTCTGGCCCCTCTGTGAGGCCAGCCATGCAATGCACCCGCGCGGCCCGCAAAACCTTCGCGTAGCGCAAGGCCTGCCCGACGCTCGCAGCGAACTCGGCCTGCCGCCCCACCAGTGCCGCCAAGCCACGCTCGCCAGCGCTCCAGTTGCCGCAGGGCAGGTTGAACACCGACAGCCCAAGCGCATTGCCCTCCAAAGCCCCCGCAAGGCTTTCAGGAACATAGGCGTAGGGAAACAGAAACTCGACACCACCAAAGCCAGCACGGCGCGCCGCAACGAAGCGCTCCTCAAACGGATGCTCTGTAAACATCATCGAAAGATTGGCGGAAAACCGCAACATCTCTCACTCTCCTTTTTGCGCCACACCCGCGACATATGTTTGGGCGACGCTGCGATCATCGCCCATGATCATCAAAAGGAAAAGCTCTTGCGCAAGTGTTTCGACGCGCTCTTGCCGCAGCCGCATTTCCGGCGTTGCCCCCGCGTCGAGCACAACCATGTCAGCCGCCGTGCCCGCCTCAAGCGTGCCAATTTCGCCTGTCAGCCCGAGCACTTCGGCGTTGCCCCGCGTGATCCAGTCAAACGCGGTAAAAGGGTGCATCTGCTGGCGCTGAAGCTGCAGCACCTTGTAGCCCTCGTTGAGCGTCTGCAACATCGAGTAAGACGTGCCGCCGCCTATGTCTGTCGCGATGCCACTCAGGATGCCGCGCGCGCGCAGGGCTGCATCGTCAAACAGGCCAGAGCCTAAGAACAGGTTGCTCGTCGGGCAAAACACCGGCTTTGAGCCCGTCGCGGCCAGCGCTTCAACCTCGCGAGGCTCAAGGTGAATGCAGTGCCCAAGCAAGGCGCGCTCTCCGAGCAACCCGTAGTCTTCATAGATGCCGACATAGTCTTGCGCCTCAGGGTAAAGTGCCTTCGCGCGGGCGATCTCATCAACATTCTCGTCAACATGCGTCTGCATAAAACACGTCGGGTTTTCGCGCACCAAAGCCCCCGCGGCCTCAAGCTGCGCAGGGCTCGACGTGAGCGCAAATCGCGGACTAACCGCGTAGTGCATACGCCCCGTGCCGTGCCATTTTTCGATCAGGGCCTTGCTCTCGTCATAGCCTTGCTGCGGCGTATCGAGCAAGGCCGCCGGCGCGTGACTGTCCATCATCACCTTGCCGCCGACCATGCACATGCCGCGCGCGTGGCCCTCGGCAAAAAACGCCTCGGCACTTTCAGGGTGCACCGAGCAGTAAGCGACAGCCGTTGTCGTGCCGTGGTTCGTCAGCCCGTCGTAGAAACCCTTCGCCATGCGCGCCGCATGATCAGCGTCAGCAAAGCGCACCTCTTCGGGGAAGGTGTAGCTGTTAAGCCAGTCCAGCAAGTCCCGGCCCCAAGAGGCCAGAACCTGCACCTGCGGAAAGTGCAAATGTGTGTCGATAAAGCCCGGCAGGATCAGATGCGGGCGGTGATCAACCACCTTGGCAGCCCCCGCCTGTGCACGCACTTCACGCGCCTCACCTAGCGCAACAATGCGCCCCGCTTGAACCAGCACTGCGCCGTCTTCAACGTAGGTGAAAGCGCCAGCGTCGCCTGCGCCTTCCGGCCGCCTATGAAAGCTCAAAACGCGGCCCAAAAATACTGTCTTATCCATCATCAGCCCATAGCCGCCTGCTCTTTGGCCTCAGTAGCATGTTCTCCCAAAACAGCCATGACTTCCGCCACGACAAACGCCGCGATAACTTCTGGCCGGCTGTCGCCTTTGTTGCCTGCCGCCATCGGACAGACAAGCGCCTGCGTGTCACCCTCGGCCCAGCTTGCAAACTGCGCCCGCTTTGTCTTGGAGCCGATCATGCCGACATAGGCCGCGTCCCCTCGCGCCAGGGCCTCGCTCGCCAGAATGAAGTCAAGCGCATGCTCATGGGTGGCAACGATATACACAGAATCGGCACTTGCCGCCTTGACTTCAGCCTCCGGCAGGGGCGTCAGAAACGTCTCGACACCGGCTGGCGCTTTGACGATTTCTTCAGCGCGCGTATCCACCAGCTTAAGGCGCACAGGCAAGGCCAGAAAAGCCCGCGCAAGCGCGCGCCCGACATGCCCCGCGCCAAAGATAAGCACCTCGGGCTGTGCGGCGATCCGTTTTTTCTCGGTCTTCAGGACAGCCCGTTTGTCGCCCGCATCCATGCGCTTGAGAGCGAGGCCAACGCGCCCGCCGCAGCATTGTCCGATCTCAGGGCCAAGCGGCACATCCATCCGGCGCGACGGCTCATCAGAACTGGCAAGCAGCCCGCGCGCCTCGTCGATCGCCATATACTCAAGCTGTCCGCCGCCGATCGTGCCAAGAAGTGCTGTGTCACTCACCAGCATAAACGCGCCCTCTTCGCGAGGCACCGAGCCCTGCGCGCGCTCAAGCGTCACGCAAACCACATCGCTGTGGGCCTCCAGAAAGCCGATCAGTTCATGCATCGCGCTTTAACCTCTCCATAGCCATGAGCACCCGCTCGGGTGTGGCAGGCGCGTCAAGGCGCGGGCACTGCGCGTAGCCAGCCACAGAGGCAACAGCGTGGCCCAGAGCCTCAAACACCGAAATACCAAGCATGAACGGCGGCTCGCCAACAGCCTTGCTGCGCTTGATCGTGCGTTCGGGGTTCTCGCTCCACTCCGCCAGCCGCACGTTAAACTCGCGCGGCTTGTCGCTCGCCAGCGGAATCTTGTAAGTGCTCGGCGCGTGGGTGCGCAACTGGCCCTTGTTGTCCCACCAAAGCTCTTCCGTTGTCAGCCAGCCCATGCCCTGAATGAACGCGCCTTCGACTTGGCCCTTGTCCAGAACCGGGTTCAAAGAGCGGCCCACGTCGTGCAACACATCCGCCCGCTCAACACGGTATTCGCCTGTCAGCGTATCAACCGACACCTCGCTGCATGCCGCGCCATAGGCGTAGTAATAGAACGGGCGTCCCTGGCCTTTGTCGCGATCCCAGTGGATTTTGGGCGTCTTGTAAAACCCAGCGGCCGAAAGCTGCACGCGCGCCATATAAGCTTGGCCGATAAAATCGGCCCACGCGTGCTCAGCCCCGCCACAGAGCACCTTACCGCCGACAAACTGCACATCTTTGCACATGTCGCCCCAACGCTCCGTGGCAAAGCCCGCGAGCCGCGCCTTGATCTGCTCGCACGCATCAAGCGCCGCCATACCGTTCAGGTCTGTCCCCGAAGAGGCGGCTGTCGCCGAGGTGTTGGGCACCTTATCAGTCGCGGTTTTGGTTATCTTCACGAGGCTCAGATCAACGCCAAACGCCTCAGCCACAATCTGTGCGATCTTGGTGTTCAGCCCTTGGCCCATCTCAGTGCCACCATGGTTCACCATGATCGAGCCATCCTTGTAGACGTGCAAAAGCGCTCCCGCTTGGTTATACCAAGTCGCTGTGAAGCTGATACCGAACTTCACAGGCGTCAGCGCGATGCCACGTTTGACAGTGGCACTCGTGGCGTTATGCGCGATAATGTCAGCACGGCGCTTGCGGTAGTCAGTCGTCTCTTCCAACTCGCCAACCAGCCGCTCAAGAATGTTGTCTTCAACCGTCTGGTGGTAGGGCGTCACATCCCGCGCGCCGATGCCGTAAAAGTTGGCGCGGCGCACATCAAGCGGGTCTTTCCCCAGCGCATAGGCAATCTCTTCAACCATGCGCTCGGCGACGATCACGCCCTGTGGGCCCCCAAAGCCGCGAAACGCCGTATTGCTCACCGTGTTGGTCTTCATAGGGCGCGAGGTAAGCCGGACATTCGGGTAGTAATAGGCGTTGTCTGCGTGAAACAAGGCGCGGTCTGTGACCGGCCCTGACAAGTCAGCCGCAAAGCCACAGCGCGCGGCAAACTGGCCTTCGACAGCCTCAATGCGCCCATCCGCGTCAAAGCCGACTTCGTAATCAACCGAGAAGTCGTGCCGCTTACCTGTCGCACTCATATCCTGATCGCGGTCAGGCCTTATCTTCACCGGAACGTTCCACTTTTTCGCCGCCATGGCCGCCACAGAAGCAAACAGGTTCATCTGGCTTTCCTTGCCGCCAAACCCGCCGCCCATGCGCCGCACTTTGACGACAACAGCGTTCGCCGGAACACCCAGCACCTGCGCGACAATTACCTGCGCTTCTGTCGGATGCTGTGTCGAGCAATGCAGCACAACGTCATCATCCTCACCAGGAATGGCGAGCGAAATATGACCCTCCAGATACATATGGTCTTGCCCGCCGATTTCCATCGCGGCTTTGATCCGGTGCTTGGCGCGCGCCATGCCCTGCGCCACATCCCCGCGCTCAAGCTTGAGCGGCGCTGTCACGTCAGGGTAGCCCTGCGCCATCGCCTCACGCGTGGTCAGCGCATGCGGCAGCACCTCGATATCGGCAACCGCCAGTTCGGCTGCGCGACGCGCTAGGTCGCGGGTTGTCGCGACAACGGCAAACAGCGGCTGGCCGTAAAACTGCACTGTCTCTGTGGGGAAAACCGGCTCGTCATGCGCGTGCACCGCCGAGACGTCATTCACGCCGGGAATGTCAGCCGCCGTCAGAACGCCGACAACGCCTTCAGCGGCCTCAACCGCACTCAGATCAAGCGCCTTCAACGTGCCATGCGCCACCTTCGAGCAGCCGAGGTAAGCGTGCAACGTGCCTGCGGGTTCGGCGATATCGTCGGTGTAATCCGCTCGCCCTGTGACGTGCTTTATCGCGCTGTCGTGGCGCGTGTTTTCGCCTGTCTTGCTCACTCTGCCGCCTCCCGTGCTGCACCCTGCTCAAGCCAGAACCGCCGAAACAGATTCGCAGCCACAAGGCTGCGATACTCCGCCGAGGCGCGCCAGTCTGTGAGCGGTGCGAAGTCGTCGCCAACGGCTTTGGCAGCGGCTTCAAAACTCGCTTCAGCAAAAGGCTGCCCCTCAAGCGCGGCTTCTGCGAGACGTGCGCGTTTCGGCGTCGCAGCCATGCCGCCAAAGGCAATGCGCGCCCGCGTGATCACGCCTCTCTCAACCTTCACAGCAAAGCCAGCCGCGACGGCGGTAATGTCTTCGTCGCGCCGTTTGGACACCTTGTAAGCCGCGTGCAAAACGCCCGCCTCGGCCAACGGAAGCTCCACCGCCTCGACAAATTCGCCTGCGCGCAAGTCTTGCTTGCCGTAGTCGATGAAAAACTCTTCCAGCAGGACCTCGCGCACACCCGCAGTGCTGCGCAGATGCAGCTTCGCCCCAAGCGCTATGAACACAGGCGGCGTGTCGCCAATCGGCGATCCGTTGGCGATATTGCCGCCAACCGTGCCCATGTTGCGCACTTGCCAACCCGCGATACGATGCCAGTAAGGCAACATGTACGGGAAAGCTTGTGCCAAGAGCGCCTCAACTTCGGAGTAGCTCGCGCCGGCTCCGATGCGCAGCGCTCTGTCGGTCAGCATGACACGGCGCAATACAGAAAGGTGCCCGATGAACACTGCAGGGGTGATCGACTTCATCATCTTGGTCACCCACAGGCCAACATCTGTCGCGCCAGCGATAATCGTTGCGTCGGGGTTCTCGGCCAAAACCTGCGCAAAGTCCTCGACGTCAGTAGGCAGGATCGCTCCGCCAAGTGCGACGCGCTGACCGTCGTGCATCGCCGCCAGTGCCGCCGTCACCATGGCGCGCTCGGCCAGCAGCGGATCAGCCTCCGGCTTGCCCAAAGTCCCCGCGGCACGGGCCGCCTTGAAGATCGGCTCATAGCCTGTGCAGCGACACAGATTGCCCTGCAACGCCACTTCAATCTGTTCATCTGTCGGCTCGGGCGCATGCATCCAGAGTGCATAGAGCGACATGACAATGCCCGGCGTGCAAAAGCCGCACTGGCTGCCATGCGCATCCACCATCGCCTGCTGCACAGGGTGCAATCCGCCCTCAGCGCCGCGCAAATGCTCGATCGTAACCACGTGACAGCCGTCAAGGCTCGCGACAAAGCGAATGCAGGCATTCACGGTTTCGTACACCAGCGCGCCCTCGCAAAGACGCCCAACCAAAACGGTACAAGCGCCGCAATCCCCTTCGGCACAGCCCTCTTTGGTGCCCGTCAGCCGCCGCTCCAGGCGCAGATAGTCAAGCAGCGTGTCCTGCGCCTGCAAATCTCGCAGCACCACAGGCGCTCCATTGAGCAAAAACCTGATCTCGTTTCGATGCTGTGCCATAGGATCCTCGACGGTTTGCGCGCGCGTTGCCTGGCAGGATAAGCCGCAGCGGCTTTCAACAAAACACGGCGTTTGCTTGGACACTTTCAACGTTTTCTATACAATCGGCAAGCAGGAGACGCAGATGCCATATGTCGAATCGATCAAAGTGTTTGTTCGCGTTGTCGAGCTTGGCTCAATCACAGCTGGAGGGCGCGACCTGCGCCTTACTCCGGCTGTCGCCTCCAACCGCGTAAAAGAACTGGAGAAACGCCTCGGTATGAGGCTGTTTGACCGAACAACGCGCAAGTTACGCACCACCGAAGCAGGCGCCGTTTACTACGAACACGCGCGCAAGGTTATTGACGCGCTGAACGATTCCGAGGCGGTGCTGGCGGGCTTTTCCGGCCAGCCGCGCGGGGCGCTCAGGGTCAGCACGCCGCTAGGCGTTGGACAGCGTCTGATCGCCCCGCTGATCCCCGCGTTCAGCGCCAAGCACCCTGAAGTGCAGGTGCAGCTCCGGCTCAGTGACCGTCGTGTTGATATGCTCGACGACAGGCTTGATGTGGCCTTTGTTCTGGGGGACCTCCCCGACAGCAACTTCAAACAGCGAAAGATAGCCGACTGCCCGCGCACCTTGGCAGCCTCCCCCGCCTACCTCGAACAACACAACACACCGCAAACGCCCGAGGACATTCTAAAAGCCCACAATTGCCTGCTGCTGCGCTACCCGCGTTCGCCGGAATATTTCTGGACGCTGCAAACAGATGCAGGCCCGCAAAAGCTAAGCGTCAGCGGCAGGTTTGACGCCGACACCGGCGATGTTCTCACAGAATGGGCGTTGGCTGGTGAAGGCATCGTCAACAAGCCGCGTTTCGAGATCGCTGCGCATCTGGCGAGCGGAGCCTTGGTTGAGGTTCTCCCCGACACGCCGCCACAGCCCACGCCTTTTGTCTGCCTCTATCCGCACCGGAAGTTGCAAGACCCGAAAGTAAGCCTGTTCATCGACTACATGATCAACGCGCTCAAGCCTCAACTGAGGTAGTCGATAATCGGGCAGTCAGGCCGTGCGTCCCCTTTGCAAGCGCCCACCAAATGCGCCAACTCGTCGTGCAACTTTTGCAATTTGCGCTGTTTGGCACGGATGTCTTCAAGTCGCTCAAGCGCGATCTCCTTGACCTCGGCGCTGCTGCGGCCCGCGTCTTGGTAGAGCCCCAACAGCTCGCGGCACTGCGCTATCGGAAAGCCAAGCGCGCGGGCACGGCCAACAAACGACAGCTTTCTGAGCGCGACATCATCATAGTCGCGGTAACCCGCCTGCGTGCGCGCAGAGGGCGTGACAAGGCCGATATCAGCATAGTAGCGCACGGTTTTGACAGGCAAGCCTGCCGCCTTTGCTGCTCCCGAAATGTTCATGGCATTCTCCGTTTGACCTTCCCTCTACTGGAAGGTTTATAACTTGTCTACGCAACCGGAAAAAGGGATAAAAATGCGCGCGATTTACCCTATTGTAGCGGCCCTCGCAGTGGGCGGGCTCACCTTCGCTTACTTGCCCACAGGCGGCACGCCCCCTGAGAGTGCACCCGGGGAAACCACCGCCCTTGTTGACGTCATTTTGCCGGAAAGCTTCTCCAAAAACGCAACCATCGGACAGCGCGGCTTTGAGGCCAAATGCGCGGCCTGCCACGGGGTGAACGCCGCAGGCAACAGTCAGGCTGGCCCGCCGCTTATTCACAAAATCTACGAGCCCGGCCACCATGGCGACGCCAGCTTTATGCGCGCCGCGGCCCTGGGCGTGCGCTCTCATCACTGGAAGTTTGGTGACATGCCGCCGGTCGATGGCGTCACACCTGCCGATGTGAAGCTGATCCTCGCCTATATCCGCGAGCTTCAACGCGCCAACGATATTTTCTAGCACGATTCAACTGCTGTCGCGCCTAACTAAATGGCCCCTACCCACGCAGAGCCGCCTCATACCAAGCGACAATCGCGGCGCGCTCTTGCGGCTCGATGAACGACACATTCGCGGGCGGCATCGCCACGGTGCGGCCAGCCTGCAGGTAAATCGCGCGCGCGTGCTTGGCGACTTCCGAAGGCGTTTCAAGCAGCACGTTCTTGGGCGCACGCCGAATGCCGTCATAGCCCGGCTCGCGGGCATGGCACATAGAGCAGCGGCCCAGCACGATATCACTCACATCTTCAAAGCCCTCGGCGCTGGCGAAAACCTGCTCTTGCGGGCTCAGCACGCGGGCCTCTTCTTCTTCAAGGCTGGCCTGCTCAAGCGGCGCTTTGCTCAGAAAGATGATCGAGAAGAACAGCAGAACAGTCACAGCGATCGTCCAGTTCGGCTTGCCTTTGCGCGCGTGCATCGAGTTGAAGTAGTGGCGGATCGTAACCCCCATCAGGAACACAAGCGCCGCGATCACCCAGTTATATTGCGAGGCAAAGGCCAGCGGGTAATGGTTGCTCAGCATCAGGAAAATCACCGGCAGCGTCAGGTAGTTGTTATGCGTCGAGCGCAGTTTGGCGATCTTTCCATACTTCGGGTCGGGTTTGCGGCCCGCCTTCAAGTCGGCCACCACGATCCGCTGATTGGGCATAATCACATGCGCAACATTCGCTGTCATGATCGTCGCGGTAAATGCACCCAAATGCAGCATCATGGCGCGGCCTGTGAACACGAGGTTATAGCAATAGCCCATGACCACGAGGAGCACGAGTAACAGCAGCATCAGCACAGTCGGGTTTTCGCCCAGCTTACTCTTGCACAGAAAGTCGTAGACCAGCCAACCGATCGTCAGCGACAAAGCCGAAATCAGAATACCCTGCCAAAGCGCAAGCTCGGCTTTGTTCTGATCGATCAGGTAAAGCTCGCCGCCCACCCAGTAGATGATCATCAGCATCGCTGCGCCCGAAAGCCACGTCCAGTAGCTCTCCCACTTGAACCAGGTCAGGTGCTCGGGCATCTCGGCCGGCGCGACAAGGTATTTGCGGATGTGGTAAAACCCGCCGCCATGCACCTGCCACTCGTCGCCGTCAGCATCGCCAAGGTTGTCGCCATCACGACGCAGGCCCAAGTCGAGCGCGATGAAATAGAACGAAGAACCGATCCAGGCGATCGCGGTAATCACGTGTAGCCAGCGCACGGCAAAAGCCAGCCAATCCCAGATCAAGCCTAACTCTGTGGTGAGTAATTCCGACATATTCGTCCCTCGCGTCGTTTTCTCCAGACTATGGCCTGTAGCTTTTTTCTTGAATACCCGAAAATTTCCCATCAGTTTCAAAAAAAACCAACAAGTGGCGGCGCATGTCCTATTTCGACAACCTGAAAACTTTCATCCGCGTGTTCGAGCTTGGCTCTATGTCAGCCGCCGCGCGCGACCAGCGGATATCTCCCGCAGTCGCTTCCTCGCGCATCTCCCAGCTTGAAGAGCGCCTCGGCGTGCGGCTGTTCCAACGCACCACGCGCAAGCTTGGCCCAACCGAGCAGGGCCGTATTTTTTATGACGGAGCGCAGCGCGTGCTCGACGCGGTGGAAGAGGCGGAAAGCGCCGTCAACTCCATCACGGGCGAACCCCGCGGCACAATCTATGTCGCAGCCCCCCTCGGGCTTGGCCGCCGTTTCATCGCGCCGCAAGTGCCGGTTTTCAAGGCGCAATACGCTCAGATCAACATCCGCCTGCGCCTGTCTGACCGCAAACTCGACCTCACAGCAGAAGGCCTCGACATTGCCTTCTTCCTCGGCACACCAGAAGACAGCACCCTGCGCCTGCGCAAAATCGCCGATTGCCCGCGCCTTCTGTGCGCTGCGCCAAGCTACCTCGCCCAGCGCGGCACACCACAAGCCCTGTCCGAGCTGACAGACGGCACCCACGACTGCCTCAACCTGCGCTACCCCGGCGCGCCGGAGTTCCAGTGGCCACTGGAAACACCCGAAGGCGTGCGCCGCGTGCCAGTGACGGGGCCTTACGAGTCTGACGACGGCGATGTGCTCACATCCTGGGCGCTTGAGGGCCACGGCATCATCCTCAAACCGCGCTTTGAAGTCGCCGAGCACCTCGCCTCCGGCGCGCTGGTGCCTGTGCTGGAAAACACCCCGCCCCTCCCCGTCCAACTCGGCGCACTCTACTCGCACCGCCGCGGTCAAGACCCGAAAACACGCCTGTTCACCGACTTCATTGCCGAGAAGATAAGTGTGGGAATTGCGGGCTAGGAGTATTCACAGCGAAACTGCTTACTGTGGAGAAGCAAAACATCAGTACTGATAGCTCCTTTATGCATACGTCTTCAAAAATGGAGTTCAGACCAAGTATGAACAAGTTTTCCCACCCGTTTGCGGTTCTCTCTTCGTTATTCATAGTGCTGTTAGCAAATGCAGCCCCTGCCCAAGAGAGTGAGGTTAGCTCGCTCACTTCCGGCGTTGGGGCATGTCCAACTCCAATTACAATCGAACTCCGAGATAGTTGGCTTGATGCCTACGAGAGTTCCGACGCAATTAGGCGGCTTCGTAGCAATCCAGCCCGTAAAGCAATTGTCGCAACTGTGCTTGTCAGTGACCGGTTACCAGGTGCAAGTATTTCAGTGATGTCTTTAGGGTCAGTTGACGCAGCTCAGGGCAGAATAACTCCCGAGTTGTTTGAACACCTGAAGAAAACGACATTGCATCAGGCCAGAGAGCCGGACGAATCGCTTAGTGCTGCTTTGCAAAAACGAGTGGAGGAGTTATCCGAAAAAGGTGGCATCGAGGTCTCAGAGTTTAAGGTCTTTCAGAACGTAATCACCAGTCCCGGTCAGTTTGTTTTCTTTGGTCGCTCCACTTCTGCCGATGAGTCTTTTCATACAGCTGGGGTTTTCCGACACATCAACTCCTGCCTAATAAACCTATCAGTTGGGATTCCTGAAAACTCAGGCCCAAGTGCGTTGTTTGAAACCCTAAGATCACTAAAGGTCAGAGGGTAGGGTTTACCCCGTCAACTCCCCCGATACGTCGAATACCCATAGGGCGACAGCAACAGCGGCACGTGGTAGTGCGCGCTCGCGTCTGACATGCCAAAGCGGATCGGCACTTCGTCGAGGAACAGCGGATCATCGCCCGCTTGGCCCGAGGCGCGCAGGTAGTCGCCCGCGAAGAACACCAGCTCGTAGATGCCGACAGCAAACTTCTCGGTAGGCAAGATCGGCCCGTCGGTGCGCCCGTCTGCGTTTGTCACCAGCTCAACCAGCTTTTCACGGGCACCGCCCGTCAGCCGATAGAGCGCGATCTTCAAGCCAGCCGCGGGGTTGCCCGTTGCCGTGTCCAGAACATGCGTTGTCAAATAGCCGCTCATAGCGCCCTCCTGTTTTGCTCTAGTGTGGCGCAAGTCCGCGCGGCTTGCACCTGTCTAAATTACTGAGCAGTTTCAAACAAAGCCGAAGAGTTAGCGTGCGGCCATCATCGCGGCCACATCGAGCATCCGGTTGGAAAAGCCCCACTCGTTGTCATACCAGCCAAACACCCTGAGCAAGCCGCCGACAGAGACACTGGTTTCGCGGCCTGACATGACAATACTCTCGGGGCGCATCCGCAAGTCTGTCGAAACAAGCGGGTCGGTGATGTAGCCAAACAACGGGCTGCTTGCGGCCTCTTGCAATGCCGCGTTCACGGCTTCCACTGTTGCCGGCTTGCTCAACTGCAACGCGAGGTCTATCGCCGAAACGCTTGCTGTTGGCACCCGCACCGCGCGCGCCTCGATACGGCCTGCCAGCGACGGCAACACCTCTCCGATCAGCCGCGCCGCGCTGGTTGTTGTCGGCACCATCGACAGCGCCGCCGCGCGCGAGCGCACCAAGTCGCCGCGCGGCGTGTCGATCGTTGGCTGGCTGCCGGTATAGCAATGCACCGTCGTCATATGGCCGCTCTCAACGCCCCATTCGGCGTCAAGCAGCTTCAGCAATGGCGCGAGCGCGTTGGTGGTGCAACTGGCGTTCGAGATGATCGCGTGATCGCCGATCTCGGCCTCGTTCGCGCCCAGCACAACTGTCTTGTCAGCAGCTTTCGAGGGGCCGGAAATGAGCACAGCCTTCGCGCCCGCTTCAAGTCCGCGCATGGCAACCGCGCGGTTGCCCGCAGCGCCCGTGCACTCAAGCAGCACATCAACGCCGCTCAAGTCGAGCGCGCCGATGTCGGCGACACCGTGAAAAGCGTAGACCAGCCCATCGACAGTCAGGCTTTTGTCAGCATGGCTCACCTGCCCGGGAAAAGGGCCGAACACACTGTCGTAAGCAAACAGATAGGCACAGCTTTCCAGCGGTGCGATATCGTTGATCAGCACAATCTCAAAGCCCTGCCCGGCCCGCGTGCCGTGCAGCATCCGCAAGATAGAACGGCCAATGCGCCCAAACCCGTTGATCGCAATTCTGACGGGCTTTTGCGTCAATGCTCGGCCTCGCTGCGATAGCCCTGATCATCAAAGAACGGCTCCATCTGCGCGACGATCACCGAGTTTTCCTCAAGCGCGCGCACCATCAAGCCGCGCTCCTCATCGTCGATCTCGTGGCCAAGTTCTTCGCGTTCTTCCAGCGTGCCATAACCCGTCACATCAAGTGGCGCTGTGTCGGCCTGTTTCAGGATCGCAACAGTCTCGCGCACCGCTTCAGCCTCATCAATCCCGCTGGCATAGATCACCAGCGCCGCGCCAGTTGCGTCCTTGGGCAGACCGTCGCCAGCCTTGCGGCCAATCTGAACCAACAAAGTATATACCTGTTGCTTGCTTTTCTGCTTCTCTGCCACAGCGGCCTCCAGAACAATTTCCCCACAGATGCGGCCAATCGAGGGCCGAGTCAACCAAAGCAAACCCGCAGACAACGTAAGAAAACTTGACCCCGCTCCACAGTTTGCCCAAAACAGTTAACGACACTGGGGTTAGCAAACACATGAAACAAATATTGTTTGGCTTTATCTGGCTTTGCGCATTCTTGGCAGGGCCAAAGGGCGCATACGCGCAAGACGGCGCCCTCACCTTCGTGACCGTCGACAGGCCCCCGTTTTCGATGCAGGCCAGTGACGGCACAACACGTGAGGGCTTCTCGATAGACCTCACCCGCGCCATTGCCGGCGAACTGGGCCGCGAGCTACGCTTTGAGCGCGTAGAAACATTCTCCGAAATGTTTGAAGCTGTCGAAAGTGGCCGCGCTGACGGGGCCATTGCAAACATCTCGATCACGGCATCCCGCGAACAAGCGATGGATTTCACCCATCCGATCTTTGAGAGCGGGTTGCAGATCATGCTGCCGGGCGAAAAAGAGGGCGCGAGCCTGATCAACGTCATCGCCACCCGCGACGTGGCTATGTTTGTTCTCGCGGCTTTCGCGGTGCTGTTTGTCTTTGGCATGCTCATGTGGCTGCTTGAGCGTGGCC
Organism: uncultured Lentibacter sp.; assembly: GCA_947497495.1. Classification (GTDB taxonomy): domain Bacteria; phylum Pseudomonadota; class Alphaproteobacteria; order Rhodobacterales; family Rhodobacteraceae; genus Lentibacter. Next base: position 466,510 of record CANMGT010000001.1, read on the forward strand.
GCCAGCCCTATTTTGACAGGCCCCTACGCGAGGCGATGTTCCCCTCGTTCTGGTGGGCGCTCAACCTTGTCGTCAACGGCGGCTTTGAAGAGCGCGTGCCAACGTCACGCCTTGGCCGCCTCTTTGGCGTGCTTCTGGTTGTCTCTTCACTGTTTATCGTTTCGATCTTTGTCGCGCAGATCACCGCGGCCATGACAGTTGCGGCAATCTCCGAGAACGTCCAAAGCCTGAACGATCTGGACGGGCGCAAGACAGCGACAACCCGCAACTCGACGGGTGAAGCACTGCTGGCCCAACGCGACATCCCGCATGACAGCTACGACACCCTGAGCGGCATGTTGGCCGCTTTCGAGAGCGGCGAAGTCGAGGCGGTTGTCTTTGATGGGCCCATCTTGGCGTGGTATCTGCAAACCCAAGGCCGCGGCAAAGGCCGCCTTGTTGAACGTGTTTTCAAACGCGAAAACTACGGCATCGCCCTGCCGACAGGCAGCCCGCTCACCGAAGAGTTCAACCGCGCGCTGCTGGCCCTGCGCGAAAGCGGCGCTCACGACGAGATCACACGAAAATACTTCGGCAACTAAGCTAAGCCATACCCTGCGTTTGAAGCCACAGGCCAAGCATTATCGCGGCAGTCAGTAGTATTGATCGTTTCATGGTGTTTGCCCTCACTGTTCAGAGGGTCAAACGCACAGTGCGGCACCTTCCGTCGCCGTGTATTGCCTCTGTTACTCGACAAACCACGGCACGAAACGGGCCAACGTTTCAATCTTGCTGGGTTTCCACTCGAAGTACGGATCCCAATTGTCGGGAAAATCTTGTTCCATCACATGTCGGATGCCGCGCAAGATAGGGTTTCGAAACGCCTCCAGCGCGCCCAAAAACAAGTCAGCGTTGTTCATCCAGCGATAGCTCATTTGATCAAAGCTACCGGCGTTGTGAAGATCATCGAGGATCAGCAAGCAGATGCAGGGTAGAAAAGTTGCGCCATTGGTAGGGTCATGTCCTGTCAACTCGACAACTTCCGCCGGAAACCAGCGCTCTCCTGCCGGAAATTTACAGGCTTCATCAGCCAGAACCGCGAGCAGCGCAGTTGCGTGCTCATCCGCGCGATAGCCATAGTCCGCACTTGCCACAGCGTCGATCATCGCCCCTTCAAGCCGCCTCGCCAGCGCCACCAGCGGCGCAATGATTGCTGCTTTGTCTTCGCTCAGAAACATCTGCTTTGTGGGGCGCGGCGCAGCATCAATATCGTGAACGTCAAGCGCCATAGCAAAGCCCCGCGCCAGTGTCGCCGCCCAAGCGCGCGGCATATCGTCAAGCCTTTTGCGCCACACAAGCCAACCGAAATACTCGCCCTCAGGCCCGACTTGACCATGTACCGCGTCCGCCAGCAAGACAGCCAGCGCAAAAGCGGCGTCAGCTGGCTCGCCGTCAAAGGCCAAGCGGTTCAGATACGCCAACACCGCAAGGTAGCTATCACCCGTTTCAAGCCGCATCTCTTTGGTTTGGGATACCTCTCGCAGCTGCGCAGCCAAGTCCGCCTGCCCGCAGTCCTCAAGCCGCAAAAGAAAAGGCGCCCGGGCAAGCGAAGCCTGCCCAAGCGCCCAAAGGTCATTCAGAACTTGCCGTTTTGGCCAGTCAGACCCCCAAAACATCCTAGTCCCGCAAAAGCTCGTTGATCGAGGTCTTGCTGCGTGTCTTCTCGTCTACGCGCTTCACGATAACGGCGCAGTAAAGGTTCACGCCGTTTTTACTTGGCATAGAGCCTGCCACCACAACCGAGCCAGACGGCACTTCGCCATACATGACTTCGCCTGTTTCGCGATCCAGAATTTTGGTGGACTGGCCGATGAAAACACCCATGCCCAGAACCGAGCCTTCGCGCACGATGCAGCCTTCAACAACCTCGGAGCGTGCGCCGATGAAGCAGTTGTCTTCGATGATCGTCGGGCCAGCCTGCATCGGCTCGAGAACGCCGCCAATGCCAACGCCGCCTGAAAGATGCACGTTCTTGCCGATCTGCGCGCACGAGCCAACGGTGGCCCATGTGTCAACCATCGTGCCGGAATCAACGTACGCACCGATGTTCACAAACGAGGGCATCAAAACAACGCCGGGCGCGATGTAAGCCGACTTGCGCACAACGCAGTTTGGCACGGCGCGAAAGCCTGCGGCCTTCCACTGGTTTTCGCCCCAGCCAGCAAACTTGCTGTCGACTTTGTCCCACCAGCCGCCAGCTTGCGGGCCGCCTTCCTGAATTTCCATGTCTTTAATGCGAAAGCCCAAAAGCACAGCTTTCTTGGCCCATTGATTCACATGCCAGCTGTTGTCAGCCTGCTTTTCAGCAACCCGCAACTCACCGCTATCAAGCGCATTCAAAGTGTCTTCGATCGCCTCGCGGGCTTCACCCGTTGTGGCAGGGGTAATGGCATCGCGGCCCTCCCATGCGGCTTCAATTGCTGTCTCAAGCTGCGCGTTTGACATGTGATGTCTCCCTCTCATCGCGGAATCTCAATTGGCCAAGCCTATACTTGCCCTGCGCCCGCCGCGCAATGCCGCCTGTCAGCGCGCTTGACGCTTTCAGACTGGCGCGCATTATCTCATGAGCGTCTCGCCGCCAGACTATGCTACACTCGTCAAACCACAATCGCTTCGAAAGGACCGCGAAGATGATCGCTTATATAACAGTCGGCGCCGATGATATCGACCTCGCGAAGCAGTTTTACTCTGCCTTCCTTCCGGCCCTTGGCTATTCGCTCAAAGAGGGCCCCGAAGGCCTGAGCTATACGCTCCCTGCACCGCAAGGGCGCGCGCCCCTGCTGCCCGATTTCTACGTAAAGCCCCCGTTTGATGGACAGCCTGCATCCGTTGGCAACGGCAACATGGTCGCCTTTGAGGCGCAATGCCAAGCCGAGGTCCGTACGCTTCACGCCGCCGCCCTCGCCGCAGGCGGCACAGATGAAGGCCAGCCCGGCTTTCGCGCGGCCTATGGCCCACATTTCTACGTGAGCTATCTGCGCGACCCTCAAGGCAACAAAATCGCGCTCTTTTCAAGCGATCCCAGCGAGCCAGGCCGCGATGACTAAAACCAAGCCATGGAGCGAAGCATGACAGATATCAGAACTGTTGGCGTAGTCGGCGGCGGCCTCATTGGCCTGAGTTGGGCCAGCCTCTTCGCGGCCAAAGGCTGCCGTGTGATCATCGTTGATCCCGACCCTCGCACAGAAGATCGCCTCCACGCCTTCTTGCCTGAGGCTCTGTCCAATCTCGAATCTTTGGGCATCGCAGGGCGCGCATCTATCTCTTCCCCCATTGTCACAGATCAGCTTTCCATGTTGAGCGCGGTGCAGTTTGTGCAGGAAAACGGGCCAGAACGTCTTGAAGCCAAGCGCGCGATTATGGCCGACATCGAGGCCAACATCGCGCCTGATGTTGTCATCGCATCCAGCACATCTTCGCTCCGCGCCAGCGATATGCAAGAGGGCGCACTTCATCCAAGCCGCATCCTCGTAGCCCATCCTATGAACCCGCCGCATCTCATCCCGATGGTTGAGCTGGTCGCAGGGCGCAGCACGTCTGCAGACGCGCTCGACACAGCAGAGCAATTTTACGACCAGATGCAACGCGTGACGATCCGCGTAAAAAGCGAGGTGGCGGGGCATCTGGCCAACCGCCTCACATCTGCGCTCTACCGCGAAGCCGTGCATCTTGTGGCAGAAGGCATCGCCGAGGTCGAAGATGTCGACAAGGCCATCGCTTATGGTCCCGGCATGCGCTGGGCTCTCATGGGCCCGCATCTAACCTATCATCTCGGCGGAGGCGCGGCGGGCTACCGCGGATACCTCGACCATCTTGGCCCAACCCAAGAAGCCCGCTGGAAAAGCCTTGGAAACCCCGCGCTCACCGCGGCCACCAAAGCAGCACTTGTCGAAGGCTTGGAGCGCTCGCTTGAGGGCCAAGACGAAGCAACGCTCATAGCGCGGCGCGATGCCGCGCTGGTCGATCTTTTGAAGATGAAAAAGCTATATGATCTTTAAGCCATGCTCCAGTCACCCAGCCCAACGCGCGGTGATTTAACTTTGTTTTCGTTAAGGTTTTAAAGCATCCACACCGTTCGGTGCGGAGCTAACCCAACGGATCAGGCGCAACATTCGCACCGCACAGCAAAACGGCCACACGCTCGCCTTTTGCGGGCTTGTATGCCCCGCTCATCAAAGCGGCCAGCGCGGTTGCGCCTGCAGGCTCGACCAGCAAACGCCGCTCCTGCCAGAGCGCCTTTTGCGCCGCCACGACCGCCTCATCAGTCACCAACACACTCAGCGCTTTGTGCTCGACGGCCAGATCATAACAGATCTGCCCGATCTTGCGCGCGCCAAGCGCGTTGGCGGCCACGCCCGACACAGACACATCGCAAGGCCCCCCCGCCGCCAAAGCCGCGTTCAAAGCGCAGGATGTTTCCGGCTCAACGGCGACAACCTTGCGCGCACCTTCAAGCCATCCGAGCGCACCGGCAATAAGTCCGCCGCCACCCACTGCGATCAGCACAGTGTCAGCCTCGCGCCCCCGTTCTGCCAACTGCGCCTCCCACTCGGCCATGCAGGTGCCTTGTCCAGCAACCGTGCCGGGGGCATCATAGGCGTGAATTTGCATAGCCCCAGAGGCCTCTTCATACTCGGCGGCCGCCTCGGCGGCGTTGGCATATTCGCCCGCAACCACCGTCAGCTGCGCGCCTGTGCGCTCGATCAGCGCGATCTTGGACGGCCCCGCCATTTCGGGCACGAAAATATGCGCGGTATGCCCAAGCTGGTGCGCGGCATAGGCCACGGCGGCTCCGTGGTTGCCGCCCGAAGCCGCCACAATGCCAGCCTGCGGAACTGGGCCGGACAACAGCGTGTTAAACGCCCCGCGCGCTTTGAACGTGCCAGTGTGCTGAAGCTGCTCGAGCTTCAGCTCGATCTCATAGGGTAGGCCAAAGCCCCGACAGCGCATGACTGGGGTTTTAACGACATGGACCTCGATCCGCTCCGCGGCCTCTTTGATACGCTCTCTCCAAGACATGCTCACACTCCTGTCATTGCCATTGAAACTGGCCATTGAAAGCGAAACCCTATAGGCGTGAGAGAAACGTGCAAGCAGGGAATGAGTACTATGAATGATCACCGCCTAAGCCCATTTCGAGACGCCCATACAGACCGCGACGCAGCAGAGCTTATCCCCGATACGCCTCAAACAAGGGCACCAGCTTACCAACTCGCCTTCGCTGATGAAGACTTCATGTGCCGCGACGAGTTGCGGCCAGTGCGGCTACAGCTGGAGCTTCTCAAACCGGATATGATCCTCGACGAACGCGGCATCGAAAGCACCGTTGTCCTGTTCGGCGGCGCGCGCATTCCCGAACCAGCAAAGAAAGATGGCGCACGCACCAAGACGCTGGCTGATCTGTCAAAGTTCTATGACGAAGCGCGCGAATTCTCGAAGCTGATGACCGAGAAGTCACTGGAAAGCTACGGCAAGCAGAACGTCATTGTCACCGGCGGCGGGCCGGGCGTTATGGAAGCCGGCAACCGCGGCGCCATGGACGCAGGCGGCGCATCCATCGGACTCAACATCGTGCTGCCGCACGAGCAAGCGCCTAACGAGTATGTCACGCCAGACCTGTGCTTCAACTTCCACTACTTCGCGATCCGCAAGATGCACTTCCTCATGCGCGCCAGTGCGATCTGCGTCTTCCCTGGCGGCTTTGGCACGATGGATGAAATGTTTGAAGCTTTGACGCTGATCCAGACAGGCCGGATGAAGCGCGTGCCGTTCCTGCTGTTTGGCAAGGACTTCTGGACAAAGATTATCAACTGGGACGCGCTGGCGGATGCCGGCACGATTTCGGCCGAAGACCTGGAGTTGTTTCGGTTTGTAGACACAGCTCAAGAAGCTGTTGCACTGATTGAAACCTGGCCAACGGCAGATTGCCGTGAGGATATGCCCGGACGCTAGGGTTTGCGCCGCGGCTTTGCCGCGTCGCGGTGGCGAGGGGGACAAAGCCCCCCTCGCGCTCCCCCTCAAGCAGCTTGCAAGGCAAACGTATAACCCGACAGAGCGCACTTGCTGCGCGAATTCGGCAGGATGTTATTCAGCAATAAGAAAGTGCTAGGCCAGCGCCGCAGCCGGACGGACATAGCCCGTGGTAAGGCCCGCGAAGTTCTTGATCACGGCGTTGCGACGCTTGAGCGTTGCGGGATGATCTGCCTCGAGCACGCCAAGGCGCACAAGGATCGAGGCTATGGCACATTCCGCTCCGCGGGTTGATCCGTCGGTTATCTTGAGCGCAATGCCCAGCTTCTTTTCTGGCACAATAGCCACGAAGAAGGCCTCAGCGCCCGTTTTGAGCGCCACACGGCCATCCATGGCGCGCATAAGTTCGGTGCAGGCGCGGCCATCTCCTGCGACGAGTTCGGGGTAGGTTACCATCGCTTGGCGCAGGGTTGCAGCGGCGCGTTCGCGCGTATCGCCGCCGCCGGTTGCCTTGGCAAAGAAGGCCATGGCGCGGGCGATTCCGTGCAGGCTGGCGGCGAAGTTGGGCGCAGAGCAGCCGTCGATCACATAGCCTGCGCTGGTTTCTTGGGTGACAGCCTCGAAGGCGTCGAGGCCCGCCTTTTGAACCGGATGGTCAGCGTTGACATAGTCGGGGTCTGACGCGGCGCCTAGGTGCTGTGAGAGCGTCAGAAAACCCGCGTGTTTGCCGGAGCAATTATTGTGGTAGCGGCAGGGCGAGCTGTCGGTTTTGAACATTACAGCTAGGTCGCGCTCGTCACGCGGGGCTTGCGGGCCGCAGCAAAGGTCGTCGTTGGAAAGGCCCAAGTCTTTCAACCACGCAAGCACGCGATCAGTGTGCATGGGCTGGCCTTGATGTGAGGCGCAGGACAGGGCAAGTTGCTCGCCAGTCAGCCCGAAGGCCGCAGCGGCGCCACTTTCAACCAAAGGCAGCGCTTGCAGCATCTTGGAAGACGAACGCGGCAGCACGATAGCACCAGGATCACCCCACGCCTCAACGATTTCGCCATCGGGGCCGCAAACCACAGCATGGCCCATGTGAACACTCTCGAGGAACTCTCCTCGCCAGATTTCAGCCATCTCTACAGGTGCGTTCATGTCATCCTCCCGAAAACTTGTGCGATTTTCCGCCAATTGCTCTTTCGTATATGGCAGTTTTCAGGGTAATGTAGCAATGTCGAGTAGAAATCGGCCCTGACCCGACAAAAGCGGCAAACGCAGCGGGTGCAAATTCAGGGGCGAACAATTGAGGTTAAGGACAGCTGGAGTCTGGACATTATGGTATTACGATTTGCGCGAAATTTAGCTTGTGCAACGCTGGTTTTGGGCGCGGCAAGCACCGCTCAAGCGCAGCAAACAAGCACCAATCAAGTGGCGACGAAAACTGCTTGGGCCGTGTTTGAAGACGCCAACCCCAAAGAATGCTGGGCGGTTTCCTCGCCCAAGGAAACTGTCAACACCAAGGACGGGCGCGTTGTGGCCGTTAAGCGTGGCGACATCTTATTGATGACTTTCTACCGCCCCGGCGCGAAAGTTTCTGGTCAGTTGGCTTTCACAGGCGGTTACCCGTTTGCGAGCGGCTCAACAGTAAACCTCGACATTGGCGGCACGAGTTTCGAGCTGTTCACCGAAGGGGAATGGGCTTGGGCGGCCTCGGCTGCTGAAGATGCCAAGATCATCTCGGCCCTCAAACGCGGCGCGAGCGCAGTGCTCACAGCCCGTTCAGGGCGCGGCACAAAAACCCAAGACACCTTCTCGCTGTCTGGCTTCACCGCCGCAGTGGAAGATGCAGAAAAGCGCTGTAACTAAGCCTACTCTGTAAGCAACTGCGTTCGGCCTGTTGGCCGGACACCCCTGCGGCAGGCGGGAATAAAGGTGCTGCGTTACGCCAAGCGCTCGAGCAAATCATTCAACACTTGCCGCGTGCTTACGCACAACACCTGCTTGTCATCAGCACGCGCCAAGACTTGGCTCAGGCGCGGGCGCAAGTTGCGGTGCACCCACCACATCAATCCAACCAAACGAAATGTGACAGGCCAAAGCTTGCAGCCTTCAGGAGCGTGCACCTCACGCCCCAGAAGTGATGCCACTTGGCGTTTGGCCGCCCACCTGAGATGTAAGATGAAGGGCAGGTCAACGAACACCACCATGTCACAAGCCTCCAACCGTGCCTCGACAGAAGCCCAAGAGCCCACCCCGTCAACCAGCCACCGGTCTCCCCCGAGCACGCCAGCATGGGCTTGCATAAACGCAGGCTCGTCAACACGCTCCCAGCCTGGCTTCCAAAGCATGTCATCAACAGCATGATACGGCAGCCCGAGATGCGCACATATCTTGCGGCTCAACCACGTCTTTCCGCCGCCCGCATTGCCGATCACCATGATCCGCTTGGCGTTGAAAAGGGAGCCTGTGTCAGCACATTTCATGCCCTCAGCATAAGACAAACCCTCAAAAGCAAAACCCCCGATCCGGCGAAGGGTCGGGGGCTTCCCTTAGCAGTCAAAAGGCGCTTACGAGCGGCCCTTCCAAGGCACGAGGTAGCGCTCGGCGCTGCGCATCAGGATGTCGATGCTATAGCCGATGATGCCGATCAGGATGATCCCCATCAAAACAATGTCAGTCAGCTGGAAGCGCGCCGCGACCATGATCATCATACCTGCGCCCTTCTCGGCGGCGACAAGTTCGGCCGCAACAACCGTGCCCCAACACACGCCCATAGCAACGCGCGCCCCCGTGAAAATCTCAGGCAGGGAGTTGGGCACAATCACGTGACGCATCAGTTGGAACTTGCTCGCACCAAGCGAATAAGCCGCATGCACCTTGGTGATGTTGACGCCGGAAACACCCGCGCGCGCCGCGATCGCCATGATCCAGAGCGCGGCAAGAAACAGCAGGATAATCTTGCCAGCCTCGCCGATGCCCGCCCAGATGATCACCAGCGGGATCAGCGCCAGAGGCGGCACAGGGCGCATGAACTCAACGATTGGGTCAGCCCAGCCGCGCACCCAGTTGCTCAGCCCCATAGCGTAGCCCAAAGGAATGCCGACAATCGCGCCAAGCAAGAAGCCGGCAATCACGCGAAACAGCGAAAAGCCTAGGTGCTCCCAAAGGGTGAAGCCCTGATAGCCCTCTGTCGAAATCTCGACAAAGCGTTCGACAACTTTCTCGGGCGGCGGCAGCCAGATCGGCTCCATCTGCAAGCCACCCTGCGGGGTGATCGAGATCGCACCTTTGTCTGTCAGAGCGACTCTGCCAGCCGCGACATTGACAGCCGAACCGATACTTACGGGTTTGCCGTCAATCGCGACGACTTTGGCACCAGCCTTGCGTTTGGCTTCGTCGTTTTTGTCAAACAGGACAACCTTGCTGCGCCCCGCCGACACGATTGCGGCGTCGTTCTTGGCAAAGCCTTCCCCCGGCTCAACCACGGGCAACTCGGGTGCCTCACCATACTTGTGAACGCGCAGAGTGATGGTCGCATCGTCCGTCGTGCCGTCTTCGGCCTCAAGCGTATAGGTAAGCGTCGTGTCGCCGATAAACGGCCCCGGCGCGTGGACAGGCGCCCACTTCGAGCCGGTGAACGCGCCCCACAGCAGAAAGATCGTAATGACGGAAATGACGCTGGCCCAACGGTTGGGCCGCACAGCGCTTTCGTCCCCGAACGTCACTGTTTTGAGTGAGGTAAAATCAGCACGCTTGCTGAAAACTCGCTCGACACCGAAGCGCACCAAAAAGAACGATCCGACAAAAATCGCGACATATATCAGCAGAATAATCATGCGCCCGCCTCCTCTGAGCTGCCCATGATCTCTTCTTCCATGTCCCAGATCATGTTCAAAATCTCTTCGCGTTTCTCGCCAAACTCGGGGTGCTTTTTCACTTCCCGTAAGTCTTGGCCAACGCCCATGTCGGCGAACGGCAGGCGGTATTCCTTGTGGATCCGCCCGGGCCGTGGCGCGAGCACGAGCAATCGCTCGCCAAGCAAAAGAGCCTCTTCAACCGAGTGGGTGATCAGAATGATCGTCTTGCCCGTCTCTTTCCACAGTTTCAGGACAAGCCCCTGCATCTTCTCACGCGTCAGAGCGTCAAGCGCACCAAGCGGCTCGTCCATCAAGATAACATCAGGGTCGTTTGCCAGACAGCGCGCCAAGGCAACCCGCTGCTGCATCCCGCCCGACAACTCGAACACAGATTTTTCTTTGAAGTCCGCAAGGCCGACGACATCAAGCAGGTGGTCAACATGCTCGCCCCACTCGGCTTCCCGCTGGCCCTTCATCCGCGGCCCGAAGCTCACGTTTTCACGCACGTTCATCCACTCAAACAATGCACCTTGTTGGAACACCATGCCGCGCTCGGCGTCAGGCTCTGTTATCAGGTGATCATTCAGCGTCATGCTGCCTTCGGTCGGTGCCAGAAAGCCTGCAACAATGTTGAGCAAAGTTGTCTTTCCGCAGCCCGACGGCCCAAGAACGCTCATCAACTCGCCTGTTTTGATCTCAAGTGAGATGTCTTTCAATGCCTGCACATGTCCGCCGTTTGGCAGATCAAAGCGCATCGAAATTCCGTCTATCGAAAGTGTCGACATGCCAGCCCCTCCGAGGCTTCACGAGCCTCTGCTTTTTCTTGGCAAAATACTCTCGCCGAAGGCTTTGACGCCAACAACGAAAACGGCACGCCGCGATCTGCTCGCAGCGTGCCAAAGTGCTCTTACATGGCGCTCGCTTTGAGCGGCGCTGCGTTCACTGCGCCTTCATAGCTGTCAAGCGCTGCGTCAATGCTGCCCGCCTCAACGAAGACGTCTGCAACGCCCTTCATGAAGACAGCCGCGTTGCCGCCAAGCCACGCATCGCTGAGCTGCTCTTCAACCGTCGGGAAGGTAAACGTCGCCATTGTTTCCATGGTGGCTTTCTCGTCCATACCCGCGTCTTTCGCGATCACCGGAAGCATCTTGGCCTGGTTGGCTTCATCCGCCCACATCGCGTTGGCGTCTGCCGTCACTTTGAGGAATTTCGCAACCAGATCGCCATTCTCGGCTACAAAGGCCGCTGGCGCTGTTGTCGCGTCAAAAACAAGAATGCCGAGCTCTGTTTTCTCAGCGCCCGTCAAAAGCGTGTTGCCGTGCTCAAGCGCGCGGCGAAGCGAGCCGCCCCAGCCACAGAACATGTCCACCGCGCCTTGTGCGATCGCTGCCGAGCCTTCTGGCGGGTTCATGTTGACAACTTCCATGCTGCCGACATCAACTCCAAAGTGCGCCATCTGCTTGAGGAAGCCGTAGTGCGCCGCAGTGCCCAGCGGCACAGCCACTTTCTTGCCCGCGAGTTCAGCCGCGTTCGATGCGTCGATTTCGAGCGCTTCTGCCACAACACAGTTGTCGTTATCCGCGTAGCTTACAGCCACGTCGAGAACTTGCAGGTCTTGTCCGCCTGAAGCCGCCACAACGAAGGGCGGGATGCCTTGGCTGACGGACAGGTGAACATCGCCCGACGCCATCGCCGCGCTCATTTCTGTACCCGAGCCAAACGCGCGCCAGTTAACTTTGACGCCAAGCTCTTTGTCATACATGCCTTCAACTTTGGCATATTCAAATGGCATCGGCCATTCTTGGAAAAACGCCACTGTGATCTCGTCAAGCGCTACGGCTTGCGAGCCCATAAGCATGGCTGTTGCGGCGACTGCCGACATGAGTTTTGTCTTGAGTTTCATTCATATTCTCCCGTTGTCTGTTAAGCGTTTCAAAGCGGAAACACTGCCCACCGTTCTTGCGGCTTTGGGCTTTTATCAGGCGTTTCGACGTGTAAAATCGTGCCCTCACGAGCTATCCATGCGCAAATGATGATTCCGATCAACGCTTTTATAACGAAGTGACCCTCGCTTTCACATTTCCCAAATTTTCAGTTTTGGGCTTCTGAAGCTTTATAGCTTGACGTTTTTAGCACCTAGACGTTGCAACGGCCCAAATTTCCAGCCAATCTGGCTCCATATCCATCGAGATTCTGGCCATATCAGACTCAGTCAAAATGCCGCTTTTGTTGACATATGATTTGATCAAATCCCGCGCTCAACGGCGCAGGCCATATAACCTAAAGACAGCGCACAACCTTGGAGGCATCCGACAATGGACGGCAATCTTTCCGCAAATGACATCAGCCATATCGTTGACGCAGACCGCGCTCACGTCTGGCACCACCTGACACAGCACAAGCCCTTTGAAACGGGCGAGCCACGCATCATCATCGAAGGCAAAGGCATGCGCGTCTGGGATCAGAAGGGTAAAGAATACCTCGACGGCGTCTCTGGTGGCGTCTGGACAGTCAACGTAGGCTATGGCCGCGAGAGCATTGCAAATGCTGTGCGCGACCAGCTTATCAAGCTGCCCTATTTCGCAGGCTCGGCTGGCTCGGTGCCCGGCGCTTTGTTTGCTGAAAAGCTGATCAGCAAAATGCCCGGCATGACGCGGGTCTATCAAACCAACTCCGGCTCGGAAGCCAACGAAAAAGCCTTCAAGATGGTGCGCCAGATTTCGCACAAGAACCACGGCGGCAAGAAATACAAGATCCTCTACCGCGACCGCGACTATCACGGCTCAACCCTTGCTGCGATGTCGGCAGGCGGGCAAGACGAGCGCAACGCGCAATACGGCCCCTTCGCGCCGGGCTTTGTGCGTGTGCCACATTGCATGGAATACCGCGCGCACGATCAAGGACTGGGAGACTTGACTGGCGAAGCCTACGCCGAAGCCAACGTGAAAGCCATCGAAGAGGTGATCCTCGCGGAGGGTGCCGACACCATCGGATCACTCTGCCTTGAACCGGTGACAGCCGGCGGTGGTGTCATTCCCGCGCCCGAAGGCTACTGGCCGCGCATTCAGGAACTCTGCCGCAAGTATGACATCCTGCTGCACATCGACGAAGTCGTTTGCGGCGTCGGGCGCACAGGCACCGAATGGTTCGGCTATCAGCACTACGGAATCGAGCCCGACTTTGTGACCATGGCCAAAGGCGTGGCTTCAGGTTACGCGGCAATTGCCTGCTGCGTGACCAACGAGCGCGTGTTTGACATGTTCAAAGACAACTCCGACGACCCGCTCAACTACTTCCGCGATATCTCGACATTCGGCGGGTGCACGGCGGGGCCGGCAGCGGCGCTCGAATGTATGCGCATCATCGAAGACGAGAACCTCTTGGAAAATACCACCAAGATGGGCGAGCGTATGGTGGGCAACCTGAACGCACTGTCAGAGAGCCACGCGATCATCGGCGACGTGCGCGGCCTCGGGCTGTTTGTCGGTGCCGAGCTTGTCACAGACCGCTCCAGCAAAGAGCCCGCGGACGAGAAGCTTGTGGCGCAAGTGGTGGCCGAATGTGGCGCGATGGGCGTCATCATCGGAGCAACCAACCGCTCCATCCCGGGCTTTAACAACACGCTGTGTTTCTCGCCTGCACTGATCTCGACGGCAGATGATATCGACAACATCACCGAAACTGTCGGCAAAGCGCTGAGCAAAGTCTTTGGCTGATATCTTCAACGATCTGGGCCAGCCTGTCGGCTGGCCCGTCACCACCAAACTACCCCGCACGCGCCCTGAACGCACCACGCTTACAGGGCATTATTGCGCGCTTGTGCCGCTTGAGGCTGCCACTCACGGCGAAGACCTTTGGGACGCTTTCTCGCAGGACAAAACAGGCGCCAACTGGACATATCTGCCCATCGGCCCCTTTGCCGAAAAAGCAGATTTCATCGCGTTTTTGACAGCGGCCGAGGCCAGCCCGGATCCGCTCTACTATGCGGTGATCAAAGACGGCCGCGCTGTCGGCCACACGACATTCCTGCGCATTGACGAAGCGCAGGGCGTTATCGAAGTCGGCTTCATCCACTTCTCGCCGCTCATGCAGCGCACGCCCGTAAGCACCGAAGCGATGTATCTGATGATGCGCTACGTTTTCGACACCCTCGGCTACCGTCGTTACGAGTGGAAATGCGACGCGCTTAACGCGCCATCCCGCGCCGCCGCAAAACGGCTTGGCTTCTCGTATGAAGGCACCTTCCGGCAAGCGACGACCTATAAGGGCCGCAACCGCGACACGGCTTGGTTTTCTGTGCTCGACGGCGAGTGGCCCGCCCTCATGACCCGCTTTGAGCGCTGGCTTGAGCCCGCGAATTTTGACGCGGATGGACGGCAGAAGACACCGCTTTAGAGTTCGAATTTTGCTGCGCAAAATCCGACTGAGGCGGGGGACTAGTCCCCCGCACCCCCTAGGATATTTCTAAAAAGAAGAAGCGTTAGATATTGCGCACGGCGCCTTTCGCGGCACTCGTTGCCAGCGCGGCGTAGGCCTTGAGTGCGCTGGAAACCTTGCGTTTGCGTGGCTTGGCGGGTTGCCAGCCTTTGGCATCCATCGCTTCGCGGCGCACGGCCAAAGTTGCGTCGTCAACATCAAGGTGGATCGAGCGGTTGGGGATGTCGATCACGATGGTGTCGCCCTGCTCCACAAGCCCGATGGCGCCGCCTTCAGCCGCCTCTGGCGAGCAGTGGCCGATCGACAGGCCGGATGTGCCGCCAGAGAAGCGCCCGTCTGTCAGCAGGGCGCATTTCTTACCGAGGCCTTTGGACTTCAAATAGCTTGTCGGGTAGAGCATTTCCTGCATCCCTGGCCCGCCGCGCGGTCCTTCGTAGCGGATGACGACAACGTCGCCTTCTTGAACTTTGCCAGTGAGGATGTCGCTCACCGCTTGATCTTGGCTCTCGCAAACGTAGGCCTTGCCTGTGAAGTTGAGATTGCTCGCATCAACGCCCGCTGTTTTCACGATGCATCCATCGAGAGCGATGTTGCCGGTCAGAACAGCCAGCCCGCCGTCTTGAGAAAACGCATGTTCTTTGGCGCGGATCACGCCGTTTTCGCGGTCGGTATCCAGCTCCTTGTAGCGGTTCTCCGTGCTGAACGCTTCTGTCGTGCGCACGCCGCCCGGCGCGGCTTTGAACAGCGCTTCAGCCTCGGGGTTGTTGGCGACTTTGATGTCCCACTTGGCGATCGCCTCGCCCATGGTTGCCGAGTGAACAGTCGGCGGGTCAAGGTGCAAGAGGCCCGCGCGGCTCAGCTCGCCAAGGATCGAGAAGATACCACCCGCGCGGTGCACGTCTTCCATGTGCACGTTCTCGATGTTGGGCGCGACTTTGCACAGGCACGGCACTTTGCGCGACAGGCGGTCCATGTCTTCCATCGTGAAGTCAACTTCGCCCTCATGGGCAATCGCCAGCAAATGCAGCACTGTGTTGGTCGAGCCGCCCATCGCGATATCAAGGCTCATCGCGTTCTCAAACGCATCAAACGTGGCGATCTCGCGAGGCAAAAGCCCCTTCTCGTCATCGTGATAGTGGCGCTTGGTGATCTCGACGATCTTGCGGCCAGCTTCCAGAAACAACCCTTTGCGGTCAGCGTGTGTCGCCAGCGTCGAGCCGTTGCCCGGCAGCGCGAGGCCCAAAGCTTCGGCGAGGCAGTTCATCGAGTTCGCCGTAAACATGCCCGAACACGAGCCACACGTCGGGCAGGCATTCTCTTCGATATGCTGCAACTGCGCGTCGGTGAACTTGTCGTCAGCGGCGGCAACCATGGCATCGACAAGGTCAATCTTGTCCATGTCCAAATCTTCCATCTCGACTTTACCTGCCTCCATCGGCCCACCGGAGACGAAGATCACCGGAATGTTCAGCCGCATCGCCGCCATCAACATACCAGGCGTGATCTTGTCACAGTTCGAGATGCAAACCATCGCATCAGCACAATGCGCGTTCACCATATACTCGACAGAGTCAGCGATGATCTCGCGTGACGGCAGCGAATACAGCATGCCGTCATGGCCCATAGCGATACCGTCATCAACGGCGATGGTGTTGAACTCTTTTGCAACGCCGCCCGCGGCCTCGACTTCACGCGCAACCATCTGGCCCAAGTCCTTAAGGTGCACGTGGCCGGGCACAAACTGTGTGAACGAATTAACAATCGCAACAATCGGCTTGCCGAAGTCGTCGTCTGTCATTCCCGTGGCGCGCCAAAGGCCGCGTGCCCCTGCCATGTTGCGTCCGTGTGTGCTGGTGCGTGATCTCAAAGCTGGCATGTGAGCCTCCCAAATTTGTCAGAAATGGAAAATCATAGGAGGGCCGTAAGTTCAAGCGCTCTTAGCTTGCCCTTCACTCTCGGCGTCATAGGCTGCACGCGCGCGGTCGATCGTTGAAAGGTTGTCCAGCGCCCACATCCCAAGCGCCTTCACAGGCTCGCGAAACGACTGGCCAAGCTCTGTCAGCGTATACTCGACTTTCGGCGGGATAACCGCGTGATAGGTGCGGTTTACCAGCCCGTCGCGCTCCAGCTCTTTCAGCGTCAGGCTCAGCATGCGCTGCGAAATGCCCAAGTGGCGCTTGAGTTCGTTAAACCGCAGCGTTCCGTATTGCGCGAGCGAGATCACAACCAGAACGCTCCAACGGTCTCCAACGCGGGCGAGCACCTCGTTGATACGCTGGCAGTCGGGGCATTTTTCGTCCTCTCGCATGGGTGGTTCCCTTCGTGTTACCGAGGCTCATCAATGTGCCTTCTTGTGGTCTTGTCCGGTGCCAACTAAGTAGTCGGTTACAAATATATACCGCAATTCAACCCGTACTCCAAGAGGACAAAACCCCATGGCCAACACGCCCCTGATCGACCGCCTGAACTGGCGCTACGCAACCAAAAAGATGGATCCGTCAAAGCCTGTTTCCGAAGACAAAGTCGCGCAGATCGTTGAAGCGATCCAGCTCGCGCCGACATCAAGCGGCACCCAGCCGTTTGAGCTTCTCGTCATAACCAACCCCGAAGTTCGTGCCGACATCCGCAAAGTGGCGTGGGATCAGTCGCCGATCACCGACGGCTCGCACCTCTTGGTTTTCGCCGCGTGGGACAACTACACAGCCGAGCGCATCGACGCCGTGACAGCCCAAATGACAGAAGAGCGCGGCAAAATCCCGACACTCGACGCCTACTACGAGAACCTCAAAAGCATCTACCTGCCGCGCGACGCCTCAGTGAACTTCGACCACGCCGCGCGCCAAGCCTATATCGCGCTTGGCCTTGCCATGGTGGCCGCCGCCGAACTGGAAGTGGACTGCACCCCAATGGAGGGCTTTGACCCTGCCAAAGTTGACGAAATCCTCGGCCTAAAAGAGCTTGGCCTACGCTCGGTGGTCATCCTGCCGCTCGGCCACCGTCAGGCTGACGGCGACTGGCTTTTGCCTATGAAGAAAGTCCGCAAACCGCTGTCCGAGATGGTTACACGGATCGACTAAACCGAAAACGTGTTGGCCATTTGGACAAATCATTGGCCAACACGGAGACCACCTGAGCCTGCGAAAAAATCTCAACTTCCAATTTGAGTTCAGCACTCTCAATCATCCTTTGCCTTCAGGCTCTCGACCCTTTCCTTGAAAACTTCGAGAAGCCCAATCTGGTCGCTGAGGGGTTTGCGTTGTCTCAATAGAAAGACAATCGCAACTACGGCCAATAAAGGCGCCCCCAAGCCCACGCCTTTTATAAAGCCGAAATCTAACGATCCGTCGGCTATCAACTGGATTAGCTGGTCGAAATATTGATTTTGATATGATTCCAGCACGACACACTCCTTGCTATAATGTGTCGGCCCTTGGACAGGTAGATTTTCAGCTTTTTCCCATTCTTTGGCAAGCCTCAAATTGCTTACTGGCCCTTGAGATGCACCACCTACACTATGTCTAGCCCAAGCGCGGGCCCAACATACCACAGTGTGTGATAAGTCTTAACAAGTAGCCATTCCCCCATGCACCTCACGGCTGTCATCGGGCGCTTGCTCACGGTCAAACTTGCCGTAGTCACGCAGCACAGAAACAACCCGCAGCCTGTAGTCGTCAAACAGCTCGCCCCGCCCCGCCGTCTGAGCGCCGCGGTGTTCTTCCAAAGCGCGCCAGCGCTGCACGGCGGCCTCATCTTCAAAGAAGCTGAGCGACAAGAGCTTGCCCTTCGTTGTCAGGCTTTCAAACCGCTCGACGCTGATAAAGCCTTCAACTTGCTCAAGCAGCGGCTTCATCTTGGCAGCCATCGCCAAGTAGCCATCCTGTTTGCCATCCGCGACGTGAACTTCAAAAATCACACCTATCATTTCAACACTCCTTGTGGGCCAGAAATTGAATTCGAGGCCAGCTTCAAAAACGTGCGGTCTTCTCGCAGCAAGAACTTCTCGCGCTGCGCAAACGCGTAGTTCTCACGCCCGAGCGGATCTTGGGAAAGCCGCGCGCGGTAGGCTTCATACTCGGCCAGATTTTCGACGTTGTATATGCCGTATGCCAGTGTCGAGCTGCCCTCATGCGGCGCGTAGTATCCGACCAGATCAGCCCCGCATCGAGGGATGGCTTCGCCCCAGTTGCGGGAATACTGCTCGAACTGGGCCTTTTTCGTCGGGTCAATGTGGTAGCGAATGATGCAGGTCAGCATATAGGTCTCCTCGGGATGAAAGTTGTGCTGGGAGCACCCTAGAGCATCGCGGCGCGCCTGTGGTTCAGGCTCGTTTCGCCGCGCATCGAAGCGAAACAGCGCGCGCCGCGTTAACCTCTCTGGCCGTGCCGAATTTTATGCACGCGTTCTGCACGGATAGCAGCATATGTAGCTGCATACCGTAGGCACTGGAGTTTTGGGCCGTTAACCTTTTCTCTGGCGTCCCGCTAAGGCTTCCGCCTCTAAGTCCAGATTGCCAAGCAAACCAGTCCAGTCTAAGTTTGGAGGATATGGCGATTTCAGTTGAGTCCTTCTTTCTGCCCCCTGACGGGCAAGGCACGCTTCAAGCACAGATCCAGCAGCTCGTGGCTGAGGGCATACTCTCAGGCCGCCTGCGCCGCGGGGAGAAACTGCCAAGCAGCCGCAAGCTCGCAACGCACTTGGGCGTCTCGCGCATAACCGTCACGCTCGCCTATACCGAGTTGTTGGCAAACGATTATCTCACTTCTAAAGGGCGCTCAGGCTATTACGTCTCTGACAACGCGCCCGAGCCGCCGAGCTTCCCGCCCCAACCGGAAACAGAAGATACCGTTGACTGGTCACGCGCCATCGGCCAGCGTTTTTCCGGTGGGGTGACCGTCGCGAAGCCTCAGGATTGGTCATCCTACAAATATCCGTTCATCTACGGCCAAACCGATCCCCGCCTGTTTGACCACTCGAATTGGAGGCAATGCGCGCTGCGCGCGCTTGGCCAAAGAGACTTCGGCCCGCTCACTTCTGACTACTATGATCAGGATGACCCGATGCTGCTCGATTACATAGCCCGCCACATCCTCCCGCGCCGCGGAGTGTTTGCCAAGCCTGAAGAAATACTCGTGACAATGGGAGCGCAAAATGCGCTCTGGATGACAACGCAGATCCTGCTCACGCAGCGCCGTACAGCTGTTGTGGAGGACCCGAGCTATCCTGGCCTACGCGACATCCTCACACAATCGCGTTGCCACGTATCCCCTGTGCCTGTTGACGATGACGGCCTTCCACCGGACTTGATTCCATCCGAAAGTGATGTGATTTTCACCACGCCATCACACCAATGTCCGACAACGCTGACAATGCCTTTGGCGCGCCGTAAGGAACTTCTGGAACGCGCTCGCGAGCTTGAAGCCATCATCGTGGAAGACGACTACGAGTTTGAAATGTCCTTTCTGAAGCCGCCCTTTCCAGCGCTCAAATCGCTCGACAAGGACGGTCGCGTTATCTACGTCGGCTCGTTCTCGAAATCGCTGTTTCCAGGGCTGCGCCTTGGCTATCTCGTCGGCTCCAAATCATTCATTCGAGAGGCCCGCGCGTTACGAGCGTCAGTACTTCGCCACGTACCGGGGCACACCCAACGCACCGCCGCCTATTTCCTGTCTCTTGGCCATTACGACAGCCACATACGGCGCATGGGCGAGACACTTAAACGCCGCCGCAGCGCGATGGACGACGCCATATCCAAGCATGGCCTCACTATTGCCGGCAGCAGCGCTTTCGGTGGATCGTCCTACTGGATGCACGCCCCCAAGCATGTTGACGCCAGCATTCTCGCGCACAACCTAAGGGCCAAAGGAGTGCTGATCGAGCCCGGCCATTCTTTCGTCGCATCCCCTTCAAAAGGAAGCTGCCACTATCGGCTCGGGTACTCCTCGATCTCTACAGCCAAGATTTTCGATGGCATCGCGCTGCTAGCAGAGGGTATCGCGGCAGCCAGCTAATCTGGCTTTAAGCTGCCGTATAAACTGGCACTAACCGCAATGCTGCCACACACGTAGATTCACCGCAACGAGGGGGAAACGCACCCCGATTCTGCCCGCCAATTCTCCGGAGACAACACATGAAAATGACCACTGAAGAAGCCTTTGTAAAAGTGCTGCAACGCCACGGCATACAGCACGCTTTTGGCATTATCGGCTCGGCTATGATGCCGATATCTGACCTCTTCCCCAAAGCAGGAATTAACTTTTGGGACTGCGCCCATGAAGGCTCAGCGGGCATGATGGCCGACGGTTACACCCGCGCTACAGGCAAGATGAGCATGATGATCGCCCAGAACGGGCCGGGCATCACGAACTTTGTGACCGCCGTAAAGACAGCTTACTGGAATCACACGCCTTTACTTTTGGTTACCCCTCAGGCCGCAAACAAAACAATCGGTCAAGGCGGCTTTCAGGAAGTCGAACAAATGAAACTGTTTGAAGACATGGTCGCCTATCAGGAAGAAGTGCGCGATCCGTCTCGCGTCGCCGAAGTGCTTACCCGCGTGATCAGCCAGGCAAAGCGCCTTTCAGGCCCTGCACAGCTTAACATTCCGCGCGATTTCTGGACGCAAGTTATCGACATCGAAATCCCTGATCCGATCGAATTTGAGCGCTCACCAGGCGGCACAAAGTCGGTTACAGAAGCAGCGGCACTGCTCTCAGGCGCGAAAAACCCTGTCATCCTCAACGGCGCGGGCGTAGTTCTCTCCAAAGGCGGCATCAAGGCTTCAAAGGCTCTCGCCGAGCGGCTCGACGCACCTGTTTGCGTGGGCTACCAACACAACGACGCCTTTCCCGGAAGCCACCCTCTGTTCGCAGGCCCACTCGGCTACAACGGCTCGAAAGCCGCAATGGAGCTGATCAAAGACGCCGATGTCGTGCTCTGCCTTGGCACACGCCTCAACCCGTTTTCAACCTTGCCAGGTTACGGGATGGATTACTGGCCGGCCGAGGCGAAAGTCATCCAGATTGACATCAACCCAGACCGCATTGGCCTGACCAAAAAAGTCGCTGTTGGCATCGTGGGAGACGCCGCCATGGTCGCCGAGGGCATCCTTGCACAACTTTCTGACACGGCGGGCGACGCAGGCCGTGACGAACGCAAGGCCAAGATCGCCGAGACCAAGTCAAAATGGGCGCAACAACTCAGCAGCATGGATCACGAGGACGACGACGAAGGCACCGACTGGAACCAGCGCGCACGCAAAGACAAGCCCGAATGGATGAGCCCACGCATGGCATGGCGCGCGATCCAGTCAGCGCTTCCAGCCAATGCGATCATCAGCTCTGACATCGGCAACAACTGCGCAATCGGCAACGCTTACCCGAGTTTTGATGAAGGCCGTAAGTATCTTGCGCCCGGCCTGTTTGGGCCTTGCGGCTATGGCTTGCCAGCCGTCGCGGGTGCCAAGATCGGCTGCCCCGATGTACCGGTTGTCGGCTTTTCTGGCGACGGCGCATTTGGCATCGCGGTCAACGAGCTGACTGCCATCGGTCGGGGCGAATGGCCCGCAGTCACGCAGGTGGTTTTCCGCAACTACCAGTGGGGCGCCGAAAAGCGCAACTCGACGCTTTGGTTTGACGACAACTTCGTCGGCACCGAGCTTGACGAAGACGTAAGCTACGCAGGTATCGCCAACGCCTGCGGCCTCAAAGGCGTGGTTGCCCGCACGATGGAGGAACTCACAGCCGCCCTTGCGCAAGCCTGCGAAGACCAAAAGAAAGGCGTCACCACCCTGATCGAAGCGATGATCAACCAAGAGCTCGGTGAGCCCTTCCGCCGCGATGCTATGAAAAAGCCCGTTTCTGTGGCTGGCATCAGCGCCGATGACATGGTTGAGCAGGTTTAAGTCATGGCTGGGCCCGGCATCACAGGAACCATTCTGGTCCTCAATGCCGGGTCTTCTTCTATCAAGTTCGCGCTGTTTGATGACGCGCTGAACGAGCAAGCCTCGGGCCTCGCCGCTGGGATAGGTGGGCAGTCGTTTCTGGAAGTTGACGGCGCGCGCTCCGAGCTTCCGCTGATAGACCACCGCGCCGCTTTGAAGGCTGTGCTTGAAGCGCTTACCCAACGTGGCCTCAAACTGACCTCTCTCAAAGCTGCGGCCCACCGCGTTGTGCATGGTGGGCTTAAGCTGACAAAGCCTGTGCGGATCAACGCCGATGTGATCGCCGAAATCAACGCCTGTTCCCCGCTCGCTCCGCTGCACAACCCGC
The DNA here is from genome assembly GCA_947497495.1 of uncultured Lentibacter sp. Taxonomy (GTDB): domain Bacteria; phylum Pseudomonadota; class Alphaproteobacteria; order Rhodobacterales; family Rhodobacteraceae; genus Lentibacter. The sequence goes on from CANMGT010000001.1 coordinate 489,062, forward strand.
ACAACTTAGCTGCCATCGACACCTTAGCTGAGCTGGCGCCGAAGCTGACGCAATACACCAGTTTTGACACCTCGTTTCACGCCACCAACCCTGATGTCGCGACGCGTTACGCGATCCCGAAAATGATGGAAACCAAAGGCATCCGCCGCTACGGATTTCATGGCCTTTCCTATGCATCACTGGTTGAAGCGCTACCCAAAATCAGCGCCGCGCCGCTGCCTTCGCGATTGCTCGCGTTTCATCTTGGCAATGGGGCCTCGCTCTGTGCAATTCGCAATGGCAAGTCTGTCGCGACGACAATGGGCTATTCCCCGCTTGATGGGCTAACCATGGGCACACGTTCAGGAGGGATAGACGCCAACGCTGTTTTGCGACTGGTCGAAGAAAACGGGCTTGAGAGGACAAAGGCTATTCTCAATCACGAAAGCGGACTCTTGGGGCTTTCAGGTGGGAAGTCCGACATGCGCCGGCTGATGCTTGACCACACTGCTGATAGCGACTTCGCGATTGAGCATTTTTGCTATTGGTCGCTCCGCCACGCTGGCTCTCTCATTGCGGCCATGGAAGGCATCGACGCGATCGCCTTCACAGGAGGAATCGGCGAGAATGCCCTCGGTGTGCGCGCCCGAATTTGCCGTGGGCTGGAGTGGGCCGGCCTACGGATGGACCCCGACGCCAACCACTCAGGCAAGGCTCAGCTTCATGCTCAAAGCTCGCGCGTTGCTGTCTGGGTTATTCCCGCTCGCGAAGAGAGACAAATCGCTCAAGATGCGCAAAACCTGATGACAAAGAGATGACAGTTTTCTTCGAAGACAACGAAAAGTTTCTTGCACGCGCTCAACTCATCGCCGCGCTCACAGCAGCGGCTGAGACAATGTCGTCAATACTCGCTCCGCGGCTTAGGTCGCAGACAGGCCGCGCAAAACCCTGCAAGAAGGGGCCCAACGCCTGCACGCCGCCCAACTCTTGGCAGAGTTTATACGCGATATTTCCGGCATCAAGGCTGGGAAAAATCAGCACATTGGCACGCCCTCCGCCCAACCCCTTTCTCTTGGCGATCGCAGCGTTTAGAGCCGCGTCCGCCTGCACGGGGCCGGTAAAGCCGGCAAGTTCCGCCGCCTTACGCACACGTTCGACACTCTCTCCTGTGCCGCTGGTGCCCGTTGAAAACGATAACATCGCAACCTCGGCCCGCCCGAGCAAAGCCTTGGCCGACGCGGCAGAAGCACGTGCAATATCGGCCAGTTCATTTACGCTCGGAGCAACGTTTACAGCGCAGTCTGCGAACACCATCTCACGCCCGTCTGCAAAAAGCATGACAAAAAACGACGAGGCTGTTGCCACGCCTTCTGCAGGCCCAATAGCCATCGAAGCCGCCTCTATCACACGCCGCGTTGGGCTGTCGGCCCCAGCGACCATCGCATCAGCCTCGCCAGCCGCTACCATTGACGCAGCGCGATACAGCGGTTTTGCCAATAGACGCCGTGCCATCGCTTCCTTCATGCCGCGCGCAGCCACCAAAACGCCAACTTGCGCTTCAGATACCTCGCCCAAACCGAGCGGCACGCAAAGCCCCTCAGCCTTCAATCGCACCATGGCTTGGGCCACTCGCGCATCTTCTGCTTCAGGAAACACCACACGCGCTTGTCGCTCTTTGGCAGCGCCGTAAACTTTGTCCAAGAACTGCATGTATGCCTCCAGTATATTGCTTTTAAAAGGAGCCAGCTATGAGCACCGACGTCAAGATCAACCGAGGCCTCAAGGGCATCTATTTCGAGCGTTCCGGAGTGTCACACATCGACGGCGCGAAGGGCGAACTGTCTTATCGGGGCTACTCGATCCACGATCTAGCCACAAAATCAACTTTTGAAGAAGTCTGCTTTTTGCTGATCTTCGGTGAACTCCCCACAGCATCCGAACTAGAGGCTTTTGATGCCAAGCTCAAAGCAGCCCGCACGCTTCCATCCGAAGCCTATGACATTATTCGCGCCACACAGACCGGACACCCGATGGATGTTCTGCGCACGGTTGTCTCGTCCCTCGCAGCGCTTGAGCCGAACAGCCAAAACGTGGGAGAGGAAGCCTTCATCGAGAACGGTATTCGCCTGACTGCGCAAGTGCCAATGATCATCGCCGCGCATGAGAACATCCGTAATGGCCGCGGGCCTGTCACGGCTGACGCAACTCTTAGCCACGCCGCCAACTGGCTTTACATGCTCAAGGGTGAGAAGCCCTCTGATGACGCCGCCCACCTTGCAGATGTTGACTTCATCCTGCACGCCGAGCACGGCGCAAACGCCTCAGCCTTCGCCGCGCGTGTAACTGTCGGAACCGAAGCCAACTTGCACGGTGCAATGGTCACGGCGCTCGCCACGCTCGCAGGCCCTGCGCACGGAGGCGCTGCAGAAGACGTGATGAAGATGGTGCGGGAAATCGGCACCCCCGACAAGGCCGCGGCCTATGTGAAAGCCAAGCGCGCAAACCGCGAAGCCGTCACTGGATTTGGCCACCGCGTCTACCGCACCGAAGACCCGCGCGCGCGCCACATGCGCGACGGGGTGCGCAAACTTGGCGAAGAGATGGGCGCGCCAGAGTGGTACGAGATCCTCCAAGGTGTTGTCGACGCGATGAAGCCCTACGCCCGCCACGGCCTCAACGTGAACGTCGATTTCTACTCAGGCGTCATCTACCAACTTCACGGCATTCCAATGGATCTTTACGTGCCGATTTTCGCCATCGGCCGCATGCCAGGTTGGATCATCCAATGCATCGAGCAACAGCGCGGCAACATTCTCATCCGCCCGCTGACGCTCTACAACGGGCCTGACATGCGCGACTATATTGAGATGCCTGACAGGTGATGGCCCTTGCGCAACTCACAGGTGCCGAGCTGGCCTTTGCGCTCATCGCCGTCTTCGCGGCAGGCGTCATACGTGGCTTCGCGGGCTTTGCGCTTTCGGCACTGATCATGGCCTCGCTGGCCAGCATGATCCCTCCCGTTGAGTTGATCCCAGTCTGCACCATGCTCGAGCTCGCTTCAGCAGCTCTTTTGATGCGCGGCGGTTTCAGCGAAGCCAACAAACGCATGGCTTTCATCCTGCAAGCAGGCGCGCTTATCGGTGTGCCAACAGGCCTGTATCTGACCACAACGATCGACCCAGAACTGTCAAAGCTCGTGGCTCTCTGCCTTGTTGTTGGCCTCGCGCTTTTGCAACTCGCCAAGGTGCGCCTGCCTCTCTCGACATTCCCTGTGCCAACATTCGTAACAGGCATCTTTTCGGGCTTCGTAACAGGCCTTGCCAGCATCGGTGGTATGGTCATCGCGCTCTATGCGCTTGCCTTGCAAATGCCGCCCAAAAAAATGCGCGGCTCGCTGATCCTGATCATCTTCATAGGCGGCTCACTCACATTCCTATGGCAAATCCTCTACGGGATGATCACAGCCCTCGCGCTCACCCGCTTCGCCATTTTCGCCGTGCCAATGCTCGCGGGTGTCTTGCTGGGACGCGCCTACTTCAAGCCAGAAAACGAACGCTACTACCGCCCGTTCAGCCTGACAATCCTGATAGGGCTTGGGGCGTTCGGGCTGTTGCGAACACTCCTTTAGAAATCCGAGACTCGCCCTTACAGCACTTGCGCTTACTTCTTACGCCAACTGTCCAGCCACTTTTGCATACCACTCTTGCGCGCATCATACCCGTCTTCCAAAGCGTCCATTGTCGGGTCAACCGTGCGCTCGATGAACTGTCTCCACATCGCGCGGATCATAAAGAAGCCGGCTATGAGGAAGCCAAAGAAGAACAGGTTAAACCACGGGAACGGGCGGTAGTCTGGCCCGTCAATCAGCTTGATCGCCACAGCGTTCGGATAGATCGACTGCCAGCGCACCCGCCAGCCGTAGTGGGTGATCGAAACCCACTGGTCTTGCTTGCCGACCAATGCTGTCGCCTCGGCCTCAAGGTCCGAGCTGTCGAATTTGAAGTAAGGCGGGTAAACGCCTGTGTCTTCGTTGCGATACACCATCACGCTCTCGCCGCTCGCACGGATCAGCCCGAACAAATATGTCTTCTTGCGCACCGTGTTGATCAGCCGCAAATCGCGCATCTCGCCTTCGTCAGCGCCCAAATCAACTTGGTTGTAAAAGATCTTCTGAAAGCCCGACAGCCGCTCAAGACGGTCAGACACACCTGTCACACGCGCCACGTCATGCTGCGGCAGCGTGTAGTGCAGGTAAAGTCCCGCAATTACAAACAAGACTATCCGGATTATTCTTCTCACATTGCGCATTGGGGCGTTCCTCTCAGTTGATCACGTAGACCAAAGTTCCAATAAGTAGCGTCGGTATCACATATATCAGCAGGATCAACTTCTTGCGAAAGCCCGCCTCATACTTCGCCATTCCCGCCTCGATAAAAGCCTCGCGCGCCACCTCACTGGTGTCTTCGCGCTCTTTCTCTTCCCATTCGCCTTCAAGCCGCTCACGCCTGATCGAGCGTGAATAGATCGACACCAAAAAGTAGATCACCGTGAGGATGATAAACCCGACTATTCCAAACCTTACAAACTGCATACTATCTCCTCACCGCGCCCCAAGGGCCAACTTTGGCCACCAAATCCTGCGGCACAGGGCCCGCATCATCATCCATCGGTGCATCATGGCCAAACAACGCCTCGCGTGCCCCTGCCTTGTCCACAGCATATTCGCGGTAAAGAAAATCAGCCACAAATGATTTCTTCGTCTCCGACCAGCCCGCATACATCCGGTAAAACAACTCCTTGTGGCAGATAAACAGCTGCCGCACATCCTTGGGCGCAAGCTCAGAGAGGAGCATGTTTACCAAGTCGCGGTCAGCATGGTCTGCCGCCCTCAACGTGTAGAAATATGCTGGGTGGTCGCTCGTAATCCGCGGCCACTTGCCGCCGCTTTCGGCCCAGTTCACAAGCTCGCCCAGCGCGTGAAACTCTTCTGGCAAGTCGTTCGCATGCGCCCGCGCCAAAGCCCGCACATCGGCCCGCCGCGCGCCCGTCAGGTCAACGCCTGCCTCCTGCGCCGCGTCCACCACGATAAAGTCCATCTTCTGTCTGAGGATAGCCGCCGCATCAATGCCGCGTGCCTTCACGATCGGCTCGACCAGGTCGTTATATTCAAAGAACTTCGCAATCTGGTTTCTGTCGTCCAGATCAAACACATATTTGATCGGCAAGTCGCCAAGCGCGGCCTTGTCGGTGCGGGCGATAACAGCTGGGTGGTCAACGCCGCGGAACATATAGAGCCCGCCAAAATGCGCCGTCCAGAAGTTATCTTGGGCAAATTCGCGATGCTTGAGGCGCACAGGGTTGCGCACCACGTCACCGGTGCTTTTGGCTGTTTCGATCATCTCCGCAATCAGCACATCGTCAAACCATGCGTCTTCCTCGGCCTTGAACCGGTCGATGAGCTTGCCCAGCTTCTCGCCCTCGCGCACCGTGCCTTCCGTCGTGTCGGCTTCTATCTCGATCTTGCGAATGTCAAACAGCCGCGCGGGGCTGTCGACAGTATAAACCGAGTTGAGCAACTCCCCCGCCACAGCGTCGCGTGCGGTGAGCGCAAAAAGCTGGCGCTCGTTGTCCTCGATGAAATGCTTGAGGATGCTCCGGCTCGTCGAGAACTTCGCATTCAGGAGCGGCGCGCTCCGCTGCTCCGTGCTCAGCAAAATAAACTGCCGGTTCACCCCCGCATGGTTGAGATAAAGCTGATCCCCCAGCTCATCACCCACCTCAGGAGAATACCCGCTGATATCAATATGAAAGTCACTCAGCCCCGTCCGCTTCCCCGTCAAATGCTCCAGCGCACGGTTATACCGCTCAACAAGCGCCGGGCTGTCGATGTGGATGAGATTGCCAAACATAAGGCCGCGTTGGATTAGCCGTTTCACTGCGTTTTACTCAATTTATCGTATTCACTCATTTCTGTTTTCAAAACGTCCCATTCAGATTTTAGATACCGGTTCACCAGATTTGTAAGGTCAAAAGAGATTTCTTCCCTCTCCTTTGAACCCTTTTCATTGATCATAAGAAGCATCTTTTCAAAAATCTCTTTAGGTGCGTCTTCTTTGGGATTCATCCTTAGGAGGATGTTTTGAATGCGCCTGTTCATTTCTCTTTCCCCCTCGGATTGGCTTAATAAAACAGAAAAATCTTCACGCAATTTATCGATCCAGTTCTGGCGAAAATCTGCAAGTTTCATCCGTCGAGCCAGCTCCAGCTGTAGCTTCCTCTCACTTGCTGAGCGCTCTTCAGCTTCTCGGCTAGCTTTTACAGCCAGCTCTGTCACATTTCTGTTCGCCACTATAGACCGTTTTTCGGCAGCGCTATTTAACGCATGCGTTATAATAACAGTCACCATTGGCACCAAGATCAACGTAACTAACTCTTTATGCGCAACTATCCATTCATTGATTGGCGTCGTGAACTCCCAGAAACTCAACCCTTCCCCCCCAAATACCGCTTCTTCGCCTCTTCCTGACGCCCAAACTCGCGCACCATGTTCTCGATAGCCACCTCATCTGACTTATCTGCATACCTGAACTCGCTATCCGCGTAGCGGTTGATCTCTTGGATCACCATGTCGACCGTGATCGGCACCCGCAGCTCGCTGATCATCGCCTTCTTCTCGTCATACCCCTTGAACAAAAACAGCTCGGGGTTTTCCATCCACTCATCCGGCAGCTCAAAGTCCATCGCCCGCACTTTCACAGCGTCGGTGATGTTCTTGATAGCCCGCCCCGTAAAGCGCTCGTCGGCCTCCTGAATGCCTTTCAAGTATGTCCCCATCTTGGCGATCGTATCCAGCTCGCCAATCTGGCTGTGCACGCGGTCAAACACCTCCAAAAGCCCCGCCTCATGCGGGCGCGAGTGCGCTTCAAAGCTCTTCGCCACAGCCTTCTTGATCTCCTGCGCGGCATACAAGTCATGCTCGCCCAGCGGGATGTCGTGGTTCTTGCCCATGAGCAGTGCGAGGATGTCGATGTAATCCTCCCGCGTTTGCGGCCCGTCCACCAGAAAGCGCGCCCCAGCCCGCTGCCGCAACGCGTCGTCCACGTTCTCGGGGTAGTTCGAAAACATCCCAAAGGTACAGTTGCCGCGCACCACCGTGTTGGCCCCCGCAAAGCTTTCCATCAGCACAGCCGTAATCTCCAACTGCCCCGCGCTCGATTGCCTGTCGCCGCGCTTGCCTGCGAGTTGGTCAATGTCATCAATCGTGCCAAATCCAATGGCATTCGGATCAATGATATTGTTGATAAACGCCTTCGCGTTCTGCCCCGACTTACCCTGATAGCTATCAATATTATCAGTCGAAAGGTTCTGGTAGCGGAACGGATATCCCGCCACCTGACAATAGTCATTGAGCAAGCCCGCCATCATCTGGATAAGCGTGGTTTTCCCCGTGCCAGGCTTGCCGTCGCCCATGAAGGTAAAGATAAACCCGCCCAAGTCGGCAAACGGGTTGAGCCGCTTCTCAAAGTCATAGGCCATCAGCATTTTGCTCAGCCGCAACGCCTGATATTTCGCGATATGGTTGCCCACAACTTCGTTCGGTTTCTTGAACGTCATCGTCAGCTTGGTGCTCTTTGACTTGAGCGCAGGCGTGAAGCCCTGCACGCTGAAGTCATCGGCCTCAACCCGCCAGCTCGCGCCCACAAAGGCCTCAAGCCGCGTGGCCGTCTGCGCCCGCAACGTCACCTTCTCCATCAACTGCTCTGCAAAGGCCGCAACCGTGGCCACCAGTCGCGCATCGTCAGAGGCATGCGCCGCGATGTCTTGGTCAAGCTCCCAAAGCGCGCCGTAAAGCGCCATCTGCCCGCTCTCTGTCAGCACCTCGTCAACTTCGCCCACCTCGACAGTCACATCGCCGCCCATCCCGCTCAGCAAATACGCAGTCGCGCTGCCGAATACATAGGACGTTACCAACGCCTCAGCGCTCAACAGCTCCGAAAACTCCTCGGCCTTGCCCCGCGGAACACCCCCTTCAAGATTGGCGCGCTTTAGGTCGGCCAAAGGCGTCGCTTCTGCATAGTTTTCGGCTACAGCCAGCGCGATCGCGATCGCCCGCCTCAGGCTTTGCATTACCCCCGCCTGCTGAGTGCTAACCAACGGGTCGTCCCCGTCCGCGCCCTCGATCCGCGTCAAGAGCTGCACGCCCTCAGGCCGCGCCGTGCTCCGCGTTACAAGCCCCGGTGTCGTGCTGCGAAACCGCCGCCTTGTGCCTAATCCGGAAGACTTTTCGGCAGGCGCATCAGTCACGCCCTTGCCGATCCTCGGCGTATGGTCAAACCCCTCGAGCATCGCCACGGCACGGGCATACTGCTTGGTAATATCCTGCTCGCGTAGCTCCATCTGATCACTTGTCTGGCTCATAAACCACCTATTGCTTTTCTTGATAAAAATACTCAAACACGTCGTTCAAACACTCAGCACGCGACCTCGGTCGCTCACCACAAACTTACGCACCTGCGCAAAACCTGTCGGTTGCTTTTCCTCCAAAACAGCAAAAGGCCGTTGTGGCATGATAATAGCCCGTTCCATCCGCGTGGCACCCGTGTCAGCCCCTCGCCCTGCGAAAGGATCAAGTGCAAACACCTCTCGCTCTACCGTGCCAAACCAGCCCGAACGCGCCTCTGTTACGCGTTCGCTTTCCAGCTCTTCAATCGTCCAGGCCAGCGCCCAGTCCTGACCTTCCGGCGACTTCGCCTCGCGCAACACGTCGCGCATAGGCCCCGTTTGCAGAGTAAATGCCGATGAATACATTGGGCCGATATGAAAACGCCTGATACGCTTCGGATGAAGGTCATCGAAGTCTTCGTCAAAAGCCTTGCCCATGGTCAACAGCTTTAGCCCATCCATAGACTGCCCCATTAGATGTGCCTGCACTTCGGGCCAGCGGCGTTGGTCTTTTGGCAAAGCAGTGCGGCCGCTATCTTCCACCTCCATGATATAAACTGTCGGCAGGTTGATCTGGCTGTCGTAAACCGCCCAGTGCAGCGTATAGCTGCGCCGCCGCTCACCCAAGTCACCCCCCCATTCTGCACGCGGATCGTTTCGCGCCCAAAAGAGTTCGCCCTTGAGCAACTCCTCATAATAGAGCCGCTGGCTCAGCGCATACTGGAGCTTTGTTGGCACTTCACGGTCTCCGACAAGCTTTCGCACCATTTCGTCTTTAAGCGCGGCCGCTGAGGGCATATTCTCCAAATGACGCGCGGCTTGCTGGGCGTCATTCGCCATCAACATCAGCTCGCTAAACACCGGAAAGCCACTCTCAACACGATCCATACTGAGCGCTGCACCAATCCGTGAGCCGCGCCCGACCATGAGATATTTCATGCTCAGCGCTTTGAAAGTGAAACTCATCTGTGCGATATAGCGCGTCAGGATTTCAACATCACGCGAAGCCAGCCGCCCCTCACCCTGCATCACGGCGGCAACTCGTGCCAAGTGCTGGGTGATGCCCTCGAATTTGCGAAAATATCGACGGCTCGCAAACGTATCCTTCAGCCCCACATGGTCGCGATCTTGGGTAATGTCATCGCGGCGGTCTACAGGGCTGTCCAATGGGTCACTCATCAGGGTTACTCATCTCGTTTCTTATCCATCAAATACGCCAACCCACCCAGAGCGCAAAACGCGATCAGGCCGAGGCCCTTGGGAATGGCTCCAAAGCCCAATCCGTCAAACCACGTCCATGCACTAAGCCCGAACAAATCGCCAAGGCTTAGAACCGACACAACCGCGATGCAAAGTGCTGCGAAACCAACCCAGAGCCTCCTCATTGCAGCAATTTCCTACGCAAGGACAGAAGCGCGAACGACGCGCGCGCATCTACTTTAGTCATCATCGTCCCAGCCAATATCTATATGAGGCTCCAAGTCGTCTTGCCGGAAACCCCACCAAAAAAGACAGGCCAAAGCACCACCACCACCGATAGCTTTCAGCTCTTGATCAGCGAGGTAAAAACCCGCGCACATGACCAGCACGCTAAATGCTGCCAGTACCATATTGGCCGTATGCCAGTGGCTGTTCGGCTTGCTCACATCAGCCCCCGTAAGCGTTGCTGTCGTGTTTCTCGACGATCTTCTCAAAGCGGCGGGCAAAACGCTCGTCGGCTTTGGCCTTGGCTTCAAGCACCTCGCGCGCAAAGACCATGTGGTCTTCGTGGGCTTCCATCATATCAGCCATGCGCTGGTTTGTGGCGGTGCCGATCGCGGCCATAGAAGCCTGCGCTTCCTTGTCTGTTTCAACGCCGATCTCGTTGATCCGGTGCGCAACATCTTGCTGTTGCGCTGTCTTCAACGACTTGGTCAAAGCGTCATACAGCACAACGCGCTGCTTGGTGTCTGTCTCCAGTTTGTTGATCAGAACCATCTGCGTTGCCGCTTGGTTCTGCAGGCTGTCGATCCAGGTTTTGCCCTTCTCGATATAGCGCTCCAAAGTCTGGCTCTTGGCCAGCTTCACTTGCTCTTGCTGCACCATTTCGTTGTATTTGCTGTTCAAGTCAGCCAACTGCGTTTCAAGCTTGGTGCGCTTGGCCGCGTCTTGCTCATTGGCGATCTTGTTCTCTATCTCGATGATCTTCGGATCCATCCCCAAAATCTCGGATTTCAAAGCCTCAAGCTCGCCTACTGTAAACTCGCGCTCATCCAGCGTGCCGGTAAGGTTGTCAGACACGCGGGTCTTTTGCACTTCAAGCGTTTCCAGCTGGCCTTGCAACAGACGTGTGATGATGTCTGATTTCGAGATCAGATCTTGCAACTTGTCGTCGATGCTTGCGGTCTTGATCCGTTCACCGCGCATGCTTTCGGCTTTCGCGCTTGAGAAAATGCCAACAAAGCTTTCCCAACCAGTTTTGGAGCGCAGCTGCTCAAAATCCTGACTAAAGGCGCTGGTCACATCATCAAGCCCCATGATGAGCTCTGCGATGTTTGCGTTCATCAAATCAGTGTGCGCGTGCACTTCATCAAGCGTTGCGTTTTCGATGTCAATCGAGGCGTCCTCGCCCGTGGCCATCTTGGTGCGTGCGGTTTCAATCCGGCTCGTGAGTTCTGCAATCTTGGCTTGCGCCTCTTCAACCTGCGCTGCGCTTTCACGCACCTGAGCATCAAAATTCGCCATTTTTTCTCCTATTTCGTGTAATACCCAATTGATATGGGCAGTGTTAATGTGATTTACATTAGCCTCTAACAGAGTTTGCGCCGAGTGTTGCAAAAAGGCCTGTAAAAAGAAAGCGCCGAGTGCGCCTTGTTCGGCCAGTTGCGCGCTGTATAACTCCTAATTGCGGCGCAAATTTAGCTTAGAGCTCTGAAATTATGCAAAAACATCAAACTCGGTGCGTTATCGTGAGCCAAAAGCCAAAAAACGTCATTCTCGTCAGCTTCGATGATGCTGTCGCTTTTTGGAACTACCGAGACGTTTTTGGCGTCACGCTTCAAACACCCAACCTTGATCACATTCGCAGGCATTCAACCACATTCAAATCCGCCTATTGCCAGTCGCCCGTCTGCGGCCCGTCACGGGCCAGCTTCATGTCGGGCAAAACACCACATCAGTCAGGGTGCTTTGAAAACGCGACCAAGTTTTATGACAAAATAGAACCTCGCGACATGTGGCCTTACCTGCTGAAACAGAAAGGCTACTTTTGCTCCTCCGGCGGCAAGGTGCATCACGGTTACAAACCGCTGCCCAAGCCAGTATATGAAGTGCTCTATTCTGACGCACCCAAGAAGCTCGGAATTATCGGAAAACTGCCACCCAAGCTACCGCACGTGAAGCTTGGAGGTTGGCGCGGGGGATATGCTCTCACCGACGAGGCCGACGATAACGAACTCTACGATGCCCAATCCGCGAACTCGGCGATAGAGTTTCTCAAGACTTATGACGACGACGCGCCCTTCTACCGTGAGGTTGGGTTTTTCAGCCCGCATGGGCCGTTCATAACCCCGCTGCGCTTCAAGCAACTCTACCCATTCAAAGACATCAACCAACCTGCCGATTGGGCCAAGGGCTTTGACAGGAACGCCTATGCGGATGAGCACATGCACGAAACAATGGACAACACCAAACTCAACTTCTGGCGCAAGAGCGTGCGCAATTACCTCTCGGCCGTGAGCCACCTTGACTATCAGCTGGGCCGTTTCTGGGAGGCTTTCAATGCCTCAAAGCATGCGGACAACACTGTCGTTGTCTTTGTTGCCGACCATGGCTTTCACTTGGGCGAGCGTAACCGCTTTCGCAAAACAACCCTCTGGGAGCAAGTCGCCAATGTGCCGCTTGTTGTGTATGATCCTGCACTTGAACAGGGTGACGAGGTAAGCGACCCTGTCGCGCTGCTCGACATTGGTGCAACTTTGCTCGACTATGCGGGATTGCCCCCTCAAGAAGGCTGCGTCGGCCGCTCTCTGCGCCCCTATTTGAGCGGAGACTCAGACCCTGAGCGCGCCGTTCCGACATTTCACCACAACAACGCCGCGATCCGCAAAGGCAGGTATCGCCTGATCCGTTATGACGACGGCAGCACGCAGTTTTACGACCTTGAGGAAGACCCTTGGCAAACAAGCAATTTGGGAGAAGACCACGCTGACTATGCCGCGATGTATGAGGCGCTCTTTGCCTGTTGCGCCGAGTACGGCCTGAGCATCAAAGCCGCATGAAGCCCTCCTGCTGCACACCGCCAAGCACGGTAAAGGGCAGCACGCCTCAACCGATAGTCGAAGGCGTACGCAAAGTACCCGCCTCCGCAGTCAGCATCCCAGGTGGTCAAAGCTTGCGCGGCACAGCCCGCCCGGAGATCCCTGATGATGGGGAAGACCCGCTGCGCAAAACAACTGTGAAGCCTTTTCTAATGGGCAGCACAACAGTTACCAACGCCGAATTCGCTTCCTTCGTGGAGGCGACAGGGTTTGTAACCGAGGCCGAGCGCCTCAGGTGGTCGTTTGTGTTTTGGGCGCATGTCTCTGACCGCATCTCCGAAACCCAAGCCGTCGCGGCTCTGCAATGGTGGCGTAAAGTCGAAGGCGCAAACTGGCGCGACATCACAGGGCCTGACACCCAAAGCGAGGTCTGGCACGTAGATCACCCTGCTGTACACATTTCCTGGAATGACGCGCAGGCTTACGCGGCATGGGTTGGCGGGCGCTTACCGACAGAAGCGGAATGGGAGCACGCCGCCCGCGGAGGCCTGGGTGACGTGCGCTTTCCATGGGGCAATTATGAGCCCGATGAAGACAACTTTCTGCCCTGTAATATCTGGCAAGGCGATTTCCCCCAAGCCAACACCTGTGCCGACGGTTACGCAAGTACCGCCCCCGCCGACGCGTTTCAACCAAACGGTTATGGGCTTTACAATATGGTTGGCAATGTCTGGGAATGGACGTCCGAGCCCTTCAAAATCAAGTCTCTGAAGAAGCATGTGAAAGCGAGGTTGTCGGAAGTGCGGGGCTACAAGCTTTCAAAGGGCGGATCGTTCTTATGCCATGCGAGCTATTGCTACCGCTACCGCATCGCTGCGCGCTCGGGCAACTCGCCCGACAGCACGACAACCCATCAGGGGTTTCGTGTGGTTTGGGATGTTTGAGCTGCAACAATTCGTTTGAGCAATGCACCATGCCCATCTAAGCTGCTTGCATATCAGTTCAGGGATTCATAATGCTCTCTTTCGGCCTAACTCTCGCGCGTTTCTTTACAGCCATTTACCGCTCTTGGAGCAACCCAGTCTTCCGCTCTACGCTGGGCCTCGCACTCCTGATCTTGCTTTCGGGTACACTTTTTTATCACTCAGTCGAAGGTTGGAGTTGGCTCGACAGCCTGTTCTTCAGCGTCATGACAGCGCTTACCATCAGCTATGACGACCTTACCCCCAGCTCTCCGGCGGCACGTATCTTCACGATGTTCTATGCGCTTGTCAGCATCGGTGTCTTTATCGCAATCGTCCTTGAGTTTGCCCGCGCCCTCATCAAGCCCGAGGCACCTTCTATCCTCGGCGAGGAAACCGACGAAGAGAAGAGCGAAACGCAAAAGGGCTGAAGTATAGCTCCAGCCCTCTTTGGCATTCCTTCATAAAGATCAGAACTCTACTACAGCCCTGATTGACTTGCCTTCGTGCATCAAGTCAAAGCCCTTGTTGATCTCATCAAGGCTAAGTTTGTGGGTGATCATGCTGTCGATCTCGATCTTCCCATCCATATACCAGTCAACCATCTTGGGCACATCAGTGCGCCCTTTTGCACCGCCAAAAGCTGTGCCTTTCCAGACGCGGCCTGTGACGAGCTGAAAGGGGCGTGTGCTGATTTCCGCACCCGCTGGGGCTACTCCGATAATTACGGAAACGCCCCAGCCGCGGTGCGAACACTCAAGAGCGTCACGCATTACGTTGACATTGCCCGTTGCATCAAAACTGTAGTCAACACCGCCAAACGCGTCTTGCTCTGTCTTGGTCAATTCGATGATTGCTTCGGTGACAGTTCCACTGATTTTGGAAGGGTTTACAAAGTCTGTCATGCCAAACTTGCGCGCCATCTCGGCTTTGTCGTCGTTCAGGTCAACCCCGATGATCTTATCAGCCCCGGCCATGCGCAGGCCTTGAATCACGTTAAGGCCAATGCCGCCCAGCCCGAAGACAGCCGCTGTTGAGCCGATCTCGACGCCTGCCGTATTGATGACCGCGCCAATGCCCGTTGTAACGCCGCAACCAATGTAGCAGATGCTTTCGAATGGCGCGTCTTTGCGCACTTTTGCCAGTGCGATTTCGGGCATGACCGTATGGTTGGCAAACGTCGAGCAACCCATGTAGTGAAAGATCGGCGTGCCATCGAGCATGGAGAACCTTGTGGTTCCGTCGGGCATCAGGCCCTGACCTTGCGTGCCGCGGATGGCTGTGCAGAGGTTCGTCTTGCCCGAAAGGCAGGCATGGCATTGGCGACATTCTGGTGTGTATAACGGGATCACGTGATCCCCTGGAACTAACGTTGTCACACCTTCGCCGACCTCCAAAACGATACCCGCGCCTTCGTGGCCAAGAATGCTGGGGAACAAGCCCTCAGGGTCGTCGCCTGAGCGGGTGAATTCATCGGTGTGGCAAATGCCCGTCGCCTTCACTTCGATCAACACCTCGCCGGCCTTAGGCCCTTCAAGGTTTACTTCCATAATTTCAAGTGGCTTTCCGGCCTCAAGAGCAACTGCTGCGCGTGTCCGCATGGGATCATCCTCCTATAAAACTTCCCCAAGGTTTGCGGCAATCGCAGGAACATTGCAAACCCATTTGCGCGTTTACGGGGAGCGCTGCACGATCACTCCCCTTAACTAGACAAGCCATGAAGCGTTAGAACACCCTTGGGATTAGGGGAGTTCATTGTGCACTTTAGAAGTTTCGTAGCTAGCGCCGCCACCGTCGTAGCTCTGTCATCTTGTCAGCTAAGCGACATTGCAAAACCTGATATCCCCGGGCCTACCCCGCCCGCTGCAGACGCTTGCGGTGCGACCGAACTTGCGTTTGTCGTTGGTATGACTGCAACTGACGTAGACTTTGGAACGCGCTCTTCGGTGCGCATCATCTCACCAGACACAGCGGTGACAATGGATCACAATCCGGCTCGGCTCAACGTAAACACAGACACATCAGGCAAGATCACTTCACTGAACTGTGGCTGAGGCTCTCAAGAGCTTCGGCAAGCTTAGCGCGCGCGGCGTTACTTCTTAACGCGGTAGATTTTGTGGCAGCCAGCGCAGCTTCCTCCGAGGCTACCCATTCCCGCACCAAGCCATTCTTGCGCACTGGTGTCGAGCTCGCCAGCTGCTTTTTCCATAGCCCCCGCTTTCAAAACGAAGTCATTCCAATTTTCCCAGATTGCCGGCAAAGCGGTTGACTTTGGATCAGTCTCTCTGGCCTCAAACGCTGCAGGGATAGCCGCTGCGTGCTCAACTAGAGCATCCTTTGCTGCGGTGGCTTTTACCTCGTCAAAGGCCATTTCGCCTTTAGCCATCCCGCCAAGCGTGCCCGTTGCATCTTTGACCTTACCCATCAGTTCCATACGCGCCTTAACGGCCTGGTTCTTCACATCTTCATGGGCAAAAGCAGCGCCGGTGAAAACTGCTCCAATCGCCATTGCAGCTACGAGTTTTTTCATGTTCATCTCCCTGAATGCTGGGGCTCACTACGCCACAACTGGGCGCGTCGGGCAAATGAAACTTACGTGAAGAAGGCTTCCCTCTTGGCAAACGCGCGTGTTTAGGCCAAGAGCAATACCATGACAAAAGCCTTCTCATTTTCGCTCAACGCCACATCAGGAAAAGCCCGCGCAGGCGTAATCTCCACGCCACGTGGGGATATACGCACACCCGCCTTCATGCCTGTCGGCACCGCTGCCACGGTGAAAGCAATGATGCCCGAAAGTGTGCGCAAAACTGGCGCTGACATCCTGCTGGGCAACACCTACCATCTGATGCTGAGGCCCACAGCCGAGCGCATAGCCAAACTTGGCGGGCTGCACAAATTCATGAACTGGGAGCGCCCGATCCTAACGGATTCAGGCGGGTTTCAAGTTATGTCGCTCTCAAGCCTTCGCAGGCTCACCGAAGGAGGCGTCACCTTCAAAAGCCACATCGATGGCTCCAAACACATGCTTTCCCCCGAGCGCAGTATGGAAATCCAGCGCCTGCTCGGCTCTGACATTGTGATGTGCTTTGACGAGTGCCCGGCCCTGCCTGCGGATCGCGACACCATCGCCAAGTCGATGGAAATGTCGATGCGTTGGGCCAAACGCTCGCGCGACGCATTTGGCGACAGGCCAGGCTACGCTCTCTTTGGAATCCAGCAAGGTGGTCTCGAGGAAGACTTACGCAGCCAATCTGCAGAAGCACTCAAAGACATCGGTTTTGAAGGCTATGCCGTCGGCGGCCTTGCGGTGGGTGAAGGCCAGAAGGCCATGTTCGATGTGCTCGACTTCGCGCCCGATCAGCTACCAACAGGCAAGCCACGCTACCTCATGGGGGTAGGCAAGCCCGACGATATCGTCGGCGCCGTTGCGCGCGGCATCGACATGATGGACTGCGTCTTACCTTCTCGCTCGGGACGCACGGGCCAAATCTTCACGCGCCTTGGCCAGCTCAACATCAAAAACGCGCGCCACCAAGATGATCCGCGCCCGCTTGACGAAAGCTGTACCTGCCCGACATGCCGCAATTACTCGCGCGCATACCTACACCACGTGTTTCGCAGTCAGGAAATCATCAGCTCTATGCTACTGACCTGGCACAACCTTCACTACTACCAAAACCTGATGGAAGAAATGCGTCAAGCGATCGCCTCTGATACCTTTGCTGCGTTCGAAACCAACTTTCACAATCACCGCGCTCAAGGCGACATTGAACCGCTCTAAACACCTTCTTCTTTTCCCAAATATCCTAGGGGGTCTTGGGGACTAGTCCCCCAGTTGGTCGGATTGCGCAAGCAATCCGAAATGCCTTCGCCCGTGAACGAAGCAATATTGCTTCCCACGGCTACACCCTGGGCCTAGTCTCCCTCTATGGAAACAGACCGCCTCGATATTCTCGGTGACGCCCTCGCGCACCCTTCTCGCGCCCGGATGCTCAACGCTTTGATGGATGGCCGCGCTTTCACCAACAAAGAGCTCGCCAGCCACGCCGAGATCACGCCGCAAACCGCAACGGCACACCTTGACCGTCTTGAATATGCAGGCCTCATCACGCGGCTCAAGTCCGGCCGTCACACCTATCACCGGATCGCTTCCGAAGAGGTTGCCACCGCCCTTGAAATGCTCTCGACGCTGGCGTCCAATCCGCTCTCTGCGCGCACCCCGCCCGAGCTTCGGCGGGCACGATCTTGCTATAACCACCTCGCCGGTCGGCTTGCGATCGAAATAACGCAAACGCTGACGAGAAAGAAAATGATATCAGAAGTAGACGGCCACTTTGCCCCGCAGCCCTCTCCCACTTGGGGTAAGCTCGGGGTCACCCTGCCGAAGAGCCCCGCGAAAAAGCCCTTCGCCAAGTGCTGCCTTGATTGGTCTGAGCGCAAATACCACATCGCGGGCCCAATGGGCACAGCCCTACTGAACAACGCGCTCGAGCAGGGTTGGCTCACCCGCCCCCACTACGACGCGCGTTTCCTCGGGGTCACTGCCCTTGGTCGCCGCGCTTTTGCAGAGATTTTGGGCCTGAGTCCCGAGCAATATGAGTGACAGCCCACTGCGGCCATCGGTGCGATCCTCAGCGCAAAACGAGAGACAAAACGCCCCCCCCCCAAAGCCTTGATTGCAAGGAATCCAGACTGCCTTCAATAACAGCAATTTTTGGTGGTTAGGCGTGACAATGCCGCCCATAAATCGTATAAAATCTCAAATCCGCAAAGGAAGCGAGCGAATGTCAGATAACGAGCAAAAACCCGAAGAGTATGGCGCTGATTCCATCAAAGTTCTCAAAGGGTTAGAGGCGGTCCGCAAACGTCCAGGAATGTATATCGGCGACACCGATGATGGCTCTGGCTTGCACCATATGGTCTATGAGGTTGTCGACAACGGAATCGACGAGGCTTTGGCGGGCCATGCGGACGCTGTGACGGTTACAATCCATCCGGATTCATCGGTTTCCGTCAGCGATAACGGGCGCGGCATCCCCGTGGGGATTCACGAAGAAGAAGGCGTTTCAGCTGCCGAAGTCATCATGACACAGCTCCACGCTGGTGGTAAATTTGACAGCAACTCTTACAAAGTGTCGGGCGGCCTCCACGGCGTTGGCGTTTCCGTTGTTAACGCCCTGTCTGTCGAACTTGATTTGCGGATCTGGCGCGACGGCAAAGAGCATGTCGCAAAGTTCTCTCACGGTGACACTGTCGAACACCTGAAAGTCGTTGGAGAGTGCGGAGACAGAACAGGTACTGAAGTGCGCTTCTTGGCGTCGACGGAGACCTTCTCAAACTTGGAATACTCGTTTGAAACGCTCGAAAAGCGGCTTCGCGAACTGGCTTTCTTAAACTCTGGCGTGCGCATCATTCTGACAGATGAGCGCCCAACCGAACACCTGCGCTCCGAGCTTTTCTACGAAGGTGGTGTCGCCGAGTTTGTAAAGTATCTCGACCGCTCGAAAACCTCGATCATGGAAGAGCCGATCTTCTTCGTTGGTGAGCGTGACGAAATCGTTGTCGAAGTCGCAATGTGGTGGAACGATAGCTACCATGAGAATGTGCTGCCCTTTACCAACAACATTCCGCAACGCGACGGCGGCACGCACATAGCTGGCTTCCGTGGCGCACTGACGCGGACGATCAACAACTATGCGCAGAGCTCGGGCATTGCGAAGAAAGAAAAAATCAGCTTCACCGGTGACGACGCACGCGAAGGGCTTACCTGCGTGCTATCGGTCAAAGTGCCTGATCCAAAATTCTCCAGCCAGACAAAAGACAAGCTTGTCAGCTCGGAAGTGAGGCCCGCCGTTGAAGGGCTGGTCAACGAGAAGCTCGCGGAATGGTTTGAAGAAAACCCCCACCACGCCAAAGTCATTGTTGGCAAAATCGTTGAAGCGGCCATGGCCCGCGAGGCCGCACGCAAAGCGCGCGAACTGACACGTCGCAAAACGGCGATGGACGTCAACTTTCTCGCTGGGAAACTCAAGGATTGCTCGGAGAAAGACCCGAGCAAAACCGAACTCTACATCGTGGAAGGCGACTCTGCTGGAGGCTCTGCCCAGACGGGGCGTGACCGCGCAACACAGGCGATCCTCCCGCTGAAAGGCAAGATTCTCAACGTCGAACGCGCTCGGTTTGACCGCATGCTGGGCAGCCAGGAGATCGGCAACCTCGTTATGGCCTTGGGCACGGGCATTGGCCGCGACGAGTTTGATATTTCAAAACTGCGCTATCACAAGATCGTCCTGATGACAGACGCCGACGTTGACGGCGCGCATATCCGTACGCTTTTGCTCACGTTCTTTTACCGCCAGATGCCCGAGCTTATCGAAGGCGGATATCTCTACATCGCCCAGCCGCCGCTCTACAAAGTAGCGCGTGGCAAGTCTGAGGTTTATCTCAAAGATCAGTCCGCCCTTGACGATTACCTTGTCAATCAAGGCGTTGATGGTGCACGGCTTATCCTTGGCGGCGGTGCAGAAGTGGCGGGCCAAGACCTTGTCCGCGTGGTCGACGAAGCGCGCCAGTTGCGCCGTGTCCTTGAGGCCTTCCCAACCCATTACCCGCGCCACATTCTTGAGCAAGCAGCGATCGCAGGCGCCTTTGTGCCCGGAGCGGTTGATCAGGACTTACAGGGCGTGGCCGACAAAGTCGCAGCACGTCTTAACCTTATTGCGCTGGAATACGAACAGGGCTGGCAGGGGCGCATCACACAGGATCACGGCATCAAACTCGCGCGGATTTTGCGCGGCGTTGAGGAAGTTCGAACGCTGGACGGGCCAATGCTGCGCGGCGGTGAGGCCCGCAAATCGGGCACATTCACCGAGAGCTTGCAGGAAATCTACGGCGCACCTGCCAAACTCGAGCGCAAAGAGCGCACGCAGATGATCTACGGCCCGCTAGACCTGCTCAAAGCGATCCTGGAAGAGGGCGAGCGCGGTCTTTCCTTGCAACGCTACAAAGGCCTTGGTGAGATGAACCCAGAACAGCTTTGGGAAACCACGCTTGATCCGGATGCACGCACCTTCCTGCAAGTCAAAATCGAGGACATGGCCGAGGCTGATGATCTGTTCACAAAACTCATGGGGGATGTCGTCGAGCCACGCCGCGAGTTTATCCAGCAGAACGCTCTGAACGTAGAGAACCTTGACTTCTAAGGCGCTTAGTCCTTAACAGCGCGAATGAGTTTGCGTTCTAGAACGCGGAGCACTGGCTTAAGCTCGTGCCCGCGTTTGAGGATTTTCCCATCCATCCCGACAACTGAATACATGCCTTGACGGTTGCGCAACTTCGGGTGCTTTTCGATCCGGTAGAGAGGGTTTTCAGCAGTGCGGCGAAAAATGGAAAACACAGCATAATCCTTCAGGCAGGATATGCCGTAGTCGCGCCACTCACCTGCGGCAACCATACGCCCGTAAAGCGACAATATCACCGCGAGCTCGGTGCGGTGAAAGGCCGTTTGCCCAGATGAGTACGCGCTGGAAGCGGTTGGAGGAAAGCTCATGTTCATGGCCTTAAAGTGGCCAAGAACAGCCCCTTAAGCAAGCCCGAGATTAGAACGCACTTGCGAGAGCGTTAATCACTTGGGCGCTCAATGCCAGAAACACCTTCACGCTCATTGACAAAAAGCCTTTGCGCTCGTTCACCCAACTCCTCAAAAAGCTCGGGCCCGGTTCCCGTCATCCATGCCTGTGCACCAAGCGAACATATCTCGTCGTAGAGCGCCGCGCGGCGATCAGCGTCTAAATGCGCGGCAACTTCGTCGAGCAACACAATCGGAGATTCACCCAACTCCTCTTTGAGGGCGCGGGCATTGGCCAAGATCAGCGAGATCAGCAGCGCCTTTTGCTCGCCTGTCGAGCAGTCTTTCGCGGGGACACCTTTGGCTGTGAACACCCCATACATGTCTGTCCGGTGCGGGCCCACAAGCGTGCGGCCAGCGGCCATATCCCGAAAGCGGCTTTCTGACAGAGCATCCGCAAGATCACTCTCCGACGGGGGCATCTCTCCCTCGCTTTGCATCAGCTCAAGGGAGGCCGTCGGAAAGGCTGTTTCAGACGAAGCTTGCGCCTCTTCCAACCGTTGCAATGCAACCACGCGATTGGCATGAATACGCGCGCCGCTTTTTGCCATTTGCGCCTCAAGTGCGGCATACCAATGGGTGTCGCGCACTTCGGCCTTGAGCAGCCTGTTGCGCTCACGCATGGCCTTCTCATAGTCAAGCGAGAGGTCTGAATGCTCAGGATAAAAGCTAAGTGTCGTTCTGTCGAGAAAACGGCGGCGCCCATCCGCCCCCTCTATCCACAACCTGTCCATCGACGGCACCAGCCATACCATGCGCGCAAGCCTGGCCAAAGCAACCTGCGGGGCTGGTTTGCCATCAATCTTGACAGAGCGCGCCGCTCCCTCGGTTGACTGGGTTTCCACTTCGTGAAGGCGTTCTTGGCTGTTCAAAACTCCCGTAAGCTTCCAGCCTATAGACTCTGGCCTGCGCGCCATGTCTTTTGCAGACGCACGCCTAAGGCCGCGCCCAGGCGAGAACAGCGAAACAGCTTCCAGAATGTTGGTTTTACCCGCACCATTAGGCCCGTAGATAGCCACGGGACGCGCATCAACGTTGATATCCGCTGTATGATGAGAGCGAAAATGCGACAGCTTGAGGTGGGTGAGGGCTAACTCAGACATGTTGCTCACCCCCTAAGGCGAAAGCCCTCAAACACGCATCGGCATGACAACGTAAACTGCCGAAGTATCATTGCCTTCGCGCATCAACGTCGGATCACCTGACGAATTGAACATGAACACAGCATTCTCGCGATCAACCTGACTGGCGATTTCGAGCAAGTATTTGGCGTTAAATCCAATTTCAAGCCGCTCGTCGCCATAGGCCACGGCAAGCTCTTCTTCAGCAGCACCGCTGTCAGGCGCATTCACAGAGAGCACCAGTTTGTCCTCGCCAAGCGTCAGCTTCACCGCGCGTGAACGCTCGGACGAGACTGTCGCAACGCGGTCAACCGCTTTAGCAAATTCGGCAGCGTCAACCTCAAGCTTGCGCGTGTTGCCCTGCGGAATAACGCGGGTGTAGTCGGGAAACGTTCCGTCGATCACCTTTGAGGTCAGCGTGATATCCGGCGTCGCAAAGCGGATCTTGGTTTCGGAGACGGATACCGCGATTTCTGCCTCGTCATCGTCTAGCAGCTTGCGCAGCTCGCCAACTGTCTTACGCGGCACGATAACGCCGGGCATATCTGCCGCGCCCTGCGGCAAGTCAGCGTCGATGCGCGCAAGACGGTGGCCGTCGGTGGCCACGCAACGCAACACCTTGCCGCCGTCTGCCTCAGACACATGCATGTAAACACCGTTGAGGTAGTAGCGTGTTTCTTCCGTCGAGATCGCGAACTTGGACTTGTCAAACAGACGGCGCAGCATTGCGGCGGGTGCCGAAAAGTTCGACGTGTATTCAGACGTCGCCATCACAGGAAAGTCTTCCTTGGGCAATGTCGCCAGTGAGAAATTCGAGCGGCCTGCTTCTACGGTCAAACGGCCAGCGGCGCCATCATCGGACAGGGTGACAAGCGCGCCATCGGGCAGTTTGCGCACGATCTCGTGCAGCATCACAGCTGAAACCGTTGTGGCGCCCGCGCGCTCGACCATCGCATCAGCGCGGTCGACGACTTCGATATCAAGGTCTGTCGCGCGAAAGCGCAGGTTGTTGCCCTCGGCTTCCATCAGCACGTTTGCCAAAATCGGGATCGTGTTTCGGCGCTCAACAACTGACTGAGCCTGCGAAACGGCTTTAAGCAAAGCTGCCCGTTCAATGCTGATTTTCATGCCGATTATCCTCTGTGCTGCGGGATGAGCAAGTTACTCCATTCCCTTGTCAACTCAAGCTCTTTCTTGAGTTGTCCGACGGATCAAGGCGAGGGTCAAGCGGCAAAAAGCGTTAGGCTTCAAGCATCCTGCGCAGAATTTCGAGGTCTTCCGCGATCTGTCCGTCCTGAACGCGCAACTCCTCGATCCGCTTCACACCGTGCATGACTGTGGTGTGGTCACGCCCGCCAAAGCGGCGGCCAATTTCAGGTAGGCTGCGACTGGTGAGTTGCTTGCACAAATACATCGCGATCTGACGCGGGCGGGCAAAATTTCGCACCCGCTTCGGACCAATCATATCAGACAGGCGGATGTTGAAGTGGTCAGACACTTGGCGTTGAATTTCCTCAACCGAGATTTTGCGCTCCGAGGCGCGCAGCACATCAGCGAGGCAGTCTTGCGCCAGCTCAAGCGTGATCGGATGGCCGACAAGCGACGCAAAAGCGAACAGGCGTGTCAAAGCGCCTTCCAGCACCCGCACGTTTGTGCTGATACGGTGCGCAAGAAACTCCAGCACGCCGTCATCAAGCTCAAGCGTTGGATATTGCGCGCGCTGCACTTCGACTTTGCTCTGCAACACGCCAAGGCGCAGCTCGTAATCTGTAGGGTGCAAATCAACGACGAGGCCACATTGCAGGCGGCTGATGATCCGCTCTTCGAGGCCCTTGATCTCACCAGGGGCGCGATCTGCTGAAATGATGATCTGCTTGTTCTGGTCAACCAACGCGTTGAAAGTATGGAAGAACTCTTCCTGCGTGCTGTCTTTTCCGGCGATGAACTGAACGTCATCAACCATCAGAACATCAACCGAGCGGAACAGTTGCTTAAAGTCCATCATCTTGCGGTCGCGCAGCGCTTGAACAAAGCGATACATGAACTGTTCCGCCGACAGATAAACCACGTTCAGTTCGGGCTGAGATGTTTGCAACTCCCAAGCAATGGCATGCATCAGGTGGGTCTTCCCCAGCCCGACACCGCCGTAGAGAAACAGCGGGTTGAATGTCACAGGGCCGCCTTCAGCCACACGGCGCGCGGCGGCGTGGGCCAGTTCATTCGGCTTGCCGACAACGAAACTGTCAAAAGAGAACTTCGGATCAAGCGGCGCCGAGGCGATGATCTCGTCACGCACAGGCGCTTCGCTTGTCACTGGCATATTTGCGGGTGCCGGAGCCTGCGCGCCGTTCACGGCCTTCGGCGCCTTGTTTCCAGCAGGAACCATGAAGCGCACACGCGCAACATCAAGGCCCATCCCCATCATTTGATAGAGAATCTGATCACCGAAATTTTGCTTTACGTAGTTGCCAAGGAACGTCGTCGGAACGGCGATTGTTGCGAGGCCGTTTGAGAGACTGTCGAACTCAAGAGGCTCAATCCAGCTGGTAAAATTGTTCTTTCCCACTGCCTTAAGAAGATTGTCTTGCAGCTGGCCCCACTGTTCGTCCGTCATCGTCATCCCGTTCTTCATCATCCAGCCTGTCCGCAACAGACACGCAGGCGGTTTGCCCCGCAATTGCTATTTGTGTCAAAGGCCAAGCAAGCTTACGGCCCAATCCCAACCAAAACGACGATTCACCCGTTCATAGAAGCCGCTCGCCAAGAAAGACTGGCGCGCCGGGCTCATTTTGAACTTCCAATTAGACAAGCAAGTTAATCGCTTATAGCCACTCGAAAATTGCTTCGTTTGACTGCTTGTCCCCCCAAGGCGAGGTGAATCGCTTGAGCCAAACTAGCAATAGCGCTGCGGCCTGATCAACGAAACTTCACGCTTGACTCACGCATTCGTCAAAAAGAATCTCTCGGCCTTTGGAGAGCCCTTGAAAACATAGGAGAAACGCAAAACGGCCCCCGGTTTCCCGAGGGCCGCCTGTTGCTCAAAAGAGAGCCTGTAGCTTAGCCGAGTGACTTCACACGTGACGCAAGGCGCGACATTTTGCGCGACGCTGTGTTCTTGTGGAAGATGCCTTTGCTCACACCGCGCATAAGCTCGGGCTGAACGGCACGAAGAGCTGTTGCAGCTGCTTCCTTGTCGCCAGACTCGATCGCTTCTTCAACGTTGCGCAGGAATGTGCGGATACGTGAGCGGCGGGCTTTGTTGACAGCAAAACGACGCTCGTTCTGGCGGGCGCGTTTTTTGGCTTGTGGTGAATTGGCCATTTCGAATTCCTCAGTCTTTCATATGTCGGTTAACGCATGAGCGCCCACAGGGTCGCCACCGAGGTGATTCTAGCCAGAGCGGGCTTCACGCGCATGTATTGCCGCGCCGTATAGGCCAGTTTGGCGGCTTTGCAAAGAGGTAACTCTCTTGCATTTGCGCTTAAAGGCCTGTGTTGCCGTTTGATACTTGCAGCCCAGCAAATCAAGTTCAGCCAGATCGGCGGGAAATTTGGGCAATGCCACGCTCTAAAACAAAGCTTAATCAACAACTTAACATAGATTTGCCAAGAAAGCCTTTCACCCCCGTTTCAACAGGTTAACGCATTAACCTTTGGGCAGCGCTGCCGAAAAGGCCAGTGCCTACAGTATGCAGCACCCTATGCAGACCGCAGTGCATAACGCGTGCATACAGTTTCGAGAGGTTTTTCGTTAACGGCCCGCCTTAACGCGCCGCACGGTAAGGGTTTGTAAGGGTATTTAGCCGCCAGCATACTTAGGGCCATACCTAAATAACTGACCTACCCCACCGAAAACCCGCCGTTCATGCGGTTTGCAGCGAACGGCGGCTCTGAACCCAAAGGGACAAATACTGCGGTAGGCTTGAATGGCGGCAATGCAAAGATAGCGGAGTTTGCAAAGTCTCACGCACGGTCCGAAGCCGACCTCCGCGATCATGTCGAACGCTGCAGTGCAGCTTCTCCAAAGCGGAAGTTGATGGTGAGCTCAGCAATGAAGTTGATCGGATGGCCGGACCGCAGACCCAGTTGTCACTCAATATCTCTATCACTAAGCCAAGAGCTCTTTGCTTTCGCGCCGGCTAATATGGAAACTCCTATAGCTAACCCACAGCTGCTAAATCACTACTGCTAGCAGTACGGTTTGGATAACATCGGCAGTAGTCATCATGCACCTTTAGCTAATTGGACCAAAACCCAATGTGTCAAAGCAGACATTCGTGAGAAGTGCAGCACTTGTCAAACAGGGCTCCTAGCCGCTCAAATGCTGCGTTGCGGCGTTAGCGTCTTTTCGACATTCGGGGTGGAAAGAGGACGTTCGCTGCAAATGCGGGTCTCTCGAGGAGCAAGCTCAAAGCAGTCTCTTGTCTAAAGGAGTGTATCTGACAGTTTGACTCCGATCGGCGAAGTCATAGCAAGCGTCACACAAGGGCGGCGTTTTGCCCTCGATCAAATTGAAGATTGTGACGCCCGCGCGGCTATTTTGCTGCCGTTTTCTATCGCCGAGGATGGGTATAGAACGACTTTATCTCCGGCGACCAATCCGTCGATAACTTCTGAATGAATACCATTGCTTTTTCCAACCTCGACAACCCTCATTTGTGCAATGCCATTCTCCTCTACAAAAACCGACCATTGGCCTTGTTCGCGAAACAGGGCATTTGCAGGTACCGTTAAAACATCAGATGCCTGCCAAATGATGATTGCGGCTTCAAGCCTGTATCCGTGGCCAAGTGCAGGCCTTTCCTGCGGTGGTGTCAGCAAAGCAATTTCAACTCGCACCCGTTGCTCTTCGACACCCAATGCGGAATATTTTGTAACGCCATATGGATCAATGCGCCGCACTTTGCCCTGCAAGTCGCCCACACCACCCCAATCGCGGAGAATGACGCGGTCACCGATGGTTACTTGAACGGCATCTGATGAAATCAGTTCGACTTCAACCTCCAAACCTGATGCGATGTCGCCAATTTCCATAACCGGTGCACCTACTGGCAAAGTTGTTTCGCTTTCCTGCATCACCCGTAAAATCTTGCCATCAATCGGAGCGTAGATCGGGATTTCATCCCCATGTGTATTTCCGTTGATGTTTTCCAAGCCAAGCGCATCAAAGCCCACTAAATTTGCTTGTGCATTGGCAACTTCAGCTTCGCGCATTTGAATGGACGCCTGTGCTGTTTCCAATCTGGCCTGACTGGTCTGCAATGTGCCTTTGGCACGTTGCAGGGCAACCTCGCTTGAGATTCCACTTTCAAACAAGGACTTGGTGCGATCAAAGTCAAACCTTGCCAGTTCCTCGGCGGCGACGGCAGCATTCAATTCAGCTTGGGCGACCCGCAATGCGGCAAGCGTGCCATTGACCGCAGCAGTCGCTTGTTCGCGGGTGCGACTGTCCAGCACGGAGGGGTTAATCGGCCGCATTCTGGCAACGATCGTTTCGCGCTTGATGACCGTATCGTCAGGATGGAGCTGAACACGTAATAAACGGCCTGCAACAGGTGTTGAGACCATAAACACCTCGCGCACTTTCGTCCGGCCTTCTTCGACGATGGTCACAGTCAAATCACCGCGGCGCACCTCGCCCAAATCAACTTCGGTTACGGGGGGCCGGAATGCGAGAAAAAGCGTGATCGCTATCGCCGCTAGAGCGGCAAGGATCAGCACATTGCGAGACAGTTTAGCGCGTTTTGCCATTGTCGTTACTCTCTTGTTTTAAGGGCTGAAATGATCTCAACCCGATCTAAATCGCGTTTCACAAGCCAGCCCGATGTCAACGAAGCCCCAACGACGATGGCAATCGCCGTTCCTGTCGCTCTGGGGGCAAATACGACCGGGATTTGATAAAGGTCTGTCGAGAAGCCCGCCGCAATAAGATGCGACAATGCGTTGCCCATAAGCACACCCAACGGCAGCGCCACCAAGGTTACCACCGCGAGTTCCCCCAGCAGAACAAAAGCTGTCTCACCTTGATAAAACCCCATCACGCGCAAACTTGCGAGGTCGCGAAGGCGTTCATCTTTGGCAACACGGGCTGCGTTGTAGATAATACCAAATGTGATCGCGAACGCCATGAAGCCCATGATGAATCTTGAAGAGCCTGCCCCTTGGTCCATAACGGTTTCAAAGGCTTTCGCAGCTTCTGCACGCAGGCTTACTCCCGCCACTTTTGGCATATTTTTCAGCGCAGTATAGACGTTTTTTTCCGCCCCGTCCTCAATTGACAAATACGCCCCCGAAAGCCGGTTAGGCTCGTCAATCAGGCCGTTCAAGGCATCTATGTCCATAAATGCGGGTGAGCCCATGAGGCTTTCGGTTATACCCGCGACGCGCGTGACGACGACCGGTTGGTTTCCCTGACGGATATCTAAAGTTATATCGTCACCGACATTCAGCTCCAAAATGGAAGCAAGTGACGCCGAGAGAACAACGCCCTGCGAGGGGAGTGCAATCGGCTGTGTCTCTGCATCCAAAGCGCGAAACAGTCGCGCTCTTGTGGCAAGTCCAGTGATTGCACCTGTGTATTGGCGCCGTCCGTTTCGAAAAATCACTGGCGCTGCACGTACAGGCTCGACTCGCGAGACACCTGTGATCCGCTGCATTTCGTAAATCGCTTTGCCAGATGTTGGGGCTGTAAAGGTAACGAAGGCATCCGAGCGATCTATCACATTGAATGTGCGATCCAGAGCCTCATCAAACCCTTCGTAGATGATCAACATCGACAGGCTCAGCGCCATCCCCGCTGCGATACCCATCACCGCGCCAAGGATGCGCAAAGGTTGCCGTATCACGCGCCTTATGACCATTCGGGTTGGCTGGTCGAGGCGGCGGAAGATCTGTTGTCCCAGATTGCCCGTTTTGGAATAGTCGGGAGGCGATGGCGGGCGCATGGCCTCGGCAGGGGCGAGCTGAAAAATACGCCGCAACACGATAGCGCCACCTAGTGTTGCGACGGTAGCGCTCGTCAAGATACCCGACAGGAACGAGGAGGCTTCCAGCCGAAAAAGCAGGAACGGCAATTTGTAGTAGGTCGTGTAAATCGGGATTGTCATACGCCCAAGCGCTATTCCCAAAACACACCCAAGTAGCGCGCCGCCAAGTGCGATTATCAAGATCAGTTGCAGGTAGTGAATGCTGACTTCGGCATCTGAATACCCAAAGGCTTTCATGAGGCCAATCTCTTCGCGTTCGGATTGCACCAAGCGGCTAATCACAATGTAGAGCAAGAAGGCCGCGACAAACATGAAGACAGGTGGGACATTCTTCGCTGAAACTTCCAATCCCGAAATCTCTTCTGACAGAAACCTGTTGGACGGATGATCTACGGCAGCATATGCACCGGCGCCTCCATAAGGTTTCAAAAGCCGATCGATACTGTCCAGCACGGCATCAGCATTTGCATCACGCCGCAGGGTCAGCAGAGCCTCCGTGAACGCGCCCTTAAGATCAAGCGTGGCTGCAAGGGTTGGGCGTCCGATCCAGATAACCCCGAAGCGGGTGTCATCCGGTATCATTTCACCTGGTGCCGCATAGTAAATGAATTCAGGTGACTGCGCGGTTCCGACCACATCAAGCAAGCGGCGGGATGCGTTCAATGTGACGCTGATCTGGCTGCCAGGTAGAATACCGTGGGCTCGCGCGAAACCCTCCAAGAGCACAACTTCTTGCGGGTTCGCAGCTTCTGGCAGCCGCCCGGACGTCAACAGGACTTCGTTTAAGTGGCGCTGGTCATCTGACGATAGTGACAAGATGCGCGCTGATACAGGTAGGTTACGGGTGGCCACATCAATCAGCGCCACACCCGTGACCCGCGTATCGACAGCCGCGACGCCGACGATGTTGCGCAGCTGGCTGACCATGCGTTCTGGCGCACGGACAACCGGCGCAAAAACGTCTGCAAATTGGTGGCGTTCGTAATAAGTGTCTCTTGTTTGGCTCAAGGAAGCGACGAGTCCGGACATCATAACTTGCAGGGCCACCCCGATGCCAATCACGACCATGATTGCCAAAGCCTGCCCTTTGATGCGCCAAAGGTCGCGAAACAGTTTGGCATGCAGCGGCTTCACCACTCGACCTCTTCTGCGTCGACAGGATTCTCATTCAGTTTCACATCTCTGATCGCGCCATCTGCAAAGTTGATGACACGGCCTGCCATCGCAGCGGTCGCAGCCGCATGGGTGATGATTAAAACTGTTGTTCCAAGCTTTTCATTCACGTCCTGAAGGACACGCAACACGGCGCGCCCGGTTGTACTGTCCAATGCCCCTGTCGGCTCGTCACAGAACAAGACTTCCGGTTGCTTTGCGATTGCCCGCGCGATTGCAACGCGTTGTTGTTCTCCTCCGGACAGTTGAGCTGGAAAATGATCGAGGCGTTTGCCCAAGCCGACAAGATCCAGCGCCTCATCTGCACTTATCGGGTTATCGGCGATCTCCGTAACGAGTTCGACGTTTTCGCGTGCAGTCAGGCTTGGCATGAGATTGTAGAACTGGAAGACAAACCCGACATGTTTCCGACGGTAGGCCGTCAGCTGGCGGTCATTCATTTTGGTCAAACATTGCTCACCGAACCAAGCATCACCCTCGCTGGCCCTATCCAAGCCTCCCAGAATGTTGAGTAGCGTCGATTTCCCACTCCCGGAGGGGCCCAATAGAACAACGATCTCGCCGCGGACAATTTCGAGATCTACCCCGCGTAGCGCATGGACCGCAGACCGCCCCTCGCCATAGGTCTTTGTCAGGCCTTCGGTACGGAATGCGGTTTTCGCAACTTCTTCTTTGGCATCTAACATGCTCGAAATAATAGGCCAAAGAGCGGCCCGCATCCAATGATCAAGATCAATAAGGCCGAACGCGTGAAAACGTCAGCAAAACTTTAAGACATAGGGTACAGCTGCCATTTGCGCACAAAGCTTACAAGTCACCACAAAGGGCCACCTTGGGGGAGCCGTGCCGAAGAGGTTCCGGCTGTGGCCACGCGCACTTTTGTAAAGCTGTTGAATAAAATGTGCGGATAGAGTGATTATGAGCCAAACCACAAGGAACGCTGGTAGAGTGGAATGAGCAGTTTTGGCAGTCGCGTTACATTGGCGCGTCCTTCAAATATTTCGCTGATGTGTAATGACGTAAGCGACAATTTTGTGGCCGATGCCCTCGGGCAACTTGCGCCCGGGGACGGCGTGTTGGTTGTCGCGGATGATCCGGACTTTCTGTCTGATTTCCCCCATCAAGCTCGTTTGGATTTCACCCTAGCGGGGTTGGCTGACAGTCCGATCAAACTGGCCGAGGTGAGCGGGCACATTCAAACTGCTGTTGAGGCGATGCCTTTGGTCTCGGCCGTTATCGTAGATATGCGTTGGGGGGCTGGCACGATCTCGGCGACAGCGAACTTTGAGCGGTGGGGCGGGTTTTGCGACCGGATCGCCGAGGTCACAAAGGTGTCCATTGTCTCCGTCTATGCGCGCAATCTGATGATCGAGGATCAGATGCTGGCCGCCATGCGCGGGCATAGCCATTTCCTCGCACCGTCAGGCCTCTACGACAACCCGTTCTGGCTGCCGCCCGCCTACCAGACGGGGGCAACGATCTCGCAACAGATCGCTTTCGTGCTGGGCCGGCTGGTGCCGGATTATGAAGGCGCACTTGTGCATGACGCGGGCGAAGCCTCAGGTGCAAACCCTCAGTGGATCACGGTGCCACGTCGGCTGCGACCGCGTGTGGGCAAAGACGAAATCTGGAAGATCAGGTGCTTCGGGCGGCTCAGGATTTATTTGTCTGACGGAAGCCAGATCAAATGGGACATTCCCGGAAGTGCGCCCCGCAAAACCAAGCTGCTATTTGCCTATCTGCTACAACGCGGGGAAAAGGGCGCACCGACAGATCTTCTGGCGGAGCTCTTATGGTTCGAAGAGCCGGACGAAATCAAGAAACGCAAACGTCTCCACCACGCGATTACGATGTTGCGTAAGACGCTCGGCGGATCCGAGTTTGTTAGACGAAACGGGAACTATTACACATTGGTCCCGCCCGAGGGCACATGGATCGACATCGCGACCTTCGAACAGCTGTGCAACCGCTCCAAAGTTTTGGCCAAAGCGGAGAAGTTCGAAGATGCGGTCGCGCTTTTGGATGCTGCGGACAGGTTGTATTCCGGCGAGCTGTTCGAAGATTTACCTGTGGCCTATCTCGATAGTGACATGGAGAACTGGGTGATGCCCAAGCGGGAATGGTTTAGGGATATGGCCCTAAAGGTATTGCGGGACAAAGCGATGATCCTACGCCATCGCGGGCACTTTCGGGATGCGCTCGAAAGTTGCCAGAAAGCGTTGCAAATGGATGCGCTGTGCGAGATTGCGCACGCCGAAGCGATGCGTATTTTTCACGCTCAGAACCGCGCAGACGCCATCGCGCGCCAGTATCGCCAATACCTGAGCGCGATGGATGCAATGGAACTTGAGCCTGAAACCGATGCCTTGGAAAGACTCAGATCAGAGCTGATAAATTCCCTTGATTGAAGGGCTGTTGCGCCTCCCAAAGAAAAACCAAAGCGCATGGGTTAGTCTGATTCTCAACACAAATTGAATGTTTGGGAGGACATGGGATGAGCGTTCAGGGACACCGTCAATCAGAAGCATATGATATTTTCGATCTAAACGCGCCTCACGCCAAATGGCAGCAGATGCGTGAAGAGCAACCCGTTTTTCACGACCCCGAGACCGGCTATTGGATTGTAACGCGCCACGCTGACATCAAAGTGGTCTTTGAAGATTGGAACACCTTCTCCTCCGACAATGCACAGGCCCCGATGCGGCCGATGTGTGATGCTGGCAAGCAGATCATGAAGGACGGCGGATTTACCGTTTATTCTGGACTATCAGCGCGCGTCCCGCCAGATCACACCCGCATCCGAAAAATTGCACAATCCGCCTTTGGGCCGCGACGGTTCAAGGCCATTCAGCCAAAGATCGAATCGATCATCGACCGCTACCTTTCCAAAGTTGCAACCATGGGTGAGTGCGATTTCTTTCGTGAAGTGGCCTACGATGTGCCTGCCTTGGTCCTGTTTGCTCTGATGGGAATACCCGATGAAGATGTGCCAAAGGTCAAGGATTGGGCGGCAAGCCGCGCGCTGCTGACTTGGGGCAATCTGACCGATCAAGAACAATTGCCGCTGGCACAAAAAATGGTTGAATACTGGTCCTATTGCCGTGGTCTGGTTGCTGCGCGCAAAAACGTGCCGGGCGATGACTTTCCCACTGACATGGTTCGTGCGCAGGCTGAGGGTGCAGATATCACCGACGATGAAATTGCTGGTGTAATGTATTCCGTCTTGTTTGCGGGCCACGAGACCACCACGACGCTGATGGCCAACGCCGTAATCACGCTGATGTCCAACCGCGATGCATGGAACGCGATTTGTGCCGACCCAAGCCTGATTCCGGCTGCAACCGAAGAAATCTTGCGGTTTGAGCCTTCTATCGTGTCATGGCGTCGCCGCGCCAAGGTAGACACTGAAGTTGGGGGCACCGCCATTCCAGAGGGTGCAAATATCCTGATGATAATGGGGGCCGGAAACCGTGATGCAGCCGTATTTGAGAAACCAGAAGCCTTCGACATAGAACGTAAAAATGCGCGAAACCACCTCAGCTTTGGCTATGGCATCCATTTCTGCATCGGCTTTCAACTGGCCAAGATGGAGTTTGGCATCATGCTGCGTGAACTGACCACACGTTTTCCGAACATGACGATGAAGCCGGATCAGCAGATCGACTATCTGCGCAATATTTCTTTCCGCGTCCCCAATCAGGTGATGGTGGATCTTGGAATGGAGAAAACGCAATGAGCGCATTTACGCTTCCGTTCGACAAGATCGGCACGAAAGATCACGCGCGTGTTGGAGGAAAATGCGCCAGCCTTGGCGAGATGACACAGGCAGGCGTGGTCGTGCCGACAGGGTTTGCCGTAACCACGGACGCCTACCTTGCCATGCTCGATGGAACCGGGCTCCGTAAAGAGATCGAAGCCCAGTTGGCAAGCACGAAGTTTGACGATGTCTTGTCGCTTGAGCGGTCCGCGCAGGCAATCCAGATTCGGTTCCGGTCTCACAAGTTGCCTGCTGCAGTTGAAGCGGCCATTCGCGACGATTACGCGGCAATGGGAGATGATTTGCCTGTTGCTGTGCGCTCGTCCGCCACCGCAGAAGACTTGCCGGATGCGTCTTTTGCGGGCCAGCAGGATACTTACCTTTGGGTGGTCGGCGCGGATACTGTGATCGAACACGTCCGCGATTGCTGGGCATCGCTGTTTACCGCACGTGCCATGAAATACCGCCATGACCACGACCTTGGCCAAATTGATGTCTTGATGAGTGTCGCAGTTCAGAAAATGGTGAATGCGCAGACCGCTGGTGTCGCGATGACACTCGATCCGCTGACAGGTGACCGCACACGCATTGTGATCGACGCTTCTTACGGGTTGGGGGAATTGGTCGTTTCGGGGATCGTCACGCCGGACAATTTTACCGTCGAGAAAATCCTGATGGAGGTCATCGACCGCAAGATTTCCCAAAAACACGTTGAACTGGTGCCCGATGTGGCCGCCAAAACAACAGTTGAGCGCGAAGTGACGGCAGACCGCCGCAACGAGCAATGTCTGACCGATGCGCAGGTCATTGCCGTGGCGCAACTCGCCAAAGCGTTGGAGCGCCAGAACAAATGTCCCCAAGATGTGGAATGGGCCTTTGATGCGGATATGCCCGAGGGTGAAAACCTCGTTGCGCTGCAAAGCCGCCCCGAAACAGTTTGGTCCCAAAAACCGGCGGAGCCAACCAAGACCAGTTTTTCAACAGGCATGATGGGCATGGTGGGGGCCCTGAATAACCCTGTTGGATCAAAGAAATAACTCAATAAATCTCTGGGAGGAGAACACATAATGGACGCGACAACACCAATGTTTCCGAGCGCCTATGACCTCAAAGCGCCTGCAGGCGCAGAGGGCTGGGAGGACCTGTATCCATATTATCTGAAATTCCAACCCGCGTTGCGCGAGACGGAAGATCAGAAATTCTGGTTCTGCGACAGCCAGCATTGGCCGAACCCGTTCAAGCCGTTTGACACAATGACCGTTGAATTTGCTGTCAAATGCCTCGGGCAATACAACACGCGCCACTATCTGGTGCCACCTGCAAACGGCGTCGACTACCGCATCCATAATGGCTACGTCTACATGTCGCCGATCGGCGTCGCGCCCGAAAACATCGAGGCGCGCATTCCGCAGTTCATGGAGCGAGCAGGCCACTATTTCCAGAATTGGCCGACCCTGCTGGAAAACTGGCATAAGAAGGTCAAAGCCAACATCGACGAGATGGAGGCGATCGAATTCGAAAAGCTCCCTGATGTGGTTCCGCTGGAGTGGGTTAAAGACGGCGTCGGTCTGGATAACACCACTGCTCTGACGGAGAACTATGACCGCATGATCCAGTTGATCTACCGGACATGGCAGTATCATTTCGAATTCCTGAACCTCGGGTATGCGGCCTATCTCGACTTTTTCGGCTTCATGAAAGAGCAGTTCCCGACGATCCCTGATCAGGCGATTGCCAAGATGGTGCAGGGCCATGACAGTGATCTGTTCCGCCCGGATGACGAGTTGAAGAAACTCGCACGGCTTGCGGTTGAACTCGATGTGGCTGACGCATTGAAAGATGGTTCTGTTCAAGATGCACTGGCAGCTGTCAACGCGTCAGACAATGGTGCCAAGTGGATCGCCGCTTGGGAGGCCGCCAAAGATCCTTGGTTCAACTACACAACTGGCAACGGGTTTTATTCGACTGACAAGTACTGGAACGAGAATCTTGATATCCCGCTGGGATATCTGCGTGACTACATCGTTCGCGTTCAGGCCGGAGAGACCATCGAGCGCCCGATGGCCGCTTTGCATGCGGAACGCGATCGGATCGCATCCGAGTATCAGGAAATGATGTCACCCGAAGCGGCTGAAGCCTTCCAGGGCAAGCTGGGTCTGGCCCGCACGGTTTATCCTTACGTTGAAGATCACAACTTCTACATCGAGCACTGGTCGATGGGTGTCTTCTGGAAGAAGATGCGCGCGCTGTCCAAGTTATTGCATGAGGAAGGCTTCTGGCCGACCGAGGATGGTATGTTCTACCTTGATCGCAACGAAGTACGCGATGTGATCTTTGATTATGGCAACGCATGGGCAACGGGTGGCGATTGGGCCGGACCAAACTATTGGCCCGCAGAAATCGAGCGCCGCAAGGGCATCATCGACGCCCTTGCCACGCAAGCACCGCAGCCCGCGCTGAACAACCCACCAGAGGTGATCACCGAACCTTTCACGATCATGCTGTGGGGGATCACGTCGGATTCGATCAAGAACTGGATCGGTGGCGACGATGACAGTGACGACATGGTCGGCATGGCTGCCAGCCCCGGCGCCGTAGAAGGGATCGCCCGTGTGATCCGCAGCCCAGACAAGCTGAATGAAATCCAGCAGGGTGAAATCCTCGTGGCACCGGTTACAGCCCCGAGCTGGGCGCCGGTTTTCGGCAAAATTCAAGCAACCGTCACGGACATTGGCGGGATGATGAGCCACGCCGCGATCGTGTGCCGCGAATACGGTTTGCCAGCGGTGACTGGTACCGGGTCTGCCAGCACGAGGATCAAGACCGGTGACCGGATTCGCGTTGATGGCAACACGGGCAAAGTAACGATCCTGAGCTAAAACAACAGGCGGGGCACGCTGGGTTTGCGTGTCTCGCATCATTCGGAGGCGATCATGCTTGATATGACCAAAGATTTTGCCCGTTACGATCCCGTTTGGCGTCAGGCCGAGCCCTACATGCGTGCACGCAAGAACGATATTCACATCCCGTTGTCCTTCGGATGGGCGGCACGGTTGCTGAAGGACTACACTGAGGCCGACCGGGATGTCTGCCTGCTGGCGATACTGCTGCATGACATCGGCTGGTATTCCATCGACATGGAAGACATCATCGAAAATGGGTTCGGCGGCCCCAATATGCTGCAATCTGATGTGCGCTATCTGCACGAGTCCGAGGGCGTTCGCATGGGCAGCGAGGTGTTGCAGGCCACGGGCTGGGACGCGGATATCATCGCGAAGGTCTGCGAGATCATCGATGGCCATGATACCCGACCTGACCCACGCCACCTTAACGACCGGATCGTGCGGGACGCGGACAAACTGTGGCGCTTTGACGTGACCGGAATTGCCGTTGCCTGCGACTGGTTCAAGCTGACACCGCGCGCCTATGCGGACCGATTGGAAGACCAGAAAGACAAACTCGAAACAGATATTGGGCGCGCATACGCGACGCGAACGCTCGCTGCATCGCGCAATGCGCTGATGTTGCATGTAATCTAAGGAGCCGACATGGAGATGTTCATCGATGGGGCCTGGTGCCCAGCGACAAATGGCACGCGCCAGAACGTGACCGCGCCGGAAACTGGCGAAGTGATTGACACCGTTCCGGCCGGGGATGCCACAGATGCGGATATCGCCATTCAAGCAGCGGCGCGGGCCTTCGAGACCTGGAAACAGGTGCCGATGGGCGAACGTGTCCGTATCCAGAAGGCCTGTGCGCAAGCCATGCGCGACGATTCCCAAACGGTGGGGGCCATCCTCAACAAGGAATTGGGCCGCCCATTGCACGCCTGCGTGGCCGAAATTGCCCGTTCGGCTGACCTGTTGGATGTATATGCCGAAGAAGGTTTGCGCCTGACGGCCACGATGTCACTGGCGTCTGGCGCTGGTGAAAAGACCATCGTAACCCGCGATCCACTGGGCGTGGTCATTGCGATTACGCCGTTCAACTACCCAGTGACGCTCCTGATGTTCAAACTGGGTGCAGCCGTGATTGCGGGCTGCACAATGGTAGCCAAACCCGCCGAAGACACACCTTTGTCGACTCTGATGCTGGCCGAGATCTTCCACAAGGCTGGCCTGCCTGCGGGCGTGTTCAATGTCGTTACAGGTCGCGGCAGAGGTATTGGGTCAGCGATGATCGAGCACCCGATCCCGAGCAAGGTCGCCTTTACCGGCGGCACAGATGCGGGCAAGGCAATTGCGGCGGCGGCCACAGGCACAATGAAACGAGTGACCCTTGAATTGGGCGGGCAAAGTGCGGCGATTGTTTGCGCCGATGCTGATCTGGAAAAGGCAACCACTGCGATTGCGCGCCACGGTTTCGCGAACTCGGGGCAGTTTTGCTACCGCGTTAACCGTGTTTATGTCGAACGCCCTGTCTACGAAGACGTCCTTGCGCGCCTCGTTGAAAAAGCCGGCAAGCTGACGCTTGCCCCCGCAGGTGGGGATGGCGATCTGGGGCCATTGATCAACGAGAAGATATACTCCAACAGCGAAGTGCAAGTGGCCGACGCCCGTGAAAAAGGCGCGCGCATTGTGCTTGGCGGCGACCGCAAAACAGGCGATGGCTACGACGGTGGATTCTATTTCCCGCCCACTATCATTGCGGACGCAACGCACGACATGCTGATATTGACCGAGGAAACATTTGGCCCGGTCCTCGGAATATGTGTGGTGGATGATGCTTTTGAAGCGCTCAGGATGGCCAACAACAACCGCTATGGTCTGGCGGGCTTTGTTTTTGCTGGTGATCTCGCCAAGGGTCTGACCCTGTGCGAGGGCTTGGAGGCCGGATCCGTCTGGCTCAACGACATCCACCGTTCGTCCCACTATGTACCGTTCGGCGGCATGAAAGAAAGCGGCGTCGGGCGTGAAAAAGGCCGCTATGGCGTGGAAAGCTATCTGGAATACAAAACTATGTATCTCAGCTACGAGGTGCCAGGGTGAGCGCAGACACCCTACTTCCACGGGATATCCCGCTGTGGCAGGACGCAAAGCCGTTTCTGGATGTGCGCTCAAACGACGTGCATACGCTGATTTCCTACCGCTTGGCCCGCGCCTTGATTGCGGAACATGACAGCGCGGATGAGGCGATCGTGCTGCCCGCGATCCTGTTGCACGACGTCGGTTGGAAAAAGATTGATCCTGCCTTGCTCAGTGATGCCGTTGGCCCGAATGCCACGCGCCCTGATCTGGTGCGCGATCACGAAGTCCATGGGGTCGCCATTGCTGGCGATATCCTGCGGCACCACCGCCCCGAAGGCGTTGATATTGACGCTGTGCTGGCGATCATCGATCGGCACGACACCCTGAAAGACGCGACTTCGCTGGAAGACGCCTTGGTGAAGGACGCCGACAAGGCATGGCGCTTTTCGCCCCACGGGGTCACCACGATCAACGGCTGGTTCGGCCATGAAACGGATGAAACGCTGGCGATGCTCGAAGATTTCGTGATGCCGACGATGCTCACGGATGCGGGCCGCATCATGGCACGTGCGATGCTGGCGTCCGGGCGTGCGCTGGCGCAGTCAGACCATTTCCTGAAAGGATACTAGGATGCCGGAACTTGGCTTGAAAAAGAAACGAGTCCTCGTGACTGGTGCGGCGGGTGGTCTTGGACGCGCCTTTGCCGAAGGGTTCGCTGAAGCGGGCGCGCGTGTGATTGCGGCTGATCTGAACGAAGACGGCGCGCGGGAAACCGCCCAGGCGATCACGGCCGCTGGTGGGCAGGCGCATGGCGCAAAGGTCGATGTAACCAACGCACAAAGCTGTGCCGAACTGGCAGCGTTCGCCCAAGACACCTTGGGCGGGCTGGATGTGCTGGTCAACAATGCCGCGATCTATGCTGGGCTTGAGCGTAAGAATTTCAACGAGATTGACGAGACTGTCTGGGATAAGGTCATGGCCGTCAACGTCAAAGGGGTCTGGCAAATGACCCGTGCGGTGACACCGCTGATGAAAAACGCAGGTTCAGGGGCGATTGTGAACGTAGCCTCGGCCACGGTCTTCTCGGGCTCTCCGCAGTGGATGCACTATGTTGCCTCAAAGGGGGCGGTGATTGCCATGACGCGGTCACTCGCGCGCGAACTGGGCGACGACAACATCCGCGCCAACGTCATCGCGCCCGGGTTCACCCTGACAGAGGCGAGCCTTGATCTGATCGAAGACGCCGAAAACTACGGCGTCACACGCGGTGCGCTGAAACGATCGGCAGATGCAAAGGATATGGTCGGTTCGGCGATCTATCTGGCCTCCGACCTTGCTGGTTTTGTAACTGGCCAAACGCTGATCGTAGATGGCGGCCGCCAGTTTATTTGAGGATAGAACCATGACGAAACTTGTCTTTATCGAACCTTCGGGCAATCGCCACGAAATCTCCGCAACGGATGGTGAAACCGTGATGCAGGCCGCGACTGCACAGGGCGTTGTCGGCATCGACGCTGAATGCGGTGGGTCGTGCATGTGTGCCACCTGCCATTGTCTTGTGATTGATGCGCCAAACCCCTTGCCTGCCATGCAATCGGATGAGGCAGATACTCTAGAGTTCACTGCCGAAGACATGCAGGAAAGCAGCCGCCTGACCTGTCAGGTGACGGTTACTCCGGAACTGGACGGCACCGTTTTCCAAGTGATCGGGCGTTAGGCTATGTCAGGGGTCGTGATCATCGGGGCTGGGCATGCGGGGGTGCAACTGTCCGCCAGCCTGCGCGAGGCGGGGTATGCATCTGGCATCCGTTTGCTGTCAGGCGATCCGGATTTTCCCTATCACAAGCCGCCACTGTCCAAGTCGTTCATGGCGACGCAAGACGCTGCGCTACAGCCCCTGAGGGGCGAGGCATTTTTCGCACAGAACAACATCGAACTGTCCTTGGGCTTGGATGTGGCCAGAATTGATCGGGCGGCCAAAACTGTCGTCTGCGCGGATGGTGAGGCCATCGCCTATGACAAACTGATCATCGCTACTGGCACCAGTGCTCGCAAGATCAATGTGCCGGGTTCTGATCTGCCGCAGGTTTTTGCTCTTCGTACGGCTAAAGACGCGCGTGCTATGCGGGATGCGCTTCCTGCAATGAAGAATGTTGTCGTCATTGGCGGGGGGTTCATAGGGCTCGAAGCCGCCGCAATGCTGTCCGCACGAGGCGTTCAGGTTGATGTTGTCGAGGTGGCCCCCCGCCTTCTGGGGCGTGCCACCAGCGAAATTCTGGCCCAAGCGGTTGCGGATCATCTGACAAAGCAAGGTGTTCGACTGCATCTCAATAAAACTGTCGAGGAGATTGAGGTAAAAGATGGCAGGGTTTGCGGTGTGCAATTGGGTGATGAACGTCTGACCGCTGACCACGTTTTGGTTGGCGTGGGTGCTGTGCCAATGGACCAGCTGGCGAATGACGCAGGCCTTTCAACGGACAATGGTGTTGTTGTCGATGCCGCTTTGGCAACAGATGATCCCGACATCTTCGCCATTGGCGATTGTGTAGCGTTCCCGCAAGCCCATCTGGAGCGGCAGATCCGACTTGAATCGGTGCAAAACGCCACGGATCAGGCGCGCGCGCTTGCGCTGGCGCTGACGGGAGTGCCGAGCCGATACACTGCGTTGCCTTGGTTCTGGTCTGATATTGGGACGCTGAAACTGCAGATTGCCGGACTATCAGATGAACCTGATCAACTGGTCGAAACCCGCGACGAAGATGGCGCACTTAAATCAGTTTACCATATTAAGCAGGGGACGCTCGTCGCTTGTGAGACACTCAACAGCGGCGGAGAGCATATGTTGTCGCGACGGATGATCGCCGAAGGCTTTACACCCGATATAAGCCTCATGGCTGCCGGTGATGTCAGGGCCTTGAAACTGGCGTATCAGGCTGCTCAAAAAAGCTAGTCCTTTCACGGGTTTTCGCGTTTCTGTATTGGTTCTTGATGTGCCCGTAAAAGTGCGGCTTGGAATAGCCGCTCGAAGCCCGCGAGCAATGACCGCTTTTACGACATGGGCTGTAACGCAGTGACAAACTCGCCGCACATGCAAATTGATGCTGCATCAGCTTAGGTGAAGAACCCAAGGTCAGTTTTGTCCCGCGATGTGTGAATTCGCCTAGCAGCAGGTTTTGCGGTTACGGCGAACGGCGGCCAATGGCCGGGCGCGACGTGAAGGCAGACGATGGCGCCGACTTTGCAAACTCCGCTTTCTACGCATAGCCGCCCCTGGCGACCACCGCATCAGGCTGGTTGGCTCCTTACGTCCCATGAACGGCTGCTTTTCTGAAATCGGCTCGATAACCGAGCAGGCGCAGAAAACCACAACTTTCAGTTCAGGTTGCCGTTTGTCATGTCTGCTTTGGGCTGGCGGCGGTCCTTGCTGGCGAAGTAGCCAGCGACCGCTTTGCCCGGCACTGCTGCCTTTAAGAGCACCCAAGACAGCCTGTTTCAGACGAGCACGTTTGAGCGGCTCGTCGCGTGGGCATTGTTGTAAGTCGCGGACCTCACGAACGCGCGTCTTGCGCGGCCAGCCAGTTTAGGATCGCCGCGTTGGTTTCTTCGGGCTTCTCCTGTTGAATCCAGTGGCCGCAGTCGAGCGTGACAACCTCGACGTTCGGCACGAACTCGGCAAGCTTGCGATTCTGCGGGACCATGTCCCACGCGCCGTAGATCATCAGGCAGGGTTGTCTGATGATCGGTTCAACGCGGCGCAGAATGTGCCAGTTGTCATCGAAGTTGCGATACCAGTTGATGCCGGGGGTGAAGCCTGTTGCCTCAAAGGATTGGGCGAAAACCGACAGATCCTCTTCGCTCATCAAGTCATCCCCGAAAGGGGTTTCCATGCGCGCCAATCCAAGCAGAGAGACTTTTGGAGAGGGCTTTTTGACGCCTCTGCTTTTGCGATACATGTTGCGCAAAAAACGGCGCGGGTTTTCGTCAAACACGGTGTCGGCCACGCCGGGCTCGCGGTTGAAATGCACGAAGTAGTGCTCGGGGCCAAGCGCCTCTTCCATCGTCTCAACCCACGGCTTTTCACCGAGGTTCAGGTAAGGCACGCTCAGGTTTATGACTTTGTTCACACGGCTCGGGTGCA
This sequence comes from uncultured Lentibacter sp., assembly GCA_947497495.1. GTDB lineage: Bacteria > Pseudomonadota > Alphaproteobacteria > Rhodobacterales > Rhodobacteraceae > Lentibacter. The sequence goes on from CANMGT010000001.1 coordinate 532,451, forward strand.
GCAGGGTGAGCCCCCAGACAACGATCGCGCCCCAGTCGTGGCCAACAAATGTCGCATCTTCATATCCGTAGTGATCCAGCAGCGCGACAAGATCCCCCGAGAGTTGCTCGATGCCGTAAGCCGGGACTTCCGCAGGGCACGACGAGTTGCCATAGCCGCGCTGGTTTGGCACGATGACATGATAGCCCGCTGCAACCAGAACAGGCACCTGAAAGCGCCACGAATAAGCGTGCTCAGGCCAACCGTGGCATAGCACAATTGGCTTTCCGGCGTTGTGCTGACCGGCTTCGAACACCTCAAGCTCAACCCCGTTGATGGCGAGCAGTTTGGGCGTTGGAAAGGCTGTGTCTTGCATCGCGTCGTCCTTCATCTTGCGTTGCAACACACTGTAAGGCGAATTTCCCGCGCCGCACCAAAGACGTTGCGGCGCATAACGTGGCGTCGGCCAGTATAGACATCACGCGCCCGCTTGCTTACCTGTCGCCAAGCACCAGGACGAGCGCCCCATGACCGAGACAACCTACCCCAGCCCGACCCTTGCCCACCGCCGCGCCGATATGGCTGTGCATGCTGTCGGGCTTGTCATGATTGTCGTCGCTGGCGGCTTGCTCATGACTCAGGCGTTTGGGCTGGTTGAGACAAAACTTATGCTCGCGCTGGCTGTCTATGTCGTCTGCGCACTGGTGTCTCACTTTGCCTCTGTCGCCTATCACTTTGCGCCGTGGCACGCGCACCGAAAGCTGCTCCGCCGCATCGACCACGCGGCGATTTACCCCAGTATCGTAGGCACGTTCACGCCGTTCTTTGTCTATGCAAACACCGGTTGGACGACGCTGCTGCTCTGGGTTTCATGGGCGCTGGCTTTGGCCGCGATCTATGCCAAGATCACCAATGAAAACGTCAAGTCGCGCTGGTCAACCGCGTCATACCTCGCCATCGGGGCGCTCGGCCTTCTCGCCTTGCCTGACTTGAAAGGCGTGCCGCCGCAAACGCTTTGGTGCATTCTGGCGGGTTGCGCCTGCTACGTGATCGGCGTGACATTTTACGCCCGCAAGGCGATGCCTTACCGCTATTCTATCTGGCATGCATGGGTGAACCTTGGCGCCCTTATGATGTTCATCGGCATCTGGCTGGCGGTTTTCTAGCGCTTAGCCACACAAGCAAAAAGCCCGCCAAAAAGCGGGCTCTTTCTTGAGATTTCAGAAGGTCTTAGCGGTCGCGGAACTGTGGCTCGCGCTTCTCGGAGAAGGCAGCCATGCCTTCCTTCTGGTCTTCCGTTGCGAACAACGAGTGGAAGACGCGGCGCTCAAACAGCAGGCCTTCTTGCAGAGTTGTCTCAAACGAGCGGTTGACGCTTTCCTTGACGGCCATTGCTGTGATCATCGACTTCTCGGCGATCTTGCCTGCCGCGCCCAGCGCTTCTTTCATCAGGTCTTTGGCGGGCACAACACGGCTTACCAGCCCTGCGCGCTCGGCTTCTTCGGCATCCATAAAGCGGCCTGTCAGGTTCATGTCCATGGCCTTGGCCTTGCCGATGGCGCGGGTCAGGCGCTGCGTGCCGCCGATTCCCGCCATGACGCCGAGGTTGATCTCGGGTTGGCCGAACTTGGCTGTGTCGGAGGCGATGATGAAGTCACAGAGCATCGCCAGTTCGCAACCGCCGCCCAGCGCGTAGCCAGACACAGCCGCGATGATCGGCTTGCGCACGCGTGTGACCGCTTCGATTTCGTCGCAAAACAGGTTTTCCGTGAAAACATCTGTAAAGCTTTTCTCGCTCATCATTTTGATGTCGGCACCGGCGGCAAAAGCCTTCTCGCTACCTGTCAAAACGATGCAGCGCACCTTGTCATTCTTCTGTGCATCCGTCACCGCGCAGGCGAGCTCTTTGAGCAGCTGATCGTTCAGCGCATTCAAGGCATCGGGACGGTTCAGACGGATAAGGGCAACGTGATCTTCAATGTCTACGATGATCGCTTCAAAGGCCATGTGATGATTGCTTTCGCTTGTTTCACTCAGATTTGTCTGAATAACACCCCTGTCAGGCGGTTCAAGTTATCTTTGACACTTCGGACAATAGAAAGTCGAGCGGCCCGACTGCACGATGCGCTTCACTGTGCCGCCGCAGCCTTCGTTCTGGCAAGGCTGCCCTTCCCTGTCATAGGTGGCGAAACTATGCTGAAAGTAGCCCAATTCGCCGCTGGCTTGGCGAAAATCCTTGAGGCTGGAGCCGCCCGCCTTGATCGCGGCTGTGAGCACCTCGCGTACCGCAGGCACAAGCGTCGCAACCCGAGCCTTGGAAATTTGCCCCGCAAGCCGCGTCGGGGAAATGCCTGTTTTATGAAGCACTTCGCAGACATAGATGTTGCCAAGCCCTGCGATGATACGCTGGTCAAGCAGCGCTGACTTCACAGGGCTGCGACGGGTTTCAAATGCCTTGATAAGGTAATCTTCGTTAAAGGCATTGCCCAGAGGCTCGGGGCCGAGCTTGGCCAGAAGCGGGTGCGCTTCAGCCGTAGCTGTGTCCAGCAAGTCCATCGCGCCAAAGCGGCGCGGATCGTTGAAAGCAATGCGCGCGCCTCCTTCCATGTTGAAAATCACATGATCATGTTTTTCCAGCTGCGGATGTTCATGCACAAACTGCCCAAGCGGATCGCCCGAGACAGTCATACGCCCCGACATCCCGAGGTGAATCAGCAGTGATTCTCCGCTATCAAGATCGGCCAAGATATACTTGGAGCGCCGCCGCAGCCTGAGCACGCGCCGCCCCGTCAGCCGCTGCGCCATGTTCTCGGGAAACGGCCAGCGCAAATCAGGGCGGTGCAGCTCGGCAGAGGCAATAACAGCGCCCTCCATAGAGGGGGCCAAGCCACGCATCACGGTTTCAACTTCGGGGAGTTCGGGCATAGGGCTCTCATTTGGTTCATTTGGGCGCATTGAATGCCCCTGATTGGCACTATATGAGAAGAGTGCACAGCAAACGGCAAGGCCAAGTCAGTTATATGTCAGAGAAAACAACCCACTTCGGTTTTGAAACCGTTCGCGAAGACGAGAAAGCAGGGCGCGTTCAAGGCGTCTTTGGCTCGGTTGCGAGCAAATATGACGTGATGAACGACGCCATGAGCCTTGGCATCCACCGCATCTGGAAAGAAGCGATGATGGATTGGCTCGCGCCACGCGCAGGCCAGCGTTTACTTGATGTGGCGGGCGGCACTGGCGACATCGCCTTCAAGTTTATCGAACGCGCAGGCCAGGCCAGCGCCGTTGTCTGCGACATCACCGAGCCGATGCTTGTGGAAGGCCGCAAGCGCGCCGAAGCCGGCAAACTGGCCGAGAGCCTTGACTGGGTGGTTGGCGACGCGATGGCGCTGCCCTTCCCCGACAACAGCTTTGACGTTTACACAATCAGCTTTGGCATCCGCAACGTGACCCGCCCGCAAGAGGCGCTCAACGAAGCCTACCGCGTGCTGCGGCCCGGCGGGCGCTTGATGGTGCTGGAGTTTTCCCAGATCCCTAATGAGCTGATGCAGAAGGCTTATGACCTCTACTCATTCAACATCATCCCGCAAATGGGCAAGATGATCGCGAATGACAAAGACAGCTATCAATATCTCGTCGAGTCGATCCGCCGCTTTCCCGACCAAGAGACATTCCTTGGCATGCTGCGCAAGGCAGGCTTTGAGAACGCCAAGTATCGCAACATGACAATGGGCATCGCGGCCATGCATTCGGGCTGGAAGATTTGAAAGGCCCGCACAACATAATCCGGCTCATTCGCACAGGCGCCACGCTTGAACGCACGGGGGCTATGCCCGTTATTCTTGACGCGTTTGACGCGCCGCGTGCTCTGCGCATTCTGGCGCGCACACTGGTTTGGCCCTTCCAATGGCTCGGCAAGAAAGGCGATCCTTCAATGCCCGCGCCGACGCGTGCACTTTCAGCGCTCGGGCCAGCCTACATCAAGTTTGGCCAGGTGCTTTCCACCCGCCCCGACCTTGTCGGCGACGAAATGGCAACCCAACTGCGCGTGCTGCAAGACAAGCTGCCGCCCTTCGGCATGGACGCGGCGCGCCGCACGGTTGAAGAGCAGCTCGACAAGCCCGTTGACGAAATTTTCTCAAGTTTCAGCGAGCCTGTCGCTGCCGCATCGATTGCGCAGGTTCACGAGGCGAGGCTGCGTGAAACCGGCGAGAAAGTTGCTGTCAAAATCCTGCGCCCCGGCATTGAGCGCGCCTTTCAACGCGACATTGACGCCTTCTTTTTCGCGGCAAACTTCATCGAGTTTTTCAGCCCCGCGTCGCGCCGTCTGAAGCCGACAGATGTGATCGAACACTTTCAAGGCGTCGTGCAAGGCGAGCTTGACCTGCGCCTTGAAAGCGCTTCGGCGAGCGAATTTGCGGCCAACACCGAAAGCGACGAAGGCTTTACCCTGCCGAGCATCAACTGGGAGCTTTCGGGCCGCCGGATGATGACGATGAGCTGGGCCGAAGGCGTGCCGCTGGGCGACAACGCCGCAATCGACGCTGCGGGTCACAACCGCGACGTGCTTGGCGCGCGGGTTTTGCAGCTTTTCCTCAGCCACGCGCTGCGCGACGGTTTCTTTCACGCGGACATGCACCAAGGCAACCTCAAGGTCGCGGCAAACGGCGACATCATCGCCTTTGACTTTGGCATCATGGGCCATATCGACGAATACACCCGCCGCGTTTATGCAGAAATCCTGTTCGGCTTTATCAAGCGCGACTACCAGCGCGTGGCCGAGGTGCATTTCGAGGCTGGCTATGTGCCTGCGGATCAGGATGTTGACGCCTTCGCCCGCGCGCTTCGTGCGGTTGGCGAGCCGATTTTCGGCATGGATGCTACCCGCATTTCTATGGGCAAGCTGCTCAGCTATCTCTTTGAAGTTACTGAGCGTTTCGGCATGGAAACCCGCACCGAACTTATCTTGCTGCAGCGCACGATGGTTGTTGTTGAAGGCGTCGCGCGCAGCCTGAGCCCGCAACTGAACATTTGGGACGTGGCCCAGCCGATTGTTGAAGACTACATCAAGCAATCTATCGGGCCGAAAGCCCTTCTCAGCGACACCGCCAAGACCCTGCGCGTGCTGGCGCGGTTCGGGCCGCGACTGCCCGGACTTGTCGAGAAAGCCCTTATCCGTCAGACGCAGGAAGAAGCTGTGGAAACCCCGCGTGCACCCTATTTTGCCATCGCGATTTCCGGCGTTCTGGGCGCAGCGCTGGCCAGTGGGCTGATCTACTTTCTGGCCCCGTGATCTGGCCCTCTGAGGCCAATTTGCAGCAAATTACAGCGCGGGCGAAGCAACGGCTATTCTCAGCCAGATTTTTCCCCTATGATCGCCTGAAATATCGAAGGCTGGGCTAAATGCGGAAAACTCTAACCACTTCACTCGCAACGCTGAGCTTGTTTGCGCCGAGCGTTGCCGTATCTGAAGGGCTAACGACACGGTCGCTCAACATGTATGGCTTGCCCGGCGGTCTGATCGACATGCCGACAGCTGAAGTCGCGCCGGATGCGCAGCTTTCAACGACGGTTTCATACTTTGGCGGCACCACGAAAACCTCGCTCAGCTTCCAGCTCACGCCGCGCTTGACCGGCACCTTCCGTTATTCGGGTGTGCAAGGCTATAAGCCGGTTGTCCGCAGCGGCCCACCCCCCGTTCGCTATGCGCTTTCGGCCTATTATGACCGCAGCTTTGACTTGCACTACCGCCTGCTCGACGAAGGCAAATACCGCCCCGCTGTGGCAATCGGCCTGCGCGACTTGCTCGGCACGGGGCTTTATGGCGGCGAGTATGTCGTGGCCACAAAGTCACTGGGCAACAAGTTTCGCCTGACAGGCGGCCTCGGCTGGGGCCGATTGGGCAGCTACAACAGTTTTGCGACCCTGGGCTCGCGCCCGACTGCCCTTATCGGCAGCGGCGGCATCCCCAACTACGACAAGTGGTTTCGCGGCGACGTGGCGGCTTTTGGCGGCCTAAGCTACCAGCACAATGACAAGCTCAGCTTTTCTGTCGAATACTCGTCGGACGCCTATAACACAGAAACGGGCCCTGACATGCTGAGCGGCAGGCTGTCGCACAATTCGCCCTTCAACTTTGGCGTCAAATACAACTACTCGAACGCCGTGCAGTTTGGCGCTAGCTACATGTATGGCAGCGAGATCGGCGTTTATGCCTCGATCGCGCTGAACCCGAAATCCTCGCCCGTCATTGGCGGAAACGAAAGTGCGCCTGTGCCTGTCGCCGTGCGGGACATGAAGAGCGCCGCTGATCTTGGTTGGGTCGCAGACCCTGCTTCAAAACAGCAGATCCAGAAGTCCGCCGCTGCCGCATTGGCGCGTGACGGCCTGATCATCGAGGCGATGCGCGTTGACGGCACTTCGGCAGAGGTGCTGATCCGCAACGAGCGGTATGACATCGAAAGCCAAGCCATTGGCCGCAGCCTGCGCTCGCTGAGTCGCGTGTTGCCTGCCTCTGTCGAGACCCTCACAGTCACGCAGTCCAGCAATGGCCTGCCCGCCGGCTCGGTAACTGTCAGCCGGTCTGATCTGGAAAACCTGGAGAACGCACCCGCCTCGGCAATTCTGGAGCGCGTACGCTTCAGCGGAGGCTCAAACATCCGCGACCTTGTGCGCGCCGAAGGCATCTACCCGCGCCTGAGCTGGCAGTTTGGCCCCAAGCTGCAACTCTCGGTGTTTGATCCTGACAGCCCTGTGCGCGCCGACCTGCTGCTCAACCTTGAGGGCGACTACCACATCGCGCCGGGCTGGATCGCCTCTGCGGGACTCAACTACAAACTCGCTGGCAACATTGACGGGCTTTCACCGAACGCTACGGGCGCTGTCGCGGTGAACCCTGCTTACGCGGTGCGCTCGGACGCGCGCAGATATGCGGAAGGTCGCGGCCCCAAGATCGACCATCTGACCATCGCAAAGTTTGGCCGCCACGGCGAAAACCTCTACAGTCGCGTCACATTCGGCTACCTTGAGCAGATGTATGCAGGCATCTCGGGCGAGTTGCTTTGGAAGCCTTCCAACAGCCGCCTCGCGCTTGGCGCAGAGCTGAACTACGTCGCGCAGCGCGATTTTGACCAGCTGTTCGGTGTGCAAAACTACACGGTCGCGACGGGCCATGTTTCGGCCTATTATGACCTCGGAAAAGGCTTCCACACGCAACTGGATGTGGGGCGCTACCTTGCTGGCGACGTGGGTGCGACTGTCTCGCTTGATCGCGAGTTCGGCAACGGCTGGCGCGTCGGCGCCTATGCCACCAAAACCTCGCTTTCCACCGCAAGTTTTGGTGAAGGCTCGTTTGACAAGGGCATCCGCATTACGATGCCCCTCAGCTGGGCGCTGGGGAACTCGTCACGGCGCAGCAGCACCACAACTATTCAATCGCTGGCACGCGACGGCGGCGCAAGGCTCAACGTTGACCGCCGCCTCTATGACAGCCTGCGCGACACACATGGCGCCGAGATGGCAAAAACCTGGGGGCGTTTCTGGAGATGAGAACCTTTTTTACAGCCATAGCGCTTGCCTCTTTGGTGCTGACCGGCGCCTGTAGCAACCAGCCTGACCATGGCAAACTTTTGAAAACGGCCACGGCGGGCGCTAAGGGCAAGATAAAGCTTCGGCGCAATGCAGAAGCTGCGGCCCCTGCCACCCCCGACTTGGCCAAGATGGTCGGCGAGTCGCTCGCACGCACCAGCAAGCCACTGACACTTATTGTGATCGAGAACCGCAACGGCATTGCCGTGCTCACACAGATCGAAAGCAACAAGAGCTATCGCACTTACGCCTCGGCAGACCGGCGCAGCGTGACCATGACACATGGAGTTATCACGGCGACACGCGGGCTTGGCGCGGATTTGATGTCAGCGGGTATCGCGGGCTCTCTGCCGGCTGTCAGAGCCCGTCAAAGCGGTGCAACCAGCCGCACACTGCGCTTTCTGGATGGCGAGAACCAGACTGTCGCGACAACCTATTCCTGCAACGCAAAAGCCGGCGGCTCGCTGCAAATCAGGATGGGTGAAGTAAACAGCCCCGCCAGAACAGTTGTCGAGACATGCTCTGCCAGCTCAACCAGCTTTGAAAACACCTATCAAGTGAGCCCGTCAGGCCATGTTTTGCAGTCACGCCAATGGCTTGGCCCGCAAAACGGCTATGTCGTCACACAAGCGCTGCGGCTGTAACCTGCCTTAAATAGGGTCGCGCAGGGCAGTGACATTGGCAGGCAGAAGCGGCAAGCCACCGTCGAGAATAACCGCGATCTGGCCATCAATCATCTGTGCCTCGGTGATGATCTGGTAAGTCTCTACCGGTGTTTGACCAAGCAGGGCCCCATTCGAATGGTTCTCGACTTCAAAATAGTAGGTGCCATCGGCGATAGGCTCGCCGTCATCGCCGATGCCATTCCATTCTACAGGCGCGCCATCAAGCCCGATTGTCATGCGCTGAACTTCGTTTCCGACGCCGTCGTAGACAACCAGATAGGCTTCATCCGCGAGGACAGCTGGCAAAGGATGGAGCGTCTGCGGCGTTCCGTCATAGACGATGCCCGCAGTGCTGCGCGCTTCCATCCCGACCCAGCCCGAGTATTGCGCAAGGCTTGTCGTGTTCATCTGCGATGCGAGTGCCGAGAGCAATTGGTTGGTCAGAACCTGCTGCTCAACGGAAGAGAACGACGCCAGCTGCGCCGCATATTCGGAGCTGTCCATCGGGTCGAGCGGGTCTTGGTTGACAGCTTGTGTCGTCAGCATCTGCAAGAATGTTTCGTAGTCAGAGCTGAGCGCTGTCGTCGCCGCCGCCGTCTGAGCCGCGCCTGTCGAAGTACTGGTGGGTAAAATCTGTGTCATGGGTTTCGTCCTTCAAACTCTGATGTCCAGGCGCGCTGTCGGCAATTGCCAGCGCTGCACCTTTTCTGCTGCTGCCTGTTGGGTGTCTTGCGCGTCAAACTCGGCTTCAAGCGATGGATCGGCGGTGTTTGCGCCCTGCCCGCTGCTGCCTTGCTCTTGCTGCAAGAACTCGAATGTCGCATCTTCGAAGCCGAAGGATCGCAGCTCTTCCGAGAGCAGCTCGATATTGCGCTTCAGCCCGTCGAGCACTTCGGGGCGCTCGGCGCTGATCTGGACAACCATCTGGCCGTCCATCGGCGCCATGGTAAAGCGCAGCTTCCCAAGTTCTTTCGGGTGCAGCTGAATTTCGATCTGGTTTTGGCGGCTCAGGGAGATCGCCTCCATGGCCTCGCGAACACCTGTCATAATGGGCGCTTGCGGCAGGGTTGGCTTAGAGGTTTGAGCGGAGGTCTGTCCTGTGGCTTGTAGCTGGGCCGCGGCCTCTGTTCTGGCAAGCAGCTCTGCTTCAGGCTTCCGGCCCTGCTCCAGAATGGTATGGCCCTTGACCGCCTGCTCTGCTGCGGCAAAGGCCTGCGTTGTGTAAGCGACTGACTGAGTTGACGTAGTGTGAGACAGGGATTGTGACGCGCTTGGCGTAGGAGCCGTCTCTGCGGAACGGGTGCTCTGCTCCAGCGGTTCTGCGTGCTGCGATCTAGGCTGCGCTGCGAGCTGGGCTGTGGGTTCCCCTCCAGGCGGCACCGTAAGCGGCACTGTGGACTCCACAACACCCGCTTGCTTGAGCGCTCCTGCGCCTTGCAAGTGGCTTTCAGGCGCCTCGGAAAGCCTTGAAGGCACCGGCGCACTGGCACCAGTGGCCACCATGCCTTTGGGCTCTGGTACCAGTGACAGCAATCCAGCATCCGCTGAAGGTATCTGAGGCTGAACGGGAGCTGGACTTTTAGGCACGGTCGCGACCTCCCCCTCTGGCGCACGCGCGCCCTCAACGAAAGGCAAGGCCGACTTTGGCACTCCCATTGCGGCTGGCGTTGCCCCCGCCTCAAAAGGCGCGGTTAGTGCCGTGGAAGCGGCTCTCATCTGAAAAGCGGATTCTGGAATCGAATGAAGCTTCTTCGCAACCTCAGGTGCGGCGTCACTGGCCGTTTCCGCGCGCGGTTTCGTTTCTGGGCCGCCTGCAGCAGTGATCATCACTTCGGCTTGCTCCTCGGGCGTCGCTTTGGGGTCAGCCTGCGCACCGTCAGCAGTGAGTGGCTCTGTGATTTGCTCCGATACCTCTTCTATTGCAGCACCAATCTCGCTGAGGTCAGGAGTGTCGGCTGTGGCCGCATCATCTGCGAGAGCCGCCTCGTAAGTCGCGCCGAAACCCAGCGATTTGCTTCGGGGAAAGGCGCTTTCACCTTCAAGCGCAACAGGCCCAACCAATGCAACAGGCCCTGCAACGGGGCTCGACGACGGCAAAGCAAGAATGTGTGACAGCATATCGACCTCGGGATTTCTTCCAGATGCCTCTCACTATTACGCAAGCTAGTTACCGCTTCTTTACTGTTTTGACGGCATTCTGAGAAAAGTTCCGAGAATTGGAGGCAAATCTTTGACGAATTTTCAATCGACAGCCGGCTTGCCCGCAGTCGCCCCCTTGAAGGCCCAACCAGCCCGTCAGCCCACCGATGAGAAGCTTTTTCAAGTAGCGCAAAAGCTTGAGGCGAGCTTCCTCGCGGAAATGCTCAAGTCGGCAGGCTTTGGCAAAACCCGCGACTCTTTTGGCGGCGGCGCCGGAGAAGAGCATTTCTCGACATTTTTAACCCAAGCCCACGCCTCGGCGATGGCAAAAACCGGGGGCATTGGCCTCGCGGAATCAATTTTTGACGCCCTAAAGGAGAAACAAAATGACCAAGCCTAAGATAATCTCGCAACTGGATGACCTTCTGGAGCAAGAGCGCAATGCCTTGTTTCAGGGGGAACTTGATAAGCTTGTCGGGTTGATTGAAAAGAAGCGGCAACTCATCGAAGCGCTCAACGCCTTCGGCGTCTCAAAAACTGACGAGCTAGACCTGCTAAAAGGCAAGGCGGCGCGCAATCAGGAATTGCTGGACAGTGCGCTAAAAGGCATCAAAAGCGTTTCAACACGTCTCGCCACCTTGCAAAAGGTGCGCCAAAGCCTGGACACCTACGACGCGAAGGGCCGGAAGCAGACGATCCAGGCCGAGCTACCCAACAAGCTGGAAAAACGCGCCTGACAAGTTTGCCTTAAATGCCACGGATATCCCTTTGGCAAATTAAGCTTTCCTTAGGGAGGCAAACGACATGATGTTCCTGCGTCCGAAAATCGGATGGCGCAGCAGAGGGAAGCCTCAAAGCTGCACCCGTCAGAACGACATTTACAGCCTCGAAAGAGGTAAAATTTTGTGGCGCAAAGCGCCTCGTGTCAAAAGGAACTTAATCCATGTCAAGCATTCTGACCAACAACAGCGCAATGGTTGCGCTTCAAACTCTCAAAGGCATCAACTCGGATCTGTCAAAAACGCAGAACGAGATTTCAACAGGCAAAACTGTTGCGACAGCCAAAGACAACTCTGCCATCTGGGCGATCTCGAAAGTGATGGAATCAGACGTTTCTGGTTTCAATGCGATCTCCGACAGCCTGAACGTTGGTGAAGCAACAACAGCCGTTGCCTCGGCCGCTGCGGAACAGATTGTCGACGTGCTCGAAGAAATGCGCGAACTTGCTGTCGCCGGTGTGAGTGAAACAGCAGACCACACAAAGCTCGACGCTGCGATGGAGCAAAAAGAGCAGCAAATTCTTTCGATCATCGAAGCAGCCCAGTTCAATGGTGTGAACCTGCTGAAAACCGATACGGACGGTAACGGCGGGACAGGGCTGACTGTCTTGTCATCGCTTGACCGTGCAGGCTCAAACGATGTGCTCAATGCGAACGCGCCAACAGTTTCAAAGATTACGGTGACGTCAGCCGACTTTGAAGCCGATCTTGACGTCGCCGGCCGCACAGCGATCACTACAAGTGCAACCGCTGAAACGGCCTTGACCGAAATTGAAGGCTTCCTTCAGGTCGCGGTTGCGGGCGCTGCGGCACTGGGTGCCTCTGCTGAACGTATCACTGACCAGTCCGACTTTGTTGGCAAGCTCACTGATGCGATGACAACAGGCATCGGCGCACTCGTTGACGCCGATATGGAAGAGGCCTCGGCCCGCCTTAGCGCCCTGCAAGTGCAGCAGCAGCTAGGTGTGCAGTCGCTCTCAATCGCGAACTCGGCGCCAGAAACTCTCATGTCGCTTTTCCGTTAAGTTAGCTTCTCGTTCGGGGCAGGGGTTCTCTCTGCCCCGGACACATCTTAATGGACATAGAAGGGTTCTGACGTGAACGCATCGACACTTGCCCAAACCGCCTACAAATCCCAGACGGCGCCCGTCCGCACGACGCGCGGCTCCGAATATGAAGCTTTCGCGTTTGTGACACGTAAGTTGCACGCGGCCGCGAACCAGTCTGCGAAGGTCACTCCGCAACTGGCAGAAGCGATAGACCTGAACCGCAGGCTCTGGACGATGCTTGCCACAGATGCTGCCGATGACGGAAATCTCCTTCCGGACGCGCTGCGCGCAAGTATTATCTCGCTCTATGAATTCACGCGCACACAAAGCCGCAAGGTGCTCAAGGGCCAAGGCGCTGTGAGCGTTCTCATCGAGATCAACGCCGCCATGATGCGCGGACTAAACGGCGGAGGTGCCAAATGAGTGGTCTCATTCTGAAACTCGGGCCGAAAGAGCGTGTGCTGATCAACGGCGCTGTCATCGAGAATGGCGATAAGCGCTCACGCCTTGCTATTAAAACGCCCAATGCGAAAATCCTGCGCTTAAAAGATGCCATCCACCCTGAAGAGGCAACAACGCCTGTGCGACGGGTGTGCTACGCGACGCAGCTTATTTTGTCCGGTGACATCAACGCCGAAGAGGCCAAGCTACAGGTGCTACGCCGCATTGAAGAGCTGAGCCAAATTCTGACAGACAGAGACAGTCGGCGCCACCTTGACGAAGCAACCACTGCCGTTTCGGAAGCGCAATACTACCGCTGCCTCAAGTCTCTGCGTGCTCTACTTCCACGTGAAGAACGCCTTCTTTCGGCGCGTTTGCAATGACGTATCAACCCGTAGTTCCCACGAGCGGCCTTGCTGGCTGGCAATTTTTGCAGGCGACGCTGGAGCGGCAAACCGAGGCTTTTGATAATTCAAGCAAGATCAAAAGCGATACGGCCTACTTTTCCGAGAAAATCGGTGCCATAGGTAGCGCCGAAGACCTTATCGCAGATCGCCGTTTGCTGACGATCGCGCTCGGCGCGTTCGGGCTTGAGGAGGATGTGAACAACAAATATTTCATCCAGAAAATACTGGAAGACGGCACAACTGCGGATGATGCTTTGTCCAACAAGCTGTCGGACAAGCGCTACAAAGCCTTCTCAGAAGCCTTTGGTTTTGGCGACACGCCACAAGTTGCGCGTTCTGGATTTGCCGAAGAAATCATCGAAAGTTACGAGCGACGCTCATTTGAAGTCGCGGTTGGTGAGCAGAACGAAACCTTTCGGTTCGGGCTGAACCTTGAACGCGAACTTCCCGAGATCGCGGCAAATGACTCCACAGGAAATGCCAAGTGGTATTCTGTTCTGGGCAACGCCACCCTGCGGGAGGTTTTTCAGGTTGCCTTCGGCCTTCCCGACGAGTTCGGGCAAGTGGATATTGACCAGCAGCTCGAAGTCTTCAAAGAGCACGCACAACGCCGTTTTGGCGCGGCCGAGATCGAGCAATTCTCCGATCCTGAAAAGCTTGAAGAACTCTTGCAGCTTTACTTCCTGCAAGACCAGGTCTCACAAACAAGCACGTCGAGCGGCTCGATCGCGCTGTCTCTGCTGCGATCGGCAAATGCCTAATTGCTGTCAGTCGTTGCTGCCATGCGTGGCATCCCTCTGCGCGGCGAGATTTTCACAGCGTTTTCCGCCTGCATCTGCGCCTGTGCCGTTCGCATCAGCAGCCTAAGCTTGTTGAAGCTGTTGTGCGTATCCTGTTTCTCGTCCGAAGCAATGAATGCGTCGAGTTCATCCCAAACTTTCACAGCGCTATCGAGTTCAGCATTGCGCCCCGGCTCATAGAGGCCTGCGTTCACCATGATCTCGGCTTTCTCATAAATACTCAAAAGATGGCGCGCTCTGTCTATCAGCTCGTTTTCCGCGTCACTCGCAGCACGCGGCAAACTGCGCGAAATTGACTTCAACAAATCCACAGCAGGGTATCGGCCACGCTCGGCGATAGCGCGCTCAAGCACGGTGTGCCCGTCAAGAACACCGCGAAGGATGTCTGCAACTGGTTCATCCATGTCGGAACCCGCAACGAGAACCGTAAAGATCGCCGTGATCGTGCCCGAGCCAGGCCTTCCGGGGCCGGCGCGCTCGCAGAGCGACATCAACAAATGTGACAACGACGGCGGATAGCCCCGCATTGTCGGAAGCTCGCCCGTCGTTGCGGCAATTTCCCGATGTGCTTCTGCAAATCGCGTCAGGGAATCAGCCAGCAGAACGACACGTTTGCCAGCGTCTCTAAAGTGCTCGGCGACGGCCATCGCCGCCCAAGCACATTGCCTGCGCATGAGGGGGGACTGATCAGATGTGGCTGTCACGATCACCGTGCGTTTCAACCCCTCCTCACCCAAGGAATGTTGCACAAATTCCACGAGTTCGCGGCCACGTTCCCCGATCAGGGCAAGTACGACAACGTCTGCTTCAAGATGCTTGGCGAAATGCGCAAGCAAACTTGACTTGCCAACACCGGAGCCGGCAAACAGGCCGATCCTCTGGCCTTCGACAATGGGCAAGACTGTGTTGAAAACGGTTTTGCCCGTTTCAAGCCGCGCGCCGAGAAGGCTTCTATCGGCCGCTGGGATAGGGTCAGCCTTGAGCATTGCAGGCACCTCTCCGCGCATCAACGGGCGCCCATCAAGCGGCTTTCCTGTCGGGTCAACGATGCGCCCGATCCAAGCGTCTGATGGCGCCAGTTCTGCAGGCGCGGCCAAAGTCACTTGATCGCCGAGAGAGACGCCTTCAGGCGAGCGTTCGGGCAGGGCAAACAGGCAACCCTGCTCAAGCTTGAGTACCTCCCCCCGAAGGCACGCGCCGCTTTTCAAGTTGATCTCAACCCGATCACCATGCCGCGCGATCGACTGCAAACCAGACACTTTCAGGATGCCATTTTCAACGGCACTCACGCGCCCGACATCCTGTGTGTGCCCGAGCTTGGAAAGCTCTGCTGTCAAAAATCCTAAGTCAAAATGCGGCACCGGCGACTCCAATTCTGTTTCTCGAAAACAATTTATAAAGGAATCAAGGTTAAGCCTTAGTTGAAACAAATCGAGGGAGAAGCCCCGATGCTTGATAAAATTGACCTGTTCAAGGTTGCTTATTCTCTCGCCCGCCACTCAGGCGCGCGACAAGCCGTTGTGGCCCAGAATATCGCGAATGCCGATACTCCAGGGTATGCGGCGCGAGACGTTGCACCTTTCAAAGTGACCCAGCCTGACAAAACCGCACAGAGCGGGATGGTCGCGACACGAGACACGCATTTGGCCGGATTGCGCGAGCAAGCCGAGCCGCAAGTTCTTGAGGCGCGCAACCGCAGTTCTGATCCGAACAAAAACACCGTTTCCCTTCAGGAAGAGATGCTCTTTGCCGTCGAGGCCAAACGCCAACACGACCGTGCTTTGGCCATCTACAAAAGCGGCATGCGCATTCTGCGTACTAGCATTAATGACAAGTGAGTTCCAAGATGAGTGATTTTTCAAACGCCCTCGATGTTTCTGTCAGCGGACTGAAGGCACAGGCACAAAGGCTGCGCCACCTGTCCGAAAACATCGCCAATGCCGACACGCCAGGGTATCGGCGCAAAACCGTCAGTTTTGAAACAGAGTTCCAGAATGGCTCTAATGTCGGGCGTGTCGAAACGGGCCGCGTCCGGCTCGATCCTGCAGACCTAGAAAGGGTCTATGATCCCTCGCATCCGATGGCTGATGAAACCGGCCATTTTGAGGGAACCAATGTCAACCTGCTGATCGAGATAGCAGACGCTCGAGAAGCCCAACAAAGCTACGAAGCAAACCTGAAGATGTTTGAGCAATCACGCCAAATGTCATCAGATTTGATGTCGCTTCTACAAAACTAATGGAGTTCCAGAATGGATATTCGCGCAGTAAACGCCACCCAGAAATATGCCTCGCTCAAGCAGGCCACGCAGCCCTCTCCTGACTTTGAGAAGGCCGAAAATCTCGCGGGCAAAGCTGTAGGCGACTTTGCATCAGCTCTCAAGCAAAGCGAAGAGCTCGCAATTTCGGCAATGACTGGCAACGCCGATCCGCACTCGCTTGTGCAAGCCCTCGCCCAAACCGAGTTGGCTGTTGAAACCGCCGTGACCGTGCGCAACAAAGTTGTCGAAGCTTACCAGGAAATCTTGCGCATGCCGGTGTAAGCCAATGGATGAGGCCATTTTCTTTGACACGATGCGCCAAGGCCTTTGGGTCGCTGTCGTGATCTCGCTTCCTATCTTGGCGGTTGCGCTTGTGACGGGCCTGACGATTGGCCTGTTTCAAGCTCTCACGTCAATTCAGGAAATGACTCTTACTTTCGTCCCGAAACTCGCCGCGATTCTCGTCGTGTTCTGGATGAGTATGGGCTTCATGTCTCAGTCTATCGTGTCGTTCTTTCACGACAGAATTATCCCCCTGATCGTAGGAGTCTAAAATGGACAACGCAGGTTACACCACGCTGACCCGCCAGTCTGGCCTCATGCGCGAGATGCGCGTCATCGCCAACAATATCGCCAACAGCGCGACAACGGGTTTCAAGCAAGAGGGCGTGATTTTCTCCGAATATGTCTCGCCGATTGAAAACTCTGATTCTGTTTCAATGGCGCTTGGCAACACGCGCAACACCTCGCTTGAACAAGGCGCGCTTACAAGCACTGGTGGCGCGTTTGACTTTGCTATCGAAGGCGATGGCTACTTCTGGCTAGACACCCCACGCGGCGAGCGTTTTACCCGAGCGGGCAGTTTTGCTCCCAACGCCGAGGGCGACCTTGTGAACATGCAGGGCTATCGCGTTCTGGACGCGGGCGGCGCGCCGATTTTCATCCCGCCTGATGCGCACAACCTTTCTGTCGGCGGCGACGGCACGATAAGTTCCAACGGACGCGCGCTTGGCCAGATCGGCGTAATCGAACCCAGCGAAGGCACGCAGCTTGTCCGCGAAAACGGCGTCATGTTTCGCGCCGAGGGCGACGTTCTGCCAGCCACATCAGCGAAGATTGCGCAGGGTTTTCTGGAAGGCTCTAACGTTGACGCTATTGGGCAAGTCTCGCGGATGATCGAGGTGCAGCGCGCGTATGAGCTCGGGCAGAGCTTCATGGAAAATGAAAACGAGCGAATGCAAAACGCCTTAAAGGCCTTCTTCAAATAAAAGGATCGAGCAATGCGAGCACTAAAAATTGCGGCAACCGGAATGAGCGCGCAACAACTGCGTGTTGAGACAATTTCAAACAACCTCGCTAACATGTCGACGACGGGCTACAACGCCCGCCGCGCCGAGTTTGCCGACTTGCACTATCAGCAGGCAACAAAACCCGGCTCTATCAACGCATCCGACGGCACCGTGCTTCCGACGGGCGTGCAACTTGGGCTTGGCGTTCGGCCAACAGCCGTTTCGCTACACCTGGCGCAAGGCTCGCTGTCCCAAACCGGTGGGGACCTCGATCTAGCGATCGACGGCACGGGATACCTTGAAGTAACGCTGCCTTCCGGCCAGTCGGCCTACACGCGCGATGGCGGCCTCAAGCGGACAGGCGACGGGCTCATCGTGACCTCTGATGGTTTTCCTGTTTCGCCCCAAATCACGATCCCGAGTGATGCGCGCTCTATTTCTATTAACGGCAATGGTGAAGTTTACGCTTTCTTTGAAGGCACCGCGGAGTCTGAATTACTTGGCCAGTTTTCTCTGGTCAGCTTCAACAACTCCAAAGGCCTTGAGGCAATGGGGAGTAACTTGTTTCTGGAATCCGAGGCGTCAGGCGGCCCGTTGGTAACAACGCCAGGCCAAGACGGCTTGGGAACCCTGCGCCAAGGATACCTTGAAAGCAGCTCTGTTGACGCTGTTCGCGAAATCACCGAACTGATCGAAGCGCAACGCGGCTACGAGATGAATGCGAAAGTCATTTCCGCTGCCGACCAAATGATGAGCGCGACCTCGCAGATTCGCTGATGAGATGTTTCGTAGTCATACCGCTTCTTTTGGGCGCGCCTTTGCTGGCCGACACCGTCGTTCCGGCGCATACGATCCGCGCCCAAACGCGCATTGCTGCGACCGATCTTTTGGTGCGCGATGTCACCGTGCCCGGAGCTATTTCTGACCCTCTGTCTGTCATCGGGTTGGAAGCGAAAGTGTCGCTCTATGCTGGCCGCCCAATTCGCGTTGTTGATATCGGCCCTCCAGCGCTCATCGAGCGCAACCAACTCGTGACGCTCAAGTACAAGAAGGGGCCACTTTTGATCAAAGCTGAAGCGCGCGCGCTCGGGCGTGCCGCGGTTGGCGAGCGCATTCAGGTTATGAACCTCGCCTCAAAAACAACCCTCGTTGCCAAGGTTTTGCCCGATGGGACTTTGCAAGTTGAAGAATAGGAAAATCACCATGCTCACAAAAACCGCCGTCAGCTTGCCCCTCACGCTACTTGCTCTTACAGCCTGTGGACGAATGGATCACATCGGAAAAGAACCCCCCTTTAGCGATGCGAGCGGAGGCGTTGAGCATGTCGCAATGCTCAGCCCAAGCCTGCCCGTCTCGACCGAGCAACAAACGCCGCAACAGCAAGCTTCGCTCTGGAGTAAAAACCGTTACTCCCTTCTGGGCGACAGGCGCGCTGATAAGAAGGGCGATATTTTGACAGTGGTCATCGAGATCGACGAGAAAGCTGAAATTTCTAACAAGACGACGCAGTCCCGAACAGGATCTGAAAGCCTTTCTGTTCCAAGCCTGTTCGGGATACCGCAGCGCATTGATGCAAAGTTGCCCGATGGCGCCTCGATGGATGAAGCTGTTGGGCTCAGTTCGAGTTCAAGCGCCAGTGGAGACGGGGCTGTCCGCCGCAACGAAAAACTAACACTGCGCATTGCGGCTACCGTTGTAGATGTGCTGCCGAATGGTGTGCTTTTCCTGACCGGTTCGCAAGAAGTGCGCGTTAACTTCGAAATGCGCGAACTTTCGATAACCGGATTTGTGCGGCCTGCAGATATCTCGAGGCAAAACGAAATCACCTATGACAAGATCGCGTCTGCGCGCGTGTCCTACGGCGGCCGCGGCCATATTTCTGACCAACAGCAACCGCGCTATGGGCAGCAGATCCTGCAACGCGTCCTTCCCTTCTAAACTCAAGCTAATGAAAGCGGCCAAATTATGGGCAAATTAATTCCAATTATCATGGTTGTGTTAGGTGTAGCTGGGGGCGTGGGCGCAGGCCTGATGCTCCGGCCCGCGCCTGAAGAGCATGATGCCGCTTTAGGCCCCTGCGGAGATGTCGAAAGTCAGGCGCACGCATCAAAGGAAGAGACCGAAGCTGAAGAACCAAGCACGCTTGAGTATGTGAAGCTCAACAATCAGTTTGTGGTTCCCGTGGTAACTGCAAACAGAGTCGACGCGCTGATTGTTGTTTCTCTTTCTGTGGAAGTCGCCGAAGGCCGAAAAGAAGAGATTTACGCCCGCGAACCCAAGCTGCGGGACGCATTTCTGCAAGTCTTCTTTGACCACGCAAATAACGGTGGCTTCAAAGGCACCTTCACCAACTCAAACAACATGGACATTCTGCGCCGCGCCCTTCTGGAAACCGCGCATGATATCACCTCAGATCTCATTTCCGATGTTCTGATTATGGATATCGCGCGGCAGGATGTGTAGCTGGGTCAAGAGCTTAGCTCTCGAATAATCAAACTGTATTCCAGTTCTTTCAACGCCTTTCGGCGGCCAAGCAATTGTTGCTGCTTCTGCTTTTCAAACACGACGGCTTCGAAAGACTTGGCCTTACCATTTGCCGCGCGCAACCGCTCGCGGGCATTTTCCCGTTCCGCCATGAGTTTCGCGATTTCATGCATCATCGCACGTCTGCGCTGCTCCACCCATGTCCTCCATGCCAGATCAGCCCCCGTCGCCGAAAATCCTGCGCCTGCAACAAGAGCTTCCGAGCGTGATGTCACATCAAGTTCTCGCAGCCGAACTGACAAATCTGCGACACGCTGGCTGATCTGGGCATAGTCGGATCGAACACCTTCGAGCTCGGCTTCAAACATGTCTTTCAGGCCGCTGAGGGCCTTTTCATCATAATCCATTTGCAAGCTTTCGTTTCACCTGATCAGCAAAGCGGATTGCTGCGGCAACTGCTTTGTAGTGATCAGGGTCAATCTCTTGGTCAATTTCCGTCGTGGCATAGAGTGCTCTGGCTGTCGGAGGATCACGGTGAATGGGCACGCCGGATTTGTGGGCGATTTCCTTGATTGCCAACGCGACCTCATCGACGCCCTTAGCGACACAAACTGGCGCCCTGCCCTGTGCGCGACTCCACTTCAGAGCAACGGCGTAGTGCTCGGGGTTTACGATAACAACATCGGCTTCCGGCACCTGTGCGACCATCTGGTTCATCGCAATTTCAAACGCTTTCTGGCGGCGATTGCTTTTCATGTGCGGATCCCCTTCCGCTTCTTTTTGCTCGTCGCGCATTTCCTTGTCTGACATCCGGTTTTTTCTTAAGTGCTCGTTGTATTGCCAGAGGTAATCGACAAGCCCGATGCTCAGAGCGACAAGGAATGCGACCGCGAAGAATGCGCCTCCGATTTGGAACATCAGGGATACAGCTTGCCCCGGGGCCTGGCTCATGATGTTCGCGATCTCGGGCAACCGTGCGCGCAAGAACAATGCCATACAGACCGAGTATATTAGCAACTTTGTGAAGCTTTTCGCGAACTCGAACAGCCCGCTTCGGCCAAACTTGTTTTTGGCATTGGACACGACAGAAATGCGCGAGATTTTCGGGATGAGCTTGTCGGTGGAAAAGGTGATCCCCTTAAGCGCGACCAAGAGTAGAACTGTCGTTGCTGCCGGGACAAGAAGCCAAAGGCCCGCGACTTTGGCGGCAACCGCAGACAGACTCTGTACAAGCGGAAAGGCCCGCGCCATACCGAAGCCAGAAACCTGATCGAGGTAGGCCACCATCGCAGTGCACAGGTATAACAGGCTGCTCACACCAGCGCCGAGGTAAAGCAGCAACACCCCACCATAGCTCGCGGCGACAGACAGATCTGTTGATCGCGGGATTTCACCTTTCTTACGCGCATCGTCCAGCTTTTTCTGGCTCGGTTCATGATGCTTTTCGGTGTCGTCTTCCTCGCTCATTGCGCAAACATCTCCGGCCGAAAGAGAAATTGCTCAACCGAATGCCACCAGATCGAGATGATCAACGTGCTGAACAAAAACAGGAACACGAGGCCACCTGCCGTGATCACCGGTGCGCCGACAAAGGCAACCATCAGCTGAGGCATCGCCCGATTAATAACGCCGAGCGTAAGATTGTAGAGAAGCGACATGACAAGGAAGGGCGCCGCTAACGTAAAGGCCAAGGCAAAACACTTCGCAACAAGTTTCCCCCCCCACTCGGCGAGCAGGCCAATGTTGAGCCCATTTGCCATTGGGAAGGCGTGATAGGATGTGACGATTAGCTCAAGAACCTTGAGTGGCAGGCCCATGATCATTGCAAATGCCAGCCCGCTGATGACGAGAAAATGCCCGATCGCAGGCATTGGTTCGGCTGCCGCACCCGCAAAAAGCTGCGCGAGGGACGTGGCTTGCGCTGCCATGGAGCCCGCTGTTTGCAGTATTATCACCAGAAATCTGAGCGACAGACCCACGAAAAGGCCCACGGTTGTTTCCAGAACAACTGTCGCCATGAAGCCGGAAGCCTGAGCAACTTGCAGCGCGGCCACGCCGACCACAGGCAGAGAGGCAACGACGAAGCAAAGTGCGAGAACTAGCTTAACACGCACTGGCACAACACGCTCGCCGATAGCCGGCATGAAGCCGACGATCGGCCCGACCCGCAAAAGGACGTAGAACCCTTGTTCGAGGAAACCGTTTCCGGCCTCCATCAGGGCCTGCAGGCTCGCGTTCATGCGGCCACCACTCCGACCAGTGCGGGATGCGCATCAAGGCCGATTTCTTCATAGGAAAACACTGGAACGCTGATGCTTTTGGCCTTGGTCAAGGTGCGCAAGAACCGCCTCCTGCGCGACGACGTGACAATTGCCGCCGCCACACCCTGATGCTGGGCATGGTCAACTTTTTCGGCCAACCCTTCAGATAGTTTGTTAAAAAGCTCCGGCGGGAGCGCAACATCAAGCGCACCGCGTTCGGCGCCAATCTGATAGTTTTGAAAAGTATCTTCCCATTCTGGAGCCAGTTGGATGAGCGGAATAGTCCCGTCATCGCGCTTCAGGTTTGCAACCAGCTGAAAGCCAAGCCGCTGACGCACATGTTCGCAGATTGTATCAGGCTGCGCATTCACAGCGCGCGCTTCGGCGATAGCCTCCAAAATAAGTGGCAGATTCCTGATGGAAACCTGCTCTTCCAGCAAGAGCCGCAGAACACTGTGCAAGACATCGCGAGGGACCTTGTCAGGGATGAGTTCATCCAACAGCTTTCGGTTTGCTTCGTTGCGCACCGGGTCAGACAAATTGACCATCTCATCAAGAATTTTTCTGAGTGATTTGAGTGTCAGCAAGCGACTGAAGTTTTGCTTAACAACTTCAAGCATGTGAGTTGCCAGAACCTCACCTGGCGTTACAACGGTTAAGCCCTGCAAAACCAGATCATCGTGTTGCTCCGAACTAACCCATCGCGCGTCGGCACCATAGACCGGCTCTTTCACGTCAATGCCTTCAGCTGAATTTAGCGCCTCGTGTTCGCTCCGCAGAACCAAAACTCTATCGGGATATAGCTTTGCCTGAGTTTGCGAAACGCCCTGAACATAAATATTGTAGGTTCCCTTTGGCAGCGCCGCGTTATCCGTCAGTCTGATTTCGGGCAGTATGAGGCCGAAGTGGCTGGCGACATGATTGCGGATATTTGCAATTCTCGCGTCTAGCCCAGTTCCCGCATCCAGTATCATGTCGACAAGATCAGGTGAAAATTCGACGCTCAAGTCATCCAGATCCAAAATGTCTCCAAGCTTGCGTTCAGCTGGTTGCATATCGCTATCAACTGGCGATGGAGCCTTGCTGGCTTGCGCTTTACGAGACTTGAACGTGAAAAATGTCGCTGCGGCCAGTATAGAAGCCCCGATCAAGAAGGGAACGAAAGGCAGGCCTGGAATGATGGCGAACAAGAACATCAGGAAAGCCACTGTTCCCAAGGCCGCCGGGTGACGGCCCAGCTGGCTAAGCAAGGCAAGGTCGGTCGCGCCCGTTGCGCCACCACGCGCAAGTAAAAGAGCTGAGGCGATTGAAATGATCACCGCCGGAATTTGCGTTACAAGCCCGTCGCCAACTGTCAGAATTGCATAAGTTTCAAACGCACCGGAAAGCGGCATGCCGTGCACCGCGATCCCCATCACCAGCCCAACCGCTAGATTCAGGAAGGTGATCAACAAGCCTGCAACAGCATCCCCTTTAACAAACTTTGACGCCCCGTCTAGCGAGCCAAAAAATGTTGTTTCGAGCTGCTCTCGTTCCCTCCGTTCTTTGGCTTCACGATGATCAATGGCACCCGCAGACATATCAGCGTCAATAGCCATTTGTTTGCCGGGCATACCATCAAGCGCAAAACGCGCGCCGACTTCTGCCATACGTGCCGCGCCTTTTGTGATCACCATGAAGTTCACGATAAGCAGCACGCCAAACACGACAAGCCCAAGATAAACATTGCCGCCCATCACGAAGTTGGCAAAGCCCTCGATAACGTCTCCGGCGGCGGAGGTGCCTGTGTGCCCCTGCCCGATTATCAGCTTTGTTGATGATACGTTGAGTGACAAACGCAGCATCAAAGACGCCAGCAAGATCGTCGGAAAAGACGAAAAATCCAGTGGCCGTTCGATAAAAAGTGTTACCGTAAATATCAGAATGGCAACCGCGAATGACGTTGCAAGGCCCATGTCCAAAACCCAAGCAGGCATCGGCAAAATCATCATGACGATGATCGCCATCAAGGCCAATGAGAGCAACACTGTCGGCTGGAAAAGTGACTCGAACTGCTTCATGGGAAAACCCCCCTTGCCGCTCTTGTGATCAATGATCTGGGTTCATTGCCGGTCTCTCTCAAAAGGACGAGCGAGCCAGCAGAAACCGGCGACCCTTGAAACGTTAACAAAGGAAAGTGGTTTTCAGCCGAGCGGCTGTCGCGTTTCTTTAACGATGTCACCTTCGCCTCAGGTGGCTTGGCTATGACTTGCGAAAGATGCTTCTTGTAGAGAGCTGTATAGCGCTTTGCATGTCGCGGAGTGCGAGAATGATAGGCGCCTGCCGCGGCATCCCAGCTGCCCAATTCATTGTAGAGTTTTTTGAGAAACTTCGCGGCGTAATTTGCCCCTAAGGTAGGGTCGAACATCTCTTCAATTGAAGAAAATTCTTGGTGGTGCCAGCGATAGTTGATCTGAAAACAACCCACATCAAAACTGCGCGCGCCGCGTTTAAAATGTTTGTAAACATAGGCGCGGGCAGCATCATCTGTTTCAAACCAGACACCTTTACCCTCCATATTTACTGTCCACGGCCAAGGCCCGAAATGGCCATCGTATTTGCGGCCGGTTTCCGTACGGGTGATCGCTTGCAAAACTTCCGCCGGAACACCGCTTGTTTGCGCCGCACGTTGAGCTGCCAGTTCACAAACCTTCGTAGCGTTCGGCACCGCTCCTGCTGAAAACGTAGAAAGCAACAGCAAGCACAGAACCGAAGACCCTAGCCATATTCCGAAATACACATTTTTCTGTTTACGACATGCCGTTCTGACAACGTCGGTCATTGCAGTTCCTCCGCGCGTTCTGCGTTAGAAGAAATACTAGACTTCACACATTTAAATTTAGTTATCCCGAGAGGAAAAGCGCCCAATAAACAGCTGCTACCCAGCGGTTAGTTCCTAGTTCGCTTGCGATGCATCAGTAATTTCATGCCGCGCCAGAATATCGCCTATGGTTTGCCGTAGCGCATTGCTGTCCGCAAGTAACGCCCTGCCAGACGCCAACACTTTGCTCTCATCCGCATCAGTCGGCTTTTCTTGACTTAGAAAATTCTGTTCTGGTGCCCAATCTGATGACTCAAGGGCCCGCAACTGGCTCCATTCCGAACCAAGCCACGCTTGCTCGGCAGCCAGCTCGTTTTCCCCGAGCATAGAGAATGAAAGTCGCGCGCCCTTGTGGTTGTCATCCAAAATGCGGGCGCGTGCGCGGAGTTCCTCTACTTTACGGCCGCTCAGGCCCAGAAGCTCTGCCTCAGCTTGCTTCGGGCGCCTTTGCTCAAGAGCAGCCTCAGCGCGCAACAAGCGGCGCGCTCGGCCAACGTTCCCGCTCGCTGCCGAGTCGAGGAATTTAGCTGCAACCTCTGGAAAACCAAACTCTATCAGCCTGTTGGCGGCCAAGTTTTCTGTTTCCGGATCAAGCTCTAACCCAAGCTCCCTCACAGAAAACGAATACTTCAGGAAAGCGATGTCTTCCGAACTTTCGGTGAGTGTTTCTAGAAAGTAGGACGCAGTCTGCTTGTCCGGAGGCAATTTGAATACTTCGCTCGCCTTCACAAGTTCTGAAAAGGCATCGTCAAATTTGTGGGCACTGGTCAATGCAAGGATGTTTACGCGCGAAAGCTCGATACCTAGAGGATCCTTTCGGTATTCCGATGCGAATGCAACAGCGAGTTCTTGGTACCGGATGGGCACTGGTGTACCAGCCTCGATTAACGCGTCAATGTTGGCAACAATCGCTTTAGGCGCTTCCGCTCCATTCTTTTCAATCACATCCTCTAGCGCTTCTTGAGCTTCAGCTGCATTTCCATTCGCGATAAGTGCATCCGCCGTCACAAGTTTCACTGCAGGGTCTTCGCTGATCCGCCCGCGCTCCATGAGGCCTGTAAGCATATCTAGAAACGCCGGCGTGGCCGAACTGTCTGCTTTCAGATGATTATAAAGTGACGGGCCCATATGGGCGCGCAAACTAGGGGAAAGCGCTCCAAATGCGCGCAAAATCGCATCCTGATTCAGCGACTCATCTGCAGACCTGGGTTTCGAAGAAAGCGCCGCCCAAAGTGCCGCAGAGTTGTCGCAATCGTGGTGCCAGCCTCCAACTGCGCCTTGGCCCAAATCGCCGCCTTCAACAATGCTTGCCATCGCTGGCAAGTGAGATAGGGAAGGTGGTAGCTCGACACCCTCCAAGGCTTGTCGGGCTTCAACCCCGAACCCGTAGTGGATGTATGTCTTTGCCAGATCGATAGCCACGTTCTCATTTCTCTTGTCAAATTCCCCTACGAGGGCGCGGCGCAGAGAGCCCACCCTGCCAGAAAAGTCGCCTCCGCCAGACCAGTTGTGCACATCAAGAATGTTGTCAGACATGCACCTTGCGCCACTCACGGAAAACTTGGTTGGATTCTGTGACAGCAAATAGTCACGATCAGCGCTTGAAATCGCGCGCAGGTTTAGTCCCTTCGGATCGGGGATGATTGTGTGTTCAGTCTCAGGCTTCAAATTTTCAGGTGCTGCGTGCGACTCAACCGAACTCTTGGGCGTGATGGTGACATCCGCAGTATTCAATAAACCCTGCGAAGCTACTCGTGAAAACTGTTTCACCAGCTGTGTTTTGGTTTCCTGCAGTCGCTGGGCGGTTTCGCGAAGGTTTTCTTCTTGATTGCCAACTGAAACCGCCGAGAGCGCGATGTTTTCGGTGCTGGACATTGCCGCGGAGGCCTCGTTTGTAAACAAGGGAAGTTTGAAGTCGTCATCGGTAATGCTCTCCACTTGCTCAAACTGATCCGTCGTCGCTTCGGATGCAACTTTCTCAACCGGTTTTTCTTGCAATGGGTCGCCGTAAATATCGACGACAAGCATCTTTGGGCCTGCGTAAAAACTCTTTACCTCGCACTCACAACCGAGGTCGACCACAAGCTCTGAAGGCGCATCGCCCACAGAGATTTCCAGAACTCTATTCGCACTCAATTTGTTTAGCGCGCCTTCAAGAAGATACTCTGCGCGGACGCCTTCAAGCACTAAGCGTAACTCATCCTCTTGTCTCACAGTCCACTTGAGCGGACGCGGGACATCAAGCACCAGTCTGGTAAAATTCGCATGCTCGCCACTACGTACTACAATAGGCTCAGCGGCTGCAGAAACCCCCAGAAAAACGGCAAAGAACAGCCAGGCCAGCAAGTGCATCAGGCGGCCTCCTGCTTGAGTGCCTTCAGAGATTCTTCGAGGTCGCTAAAACTTGGTCGACAGTGTGATGGTGTATTTTGGCGCCCGACTTCAATGCAGATGTTTGTGGCGTGATTGTGCAAATTGGCGACAAGTACCTCGCGAATTAGCTGGTAAAAATGCCCGTCTTCCTCTGTGACGTCTTTCACTTTTACCGAGAAAGGCCCGACCAACCCATAAGCAAGAAAAACGCCCAGAAACGTTCCGACGAGTGCCCCCCCGATCATCTTACCCAGAATCTCCGGGGGCTGGTCAATTGAAGCCATTGTCTTGATAACACCCAAAACCGCAGCAACAATGCCCAATGCAGGCAAGCCATCCGCTACTGTTTGCAAGGCATGGCTTGAATGCAAAGCATGGTGCAAGTTGGCCTCAATGCGTTTCTCCAGAACCTCTTCAACCTGGTGCGGGTCGTCATAGTTCATCGACGCCGAACGCATCGTGTCCGCTATCAAATGCACAGCTTCTTTGTCGGACAAAATCTTTGGATATTTTGAAAAGATGGATGACTCTTCCGGTGCTTCAATGTGTTCTTCAATCGCAACAGGATTGGCCCTTGCCAGTCGGATCAGTTCAAACAGAAGGCATAACAAATCTTTGTAATCCTCATGCTTCCATTTTGGCCCTTTGAAAACTTTTCCAAGGTCTTTCAGCGTATGCTTAACAGCTGGCATATCATTGGAAATTAGAAACGCCCCGACTGCAGCACCGCCGATCATCATCATTTCGAAGGGCAAAGACTTCAGAATGATTCCGAGCTTCCCACCGGCCAGTATATAGCCGCCGAAAACCATGATAAAAATAACTGCAATTCCAATGAAACCGATCATCAGCGCCTACCTCACTTGCTTTTGAAAACCATATTCGGAAGGAGTTAAAAAAGACCTCACTCTTTGGGGACACTTGCATTGCGGCCGGCTAAAATCACACTGATTGTATAGGCCCGCTCAGCCGATAGTCCCGCCAATATCGAGGCCGCCGAAGCAGGCTTCATGCGTCCTAGAAAACCCGCTGAAAACTCAGGAGCCATCTGCTCGAAGAGCGCCGCAGCATCTTTAGGTTTCATGCTTTCATAGACAGTCGTAAGCTTGGAAAGATCATCCTCTGCAGCCGTGTCTGCTATTGCCAGAGTTTGCTTCAACTTGGATTCGACCTGACTCAGCGCTGCGAGTTTGTCTTCGATCTTTTGGTCGGCCACATTCAAAGCTTGCAAGCGGGACTTTATTTGCAGCTCTTGAGCTTCAATACGTTTCTCTCGCTCCTGAAAAGCTTTCAGGACTGCTGACATATCTTTTGGCGGCTCGCAATCTGCGGTGGGGCTTTGCATGGCAGCCTCCTCATGAGTTGCCCCACGCGCAAACGCTTGCCCCGCGTTTGAGCCTATTCGAACGATCACTGAACCAATTAGCAGAGCCGCGATCGCCATCAAAGTGCCGCGCGCAGGCCTTGAGCGTTTTGTTGTTTTCGCTTTTCCAGTCATTGCGCACGCTCTTCAACAGGGCGGCGCATGAACATTGGTTCGGGTGCTGGTGCTTGCTCGACGGGTTCTTGAGGTGCTGGCTCCGTGTGTTCTTCAGGTAAGTCATGCATAGAGGCAACCATAAGCTCGAGACGCTTTGCCACACTTTCTGCACGCTCTGTAAGCCCATCTAGGGATTGCGTTGAGTTTGTGGCTGTCCGCTGGGCGGCTGCCAGGGTCTTCGTCAAGTCATCAACTTGGGCTGACAGCACGGCAACCGCTCCGCCAACACCGTTTTCCAAGTCGTTGAACCGAGCCAGTCGACGCGCGAGCACAAAGCAATAGACGCCCGCTCCAAGCGCGCCGGATATCAAAAGTATGTCTGCTATAAAGTCCATTTCTTGCTCCTCAATTCAACACAAATTCCATGATCAACAGGTCGTTAATTCGCCCATCTCCAACCACGATCTGAACGCGCCGCAACATCTGGGCGCGCAGTTTCACAAGCGCCGCAGTGTCTTTGAGATCGTCCAGTTCAACCGCCCGTAAGTAACTGTTCAGAACGTCGACGATTCGCGGCAAAAGCTTCTCTACATCGCTCTTGAACTGGCTCGGTGTTTCAAGCTGTGCCTGAAAGCGCAGGTGCCTGTCTCGGCCATTATCAAGTAGCGAAACTGTCATCGGAGCAAGCTCGACAAAAGCGATGTCTGGCATGCCTTCGACATGCGCATCGGTAGCCTCTTCCTCGTTTGTTTTCTGGCCTAGAACCATGCCTGAGTAGACAGCATAGAAGCCACCACCACCACCAACAATCATCAAAACCAACCCAATGATGAGCGGTAGCTTTGACTTCTTCTTGGGGGTGTCTTCTGCTTGCTCTTCGGTTTCGTCCATCGTTCTCTCTCCAGAATTTCACAAAACATCTATAACCCCATCCGCCCTAACCGATTGTTAAGGCTGATCGGCGAAACATGGTTGCAGATTGGGCAGAAGCCCTCAGCACAGGAGAGGCATTCTTGGAGCAGCTACAGAACGTATTTGCATCGGCCGATTTACGGCGCAAAGTCATTGCAGGGCTGGCAGCAGCTGGCATGTTCGCCGCCATTTTGGCGATGACAAACCTTGCCTCAAAGCCAAGTCTTACCCTGCTATATTCAGGCCTCGAATCGAGTCAGGCAGGCGAGATCGTTCAAACGCTCGAACAGCGCGGCGTAGAGTATGATGTGCGCGGCGGGTCAATCTTCGTTGAGGCTGGCCAGCGCGATTCTCTGCGCATGACACTGGCAAGCGAAGGCCTTCCGGCCAACTCGACAAAAGGTTACGAGTTGCTCGACAGCCTGAATGGCTTTGGGACGACATCGCAGATGTTTGACGCCGCCTATTGGCGTGCCAAAGAAGGCGAGCTCGCACGCACCATCGCCGCGAGCCCGCTTATCTCGGCGGCACGTGTTCACATCGCTAACAGCAGCCGCAACCCGTTTCAAAAAAATGCCGCACCTACAGCCTCGGTCTCTGTTACTTCGGTTGACGGGGGCCTGTCGGCCAAGCACGCCAAAGCTCTGCGCTACCTGATAGCATCGGCCGTTGCAGGCTTGCCCGCAGACAATGTCTCTGTGATTGATGACAGAGGTGGCCTCATCGGCGCCGCAGACGAGGCCGCGACCTCGGAGGCAGGACAGGACAAAGCAGAAATGTTGCGCGCCAAGGTGCAAAACTTGCTGGAAGCCCGCGTTGGCTATGGCAACGCTGTGGTCGAAGTAAGCGTCGACACAGTGACAGAAACAGAATCGATTCGTGAAACCCGGATCGACCCTGAAAGCCGGGTGGCTATCAGCACCGACACGGAGGAGCGTTCAGGAAACTCAACCGATTCTGGCGGCGGCGATGTCACCGTAGCCTCCAACTTGCCCGACGGCGCAGCCGGGGGCGGATCGGACAGCAACTCAAGCCAAAATACCGAAACACGTGAGCGTGTGAACTACGAAATTTCAGAGACTTTCCGCGAAGTTTTACGCACCCCGGGAGCCATCAAACGGATGAGTGTTGCGGTACTCGTCAACGGGACAAGCACAACCGACGACGCGGGAGAGGCAACGTTTGAACCGCGCTCAGCCGAGGAACTATCTGATTTGAAAGAGCTGGTCAGCTCTGCAGTTGGCTATAGCGAAGACCGTGGAGACATTATCACAATCAAGTCGCTCCAGTTCCAGCCGATCGAAACCTTGGGCACAGAAGCGCAATCCTCATTCATGGGCTCAATGGGCCTTGACGCGATGTCGCTTATCCAAATGGCTGTCTTGGCGCTTGTTTCTTTGGTGCTTGGCCTCTTTGTGTTGCGCCCGATTCTGACGAAGCCAGCCCTTGCAGAACTGCCTTCCCCGCCACTTGGCTTACCGTCTACAGGCGGCCTCGCGTTAAACGGCGAAATTGATGATGACGGCGAATTCCCATTGGGAGAATTGCCCAGCCTGATGGGGGCGCCGGGCCTTCCTGACACCATGGAGGAACAAGACCCCGTTGAGCGCCTGAGAACCCTGATTGGGGAGCGCCAAGACGAAACCGTTGAGATTTTGCGAAACTGGCTTGAGAACAAAGAGGAGAGCGCCTGATGTCGATTTCCCACCTCCTCGAAACCTTCGGCAGCACAGCCCTTTCAGGCAGCAGAGCCGACGCCGCGCTGGAGACCCGCGCGGATGATGAACTTGCCATCTACGAGCGTGGCTACACGGCTGGCTGGGATGATTGCTCTCGCTCTCATAAAGAGTCTGAAATTGATACTGAAACCGAGTTCAAAAACTCCCTGCGAGAGCTCTCGTTTTCCTACCAGGAAGCTTACACCGCGATTGTGAAGTCTTTGGAGCCATTGTTCACGCAGGTCGTGGAGGTGACGCTCCCAAGCCTCGCCCACGAAAGCCTAGGCCTCACACTCAAAGAGCAGATCATGCAAGTCGCGCGCGCACACGCTGGAAGCACCCTATTGATTACTTGCCACCCCTCAAAAGAAGCACGACTGTCTGACTTGATTGAAGGCGATCAGGCTATGCAAACGCGGGTTACCAGCGATGCCTCACTCGGAGAGGGGCAAGTTACGCTGCGATTTGCCGATGAAGAACGCCAAATCGACATCGAGGCTTTGAACAGCAAAATGAAGTCT
This sequence comes from uncultured Lentibacter sp., assembly GCA_947497495.1. GTDB lineage: Bacteria > Pseudomonadota > Alphaproteobacteria > Rhodobacterales > Rhodobacteraceae > Lentibacter. The sequence goes on from CANMGT010000001.1 coordinate 564,452, forward strand.
GCCGTAGAGGAATTCTTTGCGGAACTCAAAAAGGAGCCCGACCATGGCTGACCCCCAAGAAACCGAAGAAACAAGCAATGCCGCCAACGCAGGGTTGTTCTCAACTGTCCCCATCGAGATAACCGTTTCTGTTGGCAAGGCCCGTCCGCTCATCAAGGATTTGCTCACGCTTGGAGAAGACGCTGTCTTGCCGCTCGACACGCGCGTGGACGACCCTGTCGAACTCTTTGTTGGCGACCGGCTCGTTGCCCGTGGCGAGCTGGAAGAACTCGATGGAGAAAATGTCGGGCAACTTGCCGTCCGGCTAACCGAAATCGCAGAGCCGGGACACCAGTTGGGATGAAGCCAAATAGGGCCATTGGGGCGACTTTAACCTTAGTGCTCGGCATTCTTTGCTTGCCCGACGCGGCTGCGGCCCAAGAGCTGTCTGTCTCTTTGGGCGACGGCGGCTCGCTGTCTGGCCGTTCGGTGCAGCTCATTGCGCTCATCACGGTTCTCAGCATCGCACCGGGGCTGGCTATCATGGTCACATGCTTTCCATTTCTTGTTACGGTTTTCTCTATTTTGCGTCAGGCGATTGGCTTGCAGCAATCGCCACCCAACATGCTGATCGTGAGCCTTGCGATGTTCCTCACTTACTTCATCATGGAGCCTGTCTTCATGCAGGCGTGGACTGACGGAATTGAACCACTCACCAAAGATGAGCTGACAATTGAAGATGCCTTTCCTAAAGCCGTTGCCCCATTTCGCAGCTTTATGCTAGGCCGCATAGAAGCAGAAACCTTCGCTTCAATTGCCTCGTTGCGCCCGGACATGTCCTCACTCAGCCCTTCGGCAGACGCGCCTCTTTCGGTTCTGGTTCCCAGCTTTATGCTCTCGGAAGTGTCTCGCGCATTTCAGATTGGATTTCTGATTTTCATCCCCTTCCTCATCATCGACTTAGTTGTCGCCGCGATCCTGATGTCGATGGGGATGATGATGGTGCCTCCGGCCGTGGTTTCATTACCATTCAAACTGTCGTTCTTTGTCTTGGCAGACGGATGGCGTCTTTTGTCTGAAGGGCTAGTCCGAAGTTATTTCTAGCTGGCTATCTGCGCCCTTCCCGAAGCCAACCCGCAATAATGAACAGCGCAAAGACCGAAAGTGCGGCCCAAGGGGGCACTAATGGAAACTGGCGCACAGCTATCGTCTCATAAGCATTGCGGGGTGTCAGCCCCATCCAGCTGGCACCAGCAGCCTTGCGGCCAGAGCGAACGCTTCGCACAGAGGGCAAGCCTTGCTCAACCTGAAAAACACCTCCGTTGGACGCTTCAACAAGCGGAGCAACGATTTCAGCATTCGCGATCGTTGAAATAAATTCACGCGGGGAAGCGGGGCCTAATCCTGCAACCGAACTCAGTTCACCACTGCTAAGTCGGTAAAGCCCAGGCTCATCGCTGAACACGGTTGCTTCAAAAACTCCGGGAGAAACTTCGGACAACACATGCCGCGTCACTTCCCCAGCGGGGCTTGTAAGCTCGACAGGTTCAACGTCTGTTTTCAAGCTCCGGCGGATGATCTTGAGCCCATCAGCTGTTGGCTCGGCTATCAGCGTTTCTTCCTCAAGCTCCGGTTCTTTCATCATCCAGTGTGACAGCCGCCTGAGCAATTCGAGTTGTGGCCCACCGTCTTCGTAGCCGCGCGCCCAAAGCCATGCGTGATCGGAAGCCAGCAACGCGACACGCCCGGCTTCGACCCGATCAAGGATCAACAAGGGTCTTTTCTCGAAGCCTGTCATGACAGTTTCGCCGGATGTTTGAGTAACATCGATTTGGCGCATCCAACGCCCCCAACTCTCACCATCAATCTCCAGATCCCGCGTGAGAGGATGGCGCCCGCCCAGCTCTGTCACAACAGGCTTATAGGCTTGCTCGATGACACGCCCCGTTGGTTCGCCAGGTAAAATCTCTCCCAATGGCGAGCGAAAAATGCTGTCGGCCGAAGCAAAGTCGGGGCCAGCTGCCACCAAAACAGCACCACCTCCACGTACGTAGTCGCGAATATTTTCAAGGTAAAGCGATGGCAGAATACCGCGGCGTTTGTAGCGATCAAAGATAATAAGATCGAAGTCTTTGATCTTTTCAACAAACAACTCGCGCGTTGGAAATGCGATCAGAGACAGCTCTCCGACAGGCACGCCATCATGTTTCTCAGGTGGGCGCAGAATAGTGAAGTGCACCAGATCAACGGAGCTGTCAGACTTCAACAAATTGCGCCACGTGCGCCCGCCTGCATGCGGCTCTCCAGAAACGAGCAGAACGCGCAGCCTGTCACGCACGCCGTTGATTTCAAGTAAATACGAGTTGTTGCGCGCGGTGATTTCACCCTCAGCTTCGGGGATATCAAACTTCAGCAGGTTGCGCCCGCCATGCGACAGGGTCACTGGCAGCCTAATGTCACGGCCTATCGGCACGTCAAACTGCATCGGTTTCGCCGCGCCAACCGTAATCGACAACTTGGTGTGGCTATCGCCTTCAGGAAATGCACCTTGGTTCTCGACCCTCAACGTCAGCTCGATCGGCTCACCTATGATTGCGAAAGCTGGCGCATTTTCCACGACAAGTCGCCTGTCCCAATCGCTGGCGCGCCCGGTTTGCAGCAAGTGAACGGGCGCCGGAAACTCCGGAGCTTGTTCCATGTCGTGAATGATACCGTCGCTGATAATGACGGCTCCGGCCACACGGTTGCGCGGCTCTTCGGCCAAGGCCTGCGCGAGCTTCGACATGGCCTTAGAGCCTTGGTCCTCCGCTGCATCTGCAAGGGAGATTTCCCGCACCTCGGTGTTTGATCGCGCGCTCAAACGCGCCATGATCTGACGGTGCGCCGCGTCTGTTTGTGCAGACCTGTCTGACAGCTGCTGGCTAGCGCTCTTGTCAGACAGCACAAACACGATGTCACTCAGCGGAGCGCGCTCTTCGTTTTGCAGAACCGGCCCCGCAAGCACTGCCAGCAACAGAGCTGATGCCATAGCGCGCAGCCAAGCGCCTTGCAGCCCGCGAAACGCTGCAAGCCCGACAGCCGCAAGTGTCAGGGCCATGAGCACCCAAAGAACAGGCCAGCTGACCAGTGGATCAAATGCGATTCCAAGGTTCATTGGCCCAGCCTTTCAAGGAGTGCGGGCACATGGACTTGGTCAGATTTGTAGTTTCCGGTGAGGACATGCATCACAAGGTTCACGCCAAACCGGTAGGCCAACTCACGCTGCCGCTCGCCCGAAAACCCCCGCCCTATAGGCAAAAGCGGTGCACCGCGCGCATCAACAGCCCAAGCAGCAGCCCAATCGTTGCCGCCAATGACAACCGGCGTAACCCCATCGTTGAGGTTGCGAAACGGCATGCCTTCGGTGCGCTGTGCATTGGCCGGTGCCGCCTCAACCCACAGGTCACGGCCTTCGTATCGGCCTGGAAAATCTTGCAAAAGATAGAACGTTCGAGTCAAAACGTGGTCCTCGGGCAGCGGTTCCAGTTCGGGAATATCCAGCGCAGCCGCCAGCCGTCTGAGCGCTTTGCCCGCAGGACTCCCGGCCCCAAATCGCGCAACATCAGCATCTCGCGTGTCAAAAACGATCATCCCACCAGCCCGCAGATAGGCATTCAGCTTGGCATAAGCCGCTTCAGACGGCGTCGGTTGATCTGGCGAAATCGGCCAGTAAAGCAGCGGATAAAACGCGATCTCATCGGTTTCCAAGTTCACACCACGTGGCTGATCTGGCTCAACGGAAGTTCGAAAAAACAGAGTATCGGAAAGCCCACGCAGGCCGGCATTTGCGACGTCGTCTATCTTTTTGTCTCCGGTGAGCACATGCGCCAAAACAATCTCCCCAGTCGCATCCAGAGTTTGATCACTGGTTTGCGCCGCCGGCGACGTCGCATGCAGCGCAACCAGAAGCACCGCGACAGTTGCCACGGCGGGTTGGCGCAACTTGCCAGACAAGACAAGCGTCAGCACCACGTCAAATGACAGCAGGAGCAAGGCAATGGCCAACAAAGACCCCGAGAGGTCGCGTTCCGGCTCGCCGCCATATGTCGAAACAGGCACGCCTGCAGGCCAGCGAGCAGCGCTCAGTTCTGACAGGCTAGACGTAACATTGAGAGCCACGCGCCGCCCCGGTCCTTCATAAAGGCCAGGCCGCATGTCTGGCCCTATGGCCCCTTTCAAAAGCACGGCTCCGTCAACGCCTTGTAGGTTTTGCGCGTCTTCAAAGCGGCCAAAACCGTCAAGCACTTTCACGGGTTGCCAGACCGTTCCTTCAAGCTCGCCGTCTTGCAAACTCGACAAGGACGTTGCCACAGACAGCCTCTCGAGCATACGCACAAACAGCCCCGAAAGCGGCAGGTTTGACCACTCGGCATTTGCAGATATGTGAAAAAGAACAACCCGACCCAGGCCCAAAGGCTTGCGCGTGACCAGCGGTGTTCCGTCCGTGAGGCTTGCGATAACGCGCGCGGCGAGTTGCGGATCGGGCTGCGCCACAACCTGTGCAGCGACGCGCAGTTCTTCACTGACGTTGAGGCCAAAGAACGGTGAGCCTTCGTCAAATGGTGCGATCGCTTTTGGCTCGCCCCAGCTCATCGCGCCGCCCACGACACGGCCACCCGCGCGCAACCTGACCGGCATTAACGGGTGCTCCTCGGTTCGGCTGACTTCACTCGCAGCGAGCCTTGGCCCGGCAAAACGAACAAGCAACCCGCCGGCCTCCACCCAGTTTGTCAACGCTGCCTCATCGGCCGCTGTCATTTCGGCGATATCGGCCATTATCACAACGTCAGGATTGCCTTTTAGCATGTCGCTCAACGCGCCTTGCAACAAATCAGACGAGGGCGCCAAGGCTTTGGAGAGGTAGTGCAGCGGTGATAGAAGCTCGAGGCCTTCGCGGTTCTCACGGCCTGCCACAAGCGCAACCTCGCGCCGCCTCAGACTGTCGTCAGTGAGCGCGATGGCTCCGGCATGCACTTCGCCTTTGAGCACAAAACGCGAGACGCGCTCTTGCAGTTCGGGGGGCAAATCAAACGTGGCTTTTGCGCGCTGCTCACCCGGCTTCAAGGCGACAAAAACCTCATCGAGAATACGCTCCACCCCTGCCGGATCCAGCCCGATAGCTTGCACGACAACCTCGCGCTCTCCAGCGGGTTGCAGTCGTTGCACATCCAGCTCGGCCGCGCCGTCTTGGTTGCGACCTACGCTGAGAGCCAGCAACGGGCGTTCGCTTTCAACCACACGCAAGAACCCTCGCGCCTCAAAGACGTCGCGCAGCGCGGCCCTGCCAGCGCGTTCAACGCCATCGCTCAGCCAGATTGTGTCAAAAGCCCCCTCGGGCACGGCTTTGATAGCATCCGCCTTTTCACTCCAAGCTTGTGGCTGCAACCCCGCGAGACGGCTGTTCCAGTCTTGCGCTGTCAAAAACTCAGCCTGTGACGCCGCACTAAGGCTGACAACTGCAACCGTTTGTTCGTTGCGGGCGGCCTGCTTCAGAAGACCCTCGACATAGGCGATGCGCGCGCTCCAGTCGCGGGCGCTTGCCCAGCTCGCATCAAGCGCTATCAGCAGTTTGGACTGGCCCGTTTCTTCGCTCTGGCGAGAGTTCAAAACTGGCCCAGCCAGCCCGATGATAACCGCCGCAACAGCCAGAAGCCGCAACACCAGAAGCCACCAAGGCGTTCTGTCGGCGCTGTTTTCCTCGTCTTTCAGGCCAATCAGCAATGCCACCGCAGGGAACAGATGCCGGATTGGCGCAGGCGGAATAGCCCTCAGCAACACCCACAAAATGGGCAATGCCAGCAAAGCCAGCAAGATGAAAGGAGTTGTGAAGAGAATAGGCCCAATGCTCATTTTGGCCCCTCGATCACGTTATAGAGCCACATCACGGCTGCCTGTGCACTTTCGTTTGTGTGGTGGCACGCATACTGCCAGCCCGTTTTCCGGCAAGTACTTTCCAGCCGCGCTTTTCGCTCGGCCAGACGCGCGCGATAGCGTTCGGCAAGGTCGGCGGCTTGCAAAGTTTCGTGTTCGACAGTGCCACCAACACTGCGAAAGACAGCGCGCCCGCGAAACGGAAAGCTCTCTTCCATCGGATCCAGAACATGCAAGCAAACGCCGTGCACACCTTTGAAGGCAGCCTCATGTAAACGCGCTTCAACCTCGTCAATGTCGCCAAGAAAATCCGACACAAAGACAGCAAAGGCATTCCTTTGCATATGGCTGACATCAGGTGTCGCAAAATCTTCCGACTTCGGCATTACCAGCAATTCGGCAAACCGCTGCACCTGCTTCATTCCCGCACGCGGCGGCAGGTTTTCGCCTGACAGGCCTACTCGCTCGCCGCCTCGCGCCAGCAATACGGCGATCGCCAGTGCAACAAGCTGCGCGCGCTCCATTTTCTGCGGCAGGTTCGGTTCGCTCGCAAACTGCATAGACTGAGCACGATCGACCCAGAAATGCACAGACTGCGAAATTTGCCATTCTTTCTGACGGATAAACTGGCTGTCAGAGCGTGCCGATCGCCGCCAGTCGATCATCCTCAGAGTGTCGCCCGCTTGCACGGGGCGGTACTGCCAGAAGTCATCGCCGTTACCTGCGCGCTTGCGCCCGTGCCCCCCCGGCAAAACCGCGAGAGCTAGCTGCTCTGCGCGCGCCAAGAGCGGAGCAAGCTGCGCCGTAGCATCTTCGGCCCGACTTCTCAGAGGCAGTGCGTCTATCACGCGGCGGCCCGCAGCCCCGGCTTTAACGCGATCTCAGCTTCGATCAAGGCCTCAAGGCTTTCACCACGCGCCAATGCGGCGTAATTAAGCGCCATACGGTGCTTCAAAACCGGCCCAGCCATCGCGACAACATCGCTCGCGTCAGGTGCAAGCCGCCCTTGTAGCAACGCCCTTGCACGCACAGTGAGCATGAGCGCCTGTGCCGCCCGCGGGCCAGGCCCCCAAGCCACATTGTCACGAACAGCCTCTGACGCATCATCGGCTTCGGGCCGGAAAGCGCGCACAAGATCAAGGATGTTTTCCATGACGCTTTCGCCAACAGGCATCCGGCGGAGCAGTTGTTGCGCTTCTATAAGCTCCTGCGCTGAAAACACATTTTCGGACAGCGCCTCGGTTTCACCGGTTGTTGAAATCAGGATTTCACGCTCGGTATCCCGGTCGGGGTAGCCCACATCTATGCGCACTAAAAACCTGTCGAGTTGTGCCTCAGGCAAAGGATAGGTGCCTTCCTGCTCAATCGGGTTTTGCGTTGCAAGCACATGGAATGGCGCCTCGAGTTTTCGGGTTTCGCCAGACACAGTAACCTCGCGCTCCTGCATTGCCTGCAACAAAGCCGACTGCGTGCGCGGGCTTGCTCGGTTGATCTCGTCTGCCATCAAAAGTTGGCAAAAAACCGGCCCTTCGATAAACTTGAAGGCCCGCGCGCCGTCAGTTCCGGTTTCAAGCACTTCCGAACCAAGGATGTCGGCTGGCATTAAGTCAGGCGTGAATTGCACGCGCTTTCCATCAAGGCCCATCACAGTCGATAAGGTTTCGACAAGCCGCGTTTTTCCGAGCCCAGGCAGGCCAACAAGCAAGGCGTGGCCTCCGCACAAGAGTGCTGCCAAAGTCAGGTCAACGACTCGCTCCTGCCCGATGAAGCGACGTGTTATTTGTGCCTTCGCCTCTGACAGGCGCACCTCAAGAGCTTCGATACGATCCAGCAGGTCTTTCGCATCAGCCATAGCATTTCTCCAAATGAAACATTACCTTTGAGATAACCCTAACGACAAAAGCATCAATGGTAAAAGCTATGAGCGGACAAAAACCCGTGAACCCAAGCGCAGAAGGCATCGCACAATCAGTGCGCGCGGCTGGCAAATCCGGTGGTTTGCCGCCTGTTCACCTGTGGAACCCGCCATTTTGCGGAGACTTGGATATGCGCATCGCTCGCGATGGCACATGGTTTTATCTTGGCACACCTATTGGGCGCCCAGAGTTGGTGCGCCTGTTTTCGACGATTCTACGCAAGGATGGTGACGAGTATTTCCTGATTACACCTGTGGAAAAAGTCGGAATCACGGTGGAGGATGCACCCTTTGTAGCTGTCGACTTTGAAGTTACAGACCTTGGGCAAGAGCAAATATTGACGTTTCAAACAAACGTCGGTGACAACGTCTCAGCTGGCCCGGACGCGCCTATTCGAGTGTTGCGCGACGTAACGACTGGCGAGCCTTCACCCTATGTCCTCGTACGTGCCAATCTAGAAGCCTTGATTGACCGCAAAAGCTTCTACCGCCTTGTTGAGATCGGAACCCATCAGGAGCATGAAGGCCAAAGCTGGTTTGGCCTTCGATCAGGCGGTGATTTTTTCCCAATCATCCCGTCAGAAGAGCTTGTAGAAGCCTAGTGAACCACGAATTCCGCGTGCAAAGCACCTGCGGCTTTGATCGACTTGAGAATGTCGATCATGTCGCGCGGCGCAACGCCAAGTGCGTTCAGCCCCGCGATCACTTCTGATAATGACGTTCCGGGCGGCACCTCTGCGAGGCTTATCCCCGGGTCTTCTTGAAGGCCGACATTGGTGCGCGGAACAACTACAGTTTCGCCCTCAGCGAAAGGATTGGGTTGAACGGCAATCGGGGCTTCCTGAATGCGCAAAGTTAGCCCACCTTGGCTCACGGCGACCCGCGATATGCGCACATCTTCACCCATCACGATCGTGCCGGAGCGTTGGTCAACAACGACCCGCGCTTTGCGTTCGGGTGTCACCAGAATATTTTCGATCTCACCGATCGCATGAGCCGTTGAACGACGCTTTGTCGCGGTTACATCTATCTGCACTGTGCCAGCGTCCAACATCACCGCGACGCGCTTGCCGAAATTTCGATTGATGGCTTGCTCGATACGGCCCGCTGTTGTGAAATCTGCCTGACGAAGTGCCAGCCGCAAGGATGACAACGACGACAACTCAAATTCGATTTCCCGTTCGACCCGCGCGCCTGACGGAATTGTCCCCGCAGTCGGAACCCCCTTGACGACAGCCGCGGCGTCGCCCTCGGCGGCCGCGCCGCCTGCGATGATCGTCCCTTGGGCGACAGCATAGATTTGCCCGTCTGCTGCATTCAGCGGTGTCATTATCAACGTGCCGCCAAGTAAGCTTTTTGCATCTCCGATCGCTGAGATATTGACGTCAATCTTAGAGCCGGCTCTGGAAAAGGCTGGCAGCTCGGCAGTTACGAACACAGCCGCGACATTCTTGGGTCGAAACTGTTCACCGGTCACATTCACCCCGAGCCGTTCGAGGATATTTGACATGATCTCCTCGGTAAACGGAGCGTTTCGCAGCCCGTCGCCCGTGCCATTGAGGCCGACGACAAGGCCATATCCGATAAGGTCATTTCCCCGCACGCCATCAAACTCAACCAGATCCTTGATCCGGATTTGGTTGGCAAAGCTGGTTTGTACACTCAGCACAAACATCAGTAAGGCTGTCAGAAAGGCGCGCATTAGAGGTAATCCATCAATGAAAGTTGGGACATTTTCGCAGTCGCGGCGTAAAGGCTTTCCAGCCTGAACTGTGTTTCCTCCAACTGTGTAATCGTTTCATAGGGGTCTGCCCCAAGCAGCTGGTTGCGCGCGTAGTCAAGGCTGGAGTCCTCAGACGCAAGCCGTGTACTTGCCTCCTCCACTCGTGCTTCCGCGAAGCCTAGCTTGGCGCGAATTGTTGTCACTTGGTCTTGCGCCCCAAGCATGGTTTGGCCTGATTGTAGAAGCATTTCTGCCTTCACGTCCGCTGAGAAGGCGAGTGTCGCATCTGTGGCCAGCGCAGCCATTGCAGTTGCCTTCAAGGTGTTGCGAACTGCTGGATCATCGGCTCTTATATCAAGTGAAACGCGCTCTCCCTCACCGAGAAAGAATGGCTCAAGAGACTGCGTCGATCCCTGATATGTTGAGGTTTCAAAACCGCCGCCGGATGTAGCAAACCATGTGTCGAAAACCGCTTCGACATCAGCCATCGTTGTTGTGCCGGTCAGGGCTGTCCGCAGATCATCAAGCATCTCATCAGCAGAGCCCAGCGCTTTGCCACCGGTTTCAACGCCCGCAAAAACAGACCGCCCGGCAACATTGGCGTTGAGGGAGCTCACGATCAGACCCAGCTGGCTTCGTGCGTTTTCGGAGGCAATCTCATTGGTGCCTGACAGGCCCCCAGTGCCAGCTGCAATAAGCTCGATACTCATGCCTTTCAGCGCATCCCCGACAAAGCCGAGCGCATTCTGCATGGTTGCAGTAAAAATGGCGGCTTCTGTGGCTGAAGTTCTGAACGCCGAGACCACACGTAGGCTGCGCTCCACTTCTGTCAGATAGCCATAGTCCCCGCCCAAGTGTTTCGAAACATCTTGAACCTGCCCGCTCGATAGCTCCTGCGTGAGACGCGACATTTCTGTTTTGAGGTAGCTATTTTGGCGGCGCAGCAAAGCCGATTGCGCCATGTCTCCGAAAGAAAGTGCGTTCATCAAATTGCCCTCATCAAGGTATCCATCATTTCATCAATGGTCTGCAGCATCTGTGCATTGGCCGCATAGGCTTGCTCGATCATCATCAGTTTTTGCATTTCCTGATCTGAATCAACGCCTTCCGCCAGAACCATCGCCTCTATCTCGGAGGCGCGAGTTGTGGAGTAAGTTAGCTCCCGCTCGCTTTCCAGACGGTTAATGCCAATGTCACTTGTCAGGTTTGCCCCCAACTGGCTCGCCGAGCGAGTTTCGCCCGCAAACTTGCCAGAACCAATCGAGCGTCCGGCCCCCAACGCATCATAGTAATCTTGTATCAAGCCTGAATTCCCCGCAACGCCGAGAGTTGCAGCGCCAAGCCCGTCGCGCAAGCGCCAACTTGCCCCGCCCTGCGCGCTATCAACCAAGGCGTTGACTTCTAGCCGACCGGAAAGCCCGACTTCATTGAGCGGATCAAATGCGCCACCTCCGTCTGTCAACAAGCCCGCGTCACCTGGGGCTCTTGTTATGTCCAGAGTTGCGTCCTGAAAGCGTTCAACAAGATCGCGGGCGACAGCGTCAAGCTCGGTCTGCGCGTTTACGGCCTCTGTATCCCTCAACTTGAAAAGCGCTGTTAGTTTACCGCCACGAAGGGGGCCTGCCTCTGGGTCAACCGGGACTTCGACGCCGTTGATGCTAAGGCCAGACAGCAGTCCAGCCTCGAGCGTCATGTGGGGGACAATTGTGTTTGTTGTGGTGAACGACAATTCGGACGCAGGCCCATCAACCAGTTGCGCCCCACCAACGGTGTAGAGCGCGACGCGCCCCTGGCCCCGATCAACCTCTCTGAGCGGCATCCATTCTGCGACACCGTCGATCAAAACCTGGCGCTGGTCTTTGAGGCCAGAAGCATCAAGCCCGCTGTTCTCGTTTCGCGCAATTTCGGCGTTCAGCTCTTTGACCTGTTCAAGCTGCGTGTTGATCTGATCGACCGCTTGGCCTATCGACCTGTCAGCCTCTTGCCGCATGTTTTGAATGCCATCCGAAACCTCACCCACACTACGTGCCACAACCGCTGTGTTGTGCACCACTTCATCTAGTCGAACAGACAAATCCGGACGGCTTGCGGCGGCAACAAAGCTAGCCTCCAAGTCAGCCAGCCGTGCCGACAAGGACGACGCGTTATCGGGCGTTCCGACAAGCCCTTCTAGCCTGCTGTGGAACCCAGTTAGCGTGTCATTATAGGACATTTCCGAATTGGCTGAGCGCAGTTCCGCGATCATCGCGGTGTTCTCGTGGCGTGTGATGCCAACCAGTTGGACCCCGCCGGATCCGGTGCCATATCGAGCGCCAAGTTCGATCTCGCGGCGGCCATAGCCCTCTGTCATAATGTTGGACAGGTTGCTGGAAACGACCTGCGCGGAGCGCGACGCGGCATTTAAGCCAGTGATTGCGTTAGAAAGTGCGCCAGATAGCGACATAGCTTTGGCCTCATCTCAAATTGGGGAAACAAGCGCGCACACAAGGTGCGCGCGCTCATAGAGTTAGCGTTTGATGTTCGCGGTTTCTTGCAGCATCTCGTCAACTGTCTGGATAACTTTCGCGTTCGATGTATAGGCGCGCTGCGTTTCGATCATCGACGTCAACTCGCCTGCCACATCGGTTGTCGATTCCTCTCGCGCATAGGCGACAATATCACCTGTCGGGCCATCGCCAGCATCCCAGAGGAAAAATGTTCCACTCTCGGGAGACGCGGCGTAGGTCTGCTGGTCATAAGCAACCATGCCGTTTGGGTTCGGCATTGAAACCAGCGGAATCTGATAGATCGTGCGGGTGATGCCGGTATCAAAGAAGGCATGCACCATTCCGTTTGCGTCAACTTCAACTGAAGTCATGTTGCCCACGGGAGTTCCGTCTTTCGAAATGGAAACGGGCGCAAATACATCAGACAGTTGCGTCAGCCCGTCGGAGTCTCCGATCAGCCCAATGTTCACCGCCATTGGCCCGCCGTCGACCGTCACTTCAAACTCGCCAGTTGCGGGATCATAAGCGCCGCCCGCGACAGTTGTTACGGAAGCAAGAGTCCCGCCCGCGGTGCGGCTGTCATCGAATGTCAGCGTATATTCCCCGATCACCACACCAGGCAACGCTGAGTCTGTGATCGTCATCGTCCATTCGTTCGAAACGCCAGTTGCTGGAACGTTTGGCGTAAACTCTACAGACAGGCTCTCTGAAGTGCCCATGTTGTCGTAATACTCAATCGACAACTCGGAGCTGTCACCAGCAGCAGCAGCCTCTGTGGCAGTTGCAGGAAGGTTCACGCCCAGGCTGATTCTCGTCGTCGGCTCGCCGGTAAACTGATTTACGTTAACTTGCACTGGCTCAAGCCCGTCAGCGGTGTCGCGCGGATATGTCGGGATCGTGCCATCAGGGTTGGCCGGCCAGCCGAGCAGAACAAGCCCCGACTCACTCGCGAGATACCCGTTTGCGTCGGTGCGGAACGAGCCGGTTGTCGACAGGAGCATCTGTGACTGTCCGTTACCCGCATTGATTTCGCTAGCGCGCGCCACAGGTAAGAGACCGGCGCCGCGCACGGCAAGGTCTGTCGGGTTGTTCGACGCTACAAGTGCGCCGCGCTGGTCTATCAGGCGCTGCGTCGTCGTGCGCACGCCGCCCGCAGAATACGTCCCGCCTTGCGAGGAAATAACCATCGAGTGGAAATCTGCCTCCATGCGTTTGTAACCGTAAGTCGCAGAGTTTGCGATATTGTCCGCAATGGTTCCGAGCCGAGTTGCATTGGCTGTTAAGCCCGCCACACCGGCATTAAGCGAGGAGGAAATTGTCATGGATACGCCTTTCTGCTGCATCAACCGTAATTGATCAGCAGTTGTAAGGCGTGCCGCTTAACAGCGGGCTAACATCTAAAATGCGCTATAATTTCTCTGAGACTTTTACAGCCAGTTCCTATCTTTGTGTTCTCAGAAAGATGATCTCAAGCCTGTTATTACGCACCGACATCGGGTTTGGGGCAACATGGCTTTTGTCAGCATGTCCAACCATTCGCTGTGTGCGCTTCGGGTTCAGGCCCCGGCCCTCAAGCAGCATCCGAAAGCTGTTGGCACGGGCAGTCGAGAGGTCCCAAACAGGGTTGTCGGCCAAAACCACCGGTTGCGAGCGCGTGTGTCCGCCTATTGCGACTTCGTTGGTCACCAAACCTGCAACACTCGCGACAATTTCAGAAAGGTCTTTCAAAGCGCGAGTCGGTTCGCTGGAGCCCTGCTCAAACAACGCCAACCCTTTGGTGTCAAACAGCTCAACAATCAGGCCTTCGTCTGTCACATGTGTTATGATGTGCTTGTAGAGATCCTTTGAAACCATGCTTTCACCGGCCTTCCCTTGAAGCGCATTCTCAACATTCTTAAAAGCTTCTGCGTCAGGCCCCTCGCCTGCTGAAGAGGCTTGTTGACTGTCGCTCTCAAGACCCATTTCACCGCGCGCTTGTTTGCCCTCTGTCGGCCTCAGGCTTGTTGCGCCAGTCCCGTTTTGGGGCAAAGTCATTTCGGAGAAGACCGACTCTCCGCCAAAGTTACCGTCACCGCCGCCTGACACACGGTTAATAGCGATTGTCGGGCTGAAGTAATCAGCGACGCCTTTTTTCTGTTGCTCGGTTGTTGCATTCAAAAGCCACATCAAGAGGAAGAACGCCATCATGGCTGTCACGAAGTCCGCGTAGGCAACCTTCCAGGCGCCGCCATGGTGGCCGCCACCCGCGACAACTTTTTTCTTCTTAATAATGATCGGAGCTAAGTTGCTTTGCGCGCTCATAATCCACCACCTTTGTTACATCACCCACGAAAAGGTATGCGCTTCGGCTCTTTCCAGAGCCTTAACCAAACAAGGCAATACTGTGATCTATTAAGGCTTTCTCATGGTGTCGCCCGGCGAGATTTGCGGCGTCAGAATGATTTTCTCATCAAACGGCGTCGCTTCGTCTTGCGAACGCGCCAGGATAATCTCGGCAGCTTTCGCGCCAATCTCGGCACGGCATGCATCCATGGAGGCGAGTTTTTTCGGGAGACCTTGAAGCAACTCAACGCCATTGAAGCCTGCAAGCCCTATCTTGCCAGGGACATCGTAACCCGCTTCTAGGCAATAAAGCAGCCCGCCGGCCCCGATCATGTCATTTGAATAATAGATGAAATCAAGGTCGGGCGTACGCTCAAGAACCGCCTTCGTCATCTCGCGGCCCTTCGCCAGCGCCGAGCCGCCTTCGTAAAACTCCTGATCGGCAATCTCTATGCCTGCCTTCGCCAGCGCCTGCGTGAACCCCTCAAAGCGTTTGCGCGCACGATGGTCGAGCGGCATCTTTGTGCCCAAAAAGGCGATCCGCTTATGGCCAGCTGCGGCAATGGCCTCGCCCATCTGGCGTCCGGCCGCACGGTGCGAAATCCCGACAGCAATGTCGATCGGCTCCCCGTCGACATCCATGATCTCGACCACAGGGATACCCGACCCCGCCAGCATTGCCCGCGCATTGTCGGAGTGTTCGACGCCCGCGATGATCACGCCCGAAGGCCGCCATGAGAGCATTTCATAAAGCACGCGATCTTCTTTCTCCGGGAGGTAGTCTGTGATCCCAACAACCGGTTGCAGCCCGCTGTCATCAAGCACATCCGTGATCCCTGACAGAACCTCGGGGAAGACCATATTCTTCATCGAGGGGATAATCACCGCTACGAGGTTCACCCGCTGACTTGCAAGCGCACCCGCGATCTTGTTGGGCACATACCCAAGCCGCTTTGACGCCGCGAGCACCTTCTCGCGCGTTGCCGCAGACACATCCCCACGGTTGCGCAACACGCGGCTCACTGTCATTTCGGAAACGCCAGAGGCCTCGGAAACATCGCGCAGAGTAAGCGGACGGGAGCTGCGTTTCATCAATGGGACATTCCTTTTAATGGAGTAGTACGATGCTAGCGCAAGCAGTTCCATACAAGCAAGCGCGTTTGGGGCTGACAGCACCGCAATGAAGCGCTATTCACACCCTCGCATGGCCCTGTGGCTCAACTGGATAGAGCAGCCCCCTCCTAAGGGGCAGGTTGCAGGTTCGAATCCTGCCGGGGTCGCCAAAACCACCTGAAAAATATGGTATATTTACAGGATGTTGTGCAGAAGCGTGTGGAAAGTCCCGCGAGTTTTCACGCCGAACTCGCCTGAAAAGGGCGAAATCTCGTACAAAACCTGTACAAAATCCGCACGTCCTTGCGTCTTTTGAGGCCTTCCAATGAGCTGGCGGGTGGCAAATGCGTGTGCCGAACGGAAATTCGGCAGCGCCACGCGCAAGCAGATCATCATGTTCCTGGCAGACAAGGCGAGCGACGACGGATCAGGCATCTGGTGCTCGAAGGGCACGATCCAGCGGCACACCGAGCTGGGAGAGAGCACGGTCAAACGGACGATCCGGGAGTTCCTGAAGGAAGGCATTCTGGTCGAGACTGGCGCACGCGGGTGCAAGAACGGATTCACCGTCGTTTACCGGATCGACCTGGCGAAGGTCGAGGCGCTGGAACTGACCGCCGAGCCCGATATCGAGACGGGGGCCACAGTGGACCCCGTCCAGACTGGACCCGGAACGGGGGCCACAGTGGCCGGGGTACCGGGGCCACAGCGGCCCCCAAACCATCCTAAAACCATCCAGAAACCTCCTACGCGCGAGCGCGTGGCGGCGGAGGATGAAGAAGCAGAGAAGGTGTTGGCGGCCTACCCACCGGACCGAGTACGGGCGAAGGCGGAGAGCCTCAGACGGATCAGGGAGGCCTTGGACGCCGGGACAGGGTTCGAGGACCTGTTGCAGGCCGTGAAGGCCTACGCGACAGAGAGCGCGGGCTTCACCCGGTCGAAGGTCTGTTTCTCGGACAACTGGTTCAAGTCTGGGAGGTGGCGGGCCTATGTTGAGGACATCGCCAGGAGCCGTGAAGAGTCGAAGGCGAAACAGGCCGAGGTGCTGGCAGGCTTGGCTGGCTGGGTGGCAGATCGGCATCCGCTTTGTCGTCACATCACCCCGGGCCAGGTCGACGCGTTGCTGGCCGCAAAGCTGGTGACACAGGCGCAAATCCAGGCGGCGGGCCTCAGATCATGAGCACCACCGATTCCATCGAAGCGCAAACAGCAAGGCGACCCATGTCATACGCTGGCGCTGCTGACACGGGACCTTGCGAGGGGCGGCAAGCCTCCCCTTCGAACCCCTCCGGCACGGGCAAGCCCCGCGCAAAGGAGCCGCTGACGGAGACTTTCGTCTTTCGTTGCACGGCGGCTGAGAAAGCCGAGCTGCGCTCCAAGGCCGAGGCTGCAGGCCTGCCCGCTGCAACGCTTCTGCGCGAGGCGCTTGGCCTGACCGAGGCACGCCGTCGCAAGCCCGTGCCGCGCGTCGATCCGGCGCTGGTGCTGGCCGTCGGGCGCATCGGCGGCAACCTCAACCAGATCGCACGCTGGCTGAACCGCGCGATGCTGGTGGGCCGCACCGACCTCGACAGTCTGACCGTCGCGCGCCGCTTGTTGGTGATCGAACGCCAGCTTGCCCAGCTCCTGGAAGAGGCGCGACAGTGCTGATCAAGTTCTTTCCCAACGGCAAGGGCGCAGGCGCGGGGCCGGTCGGCTACTTGGTCGCCGAGCGCGTGCTGGCTTATGACGGCAACCGAGACCTGATCCGCGATGCTGACGGCCAGCCGCTGACCGTAATGCGCGATCCTTTGCCTGAGATCCTGCGAGGCGATCCAAGCCGCACCGAGGCGCTGATCGACGCCAGCCGCCACCAGTGGACCTACCGCGCGGGCGTGATCAGCTTTGCCGCCGAGGATGCACCCAGCGAGGCGCAGCAGGCCGAGGTAATGGACGCCTTCGAGCAGCTGGCCTTCGCCGGGCTGGACGGTGAGCAATTTGACATGCTCTGGGTCCGTCACAGCCACGAGGACCGCGTCGAGCTGCATTTCTGCACACCGCGCCTGGAGCTGACCACCGGGCGCAGCCTGAACATCGCACCGCCCGGCTATCAGGACACCTATGACAGCCTGCGCGACTTGATGAACCAGCGCCACGGCTGGGCCGACCCGATGGAGCTGGAGCGCGCCCAGGAGGTTCGCGACACCATCGAGGCCCCAACCCGTGCCCAAGGCCGCGACGAGCTGCATGCGTGGATCCTCGATCAGATATCGATGGGTCTGATCGAGGATCGCGCCAGCATGGTCGAAGCCCTGTCTGAATCCGGATTCGACCTGCCTCGCGCGGGCAAGGCTTACCTGACCGCCCAGGACCCCGAGACCGGCGAGCGCTGGCGCCTGAAAGGAGAGATTTTCCATGAAGACTGGCAAGCCGACCCGGCTGAGCGAGAAATTGAACGCGGAGCTGGACACGATCAGGCAGGACTACGCCGCCTCGATGGCATCCCAGCTGGAGAGCTTCAGGATCGATTTGACGGGTATTGCGAACGACGCGCGGCGTACCATCGAGAGCGATACGCGCCACTTCCTGACCGAGAACAGGAGCTTGTTCGAGACGCGGACCGAGCAGATCAGACGCTGGCTGACGATCTCGCCTTGGGTGATCTCGGGGCTGATCGTGACGGGGATCGCCTCGATGATGGCTGTGAGCTGGCTCTGGATGGTCCTGCTGACGCGCTCGGAGATGGCGGAGCTGGGGCTGACGCGGATCGAGGAGGGGGAGCAGACCTGGCTGACGCTGGACCCCGACAGGACCGAATTGAAGACCTGCACGCTGGCGGGAACGCCGGTCATTTGCATCAAGATCGAGGAGAAATGAATGACGGCACCCCTGACAGCCTTGGAGCGCGACTTGCTCGCCTGCGTCGAGCGGTTGGTGACGGCCTGCGAAACCTCCGCGCAGGAATTGAACGGCTTGGAAGCACGCTCGACGAAGAGGCTGCAAGCCCAGCTGGATGGTATCGCGGCCTGCGCGACGTTGCTCATACGCTCGCAGATCGCGTCAATGCAGGCGTTGCGTGGCTTGCTGAGCGAAGAGGCCACCTACAACGCGCTGGACGCGAAGTTGAACGAGAGCTTGACCTTAGCGAGGGACGCCGAAGAGAGGCTGAGACAGAACTAGAGGCGCGGGAGCGGGACATGGATCGGGGGCTGACGCATTGAGTTCGGGTTAGTTTTGCCATGTCGTGGCCTGGCAAGTGTAGATATGCTGCCATACCTTAGTGTTGCGAAATGCAAAGCTACAGGTTGGCAGATGACCGTTTCACGCGCAAAACAACGACAAGCAGAAGGCAAGATCAATCAGGCCAGGCAGGTGGCTCAGGCCCTCGCCAAGCCACTTGGAGGCTGGATCGCGACCTTTCGGGAAGCCATCGGCATGAGCGCTCCAGCGCTGGCCGAGCGGTTGGGTGTGTCCAGGAACAGCATCTACAGTTCTATCCAAAACGAACAGGCCGGGACAATCTCCCTGAACCAGCTCGACAAGATGGCTGAGGCCATGGGCGGCAGGCTCGTTTACGCGATCATTCCGCGGGAAGGGCCAGTTGAGGAAATCGTCATGGCCCAAGCTCGAAAGAAAGCCAAGCGCATCATCCAGCGCACCCGCGCGCAAATGGCCTTGGAGGAGCAGACCGAAGGCCTCCGCAGCCAGGAAGAAATGATTGAGGAACTAGCGGGCGAGATCGCTCGCGAAATGCCGAGGGATCTCTGGAAGTGACCATAGAACTGAACGAACCCACCGGCGCGACCCCTCTGACGCCTGACGAGCTGCTTGGCCTCAAGGCCACGCACACCCCCGACATTCGCGACAGGTGCGAACGACTTACTGGTCGAAAGTGCGAACAGACATTGAAGAGGAGATCATGCTCGAAACCTGATCATCGGTGAAAGGCAGAGCAAAGGGAAGCTTCATCCAAATTCATTGGTTGCGCCTAGGGCTTCTCATGCGCTTGATGCCGAGAAGAGAATGAAAAATCATGCTTGCAGCGCCTCTGACTTCCGGATTGACGTCGAGGAGCTTTTCTTCGCCATTGAAATATGCATCTAAGGCAGAATACACCGGCCAATACTTGTCGGCTAGGCCGCTTTCCAATAGGCCGTCGAGAAGTCGTTCTCCGTATCCAGCGCTTTCGACGAGGCGAAGATAGAAGATAAGAAAGCCCTTGTAGGTTTCGTAAAGCTCGAAGCTATTTAGCTGTAAGGCCTTCTGGAAGTGTGCGAACGACTCGCCAAAATTGTCCTTCGATAACTCCATAATCGCATCGATCAAGTTCCTGCCGGTCATACTGTGCTGATCGATTACTTCTTCATAGACGTATTCCAAGTCATTCGACAGAACGTCACTAGCCAAAGAAATTATTAGCAAGTTTGACCTGATAACGAGTTCATCGTTTTGAATGTCTCGAGCTGAGCGATGTTCCGCACGGTTGAGGATAAGTGCTTCCTCATAATCTGTCTTCGCCCCCATCGTGTCCTCGAAGTAGTACATCTTTGTGAAAGCGCGGGCGCATAGGTCGGCAGCCGTTTGCGGATCTCCTGCCAAGACCTTCTGGAATTCGTTGTATGCCCCCTCCACATCGCCAAACGCAGCAAGCAAGAACTCCGCTAGCATAGCCCTCGAAATTAGGCGATCATCCGACTCCACTAACTCTTCGAGAGCAGATTTCGCCTCGTCCCACCTTTGAGGCACAAGAGCCAACGCCTCACAAACACTTCGCTTAATAAAAATGTTGTCAGGATCGAGTTCAGTAGCTTCTTGTAGTAGCTTGAGGCCATGCTCGAAGTTGCGCTTCTCGAAAAATGTCGCTTGCCCAAGTCGCCACACAGGATAACCCCAATCTGGCGCAGTTTTGTGCGCTTTCTTCAGCAGCTTGATCCCTTCGTCGACCTTCCCAGGTATGGAGATTAGCATATTCCCTAGGGCGGCAAGCGCATTGACATTGCTTTTGCTTGCTTTCAGCGCTTTCCTGTAATGCAGTTCAGCTTTGTTCTCATCGTGGTTACGATACTGATAGTAGCCCCCCAAAGCCATTTGGGCAGAGAAGTTTGTTTTAGTGTCCTTGGTCGAAGCTTTCAGATACTTCTCAGCGTTTTTCCAATCTTCAGAGTTCGCAAGCAGCGTCCCCAAACTGTAATTGGCTAGAGAGTAGTCTTGATTTGCCTGTACCGCGAGCTCGTAGTGTGCTCGTGCTTTTTCGATGTTTGAAACCGAAAACTGATAGATGTTGCCAATTCTCCAGTTCGCTTCAGCGCCAAGGTTCGGGTCTTTCTCCGCATTCTTGAGTGCCGCGATCGCTTCCTCGTACCGCCCTAAGTGATCACTCAGAATCTTACCATGAGACAACCACTCGCTGGCGGTCGTCGGTGTGACCTCTATCTTGGCTTCATCTTGTGCTAGCTCGGCTTCGGATGCACCGTTCGCTTCCATAGCGATCAGTTTCTGCCAAGCAGGGTCCCCGATGGCTCCACCAACTGCAAACAACAAGTCTGCATGCTCACTTTTTGCATCATTTATTAGTGACACCGCTTTGTCAGTAAGTTGCTTTGTCGAGTAGAAAATCTGGAGAAAACTCACCAACCACTTTAGCCGAAGGCGCTGGCGCCTGGGTGCATGCCTCATCAGATACCAAATATTGAAGAACCGCTCAGCGATTTGATAAGCAACCTTCTTTGTATCTGAGCGTCTTGTTCTTTCGATCAATCCATCGTTCTTCATCCGGTCGAGCTGAGAAGAGACCTTATTTGTGGCGAGACCAGTCAATTCGGCGACTTCGGCAGCGGTACATGGATTCCATTTCAGGGCCAGCGCGTCCAACACCAACCTTGCTTGAGGAGCCAAGTCTTCAACCCTTGATTTGTACAATCCGGTGACTTGATCAAGGAGGCTCTCCAGATCAGTAAACACATCACCCATGTCGTTGGCTTCCAGGAGTACATAAAGAAGGGTCAACGTTCTTGGATTGCCCCCCGTCAATTCAAACAACGCTCGAATGCGGCCCGGTTCATTCTCAATAATCTTCAAGACTACCTGCCCTGCGTCGCCACGAAGGCTTGCGAGACGACCAAGACAATTCATCAACTCAGCGGGCTTTAACCGTTCCAAAACCGTAACTTGAAAGAAGTCAAAGAAAGGTCGCTTCTGGTCGGAGAACGCCTCCATATAGGCCGCGGCAGCGCCTACAACTACAATGCCGGTTGGCTCCTGCAGAATTCTGCGAAACGCCCAACTTTCGGCATCAGGCAGCGCGTCGATGACCAAGTCGATATTGTCGATAAGGAGGACTGGTCGTTTGCCTTCCTTCTTTAACGCATCAACGAAGTATTGGTAGTAGTCTTTCTTACTGTCATCGGATTTGAGGATGAACTTATCTAAGTCTGCGGACTGACTTTGAAGACCCGCCCGATCAAACCAATCCCCCAGCGAGTCGACGCAGTTTTGCCAGAAGGTTTCGAGATTATGGACGTTGTACTGTTCTTCGCGAAAACTCAGCGGAATAAATCGCTCGTTCAATTCTGTGTCTGCTTCGATCCCGAGAGAAACCCTACGCAGCATGGTACTTTTACCCATGCCTCGTTGGCCCAGTATAAGTTGGTGACGTGAAGGGCCCGGATCAATGTTTTCTTTTAGTAGCTTGAGTATGTGATCGGCCTCGCGGTGACGTGCAACGAAACCCTTGAGAAAGTCCTCGTCGTTGATCACAGAGGGATTGTAGATCGCGAGTTGAAGAAGTTTTCCCATGGTTAATCCGTGACGACGTAACGCCGCCACCACTCCCTAAGTAGGTTCATTCGAAAACGATAGCTGTTCCCGGACTTACTCACAAAACCGTCATTTTCGAGCGCATCCAAACCGTTCCGCACGACCTCTTCAGCTTCTTTGATTCCAGAAGCTGACAAGGTTGCCACAAGGTGCCCCCTCGAACAGCCGGTGCGTTTCTTGCTCATTTCGGCGAGCATCCGATAGAGACTTAGTCGGGTATCTTCACTGAAGTTTCTATCTAGGTGGTCTCGCCAACTGGCCCAATAAAGACGGTTAGGCAGTTCAAGCAATTGATCCATCGACGCATTAACGTCTGCCTTTTGGATCACACACCCGCTCGGCGTGTTTGAGCAAGAGGTTTTCCCGATGCGTTCTAGATAATATGGTGACAGCCAACCGAGACGTTTTACGACGTGTTCCAATGCATCGTCAGAAAAGGACTTTCCGTTTCTATTTGCGATTTCTGACAAAAAGCCCTTTGCCACATCATCAGAGAATGGCTCCAGCCCGGTAGGGACAAGATCGTTTAGAGCTCCCTCAAACCCGTATTGGCGTGCCACGGTGTCAAGGCCAATAGAGCCTGCAAGAACCCAGCGAATTGATTTGTATTTTTGCCTGGCTCTGCGCAGCCAATACAGAAAAACACCAACGGCTTCAGTCCCGGATTGCCTTTGCAGCTCTTGAACAAAGATCGGCAGTTCGTCGATAAGAATAAGCCAGTCGTGTTCATTTTCGTCTTCTTCGAGTTGTGCCAGTAACTGTTCCGCGAAGTCTTTCCAATCGGTTTCCAAGAGCCAACCGCGCCAATCCTTCTCACTACCCGACTTGCCCTTGAGCGCGTTGTTTAATCTGTGGGTAAGGGAAGAAATTACTTGAGAGCCGATGGAGAGCTCTTCTTGGATAGCCGAACACAATTGGCTCAAAAAATCTTTCTCGGCCCCAAAGCCTTCAACGTCCAACCATATCGCGCGATATCCGTGATCCGGAGCTTGCTGGGTCAATAGGTACTGCAGGTGTGTCTTGCCGATACGTCTTGGCGCAAGAAGCAGCAGGTTCTTCCCATCAGCAACCTCAGACCAGATATTCTTAGCGTCGTTATCTCGACCATAGATCCACATTCGACTCTCCAAAATACAACAAAACTTTTGTACAACATTATTGTTGTGCAGTAAAGGGCGCGCAGCGCACTTGAATGTGGTGCCGGGAGAGGGCATTAGTACTTTGAATTCAAACCCTTTTTCAGGCCTCTTTGGGTGAGATTAGATTTGAAATCGCATTTTAACTTGTCCAGTTCGGACGCTGTCTGCGGCTCCTGAGAAAAGAATCGCCGCAAATGGACGTACATGAACGGTCGGATTAAGGTACGGCCCCAGACGTCGATGCCTTGATCCGCGTCCTTGTCTTAGTTGTCGAGAACGACGCGCTCGATCGAAATCTTGCCGAGTGCTTGCCATGCGCGGTGGACTGGAAGGCCATACGTCCATTTCCTGCCATCGCCGTCCTTCAATTCTCGCAGGGCGCGGGCCTGGCCGCTTTCCATGATCCAACCGACGTAACTCGCCTCTTCGGGGTTGAAGTCGTAGAAGGCGCGTATCCACATATTGCGCCCATCGAGTAGGCCGGCACTCATGTCACATCACGCTTTCCAAGAGGGCGATTTCGTCGGATGTGAGGTTGAAGAGGTCGTAGACGATGCCGTCGATTTTGGCATCGGCCTGGGCGATCTCGGCGGTGAGGCGGGCGATCTCGGCGCGGTCGCGGGTGATCCAATCTTCCCAGTCGGAGCGTTCCGAGAGTGGGATATCAGCTTTGAAGACTTTCTTCACTTCGGCGCGGAAGGCGGCGAAGTCTGGCAGGGCCCACCATTCCTTGAGTTTGGTGTTGAGCTTCGGTTCGCGGTCCGGCGGGCAGAGGTCGGGGATGCGGCGCGAGAGAGCCGATTGGAGCCTTAGGCGAGCTTCAGCGGCTGCTTGAGCAGCTCTTGCGGTATCGCGTAATTCAGCGCGGATATGGTTTGGCATGTCCGGGACCGGAAGCTGACCGACATATTGCGCCTTCATTCTGGAATAGCCGCCTCTTGCCATAGGGGTTAGCGTCTTGAACACAAACCAAACTGCCTTTGAGTTCAGCAGACCCGCAATTGCGTAGTCGTCAGACGGAAATGCAAATGCAGTCGTTTCAAGGTAGCTACCCGACGTATCCAAATGGAATGGGCTCTTTGCTGCTATGTCGCGGTATGTGATTTTTGTCGCTTCGAATCCAGGCACGTAAGCCTCTTGAGGCTGTTGTAGTTCGTACCATTCTTGCTTTGTTGCCCTCTTTTCTAAACGATCTTTGAATGGAAGAAGCCAATCACGAATTGCTGGATAGTCATCGATATCGATCCGTTTCTTCGGGATGTAAATGAGCCAAAGCCCACGGGATTCCGCTCGCCAGCGTCTCAGGTCTTTTCCCTCAAGAAATGGCTTCAGGATATCTGCTGAGCTGGGGTCCTGTGCGCAAAGCCGCTCTTTTGTTGGCGTATCCACGATGAAAGCCGCGTTCAGCCCCGTCTTGATGCCATACAATGGCGAACCAAAGACTTCTTTCAGGGTCTTGTTGCCCTTCCTGATCTTGTCACGTAAGGCACGCAACGCGGGATTTTCTAGCTCCCACGATCCTGACCCAAGGGCGGATTGGGGATAAGGGCCTTGTGCCGCCTCCCAGCTCGCGAGAAAATTCGTTTCCGGCAGTACATCCACTTTCCAAAACTGCAATTCATGACCTTTTTGAGCCGCAGCGTTCTTCAGAATCATGATCGCAGGATATGTTGTCACACCTTCGAACACTTGGAGATCGCCAAAGTCGACCACGCCTTCAATTGTTGCATCTCGCAGCAGGTATTGGCGCAACGGCTTGCCAGACCCGGTCTTGAAGAACGTATTGTTGGAGATGTAGCCCAAACGACCGCCCGGCTTTAACAGCCGCAGACCACGTTCGTAGAAATAGCAATAAAGGTCTGCACGATCAGACACGACCTCATAGCGCTTTTCTAGATAGGGTTTTAGCGTCTTCAGGAGCTCCATCCGCACATAGGGCGGGTTGCCCAGCACCACGTCGAAGCCGCCTTCGCCAAAGACTTCAGGAAAGGCGGTTTCCCAGGTGAAAGCATGATCGAGATAGGCGAAGTTGCTGTCCTCGATCAGGCTGTCACCGACGCGGATACTGCCCGACAGACTGTCCAGCACCTTGCCGCGCCGGGCCGTTTTGATCCAAAGCGACAGCTTGGTGATCTCAACGCTCTCCGCATTCACATCCACGCCGAAGAGGTTGTTCGACAGGATTTCGCTATCCGGGTCGAGCAAGTCCTGAATGTGCTGATCCTTGCCTTGCAGTTCGGCGATCTTGTCGTTCACGCGGGACAGTTCGGCCTTGAGGAAGTCGAAGGCCATAATGAGGAACACGCCCGACCCGCACGCGGGATCGACAATGCGCAGCGTCTTGATCCGGTCGCGGTAGGCTTGCCAGGCCTCCAATTCGGCCGACTTCCTGCGCCACGGGATAGCGGCATAATCGGAGATGTCCGCACCCTTCTTGGCATAAGCGCGCAGAATGGTTTCAAAGGCTTCCTTGAGATGCGCGCCAAGGGTTTCGACCACGATGAACCGCGCGATGTAGTCAGGCGTGTAGACCACTCCGTCACGCTTGCGTCGCCCGCTGGTGCCGCTGGTTTTTTCTGGTTCTTCCTCTTCGCCGCGTGCGATGGCCTGCAAACGCTCAACATCGGCGATGGATTGTTCGAAGATGTGGCCAAGAACGGTGACAGACACTTCAGAGGCAAAGTCATACTCGCCAAGAGTTTTGAACCCTTCGCAAACCGCGTCTGGAATTTCGAGCCCATTGATGGCCTCATCCGCGCGAAACAGGCCGCCATTGTAGCGGGGTATTTTCAGATCTTCGCTACCCGCGTCGATTGCGCGGAACAACCCTTTGAAGTTCTCCCAGACAGGGCGTGGATTATAGGGATCGCGCGCTGTGAAGGCGTTTGCGAGCGTGTTGTCGGGCAGAAGGCCGGTGTCTTCCGCAAAAGCGATGAAGAGCACGCGGTCGAGGATCTTCTGTGCGAGGGCGATCGCGTCAAGCGCATCGATGGTTGCATCGACCTCTTGCACCGCATGAAGCAGTTCCAGCCGAAGCGCCTTGTAGTCTTGGTAGAGCTTGTCCGTGATGTCCTTGTCTTCGCGGCGGCTTTGCTTGAGCAAGTCAAGCGTGCGGCCAGACAGCAGGTTCTCCGCCGAGAGGAGGAGCATGAATCGCGCGTATTCGTCCGGATCGGTCAGCCGGTCGAGTTGGAAGACCTCATAGGCCGAGGTGCCCTCGCCGAACCCATAGAGACGCAGCTCGATATAGTTGGACACCAGAACCCATTTCACGCCGCGCGCGTTCATGGCGTATTCCCACGCCTGTTGAACGGGGCTTTTGTTGCGGCCAGGCATAATCGCATCGAGGTCGCGGGTATCTGCGCCTTTCAGCTCAAACGGGGCAAGGATTTCGGGCTTGAGGCCGCCGAAACGCCCGAGGGCCAGATCGACACTGCCTCGCAGGATCGTTTCTTCCGTTGCAACGGTATAGTCCGCGCCGCCAACCGGGCCATGGTAGCCGAGGACGCCTTCAACGATCTTCGCGGTGAACTGCCCGTGCAGAGCGATTTCCTTGAGGGAGTAAATTCTCCCGTCGCGGATCATCTCTGCCCATGCAGCCAGGGCGTCCTGGTGATCAATTGGCAGAGGAGCTGGCTTAACATACCGGGCTATCGTCTTTTTGTTAAATAGGTTCAATGTTCTAGTTACCGCTACCTGAGTTGGTCACATTCGCGAACCAGTCGCTCGATCTTACTAGAAATGAAGCACAGGACGATAACCGACCCCGCTAAAACGGGCAGCAACAACCCAGAAAGGGCCGTGGAAACGACCTGCACAGCATCGAACCAGGAATAGGCGCCGTCGCGTACGGAAAAGAAGGTGAACCGGCCTACACCGCCCAAATAGATGGCGGTGAGAATGGCAAACAGGGTGTAGAGAGGTTGCAGCGGGTCGATTGCCGTACGCTGTGCACGTTCCAATGTTGCGCGCTTTATCAGCCGCCAGTTCTTGCTCGCTTTGTTCACCAGATTACTCCCTTACTAACTCGATCCATGTGTGCACGTCATCGTCCGTCACTTCGCGGCCCTCGACATGCGATTGATACCAACGGGCGACGATTGCCCCGCGCTTTTCGCTTTTGACCTTGATTCCTTCGTCGATGAGGTGCTGATCCAGTGAACTTTCAATCTGCTTGAGGGCTTTAAAGTCATGCCCCGCCCGAATGGATTTCGTCCCCAGCAGCAACCAGGGCACGTCTACTTCGAACCGTTCACCCATTGCGACCAAGGCCTCCACCGGGATTCCGCGCTGACCTTTTTCGTAGCTGTGATACGCGCGTGGCGAGACGCCGATGGCTTCCGCCATGGCCGCTTGCGAGTAGCCGATCTCATTGCGCGCAATGGTGAGGCGTGCACCCATCGCAGCAAATAAATCAGCGTGTTTTTGCGGCATTCGAAATTTCCAATTGACGATCTCGTTAAATTTCGCGAACATCGCAAAAAATGACGAACCATTGCGGCTTTTCCCATCTGAACACGCCAGATGGTGCTTAACAAGCGATTCCATGCGGAGCGTTGATTCAACCTGGGCGGACAAGGACGACTGAAATGGCAGAGACCGAAAACTCAGACAGCTCGCAAATCCTGGGGCTTGGCAAAACACCGGCGCAATGGGTCGAAGTCATGGCCGGCATGGGGATCGACATTTCCGAGCGCACCTTGCGTGAAAGGGCGAATGACACAGGTGCGTTCTACCGGCTGGGACGGACTATGCTGATAACACCAGCTCAGATCGACAAGATTTTTGAAGGAGGCCCGTCATGCCGCTCCAAATCTACAAGAGGGGCCGCGTCTACTGGGCTAAGGGCTGGGTCGAGTACAACGGCAGGCCAATCGCAGGCCCATACCGGCGAAGCACTAAGGCATCTACAGAAGCAGGCGCACGGGACTGGGTAAACCGCGAGACTGAGTTGCAGATACGTCGCCATGTCGTTGGCGACGAGCCGAGCAAAACCTTCTCGGATGCGATCATGATCTACAACGCATCCCCGAAGACGGCGAAGCAGCTCATCCCCATTGTTCAAGAGATTGGCGACATGCCTTTGGGCGCGATCTCTGGCGCCCTCCTCAAGGGGCTTGGGCCGAAGCTGAAACCGAACGCATCGACGGACACTTGGTGGCGGGAGATTGTGACGCCTGCTAGTGCGGTCATCAATAACGCGCATGAGCTGGAAGGCACGCCTCTGATCCGGGTGAAACCCTATGACAAATTCGAGCGGATCGCGCAGGACAAACGCCGTGGGAAGTTGAGCAGGGTTGAACGCAAGCCCGCCGACAAGGAATGGATCGAGGCCTTTTGTCGAGCCGCTGATCCGTACAACGCTGCGCTGGTTCGGTTCATGTTCGAGACGGCGGCGCGGATCGATCAGGCTGTCTCGATTGAGCCTGAGGATCTGCGGCCTTCGGAGAACAAGGTCAGAGTGAAGGCACAGAAGGGCCACCCGGAGAGCTGGATTACCGTATCACCACAGATGATGGACGAGCTGCTGGCCTTGCCCCCGAAACGGCCCAAGAACCGCAAGACCGGCAAGCTGATGAAACCCCGCGTCTTCGGCTATGGCAGCTCGACGGGCTACAACACCCGCTGGAAGACGATCTGCAAGCGCGCGGGCATTCCATACCTCTCAGCCCACCCCGCAGGGCGGCACGGGTTCTTTACCGAATTGGTCGTGCGCCAAGGCGTCGATCCCGTCACGGCTGCCAAGGCGGGACGCTGGTCAGACCCCAATTTGCCCATGCGTATTTATGCCCATGCGGAGACGGATGAGGCCGATGTCAGGGCCCGTTTTCGTACAAACCATGTACAGGCGGACACTGTACAAACATCCAAGAGCAAGAAACCAAAGAAGGAATAGCGCTATGAACGGTTCCCTCCTAAGGGGCAGGTTGCAGGTTCGAATCCTGCCGGGGTCACCAGCTTGGCTGGTTTATTGGGATGGAGCGGCGACGCGGGCTTGTTTTTGGGAGCGCTTGCGCATTGGCGTTGTGCCAAAGGAAGCGGGAAGATGCTCGCGTACGTTATCAAGACAACACGCGCCAGGCTTCGCGAGTGACATCATTTCGCTGAATTGGCCGCGATTTTGTCTGCTAGTTCCAAGAATATCTCGCGCTCGTCCGAGCTTAACGCTGCGAGAATCTCGTCTTGTAGAGCGGTCACGACTGGCAGGATTTTTGCATAGGCGTGCTGTCCGGCTTCTGTTGGCCGCACCTCGCGCGCCCTTCTGTCTTGTTTGCTAACGGTGCGTTCCACGAGGCCTTTCGCTTCGAGGCGGTCTATCACGCCGCCGATCGTGGCCCTGTCATAGGCGATCTTTGCTGCCACACCTGCCTGGTCTACTCCGGGTAGCGCAACAATCGCATCAAGCGCGGCAAACTGCACCGGTGTGAGATCAGAGTCAGCATCGTGCATCGTCTTCGCGAAGACCTGTGTTGATATCTGGTTCATCCGTCGGATCAGATGGCCTGCCATTTTCTGAATTTGCATCTTTCACATTCCCTTGCGGCGACCGCACTCAAAACACCTCAGTAGCAGTAATATCCCAATAATAATTTGTATACATATTTTTGGTTGACTAAAATTAATAAGTATAGCTACTATATCATTTATGGGCGGTACTGCCCCAGCTGTGAGAGGACGCAAAAATGCAATATTACGAGGCCGGATTTAGAGGCGGTGACCCTGACTTGAAAACCGCGGCCCATGGGCGCCGTGACCGCTCGCTGTTTGCCCCGCTTCCCAAGAAAGTCGATGTGCTCATCGCTGGCTGCGGCCCCGCTGGACTTTGTCTGGCGGCGCAGCTTTCGCAGTTCCCCGAGATCGATACGATGCTCGTCGAGGCAAAGCCCGGACCGATAGAGAAAGGTCAGGCTGACGGCGTGAACACCCGCACGATGGAGATGTTTCAAGCCTTCGGGTTCGGCGAGAAGGTTAAGCGCGAATCCTACTGGGTTAACCAGACGGCGTTCTGGATGCCCGACCCTGAAAACTCCGCTCAGATCAGGCGCATTGGCCGTGTGCAAGACGTGCCTGATGACTCCTCGGAAATGCCCCACACGTTGATCAACCAAGCGCGTGTGCATGAGCTTTTCCTCGACGTTGCCAGAAAATCGCCTGCGCGCCTTGAGCCTGACTACGGCTGGGCCGTGCGCGACTTGACGATAGATGTCTCAACCGATGATCACCCCGTCACCGTTACTTTGGAAAACACCGGTATCAACGCGGGGGAAACCGCCACAGTGCGGGCCAACTACGTTGTCGGTTGCGACGGGGCGCGCTCGACGGTACGCAAGGCGCTCGGCGGCACGCTTCACGGCGATGCGGCGCATCAGGCTTGGGGCGTCATGGACATTCTCGCCAACACCGACTTCCCCGACATCCGCCAGAAGTGCCTCGTGGCCTCCGCCAAGGAAGGCAACGTGCTGATCTTGCCGCGCGAGGGTGGCTACCTGTTTCGCATGTATGTCGAACTCGACAAACTCAACCCTGATGAGCGCGTGGCCAACCGCAACCTCACCGCCGACAGCATCATTGATGCCGCCAACCGGATCATGCAGCCCTATACGATTGATGTGAAAGAGGTTGTCTGGTGGTCGATCTACGAAATCGGACACCGCCTGAGCGACAAATTTGACGACGTGCAAGGCAGCAAGGACGGGGCCCGCGCGCCGCGCGTCTTCACAGCTGGTGACGCTTGCCATACGCATAGCCCGAAGGCCGGACAGGGCATGAACGTTTCGATGCAAGACACCTTCAACCTCGGCTGGAAACTGGCGCATGTTCTGCAGGAGCGCGCCGAAGCAAGCCTGCTGAACAGCTATTCCGCCGAGCGCTGGCTTGAGGCCAAACGCCTTGTCGATACAGACCACGAATGGGCGCGCATCATGTCAGCGCCCCCCGGTAAGTCAGAGCTGGACGGATCGGACATGCCACGCTTTCAAAAGCAGTTCATCGAGAATCTCGAGTTCACAGGCGGTCTCGCGGTGCAGTATGAGCCCTCGTCCATAGTAGGCGCGTCAACGCATCAGCCATTGGCCCAAGGCGAGGTGATCGGCCGCCGCTTTCACTCGGCCCCTGTCGTGCGTGTGGCTGACGCGATGCAAATGCAACTGGGCCATGCCGCAGAGGCAGACGGGCGCTGGAGGATCTACGCCTTTGCAGGGCAAGGCGATGTTGCCCAGAAAGGCGCGCCGCTGAGCGAGCTTGCAGACTGGCTGGCGACGAACAAAGCCTCACCCATCGTGAAATATACAAAAGAGGGTGAAGACATCGACGCCCTCATCGACGTTCGCGCCATCTTTCAGCAGACATTTGATCAGCTCGCCATTGAGCACATGCCAGCGCTTTTGAAACCGTTAAAGGGCAAGTTCGGCCTGCAAGACCATGAGAAGGCGTTCTGCGTTGACCACAAAGGCGTGGGCGACATCTTCGAGATGCGCGGCATCAACCGCGAGGCAGGCTGCATGATCGTGGTGCGCCCCGATCAATACATTGCCCATGTGCTGCCGCTTGATGGCTTTGAAAAGCTTGCCTCATTCTTTGACGGCTTCCTCAAAACTGCACAGCCCTAGGCCGTAACCCCTAGCAAGGCCGCGTGGGCGGGAAGCATCGCTGCTATCTCGGCGCGCATGCGCTCACAGACGCGAGCTATCCGCTCGGGCTGTGAGTGCTTTGACGCGGCAGCACCTATCTGCGCCCAGAGAACCGCAAGCAGCGTGTCGGCAGTCAGCCCGAAAAACGCATGCGCATGTGGGGTTGCGTCTTCAAGCGTGAGCAGCCGCTCGCGAGCACGGCGCCAAGTCGCAAGCGCGTCAGAAACCAGCCTGTCGTTGCGCGCAAACTCTCCTACATAGCGCTCGAACGCCTCCGAAGGAGCGCTCTTCAAAAGTCGCGTCGCCATTATCCGCTCATGGATGCCATTGGCCCCCTCATAGATCGCGGTGATGCGTGCATCGCGGTAGGTTTGCTCCACGCGGTATTCCTGAAGGTAGCCATAGCCACCCAACACCTGAACCCCCAGTTCAGCCGCACGCATGCCCGCCTCGGTGCAATAGGCCTTGGCCAGCGGCGTCAGAAACTCGACCAAATCAGGGGTGTCGCCGCGCTCCATTTTCACGAATGCCAAATGCGCGATAGCGCGGCTGCCGAGTGCGCAAGCGTCGGCCTCGTCGAGCATCCGCCGCACGTCGGCGTGCTTGTCTAGCGTCACTGGCGCTCCGTCAGGGCCACGGCCTTGCAGCCGTTCGGCGGCATAGGTGCTGGCAATGTGATAGGCGCGCGCCGCATGGGCAACGCCTTGCAACGCCACGTCGGCACGGGCGTGGTTCATCATGGTGAACATCGCCATCAGGCCTTGCCCTTCTGCGCCAATCAGCTCGGCCTCCGCCCCATCAAAAGCAAGCTGGCAAGTGGGTGAGGCATGCAGCCCCATTTTCTCTTCGATACGTGTCACCGTGACGGCGTTGCGCGTGCCGTCGGCTTTGGTCTTGCCACAAAGAAAAAGCGAAAGCCCCTTTATCCCGTTGTCAGAAGTGCGCGCCAGAACAAGGTGAAGGATGCCCTCGCTCATGTCCTGATCGCCACCAGAGATGAATATCTTCTCGCCTGTCAGCACCCAAGCGTCTCCATCCGGCACAGCCTTGCAACGCACCTGCGACAAGTCAGAGCCAGCTGCAGGCTCTGTGAGGCACATTGTCGACAAGACCTCTCCAGAGGCCAGCCGCGGAATCCAAGCCTGCTTCTGGGCATCTGTGCCAAAGCGCAGCAAGGTTGAAACCGCACCGGGAACGAGGTTGCACACCATCTGCATCGCGTGGTTGGCCCCCGCGAACACTTCGGAAACGACGGCTGCGGTGAGATTGCTTTGCTCCATGCCGCCAAAAGCTTCTGGGGCCGTCAGCCCCTGCCAGCCGCCCTCTGCCAAGGCGCTGTAAGCCTCCCGAAACCCCTCAGGCATTCGGACAGCGCCCTTCTCAAGCGCGGCGCCCTGCCTGTCGCCCACCTCGTCGAGCGGGGCGATCACACCCTCGGCAAAACCCGCAAAGTGAGTGAGGATTTCGGCGGTCGTTTCTGCGTCCCAGTCGGGCAAACCTGATGCGCCCACGACATGGGATAGCGAGAACAGAATGTCCTCAACCGGAGCTTGGAAAGGTCTCATTGTCAGTCCACTTTGTAGTAAGCAATTTCCACAGAATTCGCCCGACGGATACCCGCACAAACGAACAAACAGTGGTTCACCCAAGCGTAGCGCGCATCACCGCATTCAAGCCGCGCGGCAGTGCGCATGTAATACTGGCTCGGGTCGACATCCTCGCCTGCAGTCAGCCGCACCATGACATCGGGCGGACCATGTCGGGTGCCAACATTCACCACCTCGATGATAACGCCCTCCTCGGTGCGCAACACGTAGCGCGTATCAAGATGCGCCGCACCGTCGGCAAAAACAGTCTGCCAATCCGCGCCAAGGTTCAGCACCTCACCGGTGATGTCAGGCCCCAAAGCCGCGCCGCCGACTATCGGGATGATGCGGCGTTGCCCGGCGCGCCCGACGCCCATTTCAAGCGGTGCCGACAGCTCGACGCGCAGCGTAAACGAGTGGCTGAGTGCGGGAACAGGTATCATTCCATAAAGCCCAGAAGCCGCGCTGCGTTGTTTTTGGTGATGTCTTCGCGCAGGTGGTCCTTGATATCGATCTTGTCGAAGTCGCTCAGCCAGCGCTCGGGCGTGATCATCGGCCAATCAGAGCCAAACAGCACCTTCTTGCGCAGGATAGAATTGCAGTAGCGCACAAGGATCGGCGGGAAGTATTTCGGCGACCAGCCTGACAAGTCGATATAAACATTCGGCTTGTGCTGCGCCACTGACAGCGCCTCTTCCTGCCACGGGAAAGACGGGTGCGCGAGAACGATCTTGAGATCAGGGAAGTCAACCGCGACATCATCCATATACATCGGGTTTGAATACTTCAGCCGCATCCCGTTGCCGCCGGGCATCCCCG
Organism: uncultured Lentibacter sp.; assembly: GCA_947497495.1. GTDB lineage: Bacteria > Pseudomonadota > Alphaproteobacteria > Rhodobacterales > Rhodobacteraceae > Lentibacter. The sequence goes on from CANMGT010000001.1 coordinate 598,869, forward strand.
AGCCAACACCCGTTTGGCCGGTGTGGAACAGTGCAACACAACCCTCCTCCTGCAGCACTTCATACAGCGGGTAGGCCATGCGATCATTGGCATAAAAGCCCTGCATCGTCGGGTGAAACTTGAAGCCTTTGACTTTGTAGTCCTGTATCAAACGGCGCGCTTCGCGAACGGCCATCTTGCCCTTCCACGGGTCAATCGAGGCGAACTGAATCAGCACATCCGAGTTCTCGGCGACTTGCTCGGCGACTTCATCGTTCGAGTAGCGCCGGTAGCCTGTTTCGCGTTCCGCATCGACGGGAAAGATAACCGCCGCGATGTTTTGCTCGCGATAATGTGCCGCCGTCTCCGCGATGGTTGGAGGATGCTCCCAAGGCGCGCCAAAATAGCTGGCCATGGTTGTTTGCAAGTCGTCATAGCCGTCGTCTGCGTGGCAGCCGCAGGGTTCTTCGGCGTGCGTGTGAATGTCGATTGCTCTGACTTTGGAAATATCTACCATCGGGCTCTGTCCTTCGGTTAGGTGTTCGGGGTTTCGCGGATTGTCGATAGCGCCGCTTTCAGGGCGTCGCGCGTTTTGTCGTCAACGCTCGCAAGAAGCCGCGCCTCGTGGGCCTTCACGGCCGCGATCGCTTTCTCGTAAAGCCGTCGGCCAGCAAGCGTCACGTTGAGCGCATAGGTGCGCCTGTCTGTCGGCACGCGATCACGTACGATCAGATCACGACGCTCAAGCTCGTCAACGATAACAACAAGGTTCGAGCGCTCGATATCCATGCCGGCGGCAAGCTGCGACTGGCTCAAACCGGGGTTATCAACGATCAAAACCAATGCTGTATATGTCAGCATGCGCAGCTCGAACGGCTCTAGCGTATGCGTCAGGTCAGCCTGGATCACGTTGAAGGCGCGCTTCAGGTGGTAGCCAACAAACTGGCGCAGCGTGCTGTCGTCAATCTGCGTGGAAGGTTGCGGTGTTTTTTCGGGTTTACTCATGGGCCTACCTAAAATTGGGAGCGCGTTTTTCAAGGAAAGCCTTCAAGCCTTCTTCCGCATCTGGTGTGGTTTGTGACAGAGCCGCCGCAAGCGACTCGGTGAACAACCCGTCTGCCTGTGACATGTCGTTGATCCGCGCGATAGACTGCACCATCAGGTAGTTTGACATCGGCGCATTGCGCGCAATCTTGCCCGCCAGATTCTGCGCCAATGCAAGCGCCTCACCCTCGCCAACCGCGTAATGCGCAAGGCCAAGGGCTGTGCCTTCATCAGCGTTATACTTGCGGCCTGTCAGCATCATCTCTGTCATCCGGTCAGCGCCCAGCAGGCGGCCCACTCGCGCCGTCGCCCCGCCACCAACAAAGATGCCACGCCGCCCCTCCGGCAATTGGAAAATAGTCGAAGGCTCGGCGATGCGCACATGTGTTGAGGCCGCAAGCTCAAGCCCGCCGCCGATTGCCGCACCGAAAATGGCCGACACGGTGATCAGCCCGCCAAACTGGATCTTCTCCATGACGCTGTGCCAGTGACGCGAGTGATACAGGTTTTCTTCCGCCGAGCGGTGCACATGCTCGGACAGATCAAGCCCCGAGCAATAGTGGCCCTCAACGCCAATCAGGATAACAACGCGCACGTCTTCGGGCGGCGCAAAGTAGAATGCCTGTAGCGCGTTCAGAAGCTCTTCGCACATCGCATTGCGCTTGCCGGGGCGGTTCATCGTCAGGGTCGCGATCGGGCCGTCGACCTCAACTTCAAGGACAGGGTTTGACATGTTCAGCTCCTCAGCGCGGCGGCAGGCGGACAGCGCCGTCAAGCCTGATTGTCGTTCCGTTGAGGAACGGATTGGTCACGATTTGCTCTGCCAGCAGCGCAAATTCGTTCGGGTCACCCAAACGTGACGGAAAGGGGATATTGGCCGTGATCTGCGCGGCAACCTCTTCAGGCAGGCCTTCCATCATCGGCGTGTGAAATAGCCCTGGAGCAATCGACATCACGCGAATGCCGCTGCGAGCAAATTCGCGCGCCGCTGGCAAGCACATCGAAGCGATCGCGCCCTTGGAGGCGGCATAGGCCGCTTGGCCCAACTGCCCGTCCTGATAGGCGACCGAGGAAGTGTTGATGATCACACCGCGCTCACCGTCTTTCATCGGCTCGGCTTCCATCATTCGGCGCGCGGCATGTGTCATCACGTTGTAAGTGCCAAACAGGTTCACAGCCAAAGTGCGCTGAAACACGTCAAACGAAGGCTTGCCTTCACGGCCAACGATCCGCGCCGCCATGCCCACGCCCGCGCAGTTGACTGCCATCCGCAGCGCGCCGAGTTGCGCCTCAACTTCAGCCAGCGCTGCGTCAACTGCAGCTTCGTCGCTGACGTCGGCCTGCACAGCCATGCCACCTATCTCATCCGCAGCAGCCTCTGCTTTCGCTCCGTCATAATCAAGCAAAGCAACGCGCGCACCCTTGGCCGCAAGATGCCGCGCTGTCGCTGCTCCCAAGCCGCTTGCCCCGCCTGTGACAACAGCCACCTGTCCTTCGATTCTCATGTGCCACTCCTAAGTTTGCAGTGAGTAATTCGGTGAATATAGTTATTTTCGATAACAATATATTGAGTTCAGCGCAGGCGCAACGAAAACTATATGTGGACAATAATTGATATGTAAAATAACAATATTCGTTAACGCAGTTCTTCGCGCGAATCGGAGCCCGAAATGAAGCACAATGCAACACAGACGAACCCTGACTTTTGGTCGCCGGAATTCACATATGAACGCCGCGACGACGGGACCGTCTTGATGCGGCAACGCGACGAACTGCCAGCGCATATGCCCGTGCTGGCCGACTATCTCGACAAATGGGCCGACGAGACCCCCGACCGTGACTGGCTTGCGCGCCGTGGCGAAGACGGCAACTGGCAGCGCATCACCTATGGCGCGGCACGCGACAAAGCCGCAGCCTTAGGCTCGGCCCTGCTCGCCATGGGTTTGGGGCCAGACAGGCCGCTTCTAATCCTGTCCGAGAACAGCCTCGAGCACGGGCTGCTCGGCCTTGCCTGCGCCTATGTCGGCATCCCTTTCGCGCCGATCTCGCCCGCTTACTCACTGGTGTCCAAAGGGGCCGAGAAGGCTAAGTCCATCGTCGATCTGCTCAAGCCCGGCGCGATCTTCGCGGATGATGGCGAGATGTTTGCTAGCGCATTGGACGTCCTTGCCAGCGACGGCTGCAAGGTTATCAACACGCGCAACCTTGTCTCGGGCGCGGTGTCCTTCGCCGATCTCGCAAGCCACACGCCAGACGAAGTAGGCGCTGCCGCCCGCGCTGCCCTGAACGCAGAAACGGTTGTGAAATACCTGTTCACATCGGGTTCCACTGGCTCTCCCAAGGCCGTGATCAACACCAACCGCATGATCTGCGCCATGCAGACAATGCTGCGCGACTTCTACCGCTTCGCCCAAACAGAGCCGCCCGTCACAGTTGACTGGGCACCCTGGAACCACACGGCTGGCGGCAACAACGACTTCTACTTTATCCTGACAAACGGCGGCACCTTCTACCTAGATGATGGCCGCCCGATGCCCGGCGCGTTTGACGAAACCCTGCGCGCCCTCAGAGACGTGGCCTGCAACTGGTATTTCAATGTTCCCGTCGGCTACGACATGCTGGTGAAAGAACTCGAAAAAGACCCAGAGCTGGCGCGCGTTTTCTTCTCCAAGCTCAAAGTCATGTTCTACGCCGGAGCTGGCATGGCGCAGCACACCTGGGACAGGCTGATTGCCCTTGGCAAACAATACACAGGCCGCGAAATTTTGCTGACAACAGCTTTGGGCGCGACAGAAACAGCCCCCTTCGCAATGGGCTGGGCGGAGTTGGAAGACAAAGCCGGAAAAGTCGGCGTGCCCGCGCGCGGCCTGACGCTGAAGCTGGTGCCCACTGACGGCAAACTTGAAGCGCGCCTTAAAGGCCCGTCCATCACACCCGGCTACTACGGCGACCCAGAAAAAACCGCCGAGGTTTTTGACGAAGAAGGCTTCTACTGTCTGGGCGACGCCCTGCGCCCCGCCGACCCTGATGACTTCTCCCGCGGCTTCTACTTTGATGGCCGCGTAGCCGAGAACTTCAAGCTCTCAACGGGCACATGGGTCACTGTCGGGGCGGTGCGCGCCAAACTTGTTGACGCATTCGCCGGCCTCATTCGTGATGCCGTGATCGTGGGTGAAAACGAAGCCCAACTTGGCGCGCTTCTCTGGGTTTCAGACAGCGCGCACCAGATGGCGCCTGCCGATCTGAACCAAGCCCTATCCGAGCGCCTCAAAGAGGCCGCGAGCACTGCAACAGGCTCGGCCAGCCGCGTGCGACGCGCTATGATTTTACCGCATGCGCCCAGTTTTGACAAAGGCGAGCTGACAGAAAAAGGCAGCCTCAACCAGCGCGCTATGCGAATGCACAACACTGAGCTAGCCTCGAAGCTCTACAATGCGGAAGACGATATTTTCAAAGCCTAAAAACAATAGACGGGAGGAACTACAATGAAACTGAAGTCAAAACTACTTGCCCTTGGCGCCAGCGCGCTACTGGCTTTCGCAACACCGGCCTTTGCCGAAGACTGGGCGCCAGACGGTCCACTAACGATCCAGATCGGCTTTGGCGCAGGCGGCTCAACCGACACGATGGGCCGCGTTCTCGCCAAGGTCATGAAAGACAACACCGGCTGGAACGTTATCGTCGAAAACAAACCCGGCGGCGGCGGCGTCGCCATGTTCACGGGCCTCTCACAGCGGCCTGCAACAGGCAACGTTGTCGGTATGGGCGTCAGCATTCCGGTGCTCGTTCAGCTCGTGAACCGCGGCGACCAACTGCCATTTGACCTCGAAAGCTTTGACTACCTCGGAACCGTCGCGAAGGCCGAGCTGGCGCTTGTTGCCAGCAAGGATGCGCCGTTTGACGATCTGGAAGGCATGGTCACCTATGCCAAAGAGCAAGGCACGCTGCCTGTCGCCACAATGGCGCCACCGCAAGTTCTGATCATGAACCAAACCAAAGCCGCGACAGGGGCCGAGTTTAACCTGGTCACAGCCGATGGCGGCGCGGAAGTCATGAAGCTCATCCTTGGCGGTCAGGTTCTCGCGGGCTTTGGCTCAGGCGAGCAGTTTCCCTATCTGGAATCAGGTGACATGAAAGTCATCGCGGGCGCAAACCAAACGCGCCTGAGCTTCGCGCCCGATGTCAAAACCTTCATCGAAAGTGGCGTGAACGCCTACGTTGACCCTGTCTTCTTTCTGGCGATGAAAGCGGGAACAGACCCTGAAGCAACGAAAGCAATCGCATCGGCAATCGACGCGGCGATAACCGCGCCCGAGTTTGTCGAGATCGTTCAGAACGCCGTCAAAGGCGCGCCTGTCAACATGGGCGCCGAGGGTACCAAAAAGATGATGGTCGACGGCTTGGCCAACGCGAAAGTTCTCTTCGCCAAATAAGTGAACGCGCCCCGCTGCTTTTGGTGGCGGGGCGTTTGCATTTGTTGGGAGGAACAAATGAATATTTCCGCTGATCGCGCCTCTGGCGTCTTCTTCTTGCTCTTCGGGCTGGCGATGTATTTCGCAGTGAACCCGAACTACATCGAAGCTGTTGAGAGCGGCAACATCGCCCCAAGAACACTTCCTGACACAGTCTCGATCATCATCGCGATCTGTGGCGCAGTGCTGGTGATCAAGCCAACAGATCAACGCGTTCGCAACCCTGTGCTCATGGCAAAAACGGGCTTCTACATTGTCCTGCTGTCCGTCGGCATCTACGCGATGTCATGGTTTGGATTTGAATATGTCGCACCACTTCTCGCCTTCGCGATCATGTGGTTCATAGGCGAGCGGCGGCCGTTTTGGCTAGGCCTCGGCGTTGTCGGAATGCCCCTGCTCATCTGGTATCTCGTCACCCAACTGCTGGGCCGAGCCCTGCCCTAAGGAGCGCTAGCATGGTTGATTTCTCCATAATCCTCGCCGGATTTTCAGACGCGTTTACGCTCTTCAATCTGGCCTTTGTTCTCTTTGGCGTCGTGTTGGGGCAGTTCGTTGGCGCTGTCCCCGGCATTGGGCCGATCATGGCCATGGCGATCGCTATTCCATTCACTTTCGGGCTCGACCCGCTGCCAGCCATCGCCTTTCTTGTCGGCGTCAACAAAGGCGGCCTTGTCGGCGGCGCCGTGCCTGCGGTTCTGATGAACACCCCCGGCACACCCGACGCCGCCGCGACAGCCCTAGACGGGAACCCGCTCGCGCGTCAGGGCAAGCCGCTGAAGGCAACCAAAATGGCGCTGTTCTCGTCGGTGACCGGCGACACTTTCAGCGACATTGTCCTGATCACGGTTTCTGCACCTCTGGCCGTCCTCGCCCTGAAAATGGGGCCAATCGAAGTTGTCGCCCTGATGATCTTCGCCTTCTCGATCCTCGCTGGATTGATCGGAAACTCGCTCACCAAAGGCATCATCGCCGCCATGCTCGGCTTGCTCGTGGCCTCTGTCGGCCAAGATCCGGAAAACTACACACCTCGCCTGATCTTCGGCTACTGGGATCTCTTTGACGGCCTCCCGCTGCCTTCGGTGGCCATCGGCATGCTGGCGATCTCCGAGATCCTGCATCGCCTGTCAGAGGCGCACGGAAACGTCCGCGCCGCTGTTTCTACAGAAGACACCGGCAACCCTGACGACAAGCGCGTGAGCTGGGCTGAATACTGGTCGTGCCGCTATGTCATGCTGCGCGGCGCAACCATCGGCACAATTCTCGGCGCGCTTCCCGGCATTGGCTCAACCGCTGCGGCCTTCATGTCCTACGCCATGACGAAAGCCGCCTCGAAAGACCCTGCAAGTTTCGGCAAAGGCAACATCCAAGGCATCGCGGCCTCCGAGTCAGCCAACTCGGCCGTCGTCGGTGCAAACCTGATTCCGCTGCTCACACTAGGCATTCCCGGAAGCGTTGGCGCGGCGCTTATCATCAGCGCATTCATGATACACGGCATGCAGCCCGGGCCTTTGCTGTTCGAAAACCAAGGCCGGCTTGTCTATGGGCTATTCGGCGCGATGCTGATGGCAAATTTCGTCAACCTATGGGTTGGCCAACTTGGGTTACGCCTTTGGGTCAAAGTCGTTTCAGCGCCGGAATCAATCATATTCTCATCTGCTCTATTGCTCTGCTTTGTTGGCGTCGCCATGGCCACCAGCGGCCTGTTCGGGGTCGCCATCATGCTGATCTTCGCAGTCCTCGGATACCTCATGGCAAGCTTTGGTTATTCGCTGGTGATCTTCATCATCGCGTTCTTCCTCGGGCCGCGCTTTGAGAAATCTATCGCTCAATCACTGGCTCTAACAAATGGTGATCTGACACAGATTTTCAGAAGCCCTGTCGCGGTTATGCTGCTGTTGCTTTCGGTCGCCTCGGTTGTCTTCTTTCTGCGCAGCAACGCACAGAGTGAAGCGCGCTAAGGTTGCAATCCGGCCAGTGGCATGCTTTGTCGCTGGCCAGTGGCCTAAAGCCTCACTCCCACTCCATCTGCTGAAACGCTGTCTGGGCATTGCGCCCTGCAAGGCTGTCAAACTGCTCGAGATAAGTGAAGGCTGACTGGTCAACTTTCGGAGCCGCGATGATGTCGCCGCCTTCCTCAATCAATGCGCTGATCTGCCTGCGCAGATTCATCAGATAGTCATAAGTATCGCGCGTTGCGTGTTCCAGCGTCGTCGCGCTGCCGTGGCCCGGCACAAGGTGCTTGGGCTCAAGCGCGGCAACCGCCTCAAAGCTGGCAGGCCAAGCACTGATCGAGCTTTGCTCGCCAACACCCAGAATGCGCTCAACATAGACAATGTCTCCGGTGAAAACCGTTGACTTGTCAGCCAGCCAGACAAAACTGTCGCCTGGCGTATGCGCTGCGCCGACATGGCTGATCTCGATCGTCTCGCCGCCAAGTTCAAGCGTGTAGCTTGCGTCAAACACGGTGTCAGCGGTGCTTGGCTCCGTGCCCTCAAGGCCCGGGCCGATAAGCTGCGCAAGGCCCGACATCTGCATCGAGCCGCGTGCGTCATGGTCGGCCACAGCCGCAGCAGAGGCGATCACTTCAGCGCCCTGTGCCTGCCAATATCCGTTGCCAAGCCAGCGGTGGTCTTGGCCGCCGGTGTTGATCACAAACTTGACGCTCACATCCGTGACGCTTTGAACCGCAGTATGCAAAGCCTCGGCCCCTTTCCAAGAGCCGCCCGGATCAACCAGAACCGCGCCGTCAGCTGTCACGATCAAGCCAAACGTCGCGTTGTTGGCAAGGTTCTCGGGGTTGCGTTGCACCTTCTCGCCAACGATGGCCCAAACCCCGTCTGTGACTGGTTGCACAACAAGCCCTTCAGCCGCCAGAAACGTCGGCGCGCACAAAGCCGCCACGAAAAATATGCGCTTCATGCTGTTAGCCAATCGCTCAGCTTGGCTTCATCGGGCAAACCGCCCGCATGCACCAGCTTGCCGTCAACCGAAACACCCGGCGTTGACATTACCCCCGCCATCGCGATCTCGCGTGGATCGGTGACTTTCTCAACCGCGACTTCAACGCCGAGGCTGGCCGCCGCGTCCTTGAGCATTTGCGCGGTTGTCTCGCAGCGCTTACAGCCGGGGCCGTAGACTTTGACAGTTTTCATGTTCGCTTCCTTCAGAGAATTGCGTTGAATAAAAAGCCGGTGGCAAGGATGCCCGACGCCACCACGGCTATGAAGATACCAATCAGGCGCAGCTTCAGAACCTGCTTGAGGATGATCATCTCGGGCAGGCTCAGCGCGATGACCGACATCATGAACGCCAGCGTCGTTCCAAGGGCCGCGCCCTTGCCAAGCAGCGCTTCAACGATGGGGATAGCACCCGCCGCGTTGGTGTACATCGGCACCCCGACAACAACCGCCGCCGGAACCGACCACCAAGCCTCGCCCCCCATAATCTTGAGCATCATCGCTTCCGGCACATAGCCGTGAATAAGCGCGCCAATGGCGATGCCAAGCACAACCCAGACCCAGACTCTGCTCAGGATCTCCCGAACCTGCTCAATGCCGATCTTGATCCGGTCAACCAGCGTCAGCCGCTCTTCATCAAGGCCCATTGCAGGGCCAGCGTTCATCTCGCGCACCCAGTCTTGCAGATACCGCTCAAGCTTCATCTTGCTCATGACCCAGCCCGAAACAGTCGCAATGGAGAACCCGAAAACAAGGTAAATCAAGGCGATTTTCCAACCGACGAGACCAAACAGCAGGCCAAGGCCAACTGGGCCAACCATCGGGCCCGCGATGAGGAACGAGAATGTCACGCCAAGCGGCACACCCGCCGAGACAAACCCGATGAACAGCGGCACAGACGAGCACGAGCAAAACGGCGTCAGAACACCCAGCGCCGCAGCAAGCGGATAGCCCATGATCTCGCGGCGACCAGACAGAATGGCGCGGGTTTTTTCGGGGCTAAACCAGCTGCGCAACACTCCGGTCACAAAGACAATCAGCGTCAGCAGCAACAGCACTTTCGGCACGTCATAAAGAAAGAACGCGATAGCCTCGCCACTGTGGCTATGGCGGGCAACGGGGAAAAGCCCCGTCGCCCATTCCGAAAACGGGATGAGCTGACGATAGAGCATCAGCCAAACAGCACCAGCCGCCACGACACCTGCATACCAGTGCCAGTCAGGGTGCGTTTGGGGCGGCTTCATGTCCTGTGTCTCGGTTGTCATGCTGCGGTCCTCTCTTGCTCGGGTTCCGCGGCGAGCACGGCTTCAAGCACGCTTGCAATGTTGTCGGGCAGATCTCTTTTGAGACTGTAGCGCACCCACTGTGCATCGCGACGGTCCGTCACCAGCCCAGCTTGCTTGAGGGTTTGCATATGCCGTGACATCCGGCTCTGCGTCGCGTCGAGAACATGCATCAGCTCACAAACGCAATGCTCGTTTCCATCCGCCAGCAAACGGATCGTTGCAAGCCGCGTCGGCTCGGCGAGTGCAGAAAGAACAGCTAGAATCATGTGAAGCCCCCTTAATGCGCTTATGCGCATAAGCTGGAAGCCTTGCCTTGATCCAAATCAACAGCGGCTGCTCGTAACCGAGCGGGCCTGTTGGCAAAACAGCTCTGCCCCATCTCTCGGACGGGGCAGAGCTTTGGCTGTCTTAGCGCTTGACGCAGATGCCGTTCAAGCGAAGCTTACAGCGGTCGCCTTCCACCGCGTCGCCGCCACCGCCGCCAATCGAGACACCCGGGCATCCAACGCCGCGGATTGGCGGGAGGCCGGTGTTGCGGCACACGCAAGAGCGCGCGTTCACCTTGCGCATCTTCGAGTAACGGCAGGCACAGGCGTCACCGCGTTGCACAGTCGAGCGAGAGTCACAGCTTGTGGCCTTCTTGGGCGTGTAGCACTGGCCTTTGCTGTTCTTCTTCTGGCCTTTCGGGCAAGACACATCAGGCGTGTAGCACTGGCCCTTGCTGTTCAGCCGCTGGCCTGACGGGCATTTCTTACGCGGCGTGTAGCACTGACCCTTGCTGTTCTTCACCTGTCCACTCGGGCAATCAACCTTGGGCGTTTTGGGCGTATAGCAAACACCTTTACTGTTTTTCACCTGCGGAGGATCACAACGAACCGGCCGCTTCACGGGTGGCAAGTCAACAGTCACACAGACCTTCTGTGCTCCTGCCGCCGAAGGAAGGCCAACAGCTGCGAACAATGCCTCGTCAATCTTTCCGGTTGGCGCAAGGCCGAGCCGCTCTTGTAGTTGGCGAATGCCTTCACGGGTCTTGCGGCCTGGTGCGCCGTCAACCGGCCCGCCGTCAATGCCCAAACGCTGCATAACAGTCTGGATCACCGAGGCACGCAGGAAGTCGCTTTCGCTGATCCCGACGGCGAGGCAGTTCTTGAACGACACCCCTGTCGGGCTTGATGGAATGACCGTGGTCATCACCATCGAGCTTGACTGACCCGGTTTCAGAGATCCCGTACCGTTGAGGCAAGACGAGCCTTTGCCATCGGTGCGCATGCACTCCCAACCTTCCCCGCTTGTTGCCAGAGAAGTGGGTTGGGCGCCGTCAAAGCTGTCGTCCAGCGCGATCGGGCCTTGGAACAGTGCGCCGCCTGTGTTGGTGACACTCAGCTCGAACTCGCAAGTGTAGGTTTGCGAAGCTTGACTGACGGCACAGGCCTGCTTCAGGGCCTTCGCAGGCGTCAGCACAGCCTCCCTTTGGACAGGGCCGCCAGTGGTAACAGCGTCGTCTTCACCGTCACAGTTGCTGTCGAGCCCATCGCCATTGATTTCCTCAGCACCCGGATGAACGAGATCGTTGTTGTCGTCGCAATCCACATCTGAGGTGTACCCATCACCATCAGCATCCAGCGCAGTTTCTGGCGCGCATCCAATAGTGCCAGCTGGAAGCTCGTCGCAGTTAGGCTGCAGGTTTTCATCAATCTGCTCATTGCAGTTGTTGTCGATACCGTCCAGTACCTCCTCTGCACTCGGGTTCACGTTGGGGTCTTGATCATCACAATCCTCACCAGCTGGGAAGCCGTCATCATCTTCGTCAACGCCAACCGGTGTGAAGACATGGCATCCCGGTTCGCCTGCTGGCGAACCGCCGACTGTGGGAACAGCGCAGTTTTGCGCTCCAGGCTCTTCGAAGCTCGACTGCCCCGCACCGATGTAGACTATCATGAACCCAGGCAGTGAGCCTTCAAAACTCGCTGGATCAATAGAACAGCTCGGAGGGTTAGAGGCCGAGAACGGCGCGACATTGCAAACCCAAGGCGCATCTGCCGTCATGGCATTTACTGCCATGTTTGCATCAGGAATGCCTGGCAATGACATCACATCCGTGATGACGATGTCATCGTCGAACGGCACACCGTTGCTGTCCATGGTGATAATGCATTGATACTGGCGAACAGCGCCCATTTGCGGCAATGCGCTGCACGACTTTGTCAGCTCGATTTCTGGCACAACATCATCTTGCTCCACTTCGCCAGACACGCACGAGGAGTTGTTAGCCAAGTTGGTTTCGGCGACTGTGACACCGTTGCGGCGCACTTCGATCCGGCCACAGTTCTCCCACTGCGGCATTGTTGGCTGACCGTTGACAAGCGGTGAAGGCGTCGGCATCGCGCCATTGGCCCCCACTGTGGCGATGCACTCAAAGCCTTGGCCGTTGTTCAGCCCCAAACATGTCCACGCGCCCTGCGTGGTTGTCGTCGCAAAGTTGCTCAACCCGTTCATTTCATCGCGGATGACAACCACGTCACCGGGCATAAGCGTGCCAGAGACAAGCGACGGGTAGAGCAAGAACGACTGACCATCAGGCGCGGCAGGCGTTACATAGTCGTTTGCCGACTTGCTCACCGCCACATCAAGCTTGCCAGGCGTGACGACAACATCGTCCTCAACGACAACCACGATATCAGCGCAGGATTCGTTGCTGAACTGACCGCCGCCCATGTAGACCTTCGCACAGTTGCGCAAGTTTCCTGTGGCAGTCGCATTGCTCACGGTAAGCGTGATCTCCTCCGAAAGAGTGCCGCCATTGGCGTTAAAGTCAGTGCTGCTCAGGTTGCAGTTGAAGGTGTTGTCGAGCTTCACACAAGACCAGCCGCTTTGGTTTGCGATCAGGCCCATATCCGGGTCTGTGTCGCTGCCTGTCATCGTGTCCATAAGCTCGAAGTTCACGCCATCAGGGTAGCCCTCAGCCGTAACGGTGAGCGTGCAGGTTACGTCAACCGTCTCGCCTTCACGCACAGTCAGAGAACCTGGCTCGCAAACCTTCTCAACCGTGACTTCAGGCTCCTCAACAGGCACACATTCGCCCGCCGCATTCAGCATTTCGCCTTCGCCGCAGTCCGCGTCTGTAAGCTCTTCGAACTCCACGCAGGCTTGGCCTATCTCGCCAGCCTGAGCAGCCCAAGCGGGCTCTTCTGCGTTGATCTCGAACGGCCCCGTCGGAACCGACGCAGGAACAGTCATCGCAATCGCGCAGTTGCGGTTGTGGCCTTCGCCATCCGCCATCGCATCATAGGTCGCCTCAACCGTCAGCGTGTAACTGCCGCCTGCAGGCACTGAGACGGGGAGGATGCAGCCTAGTTCGTCGGTAGGCAGCGCGCATCCGGCAGGCAAAGCTGGTGTCACACTGGTAATAACACCGCCGACACCGCCCATAGCTTCGGCCAACAGAATGTTGCCTTCATAGCCCGCGCCTTGGCTCGTAATTTCAATAGAGAAGTTACACGCCTCACCGGGTAAGCAACTGCCGTTCAGCACTTTGGTAATGTTCAGGTCAGGCTCGCCGATCAGAAACTCGGAGCACGACTTGTGACCATCAACTTCGCTCGGGTCGTCGAACTCGCCCATCGTCTCGTCGCTCAGCATGACGCAATTCTCGCCCTGCAACATGCCGTCGGTCAGTACTGGCCCCGAATTGCTCGGCGCCATGTAGTCAACTGTGTAAGTCACAGAGCCGCCAGCCGGGATGCTCGCATTGCCTGTGCAGCCCGTGCCTGTCAGGTCAGCCGCATCGCACAAAGCTGGCGTTATCGCCGTGAACGTGCCGCCAATCGGCGTGATCACATCTTCAAGCGTGATCGCACCGTTATAGTCGCCGCTGCCGGTGTTGTTGACAGTATACTCAAACTGGCAAACAGCGCCCGGCGTGCAGACTTCAAACAAAGCTGTCTTGACGATCTCAAGCTGCGCGTCGCCTTGCGAGTGGCAGTCTTCAGCCGTCTCGACAGAGCCGTCCGGCAGCGTCACAGAGGCCGCAGCGCAGTTTTTGTAGGTCTCGTCTGCATCAAGATACAGGTCGAGCGTGGTTGTGTAATTGTCCCAGTAGCCTGCCGTCGTAGTGCCGTCGATGCCATTGTGCATTTCGCATGTCACGGGGCCTGCGCCAAAACCGTTACACGCCCACACATCCTTGGCCGCGCCAGTCGGGTCTTGCGCGTTGATTGCGGTGACACCCGAGCCACTCGCGATCGCGTCGGTCACAACAATCGGGTTGGCAGGCGTTGGTGCCGGGCCTGAGTATGTCACATCCATGTGGCACACAGTGTTGCCCGCGCCAAAGCCAGCAGCCGTCGGCTCACATGTCTTTGACACGCTGATCACCGAGCTTGAGGGAGGGTCTTTGGGCGGATCGCACACCAAGCCCTCTGGCACAGTCACGCTCACCTCGCCCATACAGCACAGATCAAGGCCAGGCGCGCTGCCGCCGCCTTGGTCTGTCGCGGCAACTGACATTAAAACAGTGTCGCCGGGGTTTGCGCCAATCAGTTGCATCCGCAGCGGGTTGTTTGCGTGGCTCACGGCGCTCACACCAGCGCTCAGCACATCAACTTCAACCAAGTTCGGGTCAAACGTGCCTGACAGGCTGTTGGCAAGGCTCACAACATAACCGCCGTTGCGCTCGTCGCATGTCACTTCGGCTTCGAACGGCGTGCATTGCGCGGGCTTGGGCGGCGGTGGCACATCATCAACCACGTCTTTCACAACGGTGATCGTTGTGCAGCTTGGCTCAAGCTCGAAATACTCCGCGTTATCAACCTGATCAGTGCCCGCTGCCGGAGCTTCACCGCTGGTGATCCCCGTCAACTGCGCGCAGTTCATGTATTCGCCCGCTTGGGCTGATGAAAGATCAACCGTCACATCAATCGTCGTGGTCGCGCCAGCAACAACGTCAGCTCCCGCGATGTCGCATGTAACAGCATCAAGATCAGACGCAGGTGGAACCGCACTGCAAACCCAACCATCATTCGAAGTTAACGCGCTGATCGAGGTTACCATCGGGCTGTCCGCAATGCCGAAGATTTCTTCCAGCTGCAAGTTCTCGAAATTCTCGTCGCCGTGCGTTACAGTAATGGTGCAAGCTGCGCTCAGGCCTGTGGCCGTTTCCTCAGGCGGTTCGCAGGTTTTCACCGTGCTTGTCGCCGTCTCCTCAGGCGGGGTTTCATCCGGCACACCGGTGGTGAAGTCAGGGTCCTCATGCGCATCGCACTGGTCAAGAAACACGACAAACGCGTTGTCGATGTTCATGTCGTTGTCCATGTCGACGTAAAATTTATACGTCGTGTTCGCGACGAGAGTTGTCTGATAGGCAACGCGCGTCCACGGGTCTGTTCTAGGGGTGCCAAGGGGCAAGGATGTTGATTGGCGCACCTCCGCAACACTGTCGTCCGACGCGTGCAAAAGTGTGATCCCGGCAACACCCAAAGCGCCTGACGGGCGACGTGAGAAAAATGCGCCATACTCGACATTCCCGTCACACAACGGTGTAAACTCCTGGTAAAAATCGTTCGATCCGTCCGCGATATCCAAGTAATGTTGATCAACCCCGACACCAGGGTTCGTCGCGTCAAACTGCGGGCCGTGCGGGCCGTAGTTGCGCCCGCCATCATCAACCTTCACAACATTCGCTCTGTCGCCCGCGCCCAACACCCAAGGCGCGATAGAATGGCCGATGTTGTTGCCAAAGCCTGATGGCGGGTTGTCTTCAAATCCGCCGTTTGTGAGAACGGGAGCCGCGAAGCCAACGGTGGCCGTGAGGCACAAAGCAGCGCAAGCCTGCGTGAATTTCTTGAGGGAACGAAGCATCAGTTTGCCTCCTTTTCGCAGGCCGCAGCGGGCTTGGTTATGGTAAGTGAAACGGTGCAGCAGTCGTAGGGGCCGCCCTTGTCGCGCTGGCTCGCGTTAAAGCCGCAAACGTTAAGTTGTGCGGGCTGTCCGGCGGCCAAGTTGGCCAGCTTCAACTTGAGCACATCGTCAATCGAAATCTCGGCTGGCACGGGGGCCAAGGCGCCGCTCGGATCATCCAGCTTCAGACGGTCAAGCGCGCCTGTGGTATCCGTAAACAGCGTGATCATTTCGTAGGTGCCTGTCTCTGTGTTGCAGACAGGTTTTACAAAACTGTCCACGCAGGCTTTTGGCGGTTTGGGCAAGCACCCGCCCGGCCGCGTGCACGTCGGATTGTCCCAATCGTCCCAGTCATCCCAATACTCGGAATAGTCTTCATCCAGAAACTCGTCGCCCGAAGTGTCGCCACCCGTCTCGGCCAAATCGCCGCCATAGCCGCCAATGGGCGCGCCATAGCCACTGCCTCCCGCGCAGCCAAGAACCTCGACATCGCCAATATGCCCCGCGCGTTTTTTCAGCGGGTAGGCGCCGTCATAATCGGCGAAATAGCTCTGCCAAGGCGGGGTGTTGTTGTCAGCGTCTACCCAGACAGGCTGGGCTTGAATGCCGTCAACCAACTGCTCTCCGCCTAGCTCGAGCTGCTTTTGCAACTCGGCATTCTGGCGCAGGCTCTCGCCTGTGCTCCAGAGCGTCCCGCCACAGGTTTGGTCGTCCCAGCGGCCATCGTCTTGGTAGGCGGGGCCAACGTCAACGCCGCCTGTTGTGTTGTCTTGCTGATGTGCAAACCCGACAGCATAGCGCTGCGGCTCGGAAACCCAAGCCGAGGGTGTGTCAGGGTCATCAAGGTATTCGTAGACATAGCGCAACACAGCGGCACGGCGCGTCTTGGTGAACTCCTCATAGGTAAAATCGCCGCGGCGATCACCGCGCTGCGCCAAGACCAAAGCCCCCGCCGCATCAAACACCATATCCGAAATTTCAAACCCCGGATAAGCGTCGCTTACATTCAGCTCCCAGCGCGCATCGTCAAGAAACGAGCCATCCTCGCGATCAAGCCCAACCGACCAGATCTGCGGACCCTCGGCCACGGCATAGTAAAGCCGCCCACCGCGTGCAGCCAGCCCCCAGACACGACGCGATGCGTCAGCAAACCCCCATGTCTTGGTGTCTTCCACATCAAACCGCGCGCTTGTTTTGTCCATCCGCTGGCTGGCATCAAAGGCAACAGCTGGCAGGTTCGCCGCAGGGCGCGCCGTTTGGCCATGATCAAACTGCTCCAAGTCGCGGCCGTCCAGATCAAGCCTGTGCACCATGCCTGTCTCGAGGTCAGACACGAAAAGCTGGTTGTGAGCGCGGTCAAACGCGATGTTGCCAAGCCCCGGCCCGGCGTTTGGCGCCTCTAGCGCTATGTTGGCAAACAGGCTGATCTGCCCCGTCGCCCCGTCAACCTTCCAGATTGAACCTGGCCCGGCGCTCGGCGCGTTGCCCCACTGCGCAGGCATCCACTTGGCGCCTTTTTCGCCGGCAAGCAAACGGTCCGCGACGCGGTCATTGTTGTCGTCTTTGCCCACCAGATTGAGGCCAAAGGCCGATGTCGCGGTGAGGTAGAGGTTGCGATAGGGGCTTTCGTCAATCGCGATGCCAAAAACCTGCCCGACGTCGCGCGCAAGGATCTTGTCATAGACAGGCCGCGTCATCTCCGATGCGTTGTAACCATAGCCGATACCATCCGCCGCCAGCAGGTTTGCGGCGGCTCCGTTCGGATCAATAAAGTCCAGAGCCACTGGCTCGGCCGGAACAGTGCGCCCGTCTGCATAGGTGTAAGGCTCCTTGGCGCGCACGCCTGAGAACCCCGTTGTCACAACTGTTCCATAAGCAAACAACCGCGCGCTCGGGCGCGCGCTTTGGCCCAAAACCTCGCGGCCCGCTGCGTTGCGCGTACTCACGGGTTTGGCTGGCAATGTCCAGCCAACCGCCGGATTGGCAGCAACCTGCGGCTGCGCATTATCCAGCAAAAGCCAGCCCTGCTGCGCGCTTGTCCCCTGCCCCGACCCGACAAAACCAGCCGCGCCCAAACACAGCGTCAGCAGCAGTTTTGGCGACATTCGCAAGCCTGAAAGGCCGTAAGAAATGCGTTGGGCTTTGCGGTCAGATGTCATGGTCATAGGTCGATCCTCGAAAAATTCTTACTTTCAGTGTCGCAGGTGCAAGCGGCGCAAAACATCACCAAGACTGGTGAAAATTGTTCGGAAATTGCGTGTCAAACCGTCATTTCTGGCAAAACCCGAGGTAGGCATTCTGGGCATACAGGCGGCCTTCGATGGCAAACCCGAGGGGGTTGTCCGGCGTTCCAGGGTCATTGTGGATGCGCAGCATCAGGCTGCGGTTGAAGTCTTGGACATGTGATTTTCCGGCCCGCGCAACAGGCTGGTCAGCGCGAAAATTCACAGCAATGTCCTGCCAGTTTGTCCCGTCAAAGTAGACTTCGGCGCGGTCATCCACGCGGATGCGCGAAATCTCGTAGCGCGCAGGTTGGCTGCCACAGGAGCAGAACTGCACCGAGAAGTCATAGCTTGTCTCGCCCTTGGCAAAGCCACGGCCCGCGTCAGGCCATGCCGAAAGCCAACGCATCCCGCTGTCCCAGTTGGGCGAGCGATTTTGCACAACATCCACCGCGCGTTGACCGTTGGGCAAGCGCCACAGGTTAGCGTCGTTCAGCGAGACATTCACCTGCGGCTGCGTGGCGCAAATCTGGTTGTGCTGGCTCTGCAGAAACTGGCCGCCGCCGCCAACATTCTGGCCGCTTTGGTAAGCGTCTTCACCGCCACCCTCTGCAAGAAAGCGCGCGTTGACCCAGCCCACTTCGCGGCCCCCCTGCGCCACAAGGCACCAGCGCGCCATGCCGTCAACAGCGCGCCTTTCAGGTGCCGACAGGCTGTTGTAGGCATTCATGCTCAGGGTCGGCACGCACACGATCGTGTGCAAGCCGCGCGCATTGTGGGCCAGCCGCCCAAGCCTCGGGTAAGATACTGCAGGGCCCGCGCGCACCGAAAGCGTGTCGCTCGCCGCGACACCCGTCACGCGCCAGCTATCAGGCCCATCGGCTGTCGCCGCTGCTCTGACAGGACTCAAAACAAGTGATAGCAGTAAGATCAAACGCAACATGGCAGCACTCCCTTTGCGAAAAGGCTTCCATGCGGGGCAGGCTTAAACTATCCCCAAGATTGGTGAAAATGCCGCCCTAGGGCAGCGAAAGCTGCGGTGAAACCGAGAGTAACGCCAGCCAGCGCCCCGCGATCTTGTGCTCCAAAGGCGACAGCTCGGCGGTGATTTTGCTCTGCACAACCTGCGCCAGTTGCGCATAGGCCGCAACGCCCTCGCCCGTCGCAACGCGATACTCCGCACTGTTGATTGGCGCGAAACTTGCCCTTTGGAAAGCCAGTCGAAAACGCTCGAACGGCTCTGCCAAGGCGGCGTCAACCTCGGGCAAGTCATCGAAACGGTCAACGACAACAGACTGCACGGCAGGCGCCAAATGCACCATCAAGTCTGTCAGGTTTTTGTAAGCCTCATTGGCATTAAAGACCCGCGACAAGGCGCCAGCTTTTGGCAGTGCTTCGAGGTTGCCTGCCAGCTCGGAGAAGTTTGAAAGCGCCGAGGCAGCATGTAAGTCGTGCCGCCCCGCAATCCCCTGCCCGCAGATCGAGTTTTCAGCCTCCATCGCGTGGTCTGTTGCGAATACGAGGTTGTTATCGAGCGCTCTGAACAAGCGCTGGTTGGCGGCCAGAACACCCTGAAAAGCGCGGCGATAGGCCTTGCTCTCATCCTTTGACAAAGCCTGCCCAGCGCCGACTTTCGCAAACAATGCGTGCTCGGCAAGCTCTGGCCCTGCCAAGTCATGCGGAACCTCGACAGAGCCATAAGCAAACAGCGCGCCTGCCCGCCTTTGCAACTCTTGTTCGGTAAATGGCGTGGCGTCTTGCACGGCAATCACCGCAACAAGGCCCAGGATAGCGACACCGACCAAGCCCAAAAGCCCGCGCTTAAGCCAACGCAGCATCACGGCTTGTCGCCCCCGCCTGGCAGAGACAGCGTGACGTTTACGCAGCCCACGCCGGGCAAGGCAGGCAAGCCGTTAGAACACCTGCACTTTGTCGCGGAAACTTTGCGCATACCGCTATAGCGGCAGGCGCAGCTTGTCCCGCGTTGAACCGTTGTCTTGCGGTCGCAAACCAACGCAGTGGCGGCGGCAGGCTTTTTCGGGCGCGGTGTTGTTTGCGGTTGCTTGCGTTTGACACAGGCTCCGCCACTGGCAACCGTCCCTTTCGGGCAAGCGCAGGCCCGCTCACTGACGCGCACCATATTGCGCAGGCGGCACAGGCAGGCCTCGCCGCTCTGGACGGTTGATCGCTTATCGCACACCAGCGGTGGCTTGGGGATCAGCGTAGTCGCGCACATCCGGTTGTTCTGCGGGTTCGCATCAACGAAGTCAGACAGCCCAAGTGCCCGCAGCGCCGCCTCAGGCAGCATCTCTTCGCCCGTGATGCCTTCATCGGCTTTCATCTGCGCCAGAGCGCTGCGCGTGGCGGGGCCGATCAGCCCGTCAACCTTGCCTGCGTCGTAGCCCTTAGCATTGAGCGCCGCCTGAAGCGCCATCGCCCGCAACCGCGGCTCGGCAGCAACCCCTGTCTGCGCGCAAATTTCAAGCACCCCTTCTGGCTGCGAGCGGGGAATGCGAAAGACAAGCTCGGCCTGCGCAGGCTTGGCCCAGTCGCACAGAACGGCTCCGCCGGTTTGCTCACACCTCAGACCACCCCCGGCTTGCACATCTCGCACAATCGCGGGCGCTATAGTGAGCGACAGTTGTATCTGCTCGGGCACATCTCCTGTGAGCGTCAGCACACCTGCGCAAGTGCCAGCGTTGCAACTTTCAGACATCTCAAGGCCGATGGCCACATCGGGCAAAACAGGCTCGACTGCCTCGTCTGGCGCGCCCGTCTCGGCACAAAGCCCCGCTAGCCCGACCGTCTGGTTACTAAAACAACAGGCGCTGTTATCAGCGGCTTCTTGGCTTTCAAGCCCCAGCACAGCAAGCGTAAAGGCGCCGCCCTTTACGGGCAGCGTCATGCTCTGATTGCCACTCAAAAGATGCGCCTTGTCGCCAGTGACACCCCCCTTGTCTTGCGAAGTCACAGCAAAGCTGAGGTTGCTCGCAACACCCCTTGGGGGCCGCAGCGTAACGGCCTCGACAGCGCCGCCTTTGCACACCGCTTCAACTTGCAGAGGCGGGCAAGGCTGCGTCACTTCAGCCAAAAGCGGGCCAGCCACGCAAAGCGCAACGCCCTTGACCAAACAGCGCAGGTTGCCGATGCTACCAGCCACTCGTTTGAAAATTGGGGCCATCATGCGTTTCTTCATTTCCATTGCCATAAGTCTTGCCGCGATTTTCTCAGCGGGTCAAACACGCGCTTGCGACAGCTACGGCGCACAAGGACTCAGCCAGCGCTGGGACGCCGCCGCAAAGGCCTACTGGTATGACAAAAGTCAGGGCTCGCGCCTGATGCTCGACAGCTGGTATCGTGCCCTGCAACTTGCCGATGATGACACCCCCTTCGCCAGCCGCGCCAACCTTGAAAGTTACGGCTTCGCTTTTTGCGACCCCTCAAGCAAAGATCCGATAGGCTTCATCCTTGACAGCGACGCGGCCCGCGCGCCTGCAATCGGGCTAAACTGCGCAGCCTGTCACACGGGCGCGCTGTTCAAAGACGGGCAGGAATATACCGTGCATGGCGGTCAGGCGATGATGGACTTGCAGAGCTTCACCCAAGATCTCTTTGCCTCTGCCGCCGCAACCTTTCGCGATGGTGGCCAGAACGCAGGGCCGAAGTGGGCCGCTTTTGCAACTGCCGTGATCGGCGAAACACCGAGTAAGGAAGCCAGCGATAAGCTCTATCTGGAGCTGGCCGAATGGCTGCAGTATCGCAGCAAAATTCAAGCCAGCATCGACGAAGGCGGCGCTTGGGGCCATGGCCGCCAAGACGCTGTGCAAGTTATCCTCAACACAATGGCAACGCTGTCTGGCCCGCGCGCCGACGACGTGCTGCCAGCCTCGACAGCGCCTGTCTCGATCCCACATGTCTGGAATGCGCCTCGCTCAGAGCGCGTCCAGTGGAACGGCTCTGCTTTCAAGTCGCGTGACATCGGCCTCGCGGGCGAACTCAGCGCAGGTGCGATCATTCGCAACATCTCGGAGGTGATAGGCGTCTTCGGTGAGATCACCCTGCCCGCCGACGATGCGCTCGCCGACATCGCCTTCCCCGGTGTTGAAACATCGGTGCGGCTTGCCAATATCGTGCGCATGGAGCGCGCCCTCAATGTGCTGACCTCGCCCAAATGGCCCGAGGCTTTCGGCGTGCTTGATACCAGCGGACAAGACTACCTCGCAGGCGAGGCGCTCTACGGCAAACACTGCGCCGCCTGTCACAGCGTGCTTGACGACAGCAAGCCGCTCGAGCCGATCCTTGACGCCACGCAAAAGCCCATCAAACACGCGCCTTTTGTCCGTGTCATTCCCGCCTTCGAGATGGCTGGCAACACTGGAACCGCCGTGGGAACCGACCCTATGATGGCCTGCAACGCGCTGACCCACTCCTCGTGGACAGGCAAGTTTGAAGCCTTCACCAACACCTTTGAAGCCGTGCGCTCGTTCACGGCAAATGGCCTTGCCAAGACAAAGCTGACACGCTTTGAGCCCGGCACAGAAACCCTGCGCCTGATCGAAGATCTCTCTCTGAGGATCGTCTACGAGAAACGTGGTGAACTTGCCCAGCTCCAGCTTGACGACTTGGCGGGAACCTCGGCGATGCTGTTTTCGGCACTGGTGTCGGGCAATGTGCCCACGAAGGGCGGTAACTGGATCATCGGGCAGAACGCAACCGAGGCCGACAGCCCGCGCCCCTCAACGCATCACCTGAGTACCGTCAAAGCCGTGCGCGAAGCCTGCGCCGAAATTATCGCCGAGCAAGTCAAGCGCGACCCGACGAGCGCCTTGCCTGCCTACAAGGCTGGCCCGCTGGCAGGTATCTTTGCCTCGGCGCCCTACTTTCACAACGGCTCGGTGCCAACGCTCTATGACGTTCTCTCGCCCGAAACGCGGCCCGACAGTTTCACAACCGGCGCTGTCAGTTTCAACACAGAGAAAGTCGGCCTCGGCCCAGCGCTTGAGAGTGGAAAAACCTCAACATTCAACGCGCGCAACGCCGACGGCAGCTTCATTCCCGGCAACGGAAACATGGGCCACACCTTCCCCGCAGCGGGCCTAAGCGAGGCCGAGAAGCAACAGCTTTTGACCTACCTGAAAGGCTTATAGCGCAAGGTTCGGGTAAAGCGCCGAAGAGGACAGGCTCACAGCAACGCGCACCAGTTCGGTGCGATTGCGGCTGCCGGATTTACGCAGAAGCGCCTTAAGCTGCGAGTTCACTGTCTCGACAGTGCGGCCCCTGTCTTGCGCAATCTCCGCGTTGGTATGCCCACGCACGACCATCTCCAAAACCGACTTTTCAGAGGGCGACAGCGGGAAATATTTGGAAATCGCATCAGCATCCATGTCATGCGCCTGACGGCTGTCCAGAGCCGTCACGACATAGTTGTTGGCCCCCGCCTTGTCAGACTCCGCTTGCTGGGTGGTTGGCGATATTTCAAGAAACACGCCGAAATCAGTATCAGCCGTGGGCAGAAAAACCGCCTCTTTGCGAGGCCGCGCACCGCGCTTTCCGTGGGCATCCAGCCCCGCCAGCATCTGCCGCATCTCACTTGGCAGGCGGTTCGGGCTTAGCCCCTTCGCGTCGCGCGATAGCAAGTTGCACTGCTCGGCAATCCGCAAGAACTCGGGGTTCGCCGACAGCAACTCGCGCCCCTGTGAGACAATCGCAACCCCGAAGGGCAAGCGATCCAGCACCGCCGACTTGGCCTCGATCTCCTGCTTCTGGCTGTGTAACACCCGCCCGATAGACAGCGACTTCGCAACATGCGGCAAGATGGATTCAACCCAGAGCAACTTCTTGTCGCTGATCGGGCCACCCGCCTTGGTAAACTGCAAGGCAAACCTGTCCATCGACGATGTCTCTTTCGAGAGCAGCGCGCCGGCGCGATAGTGAATGCCCATCGCCATCATCGCTTGCACATTGGTCTGCGTTTCAAGCGCCTCGCGGCTGGGCGCCAAGGCATCACAGCGTATCAGGTTTACAGCGTCATCTGCCGTCGAGAGGCGCGCAAACTTGGCCTGGTCTGTGACCTCAAAATCATTGTGCTTGCTCGAATAGTGCAGCGCAACATTCGGGTCATAGACCGACGAGCAGGTATACAGCCCGATGCGCTCGCCTTTAACAGTGTGACAGCTGTCAAAAATCATCCCGCCGTAGGCTCCCGCTTGCCCTGCAATATCCTGCAAAGTGTCAGCCCATTGCTCTGGCGACGCAGCGCAATCGTATATTCTTGCGATCAATTCGCTGTCTTGCATTTCGGTTACACCGTCTTTCGCGATAGCCGTTCAATACCGGCCAAAATTGACACTGGGTTAAAACACTGCATGCTTTACCCATGAACACTAACAAGACGTCCCGTTGCTATGCAATAACAACCCTGATTTGTTGGCTTTTAGCAGGCTTCTCGCTGTGGTTCAGCACGCCCACACAAGCGCAAACGGCGCTGGAGCAGCAACTCAGCCAAGAGAATACTGCGCTGCGTGCAACGGTATCACAACTGCGCGCTGAACTTGCAGAAAGTAACTCGTGCCGACCGGGCCCCACGCAGCTAAAAGAGCCCCTTGCACCGACGCTGCTACGCAAGCTCTCGGTTGTCGCTGACGCACTGGCCGTCGCCCGCTACAATGGCGGTGCGCGTGAGGTCACCCTGCCCGACAGCCTGCTTCAAGCCGAGGTGCCGGGGCAATATATTCTCGTTCTCGCCGACGGCAGCCCGCCGCTGGGGGACGCCGCCACTGTCGCCGCCGAATTTGGCCTGCCGCTACCGTCTGTCCGCTACGTTTATGAGCGCGTCGTCACGGGCTTTGCAGCCAATATGACAGAAGCCGACCGCGCGCGCCTTGAGGCCGATCCTCGCATCGCTCGCGTGGTGCGCGACGGCTATATCTTCGCAACGCAATCTGGCCAGTCGGGCAACTCACAAGCCAGCACCGCCCCGCAAACAAATGCCACCGTGCTCACAGCACTTGATGTGCCCGTCGATGTCTATGTGTTTGACAGCGGTATTCGTGCCGCACACATCGCGCTGCAAGGCCGCGTCGGCGCAGGCTTCACCAGCTTTCGCAACGGCATCGGCACAGAAGATTGCAACGGCCACGGAACCCACATCGCGGCCACGATCGGCGGGCGCGTCTATGGCCAGACCGACCAAGCAAGGCTGATCTCAGTGAAGGTGCTCGACAACGCAAACTACGGCGATGTTTCGACGCTCGTGGCAGGTGTCGAGTGGGTGCTTGAGCAGCCAAGCCAACACCGCATCGTCAACATGAGCCTGACCCGCAAAGAGCTGAGCGCCCCGACAGACTCACTGCTTGATCTGGCTATCAACGCGCTGATTGACGCCAATGTGCCTGTCATCGTGGCGGCGGGCAATTCGCGCTCTGACGCGCTTCATTTCTCGCCCGCACGCGTGCCCCGCGCGATCACGATTGGCGCGCTGGATGGCGACAAGATCGCACCCAGCTCCAACAGCGGCATCGGGGTTGATCTCTATACGCAGGGCGAAAACATACTCTCCGCCGCGATAGGAGACACCTGCGGACAAACGGCGATGTCAGGCACATCCATGGCCGCAGCCCGCGTCACGGGGCGCGCCTCGCAGTTTATGGCCAGCGGTGTGGCTGCACAAGACATCGAAGCTGCGCTCAAGGCCGCTTCCGAAACCGTGAAAACCGGAAATTTCGCAGGCGAAACAGAGCGTTACGTGCTTGACACAGGCGGCGCAGGCGAAGCAGACAACCCGCTCTGCCCCGACGTTCCCGCGCTTCTGGCGCCGCCCTCAAAGTAGCGTTTAAACAACCACCTCTGAGGTAAAGTCGCCCCTCAGCGCGCATTCCAAAAGCTCGAGGTCTTCAGAGCACTCCGCATAGCGCGCCGCCATCTGCGGCGGGATGACAAAAGCATCGCCAGCCTCCAAGGCACGCGGCGCTTGCCCCTCTGCGTGCAACGTCATGGTGCCTTCCATCACAAAGGTGAAGTGGATATCCGCATCGGTGCGCGTCGCAGGTGGTGCGCCGCCCTCAAACCGCACAACCTGTATCCCCGCAACGCCCTTGGTGCCCTCGGCAATGCCGGTGTCGCGGCAGGTGAAGCCCGGCACGCGGAAGGGCTGCCAAGTGGCGCCGTCCTTCACGTGGTGCACAAAGCGCTGTCCCTGCCATTCGCGCGCAGGGTCGCCCTGCCCGTTGGGCAAGGTGAACGCATGGTCAATAGTTGTCACATGGTCAGCAGGAACGCCGATCTCGATCACCTCGATATCAGGCGAGGCATGGCACACGCGATGGCGGATTTCGGGCGGTTGGATCACGCAGTCGCCTGCGTGCAAGCGCATCATATCGCCCTGGTCCTCATAGAGGACATCAACCCAACCTTTGTAACAAAAGATCAGCTGAAACCCGACTGTGTGATAGTGCACCATGTCCGGCACATCGCCGCCGCAGGGCACGCGAATGTGGCTGGCAATAATCGCGCCGCCAAGCCGCGTGGGCAGCAAGTCGCGGTAGTTCATCCCCGCGCGCCCGATCACCCAAGGAGCAGAGTCGCGCAGGCGCCGCACGTCATACAGATGCTCGGTCTTGGGCAGCACCATCGGCGGATGCAACTCGGCGATCTCGACGCGCGTGCCGTTGGGCGCGGTAAGCTCGCGCGCGCCCTCGGCAAAGCCGTCAGGATCCTCCGTGAGAATGCGCAAAGTGCCCGCAGGCTCGCTTGCGCCCTTCTCGATCCGGAGGCGCAAGCCGTGGCCCGACAGCACAGCAACCCGTGGGTCATCGGCGGGGAAAATCTCGTCGAGCCGCATGCCGAGTACCTTGGTGTAAAACGGCAGATCGTCGCGCAACTCATCCGTCGGCAGGCGGATCTCGGCGCGAATCTCGCTCATGCCTTCGCTCGCTCACGCGTCGCTTTGAAGGCCTCACGCGCGCGAACGGCGCTGGCGTAGGCGTCAAGCTTGTCGCTACCATGCTCGAACTTCGCGCTGACTGCCCAGTTGAGGCAATGCACCAGCAGAAAGTCAGGGATGGTCATCTGCTCACCCATCAGAAACGGCCCTTCGATCTTGTCAGCGATCCGTTGCGCGTTGCGCTTGAATTCCCATGCAAGCGAAGGCTTCACCGCAGGCACGCGCTTGTCTTCCGGCAAAATAAACCCGTGCCGCGCCGCCGTCCAAAGCACGGCATCAAGCTCGTCAAGCACCTGATGCATCAGCGCATCCTGCTTGGCGCGTTCAACCGTGCCCGCAGGGTAGGTAAACTGCCCGTGCTTGTCAGCAAGGTAAGTCATGATCGCGGCACTATCGGTGATCATGTCGTCACCTACCTTGAGAACAGGCACCTTGCCGCTCGGGTTCACAGCCATCGCCTCGGGGCTGCGGGGGTTTATACTGTGAAGGACAAACTCAAGGCCCATCTCCTCCAGCAGCCAGACAACCCGAAACGAGCGGTTGGACACCGCGCCATATACTTCATACATCTCATGCACTCCCTGTTTGAAGGCTACGAGACATCAAAGCTTGAAGTTGTTCAAGAGAATCCGCGCAAAAACCTAGCGTCGCGCTAAAGCTGCGAGCCTGATAAGCGCGCGTTCCACCAGCGCCATCTGCGGTGCCGTCTGCCCAGCGCTGCGCAGTTGTAGGTCGGTGTCGATCAAAACGCTCAGGCCCTCTTCCAGCCGCCGCATGTCCCACCCCTGCGCTTGCTTAAGCATCCGGTCGCGGCGCGGGCCAAAAACGGGCGGGCGCAAACGCGAAATGCCCTGCGACGCGCCGCCAGGATCACTCTTGGCCGCATAGAGCGCCTTGAAGTGCCGCGTCGCGCCGATAACAAGCCCGACAGGCTGCACGCCCTGCGCCTTGAGCTTGGTCAAAAGCGGCCCGATCTCGCCCATTTTGGCCTCGGCAACCACGTTCAAGACGTCGTCCAAAGCCGCCTCGGTGCTCACGGGCGCGCAGGCTTCAATGTCGGCACTGCTCACTTCAGAACTGTCACCAAATTTGTAGAGCGACAGCTTCTCGACTGTCTGGCGTAAGTCTCCCGGCCCCAGCGCGCGCGACAGCGCCACAAGGTCGGTCATCGCATCGCGTGAGACACTGCCAAGCCCGCCCTCCGAGAGCATCACCTCGATCTCGGCCTGACTTGGCGGATCGTCGTAGATGCCGACAGCATAGGCGTTGTTATGCCCCTCAAAGGCCTTGCGGATTTTTGACGTCGCCTTGAGCTGTCCGGCGGTGACGATAATCTGCGCATCGCCCTCCGACCAGTCTTGCAGCGCGGCCAGAATGGCGGGCGCGGCTGTGTCGTTGGCGTCTTCCACAAAGGCCACACGTGGGCCGGGAAAAAAGCTCACGGCTTTGACAGCATCCAGCAGCCGCGCCGGATCTTTGCGCAACTCGGCACCGGGCATCCGCTCAAGCCGCATTTCCTCGTCGCCCTTGGGGCCGATCAGCGCTTTGATAACCTCCTGCCGCTTGAGCGCGACGCGCATCGCGTCACTGCCATAGATCAACAGGCCAGTGCGCCTTGGGTCGGGTTTTTTGAAATACCCCGCCGCCTCGCGCGCCCCCAGTTTCATGAGTTGCTGCTAAGTTTGGCGCTCATCAAACGGGTGATGATCTTGTCACCAAGTATCACCATCAGCCGCTCGCTCGCATCGCGTGTCGCGGCCTGTGTCGCGGCTGTGCTGCCCGTCGTCGAATAGCCCGTAAAGCTCTCGACAATCCCCGTCGTGACAACTTCACCGCTGCCCAGATCGCGCAGCGCATAGGTCGCTTTTCCAAGCAGGTTAAAGCGCGTCGCGACATTGTCTTTGGTGATCGCCATGCGCTCTTCATCAAGCTTGATCGCCACAGACAGGCCAAAGCGCGGCGCGCTCGCGCGGCCCAGACGCTCTTCAAGGTGGCGCACCAGCAAGTAGCCTTCACGGTCACGCGGCGGATCAACCTCGACAGAATTGAGCAGCGCGCGCGCCTCGCCCTGAGGGCCATAAACAGGCGTGAAGCCGCAAGCGCTCAGGCTGCCCAAAGCGGCAGCCCCCAGCAAGAATGACCGTCTCTTAAGCAACCACATTCACAATCCGCCCCGGCACAACGATCACCTTCTTAGGCGCGTTACCATCAAGCGCGCGCTGAACAGCATGCTCCGCAAGGGCAAGTTTTTCAACCTCGGCCTTGTCCATATCCTTGGGCACGGTGATCTCGGCACGGCGCTTGCCGTTCACTTGAATAGGCATTGTCACAGTGTCTTCCACCAGCATCGCCTCGTCGGCCACAGGCCATGGCGCGAGCGTGCAAAGGCCTTCGCCGCCTTGGTGTGCCCAGATATCTTCCGCCAAATGCGGTGTCATCGGGCTCATCAGCTGCGCAAGAGTCATCACAGCTTGGCGCATCGCCGGTTTGCTTGCCTTGGCTTTTGAAACGGCATTGGTAAAGCCATAGAGCTTCGCAATCGCGGCATTGAAGCCAAAGCTTTCAACACCCAAAGTGACATCATGTATGGCTTTGTGCATCTCTTTGAGCAAAGCCTCGTCGCCATCTTGTGCGGGGCCATCTTCCATCTCGCCGATGCGGTCACATAAGCTCCAAACACGGCTCAAGTGTTTGTGCGCGGCTTCCGCGCCCGAGGCCGTCCACTCAACATCGCGCTCAGGCGGGCTGTCAGACAGCACAAACCAGCGCGCGGTGTCCGCACCGAAGGCTTGAATAATGCTGATCGGGTCAACCACGTTGTTCTTTGACTTTGACATCTTGGCGGAGGGGATAACCTCGACCTCGCGCCCGTCGCTCAGAACGGCGCTGTCGCCCTTCAGTTCCACTTCCTCAGGGTAGTGGTAAACAGGCCGCCCATCAGCACCCTCGGTTTTGTAAATCGCGTGCGTTACCATGCCCTGCGTGAACAGCGCGTCAAACGGCTCTTTCGCACTTTCCGGCAGGTGCCCGCAAACATGCATCGCCCGCGCAAAGAAGCGTGCGTAAAGCAGGTGCAAAATCGCGTGCTCAACACCGCCGATATACTGGTCAACGTTCATCCAGTAGTCTGCGTCAGCCATGTTTGTCGGCGTCTCGGCCCGCGGCGCTGTGAAGCGTGCGAAATACCACGAGCTGTCCACAAAAGTGTCCATCGTGTCTGTCTCGCGCTTGGCAGGCTTGCCGCAAGACGGGCAGGCCACGTCACGCCATGTCGGGTGCCTGTCCAACGGGTTGCCGGGCTGATCAAAGCTCACATCATCGGGCAGCTCAATTGGCAGGTTTTCCTTCTTCTCGGGCACAACACCGCAGGTGTCACAGTGCACCACGGGAATGGGGCAGCCCCAGTAGCGCTGCCGCGAAAGCCCCCAGTCACGCAGGCGGAACTTTGTCACGCCCTCGCCAAGCCCCTTGCCTTCCATGAAGTCGATCGTCGCGTTGATAGCCTCTTCGCCCGTCGCCACATCAAGCCCTGCGAAGTGGTCAACCCAGCGCACTTTCTCTGTCTTGGCAGGCACGAAGGCCTCGCTCGTGACAGGCGCTTCGTTGTCCAAAGCAAAGAACGTGTCGATCACCGGCAAGTCATACTTGCGGCAAAAGTCCAAGTCGCGTTGGTCGTGCGCAGGGCAGGCAAAAATCGCGCCTGTGCCGTAGTCCATCAGGATAAAGTTCGCGATCCAGACAGGCAGCTCTGCGCCCGTCAGCGGATGCTTCACTTTGATGCCCGTGTCGTAGCCCAGCTTCTCGGCGGTCTCAATCGCTTCTTCCGTCGTGCCGCCCGCGCGCGCCTTGGCGAGGAAGGCATCAACCTCCGCATCGCCCTCCATCGCCTTCGCGATCGGGTGATCAGGCGAAACGCCCACAAAACTCGCGCCGTTCAGCGTGTCGGGGCGCGTGGTGTAAACGCTGATCGCCTCGCCGCCATCAACCCGCTCGAAGGCAAACTGCAAACCGCGGCTCTTACCGATCCAGTTTGCCTGCATCAGCTTCACTTTCGCAGGCCAGTTATCAAGTCCGTCCAAAGCGCCCAACAGCTCGTCCGCCATGTCTGTGATCTTGAAGAACCACTGCGTCAGCTCTTTACGCTCGACCAAAGCACCAGAGCGCCAGCCGCGCCCCTGCTCAACCTGTTCGTTGGCAAGCACTGTCATGTCGACAGGGTCCCAGTTCACAATCGCGTTCTTGCGATAGACGAGGCCCTTGTCGAGAAAATCAAGAAACAGTGACTGCTGCTGTCCGTAATACTCAGGGTCGCAGGTCGCGAACATGCGCGACCAATCAAGCGACAGGCCCAGCGGCTTCATCTGCTCAACCATCTGGTCGATGTTGTCATATGTCCATGTCTTGGGGTGTCCGCCGATCGCCATCGCGGCATTCTCGGCAGGCATGCCGAAAGCGTCAAAGCCCATCGGGTGCAGCACGTTGTGACCAGTTGACAGCTTGTAGCGCGCGATAACATCGCCCATCGTGTAGTTGCGCACGTGGCCCATGTGCAGCTTGCCCGACGGGTAAGGGAACATCTCAAGCACATAGTACTTGGGCTTGCCTTCGATGCGTTCAGCTTTGAACACCTCGGCTTTGTCCCATGCTTTTTGCCAGTTGGCTTCGATCTCGGCGGCGTTATAGCGGCTCATGCGTGTCTCTTCAGGTGCGTTCCAGTTAGCCGCAGGTGATAAAGGGTTTTTCCCGTGGGATAAATCGCGAAATGCGAGGGCTTCAAAGCCGATGCACAAAAGCGCGCCATTTGGCCGTTCAGATTTTGGGCAAAAGGCTAATTTCTGCACTGCGATGCGGAAAAATGAAGTTTATTCGCACTTGCAGCATTTTTTGGCTTGCATACTCGCTGCGTTGCGGCATGATCAGGCTACGGAAGGGCGCTACCGTTTCTCCTCCCTTTTACGGGGCGCCTTAAAAATATAGCCATCGGCACCTCACCTCCTCCCGAGGTGTCGATGGCGCATAACCGTCCAACAGGGTGTGGCCGCGCAGTTTTCTGCTCGGCCACAACTGCTCAGAAGCGCCGTTTTACAGCCTGAACAAGGGTCAGCGCGATCGCGGCAAGCAAACCGAACATCCCAAGCGCTATCAAGGCAAACTTCACACTCGCAGCCCCTGAATAGGGCAGTGAAAGCCAGTCGGAAAAGCCCTGCGCATCGGCGAGCATTAAAAACGAGATCAGGTTTTCGATCACGTCAAAACCCGCCCCCGCGACCACAGAACACCCCGCGAAAACAGCCGCCTTGCGCGCCCAACTGCCCGCCGCCGCATACCTGCCAACAAAGGTGGTCAGGAATAATGCCAACACCACCATCGCAGCGATAAAACAGAAATCGATCAGCTGCGTTGCGCGGTAGATGTCCAGCGTTCCCAGCGCCTCCATATGCGCGTAGTAACCCTTGATGATGTCGCCGCTAAACGCCGTCTGTCCGGTGGCATAGTCAACGGGGTGGTTGCTGGCCGCATAACTCGCATCGAGCTTGCTTCACCCACTGAAGCCCGCTGAATGCCACCAAAACAGCACCCGCGTGAACAAACCCTTTCATTTGCATCGCCCTGTTCATCAGCCTCAACATGTCAATTCTCCTCGAATCAATTTACATTCTTCGGAATGCATATCAACAAAGCCTGATGAAGCCCGATCTCCAAACCAGCACCCGCTCGCTCTCGATCCTGTGCCAGTTGTTCAGCGCGCGCATGGCCGCGCTGCTTGAGCCGCACGAGCTCACACCTGCCCAGTTCGGCATTCTCAACCACATAACCCCGACGGGCACGACGCAGCTGATCGACATCCAAAAAGGCATCGGCCCCGCCCTCGCTGGCCTTTTCGCCAATATCCCAGAAAGCGAGCTCACCCAGTTCAATCAAACTACCAGCAAGCTCATCGGCTGGCTCGACGCCAACAGGCTCTGATGCTCACGTGCTTCCTCATATACGCCGCCATCGCGACGATGCTGGTGCGCAAATGCGAGCAAGGCAAGCCCCGCGCTTGGGCCACGCTCATCGCAATCTGGCTCAGCACTCCTGTTGTGATCGTTCTTAACCTCATTGTCGGGCTCGCCGTCGCCAACCTCGCAGACTGTCACCCAAGCGCTCGCGCCGCTATCGAGTGCTCGCTCTACGGCCTCGACATCAGCAACTGGATAAACGGGCTTACCTACAGCGGCTATGCAATCGCGGTTATCGCCCTGCCGTGGTTTCTCATTGGCGGCGTGGTGCTTGGGCTGCTCGCTCTTGTCGCCGCCTTCAGTCGTAACTCCTCCTAACCCAGCCCGCTAAACCGGCCGCTGCTTTTTCTTGAAAAAAATACTCACGGCACACCGCTTTCAAAAAAGCCTGCCCCTCGCCGCCCTGATGCCTTAATCTTCAGCGAAAAGAGCAGAAACAACCCGAGCAAACTGCATGAAAATCCTTTTTATACATCAAAATTTTCCCGGCCAATTCAAGCACTTGGCCCCCGCGCTGGCCCGCCTTGGCCACCAAACCGTTGCGCTGACTTTGCGGGTCGAAAAGCCGGCAGACTGGAACGGCGTGCGCGTGCTGCCCTACAAGCTCCCCAAGCGCGCAGGCCAGAGCGTGCACCCTTGGCTCGTCGATTTTGACACCAAACTCACACGCGCCGAGGCCTGCTATCACGCCGCAATCAAGCTGCGCGACGCGGGGTTTACGCCAGACATCATCATAGCACACCCCGGCTGGGGCGAGTCGCTGTTCCTCAAAGACGTCTGGCCAAACGCCAAACTCGGCCTCTATTGCGAGCTCTACCACCAGTCCGACTACCCGCACACCGGCTTTGACCCCGAGTTCCAGCCCGAAATCAAACCAACAGAAGCCCTGCGCCTGCGGATGAAGAACCTCAACAACCACGAGCACTTCGACATCGCCGATGCCGGCATCAGCCCAACACATTTTCAGGCCAACACCTTCCCCGCCGAGTTCCGTGACAAGATCACTGTCTGCCATGACGGCATCAACACCGACATGCTCACAGCCGACGACACCGCGACGCTCACGCTCGACACCGGCGAGCATTTCACGCGTGACGACGAGATCATCACCTTCGTGAACCGCAACCTCGAGCCTTACCGCGGCTACCACGTCTTCATGCGTGCTCTGCCGCGCCTCCTGAAAGAGCGGCCCAATGCGCGCGTGCTGATCGTCGGCGGCGACGATGTGAGCTACGGCGCCCGCCCCGCCAAAGGCCAGACATGGAAGCAGATCTTTATCGACGAGGTGCGCAGCCAGATCCCCGACGCCGACTGGGCGCGCGTGCACTTCCTGGGGCGCATTCCCTACGACAAGTTCCAAAGCCTGCTCAAAGTCAGCCGCGCGCACATCTACCTGACATACCCCTTCGTGCTCAGTTGGTCGCTTTTTGAAACGATGAGCGTGCAAGGCGCCATCGTCGCCAGCAAAACCGCCCCCGTTGAGGAGGCCATAGAACATGGCGTCACCGGTAGGCTGGTTGATTTCTTTGATAAAGACGCGCTGGTGGGCGAGGTGTGCCACCTGCTCGACAACCCGCAAGAGCGGGAAGCCTTGGGCCGCGCCGCCCGGAAGCTTATTGTCGACACCTACGACCTTGTCAGCACATGTCTGCCGCGTCAGCTTGAGTGGGTGAACTCGCTAAGGTAGGCACAGCCCCTCACAACCCTTAGCCTACCTGCAATAATTGCGTTCTACCCGCAGATACGCAATGCTACGCCTCATTGTTTAAATGACTTTGAAACCAGAGGCGTATTATGAGACTCAGAACAGCAGCCCTCTTAACTTTCTTTTTCGCAGGCGTTCTTGCGTTTTCCTCCTGCACATCGGGCGATAGCCCCTATCGTATCTACCCGCCTGCGGACGACACCCTCGCAGCCGACGGCAGCCCGGATTGCGATAAAGCCGATCTTCTGAGCGACAATACGTTCAAAAGTGCCGCCTATATTGATAAGAACCCCGACAAGCCCAACCTGCGCTCGAAATGTTACCTCAGCACCTACTTCGTGCCCGGCGCAGAGGCCTGGAAAGACTACCCAAGCGATCACACGATAGCGCACCCGAACACTTACACCCTGTCGTTTGTGGAAATGCCTGAAACCAAGAAGGAGCTGCTTGACCCGCGCCAGCTGAACGACTTGGTCGCGCGCCTTAAGGGCAAGCAACAGGACGTCGTCATGGTCTATGTGCACGGCTGGCGGCATGATGCTGACATAGGCAACGGCAATGTGCTCAAGTTCCGCACCATGCTCGGGTACACCCGCAGCGCCCTCAATGCCCGCTGCGTCGAAACAGGCAAATACTGTAACTCCAAGCTTACAGGCGTCTACTTGTCATGGCGCGGGCGCTCATTTCGCGAGTCAACGGAAGACAACGCCAGTTTTCCCGGTACCATCGGCGCAGTCCCCACAGTTTGGGGCCGCAAAAAGCAAAGCGAGAAACTTGCCTTAGGGCCAGTTTTCGGACGCACGCTAGAAGCGATTCGAGAGCCTCTGACACTCCGCTCAGGCGACGCCTCTGCTGATAAAATGTTGGTCATCGGGCACTCCTTCGGTGGCAACATGTTGGCGACCTATCTCAAGCCAAAGATCGTTACCGAGATCCTTCATGGCCATACTCACGGCACCCAGATGAAACCACCATTGGGAGATTTGGTCGTCCTGCTCAACCCAGCCTCAGAAGCCACAAACTGGACAGAGATTCAGCGGGCAATGAGAGAAAAGTATGAGATTCCTGACAAAGTGAACTGGGTGTCAAACCTGCACGATGCCGATGCGCCAAATGCAGCCAAGGTCAGAAAGTGGAAGAAAATGTTCCCGCGATCACAGCGGCCAACCTACGTCTCGATCACCGCAACAAAAGACTGGAATAAAGCCGAGATGAAAAATCGGCCAGATGCGCCCTCGAAATATGACAAAGCCACAGGCCAGCTGTTTCCTATCTCGCGTTATGTCACCTTCAGGTTCGGCAACGAGAAAGCCCGCGCGATCGGGCATCTCACACCGGAGTATGAACTGTATCAACACCCTCGCGGAGGGAGGTTTTACCGGATAGCTGGCCCTCCGGTCGGCACGAGCCACGAGTTTGTTGTCAACAGTGGCAAGGGAGCAGACACCCGTTATGAAGCCTCCGGCAGTCCAAAGCTCGCTTACTGCGGCTCGCACGACGGCTGGCTGCGTGAAGCACAAGCCCGTTCAGGCTTTGCAGCCTATGAGAACTGGGATAGCGGCAGCAACAAGGGAAAGGCCTTGCTTCGGAATATGAAGGGCGGCGAACTACAGATCAGAAATGCGCTGTTTGCGTCCGGCAAAGAAAACCGCAGAGCAGAATCTGTGGCTCAAGGCACAAGCCCGTTCTGGAACATGCGCGCGCTGGATACCGCTGTTTTCAATCACGCTGGTTTCATGAACTTCGTAACACTTTGCGGCATCAACCTTCTCTGGCTGGACAACGCAACTGCGACAACCCTGGCCTATGACCCCAAGGCTAACGCGTCCCGATAAGCTTCATTGACACCTTGCGCCCGAAAATGCGCTCGGCGTTCTGATAGGCGATCTTCTCGGCCACATCGCGCGGCAAGTATGACAGCCACCTGCGATTGGACTGCATGATCTCGCTGTAGCTTTCCCACTGTTCGTTGATCCATGTGTCGGAGCCAATCATCAGCCTGTCCTGAAACGCGAAGATAACCTTCTCCCACTTCGGATTAAGCCGCTTGCCCGGTGCGAGGATGTTGTTCTCGCGCAGCGACGTGTCTGCATAGAGGTTGGGAAATTCCTCCATCAGCGCATAGACATCGTCTGCGCTGGTGCTCAGCCCCGCATGCGCCCAGATGATCTTTACATCAGCATCAAGGCTATACAGCCAGCGCACGGGCCCGGCTCCGGAATGCACGTGCAGCCACAAACCGCCGGCCTTGGCCATTTTGATGATCTGTAAAAACAGCCCTTCGTCGCGGGTATCAAGCTTGTGAATGTGAAACTCGCCAATGCCGACATGCGGGTAGGCCGCAAGCCGCTCAGCAAGATAGCCCTCAATATCGGGCGCTTTGGCCCAGTTCCCCGAGTCGACATCATCGTGATAGGGCCGCACCTCCGGAACAATCCGGTTCGGCGCATATTTCCACAGCATGATAGTGCCTTCGTCAGGCGTTGACGAGACAAGGCCCATGGCAACACCGTTCTTGTCCATCAGCTCGATGATATCAGCCGTCGAGAACTGGCTCCAGGCGGGCTCTTTATAGTGAATATGCGCATCAAACAGCGGCAGCTCGTTGACAGCCTCGCCGATCGGCTCATGGCTATGGCTTCCGTCAGCCAGCGTCACACCAGCCGCCAGCGCACTCAAGGCAGCTCCAAGGGCAACAGCGCGCAGCTTTCGTGGCATGTCAAACATGACAAGCACCTCTTCTCCAGAAACGCCCGACGGCGCGAAAAGCTCAGAACTTTCTGTCGTTGATCCGCAGTTCGCGAGCACGGTTGAGGATAGCATCTTCAACAGCGCGCTGCGTTCCCGCGGCGACTGGGCCGCCGCGCGTGGCCAGAGCCACATTCAACGAACGCGCATCAAGCGCCGGATCGGTGATCAGAACAGTCGCACGGTAGGCACGTCCGCCACCGGGCGGGTTGCCATAACCAAACACGATAACGCCCGAGAACGGATCAACCGACTGCACAGGCATAAAGTTCAGCACATCAAGCGAGGCTTTCCAAAGATAGCGGTTCACCTGCAGCTTGGCTTCTGTGTTCTTGCGGCGGAACGCATCCCAGATCGACGTTTCTCCCTCACCCGTTTCGATGCTCGGAGGCAGTCGCCGCTGCGTGCTCGCGGGCACATTCGTGTCTCTCTGCAGGGCCTTGGACGGGCCAACCCGGCCAAGGTTAAAGCCGCCACTGCCGCAAGCAGTCAGCGTCGCGATAAGAAACAGAAGGGCAAAGGGCTTGATAGCACGGCTTAGCATATGTCGAATTCCGCTCATTAATTTGCCCTTCCGTCCTACCCAAGCGCTCGGCTCGGGGCAAGCCTTTATGGAGCCGATATATATATAAGGTGTAAAATGAGCGGCTTTTGCCCTCACTCCCCCCGCAAAATCACTGTGGCACGGATGCACCATTTCTGGCGACATTGCGGCGGCCCCTTCAACCACACTTGCAATGACCCCCCGTTTGGAGCGAAACACTCCTCATACCCACTACGGATTCCCCGTTTTGGGCACATGACTTGAAAACCGAGGGAACAATCATGAAAAAGATTCTTTTCGCTACAACAGCTCTCGTAGCAACTGCTTCAGTTGCCGCAGCTGACGTATCATTCAGCGGCTACGGCCGTTTTGGCGTAATGTACTCAGACGTGGGTCCAGATGGCGTTGCCGGCACAGCTGACGACACTGGCTCAACAGACATCACATCACGTCTGCGCATCCAAATCGACGCAACAGCAGAATCAGACGCTGGCGTTACATTCGGTGCACGCGTTCGCATCCAGCAAAACAACAACAGCCTCGGCGCGACAAACAACCCACGTTTCTTCGCACGCTCAGGCGGCCTTGAAGTTGGTGTTGGCAACATCTATGGCGCATTCGAATCAATGCCTGGCCAGTACTCAGTAGACATGGGCCTCACAGGCCTCGGCTACGACGCAGTTGCTTACCGTTACGGCGCTGACTTCTACAAATCAGACTTCATTTCATTCACACCAAACAACGGTGTTGAAGTAATGTACTCAGCTGGCGACTTCCAAGGTCACATCTCGTACTCAGAAGGTTCAGGCCCAACAGGCGGCGACCGCACAGCAATGTACGGTGCATACACATTCAGCGGTTGGACAGTTGCTCTTGGTTACCAAGACTCAGTCACAACTGACACAGAATGGACAGCAACAGTTGGCGGCAACATCGGCCCAGCAGCAGTTGCTCTTGGTTACGGTAAAGCCCACAACGGCGACGACCGCATCGTTCTGTCAGGTCGTTTTGACGTAGGCGCATCAACAAACATCGAAGCTTACGTTGCTGACGACTCAACAGCAGCCAACACAGGCTACGGCATCGACTTCAACCACGACCTCGGCGGTGGCACATCGATCCGCGGTGGTGTTGCGAAGCGCCTCTCAGGCGAAACACGCGCCGACTTGGGTGTTCGCTTCAACTTCTAAGCTTTAGAAGTAGATCGACCTAGAGTTAAGGGCAGGCCTCGCGCCTGCCCTTTTCTTTTGCGCGCAGCTGTAGTTATTTGGCCCAAAGCAGCAGGAGCAGCGCACATGTCCCTTTCAGAAATCAAAGCACAAGTTGCCAAAGCCGAAGCCGCCGCTGGCCGCGCCGCTGGCAGCACCAAGCTGATAGCCGTTTCCAAAGTGCAGCCCGACGAGCGCGTCGAGGCCGTGCTCAAGGAAGGCCACCGCCTGTTCGGCGAAAACCGCGTGCAGGAAGCCGCCGGAAAGTGGCCCGCCTTCCGCGAGAGCTACCCCGATGCCGAAGTACACCTCATAGGCCCGCTGCAAACCAACAAGGCCCGCCAAGCCTTCGAGCTGTTTCAGGCCATCCACTCGGTTGACCGGCCCAAACTCGCCAAAACAATAGCCCGCCTCGCGCAGGAAGTTGGCCATTGCCCGCAGCTGTTTGTGCAGGTCAACACCGGCGAAGAGCCGCAGAAAGCCGGCATCCTCCCCGCCGAGGCGGACGCTTTCATCGCCGAATGCCGCGCGATGGACTTGCCCCTTGAAGGCCTCATGTGCATCCCCCCCGCCGAGGAAGAGCCAAGCCTGCACTTCGCCCTCTTGGGCAAAATTGCCGCGCGCAACGGGCTTTCGGGCCTCTCGATGGGCATGAGCGGCGACTTTGAAAGCGCCATAGCCCTAGGCGCCACTCATATCCGCGTTGGCTCCGCCATTTTCGGCGCGCGCGCCTACGAGCTGTGACGCTGCCACCGCTTCAAACCGTCGCCATGGGCCTTGTCGTTGCGGTTGTCGGTTTCTTCAGCTCGCTTCCGATCGTGCTTGCAGGCCTTGCCGCCATGTCGGCGACACCCGCTCAAGCCAGCTCCGGCCTCATGGCGGCCGCTGTCTCGATGGGCCTCACGGCTATTGTCATCAGCCTCTGGAGCAAACAGCCCTCCTCCGTCGCGTGGTCAACGCCGGGTGTGGCCTTTCTCGCCGTGTCTGCGGCCCCCGCGGGCGGCTTCCCCGAAGCTGTCGGCGCGTTTATCCTTGCGGGCGCGCTCACCGTCGTTGCTGGCCTCTACCGCCCGCTGCGCCAACTCGCGGCCAACGTGCCCCTGCCACTGGCCCACGCGCTGCTCGCAGGCGTTCTGATCACCATCTGCGCGCGGCCCTTTCTGGCCCTCGGCACCGCGCCGCAAACGGCCCTACCGATCTTGCTGACGTGGTTCATAA
The DNA here is from genome assembly GCA_947497495.1 of uncultured Lentibacter sp. GTDB lineage: Bacteria > Pseudomonadota > Alphaproteobacteria > Rhodobacterales > Rhodobacteraceae > Lentibacter. The sequence continues at coordinate 639,090 of CANMGT010000001.1, forward strand.
CTGCCCGCTTCAGCCGCCTCTTCGCCGTGCCAGCCGCCGTTCTCATGGCGCTTGCCCTCACGCTTTGGCCTGCTGGCGTTAGCCTCCCGCAGGAGCTTGTCACCAAACCCGAACTGGTCACGCCCGCCTTCTCGCTGGCTAGCGCGCTTGGCCTCGCCTTGCCGCTGTTCATCATAACAATGGCCACCCAAAACAGCCCCGGCATGGCCGTTCTGCGCAGCGAAGGCTACCCGCCCCAGCCCGCCGCCTTCCTGTCGGCCGTCGGCATTGCCAGCATCCTCTCGGCCCCGTTTGGCGCCGTGCAAACCTGCCTCGCGGCGATAACCTCAAGCCTTTGCGCCGGGCCTGACTCGCACCCTGACCCGGCCCTCCGCTATTGGTCAGCCGTCATGGCGGGCTTGTTTTACTGCGCGTTTGGCCTCTTCGCGGGGGTTATCATCGCCCTCGCGCAAGCCGCTCCGCCCCAAACAATGGAGACGCTCGCAGGCATTGCCCTGATCGGGGTTTTCGCCAACTCCGCCTCTATCGCCCTGAGCGATGCGCAGTCGCGCGAAGCCGCCGCGATAACCTTTCTGTTCACCGCCTCAGGCGTCAGTATCCTCGGCCTCAGCGGTGCCGTCTGGGGCCTTGCCGTTGGCGGCTTGGTGCTGCTGTTTACGCGCAGATCAACCTGACGTGCTTTTTCGCGCGCCCTATGCTAAACTGCCGCAACCTTTGAGGAGAAACCCGATGAAAACCACACTCGCGCTTGCCACGGCCTTGTCCCTCGGGGCCTCTGCTGCGGCGGCTGATTTCTCCCTGTCGTTTTCCGGCTGGGGCAATATTCCCAAGTGCACAAGCGGGCGGCCAAACACTGTCGGCAGCCCCGCCTTCACGCTCAAGGACGTGCCCGCGGGCACCACGCAAATCCAGTTTCGCCTGACAGACCTCGACGTTCCCGGCTACAATCACGGCGGCGGCAAGGTGAAGCTCAAGGTGAACGGCTCGGTCAAAATCCCCGCGGGGACATTCAAATACAAAAGCCCCTGCCCGCCAAACGGCCGCCACACCTATGAGTGGACAGCCACCGCAAAGAACGGCGGCAAAACGCTCGGCACCGCAAAATCCCGCAAGCAGTATCCGTAAGCAACTGGCCCCCAGCGCACGCTGCATTAAGTTAATTTGCGTTAACGATTGGCGCGAAAACTGTATGCACGCGTTATGCATGGATAGCTGCATGGGCAGCTGCATACCGTAGGCACTGCCGTTTGCCCCGCTCTAAGCCGCGTTAAGCACGTTGTGCGCTGCGTTTACCTTTGGCCAACAATCAACGCGCTTCCAAGCGTTATGCGCCGTGCGATCCACTGCAAATGGTCGCGCCGGAAAGCTATGCAGCCTTCGGTCCCGTAGCCCGGCCTGCGCCACTGATGCAGGAAGATAGCCGAACCCTTGCCAGCCGTAGCATCGGGCCAGTTCCAATTCGTCACAAGCACGATGTCATAAAGCGGATCAGCCCGCCTAAGCTGTTCACAACTATAGGAATAGGGCGCTTTGACATGCTGGTTATAGTCCGCCTGCCCGCTCGCGTCTGACCACAGGTCGCGCGGCCCGATAGGCACAGCCCAAGGCTGCGGCGCGCACAGGCGATCAGGGCGGTAATACATCCCGACAATGCGGTGTGTGCCTGTTGGCGTCGCCCCGTCGCCCTCGCGTTTGCTGCGCGTCAGCCCGCTTTTGCCAATACTGCAAGGGAACATGCGACCAGCAAAGCGCACGCCATAGTGCGTAAGAACAAGGCTCTCGGGCGTCACAGCATGTGCCCGGATTTCTTCGCCTTTACAGCAAGATAGTTGTGGTTATGCGCGTTCTCGCCAACGATAAGCGGCACCCGCTCAACAACGTGAATGCCCGTGCGTTCCATCATCTCGATCTTGGCAGGGTTGTTGGTAAGAAGCCTGATCTGGTCAAAGTCCAGCGCCTTCAAAATCTCGCTGCCAACCCGAAAGTCGCGCTCGTCGTCTTCAAAGCCAAGTCTGTGGTTGGCCTCAACCGTGTCATAGCCTTGGTCTTGCAGCGAATAGGCGCGCATCTTGTTGGCCAGCCCAATGCCGCGCCCCTCTTGGTTGAGGTAGAGCAAAACGCCAGCCCCCTCAGCGCCCATTTGGACCAGAGCCGCCCTGAGTTGCGGGCCGCAGTCACACTTGAGCGACCCGATAAGATCACCCGTAAAACAAGCCGAATGCAACCGCGTCAGCACAGCCGAGTCGCGCGCAGGGCGACCTATTTCGACAGCGTAATGCTCTTCGCTGCCGTCCTCGGGGCGAAACACATGCAACCGCGTGTTTTCAGAAACTTCGATGGGCACCCGCGCATGCACGATATCTGTCAGCCGCGTTTGCATATCCGTAACGCTGCTCGCCGCCGCCGCATCGATCACCGTGAGATGCTCAGCCGCTGCAACGGCGCGGGCATCATTCACAAAGGTTACCAAGACCGAGGGAAGCAACCTCGCGCTCTTAGTTAACCAAATCGCAAGGCGGTGTAGGGCAACATCCCCCTCACGTTCGGTTTTGAGCGGGCCTTTCATCGGAGAAGACAAGTCGTCTTTCGGATCAGCAACAGCCTGAACCCAAGCCAACGTCGCATCCGAAGGCAGCGAAATGCGCGCCAGGTCACCGTCGTAGGCCCGCGCTTTGAGCGTCTCTGCCCGGCGCGCTGTAATGGTTAAAACCGTCTCGCCAGCTTCGCGCAAACCGGCAAGGCGCGCTTCATCGGCTGTTTCGACAGCCAGCACCAAAGCGCCGGATGTGCCCGAACAGAGCACTATCGGAACACCGATGCGCAAGTCAGCCCGCGCGCGCGCCAGCAGCTCGTTTATGTCAGGAGCCAAACTCATGCAGTATCCCTAGGACAAATATTTCGGAATTGAAACATTATAACACTCAGGAACACGAGCGCGTGAAACCTTTGCAGCATTTCTTGTGAACCCTCGCCAGAACCCTAACTTGATGCCAAGACAGTGTAAAAGGAGGCCCGAAGATGGCTCAACTTAGAAAAATTCTGCTCGTCGATGACGACGACGATCTGCGCGAAGCCCTCAGCGAACAGTTGGTGATGACAGAAGACTTTGATGTTTTCGAAGCCGACAATGGCGCAAACGCGATGGTCAAAACCAAAGAAGGTATCTACGATTTGATCATCCTCGACGTGGGCCTGCCCGACACAGACGGCCGCGAGCTGTGTCGCCTTATGCGCAAGCAAGGGGTCAAGTCGCCGGTGCTTATGCTCACGGGCCACGACAGCGACGCTGACACTATTCTCGGCCTTGATGCGGGCGCAAATGACTATGTCACCAAACCCTTCAAGTTCCCTGTGCTTCTCGCCCGTATCCGCGCCCAGCTGCGCCAGCACGAACAAAGCGAAGACGCAGTGTTTACGCTTGGGCCATACACGTTCAAACCCGCTATGAAGATGCTGATCACGGAAGACGAGAAAAAGATCCGCCTCACCGAAAAAGAGACGAATATCTTGAAGTTTCTCTACCGCTCGTCAGAGGGTATCGTTCCGCGCGACGTGCTGTTGCACGAAGTTTGGGGCTACAACGCCGGTGTCACAACCCACACGCTAGAGACGCACATCTATAGATTGCGCCAAAAAATCGAGCCTGATCCCTCAAATGCTCGCATTTTAGTCACAGAATCGGGTGGATATCGCCTCGTTTCGTAAGAAACCCCATAGTTTTCTTGATCTGCATCAAAGTTGTATACGATAGTAGACTTTAAGAAATACCCATCCCGTCGCATATGCGGGCAATCATATGCACCTCCCTGTTGGACTTCGGCCGAGCATTTGCTCGGCCTTTTTTTGCGCACAAGCATCTGGCGCAACAGCGCCTCTCTCGTTAGGGTCGCCGCAACAAACAGGAGCTGCCTTATGTCCTTCACTCTCGCCACGTGGAACATCAACTCAGTGCGCCTTCGCGAGCCGATTGTGCTGAAACTTCTCAAGGAAGAAGCCCCCGATGTGCTCTGCCTGCAAGAGTGCAAAAGCCCTGTTGATCTAATCCCGCTGGAAGGCTTTCAGGCGCTCGGTTACACCCACATGGTGGCGCGTGGCCAGAAGGGCTACAACGGCGTCGCGATCCTCTCCAAGATCCCCATGGTCGAGGCCGCCGCCGAGGATTTTGCCTCGCTCGGCCACGCCCGCCACATCGCTGGCAAGCTCGAGAATGGTGTGACGATCCAGAACTTCTACGTCCCCGCAGGCGGCGACAAACCCGACCGCGAGATCAACGAGAAGTTCGGCCAGAAACTCGATTACCTCACCGAGATGCGCGATTGGTTCCACAAGGAGAAACCGCAAAAGTCGATCCTTGTCGGTGACCTCAACATCGCGCCCCGTGAAGACGATGTTTGGGATCACAAGAAGCTGCTCAAGATCGTCAGCCACACGCCTGTCGAAGTCGAGCAACTCGCGCAAACGCAAGATGCCGGAAGCTGGGTCGACATCACGCGCCAGGATGTCCCCGAAGGCAACCTCTACAGTTGGTGGTCTTACCGCGCAAAGGACTGGGACGCAGCCGACAAAGGCCGCCGGCTTGACCACGTCTGGGCAACCCCCGACATCTCCAACGCGGCCCACAGCTCTCGCGTGCTGCGCGAAGCTCGCGGCTGGGAAAAGCCGTCAGATCACGCGCCTGTTTTCGCCACGTTCGACATCTAAAAGGCGCAGCAACAGTTAACCCGAGGCAGTATGAAGCGACTGTTCCGCCTCTTCTTTCTTCTGGTTCTCACCTGCGCAACAGTCGCGCCGCTGAGCTTTCGCATCGCCGCCAGCCTACGCGAGAACCAGCCGCGCGAGGCCGTGATCCCCCCAGAAGGGCGGCTCATAAAGACAGCCTTGGGCGAGATCTACCTCGAAGAAACAGGGCCAGCCAACGGCCCGCCCGTGCTGCTCGCCCATGGCACGGCTGCATGGTCGCGCCTCTGGAACGCCACCAGCCGTGCACTGGCAAATGAGGGCTTTCGCGCCATCGCGTTTGACATGCCGCCCTTCGGCTTTTCAGAGCGCGCCACCGACACCGACTATAGCCGCGTCACGCAAGCCAAGCGCTTGCTCGCCTTAGTAGATGCGCTTGAAATGAAGCCTGTGCTTGTCGCTCATTCCTTTGGGGCAGGCCCCGCCACAGAAGCCGTGATGCGACGCCCCGAGGCTTTCGCGGGCCTTGTCATGGTCGACGGTGCTGTCGGGCTTGGCAGCCACAACCTAAATGCCGAATTGCCGCCGCCGCTGCGCCCGCTCTGGCTGCGCAAAACGGTCCTGTCGCTCACGGCCACAAACCCGCTGATGACAACAACCCTGCTCAGGCAGCTCGTTCACCGCAAGGAAGCCGCCACGCCTGAGGTGGCGAAAATGCTCCAACGCCCCGGCCTTATCAAAGGCTCGACAGACGCACTGGCGCGTTGGCTTCCCTCCCTTTTGTTGCCACCCCAAGAAGCGTTCAGCACCCGCGCCAACAGCTACCAAAAGCTCACGCTCCCAACGGCGCTTATCTGGGGGCAAGAAGACACGATCACGCCGATAGAGCAGGCCAAGACCTTACAAAGCCTGATCCCGAATGCACAGCTGGAAGTGCTTCAAGGCGCCGGGCACATCCCGCATCTGGAAGCGCCCGAGGCCTTCAACCAAGCCTTGATAAAGGTTTTGAACAGCGGAAGTTTTGTGCCAAACTGAGTGAAACAAGTGCAGGGCAGCACAAGGTCAGGTATTCCTGACCTGTTAAATATAATCAACAGCATCATATTGTTACGAGTTATTTAGAGGAAGAAATTATGGCAGGCCTTACACGGCGCGCAGCCCTTTTAGGCGCCGGTGCAGCGCTCGGCGTTACTGGCACACGCGCGCTCAAGTCTTCAAATCCGTCTTATGATGGCGTCACGTTTATCAAACCCAAAGGTGGCGCGGGCGTTTTGAACGACGCGTCCGAGCTGTCCGAAGCCCCCATCCACAAGCATGTTGTCCTGAAGCAAGATCCTTCCGAGGCGCTTGTCTCCGCGCTCAGAGTAGAGCTCAAGGAAGCACAGTCAGCAAACCGCCCGCTCAATATCGGCGCTGCGCGACACTCGATGGGAGCGCAGGCCATTCCGCGAAATGGCCACGCGATCACCTTTGAAAATGCCTCCGTCGAGCTAGACACAAGCGCACAAACCTATCGCGCACATGCTGGCGCACGCTGGAGCGATGTGATCACAGCGCTTGATCCTGTCGGCTTCTCGCCCGCTGTCATGCAGTCCAACAACAACTTCGGGCTGGCAGCGACTTTCTCAGTCAACGCGCATGGCTGGCCTGTGCCTTACGGGCCCATGGGCCACACCGTCAGAAGCCTGCGCATGGTGCTCGCATCGGGTGAGTTGGTCACATGTTCGCGCTCTGAAAACACCGACTTGTTCAACCTCGCGATGGGCGGCTACGGGCTTATCGGCCTGATCGTCGATATGGAAATCGACATGGTGCCAAACCAGCGCCTCTTGCCCACATTCGAGGAGCTACCCGCGCAAGACTTCGGCACGCGCTTTCTTGGCGCGATCGGCGACAAGGCCGTGAGCATGGCCTACGGCCGCCTCAACGTTGACCGCGCCCGCTTCTTTGAAGACGCGCTGATGATCACTTACCGCGCCGCTGACGATCAGGCCGATCTGCCCGCCGCGTCAGGCTCGGGCCTACCCTCACGCATTGCCGCGCGCGTTTACCGCTGGCAGCTTGGCAACGAGCGCATGAAACGCTTTCGCTGGTGGATGGAAACTGACGTTGGCCCTGCGCTTGGCGACGGGGCTTCAACCCGCAACTCGTTGATCAACGAGCCAGTTGTTACGCTGGATGACCGCAACCCGCACCGCACTGACATCTTGCATGAATACTTCGTCACACCCGAACGCTTCCCCGAGTTTCTCGAGGTTTGCCGCGCCGTGATCCCGAAAAGTTACCAAGAGTTTCTCAATGTCACGCTGCGCTATATTGCTCAAGATGATCAGAGCTATCTCAGCTATGCCGCCACTCCGCGCATCGCTGCTGTGATGTCGTTCTCACAAGAAATGACAACCCGCGGCGAAGCCGGCATGAAGCGCATGACAAAGGCGCTGATCGACGGCATCGTGGGCATCGGCGGCACCTATTACCTGCCCTATCGCCCGCATGCGACTGTCGAGCAACTACACCGCGCCTACCCGCGCACCGCCGAATTTGCCGCGAAGAAACGCGCGCTCGACCCAACCCTCACCCTGCGCAATGCGCTTTGGGATAACTACATCGGAGTGCGCACATGAGCCGGCTACAGAAAATTTCCCTCGGCTTTTTTGTCGTGCTTCTTGGTGCCGCCGCGCTTAACTATCTGCCCGGCCTGACAGACGATGACGGCCTCGCCTTCGGCATTTTCGCGCTCGACATTTTTGACGACTCGCTGCACGCTGCCTCGGCACTTTGGGCGCTTGTCGCAGCTCTCATGTCGCACCGTGCCTCAAAGATTTTCCTCATCACATTCGGCGCGCTCTACTTGGGAGACGGCCTGCTTGGCCTTGCGACAGGCTCAGGCTACCTCGACTTCGGAATCTTCAACAACGGCGTGCTCGACTTGCCGTTCAGCTTCAAGATACTCGCCAACCTTCCGCACATCTCGCTGGGCGGTGTCGGGCTGGCCTCCGGCTTACTCTTGGGCCGCCGCTGATGCGCCGCTTCGGCAAAATACTCGGGCGCATCTTGCTCACTCTGCTCGTTCTGGTCGCGCTGCTGCTTGCGCCTGTTGCCTATAACGAGGCCGCCTGTCGGGGCGACGACCTGCGCGCCAATGCGCCCTCGCTTTTACCGCCCGAACACCACCGTCCCGAAGCGCGATCACTGCTCACCTACCCCGAGTGGCACATCGTTCACGCCTACGACGACTACGCCCGCGTGATCAGCGAGGGGGATCCGCATGACTTTGGATATGCCCGCGCGATTGGGGGTTTCTGGTCATCGCTTTGCGCCTTGTCCAAAAGCGCGCCAGAGCACGGCGGCTTCCCTTGGGAGGTGAAGCAGATGGTTTACACTATCGGCGTGAGCTTCACCGCTGAACTGCTGTTCAAAGCCGCCTACGAAGAGACATTGGGCCGCGCCGCCACTTGGGTGCGCGGGCCAGAACCTGCCACGCTTGATACCCTCTCCGCAGCCCAAGCGGCAACATATGCCAAGTTCCTACAACAAGTCCCGTGGTACAAATATGATTTCCGCGCTGACAAAGCCGCGCTCACGGGGGGGCAAACGTTCCGCGACAGCGAGCGCCGGTTTGCGCTTGGTGTCGAGTATGGTGGTAAGGCTGGTTACGCGGGCCTCATTGCCAAAGCGGCGGCGGCCACGATCGGGCCTGACGAGCTGACCTTGCAGATGGTCGTCACAGGCGTTGACGAGGCACAACTCGCTGCTCTGGACGGCGTCACCATTCTCAAAACGCTTCCGGAAGGTATCATTGTTCAAACCCCGCGCTATCGCGAGCTGACACATCTGTTGGTTGAAATGGCCCAGCAAGGCGCAGAATTTGTCGAGATCGCAGGCAATGACGACATTATGTTTACCGCGACAGGCACAGCCCCCGCCCCCGACGCACTGCACAGCTTTGCCCGCCAAGGCTATGGCGACACGCGTTCGCTGGTTTTGCTGCCTGTGAAAGCCCTTGCCCAGCGCCTGCGTGACATGGCCAGAGGCCCTCTTACGCTTGAGCATATCCATGACTATTAGGCGCGCCTTCGTGCTGGTTGCTGCCGTGTTCACAGGGTGGATAGCGGTGATGGCTGTCGTCATGCGCTTCTCTGACGCCGCGCCTGCGGCCGTTGCCCTCTTCCCGCGGGCTGGCTTCATGCAGGCGCTGCCCGACAGTGCTGCGGTTATCTCCTCCGGCTCGCTCTTTTACACCGTCTCGGGCGACGTCAAAGGCATGGGCGCCGCGCTTTATAAGGCCGGTGCGCGCCTTGTCTTGCCAGCAGGGCTCACGGGCTGTTTGCCCCTGCCCAAAACGGCAAAGCAACCCCGCTAGCCCTTGCAACACGGCGCATCATCCCTCATCTAACAGGCAACACCCAATTTGAAGGATGCCGCCACGATGGACTTGAACCTTAGCCAACCCGCAGACGCCACCAACCTGATCATCGACGTAACCGAAGAAAACTTCATGCAGGAAGTGATCGACGGCTCGCAAGACGTGCCCGTGATCGTTGACTTCTGGGCAACCTGGTGTGGCCCCTGTAAACAGCTGATCCCGATGCTGGAAGCCGCTGTGACCAAACGCAATGGCGCGGTCAAGCTTGCCAAAATCGACGTTGATAAAGAGGCGCGCCTCGCGCAGATGCTCGCCCAACAAGGCCTTCCGATCCAGTCGGTTCCCACCGTTGTCGGCTTTTACAAAGGCAAGCCTGTCGACATGTTTCAAGGCGCGGTGCCTGCTTCCGAGCTGGACGCATTCCTCACCAAAATGATCGAAGCAGCAGGCGGCGACACAAGCGGCGGGCTTGACGAAGCAATCACAGCGGCCGAGGAAATGCTCGCCGAAGGTGCGGCTGACGACGCAGCGCAAACCTTCGCCGCGATCCTTGAGGAAGACCCGATGAACGCCGCAGCCTACGGCGGCCTGGTGCGCGCCTACATTGCCTTGGGTGACACCGAGCAAGCCGAAGCAGCCCTTAACGGTGCCCCTGCCGAAATCAGCGAAACGCCCGAACTTGAAGCCGCGCGCGCACAGCTTGAGCTGGCCAAACAAGCCGCGAATGCGGGCCCTGTTGCCGAACTTGAGGCACAAGTCGAAGCCAACCCCGACGACCATCAGGCGCGCTACGACTACGCCAATGCGCTCCACGCAGCAGGCAACGTGGAAGAAGCCGTAAACCAACTGCTTGAGCTTTTCCGCCGTGATCGCGAGTGGAACGACGGCGCAGCAAGAACCCAGCTGTTCACCATCTTTGATGCGCTGCCGCCACAAGACGCTATCGCACTCAACGGGCGCCGCAAGCTTGGCTCAATGATCTTGGTTTAAGCGCCAAAACGAGGTTATAATCAGCCTATGAGCAAGCCGCTTATGAAGCCCATGACCCTGCCTGAAGTGATCCCGGTTTTCCCTCTACCGGGGGCACTTTTGCTGCCGCGCTCGAATTTGCCCTTGCATGTATTCGAGCCGCGCTATCTCGCGATGCTGGATGACGTTCTCAAAACGCCTGAGCGGCTGATCGGGATGATCCAGCCACTCAGCATTCCGGGCCGTGAGGAGACCACGCTGACAACAATCGGCTGCGCGGGCCGCATCACGCAGTTCACCGAAACCGATGATGGCCGCTATATGATCACCCTCACGGGCGTCTCGCGCTACCGCGTATTGAGTGAAGTCGAGGGCTTCACACCCTACCGCCGCGCAGAAGTAAGCTGGGATAGCTTTGAGCAAGACACCGGCCCCGAAGAGCACGACCCTTCGTTTGATCGCCCGCGGTTTCTGGAGCTTCTCGAGCGCTACTTTACGAGCAAGGGCCTCAACACCGATTGGGAAACGTTGCAGGAAGCCGGAGACGAACTGCTGGTCAACTCGCTCTCGATGCTGCTTGAGTTTGCGCCAGAAGACAAACAGGCGCTGCTCGAAGCCCCTTCGCTTTTGACCCGCCGCGAAACCCTGATAACCCTAATCGAGTTCGCCCTCCACGGCGGCAATTCAGAGGATCTGATCCAATGACCGAGACCACCCCCCCGCAGGCCTTTGACCGACGTATGCTCGAAGCCCTTGTTTGCCCCGTCACCCAAGGCCGCCTTGAATATGTCGCAGACGCCCAAGAGCTTGTCAGCAAGGGCGCGCACCTTGCTTTCCCGATCCGCGACGGCATCCCTGTGATGTTGGTGGACGAAGCGCGCAAGCTCGATTGATTCCGAAGTTCCTTGAATTCGAATTTCGCTTCGCGAAATCCGACCAGCTGAGGGGGCCAGCCCCCTCAAACTCCCCCGGGATACTTCTAAAGAGAAGAAGTGATCAGGCTTTCATCAGGTCCGGCAGCTCACCCGTAAGGCCAGCGGCTTCGCGCATGAAGTTGCGTTTAAGACCCGGCAGCGCGTTCACGACACCCATGCCAATGTCACGGCCCAGACGCAACAGTGGGTTGTCGTTTGAAAACAGCTTGTTGGACAGATCTGTCGCGGCAGCAAGCGTTGCCGTGTCAAACCGCCGCCACTCTTGATAGCGCTGCAAAACCAACAAGCTCGCAAAATCTTCTCCGATTTGCTCTGCGTGATCAACGACATGCGCCAGTGCCGCGACATCGCGCAGCCCCGCGTTCAGGCCCTGTCCCGCGATCGGGTGCATCCCGTGTGCCGCATCACCGACAAGGGCGACGCGCTCGCTGACAAACTGGTTCGCGATTGTCAGCTTGAGCGAGTAAGCGAAGCGATTTCCCTCAAGCGCGATTTCGCCCAAAAAGTCGCCAAACCGCGGCCGCAAAACCTGCAGATAGTCTTCGTCAGACAGCGCGTTGATCTCTGCCGCGCGCTGGGTGCTTTCCGACCAGACGATAGACACGCGATTGCCGGGAAGTGGCAAGATAGCCAGCGGGCCCTGCGGCATGAAAAACTGTTGCGCCACACCATTGTGTGGCAGTTCATGCTTGATCGCGCAGACAAGCGCTGTTTGCCCATAGTCCCAGCCTGTGCGCTTGATGCCTGCGCGTTCAGCTGTTCCGCTTGCGCGCCCGTCAGCACCGACAATGAGCCGCGTGCTATGTGTAGCCCCCGTGGCCAGCGTCAACCATGCGCTCTGCTCGGTGACTTCCTGCGCAACAACTTCGCCTTGCTCGGTTTCAATAAGTTCATGCGTGCTGACGGCCTCAAGCAACGCGCGCCGCAGGTAGCGGTCTTCAAGCATGTAGCCCATCGGCCCTTCTTCCAGCTCTCCGCGCTCAAAGTGCAGGAAAAACGGCGCAGGCCCTTCGCCCGCGCGCCCGTCGCTTGCTTTGATCTCGCTCATGGCCTGCGCGTGCTCCGCCACACCATCCCAAACGCCAAGTCGCTTAAGCAACCGCACAGACGCTAGGGCCAGCGCATAGGCACGCCCGTCAAAGGCCGCATTCTTGCGAACGGCTTCCGGCTGCGCATCCATAATGCGCACGCGCCGCCCGCGTGACGCAAGTGCCAAGGCCAAGACAGGCCCGTTCAGCCCGCCACCCACTATCGCTATATCGCTATCATAATCCATGAGTCGCACTATGCCGCCCTTTGCGGGATTGTCCATGCTGCGCAGTGTCGCTACCCTCACAACAAATGCGCGAAAGGAAGCGAAGCAAATGCAAGACTGGCTGACAATGAGCATGGGTGATCTTGGCCGCGGAATCGCCGCTGGCAAGATCGATCCGGTTGACCTCACACGCACCTATCTCGACGCCATCAAAGCGCACCCGCTGCAGCACCGCATCTATGCCCGCCTGACCGAAGAGCGCGCCATGGCCGAAGCCGAAGCCGCCTCGCAGCGCGCCAAACTTGGCTTGCGCCGTAGCCCGCTCGACGGCGTACCTGTCTCTTGGAAAGACTTGTTTGACACCGCAGGCACGGCCACAGAAGCAGGCTCGGCTTTGCTTGAAGGCCGTGTCCCAGAAACAGACGCGCTTGTTCTACAAAATGCCACCAGTGCAGGCCTTATCTGCCTTGGAAAAACCCACATGAGCGAGCTGGCCTTCTCAGGCCTGGGCCTGAACCCCGTGACAGAAACACCGCCCTGCGTGAACGACGCAGACGCTGTCTCTGGTGGCTCGTCCTCCGGCGCGGCGGCTTCGGTTGCCTTTGGCCTTGCTCCCTGCGGCATCGGCTCTGACACGGGCGGGTCTGTGCGTATCCCCTCTGCGTGGAACGACTTGGTCGGGCTCAAAACAACGTCGGAACGCGTATCTCTGCAAGGCGTTGTGCCGCTCTGCGCCAAGTTCGACACCGTCGGCCCACTCTGTCGTACTGTCGAAGATGCCAGCCTCATGCTCGCCGCTCTCGAAGGCGGCAAGCCCGCCGACTTGAAAGGGGCAAGCCTTAAGGGCCGCCGCTTTGCCGTGCTCGACACGCTCGCGTTTGACGACATCCGAGATGCCCCGCACGCCGCATTCCAAAGCGCTGTCGAACGCCTTGCAGCCGCAGGTGCCAGTGTCGAACACATCAAAGCGCCCGAAGTGAACGACGCAATGGCGCCAACCGCGATCTTGTTCACAGCTGAAGCCTACGGCACTTGGAAAGAGGTGATCGAGGCCGCTCCCGAGAAAATGTTCGCAGAAATCCTCACGCGCTTCCGCGCTGGTGCGCAATTCTCAGCGCCTGATTATGTCGCCGCTTGGCAAGCCCTCGACACGGCCCGAGCCACTTGGAACGCCCGCGTTGCAGGCTTTGACGCAGTGCTGATCCCCAGCTCGCCGATTTTGCCGCCAAATACCGAGCGCCTGCTGTCTGACCACGACTACTACGTAACAGAAAACCTCCTCGCGCTGCGAAACACCCGCATCGGCAATGTGCTCGGCCTGTCCGCCATCACCTTGCCAACCGGCGTCCCGAGTTGCGGCATCACCCTCATGGGCACACCCTTTGGCGAGGAAAAGCTGCTGCGCGTCGCCGCTGCTGTAGAAACAGCCCTGTCTTGAACATTGGCCTAAATGCCACAATTGCCTGAATCTGCGTAGTTTTTCTGGACGAGCAGCTAAGCCTTGAGTAATTTGGTTTCAAACGGGGCGTTAATGACCCCGCATTTGAGGCAGTATTAGTATGTTTCCCGAGCGGTTTTCGAACCTTCCGGCCTATGCGTTCCCGCGTTTGCGTGCGCTATTGGATCATCACCAAGCAGGTGGTGAGCCTGTGCACATGACGATTGGCGAGCCAAAGCACGCCTTTCCGGCTTGGGTTGGCGAAGAACTTGCTGCGCATATTTCCGGCTTCAACAGCTATCCGCCCAATGATGGTAGCGAAGCTCTACTCACAGCGATTTCTGGCTGGCTCGCGCGGCGTTTTGATGTGAAAACAGATGCTGCCTCGCAGATTATCTCGCTCAACGGCACCCGCGAAGGGCTCTACAACGCTTGCATGGCGCTTGTCCCCGAGCAGAAAAATGGCGACACGCCCAACATTCTGATGCCCAACCCGTTTTACCAAGTCTACGCCGTTGGCGCGGCTTCCGTTGGCGCGCGCCCGATCTTCGCACCTGCCACGCGCCGCACAGGCTACTTGCCCGACTTTGCCGGCTTGCCCACGGATATTCTGAAGAAAACAGCCGCAGCCTTCATCTGCTCTCCATCAAACCCGCAGGGCGCTGTGGCATCGCGCGAATATCTCCGCGATTTGATCACGCTCGCCGAGCAGTTTGATTTCCAGATCTTCTCCGACGAATGCTACTCGGAAATTTACCGCGATACGCCGCCGCTCAGCGCGCTGGAAGTGGCCCGCGAAATGGGCGCAAGCCCCGAGCGCGTTGTGATCTTTCACTCGCTGTCAAAACGCTCCAACTTGCCGGGCCTGCGTTCGGGCTTTGCGGCTGGTGGACCAGAGAGCATCGCTCGGCTCAAGCAGTTGCGCAACTTTGCAGGCGCGCCTCTGCCGACGCCCCTGCAAGCTGTCGCCGCCCGCGCGTGGGGTGACGAAGAGCATGTCGTTGAGAACCGCCGCCTCTATCAGGAAAAATACGCCATCGCCGACAAGGTACTGGCCGACTTTGAAGGCTACACCAGCCCCGAGGCTGGCTTTTTCCTTTGGCTCCCCGTCAAAGACGGCGAAGAGGCAGCGCTAAAATTGTGGAAACAAACAGGTGTGCGGGTCTTGCCCGGCGCCTACCTAAGCCGAGACGTTGACGGGAAAAACCCCGGCAAATCATACATCCGGGTCGCGCTAGTGGCCCCAAAACAAGACGTGCAGCAGGGCCTAATGGCTCTCAAAAACTGCATTCAAAACTGAGGACGAGGTAAAACATGGCATATCAGGCGCGCGGGCGTGACCCGCTTCTTGACAGCAACATGGCGCAAGCGATCGAAAAGCGCGGTAAAGAGCTGATCGGTATCGCTCTTCTTGTGGTGGCCGCCGCCGCCGCCGCGATGATCGCGTCCTACACCCCGTCCGATCCGTCTTGGCTTTCCGCCACAGACGCACCTGTGCAAAACTGGCTTGGAAGCCTCGGGGCCTCTGTCGCCGCACCTCTGTTTATGATCGTCGGCTGGGGCAGCTGGGGCATCGCGATTGCGCTCGCAGCCTGGGGCGTTCGCTTTGCCTTTCACCGTGGTGAACAGCGGGCTGTCGGCCGCCTGATCTTCGCGCCGATCTGGATAGCCCTCCTGGCGATCTACGCATCAACGCTCGTTCCGGGCGCGGAATGGACACACAGCTTTGGCCTCGGCGGCCTGTTCGGCGACACCGTGCTCGGAAGCCTCCTCAGCCTCCTGCCTGTCAACGCCACTTTCGGCCTAAAAGTGATCTCGGTTCTGCTTGGCGTTGGCGTGCTCGCGCTCGGAGCCTTCATTCTCGGGTTCACCCGCCCAGAGCTTCGCTACATCGCGCGCTTTCTGATGATCGGTACGATCATGGTCTACGCAACCTTGATGACATTGATTGGCCGCACAGCCACGGGCGCCGTTGCCGCCGCCGGCACAATGCAAGAGCGCAACAAGAGCCGTCGCGAAGCGCGTGCTATCGAGCGTGCCGAAGCCGCCGATTGGGCTGCAATGCAAGACGTTCAAGTGCTGCAAAACGAAGAGCAAGGCGCCCACGCACACCACCAAGAGCCGCCTCTCACAGCCGAAAAGCCAAGCTTGCTTGCGCGTATGCCCGGCCTCATCCGCCGCGCAGAGCCCGAACCTGTCGAGATGCCGGAAAATGAACTCGTCGAAAGCGAGCCGCACTTTGACGCCTATACAGCCGAGCACGGCCCCTCTGACGACCGCATCAAAGCCAAGATCGCCGATGTGATCAAATCACGCGTGCGCGCAAACCCTGCTGTTATGGCAGAAAGCGTTGCACCGCTCACAAAAGGCCGTGGCCGCGGCCCCGACCCGCTGGTGCTTCACACAGCCCCCAACGCCGATCTGCCGCCTGAGCCACAGCTCACCGGCCACAGCATGTATGCGCCCGAGCCGTACCTCACCGCAGAAGCCCCGATGGCCTATGTCGAGGAGGAAGACGCGCTCATCGAAGAGCCGTTTGCACAGCACTATGAGCAAGAGGCCGCACCTCAACCTGCACCGCGGCCTATGGCCATTCCCGTGCCCGAGCCCAAGAAGGTTGTACAGCACACACCCAAGAAGCCAACGCAGGTTTCAGCCCGCGCCAAGGCTGAAGCCCAACCAGCCTTCAAGTTTGACGAGAAACGCTCGACTTACGAGCTTCCGCCGCTGAGCCTGCTTTCGGACTCAGTCGCGATCGAGCGCCACCAGCTGTCAGACGAGGCCCTCGAAGAGAACGCGCGCATGCTTGAAGTTGTGCTTGATGACTACGGCGTCAAAGGCGAGATTGTTTCTGTCCGCCCCGGCCCTGTTGTCACGATGTATGAGCTTGAGCCCGCGCCGGGCCTCAAGGCAAGCCGCGTTATCGGCCTGTCTGACGACATCGCGCGCTCAATGTCCGCGCTCTCGGCACGTGTCAGCACGGTTCCTGGCCGCTCTGTCATCGGCATCGAACTGCCCAATGACAACCGCGAGATGGTTAACTTCCGCGAGATCCTGTCTGGCCGCGATTTTGGCGATGGCAACCATAAGCTGCCCCTCGCCCTTGGCAAAGATATCGGCGGTGACCCCATCGTTGCCAACCTCGCGAAAATGCCTCACCTGCTGATCGCGGGGACAACCGGCTCTGGCAAATCTGTCGCGATCAACACCATGATCCTCTCGCTGCTCTACAAGCTTACGCCTGAAGAATGCCGGATGATCATGATCGATCCGAAGATGCTTGAACTCTCCGTTTATGACGGCATCCCGCACCTGCTATCCCCCGTGGTAACAGACCCTAAAAAGGCGGTTGTGGCCCTCAAGTGGACAGTCGGCGAAATGGAAGAGCGCTACCGCAAGATGTCAAAAATGGGCGTTCGCAATATCGACGGCTACAACAGCCGCGTTGCTGACGCACTTGCCAAGAACGAAACATTCTCGCGCACCGTTCAAACCGGCTTTGACGATGACACCGGAGAACCGGTGTTTGAAACCGAAGAGATCATGCCTGAGAAAATGCCCTATATCGTCGTCATCGTTGACGAAATGGCCGATTTGATGATGGTCGCTGGCAAAGAGATCGAAGCCTGCATCCAGCGCCTCGCGCAGATGGCGCGTGCCTCAGGGATCCACATTATCATGGCCACACAGCGGCCCTCTGTTGACGTGATCACCGGCACGATCAAGGCCAACTTCCCAACGCGGATTTCTTTTCAGGTCACCTCGAAAATCGACAGCCGGACAATTCTCGGCGAAATGGGCGCCGAACAACTGCTGGGCATGGGCGACATGCTTTATATGGCGGGCGGCGCAAAGATAACCCGTTGCCACGGCCCGTTTGTCTCTGACGAAGAAGTCGAAGAGATCGTTAACCACCTCAAGGCTTACGGCCCGCCCGAGTATGTGTCTGGCGTTGTTCAAGGCCCACCGGATGACAACGCAGGCAACATCGACGCCGTGCTAGGCCTTGGCGGCAACACCGACAGCGAAGATGCGCAGTATGACGAGGCCGTTGCGATCGTGATCAAAGATCGCAAATGCTCAACTTCCTACATCCAACGCAAACTTTCGATCGGCTACAACAAAGCCGCGAAGCTTGTCGAGCAGATGGAAGAAGAGGGCCTGATCTCGGCCGCCAACCACGTCGGCAAACGCGAAATTCTGGTTCCGGAACAGCACTAAGGCGGTTTTTCGCCCTAAAAGGCCGGTTGATATCGCATATCAGCCGGCCTTTGCTTATTTTCTCCTAAAGGATACGTGCAAAACTGCGCGTCGCAACTTAGGTATCGAGCATGAAACTAAAACACATCTTCTTGGCGCCTGTTCTCGCCATAGCCCTCGCCGCCCCTGCCTCAGCTGAAAAGCTGTCGCTGAACGCCTTGTCTAAATACCTGAACGCCATGAAAACTGCCAAGGGCGCGTTCACGCAGATCAACGACGACGGCACAATCGCCACCGGCACGATCTACATCAAACGTCCGGGCAAGATCCGCTTCGAGTATAACCCGCCGGAAAAGACACTGGTGCTGGCAAGCTCAAACACCGTGGCGATATATGACCCCAAGACAAATCAGGGCCCCGAAACCTACCCGCTCGGGAAAACGCCTCTGTCGATCATCCTTGCGCGCAATGTGAACCTCGCAAGTGCCAACATGGTTGTCGGCCACAGCTATGACGGCACCGCAACAACCATCACAGCACAAGACCCGGCTCACCCCGAGTATGGCAACATCCAGCTGAAGTTCACATCAGGCCCAACCGAGCTGCGCCAATGGATCATCAACGATGATTCCGGTTCAAGCACAACGGTTGTTCTGGGCGAGCTGACAAAGGGCCTTGGCATCCCGAACAGGTTGTTCGACATCGCGCTCAACACACAGCAGCGCGGCGGGCGCTAACCCGCCTAGAAACGTCTCAAAGCGCGGCAACCCGAAAGCTGCGCTTTGTACATTTCCGAGCGCTGGCCAACTTCGCCAGCCACCCGCATCAACCAGGCCTTACTTCTGTAAGTTCCACGCGCAAAGCCGGTGTGCCCGTCGTGATAAGCAAGATACTGGTTGCGCGCATCCGTCAGGCTCACCCCGTTTCGCTCGCGGGTGATGTTCATGTAATAACCCATGAAGTCAGCAGCATCGCGAATGTTGTTGCGCTTGGCCCCATAGCTACCAGTCTTTTGCCTATACTCGTCCCACGTTCCATCAAGCGCTTGGCTGTAGCCATAGGCGCTTGACTGGCGGCCCATAGGAATAACGCTCAGCGTATAGCGAAACGGTGGGCGCGCCTCAGACTTGAACTTGCTCTCTTGGTAGAGTGTCGCCATCAGAACATGCACAGGCACGTTCCATTTGCGCTCGGCCGCGCGAAACGCGCTTACAAATTTTGGGCGCTCTTTGAGGATAGCACAGGCATTGTCCAGCTCGCGTGGTGCGTCTGAATACTGCCCTCTTCCACCTCCGCCACAACTGGCAAGAAGTGTTACAACCATCATAGCGCAAAGGATTCTGCTCATCTGCCCCTCGCAATTCTGTGCAATTTTTAGCACCATTATTTTGTCAGCATTCTAACTGACTTTTGCTCAATACAAAATCACAATTGCGCGTCATGAGCACTTTCCTGCGTGTTTTCCCGCCATTGTGGTTTGACAAACTGTTGGCTCATGCTTCACAGAGTGTTTCCTGTAAAATTGGCGCGAAAAATAGACATTCGCGAACCGAAAGCGTAAGAATACTTCCATAGGGGCGATTGGAACTATGATCAGAACACGCGCAAAATATCATCTCGGCCAAGTGGTCAAGCACAAGAAACATCCCTTTCGCGGTGTGGTTTTTGACGTTGATCCCCAGTTTTCAAACACCGATGAATGGTACGCAGCGATCCCCGAAGACAGCCGCCCACGCAAGGAGCAGCCCTTCTATCACCTACTCGCAGAGAACGATCAAAGCTACTACGTGGCCTATGTCTCCGAGCAGAACCTGATCGCAGACTACTCAGGCCAACCCGTCGATCACCCGGACATCCCCGACTTGTTCGGCCCGTTTGAAGACGGCCACTACCCGCTGCACTTCCAGCTCAACTAAGCTAGTCACGCTTCCTAACCGCGCAGCACTCTTCTTCTCTTTGAAAACGTCCCGGGGGATGTCACAAACTAGTTTGTGACTAGGGGGCTGGCCCCCAATTGGTCGGATTTTGCGTCAGCAAAATTCGAACTCAAGCCTCAACAGGCCGCCCGTCTTCTTTCCAGGCCTTAAAACCGCCTTCCATTTCCGCGATATTTTCTGCCCCCATGTCTTGCAAAGCCTTGGCCGCAAGCGACGAGCGCCAAGCCCCTGCGCAAAACAGGACAATCTTCTTATCCGTCGCCAGCGCTTCCTTATGGTAGGGGCTCGCAGGATCAAACCAAAATTCAAGCATACCGCGAGGCGCACGGTACGCGCCGGGAAAGCGCCCTTCCCGCTCAAGCTCCCGTGGATCGCGAATATCAACGACAAGCGCTTCCCCCGCCTGCGCAAGCCGCCACGTCTCGTCGCGCGACAGGGTCTCGATCTCTGCTTTCGCCTGCATCACGAGGTCTTTTACCGGTGTAATCGCCATCTCTAATATCCTATCGCTGCGCCGTCTTTGCGCGGGTCAGACGCGCCTTCCAGCACGCCATCGTCTCTGATCTTGATCGCCTGCGCGCCGCCGATTGGCCCGTCAGGCACGACAACGTTATGGCCCAACTCGGCCAACTCCGCTCGCACCGTGTCCGAGTAGCCTTTCTCGACGGCCAATTCACCCTTGTCCGCAAAGCACCGCGGCGCATCAATCGCATCCTGCGCATCCATGCCAAAATCTTGCATATTGCTAACAAATCGCGCATGCCCATTCGGCTGATAGGCACCCCCCATCACACCAAATGGCATCACGGCGCGACCACTCTGCGCCAACATCCCGGGGATGATCGTGTGCATCGGTCGCTTGTTCGGCCCATAGGCATTTGGGTGCGACGCATCGAGCACAAAACCAGCTCCGCGGTTTTGCAAAAGCAGCCCGAACTTCTCACTCGCGATGCCCGAGCCAAAGCCATGGAAGATCGAGTAGATCAAGCTCACGGCCATCCGGTCTTTGTCGACAACCGTGATATAAACGGTGTCTTTGTGAACAGCCTCACTAAGAAGGCTAGCAACCGACATCGCCTTATTAGGGTCTATTAGGGCCGCCAAACCCTTCGCCGTTTCCGGCGAGAGCATGTGCTCAAGCTGCGTTGTCATATCCGGATCTGCGATGAATCGGTTGCGTGCATCATAAGCAAGTTTCGCGGCTTCCGCCTCTATATGCGCACGCTCGGCGCCGAGCGGATCCATGCTTGCAATGTCGAACTCGGCCAAAATATTCAGCATCAGGTTAGCGGTTGCGCCTTGGCCATTCGGCGGATGCTCGAGCAGGTCAACACCCTTGTAAGCCGCGCCGATCGGGTTAGTGTAAAAGCACTCCGCTGCGGCAAAGTCTTCCGCGGTATGCACACCGGCCACCTCGCGCAGCGCCGCCACCATGTCTTCGGCAACTTCACCCTCATAAAAGCCCGCGCGGCCCTCTTTGGCGATTTTGCGCAAAACCTCAGCTTGCCCCGGCGCGCGAAATATCTGACCAACTTCCGCTGGTTTGCCGTTTAGCAAATAGTGCTTTTTTCCGTGCCCTTGCAAAGCCTTGGCCGCCTCCGGCCAGTCAAACGCAACGCGCGGTGCAACCGGCACGCCTTCCTCTGCATAACGGATAGCAGGGGCGAGAACGGCATCAAGCCCAAGCTTTCCATACTCGTCAGAAAGTTTGCAAAACGCTTCCACAGCTGTCGGTATGGTCACGGCTTCAGGTCCACGCAATGACACCGTCTTGTCTCCGCGTGCTCGCAAAGCGTCCAGGTTGGCAGCAGCAGGGGCGCGGCCTGAGCCATTCAGCGCTTTTATCTCTCCGCCGTCTTTGGTTTGAAATAACACAAAGCAATCGCCGCCAAGACCTGTCATCTGCGGCTCGCAAATCCCGAGCAGAACAGCGCCTGCTAAGGCCGCGTCCATAGCGTTCCCGCCGCGCTCCATGATATCAACGGCGACTTTCGCTGCCAAAGGGTGCGATGTCGCGCACATGCCATTGCTTGCCAGGACAGGCGAGCGCCCCGGAAAATGAAAATCGCGCATATGTCTCTCCCTAAAGGTATTCGGACAAAGACTATGCGGCGCACTGAAGCTTGCCAATGCAAATTCGGAATTCAGTTTTCAGGAGAGTAGTAAGCCTCGACGCCGCACACTGGGTGGGGGCTGTTAACGCGCAGCGCCGAGGGAAGCTATATGCAGCTACCCGTTCTGTTTCGCATTTGAATCAGGCAAAGTTTCGGGGCAATTGGGGCAATTTCAAGAACATCGTCCAAATATTCAGGTACTAACCGTTTCCCTCAAAGGGAATGGAAAAGGCCAGAACATTGCGTTGTCCTATTCGCTTGTAACTCAAGTCAAAGGACAGATTTCGGACCAGATACCAGCCAAACCCCCCTTCGGGAATCGCTTGAAGTGGCACGTCGAGATTTGGCAAGTCACCCATAGGAAGCCGGCCGTTTGGCAAGCTTTTGCCTTCGTCTTCAACACAGAATCGCAGCATATGGTTTTTGCGCACGCATGACAGAACGATCGCTCCGTCAAGGCTCTGCCCATAGGCGTGCTCCACGACATTGTTCAGAACTTCGCCCAGCACAACTTCAACAGAGGCCATATCATCCATGCTCAGATCAAGAGGGGATAGGCTTTGTTTAATTTGCTCAAGCGCATTTCTCACCGACATGTCGCTGCTCGGAAAATCAATGGAAAACTGCAGCTTATTCAGCATTTGTCGATCACCTATTGGCAAAGAATATCTCCGCCTTCAGCCTACTTTGTAGATCTTTTCAACATCTTCAGGTTGCTCATAGATCGTGAAAATAGAATCCATGCGCGTCAGGCGGAAAACCTTGTCGACAGTTGGCGTCAAGCCTGCCAAATCAAGCCGCGTTGTGCCGCCCATCAGCTTCATAACAGCTACGATCGCGCCCAACCCGCTGGAGTCGATAAAACCCACCTTGCTCAAGTCGAGAACAACATGACTGGCCGCGCTTTTTCCGGTAATTTCCCGCATGCTCTCCTTGAAAGAAATCGCAGCAGCGGCGTCAATGCGCTCTGCCTCCACCTTTACAAACAAGACGTCGCTTGTTTCGTTACAGCTAAAATCCATACTCTGCTCCGCTACCGTAGAAATACTTGCCTCACCGCAAAGACTAGACCGCAAACCTTTCTATTCGGTATGCAGATACAGACAATTGAAAGGACTTCGAAATGAAACAGGTGGTTATCGCAGGTGCGGCGCGCACCCCAATGGGCGGCTTTCAAGGGGTCTTTGACGGCGTGCCAGCCTCCACACTTGGCGGCGCGGCCATCAAGGCAGCCCTTGCGAATGCAGGCGCCAAAACGGTCGATGAACTCCTGATGGGCTGCGTTTTGCCAGCAGGCCAAGGCCAGGCACCCGCGCGCCAAGCTGGCTTCGCCGGCGGGCTGGGCGAAGAAGTACCAGCCACGACTGTCAACAAAATGTGCGGCTCCGGCATGAAGACAACAATGATGGGCGTTGACCAGATCGCTCTCGGCCACGCCGACACGATGGTCACAGGCGGTATGGAATCAATGTCAAACGCGCCATACCTGCTCGCGAAAATGCGCAGCGGTGCTCGAATCGGCCACCAGAAGGTGCTCGATCATATGTTCCTCGATGGTCTGGAAGACGCCTACGACAAGGGCCGCCTTATGGGAACATTCGCAGAAGACTGCGCCGAAAAGTTCCAGTTCACCCGTGAAGCACAAGACGACTACGCCATCGGCTCGCTCAACGGTGCGCTCGAAGCGATCCACTCAGGCGCATTTGACGGGGAAGTAGCCCCTGTCACACTCACATCCCGCAAGGGCGACATTGTTGTTTCAGAAGACGAACAACCCGCCAAAGCGCGCCCCGAAAAAATCCCGACACTCAAGCCCGCCTTCCGCGACGGTGGCACGGTAACCGCCGCCAACGCCTCATCCATTTCCGACGGCGCAGCGGCCCTCGTTCTTGCCTCCGAAGAGGCCGCGAAGGCGCAGGGCCTTAACGTCCGTGCACGCGTTGTCGGCCACACCAGCCATGCACAAGCGCCCGGCTGGTTTGCGACAGCGCCGATTCCAGCCGCGCAAAAGCTGCTCAAAAACATCGGCTGGAACGTCTCCGACGTTGACCTCTGGGAAGTCAATGAAGCTTTCGCAGTCGTGCCCATGGCCTTCATGCACGAAATGGGAATCTCGCGAGACAAGATGAACGTCAATGGCGGCGCATGCGCGCTTGGCCACCCGATCGGCGCCTCAGGCACCCGCATCATCGTTACGCTGTTAAATGCCCTCGAAAAGCGCGGCCTCAAACGCGGCGTCGCAGCCATATGCATCGGCGGCGGTGAAGGCACAGCCATCGCGATCGAGCGCGTCTGACTTTACTTGTCTTTCTAAATATCCCGGGGTCTGGGGCAGCGCCCCAGTCCTGCCCCACTGAAAGCCGCGCCATGTATGCAAACTACGCCTCACTCGCCAAGACCATCGCCTCGCTCACCACAGGTGAAACAGACGAAGTCGCGCTCATGGCCACCCTCGCCTGCGAGGTTCACCATGCTGACAGCAGGTTCGACTGGACAGGGTTTTACCGTGTAACAGAGCCTGATTTGCTCAAGATCGGCCCCTACCAAGGCGGGCACGGTTGCCTGCAAATCCCGTTCTCTCGCGGGGTCTGCGGCGCAGCGGCGCGCACCGGAGAGGTTCAACTTGTTGATGACGTCGAGGCCTTTGAGGGCCATATCGCCTGCGCCTCCAGCACACGCTCGGAACTGGTTCTGCCGGTGTTCAACAAAGCCGGCAAAGTTATCGCCGTTTTTGACATCGACAGTGACCAACCCGCAGCTTTCTCACAAGAAGACGCCGACGCACTCGCGGCCATCTTGTCGGAAGTTTTCAGCAAAGTTTAAGGCGCCGTGAAATTTCTCTTTGAAATTTCATTTCCCTGATGCATCGTGAAAAAGAAGCAACGTTTTTCACGAGAATCATATGGAACTCTCCGCCAGAACATCGCCCACACTCGGAGCAGACCTGCGGGCATTGCGCAAAGCGCGCGGCCTGACGCTTGCCGACATGGCTGACAATCTGGGCCGCTCTGTCGGTTGGCTCAGTCAGGTTGAACGTGACCTTTCCGAACCCTCGATCACCGACCTGCGCCACATGGCTGCAACACTGGGCGTCTCTGTTTCGATGCTCTTCAGCCACGAGCCTGCCTTAGCCCGCGAGTCTGGATATGTCGTGCGCAAAACAACTCGCCGCGCCATCGGCTCAGGCGAGGCGGGCCTTGTCGAAGAGCTTCTTTCCCCCGACCTCACCGATGATTTCGAGATGGTTCACTCAACCTTCGAGCCAGGGTCGCGCATCGGCGAAGTCGTCACGCGACCAACCCAGGAGGTGGGCTACCTTCTCTCAGGCAAGCTTGACCTCGTGATTGGCGGCAAAGCCTTCACAATTCACCCCGGCGACAGCTTTCGCATTCGAGGCGAGCCTTTCGAGTGGATCAACCCCTACAGCGACCCCGCCGTTGCGATCTGGGTGATCGCCCCGCCCGTGTATTAGCAGGTGAATTGATATGAGCTTCGAAGCCTGGACAATATTTGCGCTTTTCTGGGTGGTGTTCGTCACCACACCGGGGCCAAACGCTGTAAACTGCATTCAGACAGGCATGCAACTTGGCTTTCTGCGCACCCTGCCAGCTGTCGCGGGCATTCTCACACAAGCGACGCTGTTTCTGACACTCTCGGCACTTGGTGTCACCGCGCTGATAGCCGCCTCCCCCTCCGCCTTCCAAGCCATGAAATTCCTTGGTGCGGCTTTCCTGATTTACCTTGGCCTGCGCTCGATACTGACGGCCCACAAGCCGATCAAAACCGAGAGGCAAACCGGCAAGTCCACCTACTGGCGCGCTTTTGCGATCGCCACGATCAACCCGAAGTCTGTCGCGGGCTACCTCGCAGCCTTCAGCCAGTTCGTTGACCCGACCACGCCCATCGCCGAGCAAATGTGGGTGATCTTCCCAACAGCACTCACGCTCACAACGCTAAGCTATTGCGGCTATACGGCCCTCGGCGCAGGGCTCGGAAAACTCGCTCTGGGCGCTGTCATGGGCGCATGGTTCCGCCGCATCATGGGCATCTGTTTTATCATCTACGGAATAGCTCTCGGCACATCGTCTGGGAGGCTGACATGACACAAGGCTCATGCCTTTGCGGCGCATGCACTTTTGAAACCTTGGCAACCCCGCAAGGGCTGAGCATGTGCCACTGCAACCAGTGCCGCGCGCAGTCAGGAGGCATCTGGTCGTCAGCCTATGTGCCACGTTCCGAGTTGCTCATTTCCGGCCCCGTCAAATGGTTTGCCAGCAGCGCAAAGGCGCGCCGCGGCTTTTGCCCCGAATGCGGCAGCTTCCTGTTTTGGGAGGCTAATGGCGAAGACACCACCAGTTTCTCTCTCGGGAGCGTCTCAAACCCGACAGGCCTGTCACTCGAGAAGCACATCTTTACCACAGAAAAAGGCGACTACTACACCATCGCCGACAACCTACCGCAGAAAGGTTAGCTCATGTTGGAAACGCTTTTTGCCATGAACCCTGCCACGATCGCCGCTTTCACAAGCGCTGGCATCTTGCTCAACCTCACACCGGGTGCCGATGTAGCCTTTGCAACGGCGTCGGGCGTCTCAGGCGGGCCAAGGGCGGGCATCGCGGCTGCTATCGGCATTTCACTTGGTTCGCTGGTTCACGTGGCACTGGCAGTGCTCGGCCTTTCCGCAGCGCTTCTCGCCTTGCCGCACGGCTATGATATTGTGCGCTATCTGGGTGCAGCCTATCTTGCCTATCTCGCGGTAAAGACGTGGCGCAGCGCGGGGTCTCTCGCCGATGCGCAGGGTGAAGCCAGTCTCTACACTGCGCTAAAACGTGGTTTTCTGACCAACCTGTTCAACCCCAAAGTCGCGCTCTTTATCCTCGCGTTCCTACCACAATTCACAGACCAGGCCGCGGGCCCCGTTTGGCAGCAAATGCTGATCCTCGGTCTGATCTTCAACACAACCGGAATTCTCATCACCGGAGCTTTCGGTGCAGCCGCGGGCCTCGCGCGTGCTCAACTGTCTCGCTACGGCGCGGCCCTAGGCAAATTCACATCCATCATCTTCGGCGGCCTCGCTGTTCGCCTCATCTGGGAGTAATACCTCATGTCTGATATTCCAAGCAAAGCTCGTGTCGTTGTCATCGGCGGCGGTGTCGTTGGCTGCTCAACCCTCTATCACCTCGCCCAAAAAGGCTGGGCAGACTGCGTGCTGCTCGAAAAGAACGAGCTGACAGCTGGCTCCACATGGCACGCCGCGGGCAACGTCCCGACATTCAGCACCTCATGGTCGATCATGAACATGCAGCGCTACTCGACAGAGCTTTACGCGCGCCTTGGCGAAGAAGTCGACTACCCGATGAACTACCACCAAACAGGCTCGATCCGCCTCGCGCACACCAAGGAGCGGATGCAGGAGTTTCAGCGCGCCATGTCGATGGGCCGCTACCAAGGCATCAAGATGGAAATGTGGACACCTGAGCAAGCAAAAGAGCACTACCCGTTCCTTGAAACGCACGACTTGCTCGGCGTGCTATTTGACCCCTCAGATGGCGACATTGACCCAGCCCAACTTACCCAAGCGCTGGCCAAAGGCGCGCGTGACATGGGTGCAAAAATCCTTCGGTTCTGCCCCGCAACAGGCGTCACACAACAGCCCGACGACAGCTGGATCGTCCACACCGAGAAGGGCGATATCGCCTGCGATTATGTCGTCAACGCCGCAGGCTACTATGCCCAGCGCGTCGGCGAATGGTTCAAGCCTTACGGCGGGCGTACCGTCCCGATGATGGTGATGGAGCACCAGTATTTGCTCACGGAGCAGATCCCCGAAATCGAAGCATGGTCAAAAGAGAACGGCACCAAACTGCCCCTCATCCGCGACGTCGACGTCTCTTACTACCTGCGACAGGAAAAGGGTGGCTACAACCTCGGCCCCTACGAGCCAAACTGCAAGTCGCACTGGACAGATGCCAGCGACGCCATGCCCGACGATTTCTCTTTCCAGCTCTGGCAGGATGACCTTGACCGCATCGAAGACATCGTCACCGACGCCATGGAACGCGTACCGCTGATGGCAACATCAGGTGTGAGCAGCGTCATCAACGGTCCGATTCCCTACGCGCCCGACGGCTTGCCCCTGATCGGCCCGATGCCCGGCGTGAAGAACGCGTTTGAGAACTGCGTCTTTACCTTCGGCATCGCCCAAGGCGGCGGAGCCGGCAAAGTCATGGCTGAGTGGATCGTCGATGGCAGCACAGAATGGGACATGTGGGCCGTCGACCCGCGCCGCTACACCGACTACACAGACCAGGACTACTGCAACAAGAAAGGCATGGAAGTTTACGGCAACGAATACGCCATGCACTTCCCGCACCATGAATGGCCCGCCGCGCGCGACAAAAGGCTTTCGCCCGTGCACGACCGTGTCAAAGCATTGGGAGGCATCATGGGCGCCTACAACGGCTGGGAGCGCGCCAACTGGTATGCGCAGGAAGGCGACGACACATCAGAAGCAAGCACCCACACCTGGGGCCGCTCAGGCCCATGGGCGCAGCGCGTGAAAGAAGAGTGCGAAGCCGTACGCGACAACGTCGGCGTGCTCAACTTGCCGGGCTTCTCGCGCTTCAACCTTTCAGGCGCGGGCGCTGCCGAGTTCCTGCGCGAGCAGATCACCGGTGCGTTGCCCAAAGTCGGCCGGATGAACCTGATGTATTTCGCCGACACCCGAGGCCGCATCCTCACAGAAATGTCGTGCCTGCGCCACGACGAAGATGTCTTTACGCTCATCACCGCCGCAACCGCGCAATGGCACGACTATGAGCTGCTCGCACAGCGCCTCCCCGGTGGTCTGACCCTGACAGACCACTCCACCGAGTATGACACGCTAATCGTCACCGGCCCCAAAGCGCGCGAGCTGCTTGAAAGCGTTGGCGCAGAGGCTGATCTCTCGCTGCCATGGCTGTCGCACCAAGGCGCAACAGTCGCTGGGCAGCCTTGCGCATTAGCGCGGGTTTCCTTCGCAGGCGAGCTCGGCTGGGAGGTCCACGCCGCCAACGCACACATGCCCGTCATCTATGACGCAATCATCACGGCAGGGGCCAAACCCTTCGGCATGTATGCCCTCAACAGCTTGCGCCTAGAGAAAGGCTACCGGGCGTGGAAGGGCGATCTATCGACAGACTACTCAATGTTCGAAGGCGGGCTTGACCGCTTCGTAAAACTCGACAAACCGCAAGATTTCCCCGGAAAGGCAGCGCTACATTCAGAAAAGCAGCAAGGCAGCAAAAAGCGCTTCGTCACCCTTACAGTTGACGCGCCTGACACTGACGCGCCTTACATGTCCTGCATCTACGCGAACGGCGAAATTGTCGGCGAAACCACATCAGGTGGCTGGGGTTATCGCATCAACAAATCAATCGCTTTGGGCATGATCAGAGCCGATCTGGCCGTCACTGGCACCGAGCTGGAAGTCGACATCTACGGCACCCGCGTCAAAGCCCGCGTTGAGGAAGACCAGCCCCTCTGGGATGCCGCCAACGAACGCATCCGCGCATGATCAGGCCCAGCACACACCCCGACTGGCAAGACAGTTACGCAGGCCCGACTGACGCACAGATCACAACGGCCCGCGACGCCTATGAAACGGGCTTTCGCCGCCTTCCCGCATGGGTCGGCTGGGCGCTTGCGGCGCGCAACAAGGCAGTGCAACTGTTCGGCCTCAAAACGCGCATCGAAGGCCGCGAGGAAGAGCTGATGCTGGCGCTTCCCGTCTTGCAGGAAACACCCGAAGCTTACGAAGTCGGCATCCACGACAAACACCTCACCTTCACCATTCTCACCGAGAGAACAGGAACAGACACGCGCCTGACAACCTCGATCTGGTTCAACCACTGGACAGGGCGCACTTACCTCGCCCTCGTCTACATTCCACACAAAATAATCGTACGACTCGCAGTAAAGGCACTCTCATGGCAGACATAACGCTCCTCGACGGCTCCATCGGCCAGGAAATTGTCAAACGCGCAGGCGACAAGCCAACACCACTTTGGTCAACCTCGGTGATGTTGGAAAAGCCCGACATCGTCGGTACTGTTCACTCCGACTACTTCAATGTTGGTGCCACCATCGCGACCGCCAACAGCTACGCCGTCCACGTTGACAGGCTCGAGCGCGTCGGCCTAGAGCATGAACACCTCCAACTGCTCGACACAGCAATGAGCCAAGCCACGGAAGCCCGCGATGCGCACGGATCTGGCCGCATCGCCGCCTCTCTCGGCCCCCTTGGCGCAAGCTACCGCCCCGACATCGAAATTCCGCTGGAGGAAGCCGCTGCCACCTTCCGCACCATTGTAGAGCGTATGGAGCCAAAAGCCGATCTGTTCATCATCGAAACAGTGTCCTCCCTCCAAAATGCCCGCGGCGCCCTAATGGGTTGCACAGGCACCAGCAAACCTGTCTGGCTCGCACTCTCGGTTTCTGACAGCGACGGAACAAAGCTGCGTTCCGGCGAGCCGCTCGCTGTCATCGCCCCGCTTGTCGCCGAATTCTCCCCAGAGGCTCTGCTCCTCAACTGCTCACGCCCCGAAGCTATCAGTCAAGGCCTGCCAATCCTCGCAACTCTGGGCAAGCCGTTCGGCGCATATGCCAATGGCTTCACGCATATTGCCGACGGCTTCCTAACAGCCGCCCCAACCGTCGACGCACTGGAACAACGTCGCGATCTTGGCCCAAAAGACTACGCCAAATTCGCCATGCACTGGGTTTCCCAAGGCGCAACGATCGTTGGCGGCTGCTGCGAAGTTGGCCCGGCCCATATCGCCGAACTCACAACTCAACTCACGGCCTCAGGTCACACCATCACCTAGGCTTTCTTATTGCTCCAAAAATCCCGGGGGTGCGGGGGCTGGCCCCCACCGCTTCGCACAAAGACCCGGACTCGCCGAAAAAGGACAAACCCATGCCAAACCTTCCCACACACGCCCGCGTCGTCATTATCGGAGGTGGTGTTGTCGGCTGCTCGGTCGCTTATCACCTCACAAAGCTCGGTTGGAACGACGTTGTCTTGCTCGAGCGCAAACAGCTTACATCTGGCACCACGTGGCACGCCGCCGGCCTCATAGCACAACTCCGCGCCACGGCCAACATGACAAAGCTCGCCAAGTATTCTCAAGAGCTTTACGGCAGCTTAGAGACTGAAACAGGCGTCGCCACGGGGTTCAAACGGGTCGGCTCGATCACGGCGGCCCTCACCGACGAGCGCCTCGAAGAGCTGCACCGCTCCGCCGCGATGGCGCGCGCTTTTGGCGTCGAGATCGAGGAAATCTCGCCCACCGAAATCAAACAGCGTTATGAGCACCTCAACATCGACGGCGTCACAGGCGGCGTCTATCTCCCGCTTGACGGACAAGGCGATCCGGCCAACATCGCCCTTGCGCTTGCCAAGGGCGCACGCCAGGGCGGGGCCATCGTGCAAGAACGTGTGAAAGTTACCAACGTTGCCAAAAACGCCCGTCGTGTCACGGGTGTCGACTGGCAAGGTGAAGACGGCACACAAGGCCACATCGCCTGCGACCACGTCGTAAACTGCGCTGGCATGTGGGGCCATGAGGTTGGCCGCCTGACAGGCACAAACGTGCCGCTTCACGCCTGCGAACACTTCTACATTGTCTCCGAGGCCATCAATGGCCTCACGCAGATGCCCGTCCTGCGCGTCCCCGACGAATGTGCCTATTACAAGGAAGACGCCGGCAAGATCCTACTCGGCGCCTTCGAGCCAGTCTCGAAACCCTGGGCGATGGAGGGCATCCCCGAAAGCTTCGAGTTTGACCAGTTGCAAGAAGACTTTGACCACTTCGAGCCAATCCTCGAAAAGGCGATCAACCGCATGCCGATGCTCGCCGAAGCAGGCATCCACACCTTCTTCAACGGGCCGGAAAGCTTTACACCCGACGACGCCTACCACCTCGGCCTCGCTCCCGAGATGGACAACGTCTGGGTCGCCGCAGGCTTCAACTCGATCGGCATCCAGTCAGCTGGCGGCGCGGGTATGGCCCTCGCCGCCTGGATGGATACGGGCGAAAAACCGTTTGATCTCGGCGATGTCGACATCTCGCGCATGCAGCCCTTCCAAGGCAACAAACACTACCTGTTTGAACGCTCCAAAGAGACGCTCGGCCTGCTCTACGCCGATCACTTCCCATTCCGCCAAAAGGCGACAGCCCGAGGGATTCGCCGTACACCGTTTCACGACCAACTCCTCGCTAACGGAGCCGTCATGGGCGAGATCGCGGGTTGGGAGCGCGCCAACTGGTTTGCCGACGTGGGCCAAAAGCCTGAATATGACTACACATGGAAGCGCCAGAACTGGTTTGAAAACCGCGCGCGCGAACACGCTGCCATTCGTGAGAACGTGGGCATGTATGACATGTCGAGCTTTGGCAAACTTCGTGTTGAAGGCCTCGACGCCGAAAGATTTCTCAACCACATCTGCGGCGCGAACATGTCGGTGCCCAACGGCAAAATCGTCTACACGCAGTTCCTCAATAAGAGCGGTGGCATCGAGGCCGACGTGACAGTCACACGCCTCTCCGAGCAGGCTTATCTCGTCGTCACACCTGCCGCCACGCGCCTTGCCGACGAGACATGGATGCGTCGCAATTTAGGCTCTAACTTGGCGATAATCACCGATGTAACAGCCGGAGAAGGCGTCCTTGCTGTTATGGGGCCAAACGCGCGCAAACTCTTGCAAGCCGTCTCGCCCAACGACTTCTCCAACGAGGTAAACCCCTTCGGAACCGCGCAAGATATCGAACTCGGAATGGGCCTCGCCCGCGCGCACCGCGTGTCTTATGTCGGCGAACTGGGTTGGGAGATCTACGTTTCCTCAGACATGGCGGCGCATGCTTTTGAAACCCTTCACGGGGCGGGCCAGGACTTGGGCCTCAAGCTCTGCGGCATGCACGTGATGGACAGTTGCCGCATCGAAAAGGCTTTCCGCCACTTCGGCCATGACATCACCGCTGAAGACAACGTCGTCGACGCGGGCCTCAGCTTCGCGGTTGACCTCACCAAGCCCGACTTTATCGGCAAAGCCGCCGTCGCTGCGCGCAAGGAAAGCGGGCCGCACAGCCGCATGGTTCAGTTCCTGCTGCAAGACAGCGAACCGCTGCTCTACCACAACGAGCCGATCATCCGCGATGGCGAGATCGTAGGGTATCTGTCGTCTGGCGGCTACGGCCACACCCTCGGCGCTGCTGTCGGCCTTGGCTATGTTCCGTCCAAAGGCGAAAAGCCCGCTGATGTTCTAGCAAGTACCTACGAGATCGACGTCAAAGGCGTCCGCGTCAAAGCAAAAGCCTCTCTGCGCCCGATGTATGACCCGAAATCAGAGCGCGTGAGAGCCTAAAGCGACGCAAACTGCACTGGCATGAAAAGCAAATCGGTATCGGTTGTTTTCGCGCCTGCCGCCGTCACCATCGCGTGGATTTGCCCGCGATGGTGCGTCTGGTGGTTGAAGAAATGCACAACCGAATCTGTTTTCGCCGTGGAAAACTCTTTTCCAGCGAGGACGGAATACCATATCAAATCTCCGGCAAACCAATCCGCATCAAGCCTCTTTGCCCAAGCCAGAATGTCCCTGTCCAGAGCGCCGCGCTCACCAACAAAGGCATCCCAATCTTCGATCTTCCCTTGAAGGTCCGCCTTGGCCACGTCGGGTGCCTCTTTCCCCAGAAAACGAGCCATCCAAAGCCTATCAGCCAAATGTAAATGCGCAAATGTCGCCTCAATCGATCCGAAGAATGCGCCTCTGTCTTTACGCCGCTCAGCGTCAGAAAGCGTCTCTACACAGGCAAAAAGGCTTTCGTTTTGCCACGCATTGTAGCGCGCCATCATAATAGCATAGTCCGGGTTCACAGGAGCCTCCTCAACTTAGCGCATCTTTGAATTTCAAAAATCGTGGGTCTTTCATGACGCGCGCATTCATCGCGTCACGGAGCGCGCCAATGCTCTTGTATGGTCGCATGACAACTTCAAACTTCGCAACCTTGCCCGCAGCGTTCAGCGTGATCAGATCAACGCCAACAGCATCAAGTTCTCCTATTTTGCACTGAAACTCCAGCGCCCAATCGTCGCCTTCCCCCATGATCCGGCGATACTCAAAATCAGAGAATACATTGCCAACATGGCCCAAAACGGCCGCAACAGCTTCTGCGCCCACCCAGGTTTTGTAGTATGTTGGCGGCATAAACTGCACATCAGCAGCTAGAATTTCAACAATCTTGCTGTCGTCTCCTGCGGCAACAATCTCTGTCATACGCTTGATGGTAGGATGCATTATATCTCTCCCTTTTCTCGCCTCAGCCTGCCCGATACAGCAAAGCTTACAAGCATAACCTTCCGTCATTTCGGTTTGTGCTCTACCTCAAAAGATTATTGATCAAGAAACAGGTTTCGCGAGCCCAAGCATGCGCCTAAGCTCGCCCTTCTGAAAGGAGCACTCATGGCTCAGAACGAAGATACACCTCAAGGCCTCGCCTTTGCCGTCACAGCCTATGTGCTCTGGGGGTTTTTGCCGCTCTACATGAAGCTCCTCAGCCACATCGGGCCTGCCGAAGTGGTTGCGCATCGGGTGGTTTGGTCTGTGCCTCTCGCGGGCGCGCTGCTTGTCTTTCTCGGGCGCACAGACAGCATCAAACAGGCTCTAAGATCGCCCAAAATGCTTCTGATGGGGTGCGTAACTGCAGCCCTTATCTCGCTGAACTGGGGGATATACGTCTGGTCGATCACGTCAGGCCACACGCTTGATGCCGCGCTCGGTTACTACATCAACCCTCTGTTTTCTGTCCTCCTCGGAGCCGTTTTGCTCGGCGAGCGCCTGAACAAACTCCAGCTCGCCGCCATCGCGCTTGCCTCTGCTGCTGTTGTTGTTCTCACGCTTGATACAGGCAGCCTTCCATGGGCCGCGATCGGCATGTTCCTCACTTGGGGCCTTTATGCGTTTTTCAAAAAATCCCTACCTATCGGCCCCAACCAAGGCTTCCTGCTGGAAGTTCTGATCCTAACGCCACCGGCGCTGGCCTATCTCGTATGGCTCGGCCCAAGCAACCACTTCACAGCCAACGCCAACGACACTTGGCTGCTTCTTGGGTGCGGCGTCGTCACGGCAGTTCCACTTATTATCTACGCGAATGGCGCCAAACTCTTGCGCCTCAGCACAATCGCCGTGCTGCAATACATCGCGCCTACGCTCATTTTCCTGATTGGTGTCTTCGTCTTTGACGAGCCCTTCGGACAGGCCCGCATGATAGCCTTTCCGATGATCTGGGCAGCATTGGTGCTCTATTCCATAGCGCTGTTTCGCAACCTGCGCACAAAGCGAGAGGCCGCATGACCAAACTGCTCATCATAGGCTACGGCTATACAGCGCAGGCGCTGGCAAAGCGGCTTTTGCCCCAAGGCTGGGCCATTTCTGGCACAACGCGCAGCCGCGAAAATTTCGCTGATATCGCCGCACAAGGCGTTACACCGCTTCTCTGGCCGGGCGACATCTCGGCAGCACTGCAAGACACTACACACTTGCTAATGTCCGCCGCGCCGAACGAATCTGGCGACCCGTTCTTGACAGAGTTAGGCTCTAACTTGGCTCAAAGCGCCCCAAACGTGACTTGGGCAGGCTACCTGTCAACAACCGGCGTATACGGCGATCACCAAGGCGGATGGGTCTCGGAAAACACACCGCTTTGCCCCAGCACCGCACGCGGCGAAATGCGTGCGGCTGCTGAAGCCGCGTGGCGCGCGGCAGGCTTACCTCTCCACATTTTCCGCCTCGCCGGCATCTATGGGCCGGGGCGCGGGCCGTTTTCCAAAGTCCAAAGCGGCAAAGCACGCCGTATCATCAAGCAGGGCCAGGTTTTCTCGCGCACCCATGTTGATGACATCGCGCAAGTCTTGGAAGCCTCTATGGCCAAGCCAAACCCCGGAGCCGTCTACAACGTCTGCGACGATGACCCGGCGCCGCCACAAGACGTACTCTCCTACGCCGCCGAGCTGCTCGGGGTTGACCAACCTCCAGAAGTCGCTTTCGAAGACGCTGATCTCTCGCCCATGGCGCGCAGCTTCTATTCCGAAAGCAAGCGCGTCACCAACGAAAGAATCAAGCAAGAGCTGGGTGTACGTTTGCTCTATCCAAGCTACCGCGAAGGTCTAAATGCGATGCATACATCAAACAGTTGACAGCTTGCTTTCCGCTTCAGATGGCTTACCTAGACAGGCAATCCCTTATCCTTTGCGCAGAGGCCTAGACCGTCTTGAGAACCCAGCTGAAAGACTTCATCGACAAGCCTCTAACCGCCAATTTCATCACATGGGTCATCGTCTTCAACGCGATAATCCTCGGTCTGGAAACATCAGACTCCACCATGGCACGTTTCGGCGGGCTGATAGGCTTTCTCGACGTTCTCTGCCTGTCGATCTTCGTTGCAGAACTCGCCGCAAAACTTGTCGCCTATGGGCCGCGCTTCTTTCGCTCGGGCTGGAATATCTTCGACTTAGTGATCATCGCTATCTCGCTTGTTCCTGCGGGCCAAGGCCTGTCTGCCCTGCGCGCGCTGCGCATTTTGCGGGTGCTGCGCGTTGTGTCTGTCGCACCCTCACTGCGCCGTGTTGTCGAAGGCTTCATCTCCGCAGTGCCCGGCATGGGCTCGGTCTTCCTGCTCATGGGGCTGATCTTTTACATCGGCGCTGTCATCGCGACCAAGCTCTTTGGCAGCGACTTCCCCGAATGGTTCGGAACCCTCGGCGCCTCGGCTTACACACTGTTCCAAGTGATGACGCTCGAAAGCTGGTCAATGGGGATCGTGCGGCCGGTGATGGAAACATACCCCTACGCTTGGGCTTTCTTCTTGCCCTTCATCCTCGTCACAACATTCGCAGTGGTAAACCTGCTCGTTGGCCTGATCGTCAACTCGATGCAAGACGCGCACCACGCCGAAGACGTCGCCAATACAGACGCCTACCGCGACGACGTAATGGCACGGCTCGAGGCAATTGATGCGAAGTTGGATGCTATGAAACCAGATAGAAGCTAGGCGCGCTTGATCTGCGCAACGCCTAGAACATCGAAAACCTTTGCGACGATGTGAGCTGCCTGCAGGCCCGCTTCTT
Organism: uncultured Lentibacter sp.; assembly: GCA_947497495.1. Lineage (GTDB taxonomy): Bacteria > Pseudomonadota > Alphaproteobacteria > Rhodobacterales > Rhodobacteraceae > Lentibacter. Next base: position 676,143 of record CANMGT010000001.1, read on the forward strand.
CATACATTTCCGTGGGTGAGCCTTGATCGATAAACCAGTCAGGCAACACCATCGAGCGGAACTTGAGGCCCGTGTCAAACACGCCCTCATCGGCCAGAAGCTGCGCGACATGGCTTCCAAAGCCGCCAACCGCGCCCTCTTCAAGCGTGATCAGAACTTCATGTTCCGCCGCCAGCTTAAGGATCATCTCGCGATCAAGCGGCTTGGCAAAGCGCGCGTCAGCAACCGTGGGCTCGATGCCTTTCGCGACCAGCGCTTCAGCAGCTTTCTCGGCCTCGGCCAAACGTGTCCCGAACGACAGGATCGCCACGCGCTTGCCTTCCCGCACGACACGGCCACGGCCCAGCTCGAGCACTTCGCCGACAGCCGGCATATCTACACCAACGCCCTCACCACGCGGAAACCTGAACGCAATAGGGCCGCTGTCATGCGCCGCCGCCGTGGCAACCATGTGCTTCAACTCGGCCTCGTCAGCCGCCGCCATAACAACCATGTTCGGCAAGTTCGCAAGGAAGGCCACATCAAAGCTGCCTGCGTGTGTGGCACCGTCAGCACCCACAAGGCCTGCACGGTCGACCGCGAAGCGCACAGGCAGGTTCTGCAAGGCCACGTCGTGGACGACTTGGTCATAGCCGCGCTGCAAGAACGTCGAGTACATCGCGCAGAACGGCTTCATCCCGCCCGCCGCGAGGCCAGCGCAGAATGTCACGCCATGTTGCTCGGCGATGCTCACATCAAAGCAGCGGCTCGGGTAGCGCTCGGCCATCAAGTCAAGGCCGGTGCCTGAAGGCATCGCGGCTGTCACAGCGCAGATCTTGTCGTCACTCGCCGCCAGCTCAACCAACGTGTCACCAAAAACGCCCGTATAACTCGGCGCGTTGCTCGGTGCTTTTTGCTGCTTGCCGGTGATCACATCGAACTTCGCGGTCGCGTGGCCCTTGTCGTCGCGCGCTTCGGCGGGGGCATAGCCTTTGCCCTTTTTCGTCAGCGCGTGGATCAGGATCGGACCCGTCGCACGCGCCTTCACTGTGCGCAACACGTTCATCAACTGGCTCATGTCATGGCCGTCAATTGGCCCAACATAGGAGAAGCCCAGCTCTTCAAACAGCGTGCCGCCAACGGCCATGCCTTTGAGCATTTCCTTGGCGCGTTTGGCCCCCTCCTGAAAGAACGGCGGCATCAGGCTGACAGCCCCCTTGGCAGCCGCCTTGAACTCCTGAAAGGGCTCTTCGGCGTAAAGACGGCTCAGGTAGTTTGAGAAAGCGCCAACGGGCGGCGCGATGCTCATGTCGTTGTCGTTCAGGACCACGATCAGGCGTTTGCCTAAATGGCCCGCGTTGTTCATTGCCTCAAAGGCCATGCCAGCGCTCATCGCGCCGTCGCCGATCACAGCGATCGCGTCGCCCAGCCCCTCAGGGCAGTTGCCGCCCAAGTCGCGCGCCACGGCAAAGCCAAGTGCTGCGCTGATCGAGGTTGACGAATGTGCAGTTCCGAACGGATCAAACGGGCTTTCGCTGCGCTTGGTAAACCCGCTCAGCCCGCCGCGTTGGCGCAGGGTGCGGATACGCTCGCGCCGCCCTGTCAGAATTTTGTGAGGGTATGACTGATGCGATACATCCCAGATGATCTTGTCTTTGGGCGCATCAAAAACCGCATGCAAGGCAACCGTCAGCTCGACCACACCCAAACCAGCGCCAAGGTGCCCACCAGTTTCCGAAACCGCGCTAATGGTTTCAGCGCGCAGCTCGCCAGCGAGTTGCACCAATTGCGCATCGCTAAACTGCTTCATATCAGCAGGCGTTGCGACAGTGTCGAGCAGCGGTGTGTTCGGGCGGTCAGTCATCGGCTCCCTTTCGGGGTAAACTACTTTCGCCGCGCAATAACGAAGCGCGCGGCCTCTCGCAAGCATTCGGCGTCTGTTCGATAGGAAGATAAGGCCTCACAGGCCTGCTCTACAAGGGCTGCGGCCTGGCGTTTTGCCGCATCAAGGCCCAGAAGGGACACGAAAGTCGCCTTGCCAGCTTCCGCGTCTTTGCCCACAGCCTTGCCTGTCTCGGCGGCGTCACCCTCAACATCAAGGATGTCATCGGCGATCTGGAAGGCAAGGCCCAATGCCTCGCCATATGTCTCTAATCCTGCGGAATTCGCCTCAGCCATCACGGCTCCAGCACTCGCCGACCACCTGATAAGCGCGCCTGTCTTGCCGTGCTGAACAGCCTTGATCTGCGCAAGTGTCAGGGGCTTTGCAGCGGTCTCGGCCGCAATGTCCATCATCTGTCCGCCAACCATGCCCTCATGCCCCGAAGCCACAGCCAGCCCGTGGACCAGGCCAAGCGCGTTACCGCCGGACTCAGCCAAAACCTCAAACGCTTTGGCCTGCAAGGCATCCCCGGCCAAAACAGCCGTGTGTTCGTTCCACATCCGGTGAACAGTCGGCTTGCCACGGCGCAGGTCATCGTCGTCCATACAGGGCAAATCATCGTGGATCAGCGAATAGGCATGGATGCACTCGACAGCCAAGGCAGCCTGCGTTGCAGCCTTAAAACTTTGCCCATGCAAGCGCGCCGATTCGATCACGAGAAACGCCCGCAAAGCCTTACCGCCGTGCAGCGCGTAAAGCATCGCTTCGCCCAGCACAGCATGTGCGTCAGACTCCGGCGCGCCAAAAGCCACCCCAGCCGCCTGCTCCGTGACAGACTGCGCACGCTTCAACGCGTCTTCAAAGGGAAGCGGTTCAATCAACATCAAGTGGCTTTAGGCCCGCTGCATTGCCGTCGCCATCAAGCGTGATCACGGCGATCTTTTCTTCAGCTTCCTTAAGCTTGGCGGCGCAATGTGCCTTCAGTTCAGCGCCGCGCTCATAAAGCTTGATAGAGTCTTCCAGCGGCACATCTCCGCGCTCAAGCTGGCCCACAACTTTCTCAAGCTCGGCCATCGCGGCTTCAAAACTCATCTCTGCTACTGCTGTCTCGCTCATGCGTCTCTCCAAACTGCTTTGCCCAACCATACGCGCGCAAACAAATGGGTTCAATTCAGAACAATGCGCGCATAGGCTGCGCCCATGTCAAAGATCGAGCAAAGCAACATCGACTTGTTTCCGCGCGAAACCGCGGCTGCCCTGACGCTGCTTGAAGCGGCTTTGGCAGGGCATGATGCGTCGCTAGAGGCCGCGCTGCACATTGTCCCTTCCAAGCACGCGCTGTTCAAAGGGCGCTGGCAGGGCGCTGAGGCAGTCTTCCGGATCGTGCTTGATAAGGCCAATCTTGAAACAGCCAGCCGTGAGTTTGCCGAGCTCTCTCGCGCTTGGAGCTATATGCAAGAGCCGCCGCTGACAGTCACCCAGCCGCTGCACTTTGAGCCCGATAGCGGCGTGACAGTGACTGCTTTTGCACCGGGCCGCGGGATGCTTCACCATCTCTGGTCGCTTGAAGCCAATGCGCGCATCGGCCCGATGAACCTCGCAGCTGACTGGCTGCATAAGTTTACCCTACCTACGCAAGAAGCCCGCAAGCCCAACCGCCGTCCATGGCGCACTTGGGCCGAGGCTGCCGCTGCCAAGCAAACACATGAACCGCTGCAAAAAGCCGAGGCCCGCGTGCTGCAGAAAATGAAAAAGCTCTATGGCCAGATAGACCTGCCCGAATGGCGCGTTGCGCTCGCCCATGGGGACTTTCACCTCAACAATTTGCACTTTCACACCGGAACAGTGACTGGTTTTGACTTGGGCGGTACAAATCATGCCCCACTTTATAAAGACATGGCCCGCGCTCTCGTGCACATGGCACGCCGTGGCATGGTGCCTTCGGGCAAGCGCCGCTTTGGCGTCGATGCAGCTGCGTTTGAGCACTATGTGCAGCGCTTTGAGCTGATAGACGTCGAGGAGAACGGCTTTTTGCCCTACTTCATCTGCTTTGAAGCGCTGATCAAAATCGAGCACCCCGACATGCCCAAACAACGCATCGAGCACGCGCTGGAAATGTCCGAAGCCCTGTTTGCCGACATGAAGCAGATCACCTAGTCGAGTTTGGCTTTCAGATCATACAAAACCTGAAGCGCCTCGCGCGGCGTTAGCTCGTCGGGGAAAACGCCTGCAAGCGCGTCTTCCACGGCGCTGTCTTTCACGGCCACAGGTGCCGGCGTTGGCGTTGCCGAGAACAGCGGCAAGTCGTCAATCACGGCTTTTGCCTGCCCTTCCCGCTCGCCTTTTTCCAGCGCCTCAAGCACAACTTTCGCCCGCGCGATCACACTGTCGGGTAGCCCCGCGAGCTTGGCAACTTGCACCCCATACGAGCGGTCGGCGGTGCCTTTGCGCACCTCGTGCAGGAAGATGATCTCGCCTTCCCACTCCTTCACCATGACAGTCGCATTCGAACAGCGCTCAAGCTTGTCAGACAGCTGCGTCATCTCGTGGTAATGCGTCGCAAAGAGCGCGCGGCAGTGGTTGCTTTCGTGCAAATGCTCAAGCGTCGCCCAAGCAATCGAGAGGCCATCATAGGTCGCCGTGCCGCGCCCGATCTCGTCGAGTATAACCAAGGCACGGTCGTCAGCCTGATTGAGGATCGCAGCGGTTTCAACCATCTCGACCATGAAGGTCGAGCGCCCGCGCGCCAAGTCGTCACTCGCGCCAACACGGCTGAAAAGCTGGCTCACGATGCCAACTTGCGCGCGCGCGGCGGGCACGTAACTGCCCATCTGCGCGAGCACCGCGATCAGCGCGTTTTGCCTCAGGAATGTTGACTTACCAGCCATGTTCGGCCCCGTCAGAAGCCAAAGCTGGTCGTCCTCCGCCAGCGCGCAGTCGTTGGGCACAAAGCCCTCGCCGCCTTGCTTGCGCAGCGCTTGCTCCACAACAGGGTGGCGGCCTTGTTCGATCACCAGCGCGCGGCTGTTGTCTACCACGGGCCGCGCCCAGTCTTCCTCGCGGGCAATGGTGGCCAAGCCCAGCGCCACGTCGAACTCGGCCAGCGCACCAGTGGCGCCAAACACTGCCTCCTGCGCCGCCAAGATGGCCCCGCGCAACTCGCCGAAAATGCGCAGCTCGATCTCGTTTGCCCGTCCGCCCGCGTTCAATATCCGCGTCTCCATTTCGCTCAGCTCAACCGTGGTAAAGCGCACTTGGTTGGCCGTGGTCTGGCGGTGTTTGAACATCTCGTTCAACGGCTCTGACAGCATCGTTTCCGCGTGCGTCGCCGTCACTTCAACGAAGTAACCCAGCACATTGTTGTGTTTGATCTTGAGCGCGTTGATGCCCGTCTGCGCAACGTAGTCTTGCTGCATTTTGGCAATCACGCTACGGCCCTCGTCACGCAGGCCGCGGCACTCGTCAAGCTCCTCGTCATAGCCCGCGGCAACATAGCCGCCATCGCGCGCCAAAAGCGGCGGCTCGGCAACAAGCGCCTGGTCTAGAAGCTGCGTCAAAGCCTCGTGGCCCACAAGCTTCTCGGACGCGCGCGCAAGCACCTCGGGCAACTCAAGTTGCGCCACGTTAGAGCCTATTTCAGCCGCTTTCTCCAAGCCGTTCCTGATCGCCGTCAGGTCACGCGGCCCGCCTCGCTCAAGGCCCAACCGCGACAAGGCGCGCTCCATGTCGGGCACATGCCGCAGGTGCTCGCGCGTGACACTCAGAAAGCCTGTGTCGCCATGTGCATAGGCAACGGCATCAAGCCGCCGCACGATTTCGTCAACATCGCAGGAGGGCGAGCTAATTCGCCGCTCCAGGAGCCGCGCGCCCGGCGCTGTCAAAGTCCTGTCTATCGCCGCCAGCAAGGAGCCCGCCCGCGCGCCCTGCATAGAGTGCGTCAGCTCAAGGTTGCGCCGTGTCGCCGCATCGATCTGCATCACACGGCCCGCTGCCTCGCGCACAGGCGCCTGCAAGAGCGGCAGCTTGCCTTTCTGGGTTATCTCCAAGTAATCCAGCACCGCGCCCAGCGCCGAAACTTCAGCACGCGAGAACTGCCCGAAGGCCTCAAGCGTCTGCACGCTAAAGAAGTCGCACAACCGCTTTGTTGCCCCCTCGCTGTCAAAGCTGGCCTTGCCAAGCTCTGTCACAGCAACGCCCTGCTCTTCGGCAATTTCGGCCAGCTCGCCAAATTGAGCATCGGCGAAGATAATTTCGCTCGGGGCAAGCCGCGCCAACTCGGGCCCCAACCGCACGCGCGAGGCCTCCATCACCCGAAAGGCACCTGTCGACATGTCGATCCAAGCCAAGCCTGCCGCATCGCGGATTTCGACATAAGCCGCCAGATAGTTGTGCCGCCGTGCTTCCAGCAGGCTCTCTTCCGTCAGCGTTCCGGGGGTGACAAGCCTCACAACATCACGCCGCACAACCGACTTGTAGCCGCGCTTCTTGGCTTCGGCGGGGCTTTCAAGCTGCTCGCAAACAGCCACGCGAAAACCCTTGCGAATGAGCGTCAGCAAGTAGTTTTCGGCCGCATGGTAAGGCACGCCGCACATGGCAATGTCTTCGCCCTCGTGCTTGCCTCGCTTTGTCAGCGCAATATCCAAAGCTTCAGCCGCAGCCACGGCATCATCAAAGAACATCTCGTAGAAGTCGCCCATGCGGTAAAACAGGAGCGCCTCGGGGTAGTTCCCCTTGATCTCAAGATACTGCGCCATCATTGGCGTCACAGCTGACTTGGCAGTGCTCACGTCTACATTCCCCCGAATGGTTGCCGGCCAAACTAACCAGACAAGCTGCGACACGAAAGCTGAAAGTCGTGTTTCGGTTGAGAGAATCTGCCCACCACGTTATAGCGGCCCAACCCTTTCTTGAATCAGGCCCATAATGTCGAAACAAAAAATCTCCCGCGAAGATGCCCTTGCCTTTCACCTTGAGCCAACACCCGGCAAATGGGAGGTGCAGGCAACTGTCCCGATGACAACCCAGCGCGACCTGTCGCTGGCTTACTCGCCGGGCGTGGCCGTGCCTTGCGAAGACATCGCAGCCAACCCAGCGCTGGCCTACGACTACACCAACAAGGGCAACCTTGTAGCCGTTATTTCCAACGGCACAGCGGTGCTTGGCCTTGGCAACTTGGGCGCACTTGGCAGTAAGCCGGTGATGGAGGGCAAGTCAGTGCTCTTCAAGCGCTTCGCCGACGTGAACAGCATCGACATCGAGCTTGATTCGGAAGACCCGGAAGAACTCATCAACGCGATCCGCCTGATGGGGCCAACATTCGGCGGCATCAACCTCGAAGACATCAAAGCGCCTGAGTGCTTTATCATCGAGCAGACCCTCAAAGAGCAGATGGACATCCCCGTCTTCCACGACGACCAGCACGGAACAGCGGTGATTTGCGCGGCGGGCCTGCTCAACGCGCTGCAAATTTCCGGCAAGGAAATCGGCGAAGTCAAGATCGTCGTCAACGGCGCGGGTGCTGCGGGCATCGCCTGTATCGAGCTGATCAAAGCCATGGGCGCCAAGCACGACAACTGTATCTTGTGCGACACCAAAGGCGTCATCTTTCAAGGCCGCACCGAAGGCATGAACCAGTGGAAATCAGCCCACGCCGCCAACACCGAAAGCCGCACACTGGCCGAGGCAATGGACGGCGCCGACGTCTTCCTTGGCGTCTCTGTCAAAGGCGCGGTTACGCAAGACATGGTCGCCTCGATGGGCAAAAACGCCGTCATCTTCGCAATGGCCAACCCTGACCCGGAGATCACCCCTGAAGAGGCTCACGCCGTGCGCGAAGACGTGATCGTCGCGACAGGCCGCTCTGACTACCCCAACCAAGTCAACAACGTGCTCGGCTTCCCCTACCTGTTCCGCGGTGCGCTCGACATTCACGCGCGTGCGATCAACGACGAAATGAAGATTGCCTGTGCTGAAGCCCTCGCCAAACTGGCCCGCGAAGACGTGCCTGACGAAGTCGCCATGGCCTACGGCACCAAGCTCAGCTTCGGGCGCGACTACATCATCCCGACGCCGTTTGACCCGCGCCTGATCTACGTGATCCCCCCCGCTGTTGCCAAAGCCGGCATGGACACAGGCGTCGCACGCCGCCCGATCATCGACATGGAAGCCTACGAGCTCTCCCTCAAGTCGCGGATGGATCCGACAGCCAGCATCCTGCGCAGCCTCAACGCGCGCGCCCGCCAGAACCAGGCCCGCATGATCTTCGCTGAGGGCGATGATCCGCGCGTGCTGCGTGCTGCCGTGCAATACACCCGTTCAGGCATGGGCCAAGCCGTTGTTGTGGGCCGCGAGGACGACATCAAAACCAAGCTTACCGCCGAAGGCATGGCCGACGCTGTGGGCGAGCTCGAAATCGTCAACGCCGCCAACACGCCGCACCTCGATGCCTACAAAGCCTTCCTCTACGAGCGCCTCCAGCGTCAGGGCTTTGACAGGCACGACACGCACCGCCTTGCCGCGCGTGACCGCCACGTTTTCGCAGCGCTCATGCTGGCCCACGGCCACGGCGACGGGCTCGTGACAGGCGCGACTCGCAAGTCAGCCCACGTCTTGCAGCGCATCAACATGGTGTTTGACGCCTCCGCCAAAGACGGCGCAGTTGGCGTCACGGCGCTCCTGCACAAAGGCCGCATCGTCATTGTCGGCGATACGCTGGTGCACGAGTGGCCCGACGAGCAGGACCTCGCGACAATCGCCGAACGCTCAGCCGATGTGGCCCGCCACTTGGGCCTTGAACCGCGCGTTGCTTTTGTCAGCTTCTCAACCTTCGGCTACCCGCGTTCAGAGCGCGCCGAAAAAATGCACCTCGCGCCAGAGGTTCTGGAATCCCGCGGCGTCGACTTCGAGTTCGAAGGCGAGATGACAGTTGATGTTGCGCTCAACGCAACAGCGCAGAAAAGCTACCCGTTCTCTCGCCTCACTGGCCCTGCCAACATCCTCGTCGTGCCCGCGCGCCACTCCGCGTCGATCTCAACGAAGCTTATGCAGGAAATGGCCGGCGCAACCGTCATCGGCCCGATTCTCGCAGGCATTGATGAGAGCATCCAGATCTGCTCAACTGTCTCTACGGTTAATGACATCGTAAACATGGCGGTTCTGGCGGCGTGCAAAGTCGGTTAACTTTCAAAGGGTTTGTTCTCGCGCCAATCTTTTTTGGCGCGAGGCTGCTTGAGTTAGCTCAAAACGCGACAAGCAAGGGCCTTATGTTATGACAATTTTCAACCTCGGCTCAATCAACCTCGACCACTTCTATGAGGTGCCGCACCTGCCCCAACCGGGCGAAACGCTCCTCGCTACCGCCCACAGCACGGGCCTCGGCGGTAAAGGCGCCAACCAGTCTGTCGCGGCGGCACAAGCTGGCGCGCGTGTTGTGCACATCGGCGCTGTCGGCCCCGATGGCGCATGGGCAACTTCACGCATGCAAGCGCTCGGCGTTGACACCACGCACATCACACCAGTCACAAGCGCCACAGCCCACGCCATCATCAACGTCGATCCTGCCGCTGAAAACGCCATCGTGGTTTTCCCGGGCGCGAACATGGAACAGTCTCTAACCCAGGTTAAAATCGCTCTAGAGACAGCCAAACAAGGCGACATGCTCCTGCTGCAAAACGAAACCAACCTGCAGGTTGAGGCCGCAACGCTTGCTCGCGCCAAGGGCCTCACAGTCATCTACTCCGCCGCACCTTTTAACGCAAAAGCCACTCAAGCACTTCTGCCGCTGACAGACATCCTCATTCTCAACGCCGTTGAAATGCAACAACTCAGCACCGCCACAGGCCGCGCTGCGAAGAGCCTCGGCCCGCAAATGATCGTCGTCACCGAAGGCTCAAAAGGCGGACGCTTTGTGACGCCCGAAGGGGAAGGCCGCTTCCCCGCCTTCCCCGTCCAAGCGCTCGACACAACAGGCGCAGGCGACACCCACGCAGGCTACTTCGCCGCCGCTCTCCACGAAGGCCAACCGCTGCCCGACGCCCTTCGCCTCGCCTCCGCTGCCTCAGCACTCAAAGTTACAAAAAAAGGGACAGCTGATGCCATCCCCTCCCGCTCGGATGTCGATGCGTTCCTAGCCCAACAAACCTAGAGCTTCTTCTTTTCAGAAATATCCTGGGGGAGTTTGAGGGGGCAAAGCCCCCTCATCACCGCGACTTGGCGAAGCCAAGGCGCAATTTCTTACTTCGCAAACGGCGCGGCACCGCCCCAAAGCGCCTTAACCTTCGCATCACGCCCGCAAGCCTTGCGGTAAAACTTGTACGCTGATGCCTTGCTCTTGGGGCCCGCGCGCGTCAGCACAACCTTGCTGCTCTTGTAATAATCCTGATGGTAGGCCTCAGCCGGATAAAACCCGTTCAACGGCAAAACCTTGGTCACAATCTTGCGCCCAAGGTCTTTTCCCGCATCAGCAACAGCCTTCTGTGCCGATGCCTTCTGCTCTGCACCCTTGTAGAACACAGCCGTCTTATAAGCCGCTCCCCGATCACAAAATTGCCCGCCCGCATCCGTCGGATCAATCGAGCGCATGAACATGCTCAGCACTTTGTCGCGGCTGATCTTGCCCGCGTCAAAGGTGATCTTTACCGCCTCATAATGCCCCGCGTGGCTCTTATACGTCGGGTTCTTCGACTTGCCGCCGCTAAAGCCCGACACCGCGCTCACAACTCCAGGAACGCTCTCGAAATCTGACTCGACACACCAGAAGCAACCGCCAGCAACGACAAGTTCTTCCCGTGGCCCCGCATGCGCGACGGTTCCCTGCAACAAGAGCGCCGCCCCTATCAGCAGCATCAACGCCACTGTCTTAACTTCCCTTACACACCGTTTCATTGCTTTCTCTCCTCGCAAAGTTTCCAGCACTCTAGCTGCGAAAAACTCCGCTGTAGACAGACCTCACAGAGAGGTTACTACTCGTTCCCAAAACGTGAGGAGCCGTAATGTCTGACAAAGTAACAACCCACGCTGCGCAAGAAGATGCCCGCAATGAAGAAATCCTGATCTGGCTCAACGGCCGCTGCGTGCCCAAAGCCGAGGCCCTCGTCAGCGTCTATGACAGCGGCTTTATGCTCGGTGACGGCGTCTGGGAGGGGCTGCGCCTTTACAACGGCAACTGGGCCTTCTGGGGCGAGCATTTCGACAGGCTGTTTGAAGCCGCAAAGGCAATAGATCTCGACATTGGTATGACCCAAGAGAAGCTCTATTTCGCCTTGTTAGAGACACAAAAGGCCAATTCCATGACAACAGACGCCCACGCGCGCCTTATGGTCACACGGGGTGTCAAAACACGCCCCTTTCAACACCCTTCGCTCAGCCAGCAAGGCCCGACAGTCACCATTATCATGGAGCATTCCCAGCCCAAGATCCCACGGCCGATCAAGCTCGCGACAGTGCCACACATCCGCGGCCTTCCGATGACACAAGACCCGAAATTAAACTCGCATTCCAAGCTCAACTGCATCCTCGCCTGCATCGCCGCCGAAAAGGCGGGCGCCGATGAAGCCCTGATGCTTGATGTGCATGGTTTCGTGAACACAACCAACGCCTGTAACTTTTTCATCGTCCGCAAAGGCGCGGTTTGGACAAGCACGGGCGATTATTGCATGAACGGCATCACCCGACAGAAAGTGATAGACGTCTGCCGCGCTGACGGCATCCCCGTATTCGAGCGAAACTACTCGCTCGTTGACACTTACGGCGCTGACGAGGCCTTCCTCACAGGCACTTTCGGTGCGCAAACCCCGGTGAGCGAGATAGACGGCCGCCAGATAGGCGAGGGCGAAATGGGGCCAGTCACCAAGCGCATCCGCGCGCTCTACAAAGAACTGATCGAGGCCTCAGCATGACAACGATCGCCATGTGGTCAGGCCCACGCAACCTCAGCACCGCGATGATGTATAGCTTTGGCAACCGCGCCGATTTTGATGTGGTTGATGAACCTTTCTATGCGCACTACTTGCGCGAAACAGGCCTTACGCACCCGATGCGTGAGGCAGTTCTGGCCAGCCAGTCGCAGGATGCTGCGGTTGTTGTTCAGTCTCTAACACAGCCTAAAACACAGTATTTTTACCAAAAGCATATGTGCCAACACATGCTGCCTTCTGTGCCGCGCGACTGGATGTTTGACGCGCAGAACGTCTTTCTTATCCGCCATCCTGCCCGCGTGATCGCCAGTTTTGGCGCGAAATACAGTGCGGAGTACGGCGGTTTCGACCTCGCCGACATCGGGTTTTCGCAGCAGCTCGAGCTTTACGAAATGCTGCGCGCTGCTGGGCATAACCCGCTGGTCATCGACAGCGCAGACATTCGCGATGCCCCCGAAGCCATGCTGCGCGCGCTTTGTGACAAGCTCTCCATTCCTTTTAGCGACACCATGCTGCACTGGCCCGAAGGCGGCCACGCCTCTGATGGCGCATGGGCGCCCCATTGGTATGGCGCGGTGCATGGCTCGACAGGGTTTGCGGGCCCCGAAGGCCCGCTGCCCGAGCTGGAAACACCTCAACAGCAGGCGCTCCTCGCCCGCGCCCTGCCCATCTACGAAGCACTTGGACAATGCAAACTGAAAGCCTGATAGAAGGGTTTTCCGCAGTTGTAGAGACTGTTTCGGCCACCAAGGCGCGCTTCAAGCTCGAGCTTGGCTTGGCCGCTGGCGTTATGATCATCGCCTATCTCTGGATGATCAACGCCAAGCTCGATGACTTCCAGTTTTTCGCGCTTCCTGCGTTCGGCTTGTTTGGTTTTTCCGCCCTGCAAGCCCGCCGCTACAAAAACCACAGCGCCAACCACATCATGCCTTTGCTTTGCGAAGCGATAGACGGGCTAAGCTATAATGGCTTTCAAACACCGGGCATCTTGGAGCGCGAAAAACAGCTGCTTCTGCCGAAAGGTAATTTTGCAGGCCAGAACATCAGCCTTTCTGGCGGGTTTGGCAAACAGTGGTTTCGCCAAAACAACATCATCTTGAAAAGAAGGAGCGGCAAACGAACTGTCACTTCTTTTCACGGCGTTTTGCTTCAGCTGCCTGCGATCGGCATCGCCTCTCCGATGCTTGCACGCCCCTCGGCACAGGGACGCGGCGCGCTCTCCACTTGGGTTTTTGGCTCGGACGACCCGATGCCAGCGAAAACCTCGCTTGGCAGGCTGTCAGACTATGGCGAAGATCTCACACTCTTTGCCCCTGACGGCGCCGCGCTCACAGAATTCGCCCCGAAGCTCGCAAACCTCATAAAACAGTCCGACGCCGTGTTCACCGACAGCGCCACAGTCGACGCCGTTCTGATCACGCAAAACAGCACTTGGATCGCGATTGCAGACGGCTCTTTGCCCTTCTCAACGGGTGGTATTTTTCAGCCCAAAGCAGCGCTGACCGGCGATATCGAGCGCGCGTCTCGCGAACTGGCAGTGCCGATCAGGCTGATGCAGCTCTGGTCGCAAGGCTTCAGCGGCACGCCAGATTCGGCGGAATTAACCTAAAACACACCCGAAAACCGCTACCTTTTGGCTCAGTTTAGCAAGATACGGCAATTTTTCCTTGTCTCACGACTCCGTTGCTCTATCAAACATTGAAACAACGAGAATCTAAAAACCCGCATGAATATCGCACCAGATTTTAAGACAGAGCAGCCAGAAACCAAGTCAGCACAAGCATGGGTCAGAACGCTCGCGAAATACCGCGATCCTGACACAGCGCGCAGCCTGCTCGAAGTTGCGGTCACGGCCGTTCCGTTCCTTGCGCTTTGGGGTCTAGCCTGGGCGGCGCTTTCGGTCAGCGTCTGGCTCTCTCTGGCGCTGTCGGTGCCGATCGCGATGTTTTTGCTGCGCCTGTTCACAATCCAGCATGACTGCGGCCATGGCTCCCTGTTCAAAAACCGCACACTCAGCGACTGGGTCGGGCGCACGCTTGGCGTTGTCACGGTGACGCCCTACGCGCTCTGGCGCCGTACGCACGCCATTCACCATAGCTCGCACGGCAACCTTGCCAAGCGCGGCATCGGCGACATCGTGACGCTCACGGTTGACGAATATAATGCGCGCTCACCGCTCTGGAAGCTGCAGTATCGCGCCTACCGCAACCCGTTCTTCCTTTTCGCATTCGTGCCTAGCTATCTCTTCCTCATTCAGCAACGCTTCCCGGTTGGCCTGATGGGCGAGAAGAAATACTGGATCAGCACAATGGGCACCAACCTCACGCTGCTCATTGTTCTGGCAACACTCTACGCGTTCGGCGGCTGGGCCCCGATCCTGTTTATCTTCCTGCCCTCAACCATCATCGCAGCAACGCTTGGCATGTGGCTATTCTATGTGCAGCATCAGTTTGAAGAAACAACCTGGGATCAAAACGAAGACTGGCAGCTGCACGACTCGGCCTTGCACGGCAGCTCTTACTACGTGCTGCCGAACTGGCTGAACTGGTTCAGCGCCAATATCGGCATTCACCACGTGCATCACCTCTACGCGCGCATCCCGTTTTACCGCCTGCCCGAAGTGCTGCGCGACAACCCCGAGCTCGCCGAGATCAACAGGATGACGATCGCGGAAAGCTTCGCCAGCGCGCGCATGCGCCTCTGGGATGAGCAAGGAAAACGCCTGCTCACGTTCGCTCAGGCCAAAGCCCTAACCGCTTAGGAAATCTGCTCAAGGTAGGCGCGCATTTCTGCAAGCGTCTCAGCGCGCACATGGGTCTTGTTGCGCCCGTAAGCACCTGGCAGTTGCGCCAGTTGCGTAGCAAAGCCTTTGGTCGTGGCCATCAAGGCCGCGGGCTCAACCACAAGGTCAAGCAGGCCCGCTTCAACGGCCACATCAGGCCCAAGGTTTTCCGACTGGATAGCAACCCGCGTCAAAAAGCGCTTGGTGATATGCGCCTTCGCAATCGCCACAAGCAGCGCGTTCAAATCCATGCCAATCGCCGTTTCCGGCAGGCTGAATTTGTGGCCGCCCTGCGTGCCAACCCGCGTGTCACAGGCCATCAGCAAGAACGCCCCCATGCCGATTGCATGGCCATCACAAGCCGCCAGAACCGGCTTCTTGAATTCGTAAAGCCGCACCAAAAGCTCAAACCCGCCTTTGATGAGGGCGCGCTGCGCGTCGGCGCCTGTTTGAAGCTCTTTCAAGTCAAACCCCGCCGAGAACATGCCCTCGCGCCCTGTCAGGATAAGCGCGCCAGCCTTGTCCGCCTCAACGCGATCCAGAGCAGCGTTCATACCTTCGAGAAAGCTTGACGAAACAGCATTTGCCTTGCCGTCATTCATCGTGATCGTGGCGATAGTGCCGTCCAATTGGTAATCAAACATATCTCTGATCTCTCTTAAGTCTGATGTTTAGGCCTGCCTTGCGGGCCGGAGGTCTGCAACGTCGGTTACCGGAGGGCGCCTTAACTCGCAAGTCTGGCAGGCCAAATCTGCCATATACGTTGCGTTACCCAAGCTGTTCATAATCTGTAAAAGCCTGCTGCGTCTGCGCCTTCAGAGCGTCTTCGATCCGCCCGTGCGCCCGTGGAGATGTCTGATCAGTTGCGCTCTGACATCTTTTCAAACAGCGCACCAACGCGACTGTCCTCAATCCCGTTTTAGGATCGTGGAAGCTTTCCCAGATAGGCAAAGCGATAGGCAAGCGCCACGCCACCCGCCCCGCCAACTATGTTGCCAAGCGTGACCCAGGCCAAGTTTCCAAGTGCTGCACCAACACTCACGTCAGAGCCCGCCAACCACCCTTGGGGAAAGAAATACATATTGGCGACTGAGTGCTCGAGCCCGAGCATCACAAAGGCACTGATCGGCCAGATGATCGCGAGGATCTTACCCACGGCAGAGCGCGCGGCAAACGACAACCAAATTGCAAGGCAGACAAGCGCATTGCAAAGTGCGCCGCGCATGAAGGCCTCAACAGGGCCCAGCGCAGATTTCCCTTCAGGGATGTTGGCCGCAACGCTGCCCAGCGCGCCATCCAACAACCCCGTTAGCCCAAAGGCCAGAGCCAGTCCTACCGCGCCGACAAGGTTGCCAACATAAACGACCACCCAGCTGCGCAGAAGCATCGGCAGGGTAATCTTGCGATCAACCGCAGCCATGACCATCAACGCATTTCCGGTGAACAGCTCGGCCCCGCCGATGATGACCAGAATCAACCCAAGTGAAAAAACTATGCCTCCGAGAAACCGCATCGGCCCGTAGCTGGCGTCTACACCTGCCATAACGGCGGTATAGGCCACCGCGCCAAAGCCGATAAACGCTCCGGCAAGCAGCGCCAGAACGAACATTTGCGAGATCGGAAGCTGCGCTTTGGCAACACCGGCAATTTCAACCAGTTCAGCGATCTTGGCAGGCTTGTAGGCGTCTGTAGTGAACTCTTCGCTCATGGCATAACGATAGCGCATTGCCCGCAGAGGAAAAGACATTTTTGAACTGGCTCAGATCAGCTTTGCCAGCCTCAGCGCTGTCGGCATGTCGCCCGATATTTTCAGCTTGCCCGTCATCACCCCTGTCATCGGGTTGAGCTTGCCTGTGAGCAATTTCACGAGGTTGTCGCGGCTAAGTTTGAGCGTGCAGTCGGTGTCTTGGTCAACCGTCAGCACAGCGCCATCCGCCAGAATGACAACGCCGTCTTCACCACAATCAAACTTCAGCGAGCCTTCAAAGCTCTTGCCGTTCAAACCCTGCGCAATGCCTGCCGCGATCTCGTCCATGGTGCTCACTCCTGCGTTCTCGCCCAGTATACTCCGAGGCCAAAGCCTTCGAAAAGCCTAACCAAACGGCACCCGGCGCGCGCTGCATTAAGTTAATTTGCGTTAAGGTTTTGCGGAAAATCGTATGCACGCGTTCTGCACGGAGAGCTGCATAGGGTGCTGCATATTGTAGGCATATTCGTTTCACGGTTAACAATCGTCGTTAACCTTTGAAAACGCAGGGGTAATAAAAACAAAACGGGCCTGCGTTATGATACGCAGACCCGCTTGTTTTTATTGTGTTTTTCTTACTTGAAGCGGCGGTTGCGCGTCGCCAGAAGCTTGAGGCGCAGAGCATTGAGCTGAATAAAGCCCGCCGCATCTTTCTGGTCATAAGCGCCCGCGTCATCTTCAAACGTCACATGTGCCTCGGAATAGAGCGAGTGGTCCGACCAACGGCCAACGCATGTCGCGCTGCCTTTGTAGAGCTTGAGCTTCACCGTGCCGGTGACATGCTCTTGGCTTTTATCAATCGCCGCTTGCAGCATTTCGCGCTCGGGCGAATACCAGAAGCCGTTGTAGATCAGCTCGGCGTAACGCGGCATCAGGCTGTCCTTGAGGTGCCCTGCGCCACTGTCGAGCGTGATCTGCTCAATGCCGCGGTGCGCTTCAAGCAGCACAGTGCCGCCCGGCGTTTCGTAGATGCCGCGTGACTTCATGCCAACAAAGCGGTTCTCGACGAAATCAAGCCGACCAATGCCGTGCTTGCCGCCCAACTCATTGAGCTTTGTCAGGATCGTAGCAGGGCTCATCGCCTCGCCGTTGATGCTGACAGCGTCGCCGCGCTCAAAGCCGACTTCGATAAACTCGGCCTCGTTTGGCGCATCTTCCGGCGCAACGGTGCGCTGGTAAACATACTCGGGTGCTTCAACTGCCGGGTCTTCCAGAACCTTGCCCTCAGAGGAGGTGTGCAGCAGGTTTGCGTCAACAGAGAAAGGCGCTTCGCCCTGCTTGTCTTTCGCGATCTGGATCTGGTTTTTCTCAGCAAAATCAAGCAGCTTGGTGCGGCTTGTCAGGTCCCATTCACGCCAAGGCGCGATCACTTTGATCTCGGGGTTGAGCGCGTAGCAAGCAAGCTCAAAGCGCACCTGGTCGTTGCCTTTGCCCGTCGCGCCGTGGGCGACAGCGTCGGCGCCAACCTCTTCGGCGATTTCCACCAAGCGCTTGGAAATCAGCGGCCGTGCGATAGAGGTGCCGAGCAGGTAAAGCCCTTCGTAAACCGCATTAGCGCGGAACATCGGGAACACAAAATCGCGCACAAACTCTTCGCGCACATCCTCGATGTAGATCTCTTTGACGCCCATCATCTCGGCCTTTTTGCGGGCTGGGTCAAGCTCTTCGCCTTGGCCCAGATCGGCGGTGAAAGTCACCACTTCACAGCCATACTCGGTTTCGAGCCACTTCAGGATGATGGAGGTGTCCAGACCACCGGAATACGCAAGGACAACTTTCTTGGGAGCTGACATCGTTCAATCCTCATAATTGTTGCTCGCGGATTAGCCCTTTTTGCGAGGCTCCGCAAGCCGTTGCCCCTTGCCAGACAGGCCAAGGTTCTAGATTAAAACAACATGAGAGAGTTTCAGAAAACATCCCACGCCATCGCCACCCAGCTGCGCGATGTGTTCGAGGCCACGCCCCTGCAACGCAATGCGCATTTGTCCGAGGCTTATGGGGCAGAGATATACCTTAAGCGAGAAGACTTATCGCCCGTGCGCTCCTACAAAATTCGCGGTGCTTTCAACGCGATGACCAAGGCGATAGCGGCCAAGGGAGAGCCGCCCCTTTTTGTCTGCGCAAGCGCCGGAAACCATGCACAAGGCGTTGCCTTCATGTGTAAATACTTGGGTGTGAAGGGGCGGATATTCATGCCTGTTACGACACCTGACCAGAAAATTCTCAAGACCCGTGTGTTCGGCGGTGACCTGATCGAAATCGTGCTCATCGGCGATTTCTTTGATGAAACCCTGCACGCCGCGCAAGCCTACTGCGCAGAGCAATCGGCCGTTTTCCTGCCCCCGTTTGATGCGCAAGACGTCATTGAAGGCCAGTCAACAGTTGCGGACGAGATCGCCGAACAGCTCGGTGCTTTGCCCGACTTGATCGTGCTGCCTGTTGGTGGTGGCGGGCTGTCAGCCGGTGTTACTTCATACTATCGAAACGAGGTTTCATACTGCTTCGTCGAGCCCGCCGGAGGCGCTTGTTTGGCGGCGGCTTTTGAGGCTGGACACCCAACAAAACTGGCGAAAGTCGACACGTTTGTAGACGGCGCCGCTGTCGCTCAGATCGGCCAGACAACATATGATATCCTGAAGGAATTCAAAGACCAGCAACACCTTAGCATCAGTGAAGACAGGCTCTGCACCACGCTGATCGAGATGCTCAATATCGAAGGCGTCGTGCTTGAGCCAGCAGGCGCCTTGGCCGTTGATGCGCTGAAAGACTTGAAGGGTGATATCAAGGGAAAGACTGTCGTCTGTATTACCTCAGGTGGCAACTTTGATTTCGAGCGCCTGCCGGAAGTTAAAGAACGCGCGCAGCGCTATTCGGGGCTGAAGAAATACTTTATTCTGCGCATGCCCCAACGCCCCGGTGCGCTGCGCGATTTCCTAGGGTTCCTTGGCCCGCACGACGACATCACGCGCTTTGAGTATCTCAAGAAATCCGCGCGGAATTTCGGCACTGTGCTCATCGGGATAGAGACCGATGATGAACAAAACTTCAAGCGCTTGAATGCACAGGCGGAGGCCATCGGGTTTCAGATGCGAGACATCACCGACGACGAAGTGCTGGCGTCATTCCTCGTTTAGCAAGCTCGCTTTGGAACGTTTGAAACCAGACGCAATCCACTCCCGTTCAAGCTTCTTCAAGGCTTGCCCCAAGGCTTTGCCCTGAAGATGCGGCATCAAGTCCTGCGCAGTTACGGGGAACGTCTGTTCTGCAGCCCAGCGCGCGGCTTGCAACTTGGCTTCGCTCAACGCGCCGCCGAACACCGCTTGTGCAACGCGCGCTGCGGCGACAGCCAGCTGCGCCCCGTGCAAGTAAGCGAACTCCTCGAGCTCGATGTCTGATGCGCCATAAGACTTGATAACACGAAGCCTTTTGCTCTGGTCGTTTGAAAGCCTCAACTGCGGCACATCAACAAAATATGTCAGACACGCAAGCCGAGCGACCTCAGTGATCGCCTCTTCATGTTCCAGATAGCGTTCAAACGCCGGAAGGCTCGCACCGGGAAGAACCCGCGCCAGCACGCCTGTTGCCTGCATGACTTTAAGAACATCCATAAGATGCGTCGAAGAAAGCAGCTTCAAAATCTCCGCTGTCTGGCGTTCGCGCGACACGTGTGACAGCCCGTAGGAAAGCCGCGCTGAAGCCTCAACAGCCTCTTTGTCGAGGCCATGCGCACCAAAGCCGAGTTTGGCGGCAAAGCGAAACAGCCGAACAATGCGCAAGTAGTCTTCGCGGATCCGCTCTTCGGCATTGCCTGCAAAACAGAGGCGTTTTGCAGCGATGTCTTCAAGTCCTCCTGTCGGGTCAAGCACCTCGCCCTGCCTGTTGGCGTAAAGCGCGTTCATACGAAAATCTCGACGCTGGGCATCTTCTTCCAGCGTTTCAGCAAAGGCGACAACGGCACGCCGACCATCTGTCTCGACGTCTTTGCGAAAGGTCGTTACCTCAAGAACAGTCGCGCCATCAACAACGGTAATTGTGCCGTGTTCAATACCTGTCGGAACAGGCTTGAAGCCAAGCGCCTTGGCCAGCGCAATAACCTGCTGCGGGTTTGCACTTGTAGCGATGTCCAAGTCGTTCGCTGGCAAACCAAGCAAGGCATTGCGCACACAGCCGCCAACGAAATAGGCCACAAAACCAGCCTCTTCCGCAGCCAACAGAAAGGCTTGCGCTGTCGCGTCAGAAATCCAACTTTCGGTAATTTGCGTCACCGGCGAACCCGCAGCGCGAGGCCATAAGTCATGCGGGCCGTCGCGCCCCAAATGTAGTGGGGGCCATAAGGGATCGTGTAATACTTACGAAACTGTCCAGCATAGACGCGCCCTTCGACCATATAATTTGATCGCGCCATCACATGCGAAAACGGAACATAGAGAACCTCTTGCACTTCTCCCACATCAAGTTGGGGGTCAAACGGCTCCCGAACAAGCCCGACGATCGGCTGAACAGAAAACCCTGTGACTGTCGTATGCATGGGCAGCTCGCCCAGAATCTCCACATTGGACGGCAACAGGCCGATCTCTTCGTGCGCTTCCCGCAAGCTGGCGGCTGTGGCGGAGGCGTCACTTGGCTCTATTTTGCCTCCGGGAAATGCTATCTGGCCAGGGTGGTGGCGCAACCCGTTCGCACGTTTTGTCAAAACAAGGCTCAGCGCGCCCGCCACCTCTTGAAAAGCCACCAGCACAGCTGCAGGCCTTGGCGCGTCAAACTTTGAAGGCGTTTTGAAGTTTAGGTCAAAGTCAGACGACGGGTCTGCCTCTCGCGTCAAAGCGGCCTTCAATTGCTCAAGTTGCCCTGAAATCAAAGCCTAGCTCCCGTCTTTGCCAACAGTGGCTGGATCAAGCACGAAGTGACGGTTGCAGAACTGGCAATCAGCCGTCACCGTGCCTTCTTCAGTCGTCATTTTTTCGATGTCTTTCACGCCGTAGATCGAGAGGCTCTGACGCACGCGATCTTCCGAGCAGGTGCAGCCAAACTTGACCAGTCGCGGTTCATAGACAGCCGGCTCTTCCTCATTGAACAAGCGCCAGATCAAATCAGGCGGCGTTACGAATGGCCCCAAAAGCTCGAGGTTTTCGACTGTCCCCAGATGCATATTCACGCGCTTCCAGTCTTCATCGGTGCGGCGGGCGTGGGTGCGCTCGTCAATCTCTTCGGTTTTCGACATCTCTTTGCGCGACCGCGGCAAGTGCTGCAGAACGATACCCGCCGCGCGCCAATGAGAGCCTTCGTTCGGCGTATATGTCTCACCGTGCTCGACAACGATTCTGGTGTCGAGCTGCTCTGAAGCCTGAAAATAGCCTTCGGCGGCTTCCGCGATCGAGCTGCCCGATAGAGGCGCAAGGGCCTGATAGGGTTTGCTCCCTTGGCCTTGGTCAACCAGTACAGCGAAGTATCCCTTATCGCCCAGTTGCTCAAACGGGGTGCCATCAGAGATGCGATCTCTATCATAGCTCGCATAGGCGCGAATTTTCGCGGCCTTCTCGCCATCTTCGGGCGCATAGTAATCGGTTGCGATCATGCGCACTGGGCCATCCGTTTGCACTTGCAAAGACAGCTTCCATTTCGGCTCAACCATACTGCCCAAAAGAGCCGTGATGATCACCATTTCCGAGATCAGAGATTCAACACGCGACGGGTAGTCGTGCTGGCTCAGGATGTCATTTACTGTTTTATCAAGCCGCACAACACGCCCGCGGATATCGGAAGTGCGCAACTCGAACGGGAGAACTTGCTCGTCCCAAGCAACATTTGATGTGTTTGTCATGTCTCTAACCCTATCAGCGCTTAGACGCTGCACCTAGTCCTCGCGAGGCTTGGGCGCAAGGTTTCGTGTGGGTTAGCCTTTGTGCTCCCACAATATTGCAGAGACGTCATCAGAGAAGTCTTCGCCTCCTGCAAACCGGTCGAGCGTGAAAATGAGGCTGTCCAGGAGGTCTTGACCTCCTTTATCTCGCCAGTCGGTGAGAAAGCTGGCTACGCCCTCATCATCAAACAACTCGCCGTCTTGGTCCATACATTCTGAAATACCGTCAGAAAACAGTAGCAGCCTGTCGCCGCTGTTCAGGGTGGCTTCAAACTCGTCATACTCCGCATCCGGCAGCAGCCCGACTGGCAAGCCGCCGCCACCCAAGGTTTCAATGCGGCCATTCGCGCGCTGCAACAACGGGTGTGGGTGCCCCGCCTGAGACATCCAAACTCTGCCAGTGGCCAGATTTGCGACTGCATAGACAAGGGTGAAGTAATGTTCCGTCGTCATTTCGCGCAGCACGAGGTTATTGAGCGACGCAATAACTTTGGCCGGAGCGATCGGAACATATTCATTGCTGGCGGTTTTCTCGATCGCGATATTCTGGTCTTTTGACGCTGACGACATATAGCCCGCCAAACGCGCCGTCATCAGGGCAGAGCTGATACCGTGACCGGAAACATCTATGGCGAAAAGGCCGACTTCATCATCGTTTATTGGGAAAAATCCAACCAGATCACCGCCTACATGCCCGCTAGATTGCAACAGCAGTGAAATTCGGGCGCGCTCAAAGTCCCGGAACCGCTCGCGGACCAGAGATTGTTGCAGCTGCTTGGCTTCGATCAGATCGTTATCAATTGTTGTGTAAAGAGCCTTCAGCTCATCAAGAGTTGTGTTGATTAGGTGATTCTTGCGCTTTAGCTCCCGCTCCATTTCCAGAATCCGCTCGCCGGCAACGAGCCGCGCACGCAGTTCGGCTGAACTGACCGGTTTTGTCAGGAAGTCGTCGGCGCCATTATCAAGGCCTTGGGCAATTTCGACTGTTTCGCTTTTTGACGTCAACAGGATGAAGTAGCCGAACTTCTCATTCCGCATTGCCTTGAAGCGCTTGCAGAACTCGATGCCATCCATCTCTGGCATCATCCAGTCACTGATCACCAAATCAGGTGGTGTCTTCTCGCAAAATGCCACCGCCTCTTTGCCAGATTCTACTTCAGCAACCTGATAACCCCACTTCTTCAACTGAACGCGAAGAATACTCCGCTGAAGCTTGCTGTCATCAACAACCAACACAAGGAGTTTCTCGGTATCAGATAGAGTTTTTGTTTGCCTGCTGCTCTGCACTTTTCTCGCTCCGAACAAGTCGGCTCTAATGGTTTCGAGAGAGATTAGGGTATTTGGCTTAATTCACAGTGTAGTTTTTCCCATCATTTTTAGGCGATGTTTTGGAAACTGTTAACTTAGCAGCGCTATTCTCGTACCCGAAAGAGGGGGCTATGTATGATTGACTGGACCAAAGTAGAGGAGCTTAAGGCAGATATCGGCCCTGACGATTTCGATGATATCGTCGAAGTTTTCCTTGATGAAGTTGAAGAGGAGCTAGGGAAGCTACCTGCCAAAGGCCTGTCAGAACTTGAGAGTTCTCTTCACTTCCTCAAAGGCAGCGCTCTAAATCTGGGCTTTTCCGACTTCTCTGCTCTCTGCCAACAGGGCGAAACGGCTTCTGCCAATGGAACGCCGCAATCTGTAGACATCCCCGCCATTCTAAGCAGCTATTCCGCTTCCAAAGAGATTTTCCTTCAAGGAGAAGTTACCTAGATTTGCGA
The DNA here is from genome assembly GCA_947497495.1 of uncultured Lentibacter sp. GTDB lineage: Bacteria > Pseudomonadota > Alphaproteobacteria > Rhodobacterales > Rhodobacteraceae > Lentibacter. Next base: position 700,076 of record CANMGT010000001.1, read on the forward strand.
AAATTTCTGGTTAAAAAACACGATTCTGATAAACAGACTCGAAAGCTTGAGCAGGAAAGAGCAGCCAAATGCGGGTCACAACCTTACTTCTGATTGCCCTCACATTCAGTATATCAGCTGGATGCAGCAAATTTCGCACCTATAACGGGCCCGAAGTCACGCATGTCGTTGTCCAGAAAAGCCAACGTCAGATGCACCTTCTGAGCGGGCCTGAGGTTCTCAAAAGTTATAAGGTGGGCCTGGGCTTTGCGCCAGACGGGCACAAAGAAGTTGAGGGGGACGGGCGCACACCGGAAGGCAGCTACCTAATTGATCGCCGCAATCCGAATAGCGAATTTCACCTCTCAATTGGAATCTCATACCCCAACTCTGCCGACATCGCTAAGGCGCGTGAGCTGGGTAAAAGTCCAGGCGGAGATATCTTCATTCACGGCAGGCCCAAAAAATATCGCAACAAGCAACGCGATTGGACGGCGGGCTGCATTGCTGTGAAGGACCGCGAGATAGAAGAAATCTATTCGATGGTGAAAAACGGGACGCCGATAACGATTAGAGAATGAGTGGCACTAGCCACCCATAATCAAAGTCCACCAGATTTTCCCGCTGCTTTCCTGATGCCAGGAAAAGCCCATGTTCACGGCACGCTTATCGAGGATCACAGAGCGCGTATCGGGTTGCTGCATCCATGCACCAAGCGTTTCGAGCTCTGTTTCATATGTCTCGGAGATGTTTTCGCCCAGCATGAAGCCGGTGTATCCGACGCGGCGCACCCTATCGAGCGGCGAAGAGCCATCTGAACCGAAGTGCCACGGGCGGTTCTGACCGGCCATATCACGTGAGTGCGTTGCAGCTGCGGCATTGAGCTGTGCATTCAATTGAACCTCACCCAAGCCAGCAGCTTTACGCAGTGAGTTTACCGAATCAAGAATACGAAACTGAATTTTCGGAGATCCGCTCTTCGAAATTCTGTAGAGTTTCGGCAATGGTTTGCCGTCGGCTCCCATCTGCGGTGCTGTTGAGGTACAGGCTGAAAGCAAAATCGCTGCTGCAAGAAGACTACCAAGAAAACGCATTGCGCACCTTTCGAACAAAAATCAGGTCAAGACGGGTTTACCCCCCAAACTGTGATCAATCAAACGCAGTTAAGCAACTCTCGGCTTATTTACCCAGATTGATTTGCGAGTGAGGCCAAAGCGCAATAATAAGGGTTGATTAATCACTTTTCGGAGATCGACTGATGTCAGATTCCAAATTTTTGCTGAACCGCCGCGGATTCGTTGGAGGCTGCGCCTCTTTGTTGGCGAGCCCCGCGCTTGCTCAAACCGCAGATGTTGATGGTGACGAAACCGTAGAAGTCGAACGCGACATCAACGAAGTGGTGCGGCGCAACATTTCAAGCTTCAGGGCACTAAACTGGGAGCCATATTTCGACAGCCTCAAGGGCGGTGCCGTTCTTGTCGACACAACGTCACGGGCCCTGCATTATTGGTCAGAAGACCAGTCGATTTACAAATTGTACCCGACAAGCGTGCCATTGACCGAAGAGCTTACACGCCGCGGCCGCACAAAAATTACGCGCAAAGTTGAGGGGCCCAGCTGGCGGCCCACACCCTCCATGCGCATTCGAAATCCAGAATGGCCAGATTTTGTTGGCCCAGGCCCGGACAACCCACTTGGCACCCATGCACTGTATCTTTCGTGGACATATTATCGAATTCACGGAACACATGACACGCGCAAGATTGGCCGTCGTTCCTCCAATGGCTGCATTGGTTTGTACAATGAGCACATCGCTGAGCTGTATTCTTTGGCCAATGTCGGCACACAAGTGTTGCTTATTTGACAATAGTGTGGCGGACTCTCACTAGTGATCGCATCATTCAGTTTGCAATCATATAAATATACTGGTTAACACAAGAACACATGACAAAACTTTGGGCTATTGCGTATTGCAAGCCCGTTTCTGGAGGAAGAAAATGAAAAATCTCGTTGTAGCTGCTGCATTCGTCGCCGCCGCCTCATCGGCGCAAGCCGGTTCAATGGCAGACCCAATCATCGAAGCACCTGTTATCGTTGAAGAAGCGTCAAGCTCTTCCGGTGGCATGGTACTCCCACTGCTTCTGCTCGTTGTTGTAGCGGCCGCTGTTGCTAACTAAGCCTACGACTTCGATAGAATAGAAAACGGCAGCTTTTCAGCTGCCGTTTTTTTATGTCCAGCCCTGAATGTTTTCTTTGATGGTATCTGTCAAAAAGCGAACATGCGCTGCATCCGCATTCAAGCAAGGTATATAAGTGAATTCTTCACCGCCTGCCTCTTCGAATGCTTCGCATATCTCTTCATTGATCTCCTCAAGCGTTTCGATGCAGTCGGCTGAAAATGCAGGTGCGACAACCGCAATTTTACGCTTGCCATCTTCTTTGGCGAGTCTCGCGACTTCTTTCACTGTATAGGGCTTAAGCCATTCTTCACGCCCGAACACCGACTGGAATGTCGTGATAATATCAATGTCACTCCAGTTTAGACGCTCGCGTAGCAACCGCGTCGTCTTTTGACACTGGCAGTGGTAAGGATCGCCTTGCATCAGGTAGCGCTTTGGCATGCCGTGGTATGAAACAACCAATGTCTCGGGCTTGCTTTCCATCGCGCCGACATGTGCTTCAATGGAACTTGCCAAGGCCTCGATATAGCGCTCATCGTCAAAATAGGGTGCAATCGTACGGCTCGCAGGCTGCCAAGTTTGCTTCATGAGTGCGCGAAAGAATTCGTCGTTCGCCGTGCCCATAGTTGCCCCAGCATATTGCGGGTAAAGCGAGAAAAAGAGGATCTTGTCGCAACCTTTTTCAACCATTTCGGCAACTTTGCTTTCGGTCGACGGGTTCCCGTAGCGCATACAAAAATCAACGATAACCTCGCCGCCAAGCTCCTCCTCGATCACTTTTGAAACAGACTGGCTTTGCTCTCTCGTGATCGTCATAAGAGGGCTTTCATCCAATTCCTCATTCCAGATCGACTTGTAAGCTTCACCGCTGCTAAACGGCCGCTTCGTAAGGATGATCAATTGCAGGAGTGGCTGCCATTTCCATGACGCGATATCGATAACGCGCTTATCTGAGAGGAACTCGTTGAGATAGCGACGCATTGACCAATAGTCATAAGCGTCAGGTGTTCCCAAGTTCGCGAGCAAAACGCCGATCTTGGGTTTCTTAACGGTTGGATGGCCTTCTGGCAGGTGGCGATCAGTCGATGTATCGTTCGTCGTTTTCATAGTGTTCCCTAGTTATGTGCCCAGCTGAAAGTCTGGCAAGTTCAGCCTTTCAGAGGGTGTTCTTTCGTCGAGAGCGCCTCTGCCAAAGACGTTTTTGCAGACCCTGGTCGCAACGGTTTTTGTTGGCTTTCATGCGGCTTCCAACCCGTCAAAAACAAGACTTCAAAAGTCGCGACGATCCGCCCGTCCGGCTCTGCAAAGTGATTTTTGTAGATCTCGTCTGCCAGCTTGAAAAGGTCCTTTGCATCAAGACTACGCTTTCTCAGGTTAAGTGCGTTTGTTTCACCCATACGGCGTATATCATGCATTAGATGAAAAATATCCCGGTAGCTGGCCTTCAGTTCAATTTTATCAACAACAGGCAGTGCAAACCCGGCGCGTTGCAAAAGCTGCCCTGCATCTCTGATTTCAGCCATCATTGCAACACGCGGTGAAAGCCCTCCATAAAGAGCAACTTCTGCCTCAGCGAGCGAGCTGCGCAGTTCGTGCAAGGTTTCTCCACCAAACATGCAGCCCAAAAACAACCCGTCAGGTTCAAGCGCATTGCGGCATTGAATGAGTTGACCGACGATATCATTTGACCAATGAAGCGACATGCCATGCACGATTAAATCATGCCGCTTGCCACCAAACTCAAGTGTTTCAGCGTCAGGAATTGTTTCAAACTGGCTCAAGGTCTCGCGCCAGAGGCCTCCTTGCCAGCCCGCCAGCACTGGTTGTGTAAACTTTCTGTTAACCAAGTTTAGACGATACTGAACTTCGTCAAGCGCCGCCATCAAGACGAAATCGGCCTCCGAAAGCCGCGCGCGGGCGCGATTTTGCGTGAGGGCTTGTCTATCGGTGTGTAGGTTTAATTGCATAGGCTACGAATATGGGTTGGCGATCAGGGATTCAAACAGTTGTTCAAACTCTGTATCCCACAAGTTGTTTGCTTTGCGGAACGACAATTGAAGGCAATTCAGGACTGTGCAGCAAGTGCTGGTTGAATACCCCTTTTATCGCTGGCCTTGTTTGCAACTCTTGCGGCACGCCCCTGCCCGGACAATCATTTGAAGACGAGACATGCGACGACTGCATCATAACGCCGCGGCCTTGGGCCGCAGCGCGCGCATGTTTAGATTACAAGCAAAACGCTCGCCGCCTGATTTGGGATCTAAAGTATTCAGACCGATCTGAGATCGCTACGGCCGCAGGCGGCTGGCTGCTCGCGGCAGCCCGGCCAATTTTGCCGAAAAATCCCCTTATTGTGCCAATACCGCTGCATTGGACACGGCTACTGCGCCGAAAATACAACCAATCAGCTTTACTCTCGAAAGCCCTCGCTGGCGCTGGGCACTTTGATCATCAACCAGAGTTGCTCAAGCGCGTTAAGCGCACACCAAGCCTAGTCGGGCTCGACCTTGAGCAAAGGCAAGCCTGCCTTAAAGGCACGATAAGCCTGACGGCTGACAAAGCAAGCCTCGCGGCGGGCCGAAACATCGTTTTGGTTGATGATGTGATGACAACAGGCGCGACCCTTGCCGCGGCCACACAGACCTGCCTGACGCAAGGTGTTAACAGCGTTTCTGCGGTTTTTCTGGCGCGCACGTCAAAGAATGACTAGGTCATACGTATGTTAACGAGCCGAGGTCATGATGAAACAAGTAGAAATCTATTCTTCGCCGCTATGCGGCTTTTGCCACGCGGCCAAGCGCCTGCTGGACAGCAAGTCTGTAGACTACGTCGAATACAACGTCTTGACTGACCCGAAGCTAAAGCCTGAAATGATAGATCGCGCAAATGGCGCGCGGACTGTGCCACAGATATTTGTCGACAACACGCTCGTAGGCGGGTGCGACGACCTTTTCGCACTTGAACGCGCTGGCAAGCTCGACCCGCTCTTAGGGCTTTGAGCATCATGAAAACGGCACTTGTTCAACTCAGCTCCGGTGAGGAACCGCAAGAAAATCTCAAGGTTGCTTTAAAGCTTGTAGCAGAAGCTTCTGACAACGGGGCAGGCTTTGTGTTGACTCCAGAGGTGTCAAACTGCATCGCGTCTAGCCGTGAAAAACAGTTTGAAGTGCTATGTCTGGAAGCAGAAGATCCGTTTCTCAAGGCCATGCGCGCACTTGCTGCTGAGAAGAAAATCTGGCTTCTCATCGGGTCATTGGGGCTGCATTGCGACGACACGAAAGAGCGCCTTGCAAACCGCTCTTTTCTGATCACCCCAAACGGAAAAATCTCCGCGCGATATGACAAAATTCATATGTTTGATGTCGATATTTCGGCAAGCGAGCGATACCGCGAGTCAGACAGCTACCGCCCAGGAGGCAAGGCTGTGCTGGGCAAAACCGACTTTGCAACAATCGGAATGACCGTGTGTTACGATGTCCGCTACCCGCACCTTTACCGCGCGCTAGCACAGGCGGGAGCCGACATCCTTACTGTCCCTGCAGCCTTTGCCCAAACTACTGGCGAAGCACATTGGGAAGCGCTTCTGCGCGCGCGCGCGATCGAAAATGGCGCATATGTCATCGCGCCGGCTCAAACGGGTGTGCACTACGTCAAGGACGGCAAAGAAAGGTGCACATTTGGCCATTCTCTGGCTGTCTCTCCTTGGGGTGAGGTTCTTGTTGACGGCGGCACCAACGTCGGCGTCAGCTACTTTAATATTGACATGTCGCATGTCGCAAAAGCACGATCTCGTGTAAACTCACTCCATCAGGATCGTGCGTTTGAGGTTTCAAAATGAGCGAAAAACAGAACTCTTTAGCAATCGCCCTGTTCAGCGAGATTCTGGTCGCCGACCAATTGCTACGCAACCGATTGTCTAAAGAGCTTCCCAGCGGTATGGAAATTTCACACTTCTCCGTTTTAATGCACCTTGCGCACGCGAACACTGAAAAAACCCCTGCACAGCTGGCAAGCGCCTTTCACGTCACGCGAGGCGCGATGACCAATACTTTGTCCAAGTTGGAGTGGGCCGGATACATCCACGTGCGTCCCGATTGGGACGATGCGCGCCGCAAGCTGGTGGCGATAAGCCCCGCGGGAAACAGTGCGCGCGATGCGGCGATCGCGGCGATTGCACCGATGATTTCAAGTCTTGTTCAAGAAATAGGCGCTGACAGCGTGCGCTCCGCACTGCCCGTACTGCGGGAACTTCGAGCCAAACTCGAAAGCAGTTAAGGCTTTGTGCTGGCTGTAACGTAGTTCACACTCAAGTCTCGGTCAGAAATCCGCCAACTCCAGCTAACAGGGTTAAAAACAAAACCCTTCCGGTCAACCGGCATCATCCCCGCCTTTGAAATGAAATCGCACAACTCATCGGGCGTGATAAACTTGTTCCATTCGTGCGTGCCTTTGGGCAGCCAGCGCATCACATATTCAGCGCCGACAATCGCCATCGCAAAACTCTTTGCGTTGCGGTTGATTGTTGAGCAAATGTGCAGCCCACCGGGCTTTAGCAGGCGGGCCACTTCGTTGAGATACTCCTGAGGGTCAGCAACATGTTCAACAACTTCCATGTTCACCACGGCGTCAAACTGTTCACCCGCCTCAGCAAGCGCCTCGGCTGTCGTCGCGCGATAATCGATCGTTAAGTCTTGCTGCTCCGCATGCAGGGTGGCAACGCTAATGTTCTTTTCAGCCGCATCAGCGCCGACAACAGTCGCTCCCAAACGAGTGAGGGGCTCACTCAACAAGCCGCCTCCACACCCGATATCGAGGATTCTTAAGCCCTTGAACGGCTCTTGCTCTTCGAGATTGCAGTTGAACTCGGAAGCGATCTGCTTCGTGATGTAGTCGAGGCGACAAGAGTTCATCAGATGCAGCGGCCGGAACTTTCCGTTCGGATCCCACCACTCCGCGGCCATCGCCTCAAATTTTGCAAGTTCGGCCAGATCAACGGTATTGGTTTGCTGTTGCACGATGTTACCCTTGGATTAACGCCCAGTATCGGGAATGTTACGGTATGCACGAATCTTTAGATGAAAAATCCACGTCGCCGCAACTCTACCCGCTGATTGAGCCCTTTGATAAGCGCATGATCGACGCAGGTGAAGGGCATTCCCTTTACGTTGAGCAATCAGGCAACCCGAATGGCCAGCCTGTTGTCGTTTTGCATGGCGGCCCGGGTGGAGGCTCAAGCCCAGCAATGCGCAGGTTTTTTGATCCGACGCATTACCGTATTATCTTGTTTGACCAGCGCGGTTGCGGGCGCTCAAAGCCTTTTGCTTCCGTCGAAGACAACACCACATGGCACCTCGTCCGAGATATTGAGACAATTCGTAAAGAACTGGCGATAAATCGCTGGATCGTCTTTGGCGGTTCGTGGGGCGCGACATTATCACTGGTTTACGCAATCACGCACCCTAGCCGCGTTGAGTTTATCACCTTGCGAGGTGTCTTTTTAGGCCGCCAAAGGGAGCTTGACTGGTTTTACAATGGCGGTGCCGGGGCGTTCTGGCCAGAAGCCTGGCGGGGCTTTTTGCAACCCATCCCCACAGGCGAGCATGGAGATATGATCGCGGCCTATCACGCGCGAATTTTCGGCGATGACTCAAAAGCCGCTGCTGAATGCGCCCAGATTTGGACTGCTTGGGAGAATGCGCTGGCATCCATTAGCTCGACAGGCAAACTTTATGCGCCGCATTCGACGTTCAGCCGCGCCTTCGCACGTCTGGAAAACCACTATTTTCACAATAAGCTCTTCCTTGAAACCGACGGGTTCATTCTCAACGAGGCTAAAGCGATTTCGCAAATCCCCGGTGCGATCGTGCAGGGCCGCTACGACATGGTTTGCCCGCCAACCTCTGCCTTTGAGTTGTCTGAAAAATGGACACGCGGAGCATTGCGCATGGTGCCCTATTCCGGCCACGCGCTTTCCGAACCACGGATCGGCGCCGAGCTTGTGCGGGTGATGGACGAGCTCATCGGATAGGCGCGCATTCTGGCCTTGCGCTCATCCGCGATTCTGCTTATAGACAGGCCAATAGCGGAGAGTCGGGCAACCAACTCACCACCGAAAGTTTCAGCGGGCCGCGGGCCCGCTTTTTTGTTTGAGCACTCGAAAAGTAAAGATCTGTGACTATGACTAATATGATCGCAAAAACAGCTCTTGATCGGCGCATGGCCGAGATCGTCGCACCCGTTGTGGAAGATCTTGGCTTTGAGCTTGTCCGCCTGCGCCTGATGAGTGGCGAGACGCCAACGCTGCAGATCATGGCAGAGCGCCCTGAAGGCGGAATCGAAGTTGACGACTGCGGTGCAATCTCAAGCGCTGTAAGTGCCGTTCTCGACGTTGAAGACCCGATCATCGAAGCCTACCACCTCGAAGTTTCCAGCCCGGGGATCGACCGTCCTCTGACGCGCCTCAAAGACTTCGAGACATTCGAGGGCTACGAAGTGAAGCTCGAAACCGCCGAAATGATAGAGGGCCAGAAACGCTTTCGCGGCGAGCTGGCTGGAGTTGAGGGCGACGAAGTGCTGCTCAACATCGAAGCCGGCACAATTGGCTTGAAGTTCGATTGGCTCGTGGAAGCGAAGCTGATCATGACAGACGAACTCATCAAGGAAATGCTCCGGCAACGAAAAGCCGCCGGAACGTTTTCGGATGGTGAAGAAGTAGACATTGAACAATCTTCTGGTTCTGAGGAGGACTAAGACATGGCAATTACATCAGCCAACCAGCTTGAGCTTTTGCAAACAGCAGAAGCCGTGGCCCGCGAAAAAATGATCGAGCCGGGCCTCGTGATTGAAGCTATGGAAGAAAGCCTCGCACGCGCAGCCAAAAGCCGCTACGGCGCCGAAATGGATATTCGTGTCGCGATTGACCGCAAGACTGGCAGAGCCACATTCACGCGTGTTCGCACAGTTGTGACAGATGATGAGCTTGAAAACTATCAAGCCGAGTTCACAGTCGAGCAAGCCAAGCAGTACATGGAAAACCCAGAAGTCGGCCAACAATTCACTGAAGAAGTGCCGCCCGTTGAAATGGGCCGCATCGCCGCCCAGAGCGCCAAGCAGGTGATCTTGCAGAAAATCCGCGAAGCCGAGCGCGAGCGCCAGTTCGAACAGTTCAAAGACCGCGCTGGCACGATCATCAACGGTGTTGTCAAACGCGAAGAGTATGGCAACGTTATTGTTGATGTGGGCAGCGGTGAAGGCATCCTGCGCCGCAACGAGAAAATCGGCCGCGAAAGCTACCGCCCGAACGACCGTATCCGCTGCTACATCAAAGATGTGCGCCGCGAACAGCGCGGGCCGCAGATTTTCCTGTCGCGCACCTCACCTGAGTTCATGTCCGAGCTTTTCAAAATGGAAGTGCCGGAAATCTACGAAGGTATCATTGAGATCAAAGCCGTCGCCCGTGACCCGGGTTCGCGCGCCAAAATCGCGGTCATTTCTTATGACAACAGCATCGACCCTGTCGGCGCCTGTGTCGGTATGCGCGGCAGCCGTGTTCAGGCAGTTGTGAACGAACTTCAGGGCGAGAAGATCGACATCATTCCATGGAACGAAGATGTGCCGACATTCCTTGTGAATGCGTTGCAGCCTGCGGAAGTGACAAAAGTTGTTCTCGACGAAGAAGCCGAGCGTATCGAGGTTGTTGTCCCCGACGAGCAACTGAGCCTCGCGATTGGCCGCCGAGGCCAGAACGTGCGCCTTGCAAGCCAGCTGACAGCTCTCGAAATCGAGATCATGACAGAAGCTGAAGAATCAGAGCGCCGCCAGAAAGAATTCGAAGAGCGCACTGGCCTGTTTATGGACAAGCTTGATCTAGACGAATTCTTTGCACAGCTGCTGGTTTCTGAAGGCTTCACGACGCTGGAAGAGGTTGCTTACGTTGAAGTAGACGAGCTTCTCGTTATCGATGGTGTTGACGAAGACACAGCGAGCGAACTGCAGGCGCGCGCACGTGACGTTCTCGAAGCTGCGGCCAAGGCTGCGCTTGAAAACGCCCGTTCCTTGGGCCTTGAAGACAGCCTTGTCGAGTTCGGCGGCCTGACGCCCCAGATGCTTGAAGCCTTGGCGAAAGATGATGTGAAGACGCTGGAAGACTTCGCTACATGTGCTGACTGGGAGCTTGCTGGTGGCTGGACAACCAATGAAGGCGAACGCATCAAGGATGATGGTATCCTTGAACCTTTCGACATCTCCCTTGAGCAGGCGCAAGAGCTGGTTATGACGGCTCGGATTCAACTTGGTTGGGTCGACCCTGCCGAACTCGAGGCCGAACAAGAAGACGACGGCGAAGACTGAGGAGCACCCAAGCCAGAATGACAATGAGTGTAACCGAGACCCAGCGCAAAGCCGACGCGACAATGCGAAAGTGCATTGTAACGGCAGAACTTTGCCCTAAATCTCAATTGTTACGCTTCGCTGTCGGGCCTGACGGAACGCTGGTATTTGACGTTCTTGGCAAGCTGCCAGGACGTGGTATCTGGGTGACGCCAACACGCGAAGCAATCGAAAAGGCCGCTTCAAAAGGCCTTTTTGCACGCTCAGCCAAGGCTCCAGTCAAAGTGCCGGATGGGCTCTCGGACTATGTCGAAACATCCCTTTGCGCGAGGCTGGTGAGCCTCATTGCTTTGGCGCGTAAATCGGGGAATGCGATCACCGGGTCTACGAAAGTAAAAGAATGGGTCACAAGCGAGCGCGCAGTTGTTTTGCTGCAAGCAAGCGACGGATCACCAAGAGAAAAATCGCGAATCCGCCTCAGAGAGCATGGCAAATCCTCTGAATGCCTCACAAAAGAGGAACTGGGCGGCGCTTTCGGGCGAGATTTCGCAGTTCATGCGGCCTTAGATGCTGGAGGTTTGACCTCACGTGTTATAGAGGAAGCGACAAGACTAGAGGGCCTGCGGGCTCCGAGCGCTGAAAAGCGCATGAAAGGATGAGTAAACCATATGAGCGATAGCGACGGCAAAAAAACACTCGGCGTTCGTAGCGGCCCACGGGCAGGCAACGTTAAGCAGAGCTTTAGCCATGGCCGCACGAAGAATGTTGTGGTTGAAACGAAACGTAAGCGCGTTGTCGTCCCGAAGCCGAATCTTACGGCTCCGGCGAAAGACTCGGCCGCACCTGCGTCATCACCAAAATCGCAGAACCGTCCAGGCGGTATCACCGATGCAGAGATGGATCGTCGTCTGAAGGCACTGCAAATCGCCAAGGCGCGTGAAGCTGAGGAAGCTGAAAAACGTGCTGCGGACGAAAAACAGCGCGAAGAAGACAGAGCGCGCCGTCGGCAAGAGGCCGAAGCCAAAGAGCGTGAAGAAAAAGAGCGTGAAGAGCGCGCGAAGGCGAAAGCCGAAGAAGCCGAGCGTAAAACACGCGAAGCCGAGGACAACGCCAAGCGAGCCGCTGCTCCAACTGCCCCGCAAGAAGACACGGCGCGCGCAGCGAAGCCTCAACCTTCTGACCGTCGCAAGCCAGAAAAAGAACGCGAAGATCGCAGCAAGCAGAACAAAGGCCAAGACAATAGCCGTCGCAGCGGTAAACTGACGCTCAACCAAGCGCTGTCTGGCCGCGAAGGTGGACGCCAACGCTCAATGGCAGCCATGAAACGGCAGCAAGAGCGCGCACGCCAAAAGGCTATGGGCCAAAACGTTGAGCGCGAGAAGATCGTCCGTGACGTCCAGCTTCCTGAAGCGATCGTTGTGAGCGAACTTGCTGTTCGTATGGCCGAGCGCGTTGCGGAAGTTGTGAAGGTGCTCATGCAGAACGGCATGATGGTAACGCAAAACCAAACCATCGACGCCGACACCGCTGAACTGGTGATCGAAGAGTTCGGCCACAACGTCGTTCGCGTGTCTGATGCCGACGTTGAAGATGTCATCACGCAGATTGAAGACAACGAGGCTGACCTTAAGCCGCGTCCACCCGTTATCACCATCATGGGCCACGTTGACCACGGCAAGACATCGCTTCTTGATGCGATTCGCGAAGCCAAAGTTGTGGCAGGTGAAGCCGGTGGTATCACACAGCATATCGGTGCCTATCAGGTTACAACAGAGGGTGGCACTGTGCTGTCATTCCTTGATACGCCTGGCCACGCTGCGTTCACATCAATGCGCTCACGTGGTGCTCAGGTAACTGACATCGTTGTGCTTGTTGTGGCTGCAGATGACGCCGTGATGCCGCAAACCATCGAAGCGATCCACCACGCGAAAGCGGCGGATGTTCCGATGATCGTGGCGATCAACAAATGCGACAAGCCCGATGCCAACCCTGATAAAGTGCGCACAGATTTGCTCCAGCACGAAGTCATCGTTGAGAAGATGTCTGGTGAAGTGCAAGATGTTGAAGTCTCTGCGATCACCAAGCAGGGGCTTGATGAGCTTCTTGAAGCCATTGCGCTGCAATCAGAGATCTTGGAACTTAAAGCCAACCCTGACCGCGCTGCTCAGGGTGCCGTAATTGAAGCCCAGCTTGACGTTGGACGCGGGCCAGTTGCGACTGTTCTGATCCAGAACGGCACGCTGCGCCAAGGCGACATCTTTGTTGTCGGCGAGCAATACGGTAAAGTTCGTGCCTTGATTAACGATAAAGGCGAACGTGTCACTGAAGCTGGTCCGTCTGTTCCTGTCGAAGTGCTCGGCCTTAACGGCACACCGGAAGCGGGCGACGTCCTGAACGTTGTTGACACGGATGCGCAAGCTCGCGAGATCGCTGAGTACCGCGAAAAAGCCGCAAAAGAGAAGCGCGCAGCCGCTGGTGCAGCAACGTCTCTTGAGCAGCTTATGGCGAAGGCCAAAGACGACGAGAACGTCACCGAAATGCCGATCGTCGTTAAGACTGACGTGCAAGGTAGTGCCGAAGCGATCGTTCAGGCGATGGAGAAAATCGGCAACGAAGAGGTGCGCGTTCGCGTTCTGCACTCAAGCGTTGGCGCCATCACGGAAAGTGACGTGAGCCTTGCGGAAGCCTCGGGCGCGCCTGTGTTTGGTTTTAACGTGCGTGCCAATGCGCCTGCACGCAATAGCGCCAACCAGAAGGGTGTCGAGATTCGCTATTACAGCGTTATCTACGACCTCGTCGACGACGTCAAAGCTGCTGCAAGCGGCCTGCTCTCTGCTGAAATTCGCGAAAACTTTATTGGTTACGCGGAAATCAAAGACGTCTTCAAAGTTACAGGCGTTGGCAAGGTTGCTGGCTGTCTTGTCACGGAAGGCGTGGCACGCCGCTCCGCAGGTGTCCGCTTGCTGCGTGACAACGTCGTAATCCACGAAGGCACACTAAAAACTTTGAAGCGCTTCAAAGATGAAGTGGCCGAAGTTCAGTCGGGCCAAGAGTGCGGCATGGCGTTTGAAAACTACGATGATGTTCGCGCTGGCGACGTGATCGAAATTTTCGAGCGCGAAGAAGTCGAACGCAACCTCGACTAATGCTATCCGGTTGGCAGGCGTTTAGCCGTCTGCCAACCAACCCCATTGCATTCAACTAAAGCCAGTCCCGCAAGATGGGGATGAGCGGTATGTCGGCAGCTGGCATAGGGTAGTTGCGCAGATCACTTGCGCGTACCCACTTAAGCTCTTGTCCTTCGCGCGGTGTCACAACACCCTCCCACTTTCGGCAAGCAAACAGCGGCATCATCAGGTGAAAGTCATCGTAGCTATGTGACGCAAACGTCAGGGGCGCCAAGCAGCTGTTCCAGGTTTGAATCCCGAGTTCCTCGTCAAGTTCACGCACCAGCGCACCTTCGGGCGTCTCTCCCGGCTCTAGTTTGCCACCGGGAAACTCCCAGAGCCCTGCCATCGCCTTTCCTTCAGGGCGTTTCGCAAGAAGCACGCGGTTGTCTTTGTCAATCAGCGCAACCGCTGACACGAGAACCATCTTCATGAGCGGTAGTCTGCATTGATCTCGATGTAACCATGCGTCAAGTCGCAGGTCCACACGGTGCTTTCAGCTTCGCCAAGACCGATATCAGCTCTGATCCGCACTTCCGAACCCTTCATATGCGCGGCGGCCTCGGCTTCTTTATAGTCAGGGTTAACCCAGCCATCTTTGGCAACCAGAACATCCCCAAACCAGATGCTCAGCGTGTCACGGTCAGCGGCTGCGCCAGATTTTCCCACCGCCATAACGACGCGGCCCCAGTTCGGGTCTTCTCCAGCAATGGCTGTCTTTACCAATGGCGAGTTAGCGATAGAAAGCGCATGCGTGCGGGCGTCTTGCGCGCTCACTGCGCCGGTGACATGCACTTCCACAAACTTGGTGGCGCCTTCGCCGTCTTTCACGACTTGATGCGCCAGATCCAGCATGACTTTGCTAAGGCCGTTTCTGAAGGCAGCATCGTCTTTGTTGACAGTCACACCGCTTGCGCCCGTCGCGCAGAGCATCAGCGTGTCAGACGTCGAGGTATCGCTATCAACTGTGATCGAGTTAAACGTCGGCCCCGTGAACGCGCTCAACATGGCTTGCAAGTCAGGCTGCTCAACAATGGCATCAGTGAAGATGTAGACAAGCATCGTCGCCATGTCTGGCGCGATCATGCCAGATCCCTTGGCGATACCCGCGATCTGAACTGTCTCGCCAGCTATCAGCACTTCCAAAGTCGCGGCTTTGGCAAACGTGTCAGTTGTCATGATAGCCTTCGCTGCCGCTTCCATGTTGTGAGGCGACAGGGTTTCAGCCAGTTTTGGCAACGCAGACACGATCTTTTCGTGCGGGAGAAGCTCACCTATCACGCCCGTAGAGGCGGTAAAAACGCGCTTTTCCGGAACACCAAGCTGCGCCGCCACGGCTGCCGTGATCTGGCGAACAGATTCCACGCCACCAGCGCCGGTAAACGCGTTGGAATTGCCCGAGTTCACAACAATCGCTGCGCCTTCTGTGTTGTCGCCTCCGGTCTTCTCCTGACAATCAAGCACTGCCGCCGAGCGCGTGGCAGAGCGCGTATAGACTCCGGCAACGCTTGATCCGGGCGCCAAAAGCGCAAGCATCAGATCTGTTCGGTTCTGATACTTGATGCCCGCTTGTACAGTCGCAAAGGACACGCCTTCGATTTCGGGTAGCTCCGGAAAAGCCTCGGGCGCTAGCGGGGATACATGTGTGATTTTGGCCAAGGTTTACTCTCCAAGCAAAGTTTGGTCGTTCAAGATTGCAGGATCAACGCTGTTTGGCTCTGCCAACTCAATTGAGCCCAGCTTTTTCAAGCGGTCGATCTCTGCTTCAACAACCTCGGTATAGAGTTCTTGCTGAAGTGTTGCACGAACCTCCTCAAAAGCAGGCGCTTGCGCCAGCCTTGATTCGAGAAGTTTGATAACGTGCCAGCCAAACTCCGTTTTTACGGGCTCCGACACGGCTCCGTCTTCAAGTTTAGCCACGGCTTCAAAAAATGGTTCAACCATCATGCCTTTGGCAAACCAACCAAGACTCCCACCATTGGGGCCTGAAGGGCCTGTCGAGTTTGTTTTCGCAAGTTCGGCAAAATCCGCACCGCCGACAAGTTCCAAGACCAGCGCCTTCGCTTCATCTTCCGTCTCAACCAGAATATGGGCCGCGTTGTATTCCTTCTCTGGTGCCGCCTCAGCGTATTTTGCTTCATACGCCTTTTTTACAGCGTCTTCAGAAACTTTTTCAGCAACCAGAACCTCTATCGCTTCTGCTGCAACCAGCGTACGTCGCTGATTGTCGAGCGATTTTTGAACGCGCGCCGGGGCCTCTGCTTTGTAGCTTTGCTCCAACACCGTTTGGTTTACCAGCTGATCAAGCAGCGCTTTATAGAGCAACTCGTCTGGAAGTTGGCGATACTGGTCTGGCAGGCCATTGCGCGCGACAATCATGTGTCCGACAGTAATCTCAACCCCGTTTACGGTTGCCACAACAGTGTCGCCAGTTGGCTCTTCGCCTTCCGCTGAAAGCGGAGACGCGGCGAAAAATGCTGCAAAAAGCACTGTGGTTTTTCTGAGTTGTTTTGACATCTTTAGTCCTTTGTATGTGGCCTGATTCACGCGTGACGTTGACACTGCCAGACCCGACCCTTACATCGCCTTAAGGCCAAGACACACTGACTGTTCCTCGCCGTTTTACGGTGGACGTAAATCCGGAGCAAGCAAATGTCTTGTGAACGAAAAGAAACGACCGGATCGGACTGCACATGCTTGGACTTGGATCAATCGCCAAAAAGGTTTTCGGAACACCGAATGACCGCAAGGTAAAGGCCACGCGGCCTTTGATTGAGCAGATTAACGCGCTTGAGCCTGAGTTTGAAAAGCTTTCCGACGCAGAAATTCTCGAGAAAACCAAAGAGCTCTCCAAGCGTGTTCAGGGCGGC
This sequence comes from uncultured Lentibacter sp., assembly GCA_947497495.1. Taxonomy (GTDB): domain Bacteria; phylum Pseudomonadota; class Alphaproteobacteria; order Rhodobacterales; family Rhodobacteraceae; genus Lentibacter. The sequence goes on from CANMGT010000001.1 coordinate 716,600, forward strand.
GAAAGCACCGATGATGTTCTGCCGGAAGCCTTTGCAAACTGTCGCGAAGCCGCTAAGCGCGCCCTTGGCTTGCGTGCCTTTGATGTTCAGCTGATGGGCGGAATTTTCCTGCACCAAGGTAACATTTCTGAAATGAAGACGGGCGAGGGCAAGACGCTTGTCGCAACCTTCCCCGCTTACCTCAATGCCTTGACTGGCAAAGGTGTGCACGTCGTAACCGTCAACGATTATCTCGCCAAACGCGACGCAGAGTGGATGAGCAACGTTTTCACGGCGCTCGGCATGACGACAGGCGTTATCTACCCTCAACAGCCTGAGTCCGAGAAGAGCGAAGCCTACGCCGCCGACATCACCTACGCGACGAACAACGAGCTTGGCTTTGACTATCTGCGCGACAACATGAAATCCGAGCTCAGCCAGATCAACCAAAAGGTTCATCACTTCGCGATCGTCGATGAAGTTGACTCGATCCTGATCGACGAAGCTCGCACACCATTGATCATTTCCGGCCCAGCCGAAGACCGCTCTGAACTCTATGTCTCGATCGATCAGCTGATCCCTGAATTGACGGAAGAACACTACACGCTCGATGAAAAGACTCGCAATGTAACCTTCAGCGATGACGGCAATGACTTTCTGGAAACTTTGCTGCGCTCCAGAGGCATCCTGTCAGACGAGCGCAGCCTCTATGACCCTGAAAGCACCACGATCGTTCACCACGTGAACCAAGGCCTACGGGCGCATAAGCTTTTCACCAAAGACAAAGACTATATCGTGCGCAACGGCGAAGTTGTTCTGATCGATGAATTCACGGGCCGCATGATGCCTGGCCGCCGGCTTTCGGAAGGCTTGCACCAAGCTATCGAGGCCAAGGAAGGCTGCGATATCCAGCCCGAGAACGTCACGCTGGCACAAGTCACTTTCCAGAACTACTTCCGCCTCTACGACAAACTCGCAGGCATGACAGGCACAGCCGTAACCGAGGCTGACGAGTTCATGGAAATCTACGGCCTCGGCGTTGTCGAAGTGCCGACGAACAAGCCAATTGAACGGCAAGATGACGACGATGCCGTCTATCGAACTGCCGCAGAAAAATACGACGCCGTGGTTGAAACCATCAAGGAAGCAACAGCCAAGGGGCAGCCTACCCTTGTTGGCACCACGTCAATTGATAAGTCAGAGTTTTTGAGCGAAATGCTTACAAAAGCCGGCATCAAACATAACGTTCTGAACGCTCGCCAACACGAGCAAGAAGCCCAGATTATCGCAGACGCGGGCAAGCTCGGTGCCGTTACGATCGCGACAAACATGGCGGGTCGCGGCACCGACATCAAGCTTGGCGGCAACGTCGAGTTCAAAATCATGGAAGCTATCGCCGCGTCGCCCGATGACGACAACGAAGAAGTACGCGCCAAGATCGAAGCCGAGCACAAAGAGTGGGAGCAAAAAGTCAAAGACGCAGGCGGACTGTTTGTTCTGGCGACAGAGCGCCATGAAAGCCGACGGATCGACAACCAGCTGCGCGGCCGCTCAGGCCGTCAGGGGGACCCGGGGCGGTCATCCTTCTTCCTCAGCCTTGACGATGACCTAATGCGCATCTTCGGCTCTGAGCGGCTTGATAAGGTGCTGAGCACGCTTGGAATGAAAGAAGGCGAAGCGATCATTCACCCGTGGGTGAACAAATCACTTGAGCGCGCACAAGCCAAAGTGGAAGGCCGCAACTTCGACATTCGAAAACAGCTTTTGAAGTTTGACGATGTTATGAATGAGCAGCGCAAAGTTATCTTCAAACAGCGCCGTGACATTATGGAAGCTGCAGATCTTTCCGAGATCACGAAAGATATGCGTGATGAAGTGATCGACGATCTCGTCGAAACCTACATGCCGCCAAAAACATACGCCGACCAGTGGGACACCGAAGGCCTCTACGCCGCCGTGATCGAAAACCTCGGAATCGACGTTCCAGTGATCGACTGGGCAGCGGAAGAAGGCGTCGACGATGACGAAATCGCCGAGCGGCTCGAAGTGGCTTCAAACGAGTTCCTCGACGCCAAAACCGAAGCCTTTGGGCCTGAGACAATGCGCTTGATCGAGAAGCAGATTCTTCTGCAAACAATCGATGCAAAGTGGCGCGAACACCTGCTCACGCTTGAGCACCTTCGCTCTGTTGTCAGCTTCCGTGGATACGCGCAACGCGATCCGCTGAACGAGTACAAGAACGAGGCTTTCCAACTGTTTGAGAGCATGCTGAACGGGTTGCGCGAAGACGTGACTCAACAGCTTGGCCGCGTGCGCCCTCTGTCTGAGGAAGAGCAGAAGGAAGCTATTGCCGCAGCGATGCAGCAACAGAATGAAGCCGCACAGGCAGCCGCTCCAGCTCCAACCGAGGATGCTCGCGAAGGCTTTGACGAAAACGATCCGTCAACATGGGGAAACCCTGGCCGCAACGGGCCTTGCCCATGTGGTTCGGGCAAGAAATTCAAGCACTGCCACGGTAAGATCGGCTGAGGCCACTACACAAAATTGCCAGATAGACTCCGCGGTTTTGCCTTAGCGCTGCCCGAATTGTCACCGATATTTTAGCTGAACCCTTTCGAGTGGAGGCTAAAATGCCGGACATCAAAAGATACGGAATCGCGGGCGCGACGATGGCGACCATTTTGCTGACGGGCCAAGTCATGCAAATGACGTCGAGCAATAAAAGCGCAAAAGTCGCCGAAATTCAGGCGATGGCCTTGCCCGTTGAGATCTCTGACATCAAATTGACGGCGTCTGATAGCAGTGCGGCCGAGCCTGTTGTTACGGCTCTGCTCACCGAAGACAACTCGCTGCAAAGGCCTTCCTCGCTCGACAAACCAAGTGTTACTGACTCTTGCGGAATTGCCATGACAGCCGAGCCCAAGGCCGCTGCTCTTGTCGCCCTTGAGGTCAACGCACCGTGTCTCCCGAACGAGCGCGTTGTCATTCATCATAACGGTATGATGTTCGCAGAGGTAACCGATGCAAACGGCGTTCTGCAAACAACAGTCCCAGCACTGGCGGAAGCGGCGGTATTTATCGCATCTTTTGCGAGCGGAGACGGAACCGTGGCGAATGCGACTGTAGAATCACTCAAGTTTTATGACCGTGCCGTTGTCCAGACACAGGGCACAACCGGCATCAGCCTGCATGCACGTGAATACGATGCAAACTACGGCGAAGATGGCCACATTTGGAACGGCAGCCCCGGTTCGATCGCCGATGCAGCAACCGGAGATGGTGGCTTTGTGATACAGCTTGGGGATGCCTCTCTACAGAACCCATTGGTTGCCGAAATCTACACTTTCCCAACGGCGTTGGCTAAAGATGCAGGTGAAGTTATCTTGAGTGTTGATATTGAGATCAATACCGAAAACTGCGCGCGGGATATCGAGGCACAGACTATTCAAACAAGCGCCGCTGGCCGTGTGAAAGTTCAAAATTTGGATATGTCGATGCCAGAATGTTCGATTGTCGGCGACTTTCTGGTGTTGAATAATCTCGTCAATGACTTGAAGGTAGCCTCAAACTAATCCTGGATTGGCGAGGCAACCTTGAAGCTACTATTGCACGCAGCAGCGTTCGCTTTTGCCGCGCTATTTTTCAGCACGAATATGCTGCTTGCTCAGGATGTCTTCCTGACCTCTCGCGACAAATCCGTTGAGATTGATGGCACCCTTTTGGGCTTTGATGGCCAGTTCTATCGCGTTCAAACCGAATACGGAGAACTCACGATTGATGGCTCAGGAGTTGACTGTAGCGGCCCTGGTTGCCCAAACCTTGCTTCATATGTCGCAGAGCTGGTTTTCTCGGGAGCACCCGAAATTGGCAAAGCACTTTTGCCCGCGCTGATCGAGTCTTTTTCCTATGAAAACAACTATAAAGCCGAAAAATCACAGATTGCAGACGAGCGAATTACCTACACGCTTTCAGAGCGGATATCGGGCGATAAGCTCGCCATATTCCACCTTAACCTGACAACAAGTGGCGAAGCCTTCGCTGACTTACTCGCCGATCAAGCCGATATCGTCATGTCACTCAGGGAGATAAGCAAAGCCGAGCGGAAGCTAGCGCGTGAGGCAGGCATGGGTGATTTGACAGCGAAAGGGCGCGCGCGCGTTTTGGCGCTGGATGCTTTGGTTGCCATTGTTTCAAGTCAAAACCCCTTGAATGAGATCAGCCTCCCTGCGCTTTCACAAATCTTCTCGGGCGAGCTAAACGACTGGAGCAGGTTTGGCACGCACAAGGCTGAAATTACGCCCTACTTGCGCGAAACCGACGCGGGCCCGGGGCAAGCAGCCTTGCAGCGGCTGCTCCGTCGCGAGAATGTAGAACCCGCCAAGCAAACCCGTTTTGCCACGCAGGATTTTGATCTTTCAATGCGTGTTTCCAGCGATCCTTTTGGCATTGGCCTCGTGAGCCGTGCAAGCACTTCGGACGCCAAAACACTCACATTAACAGGGAGTTGTGGGCGATCACTGCGAGCAACCCGGCGCAATATCAAAACGGAAGACTACCCGTTAACCGCGCCTATGTTTCTTTATCTGCCAGCGCGTAGGTTGCCAAAAATTGCACGTGAATTCCTAGCATACACGCGCAGCCCGGCTGCTCAGATCGTCATACGGCGGGCTGGTTTTGTTGATCAGGCACCTGAGGAGATATCCATAGATTCACAAGGTGATAGGATCGCCAACGCCGTAAGGGCCACCGGAGAAGAGCTTTCTCTCGAAACTTTGCGCACCATGGTGACCACCCTCAGCAGCATGAAACGGCTGACAACCTCGTTTCGGTTTGAAACCGGTTCTATCCGTCTTGATGCCCAATCTCGCTCCAACGTCGAGCAGCTGGCGCGGGCTCTTGAAGCGGGGATATATGATGGCAGAGAGCTTGTTTTTATAGGCTTTAGTGATGGTCAAGGCGCGGCGAATGCCAATCTTGAGATATCTCGCAGACGCGCAGCCGTGGTGAAAAACGCGGTAGTAAAATCCGCCGAAACGGCTGATTTCACGCAGCTGACAGTTGGAGTCGACGCCTATGGAGAAGCGCTGCCGATGGCCTGTGATGATACCGAGTGGGGCAGGCAAGTGAACCGCCGTGTGGAAGTTTGGCTGCGCTAAAGATAGCCCTCAGACCGAAAGCTGAGTTCGCGCGATTTGCCGATGATCAGATGATCATGCACCGTCACGCCAAGGGCCTGCGCCGCGACGCTGATTTGCTCTGTCATACTGATGTCTTCTTGCGACGGTGTCGGGTCTCCAGATGGGTGATTATGTACTAAAATCAATGCACTAGCGTTCAGCTCAAGCGCACGCTTCACAACCTCGCGGGGGTAAACCGGCACATGGTCAACCGTGCCTTTTGCCTGTGCCTCATCAGCGATGAGGGTGTTCTTGCGGTCAAGAAACAGGATACGGAACTGCTCGGTTTCTCGGTGTGCCATCGCAGTATGACAATAGTCGATCAACGCGTCCCAACTGGACACAACAGGGCGTTGGATTACGCGCGAACGGGCAAGCCGCTGAGCTGTTGCCGCGACGATTTTCAACTCGCAGATCACAGCGTCGCCAACGCCACTCACCTCGCGCAAACGCTCAGCGGGAGAGGTAATTACACCGTTGAAATCACCGAATTTTTCGAGAAGTTCGCGCGCAAGAGGCTTGACGTCACGGCGTGGAATGGCCCGGAACAACACCAACTCAAGAAGCTCATAGTCAGGCATCGCATCAGCGCCGCCGACAAGGAAACGCTCTCGCAAGCGCTTGCGATGATCCGCAATATAGGAAGGAAGTTTTCCCGCCGGCAGCGCCGGAGTGATCCGGACTTCGTCACTCTCGAAGAGGGACAAAGGCGCTTCTGCAAAATGTGGGTTCTGAGACATGCTCTGAGGGTGCTGAATCATCGTGAATAATTGGTTAATTTCAACTTCGTTTACGAAGCGACTCACCCAGGAAACAGCGGTGCCTACGGTATGCAGCTATGCGTGCAGCTTTCCGTGCATAACGCGTGCATACGTTTTTGGCCCCCGCCAGAAACCGCCAATTGTGAACAGAGCGCACGGTGTTTCTTAACCAAAAAGAAAGGGCGCCCTGTTAAGCGCGCCCTTTCAAAGTCCTACTGAGTCGAAACCTCAGCCCTTCATCGAATCCCAAAAGCCTTTGACCGACTTGAAGAAGCTCGAGCTTTCAGGGTTGTTGTCTTCGGAGAGATCAACGAACTCCTTGAGCAGCTCTTTTTGCTTTGACGTCAGGTTGACGGGCGTTTCGACGGCCAGTTCGATGAACATGTCGCCCGAGCCGCCGCCGCGCAGGGCTGGCATGCCTTTTGAGCGCAGGCGCATCTGGCGGCCTGATTGTGAGCCCGCGGGGATTTTTACGCGCGAGCGGCCACCGTCGATTGTTGGCACTTCGATGTCACCGCCAAGAGCGGCCGAGGCCATGCTAACGGGCACCCGACAGTAGAGGTTGACGTTTTCACGCTCAAAAATCTTGTGCGGTTCAACTTCGATGAAGATATACAAGTCGCCCGTCGGGCCACCGCGCATTCCGGCTTCGCCTTCACCCGCAAGGCGAATGCGCGTGCCGGTTTCGACACCTGCAGGAATGTTGACAGCAAGCGAGCGGTCTTTGTGAATACGCCCTTGGCCACCGCATTTCTTGCAGGGGTCTTTTATTGTTTGGCCGAGGCCCGAGCAAGTTGGACAGGTGCGCTCAACGGTGAAGAAACCCTGCTGCGCGCGCACTTTGCCCATGCCTGAACATGTCGGGCAGGTTGTCGGCTCGGAGCCGCCTTCCGCGCCCGTTCCGTTGCAACCGTCGCAAGCGACAGACGTGGGAACGGAGATGGTTTTTTGCAGGCCTGAGAAGGCCTCTTCCAGCGAGATACGCAGATTGTAGCGCAGATCAGCGCCGCGCGAGGCCCTTGGGCCGCCGCCGCCACGCTGGCCACCCATAAAGTCACCAAAGAGGTCATCAAACACGTCGGAGAAGGCTGACGAGAAGTCGCCCTGCCCGCCACCAAAGCCGCCGCCTGGCCGGCCGCCGCCGCCGCCCATGCCGCCTTCAAAGGCTGCGTGGCCGTAACGATCGTAGGCTGCTTTCTTGTCGGCGTCTTTGAGCACCTCGTAAGCTTCGCCCGCCTCTTTGAATTGGGCTTCAGCGTCGGGGTTGCCGGAGTTGCTGTCTGGGTGCAGCTCTTTCGCCTTCTTGCGATAGGCTTTTTTAATTTCGTCAGCGCTCGCGCCTTTGGCGATGCCGAGTGTCTCGTAATAGTCGCGTTTAGCCATGGGTCATTACCCTTTCTGAAACCAAGCGGGGCCAGCCCGACACGCGGGCCGGCCCCTTTATCAGTTTCGTAGGCAGCTGCTTAGCTGCGCTTTTCGTCGCCAAGATCTTCGAAGTCGGCATCGACGATATCGTCGTCGCCTGCTTCGTCGGCGGCAGTCGGCGCATCTTCTCCCTCTTCAGCCTGCGCTTTGTAGATCGCTTCACCCAGTTTCATCGCACATTCTGTGACGTTCTGGATGCCAGACTTGATCTTCTCGGCGCTCGCGTCTTCATTTTCGAGGTCGTCCCGCAGGGCGGCAACAGCAAGTTCGATCGCTTCGACAGTCGTCGGGTCAACCTTGTCAGAGTGCTCTTCAACCGACTTCTCAGTCGAGTGGATGAGGCTCTCGGCCTGGTTGCGCGCTTCGACTTGCTCTTTACGCTCTTTATCGGCTTCGGCGTTTTCTTCGGCGTCTTTGACCATTTGGTCGATGTCAGCGTCTGAAAGGCCACCCGAGGCCTGGATCGTGATCTTCTGCTCTTTGCCAGTGCCTTTGTCCATCGCGCCAACCGCAACGATACCGTTCGCATCGATGTCAAACGTGACTTCAATTTGCGGCATGCCGCGCGGTGCTGGTGGGATGTTTTCAAGGTTGAACTGGCCAAGCATCTTGTTGTCAGCCGCCATCTCACGCTCACCCTGGAAGACACGGATTGTCACCGCATTCTGGTGGTCTTCCGCTGTCGAGAAGATCTGAGACTTCTTCGTCGGGATGGTTGTGTTGCGATCGATCAGGCGGGTGAAAACACCGCCGAGCGTTTCGATACCGAGTGACAGAGGCGTCACGTCAAGCAGGACGACGTCTTTCACGTCGCCTTGAAGAACACCCGCTTGAATGGCTGCGCCCATGGCAACGACTTCATCAGGGTTAACGCCTTTGTGCGGCTCTTTACCGAAGAACTTTGTCACTTCTTCGATAACCTTCGGCATACGCGTCATACCACCGACGAGAACAACTTCGTCGATGTCGCCTGTTGTCAGGCCAGCATCTTTTAGCGCTGCGGCACATGGCTTGAGCGAGTTCTTGATCAGGTCGCCAACAAGGCTTTCAAGCTTGGCGCGTGTCAGCTTGAGAACCATGTGAAGCGGCTGGCCGTCTTTGCCCATCGAGATAAACGGTTGGTTGATCTCGGTCTGGCTTGAGGACGAAAGCTCGATCTTGGCTTTCTCGGCGGCTTCCTTGAGCCGCTGAAGAGCCATCTTGTCTTGCGTCAGGTCAACGCCGTTCTCTTTTTTGAACTCGTCTGCAAGGTAGTTGACGATGCGCATGTCAAAGTCTTCACCGCCGAGGAAGGTGTCGCCGTTTGTTGACTTCACTTCAAAGAGGCCATCGTCGATTTCGAGGATGGTTACGTCGAAGGTACCGCCGCCAAGGTCATAGACCGCGATGGTTTGTGTTTCTTCCTTGTCGAGGCCGTAAGCCAAGGCAGCCGCTGTCGGCTCGTTGATGATGCGCAGCACTTCGAGGCCAGCGATTTTGCCGGCGTCTTTTGTGGCTTGGCGCTGAGCGTCGTTGAAGTAAGCAGGCACGGTGATAACCGCTTGCGTGACTTCTTCGCCGAGGTAGCTTTCGGCTGTTTCTTTCATCTTGCCAAGAATGAAGGCTGACAGTTGCGAAGGAGAATACTTCTCGCCGCGGGCTTCAACCCACGCGTCGCCATTGCCGCCGTCGATAACGTTGAATGGCATGTTCTTCTTATCTTTGGCGAGGTCTTTGTCGTCGTTGCGACGGCCAATAAGACGCTTCACACCAAAGATAGTGTTTTCAGGGTTTGTCACCGCTTGGCGCTTGGCCGACTGGCCGACAAGGCGCTCATCTTCGGTGAAGGCAACGATCGAAGGCGTGGTGCGGGCACCTTCGCTGTTTTCGATCACGCGGGCGGCAGAGCCATCCATGATGGCGATACATGAGTTTGTTGTACCGAGGTCGATACCGATAACTTTAGACATAAGAAATCCCTTCTTGCGTTAAGGCGATGTTACGAGGATCAGACCCGTTATGGCATCTGCCCCGATCATTTACTCAGCCCGGCTTTTGCCGTGCTAAGCGCTTCGATGGGTATATAGTGAGCGCAAATTGCCCCTGCAAGCACCGTAAGGGCAAGGATTTGGCAAATTCGCGGGTTTTTAGCGCAAAAGAGGAAATAGCTATGAATCTTGAGCAAAAAGTTAACCTCAACGGGGCCGATATCTATCTTGATGCGCTTGATCTGAACGCACAGCACGCTTTGGTGGCTGACATTCGCGAAATTGCGCGCGAAGCCCCGCTGTTTTCGCCCGAGACGCGCTTTGGCAAAAAGATGAGCGTGCGGATGACATCGGCAGGCCAGTTTGGCTGGGTCTCGGATGCACAGGGTTACCGCTACGAGCCGCAGCACCCGAGAGGTGTAGCTTGGCCCGCCATTCCGCAATGCCTGCTCGACATCTGGCAAGCCGTCGCGCCCGACGCGCGTGAGCCGGAATGCGCGCTGGTAAACTTCTACGGTGAAGGCGCGCGTATGGGGCTGCATCAGGACAATGACGAAGCCGACTTTAGCCAGCCTGTTGTCTCTGTCAGCCTTGGTGACGAAGGGCTGTTTCGCGTTGGCGGCGCCGAGCGCGGCGGCAAGACAGCCTCGCACTGGCTGCGCTCGGGCGATGTTGTTGTTCTGGGCGGAGAGGCGCGGCTGGCCTATCACGGGGTTGACCGCATCAAGTTTGGTTCGAGTACGCTGCTGTCTGACGGCGGGCGCATCAATGTGACGATGCGGGTTGTTACCTGAGCCGTTCCAGCCGCTAAGTTAGTGCTGCCGCTCGAAAAGACGCGCATCGCCAGACCCTGGGGTGGCGATCTGGCATTGGTTCGGTTCACTTAATGCTGGCCAAGAGCTTCCTCGCTCAGAGGTCTGTGCTTGCGGCCACCAAATCACCAGCCCGCTGGACGGTCTGGCGATGCACGGCGCCTTCGGCTTGATCCAAGCCTTTCATGAGGGGTCTCTTTGATATCAGCGGACGACAAAACTTCGCTTATCATCGCAGTGCGCAGCACCCCGAGTAGAGCGCTGTGCCGGTGGCCGTTTGCAACACGATGTCCGTGCTGAGGCCAAACTGGCGGTCGCTCATCCCGTCGTTGCAGCTTTCGCGGGTGATGATCGCGGTAAGCTGTGAGGAGCCGTTTGCGCCCAGCGCGTATGACTTGCCGCTCCAGCTGCTGGCCGTTCCGCCGCCGACGGGCGCGAAACTTGTTGGCGCTTCTCCCATCAGCTCGAAGACCATTTCGCTGCCGTTTTTGAGAGACCAGAAAGGCTCTGTGCCAAAGCATTGCGCGGGGTAGCCGTGGGCTGGCTGCTCCGAGGCTGCCGCGAGGTAGCGCATCCAGACCCAGCCTGCTTGCTCGCCGAAATTTATAAGTGCCCAGCCGTCCTGGCTGCGCACAACTTCTATGTTCTTGGCGTCAGGTGTCAGAGCGCCGATAATGTCGGATGATCCGCTGCGCTCGGCGCGCACATTGAGAACGTCGTCAGAGGCGACATCGTAAACATCATAGAGCGCGGGCAACTCTTGTGCCTGCGCGGCTGTCGTGAGTAAAAGCAGGGCAAATAAAACGCGGATCATCGGCGCGCCCCCCATGAGGCCGAGGCGTGCCGGCGCGTATAAAACTCGCCCATCAGCCCGACCATGATCAGCGTGATGCCGATAAGGAAAGCGTACTCCCAGTGGGTGTAGCGCGGGTTGTAATTGATGAAGGCAAAGCCGCGCGACTGGTCGATAATATGAAACAGCGGGTTCCAGTCAAACATCACGAGCATGTAGCCGGGCAGCGTGTTCGCGACGAACATCTTGCCAGAGGCGATCATGTTGGCGCGCTGGTAGATGAGTGTGAATGTCTGAACAAAACCCGGCGACCAGGGCTTGATTGCCAGCAAAACGAGGCCGACAGCGCAGCCCGTGAACCAAGCCAGCATCAGCATGCCGATCGCGCTTATCGGGTCTTCGATGGTGAAGTTGTTGCCGATCATATAGTAGCCAAACAGGATCACAAACATCGACAGAATTTGCAGATAGAGCGAAGCAAGCGCTGATGAGGCGATCGCGACGATCGTGTTCATCGGGGCATGCAGCATCATCGGAGAGGTTGGCCCGCCCGCGCCCGACACGGCACCCACGGCTTTTACATGGGTCATGTAAACGAAGATACCTGTCATGATGTAGACCAGAAAGTCGCCACGCAGGGCTGCACTTTTCAGGCCAAGCAGCGAAAACATGACGTAGAAGGCCAGAACCATGATTGCCATTTGCATAAGGTTCGTGAGCAGCGACATGATGGCGTTGCCGTGCGACGAGCGCACAGAGTGAACAATCGAGTGATAAATCAGCTCGAATATGATGAGCGCTGAAGTCAGCGTTGATCTGCGTTGCCTGACTTGAAACATCTGCTGCCCGTGCCGCCTTTCGCGGTTAGTTTTATGAGGCAAATCTTGCCGAACCCTTACACACCTATCATAAAGGGGAAGATATGATGAGGCAATAAAGCTGTATTCGGGCAAATAGAAAAACAAGGACACGTTTGATGGACTACGAAAAACTGGCTCAAGAAATGCGCGAACTCGCGCTGATTGCTGGCGACAAGATCATGGAAATTTACAGCCGCGACGATTTTGGCGTGCGCTCAAAGTCAGACGACAGCCCCGTTACAGAGGCTGACGAAGCCGCAGATGCGCTTATTTCGGCGGGGCTGCGCAAAGCCTTTCCCGATGTTTTGCTTGTTACAGAAGAGCAGGCAGACTCGCACGAGCTGCAGGCAGACACCTTTTTGATCGTTGATCCGCTGGATGGCACCAAAGAGTTTATCCACCGTCGCGGCGACTTCACGGTTAACATTGCCTATGTCGAAAACGGCGTGCCCACCCGTGGCGTTGTCTATGCCCCTGCGAAAGAGCGGATGTTCTACACGCTTGCCGACGGCAGTTCCGTTGAGGAGGAAGGCCCGTTTGACAAGAAGCTGGCTGGCAAGACATCGCCCATTCGCGTGGCAAAGAGCGACAATTCCGCCTTGCTTGTTGTGGCTTCAAAGTCGCACCGTGATCAGGCCACTGACGACTACATTAACAAGTATGCCGTGGCCGACAGCAAAAGCGCCGGCTCTTCGCTGAAGTTTTGCCTTGTCGCGACGGGCGAAGCCGACATTTACCCGCGGGTTGGCCGCACGATGGAATGGGACACCGCCGCTGGCCACGCTGTTTTGCACGGCGCAGGCGGCAAGGTTGTTCACTTCGAAACCCACGAGCCGCTAGTTTACGGTAAAGAGAGCTATGCCAACTCATTTTTCATCGCCTACTCGCCAGCCGTAGAGCTGAAAAAGGCCTAAAGTGGCAGGGCCTACCGTCAGCGTCGTTGTTGTCAGCCGCGAGAGGCCTGACAGCCTTTTGTGGTGCCTCGCGGCGCTGGCGGGGCAAAACTATGCGCCCTTCGAAGTTATTGTTGTTGCCGACGAAACAGGTTTTTCAGCCGTATCAGAGACTGTTTTTGCCCAGCGCGTGAAACTCCTGCGCTTTGAAGAGGCCAATATCTCGGCAGCGCGCAACAAAGGCATCGCACATGCTGCTGGCGAGATCATCGCCTTTATCGACGACGATGCAGCAGCCGAGCCTAACTGGCTAAAACATCTGACAGCGCCGTTCAACGACAGCGAGGTTGGCGTGGCTGGCGGATATGTTCGGGGCCGCAACGGCATCAGCCACCAGTGGAAAGCACAACAGGTTGACACCGAGGGCCGCGCGACTGCGCTTGAGGACGGAGGCGAGATGGCCTTTTTGCCGCTTGTTAGAGACGGTTTTGCCGTCAAAACAGAAGGCACGAACATGGCCGTGCGCCGCAGTTTGCTTGCCGCCATGAAGGGTTTTGACGAAGCCTTCGCATTTTTCCTTGATGAGACTGACCTGAACCTGCGCCTGCGCGACACGCAAAACAAAACCGCCCTTTGCCCGCAGGCGGAAGTGCATCACGCCTATAAAGCCAGTACGCGCCGCCGTGAGGACCGCGCTGTCACCGATCTGCACGACGTTGGCGCAAGCACGGTTGTGTTGCTGCGCAAGTTTGGCAGTCCGGTGGAGTCTCGTTGCGCTGAGATGGCGCAAGAACAAGCGCAGCGGATAAGCGAACAGCAGCGCCGAGGGATGCTTGGCAAAGACGAAGCGGAACGCGTTCTCAAAACGCTTGAAGCGGGGTTTGAAGACGGGAAAAGCAGGCTTTTCGGGCAGTATTCCGGTGGTTTAGAGACGCCTCAAAGCCCTTTTTTGCCCTTCGAACCAAGCCGACAAAAAGACAAAACGCTTGCCGGCCGCTGGCGCAACCGAGGCAAGCTTCGCCAAGAAGCCGCTGACTTGGCGGCAAAGGGCTACAACGTTTCGCTCTATTTGTTTTCTCTGGACGCGCGCTTTCACCACGTGCGTTTCGATGCGGCAGGCTATTGGGAGCAAGCTGGCGGCCAGTTCGGCAAGTCAGACCGCAGCGAGCCTCTGTTTCGGCTCTCTACCTTCAAAAACCGCTTAAAAAGCGAGGAAAGCCGAGTCAAACATGCCCGCAAATCGGCTCTTTGATGTCTACATATGAGCCACATTAAATAAATTTCCCCGACATTGTTCGCTTTTAGGAGCCTATACTATACTCGACAAAACAAAACTGTGTCAGTATGCGGGCAATATGCGCGCGGATTTAATGATGCGGAAGGTAATGAGGTAGGCCGATGAAGAAGAAGATCACCAAAGCAATTTTCCCTGTTGCCGGCTTGGGAACACGGTTCCTCCCAGCAACAAAGTCTGTTCCCAAAGAGATCATGACTTTGGTCGACCGGCCGCTTATCCAATACGCTATTGATGAAGCCCGCGCGGCAGGCATCAAGGAGTTTATCTTCATAACCTCGCGCGGCAAAGGCGCGCTTGAGGACTATTTCGACGAAGCCCCCCAGCTTGAGCAAGCCCTGCGCAAGAAGGGCAAAACCGAGCTGCTTGAAGAGCTGCAATCAACCAATATGGAAAGCGGCGCGATTGCTTATATCCGCCAACATAAAGCGCTGGGCCTTGGGCACGCTGTGTGGTGTGCGCGCAGGCTCATCGCGAACGAGCCTTTCGCTGTTATCCTGCCGGATGATGTGATCGCGGCAGAGAAGTCATGCTTGCAGCAGATGGTTGAGGCCTATGAAGAATCACCGGGCTGCATGGTCGCGGCGATGGAAGTTCCCGCAGATCAGGCCAGCTCTTATGGCGTTCTAGATGTCAAAGAAGACATGGGTTCACTCGTGTCCGTGAACGGCATGGTCGAGAAGCCGGAAGCCGGAAAGGCGCCTTCAAACCTCGCGGTTATCGGCCGCTACATTCTGACACCCGATGTGCTGCGCAGCCTCAACAAAAAGCAAGTTGGGGCCGGCGGAGAAATTCAGCTGACAGACGCTATTGCAAACGAAATCGCCGAAGGCCGCCCCGTTCATGGTTTCCGGTTCAGCGGTCAACGGTTTGACTGTGGCACAAAGGCGGGCTTCTTGCAGGCCTCCGTGTCTTTCGGGCTCAATCGCCCGGATTTGCGCGACGATTTGCTTGGGTATATTCAGAACATTGTTAGCACGCAAAAGGCTGCTGAATAACTCAAGAGGTGAAGTTTGGAAAACGTACTCGTCACAGGCGGCGCAGGCTATATCGGCTCGCACGCATGTAAGGCTTTGAAGGCCGCCGGCTTTAACCCTGTCACTTTTGACAACCTTGTCACCGGCTGGGAAGACGCAGTGAAGTTTGGCCCTTTCGAGAAGGGTGATCTGCTCGATCGGGCGCGCCTTGATGAGGTATTTGCCAAGCACAAGCCCGTTGCTGTGATGCACTTTGCAGCGCTCAGCCAAGTTGGCGAAAGCATGCAGAAGCCTGGCAAGTATTGGCTCAACAACACAGGCGGATCACTTAACCTGATCGAGGCTGCCGCGGCGGCAGGGTGCAAAAAGTTTGTCTTTAGCTCAACCTGCGCAACCTACGGCGACCAAGACAATGTTGTGCTTGACGAAAACTCTGTGCAACTGCCGATCAACGCTTACGGAGCGTCAAAGCGGGCCATTGAGGACATGCTGCGCGACTTTGAAGCCAGCGATGGCATCGAGTCGGTTATCTTTCGCTACTTCAACGTGGCGGGCGGCGACCCAGAAGCAGAGATCGGTGAGTTCCACCGCCCCGAGACGCATCTTATCCCGCTGATCCTTGATGCTATTTCCGGCAAACGCGACGCGCTGACAATTTTCGGCACCGACTATGACACGCCCGACGGCACCTGCATTCGCGACTATGTGCATGTTTGCGACTTGGTTGATGCGCATATTCTGGGTGTTGGCTGGCTCAAAAACGGCAAAGGCAGCCGCGTGTTTAACCTTGGCACAGGCACTGGCTTTTCTGTGCGCGAGGTTATGGACAAGGCTTCTGACGTGACAGGCAAGCCCGTGCCTTGCTCTGAGGGGCCGCGCCGCGCTGGCGATTGCACCAAGCTCGTTTCGGGCTCAACCCGCGCGGAGCAAGAACTTGGCTGGGCGCCCCAGCGCTCGAACCTTGAGAGCATGGTAGCGGATGCCTGGAAGTGGCACCAAACTGGACATTATGAAAAGTGATCAGCCAACAGCACGCCTACTCGACCTGACGCGGCTTGTCAGCCGAGCCGGGCGTGTGCTGACGGGTGTTGATCGCGTCGAACGGGCCTATCTTGACGCCTTTCTGGCCAGTGAGGTGCCTGTTTGGGGGCTGATACGCTCACCTTTAGGGTTTTTGCTGCTTGATGAAGCGGGCCTACGTGAGCTGGCTGACAAGATTGATGGCAAGTCCGATTGGGGGCGCACTTCGCGGCTGATGAACGTGTTTTCTAAGCTCGCGATTGAACACAGACGCGCACTTTCGGATGCGCGTTCGCTGACAATTGCGCGCTGCACGAGGCACCGTTTGGGCAGGATGCTCGCCAAGCATTTGCCACCCAAAACCGCCTATGTGAACACCGGCCACAGCAACTTCAATGACTACGTGGCAACGGGCATACGGGCGCTAAAGGGCAGCATGATTGCTGTGTTTGTGCATGATACGATCCCGCTTGATCACCCCGAGTTTCAACGGCCAGAGACAGTTGCGAGCTTTGGGCTGTTCTTGAAACGCGTGAGCACACATGCTGATCTGGTGATCTACAATTCGCGAGTGACACAAGGCGACACAGAGCGTCATTTTGGCAGCTATGGCCGGGTACCGAGGGGTATTGTCGCGCATCTGGGCGTCGAAACGGCGGCGGCTGACGCGAGCACGCTTTCCAAGGGCATGCCGCCTGAGCGGCCATATTTTGTCTGCGTCGGCACGCTCGAGCCGCGTAAGAACCATTCGTTTTTGCTCAGACTGTGGGAGCGGCTTGAAAAGCAAACACCCCCTCAGGATTTGCCCGAGCTTTTATTTGTTGGCTCGCGTGGCTGGATGAACGAAGAGTTTTTCTTTCATTTCGACAACTCCCGCCTCAAAGGCCAGTTTGTGCACGAGCTTGGCGGATTGAGCGACCAAGCTGTTGCGGCCTTGCTCGAAAACGCCTCAGGCGTGCTATTTCCCAGCCTTGTGGAAGGCTACGGGCTGCCGGTTATCGAGGCAGCCGCACTTGGCGTACCCGTTATTTGCCCCGAACTGCCTGTTTATAAGGAAGTTTTGGGAGATATACCCGTTTACGCAAGCATTAATGACAGCTATCTTTGGATCAGAAGAATAATGGCATTGGCCGAGAGCAAAAAAGCAGGGCGAGAGGCACGCAGAGAGCCTTTCAAAGCGCCAACTTGGATCGAACATTTCAACATTGTCTTAAGCGAGACATGAGATGAAGTTCTAAGGAACGCATGTTCGGCAATTGAATTGGGGTTCGTTTATTGGGCGTTGTGCAGTCATACAGACTGAGAGTGCAGCGGAGACGTTGGCGTATCAGGGCGTTTCGCAAACGTCGTGAGCTGCGCTCTATGGCCAATAACACTGCTAATGTCCGCAGTGACGATATCCTTCTGTTTTCAACCTTGCGCAACGAACGGGTGCGCCTGCCCTACTTCCTGAAGTACTACCGCGACCTTGGCATCGACCACTTTTTTATTGTCGACAACGACAGCACCGACGGCTCGCTTGAATACCTGCTGGAGCAGCCGGATGTCTCTGTCTGGCACACGCGGCGCAGTTATAAACGCTCGCGCTTTGGCGTTGACTGGCTCAACTGGCTGCAGATGAAACATGCGCACGGCCACTGGACACTCGTTGTCGACCCTGACGAATTTCTTGTCTATCCGTTCTGCGATACGCGGCCCATTCGCGCGCTGACAGACTGGCTTGATGCGAGCTCTATCAAGAGTTTCAGCGCGATGCTTCTAGACATGTATCCAAAGGGCCGCGTCGACGCGCAGCCCTACCGCGAAGGGCAAAACCCGCTCGAGATCACCTCTTGGTTTGACGCGGGCAACTACATGATCAACCGGAACCGCAAGTTCGGCAACCTGTGGATACAGGGCGGCCCGCGTGCGCGCACCTTCTTCAAGGATGCGCCCGAGAAGGCCCCCGCACTCAACAAGATCCCGCTGGTGAAATGGGACAGGAAGTATACCTACGTCAGCTCGACTCATATGCTTTTGCCGCGCGGCCTGAACCTTGTCTACGACGAATGGGGCGGCGAGAAAGCCAGTGGCGTTCTGCTGCACACCAAGTTTCTCGACACCTTCACAGCAAAAGCCGCAGAAGAGCTTGAGCGCAAGCAACACTACGCGGCCAGCGTCGAGTACAAGGCCTACGCCGACAGCCTAAAAGACGACCCTGACCTGTGGTGCAAATGGAGCGAGAAGTATATCAACTGGCGCCAGCTTGAAATTCTCGGCCTCATGTCAAAAGGCAACTGGGCATGAGCAGCTTGGGCATCATCATGCTAGTGCACACCGCCTTTGGCCGCGCCGAGCAGCTCGCACGACACTGGGGCGCTGCAGGCTGCCCTGTGGTGATCCACGTTGATGCGATCGTGCCGCACGCAACTTATAACGCCTTTCGCAAAGCGCTCGGCGACATGGACAACGTTCTGTTCACCAAGAGGCACCGCTGCGAGTGGGGCACTTGGGGCATCGTCGCCGCAACGCAAGAGGCCAGCGAGATGATGCTCGCAAGCTTTGAAGAAGTGCGCCATGTCTGCCTTGCGAGCGGCTCTTGCCTGCCATTGCGCCCTGTCGCAGAGCTTATCGACTACCTCGCTGACAGGCCCAACACCGACTTTATCGAAAGTGCCACAACAGCCGATGTCCCCTGGACAGTCGGCGGGCTTGACGAAGAGCGCTTTATCCTGCGCTTTCCGTTTAGCTGGAAGAAACAGCGCAAGGCGTTTGACAAATATGTTGCGATCCAGCGTGCGCTACGGTGGAAGCGCAAAATGCCCAATGGCCTTGTCCCGCATATGGGCAGCCAGTGGTGGTGTCTGACGCGCCAAACCCTTTCGAGCATTCTCGAAGACCCTGACCGCAAGATGTATGACCGATACTTCAAGCGCGTGTGGATCCCCGATGAGAGCTATTTCCAGACGCTCGCACGCCAGCGCAGTCAGAAAATCGAGAGCCGCTCACTGACGCTTTCGAAGTTTGACTTTCAGGGCAAGCCGCACATTTTCTACGACGATCACCTACAACTGCTGCGTCGGTCCGACTGCTTCATCGCGCGTAAGATCTGGCCACATGCAACACGGCTTTACGAAGTTTTCCTGTCAGGCGCTGAAAGCCAAGGCAGCCAGACCGAGCCAAACCCCGGCAAGATCGACCGGATTTTTGCCAAGGCCGTTGACCGCCGAACACGCGGGCGGCCCGGGCTTTATATGCACAGTCGCTTTCCCAACGACGGCTGGGAGAACGGCACAACATCGGGCCAGTATTCCGTTCTTCAGGGGTTCTCAGACCTGTTCGAAGACTTTGAGCCGTGGTTCGCAAAGGCCACTGGCGCGCGCGTACACGGGCACCTCTTCGCGCCTGACCAAGTGCACTATTCAGGCGAGCAGACAGTCATCAACGGAGCGCTCAGCGACAGCCCCGAAATTCGCGATTACAACCCGACAGCCTTTCTCACCAGTTTGATCTGGAACACCCGAGGCGAGCGCCAGTGCTTTCAACATGGCCCCGCCGACAACCAGGAAATGAACTGG
Organism: uncultured Lentibacter sp.; assembly: GCA_947497495.1. Taxonomy (GTDB): domain Bacteria; phylum Pseudomonadota; class Alphaproteobacteria; order Rhodobacterales; family Rhodobacteraceae; genus Lentibacter. The sequence goes on from CANMGT010000001.1 coordinate 736,115, forward strand.
TTTATCTCGCGTGATCCGAATGCTCAGGTCTCGGTGATCAGCGGCGCGTGGGCTGTGCCGCTGTTCCGCTCAAACAAAAACTTCAGCGAGCTGCGCCGTGAAGCCGCCGAGCTGCAAAAGATCGAGAGCGAGTTTCTCAACGAATTGCGCTCGCCCTATGCCAAGGCCCGTATCCGCATCTGGACGATGGCCGACTTTATCGAGAACCCGATGGAGCACATGCAGACCATTATCGACGAGATCGGCTTCAAGAGCCTGCGGCGCCTTTCGGAGGCTCCGAAGATGAACGATCTGTCGGGGTTTGGCCAGTTTTTGCAGAACCTCAAAAACCAAGGCATGCACCCGTATCTTATGGGTGACTTCCCTGTCATCGGAAACCCAGTCGGACAGCAGAAGCCCACCCCAAAACCCTATTTGGTAAGGTAGAACATGAGCAAACGGTTTGACTATTTCGTGGTGTTTGCCGAGATGCGGACTGGCTCGAATTTTCTGGAAGCCAACCTCAACGCTTTCCCCGCAATCAGCTGTTTGGGAGAGGCCTTTAATCCACATTTCATCGGATATCCGAACCGCGAGGACTGCCTTGGTATCAGCGAAGATGCTCGCAATGCTGACCCGCGCGTTCTTATAAGCGCTGTAAGGAACGCGCAGGGCATTGCTGGCTTTCGATTTTTCCACGACCATGAGCCGCGCATTCTGGACGAAGTTCTAGGCGACGAGCGCTGCGCGAAGATCATCCTGACGCGTAACCCTGTCGAAAGCTATGTCAGCTGGAAGATCGCGCAGGAGACAGGCCAGTGGAAGCTGACCAACGTCAAGAAACGCAAAGACGCAAAGGCCGTGTTTGACGCGAAGGAGTTTGAGGCGCACCTCACGGCCCTTCAGGACTTTCAGCTGCGGCTTATGAAGGCACTGCAAACCACGGGGCAAACCGCGTTTTACTTGGCCTACGAAGACTTGCAGGATGTCGAAGTGATGAACGGACTTGCCTCTTTCCTGGAGCAGCCCGACAGACTTGAGCGACTTGATAAGAACCTCAAACGTCAGAACCCCGAGCCCCTTTCAGAGAAAGTCGAGAACTTCGATGCGATGCAAGCGGCGCTTGGCAAAATCGATACCTATGATCTGACGCGCACGCCCAACTTTGAGCCACGTCGCGGCGCCGCTGTCCCGGGTTATGTGGCCTGCGCCAGAACGCCTTTGTTGTTCCTGCCCGTCCGATCTGCACCGGAGGGCGAGATACTACACTGGATGGCGGCGCTTGACGGCGTCGGGGCTGAAGCGCTCAAGACTGAGTTCAACCAGAAAAGCCTGCGGCAATGGATGCGCGGGCATAAGGGCTATCGCAGTTTCAGCGTTTTGCGCCACCCTGCCCCGCGGGCACACCGCGCGTTCTGCGAGAGAGTGCTCAACAAAGGGCCGAATTGCTTTAGCGAAATTCGCCGCACGCTCAGGCGTGTTCACAAACTACCCATCCCGAAGGACGCTCCTGACGAAAGCTGGACGCGCGAGCAACACCGCGAGGCCTTTCTGGCGTTTCTAGATTTTGTGAAAGCCAATGTCGCGGGGCAGACAGCTGTGCGGGCAGATGCCGCTTGGGGCACGCAAGCTGGCATTTTGCAAGGTATGGGCAACTTCGCCCTACCAGATTTTGTCTTGCGAGAAGACGAGCTGGAGGCCTATTTGCCAGCCCTCGCCATGCAGGTAGGCTCTCAAAACGACATAGCCCTAGTGCCGCCGACACCCGACACGCCGTTCACACTGGAAGACATCTATGATGCAGACGTGGAAGAGCGCGTAGCAGCGGCCTATCAACGCGACTATCTGGTGTTCGGGTTTGGCAGCTGGCGTTAAGCCGCGTGCTGTGCCACGTCTTCTGTAATGATGGTGTAAAGCGTCTGCGCGCTTTTGTTGGAACGCAGCTTGCTGCACCTGTCTGCGTCGCGCAGTACACGTGAAACACGCGCCAACGCTTTGAGGTGCTCAACACCGGCATCACTTGGCGCAAACAGCGCAAACGCAAGATCAACAGGCAATTTGTCTACGGCGTTAAAGTCGATCGGCTTTTCGAGCAAGACAAACACCCCGACAACTGCGTCGAGCCCCTCGATGCGGGCATGTGGCAGCGCCACACCATGGCCAACGCCAGTTGGCCCAAGGTTTTCGCGGTCTTGAAGGGCTACAACGGCTGTCGCCGCGTCGATCCCGTAGGCCGACGCAGCGATTTCGCCAAGCTCTTGCAGCAAGCGTTTCTTGCTTGAAGCAGATGAGATAACTCTCACCGCTTCAGGCTTGAGAATTGAGGACATTTCCATGGTAGGCATAGTGCTCCCAAGGCAAGTGTCCTTCCGTTGAGGACGTGCCTGTTTAACTGCTCGGGTCGATCCAGCCGATGTTACCATCTTCGCGACGGTAGACGACATTCAGACCCTTCTTTCCCTCATTACGGAAAACAAGAACCGGCGCGCCTGATAGTTCCATCTGCATAACCGCTTCACCAACCGAGAGAGACTGAATCTTGGCCTCCATTTCAGCGATGATCATAGGTTGCAGTGTATCAGGTTCCGAATCCTCACCTTCATGATCTGAGGCGAGGATATACGAGGCTCCTCCAAAAAGTTCAACCGGTTCCGAACGGTCTTTGTGGTGATCTTTCAACCTGCGCTTGTAACGCCGGAGTTGCTTTTCCATTTTTTCGCTACAATTGTCGAAAGCAGCGTAAATTTCGTTCGCATGCGCCTTGGCGGACGCTGTAAGGCCTGTCGAGAGATGCACAGTGGCTTCGCAAATAAATTCGTGGCCGCTTTTCGAGAAAATCACATTCGCATCTGTCGGGCGCTCGGCATATTTTGCCACGGCAGCGCCGAGTTCCTCTTGAACATGTGTTTGAAGGGCCGATCCAATGTCGATTTGCTTTCCACTGATTTGGTAGCGCATCATATCTCCTTTTCAATTTTCAACGAGGCACGTGAATACAAGGAGTTAACCCCTTGTTTCCGTCACTCTCGCACTGGGGAATGACATAACTTCAGCTTGTCTTGAGCCGCGGCCTGCAGAGCAGACAGTAAGGTTAGCCCAGACGAAATGTCGAAATGTCATGCTCTTATTTGAGGCCAGACAGCAGGGTATTGTCAACCAAAACAAAGTTAAGAAGGCATGAAAAGGCTTATGAGATCCGGAAGCTGTCACCGAGGTAAACGCGGCGCACATTCTCGTTTTCGACGACCTCGTCAGGCGCGCCAGACATCAAAACAGTGCCGTCATGCAAGATGTAAGCGCGATCCACAATTTCGAGTGTTTCACGCACGTTATGATCTGTGATCAAGACACCAAGACCTCGCCTTTTCAAGTCAGCGACGAGTGTGCGGATGTCGCCAACCGAAATCGGATCAACGCCTGCAAAAGGCTCGTCTAGCAACAGATAAGCGGGATCAGCGGCCAGGCAGCGCGCAATTTCAACCCGCCGTCGCTCACCACCCGACAAGGCCATCGCGGACGCGCGGCGCAGGTGCTCGATAGAAAACTCCGACAGCAGTGCTTCGAGTTTTTCGCGCCGCTTGCGCCTGTCGCGCTCGGATATTTCCAGTACCGAGAGGATGTTGTCTTCAACAGACATGCCCCGGAAGATCGACATTTCCTGTGGCAGATAGCCAATGCCCAGCTTGGCCCGCCGATACATCGGCAAGTCGGTGACATCTCGCCCGTCTATAAGAACATGCCCGCCCTCGGCCTGAACCAAACCGGCGATCGCATAAAATGTTGTTGTTTTGCCCGAGCCGTTTGGGCCCAGTAGCGCGACGACTTCACCGCGCTTGAGCGACAGGGACACATCGCGAATAACGGGCCTGCGCTTGTAGCTTTTGCGCAAAGAGCGCACTTCAAGGCCCTGATGGCCCTCTGCGACCGAGAGGTTGGGTTTATCGCTGTCAGTTTTTGACATTGAGCACCGTCTTCACCCGGCCTTCCATTCGGGCCGTGCCGGAATTGGTATCAACGCGCATCTTGTCGGCGGTTATGGCGCTGACGCCCTGCACCAACAGCACATTGCCTGAGAGGACAATAACGCCAGAGTTAACATCGTATTCAGCCTGCGCCGCCTCGGCAGCGTCTTGGCCGCTTACAAGAGTGACTTTACCAGAGGCTTTCAGTTTCGAAATTTGCGAACGGTCAGCCGAGTAGACAATTTGCACGACACTCGCAGAAAGGCGCATCGCACCCTGCCCGACAAGTACATTGCCCGTCAGCGTGGCGGAACCTGTGTTCTGGTTTACATCGAGGTTGTCAGCGGAAACTTCGACAGGTGCCGAGGTGTCTTGCTTGATGTTTCCAAAAGCAATGTTGGCACCCTGCGCCTGCACGAGGCTCGCGGGGGCCGCAAAAATGGCTGTTATCAAAAGGGCTTTAACAAATTTCAACGGCTATTCCCCGGCTTTCTGAGGTTGATATACCAACTTAACACCATTTGAGAAAAGAAGATGAGCCTCTTTTTCACCAGTTGGCACTTCTAAGTGCATTTTTCCGGCTTCAAGCGTCGTTGCGGGGCCTTTTCCCGAGACCGGACCATCAGAAGACACTGACAGTTCGCGCATATTCACTGCAAGCTCCTGAGCTTCAAAGTCATAGCCATGTGTAGTGGTTGTATAGACCTTTTGTTCCAAGGCTATCATCCCGTTTTTGGCATCATACGCCGCCTCGCCTGCGGCCATGTCAATGCGCGCACCGGAGACCAGCTTGATATGGGCCGAGACACTTTGCGCCACAGTAATGTCTTTGTCTTCTTCGCTCTGCCGGGCAAATTCAGCGTTGAGCGAGACATAGTCACCACCTGAGGTAACCGCGAACACCTCGGGAGAAGAGATTTGCTGGTTGCGCGTTCGTTCTTCTATGTCAGCTTCCGAAAACGGGATTGTCGAGATCGGATCTACACTGTTTGAAAGCAAGAACAGTGTAGACAGCAAACCAAGCGCGATGATGGGCAAGATGATCTTGGCCCATGCAACCATGCGGGAATGCGTATCTATCCGGTTTGGCATGTCAGCCCTTTGATCAGGAATGCGCGAAAATGTCGGTTTCCGGCCAGCCTTCCAAGTCAAGCACAGCGCGCGTTGGCAGAAAGTCAAAGCACGCCTGTGCAAGCTTATCGCGGCCTTCACGCTCAAGCATGACATTAAGCTGGTCGCGCAGATCATGCAGGTAGAGAACGTCGGAGGCAGCATAGTCGATCTGGGCTTTGCTGAGGGTTTCAGCGCCCCAGTCAGAACTTTGCTGCTGTTTGGAAATATCTGTCGACAGCAACTCCTGAAGCAGGTTTTTCAGACCGTGCCTGTCGGTATATGTCCGTACGAGGCGGCTCGCAATTTTGGTGCAGTAGACAGGCGCAGTCAGCGCGCCGAATGCGTGTTGCATGACGGCAATGTCAAAGCGGCCGAAGTGAAACAGCTTCAAAACATCGGGGTTTGTGAGCATAGCGCAGAGGTTTGGCGCCTCAGTCTGGCCCTTCTCGACTTGCACAAGGTGTGCATCACCATCCCCCGATGACATCTGGATCACGCAGAGCCTGTCACGGTGCGGATGCAACCCCATGGTTTCACAGTCAATCGCGACGATCGGGCCCAAGTCGAGCCCATCTGGGAGGTCATTCTTATAAAGGTGGTTTGCCATCGGTCTCGCCTACTTGCTTATTATAGGTTCGAGATAGTGACTTAGGCAGCGATATGCAATTCTGCCGTTTCCTGCCGGCCCAGAGTTCACAACTGTCAGAGAACGATTGGTGCCCAGGAGAGGACTCGAACCTCCACGTCCATACAGACACTAGCACCTGAAGCTAGCGCGTCTACCATTCCGCCACCTGGGCAGGTGTCGTGAAACGCGATTTAAGGCCGGGCCATTGCGCTGTCAACGAGATTCGCCGGATTTAACGCCAATCTGTCATATCACCTTGCCGATTTCGCCTTTCAAGCGTAGGAAAAGGCAACCAGAGATATACCGGAGGCCTCTTATGTCAAAGCTTGTCACCATTTTCGGCGGATCAGGATTTGTTGGGCGCTACATCGCGCAAAAGTTGGCGGCTGATGGTTGGCGTGTTCGCATTGCTGTGCGCCGCCCGAACGAGGCGCTGCATGTGCGCCCCTACGGTGTTGTCGGGCAAGTCGAGCCGGTTTTCTGCAACATTCGCAACGATGAAAGCGTTGCCGCCGTGATGAGCGGAGCGACAGCCGTGGTAAACTGCGTCGGAACGTTCGACCGTAAAGGCAAAAACAGCTTTGATGCCATCCAGCATGAGGGCGCTGAGCGCATCGCCCGCTTGGCAACGGCGCACGGCGTGCAAACTCTTGTACACCTCTCGGCCCTTGGCATCGAGAGCGATGAAGCCAGTGAATATGCAGCGTCCAAGCGGGCGGGCGAGGAAGGCATTTTGCAACATTTCCCAAACGCGATGATCTTACGTCCGAGCGTTATCTTCGGGCCGGAGGACGGGTTTTTCAACAAGTTCGCTGGCATGACACGCATGGGGCCGTTCTTCCCGCTTGTCGGCGGCGACACGAAGTTTCAGCCTGTCTACGTTGAAGACGTGGCCGCTGCTGCCGTCATGGGCGTTGATGGCGAAGCGCAAGGCACTTACGAGCTCGGCGGGCCCGAGGTGAAAACCCTACGCAGCTGGATCGACGTGATCATGGCAGAAGTTCACCGTGAGAAGATCGTGGTTAACTTACCGAAATTTGTTGGCCGGATCATGGCGTGGGGCTTTGATTTGGCGCAAACACTCTCACTTGGCCTGTTCAAGAACGGCCTCGTGACACGCGATCAGATTAAGCAACTCGGCAACGACAGCATCGTTTCAGAAGGGGCAAAAACCTTGGCTGATCTTGGTATCAAGCCCATTGCGGCCGAAGCTGTGATTGACCAGTATCTGTGGCGTTTCCGGCCCATGGGGCAGTATGATGCGATCCGTGATTCTGCCAAGAACCTGAAGGTTTAACTGTAGGCTAAAGCCAGCAGAAAAAGGCCCAGCGCAACGCGGTAAATAACGTAGGGCGTGAAGCTGACGCTGCGCAAAAGCCGCATCATGACACCAAGGGCAAGCAACGCAGCGAGGAAGGCGAATACCGCTGCGATGGCGCCGTCGCGCGCAACTTGAGCATCAGCCGTTGCGATCACTTCCGCGCCAAGCAGGGTGCCGCTGGCGATAATCGTCGGGATCGACATGAGCATCGCTATCTTCGCGGCATCATGGCGTGAATAGCCAAGCATACGCCCCGCAGTAATGCAGATGCCCGAGCGCGAAGTGCCCGGGATCAGAGCAACGGCCTGCCAGAGGCCCATCTTCACCGCGTCACGCAGGTTCCAGTCGGCTTCTGTTTTTGTGGTTCCGCCGCGTTGGTCGGCCCACCAAAGCAACAAGCCGAATAGAAGCATTGTCCATCCGATCACTGTCATCGAGCGCATCAAGTCGCTTAAACCTGTGAGTTTTAGGACCAGACCAAACGCAATGGCTGGAAATGTGGCAACCATCAGCAGGAACGCAAGTTTCGATCCTGGAGTGTCAATACGGCCGGTAAGCATGCGCGGAATGCCCGCAAGGCCAAGCGAAACGTCTTTCCAGAAGTAGAAGATCACTGCGAAAAGCGTGCCAATGTGCACCGCAACATCGATTGTTTGCCCCTGATCAGGAAAGGTGGATAGTTGGGAAATCAAGATCAGGTGTCCGGACGAGGACACAGGCAAGAACTCGGTAATACCCTGCACGAGCGCTACGAGAATCAGTAGGAGTAATGGCATAGCCGACCTGCTTCTTTGCTTTTTTGCAGCTATAAACGGCTTGGTGAAAAAGGAAAGATGTATGATAGATCCGGTTCGGAACTAAAATTCTTGAGTTCTAAGCCTATAGGGCAGGTTTTGAGTAATATTCTACACTATAGGTAAGCATTACTGACTTTCCTTTCTTCATGGGCTGTATTATTACGGCGATGCGAAAAAAGGAGATTTGCTGTGGCTAAGCAACCGATGTTGAAATTTGTGTCTATTGAGCGGGACATGCCTGAAAAGCGGGCTGCTGGCGCGCGCAATCAGGACTTTGACGAGATCTATGCCGAGTTTGCCAAGGCCAAAGCAGCCGAGCAGGCGAGCCGGTGTAGCCAGTGCGGCGTGCCCTACTGCCAAAACCACTGCCCGTTGCACAACAACATCCCTGATTGGCTCAACCTCACGGCAACCGGCCGTCTTGAAGAGGCATACCAAGTCAGCCAAGCCACAAATACCTTCCCCGAAATCTGCGGCCGCATCTGCCCGCAAGACCGCCTCTGCGAAGGCAACTGCGTGATTGAAAGCTCGGGCCACGGCACCGTGACCATCGGCGCAGTCGAGAAATACATCACCGACACAGCTTGGGAAAACGGCTGGGTCATGCCCGTTTCCCCCGCCCGTGAACGCAGCGAAAGCGTCGGCATTATCGGTGCAGGCCCCGGCGGCCTGGCGGCGGCAGAACGGCTGCGCACAGAGGGTGTGCAAGTTACGGTCTATGACCGCTACGACCGCGCCGGAGGCCTGCTGACTTACGGCATCCCCGGCTTCAAACTCGAGAAAGACGTTGTCATGCGCCGCATCGACCAACTCGAGCAAGGCGGCGTCAAATTCGTACAGAACTGCAACGTCGGCGAAGACCTGAGCTTTGACGACATCCGCAGCAAACACGACGCTGTAGTCATCGCGACAGGCGTCTACAAAACCCGTGATTTGCAAGGCCCTGGCGCCGGTGCGAAGGGCATTGAACGCGCGATCGACTACCTCACCGCCTCCAACCGCCTCAACTTCGGCGACACGGTTCCCGAAATCGAAAGTGGTCAACTTGATGCCAAAGGCAAAAAAGTTGTCGTGATCGGCGGCGGCGACACCGCGATGGACTGCGTGCGCACCGCGATCCGCCAAGGTGCGGAAAGCGTGAAGTGCCTCTACCGCCGCGACCGCGCCAACATGCCCGGGAGCCAACGCGAAGTGCAGAACGCCGAAGAAGAAGGCGTTATCTTTGAGTGGCTCGCCGCCCCTGCCGGCTTTCACGGTGACCCTGTGAACGCTGTTGCCGTGCAAAAAATGCGCCTCGGCGCGCCCGATGCGAGCGGCCGCCAGAGCCCCGAAGTTATCGAAGGTGCTGACTACAACGAAGCGGCTGACTTGGTGATCAAGGCGCTCGGCTTTGAGCCAGAAGACTTGCCAACGCTTTGGGGCTGCGAAGAGCTGCCAGTCACACGCTGGGGCACGGTGAAAGCCGCGTTCACGACGGGCGAAACCGAGCTTGAGGGCGTTTACGCTGTCGGCGACATCGTGCGCGGCGCCTCACTGGTTGTCTGGGCGATCAAAGACGGACGCGACTGTGCGGATGCGATCATAAAGAAGCTCGACGCTGTTAACCAAATCGCTGCCGAGTAAAAAGCAGCAGTGCCTACGGTATGCAGCTATCTATGCAGCTTTCCGTGCAGCATGCGTGCATACAATTTGAGAAAGACAAAAGTTAATAGGGCAGGTTGCCTGACACACCGCCCTAACGAAGCATCAACGAAAGTGAGCGAAAGCTTAACATGAACACACCACGCGACATAAACGGCAAGTGCCTCTGCGGCGCGGTTACGGTGTCAGCCACCGTCACCAAGCCCATTGTGCGCGCGTGTCACTGTGACATGTGCCGCCAGCACACCAGCAGCATGTTCATGTCGCTTGCAACGGACGCGGGCAGCATCACGTTCAGCGGGCCAACCAAAACTTACCAGTCGTCAGACTGGGCAGAACGCGGGTTCTGCGAGGTCTGCGGCTCGACGCTTTGGTATCGCGCGCTTGCGGACGAGAACAAAAACATCGCCGCGGGCCTGTTTGAAAACGCCGCAGATGCGCCGTTGAAGCTTGAGTTTTTTATCGACAAATGCCCTAGCGGCTATGCGTTGGCGGGCGAGCACCGCAAGATGAACACAGAAGAAATGCTGGCGCTTTTCGCGCCCAAAGACGGAGAAGACTCATGACAACATATGATGAAAACTGGGCAGTCGCCGAAGAAGCCAAGCGCAAGTGGATGGCCGAAAACGGGCTGTACAGCGAAGCAGAAGAGCACTCTTCTTGCGGCGTTGGCCTTGTTGTTTCGATCGACGGGAAGCCCAGCCGACAGGTTGTCGAGAATGGCATCGCCGCGCTGAAAGCTATCTGGCACCGCGGCGCTGTAGATGCCGACGGCAAAACAGGCGACGGCGCAGGCATTCACGTGCAAATTCCGGTGCAGTTCTTTTACGATCAGATCCGCCGCACAGGCCACGAGCCGCGCATGGACGAGCTGATGGCTGTTGGGCAGATCTTCCTGCCCCGCACAGACTTCGGCGCGCAAGAGCGTTGCCGCACGATTGTCGAAACCGAAGTGCTGCGCATGGGCTACTACATTTATGGCTGGCGCCACGTGCCTGTCGAGATCGGCTGCCTTGGCGAGAAGGCCAATGCGACGCGCCCCGAGATCGAGCAAATTCTGATCTCCAACTCCAAAGGCGTTGACGAAGAGCAGTTCGAGCGCGAGCTGTATGTGATCCGCCGCCGCATCGAAAAAGCTGTGACGGCTGCAGGCATTCAGGGGCTTTATGTGAGCTCGCTGTCGTGCCGCTCGGTTATCTACAAAGGCATGATGCTCGCGGAGCAAGTCGCGGTGTTTTACCCCGACTTGATGGATGAGCGCTTCGAAAGCGCCTTTGCGATTTATCACCAGCGCTACAGCACAAACACCTTCCCGCAGTGGTGGCTCGCGCAGCCTTTCCGCATGTTGGCGCACAACGGTGAAGTCAACACACTCAAGGGCAACGTCAACTGGATGAAGAGTCACGAAATTCGCATGGCGAGCAACTCGTTCGGCGAACTGGCGGAAGACATCAAGCCTATCGTTCAGCCGGGCAGCTCGGATTCGGCTGCGCTTGATTCGGTTTTCGAAGTGCTCGTGCGCGCTGGCCGTTCAGCCCCGATGGCAAAGACCATGCTGGTTCCCGAAAGCTGGAGCAAACAGGCTGTGGAACTGCCACAAGCCTGGAAAGACATGTATAGCTATTGCAACTCGGTGATGGAGCCATGGGACGGCCCAGCCGCCTTGGCGATGACGGACGGCCGCTGGGTTTGCGCGGGTCTTGACCGGAACGGCCTGCGCCCGATGCGCTATGTCGTGACGGGTGATGGCTTGCTGATTGCCGGTTCGGAAGCAGGCATGGTGCCGATCGACGAAGCAACTGTCGTTGAAAAGGGCGCGCTTGGGCCGGGACAGATTATCGCGGTGGATATGAGTGAAGGCAAACTGTTCCACGACACCGAGATCAAGGACAAGATGGCCGCAGCCCAGCCGTTTGGCGAATGGGTTGGCAGCATCAACGAGCTTGAAGACGCGCTTTCAGGTATAACAGAGACTGCTATCTTTGAAGGCGACGAGCTGCGCAAGCGTCAGATCGCGGCGGGCTACACTATGGAAGAGCTTGAGCAAATCCTGGCGCCGATGTGCGAAGACGGCAAAGAAACGCTTGCTTCTATGGGCGACGACACGCCAAGCGCTGTGCTGTCAAAGCAGTATCGCCCGCTGTCGCATTACTTCCGCCAAAACTTTTCGCAGGTGACAAACCCGCCGATCGACTCTCTGCGCGAGTTCCGCGTGATGAGCCTCAAGACGCGCTTTGGCAACCTCAAGAATGTGCTCGACCAGAGCGGCTCGCAAACCGAAATTATCGTGGCGGACAGCCCGTTCATCGGCAATGCGCAATGGGACGAGATGACAAAGCACTTCAACGCTGATCTTGCCGAGATCGACTGCACGTTTGATGCGAGCGCGGGCGCCAATGCCCTGCGCGACGCGCTGACTGCGATCCGAGACCGTGCCGAAGACGCTGTGCGCTCGGGTGCGGGGCACCTTGTGCTGACCGACCAGCACCAAAGCGAAGGGCGCGTTGCTGTTCCGATGATCCTGGCAACAAGTGCAGTGCATTCCTGGCTGACGCGCAAAGGCCTGCGTACTTTCTGCTCACTTAACATTCGCTCGGCCGAGTGTATTGACCCGCACTACTTCGCGGTGCTCGTTGGCTGTGGCGCGACTGTTGTGAACCCATATCTGGCGGAAGACAGTATTGCTGACCGTATCCGCCGTGGCCTGCTTGACGGCTCGCTGACAGAGAATGTCGCGCGCTATCGTGAAGCTGTGGACCAAGGCCTGCTCAAGATCATGGCGAAGATGGGTATCAGCGTTATCAGCTCTTACCGTGGCGGCATGAACTTTGAAGCTGTGGGCCTGAGCCGCGCCATGTGCGCCGAGTTTTTCCCTGGCCTCACAAGCCGTATCAGCGGGATCGGGATCCGAGGCATTCAGGAGAAAGCAGTCTCTATTCATGCCCAAGGCTGGGTTTCCGGCACTGACGTTCTGCCGATTGGCGGCTTCTACAAAGCCCGCAAATCTGGCGAAACCCACGCTTGGGGCGCGAACAACATGCACCTGCTGCAAGCCGCCTGTAACAAAGCGAGTTTTGCGATGTGGAAGCAGTACTCGAAAATGATGCAAAGCAACCCGCCGATCAACCTGCGCGACTTGCTCGCCATCAAACCACTTGGCAAGCCGATCCCGATCGAGGAGGTAGAGAGCATCACCTCGATCCGCAAACGCTTTGTCACGCCCGGTATGAGCCTTGGTGCTCTTAGCCCTGAAGCGCACAAAACGCTGAACGTGGCGATGAACCGGATTGGCGCAAAGTCTGACTCAGGCGAAGGCGGGGAAGATCCGGCGCACTTCCACCCAGAGCCAAACGGCGACAACCCGTCTGCGAAGATCAAACAGGTGGCGTCTGGGCGCTTTGGAGTCACGGCGGAGTATCTCAACCAATGTGAAGAGCTTGAGATCAAGGTTGCGCAGGGTGCCAAGCCGGGCGAAGGCGGGCAGCTACCGGGCATGAAAGTGACCGATCTGATCGCACGTTTGCGTCACTCGACGAAGGGTGTGACGCTTATCAGCCCTCCTCCTCACCACGACATTTACAGCATCGAAGACCTCGCGCAGCTGATCTACGATCTCAAGCAGATCAACCCGCGCTGTAAAGTAACGGTGAAGCTTGTCGCACAGAGCGGCGTTGGCACAATCGCGGCTGGCGTTGCGAAGGCCAAGGCCGACATTATCCTGATCTCGGGCCACAACGGCGGCACGGGCGCGAGCCCTGCAACCAGCATCAAGTTCGCTGGCTTGCCATGGGAGATGGGCCTGACAGAGGCGCACCAAGTGCTGGCGATGAACAAACTGCGTGATCGCGTGACGCTGCGCACCGACGGCGGGCTGCGCACAGGGCGTGACATTGTCATGGCGGCCATGCTGGGCGCCGAAGAATACGGCATCGGCACGGCTGCTCTGATCGCGATGGGCTGTATCATGGTGCGCCAGTGCCAGAGCAACACCTGCCCTGTCGGTGTCTGCACGCAAGACCAGGCGCTGCGCGACAGGTTCACTGGCAGTGCTGACAAAGTCGTCAACCTGATCACGTTCTATGCTCAGGAAGTGCGTGAGATCTTGGCTGAAATTGGCGCCAAGAGTCTCGATGAAGTGATCGGGCGCGCCGACTTGCTCAGCCAAGTCAGCCGCGGCAACGCGCACCTTGATGACCTTGACCTCAACCCGCTGTTGATCTGCGTGGATGATGCGAAAGAGATCAAGTATCGCCGCAACCGCAAGCGCAACAAGGTGCCAAGCACCCTCGACAAAGAGATCGTCCGCGACGCGCGGCGCTTCTTGGAAGACGGCGAGAAGATGCAGCTGTCTTATGCCGTGCAGAACACGCACCGCACCGTGGGCACGCGCACATCTAGCCATATTGTGCGCAACTTCGGGATGCGCAACGACTTGCAGGCAGACCACCTGACAGTGAAGCTCACTGGTAGCGCGGGCCAGTCGCTTGGGGCTTTCGCAGCTCCGGGCCTCAAGCTCGAAGTCTCTGGTGATGCGAACGACTATGTCGGCAAAGGCCTGTCCGGCGGCACGATCGTTGTGCGCCCACCGATGGCCAGCCCGCTAACCGCGTCTGAGAACACCATCATCGGCAACACTGTGCTTTACGGCGCAACTGACGGCTACCTGTTTGCTGCTGGCCGCGCAGGCGAGCGGTTTGCTGTGCGCAACTCGGGGGCCAAGGTGGTTATCGAAGGCTGCGGTAGCAACGGTTGCGAGTATATGACAGGCGGCGTTGCTGTTATCCTTGGCAGTATCGGCGCAAACTTCGGCGCAGGTATGACGGGCGGCATGGCCTACCTTTACAACCCGCTGGGCAACGTCGAGAAACTGATGAACCACGAGACGCTTGTCACCTGCCCCGTGACCGTGGCGCATTGGGAGGCCCAGCTTAAAGGCCTTGTCGAACGTCACTATGAGGAAACAGGAAGCCTCAAGGCCTTTGACCTTTTGCAAAACTGGGATGTTGAAAAACAGAACTTCTTGCAGGTTTGCCCGAAAGAGATGCTCAACAAGATCGAGCACCCTTTGAGCCTTGAAAGCGACGCTGTTCCGGCTGAGTAAGCTGCCTGCGTAAGCGAACAGATTGCTGAGCAAAATCGGGGCGCATCTACATCGGATGCGCCCCTTTTCGTGCGCTGGTGAAAAGCGTATAGAGGCAAGGTGAGTAAGAAAAAGACCAACCCCAAAACGGCCCGAACGTTTCAGCCTCTGAAGTGGCTCAAGCGGTGGATTTTGCGTGTTGTTCTCTTGTCAGTGGTCATCGTGTTTGGCGTTATAGCCGCGCATAGCGTGCTGAACCCCGGACAAGGCCTATACATGAAGCAGGAAGCGCGCCGCCTAGGAAGCGTTGACCATCTTTGGGTGCCGTTTGAGGACATCGCCCCGGTTATGGCGCGCTCTCTTGTTGCTGCGGAAGACGCCAATTTCTGCACGCACTGGGGCTTTGACATGAAAGCCATCCGCGCGGCCCTTGCCGACGGCACGGGGCGCGGCGCTTCGACTTTGAGCCAACAAGTTGTGAAGAACACCTACCTTTGGCACGGCCGCAACTGGGCCCGCAAAGCGCTTGAAGCCGTGATGACGCCGATCGTCGAGCTGCTGTGGAGCAAAAAACGCATTCTCGAAGTTTACCTCAATGTTGCCGAGTTTGACGAAGGCGTTTTCGGCGTTGAGGCAGCAGCGCAGCACTACTTTGGCGTGCCCCCATCTAAATTAAGCGCAACCCAAGCCGCCCGCCTTGCAGCTGTCTTGCCCTCTCCGAAGACGCGCTCGGCCTCAAAGCCTACGGGGCTTGTGCGCAAGCGCGCCGCCCAGATCAAGGAGGGGGCTGAGACAATCCGCCGAGACGGACGTGCGCGCTGTTTCGAGAGTTGAAGTTTTGCCCACAAAGTTGCATTGAAGAACAAACCCTAATTTGAGTGTGCTGATATGGCCAAATTGTTTCATGTTCCGCTTTCGCCTTTCTGCCGCAAGGTTCGGTTGAGCCTCGCTGAGAAAAAGATCGAGTGTGAGCTTGTTGAAGAGCGCTATTGGGAGAAAGACGCTGACTTTCTGCGCCGAAACCCTGCTGCCAAGGTTCCCGTAATCAAGATCGACGGGCGGACCATGTCAGAGAGCGCCGCGATCTGTGAGTATCTCGAAGAGGTTTACCCTGACGTGCCTTTGATGCCGTCTGACCCTGACGGGCGCTACGAAGTGCGTCGGCTTGTGGGTTGGTTTGACGACAAGTTTCACAACGAAGTCACATCGAAACTCGTCTATGAGCGGGTAAACAAGAAGGTCATGGGGCAGGGCTATCCTGACAGTAGGAATGTCAAAGAGGGCGCCAAGGCTGTGAAGTTTCACCTTGATTACATGGCTTGGCTGCTTGACCAGCGCCGCTGGCTTGCTGGCAACAACATGACATTGGCCGACTTCGCGGCAGCGGCGCATCTGTCATCGCTTGACTATATTTCTGACGTTGACTGGAACCGCTCAGAGACGGTGAAAGACTGGTATGCCAAGATCAAGTCACGGCCTGCATTTCGCAGTATTCTGGCTGATCAGGTTCCCGGATTTCCACCGCCACCACACTACGCTGACCTTGATTTCTGATCAGGTGGCAGCGGGATGCAAACGCTAGCCGAAAAACTGAAGCAACAGGCATTTGCCGAGGGCTTTGACGCTTGCGCGATCTGCTCGCCGACGGACATTCCGGAAGTTCCCGCACGTTTGGCTGAATTTCTCGAACATGAACGCCACGGGCAAATGCAATGGCTGGAAGAGAGGGCGCTTTGGCGCGGTAGTCCGGCTGCTCTTTGGCCTGATGCGAAGTCAGTCATCATGCTCGCCATAAGTTACGCGCCACAAGTTGATCCGCTGGAGAACCTCAAAGCAAAAGAGGCAGGAACAGTCTCTGTTTATGCCCAAAACCGTGATTATCATGACTTGGTCAAGAAAGGCCTCAAGCGTCTCGCGCGTTGGCTGATCGCGGAATCCGGCGGCGAAGTGAAGGTGTTTGTCGACACTGCACCAGTTGCCGAAAAACCATTAGGGCAGGCGGCAGGCATTGGGTGGCAGGGCAAACACACCAACTTGGTCAGCCGCAACTTGGGCAATTGGTTTTTCATCGGCTCGGTGTTCACAACGCTCGACCTTCCGAAAGATGCGCCCGAAGTCGACCACTGCGGATCATGTAGAAACTGTCTTGATATTTGCCCGACAAATGCCTTTCCCGCACCTTACAAGCTCGATGCGCGCCGATGCATTTCCTATCTGACGATAGAACACCACGGGCCAGTTGACGAAGCCCTGCGTCCGGCCCTTGGAAACAGGATCTATGGCTGCGACGACTGCCTCGCTGTTTGCCCATGGAACAAATTCGCCGTTGAGGCACGCGAAATTCGCCTCAAACCACGCGCTGATCTGCAGAATCCGCCTTTGAAAGAACTCGCCAGCCTGGATGACGCTGCGTTTCGCAGCAAATTTTCAGGCAGCCCTGTGAAGCGGATCGGGCGCAACCGGTTTGTCCGCAATGTGCTTTACGCCATCGGCAACTCTGACAGTGCCAGCCTACTGGAATCCGCGCAGAAACGGCTTCATGACGACGACGAAACAGTCCGCGACGCTGCGCAATGGGCCTGCAAGCGACTTCAAAACGCCGCAAACGAGCAGGCTTAACCGCACCGATCAGCTAGACCAGACAAGCGAACAGGGAACGAGCAATTATGGCCATTTTGCTAGGAGTCGACACCGGCGGAACCTATACCGACGCCGTTTTGATGCGCGATGAAGACGAAGTATTGGCTTCTGCCAAATCTCTCACAACACGACACGACTTAGCGGAAGGCATCGGGAAAGCCGTACGCGTTGTTTTGGAGAACTCAAAAGTTGACCCCAAAGAAATTGGCATGGCTTCGCTTTCAACCACTCTGGCAACAAACGCTTTAGTTGAAGGGCAGGGTGGGCGCATCGGCCTTATCTATATTGGCTTTCCAGAAGCAGACTTGGCAAAACACGGGCTGCTCGACGCCTTGAAGGGCGACCCTTTCATTGTGCTCGACGGGGGACATGACCATGCAGGCGAAGAAGCGTCAAAGCTTGATCTAGATGCGCTTTCCGCATGGTTAGAGACTGAGACAGGCATTTCTGGCTATGCTGTCGCGAGCAAGTTTGCCACGCGAAACCCCAAGCACGAACTGGAAGCGATGCAGCTCATTCGTGAGAAAACAGGACAGCCTGTTTCTGCGTCGCACCAGCTTTCTGCAAAGCTCAACGGACCAAAACGCGCTTTGACAGCCTTGCTAAATGCGCGGCTGATCGGAATGATCGACAGGCTCATCACCCGCGCCGAAGAGGGCTTACGTGACCTCGGCGTCACAGCGGCGCTGATGGTTGTACGCGGCGACGGCGCGCTTATTTCCGCCGATCAAGCGCGCGAAAAACCGATTGAAACCATTTTGAGTGGGCCGGCGGCTTCGATCGTTGGGGCGCAGTGGATGACGGGGGCACAAGAGGCTCTAGTCAGCGATATCGGCGGAACGACAACCGACATTGCGCTGCTGCAAGAAGGCAAACCCAAGATTGATCCGGACGGCGCCCGCGTTGGCCCTTACCGCACGATGGTTGAAGCGGTTGCGATGCGCACCAGCGGACTCGGAGGCGACAGTGAGGTGCATTTTGTTTCTGAGAGCTTGCAAGGCGGGCTTCGCCTTGGGCCAAAACGCGTTTTGCCCGTGAGCCTCGTCGCGGTTGACGCGCAAGACCTCGTGATAAAGACGCTCGAAGCGCAGCTGCGTTCGCCTATGCCGAACGAGTTTGACGCGAAGTTCATCAAAGCCGTTGCAAGCGCCAACCGCGACGGTGTTCATCCGCGGGATGAGGCTGTTCTTGCGCGGATCACCGATGTTCACCCGCTCAGCGAGATCATCAGAACGCGCATTGAGACACAGTCCGTAAAACGGCTTGTTGAGCGTGGAATCGTGCAAGTTGCCGGTGTGACACCTTCTGACGCCTGTCACACGTTGGGGCTTGTGGACAGCTGGGACGCCAAAGCTGCGCGCCTTGCCCTTGAGCTGTTTTGCCGACGGCGCAAAGGCGACGGTGAAAGGCTGGCGAGAACGCCAGAAGACATGGCGCAGCTCATTCTCGACCAAATGACAGAACAAACAAGTTTGGCGCTATTAGAGACTGCTTTTGGTGAAGACCCTGCCTTTTCTGACATGGACGCTGCGAGCCTGTCACAACATGTTTTGCTCAAGCGCGGACTGCAGAGCCATCGCGGAATTATTGCCCTTGATGCGGCACTGAATGTCCCTGTTGTGGGCCTTGGCGCATCAGCCAGCACATATTACCCCGCTGTTGGAAAACAGCTGGGTTGTGACATGATCCTGCCGGAATATGCGGGTGTCGCGAATGCGCTTGGCGCGGTTGTCGGGCGTGTCACGATGCGCAAAAGCCTCACGGTGACCAGCCCTTCAGAAGGGCTTTACCGCGTGCATACCGAAAGCGGGCCTTTGGACTTTATAGAGCTTGAGGCTGCTCTTACCAGCGCTGAAGACATGCTTAGAGAGGCTGTGACACACGACGCGAGAATGGCTGGCGCGGGTGAAATCGAGATATCAACATTGCGCGAACTTCGCCAAAGCGATGTCGAAGCGCGCAATGTGTTTGTTGAAGGCTTGGTGACTGTCGAGGCCGCGGGGCGGCCCCGAATTGCTGTTTAGGATTTCGGCGTAGACGATACGCCGACTTGCGCAGGACGCAACAAGCGATCGTGCAGCATGAAACCTTCGGCAGAAACTTGAATGATGTCACCAGCCTGAGTGCCAGGCAGGGGCGCTTCAAACATGGCTTCGTGCATGTTCGGATCAAACTTGTCGCCAACCGCTGGCGAAACAACGGTGATACCGTGCTTTGAGAAAACATTCGTCAGCTCGCGCATTGTCAGTTCGATACCTTCAAGCAAAGCACCCGCCGCTGCGCGCTGCTCTTCGGTTGCGGCCTCAAGAGCGCGCTTCATGTTGTCGTACACCGGAAGCATGTCGCGAGACAGCTTTGAGCCACCGTATTGCTCGGCGTCGCGGCGCATTTTGTCGCCCCGCTTACGTGCATTCTCGGCGTCAGCCAGAGCGCGCATGAATTTATCGCGCAACTCGTCACGCTCGGCGCGCAACGCGTCGATCTCGATAGCTTCCTCATCCATCTCGGCCATTTCGGCAGCCTCGGCTTCCTTTTCGAATGCCTCAATGTTGTCCAGGAATTCTTCGTCCTTGGGGTCCATAGTTCACCTCTAACTCCGGTTGGATATCAGCTTGCCAACCAACTGCGCTGTATAGTCAACGATCGGCACGATGCGCCCGTAGTTGAGCCGCGTTGGCCCGATTACACCGACGGCGCCGATAATCTTTCGATCAGCGTTCATATAGGGAGAGACGACCAAAGAGGAACCCGAAAGTGAAAAAAGTTTGTTCTCAGAGCCAATAAAAATGCGCACACCTTCACCTTCTTCGGTCAGGTCGAGGAATTCAACGATATCGCGCTTGCGCTCAAGGTCATCAAACAGGGTTTTGATGCGTTCAAGCCCTTCGGCTTCTTCCGAATCTGCGATCAAGTTGGAGCGGCCGCGCACGATGAGGCGTTCGTTTGACTCGCCCTTAGCCTCCCAAACCGCCAAGCCGCTATCAACGAGTGCGCGCGCCAACTGATCTATCTCTTGGCGTCGCGTTTTCATTTCACGGCTGATGATTGACGACAGTTCTGAAAGGGTACGGCCCTCGGCGAGCGAGTTGAGAAAGTTTGCCGCCTCTCGCATCGAACTGGGCGTTGATCCTACGGGCGGTGTAAACACACGGTTCTCGACGTGGCTGTCAGAAAACACGAGCACAACCAGCGCTCTGTCATGGGCGAGGGGGACGAACTCGATATGCTTGATCGAGGCTTCATGCTTTGGCGCCAACACCAGAGAAGCGCCTTGCGTCACACCCGAAAGCGCCGAGCCGATACGATCGAGAAAGCCTGAGACATCCCCCGAATTGCTTGCCATGGTCGCATCAATTTTCTCGCGGTCACCAAGATCTGGATCGTTCACTTCGAGCAGACCGTCAACAAACATACGCAGGCCCTGCTGCGTTGGAATGCGGCCAGCGCTGATATGCGGGCTGCCCAGTAAGCCCATATACTCAAGGTCAGACATCACATTACGCACAGTCGCCGGGCTGACTTTCTCGCTCAAGCTGCGGGTCAACGAGCGCGAGCCGACAGGGTCTCCCGTGGCCAGATAGCCCTCGACAACGCGGCGAAACACTTCGCGCGTGCGGTCGTTCATCTCTTCCAGCTGGTTCGAGGTTTCGCTCATACTTAGCCCACAATTACAGACGCCATTTAAGGACTGCATAGCGCCAAGGTCAATCGGGCTTGTGTTTGGGGGCTGCGGGCCTGTATCTCAGGATCGACACTTAAAAGGATAGATCATGCGACCTTCAGGAAGAGAACTAGACACGATGCGCGACGTTTCGATCGAAACAGGCGTCACAAAACACGCAGAAGGCTCCTGCATGATTCGCATGGGCGACACGCATGTGCTCTGCACCGCCACGATCGAAAACCGCGTTCCACCGTTTATCAAAGGCTCAGGCCTTGGCTGGGTAACGGCCGAATATGGCATGCTTCCACGCTCCACAACGTCGCGTATGCGCCGCGAAGCCGCAGCAGGCAAGCAGGGCGGCCGCACTGTCGAGATCCAGCGTCTGATCGGTCGCAGCCTTCGTGCTGGTGTTGATCGTGTCGCGCTTGGCGAGCGCCAGATAACTGTCGACTGCGACGTTATTCAGGCCGACGGCGGAACGCGCTGTGCCTCGATCACCGGGGGTTGGGTTGCTCTGCGTTTGGCCGTGAACAAACTTATGAAAGCCGGCGATGTTGTCAGCAACCCGCTGGTCGACCCTGTCGCAGCGGTGTCTTGCGGCATCTATGCGGGCCAGCCGGTGCTTGACCTTGATTACCCCGAAGACAGCGAAGCCGGCGTTGACGGGAACTTCATTATGACAGGCACAAAAAGACTGATCGAAGTTCAGATGTCGGCGGAAGGCCAGACATTTAGCCGAGATCAAATGAACCAGCTGATGGACTTGGCCGACAAGGGCGTTGGCGAGCTTGTCGCAATGCAATTGGCAGCAACAAGTGCGTAAGTTTGACGGCAAACAACTGGTGATCGCCAGCCACAACGCAGGCAAGCTTCGTGAAATTGCAGAGCTTCTTGCTCCTTTCGGCGTTAAAGTCAGCTCGGCTGGCGATCACAACCTCGATGAGCCCGACGAAACCGAAGACACCTTCGCTGGCAACGCGCGCATCAAGGCGCATTTTGCGGCGCAGGCAACTGGGCTGCCCGCGCTTTCCGACGACAGTGGTATCACGGTTGACGGGTTAGACGGCGCGCCGGGTGTTTACACCGCGGACTGGGCAGAAACGCCCAAAGGCCGCGACTTCCCGATGGCGATGGAGAAAGTCTGGAGCAAACTGGAAGAGTGTAATGCGCCTTTCCCACGGACGGCTGCTTTTTACGCGACGCTTTGCCTCGCTTGGCCAGACGGACACGACGAAGTTTTCGAGGGCCGCGTGGTGGGCGAAGTTGTCTGGCCCATGCGCGGCGAAAACGGCTTTGGCTTTGATCCGGTTTTCTTGCCAAACGGCGAAGTCAAAACCTTCGGCGAAATGGACCCCGCCAAAAAGCACGCCATGAGCCACAGAAACGACGCTTTCTCAAAGCTCGTGAAGGGCTGTTTTGAATAGCGACTGGGAAAATGGAGGCTTCGGGGTCTATATCCATTGGCCGTTTTGCGAGGCCAAGTGCCCCTATTGCGATTTCAACAGTTTCGTTGCACGCGAGATCGACCACAGGCGCTGGCTTAAAGCCTACTTGCGCGAACTTGAGAGGTATGCTGCGGAACTACCCAACAGGGTTGTCTCAAGCGTTTTCTTCGGGGGCGGCACGCCCAGCCTGATGCAGCCAGACGTCGTGGCTGCAATCATCGAGAAGATCCGCGCTTGCTGGCCTGTGGCCAACGACTTGGAAGTTACTCTCGAAGCCAACCCCAGTTCTGTTGAAGCTGGCCGTTTTGCGGCCTATCGCGCTGGCGGTGTTTCCCGTATCTCGATGGGATTTCAGGCTCTAAACAACCGCGATTTGAAAAAATTGGGCCGTTTACATACTGTCGAAGAAGCACTTTCTGCCTTTGATGTCGCGCGCCACGAGTTTGAGCGCGTGAGTTTTGATCTCATCTATGCGCGGCAAGACCAAACGCCGAGTTCATGGCGTGAAGAGTTGAAGCAGGCGACACAGCTGGCGGTTGATCATCTCTCGCTTTACCAACTCACGATCGAGCAAGGCACAGCTTTTGGTGAGCGATACAACATCGGAAAGCTGGCTGGTATCCCCGAAGATGACGACGCCGCTGAGATGTATGACATTACCAACGAACAATGCGACAAGGCTGGGTTTGAACTTTACGAGATCTCTAACCACGCCAAGCCTGGGTCAGAGTGCAGGCACAACCTTGTCTACTGGAACTACGGTGACTACGTCGGGATTGGCCCTGGCGCTCACGGAAGAATAACTGTTAATAATCAAAGGCTTGCGACAGAGTCTTACCTTCAGCCTGAGTCTTGGTTGAAAGCAGCCGAAGGCACGGCCGGCGAAAAACTTCGCGACTCACTCACAACGTCAGATCAAGCGACAGAGCTTCTCCTGATGGGGCTTCGTTTGAAAGATGGTGTGAACATCCCGCGTTGGGAAGTGCTGGCTGGCCGCGCGCTGCCTGTTGATCGCCTATCTGAACTGCAAGAAATGGGCATGATTGCTGTTGATGACACACACGTGCGAACGACCCGACAGGGCCGTATCTTGCTGAACTCCGTTCTACAGAAACTACTGGAAGACTAAATGCGGCTGGTTTGGCTCATAGGCGGGTTGGTGAGCCTAGGGATAGGCATTGCTGGTATCGTTTTGCCACTTGTACCTACGGTGCCCCTCGTTTTGCTCGCTACGTTTTGCTTCGCAAGGTCTTCATCGCGATTGCACTCTTGGCTGCTTCAGCACCCGACGTTTGGCCCTCAGATCGATGACTGGAACAGCCGAGGCGCTATCTCACAACGTGCAAAACGGTTGGCAACAGTCTCTATTTTTACTGTATTTTCCATTTCTATAGCGCTCGCCGTGCCAGTTCATGTACTCGCCATTCAGACCATAACACTCAGCTTAGTATTGGTATTTTTATGGACGCGGCCAAACACCTAGCTCATGCGTTGGCACAATTCATCCAGATCGTCTAATGAAGCGTATTTGATAACTACTTCTCCGGACTCTCCACCTGGTGTATGATTGATCTCGACCTTCATCCGCAAGTTGGCAGACAAATCTCTCTCGATCGCCACTGTGTCGGCGTCTTTATCTGCGATCTTCCGAGGCTTGGAGCTTGTCGTTGACGGCGCTGCCTTAGTCTTGGCCAATCGCTCCGCTTCGCGGACCGAAAGGCCTTTTTTGACAATCTCCCGTGCTAGCGCCGACGGGTTTTCAGAAGTTATCAAAGCGCGTGCATGCCCGGCCGACAGCAAACCATCTGAAAGCATCTTTTGAACGTCGGCCGGAAGCGTCAGAAGGCGCATCTGGTTTGCAATGTGGCTTCGACTTTTTCCCAGTGCTTGAGCAAGTTTTTCCTGCGTATGACCAAACTTATCAATGAGCTGACGATAGCCGGCTGCTTCCTCAACCGGGTTTAGGTCAGCGCGTTGGATGTTTTCGATAATCGCAACTTCAAGAACTTCGACATCGGTAAATTCTCTAATGATAACAGGTACTTCGTGTAACTGTGCCTTCTGCGCCGCACGCCAACGACGCTCACCGGCAACGATTTGATACAAACCTTTTGTCTTCGGATCATTGCGAACTATGAGAGGTTGAATGATGCCTTTTTCGCGGATTGATTCTGACAGGTCGTCAAGCTTTTCGGTATCAAACTGGCGTCTTGGCTGATCAGGGTTGGGCACGACCTGCTCAATCGGAACGTGCAGCTCTGATGCTCGCTGCTGGCCTGTCATATTATTGTCCGCTTCGCTCGGAACTTCAGCCATCAGCGCAGAAAGTCCACGACCCAAACCTCTTGATTTGCTTTTATTTCCAGCCATTGAAGACTCCTATTGCGACTAAGTTTTGTTGTTTTTCAACAGTTCCGAAGCGAGCGCCCGGTAGGCTACGGAGCCCTTAGAATTTGAATCGTAGCTCAGCACCGGCATCGCAAAAGAGGGAGCTTCGCTGACGCGGACATTTCTTGGAATGACAGTATTAAAGACCAGATCACCCAAGTTATCCCGAGCATCAGCTTCAACCTGCTGAGAAAGGTTGTTCCGGCGATCATACATCGTCAAAACGATGCCCTCTATGCGGAGCTTCGGATTGGCCGAGTTCCGGATTTCGCGAATGGTTAGCATCAGCTGCGAAAGCCCCTCAAGCGCAAAAAACTCACTTTGAAGCGGAACAAGCACAGAATCTGCGGCAACCATAGCGTTAACCGTCAACAAGTTGAGCGAAGGTGGGCAGTCGATGAGGACATAGTCAAATTCGTATCCATCAATATCGTGCTGCTTCAACGCATCGCGAAGCAAAAAACTGCGTTTTTCATTGGAATACAGCTCAATGTCCGCTGAGCTGAGATCAACTGTAGCAGGCACGATAAGTACATTTTCGGTTTCTGTGGGCTGAATAATGTCCGAAATTGGCTGATCGTCGAGCAACAAATCGTAAGTTGTCAGTTTTCGATCGGCAACCTCAACACCAAGGCCGGTTGACGCATTCCCCTGAGGGTCCAAGTCGATAAGCAAAACTTTCTTGCCAACTTCAGCCAACGCCGCGGCAAGGTTGATCGTTGTCGTTGTTTTGCCAACTCCACCTTTTTGGTTGGCGATTGCTATCACTTTAGGAGGCCGAGGGCGCGACAAGTCAGACACGTTTGATATCTCCGATTTCAAGCAATACTGCGTCAGGGTTTGTCTTGCTTTCTACAGCATTCCAACGAAATTGCCACGTTTCTTCCGCTTCTACTATTTCTTTTCGCCAGTTTTTCCCCTTTAGGAACAAAGCCGTGCCATTTGGCGCTAGATGCCTGTCTGCAAAGGACAAAAGCTTTGAAAGATCAGCAAGTGCGCGCGCGGTAACCACATCAGCGTTCTGGGGAGGGGCCTCCTCAATTCGCCCTGTAAGAATGTTGGCCTTAGAGGAAGTTTCTCTTAACACAGTCCTCAAGAACGCGGATTTTCTTTGATCGCTTTCAATCAGCGTCGTTCTAGCAGGAGTGCCTGTGTCTTCGGCGACAAGGCTTATAACCAATCCCGGAAAGCCCCCTCCGCTGCCCATATCAACAAGATACCGAGTGTCAGGTTTGATGTGAGACACAAGCTGAAGCGAATCTTCAAAGTGCCTCTCCCAAAGATCCTCGATTGTAGACTTTGAGACCAAGTTTATCTTTGGGTTCCACTTAAGCAGAGTTGCTGCATAAGTTTCCAAGCGCTGCATTGTTTCACGTGAAACATCGCTCATGCTGTCCGCTCTTTCTTTGCCTGACGTAACTTGGCCAACAAAAGAGCGATCGCAGCAGGTGTCATGCCGTCAATTCGAGACGCTTGAGCAAGATTTTGTGGCATTGTTTTCGATAGCTTAGATTTAAGCTCGTTTGAAAGCCCATCCAGTTGACTGTAGTCAAAACCATTGGGGATCTGAAGCTTTTCATCACGCTGCATTGCTTCGACTTCCCGCTTCTGCCTTTCGATGTAGTTAGCGTAAAGCGCGTCCTTTTCCAGCTGTTGCTGAGTTTCAACATCAACCCCGGCGTAAACAGGGTCTAGGGCCGTCAACGTTTCGAAAGAAACGTCGGGAAAAGAGAGCAGCTGATAGGCCGTGCGCTTAGCGCCATCTTGATTAACTTTAACGCCGGTCACTTCCAATTCTTTTGGCGTGTAGGTTACCTTTTCAAGCAAGGCTTTACCGGCTGCTAAAGACTCAGCCTTTGCGGTAAAGGCCAACTTTCTCTCATCAGAAATACACCCAAGCGTGATCCCCATAGGGGTCAAACGCTGATCTGCATTGTCAGCACGTAAAGAAAGCCTGAACTCAGCGCGCGATGTGAACATTCTATAAGGCTCTGTCACACCTCGCGTCACGAGATCATCGATCATAACGCCAATGTAGCTGTCAGATCGGCTAAAAGTAATGGACTCTTCACCCCGAATCGATCGTGCTGCGTTTAGGCCCGCAACCAAACCTTGAGCGGCCGCTTCTTCATAACCCGTCGTTCCATTGATCTGGCCAGCGAGGAAAAGTCCGTGGACTGACTTCAATCGCAACTCCAGTGTAAGCGATCTTGGATCAATGTAGTCATACTCGATAGCGTATCCTGGTTGCAGAACTTCCACCTGTTCAAGCCCGGCAATAGAGCGAACATAGTCACGCTGAATATCCTCCGGCAGAGACGTCGAAATGCCATTGGGGTAGATCGTGTGGTCGTTAAGTCCTTCTGGTTCAAGGAAAATAAGGTGTGAAGACTTATCTGCGAAACGAACGACCTTATCTTCTATCGAGGGACAGTAGCGAGGGCCGACACCTTCTATGTGTCCACCGTACATTGCCGAGCGCTCGAGATTGTCCGCGATAATTTGATGCGTTTTCTCGTTGGTGTGAGTAATCCCGCAGGAAATTTGCCTCGCGGTTGGTTCTTTCGACAGAAACGAAAATAACGTCGGAACATCATCACCTGGTTGGCTTTCAAGGCCGTCCCAGTTGATAGTTCTTCCATCCAGCCTTGGGGGTGTACCCGTTTTCAGCCGTCCTTTCGGGAGCTCGAAAGCGTCGATGCGTTCTGCGAGCCGAATTGAAGGCTTATCACCCATGCGGCCACCTGCGTAGGACACATCGCCAATATGAATTGTGCCGCGTAGGAATGTTCCGGTCGTCAAAATCACCTCTTTAGCAGTAATTTCGCTACCATCGGCTAAAACGACACCTGAAACTTTACCATCGGTCATGATAAAGTCGATCGTTTCGCCTTCAATCACGGTAAGCAGAGGGCGGGAAAGTGTCTCAGCAAGCATCGAAGCCTTATATAGCTGCCTGTCTTGCTGGGCCCGAGGCCCTTGCACAGCTGGTCCTTTGCGCCTGTTAAGAAGTCGAAACTGGATCCCCGCCATATCGGAAACACGACCCATCACGCCATCTAGCGCGTCGATTTCTCGCACTAAGTGCCCCTTACCGAGGCCGCCAATCGCTGGATTGCAGGACATGGTTCCAATGTCTTGGGTTCGAAGCGTTACAAGAGCAGTGCGCACACCCATTCGGGCTGCGGCATGCGCGGCCTCTGTTCCGGCATGCCCGCCGCCAACAACAACAACATCGAAGTCGTGATGTTTCACGTGAAACACTCCTATTTGCCCAAGCAGAAGCTGGAGAAAACCTCATCCAGCACATTCTCGACGTCAACTCTTCCAATCAAGACATTCAAGGCATCATGCGCCTCTCGCAATTCTTCTGCTGCAATATCTGTGACTTCGGCGCCCAAAGCAATCAAATCAATCGCCGCGGAAAGAGAGCGCAAGCATCGTTCCATTGCTGCCTTATGCCGTTCTCGTGTTGCGAGGCCCGCTTTCGCTGTCTTCGCAGAAAGCGTTGCTGATACTCTTTCGACAAGATCTCCAACGCCTACGCCCGTCAGCCCAGACACCCCGCCTTGTGCGTTTGGATTCAAGTCAGCTTTGGCTCTCAAAACAATATCATCGGCAGCGGGATCAAATTCGATAGCTTCGCCCTCGGGAACAAGGAACACACGCAAATCAGCAGCGTTCGCACGTTCCAAAGCACGAGATACACCAATCTTCTCGACGACATCATCTGTCTCACGCAGCCCAGCGGTGTCAAGAAGCGTGACAGGCAGCCCAGATAGCTCCATCCGAACTTCGATAACGTCGCGCGTTGTTCCAGCGACTTCCGACGTGATAGCCGCATCCCGGCCTGCAAGAGCATTTAAAAGCGTGGATTTGCCAGCATTTGGTGGGCCGACAATAGCTACTTCGAAGCCAGTTCGAACGCGTTCGGCGGCGCCAAAGCCATCAACTTGCTGCTGCATCTCGGACTGAATTCTCGTTATCAGGCTCAACACCTCTGGCGCGACATCAACGGGAACGTCTTCATCCGCAAAATCGATTGTCACGGTGAGCAGGGCGCTCGCGCGGATCAAATCCTTGCGCCATGACATTGCCAGCTCACCCAATCCGCCGGAGAACAGACGCAAGGCCTGCTGCCTTTGCGCTTCGGTTTCAGAGGCGATCAAGTCAGCGAGCCCTTCGACCTGAGCCAAGTCGAGCCGCCCGTTTGCCAAAGCCCGGCGCGTGAACTCTCCTGGTTCTGCCAGCCTCAGGCCATCAATAGCACCAAGCTCGGCCAAAACCGCTTTAACGATCGCGATGGAACCGTGGGTTTGCAACTCGACGGTTTTCTCGCCGGTGAAACTCGCCTGTTTTTCAAAACAGATAACAAGCGCCTCATCGAGAAATTCGCCGTCAGCGCCCCTTAACTTTCGCAATGCTGCGGTGCGGACATCAGGCAATGTTCCTGCCAGCTTTTCAGCTGCCAAAAACGCATCAGGGCCGGAGATTCGAATAACCGAAACGCCAGCTTTCCCCGATGCACTTGCTTGTGCGAAAATCGTAATCATAAGTCATAACCCGTTGATTTTAAACAGGTATTAAGTATTCATTGAGTCGAAAAACTCGCCGTTTGTCTTGGTTTGCTTAAGCTTCCCAAGCAAGAACTCGATGGCGTCTGTTGTGCCCATCGGATTGAGGATGCGGCGCAGAACGAAGGTTTTTTGCAGGTCTTTCGCATCGACGAGAAGCTCTTCTTTGCGGGTACCGGACTTGAGAATATCCATCGCCGGGAAGACGCGCTTGTCAGCAACCTTACGGTCAAGAACGATCTCGGAGTTACCCGTGCCTTTGAATTCTTCAAAGATAACCTCATCCATCCGCGAACCTGTATCGATCAGCGCAGTCGCGATGATTGTCAGAGAGCCGCCTTCTTCGATGTTACGTGCCGCACCAAAGAAACGCTTGGGGCGTTGCAAGGCATTCGCGTCAACACCACCTGTCAAAACCTTGCCTGACGACGGCACAGTCGTATTGTAGGCGCGGCCAAGACGTGTGATTGAATCAAGCAAAATGACAACGTCACGCTTGTGCTCAACAAGGCGCTTGGCTTTCTCGATCACCATCTCGGAAACAGCGACGTGGCGTGTTGAAGGCTCATCAAATGTCGAGGAAATAACCTCGCCCTTCACGGAACGCTGCATGTCTGTCACTTCTTCCGGGCGTTCATCGATCAGCAGAACGATGAGATAGCACTCAGGATGGTTCTTTTCGATGCTGTTGGCGATATTTTGCAGCAAAACAGTCTTACCTGTGCGAGGCGGCGCGACGATAAGCGAGCGCTGGCCTTTCCCGATAGGGGCAACAAGGTCGATAACCCGCGCTGATTTATCTTTGATCGTTGGATCTTCGATCTCCATGTTCAGGCGCTCGTCAGGGTAAAGCGGCGTCAGGTTATCAAAGGCAATCTTATGGCGTGCTTTTTCAGGGTCTTCAAAGTTGATCTTGAGAACATCCGTCAAAGCGAAATAGCGCTCGGCGTCTTCCGGCTGCTTCATATGGCCCTCGATCGTGTCACCTGTCCGCAACGAGAACTTGCGGATCATTTCAGGCGAAACATAGATATCGTCGGGGCCAGGAAGATAGTTAGCTTCAGGCGCACGCAAGAAACCAAATCCGTCTTGCAGAACTTCGATCACACCATCGCCGCCAATGACCCAATCTTCTTCAGCACGTTCTTTCAGGATCGAGAACATGATCTCGCCTTTGCGCATCGTCGTGGCATTTTCGATTTCGAGATCTTCCGCCATTGTGACGAGATCTTTGGGATGCATCGCTTTGAGCTCAGCCAGTGTGATGTGTTCTTGTGTCATGACATAACCTTTCACCCGCAATGCGAGCGCTTGTCGTTTAATCTTGGAAAGACCGTATTGCCCGGATGGGCTGGGTTGAGTGATAGATAGGCCTGATGGCTTAATGAGTCAACGAAAAGGGAAGCTCGGCTTTCATAGCCTTAAGAGCAATATCTCTATCCACTGCGCAAACCTGTCTTCCTTTTTAATAAGAAAGAAAGATAGAAAGGATGATGATTAAGTAGGGGGCATGCAAACCTGTGGATTAAAGGCTTATCCCCCGTGTCTTTATGAGAAAGCATTCAGGAACAAAACATGTGGATGAATGCTATCACGCTTGGAGAACCAGCTTATTTCCAAGCTGTTCACGAACGAAATTTGAGAGAAAATACTGTGTGGAAAACTTGAGCACAACTTTTAAGAAATCGGTTTATCAACAGTTACGAGTTGTTCTTTTCCACGGTTGATAGAAACTGTGAAATCAGGTGAAACAGGCTGATCTTATCCCCGGGCACCTCAATTGTTGAAAACCACCCTTTTTGTGCATTAAGTGTTCATTAACATTTCAACGGGGTTATCCACATGGCACGGCCAATTATCCTTGCGTCAGGATCTGAGATCAGAGCGGAGCTTTTGGCAAATGCTGGCATTGATTTCAGCGTTGTGAAGCCGCGCGTTGACGAAGATTCGCTGAAATCTTCGCTTGATTCGGAAGGCGCGAGCCCGCGCGATATGGCAGACTCGCTCGCAGAAGCGAAAGCACAGAAAGTTGGCATGAAACATCCGGAGGCTTTAGTTCTCGGATGTGATCAGGTTTTGAGCTTTGATAGTTGCGTTATTTCAAAGCCTGTCGACATCGAGGATGCGAGAGCGCAACTTAAGCAATTGTCAGGCCAAAGGCACATGTTGCTTTCTGCGGTGGTTATCTACCATGAGATGCGCCCGATCTGGCGGCATATCGGGCAAGTCAGGCTGCAAATGCGTGACATTTCGGATGCTTACCTAGAAGAATACCTTGCCAGAAACTGGGACAGCCTAAAAACCTCGGTTGGCGGTTATAAACTAGAGGAAGAAGGCATACGCCTGTTCAGTAAAGTAGAAGGCGACTACTTTTCAGTGCTTGGCTTGCCGCTCGTCGAACTGATCAACTATCTGACGCTCTCGGGGGACTTAGAGGGATGACGCTTATGAAAATACCTTTGGCTGGAGTTATCGGCTCGCCTATCGCGCACTCAAGGTCACCGGCGCTGCACACTTACTGGCTTAAGACACTCGGGATATCGGGGCATTATATCCCTATGGATATTGGCTCGGATGATCTGACGGATGTCATCAAGATGTTGCCAAAGATGGGCTTTGTCGGGGTAAACATCACGGTGCCGCACAAAGAGGCCGTGATGGACCTTGCGGATCTGATAACCGACAGAGCGGCGTTGATCGGATCGGCGAATACGCTAATCTTTCGCAAAGATGGCAAGATACATGCCGACAATACTGACAGTTATGGCTTTATCCAGAACCTGCGTCAGAAAGCGCCCGACTGGAACCCCAAGGCTGGCCCCGCAGCTTTGTTGGGCGCTGGGGGTGCAGCGCGATCGGTGATCGCGGCTTTGCTTGAAGTGGGTGTTCCGGAAATTCTGATCTCGAACCGGACGCGGCTGCGCGCCGAGAAGCTGCGCGACGACTTTGGCAACCGCCTGAAAGTGGTTGATTGGGTGCAAGCTGGCAACATGCTGGAAGATGCTGCAACGGTTGTGAACACGACCGCGCTTGGCATGGTCGGAAAGCCCGAGTTGCGCGTGCCGCTCGACGGGTTGCAGCGCGGTGCCCTTGTGACAGACCTTGTCTATGCGCCGTTGCGCACGCATCTGTTGAACGAAGCCGAAAAGGCCGGGTGCCAGACGGTTGATGGCTTGGGAATGTTGCTTCACCAAGCTGTGCCGGCCTTTGAGCGATGGTTTGGCGTGCGCCCCGAGGTGACAGACGAAGTTCGCGCAGCGGTGTTGCGCTGATGGCGTTCTGGCTTGGACTAACCGGCTCTATTGGCATGGGCAAATCGACGACTGCCAAAGTCTTTGCAGAGCTGGGCTGCGACGTGTGGGATGCCGACGCTGCTGTTCACAGACTTTACGCCAAAGGCGGCGCTGCGGTTGCGCCTTTGCAAGCTGCCTTTCCCGCGGCGATAGAGGATGGTGCTGTTTCGCGCGAGAAACTCAAAGGCATCATCGCTGATAACCCGGATGCTCTAAAACAGATCGAAGCAGTCGTTCATCCGCTTGTCGGGGAAGACCGTGCAGCATTTATCGAGCGCGCCAAAGCTGATATTATTGTGTTTGATATCCCGCTTTTGTTTGAAACAGGTGGCAACGCCCGAATGGCTGCGACTGTCGTGGTTTCTATCGACGCGGACGAGCAACGCCGCCGTGT
Organism: uncultured Lentibacter sp.; assembly: GCA_947497495.1. Lineage (GTDB taxonomy): Bacteria > Pseudomonadota > Alphaproteobacteria > Rhodobacterales > Rhodobacteraceae > Lentibacter. The sequence continues at coordinate 769,034 of CANMGT010000001.1, forward strand.
GCTTGCGCGGGGCACGATGAGCGAAGCGCAGTTTGAAGCCATAAAGGCCAAGCAAATGCCAGATGTGGAAAAGCGTGCTTTGGCCGACTACGTTGTTATCACCGATACAGCCGAACATGCTAAAGAGCAGGTTCAGGCGATTCTGAGAAACATATGGGCGACACTTTCCAATGCGTGAAATTGTTCTGGACACCGAGACAACCGGCTTTGAGCCCGATCAAGGCGACCGCATTGTCGAGATCGGTGCTGTCGAGCTCTACAATCACATGCCGACTGGCGAAACCTACCACCAATATATCAACCCGCGCCGAGCGATGCCGGCTGAGGCTTTTGCGGTTCATGGGCTAGGGGACGAGTTTCTCGCCGATAAGCCGGTGTTTGAAAAAATCGGTCAGGCGTTTCTCGATTTTGTCGGTGATTCAAAGATGATCATTCACAACGCTTCGTTTGATATGAAGTTCCTCAACGCCGAGCTGGGTTGGATGGGCTTGCCAAAGCTGCCGATGGATCAGGCGGTTGATACGCTTGAAATAGCGCGTCGCAGGTTTCCGGGTTCGCCCGCGTCGCTTGATGCGCTTTGCCGCCGGTTTAACATCGACAACTCGTCACGTACGTTGCACGGCGCTTTGCTTGACTCTGAAATTCTTGCAGAGGTCTATCTTGAACTTATTGGAGGCAAGCAGCCAGATTTCGGGCTGGCCACAGAGAGTGGACGCTCACAAACTGCGGCGAGCTCGGATGACAGCTGGCGCCCGGCTGCCCGTCCGACGGCTTTGCCGTCACGCCTCAGCGAAAAAGAAACCGCCGCCCACACAGCGTTTGTTGACGCGATGGGCGACGGCGCGCTTTGGAAAAAATTCAGCTAGTTTACGAAACAGGTGTTTGTGCTTCGGCCTGACGGCGCTGGATTTCTTGGCGATACAGAGCCAGAAAGTCGATGGTCTCGAGGTTCAGCGGTGGGAAGCCACCGTCGCGCGTGATGTCTGAAACAACGCGACGCAAAAACGGGAACAACAGACGCGGACATTCGATCAGAAGGAACGGGTGCAGCTGGTCTTCTGCGACACCTTCAATGTTGAACAGGCCGACATAGTCAACTTCCAGAAGGAACAGCTTTGTGCTCTCGTCGCCTTTGTTTGTCGACGTGACATTCAGCTTGATCGCAACTTCATACTGGTTGTCTGGCTGACGCTTCTTTGCGTCAAGATTTACCTGCACTTTTACGTCAGGCGTGACTTCACTTTCTGCACCAACCTGCGCGAGAATGTTCTCAAACGAAAGGTCGCGAATAAACTGGTTGAGCACATTGAGCTTAACTTGTGGTTGGTCTTCAGCGGCACCATTCTCGGCCATGATATTCTCCATCAGAAATATGTTTGCGCCTGCAATAGCAGGGCAGAAGCTAAGCCTCAATGCCTCGCTTTAATGCTTTGTCCAGCCCGATGGGGTGTGCGTTGGCTGTTTGGGCGGCTCAACTTCGTGAAACTCACCATCTATCACGTCGCCTGGAGGGCGGTGCTGGTGCGGATTCGCTGTTTGGTCGGTACTGAATGTCTGCACCTTCACGCGCGAGCGCACATATTTGATCACCGCGCTGCGAACCGGCGGAATGAGCAACAAAAAGCCGATAGCATCGGTGAAAAATCCGGGTGTCAAAAGAAGCGCGCCTGAAAACAGGATCATCGCGCCGTGTGCCAAAGGCTCTGTCGGATCGCGCAACTCGGAAAACGAGCGTTGCAGGTTGCCAAGCGCCATAACGCCTTGTGTTCTGAGCATCCAGGTGCCGAGAATGGCGGTAAACACCACTATGAAAAGCGTCTGCCAAAGCCCGATGGCCCCGCCAACTTGGATAAACAGGCCGATTTCTATCAGAGGGACGGCGATAAAAGCCAAAAAGAGCAACATTTTTAAAACTCCTAGGTTCCTTCGGGCGTAGTAGACTTGATCACGCCCATCACATACATAAGTGCTGACGGTGCTTATTGCCACGCTCACATCGAGAGGTCTTCATGAATTCGCCTATTCTCCAACTATTGGTTCTCGCCGGAATCGCTGTTTTTCTAATTCTGCGTCTGAGGAGTGTTCTCGGAACACGCGACGGATATGAAGCGCCACGCACAGCCGCCGAACCCTCATCAAGCCGCAAACCCAAACTTGAGGTTATCGAAGGCGGCCCTGACGAAGACATCACCGACCACGTCGAAGAATACAGCGATGCGGCAAAGGCTTTCGCCAAAATGAAGCAAGCAGAGCCTTCCTTTGCAGTTGGCACATTTCTGGGCGGCGCACGCGGCGCTTATGAAATGATCCTGATGGGATTTGAACGTGGTGAACTTGCCGAGATAAAGCCGTTCCTCGCAGATGAGGTTTACGACGTTTTCGCACAGGTTGTTGAAGACCGTGAAAAGAAAGGCCTCCAGATCGAGGCTGATTTTATAGGAATCCGCGAAATGGCCATTCACGATGCCGACTTCCACGATGCCAGCAGCACAGCTGAAATCAGCGTAAAGTTTGTCGCAGATCTGACATCGATCGTGCGTGACAATGCTGGCGAGGTGATTGAGGGCAAAGAGGGCAAGGTGAAAACCCAGAAAGACATTTGGACATTCGAGCGCGTTATGGGTGCGAATGATCCTAACTGGATTCTTGTTGCCACGGGTGAATGAGACGCACACTCCTAGCCATCATCTTCGCGGGACTCGCTATGACCGATCCGACAAGTGCCGCAGAAGATACCGAATATCGGCTGCTTGAGTTTGCCGAGCTAGACGGCTGGGAAGACGACGACCACCAAGCCGCGCTTGATGTGTTTTTGAACACCTGTCGCGACATGAAGTCACCTGACTGGCGTGCGCTTTGCAAAGCAGCCTCGGTGCAGAAAAACGCTAAGACATTTTTTGAACTGTTCTTTCGTCCCGTCGAAATAAGCGATGGCAAGGATGCGCTCTTTACGGGGTATTTCGAGCCGGAGCTTGAAGGCGATACAAGGCCTTCAAGTCGCTACCGTTATCCGATTTACAGGATGCCGCCCGAAGCCAAGGGCACGAGCCGCTGGCTCTCGCGTCGGGAGATCGAAGAAGAGCCGGTCATGAAGGACCGTGGCCTTGAGATCGTCTGGGTGGATGACCCTGTCGAGCTGTTCTTTCTGCAAGTCCAAGGGTCTGGCCGTGTAAAACTGCCCGACGGGCGGTTTATCCGTGTGGGTTATGGCGGTGCCAACGGCCATAAGTATCGCTCAATCGGAGCCGAGTTGGTGCGGCGCGGCGTTTACAATGCACATCAGGTTTCAGCGCAGGTGATCAAAAACTGGGTGCGCCGCAACCCCGTCGAGGGCCCCGAGCTTTTGCGCCACAATCCGTCATATGTGTTTTTTCGCGAGGTCAGCGAAGTACCTGCTGACAAGGGCCCGCTCGGCGCGATGAACAGGTCGGTCACGACCATGCGCTCGATCGCGGTTGATCCGCGCTACACTCCGCTTGGCGCGCCTGTCTGGGTTGAGAAGGACGGCAAGAACAAACTGCGCCGCTTGATGATCGCGCAAGACACTGGCTCGGCCATTAAGGGTGCGCAACGCGCGGATGTTTTCTTTGGCACCGGTGACAAGGCAGGGCGCTCAGCAGGGCGTTTGCGTGATCCGGGTCGCATGGTTGTGCTGATGCCAATCCAGCGTGCCTATGCTTACTTGCCGGTTGACGCACAATGAGCCGGCGCAAGCCAAACAAAGACGAGCTTGAGCTTTGGGGGCAGGTTGCCGGAACAACCGTGCCGATGCACCCGAAGAAAAAGGTGAGCATGGCGGAGCGCGTCAACAGCAAGCCAAAGCGACAACCCGCTGCGACGCCCATTGCGCAGTTTGAATTGGGGGTGCGTGCCAAAGCCTATCAGCCCGCGCATGACATAGCGCCCGATGTGCGCACATCTGTCGCCAAAGCTGCGGTTCATATGGATCGCAAAAAGCACGCTACAATGAAGCGGGGCAAGATCAAACCGGAAGCCAAGATCGACTTGCACGGGATGACAGTTGCGGAGGCGCATCCGAGGTTGAACGCGTTTATCATGCGCGCCTACACCGAGCAAAAGCGGCTTATTCTGGTAGTCACGGGCAAAGGCAAGGCGCGTGACGATGGCGGGCCGATTCCGGTGCGCTTTGGCGTGTTGCGCCACCAAGTGCCGCACTGGCTTTCAACGCCGCCATTGGCTCAGGTGGTGATGCAGATTTCAGAGGCGCATCTGCGGCATGGCGGCGGCGGTGCCTATTACGTTTATCTGCGCCGCCAACGCTGAGTTACCTCAGCAAATTGAGCAGATACTGCCCGTAAGAATTTTTCGCAAACCCCTCAGCACGTTCTTGCAACTGCGCAGCACTTATCCAGCCACGTGAATAAGCGATCTCCTCCGGGCTGCCAACCTGAAGGCCTTGCCGCTCGGAGAGTGTTCGCACAAAGTTGCCCGCATCAAGCAGCGAGCTATGGGTGCCCGTATCAAGCCAAGCATAGCCGCGGCCCATCTGCTGCACAGAAAGCTGGCCATCATGTAGATAGCTTTCCAGCAGCGAAGTGATTTCAAGCTCACCGCGCTCGGAGGGAGCAACCTGTGCCGCCCGCTGCGGGGCTGTTTCGTCAAGAAAATAGAGCCCGGTAACGGCGTAAGACGAAGGCGCCACTTCCGGTTTCTCAACGATAGCCCGCACCGTGCCGTCTTGAGCGAAGTCGACCACGCCATAGCGCTCGGGGTCAGCGACACGGTAGCCAAAGACAGTCCCGCCTGTTTTGACTTGGTCGGCTTTCGCCAGCACTTCTGGCAAGCCATGGCCGAAGAAAATATTGTCGCCCAGAACCATTGCACTGGGTGCGCCATCAAGAAAATCTTCGGAGAGCAAATAGGCTTGGGCAAGCCCGTCAGGCGAGGGCTGCTCGATGTAGGTAAGCCTGAGGCCCCATTGGCTGCCGTCTCCTAAAGTGCGTTTGAACTGCTCTTGGTCTTGGGGTGTCGTGATGATCGCGATGTCGCGAATGCCGCCGAACATAAGCACTGACAGCAGGTAATAGATCATCGGTTTGTCATAGATCGGCAGGAGCTGCTTAGAGACGCCAATTGTGATCGGGTAAAGCCGCGTGCCCGACCCGCCAGCGAGGATGATACCTTTGCGTTTCTTCATGTTAGCTCTCTTATGACATCCGCCAATGCGGTTTTCCAATTTGGTTGCATAATCCCGAAATCTGATGCCAGTGAGGCGCAATCTAGCCGAGAGTTAAGCGGCCGTTTCGCTGGCGTCGGGTAGTTGGCTGTAGCGATATCCGTGACAGTGATGTGCCGTCCAGCTTGGGCAAAAATCTCGCGGGCGAATGCGGCCCAGCTGGCATCAGGGTTGCCCGAAAAGTGATAAGTGCCGCTGGACTTGATGCTTTCTGCGATCTTTACACAAGCGCTCGCAATGGCTGAAGCCGGTGTCGGCCCGCCTATCTGGTCGGCGACAACACTCAAGGCATCGCGCGTTTCCGACAGCCGCAGCAGCGTTGACGGCATATGCCAGCTCTACTTCCTCTTCAGCGCGGTCAACAGCCGTATAGGCCGCCGCGTTGATGACAGCCTTCGGGGAATGCTTTTCTACCGCGATTTTCAGCGTAGCGACTTGCGTTAGATCGGCTTCATCGCGGCCAAGAAAGACGAAGCTGTGAGGCGAAGTTTCAGAAACCTTCTGAAGCTCGAGGGCAACTTGCCCTGAAGTGCCAAACACAAGGATCTTCATGATTTTCCCAGCCGGGTGCCAACGCCTTCACGCGCCAACAACGGTTTCCACCAAGCTTCGTTGTCGAGATACCACTGAACAGTTGTCTCCAGCCCTTCTTCGACAGTGACAGAAGGCCGCCAGCCCAGCTCGTCTCTGATGCGGGTCGGATCAATCGCGTAGCGCATGTCGTGGCCGGGCCTGTCAGTGACATACTCGATGAGGCTCTCGTAAGGCGCATCGGCTGGCAGCTTTTTGTCGAGAATAGAGCAGATTGTCTGCACCATTTTCAAGTTGCTGTGCTCGTTTTCTCCACCGATGTTGTAGCAGCGGCCAAGCGCTCCTTTTTCAAGCACCAGCAAGAGTGCATCGGCGAGGTCTTCAACATACAGCCAGTCGCGGACGTTTTCGCCCTTGCCATAGATCGGGATAGGCTTGCCGTGTAGCGCATTGAGGATAACCACGGGAATCAACTTCTCGGGGAAGTGAAACGGGCCATAATTGTTGGAGCAATTCGTGATGACGACCGGCAGGCCATATGTCTCGGCCCAGGCGCGCACGAGGTGATTGGAGCTGGCCTTTGATGCGGAATAGGGCGAGCGTGGATCGTAAGGCGTTTGTTCGGTGAACTGCCCTGTTGGCCCAAGTGAGCCGAACACCTCATCGGTTGAAATATGGTGAAAACGGAAAGCCTCAGGCTTGCCTTTGCTTTCCCAATACGCGCGCGAAGCTTGCAGCATGTTGTAGGTGCCGATGACGTTTGTCTGGATAAACGCGCCCGGCCCGTCGATGCTGCGGTCAACGTGGCTTTCAGCGGCGAGGTGCATAACGGCGTCGGGCTGGTGCGTGGTAAAAACAGTTTCTAACGCCGCCAAATCGCAGTATCGACCTGCTCGAAAGCGTAAAGCGGGCTATCAGAAACACTGGCAACGTTTTCAAGGCAAGCTGCGTAAGTGAGTGCGTCGAGGTTAATGACATCGTGGCCGCACGACACCGCAAGGCGGATAACGGCCGAGCCGATAAAGCCAGCTCCGCCTGTGACAAGAAGCTTCATGTCGCGCCCTCCCAAATGAAGGGGCTGTTGAACGCCGAGAAAGGCGTGGCTGCTTTGTCTTTCTCGCTCAACTGCGGCGCGCCCTCAAAGCCCCAATCTACTCCGCAGGTGTTCCACAAGATCGCGCCATCAGCGTCGGGCGAATAGTATGCGTTGCATTTGTAGATGATCTCGGTGTCAGGCGCGCGGGTGATAAAACCATGCGCAAACCCTTCGGGGATAAACAGTTGCTTGCCGTTCTCGAATGTCAGCTCTTCGGAGACTCAGTGGCCATATGTCGGTGAGCCTTTGCGAATGTCGACAGCAACATCGAGCAGGGCGCCACGCCCGCAGCGCACAAGCTTAGCCTGCGCATGAGGCGGTGCCTGAAAGTGCAGCCCGCGCACCGTTCCGACGGAGGAAGACAGCGAGTGGTTGTCTTGCACGAAGTCAACATCAACGCCGTGCTCAGCCAAACGGGACTTGTTCCAGCTTTCGCTGAAAAATCCGCGAGCGTCGCCAAAGCGTTGGGGTTCGATCAGGAGAACGTCAGGCAGCGAAGTAGGCGTAACTTTCATAGGTCAGCCTTCTTTGCTGATGGTGTCGTAGCGCGCGAGGTGGCCGATGAGGGCTTCCATCTCATTTATCTGAATCATGTTGGGGCCGTCGCTTGGGGCATTGTCCGGGTCTTCGTGCGTTTCAATAAACAGCGCCGCGACACCAACGGCCACAGCCGCCCGCGCAAGGACAGGTGCGAACTCGCGCTGCCCGCCTGATGTTGTCCCATGCCCGCCCGGCTGTTGAACCGAATGTGTCGCGTCAAACACGACAGGGTAGCCCGTCTGCGCCATGATCGGCAGTCCGCGAAAATCGCTGACCAGCGTGTTGTAGCCAAAGGATGTGCCGCGATCGCAAAGCATGATCCGCTCGTTGCCTGTGCTTGCGATTTTCTCGGCAACATTGGCCATGTCCCAAGGTGCGAGGAACTGCCCTTTCTTCACATTGATCGCTGCGCCTGTTTCACCCGCGGCGAGGAGCAGATCTGTCTGCCGGCAGAGAAATGCAGGGATCTGCAGGACATCTACTGCTTCGGCAGCGGGCGCACATTGGCGGGCGTCATGTACATCAGTCAGGATCGGACAGCCGAACTCGGATTTGATCTTGGAGAGGATAGTTAGCCCCTCTTCCATACCCAGACCACGTTTTGTCGAGATCGACGAACGGTTGGCCTTGTCATAGCTGGCCTTGAAAACAAAGCCCGTGCTTGTGGGCGCGCAGGCCTCTGCGATCTTCTCGGCCATCATGCGGGCATGATCAAGGCTTTCGAGCTGGCACGGGCCGGTGATAAGCGCGAAGGGTTCGTTGCCGCCAACTTTGACGCCGTTGATATCAATAACTTTGGTCATTGTTCAGCCAATACCTTTTCAATGCGGGCAACGTCTTCGGGGTTGTTGAGTTCCCAGAAGAGGCGGCCTTTCGCGTCAACTTCGACGCATTTTACAGGGGTGCCGTTGTAAAGAAACCGGAGTTGTTCAAGCCCTTCGAGCTTTTCTAGCTGGCACTCTGGCCAGCTGATGTAGGCTTCAAGGGCTGCGGGCCGGTAAGCGTAAACGCCGACGTGGTGATAAACCGGAATGTTGCTTGCGGGAACTTTGCTCTCGTCGATGTAGGGCAGCACTTCCTTGGAAAAGTAGATAGCGCGGCCCTGTGTTCCGAACACGGCTGTCGTTCCGCCGACGCGGCCAGCCGCGCGATCTTCCTTGAACATTGCGTAGGTTTGCGCGTCGCATTGCAAAACAGGTGTCGCCATTTGCGCGCCCTCGTCAGCGGCCATCGCGGTGATCAGGCCTTCGACAAACCAAGGCGGGGTAAGCGGCGCATCGCCTTGAAAGTTCACGATCAGATCTGCATCAAGCTCTGCGAGTTTAACAGCCTCAGCACAGCGGGCAGTGCCGTTTTCGCGCTCTGGGCTTGTCATGATCACGGGTGCGCCAAAGCCAAGGGCCGCGTCATGAATGCGCGCATCGTCTGTCACGACATAAACCTCTGACACGCCGCTGATCTGACACGCGGCTTCATAGCTCATCTGGATAAGGGTCTTTTTGCTTCCGTCTTTCTGGCGCAGAGTGGCCAAAGGCTTACCGGGGTAGCGCGTAGACGCGTAGCGAGCGGGAATAAGGACAACAGTTTTCATGCGACACCTGCGCGGAGTAAATCGTGAATGTGGACAATCCCGACAGGGCGCTTGGCGGCGTCAACAACCATCAGCGCCGAGATTTTCTTCTCGTTCAAAAGGGCGAGCGCCTGCGCGGCGAAGAGATCAGGTGTGACTGTGACTGGGTCAAGCGTGGCGATCTGACTCGCTGTTTTCTCCATCAAGTCACCCATGTGGCGGCGCAAATCCCCGTCGGAAATAACGCCAAGCAAGGCGCCGTTTTCAAGCACGCCGGTGATGCCAAAGCCCTTGGATGTCATCGACAACAGCACGTCTGACATGGCTGTGTCTGCGTCAACTGTCGGCACGCTCTCGCCTTTGTGCATCAAGTCGGCCACGCGCGAAAGCTGCGCGCCGAGTTTGCCGCCCGGGTGATTTTTGAGGAAGTCCTCACTGCCAAACCCGCGCTGTTCCATGACTGAAACAGCAAGCGCGTCGCCAAGCGCGAGGGTGAGCGTTGTCGACGTTGTCGGAGCCATTCCAATGGCGCATGCTTCGGGGAGGTTGGGCAAGTTGAGCTTGAAGTCAGCCGCCTGCATCAGCGTGCTTGTCAGGTTTGAAGAGATCGCCACCATGGGGATGTTGAACCGTCGCGTGTGCAGCAAGATATCGCGCAGCTCGTTGGTTTCGCCGGAGTTCGAGATCAGCACGCAGATGTCGTCTGCGGTGATCATCCCCAAGTCACCATGGCTCGCCTCGGCGGAATGCACAAAATACGACGGTGTTCCCGTGCTGGCTAGAGTTGCCGATATTTTGCGGCCGATATGCCCGGACTTGCCAACGCCGGAAATGATGACGCGGCCCTTGGTGTTGAGAACAAGCTCAACCACATCAGCAAAGTCTTCTGGCAGCGCGTCAACCATCTGCAAGATAGCCTCGGCCTCTGTCTTCAGCACACGTCTGGCAGAGCGCACAATAGGAAGGTCATCTGGTAGGGTCATGAGACCTCTTTCACTGTTCAACGGGTCGCGGGTAGGCTTAACTCTAAGGCTCACTTGTTCTTAGTCGTCGCATGTCGCGTTGACAAGTTAAGCCAGCATCGGAGCAGCGCGGCGCACGCCTAACCACATAATAATGCTGGAGAGAACAAAGTAGAGGGCAACACAAAGATATTGCGCTTCAAGCCCAATGCCAGCGTCAATTCCCCAGCCTGTCAGTCCGGGCCCTATGGCCGACCCGAGCACCATGACAGCAGTGGTCAGCGCCTTGATAGAGCCAATGTGGGCGGCTCCGTAAAACTCGGCCCAGAAAGCGTTTGGCAATGTTGAGTGAGCGCCCGAAGTAAGTCCAAAAAGAATGAAGCCAACGAACAAGCCTGTCGGGCCGCTGGCAAGTGCGAAAACCACAAATGCAGCAATGGCGGGGAGGTGCATAAAGGGGATGATCCTGGGGGTTCCAAACCTGTCTAAAGCCCAGCCAGAAACGATCATCGCGGCGGTTGTAACCCCTGTATACACAGGGAACATCGCTACAAATGTCATGTGCGAGAGGCCTTTGATTTCCGAGAAGTGAACCTGATGAAACATCAATGCAGTTCCGAAAGCTGCGGGGCCAAGCAGCGTGGGCACCATGGCCCAGAAAAGCCAATGTCTGACGGTTTGCTCGCGTGTCCAGTTGCGGCCCAGCATGCCCACAGATTGCGAAGATTTCGCCATCGATTGCGGTGTTCTCTCTTGCTGGAGTAAGCCGATCAGCAACGGGATGGCGAGCAAAGCCACAACACCGCAAGCGAGCCAAAGAATCCTCCAATCATAAAGGGTTAGCAGGAACACAAAGAGCAGCGGCAACACCGACTCTCCGACAGTAAATCCAAGCGTCGCGACGGAGAGGGCGCGGCCTCGGGTGGTGGTGAACCAGCGGGCCATGGCGACGACGGCAATGTGGCTTGTCATCCCCTGTCCCGTGAAGCGCAGCGTGAATATGACGGCGGGCAAGAGCCACAGCGCTGAATTGGTTGCCATAAACACACAGGCAAAGGCCAAAAGCACAAGCACAAACGGCCCAAGACTGCGCACGCGAAACCTGTCTGTCAGCACGCCCGCCCAGACCATGACAACAGCCGAGCAGAGCGTTCCCAATGCATAAATTCCGCCCCAATCTCCATGACTTAGGCCAAACTCAGCACGAATTTCACCCGCAAAAATGGAGATAAAAAACGTCTGCCCGAAGCACGACATAAGCGTCAGCAAAACACCAGCGGCGAGCCAGCGGATGTTGAGGCGAAGAAAGGAAAGCGTGTCCATGAAACAGCTTTCCGCCAAGTTCTGCAGAAAGAAAAGCCCGAAGTTACGCGCGCACCGCACGGTGGGGTTAACGGCGATCGTTAACCGTGAAACGAATGTGCCTAAGGTATGCAGCTACATATGCAGCATCCCGTGCATAACGCGTGCATACGTTTTCGCGCAAAAGTGTTAACGGAAATTAAGTTAACGGGGCGTTCGAGGGATCATGCTTTAAGAAAAAGCGGCCATTAACTTGCTAAAACTCTCGTTAAAGGAGAGTATGAAAGCGGTAACCAAACGACAGCTTAGAAGTCGAAAAAAGGAATAGCGTTTTGAGTTTTTTTCTACCGAGTTTCCGGCGAGTCAGGCAATAACAAAAGCTCAATTCCTCGCGGCTGCGGTTGCGTGGATAAGGGGAATTAACAAAAGCGCCGCCCTAGATGAATTCGACGCAAGTGAAATTCATGACGACGATGCGCGGTATGAAACAGCTTCGGGCGAAACGCTTGCGTTCAAATCATATGAACAAGATGGAACATCGGCTTTTGGAGTCAGACACGAATTGCCTGACCCAGCAGGCAGACGCTGGCGAACCGAATGCGTGTACACCAAGTTAGGTGCAGTAGCCTTTCTACGTGTCAGAGGGCAATGTGTCGCTGTAAACCCAAATGCGGAAGTTCTGACGCCCAAAAAGCCGCACTTCATTACTCAGGCGATAGACGAAGAGTGGGCCGAAATTGACGGGTACTTCAGAGCAAGCGATACTCCCCATCTTCTGACCGAGAGTGACATAGATGTTGCGGTAGGTATCGTGTCCGGAAAGGGCCAATCGCAAGAACCCTTATGGAGGTGCCATTGGTGTCTTCTTGCCTGGAGGGCGAGAGTTATGCCGGCTTTTCAGGTGGACAACCGACAAGACTGGACAACTTTTGTTTGATAAATGTGTTGAGGTATCCAACGAGTTTATGTCTGGACTGGCTGCACAGCGCGGCTGGGAGTGGCAAACCCTACAAGAGGCGCAGTCGAGAAAGCTGCGTGAGCGGGCGCTTTCACAAACTAGTGAAGATCTAGAGGAATACATCAGCGCATTTGATGCTGAGCTTCAGGCGAAACAGGAACGCATTGAGAACCTAGAAAGTCTTTTGGAAATTGCACGGGCTGAAAAATCTGAAGGTGTGAGTGATAGCACAGATATACTCCCCTCCGGCCTATCTGATGTGATTGGGCCGCAGCTTTACGAAGGAGAGTTTTCAGACAGGCTGAGGCTATTTGCAAAACTTTACGTAGAAAACAAGCTTGATCAAATCGACGACCGCACGAAGCTATTTATTACGAGACTTTTACAGCATACGGAGACAAGTGGGAGAGCGGTATCACTAGTGGCGCAAATCAAAAGTGCAGGTCGCGATGGAAAACAAATGCCAAAGCTATTGGGCTCTTTGCTCACAAGTTTGAATTTTGAAAAAAGCCAAGACGGCAAGCATCTGAAATTCAATCCTCCAAAAGAGCTTTTCGGTTTGAAAATGGAAGTTCTTCCATCGACGCCAAGTGATAGTCAACGGGGTGGTAAAAACCGAAGTGCAGAAGTTATTAAAAACTTTGGTTTGAGCGAACTGAAGTAAAACCTTAGACCTTCAGCAAGATTAGGCGGCTCTTCTCAAAGAAAAATCCTGCGCAAGTTTGCGGCGCCTTCAGGCAAAATGCCCAAGAAGCGAGCGCCAATCGACAGCGCCAGTCGACAGCAGCTTTCGTGGCGGTTGAAAGCGCTTGACGGCGCCTGAGCGCTCAGAAACAACCGCGGTTAAAGAGGCCCTTTCCGGACATAGCATCAGGACATTCGAAATGAGCAAATACGCCCTTACTGTAACTTGTCGATCAACCCGCGGGATCGTTGCGGCGATTGCCAATTATATGGCCGACAGTGGTTGCAACATCACCGACAGCTCGCAGTTTGACGACAAGGAAACCGGCAACTTCTTTATGCGGGTGAGCTTTGAAAGCGAGAAGGGGGCGGATATTACCGCGCTGACGGAAGGCTTCACCAAAGTCGCTGATGCGCTGGATATGACTTACGCTTTCCACGACGAGAGCGAGAAGATGAAGGTTGTCATCATGGTGTCGCGCTTCGGGCATTGCCTGAACGACTTGCTCTACCGCTGGCGCATTGGCGCGCTGCCGATCGACATTGTCGCGGTTGTCTCGAACCATATGGACTACCAGAAAGTTGTGGTGAACAACGACATCCCGTTTCACTGCATCAAGGTCACGAAAGAGAACAAACCCGTCGCCGAGGCGCAGATTATGGCTGTTGTTGAAGAGGCCGGCGCTGACCTGATTGTGCTGGCGCGCTACATGCAGATCCTGTCTGACGAGATGTGCCAGAAAATGTCTGGCCGGATCATCAACATTCACCACTCGTTCTTGCCGAGCTTCAAAGGGGCCAACCCCTATAAGCAAGCCTATGAGCGCGGCGTGAAGCTTATCGGCGCGACCTCGCATTATGTGACGGCTGATCTGGACGAAGGCCCGATCATCGAGCAGGACATCGTGCGTGTGACGCATGCGCAGTCGGCGAGTGACTATGTCTCGCTGGGCCGCGACGTTGAAAGCCAGGTTCTGGCGCGGGCCATTCATGCGCATATTCACCGCCGCGTTTTCCTGAACGGCAACAAGACAGTGGTTTTCCCCGCTTCGCCCGGCTCCTACGCGTCCGAGCGGATGGGCTGACGCCGCGTTTATACATTCTGTCGGAGCCTCCGGCGGGAGTACTTCGGTCAAGAAAAAGCCGGAGGCGCGCAGGCCTATTAGATGCGCATGCGGGGCACATCCATCGGATCAAGGTGAAGCTCGATGAGCACTGGCTTGTCGCGGGTTTCAAGCGCTTTGAGCGCGACTTCAAGGTCGTCGCTTGAACGAACTTCAAAGCCCTGCCCGCCAAGCGATGTGGCGATGCCGGCAAAAGAGGGCCAGTGGAACTCTGTGAGCGAGGGATCCATCTTGCGATCAAGGAACTGGATGTGCTCGGCGCCGTAAGCTGAGTCATTGGCGACGATCACGATCAGGTCGAGGCCAAGGCGAACGGCGGTGTTGAACTCGTTGATCCCGCCCATCATAAACCCGCCGTCACCGGAGAACAGCACAACAGGCCGTTCGGGCGCGGCGAGACCTGCGCCGATAGCTTCTTGCAGCCCGATGCCGATGGAACCGAAGTTTGTTGTCGCGACAAAGCTGGCCGGGTCTGGCACAGATGTGCGCACCCAGGCTTCTGTCATAAAGCGGCCTCCGTCGGTGACGAGGACGCGGTCTTTTGGTAGGGCTTCTTCAAGGCGCTCGAGTGCTGCGATGTAGTTGATGCAGCCCTCGGCTGTTTTGTCGGGGCCTTTCGGGTGCTCTGTGAGCTTGCCGATGTCGAGATCGTTGGTGAACCCGCTTGGCGGGATTTCGGCCTCGTTGAGCCAGAAGATAATTGTCTCGGCGGTGAGGCCTGCGTCAGCGACAAGGGCTGCGTCAGGGTGAAGCCCGCCGCCGATGGCTGTCGGCTCGATATCAACCTGCACGATGCGCTTGTTGTCCATCAGCTTGCCGCGATCTGTTGTGAAGTCATGCAGGCTGGTGCCAAAGCAGATGATGCAATCAGACTGCGCGATCAGCTCGTAGGCGGCGGGCGTTGAGAGCGTCCCGAAAATGTCGATGTTGTAGGGGTGATCGTTGAACAGCCCTTTGGCTTTGAGCGTTGTCGCAAGCGGCGCTTGCAGGCGATCAGCGAGGCGAATGAGCTGCTCGCGCGCGCTCACGGCACCGGCACCGGCAAGGATCAGCGGGCGGCGCGCCGAGGCTATCATGCCGATGGCCTGATCAAGGATGTCGCCCTCGGCCACACCCCCTGGTGCGCTGAAAACGCTGAGCACTTTCGCGGTGTGCTCGGCCTCTTCCCACATGAAGTCGGCGGGCATGTTGAGCACGATCGGGCGCCGCTCGACCTGCGCGCGGTAGAAGGCGCGCGCGACATCCATCGCGACTGTTTCTGGCGCGCGCATTTGCTCAAAGCCGGCACCTGTTGCTTTGACGACTTCGCGCTGGTCGGTGCTTTGCAAATGACGCGGGTTTGACACCGGTGTATCGCCTGCCAGTAGCACCATGGGGATGTGTCCGCGTGCGCCCTCTGTGAGGGCTGTCATGCAGTTAGTCAGTGCCGGGCCGTGGGTGACGGTTGCGACGCCGGTTTTGCCGGAGACATGGGAGTAGGCAAGCGCCATGAGCACCGAGCTGCCCTCATGGGCGGCGGGCACAAAACGGCCGCCGCTGTCGCGCACGAAGCTGTCGACCATGAAGAGGTTGGCGTCGCCCATGAGGCCGAACATTGTGTCAACGCCGTGGTCGCTGACGGCGCGGGCGATGTTCTGAAAGACGTGTTTTGTGCTGCTCATGGGGCTCTCCTGTTTGGTGCTGCGCAGTGATAGAGCATATCCAATGCGCGGAGTGCGCAAAATTCGCTTTCATAACGGCTGTATTGCGATGAATTCACAGAACATGGACCAAATGTGCATATTAGGCGCACTATCAAATCCGTAAGCGCTACATGATTAGAATATAGACCGTCTTAGCAAAGCAACGTAACCTGTTGGGAAGCGGCCATGAGAGCCGGATTGGCGCTTTTGAGCAGCGGAGCAGCTATCATGTCGGCGGGTGAAACACGAAAGAACGTTCTGCTCGTCAGTTTTGACGATGCTGTCGCATTCTGGAAGTATAAAACAGTTTTTGGCGAGGTGCTGCAAACGCCCAACCTTGACCGCATCTGCGCGCAGTCAACGGCGTTTCATGCGGCCTACTGCCAGGCTCCGGTTTGTAGCCCGTCGCGGGCGAGCTTCATGTCGGGCAAGGCGCCGCACCAGTCGGGCGTGACGGGGCCGAACAAGTACTACTTCGAGACAATCAAGCCGCAGGAGTTGTGGCCCTACAAGCTGAAGCAAGAGGGCTATTTCTGCTCGTCAGGTGGCAAGGTGATGCTTGGCTATGGCCCGCTGGAAGACGATATTCACAGTGTTTTGTTCTCCGATAAACCGAAGAAGTTTGGCGGCGACTGGCAGATACCCGAGCACGTCAGCATGGGGTTTGGCGGCTTGAAGGGCGGCCTTGCGGCGCGGGATGCGAAGGACAACCCGAGGTTCTATGACCATCAGTCGGCGCGCTCTTTCAAGCGGTTTTTGAACACCTACAAGGGCGATGTGCCGTTCTACCGTGAAGTCGGGTTTTTTGGCCCGCATGGCCCTTGGATCACCCCGCGCAGCTATAAGGAAATGTATGACGAGACAGGCTTTCGCAAACCTGAAGCCTGGAAGGACGGGTTTGAGGAAAGCGCGTTTATGGAGCTGCACAACGGGCACAACATCAACAGCGAGAAGTTCAGGCACTGGCGCAAGAGCGTGCGCAACTACTTCTCCGCGCTCTCCCACACCGACCACCACTTGGGCCGCGTTTGGGATGCGCTCAAAGCCTCGAAACATGCTGATAACACGCTGGTTGTGATCGTGTCCGACCACGGCTTGCACTTGGGCGAGCGCAACCGCTTTCGCAAGCATACGCTCTGGGAGCAGGTGGCGAATGTGCCGCTGATTATCCACGACCCCGACCAGCCGGTTGCGCAAGTCGTGAACGACCCTGTGGCGCTGCTTGACGTCGGGCCAACCGTGCTGGATTACGCCGGATTGCCGCCGATCGAAGGCTGTGTCGGGCTCTCACTGAGGCCGCAGATCAACTGGGAGCGCGGCCCCGACAGAGCTGTGCCAACCTTCCTGAAAGACAGCTCGGCAATACGCAAAGGCAAGTATCGCTACATACGATACGCTGACGGCTCGACGCAGTTTTTTGATCTTGCAAAAGACTGGTGGCAAACGCGCGATCTTGGCAGCGAGCACCCCGACTATGCCGAGATCAAAGCCGCGCATGCGGCCTGTTGCCTTGAATACGGCTTTGACGTTGAGGCCGCCGAGGCGGCCCTCACCGCTTAAAGCACGTAGCCTGACAGATCTTTTGATTTCATCAACTCGCCAAGGTGCTTGTCGACAAAGGCAGCGTCAACAGTGACGCTGTCTCCGGCACGGTCAGGCGCGGTAAACGACAGCTCTTCGAACACCCGCTCAAGCACGGTGTAAAGACGGCGCGCGCCGATGTTTTCAACGCTTGAGTTTACTTCCGCGGCAATTTTGGCAAGCGCGGCGATGCCCTCCGGCTCAAACGAAACGGTGACCTGCTCAGTCGCCATCAAGGCGGTGTATTGCAGCGTCAGCGCGTTGTCGGTTTCCGTGAGGATGCGCACAAAGTCTTCCTCTGTCAGAGCGCGCAGCTCAACCCGGATCGGCAAGCGGCCTTGCAGCTCGGGGAGCAAGTCTGAGGGTTTGGCGATGTGAAAAGCGCCCGAGGCGATGAAAAGGATATGGTCGGTTTTGACGGCACCATGCTTGGTGCTGACGGTGGTGCCTTCGATCAGTGGCAGCAAGTCGCGCTGCACGCCTTCGCGCGACACGTCACCGCCGCGCGCATCTTGTCGAGCGCAGACTTTGTCGATCTCGTCGAGAAAGACGATGCCGTTCTGCTCGACGCTCTCAAGCGCGGCTTTGGTTACTGTCTCGTCATCGAGCAGCTTGTCGGCCTCGTCGGAAATAAGCACAGCGTAGCTTTCGGCAACCGTGAGCTTCTTGCGCGTTGTGCGCCCGCCCATGGCTTTGCCGAAAATCTCGCCGAGGTTCATCATCCCCGGTTGGTTACCGGGCTGGCCGGGGATGTCGAACATCCCGCCCATCGGGTTGGATGTGTCCGCAACGTCAAGCTCGATGATGGTGTCATCAAGCTCGCCAGACTTTAGCTTTTTGCGAAACATTTCGCGGGTGCCTTCGCGGGCGTCCTCTCCGGCGATTGCGGTGATGACGCGCTCTTGCGCGGCTTCGTGGGCACGTGCCTTCACGTCTTCGCGCATGTGCTCGCGCGTTTGGATGATGGCGGCATCAACAAGGTCGCGGATGATCTGCTCGACATCGCGGCCGACATAGCCGACCTCGGTAAACTTGGTTGCCTCGACCTTGAGGAAGGGCGCGCGCGCAAGCTTGGCGAGGCGTCGGGAGATCTCTGTCTTGCCGACGCCCGTTGGCCCGATCATCAGGATGTTCTTCGGGTAGACTTCATCGCGCAAGTCGTCGGCAAGTTGCTTGCGGCGCCACCGGTTGCGCAGGGCCACGGCCACGGCGCGTTTGGCGTCTGACTGGCCGATGATGTAGCGGTCAAGTTCCGAAACGATTTCGCGAGGGGTTAGGTCGGTCATTGTTGGTCGTCCTTTTGAGGCGGGCGCAAAATTTCTTTCAAGAAATTTGCTAAGAATTTTCGAAAATTCTTATCCCTTGATTGTTTCGACGGTGAGTTTGCCGTTGGTGTAGACGCAGATGTCTGACGCGATTGCCATGGATTTGCGTGCGATCTCTTCGGCGGACATGTCGCTGTCCATAAGGGCGCGGGCTGCGGCGAGGGCGTAGTTGCCGCCAGAGCCGATAGCTGTCACGTCATGTTCTGGCTCAAGCACGTCGCCAGCGCCGGTGATAACGAACAGCTCGTTGCCGTCGGAGACGATCAGCATAGCCTCGAGCTTTTGCAGATACTTGTCTGTGCGCCAGTCTTTGGCCAGCTCGACACAAGCGCGGGTGAGTTGGCCCGGTGTAGCCTCAAGCTTGGCCTCAAGGCGCTCCAGCAGCGTGAAGGCGTCGGCCGTTGAGCCCGCGAAGCCAACCAGAGTGTCGTGCCCGCCCGGAGAAATCCGCCGCACTTTGCGCGCCGTGCCTTTGATGACGGTTTGCCCGAGGCTGACTTGGCCGTCTCCGGCTATGACGACTTCGCCGCCTTTCTTTACGCCGACGATCGTTGTGCCGTGCCAACCCGGGAAATCTGTATCTGCCATTTGGGCCTCCTTAACTTGCCAAAGTATATGGCGGCTGGGGCGCACAAGCACAAGGTTTGGCTTGTTTGGGCGCCATAAGGCAGGTAGCGAGGCGGCATGGATAAAACAGTTACGATATTTCTCGAGGCCGCAATGAAGGCCAGCGCCGAGGCCGGAGAGCACAACTTTATAGGCAAGGTTGAAGCCGTGCTGCGGAGCAGTGGGTTTGACGTGCGCTTTGCAGACGAAACCACGCGCGACGCTCCGTTTGAAGGCCGCGCGCTTGTGCATATGTGGCCGCCGATGAACGCGCAGACTTTGGTCATGCGGCGCGCCTATGTCTACCCGTTTTGGGGCATCGAGGCGTCAGACAAGCGCTGGGAGTGGGATGTGGCCAAGGCGCGCTTTAACCCCGAGGTTGTGAAAGTCACGAAAGCGCAGCGCTTTGTGCGCAACAGGCGCAACAAGCTGTTCCCTGATGCTGTCGAAAGCCGCGGGGGCTTTGTTTATGTCCCGCTTCAGGGGCGCATTTCAGAGCAGCGTTCGTTTCAGGCCGCTAGCCCCTTGGAGATGATCGAGGCAGTTATTGCTCACGACAGTCAACGCGACATCGTTATCGGAACGCACCCTAAGGAAAGCTACTCGGAGAGTGATATGGCTGCGCTTGAAAAGATCGCGCAAAGCCATGCACGTGTCAGTGTTGTGAGCGGTCAGATGGAGCACTATTTGCCGCGCTGTGATTATGTTGTGACGCAGAATTCCAGCGCCGCGTTCTTCGGCTATTTCTTCCATAAGCCTGCCGTGCTTTTTGGCCAGATCGACTTTCACCACATTGCCGCGAATGTGCATGAGCTTGGCGTTGAGCAAGCTTTGGCACAAGCGCCTGACATGACGCCGGAGTTCGAGCGCTATGTCTGGTGGTTCTGGCAGGAGCAGATGGTCAACGCCGGACGGGAAGAAGCCGAGGCGCAGATAGCAGACCGGTTTAGGCGCGCAGGCTGGATCGCATAAAAAAGCCCCGCCGAGCTGAGTAGCTGTGGCGGGGCTTTCTTTGTGACGTGAAGCGCGGCTTAAATCGCGTCTTCGATCCAGCTTTGAAGTTGGGCTTTCGGGCGCGCGCCTGACAGGTTGGCAACGGGTGCGCCATCTTTGAAAACGAACAGCGCAGGAATGCCGCGAACGCCCATAGCGGCGGCTGAGTTCGGGTTCGAATCAACATCGACTTTGACGATTTTGACTTTGCCTTCCATTTCGGCCGACAGCTCTTCGAGTGACGGGCCGATCTGCTTGCAAGGGCCGCACCATTCGGCCCAGAAATCAACGACAACTGGGATATCGGAATTTTTTACTTCGGCGTCAAAAGACGCATCTGTGACAGCTACGGTGGCCATGTGGCTTCTCCTATGAGGGGTTTGGGCAATTGAGCTGAACCTAAGAAGCTGGCGGGACTACGTCAAGATGTGGTGTGTCTTCAAGGGCAGCTATCACAATATGATGATCAAGCGGCATCAGTTCGGCTGTCCTTGTCCACAGGATAGCTGTTTTGATCTTCTTGTCGGGCCAGATCAGCTTTGCGGCCTCGGAGTAAGCGCCCATCTGCCGCAACAAACCAAGTGGCGTGTCTTCGGCGCGGCTTGGGACAGTTGCGTTTGTCTTGTAGTCGACGATCAGAACTTCAGTATCGGTGATGACGAGCCTGTCGATAATGCCATGCAGGCGCGCATCAAGCCGCGCGACGGGTGCACTAAGCGGCACCTCTGACAGCGTGCCCTTTGCGAAGAGATGCGCGAGGTGCGGCGCCTCAAGTGTTCGGCGTGCTTCAGCGAGTTGCCCTGTATGCTCCTCGCCCAGCAGGCTCTGCGCGATTTTCGGCCAAGCAGAGGCAGGCTGCTCTGGCAAAACCTCGAGCAAAAGATGCACTTCCGTGCCAAACTTCTTGGCGGCCTCTTCGTCTAAACCGGCATCACCGGGCAGCGCTTTGGTGCCTCCCAGATCTGAAGGCGCAAGTGTTTTTGCGCCTTCAGGTTCGGCGGGTGCGGGCAGTTGAAAATAGCTCTCAAGGGTCGCATCAGAGGCTTCTTCAGGTGGAACAGTCTCGATTTGTAGCGCGGCCCAGTCTCCGCGTTCGTGGCGCTTGAAGGCTCCGGACGCCCCAGAAGCCTCGTCGAATTTCAGAGCATCTGTGGCGCTTGAAATGCGGTTGTGCCAGCTTTCTTCTGTCTTGGCTTCGCCCGCTCCGGCTACAATAAGCCACTTCTCGGCGCGCGTCATAGCGACATAAAGCAAACGCTCGCGTTCGGCGGCTTGGGCGGCTTGCTTTTGTTCTACCAACTCAAGCATCGACGCCGGGCTGGCGTCCTTCGGGAGCTTCCAGACGGGGGCACCATCACTGGCGAGCGTCAGGTCTTTGACTTCGTTCCTGCGGTCTGCCGTGTCAGGCATGATGACGATCGGCGCTTCGAGGCCCTTTGAGCCATGCACTGTCATCACCCTGATGCGCTTGCCGCCTGATTCCATCTGGCGCTTCACCTCCGGATCATCGGATGCGAGCCAGCTTAAAAAGCCGGTTAGCGACGGCACAGACAGACGCTCGTAAGCCAGCGCCTGGGCCAGAAAGGCGTCGATTCCGTCTTCTGCCTCATGGCCAAGCCGCTTGAGAAACTTTTTGCGCCCTCCATGTTTTGTCAGCACCCGTTCGATAAGCTCGTAGGGGCGCGAAAAGTCTGTTTGGTCGCGCAGATCCTTGAGAACGGCATGGGTTTGCGGATAGCGGCTTTCGGCCTTGCGCAACGCTTCCCAAAGGCCGCCTTTGCGCCCGTGCGCAAGCGTGAACAGCTCCTGCTCTGACCAGCCAAACAGCGGCGAGCGCAAGACAGTGGCGAGGGACAAGTCGTCAGCTTCTGTCGCCTGAAAAGAGAGCAGCGCGGTGATGTCTTTGACAGCGAGTTCTTCGCTAATTGTGAGCCTGTCAGCGCCTGCAACATCAAGCCCCTTGGCTTTGCAGGCACGGATGATCTCGTGAAAAAGCGGCGAGCGACGCTGCATCAGAACAAGAAAGTCGCCTTCGTTGACGGGGCGGGCCAGCCAAGTGCCGTCGTCGGCCTTCCTTGTCGGGATAAGCACCTGATCGGAGATCATCTGATGAATGCTTGTAGCTATATTTTCAGCAAGAATAGAGACTGGGTCAGCCGGACTTATTAAGTCGATCGGGTTGTCCCACGCGACGTCCTCGCGCTTCTCTTCCTTGGCGATCATCGGCCAGATATCAACGCGCCCAGGCATGGTGTCGTGAAAGGCGATGTGGTGTTCGTTGTCAGAAACTCCGAACTCATTCTGGCCTTCAAACACCTTGTCGACGACGGACAGCACAGCGGGCGACGAGCGAAAAGAATAGGCGAGGCTATGGGTTGCCAGCGGCTTGTCGCGGTGCTTGAGCTTGTCGCGAAACGCCTCGCGCATCCTGTCAAACTCGCGACTGTCGGCACCCTGAAACGAGTAGATTGACTGTTTCTTGTCGCCGACAACGAAGACGGTGCGCTCGCCTGCTTCTTGCGTGCCGTCGCCTGCTGTGATCTCGCGGGCAAGCTCTTCGATCACGCTCCACTGCTCGGGCGAAGTGTCTTGCGCCTCGTCCACAAGGATGTGGTCGATTCCGCCATCGAGCCGGAAGAGAACCCACTGGGCAACCGCGGGGTCTGTCAGAAGCTCTTTGGTTTTGAGGATCAGATCGTCAAAATCAAGCCAGCCGCGCTGGGCCTTTTTCGCTTCATACTGCTCAATAAAGGCGCGCGCGAAACGGTGGAGAGAGAGCGTTTTCCTGACAGCGGCAAGGGCGACGCGTTCGGCGCGCGCGGCCTCGACACGCAGCATAAGCGCTTCGAGCTGCGGCATCAGATGCGGGATCGCCTCGCGGGTATCCTTGGTAGGAAAAGTTCCGATCTTGGCACCAAAGGGCGCCTTCTTGGAACTGCCCGTGAAGAGCAAAACATTTTCGAGCGCTCGCACGGCGTCTATGTTGACTTGGGATATTTCAGCGAGCGCCTTGGCGTTCTTGATGTCGGTGTCTTTTCCGGCGTTCAAGGGTGCTTGGAGGTCTTGGAAAAGCTCTAGCTCGCCACCTATGAAAACTTTGGAGAGAAGGCTGTTCTCGTCAGCGTCTTCCGACAGGCCGAACATCGCCTTTGCCTCGGCTTCAGACAGCTGCTTGCTGAAGCGCGCCTTTTTGCCGACGACTTCCCGCGTGAACTTTTCGGCGTCGGTTCCGCCCATGACATGCGCCATGTCGCGCACGATGTCGGGGGCGCTTTCCGAGAGATCGTCAAGGACGGCTTCGCGCAACAGAGCTGCTGTGCGGTCGTCAAGTTCTGTGAACTGAGGGGTGACGCCGGCCTCGAGCGGGAAGCGGCGCAACAGCGAGGCGCAGAACGAGTGGATCGTCTGGATTCGCAACCCGCCTGGTGTTTCGATCGCGCGGGCGAAGAGGCGGCGTGCCTCGGAAAGCGTTTCGGCGTCGGCACTGCCTTCGCCAAGTTTGGCAAGCTCGCCTCGCAGGCTGTCCTCGGGCTTCATCGCCCATTCGCCGAGCCGCGCGAACAGGCGGTTTTGCATCTCCGAGGCGGCAGCTTTTGTGTAGGTGAGACAGAGGATGTTTTGAGAGTTCACACCGCGCAGCAACAGCCGCGCAACGCGGTCTGTCAGCACGCGGGTTTTGCCTGATCCGGCATTGGCCGAAAGCCATGTCGAGTTGGTTGGCTCGGCGGATCTGATCTGTGCGCGGGTGGCTTCGTGGACGGTTTCGCTCATGTCAGAACCTCCGGTTCGGCGTCGTCTGTGTCGGCCCATTCGCCGTGCCTTGCGAGGTGATCGTAGTCGCCCCCGTAGGTGACGCTTTGCACGGCGCGGCGCGATGTGTAGCCCTTGTCGGCCTCAAGATAGGCGGCGATCAGACCGCGCAAACGCGTCAGGGTTTCGCTGCTGTCAAGCTCGTCGGGCTTGAGAACTTCCTCGCGCGACTTTGAGCCAAGACCGATATAGGCGGCGCGCTTGGTGTGAAGCGCGCCCAAGCCGTTGAAGGCGCCGTTTTCGGCGAGCATCGCGGTGAGCGGGAGTTGCTGGTCAAAGTGCTTGCGAACGCCTTCGTTTGGCGGGGTGCCTGTCTTGTAATCATAGATCGCGACGGTGCCATCGGCGCGCACGTCAAGCCTGTCGGCTTTGCCAACAAGCGTGAAGGCGGGCGTGCCGAGGTTGAAACTTGCCTCATGCTCAAGCACGCTATGTGTGACGCCGTTGAGGCGCTTTTCCTCGTCAGCCAGAAAACCCTCAACGATGGCTTCAAATCGTGCCAGCCACATGAGGCGGGCGGCGGGCCAAGGCACTTCGGCCTCCGCAACATCGCGGGCGATTTGCATCAGAGTTTCGCGGGTTCGCTGGCTTGGGTCAGCCTCGGCGCGCGCCACGAAGGCCTCCATGACCGAGTGCAAAACAATGCCGCGCAGCAGGGCGTCGGGCAGCTTCTGCAGCGGGCCAAGCGGGTGCAGTTTGAGCACACGCTTGGCGTAGATTGCATAAGGGTCACGCGTGAGTTTCTGGATGTCGGTGATCGGAAGCTGACGCGGGCGGGCCGCAACGGGCGGGCAGGGCGCGGGACGTTTGGTGGGGGTTTGCGCGCCTTCGGGCGCGTCGATAAGGCGCGCGCGGGCCAGCCAGCTTGAGGCTCGGTCGCGCATCTCGCCAAGGGCCTTTTTGCCGACCTCGTCTGGGAGGCCCTCCAACAAGTTTGTCAGGCGGATCACCCATCGGGAGGGCACGGTTTCGGCGTCATCAGATTTTTCCGCACGCGAAAGCCACACTTCAGGTGCGGAGGCGGCTTGCTGAAAGTCATGCGCCGAGAGGCCTGTTTTGCGTTCGGGCAAAAGCAGTCCTGCGTTGAGGCGCATCTGCCGGTTGAGCCACGGATCAGGCGGCAAGGTTTCGGGCCAACTGCCTTCGTTGAGGCCTGCCAGAATGAGCAGCTCTACGCCCTGCACGCGAGCTTCGAGCGTGCCCCAGATCAGCACCCCGGAATGGGGCGTGTCGGCGCGGCGCACCTCTTGGGAGGACATCAAACTGTCGATCAGGTTGGCGTAGTCTTGCACCGTCAAGGAGCTGCTGGCGGGCGCGCATTCAAGCAGCTCCGCAAACAGTTTTTGCGCCTGCTCACCGTCAGCGCGCGACCAGAGTTTGGCGGTGTCAACGGCCATTGCTTCGGTCAGGTCGCGGTGCATCGCGATCAGGCTTTCCAGCGGTTGCTCGCCGGAAACCGCCTTGCCAACGAAGACGTCAGCAATCCAGTTTGCCCAGTCAGACTTGGCCGCATCATCGGACTTCTCAGACCACGTTTGCAGCGTCTCTGCGTCAGGGTGGGGGATGCCTTTTTTACGGAAAATCAACTCGAGCGAACCGGCGTTGAGCAAGTGCTGCCCCCGCCCGTCGCCCATGTGGCAAAGCGGGTGTTTGAGTAGGGTGACAAGCAACTCTGCAGTAAGCTGGCTTTGCATCAGTTCAAGCGCGTGTCGCATGAAGCGGCCCAACGGCGACAGGTGCAAAGGCTCGCCCGCGCTGTCATCAGGGATGATGCCCCAACGGTTGAGCGCGGCGCTGACTTGGCGGGCCAATGTCCTGTCAGGCGTGATAAGCGCAGCGCGTTGTTTGCACTCGACCGCCTTGCGCAAACGCAGCGCGATGCTGACAGCTTCTTCGCGCGCGCTGGCGGCTTCAAGCAGGGTGATGCCCGCAGTGGCTTCGGGCACAGTTGGCGCCAGCGACGGGCCATCATTGAACCACTGATCTGTCACGGGGGCAGGGCGCAGCGCAAGGGATACGAGCCTGTCGCGCGGCGATGTTTCGCGCTGGGCTGTTGGCCAGACAGGAACTTTGTTTGGGGCCATATCAAGCGCTCGGAGATAGGCGTGAAAGCGATACTGGGGGTGGTCTTCGGTGAGGTCATCCTCGCCCAGATCGGGCCAGGGCCCGTCAGCAAAGTCAAAGTCAAAACCGGGCAACACGACAGAACCTAGCGGCAGCCTTGCGACGCATTGCATGAGCAGTTGCGTCAGCCCGCGCGAACCTGTCGAGCCAGCGATGATGATCGGATGATCAGGCGGTGTTTCGGCCCAGCTTTGGGTTATGGCCTGCACGACTTTGCGTTGCCGCGCGGCTGCATCGAAGTTTTCTGCGGTGTCGTCAAAGTAGCCCTGCGCGATGTTGAAAAACTCTTGCGCGCGTGCCCAATGGCCCGACTGGTCGGAGACGTCGAGCTTGGCGATGTCTTCGGGCGCAACGCCTTCTTCGTGCATTTCGGCCATCAGCCCGACAAGGCTTGAGGCCAGATCATAGACAGCCGAGCGCGGTGCGATGCTTTCATCATTGTCGACCAGGCGGTGAATGAGCGGCGCGATTTCAAGCTCGCGCTGGATACGCGGCACAGGTTTTTCAAACGCGCTGGCATGTGCGAAAGCGTCAACCTGAGCGATCAGCGATATGCGCGGCAAGAGTAGGGCTTTGCCCTCGTCAAACAGCTCCTTGACGCGCCGCTCCATCCGGCTTGTGTTGAGGATCAGATGAACCTTGGCCAGCTCTTCGGGCGGCTTGTCAGCGTAGGCGGCGAGCAGCCCCTCAACGAGCGCGCGGGGGAAATCAACGCCGAGCGGCATGCCAAAGACATTGGCGTTTTGCGATGCGTTAAACAGCATTGCGCAGCATCTCCTCGGCTTGGGTTATGCCTTCGGGCGAGCCGACATCACACCACTGGCCCGCATAGGGCAGCGCGTAAAGCGAGCCGCGTTCAAGGAATTTGTCCCAGACAAGATTGAGCGAAAACGCTGTTTCTGGAATGCTGTGCAAAAGCTCGGTTTTGATGATCTGCGCACCAGAGTAGACGAGGCCAGCGCCGCGTGTGGCCTGGCCAGTTTTGCTGACCAGAAAGTCACCAGGCCCCTTGTGGCCGAGCGCGTTGGCGGGCTGAACGCACATGAGAAGAGCGTCCATCTTGTCGGGCTGCCAAGCTTGGGCGAGGGCTTGCAAAGGGTTCTGGCCGCTCCAGACCGCGTCGGAGTTGAGCGTGAAAACAGGCCCGTCGCCAAGCGCAGGAAGGGCCGCGCGCAATCCGCCGCCTGTTTCGAGAATTTCGGGGCCTTCTGTGAGCGTGGTGACGCCTGTTCCGGCAAGGTGTGCCTCAAGGATGTGCGGCAGGTAGTGCAGGTTGGCGACGGTTTTGCGCAGGCCAAGCGGGGCGGCGAGGGCGAGGGCGTGGTCGATCAGCGGGGTGCCGGAGACCTCAACCATCGGCTTGGGGCGCTCGGATGTGAGCGCGCCCATGCGGGTGCCAAAACCGGCGGCAAAAATCATTAAAGCGTCAGGACTGTTCCGCATTTTTCTTTCAGATCGTTGAGAAGAGTTTCGCTGGGTTCCGGCAAGTCGGCCAAAAGCTGGTCGCGGATCGGCGCGAGCGCAGGATGCTCCAGATCACGCAGCAAGTAGGCCCAGACCCGCGGGATGAAGTCAACGTAGTGAGGCTTGTTGTAGTGCAGAGATAACCGGCCAAAAACCCCAAGAATGCGCAGGTTGCGCTGCGCACCGAGAAGTGCGTAGGCGCGCTCAAAAGAGGCTCTATCTTGGCCTGAAACGGCAATATAGTGACTGATCATCGCGGCTTCGACGGCTTGGGGCACATCGCGGCGGGCGTCTTGCAAAAGCGAGACAAGGTCATAGGCTGGGTGGCCCAACATGGCGTCTTGAAAGTCAAGCAGGCCAACGCGGGCGGCGCCTGACCGCTCGGGCAGCCAAAGCAGGTTTTCGGCGTGATAGTCGCGCTGGATCAGCACTGAAAGGTCTGTCACATGCGCGCTCAGAAGCTTGCGAAAACTTGCTGTGAAGTTCCCTGCCTCGCGCCCAGCATACCAGCGGTAAGCCAGCGCGGCCATGTCAGCCATGACAGCTGCGTCATAAGGCTTGAGCCCGTCTGGCGGCGGCGCTTGGTGCAACTCCAGCAAAACGTCGGTTGCGGCGGTGTAGAGCTGGGTTTCCAAGTTTGGCTGCTGCGGAATGACACGCGCAAAAAGAGCATCGCCGAGATCTTCGAGCAAAAGAAAGCCTTCTGTTTCGTCGCAGGCGAGAAGGCTTGGGGCAGATAGCCCAAGGCCGGACAGGTAGCGCGCAACATGGACGAAAGGGCGCACGTCTTCGCCCTTTTCGGGCGGGGCATCCATCAGGACGGCGGGCGCACCGTTCAGCGAGAGGCGCTCATAGCGGCGGTTGGAGGCGTCGCCGGCAAGGGGCGCGCGTGTGGCTTGGCCCCATCCGGAACCCTCTAGAAAGGCGGTGATTCTATCGGCGCGAGACGTCATTTTGCGGCGTAATCCTTCACAAAGGCCCACCTTTCAGACGGGCTGCGCACGGTAATGCGGCGGGCGTCGTCATCGGCGGCGAGCTGGAGGTCAAGACCTAGGGCGTTTGGCGGACAAAGGGAACCCAAACGGTCGGGCCATTCCACAAAACTGACCGCCTCCTCAAAAGCGTCGGTGAGGCCGAGTTCGATAAGCTCGGAAGTGTCTGTCAGGCGGTACAGGTCGGCGTGCCACAGCTCGCCCTTGACGGTGTCGTAGGTCTGGACAAGCGTGAACGTTGGCGAGGGCACATCTTCGGGGGTTGTGAGCAAAGACTGGATGGCGGCGCGGGCCAGATGTGTTTTGCCAGCGCCAATGCCGCCCGACAGCAACACAACGTCTCCCGGCACAAGGTGCGCGGCCAAAAACTGCGCGAAATGCGCGGTGTCTTCGGGACTTGGAAGGAGAATATCGAACTGGGTTTGTGACATAGCGAAACGATGGCGCTTGCCAGCAAGCTCTGCAAGCGGTTTTAGCCTGCTGGCGTCAACTCGGGGAAAGCTTGGCGCGCTGCAAGTTCTGATGTGCGCAGCGTGACGATCGTTGCTGTGCCGTCATGCGTGCGCAATTCAAATGACAGCGGCGGCCCTTTTTTCTGCGGGATACGGCCTTTGACAACGCCGGCGTCTCTCGGGTTTCGCAACGCATGTTTGAGCTTGTCGAGTTCGGGGCCGGCTGCAAAACGGCGTGCAGATATCTTGAGGATTTGGTGCAAGTCATGGTCGGCGACTTGTGCATCTATGGGCAGTTGATAGAACTGCCTGAAGGCGGAGTTCCAGAACACGGCGTTCCCGTCGGGGCCGAAAACAATGATCGCATCAGAGAGCGTTTCAAGGGCGCGGTTGCCCAGCTCTATCTGGCCTTTGAATCGGCGGGTCAGCGTGATTTCGGCGGTGATGTCCTCGATCAGAATCGCGATGGCGCCGTCAGGATGCGGCCGCCCCGAGATCCGGTAAGTCAGCCCGCTGGGAAGCCCCCATGTTTCCTGATAGTCACCGCCAGCCGCCTTGACGACAAGGTCAGCGATCTGCTTGCGCCACGAAGCATAGTCTTTCGGCTCGGGCATGATCCGGCTCTCGCGCAGCTTGTCAAAGAAGCTCTGCAAGTTGGGCCTCACAGACAAGAACTGGGCAGGCAAAGTTGTCAGATCAACCAGCGCGGGATTGAACAAAACCAGTTTGCGATCTCTGTCAAAAATCGCGAGGCCGATAGACAGCTGTGCGAAGGTTTTGGCGAGTGTCTGGACGAATTTTCGCTGGGCTGTCTCGGCTGCCATAATGCCGTCAATGTTTGTCGCGTAGCTGAGGTAGCGGTCTTGATCAAGCTCGACCATCGAGATGTCAAACCAGTGGATCTCATCTTCATTGAGAGGGTTGGTGACAGAAACACGATCCCCGTTTGGCCGCGTCGCGCGCGAGATGTCAAAATCCAGAACGGAGCCTTGGTTTTTGCTTGCTTGAGCGAGAGCCTTGAAGGCGCGGTTCGACCAGATCAGATCTCCGTTTTCATTGTTTGACCAGATCGGTATCGGCACTTTGTTGAGAGTCTCAAACATAAACTTGGAGCGCGCCTTGCCTGTCATGGCCTTGTGCCGGTCAGCGGCGCTGGGCACGGCAGGGTCAGACACGCGGAACGTACACCCCGTTTGATTGCTCTTGATATGCAGCGTGGCGACATCGGAGGAGACAGAGGAGGGGACGCTTTCGTCAAGGTCGGGCCAGCCATTGGCGGACTGAGCCTCCAGCAGGATGTTGAGGGCGTCAAATCTGTTTGAAAGCGTCTCGCGGGCGCGCAGGAACTCCACGTCTGCGGGGGCGTTCTTATTGAGCACATCAAGCGCGCTTGGGCTGGCCTCAACGCAGACACCGTCGTCAAACCGCAGGAAGATTTCGCCGCAAGCCAGTTGCGCAGCACTGATAGCGCCTTTGCTTTTGGGGGCGGTTAACCAAACGATGGCCAAGACAGCAAGCACCGTCAGGGCGCTTGCAACGACAATCAAAATAACATCGGAAAAAACTATCAAACCCGGGAACTCCTAATGAGTCGCAGTGTCTGGCAGTACTGGTTAACAACTCGTTAACTTAGTACTCAATAAGCCTATTTTGGCCGATTGGCGTGCGCCCGTCTTCCGTGTTGACGGCGATGGCCTCAAACGGCCAGCGCACAACGATCACGGCACCAGTGCGCCGGCTTTGCGTGTCGCTCTGATTGGCGCCGTCACGCCCGTTGGCAAAGCTTAACTCGGCACCGCTGCGTTCAAGCAATGTCTTGGCAATGAATAGACCAAGCCCCATGCCCTCGTAGGCGGTCTGCACGGCGCGCTCCTGAGCGTTCTTGCGCCGCCGCATGAACGGGTCGCCAATGCGCCCGAACATCGAACTGGGAAACCCACGGCCATCATCGCAGATACGCACAGTGACATCATCGGCTGTCCAGCTGATGTCGACCCAGACTGTCTCGCGCGAAAAATCGACGGCGTTCTGGATCAGGTTGCGAAGGCCATGGATGATCTCGGGTTTTCGGTAGATCTCGGGTTGCGCCATGTTCGCTGCGCCCGCCGTGTCAAAGATAATCTCTTTGCCTCTGCCAAGGTGAGGTTGGGCGGCGTCTTCAACGACTGCCGTGATGGGCGCTTGGCGCATGTAAAGATCATCTTTTCCGGCGCGCCCCATCGAGCGCAGGATGTCTCGGCAGCGATCAGCCTGATCGTGAATGAGCTGAATATCTTCGCGCGCCTCGGAGCCTTCTTCGAAGTCTTCCAGCAGCTCCGAGCTGGTGAGTTTTATCGTCGCCAAAGGCGTGCCCAGCTCATGCGCAGCCGCCGCGACAACACCGCCCAGATCTGTTAGCTTTTGCTCGCGCATGAGCGCCATTTGCGCGGCCTGAAACCCTGTCGACATCGCGTCGGCTTCCGAGGCAATGCGGCGCACGTACACGCCGAGAAACAGAACCGCGATCACGATGGCGGCCCATGTGCCGAAGATGAAAATATTCGGGATGCGCATGATGAAGCCCTGCTCGGTGCGCAGAGGAAAGTAAAACTCTGTGAGCACCGTGACGATGATCACGGCGATGGCGCCCAGCGCGATTGTGCTGCGCGAGGACAGCACCGCCGCCGAGACAGCAACAGGCCCGACGATGAGCACAGAAAACGGGTTGTTCAACCCTCCGGCGAGGAAGAGCAAGCCACCGAGTTGCAGCAAGTCAAACAGCACCAGAAAAAAGTTTTCGCGCTCTGACAGGCGGCGGTTTTTCGGGAAGACGTACATCGACACCAGATTGGCCAACACCGACGAGCCTATCACCAGATAAAACAGGCCAACCTCAAGGCTCAGCCCGTAGAAGCGTTGTGCGACGAAAACTGCGGCAAGTTGCCCCGCAATAGCCGCCCAGCGCAGCCAAATGATTGTGCGCAAACGAATAAAGCCGCCGCGCTTGCTGTCTTCATGGGGGTTAAGCACGGCCAGCAGCTGATCTTGGAGCGAGTTGGGTTGCATGTTTGTCCGCGTTGTTTAGATGGGTAGTGAGCTTCGCAACAATGCGAAGAAAGCACCGAGAAAGGAAGTCTTATGTTGCGATATGTCTCATGGGGCGCGGCGGTTTCGATCGTGGCTTTGCTGGCAGGCACGTATTTCTACACGAAATCGGCAGGCTCAGGGGACAAGTTCGCCGATTGCCGTGTTGGAAGCGTTGCAGGCGGCGGCGCCGACATTGGCGGGCCGTTCGAGCTTGTTTCGGAAACGGGCGAAACTGTCACCGACAAAGATGTGATAACCGGCCCAACGCTGATGTATTTCGGCTATACGTTTTGCCCTGACGTTTGCCCGCTTGATAACGTGCGCAACGCCGAGGCTGTCACCATTCTTGCGGAGCGCGGTTACAGTGTGAAGCCAGTGTTTGTCTCTGTCGACTCTGGCCGTGACACGCCCGAGACGATGCTTGAGTTTACCGACGTGATGCACCCAGACATGCTTGGCCTCACAGGCTCGCCCGAGCAGATCAAAGCTGCAAGCAAAGCCTACCGCACTTACTATAAGAAGCAGGAGCCGGAAGAGGGCGACGAGGAATATTACCTGATCGACCACTCGACATTCACCTACTTCATGCAGCCAGACGTAGGCTTCGTTGATTTCTTCAAACGTGACGAGACTCCAGAGCAGATGGCCGACAGGCTTCAGTGTTTTCTTGATAAAAGTTGAACTTAAGCCATAAGTTTGACGTAGAACAAAGAAGCACGCTATGAAGTGTGATCGGAATGCTACTGCATACGAAGGGGAAAAGACGTGTCAGACAAGCAGCTGGATATTGGCGAAGACAAGACCCTTCTCTTGTTGGATGACGACGAACCTTTCTTGCGCCGCCTCGCAAAAGCCATGGAAAAAAGGGGCTTTGAAGTGGAAACAGCTGGCAGTGTGGCCGCGGGCAAAGCCATAGCAACAGCCCGCCCGCCCGCCTTTGCTGTCTGCGATTTGCGCCTTGAAGATGGCAACGGCCTCGACGTTGTTGAAGTGCTGCGCGAGAAACGCCCTGACAGCCGGATCGTGGTGCTGACAGGTTATGGTGCGATCGCAACAGCTGTTACGGCTGTCAAAATCGGCGCGACAGACTACCTTTCAAAGCCGGCAGACGCCAATGACATTACCAATGCGCTTTTGACCCCGACCAACGAGTTGCCACCACCGCCGGAGAACCCGATGAGTGCGGATCGCGTGCGCTGGGAACACATCCAGCGGGTTTATGAGCTGTGCGACAGAAACGTGAGCGAAACAGCGCGCCGACTGAACATGCACCGCCGGACATTGCAACGCATTCTAGCCAAGCGCAGCCCCAAATAAGTGACAAGCGACGCGACATTGCCGCCGAGCCCTCAGGGGGGCTGGTCACAGTCTGTCATCACATTGCGAAATGCGCTCGTTGTGCCGCCCGTCGAGGCGAAAACTCTGGTGCTCAAAACTGGCGTGTTTGACGAATCCGGTGCTTATTGCCCGCAAGCCGCCATGTGGCGCCGCGACGTGGCCATAACCGAGCCGCCAAAGGCCGGGACGCCGCAAGAACAGTTCGAGGGCAAGTGGCTTTGGGGCGGCGTGCTTTATCACCACTTCGGGCATTTTCAGGTTGAAAGCATCGCGCGGCTTTGGGCCGTCAAACGGTATCGCGACGAGATCAGCGGTATCGTCTTTGTCTCACGCGACGTGAAAGCTGATGCCGCTGTGCTGCCTTACGAGTTGGAGTATCTGAAGCTACTGGTCGGTGATGTGCCAATCAGACTTGTTATAAGGCCCAGCCGCGTTGAAGAGCTTATCGTTCCCGGGCAGGGGTTCGGCCTTGGCAAAATCGCGGCGGGCACACGGGTTTTCAGGCGGTTCATCGACCAGCAGTTCGCGCAGGATGTTGCAGCAGAGGGGCCGGAGAAACTGTTTATCTCACGCTCCAAACAGGGGCTGAACCAAGGCGGCTTTGTCGGCGAAGAGGTGCTTGACGCGCGCATGGAAGCTGCGGGCTACACTGTGTTCTTTCCGGAAGAGCATGACATCACCACGCAAGTCGCGCGCTACAAGGCGGCCAGCCAGGTTGTGGCGCTTGACGGCTCGGCGCTGCACCTGTTTGCGATGGTTGGCAAGAAGCGACAGGCCGTTGCTATCATCCTGCGGCGCGAGCGCGTTGCCAGCCGCTCGATGCGGCGGCATTTGCATAGGTTTATGGCGCGCAAGCCGCTCGCTATCAACGCGCTGGGCAAAAGCGGCGAGGCCACGCAGGGCAAGAAGCGGATGATCGACGAGCTTGATTTTGAGCTCATCGGCAAACTGCTCAAGCGTCACGGCTTTCTAGCAAAGGCGCAAGACTGGGGCGCTTTGAGCGTAAAAGAGCTCAGCTAGGCACATTACGGTTTTGTGATTTGTTCTTTGCCGTCGGGTTTGCTCAACACGGGGCAACAGACAAGGACGAAAAGCATGACTGACAGACTCAGCAGAAGAAAGCTTCTTCAGGTTGGCACCGCGAGTGCAGCCGCGATGATGGCACCAGCCATTTTGACGGCGCAAACTTCCGGCACGGACAGGCGCAATATTTCTGGCTATGTGAATCAGGATTGGCGCGACCACTTCGAGACGCTCGGCAAAGCGGCGATTGTGGCTGATACGGGCTCACGCGCGCTTAACTTCTGGAGCGGCGACGGCTCGGTTCACCGTGTTTTTCCAACGTCCGTGCCGCTGACAGACGAGCTGACAAAACGTGGCTACACCGAGATCGTGCGCAAGAAAGTCGGCCCCGACTGGACACCGACAGCTTCGCAGAAAGAGCGGTTTGGCTGGGACTATATGCCGCCCGGGCCCGACAACCCGCTGGGCACACACGCGCTTTACCTGTCGTGGCCCGCTTACCTCATCCACGGGACGCACGACACGCGCAAGATAGGGCGGCCCTCTTCGGACGGGTGCATCGGGTTATACAACGAGATGATCGCGCAACTTTTCGAGCTGGCGCCAGTTGGCACGCAAGTCAGAGTTATCTGATTTGGGCCTTAATAGAGCCTGCTATCGCAAGTTGTAGCGCATGAAAACGCTAGCATCGTCGCGTTTGTAGGGCTCAAACCCGCGCGACTGATAATAGGCGATGCCACCCTCGTTGTAGGTGCGGATCGTTGCGTTGATCCAGTGAAAGCCCAGCGCGGCGGCGGCTTTTTGCGTTGCCTGAAACAACGCTGAGCCAATGCCAAGCTGGGTTTTGCCGAGCTTGGCAAATGTAGCGATGCTACAGGCCTCTTGCGGCAAGCCCTCAACGGGTGAAATTTTTTGGAACCCGAGAAGCTCGCCCGCATCACTTTCGGCCAAGTGCCAAGCCGATTGGGCCATGTTAGAGTCTATCCAGTCGCTCATCTCGCTGCGCGACAGGGCTTTGCTCATCGCCGTGGTGCCGCCCTGAGCGATGATCTCGTTCAGCAACTCGGCCATGGTGCGGGCATCAAGCGATGTGGCGCGACGCACCAACATCAGAGCTCAGCCAACAGGGCGTTGTGGCGCGCGGTAAAGTCGTTTCGCGCCTCAACAGGCGGGCGCAACTGTAGCGACAGACCGTCTAGCAGCGCAGCGTCAGGCTTGCCAAAGAACCTGTCTGATTCCTCAACCGTAAATCCGGCGATCTGCGTGGCCTCAAGCCAAGCCGATATCTTGTCGGCGCTTTTGATCTGCTTTTTCACCGCAGCGGGGATCTTGGCAGGCAAGCCAAAGCGGATGTGAATGGCGGCCGCAAGCCTATCATCCAGCTCTTCGTAGCCTGGGCCAACAGCGTTTTTCACAGGTGAAATCATGTCACCGATCACATATTCGGGGGCGTCGTGCAGCAAGGCTGCCAGCTTCCACTTGGCGGGAGCGTTTGGCACGATCCGACAAAACAGCGCTTCGACAAGCAGCGAGTGTTCGGCCACCGAATAGGCGAAATCGCCCACTGTTTGCCCGTTCCAACGCGCCACGAAGGCAAGGCCATGGGCGATATCTTCGATTTCGATGTCGAGCGGTGTTGGATCAAGCAAGTCGAGGCGACGGCCCGAGAGCATACGCTGCCACGCACGCGCTTGTTTTGGTGCTGATTTCGCCATTTTTGACCCCGCCTACAAAGATGCGCCCTTTTCTTGCCACATTTAAATCGTATTGTAAGGGTCAGGATCAGAAAAACTGACCGAAAAAGCGGCCACGTCAGAGGGCCGGCATATTGAGAGTAGAAATCGAGGAGCTTGGCATGATCGAGCGTATTTGCACAAAGCGCATGTTTGCGCTGTTGTTACTGGCGTTTGGCGCGGTGATGACGTCCCTTCCGGCCTATGCAGAAAGCTGCGCCTCGCGCGCTGACGTTGTGGCGAAACTGGAAGGCAACTTTCAAGAGCGACTGACAGGTGGCGGGCTACATGGCCATAGCGCTGTTGTTGAGGTTTGGTCTTCGCCAGCGACGGGCACTTTCACCGTGATCACAACAGACGCGGCGGGGCAGTCTTGTATTCTGGCCACGGGGACAGACTGGCACGCAAGCCGCACTGTCACAAATGCGTCAGTTGAGGCGCTTTGAAGCCACGCTCAACATTGCGTAAAACATGGTGAAGTGATACCGCATCTGGCAAACGCTATGAAAAGGTATCCCCCATGTCAGACGACTACATTGTAAAAGATATCGCCCTTGCGGAATTCGGCCGCAAAGAGCTTGATATTGCCGAAACCGAAATGCCCGGCCTGATGGCTTTGCGCACCGAATATGGCGAGAGCAAGCCGCTCAAAGGCGCGCGCATTGTTGGCTCGCTTCATATGACAATCCAGACAGCTGTTCTGATCGAAACGCTGGTTGAGCTGGGCGCCGATGTGCGCTGGGCGTCATGCAACATTTTCTCGACGCAAGACCACGCTGCTGCCGCGATCGCGGCGGGCGGCACGCCTGTTTTCGCGATCAAAGGCCAGTCACTTGAAGAGCACTGGGACTACCTTGACCGCTCGTTCATGTTCCCCGAGGGCGCGAACCTGATCCTTGATGATGGCGGCGACGCAACTCTTTATGTGTTGCTTGGCGCACGTGTCGAAGCCGGCGAGACTGACCTGATCGAAGTGCCGACTTCTGAAGAAGAAGAGGCGATTTTTGCACAGATCAAAAAGCGCATGGCGGCAAGCCCCGGCTGGTTTACCAAAACACGCGCTGACATTCAGGGGGTTTCGGAAGAGACAACAACAGGCGTTCACCGCCTTTATGACCTGCACAAAAAGGGCCAACTGCCCTTCCCCGCGATCAACGTGAACGACTCTGTGACCAAGTCGAAGTTTGACAACAAATACGGCTGTAAAGAGAGCCTCGTTGACGGCATCCGCCGTGCGACAGACACGATGATGGCGGGCAAAGTCGCAGTGGTTATGGGCTACGGCGATGTTGGCAAGGGCTCGGCGGCATCGCTCGCGGGCGCAGGCGCACGTGTTATCGTAACCGAAGTTGACCCGATCTGCGCCCTGCAAGCGGCGATGGACGGCTTTCAGGTTACGACGCTGGAAGACGTTGTTTCTATGGCCGACATTTTCGTGACAACGACTGGCAACAAAGACGTGATCCGCATCGAGCACATGCGCGAGATGAAGGACATGGCGATTGTTGGCAACATTGGCCATTTTGATAACGAAATTCAGGTCGCGTCTCTGAAGAACCACAAGTGGACGAACATCAAAGAGCAGGTCGACATGATCGAGATGCCCAATGGTCACCGCCTTATTCTGCTGTCTGAAGGGCGCCTGTTGAACCTTGGCAACGCCACGGGCCACCCGAGCTTTGTGATGTCTGCAAGCTTCACCAACCAAGTGCTGGCGCAGATCGAACTTTGGACAAAAGGCGACGAATATAACAACGAAGTTTACATCTTGCCCAAGCACCTCGACGAGAAGGTTGCGCGCCTGCACCTTGATCGTATCGGCGTGAAGCTGTCCAAGCTCGACAAAGAGCAGGCTGACTATATCGGTGTAAGCACCGAAGGCCCGTTCAAGCCAGAGCACTACCGCTACTAAGCGTGAAGATGTTTCTCAAAGGGCTCCGTTTGGCTGTTCGCCGGACGGGGCTCTTTTTGTTTGTGCTGATCGTGACGGTTGGCTCATGGCAGGCTCTAACACACCCCAAAACGCCTCTTCCGCGGCAATGGAACCCGCTTGAACCCCTGCGCGTAAGTGACCCGTTTACGCAGTTGAGCGCATGGAAGCTACGGCGAACTCTCGCAAGCCCGAAGCTATGCCGCGAAGCCTTGGACAAAGCCGCTGTCATGCAGTCGCTTGAGGACTTCCTTAAAGACGAGCAGTGCCATATCAAGACTCGCGTTAAGCTTAGTCGGGTTGGAGGCGCAAGCCTTGCTCCCGTCGAGACGACATGCGCAACCGCGCTGAGGCTGGCGCTATGGGAAAGGCACGGTGTGCAACCCGCAGCAGAGCGGCACTTGGGTGAGCGGATCGCCACGATCAGGCATTTTTCAAGTTACAACTGCCGTGCCATGCGCACGACGGCAGGGGAAGTTGCCCAGATGAGCTCGCATGCGACGGCGGACTCTATCGACATTGCCGGATTTGTTAGCAAAAGTGGTGCGAGCATAGACCTCAAACGCGACTGGGGCGCAGAGACCGCGAAAGCGGCGTTTCTGCTCGATGTGAACGAAGCAGCCTGCATGTGGTTTCGCGTGACGCTTGGCCCGCGCTACAACAGCCTTCACGCCGATCATTTTCATCTGCAAGGCCCGGGTTGGGGCCTCTGCCGCTAGCGGCAACCTGAGGGGGAGAATGCAGCAAGTTTTCCCTTTGTGTTATTTGCAACAGACGGTAGTCTGCCCCTGCATTCGAACAAACGTTAACTGGCGGAAACGCCAAACAGGTGGGAGACCGAAATTATGGGTAAACGCGACGATCTTATCGCTCAGTATGCTGACGATCTTAAAAACAAATGTGGCATGCAGCCTGACATGGACCTTTTGACAAAGGTGACCATCGGCTGTGGCCCCGCTATCTACAATTCAGATGCTTCGACAGTCGCAGGCTCACAGCCAAGCGAACTTGAAACAGTCAAAGTGAATTTTCTGATCAAGAAACTCGGTCTCTCTGACGGCCCTGAGCTGATGAAAGCGATCGACTCAGTGATCGAAACTTACGGCAAATCAGAGCGCAACAAGTATCGCGCCGTTGTTTACTACATGCTGACAAAACACTTCGGCAAAGAAGCTGTTTACGGCTAAGCCACTCTCTTTTGAGAGCTGAAAGCGCCCGCTTGTTTGAGCGGGCGTTTTTCTTTTGAGGTAGATTGTAGGTAGTTAGGATTTGCCCGCGCGCCATCATTCAACTAGCTTCATGAGTGACCAAGCTAGTAAGGCTAGGCCCGAATTTACGAAACACGTGTGGTGTATGGGAGCACGTGGGGATGAAAGAGGGTTCTGTCTTGTGGTGACGTCAGAACCCTCTTTTACATTTTTAAAGAACCATGAGCACGGGCCCGACGGCAGAACAGGCCAGCTCATCAGAGCGCTTGTGCCAACCTCAAGAAACCAAGCTTAGCTTTTTGAAAGACCGGCCAAGCCACAAACGATATCCCATTCTACTTCGGTAACGGGCTGCACCGACAGGCGAGACGTTTTTACCAAGGCCATTTCTGCGAGCCTAGGGTCAGCCTTGATCGTGGCGAGGGTGACAGGTGTTTGAACGGGCTGTACGGCTTTGATGTCAACGCAGTCCCAGCGCGCGTCGTCTGTTGTGCTGTCAGGATGGGCCACTGCGCAGACTTCGACAACACCGACAACCGCCTTTTCCTTTTGCGAATGGTAAAAGAAGCCCCTGTCGCCCAAGGCCATTTCCCGCATGAAGTTTCGCGCTTGGTAGTTTCTCACCCCGTCCCATTCTTCGCCCGCGTCGCCTTTGGCAACTTGATCGTCCCAGCTCCATGTTGAGGGTTCGGATTTGAACAGCCAGTAGCGCATCACCCGATGACTTTCTTCCAGGGTTGGATGCGAACATCCGAGAACAGCCCAGCTTTTGCATAGGGGTCATTGGCTGCCCAGCTTTCGGCTGTGGCAGCATTATCAACATCAAGAACAACGAGAGAGCCGGCCATTTCGCCCGCATCATCAAGCAGGGGCCCCGCCATCGCGACAACGCCTGTTTCAGCGATGTAGGCAAGGTGCGCTTCGCGGTTGGATTTGCGCGTTTCGAGCGCGCCTTCTTTGTCCGTGCAGATGAGAGCTATGAGCATGTTATTCTTCCTTCAAGGGGCGTGAGAGTAAGGCTTGCAGTGCCTCTGCGACACTTGTTTTTCCGTCAGACAGCGCGGCGACTGCCGCGCAGATCGGCATGTCAACGTTGAGCGCATCGGCCCAAGCGACAACAGCTTTCGCCGTTGGCACGCCTTCAACGGTGATCGTGGAATCAAAAACCTCCTGCCGCCCAAGCGCAAGCCCGAAGCGGTAGTTGCGTGACAATTCCGAGGTGCAGGTGAGCACGAGATCCCCAAAGCCAGACAGCCCTGTAAGCGTTTCCGGCAACGCGCCTTTGCGCAGGGCGAGGCGTTGCATCTCGGCAAATCCGCGGGTCATCAAGGCGGCGCGGGCGCTGTCGCCCATGCCCTCACCGATGCACGCTCCGCAAGCTATGGCGATCACGTTTTTCAAAGCGCCGCCAAGCTCGGCGCCTGTGGTGTCTGTTGTTCGGTAGAGGCGCAAGTTGGGCGTTGTTAGAGACTGCTGCAGGGCATGGCCGACGGTGTCATCAGAGCAAGCGAGCGTCAGAGCCGTGGGAAGCCCCTGCGCGATATCGGCGGCAAAACTCGGGCCTGTCAGCAAAGCCGGAAGCGCTGTAGGCACCACTTGTCTGATCGTCTCGATCGGGCCGAGGCCGGTTTGCAAGTCGATGCCCTTGCAGGTTGCGACAAGCTGGCGCCGGGCAAGGCCTTGCGCGTGCTCGGTCAGAAAACTGCGCAGCTTTTGCATCGGAACCGCGAGCAGGCAGGGGCCGTCGGCGGGCAGATCCGCAAAACTGTCGCCTAAGCTTAAAGCTACGGGAAAAGGCGCTCCGGCAAGGCGGCGCTTATTCTCGCGGTCCGCTTGCATTTCTGAGGCGTGCTCTGCATTACGCGCCCAGAGAACAACGGGCTGCCCTGTGCGCGCCAGCGAAATAGCGAGGCTGGTGCCGAACGCGCCGGCGCCGAAAACGGTGATCATGCCTTTGCTCCCTTCTTGCCCGATCCAAGCATGGCGGGGCGGGATGTGTCTAGGGGCCAACGGGGGCGCGGGCTGAGCGAGAAATCGTCGCGCTGCCCTGCTTCAAAAAGCTCTAGGCCCGCATAGGCTATCATGGCGGCGTTATCGGTGCAGAGGGCGAGCGGCGGGGCAATGCTTTGCACGCCCATTTTGCCTGCAACAGTCTCTAACGCTGCCTGAATGGCGCTATTTGCGGCAACCCCTCCTGCAACAGCCATGACAGGCCGCGCTGGTTTCTCCGCAAGATATATCGCCAAGGCGCGGCGCGATTTCTCGGCGAGAACGTCACTGACAGCGGCTTGGAAGCCAGCGCAGAGATCAGCCCTGTCTTGGCGGGTGATCCCGCCTTTTTCTGCGATGATACTGTCGCGGGCACGCAGAAGGGCTGTCTTGAGGCCAGAGAAAGACATGTCGCACCCCTCCCTATCAAGCAGGGGGCGTGGCAGGCGAAAGCGTGTGGCATCGCCGTTAAGGGCTTCGGCCTCGACGGCGGGCCCACCGGGCTGCGCAAGCCCAAGAAGCCGCGCTGTTTTGTCAAAGGCCTCGCCGGGCGCGTCGTCTATCGTGCCACCAAGGCGCGAGAACTCTGTCGCGCTTCGCACCAGCAGGAACTGGCAATGCCCACCGGACACCAGCAGCATGAGGTAGGGGTATGTCACCGCGTCGGTGAGCCGCGGCGTGAGGGCATGCCCTGCAAGGTGGTTCACCCCGATCAGCGGCTTGCCGGAGCCAGCAGAAAGCCCCTTGGCAAGCATGACGCCCGACATAACGCCGCCTATCAGGCCGGGGCCAGCTGTGACGGCGATGGCGTCAATGTCCTTTAGCGTTACGCCCGCTTGGGACAGGGCGGCTGAAACGCACCCGTCAAGGCGTTCGGCATGTGCTCGGGCCGCAATTTCGGGCACGACACCGCCGAAAGCCGCATGCAGGCTGTTCTGTCCCTCAACAACGGAGGCGCGGACAGTCGCGGCGCCCGAAACGCCTTGCACAACGGCCGCGGCGCTATCGTCGCAACTGCTTTCAATCCCGAGTATGAGCTTAGATTTCGCCATGAGCCTTTTCATTGCATGCACTTTTGCGGGCAGGTAACACCGAAGAGATGATTAAAACAACCATGCCACGCATTGTTCTGACCCGCCCGCAGGCTGCTGCCAGGCGTTTCGCCGCGCGCCTGCTTGCAGCCCGCCCGAAAGCGGATGTCGTTGTTTCGCCGATATTAGACATAAGCTATCGCGAGAACGTGCAATTGCCTGAGGCAGACTTGCTTGTCTTTACGTCGGTGCACGGCGTTGAAGGCCATGCGCGGCTTGGGGGTGTCAAACATCCGGCCTTTTGCGTTGGCGAGACAACCGCCAGTGCTGTTCGCGCGCTTGGCTATGACGTGCGCGCCGTTGCGGCGGATTCTGCTGTGTTAGAAACTGTTTTACAGGAACACCCGAAAAAGCGCTTGCTGCATGCGCGGGGCGCCTATGTTGCCGGAAAACTAGCCGAGAGCAATGAAAACCTTGTTGAAGCCATCGTCTATGACCAGCCAGCGCGGTTGCTGACACAAGAGGCCCAAGAGGCGTTTTCGGGTGAAAGAGCTGTTGTTCTTCCCCTTTTCTCGCCCCGCTCGGCGCGCGAACTTGCCAAGCAGATAGACGCTTCCGCGCCGCTATATGCTGTGTTTATGAGCCCATCTGTCAAAGAGCAGTTCGGGAATGTTCCGCTCGTGCAGTCGAGAATCGCGCAAACCGCCAGTGGTGACGCGATGTTAGAGGCGACGGTGGCGCTATTTGACGCTGCTTGCGCGCTTGAGGGTCACGGGCAGGGCGACTAAGCTTGCGATGTTGCCGAGAAGTTTATTTAGATTCGGGGAGGCCGTGCACTCATGGCGCGTAAAAAAAGCAAAACCGAGGAAGCCAAAGATAAGGTTTCTGAAATTGCAGACGAGATCGTTGAAGCCGAGGTGATTGAAGACATCGCTGTTGAAGCGGATGAGCCCGCCGAGGAAGCTTTGGAGGATGCGGCTGACACCGTCGAGGCAGATGAGCCCGAAGGTGAGGATGTTGATGAGCCTGCCGTCGAGCAAGAGTTACCGGAGCCTCAGCCTGAACAAGTTGTTGTCCAGCGCAAAGGCGGCTTTTTCCCGATGCTGCTTGGGGGCGTGGCCGCAGCCGGAATCGGCTTTGGTTCGGCGCTCTATTTGTTGCCGGAGCTTCCCGAAAGCTGGCTGCCGAACACGGGCGAGGACAACACAGCGCTCTTGCAGCGCCTTGACGCACAAGACGCCGCAATGGCCGAGTTGAAAGCCGCTCTGACCAGCGCGGGCGACACCAGCGCATTGCAAGATAGCTTGAGCGCGACTCAAACCAGCGTCGAAACATTGGCCGGAGATGTTGCAACACTCAAAAGCTCGCTTGGGGCTGTTGGCGATATCGAAACACGCATCACGACGCTTGAAAAAGCGCCGATGGCCAGCGCAACACCAGAAGCTGTGGCCGCTTACAACCGCGAGATGGAAGCCCTGCAAGCGGCGCTTTCCAAGCAACGCGCTGAAGTTGAAGCGATGGCTGCTGAGGCCGAACAGAAGAACGCTTCCGCAGAGATGACGGCGCAAGACGCCTTGAAGCGATCGGCGATGAGCCAGATTTTGACATCGCTTGAAACAGGGTCAGGCTTTGGCGAAGCTGTAGACAGCCTGACGGCGGCAGGCGTGGCTGTTCCCGAGTCGCTGAGTGCGCAAGCAGGTGGCGTGCCGTCAATTGATGCGCTGAAGGAAAATTTTGCCGAACCAGCGCGCGCTGCTCTGGCCGCTGCGCGT
This sequence comes from uncultured Lentibacter sp., assembly GCA_947497495.1. GTDB lineage: Bacteria > Pseudomonadota > Alphaproteobacteria > Rhodobacterales > Rhodobacteraceae > Lentibacter. The sequence goes on from CANMGT010000001.1 coordinate 813,117, forward strand.
AAAGCAGGCGGTGGCGGAGGCCTTGGCGGGTTTTTGAAAGCGCAGCTTGGCGCGCGCTCGCTTGAGCCTCAAGAAGGCGACAGTGCAGACGCCGTTTTGAGCCGTGTTGAAGCCGCCGTGAAAGAGGGCCGCTTGGGCGACGCTCTGGCCGAGGCAGCCGCCTTGCCGGAGGCAGCGCAAGCACAGCTTACAGACTGGACAGACGCCGTGAAGGCCCGCCAGGCAGCCGTTGAAGCTGCTGAGGCGCTGAGCCAGCAAATAAATTCGAACTGAGGGTTAACGCATGCTTTGGTCACTGATTAAAATAGTTCTGTTCTTTGTCGTTGTCGCGGCGGCCAGCTTCGGGGCGGTTCAGCTTCTGGCGCTGGACGGCGGGGTGCGCATTGCCTTTGGCGGGCAGGAATACAACCTGACGCCGCTCAATACAGTGATTGCGCTGGTTGTTTTAGTCATCGCGGTTTGGCTGCTGATCAAACTCGCGGGTTTCCTGCTGGCGACGTTCCGCTTTCTCAACGGCGACGAGACAGCTATTTCGCGCTACTTTGATCGCAATCGCGAGCGCAAGGGCTTTCAGGCTTTGGCCGACGGTATGCTGGCGCTGGCCTCGGGCGAAGGGCGTTTGGCGATGGCGAAAGCCGCACGCGCCGAGCGCTACCTTGATCGGCCTGATCTGACCAATTTGCTGAGTGCGCAAGCGGCCGAAATGGCAGGCGACAAGCCCAAGGCGGAAGCGGCCTACAAGAAGCTGCTCACGGAAGACCGCACCCGCTTTGTGGGTGTGCGTGGCATCATGAAGCAACGCCTTGCTGCGGGTGAAACAGATAAGGCTTTGAAGCTGGCGAAAACCGCCTTTGCCTTGAAACCGGCGCATGAAGAAACCCAAGACACGCTGCTTAAGTTGCAGGCTCAGGAAGCCGACTGGAGCGGCGCTCGCGAGACGCTGAACGCCAAGCTCAAACACGGCAGCCTGCCGCGTGATGTGCACAAACGCCGCGACGCTGTGTTGGCGCTTTCAGAGGCGAAAGACGTGATCGCCGAGGACAATGGCATCGACGTGAAAGAACGCGCGATCGAGGCCAACCGCCTGTCGCCCGATCTGGTGCCAGCTGCCGTTATGGCTGCGAAAAGCTATATCGAGAAGGGCCAGCCGCGCTATGCGACACGGGTGCTTGCCAAGGCGTGGGACTCGCAGCCGCACCCTGATTTGGCCGCCGCCTTTGCCGCGATCGTGCCCGACGAGACGCCTGCAAAGCGCGTGAAGCGTTTCCGCAAGCTGACAAAGGTTCACCCCGAAAACGCCGAGACAAAAATGCTGCTCGCCGAGTTGCACCTCGCCGCTGAAGACTTCCCTGAAGCGCGCCGCGCGCTGGGCGATCTTGTCGAGACAGATGGGGATGCGCGCGCGTTGACAATCATGGCCGCCGTTGAACGTGGCGAAGGCAAGTCTGACGCTGTTGTGAAGGGCTGGCTCGCCAAAGCGCTGAGCGCTCCACGCGCTGCGCAGTGGGTGTGTGACAACTGTCAGCATATTCACAACGAGTGGGCACCAACCTGCGAAAACTGCCATTCGCTCGATACGCTGAGCTGGAAGCGCCCGCCGCAGTCGGAGGTGAGCATGCCGACAGGTATCGCCATGTTGCCGCTGCTTGTCGGGTCGCTTGAAGACCAGTCGGAAGACGCTGTTGACGAAGCCGAAGTTGTCGAGGTTATCGACGCGACGGAAGTGGACGCGGCGCCAGAAGAAGAGGCCAAGTAGCCAGTTACGCGCGCTCGACAGGCGCGCGTGGCGGTGCTAACCCCTCAACATGGCCAGTGCTAACAAGAAATCTGATCCGAACTACAAGGTGATCGCCGAGAACAGGCGCGCGCGCTATGACTATGCCATCGAAGATGACATAGAGTGCGGCATCATTCTGGAAGGCTCGGAAGTGAAGTCGCTCCGTGAGGGCGGAAGCAACATCGCCGAAAGCTATGCCACTGTTGAAGATGGCGAGCTGTGGCTGGTGAACTCCTACATCGCGCCCTACGACCGCGCCAAGACATTCAAACACGTCGAGCGGCGGCGGCGTAAGCTGTTGGTGTCGCGCAAAGAGCTTGCCAACCTGTGGTCAGCGACCAACCGAAAAGGCATGACCCTTGTGCCGATGGTGATGTATTTCAACCATAAGGGCTTTGTGAAACTCAAGATCGGCATCGCCAAGGGCAAGAAAAACCACGACAAACGCGCCAACGAGGCAAAACGCGACTGGGGCCGCCAGAAAGCGCGCCTGTTGCGCCACGGCGACTAGTCATGAGCTGAAACGGGGGGAAACCCGCAGGTTATTTCCCGTTTCGCGATTTTATCAACATGCGTTACCCTTTGCACGATCAAGGCAAGATGGCTTGCTTTGGCTTTAATGGCGGCTCGGACAGGGGCTGCGTGGGGAAGGAAACGAACATGGAACTTATCATTGGTCTGATTTCAGGTGCAGTTGGCGGCAACGTTGCGGGCGGCCTTTTGAAGAATCTCAACCAAGGCACGCTGATCAACTCGATCTCGGGTATCGTTGGTGGCGGCCTCGGCGGCACGATCCTGGGCATGTTGGGCGCGGGCGGCATGGCTGACGCAGCGGCTTCGGGCGGCATGGATATCGGCGCAATCGTAAGCCAGGTTGCTGGCGGCGGCGTTGGCGGCGGCGTGGTGCTGGCAATCGTCGGTGTTGTTCGCAACATGATGAACAAGTAAGCCAAGTTAGGCCGGGCGCTGTTGCGCTCGGCCTTGCTCATCTAGCCTCTGCGCGCTAGAAATTTGCCTAACAGACATGCGAGGGCAAACATGGCGCAGGACGACCCCAAAACACTGGTATCAACTGAGTGGCTTGCTGCTCATCTCAAGAACCCCGATTTGCGGGTGCTTGACGCGACATGGTTTATGCCGGACGTCGAGGCAGACGCTGTCGCGGCATATAACGAGGTACACATTCCCGGTGCGCGCTTCTTTGACATCGACGAGATCAGCGATCACCGCTCTGAACTGCCGCACATGGTGCCGCCGGTCGAAAAGTTCATGAGCCGTATGCGCGCGATGGGCGTTGGCGATGGTCATCAGGTTGTTGTCTATGACCAGCAAGGCGTGCGCTCGGCGCCGCGGGTTTGGTGGCTGTTCAAGCTTATGGGCCAGAGCAACATCGCTGTGCTTGACGGTGGCTTGCCCAAGTGGGTGTCCGAAGGCCGCCCGACAGAAGACGTGCCACCCGTCATCCGAGACCGCCACATGACAGTGCGCCTTCAGAACCACTTGGTGAAAGATGTGACGCAGGTTTCGGCAGCCTCCAAACTGGCGGATTACGAGATCATCGATGCGCGTTCGGCGGGCCGTTTTGCGGGCACCGAAGCCGAGCCGCGCGAAGGCCTGCGCAGCGGGCATATCCCCAGTTCGAAGAGCGTGCCTTTCACCGAATTGCTGGCAGAAGACGGCACGATGCTAGCGCCCGACGCCCTGCGCGCGGTGTTTGAAGGCGCGGGTGTTGATCTTGCCAAACCGGCGATCACAACCTGCGGATCGGGCATCACCGCTGCGATCCTGTCGCTCGCGCTTGAGCGCATCGGCAAGACAGACCACGCCGTTTATGACGGCTCATGGACAGAGTGGGGCGCCTTTGCCACCCTGCCTGTCGCAACAGGAGAAGCCTGATGTTTAGCAACCTCAAAAAGCAGCCGACCGACAAGATCATGGCGATGATGGACAAGTTCCGCGCCGATCCGCGCGTCGGCAAGATCGACCTTGGCGTTGGGGTTTACAAAAACGCCAAAGGCATCACGCCGGTAATGCGCGCCGTGAAGGCGGCCGAGCACAAACTTTGGGAAGAGCAGCAGAGCAAGGCCTATGTTGGCCTTGTGGGCGACCCTGCCTACGCCGATGCGATGATCGGACTGGTGCTCGACGGTGCTGTGCCGCGTGAAAACATCGGCGCAGCGGCTACACCCGGCGGCACAGGGGCTGTTCGCCAAGCCTTTGAGATGATCAAAATGGCGACGCCGGAAGCGCGTGTTTTTGTCAGCAATCCAACGTGGCCAAACCACATTTCTATCCTCAACTATCTTGATATCGAAGTTGTTCCTTACCGCTACTTTGACAGTGAAACGCGTGGCGTTGATTTCGCAGGGATGATGAAAGATCTCGACGGGCTGAAAGCTGGCGACGTGGTGCTGCTGCACGGTTGTTGCCACAATCCGACAGGCGCAAACCTGAATCTCGCAGAGTGGCAGCAAGTTATCGACGTGCTCAACGCTAAGGGCGCAGTGCCGATGATCGACATTGCCTATCAGGGCTTCGGTGACGGGCTTGCGGAAGATGCAGCAGCAACGCGGCTTGTGGCGTCGAGTGTGCCCGAGTGCCTGATCGCGGCGAGTTGCTCGAAGAACTTTGGCATCTACCGAGAACGCACAGGCCTGCTTATGGCTGTATCGCAAGACGCGGGTGCAAGGGCGCTGACGCAAGAGAACCTCGCGTTTCTCAACCGTCAGAACTATTCCTTCCCGCCCGATCACGGCGCGCGTTTGGTGACGATGATCCTCAACGATGACAAGCTTCGCGCTGATTGGCAGAACGAGCTTGAAGCCGTGCGCCTTGAAATGCTTGGCCTGCGCCAACAGCTTGCGAGCGAGCTTCAGCGCTTGTCCGGCTCCGACCGCTTCGGCTTTCTGGCGCAGCACCGTGGCATGTTTAGCCTTCTGGGGACGACGCCTGACATGGTCGAAACCTTGCGCGCCAACAACGCTGTTTACATGGTGCCGGACAGCCGGATGAACATCGCAGGGCTCGACACGGCGACAGTGCCAATCTTGGCCAAAGCGATCATCGACGCGGGCATTTAACCTGTTTGAAAATGTGCTGAAAAACCCGGCTTCGTGTCGGGTTTTTTTGCTTGTGCCTACGAATGATAAGTCTTTTCGTAAAAATTTGATAATTGGAATGGCTGGATTGGCCTAAAAGCGATCAACTGCGAGGCATGCGCTTATGAAACGTTACCAGAGAAATATGATCGGTTACGGGCCGAACGCGCCTGACGCGGCTTGGCCAGATGGCGCCAAAGTCGCGGTGCAATTTGTGCTCAATTACGAAGAAGGCGGCGAGAATTGCGTGTTGCACGGCGACACGGCGTCTGAGGCGTTTCTGTCAGACATCGCGGGCGCGGCCCCATGGCAAGGCCAGCGCCACTGGAACATGGAAAGCATCTATGAATACGGCGCGCGGGCTGGTTTCTGGCGGCTGCACAGGCTGTTCACGGGGGCGGGCATTCCGCTGACGATCTACGGCGTCGCGACGGCTTTGGCGCGCTCACCCGAGCAGGTTCAGGCCATGAAAGACGCCGATTGGGAGATCGCCTCTCACGGCCTCAAGTGGGTTGAGCATAAGGACATGCCTGAAGCTGAAGAGCGCGCGGCGATTGCCGAAGCGGTGCGCCTGCACACCGAAGTGACAGGCACCCGCCCGTGCGGCTGGTATACAGGCCGATGCAGCGAGAACACCGTGCGGCTGGTGGCGGAAGAGGGCGGCTTTGACTACATCTCCGACACCTACGACGACGACTTGCCTTACTGGTTGGAAGTCGGCGCGCGAGATCAGCTGATCATTCCTTACACGCTGGAAGCCAACGACATGCGCTTTGCGACAGCTCCCGGCTATATCGAAGGCGAGCAGTTTTTCACCTACCTGAAAGACGCGTTTGACGTGCTTTACGCAGAGGGCCAAGAGGGCGCGGCAAAGATGATGAGCATCGGGCTGCATTGCCGCCTGATAGGCCGTCCCGGCAAGATCGCGGGTTTGAAGCGCTTCATTGATTACATTCAAGGATTTGAGGACGCCTGGACACCGCGGCGTATCGAGATCGCCGAACATTGGGCAAGCGTTCATCCGCACGGGCGCCGCGAGCGCCCAAGCCAGATGAGCCGTGAGCGCTTCGTTGAAAAGTTTGGCGGCATCTTCGAGCATTCCGCGTGGATCGCCGAGCGTGCGCACGGGCTTGAGCTTGGCGCGGCGCATGACAGCGCGGCAGGTGTTCACAACGCGCTGGCACGAATGTTTCGCAGCGCCAGCCACGCGGAGCGCTTGGGCGTTCTGACCGCCCATCCTGACTTGGCAGGCAAGCTCGCCGCGGCCAAGCGGCTGACGGCGGAAAGCACGAGCGAGCAAGCCGCAGCGGGCCTTGATGCGCTGACAGACGCCGAGCGCGCACGCTTTACCGAGCTCAACAGCGCCTATGTCGCCAAGCATGGCTTCCCCTTTATCATTGCCGTGCGTGACCACGACAAAGCGGGCATCATCGCGGCGTTTGAAGCGCGGATCAGCAACGCAACCGAGGTTGAGTTTGAAGAGGCCTGCAAACAAGTCGAGCGCATCGCGCAGATCAGGCTGGAGGATGTCCTATGAGTTATGCTTTCCCGTTGGGGGGGCTGCCCGACCAGAGCGTCAACCCCGAAGGCGCGGCTGTTTTTACCGAGGCCTATGCCTTTATCCCCGCGATCACGATGCGGGATATCGTGACAAGTTTTCTGCCCGGTTGGGACAAGACACGCGCTTGGATCATCGCGCGGCCAATGACAGGCTTTGCGGAAACCTTCGCGCAATATGCTGTCGAAGTTGAGCCAAACGGCGGCAGCGAAACCCCCGAGCCTGACGCAGGCGCCGAGGCGGTTCTGTTTGTCGCCAGCGGGCGCGGGCGACTCACGGTTGACGGCTCAGAGCACGCGCTTGTAGAGGGCAGCTATGCTTATATTCCGGCAGGCGCAGCTTGGGCCCTGCGCAACGACAGCGACGCCTTGCTGCAGTTTCACTGGGTGCGCAAACGCTATGAAGCTGCGCCGGCCTTAAGCAAGCCCGAGGCCTTCGTGACGCGCGAGCAGGACGAGCCGCTGAACCTGATGGTCAACACCGAGAAGTGGGGCACCACGCGCTTTGTTGCGCCGACAGATTTGCGCCACGACATGCACGTTAACATCGTTACGTTCCAGCCAGGCGGGCTTATCCCCTTTGCGGAAACCCACGTGATGGAACACGGGCTATACGTGTTGCAAGGCACGGCACGCTACTTGCTGAACAAGGACTGGGTCGAGGTAGGCCCAGGTGATTTTATGTGGCTGCGTGCCTTCTGCCCGCAAGCCTGCGTGGCGACAGGCGATGAGCCGTTCCGCTACCTTCTCTACAAAGACGTAAACCGCCACGTGAAACTGGGGCTGGGCGAATGACGGAAGTCATCGCAGAGCCCCTGACGCGCGAGGCCTTCGCGCCCTACGGCGATGTTCTGGAAGCCGTGGGCGAGCCTGACAAACTCATCAACGCGGGCTTTTGCGGGCGTTGGCACGACAAGGCCCAGCTTGACTTTGGCTCAGACGGGCGTGCGGGCATCAGCGTGTTTCAGGCCGAACCACGCACGCTGCCTTATGCGCTTGATCTGGTCGAGCGGCACCCTGAAGGCTCACAGGCGTTTATCCCGATGAGCCGGGACAGCTGGCTGGTGACAGTGGCCGATGACGACGGCGGTAAGCCTGCCAACATCAAAGCGTTCATCGTGCGCGCGGGCCAAGGCATCAACTTTCACCGCGGCACGTGGCACGGCGTTTTGACACCGCTCAGCGCGCCGGGGCTTTTCGTTGTGATTGACCGCATCGGAGAGACACCAAACCTAGAAGAATTTAGGCTCGATCCACCCCGCGTGGTGAGCGTCTGATCGAAGACCTGTCAACAAGAAGCAGGCATCAACGGGAAGAACCCAACAAGGAGGGACACCATGTCTAAAAGTTCAATCGGGACGCCAGAGCAACTGCGCGATCCAAACTACACTCCACCGATGGCGCAAGCCGTTCCGCTGGGGATCCAACATGTGCTGGCGATGTTCGTTTCAAACGTCACGCCTGCCATAATTATCGCAGGCGTCGCGGGCTTCGGCTTTGGCGCGCCGGGCGCTGATATTCCGACGCTGATCTACCTTATCCAGATGGCGATGATGTTTGCGGGCGTCGCGACGCTGATCCAGACAATCGGCTTCGGCCCCGTAGGTGCGCGTCTGCCGATCGTGCAAGGCACAAGCTTTGCCTTTTTGCCTGTGATGATTCCGGCAATGGCGGGCGCGGGCACGGCGGGCCTGCCCGGGCTGATGACAGGCGTTGTCGTAGGCGGGTTCTTTCACTTCTGCCTCGGCTTTTTCGTAGGGCGCATCCGCTTTGCGCTTCCGCCGCTGGTAACTGGCCTTATCGTTCTGATGATCGGCCTCGCGCTGATCAAAGTCGGCATCGAATATGCGGCTGGTGGCGCGGGCGACTTCAACCGCTCCAAACCAACATGGGGCGGTGGCTCTAACTGGTTTCAAGCCAGCATTGTGATCTTCGTTACACTCGGCATCAAGTTTTTCACCCGCGGTATTCTTTCGGTTGCCGCTGTTCTGGTGGGCTTGATTGTTGGCTATATCGTTGCCTTTGCAATGGGCGATGTGAGCCTTGCAAACGTTGGCCGCGCGGGCTGGTTCACCGCTCCGATGCCTTTCAAGTTCGGCTTTGAGCTCAACTGGGCGATTATCATCGGCATGTGCTTGATGGCGATCATCTCGGCGATTGAAACTGTGGGCGATGTATCCGGCATCACCAAAGGCGGCGCAGGCCGTGAAGCAACAGACGACGAAGTCGCAGGTGCGACATTCGCGGACGGCCTCGGTTCGGCCATTGCAGGGGTGTTTGGCTCGCTTCCCAACACCTCGTTTAGCCAGAACGTTGGCCTTGTTGCGATGACAGGCGTGATGAGCCGCCACGTTGTGACAATCGGCGCGATCTTCCTGATCATCTGCGGGTTTATTCCCAAAGTAGGCGCGATCATCCAGTCAGTGCCAATTCAGGTGCTCGGCGGAGGCGTGATTGTCATGTTCGGCATGGTCGCGGCAGCGGGGGCTTCTATGCTCTCAGACGTGAACTGGAACAGCCGCAACATGGTGATTTTCGCGGTTTCCTTGTCAGTCGGACTTGGCCTTCAGCAGGTGCCGGACGCGATGGTCTTTCTTGGCGACACTGCGCGCGTTTTGTTGACGTCAGGCTTGTTGCCCGCAGCGTTCATCGCGATCATTCTGAACCTGGTTTTGCCTGACGAACTCGGCTGAACCAACTGCTTTGAAACCCTGAAAAAGCCCGGCCATAACGGCTGGGCTTTTTTACTTCAACGCGGCTTGTAGGGCCGGATGAACGCCAGCCCCCCCTGCCACGACACCAGCAAGGCGCGGGTCGGCATTGTTGAACAATAGCCCGGCGCCGTGCTTGTTTGACGTGATCGCCCCTGCTTCGGAAAGCAACAGGGCACCTGCTGCAATGTCCCATTCCCACGAAGGGCGCAGCGTGAGCATGGCGTCAAAACGGCCTTCGGCGACAAGTGCGAGGCGGTAGGCAAGTGACGGGCGATAGGCGCGTGTGACGTCAGGCGCGCCTGCCTTCCAGTGGCTTGGCTCAAAGGCGGGCTTCGCAGCCAGAACTTCGGCTCCCGACAGGCCTTGGCGGATGCTGGCTGTTATAGGCGCGCCGTTCAGCGTGGCCCCTTGCCCCTTGGCGGCGGCGTAGAGCTTGTCGAGCAGGGGCAGGTAGACAACCGCCGCCGTAACTTGCCCTCTCTCGACAACTGCAAAAGAGTGCGCCCATGTCTTGGCGCCTTCGATAAAGCTGCGGGTGCCGTCTATCGGATCAATGATGAACAGCTTGTCTTTGCCAAGCCGCTCGCACGTGTCTTCGCTTTCTTCCGAGAGCCAGCCATAGTCGGGGCGGGCATTTCGCAGCGCATCTTCGAGGTAGTGGTTTACGGCAAGGTCGGCCTCGGTGACGGGGCCAGCACCCTCCGGCTTGTCCCACTTTTCATGCGGGCGCATCGCGAATTCGGTCGCGATTTTGCCAGAGGCTCTGGCGGCTTCTATCAACAGGTCGCGGTCATGCTCCGGCAAGAGTGAGCCCCTCGACAAGCAGTGACGGAACGACGCGAGACAGGTGCGCGCGTGCGTCGTTGGCGGGGGTGAGCGTGCGCAACATGTCGCGCAGATTGCCCGCGATCGTGACTTCGTTCACCGCATGGGAGACCTCGCCGTTCTGCACCCAAAAGCCTGAAGCGCCGCGTGAATAGTCGCCGGTGTTGGGGTTGATCGTCGAGCCGATGAGCGAGGTGACAAGAAAGCCTGTGCCCATGTCTTTGAGCAGCTCCTCGCGGGGCTTGCGGCCCTGCGTGAGAGCGATGTTCCAGACACTCGGCGAGGGCGCAGAGCCCGTACCGCGCGCGGCGTTTGACGTGGAAGAAAGGCCAAGTTTGCGCGCATTGGCGAGGTCAAGCGTCCAGCCTTGCAGAACGCCGTTCTCAACGATGTTGCGGCGGTGCGTGGGCAGGCCTTCCGCGTCAAACGGGCGCGAGCCCGAGACACGGGCGCGGTGCGGGTCTTCCACGATTGAAAGCTCGGGCGGCAAGACCTGCTCGCCCAAAGCATCACGCAGCCAAGATGAACCGCGCGCTATCATCGCGCCGTTTACAGCCGACAGGAGGTGGCCGATCAGCGTGCTTGAAATGCGTTCGTCAAACAGCACGGGGTAAGCGCCTGTTTTGGGTTTGCTGGGCGAAAGCCGCTCGACAGCGCGCTCGGCGGCACGCGCGCCGATCTCTTCGGCAGAGCGCAGATCAGCCTGAAAGATGCGCCCGTCGCCGTCGTAGTCACGCTCCATTTCAGCACCTGTACCAGCAATGGCAACGCATGACAGCGAACGGCTTGTGCGCAGATAGCCGCCCGAAAACCCGCCCGATGTGGCGAGGTGAACAGCGTTTTGCGAGTAGCCCGCGCTGGCCGACTGGACTTGCGATAGCCCGCCATTGGCAAGGGCCGCGGCTTCGGCGCGCCGGGCGTCGTCTTGCAGGGCCTCGGGGCTTGGCTCTGGCGCAGGGTCATACATTTCGTATGCGGCGATGTCCCAGGATGTGGCGAGATCAGCGGTATTAGCGAGGCCGATATAGGGATCTTCCGGCGCGACAGCGGCCATCGCGACAGCGCGCTCGGCCATGTCACGCAGCGTGGCTTCAGAGGTGCTTGACGATGAAACGATCGCCTGTTTTTGCCCGATGAGCACGCGCAGGCCAATGTCGGTGCCTTCAGCGCGTTCGGCGTGTTCAAGCACCCCGCCCCGCACATCAACCGAGACAGACTTGCCTTCAACGGTGATCACATCAGCGGCGTCAGCGCCGGCTTTGAGAGCAATCTCAAGCGCGGTCTGGGTGAGGTTTTCAAGTGAGTTTGTCATAGGGTCTTGTTTGCACTCATGGGGCGGAAAAGGAAAGGGCGCCACACAGGAATCAACACTGTATGGCGCCCCGATTACGCGTCAGAAAAGCTCAGCGCAGGCGTTGCCCGTTGGCGAGAACGTGGCCTTGATCGTTTACCTCGATCTTCGAGTTCAGCGTGTCTTCGCCCTCACCGGGAACCGCGAAGAGGCCCATCATCATGCGCGCGCCCATGGCCTGATCTTCCGGCAGAAGGCCCATGGCGACGAGCTTGTCGAGCAACCCGTTGCCGCCGACGAGCTTGAGCTCAACCGCGCCTTCGGGCTTTGGCATTCCGGGAATGGTTTCCATGTCGGAGTTGTCGAAGGTGAAGGCGCCATTGCCTGTCAGGTCAGCGCCGGCAACGTTGAGGCGAATCGTGCGGATATCGATGCTTTCGATTTCACCGGGGGCTGAGCCATCTTCCATTTTGGCGGCTTCTTTGGGGTTAAACATATCAAGCAGAAGCTTGGCTTTCCCTGCCAAGTCGATTTCGAGAGTGGCTGGGTCACGCGGAAGCTGCTGTGTTGGGTCAATCATGCCCCAGAGCATTTCAGACGTAGTGAAACCGCCAAGCAGGAGGCCAAACTCGAAGTCTTGAGCCGAATCGCCGGGCGCGACGGGCATTTTGACGTTAAAGGCGCTTTCTTGCGAGTTAAGCTCGATCGGCAGGGGCAAGTCGCCGCCAACCATTGTCGAGCGCAGGCCTTTGGTTTTGCCCGTGTAGTGCAACTGGTCAGCGTCCATAGTAACCGCCAAGCTGCCGCTGTCAGTGGAGGATTCGCCCTCCGTCACTTTGCCGTCTTCATTGAAATTCAGCTTGGTTGAGCCGCCCTCGTGCGCAAAGCCGCCCTTAAAGGCGAAGCCGGCCTTAAGCATACTCGCGAGGTCTTGTGGGTCGGCGGCACCCATCGGGTAAGCACCTGTGCCGTCAAACGACAACCCGTTGAGAGTGCCGACCATCTTGAAGCTGTTGCCGTCGATCGGGGGGATGTCGACGTTGTAACTCATGCTGGCGGCCGTGAAAGTTTGCGTCACATCGCGCAGGTTCCCGGTTTTCATCTGCGCAGTGCCTGCCATATCTTTGAGCATGACGTTGATGGCATTGATCGGGATCGTCGTGCCGTTGACCATCACTGACTTCATGATCATATCAAGCGTTGCCGCGCTGTAGGTGTATGTCATGTTGTTCGGATCGCCCGACACGATGATCGAAAGGTCGGTGTTATTGTAGTCAATCACGCCTTCAACAGGCTCGTCTTTTTCGGTGTTGAACTTGAATGCGATGGGCAGGCTCTCAGCGATACCAACAGCAACAGAGCCACCAGACTGGTTGGTGAACGTCATTTCACCCAAACTCATCGACATGGCGCCCTCGCCTTCGGGAAGGTCGATAGACATGATCAAGTCAGACACTGTGAGCGTGTCGCCTGACGTGGCTTCTCGCGAGCTAACCTCATAGCCGAACCCTTCAAGGTAAGCTTTCCAATCAGCCCAGACGACTTGAGCGTTAACATCAGCCAAGGCTGTTTGCGGGCCGCTTATGACAAGCAATGCGGCAGATGAGAGTAGGGTTTGACGAAAAGTCATTGGGAAGGTTCCTTCATAAAACGGTTGTCTTCAATGTCGGTGCGCAGGCAGAGCAGGTCAAGGGGCGTTCTTTCTGGACGTCACGGTAGCAGAGCATTACGACTTAGGTAAAACAGGAGAGTAACATGACAGCTGTAACTGGCAAAACTGTGCTGATCACGGGCGCAAGCCGTGGCATCGGCGAAGCAACGGCGCGGCTTTTCGCGGCACAAGGCGCAAATGTTGTGCTGACAGCGCGTAGCGAAGCCGTGATCGACGAAATCGCGCTCGATATCGGTGAAAACGCGATGGCCGTCGCCTGTGACGTGTCGAGCTATGGCGATGTGCGCAATGCCGTAGACAAGGCCGTTGGCCGCTTTGGCAGCCTCGACATTCTGATCGGCAATGCCGGCGTGATCGAGCCTGTCGCGATGTTGGCTGAGTCTGAACCCGAAGACTGGGGCCATGCTATCGATATCAACCTGAAGGGCGTTTACTACGGTATGCGCGCGGTGATGCCCATTATGCAAAAAGCGGGCGGCGGAACGATTATTACCATCAGCTCAGGGGCGGCCCACAACGCGCTTGAAGGCTGGAGCCATTACTGCGCATCAAAGGCAGGTGCTGCGATGCTGACCAAGGCAGCGCATGTTGAGGGCGCCTCTAAAGGCCTGCGCGTGATGGGCCTTTCGCCCGGCACTGTCGCGACGCAAATGCAGCGCGAGATCAAGGCCAGCGGCGTCAATGCGGTTAGCACGATGAACTGGGAAGACCACATTCCCGCCGAGTGGCCCGCGCGCACTTTGCTGTGGATGTGCGGCCCAGAAGCCGATGCGCACCTTGGCCAGGAACTCGCCCTGCGCGATGAAGCGCTGCGCAAGACGGTTGGCCTGATATGATCGAACTCACAAAAGACGGCGCGCTCTGGACGGTTTGCATCAACCGCCCGGAGAAGGCCAATTCGCTCACCGAGGCGATGCTGACAGAGCTTGCCGAGATCGCTGAAAGTGCCTCCGAGGCACGGGTGCTTGTGCTGACAGGCAAGGGGAAAGTCTTCTCTGCGGGTGCTGACCTTGACGAAGCCCGTGCAGGCCTTGCCCTGTCGCCCATATGGGAGCGGCTCTCAGGCGCGATCGCGCGCTTTGAAGGCCTGTCGATCGCGGCGCTCAACGGCACGCTCGCGGGCGGCGCCATGGGCATGGCGCTGGCCTGTGACATGCGACTTGCCGTGCCAAACGCGAAGTTTTTCTACCCTGTGATGAAGCTCGGCTTCTTGCCGCAGCCCTCTGACCCGAAGCGCATGAGCGCGCTTATCGGCCCTGCGCGCACCAAACTTGTCTTGATGGGCGGTCAGAAGATCACAGCGCCAGACGCGCTGGCTTTCGGCCTGATTGACCGTATCGTCGAGAGCGACGACTTGCTAAGCCACACCAGCGAGATCGCCGCTGATGTGCTGGCCGCCAAACCCGAGATTATCTCTGGCATCAAGCAGATGATTTGACCCAGTCGCGAGCTTCTTCAAGCTGGGACATTTCAAACATCCGAAGTTTGGTTGACATGAAGTAGCCCGCGGCTTTGGTCAGCGGGCTGATCCACCCGATGTCAGACACAACAGCAACGCGGCGGATGTGCTTGAGATTGGCGAAATCAAACTTGATGCCCGGCCAGATGACGGAAGGGTCAAAGCCGGAAAAGCTCTCGAGAATTTCGATAAAGTTGACAGTGCCGTGCTTATCGATAAAGGCCTGCATAGGCTCGAGAACAGCATCGTAGTCTGCGCGCTCTATTTTTCCTGAAACAGAGATCGTGGCTGTTTTGGTGTTGTCGTCTTCTTCATATGTGAGTGTCATGAAAGTACCTCCTTTGATCCTGTCAGTGTAGTAGGTTTGCACGGCGCTTGCGCTGCGCAAGATCAACATGAGCGCATTGTCAAAGCGCACCGAACGGGGCATGAGGGGCTGCAAGGCAGTCAAAGGACAAGGCTATGAACGGGCAATCAGAGATACTACAAACAGTTTTAGGCTATCTTGAGCAAGGCTGGAGCCTGGCGAAAAGCTGGCTTTTGAGTCCGGCTGCGTGGTCGCAGTTCGCGCTGCTGATCGCGGCCTATGTCCTTGCTGTTCTGGCTGCGCGCTACCTGCGCCCACGGGTTGAAAAACTGCTGACGCCGCCAGACGGACAGCAAAACATCTTCGCCACAGTGCGGCTTTTCATACTGATCTTCACACCCCTTTTGCTGCCGCTGCTCGCCTATGTTTTCACGGGGTTGGGCGAAAGCGTAACGCGCTCGCTGTTTGGCTCGGGCGCTGTTATCGCTTTTGGCAAGCGTGTGTTCTTGCTGCTTGCAGCCCGCATTCTGGTGCGCGAAATTCTGCGCGATCCGTTCCTCAAACTGCTTGGCCGCTACGTGCTTTTGCCTGTCATGGCGCTTTACGCCCTTGGTCTGCTCGACTTGGCGAGTGGCTGGCTGACAGCGACGGTTATCAGCCTTGGCAACATCAGCTTCTCGCTGATGTCACTTGTGCGGGGCGTCATCGCGGGCGCGATTCTGTTTTGGCTCGGCCGCTGGTCAAACGATCAGTCGAGCGCCTTTCTAGAGAAACAGCACGAGTTGCCGCCCGCGACGCGTACACTTGCCGCCAAGACGGCCGAGCTGGCAATCTTTGGTGTCGCCTTCCTTTTGCTGATGAATATCATGGGCATTTCGCTCACATCGCTCGCTGTGCTTGGCGGCGCGATCGGCGTTGGCTTGGGATTCGGGCTTCAGAAGATTGCCTCGAACTTTATCTCCGGCGTGATCCTGCTTCTCGAAGGGCAGGCGACAGTTGGCGACTTCGTCGAGCTTGACGGGGGCGAGGCGGGAACGATTGTCAAAATGACAGCCCGCGCGGCTATACTCGAGACGTTTGATGGCCGCTGGATCGTCGTGCCGAACGAAGACTTTATCGTCACGCGGGTTGTGAACTACTCTGATTCCGGCAGCGCAAACCGCTATGAAGCCCCCTTCTCGGTGAGCTATGACACTGACATCAACAAGGTGCCTGATATCGTCGAGAAGGCCGTCGCGACGCACAAAGGCGTGCTCAGCAAGCCTTATCCGCCTGATTGCGAGCTGCGCGGATTTGGCGAGAGCGGCGTTGATTTTTGCGTTGAGTTCTGGGTCAACGGGCTGGATGACGGCAAGAACAAGTTCTCCTCTGACGTGCTATTCCTGATCTGGAATGCGCTAAAAGACAACAACATCGAAATCCCCTATCCGCACCGCATTGTGGAAATTCGCAACAAGGCTGAAAAATGAAACAAGCATTGGTTATTGGCGCGGGCCCTGCGGGGCTTATGGCCGCTCAAGAACTTGCAAACGCGGGCCTGCATGTGACGGTCGCCGAGGCGAAACCATCGCCAGCGCGCAAGTTTCTGATGGCCGGAAAGTCAGGCTTGAACGTCACGAAAGACGAACCGAAAGACGCGTTCACCGCTGCGTTTGGCGAGCATGCAGATGTGCTTCGCCCCATGCTCGAATCCTTTGGCCCGCAGTCGGTTAAGGCTTGGGCACATTGGCTTGGGCAAAGCGTTTTCACAGGCAGTTCCGGCCGCGTATTTCCGGAGGTGATGAAGGCCTCGCCGCTTCTGCGCGAGTGGTTGAAACGGCTTGATGCGCAGGGTGTTACCCTCAAAACGCGCTGGCGCTGGCTTGGCGGCACGGCGTTTGAAACGCCTGAAGGGCGGGTCGAGTTGACGCCTGACGTTACTGTTCTGGCCTGCGGCGGTGCGAGCTGGGCGCGGCTGGGCTCGGACGGGACATGGGCCGCGCATTTCGCGGACAGTGTCGCGCCATTTCAGCCTGCAAACATGGGTTTTGAAGCGGATTGGTCAGAGCATATGGAGCCGCATTTTGGCGCGCCGGTGAAGGCTGTGCGCTTGATGGCTGGCGATACGCAGCACCTTGGCGAGTTCGTGATTTCCCGTCGCGGCATCGAGGGCAGCGGTGTTTATGCGGTGTCCAAAGCGCTCCGTGAGGGGGCGCAGTTGCAGCTTGATCTGATGCCGAAAGCCTCGCTTGAAGACATAGAGGCACGGCTCAAAAAGGCGGGCAAGCAGAGTGTGTCAAATGCCTTGAAACGGCTGAAAATCCCGGCTGTGAAGCGCGCGCTTTTCTTCGAGTTTGGCAAAGACGCAGAACGCTCTGTCGCGCAGAAACTCAAAAGCCTACCGATTGCGCTCAAAGGCCCGCGCCCGCTTGACGAGGCGATATCAACGGCAGGCGGATTGCGCTTTGATGCGCTGGACGAGGGTCTTATGCTGACAAGCCAACCCGGCGTATTTGCGGCGGGTGAAATGCTCGATTGGGAGGCACCAACAGGCGGCTATCTGATCACCGCTTGCCTTGCGACAGGCAAGTGGGCGGGCCAGCACGCGGCGGCGTGGGTTAAGGAAGCGTAAAGCCAGCGTAAGGCAGGGTTAACGGGCCTGAGGCGCTGCAAAACGGCGGTGCCTACGGTATGCAGCTACCTATGCAGCTCTCCGTGCAGCATGCGTGCATACGATTTTCGCAGCAAAGGTTAACCCGAATTAACTTAATGCGCCGTGCGGTGCGGGCAAAGCGGGCTAGTGCGCTTCGGCCCAGTTCTGGCCCTGACCAGCATCAACCGTCAGCTTCACGTCGATTTTGACAGCGGGCTCGGCCGCGCCTTCCATAACGCGTTTGGCAGTCGCGATTGTCTCGTCGATGGCGCTGTTCTCGACCTCAAAGATCAACTCGTCGTGCACTTGCAAGAGCATCTTCGCGGGCAGGTCAGCGATGGCCTCGGGCATTCTGATCATGGCGCGGCGGATGATGTCGGCGGCGGTGCCTTGAATGGGCGCGTTGATCGCGGCGCGTTTGGCAAAGCCTGCGCGCGGCCCCTTGGCGGTAATTTCCGGCGTGTGAATCTTGCGGCCGAACAGTGTTTGCACATAGCCGTTCTCTTTGGCGAACTCGGTGGTGCTGTCCATATAGGCGCGGATCCCGGGGAAGCGCTCGAAGTAGCGGTTGATAAACTCCTGCGCCTCGCCGCGCGGGATGCGCAGGTTGCGCGCAAGGCCGAAGCCCGAGATGCCGTAGATGACACCGAAGTTGATCGCCTTGGCGCGGCGGCGGATGTCTGGCGTCATTTCGTCAAGCGGCACATCGAAAATCTCGGAAGCCGTCATGGCGTGAATATCTTGCCCGTCGCGGAAGGCTTGCTTGAGCGTGTCGATGCCAGCGATATGCGCCAGAATGCGCAGCTCGATCTGGCTGTAGTCGAGGCTGATCAGCGTCTTGCCCTCTTCGGAAATAAACGCCTCGCGAATGCGGCGGCCTTCTTCGGAACGCACGGGGATATTTTGCAAGTTCGGATCGCTTGAGGCAAGGCGGCCCGTGTTGGCCCCCGTCTGCACGTAGGAGGTGTGGACGCGGCCAGTCTCGGGGTTGATGTGGTCTTGCAGGGCGTCTGTGTAGGTGCTTTTCAGCTTGGAAAGCTGGCGCCAGTCAAGCACCAAGCCGGGCAGTTCATGCTCTGTCGCGAGGTCTTCGAGGATGTCAGCGCCGGTTGCGTAGGCACCGGTTTTGCCCTTCTTGCCGCCTTCTATGCCCATCTCGTCAAACAGGATTTCGCCAAGCTGTTTGGGGCTGCCAACGTTAAAGCTTCGGCCGACCATTTCGTGAATTTCGGCCTCAAGCCCTGCCATTTTCTGTGCGAAGGCGTTGGACATTCGGCTGAGCGTGTCGCGATCAACCTTGATGCCGTGCATTTCCATCTCGGCGAGCACGGGCGCAAGCGGGCGCTCGAGGCGCTCGTAGACAGAGGTCACTTGCTTGTGGTGCAGCTGTGGCTTGAACAGTTGCCAAAGCCGCAGGGTGATGTCGGCGTCTTCCGCGGCGTATTTGACGGCGGCGTCGATGCCGACCTTGTCAAAGGTGATCGCGGATTTGCCTGTGCCGAGCAGCGACTTGATCGGGATCGGCGTGTGGGCAAGATAGCGCTCCGAGAGCGTGTCCATCCCGTGGTTGTGCTCGCCTGCGTGCAGCGCGTAGGACATCAGCATGGTGTCGTCAAACGGGGCGACATTGACGCCGTAGCGCCGGAAAATCTTGGCGTCGTATTTCATGTTCTGGCCGATTTTCAGCACGGCCGCGTCTTCGAGGACGGGTTTGAGCAAAGTCAGGCACTGTTCCAGACCAAGTTGGCCTTCCTTGAGGCCGGCACCGCCAAACAGCGCGCCTTCTTCGCCGTCTTTGTGGCCCAGCGGAATATAGCAGGCGTGGCCCGCGTCAACGCAGAGCGAGATGCCGACAAGCTCGGCGACCATTTCGTTGAGCGAGGTTGTCTCGGTGTCGACAGCGACATAGCCGCGCGCGTTGATGCGGCTGATCCACGTCTCAAGCGTCGCGATGTCGCTGACCTTTTCGTAGGTGGCGTCATCAAACGAGGGCGCTTCGGGCGTGCCGGCGGGGGCGGGGGCGGCTTCCGGTTCGACTATTTCGGGGGCCTCTGTGCCGAGTTGGTCGGCAATACGCTTGGTAAGCGTGCGAAACTCCATTTCGGCCAGAAAGCCCAAGAGCGCCTCTGGCTCGGGGTCACGCACTTCCAAGTCATCCAGCGTGAACTCAAGAGGCGTGTTGCAGTCAAGCGTGACAAGCTTTTTGGACAGCTCGATCTGAGCGCGATTGTCGAGAAGTGTTTGGCGGCGCTTGGGTTGTTTGATCTCGCCTGCGCGTTCAAGCAGGGTTTCGAGATCACCGTATTCGTTGATCAGAAGCGCGGCGGTTTTGATGCCGATACCGGGCGCGCCGGGCACGTTGTCAACGCTGTCGCCCGCGAGCGCCTGCACGTCAACTACGCGGCTTGGGCCAACGCCGAACTTTTCTTCGACGCCTTCAACGTCGATGCGGCGGTTTTTCATGGCGTCGAGCATTTCAACGCCGTCGCCGACAAGCTGCATCATGTCTTTGTCAGAGCTGATGATCGTCACCCGCCCGCCAGCGTCGCGGGCTTGGCAGGACAGCGTCGCGATGATGTCGTCGGCCTCGAAGCCTTCCATCTCCTTGCAGGCGATGTTGAAGGCCTCGGTGGCGCGGCGGGTGAGCGGCATTTGCGGGCGCAAGTCTTCGGGCATGGCCTCGCGGTTGGCTTTGTATTGGTCATACATCTCGTTGCGAAACGTGTGGCTGCCCTTGTCAAAGATCACCGCGACATGCGTGGGCGCGTCGGGGCCTGTGTTGCCTTCGACGTAACGGTGCAGCATGTTGCAAAACCCCGCGACAGCACCAATCGGTAGCCCGTCAGACTTGCGGGTGAGGGGCGGCAAGGCGTGATAGGCGCGGAAGATGAAGGCCGAGCCGTCAATCAGGTGCAAATGGCAGCCTTTACCAAACTCAGTCATCGCGCGTCTCCCCATAGGTTTGGCTTATGGTTTGCCACGTTGCGGCGCGCGCATAAAGAGGGAAGTCTTAAGAGCTGCGCGTAATTCGCACTTGCCAGCAGTTTTTGCGGGCCGAGCGCACGTCAACGAAGGCGATCTCGGGCCGCGCAAGTAGGGCTGAGGCGTAGCCTTCGATCTCGCTGGATACTGTTATCTGGCCTGTGCCATAGACGATACGCTCGTCGGGCGAGTAGCCTTTGAGCAAGTAGTCTGGCGAAGTTGTCAGAACCTCGGGGAAAGCGGCGTTGTCGTTTTGGCAGGGCGTTGCGCAGAGAAAAATAGGGCCCGTTTCTGCGTAAGGCTGAGGGGCTGTGAACGGGCGATAGGCCGCGATCAGCATCTCGGCACCCTTAGGAATGTGCTTGAGGCAGCAGCGGCACGGGTTGCCTGCGACGTCAGAAATGGCGCGCTCGGCGGCGGCTCCGTAGGCGTCTGGCCCACCAGCCCGCAGGGCGTCGGCGTTAGCCTGGGGCATTCCGTGATATACTGTCATGGCAGTCTCCTTTTTGGAGGCCAGACAAACAAAAAGGCCGCCCTGAGGCGACCCGTTTCTTGCGCAAAATTTGGCGGGCTCAGACTTTGCCTTCAAAGTCCTTGTGGACATATTTGCAGTCGCAATAAGGGCACTCGACCCAACCATGCTCGCTCGGGATTTGCAGCCAGACGCGCGGGTGCCCGCCTTCGCCGCCATCACAGGCAAAACGCATTTTATCGACGATCTTGGTTTCGGGAGCTTGAGTTGTCATTTGGGTGTTCCTTGTGCGGGCTGGCCGTTTGGCCAAGAATATGGGGCAAGTGCCGCGTCGGGGCAAGCAAGATCAGTCAGCAAACAGATAATCGATATTGGCGATCTCGTGAGCCTTCTCGGGGCTGGTTTCGAGAAACTTCGACAGCGCGGTGACGTTGTCTTCCATGCTGCCCATTTCGCGAATGCGGTAGTGCTCGTCAAAGTTGGCATCGCGCAGCTCGTCACTTTCAAAGACCATGTCAGCGCGGATGGTTGGCAGCAGGCGCTCCAGCGTTTCGGGCGGTGTTTTCTCGCCCGCAAGGCCAACGCGCATAGCGTGGCCTGTCAGGTATTCGTCGGTAAAGTGGCAGTCAACTTCGAGAATCCTCGTCTTGGCGCGGTCTGCGCAAAAGTCGTTGAGCAGGTCAAGGTTGCTGGGATCAAGGCAGATCACCAGCTTGTCGGTTTCGTAGTAGTCAAACAGCATCCGCATCAGCGCGCGGCGGTGCCTGTGCCGCTTGTCCATGGTTGACTGGATGCCGCCCAAGTCGGGCAGCCCGGCGATGTCTTCATTGAACAGATATTCGATGCAGGGCACATTTGTCATCGTGCGGATCCGCTCGACAAGCCGCTTGGCGACATGCCACTTCTTGCTGACAATGATGAGCAACTCGCGCTCACGGCCCAGCGAGCCTTCGTTCTCCCAGAACCTGAGGCCAAAGCGGCGGCCCGTGCGGCCCCTGTTGGTCAGGAACTTGAACAGGCTCGCCCCCTCATTGGAGATTTTGAAGTCCCAACCACGGGTGGCGTAGAGAAGGCCGAGGCGGCGCTTGAGCTCTTTCGCCTCAACGCTGATCTTGCGCGCAAAGATATAGTCCTGACTGAGCAGCAGATCGTAGTGATCGTTGTAAAACGTCACGGGCAGCCCGTAGTCTGTGAACATCAAAAATGTCAGCGTGCGGGTTTCGATTTCATCCTCGGGAACAAGGTGCCGCACCAGCGTTTGAAAGAACGTCTCATCGGGAATCCACGTGGTGCGGAAAAAGCGCATAACGTCTTTTCGCTGCTTGGTGAAATCAAGGATCCACTCAACTGTGCGGCGGCGCAAACACCACCACTGACTGCCGATCTGGACTTGAATGTCGTCAGGCACTTTGCGGGTGAGGCCAAGCTTGCGCTGCAGGTTGAAGGCCGCATAAAAGCGCCGCTTCTGCGTGCGTTCGTTAAAGAAGTGACGGTAGATCAGCCGCTCTTCTTTCATGCCGGTCTTGATCCAGTCACTTTTGAAGTAGTCAAAACTCTCGACATAGTCGACATCGGCGCGATCAAGGAAGTCATGCGCATATTCGGCTGATTTGATCGCCATACAATCGCCGGACAGCATGTAGAAATGCGTGGCCCGCGGGAAGGCTTCAACCGCGGCCTCAACGGCATTGAGCGAGGCCTGCACAAGGCTCCACTCGCCCCAGCCACACTTCAGGCGTTTCTTGGCAAATGTGACATTTGGGTTGCTGTCGAGCGCGTCGCGCATCATCTGGTAATGCTTGGGGTTTGCACGCGCATCAAAGTGGATCGACATATAGTCGCCCACAGCTGTGAGGCGTTCTGCCTGCTTGATGATCGCCTCTGGGTCTTTGTGGCAAAGCAATATGAAAGCGATTTTTGCCATTTCAGAAACGTTTACCCCTAGATTGCGCTATTGTTTACTTGATAAAGGTGAACTGCCGTTGAATAAACAGGAATAAATTGGTTTTATTTAATAATTCTCGGCTAAAACCGCGATGAGCCGAACAGGAGGCAGTTTATTATGGGTTTCCCAGGCACCTGGATGACCGAAAGTGAAAGCGTTGTTTACCGCGTCGTGCCGAAATGCGCCTGCTCGACGATCGGGCAGATCATGTATTATTCCGACCATGGCGAATTTTTTGATGGCGACATTCACGATGCTCAAGGCGGGCTGCACAAGTGGGCGCTTGAAGAAAGCCAGCCGCTTATCAAGGCCAACGTGAAGACTCACAACTCCTATGCGTTTACATGTGTGCGCAACCCTTACACGCGCATTCTGTCGAGCTTCTTTGACAAGATTTGCGGCATCCAGCGCAATGGCCGCCGCTACCGTGGCAACCTTGTGCCGCTCCTGATCCAGAAATACGGGATCGAAGTGGGCGGGGATGACGGCAAGCAAGAGTTTGACCAGATCCAAAGCTTCCGCCGTTTTTTGCTGTTTGCGCGCGACACCATCAGATGGCGCCGCCCGATGGACCCAGATATCCACTGGTCAGCGATGTCGGGCCATGTCAGCACGTTCATCGCCAACGGTGGCCGCTATGACAAGATTTTCTGGACCGAGCAGTTCAACGAGGGGATGGCCGACGTTTTGAAGGCGATCAAGACACCTCATAAAGTGAACTTGAAGACGATCCCGCGGTTTAACGAGTCTGAAGGGCACGGGCCAAAGCGCCTGCACCCTGTTGAGGACTACTTTGATGATCTGTCGATGCATCTCGTCTACGAGATTTTCAAGCGCGACTTTGACCTCTTCAAATATGACTTTGCTGACCCGTCAAACAAGATGCCGATTGGCGAGATCGACCTTGACGAGGTGCATGCCAAACTTGGCGAGTGATGCGCCTGAGGTAAGGTTGAAACGCCTTCGGCGAGGATATTTTTGCCAAGAAGATGCAAGGGTTTGTTAACCTTGATCGGGTTTTCTATTTGGTGCGGTACAGGCTGGGAAGCCGATGACCGCCCAAGGAGACGTAGCCTCTCTGGCAAGCAATAAGCATCGAGAGTGTTTCCACCGGTTGCCTGCCAGAGAGCGCCCTTAAGTGGGCAGGCCGTGCTTGGCAAAGAGCGCGCGCATGTCTTGCTGGGGGCGCGGGCCGACGTGGCTTATCACCTCGGCGGCGCAGACATTGCCCATCTGGCCGCATGTCTGCATGTCGAGGCCTTTCGAGAGGCCAAACAGAAAGCCCGCTGCGAACTGGTCCCCCGCGCCTGTCGCGTCGACGGGCACCACTTTTTCAACAGCAATGTCGGTGCGCACACCGTTTTGCACAATGCTGACGCCGTCGCCCGAGCGGGTGCAGACAACCAGCGGGCAGACCGCGGCGACGCGTGCCAAGTCTGCTTCCAGGTCATTGTCCTGATAGAGCGAGCGGATCTCGGCTTCGTTGCCGATCACGTAGTCCATTTCGTTTTCGATCAGGCTGACGAAATCGGCGCGGTGGCGCTCGACACAGAACGGATCGGAGATCGCGATACCGGCTTTGCCACCAGCGGCGCGGCAGGCGCGGGCCGTGCGGATGAAGGCCTCTTTGCCTTTGTCCTTGTCAAACAGGTAGCCTTCGAGAAAGACGATCTCGGCCCCGGCGGCGACATCTTCGCTAACGTCCTCAGGGCCAAGCTCGGCGGAAATACCGAGGTAGGTGTTCATCGAGCGTTCACCGTCGGGCGAGACGAAGATCATCGAGCGCGATGTCGGAAGTTCGCCGCCGGCGACGGGTGCATTTACGAAGTCGGTGCCGTCCTTTGCCATCGCGTCGGCGTAGAATTGGCCAAGTGCATCGTCGCGCACGCGGCCTATGAAACCTGTTTTCAAACCGAGGCTGCCGATGCCCGCTATCGTGTTAGCTACTGAGCCACCAGGTGTTTGAACGCGGCTGTCCATCGCGCCGTAAAGCTGCTCGGAGCGCTCTGTCTCGACGAGTTGCATGATGCCTTTCTCGATACCCATCTGCTCAAGAAAGCTGTCATCGCACTGGGTGATCACATCAACGACTGCGTTGCCGATCCCGACGACTTGATACTGTTTCATAGGTTCTTTTCCTCAAATGCGCAGAGATCGCGAATGATGCAGGTGCCGCACAATGGCTTGCGGGCTTTGCAGTGATAGCGGCCATGTAGAATGAGCCAGTGATGGGCGTGCTGTTGGAAATCAACAGGGATGTTGTCTTCGATCGCGCGCTCGACGGCGTCGACGTCTTTTCCGGGGCAAATACCCGAGCGGTTGCCGACGCGGAAGATGTGTGTGTCAACGGCTTGAGCGGGGTAATGCCACCACATGTTGAGCACGACATTGGCCGTCTTGCGCCCCACTCCGGGCAGGGAAACAAGGGCTGCGCGCGAGTTGGGGACAGTGCCGCCATACTCCTCAACAAGGATGCGCGAGAGCTTGATCACGTTTTTGGCCTTGTTGCGGTAAAGCCCGATTGTCTTGATGTGTTCGATCACAGCCTCTTCGCCGAGCGCGAGCATTTTCTCGGGCGTATCGGCGATTTTGAACAGCTCCTTGGTGGCTTTGTTGACGCCAACATCAGTGGCCTGCGCCGATAGGGCGACGGCGACAACGAGGGTATAGGCGTTGACGTGGTCAAGCTCTCCGACAGGGGCGGCGTCGGCCTCCTGAAAGCGCGTGAAAATCTCGCGGATGGTATGATAGTCGAGTTGCTTTGCCATGGTGCGGGTATGCCTTCCGACCACTATTTTCGCAAGCGCAACATTTGCGCATGAAACGGGTCGCACGGGGGGCTGTGCTTGGGTAGGGTTAACGCAAAGGAGAGACGTGCCATGACCATGCAAGACCACGAAGGCCAGTATCATTATCAGATGATGCGGCGTGCATTGGATGTGATCGACGCGGCTGAAGAGCCTTTGTCGCTGGAAGGCTTGGCGGCAGAAATGCAGATGAGTGCGGCGCATTTTCAACGCCTTTTCTCAAGCTGGGTCGGCGTCTCGCCCAAGCGCTATCAGCAGTATTTGCAACTTGGTCAGGCAAAGGAAATGCTGGCAAAACACATGACAACTTTACAGGTGTCCAACGAGTTGGGCCTGTCGGGTTCGGGGCGTCTGCACGACCTTTTTCTGCGCTGGGAGGCGATGAGCCCGGGCGAGTTTGCCCGCAAGGGCGAAGGGCTGACGATCAGCTATGCGTGGTTTGACAGCCCGTTTGATAGCGCCTTGGTGATGGGCACTGAAAAGGGCATCTGCGGGCTGGCCTTTGCCGCGGAAACGGGGCCGGAAGCGGCGATGGACGACATGCGCAGCCGTTGGCCGCAGGCGCGGTTTGTGCAAGACAAGGCGACGCTTGAACCATGGGTCAATGCAGCCTTCGAGCAGAAGGGCGAGACGGCGCTGCACCTGATCGGCGCGCCCTTCCAGATCAAGGTTTGGGAGGCGCTTTTGCAGGTGCCTTCGGGCCATGTGACAACCTACTCCGAGATCGCGGGCGCGATTGGCAAACCGCGTGCTGTGCGCGCGGTCGGGACGGCTGTAGGGCGCAACCCTGTGAGCTGGCTTATCCCGTGTCATCGTGCGTTGCGAAAGTCGGGCGCTTTGGGCGGCTACCACTGGGGCCTCCCTGTGAAGCGTGCGCTGCTTGCCTGGGAAAGCGCGCGTGAGGAGAGCCTTGTAGACTAGGGATGAACGCCGCTCGCGTGCCCTGTTCACCCTTCAAGTTGCATGGGCGAATAGCTGCCGATCACGCGCTTGTGCATGTTTGGACAGGGCGCGTTTTAGCATATACTGTCCTGCGACGCCGCCAACACGAGTGGCGGACAATAATGAGGCATAGAATGACACCAGTAACCAAATTCACCGGCGCTCTTTGCGCGCTTTCTCTTGTGGCCGTAACCGGCTGCACCGACCCAAGCATGGTTGGTCAGGATGACCCCTACAAGAAAACCAAAAACGGCGCGCTTATTGGTGCGGCGGCTGGCGCTGTTCTGGGCGCGATCACCACCAGCGATAGCAAGGAAGGCGCCCTCAAAGGCGCTGTTATCGGCGCGGGTGTGGGCGGCATAACGGGCGCGGTTCTGGACAAGCAGGAAGCTGACTTGCGCCGCGACATGGGCGCAGGTGCAAACATCGAAAACACCGGCGACAAGCTTATCGTGACAATGGCGCAAGACATTCTGTTTGCGACGGGCAGTGCTTCGCTGCGCTCTGACATCACCCGCGACATCCGCGCCATTGCGGGCAGCCTTCAGGCCTACCCGAATTCGACAGTGCAAGTTCTTGGCCACACCGACAACGTCGGCGATGCGGGCTATAACTATGACCTGTCACTGCGCCGCGCACAGGCTGTGACGCAGGTTTTGGCGAGCGAAGGTGTGAACACCTCGCGTTTGCAGGCGATTGGCCGTGGCGAAGACCAGCCTGTTGCGACAAACCTGACACCAGAAGGCCGCCAGCAAAACCGCCGTGTCGAGATCGTGATCATTCCGACAAACTAAGGCGCGTTAAAACGTGATCGGAAAAGCCCTGCCATTTGGCGGGGCTTTTCTTATGTGGACGATTTTCAATCAGTCATCATTCACAATGTGACAGTTTGGTCTTCCAGAATTTTGCCCCACGTGAAGATTTCGTACTGCCTGTGTTCTTCCACAAAGAATGGGTCGGCGCGCACCAGAGCTTCGACGTCATCACGTTTGTCTGCTTCAACAATCCAAAGCGCACCACAGAATTCAGCGTTAGTATCCGGCTTCAACCCACCACCAATAAGCAATTCTGGATGGGACTTGGCATAGGCCACATGAGCATCGCGGCGCGATCTATCTGCTCGGATGTTCAACATTTCCGGTTTGTCTCTAAAAATCACGGCCCAACGGATCATAGCACTCTCCCATCAAAATTTAAGCGAACATAGCGCAATCTGTTTGGTGCTATAGGGCCAGATTTGAGGGCGACCAATACCAAAAAAACCAGCCGCAAGACATAAGTTGCACGCTGCCAGCGCTATAGCACTGTCACTTAGAGCCAGACCAATACTGTTCACCGGCTTTGCGTAAGCCTTTTCTTATTCGTGCCTATCTGTTGAGAGGTCACCAAGTACCGTTTTCGGTACGCGCCGGTTGATGGGGATGCTGCCCCTTTTTGCTGTCGGTTATGCCGACCGAGCCCCGCTCGCAGCATCCCCCATTGACGCGGGCGGTGTGTCCACCGCCAGCCGCCAAAGCTTGATTGCGAGCTTGCGGGCGACGGCAACAATCGCCTTCTGTCCGATCCCATGCTTCGCAAAATGTCGACTGTAGAGTTCCTTGGCTTCCGGATCGCGCCACGTCCATTGCCATGCCGCTTCGACCAGAATGCCGCGCAGGCGCTTCTTACCCACGGGCCTGATCCTGGCGCGGGCGGCACTGCCCCCGCTTTGGCTGACCACAGGGGCCAACCCGAGATACGAGGTCACTTCCTCTGGCCTGTTGAACCGCTCTGGCGAGAACAACTCAGCCAAGAAGCTTGTCGCAGCGGTTTCCCCAACCCCGACGACCGAGGTCAGGCGCTTGTAGGGTTCGGGATGCATCCGTTTGGTCGCCGTGCGGATCTCAGCGCGAAGCATCTTGTCTTCTGAAAGCAGAAACAGATACTCGCGCACCATTGATGCCAGCGCCATATGATGTTGGGGAGGCACATCGAGCGCTGTCAGGTCAGCGGATGCTGCCAGCGACCACTTTTGTATGCTGTCCGGTTCATCAAAACCTGATGCCAACAGAAAGCCCTTGATCCTCTGTTTGATCTTGCCCCGGCTTTCCGCGATCCGTTTGCGCCGCCGCACCAAGGCGCGATAGCCCTCTTGGTCTACTTTCGGGACCGCAATAGGGCGCAGCAAGCCCCGTGCGAAATAGGTTGCCAGTTTAACCGCATCCAGCCGGTCATTCTCGCTGCCGCTGCATATCCGCGAGGAATGCACGATGCAGCAATGATGGACACCTCAAAACCCGCGTCCGTCAAAACTCGTGATAGTGCGAAGCCGGTTGGCCCAGACTCGTAGACGACATGCTCGATATTGATACCCAACTCTTTCAGCTGAAGAGCCTATGCCGCTTCGCCTGACGGACACGTGTAGCTTTCTACTAATCTGTCTTCCTTGGAAAACAGGGCAACTGAATAGGTCTTCTTATGAACATCGAGGACGACCACGACAGGTTGACCTTCAACCGCTGCTACAAATCGTGAAATCCGTGTTGCTTTCTTGACCATGCTGGAAACTCCTTTGATTGGAATGTTCCGGCATCGCAGCAGTCAGCTGCGCCACCGTCCAGCATGGTATTTTTATGCGCACAGGTGATGTGCAGCAATGCAAATTGCCGGATCGCGGCAGCATGCCTAAGTTGCTTTCAACACAACATTGGAGACCAAAATGGCGAAGATCAAACTGCTCGGAATTTCAGGCGCGCTGCGCGAAGGCTCAACCAACCGGACGCTTCTGCGCGAAGCGGCGCGGCTTATCGGCGAGGCTGATTACACGGAGGCTAACCTGAACCTGCCGCTTTATGACGGCGACAGTGAGGAGGCTTCGGGCATTCCGGCGTCTGTTGTGGCCTTGGCCAAGCAGATTGCCGAGGCGGATGCTGTTATCATCTCGACGCCTGAATATAACAAGGGGCTGACGGGGGTTTTGAAAAACGCGCTGGACTGGGTGAGCCGTGTCGAAGGCAGCCCTTGGGCGAACAAACCTGTCGCTACCATGTCGGCGGCGGCTGGGCGTGCGGGCGGCGAGCGCGGGCAGGTTATGCTGCGCGAATGCATGCATGCCTTTTCACCGAAGTTTGTGCACGGCCCCGAAATTGCTGTTGCCGCGAGCTTTGAGGCCTTTGACGAGGCGGGCCACTTGAAGGGCGAGCTTTATGAGAAGAACCTGACGGCGTTGATGGAGAAATTGCGCGCGGCGGTTTGAAGGGTTTCGAATTTGCTTTCGCAAATCCGACTGGCTGGGGGCTTTGCCCCCAGACCCCCAGGATATTTTGAACAACGAGAAAGAGCGGGCTGGGTGCAGGGTTAGAGGACTTGGATAACGTCTTTGTCGATGCTGAGGATATAGCCGCGGCGGGCGATGTTTTTGACCAGCAGTTCGGAGACGAGCTGATTGCCTAAAGAGTCGCGCAGGCGTTTGATGCGGGTGGCACCTGCGGCTTCGTCGCAGTCGGCGGCGAGGCGGCCTGAAATGACGCCTTCAAGTTCGGCGCCTGTCATGATGTCGTCGTCCATGCGGGCTTCGGCGAGCACCGAGAGTGTTTCCATCGCGGCGGGTGTAAGCGTGAAGCCCATGTTGTTGAGGTAGACGGCGTTTTCTTCGCGGCTGATGAGAAGCGAGTTGACTTGAATGCCGGAACGCTCGACCGCGGCCATACGGCGCGCGAAGGCCGAGAGCAGAACGAGAAACACGAAAGCCGCGATCAGCATGCTTGCCGCGAACACCAGCAGAACGAAGATCACCATCCGGTAGCTTGCGAGCGTGTCGGAGAAGGCTGTGCCGGATTGCGCGAGAATTTCGAGCAGTTTGATTTCGGCCTGAGCTGTCAGATCGTCATTCTCGACAAAGAGCTGTTCGACGCGCGCGTTAAAGGCGTTGGCGTCGGGCAATGTGAAGAACAACACGATGGCAGCGACAAGCAATATCGCCACGATCGCGGCGATGCCAAGATAAACTGTGCGGCTTGGGCTGCCCAGACTGTCAGTAACGGAGGTAGTAGTTTCCGGCACTCGGCTTTCTCCCTTCCAGGCCGCTCGCGTCGAAGACGGAGAGCACGTTGAGCAGTGTCCACCCGTCGGCGCGCAGGCGCAAGGCTAGCTCGCCTTTGGCGGAGGCTGTGTTGCAGGCACCACTGATACGGGCAACGCCATAGTGGAGTTTGAGCGGGTCATTGCGCTTGGCTTTATAGTCGGCAAAGCAGTCAGCCGCTTGAAGCGGGGCTGCGAGCATGGCCAGAGCGGCAGTTATGAGTATGAGCTTTTTCATGCCAGCAATCTGCGCTTTTCGGGTCTGTTATACAATATCCAATGGGGGAGGGAGTGCGTGTTATCGGATAGCGGTGGGCTGTTATTGCCTGACTTTGAGGGAAGACCGAGTTTGGGCTTATCGCTGATTGCTTTGCTAGGGATCGGCCAAACCAACAAAAAGGATCTGCCCCATGTCACGTAAATTCATTGCTGTTATCATCGCTTCTTCCATCGCGCTCACAACGCTGACGGCCTCGCCTTCATTTGCGGGCAGCCGTGACCGCGACAAAGCCCTTCTCGGGATTGCCGGCTTCATATTGCTCGGCACCGCGATTGCGGATGCAAACAACCGAGATCACCAGGACAGGGGTATTGTGCAGCCGCATAAGCCACGAGACGTCAGGCCACATGTGCGCGACCCGCAGGTTATTCATCCGCGCCCGCTGCCACACCGTGTGAGTCGCTATGTGTTGCCGTCGCATTGCTTGCGCAAAGTTCATACGCGCCAAGGCAATGTTCGCTTTCTCGGGCGCCGCTGTCTGCAAAACAACTACCGCGCTGTAAACCGCCTGCCGCAGCAGTGTTCTGTGCGGGTGAAGACACGTGGCAAAGTGCGCAACGGGTTTGCACCACGCTGCCTGCGCCTGTTCGGCTACCGCATGAGCCGCCACTAAGCAAAACACATTAGGGCTTGAACGGGGCCTGTCATGTCTGTCATCTGGCAGCATGACAGGCCCTGATTATTCTTACGAGCAGGCCGCGCTTGAGCGTGGCTACAAACGCATCGCCGGTGTTGACGAGGTGGGCCGCGGGCCGCTCGCGGGGCCGGTTATGGCTTGCGCAGTGGTTCTGGACATCAGCAACATTCCCGAAGGGCTGAACGACAGCAAGAAGCTGAGCGCGAAGCGGCGCGAGGCTTTGTGCGCGGCGATCATGGCCAATGCCGAGGTGAGCATCGGGGAGGCGAGTGTTGAGGAAATTGACGAGATCAACATTCTGCGCGCCTCTCATCTGGCGATGGAACGCGCGGTTGCGGGGCTGCTCACGCCGCCAGACCATTGTTTGATTGATGGAAACCTGATCCCCAAGGGTCTGACGACCTCGGCAGAGGCCATCATCAAGGGCGATAGCAAATCAGTGAGCATTTCTGCGGCTTCAATTGTGGCCAAAATCAGGCGAGATTATGTCATGTCGACATTGGCGCAACACTACCCTGGCTACGGCTGGGAGACGAACGCGGGATACCCTTCAAAAAGTCACAGATTGGCTTTGCAAAATCTGGGCGTAACCCCACACCATAGACGTTCGTTCAAACCGGTACACAATATCTTGTATCAACAAAAAAATGTAAGTGGTTGATTCAATAAAGAATTTGACCGCGAATCGCCGATGAATCATCCTAGTCCTCAACAAGCGAGTGCAAAATGCACCGAAGATGAGGCGGACTATGAAAACGAAAACAACGACGAAGAAAAGTGCTGTGGCACTTCCTCTGAACACCATCCTTGATGGCGACTGCATCGAGCGCATGAACGCGCTGCCGGAAGAGAGCATTGATCTTATCTTCGCAGACCCGCCCTACAACCTTCAGCTCAAGGGCGACTTGCACCGCCCCGACAACAGCAAGGTTGACGCGGTTGACGACCACTGGGACCAGTTCGACAGCTTCAAAGTCTACGACAAATTCACCCGCGAATGGCTTGCCGCCGCGCGCCGCCTGCTCAAGCCGAACGGCGCGATCTGGGTGATCGGCAGCTACCACAACGTCTTCCGCATGGGGGCCGAGCTTCAAAATCAGGGATTCTGGATTTTGAACGATGTGGTCTGGCGCAAGTCAAACCCGATGCCAAACTTCCGCGGTAAGCGCTTTACCAACGCCCATGAGACGATGATCTGGGCCGGCAAAACCGAAACCAGCAAATACACGTTTAACTATGAGGCCCTGAAGGCGCTCAACGAGGGCATCCAGATGCGCTCTGACTGGGTGCTTCCGATCTGTAACGGCGGTGAACGCCTGAAAGATGAAAACGGCGACAAGGCCCACCCGACACAAAAGCCGCAGTCACTGTTGCACCGCGTTCTTGTCGGCTCGACAAACCCTGGCGATGTGGTGCTTGACCCGTTCTTTGGCACGGGCACAACAGGCGCAGTTGCCAAGATGCTGGGCCGCGACTTTATCGGCATCGAGCGCGAAGAAGAATACCGCAAGGTTGCCACCAAACGTATCGCGAATGTGCGCAAGTTTGACCGCGAAGCGCTGCAAGTCAGCGTGAGCAAACGCGCCGAGCCACGGGTGCCTTTCGGCCAACTCGTCGAGCGCGGCATGCTGCGCCCGGGCGAAGAGCTTTACAGCCTCAATGGCCGTCACAAAGCCAAGGTGCGCGCTGACGGCACGCTGATCGGCGACGACATCAAAGGCAGCATTCACCAAGTGGGCGCACACCTTGAGGGCGCGCCAAGCTGCAACGGCTGGACATACTGGTGCTTCAAGAAAGACGGCAAGCGCGTGCCGATCGACTTGTTCCGCCAGCAGATCCGCGCCGAGATGCGCAACTGATCGCCACCCAATTTAACTGAACACCGCCGGTGCCTGCGGCCTGACTCCGTGGCACTTAAACTTGGGCCCCGTTCTCCTCCAGAGGCGGGGCCTTTTTTTGTGGTGCGAAAGGCTTTAGACAGGGCGCAACGCAGCTTGGAAAGCATGGGCTTGATGACGAAAGACTACTCACAGTTGGGGCTTGGCAAAGCCCCCGAGGCGCGCAAGCTCAGCATGCTTGAGCGGCTCGGCTGGCAGCCGTTTTTCGCCCAGCAGACAGACGCAGACACGCTCGCCAAGACGCCGCCCGTGCGGGTGACACAGGTGCACCGCAGCGCGCATCAGGTTGTCGGCGAGGGCATAGACAAGCTGATCCCGCCGCGCCATGACGCAACGGTTGGTGACTGGCTGTTGCTTGATCTTGAGGATGTGGCTGCGAGCGTTGTGCTTGAGCGCAAGAACCTGATCAAGAGGCGCGCCCCGGGGCGCGTACGGGCTGTGCAGATGATCGGCGCAAACCTTGATACGACGTTCATTGTCACCTCCTGCAACGACGATTTTAACGTTGCAAGGCTTGAGCGCTACATTGCGCTGGCCTTTGAAGACGAGGCCCAACCTGTCATTTTGCTCACCAAGGCTGACATGTGCGACGATGTCGAAAGCTATATCGCGCGTGCTGAAGCGATCTCCGACAGGGTGCCTGTTATCGCGATTGACGCGCGTGGCGAGGAGCCATTGGCCAAGCTCGCCGAGTGGGTGAAGCCCGGCAAGACTGTCGCGTTTCTGGGCTCGTCCGGTGTGGGCAAGTCAACGCTGACAAACGCGCTGGGCAGTGATGTTGACGGGGGGCTGGAGATTGAGACACAAGCCATCCGTGAAGACGACGCGCGGGGGCGACACACAACAACGAGCCGCCAAATTCACATGCTGCCAAACGGCTGCAACGTGCTCGACACGCCGGGCATGCGCGAGCTGCAACTGACAGATGTCGCGAGCGGCCTGGGCGATGTGTTTGCCGACTTGCAGGAGCTTTCCACGCAATGCCGCTTTCGCGATTGCGCCCATGAGAGCGAGCCGGGTTGTGCCGTGAAAGCCGCTTTGGAAGCGGGTGAGATTGACGAAGCACGCTTAGGGCGTTGGAAAAAGCTGGTGGCGGAAGACGCGTTCAACTCCGAAAGCCTGAGCGCTCGAAAAGCCAAGGACAAAACCCTTGGCCGCGTTATCAAACAGTTCAAGAAGCACGGCAAGAAGTAGCGTCACCTTGGCAGCGGGTTAGTGCCTTTGTTGTAGGCTTTCCAGTCGGTCACTTCTGGGT
The DNA here is from genome assembly GCA_947497495.1 of uncultured Lentibacter sp. Taxonomy (GTDB): domain Bacteria; phylum Pseudomonadota; class Alphaproteobacteria; order Rhodobacterales; family Rhodobacteraceae; genus Lentibacter. The sequence continues at coordinate 847,726 of CANMGT010000001.1, forward strand.
AATACATCTCGCGCCAACGCTGCACGCGCGGGTTCATCCGTGCGCGCCAGAGCGGCGGGACCATCGCCAGCATTGTCATGATCGGATAGCCAAACGGCAGCTGCGGTGCCTGCGCCTCGGAGTAGTTTTGCAGCAAGGGAAAGCGCCTGTCTGGCTTGTAGTGGTGGTCAGAGTGGCGCTGCAAGTTGATCAGCAACCAGTTGCTCGCCTTATGGGCCGCGTTCCAGCTGTGGTGTGGCATCACGTGCTCGTATTTGCCCTCGCCGAGGTGTTTGCGGGTGAGGCCATAGTGCTCAACGTAGTTGACCAGTTCAAGCTGCCAGACGGCTATGAACGCCTGCCAGAGAAACAGCGCGAGGCCGAGCCAGCCGCCGAGAATAACCGCGAGCAACAACATACCGCCCTGCAGCGCCCAGTAGCGGAAGAACGGGTTTTGCGTGTCGCTCCACGGCAAATCCTTGCGGGCGAGCATGTCGGCCTCGGCCTTGAAGGCTGACTGGTAGCTCTCGCGCAGAACACGCGGGAAGAAGCGGTGAAACCCTTCGTTGTAGCGCGCTGTCACGGCGTCGCGCGGCGTGCCGACGTAGCGGTGATGCACCAGCATATGCTCGCTGCGGAAGTGCGAGTAGAGCACCATCGACAGCAGGATGTCGCCAAGCCAGCGTTCAAGCTTGTTTTTCTGGTGCATCAGCTCGTGACTGTAGTTGATGCCGATCGTGCCTGTGAGCACGCCAACGCCAAGAAACAGCAGGATGGTTTCAAGCGTGCCAAGGTGCTCGGCGCGGGGCACGTAGTAGAGCAGGCCGAACAGCGTGAAAAACTGCGCGGGCACCCAAAGCTTGGTGATCATCGCGTAAACTGTGAGGTGCTCATCGGCGATGCTCGGGTCGGAGTTTTCGAGATTGAGGCCGAGAATGGCATCAAGGCCAGAGAAGAGATACCACGTTGCGACAGGCAGCAGAATGACTGTCCAACCGCCATAGAAAGCCCCGATCCAAGCGAGCGGGATAAGCAGAAGCGACAGCCAGAAAGGCAGGGCGCGGCTGAGCTGGGCGGTTTGTTCGGCGTTGAGCATGGGAACCTCGACTCACGTGTTACGGCGTCACTTTCACAGGCTATTGTCGAACGCGCTTTGCGCGAGGTCAAACGCCTTTCGCATGACTGTGGGCAAGGCGCTTTGCTTGAAGGCGTGTTTGGGGATGAACTCAAGCCCGTCAACCTGCGTGTTTTCAGGCAAATGTGCGATGTGCACATCAAGCCGCAGGTGAAAATGCGTGAAGGTGTGGCGGGCCTCTTCCGTGAGGGCTTGCCAGTTGGCCTCAAGCGGCGGCGCGGCGATGCGCTCCTCACCCCAAGCAGCCCCGGGCCAGCCGAGCATGCCACCAAGCAAGCCCTTGTCGGGCCGCCGCTCCATGAGCCAAGAGCCGTCGGCACGCCGCGCGATATAGGCGATGCCAAGCCGCGTGGGCTTGGGCTTTTTGGGCACCTTGCGCGGCAAGGTTTCCGCAACGCCCTGAGCGCGGGCCAAGCAGGGCGCGCGCCACGGGCAGAGGCCGCAGGTTGGCGAGCGTGGTGTGCAGACGGTTGCACCCAGGTCCATCACAGCTTGGGCGTAGTCTCCGGCACGGCTTAAAGGCGTCAAGCTGGCGGCGTGGCCGCGCAGGACCTCTTTCGAATCAGGCAGCGGCTCAAGCACCGCAAACAGCCGCGACATGACGCGCTCGACGTTGCCATCAAGCACGGTTTCCGGTGCGTCGTAAGCGATGGCGGAAATCGCTGCGGATGTGTAAGGCCCGATGCCGGGGAGCTTTTGCAGGCCCTCTCGCGTCTCGGGAAAGCCGCCCATAGCGGCAACTTCGCGCGCGCATTTGAGCAGGTTGCGAGCACGAGCGTAGTAGCCAAGGCCAGCCCATTCGGCCATCACGTCTTCGTCGCGCGCGGCTGCCAAAGCTTCAACCGTTGGCCATAACAGCATAAACCGCGTGAAATAGGCCTTTACGGCGGCGACAGTTGTTTGCTGCAACATCACCTCGGACAGCCAGACAGCGTATGGATCAGGGCGCAGGCCTGCCGCGCCGTCTGACGGGCTCACGCGCCACGGCAGCACCCGCGCATTGGCGTCATACCAAGCGAGCAAGTCAGACGCTGATGCTTTCTCACGCATTGTTTATACCTTGTTCATTTTCTGTGCTGTGCTTTGCAGCCGCTGGGCAGTAACATGGCTGCCATGAAAAAAGAAGCAAGCCACGGCACACACAGCAACCACAGCAAGCGCGGACGCGGCTTCAAGCGTGCTGTCTCGTTGATGGGAGGGCAGATCAAGACTGCGACCCAGACGCGCGGCTTTGCTGTTGCGCGGCTTCTGACCCATTGGGAAGAAATTGCCGGTGCCGACATTGCCGCGATCAGCCGTCCGGTTGAAGTGAGCTATGGCAAAGGCGGCCTCGGCGCGACGCTGTGCTTGCTGACTACGGGGGCGAATGCGCCGCTTCTCGAGATGCAAAAAGTGAAGCTGCGCGAGAAGGTCAACGCGACTTACGGCTATAACGCGATCTCCAGTATCCGTATCACCCAGACGCATTCAACGGGCTTTGCCGAGGGGCAAGTTGACTTTGTGCACCGCAAGAAAGCGCCCGCCGCAAAGGCCGCTGACCCCGAGATTGTGCGCGAAGTCGCGGCGCGAGCTGCGCAGATCGGGGATGCACGTTTGCGTGAAGCGCTTGCAGCCCTTGGTCAAAACGTCTTATCCAAACACAAACGATAAACAGAGAGTAACCTCCATGAACCGCACCACGACCATCATCGCGCTTGCGATTGCAGCTATCTTGGGCCTCGGCGCCTTTTACTACACGTCAACTGGCGCCACGTCCGAGCAGGCAACCATGAGCACAGACGATAGCACAACAGAGACAGCGACAGATGAGGCTGCTGCCGATTTGCCGCTTGTAGAAGAGATGACACTGGGCAACGCAGACGCGCCTGTTCAAGTGTTTGAGTATAGCTCCTACACCTGCCCGCATTGCGCGGCGTTTCACGTCGAAAGTTATGACAAGTTGAAGGCTGACTATATCGACACTGGCAAGATTCACTACACCTACCGCGAAGTCTACTTTGACAGGATCGGCCTTTGGGCTTCTATGATCGCGCGCTGTGGCGGTAAGGACAAGTTCTTTGGCATCAGTGACCTGATCCATAAAGGCCAGCGCGACTGGCTTGGCGACGGCGACCCTGTCAAAATCGCCGATGGGCTGCGCAAGATCGGCCGCGTTGCAGGGCTTGACGCTGCTGCGATCGACGCTTGCCTTGAAGACGAGGCATCAGCGCAATCACTTGTTGCGTGGTTTCAGAAAAACGGCGACGAGCATGGCATCGAGTCAACGCCGTCCTTCATCGTGAACGGCGAGCTGATTGCAGGCAACAACTACACCAAGCTCAAAGAAGCGATCGACGCGCAGCTGGGCAACTAAGCCTGTGAGCGCGCCGCTTGAAGGAGTTAAAGTTGTCGAGCTAGCACGCATTCTGGCGGGCCCGTGGGCTGGCCAAACGCTGGCTGACTTGGGGGCCGATGTCATCAAGGTTGAGGCACCACAAGGCGACGATACGCGCCAGTGGGGCCCTCCCTTCGTCGAACGCGAAGGCGACACATCGGCGGCCTACTTTCACTCCTGCAACCGTGGTAAGTCGAGCATATCGCTCGACTTTCGCACTGCTGAAGGGCAGGCGAAGGTGCGCGAGCTGGTGGCGGACGCTGACATACTTATCGAAAACTTCAAGGTTGGCGGCCTCGCGAAATACGGCCTCGACTATGCGAGCCTGGCCGAGGTGAACCCGCGGTTGATCTATTGTTCGATCACCGGATTCGGGCAAACGGGGCCTTATGCGCACCGCGCCGGCTATGATTATATCATTCAGGGCATGTCTGGGCTGATGTCGATCACCGGCGAGCCTGACGGGCAGCCGCAGCGCGCAGGCATCGCGATTACGGATGTTTACACAGGTGTCTACTCTGTCGCGGGTGTCTTGGCGGCATTGTACCAGCGCGAGCGTACGGGGCGCGGCCAGCACCTTGACATGGCGCTTTTGGATGTGGCTGTTTCGGTGACGGCGAACCAAGGGATGAACTACCTGACCACAGGCACCCCGCCGGGCCGGACGGGCAACTACCACCCCAACCTCACGCCCTATCAGGTGTTTGATTGCGCGGACGGGCATATCATCATCGCGACGGGCAATGACGGGCAGTATCAGCGGCTGTGTCACTTGCTCGGGCTTGGCTGGATGGCTGAGCATGCGGACTACTTGAAGAACGCGGATCGTGTGAATAACCGGCCTGCCATGATCGCGCTTTTGATGGCTGAGACAGCGAAGCGAACCAAGGCGGATCTGCTCGCTGGCTGTGAAAGCGAGGGTATTCCTGCGGGGCCGATCAACGATATGGCCGAGATGTTCGCCGACCCGCAAGTGCAGGCACGCGGAATGCAGATCGAACTGGACGGCGTGCCTGGTGTGCGCGGGCCGTTCGTGTTTTCGGATGCTGAACTGGCGCTGAAGCGGCCTTCGCCGAAGTTGGGCGAAGACGGTTAGCCTGGTTTCGAATTTTGCATAGGCAAAATCCGACCCGGGCGAGGGGCCAGCCCCTCGCGCTCCCCGGGATATTTTTAAAGAGAAGAAGTTAGGCAAGCTTTGAGTTGAGGAGCTTGATGAATTCGGACTCGTCGGCGACTTGCAGCCGCACTGGCAGTGTCAGCACCTCTTGGCGGAACTCTTGCGGCAGGCGGACAGCGTCTTTTTCTGTGGTTACGAGGCGCGCGCCGTGTTTCTGGGCGTCGGCCATCAGCCGCGCCATCAGCTGTTTGGTAAGAGGCTGGTGATCGGCGAGAGCTTCGGTGTGAACAAGCTCGGCACCGAGGCTGCGCAGCGTGGAGAAAAACTTTTCGGGGTGGCCGATGCCTGCGAAGGCAAGAACGCGGGTGCCTTGCCAGTCCATTCCCATCTGAAGCGGCTCTAACATGGCGCAAAACTGCGGTTTTAGGGTGTTGATGGACACGCCTTCACCGATGGCCAGAACAGCATCAGACCGTCCGAGGCCCGTGGCGACAGGCTCGCGCAGCGGCCCTGCGGGGAGGCAGCGCTGATTGCCAAAACCGCGCTTGGCATCAACAACGACGAGAGAGAAATCCTTGTGTAGGGAAGGGTCTTGGAAGCCGTCGTCAAGCAGGATGTGACTTGCCCCCGCGGCGACGGCGGCATGGGCGCCTGCTACGCGGTTCTTGGACACCCAGACAGGCCCGAAGGCGGCAAGAAGCAGCGGCTCGTCGCCTGTTTCATCGGCTGTATGGCGACGCTCGACAACTTCAACCGGACCGGCGAGAGAGCCGCCATAGCCGCGCGTGACGACATGCGGGGTGTGGCCCATCTCGGCAAGCTTTTGCATCAGGTAGATGACCGTCGGTGTTTTGCCTGTTCCACCCGCATTGATATTGCCAACGCAAATCACGGGGATAGGCAGTTTTTCGGGCGTACCCTTGGCAAGCCTTTGCGCAGTGCCCCAAGCATAAAGCGCGCCGAGCGGGGCGAGCAGCGTTGCTTGCCAGCTGGAAGGGCGAAACCAGAAATCAGGCGCTTGCATTAGGGCACTCCCAAGTGATCAAGCACATCATGGACGAGCGCCGTGATCTTGTCAGTCACTTCTGCGCCTTCTGTTGCGAGCTCCCATGCAGCCATCGCCATTTTGGCTGCGCGGTCGGGTGCGGAGAGCTGTGTGACGGCGGCGGCCAGCGTGTCGGTATCGCGGACGATGCGCGCGGCTCCGACGCTGGCAAAGCGTGAGTAATTGTCGAGGTGTCGGCCAACGTTGGGGCCATAGAGGATGGCTGACCCGAGGTTGGCGGGCGCATATGGGTTGTGGCCGCCAAAGCCCGGCACCAGCGACGCGCCCATGAAGGCCACAGGCGCAAGCCGGAACCACAGGCCCATTTCGAACGGATCTTTCGCGAGCAGAACCTGCGCTGTTTCATCGGCCAGCCCTGCTGTCTCGGGCCAGACGCAATATCGCAAATTATGCTGTATTAGAGACTGTTCGAACAGTTCTCCTTCGTCTTCATCGTCAGGCACAAGGACAAGCATGAGGCGGTGCGCTGTGCGGCTGGCTTTGACATGCGCCTTCAAGATTGTCTCAAGCTCTCCGGCGCGTGCACAGGCGGCGAGCCAAGTGGGGCGGCTGGTGCAGGCAGCGCGCAACTCTTCCAGATCAGCGTCGTTGTAGGGCAGGGCGGGTATCCCCTCCTGCATGTGGCCTGCAACCGTGATGTCGTTTTGGTCAACGCCGAAGCGCTCAAGGGCAGAGGCGGCTTCTGAGTCGCGCGCAAAGCAGGCGGAAAACGACAGAACCGCACGTTTCTCGGCACCTGCAAGACTGCGCCAACGAGCCGTCTGCAGGCCTTCGGCTTGGGCGTCGATCAGAAACATCGGGAGGCCTCGGGCGGCGGCTTCGGCGATAAGTGCGGGTTTGAACCAGCCGCCGGCCCAGAGGCAAAGCCTTGGGGCAAACTCAGCAAAGAACCTGCTGACATCAGCCAGCTTGTCGCCCTCAAAAGTGTGCCAGGTGACGAATGGATCAAACCCTTCGGGGCGCTCAACGCTGCCGTTGGTTGTGATCAGGCAAGAGAGATCAGGCCGTTCTGCGCGGATGGAGCGGCGAAGTTGCAGAAATGCAGGCAAATGCGCGCGCTCGGTCGCGTGAAACCAGAGATCAACGTCGCGGGCCTTGGTGTCTGTTCCTGACTGCGCGTTTCGGGGCTTGCCCGTGCGCGCCAGAAGATTTGATATCAGCGGTTTCACGAGGTTTCCCTGTGCTTTTCGACTGGCTTGACAGGCCTGCCGGAATAACCCGCGCAACGGCGCTGTGTCATCGAAAAATCCTCAACTGGTTTGCTGTGGCCAACCTAAGGGATTGCAACTTGGGGTCAAGGCGATGCATTTGGAAGGCAGACAAGGATATTGCCCATGAAACCCCTTCTGAAACCCTTCCTGATTTTACAACTGCGCCCCGAGACTGAAGCTTCTGACAGCGAATATGCCGCAATCTGCCGGAACGCAGGGCTTACGCCTGCTCAGACGGTGCGCATCAGGCTCGACGAGGAAGCGCTGCCCGAAGGCTTGTCGCTTGATGACTACTCTGGCGTGATTGTCGGCGGCGGGCCGGGCTGTGTGAGCGATGCGCCAGAGAAGAAGACGGCTGTTGAAGCCCGTATCGAAGCCGCAGTTTTGGGCTTGATGCCAGAGATAACCGAGCGCGACTTTCCGTTTCTGGGGTGCTGTTATGGCATTGGCATTTTGGGGCATCACTTGGCGCGGAACGTCAGCAAAGAGCGTTATGGCGAGCCTGTGGGCACGGCCGATTGCCGCCTGACAGAGGCAGGCAAGGATGACCCACTATGCGCCGGATTGCCGGAGCGGTTTGAGGCCTTTGTGGGCCACAAAGAGGCGGTGCAGAGCCTGCCAGAGGGCTGCGCGCACCTTGTGGAGGCGCCGAGCTGTCCGTTTCAGATGATCCGGTTCGGGCTGAATGTTTACGCAACGCAGTTTCACCCCGAAGCAGACGGTGCGGAGTTTGAAACGCGCATCAACATTTACAAACACCGCGGCTATTTTCCCCCTGAAGAAGCCGAAAGCCTGATCGCGATGTGCCGCGCGGCGGATGTGACGGCGCCCGAGCGTATTTTGGAAAATTTCGTGTCGCGATACGGCGTGTAAATGCTGGACAGCCGCGCGCGCCATGCTAGGATTTGATCAAATTATCTGGTCAACCCGATGGAGCGCGCCATGAAAGACGATAACTTCCTCAAAGAGAACAACGCCCGCCATATGTGGCACCCGATGGGCGCCCCTGCTGACAGTCTTGAGCACCCTCCGACGATTATCAAAAGCGCCGAGGGTGTGAAGATCACCGACTTGGACGGCGCTGAAGTTGTCGATGCGGTGGGCGGGCTGTGGTGCGTCAACCTCGGCTACTCAAACGACGTTGTGAAGGACGCGATCGCCAAACAGCTTTACGAGCTGCCCTATTATTCGGCCTTTGCGGGCACCAGCAACCCGACGGCCATTGAGGCGTCCTACGCTGTGCGCGAATTTTTCAAGGATGACGGCATGGGGCGGGTGTTTTTCACATCCGGCGGCTCTGATTCTGTCGAGACATGCCTGCGGCTCGCGCGCCAATATCACCGCATCAAGGGCGAGCCGACGCGGACTAAGTTTTTGAGCCTCAAGAAGGGCTATCACGGCACGCATTTTGGCGGCGCGTCTGTGAACGGAAACAACCGCTTCCGCATTGCCTATGAGCCGCTTTTGCCCGGCTGCTTTCACTTGCCCAGCCCTTATGAGTATCGCAATCCGTTTAACGAGGCTGACCCAGCGGTGCTGGCGCAACTCATTGCGCAGGCGATGGAGGACGAGATCGCCTTCCAGGGGGCGAACACGATCGCGGCATTCATCATGGAGCCGATTCAGGGCGCGGGCGGTGTTATCGTGCCGCACGAAACGCTGATGCCGATGCTGCGCGAGATATGCACGCGCAATGGCATTCTGATGATCTCGGATGAGGTCATCACCGGGTTTGGCCGCACGGGTGACTGGAGCGGTGCGCGGCATTGGGGCGTGCAGCCTGACATGATGAGCACGGCGAAAGGCATCACTTCGGGCTATTTCCCCGTTGGGGCCGCCCTGATGAGCGAAGCTGTTGCGGAGGTGTTTGAAAAGGACTCCTCGGGCGAGGCGGGGATATTCCACGGATATACCTATTCGGCGCATCCCGTCGGCGCTGCGGCCGTCACAGCGACGCTGAGCGAGACGCTGCGTCTGGATACGAAAACCAACGCGGGCCTGCGCGGCACGCAGTTGTTTGAGGGCATGAAACGGCTTGCGGACAAGTATGACATTATCGGCAATGTGCGCGGCGGCCATGGGCTGATGACGGGCGTTGAAATTGTCAGCGACAAGGCCGCAAAAACCGCGATGGACATGGCTGTGATGAAGGCCATCCACAAGGCGACTTACGAGGCTGGTGCGATGGTGCGCCTTGGCGGAAACAACATCCTGATGTCGCCGCCGCTGACGATCTCGGAAGCAGAGATTGATGTGGTGATTGACGCGCTTGACGTCGGGTTTGGCTCTGTCTGAGAGATTGCGCCACGCTTTCGCGTGGCGCGGTGGCGAGGGGGCTTTGCCCCCTCGCGCTCCCCCAAGACATCGGGGACAATATAAAGGGGGCCTATATACTTAACTAGCCAGCGATTCTGTCATCTTGGGATTGCAGAATCTGTTTTGACCAGAATATGTTCAGACATGCAAAGCAGCGACAATATAGAAGAGCGGGTAGACGCCCTAGAGGCTAGGGTTAAGGCGCTACTTTACGTCGGTCTGCCTTTTGTTGCCATTTCAATTTTCAATTTTGGAGTAGCGATATGGTATTTTCAGCAAAAATCAAAGCCAGACTGGAATTTCATTTCGGTAACACTAACTATATTCGAGATGCTTCTTGCGATTGCCCTAGTTGGCGGCTTTTGGATGTTGCGCGGCGCCGCAGAGACTGCGGCCGCCAAGGAAGCTAAATCCGTTGCTACTGAGGTCGCGGAGAAAGCGGCAAGGACGAGCGCTCTCCAGTGGCTGGAGTTGGCGAAGACCGCCCAGAGTGACACAAATAGCGACAACACAGACTTGACAGATATGATAAACTCGTTTGGAGAGGCTAAGACTGGAGGGAAAGATGGCACGTGAAGTAGAAATCGTTAAGCGTTATATGAGCCAACCTCCTGTGAATGTGGCTCAAATTATCCGTGACCTTGGAATAAGGTTCAGAAACCAGCCGATGGGTCATGGCAAGTCTGGGTTTATAGAGCATCAGGATGGCCAATTCACCATAACAGTTAATTCGACCGAAGGCTCACAAAGGCAACGCTTCACAGCGGCGCACGAACTTGCCCACTACCTACTTCACCGTGAAATGTTGGTTAAGAAAGGCGGACTTGCACGGCATGATGATAGTTTGTTTGACGCATTCGCTCCTGAAAACCCAGCTCAGCCATTCAGCCCATCCCATGAAGTAGAGGCAAATAAACTTGCCGCTGAAATCATAATGCCAAAAGAGGCTGTTTCAGAGAATTATGTATCGGAGTTCGACAATCTCGATGTGGTTTCTGAAATGTTTGGGGTTTCTCAGGCAGCAATGGCCATTAGATTGAAGACACTGGGTTTAAGAGGTGCGCCGTAATCTAGCTGTCTTACATGTCGTCCAATGGCATTTCTATCGTATCGCCATATCTAGGGTAAGCACGGTCAAGTGAGCGCTTAAAGCCTTCCCATGTGGAGGATGCCCTCATAAGGGCCGTGACGCCTGATATGTGCTGTTTTAGCTCAGGATGCCCGTATTCAGGGTTAAACCATTGGTGATGTTTTGAGAGGCGTTCGCCCTTCGCATTTGTCGGGTTTAGCGCTCTCAGCTCGTCGGTCAGTGTCGGCGCCAATCGGTCATAGACAAAGTTGTTTGTCCAGCCACCTATGGCGCCGGGGCGTTTGGCCGAGCCATCCCAATCCCACCCTCGAAGTCGGTAAATCTGCTTGTAGAAGTCGTCAGGGAAGGTTTTCGTCCATTTTTGGCGATAGTCAGACAGAAAGCTTTCAAGAATGTCAGCAAGGGCGTTTTTGGCCCTCATTTCCTGATAGCCTGTCGCCTCATCAACTAGGGCAATGATTCCCACTTTTGCAAAGCCACGTATCAAAGAGAATGCGTTCTGAACGATGTTTGCTTGAGGTTGCCCAGTCGCTCCCATTTTGTCGGCTTCCAGTATGGCGTCGCAAACGTCAACTAGGACTTCTGCTGGATAGCCATAGCCCATGTGGCCAGTTGGAGGTTGGAAGAAAATGGGCGTTTTCAGCGCCAACTCTAAGTCACTGTCAATAAAGGGTTTAAGCCACTTTTGTGAGGCAAAACGGGGTATTTCGGCGCCAGTGTTAGATGGCTCTTTATCTGACCTTGGCCCACCCCGTGTGACGCCTAGCCCTTTGAACATACCGCGTTGACTTAAGACGCGGGTTTCGTCCTCCAGAACATAGCAATCTATCTGAACGCCGCCTATTTCCAACGGTCTATCTGCCGACCCTGCCAGCGTTTTGGCAATCTCAGGCTTTGGCGTAGTTACGTCAAAGATTGAATCGACAACATCATCAAAGGAACCGTTTTTTATCGGCTCAATTACTTCAGGTTTCTTAGCCATTGATCAAATCCTTATAAGTGAGGCGCTTATTAACCATGCGGTCAATCGTCATGTTGATGAATGCCACGGTGCCGACTTTGGCGGTGTTGTGGCGGAATGAAAACTCGTTGATGTAACGGTGCAGGTGATCTTCGCTCATGTAGTGGTAAACCCCGATGTAACCACGCTTGAGAAGCGACCAGAAGCTCTCAATGCCGTTGGTGTGAGCCATGTCGCGCACATACTCGCCAGCGGAGTGGCGAACTGTCTTGTGATCGAAGCCGTGCTTGTGGAGAGAGCGGTAGGCTTTGAATTCGTCGGTTACAACGGTTGCGCCTTCTGGGGCATTATCTTTGATGAAACCTACCAGCGTAGCCGCGTTGGTGCGCTCAACTGGTTTTGCGCGAACTTCACCATGCTGATCGCGGATGCCAACAACAGCGGTCTTGCCTACTGCACCACGGCCAGCGTGGAGCTTCTTGTCAGCGTGCTTGTTGCTCTCTTTGCCGCCAACATAGGTTTCGTCAACTTGTGTGTGATCGCCCATGTCGTCGCTGTCTTTGCCGTTCATCCATGTTTCGCGGATGCGTTGCGCAAGAAACCATGCTGTTTTCTGAGTAACGCCTAGTTCACGCGCCATTTGAGTGCTTGGGATGCCCTTGCGGGCGCTTGTGAGCATGTAGATAGCAAGAAGCCACTTGAGCAGTGGAAGGCGGCTCTCGGCAAGCACTGTGCCAGTGCGAACGCTGAAGTGCTTGCGGCAATCTTTGCAGCGGTAAGCCATTGGCTTGTGATCTTTGCACTCAGTTACAGAAACCGAACCGCAGTGGCCGCAAACAGGCGCATCATTCCAGCGGCGTGTCTCGAAGAAATTACGCGCAGCTTCTTCATTTGGGAATTTCTGGAAGAATTCAAATGTGCTAAGTGTATCTGACATGGGCCTAATCTCTCTCGTTGAGATTAAACTAGCCAAAATGACCGATGCGGTCAAGCCAATTTTGGCTAGTTAAGTATATAGGCCCCATATAAAGCCTAGAGATCCTTCAGGGCAGCGCCCGCGTAGATGCCATACATAAGGGCACGGCGGGCACGGCCGAGGGGGAATTTGGCGGGCGGCTTTTGCATCAGTTTTGGCGTCTGAAGCTTGCCTGCTCCGAGGATTTGGTCAGCGAGAAGAGCGCCTGTGTAGCTGCCCATGCCAACGCCGTTTCCGTGGTAGGCGAACCCGGTGTAGGCGCCGGGCATGTCGGGGATAGCCCCCGCAAAAGGCGTGAAACCCGCAGAGAGGCAGACCATTCCTGACCAGTAGTGCGGCGTTTCAACATGCGCCCACGCGGGGAACATGCGCTCGAAATCCGCTCGGATTTTGCGTTTGATGCCTGCTTCTGTGCCATCGCTTGATGTGAGGCCGCCGCGCATTCCGAACAGGAAACGGCGGTTGGGCATCAGGCGGAAATAGTGCAGCAGCAGGAGGCTGTCATAGCACATCTGGTCGGTGTTCCAGCCGCTTGCCAACTCGGCGTCTGTCAGCTCGCGGGTGACGAGGATGCTCGACTGTGAGGGCATGTAGCGCGATGCCATCCATTCGGGCACATCTTCAGAGGAATAGCCGTTGGTTGCGACAACAAGCTGCTCGGCCTCAAGTGTGCCTTGGGGCGTTGTGAGGCGGTAGGTGCCGTTGCGCACGATGTCGCTGACGGGCGACGCGCCGTAGACTTTTGCTCCGGCGCTTTCGGCGGCTTTGAGCAGGCCTTCAAGGTAAGAGCGCGGGTTGAGCGCAAAGCCGACTGGCGTTGTGAGCGCGCCGTGAAACGGGCCGGGCATGCCAAGGCTTTCAAGCGCGTCTTTGTTGTGCAGCGTCGGTGTGATGCCGTAGTTTTCCTCCACTGCGCGGGCGTCATCTTCGAGGCGGTAGCTGGCCTTGTGCGCCATCAGAGTTTCGCCATTGCTGTGGGTCTCGCCGTCAATGCCGTGCTTGGTCAATGTCGCTTCTACGTGGTTAACAGCGGCGAGTTCAGCTTGACGATACTCAAGCCGCGCGGCTTTTCCATGAGCGCGGTCGATCTGCGCATCGGAGGCTTTAGCCCCCCCAAGGCAGCAAAAACCGCCGTTGCGCCCAGAGGCGCCCCAGCCCGGGTAACTGGCGTCAACCACCGTGACATTTGCACCGGCTTCAGCCAATGCGAGCGCAGCGGACAGGCCTGTGAACCCCGCGCCGACAATGGCGACATCGGCTTTTTCAGAGCCTTTGAGGGCGGGGCGGACAAGAGCATTGTCAGGCACCGCTTCCGCCCAATAGCAGTTTGCAATACGATCGTTCGAGTAAGCGTGATCGGAGAAAATCCGGCGCATCAGTCGGCGGTTCTTTCGGCAGCCATCTCGTCGCGTTTCTGCTTTACGGCGGCGCGCTTGGAAATGAGCGAGGCCGAGATAACGCCAACCGTCACGATGCTGATCATGATCGTGGACAGCGCGTTGATTTCGGGGGAAACACCAAGCCGCACGGCGGAGTATATCTTGATCGGCAGGGTTGTTGCCGAGGGGCCTGACGTGAACGACGCGATCACCAGATCATCAAGAGACAGGGTAAACGCGAGCAGCCAGCCCGAGATGACAGCGGGCGCAATGATTGGCAAAGTCACAAGGCGGAAGGCCTCGAAGGCGGAGCAGCCCAAGTCAAGTGCGGCCTCTTCAAGCGAGCGATCAAAGCTTACCAACCGCGACGAGACGACGACAGAAACATAGCACATCGAGAACGTCGTATGCGCAAGGATGATCGTCATCATTCCGCGGTCAAACCCGATGCCGATAAACAGCAACAAGAGCGAGAGGCCGGTGATAACTTCGGGCATGACAAGCGGTGCGTAGATCATGCCAGAGAACAACGTGCGCCCCATGAAACGCCCGCCGCGCACGAGAACATAGGCCGCCATCGTGCCCAACACCGCAGCAAAGGTCGAGCTGACAACCGCGACTTTGACAGTCACCCAAGCGGCGTCAAGAAACGCCTCGTTCTGAAACAGCGTGCCATACCATTTGGTTGAAAATCCCGCCCAGACTGTCACCAGTTTGGAGGCGTTGAAGCTGTAGATCACCAAAATGACCATCGGCAGGTAGAGGAAAACAAACCCGAGGGTGAGCGATGTTGCGTTGAACCATGTGAAGCGTCTCATTGGCCTTCAGCCTCGCGTTGTTTTTGTTCGTTGCGCTGGAACAGAACGATCGGGATGATCAGGATAAGCAGCAAAATGACAGCCACCGCCGAAGCAACCGGCCAGTCGCGGTTGGAGAAGAATTCTTCCCACAAGACCTTGCCGATCATCAGGGTTTTGGAGCCGCCGAGCAGTGAGGGGATCACGAACTCACCAAGCGCCGGAATGAACACCAGAAAACAACCCGCGATGATGCCTTGCTTGGACAGCGGGATTGTCACCAGCCAGAAGGCGGTTATGCGCGAGCAGCCCAAATCTTCCGCCGCTTCCAAGAGTGATGCATCGAGTTTTTCCAGCGCCGAGTAGATCGGCAGGATCATGAACGGCAGGTAGGTGTAGATGATGCCGATGTAGACAGCTTTGTTTGTGTTCAAAATCTGCAGTGGCTCGGAGATGAGCCCCGTCCAAAGCAGGAACTGGTTGAGAAAGCCCTCGTTTGAGAGAATGCCCATCCACGAGTAAACGCGGATGAGGAAACTCGTCCAGAAGGGCAGGATCACCAGCATCATCAGCGTCGGGCGCCACTCGTCAGGCGATTGCGCCATGCCGTAAGCGACAGGGTAGCCGACAAGCAGCGTCAGCAGTGTCGAGATCGCTGCGATTTGCAGGCTGGAAAGATAGGCCTTCCAGTAGAGATCATCGGTGGTGAGGAAGGTGAAGTTTTCCCAGTCGAGCGCCGCGAAGAAGCCGCGAATGCCCTCCCAGCCAGAGCTTAAATCAAGCGTCGGTGTATAGGGCGGGATCGCCAGCGCGGTGTCGGACAGGCTGATCTTGAAAACGATGATGAAGGGGACGAGAAACAGTACCAGAAGCCAGAAGTAAGGCACGGCAATGAGGGTAAAGCGGCGCATGGCTTACCCCTCCAGCACGATGGCAGCTGTGTCTGTCCAGCTTAGCCAGACATCGTCTTCCCACGTAAAGCTGCGGCGCTCGAGGCGGCGGGTGTTGGCAGTTTGCGCCTTGACCATCTGGCCACCCTTCAACTCGACATGGTAAGTCGAGAGGTTGCCGAGATAGGCGATGTCGATGATCTTGCCCTTCACGGCGTTCGTCACTTTTGCAGGCTTTTGCGCTGTAATAGAGACTTTCTCGGGCCGGATCGCGAGCGCGCATTTGCCCTCGTTGCCAAGGTCTGTCGTTGTCTTGGCGTGCAGCTTTCCGGTGCCTTCCGCGTAGGCGATGTCATAGCCGTCACCCGCGCGGGTGGCGTGGCCGTTGATGATGTTCACGTCTCCGATAAAGTCGGCGACATAAACAGAATTCGGCCGCTCGTAGATGTCGGCAGGCGTCGCGACCTGAATGATCTGTCCCTCGTCCATCACTGCGACACGCGAGGCAACTGTCATCGCTTCTTCCTGGTCATGGGTGACGATAACAAAGGTTGTTCCCGTCTTCTCCTGAATGTCCATCAGCTCGAACTGGGTTTCTTGCCGCAGCTTCTTGTCGAGCGCGCCGAGGGGCTCATCGAGCAGCAGAAGTTTGGGCGCTTTGGCCAGTGAGCGGGCGAGCGCGACGCGTTGGCGCTGGCCTCCGGAAATCTGGTGAGGTTTGCGTTTGCCGAACTTCTCAAGCCGCGTCAGGCGCAGCATTTCGTCAACGCGGTCCTCTATCTCGGGTTTGGGCTTGCCTTCACGTTTGAGGCCAAAAGCGATGTTCTCCGCGACAGTCAGATGCGGGAACAGCGCATAGGACTGGAACATCATGTTCACGGCGCGCTTGTTGGGCGGCACGCCCTTCATGTCATGCCCCGCGATCAGGATTTGGCCTTCGGTGGGCGTTTCAAAGCCCGCCAGCATGCGCATCATCGTGGTTTTGCCACAGCCAGAGGGGCCGAGCAGCGCAAAGAATTCCTGCGCGTAGATATCTTGTGTGAGGTTGTCGATCGCGACAAAGTCGCCAAAGCGCTTGGTGACGTTTTTAAACTGGATCAGCGGCTTTTGATCAGCCTCTTCCCAAGGTGCGAAAACGGTTTGTGCCATGCTGTCCCCCACATGTGCCAAAAGAAGCCCGCAAGCCGAGGCCTGCGGGCTGATGATCAGGGCTTAGGTGCCTGATTTGATCTTCGTCCAGAGGCGCGTCACGACACGCTGGACTTTCGGGCTGTAAGGCGACGTTGTGTAGAGGTTCTTCAACGTTTCCTCGTTCGGGTAGATCGCCGGATCGCCGATCACGTCTTCTTCCAGCATGGGCTGCGAGGCAAGGTTGCCGTTGGCGTAGTAAACGTAGTTTGACGCCGCCGCCATGTTGCCTGCATCCATGATGAAGTTGAGGAATTTATGCGCCGCTTCTGGATTTGGTGCGTCAACCGGAATGGCCATCTGGTCAAACCACATGAGCGCGCCTTCTGACGGAGCGTTATAGGCGATCTCAACGCCGTTGTCGGCTTCTGCGGCACGGTCACGCGCTTGCAGGATGTCGCCCGACCAACCTATCGCCACGCAGATGTCGCCGTTGGCGAGCGCGTTGATATACTCTGAGCTGTGGAACTTTTGCACATAGGGCGCGACAGCTGTCAGAACAGGTTCGACTTTGGCGATCACGTCCGGATCCTGGCTGTCAGGGTCTTCGCCGATATAGGCAAGCGCAGCCGGGATCAGCTCGACCGGGGCATCAAGGAAGTGCACGCCACATTCGGCCAGCTTTTCCATGTTTGCAGGGTCAAACACCAGCGCGAGCGAATCGACAGGTGCGTCGTCGCCCAGCGCTTCTTTGACTTTACCGACGTTGATACCGATGCCCGTTGTGCCCCACATATAGTTGATGGAGTGCTCGTTGTTCGGGTCATACTTGGCCGTGCGTGCTTCGATCGCGTCCCACATGTTCTTGTGGTTTGGCAGCTTGCTCATGTCGAGCTTCTGGAAAGCGCCCGCAACGATCTGGCGTTGAAGGAATGTGCCGGAAGGCACCACAACGTCATAGCCCGAACCGCCTGCAAGCATCTTGGTTTCAAGCACTTCGTTGGAATCAAACACATCGTAGATGAGCTTGATGCCGGTCTCTTCCTCGAACTTTGTCAGCAGGTCTTCGTCGATATAGTCAGACCAGTTATAAACGCGGACTTCTTCGGCTTGGGCCATGCCTGCAACAAGGGCAAGTGTGGCGGCAGCGCTGAGTAGACGGAAATTCATTTGATATTTCTCCCTATGATAGAGGTTGTTCCCCTTGACGAAATATTTGATCAAGTTTTGACTGCCTTGGCAACATTTCGTTTATGATGACTGCATTAAGTGAGAGAAATAGCAAGAGATTCGGAAAAGGGGAGCAGTTTTGAGGGGCGATAAAAACACGGCGGAAGTTTTGAGTTTCACACCAAGCGCACAGCTTGGAGCCGGCGAATTACCGGCGCATGAAGTTGTCTACCGCCAGATGCGCGAGCTGATCTTGTTCGGAGAGTTGGCACCGGGCCAACCTGTGACAATTCAGGGCATCTGCGAACAGCTCAACGTTGGCATGACACCCGTGCGCGAGGCGATCCGGCGGCTTTGCGCCGAGGGTGCGCTGGCCTTTCAGGGCAACCGCCGCGTTGTTGTCCCCGAGCTGACCGTCGACAATGTTAACGAGCTGATCTTTGCGCGGCAGGCGATTGAAGCACAACTGGTTTTGCGGGCAACAGAGCGCGCCACTGACGCCGAGCTTGAAAGGCTTGCCGAGATCGACGCAGCGCTGGATGAGGCGATCGAACGCGGAGATCTGCGAAACTATCTAGAGCAAAACTACCGCTTTCACGCCTACCTCTACGCTATGGCCGGCGCGCCTATCCTCGCGTCTTTGGCCGACGGGCTTTGGCTTCGATTCGGCCCTTCGCTGCGCGTGGTGTGTGGCCGTCTCGGCACGCGAAACTTGCCCGACCAGCACCACGAAGCACTTGACGCCATGCGCGGAGGCGACGCCCAGGCCGCCGCGAAAGCGATGCGCGAAGACGTAATTCAAGGGATGGAACAAGTCCGCCGTGCGCTTTCGGAAGATGCGAAAGCGTGAGTATTAATTGACAGCGCATAATTTGATCATATTACTGGTTGCAAGATCATAACCCGCCCCTTGTGAGCGCAACAAAGCGAGGCCCGCCATGACAACGATAACCAACCACATGCCGACTGAAGAGCTGCAGCGACTTGATGCAGCGCACCACATGCACCCATTCACAACGGGGGACGATCTGACGGCGAAGGGCGCGCGCGTTATCACCCGCGCCAAGGGCGTGACGCTGATCGACAGCGAGGGCAACGAAATTCTGGATGCGATGGCGGGGTTGTGGTGTGTGAACCTTGGCTATGGCCGCGAAGAGCTGGCCGAAGTTGCCGCGCGCCAGATGAAGGAGCTGCCTTACTACAACACCTTCTTCCAGACGACACATGTGCCGGTTATCGCACTGTCAGAACGGCTCGCGCAGCTTGCGCCTGGCGACTTGAACCATGTGTTTTACTCCGGTTCTGGCTCGGAAGCGAACGATACAAATATCCGCGTTGTGCGCACCTATTGGGCGGAAAAAGGAAAACCTGAGAAGACTGTTATCATCAGCCGCCACAACGCTTACCACGGCTCGACAGTCGCGGCCTCGGCGCTGGGCGGCATGGCGGGCATGCACGCGCAAAGCGGGATGATTCCCGACATTCACCATATCGACCAGCCGAACTGGTGGGCCGAAGGCGGTAGCGCGAGCCCTGAAGAGTTTGGCCTTGAGCGCGCGCAACAGCTGGAGAAGGCCATTCTGGAGCTGGGCGAAGACCGCGTTGCAGCCTTTATCGCCGAGCCTGTGCAGGGCGCTGGCGGGGTTATCATCCCGCCGGAAACATACTGGCCCGAAATCCAGCGGATCTGCGACAAATACGAGATACTGCTGATCGCGGACGAGGTGATCTGCGGATTTGGCCGCACCGGCAACTGGTTTGGCTGTCAGACGCTGGGCATCAAGCCGGACATGATGACTGTCGCCAAGGGCCTCAGTTCGGGCTATGCGCCGATCGCGGCGAGCATCCTGAGTGACGAGGTTGCAGCGGTAATTTCGGGCTGTGAGTTTAACCATGGTTACACCTATTCGGGGCACCCTGTTTCGGCGGCGGTGGCGCTGGAGAACCTGCGGATACTGGACGAGGAAGGCATCGTTGAGCGAGCAGGCCGCGAGACGGCGCCCTACCTCAAAGAGCAGTGGGAAAGCCTTGGCGACCATCCGATGGTGGGCGATGTGCGCATTGTTGGCCTCATGGGCTCGCTCGCGCTGACGCCCGACAAGACCACGCGTGCGAAGTTTGCTTCTGACGTGGGCACTGTCGGCTTCATGTGCCGCGAGCGGTGCTTTGCGAACAATCTGATCATGCGCCATGTCGGCGACCGGATGGTTATCTCGCCGCCTCTGGTGATTACGAAGGCCGAGATCGACACTTTGATCGTGCGGGCGCGCAAGGCCTTGGATGAGGCTTACGAGGAAGTGAAAGCTGCGGGGCTTTGGAGGGCTGCGAGCTGAGGGTTGCGCCGCGGCTTCGCCGCGTCGCGGTAGCGGGGGCTAGCCCCCGCACACAGGGCCAATTGGGGGCTAGCCCCCAAACCGCCGGAGTATTTGATTCAAGAAAAAGCCGGAGTTTAAGCTGTGAGTTTCTGGCCGAGGCCGGAGAGCATTTTGAGGCAGGCGTCGAGCTGTGAGAGTGCGACGAACTCGTCGGGTTTGTGGGCTTGCTCTATCGAGCCGGGGCCGCAGACGACGGCGGACATTCCGAGCTGCTGGAAAAGGCCCGCTTCAGTGCCAAAGGCGACCACGTCGGCTCCGTTTTCGCCTGTGAGGGCTGCGCAGAGGTCGCGGGCTTCGTTGTCATCCATCGGGTTGAGGCCGGCGATTTCGCCCATTGTCTCGACTGTGACGGAGGCGTCCGGATGCACCGCGCGCATGGCGGGGAGCAGCACGTCGTTTGTGTAGGCCGTGACTTCCTCGTGCATGAACGTGTAGTCGCTGTCTTGCACGGGCCGGAACTCCCATTCGACTTCGGCTTTGTCGGCGATCACGTTGTGGGCGATGCCGCCTTCGAGTTTGCCGATATTGAGCGTTGTGTAGGGCGGCACAAAGCGGCTGCCTTCGGGAGCGCGACTGACGAGACTGTGGCGCAACTTCATCAGTTTGGTCACGTAGCGTACTGCGTATTCGGCGGCGTTGACGCCCAGCTCGGGGCGCGAGGAGTGGCCCGCGAGGCCTGTGAAGCGCGTGGTGTATTCGCAGCAGCCTTTGTGGCCCTCGATGATGCGCATTTCTGTCGGCTCACCGATGATAGCGATGGCGGGGCGGATGCTTTGTTGTTGCAGCGCCTCTATCAGCGCACGAGCGCCGATGCAGCCTGTCTCTTCGTCGTGGGTAAAGGCGAAGTGCAGCGGACGATTGAGCGTGAGTTTGGCGTAGTCTTCGGCCATGGCGAGGGCGCAGGCGATGAAGCCTTTCATGTCGCAGGTTCCGCGCCCGTAGAGCAGGCCTGCTTCCTCGCGCATTACGAAGGGGTCTGACGACCAGTCCTGGCCCGTGATGGGGACAACGTCGGAGTGGCCGGAGAGCACGATGCCGCCGTCACCCTCGGGGCCGAGTGTAGCGAAGAGGTTGGCCTTGGTGCCTGTCTCGTCGTGAAGTATCTGAACCCGTGCACCGAGGCCTGACAATTGATCGGCGATATAGGTGATGATATTGAGGTTGCTGTCGGTCGAGACGGTTGGAAAGCTGATCAGCTGTTCCAAAATCTCGCGGGTGCGCTCTAGTGTGCTCATGGTTTGACAAACATTTCGCGCGGCAAGTCGCAGAAGCACTCGGGCGCGCCATCGTCGGTTATGCGCAACGGCTCGGTGATCTCGAGGCCCCAATCGTCCATCCAGAGGCCTGGCATGAAGTGAAATGTCATGCCGGGCTCAAGCACTGTTTCGTCGTCGGCGCGCAGGCTGATGGTTCGCTCGCCCCAGTCGGGCGGATAGCTGAGGCCGATCGGGTAGCCACAGCGCGCACCGCGTTCGATACCGGCTGCTTCGAGCGGCGCGGCGAGGGCGTTGGCGATGTCGCAGGCACGGTTGCCGGCGCGGGCTTTTGCGAGGCCCGCCTCCAAGCCTTCGACAAGGGCGTCAGCCGCGCGTTTGAGCATGTCTGTTGGCTCGCCAAGAAAGATCGTCCGGCTGACAGGCGCGTGGTAACGGCGGTAGCAACCGGAGATTTCAAAGAACGTCGCCTCGCCCTTTTGAAAGGGCCGCCCGTCCCATGTGAGGTGCGGTGCGGCAGCGTCGGAGCCTGAGGGCAGGAGCGGCACGATGGCGGCATAGTCGCCCCAGTGGCCGTCGGCGCCGCGCAGGGCATCGCGCTGCACTTCGGCGACGATCTCGTTTTTGGGTACGCCCACTTCAACACGATCGCGCAGCCCGTTGATGATCTTTTCGGAAATCTTGCCAGCGCGGCGCATGAACACCAGCTCTTCTTCCGACTTCACAGCGCGCTGCCAGTTGACCAGTGCAGTCGCATCAAGGAACTGGGCTTGCGGCAGTTCTTCCAGCAGGGTCTGGAAGGCCTTGGCAGAGAAGTAGTAGTTGTCCATCTCGACACCGATGCGCACGTCGGCTTTGCCGAGGGCCTTGAGGCGTTCCGCGAGATCTTGCATCGGGTGGCGCTCGGTGGATTGCACGAAGTGGTCGAGATATCCAAAGACGTGATCGTCTTCCATCCAGACGGTGCGGACGGCGCCGTTTGCGTCTTGTCGGCGGCCCCACCAGTAGGGCGCGCCTTCTTGGGTGAGAATGACACCTTGATGCACGTAAAATGACCAGCCGTCATAGCCTGTGAGCCACGCCATGTTTGACGGGTCTTGAACGTAGAGAACATCAATTCCAGCGGCGTCCATCGCGGCGCGTGTCTTGGAGAGACGGCTGGCATATTCGGCTTCGGAGAACGGCGTGCGGGCAAAGTTCATGTGGGGGCCTTTCAGGGGGTATTGGGAAATGTGAAAGCTGAAAGGCAGTGAGCGTCAAGCCGAGAAATGACGAGAAAGGCGAGAAAAGCGTCACTTTGTGATTCTGTTTTGAAAAAAGAATTGTTTGATGGATTGGCGATAATGGGGCGCATTCCGACGCTAATTATCCGCTTTTAGCCTATTCTAAGGTTGATTCGCCCGTAACATGGATGAATTCAGTTTATCTGCCTGCTAAAAAGAAAGTAGGCTTAACTGGTTGCAACCCACCTGCATGGTGAGGTTAGATGCGCAAAGATAAGTGGCAAAAGCCGCAAGAAGACAAACGGGGAGCCTGATTTGGCTGACACGAAAAGTGCAGATGCGTTCGTAGAGTTCGAACGTGTCCAGAAAAGCTACGACGGCGAAGTGCTTGTCGTAAAAGACCTCAACCTCTCAATTCCCAAGGGCGAGTTTCTGACGATGCTTGGGCCATCGGGGTCTGGCAAGACAACTTGCCTGATGATGCTGGCAGGTTTTGAAACGGCCACCCATGGCGAGATCAAGATCGACGGTGTGAGCATCAACAACATCCCGCCGCACAAGCGCGGCATTGGTATGGTGTTCCAGAACTACGCGCTGTTCCCGCATATGACGATTGCTGAAAACCTGAGCTTCCCTCTGGAAGTGCGCAAGATCGGCAAGTCTGACCGCGAAGCCAAGGTCAAGCGCGCGCTTGATATGGTTGAGATGGGCGACTTTGGCGGGCGCCGCCCTGCACAGCTTTCGGGCGGCCAGCAACAGCGGATCGCCTTGGCGCGCGCGCTGGTGTTCGAACCTGAACTGGTGCTGATGGACGAGCCGCTTGGCGCGCTCGACAAGCAGCTTCGGGAGAAGATGCAGTTTGAAATTACCCACCTCGCGCATGAGCTGGGCATCACCACGGTTTACGTGACACACGACCAGACCGAAGCGCTGACAATGTCAGATCGCGTGGCTGTGTTTGATGACGGTCGCATCCAGCAGATTGATCCGCCGGATGTGCTTTATGAAAGCCCGAAGAACGCGTTTGTGGCGCAGTTTATCGGCGAGAACAACACGCTGAGCGGCAAGGTAAAGTCTATCAAGGGCAACGAATGTGTTGTCGTTCTGGACAGCGGCGAAGAGATCGACGCGATGCCGGTAAACGTGAACGAAGTTGGTCAGCGCACGACGGTGTCTATCCGCCCCGAGCGTGTTGAATTTGACAAGAGCCGCCTGCACGCTGACGCGCATACACTGAAAGCCGAGGTTCTCGAGTTTATCTACATGGGTGACATTTTCCGCACGCGTCTGCGCGTGGCGGGCAACGACGAGTTTATCATCAAGTCTCGCAACGCGCCCGACCAAGTGCGCCTCACGCCGGGCGAGACGATCGAGATCGGTTGGCTGGCGGCTGACTGCCGCGCGCTCGACGCATAGGAATATCCCGTGACCCGACACTCGGGGCGCGGTGATTGATGCGGAGTTGTGGATTGTCCGAAGCACATCTCTGCCGTTAACAAAACGGACATTACACGGGAGAATAAAATGAAATTCACCAAGACACTTCTCGCAACAACAGCGCTGACAATGGTTGCTGGCGTTGCTGGTGCCGACGACCACATGGCGAGCGAAATGACGATCGTCTCATGGGGCGGCGCTTACTCCAAGTCACAGCTTAAGGCTTATCACGAGCCCTATTCAGCCAAGACTGGCGTAAACATCATCAACGACGACAGCTCGGCTGAAGCCGTGGCAAAGCTGCGCGCGATGAACGAAGCCGGCAACGTCACATGGGACGTTGTTGACGTGGTTGCCGCTGACGCGATCCGTCTCTGCGACGAAGGCCTCGCGATGGAAATCGACGCGGACACGCAGCTTGCTGACGCGCCAGACGGCACGAAAGCCTCAGAAGACTTTGGCGACCTGCTGGTTTCTGACTGCTTCATCCCGCAGATCGTTTACTCAACGACTTTCGGCTACCGTACAGACCTTGTTGGCGACACAGCCCCAACAGACATCTGCGCCGTGTTTGACACAGACGCCTACCCTGGCAAACGTTCGCTTGAAAAGCGCCCAATCAACAACATGGAATGGGCGCTGCTCTGTGACGGCGTTGCAAAAGACGAAGTTTACGACGTGCTCGCAACGGAAGAAGGCCAAGACAAAGCGCTGGCCAAGCTCGACACGATCAAAGACAGCGTTATCTGGTGGTCAGCCGGTGCCGACACGCCACAGCTTCTGGCTGACGGCGAAGTCATCATGGGCTCAACATACAACGGCCGTCTATTCAGCGTGATCGAAGAGCAGAAGCAACCTGTTGCAATGCTCTGGGACGCTCAGGTGTTTGACCTTGACGGTTGGATCATCCCGGCGGGCCTGTCAGACGAGCGTAAAGCACGTGCACTTGACTACATCATGTTCGCGACAGACACGCAGCGTCTTGCTGACCAGTCTAAGTACATCGCGTACGGCCCTGCACGTCTGTCATCAGCTCCGCTGGTCGACAAGCACGAAGAGCTCGGCATCGCTATGGCACCACACATGCCAACAGACCCGGAGAACGCCAAGAACACGTTCCTCTACAACTATGAGTTCTGGGCTGACTACCGCGATGACATCGACGCGAAGTTCCAAGCTTGGCTCGCCAAGTAAAGCACTTCCGGAGAGGCCGTTCGCGGCCTCTCCGACCCTCCTTTTACAGACGACCATAAAAACAACACGACCAAACGGGGACGGACATGAGCGACACGCTTAACAATGGGCCAGTTTTGGCGGCCGACGGCACGCCACTCAAGAAAAGCCTCGCCCGATCACTGCGCGTTGAAAAGCTGCGCGCCTTGGCACTAGTCGCTCCGCTCTTGTTGTTCGTGCTATTCTCATTCATCTGGCCCATCGGCGAGATGCTGTTCCGCTCAGTTGACAACCGCGATGTCGGACAGGTTCTGCCCGAAACGGTTGCCATTCTGAAAGACTGGGACGGCACCAGCGGCGAGTTGCCAGACGAGGCCGTTTACAAGGCCTTTACCGCTGACATGTTGGTGGCGATTGACGCCAAAGAACACACCAAGCTTGGCACACGCCTCAATTATGAAAAGACAGGCATGTCGAGCCTGTTCCGCAAATCTGGCCGCAAGATCAAGAAGCTTGATCTGGAGACAGACGGCCCCTTCAAGGAAACGCTTATCAAGATTGATAAGAAGTGGGGCGACGTCGAAACCTGGAAGGTGATCCAGACGCATTCTGTGAACTACACCAACGGCTATTATCTCAACGCGATCGACATGCAGCGCACGCCTGATGGCGTTGCCGTGCAGCCTGAGGACAAGCGCATCATGATGACGTTGTTCAAGCGCACGCTGTGGATGTCGATGATCATCACCGGCATGTGCGTTCTGCTCGGCTACCCAGTTGCCTGGATCCTGGCGAACCTGCCTGCCCGTTCGGCGAACTTGCTGATGATCCTCGTGTTGCTTCCTTTCTGGACGTCGCTTCTGGTGCGCACCTCGGCGTGGAAAGTCATGTTGCAACAGCAAGGCGTTATCAACGACGTGCTTGTCTGGCTTGGCATGGTCGCTGACGACAGCCGCCTTGTGATTATCAACAACCAGTTCGGCACGGTTACGGCGATGACGCATATCTTGCTGCCGTTCATGATCTTGCCGATGTATTCAGTCATGCAGACGATCCAGCCGACATATCTGCGCGCCGCCAAGTCGCTTGGCGCAACCAACTGGACAGCTTTCTGGCGGGTCTATTTCCCGCAGTCTATTCCCGGTATCGGGGCTGGCTCGATCTTGGTGTTCATCCTGTCGATCGGCTACTATATCACTCCCGAGATCGTTGGGGGCACCAAGGGTGTCTTCATTTCGAACCGGATCGCATACCACATTTCCAGCTCGCTTAACTGGGGCCTCGCGGCCGCACTTGGCGCGATCTTGCTGGCGGTGGTTCTTGTTCTCTACTGGGCCTACGACAAGATCGTCGGCATTGACAACGTGAAGCTAGGGTAAAGAAAATGGCAGCACTTACTCCGATTTTCCGCAAACCTTTCTGGCTGGTCGCGCTGGTTGTTGGCCTGTTCGGCGGCTTCATTGGCTTGTTTGTTGGCACCGCCAACGGCAGCGGGCCTTTGGGCGTTCTCATCGGCGCGGCGCTTCTGATCGTGTTGGCTTGGTTCTACATTTACGTGCTGAAAGACGAGCGCGCGGGCCGCGGCATCACGTTTGCAGGCCTCGGTATTGCGGGCTTTGCGGCGGCGGGCATGCCCGGCCTTGTGCTTGGTGCGATCTTCGGCGCGATCGGCGGCTGGATGATTTACTGGATGTATGAAGGCCGCTACCGCGCCTATGTGCCGCCCTATCTGACACCCGGACAAGTGCTCTGGCACTTTGCTTTCCGCGTTATCTGCGGGGCGATCTTTGTCTTCCTGATCACGCCGATCTTGGTTGTTCTGCCGCTCTCGTTCAACGCGCAAGACTTCTTCACGTTCACGCCCGAAATGCTGCGGTTTGACCCTGAGGGGTATTCGCTCAAGCATTACCGCGACTTCTTTAGCAACAACGAGTGGCAGCGCAGCTTCAAGAACTCACTGATCATCGCGCCCATCGCGACAATTATCTCGGTGTCACTCGGCACGCTTGCGGCCATCGGCCTGAGCCAAAGCCACGTCCCGGGCCGCCGCGCCATCATGGCGATCCTGATCTCGCCTATGATCGTACCGCTGATCATCTCGGCAACAGGCATGTTCTTTTTCTACAGCCAGATCGGCAACTGGATGGAAAGCACTCTGGGCCTCGACAAGAACCTTGTCGGCTACATCAAAGTTGTGCTCGCGCACGCTGTGCTGGGCATTCCGTTCGTCATTATCACCGTGACAGCAACGCTTGTCGGCTTTGACCGCTCGCTCACACGCGCCGCGGCGAACATGGGTGCTGACCCGGTGACAACGTTCTTCCGCGTGCAGATGCCGCTCATCTTGCCCGGTGTTATCTCGGGCGGGTTGTTTGCCTTCATCACCAGTTTCGACGAAGTCGTTGTGGTGTTGTTTGTCGGCTCGGCCAGCCAGAAAACGCTGCCATGGCAGATGTTCACCGGCTTGCGTGAGCAGATCAGCCCAACAATTCTGGCGGTGGCCACGATCTTGGTCTGCATCTCGATCGCCCTGCTGACGACGCTTGAAATGCTGCGTCGCCGCTCCGAGCGCCTGCGCGGTATGTCACCAGGCTGAGCTGATGGAACTCGCTGGCAAGATAGCTGTTGTCACGGGCGCAGCGCGTGGCATTGGCGCAGCACTTGTTCAAGAGCTCAAAGCAAGGGGCGCGGCCCATGTTGCGGCGACTGACATCTTGCCAAGCGTCCATGAGACAGACGCCGACTCAACGCATATCTGCGATGTGACAAGCCATGACCAAGTCGAGGCGCTGGTGGCCGAGATCGAAGACAAGTATGGCCCGATCGACTTGTTCTGCTCCAATGCGGGCGTGCTCAACGGGGTTGACTTGAGCTTTGACAATGCCGGCAGTGCGGATGCTGCTGAGTGGCAACTCGCGTGGGATGTAAACGTCATGGCGCATGTCCATGCCGCCCGCGCGCTTGTGCCGCGTATGAAGGCACGCGGCGGCGGGTACTTCCTCAACACGGCGTCGGCGGCTGGCCTGCTCACGCTCATCGGCAGTGCGACGTATTCGGCGACAAAGCACGCGGCGCTGGGCTTTGCCGAGAACCTCGCGATAACGCACCGTGACGACGGTATTCGCGTTTCGGCGCTGTGCCCACAGGCGGTGAACACCGCGATGATCGGAGATGACCCGAACAACCCTGCCTCGCTCGACGGAATACTGAGCGCCGAGGATGTAGCAAAAGCCGCGCTTGACGGCGTGGAAGCCGAGCGTTTCCTTGTGCTGCCGCACCCCAACGTTGACGAATACTTCAAGGCGAAGGCGGCAGACTACAACCGCTGGATTGGCGGCATGGCCAAGCTGCAACGCCAGTTCAAGGCTGTTTGAGGCTGGAGACAGTCACCGTTGGCGGCAGATCCATGTTTGTTATGATAACCGTCGGATCAGGCCCGTAAACTTTTAGAGACAGCACAACAACGACCAGAAAAAACACAGGCTGCGTCGGGAGTACCGACGGACTGGAAGCGTTTTTGGCATCATATTTGCGGGGCTCTTCCTTCACGGGTGTCTCTTGCTGCTCGTTCATCCAATGACATGAACATGCCATCAAACCCTGACGAAACTGTGCCGCAAGCTGGGAAATATTTTGAAAAATTGAACTAAGGCGCTACGGGGATAGTCGGCAAAGGGGCGACGCTAAGGCCGCCCCTTTGGTATTAGGCTCTGACGAGCGCTTCGTAGGCTTCCGAAATTTCGCGTGTGAGTGCGCCAACCTCGAAAGTGTGCTCGCCGATCTGCCCTACGGGCGTGACTTCGGCAGCAGAGCCTGTCAGCCAGCATTGCTCAAAGCTTGCCAGCTCTTCGGGCATGATGTGGCGCACATGCACCTTGATGCCGCGCTCTTCCAACATGCCGATAACCGTCTGGCGCGTGAGGCCATTGAGGATAGCGTCCGGGTCCGGCGTGTGCACTTCTCCGCCTTTGACGAAGAAGATGTTGGCGCCTGTCGCTTCGGCCACATAGCCGCGATAGTCCATAAACAGCGCGTCAGAGCAGCCTTTGGCTTCGGCGGCGTGCTTGGACATGGTGCAGATCATGTAGAGGCCAGCGGCCTTGGCTGATGTCGGGATCGTCTCTGGCGAGGGGCGTTTCCATTTCGCGATGTCGAGTTTGGCGCCGTCATATTTTGCGTCGCCATAGTAGCTGCCCCATTCCCAAGCCGCGACGGCCATGCGCACGGGGTTTTTTGAGCTGGCAACGCCCATGTCTTCGCCCGCCCCACGCCATGCAACAACGCGCACATAGGCGTTTTGCAGCCCGTTGGCGTCAAGCACTTCGCGCTTGGCAGCTTCTATCTGCTCAACGGTATAGGGGATCGGCATGTCGAGCATCTCGCCGGAGCGCAAAAGGCGCTCGGAGTGCTTGCGCGAGAGGAAGATTTTGCCGTCATAGCAGCGCTCGCCCTCAAACACTGAACTGGCATAATGCAGCGCGTGGCTGAGCACGTGAACTTTGGCATCACGCCAGTCAACAAGCTTGCCATCAAGCCAAATCTTACCGTCACGATCATCATAGCCAGACATAGTGATCTCCTCCATCAAGTCCGCAAATTCCGATAGTTGCGCCAAATGCGTCCGAAGCGGACATAATGTTGCGCAGAAACTGAAAGTCGCTAACAGTTGCGCCTTGGAGTGTCAACAAAGCTGACTTAAAATGACGCTATCGAGGAAAGGGTAAGCATGAACGAACCGATCGGTGGCGAGAGCCTTCTGTTTTTGACAGACGAGCAGTTGCAGCAGGGCATCGAGGCGATGTTTTTTGCCTATCGAGGTTTCACAGCCGACCCTGACCGTATTCTCGAAGAGCTGAACCGTGACCGCGCGCACAACTATGGCCGTGCGCACCACCGCGCTGTGCATTTCATCGGCCGCGCCCCCGGCACGAATGTGAACAATCTGCTGCAGATTCTGGGTGTAACGAAACAGTCACTTAACCGTGTCTTGCGTACGCTGATGGATGATGGCCTTGTTGAGAGCAAGGTCGGCAAAAATGACAGGCGCGAAAGGCATCTGTATCTGACAGAGACGGGAGCCGAGCTTGAGCGTGCGCTTTCAGAAGTGCAAAGAGCACGCATGCGAGACGCCTACAGGGCCGCCGGGCCAGAAGCGGTGCGCGGCTTTAGGCAGGTGCTCGAAGCGATGATGGACGCGGATTTGCGCAGAAAGAACACCGGCTTGAGGGACAAGAGCGAATGAACGAGTTAGACGCGCACCTGCTGATCGTGGACGACGATGAACGCATCAGAACGCTGCTGCAGAAGTTTCTCATGCGCAACGGTTTTCTGGTTTCGGGCGCGCGTGACGCGGCCCACGCACGGCGGCTTTTGGGCGGGCTCGACTTTGACCTGATCGTTATGGACGTGATGATGCCCGGTGAGACGGGGATCGATCTGACGCGCTCTATCAGAGAAACCTCTGAAACGCCGATTTTGCTTCTGACTGCAAAGGGCGAGACGGACGACAGAATTGTCGGGCTGGAAGCCGGCGCGGACGATTACCTGTCAAAGCCCTTCGAGCCGAAAGAGCTTTTGTTGCGTATCAATGCAATCTTGCGGCGCGTGCCGGATGTTGTTGCCGAGGAAGTTCGGCCAAAAGTTCTGACGCTGGGGGCTTACACTTACGACATCGAGCGCGGAGAGCTTTGGGAGGGCGAGGCCCTTGTGCGGCTGACGGCGACAGAAAACCAGCTGATGCGGATATTCGCCGCAAAACCGGGAGAGGCGATTTCGCGTTCGCAGCTTGTTGAAGAACTGGGCCGTGACCGTGGCCAAGCGCAAGAGCGCGCGATTGATGTGCAGATTACCCGATTGCGTCGAAAGCTTGAGGCTGACCCGAAGCAACCACGCTATCTGCAAACGGTGCGTGGAGCGGGCTATATGGTTTCACCCGACTAAAGCGCTCGCGTTGACCCATAGCGCGCATTTTTTGCGCCAGTCGGATAGAGTGTTTTTGTCAAGAAAAAGCCAAGCTGCTTTGAGACTTCACGTGAAGAGATTGGCGTAGGCCTCGCGCAGGGCTTTTTTCTGGACCTTGCCCATCGTGTTGCGAGGGAGTTCGGGCAAAAACAGGATCTGTTTGGGCTGTTTGAACTTGGCAAGTTTTTCGGCGGTCACGCGCTTCACGTCTTCAAGTGTGAGGCTGTCGTTTTCGGGCACGACCACCGCGACGACGCCCTCTCCGAAGTCGGGGTGCGCGACGCCGATGACGGCGCTTTCGAGGACGCCTTCAATGTCGTCAATCAGCGCTTCGATTTCTTTTGGGTAGACGTTGAAGCCACCAGTTATGATCAGGTCTTTGCCGCGGCCGACGATGCTGACGTAGCCGCGCTCGTCGATTATGCCGAGATCGCCGGTGATGAACCAGCCGTCAAGGCGCAGCTCTTCGGCTGTTTTCTCAGGCAACTGCCAGTAGCCTTTGAAGACATTTGGCCCGCGCACTTCGAGAACGCCAATCTCCCCTAAGGGAAGCTCGCCGTCAGCGCCCATTACGCGCAGCTCGACCCCAGGCAGAGGGAAGCCGACTGTGCCGGCGCGGCGCTCGCCGTCATAGGGATTTGAGGTGTTCATATTGGTCTCGGTCATCCCGTAGCGCTCCAGGATCCGGTGGCCTGTGCGCTGCTCCCATTTTTCGTGGGTGTCCACCAACAGGGGTGCTGATCCGGAGATAAACAGCCGCATGTTCTTGGCGAGGTCGGGTGTGAGGCGCGCGTCATCAAGCAAGCGCGTGTAAAAGGTTGGCACGCCCATGAGAGAGGTTGCTGTTGGCATTGCATCGATCACCAGATCGGGGCTGAATTTGGCGTGAAAATGCACTGTCGCTCCGGCCAGCAGCGCAATGTTTGTCGCAACAAACAGCCCGTGCGTGTGAAAGATCGGCAGAGCGTGAATGACCACGTCTTGCTCTGTGAACTGCCAGTAATCCTGAAGGGTCGCGGAGTTCGAGCAAAGGTTGTCGTGGCTGAGCATCGCGCCCTTCGAGCGGCCAGTTGTGCCGGAGGTATAGAGGATGGCGGCCAAATCGTCGGCAGTGCGCGGGGCAGGTTCGGCCGCAACCTCCGTCAGGGCGTTGGCGAGCGTTCCGGTGCCGTCGGCAGCGAGCGTGAACAGGTGTGCTGCGCCAACGAGCGGCGCTACTTCACCCTCGCGAGACGGGTCACAGACCACAACCGACGGCGAAGCATCGGAGAGGAAATACTCAAGTTCGGCCGTTGTGTAGGCCGTGTTGAGGGGCAGGAAAACACCACCGGCGGCGACAGTGCCGAGGTAAAGCTCGACGGCTTCCAGAGACTTGTCGACTTGAACTGCGACGCGATCGCCAGCCTGTAGGCCTGCTGCGAGCAAGGCTGCGGCAACTCTGCGGGCATTGTGAAATGTCTGTCCAAAACTCTGCGCATCCATATCGGGACGCAGGGCAAACGTCTTGTGAGGTGAGACGTCGGCAAAGGCTGCGAGGCGGTCGAACAAATAGTTTTCAGACATGAATATTTCCTTTTGCTGCAAAGTTTTCCCACGCGCACGGGCGATAAGGCAAGAGGCGAATTGACGTTTGGCGCGGCGCGGGTGACTGTCGCTCTGAAAGGAGCGCGCATGCAACCTCTGAAAGGGATCATCCTCAAGCTGTGTTCTGTGACGATGTTCATCACCATGGCCTCGCTTATCAAAGCGGCGTCAGCGCATGTTCCGGCGGGCGAAGCTGTTTTCTTTAGGTCGGTGTTCGCATTGCCGGTCATCATTGGCTGGCTTGTCGTGCGGGGCGACTTGCGCACCGGCCTCAAAGTGGCGTCGCCGATGGGGCATTTCTGGCGCGGATTTGTCGGCACGGCGGCGATGGGCATGGGCTTTGCAGGGCTTGGCCTTTTGCCGCTGCCGGAAGTCACGGCGATAGGCTACGCCGCGCCTCTGATGACTGTCATTCTCGCGGCGATGTTTCTGGGCGAGCAGGTGCGGCTGTTCAGGCTTGCCGCCGTCGCCTTGGGGATGCTCGGTGTGATGATCGTGCTTGGCCCACGCCTGAGCGCGTTTTCGTCGGAAACTGTCGAGAAAACAGCAGCTTTGGGCGCGATGTTGGTACTGATGAGCGCGCTCTGCGCCGCGCTTGCGCAGATCTACATTCGTAAACTTGTCGCGACCGAGCAAACTTCGGCGATCGTTTTCTACTTCACGGTGACATCTGCTGTTCTGTCGATGCTAACCTTGCCCTTTGGCTGGGTTGTCCCGACGGGAACAGAGGCCATGCTGCTTATTGGCGCGGGGCTGCTGGGCGGCTTGGGCCAGATATTTCTCACATCGGCCTATAGGTTTGCGCCCGCTTCGGTTGTTGCGCCGTTTGACTATGCCTCGATGATTTTCGCAATCGCGATTGGCTTTGTATTCTTCGACGAGATACCTGATATTCGCACGTTGACAGGGGCCGGATTTGTCATTCTGGCTGGTGTCATCATCATCTGGCGAGAACATCAGCTGGGGCTGGAAAGAGGGCGCGCTCGTAAGGGCATGACGCCGCAAGGGTAGGAGGGCGAAATGCCAACACTAGGTGAAGCAATGGTCGAGCGCCTCAAAGCCCACGGCGTCGAGGTTGTTTTCGGTATCCCCGGAGTGCACACCGTAGAGCTGTATCGCGGCCTTGCCGTCTCGGGCATTCGACACATCACACCGCGCCACGAGCAGGGCGCTGGCTTTATGGCCGACGGCTACGCGCGCGCCTCGGGCAAGCCGGGCGTTGCCTTCGTGATCACGGGGCCGGGGCTGACGAACACACTCACCCCGATGGCCCAAGCGCGGGCTGACTCGGTGCCAATGCTGGTAGTGTCAGGCGTCAACCGCACGCCAACCTTGGGGAAGGGTCTTGGCTGCCTGCACGAATTGCCTGATCAGATCGGCCTATCAAAAACAGTCTCTATTACAGCGCAAACTGTCAAATCTGTTGAGGAGTTAGTGCCTGCAATTGATGCCGCATTCGAAGCGATGCGTACTGAGCGAGGCGGACCACATCATATCGAAATCCCGCTGGACATTGCGGTGCTTGACCACCCGAAAACTGGCGCTGTTCAGGTTGAACCCACGCACACCCCACCGAAGCCGGATGTTGTCAGAGATGTTGTTAAACGACTTTCGAAGGCCAAGCGCCCGATCATCCTTGCCGGTGGCGGTGCCAAGCGGCTTGACGCAGCTATCGGCTATCTCGCAGAGAAGGCCGATGCGCCTGTTGTGCTGACGGTCAATGCGCGCGGCATCATGCACAAGCATCCGCTTTGCATTCCTGCGAGCGCAAGCCTTGAGTCGGTGCGGGCCGAGATCGAAGCGGCCGACTGCGTGCTGGCGCTTGGCACCGAGTTTGGCCCAACAGATTATGACATGTATGCTACGGGCAGCCTTCCAGACATGCAGGGGCTGATCCGCGTTGATATCTGTGCTGAGCAGCTTGCACGGCATGAGGCCGAGTTGAAAGTCGAGGCTGATGCGGGCCTGTTTGCGGCTGCCCTGGCAGAAGCGCTGGACAACAAGCCTATCATCGACGGCGCGGCCCGTGCGAAAGCTGTGCGCGATGCAGCTTGGGCCGAACTGAGCGATGACTACCGCCTCATGGCCGAATTGCTGAGTGTTGTGCAGCGCGAGCTTCCCGCAGCCCTGATCGTTGGGGACAGTACGCAGCCCGTCTATGCTGGCAACCTCTACTTTGACCATGACATGCCCGGTGGCTGGTTTAACGCTGCGACAGGCTTTGGCGCTTTGGGCTACGCCATTCCGGCGGCCATTGGTGCGCAGGTCGCCATGCCCGAGCGGCAGGTAGTGGCCCTCGCTGGCGACGGCGGCGCGCAGTTTACCCTGCCCGAGCTTATGACAGCGGCGCAGGAGGAGCTGCCGATCACCTTCATCATCTGGAACAACGGCGGCTACGGCGAGATCGAACTAACGATGGAGCGGGCCGACATTGATGTTGTGGGCTGTGACCCGAAGCCGCCGTTGTTTAAGGCGGTCGCTGAAAGCTGTGGTATGCCCTTTGAGAGGGTTGACGCGAAAGCCGAAGTCTTGGCAAAGGCGTTGCGGCCCAAACGCGGCGCAAAAGGCCCGCGTATGATCGAGATCAACGCACCGTTTATTGCGAAGTGAGGGCATAATTTGGCCAAGTTAGAGACTGTTCCTGCCCGCGCGACGCCTGATAATGGCGTCTGGAGCGACCTGACGCAAGACGCGCCTCTCGGGGTGTTGCCTGTGGCCGCGCGCAAAGAGATCGCGGGCTTTCTGGGTGCCAACCCCGAGTGGGATGGCGTTGTTTGCTATGTCGGCGAGATGACGCACTGGGTGCAAGCAAGTGCTGGTGAGATCGTCAGCTTTCAGTCGTTTCTAACGCTGCGTATGGCGCAGGCCTTAAGCGCGGGAACCGATGTTTCGCTTGACGCCGTAGAAGAGAGCGTTGCGCGCCCTGAAAGGCTCGCGGCGCATTTGCGGAGCGCCGAGTTGAGCGGGCAAGACGGCGCTGTTTTGGGCCATCTTATCGGCGCGGAGCTTGCGGCAGCACGGGCCTATTGGCTGGGAGTTGACTTGCGGATCATCGGACAAGGCCCTGTTGCGGATGCATATGAACAGGCGCTCAGGGCGCAGGCCGCGATGGTGTCACACGCCTAAAACGTGATCAGAAAGGCCGTGCCTTTTTCAGCCCGCGTGAGTGCGATGTCGGCACCATTGGATTCCAGCATCGCTTTCACGATCGGCAGGCCCATGCCGGTGCCGCCCGTGTCGCGGCGAGTGGTGAAGAACGGGTCAAATACGCGGGGCATATCTCCCGCCGCTATGCCAGAGCCGTTGTCTTCAATATGCAGGCTTGGCCCTTGCACCGAGAGGGCAAGCTGCGTTGCGCCGTGTTCGGCGGCATTGCGTGCGAGTTGTTCAAGCACAGCGCGCAAGGCGCTCGCGTCGATCGGCAACATACCGTCATTGTGCAATTGCACCTCAAGCGTTTCGGGCAAGCCGGCCAACACCGCCGACAGCTGCGTTGGCCCCCTGCCATAAGGCGTGCGGGCCGTGGCGAGCCTGCGTAAGTCGTTGAGCAACTGCTGCATCCGTCCGCTTGATGTGCGCAGGGAGGCAAGCAGCTTCACGCGGTCAGCTTCGGGCATGTCGCCCTCAAGCAGTTCGGCGGCGGCAATGATGCTGGTGAGCGGGGACTTCAGCTCATGGGTGACGTGATCGGAATAGGCGCGAATGCCGGCCTCGCGGTTCTGAAGCGCCTTGGCCATGTCATCAACTGCATGTGCAAGGGTGCTAAACTCGGGGGTGCCGAAATGCGGCGGGAGGGGCGCGTCGGTGTGCCCGTCTTTCACTGCGTTCGCGTGGGCCGTGAGTGCGTAAACCGGACGCAAAACCAGCCGCCACAGCAGGTAGCCCAGTATGGCCGTCGCCCAAAGCGCCATCCAGCCGAAGAGCCACGAGGTTTCGCCCCAGCCAAGGATGTTTCCCGCGACGCGAAAGTAACCTATTGCCAGCAGGGGCATGCAAAGCACCGCAGCAAGCGTGCCGCCGATGACGAGCGCCAAAGGCGGGCGCCATTTTTGCGTTACGCGTTTTGGCCTTAGCTCCCCTGACATGCGCCCATCCTGACACCGACGCCATGTACTGTTTCGATAGCGTCTGTCGCGCCGCTCTCGGCGAGCTTGGCGCGCAGGTTCCGCAAGTGGCTGTCAACCGTGCGACCCGAGACATGGATTGTCGGCCCATAGACCGCATCAGAGATTTGCACCCGTGAATAGACGTTGTCGGGCCGCGCCATAAGGAAGCCCAGCAAAGCCATTTCACGCTGTGTTAGAGACAGATCATGCCCCTGAAAGCGGCAGAGGTGCTTTTGGGGATCAACCTGTAGAGCCCCGCGTGTGAGCTGGCCATTTGTCGCGTTGCCGCCCTGTGTACGTTTCAGAATGGCGCGCACCCTTGCTGTTAGCTCGCGCGGGGAAAACGGCTTTGTCATGTAGTCGTCTCCGCCGATCTCGAGCCCGATGATCTTGTCGATCTCGTCGTCGCGAGCCGTCAGAAACAAGACGGGCACTTCGCTTTCAGCACGCAGGCGGCGGCACAGTTCTATGCCGTCTATGGCGGGCAGGCCGATGTCGAGAATGACCAAGTCGTCGCGACCGTTTAGGGCCTTCGCAAGGCCTTCTGCGCCGTCGCCTGCTTCGCGGGACCTGTGCCCCGCTTGCCTGAGGGCAATGCGCAGAACGTCCCTGATTTGCGGGTCATCGTCGATGATCAGAATATCGGCCATCAGAGGGTTCCTCCGGCTGCTTTGGTGGCGATTTTCCCCAAGCTACGCTGCAAGCGCCAATCCCGAAAGCCCCATTCTCGCCAATCGGCAGATAGAGTTTGCGAGCGGTTCAGATGGTAACACAGGCGATGGCCTTGCGCGGCTTCATACCGCGTGATCGCGGGCAACGCATGAGCGCTAAGACTGCAGACATAAGCAGGGTCGAGCACGTTTTCCTGACTGAGGTTAAAACGTGCGATGCTGGCTGAGAAACTTACAAAGCTGGCAGCATAAAGCGCGGCAACTCCGAGCAGGGCGGTGCGCGAAAGAAGCCATGCCGCAGGCCTGTCTTTGAGCGTTTGGTAGACAACGAGAGCAAGGCCGAGCGCGACAACAACCATCCAGATAAAGGCCGCGATGCGCAGATGCGTGAGGCCATAAGTGGCAACATAAAGCTCGAGCCGCAATAGCGACGACAGCACCAGAAAGATGTTCTGGGCAACCCAGACAAGCAGCGCGACACGCAGCAACGGGTTGGTGTTGGTAAAGGGGCGGGCGGCGAGTGCGAAGCCTCCGGCGAGCAGCGCTGTGGCCAGAAGCGGGTAAGCGCCGCGGTGTGCATATTGCGCGTAGCTCATTCCGTCAGGCAGGCTCGCACCGCCCCAAAGATAGGTCAGATCAAGCGCGGTTTGAGCTGCAAACATCAGGTTGAACAAGGCCAGCGAGCGCAGGATAGAACTGGCGTTCAGCGCAGCCGGAACAGGCAAACTGGGGAGGCCGGAAGAGCCGAGCTTGAGCCGCTCTTGCATGTTTGACGACAGCAAGATCGGCAGGACCGTGATCGCAAGGCCAAACCAGAAGAGCCCGCGGTAGAACAGCTCGCCAGATAGCCATTCAACCCGCACCGCGCTGTCAAACCAACCCGCAAGCATCGGGTTGGCAGAGAGCAGGAGCGAGGCAAAAACAAGCCCCAAGCCAAGCGGCAGTAGCCAGCTCTGGCTTGTCGCCTTGAGAGATGTTTGAGGCGCGCCAGACAGGGCCGTTTGCGCTGCGTTTCGCACCTCGGAAAGTGCGACCTCAGGGGCGCTGTTGACAAACCGCCAAAGCGCGCCGAACCAGCGGTTCAAGCCGGGCCAACCACCCAGAGCAAGCCAGACAACCGACAGCATCAGCCCCACAAAGAAAAAGCCGTAAGACAGCGCTTGCGAGTATTCAACGAGCGGCAGAAAAGTAAGCGTGGCGAAGCCCAAAGCGCCGGTGCCCTTGCGCCCGTTGAGCAGCCAAAGCGCCAGCAGAATGGCAATGCCAAACAGCGCTAGCGAAATGCCGGGCTGGGCTTTCCAGAGCAAAGCATCGCCTGCAATCACTAGCGCTGCGAGCGCCACGACGCGGGGCAGCATGGGCTGTGTTGAACCGCGCGTCTTGGGGTGTTTCGGCGGAGGTGTTTCGCTCATCCACCATCCGTCCATCTGCACTGAATTTGGCACGCCTCTGACGAGAAAAGCTTTCATGTCACTGTCCTTTTATTTCCATTGGCACCATTGTCGCGGGCTGGTGTGCAGGCCGCTAGCGGCGTTTGTGCAGTTTTTGCGCAGTTCATCTCGTGAGGTCAGCGCTTGCGTAAAGGCCCTGCCCGTGAGACGCTTTGTGCAACTTCGAAGAGGCCGCAAACGATGCAAACCAAAACGACAGAACAGACGGCGCAGCTGCCGCAAACCCTAGAGCCGCGCAACACGGGTATGGCGCTTGACTTGGACTGGGTGGCACGTGTGCAGGCAAACACCTCGGCTATCGAGCGTCGGGCTGCGGGCCTGCCAGCGCGTCGCAGCGTAAAGAAAGACAACCAAGCTGCTTGGTTGCTCAAAGCCGTGAGCTGTATTGACCTGACAACGCTCGCGGGCGACGACACGTCAGGGCGCGTCGCACGCCTGTGCGCCAAAGCGCGCCAGCCTGTGCGCGAAGACATTCTGGGCGCCCTCGGCGTGTGCGGCATCACCACTGGCGCTGTCTGCGTTTACCACGATATGATCGCACCAGCGCGCGCCGCTTTGGCAGGCAGTAGTATCCCGATTGCGGCTGTAAGCACTGGCTTTCCGGCAGGGCTTTCGCCGTTTCATCTGCGCGTTCAAGAGATCGAGGAAAGCGTCAAAGCGGGTGCAAGCGAGATAGACATCGTGATTTCCCGTCGCCATGTTCTAACGCAAAACTGGCAAGCGCTTTATGATGAGATGCGCGCCTTTCGAACGGCCTGTGGCGACGCTCACGTGAAGGCGATCCTGGCAACGGGCGAGCTAGGGAGCCTACGCAATGTGGCGCGCGCTTCGCTTGTCTGCATGATGGCGGGCGCTGATTTTATCAAGACATCCACAGGCAAGGAAAGCGTCAACGCAACATTGCCTGTGAGCCTCGTGATGATCCGCGCTATTCGCGACTATGAAGCCGCCACGGGTTTCCGCATCGGCTACAAGCCGGCAGGCGGGATCAGCAAGGCGAAAGACGCGCTTGTCTACCTCGCGCTGATCAAGGAAGAGCTGGGCGACAGATGGCTTTCACCCGACTTGTTCCGCTTTGGCGCATCAAGCCTTCTGGGCGATATTGAACGACAATTAGAACACCATGTGACAGGCGCCTATTCGGCTTCCTACAGACATGCGGCGGGGTGAAGAACGTGAGCGTTAAAGATATTTTGCAGAGCATGGACTACGGCGAAGCACCCGAGAATGCGGCGGAGGCCTTTGGCTGGATCACCGACAATGGCGCGCGCTTCGGGCAGTTTATTGACGGCGAATTTACCGCGGCAGGTGAGGGCTTTCTGAGCCGCAATCCGGCCAATGGCGAGACGCTCGCAGAGCTGACACAGGCCAGCAGCGCCGACGTTGATGCTGCTGTCAACGCCGCCCGCAAAGCCCAGCCGAAATGGGCGAAGCTTGGTGGGCATGGCCGCGCGCGCGTGCTTTATGCGCTTGCGCGTTTGCTGCAAAAACACAGCCGCCTGTTTGCGGTGCTTGAAACGCTCGACAACGGCAAGCCTATCCGCGAGAGCCGCGATATCGACATCCCCCTCGTGCAGCGGCATTTTTACTACCATGCTGGCATGGCGCAGCTGATGGAGGCCGAGCTTCCCGACGCTGAGGCGCTGGGCGTTTGCGGGCAGATCATCCCTTGGAACTTTCCGCTTCTGATGCTGGCGTGGAAGGTCGCACCGGCGATCGCGATGGGCAACACTGTTGTGTTGAAGCCCGCAGAGTATACCTCGCTCACCGCACTCTTGTTTGCCGACATCTGCCGTCAGGCGGGTGTGCCGAAGGGCGTTGTGAATATCGTCACAGGCGATGGCACGGTTGGCGAGATGATTGTCGCGCATGAGGGCATCGACAAGATCGCCTTCACCGGCTCGACAGAGGTTGGCCGCAAAATCCGCCAAGTGACGGCGGGAAGCGGCAAGGCGCTCACGCTCGAGCTTGGCGGCAAAAGCCCCTACATCGTGTTTGACGATGCAGACATCGACTCAGCCGTTGAAGGGCTGGTGGATGCGATCTGGTTTAACCAGGGCCAAGTTTGCTGCGCAGGCTCGCGGCTGTTGGTGCAGGAAGGCATCGCCGAGGTGTTTTACACCAAGCTCAAAGCGCGGATGGCGAAACTGCGGCTGGGCAACCCGCTGGACAAGTCTATCGACATCGGCGCGCTTGTTGATCCGGTTCAGCATCAAGCGATCTCCGACATGTTGAGCGCAAATGATGAAGGAGAGGTTTACGTGGCACCCGTAGACCTTCCCGTTGAGGGCTGCTTCTATCCGCCGACGCTTATCACCGGGCTGTCGAGCGCGTCTAAGCTGATGCAGGAAGAGATATTCGGGCCGGTGCTTGTTGCGACGACGTTCCGCACGCCAGCCGAGGCTGTGAGCCTCGCCAACAACTCGCGCTATGGCTTGGCTGCGAGCGTCTGGAGCGAAAACGTCAACCTCACGCTCGACATGGCGCCCAAGCTGGCGGCTGGTGTTGTCTGGGTCAACGCGAGCAACCTGTTTGACGCCGCTGCAGGCTTTGGCGGGGTGCGTGAAAGCGGCTTCGGGCGCGAAGGCGGTTGGGAAGGTTTGCAGGCCTACACCAAGCCCAAGGGCAAGCGAAAGGCGCTGGCAAAGACCGAGCCGAACGCTGGCAAAGACGGCCGCGAAGGCGGGCTCGACAGAACGGGCAAGCTTTACATCGGCGGCAAACAGGCGCGGCCTGACAGCGGCTATTCCAAGCCTGTCTTTGCCAAATCCGGCAGGCTGATTTCGGAAGTTCCGGTGGGCAGCCGCAAGGATATTCGCAACGCTGTCGAAGCCGCGCGCGGGGCGTCTGGCTGGGGCAAAACGACAGGGCATTTGCGGGCGCAGATCCTTTATTATATGGCGGAAAACCTTGAGGCGCGGAGCCGCGAATTTGCCGACCGGATTGATGCTGTGAAGGGCGGCAGGAGCGGTGCAAAGGAGGTTGAGGCCAGCGTGAAGCGGCTGTTTACCTACGCGGCATGGGCCGACAAGTTTGACGGTCAGGCGCATGGCGTTCCGATCCGAGGGGTTGCCTTGGCGATGCGCGAGCCTGTTGGTGTGATCGGCGCGTTTTGTGACGACGAACTGCCACTTCTGGGCCTTGTCTCGGTGATGGCGTCAGCGATGGCGATGGGCAACCGCGCGGTGCTTGTTGCCTCCGAGCCCTACCCGCTGGAAGCACTTGATTTTGTGCAGGTTCTGGAGACATCCGATGTGCCTGCAGGCGTGGTAAATGTCCTGACAGGGAGCCACGCGGAGCTGGCAAAACCCTTGGCGTCACACATGGACGTGGACGCTATCTGGAGCTTCTCCTCCAGCGATATTTCAGGAGAAATTGAAGCGCAAAGCGCAGGTAATTTGAAGCGCACATGGGTCAATAACGGACAGGCGCGCGACTGGTTTGGAGAGGCTGGCGAGGGCCGCTCTTTCCTCAATGCGGCGACTGAAGTGAAGACCATTTGGGTGCCTTACGGGGAGTAGCGCACGCTGGGGTTAACGTTGGGTTGTTAACCGTGAAACGATTGTGCCTAAGGTATGCAGCTATGCGTGCAGCTTTTCGTGCATAACGCGTGCATACAGTTTTGCGTGAAAAACTTAAGGGAAATTAACTTAACGCAGCGCACGGCGTTGATGAGGTTTTGCGCCTTGGCTTTGCCAAGTCGCCCAGCCGATTGGTCGGATCGCAGCTTTGCTGCGATCCGACCAATCGGCCATGCCCAACTGCGGAGGTTGCAGCTTTGATGC
Organism: uncultured Lentibacter sp.; assembly: GCA_947497495.1. Taxonomy (GTDB): domain Bacteria; phylum Pseudomonadota; class Alphaproteobacteria; order Rhodobacterales; family Rhodobacteraceae; genus Lentibacter. Next base: position 890,295 of record CANMGT010000001.1, read on the forward strand.
AATTGACGTGGGCGGGAGGCCCCGAAACTTTTGGTGGCGAAATTCGGGCTTAGAGACCTTCGGGTTGGCCGACGACTGTGAAGCTTAGCATCTCCGGTTTGAGCCATTCGCGCGCGACGCGGTTTATTTGATCAAGCGTCACCGCGTTCACGCGGTCGTTGCGTGTTGCGATATAGTCGATCGGCATGCCTTGGATTTGCATTCCTACGAGGATGTTCGCGATCGGCCCGTTGCCGTCAAAGCGCAGCGGGTAGGCGCCTGTCAGGTATGTCTTGGCGTCTTGCAGCTCTTGGGCTGTGACGCCGCTTTCTGCCATGCGCGCCCACTCGTCGCGGATCACGGCGATGGCTTCGGCGACGCGGTTGTTGGCGGACTGGACAGACCCCTGCCAGACATCGGCCCCGTCCTTGCCGGCGAGGTAGCTGTAGACACCATAGGTGAGGCCGCGTTTCTCGCGGACTTCTTCCATCAGGCGGCTCTCAAACCCGCCACCGCCAAGGCTGACGTTGAGCAGGTAGGCGGCGAAATAGTCGGGGTGGTCAAACGGAACACCGGACTGTCCGAAGACAGCAACTGACTGCGGTGTTTCAAAGGGAATGACCGTTGTTTTGCCGTCAAACGCAGGCTCGGCCTTTGCGGGCAGCGGCGCGCCTGTTGCGGGCAAGTCGCCCAGCAGCGTGTCGAGCATCGGGCCGACTTCGGCTTCAGTAACGTCGCCCACCACGCCGATAAAGACCCTGTCACGCGCGATCGTGGCGGCGAAGGCTGCCAGAATGTCGTCGCGCGTCAGGGCTGTCACGCTTTCGACAGTTCCTGAGTCGTCGGAGCCGTAGGGGTGAGTGCCGTAGATGCGTTTTGCGAAGCTTTCGCCAGCGATGTTGCTTGGATCCTTTTCGTTTGAGCGGATCCCGGAGAGAACCTGTCGGCGCACGCGTTCGATGGCCGCATCGTTGAACGATGGTTCAACCAAGGTTGAGCGCAGCAAAGCCAAGGCCTCGTCGCGGTTTTCTGTCAGAAACTTGGCCGAGACTGTTAGGGTGTCGTCGCCCACGTCATAGCTGAACGAGGCTGCAAGCCCGTCCCGGGCCTTGGCGAAGGCCCGCGCGTCAAGTGCGGCAGCGCCCTCTTCGAGCAGCCCTGTCATCAGATTGATAGCGCCGCGTTTTCCGGGTGCGTCAAGCGATGTACCGCCGCGAAAGCGCAGCTCAAGGGCTGTGAAGGGAATGGAGTGTTCTTCGACGTGCCAGACCGTCAGGCCGCCCGGTGTTGTGACGTCTTTGATGTCAACTTCAGCGAGGGCAGGCAGAGCTATCAGCCATGCTGCCAGGGCGAGGGCAAGAGCCTTCATGATGCGTCTCCGTCTGGTGTCATCAGGTAGCCCGTGACTGATTTTTCAACTTTGAAAACGCTTTTCGCGGCTGCGATGATGTCTTCCGCCGTGATGGATTGCAGCACCTCGGGCCATGTTTGCACATCGTCAACCGTAAGCCCGATGGCGAGCGCCTGACCATAAAGATTGGCGAGCGCGCTGACGTCGTCGCGGGCATAGATCTGCGAGGCGCGCAGCTGCATTTTGATGCGCTTGAGCGCCTCTTTGTCGACGCCGCGTTCAACGTAGCTTTTCAGCACGTCGTCCAGCGCTTTTTCCGCGTCGGCGAGGCTGACCCCTTCGGTGGGCACCATGATCAGCGAGAAGCTCGTGTCGTCGAGCGCATCGCCGTCATAGTAGGATGCCGTATAGACAGCCTGTTGCGTTTCAAACTGCAGTTTCTCGGCCATGTAAGACGTTGTACCACCGCCCAGAAGCTCCGCGAGGAGCGTCAGAGCTGCGGCCTGCTTTTGTGCGCCACTGTCACGCTCAGGCGCAAGGTAGGTGCGGCTCACGTAGGGTTGCGCCACGCGCGCATCACGAAACACCATCCGGCGTTCGGCGGTTTGCGGGGGCTCGGAGGGCCGTGCGCGTTTGCCAAGCTCGGGGTTGGCGGGCAGAACGCCGTAATACTTGTCAGCGAGGGCCTTCACGGCGTCTGGCGCGACGTCACCCGCGACAACGAGGATAGCGTTGTTGGGCGCATAGAAGCGCTTGTAGTAGGCAAGTGCCGCATCCAGATCGAGCGCTTCCATCTCGTGACGCCAGCCGATCACCGGCACGCCATAGCGATGGTTAAGATACTGCGCGGCGCGTTTTTGTTCGTTAAACAAAGCACCCGGGCTGTTTTCGGTGCGTTGGTTGCGCTCTTCGATGATCACTTCGCGCTCTGTCAGGATGTCTTCCTCCGAGAGCCGCAGGTTGACCATCCGGTCACTTTCCATGCTCATCATCAGTTCGAGCCGGTCAGCGGCGACGCGCTGGTAGTAGGCGGTGTAGTCATAGCTGGTGAAGGCGTTGTCGCCCCCGCCGTTGCGCGCCACTGTCGCCGAGAACTCGCCGGATGCAAGCTTGTCGGTGCCTTTGAACAAAAGGTGCTCAAGGAAGTGTGCAACACCTGACGTTCCGGGCCATTCATCGGCCGAGCCAGCGCGATACCAGACCATATGCGTCACAACCGGTGCGCGGTGATCTTCGATCACGACAACTTTCATACCGTTGTCGAGCGTGAATGTGCTGACGTGGTCGTTTGTGGCGGCCTGCGCGGGCAGCGACAGGATCAAAAGGCTGAGCAGGGAGGTTACAAATGCGCGCATGCGAAGTCTCCAGAATGTTCGGACAATAGATAAGGTTTCACGCGAGCGCATCAAGCGGCGTGGGCCAAAGTTAACAGACTTGTGAGACAGGTTCACTCGCCGTAGGGCGGAGCCGCAGGCGTGCGCGCACCGGTGCGGCGGTATTTATACCACTCGCCGTATGGCTCGAGCGTCTGACGTTTGTAGGCTTTCGCATAGGTGTCTTGCTTGAACAGGCGGATCTTGGTGAAACGCGACTTGCGGCTGCGGAATTTCTCGTCTTCGGCGGCCAGTTCGGCGCGCACATTCGGGTTTACGCCGTTGCGCGACGCATGGCGCACCAAAGCGCCGTCTGAAGCAGGCACGCCCGTGTTGTTGAGCCGCGCCGGATTGCCGCCCAGAGCTGCGACGCCTTCGGCAAGCGGGTTTCTGTCGGTGAGGTTGGCTTGGCCTGTGGTTGGGGCTGGCAGCGCTGTATAGCTGTCTGGTGCCTGAAGCGGTTTGCTGGGCAGGATGCCAAACTCGTCAGGGCCTTCGCCGGGCTTTTCGAGCAGCTTCATCGAGATGTCACGTTCGTAAGAGCCACAGGCCGAAAGGGCGAGGGCTGCAACCAATGTGAGGGCAACGTGTGAAAGGCGCATCATGCTTCTCCAACTCCAGTGTGCTCTGACATAAACCATCTCGCGGGCCACGTCACGAGGCGTTTTTACGCGGCTCACCTGATGTAAACAAAACCATGCCAACCGCCCCGATAAACACCGCGATATCAGCGATATTGAAGGCATAGGGATTGTTAAGCCCACAGCAGGACATGTTGATAAAATCAGCGACAGCGCCGTAAATCACGCGGTCAATCACATTGCCAAGCGCACCACCCACAAGAAGGCCAGCGGAAATTTGCCCAGCAGGGCCTGTTTCTTCATGGTGAATCCACCATAAAACTGCGCCGGATATGATAAGCGCAACGATAACCAGAACCCAGCGCGTAAGCGGGTTGTCTTCCGCGAAAAGCCCGAAGTTGACGCCGTAGTTCCAAGCCATACGCAGGTTGAAGAAGGGCGGCAGCACGTCGATGCTGCCGATCTCGCGTAGGTTCATCGCGTGAACCACGAGGTATTTTGAAAGCTGGTCGGCGAGAAATGTAACCACCCCGACCCAAAAAACCTTGCGCATTGCGCTCTCCTGCCTGTCTTCACTTACCGTGAAAGTTGTATTGCTCGCTAACCTTTAGTGCCGGAAGTGGCGCATCCCCGTCAAGACCATTGCAAGCCCAGCCTCGTCGGCGGCCTTGATAACCTCGTCATCGCGCATCGAGCCGCCCGGTTGAATGACGGCCGTTGCGCCTGCTTCGGCGGCGGCAAGCAAGCCGTCCGCGAAGGGGAAGAACGCATCTGACGCCACAACAGAGCCTTTCGCGAGGCTCTCGGGCAAGCCACACTCCTCAGCCATGCGCGCCGCTTTGAACGCGGCGATCGTCGAGCTGTCAACGCGGCTCATCTGGCCCGCGCCGACGCCGACTGTCGCTTTGTCTTTGACATAGACGATGGCGTTTGACTTGACGTGTTTGGCAACTGTCCAGGCAAACAGCATATCGGCCAGTTCGGCCTCGGATGGCTGGCGTTTGGTGACAACCTTGAGGTCGTCGAGCGTGATAAAGCCGCTGTCCTTGTCCTGCACGAGCAAGCCGCCAGACACCTGACGGTAGCTGAGTTGGGCCTGTTTAGGGTCTGCCAAAGCGCCGGTTGTGAGCAGGCGCAGGTTTTTCTTCTTGGCAAAAACTTCGCGGGCCTCGTCGGTAACGTCGGGCGCGATAACAACCTCTGTAAAGATGCCTGCGATCTCTTCTGCGGTCTCGCCATCAAGCACCTGGTTCAGCGCGATGATGCCGCCGAAGGCTGAGGTGCGGTCACAGTCAAATGCGCGATTGTAGGCTTCTTTGAGGGTCTCGCCACGGGCCACACCGCACGGGTTGGCGTGTTTGATGATCGCAACTGCAGGCCCGTCTTCGGGCGCAAACTCGCTGACCAGCTCAAACGCTGCATCCGTGTCGTTGATGTTGTTGTAGCTCAGTTCTTTGCCTTGGTGCTGTGTCGCCGTCGAAACGCCGGGGCGCGACGAGCCGTCAAGGTAGAACGCGGCTTGCTGGTGCGGGTTCTCGCCGTAACGCAGCGTTTGTGCGAGCGTGCCGGCAAAGGCACGGCGGCGCGGTGTCTGCTCTTCCAGCGCACTCGCCATCCAAGCCGAGACGGCCGCGTCATAGGCGCCTGTGCGCGCGTAGGCTGTCAACGCAAGGCGCTGGCGGAAGGCGTAAGTTGTCTGGCCATCGTTTGCGTCAAGCTCGGCGAGCAGGGCTGCGTAGTCTTCCACGTCGACAACTGTGCTGACAAAGGCGTGGTTCTTGGCCGCTGCGCGGATCATCGCGGGCCCGCCGATGTCGATGTTCTCGATCATCTCGTCGTAGTCGGCGCCACGGGCCAGAGCCGCTTCAAACGGGTAGAGGTTGACGACCAGCAAGTCGATCGCGCCGATGCCGTGCTCCTCCATCGCGTCAGTGTGTGTTTTGGTGTCGCGCAGGGCCAGAAGGCCGCCATGCACCATCGGATGAAGTGTCTTCACGCGGCCGTCCATCATCTCGGGGAAGCCTGTGATCTCGGCGACGTCTTTCACGTTAAGGCCCGCGTCGCGGAGCGTCTTGGCGCTGCCGCCCGTCGAGAGCAACTCGACGCCGCGTTCTGCAAGGGCTGTGGCGAGATCAACAAGGCCGGTTTTGTCTGAAACTGACAGAAGGGCGCGGCAGATGGGGGCTTTATCGCTCATGGATATGTCTCCGAAAGGGGCTGTTAACGGGATTTGAGCACCGCATACGCCATCGGACGCCAAGATAGAACTGCCGATATGTCGCGTTAGCGCAATAAACGGCTGTTTTTTGCGGGGTCAGCGCGCTTGATCGTCTTGGTAGAGCTGATCTGCGTTCACATCGCGGATGCTGACAGGGGTGTCCTGCGCTTTGGCAAGCGACCAGCGGATGCGCGTTGCGTATTCCGTCGCGCGCGCCGAAATGACAACTTGCTTGCTGGCCCGCGGCTTGAGGCGGCCTGTTTCGAGGTAAACACTGGCCTCAAGGCTGAGTTTGGCCTCGCCACCCGTGCGCAAAACCCAGATTTCACCACTGCGCAGCGCAAGCGACACTGCCGCGCCGCCCAAGTCGACGGCAGCGTCAACTTCAGGGTGCAAGTGAAAGCGGATGTGAAACAACTGGCCCGGTTCAAGCGCGTGCTGGGTTGCTTTCAGAAAGGTGTTCTTGTCGGCCTCTTCGATTGCGACGAGCAAGTCTTCGCCCGCAACGCCGCGGCCATCATATGTCATCTCGAGGGTGCGCGCGTGGGTCAGGCCGTGTGACTTGAGCCAGCCGTCATGGCCGCCCTCAAAGCGCATGCCGTCGCTGGCCTGACTTATGGCAACAGGCACGCGGTTTGGGCCGTTGATGAAAAGCTCGGAGCCATCGCGGGCAGGGGCAGACAGCCGCGAGGATGAGACACCATCAAGCCCCAGCGTGCTGTGCGAGGGCGTGGCGCGGCCTGCGCGGCGCCAGTCGGGGCCAAAGCAGGCGCCTGAGCCGCAGTTGACGATCAGCGGGCGGCGGCCTGACGTCAGCTCGAACGCCAGTGTTGAGGCATGGGCGTTGTGGCTGGCTTTGCCCGAGGGCGGCAACGCCGCGTCGACAAGTATCGTGGTGCGGCCCGCCGAGAGGCGCGCAAAGCCCATAGACAGCCCGTCAGGCGCGGCAGGCTTGACGCCAGACGCCGCGAGCGCGTGTTCAAGCCGCCCCTCTATGCCTTTGCCGCCGCCGTGAAAGCGCGCCAAGGCGCCGTCGGCGTGGCGCAGGCTGCGAAGGGTCGGCGCGATACGCAGCAGGGCAGCCTCGTGTTCGGGCGTGACAGGGTAGCCCGTTTCGCGCAGGGCCAGTGCCGCCCATGACAGCAGCGTGAACACTTCAAGCAACTCTTCTGGATTGCGCGTTGGCAAGCCGCCTTCCGCGTCGATCTGGGAGGCGCATTCCTTCGCCAGCGCCCTTTGCGCGGGCTCGATGTGTCGGCTCATGCCTTCAAGAGAAAGCGCTGCATAGATGAGGCCTGTGAGAGCTTCGAAGCGGGCCAAGCCGGGGCGCGAAGCCTGCCAGCGTTTGCCCAAAAAGTTTGTCTGGTGCGCGAGCGAGCGGAAGAAGGCGTCGGAGGCGTCTTTCTCGCTGGTTTGCATCAAAAAGAACGCGTGATTGATCCAGCGGATCAGGCGGCGGCCCGTTATCTCGGGTGTCCAGCCGGGGCCGGTGCCCTGGCCAAAGCGTTCGCACCACTGGATCAGCCAAGTCTGGGCGCAAAGCCGCGCCGCGCTGTCGCCGACGGCGGCCAAGTCATCAAGCCACACAAAGCCCTGCGTTTCGCGGGCAAACTCGGGGGAAGCGAGGGGCAAATCCCAGAACTCTTTGCGCGCCCCTGTCAGCAGTTGGCCTGCAAACAGGTAGTTGCCCGCGACAAGCTGTTTGCCCCGTGCGAACAGCCCGATGGTGCGCGGCTCGGGTTGCGAGACAAAAGCCGTCGGCGGCGTTGAAAACGCCCCGATCCGCGCGTGAAAGCGGTTAAAAAAACGCGTGACAAACGCGCCTAGCGGTTCTTGTTCGGACATACTGCTCTGCCTCTTGCACCGTTTTCGGTGTCTTTATAGGCAGATACTACACAGCGAGTTGGCTTTGGTCACTAGCGAAAAGCGCGCGCGGGCCTATTGAGCGCGTTTCAGCACAGCGATGTAAAAACCGTCCATCCCGCCGAGCGCGCTCCAGTAATCGGGGCGCAGGCGCAATCCGCCCTCTTCGGTGATCCACTCAGGGTCGATCCCGTCGCGCTTCAGCGCCTCGGTGTCTGCGGCAAAGTCGGGGTGGGTTTCGAGGAAGTCTTCAACCTGCACCTCGCCCTCGTCTGGCAAGAGAGAACAAGTGCAATAGACAAGCCGACCGCCTTTTTTAACGAGGCTGGCGGTATGCGCGAGCATCCGCGCCTGCAACTCGATCAGCGGGCCGAATGTATCGCCGTTTTTGGCGTGCGGCAGGTCGGGGTGGCGGCGTATTGTGCCTGTGGCCGAGCAGGGCGCGTCAAGCAAAACAGCGTCATAACTGCCAGCGTGCTCAAGCGCGTCACCACAGACGACCTTGGCGGTGAGATGCGTGCGCGCTAGGTTTTCCTGCACCCGCTTGAGGCGGTTCTCGGAGAGATCAAGAGCGGTAACATCTGCTCCCGTTGCTGCCAGCTGCATTGTCTTGCCACCCGGGGCGCAGCACATGTCGAGCACGGTTTCGCCCGCCTTCGCGTTGAGCAGCTTGGCGGGCAGGGCGGCGGCGGCGTCTTGAACCCACCAGTCGCCTTCCGAGAAGCCTTCAAGGGCGGTGACTTGCCCCGCGTCCTGCAGCCGGACAGAGCCGAAGGGCGTGAGTGTGCCGCCGAGCTTTTCAGCCCAGTCAGCCGCGCCTGACTTCACGGAAATATCAAGCGGCGCACCGGCGTGATGCGCAACTTCCATCGCTCCGACGACGTCGCGGCTATAGGCCTCTGACAGCGGGCCACGCAGCCACTTGGGCAAGCGCGGCGCGCGCAGGATCGCGAACTTCTCGGGCACATCGGCGGCCACCTTGCGTAGAACGGCGTTTACCAGCCCTTTCATGGAGCCGTATTTCTTGTGCTTGCTCACCAGCGTCACGGCCTCGTTAACAACTCCGTGGGCGTCGCCGCCTTGGGCGAGCTCAATAGTGCTGAGGCGCAAAAGGTTCATCACGTAAGGAGAGGGCGCTTTGCGCAGGTGCGACTTGAGGAGTTTATCAGCCCGCTCAATGTTGCGCAGAGTTTCGTTGGCGAGCCGCATGGCACGGGCCTTTGAAGCGCCATCAAGCCCCTCAAGCGCACGCTGAACGCCAGCTTCTGACATCAGGCGGCCCTCGGTGAGCACTTGGTTGAGCATGTTAAGGGCGGCTTGGCGGGGCGTTGGCATGAGGCATCCTTGGCATCTGGTTAGGGGCGGCATATATCAGGGGAGAGCCAAAAGGAATATGCCATGTCGACCCGTGATGACCTACCCGAAGCCGCCAAACGCGCCTTGGCCGAGGCTGACGAGCGCCGCAAGGCCCGCGAAGCCGCGATGAAAGCCCAGCCCCGCGAGTTGGGCGGACGCGACGGCCCAGACCCCGCGCGCTATGGCGATTGGGAGAAAAAGGGCATCGCGATCGATTTTTGAAATCTTGGACCAGCAAAAGGCGCAAGAATTTTCGAAAATTCTTGATAATTTTCTTGTAAGAAAATTGGCGCTTGTTGAGAGCTTAGAGCCCTAGAACATCGATCATGTCATATTGGCCGGGGGATTTGTCTTGGCCCCAGAGCGCGGCTTTGAGAGCACCGCGGGCGAAAACAGACCGGTCAGACGCGATGTGGCGCAGGATGATGCGCTCGCCTGCTGCGGCAAACATCACGTCGTGCTCGCCGACAATGTCTCCGCCTCGGATCGCTGTGAAGCCGATGTCGCCTTTCTTGCGCGCACCTGTGATGCCGTCGCGGCCGCTGTCTTTGACATCCGCCAGCGCGACGCCACGGCCTTCGGCGGCGGCCTCACCAAGCATGAGAGCCGTGCCCGAGGGCGCATCGACTTTCTGGTTGTGGTGCGCCTCGATCACCTCGATGTCGTAGTCTTCATCGAGGGCTGCTGCGACTTTCTTTGTGAGCTGGGTTAGCAAGTTTACACCGAGGCTCATGTTGCCTGCGCGCACGATAACGGCGTGGTGCGAAGCAGGCCCTAACTTGGCGATTTCATTGTCTGACATACCAGTTGTGCCGATCACGTGAACAGCCCGCGCCTGCGCTGCAAGGGCGGCAAACTCAAGCGTGGCGGCGGGCGCTGTAAAGTCGATCACCGCTTGAGCACGTGCGAAAGCTGGCAGCGGGTCGGCCTCGACTAAAACGCCGATGTCACCCAGCCCGCAGAGCTGGCCGATGTCTTGCCCGAGCCACGCGTGCCCTTCGCGCTCGATCGCGCCGACAAGGCGGGCCTTGTCAGACGCCACGATTGTTTTGACGAGCATCTGGCCCATACGGCCCGAGGCTCCGGTGACGACGATACCTGGCAGATCTGACATGTTATGCTCCGCTAAAATGTTGCTTGCCCCGCTCATAACGCGCCGAAGCACGCTTGGCAAAGCTTTGCAGAGTGGTTACTTGCTGGATATGGCTAAGAACAATTCAAATGACGGTGCCCCGACACAGCGTATGCTGCGCGTGGGCGAACTTATCCGCCGCACGCTGGCGCAACTCTTGATGCAGGGTGAGGTGCATGACCCTGACCTCAACCGCCTGTCTATCACGGTGGGCGAGGTGCGCGTGTCCAAAGACCTCAAGATTGCGACAGCCTATGTCTTGCCGCTCGGGGGCGAGGGCAAAGACGTTGTTATCGAGCTTCTGGCGCGTAACAAATATGAGCTGCGCAAGATGATCGGCAAAAAGATCGGCCTCAGGCACACGCCTGACCTGCGCTTCAGGCTGGATGACACCTTTGACCAGATGGATGCGACGAACGCCATGTTCGCGCGCGCTGAGGTAAAGCGTGATCTGGATAACTAGGGCGGCTCTGGCCTTCGGGTTGGCGTGCTGTGCACAGGGCGCTTTGGCCGTCCAGTGCGAAGACCGCAGCTTTGAGGGCAATTCCTACACGATCTGCGAAGTCGATGCAGCTCATGAGGAGATGCGCCTGTTTTACAAAGAGGGTGAGGGAGGCTCTGTCTTGGGCCAGTTTTTTGCCGTGAATGACGTGCTGAAGCTTGAAAACAAGCAGCTTGCCTTCGCGATGAACGCGGGGATGTACCACGACGACCGCTCGCCTGTTGGCCACTACCTTGAGGACGGCGTAGAGCTGATGCGCGTCATTCCAAACGCCGGGCCGGGCAACTTTGGCCTGCTGCCAAACGGGGTGTTTTGCATTGGCGAAACCCGCGCTGATGTGTTTGAAACCAAGCGCTATTTGGCCGAGAAACCGCAGTGTAAACACGCCACGCAATCAGGCCCGATGCTTGTTATCGACGGCGAGCTGCACCCCCGGTTCTTGCCCGACAGCACCAGCCGCTATACGCGCAACGGCGTCGCCACAAGCGAAGACGGGCAGCGCGCTGTTTTCGTCATTTCCAACGGGCGGGTGACATTTCACGAAATGGGCAGTTTTGTGCGCGACAGCCTGAAACTGCCGCAAGCGCTTTACTTTGATGGCAACGTCTCGCGCATTTATGCGCCAAGTCTTGGCCGCGACGATAAGGGTTTTCTGCTCGGGCCGATCGTCGGCGTCGTAGAGCCATAAAACCAGCCGAACCTTTAGAGAAAGAGACAAACATGGCACGCAAACGCAAAGGCCGCGATATTTCGGGTTGGCTGGTTGTCGACAAGCCTGCGGGGCCCACGTCAACCTCTGTTGTCAACAAAGTGCGCTGGGCGCTTGGCGCCAAGAAAGCGGGCCATGCGGGCACTCTTGACCCTGACGCAACGGGCGTTTTGGCCGTGGCGCTGGGCGAGGCGACAAAGACCGTTCCCTACATCACCGACGCGCTGAAGGCCTATGAGTTTGAAGTGACGCTTGGTGCGGCGACGAACACCGATGATGCCGAGGGCGAAGTTGTCGCCACGTCTGACAGTCGCCCGACTGACGATGAGATTAAAGAGGCGCTGGGCGCTTTTGTGGGCGACATCATGCAAGTGCCGCCGAAATTTTCGGCTGTCAAAATCGATGGGCAGCGCGCTTACAAATTGGCGCGCGAGGGCGAAGACATCGAACTGGCAGCGCGGCCTCTTTGGGTTGACGAGTTGACGATGCTTGACCGGAAAGATGACGACCATGTCACGCTGATGATGGTCTGCGGCAAGGGCGGCTATGTGCGCGCCATTGCGCGTGACTTGGGCGAGGCGCTTGGCTGCAAGGGCCACGTCGCTTGGCTGCGGCGCATCTGGTCTGGGCCGTTTGAGTCGGAGGATGGCATAGCCTATGCAACCCTTGAAGAGCTTGCGCAAGACCCTGCGCTTGATGCGCATATTCTGCCGCTTGAAGTGGGCCTTGCCGAGCTTCCGGAAGTGACAACAACCGATGCAGGCGCGGCCAAGCTGCGCAACGGCAACCCGGGAATGGTGCTTGCGGCGGATGTGGAGTATGGCGACGAATGCTGGGCAAGCCTTGACGGCAAGGCTGTCGCGGTGGGCGTTTACAAGGCGGGCGAGTTGCACCCGAGCCGCGTGTTTAACCAGTGATTTCGGGAGCCTGACATGACTAAACCTGTCTACAAATCCAAGCTGTTTATCGGCTTTATCGCGGCGTCTTGCTTGCTGGCTGGCGGGTTTGCCTTCGCGCAGATGAAGGGCGGGCACGGGCAGCATATGCACGGCGCGAACGGCCATGACATGGTGAACATGCCGGGGCTACAGGGGCGCAATGCCACGCAAGAGGAAAGCGAAGAGCTGGCGATCATGTTCCGCCGCTTTGGCGAAATCACCCGCACCGTCGAGAACTTACCCAACGGCATTCGCACGGTGACGTTTTCAGCGGATGAAGAGTTGATGAACGTGGTCACCAGCCATGTTATCGGCATGATCGACCGCGTCGATATGGGCGAAAGCCCCGAGATCATCATCCAGTCGCCTACGCTCGACATTCTGTTTGAGCGGCGCGCAAGTATCGTGACGGAGATGGATCCGACAGCCGAGGGCATTGTCGTTGTACAGACGTCAGACGACCCTGAAGTTGTCGACGCGCTGCACATTCACGCGGGCGAAGTCAGCGCCATGGTCGAGCGTGGGATGGAAGCTGTTCACGAGATGATGGCAGCGCGCAACCACTAGAAGAATAGCCCCCAGAGCACGGGTAGCAACAGGGCTGTCGCCATCGCATTGAGGCCCATTGCGAGGCCCGAAAATGCGCCAGCCGTTTCGTTGACTTGCAAGGCGCGGGCCGTGCCGATGCCGTGGCTCGCCGTGCCAATCGCAAGGCCGCGCGCGCGCCAGTCTTTGACTCCGACCAAATTGAGCAGCATCGGGCCGAACATGGCCCCGAAGATACCCGAGACGATCACCAGAACGGCGGTGAGCGAAGGCAGCCCGCCAAGCTCTTCCGCGATCGCCATGGCGACAGGCGCTGTGACAGACTTTGGCGCGATCGACGCCAGCAAAGCGCTTGAACTGCCGGTGAGCCAAAGCACACCAACAGCAGTAACGATCGCCGCAAGAGAGCCCGAAAGCATGCTGGCGATGATCGCCAAGGCCGACTCGCGCACACGGTGCCACTGCCGATAAAGCGGGATGGCGAGCGCGACAGTGGCAGGCCCGAGCAGGAAGTGCACAAACTGCGCGCCTTGAAAATATGTGCCGTAGTCGGTGCCTGTCAGCACCAGCACCGCGACAACAAGCGCGACGGCGCCCAGCACGGGGTTGAGCAGTGGGTTGCGCCCGCCCTTTTCAAACACGAAGCTGGCCGCTTGGAAGGCTGCGAGCGTTAGCGTGAGGTGAAACAGCGGGGATGCGCTGAGGTAGACCCATGTTTCAGCGAGGCTATTCATCAGGCGTCTCCTTGCTCAGAAGGCGCATCATCAGCGCAGTGACGACGATCGCGGCAGAGGTGCTGATCGCGACGGCAAGTGACAGCGGCACCAGCGCGTCAGACAAAAGCTTCACGTGCATGATAACGCCTGTCCCTGCGGGGACAAACAGGAGCGACATATTGCGCAAAAGCCCGTCTGCTGTTGTCGACAGATCATCAGGCACTTGGCCGCGGATAAGCAGGAAAGCGAAGAGAAACGCCATGCCCAGCACGGGGCCGGGCACAGGCAACCCAAGCGCGCCAACTGCGACTTCACCACAAAGCTGACAGAGCAAAATAAGAGTGAGATAGCCGATCATGCGCGCCTCCGGTTTAGGGCCTCACTTTACGCGAGGCCCCCCAAGGCGCAAGGCGTTACTCGGCGTTGAAGGCAAACAGCGTCTCGCCGTTGATCGTGTAACCGTTTATCAGCTGTGCGGCGCGCGGGCTTGTCAGCCAGCCTTCCAGCATTGCAGCGGCTTCGGCTTTCACATGCGCGTGCTTTGCGGGGTTCACCGGCAGGAAGGCATACTGGTTGAACAACACAGGATCACCCGCGAAAAGCAGGGCCAGCTCGCCCTTGTTGGCGAAATTGAGCCAGCTCGCGCGGTCGGCAAGAACATAGGCGTTGAGGCCCGAAGCCGTGTTGAGCGTGGCCCCCATGCCTGCGCCCGCTTCCTTATACCAGTCAGGGGTGCGTTGCGCGGCGTCGATGCCTGCAGCGGCCCAGAGCGCGAGTTCCTTTTTATGTGTCCCGCTGTCGTCGCCACGAGAGGCGAAAGGCGCTTGCACGTTGGCGATACGCCTTAGCGCGTCGGTCGCTGTTTCGGCGTCTTCAGCTATGGTTGCAGGATCACTGGACGGGCCGATGATGGCGAAGTCGTTATACATGATCTCGCGGCGGTGCGTGCCGTAGCCAGCGGCGAGAAAGGCCTCCTCGGCCTTGCGCGAATGCACGAGAATTGCGTCAACATCGCCGGCTTCGCCAAGGCGAATGGCCTGACCCGTGCCAACAACAACGAGTTGCACATCAAGGCCCGTATCTTTGGCGATTTCGGGCAGCAAGACGTCAGACAGGCCCGAGTTGTGAAACGATGTTGTTACCGCCATTCTGAGGGTTTCGGCGGCCAACGGGCTGGCTAGACACGCAGCTATAGCGAGGGCAAACAGGGTGCGCATCATAAGACAAGGTCTCCTTTCAGGAAGGCTTTCGCCGCGTCGGTTTGCGGGGCTTCAAAGAAGCTTTCGGCAGGGCTGTCCTCAAGCACTTCTCCGTTGTGAAGAAACAGCACGTCACTGGCCAAACGGCGGGCTTGGCCGAGGTCGTGCGTGGCCATGAGGATGCGCGTTCCGCCGTCGCGGGCTTCACAGATGAGTCGCTCGATGTCTTGTGTTGCGGCCCCGTCGAGGTTGGCGCAGGGCTCATCGAGAAACAACAGCTGAGGCTTGCGGATAAGCGCGCGGGCGAGAGCCAGCTTTTGCCGCTCACCGCCGGAAAGCAGGCTGGCGCGCTGGCTTTCGTGGCCCGCAAGACCGAGCCTTTTAAGCCATGTTAGAGAGTGTTTCTCGGCCTCGGCGCGTGAGATACCGTGCGTTGTGAGCGGGTAGCTCAAGTTGCCCAGAACCGTGCGGCGCAACATGATCGGCGTTTGGAAAACGAAAGCCTGCTGCGCGAAAGCTTCACGGCGTGGCACGGCATAGCGCACACGCCCTGCGCTGGGCTTCTCAAGCCCGTGCATGAGTCGCAACAGCGTGCTCTTGCCCGCGCCATTGGGGCCAAGAACGATCGTCAGCCCTTGAGCCTGAACATCAAGGCTCACAGGGCCGAGAAGGCGTTTTCCGTCACGCTCGACAGTCGCGTTTTTGAGGCTGAGAGGCAGGATGCTTACCATCTGTCGCGCACCTCCGTGCCGGACAGCATATGGATGAGGATGCTGACAGTTAAGGCGAGGCCGACGAGCACAAAGCCAAGGCCAATGGCGAGGGCGAAATCCCCCTTGCTGGTTTCGAGTGCGATCGCAGTTGTCATCACGCGCGTCGCGTGGTCGATATTGCCGCCGACGATCATAATTGCCCCGACTTCGCCGATGCCGCGGCCAAAGCCTGCAAGTGCGGCTGTGAGGAGCGCGCGCCGGCTGTCCCAGAGAAGTGTTTTGATGCGCTGGCCGCGTGAGGTGTTCAGCGAAATCAGCAGGTCGTGATATTCGGCCCACAAATCGCGGATCGACTGGTGCGCAATGCTGGCAATCAGCGGTGTCAGGATAATCACCTGGGCGATGATCATCGCCCAGGGTGTGAACAACAGCCCCATCACGCCGAAGGGGCCAGAGCGCGAGAGCATCAGGTAAACAACGAGGCCGACAACAACAGGCGGCAGCCCCATCAGCGCGTTGAGCACGGCAATGACGAGGCGGCGAAAGCGGTAGCGCCCGACAGCCAGCCAAGCGCCCAGCGGCAGGGCGATGGCAGCCGCAATGGCCACCGCCGACAGCGTGACCAAAAGCGAGCGCGCCGCGATCTCGATGAGATCAGCGTCAAGCGTCACGACGAGCCAAAAGGCTGCCTTTATGCCAAGCCATATTTCGAGCATTTCTCCCCTTCTCTAGGCTAACATATTCACCGCAAACGCGTGGTGGCAGCAACCAATCGCGAATATGCGCTTTTCATTCGCGACATTACCTTCAAAATAGCCGCAGAAAGTTTCGTAAAGGAAAGCCATGTCGAAGATGCCAGACATAGCACCGCTCGGCACCGAGGGTTACCTCGTGCGCTTTGCGGACAAGCTCGATGACGCCGCGAATCGCGGGGTTATCAGCTTTGCGGCGGCTCTTGAGGCGGCTG
The DNA here is from genome assembly GCA_947497495.1 of uncultured Lentibacter sp. Taxonomy (GTDB): domain Bacteria; phylum Pseudomonadota; class Alphaproteobacteria; order Rhodobacterales; family Rhodobacteraceae; genus Lentibacter. Next base: position 906,438 of record CANMGT010000001.1, read on the forward strand.
ACTTGCCCGGTGTGCGCGAAGTGACGACGGCTCTGGCCTCGGTATTCGTGCGCTTTGATGTCGAGGCAGTGTCGCGGGCGGGCTTGGTCGCGGCTCTTGGCGAACTGCTGGACAGCCGCGACTGGTTGCACCCAGCGGAAGCTGAGCGGCCTCGCCTGTGGCGCGTGCCGACGCTTTATGGCGGAGCGGCCGGCCCGCAACTCAAGGAAGCGGCTGATCTGGCGGGCGTTTCCGAGGAGGTCGCGGTGCGCGAGCTGAGCCAGACGCGGGTGCGCGTGCTGGCCTTGGGCTTTGCGCCGGGGCAGCCCTACCTCGGGATGCTGCCTGCGCACTGGGACATTGGCAGGCTCACGGGACTGACGCCGCAAGTGCCTGCTGGCGCGCTTGTCGTTGCTGTCCGGCAGTTTGTTTTGTTCGCCAACCCTTCGCCGACAGGCTGGCGGCAGGTGGGGCTTACAAAGATCCCCTTGTTCAATGTAAACGCAGCCGAGCCCTTTGCCTTGCAGGCCGGAGACGAGCTGCTGTTTGATCCGGTCTCAGAGAATGATTTCGCCTTGTTAGAGACTGATAACATGGGTGGTGCCAAGCTTGAGGAGGCAGGTTGATGGCGCATCTTAGCATCCTGCAGGCAGGGCCGAACACAACCTTGCAAGACCTCGGGCGCGCGGGCTTTTTGAAGTATGGCCTCTCGCGTGGCGGCGCGATGGACAGGCTGTCGCTGCTTGAAGCGGCGGCTTTGCTGGGGGCTGGCTTGGACATGGCCGCGATCGAAACCCCTACAGGGCTGCGCGCTTCTGTGGGCGTTGCGCAGCGCGTTGCCCTCACGGGTGCGCCGATGCGCGCCGAGATTGACGGGCGCGCCATTGGATGGAACGCGACGCACCTGCTGATGCCCGGTGAAGTGCTGACAGTGCGGCCTTCGGGGCAGGGTGTTTACGGCTATATCGCTTTTGGTGGCGGATTTGACGTGCCACGCCAGATGGGAAGTGTCGCGGCACACCTCGGCGCGCGGCTTGGGCGGGCTTTGGAGGCGGGGGATGTACTGGACCTCGGCGAAGACCGCGATCTGGCCGCGCCGCCGCTAGTTCTGCGCCCTGAAAGCCGCTTTTCGGGCGGCGCTGTGCGCATGGTGACGGGGCCGCAGACAGGCCACTACAGCGCAGAAACCTTCGCGCGCTTCACCGAGACGCGCTTTGCCAAAAGCGGGCAGGCCAACCGACAGGCCGCTCTGCTTGAGTATGCCGGCGAAAGCTTTGACGCGCAAAACGCTCTTGGCGTCGTCTCTGATGTGATCGTGCCGGGGGATATCCAGATGTCAGGCGCGGGCGAGCCCTATGTACTTATGGCCGAATGCCAGACGATCGGCGGTTACCCTCGGATCGGAGCCATTATTCCGCAAGATTTGCCGATTGTCGCGCAGGCGAGTCAAGGCACAGAGCTTTGGTTTCAGGTGATCTCGCTTGACGAGGCTGACGCAGTTCACCTGCCTCAAAGGGCCATTTTACGCAAGACTAGAGACATATGTGAGCCGATGGTGCGCAGCCCGCATGACATTGCCAACTTGCTGAGCTATCAATTGATCAGCGGCGCAGTAACCGGAGACGAGGAGTAAGCCATGGTTGGCAAAGTTGACTTGAACTCGGACATGGGCGAGGGCTTTGGGCCTTGGCGTATGGGTGATGATGCTGCGCTTCTCGATGTGATCACCTCGGCCAATATCGCCTGCGGCTTTCACGCGGGTGACCCTGACGTAATGGCGCAGACAATGCGACTTGCGGCGCAAAACGGCGTTGGCATTGGTGCGCACCCGGGCTTTGCCGACTTGAAGGGGTTTGGCCGCAGGCGGCTGAACATTGGCGGTGAAGAGTTACGAAACCTGATCGCCTATCAGCTTGGCGCGGCCAAAGGCATGGCTTTGAGCGTTGGTGCGAAAGTGCGGCACTTCAAGCTGCATGGCGCGCTGTCAAACATGTGTTCTGAAGACGCAGACTTGGCACAGCTGTGCTACGAAGCGGCGCTGAGCGTTGACCCGGATATCACCTTGATGGTGCTCTGCGAAACAGCGCAGCAAAAGGCTGTGACCGAACTTGGCGCAAACTGGGCGGGCGAGATATTCGCAGACCGGGCTTATGAGGACGATGCAACCTTGGTTGACCGTTCAAAACCGGGGGCTGTTTTGCACGACGCAGAGGCGGCGGCAGAGCGCATTCTCGCGATGCTCAGGGAAGATGCGATTATCGCGGAAAGCGGCAAGCGTATCGCGGCCAAGATCGACACGATCTGCCTGCATGGTGACACGGCGGAAGCTGTGGAAATGGCCCGCGTGCTCAGAGCGAGGCTGAGCACGGCGGGTGTTGTTTTGACTGCTTTTTAAACAGCGATCAGTTCATCAGTCCGGCGTGGCGGAGCGCTTCGTCGATCGCCTCTTCGGTGTCTTCGGAAATAGCCGTGAGCGGCAGGCGCACTTCGCTATTGCAAAGACCAAGACGCGACATCGCATATTTCACGCCGACAAGCCCTGGCTCGCGGAAAATGGCGGTGTGCAGCGGCATCAACTTGTCGAGCAGGTCCAGCGCCGTTGCGTAGTCGCCCGCGAGCGTGGCATTCTGGAACTCGGCGCAAAGCTTGGGGGCTGCGTTGGCCGTAACGGAAATGCAGCCAACACCGCCATGCGCGTTAAAGCCCAAAGCTGTGGCGTCTTCGCCTGACAGTTGGATAAACTCTGGCCCACAAGTGATGCGTTGCTTTGGCACGCGGCTCAAGTCGCCAGTTGCATCTTTCACCCCGACAATGCGCGGCAGTTTGGCCAGCTCGCCCATCGTTTCGGGCGTCATGTCAACAACAGAGCGGCCGGGAATGTTGTAGATAATCACTGGCAGTTCGCAGCAGTCGTGCACGGCACGGAAATGCGCGATCAGGCCCGCTTGCGTTGGCTTGTTGTAGTAGGGCGTGACCACGAGGATACCATCAGCGCCAGCCTTCTCGGCGGCCTGCGCCAGCCGGATCGATTCGAGCGTGTTGTTGGAACCGGCACCCGCGATAACAGGCACGCGCCCCGCCGTGGCTTTGACGACAGTTTCAACAACCAAATCATGCTCGGTGTGTGTCAGCGTCGGGCTTTCGCCGGTCGTTCCGACGGGCACAAAGCCGTGCGTGCCTTCGCCGATATGCCATTCAACCAGCTTCTTGAGCGTCTCGACATCCACAGCGCCGTTTTTAAACGGTGTGATCAGGGCAGGCATTGAACCTTTAAACATGAGACACTCCTTCATTCATTAGGTGCTGGCCTTGCGACCGGCGGGTTTAAGCCTTAGCTCGAGTGCGCCGCCATTCGTGATTTGAACGGGCGGGGGCCTACGCGCTATGCTGGGCCCGTCTATCCTGTTTTGTAAGGTAAAATGCAAGAGATGTTTGCGCGCACGGCACTTGTTTTGGCTCTCAGTTTCGCGGGGCAGGTGGCCTATGCCGAGCCGCCCGCTGCGCCACGGCCCCTGAGCAGCGCTTTACATGCGGCAGGGCGGGGCGACTGGACACAGGCGCTTGTGCTGGCTGACAAAGCCGCACCGGAAGCGCGTATCTTAATCGAATGGGTACGTCTGCGGGGCGGTGAAGGCAGTGCTGAAGACGTGCTGAGCTTTGTGAAAAGCTACCCGAACTGGCCGGGTCTTGAACGCCTGAAAACACGCAATGAAAAGCACTTCAAGGACGCAAGCACAGCGCAAAAGCTAGAGTTTTTCAAAGGGCACACCGCGCAAACGGGCCAAGGCGTTCTGACCTTCACCGAAGCGCTGATAGCGGCTGGCGAACGTGGCGAAGCCGAGGCGACACTTGTCATGGCGTGGCGCACGTTTGACTTATCGGCAGGCCTGCATGCGGCCTACTTGCGCGACTACGGCGCGCTGCTTGCTCCACACCACGAAGCGCGCCTGAACATGGCGCTTTGGCGGGGCCTCAAGGACGACGCCAACCGCATGATGGAACTTGTGCCCGGCGACATAGCCAAGCTGGCCGAGGCCCGCCTCAAGTTGCGCGCCAAAGCGGCCGACCCTGCAGCTGTTATTGCCGCCGTGCCCGAAAAACTGCGCGCAGATGCCGGGCTGATCTATGAAGAATTTCTCTGGAACTACCACCGCGGCAGCAAAGAGCGCGCGATTGAGCTGATGGTGTCCCAAAGCGCTAAAGGCGACTTGGGCGAGCCATCGCGTTGGGCGGGATGGCGCCGCAGCCTTGTCCGCCAGATCATGCGCGAGGGTGACCCGCAAGGCGCCTATAAGCTGGCCGTCAACCACGGGCTGATAGCGGGCAGTGCCTATGCCGATTTGGAGTGGCTTGCTGGCTATCTGGCGCTGCGCAAACTTGGCAACGCAAGCCAGGCGCTCGTGCATTTCAAGCGCTTCGCAGACGCAGTTGAAACGCCCATTTCGCTGGGCCGCGCCGGCTTCTGGCTGGGCGAGGCCTATACGGCCCTTGGCAAACCCGACGAGGCAAAGCTGTCTTACGAATTTGGCGCGCAGCATCAGACAAGTTTTTACGGCCTTCTGGCGGCAGAAAAGGCTGGATTAGAGACTGACACTGGCCTCAAAGGCGCGGAGTATTTCCCCGCATGGCAGCAAGCAGAGTTCGCCCGAAGTGACTTGGCGAGAATAGCCGCGCTTTTGTTGAAGAACGGGCAACTTAGCTTGGCCGAGCAGTTCATCCTCAAGCTGGGTGAAGACGCCGACCGCAAAACGCTGGGCCAGCTTGGCAACTACGTGATCGACCTTGGCGCACCGCACCTTGCTGTGATGCTTGGCAAGGCGAGCGCGCAGCGCGGCATCGTGCTACCTGCGCATTACTACGCGTTGCACCCGATGCAGAGCATGGACTTGCCAGTTCCCATCGAAATGTCGCTTGCGATAGCGCGGCGCGAGAGCGAGTTTGACCCCTCTGTCGTCAGCGGCGTCGGCGCACGCGGGCTGATGCAGCTGATGCCCGCAACTGCTGCCGAAGTCGCGGGCGAGCTTGGCCACGATCACGACGCAAGTGCTGTGTTGAGTGACTGGCGCTACAACGCGGAGCTTGGCTCTGCTTACCTCGCAAAACTCGCTGAGCGTTATGATGGTAACGTCATCATGATGGCCGCCGCTTACAACGCTGGCCCCTCACGCCCAGACCGCTGGATGAGCGAAGTCGGCGATCCGCGTCGCGGAGACATTGATGTGGTTGACTGGATAGAGAGCATCCCGTTCAACGAAACCCGCAACTATGTGATGCGCGTCTCGGAATCACTGCCAGTCTATCGTGCGCGGCTTGGGGTCAAGGCGCTTGGCATCCCGTTTTCAAGGGAGTTGGTCGGAAGCACCCTGCGCAAGCGTTAGGCTGCCTGCCGCTCGCGCCAGAGCGTGAACAGCCCAGCGCAAACCACGATTGACGCGCCGATCGCGACGTTCAGCTCGACAGTTTCCGAGAACACAAACACCCCGATGAACGACGCGAACACCAGTTGTAGATAGGCGAAGGGCTGCACGGAGCTGGCCTCGGCAACTTCATAGGTTTTGATCAGCAGGAAATGGCCAAGCGCACCTGTGACGCAGAGTATGCTCATCCAGATCCAGTCATAGGCTGTTATCGGCTCCCAATAGGCGGCTCCGATGGCTGTCATCACAACGGCGCCTGACGTGCCTGTCCAGAAGAACGAGGTTGCGGCGCTGTCTTTTCGGGCGGCGTAGCGTGTGAGCAAGCCGTAGAGTGCAAACAACAGCGCGGCGATGAGCGGCACGATCGCAGCGGGCGCGAAAACGCCAAAGCCTGGCTTGAGGATAATCAGCACGCCGACAAAGCCGAACATGATCGCGCTCCAGCGTCGCCAGCCGACGGCTTCGCCCAAGATAGGGCCGGAAAGGGCGGCGATGAGAAGTGGGTAGGACGTAAAGACAGCGTGGCTTTCGACAAGGCCAAGCAGGGTGAACGCATAGATCATAACGCAAATTTCGGCCGCGAGCAGAACGCCGCGGAAAACTTGGAGAAACGGCTGCTCGGTACGCGCTGCGGCGCGAACTCCGCCGGATTTGCGGCTGGCGACTGCCGTGACAAAGGCCGCGAAGAACCAGTATCGGATCATCACCACCAGAAAGACGTTGTATTCGCTGGCAAGGTAACGCGAGATGCCGTCTTGAGCGGCGAAAACGAAGGTTGTCGCGACCATCAGCCAGATGCCGAGGCGGGTGTTGTTCTGGGCGCTCATGCGGGCATCCTTGCAGTTGTCATGTGGCGTTTGCGGCCAAAGCCTGTGCGGCGCTCGACGTCAAAGCCGGCCTCCGCCAAAGCGCGGCGGACGTGGCCCGCAGCTGTGTAGGTGGCGGCTGTTCCGTTCGGAGCGGTTTGGGCAGCGACTTGGGCCAGTAGCCCTGCTTCCCACAACTCCGGGTTCTTGGCGGGAGAGAAGCCGTCAAGAAACCACGCATCGGCCTTTTGAGCCATGTTAGAGACTGTTTTACGCGCATCGCCAAGCGTGAGTGTGAACACGAGGTCTGCGGTTTCGAACGTAGCTTCGCCGGCGTGCCAGTGCTCTGAAAGTTCGGCGCTGATATCGCTCAACTCGGGAAAAGCCGCCTGTGCCTGAAGCATGGCGCTGGCCTCCATCGGGAAGGCTTCAAAGCTGGTAAAGTGCAACTTCCCCTGCTGCCCGCTTTGCCGCCAAAGATGCAGTGCGGCGAGCAAGTTGAGCCCGGTGCCAAAACCAAGCTCGGCAATGTGAAAGCCGTCGTGAAAGCGCTCGGGCAACTCGTTGCCAGCGAGAAAGACATAGGCTGTCTCGGCCAGCCCGTTTTCAAGGCTGAAGTAAGGGTCATCAAAGCGCTGAGACACGGGCACTTGCCCGTCGCGCCAAGAAAGCTCGGCTGTCTGGTTCATGGGGCGGATATCCGGTAAGGGTGTCGTGGCGTGAGCATGCAGCTCGCGCGGGAGAATGGCAATGGTAGACGTGACCATAAGAGGGGCTGGCATTTTTGGCCTCAGCATCGCTTGGGAGTGCCTAACTAAAGGTGCTTCAGTGCGTGTGATTGACCCGAACGGCGTTGGCGCAGGGGCAAGCGGCGGGCTGCTCGGCGCGTTAGCGCCGCATGTGCCAGAGAACTGGAATGAGAAGAAAGCGCGCCAGTTTGACAGCTTGATGGCCGCGGAAGGCTTTTGGCAAGATGTCGCGGAATGGGCAAGAATAGAGACGAGTTATGGACGGTTGGGCCGCGTTCAGCCCCTAAAGGACGAGCACGCTGTCGAGCTTGCGCGCGGGCGGGAAGCCAGCGCTCGTGAACTCTGGCAAGGCAAGGCGGTTTGGCGGGTTTGCGACGCGGCCGAGCTTGGCGGCTTTGTGCCGAAAAGCCTCACAGGGCTGTTTGCCTATGATACGCTGTCAGCGCGGTTGTTTCCACGCCAAGCCTGCAAAGCCTTGGCTGCCGCGATCGTCGCGCGGGGCGGCCTTATCGACAGTGAGGGCGCTGGTGAGGGCAAGACTGTTTGGGCGACGGGCGTTCACGACCTTGAGCGCATGAGCGAACAGCTTGGCAGGCCGGTTGGCAACGCCGTGAAAGGCCAAGGCGCGCTGCTTGAGTTTGATGCAGGTGACGCGCCGCAAATCTTTGCGGATGCGGTGCATGTGGTGCCGCACTGGAACGGGACTGTCGCGATCGGCTCGACAAGCGAGCGGGAGTTTGATCAGCCTTTTGCCTCCGACGAGAAGCTTGACGCTGTGCTTGAAAAGGCCTTTGACGCGCTGCCGGAACTGCGCAGTGCTAAAGTGCTTGAGCGCTGGGCGGGGTTAAGGCCGCGCGCCAAGAGCCGTGCGCCTATGCTTGGTGCGCACCCGCTTGAAGACGGCGCGTTCATTGCGAACGGCGGTTTCAAGATCGGCTTTGGCATGGCCAGCGACGTGGCGCGCATGATGGCGGAGCTTGTTTTGAACCAAACAGATACTATTCCAGCGGAATTCAGGCCTGAGGCGTCACTATAGATTCGGCTGTCATACATTGGCGGCCGTCTTCAGCCCGCACCCAGTGGGTGTTGCCGCTTTGGCAAAGCTTCGCGGTTTCCGTGTGCATCAGCGGCGAGGTGGCGCGGAAGGAAAACCGCGAGAGCGGGCCTGAGTTGCGCGTTGCCATCAGCATCAGAAGCTGGGCAAGCAGTGGGCTGTGCACGACGAGGCCTGAGTAGTGCTCGACGTCACGCGCGTAGGCTTCGTCATAGTGGATACGGTGACCGTTGAACGTGAGTGCAGAATAGCGAAACAGCTGCGTTGAGGAGAAGCTATGTGCTTCTTGAAAGGCCTCGTCGCTGCGGGCCGTGGGCACATTTGGCTTGGGTGCGTTTGGCGAAGGGTCTTCGCGGTATACGAGGTCTTGATACTCCCGAACGCCGAGCTGCCCGTTTTGCGAAATGTCGTGACGCAGGGTGACAAAGGCTAGCGGGCCAGACTTGCCTTGCTTTTGCGTCACCGCGTGCAGGGTTGTCTCTTTGGTGGCATCAGTGCCCGCAAGGAGTGGTGCGTGAAATTCAAGCTGCCCGCCAGCCCACATACGGCGGGGCAGGCCAAGATCCGGAATGAGGCTGTCGCCAGTAGCAGGGTGCCCGTCGCGGCCAAGAGCACCGGGCGGCTGGGGTGTCCAGAAGTAGATCTGATGATAGAATGCTGGCAAGGCACTGCCTGCAGCGATATCTTGGGGCAGGCCGAGCGTGACTTGCAGGGCGTTGGCGCGCGCGGGGTCAAGAATATCGGTCTGTGTTTGCATGGGAAAACGCCTGTTTTGAGGTGCGTGCAGGTTAGGGCCTGGAAGGAAAAAGGCAATGGCGACAATAAAAATTGAGGCGCTGGATCATCTTGTTTTGACAGTTGCCGACTTGGAGGCGAGCTGTGCTTTTTATACTGGACTTCTGGGCATGAAGGCCGAGGTTTTCACTGGAACAGACGGCACAAGGCGGCATGCGCTCACATTCGGGCAGCAAAAAATCAACCTGCACAAAGCGGGTGAAGAATTTGCGCCGCACGCGAAAGACGCAACTCCGGGAAGTGCTGATCTGTGCTTTCTGACGGGCGCAAGCGTAGAGGATGCTGCCGCCAAATTGCGCGCTTGCGGTGTGGCGATAGAAGAGGGCCCGATCAAGCGAACAGGGGCGCGCGGGCCGATACTGTCGATCTATTTTCGCGACCCTGACGGCAACTTGTTAGAAATTTCTGAACAGCTCTAGGCCAGATCGTTACCTTTTTGCGCCAGACTGCGTCACATTGTTTCCGATTCGTTGACAGTTCTTGGCCCATAGGCGAGAAAATAGAAAACAAGAAGGCAGTGTAGTTTCATGAAGATCGCGATGATTGGCACCGGCTATGTCGGTTTGGTCTCTGGTGTGTGTTTCTCCGACTTCGGGCACGACGTTGTCTGTGTTGATAAGAACCCAGAGAAAATCGAGATGCTCGAGCGCGGCGAAGTGCCGATCTTTGAGCCGGGTTTGCAGCAGCTCATGGCCAAGAATGTTGCTGCCGGGCGGTTGTCATTTACGACAAATCTGGTTGCTGCTGTGGTGGATGCTGAAGCGGTGTTTATCGCTGTGGGCACACCAACGCGGCGCGGCGACGGGCATGCTGACTTGACTTATGTGATGGCGGCCGCCGAAGAAATCGCGCAGGCCGTGACGGGCTACACCGTAATTGTCACCAAATCGACAGTGCCGCTCGGCACCAACCGCCAAGTCAAACAGACGGTGCGCAAAGCGAACCCCACGATCGAGTTTGACGTGGCATCAAACCCTGAGTTCCTACGGGAAGGCGCGGCGATTGACGACTTCATGAAGCCCGACCGCGTGGTTGTTGGCGTGCAGAGCGAGCGCGCTGAGGCGGTGATGCAAGAAATTTACCGCCCGCTGTTTTTGCGCGACTTCCCGATTGTTGTGACAGATCTGGAAAGCGCTGAGATGATCAAATACGCGGCGAATGCGTTTTTGGCGGCGAAGATCACGTTTATCAACGAAATAGCGGCATTGTGCGAACGTACGGGCGCTGATGTGAAGCAAGTGAGCAAGGGCATGGGGCTTGATGGCCGCATCGGTAACAAGTTTTTGCATGCAGGGCCGGGCTATGGCGGCTCGTGCTTTCCCAAAGACACCAAAGCCTTGGCACGGATCGGGCAAGAGCACGGCTTGCCGATGCAAATTACCGAGACGGTTATCAAGGTGAACGAAGAGCTCAAACGCCGGATGATCGACAAGCTGCTTGATCTGTGCGACGGCAGTTTTAACGGCAAGATTATCTCTGTGCTTGGCGTGACCTTCAAGCCAGAGACAGACGACATGCGCGATGCGCCCTCGCTTACCATCATTCCGGCGCTTGTCGGCGGCGGGGCGAAAGTGCGTGTTGTTGACCCGCAAGGCGAGCACGAGGGCGTTGACCTGTTGCCAGGTGTTCATTGGATCGAGAATGCCTACAAAGCAACACATAACGCCGATCTGGTTGTGATCCTGACAGAGTGGAACGAGTTCCGCGCACTGGACTTGAAGCGCCTTGCCAAGAAGATGAACGCGCCGAAAATGGCTGATTTGCGCAATATCTACTCCGAGAAAGACGCCAAACGCGCGGGCTTTGAGGCTTATGTTTCTATTGGCCGCCGGGACTATTTCGCCGAAAGCTAAGCAGAGCTTCCGAGTTTTTCCTTGGCCTTCTCAGCGAGCTGCCTGTCCTTCAGAATCCAGCGGGCGACAATGGAACGCGCGATGCTATCGTCCCGTTGTTGCAGCGCGGACTTGATGTCGCGGACAGCATTAGCAACTTCGATCTCGGAAAGCGCGCTTTCCTCAACCCGCATGATTTTGGGGTGGGGTGTTGTCAGCATGTCAGACGAGATGAGCAGCTCTTCGTGCATCTTCTCGCCCGGGCGCAAACCCGTGACAGCTATTTCGATGTCACCGTTCGGGTTGTTTTCGTCTTTGACGTGGTAGCCGGCGGCCTGGATCATTTGTTCGGCAAGGCGTCGAATGGCAACTGGCTCGCCCATATCAAGAACAAAGACGTCGCCACCGCGCGAGTATGACCCGGCAAGCAACACGAGGCGGGCTGCTTCGGAGATTGTCATGAAATAGCGGGTGACTTCCTCATGCGTCAACGTCAAAGGGCCGCCGCGGGCTATTTGCTCTTCAAACAGGGGGATGACCGAGCCGGACGACCCGAGCACATTGCCAAACCGGACGATCGAGAAGCGCGTATCTTGGGGCCGCGAGGCAAGGTCTTGGACCACAAGCTCGGCGAGGCGTTTGGAGGCTCCCATAACGTTTGCGGGGCGCACGGCCTTGTCGGTTGAGATCAGCGTGAAGCGCCTGACGCCTGCTGCGCGGGCCGCCTCGGCGACAACTTTTGTGCCGAGCACGTTGTTGGTAAGCCCCGCGATTGCGTTTGTCTCGACAAGTGGCAAGTGCTTGTAGGCGGCTGCATGCAAGATGACTTCTGTCTCATGTGTCGCGATAGCGTGTTCGACAAGGTTTTTGTCTGTGATCGAGCCAAGGATCGGCGTGATTGTGGCGCTCGGAGACAGCTCGAGAAGCTCCTTATGGATCTTGTACAGGGCAAGCTCGGAGTGGTCTATCAACACAAGGCTAAGAGGCTTGCAGCCGATGATCTGACGGCACAGCTCGGAGCCGATGGACCCGCCTGCGCCGGTTATCATGATGCGTCGGTTGGAATAGCTTTCCGCCACGGAGGGCAACTCTTCAGCGAGGCTCCCGCGCCCCAAGAGGTCATCAATGGCGACAGGCGAGGCTTTTGAACCGATCGAGCCTGTGCTGATCAGGGTTGCAAAACTTGGCAGCGAGTGTACCTCACAGCCCAGCAGCCGCAGCTTGTGCGCGAGGCGTGCCTGCTCGGTTTGCGAGGCCGAGGGCAGCGTGAGAACGATGCGGTCAATCGCTTCGTCGCGCACGAGTTCAGCCAGTTTGACAGGCGAAAACACAGGCAAACCCGCAATCACGAGGCCTTGCAGCGTCGGGTTCTCTTCAACAAAGGCGACGATAACAACGCTCTCGTCAGATTGCAGGGCCATGGCAAGCTGCTGCCCCGTTTGGCTGGCGCCGTACACAAGGATGCGCGTCCGAGAGCCGCCGCGACGGTAAATCCTGATCAGCAGCGCGCGCATCGCAAGGCGCATGGCCACTGTTGCGATGAGCAGGATCATCGTGAAGACAACGAAAACACCGTTGGAGCTGATTTCTAGCAATGGAATGTTGAGCAAAAAGCCAATGGCACCAAGTGACGCTGCAAAAGCGGCTGTCCGCACGATGCCTTGCAGCTCATAGGAGTTCAGCTTGATTCGCGGCAAGCCAAGTGCCGTGCTTATAAACCCGGCGAGCACTACAAGCATGACCATGAGCGGAGAAAACAAGACCAGCTCGGAGGCGATAAGCCAATTTGCTGTGATCAGGGAAACCGCGGCCATAGCCGAGTCAAGCAACAGAAATATAAGTCTTTTTTGGGCGCGGGTCAGGCGTGTGGCAAAGCTGAATGATATCATCGTAGACGAACTCGAATGAACATATTTCGTTCCAAAAACTCATTATACCGGTAGGCAGCTACCCGAAAAACACACAACTTCAAGTGTAATCAACGGGCGCTCGGTCATAAGTTATCCGAAAAAGCGCCGGTTTGGCAAATTCATTGACTTCGCATCGGCGGAAAAATGTTCGTTTTCGTTAACCTTTGCAATTGCTTAGTGCGACTAGCGTTAGCGACCCTTCCAGACAGGGTCGCGTTTTTCCGCGAAAGCCTTGGCGCCTTCAAGGTTGTCTTCCGAACCATAGAGCACATCAACCGAGCCAAGCTGGCGTTGCGTGATCCGGTTCATCGCATCTTGAAACTTGGCATCTTCCGCATCGCGCACGATTTCTTTGATCGCGGCGTAAACCAGCGGTGGGCCAGACGCGAGCAGACGCGCCATGCCCCAAGCCTGATCCATAAGCTCGCCAGAGGGGTAGATGTGGTTGACGATTCCCCAGGTTTTCGCCTCTTCAGCGTCAAACCAGCGGCCCGTGAGCAAAAGCTCCATCGCGATATGGTAGGGGATGCGCTTCGGCAGTTTCACGCTGGCCGCGTCAGCGACTGTGCCCGAGCGAATTTCGGGCAGCGCGAAGGTTGCATGCTCGGCCGCCAGAATAATGTCAGCCGACAACGCCCACTCAAGCCCGCCACCACAGGCGATGCCGTTCACGGCGGCGATCACCGGCTTGTTGAGCCCGCGTAACTCTTGCAGCCCGCCAAAGCCGCCAACGCCGTAGTCGCCATCAACCGCGTCGCCATCGGCTGCGCCTTTCAAGTCCCAGCCGGGGCAAAAGAACTTCTCACCAGCGCCTGTGATGATGCAAACGCGCAACTCGGGGTCATCGCGGAAACCGGCGAAGACCTCGCCCATGATCCGGCTTGTCGCAAGGTCAATGGCGTTGGCCTTTGGTCGATCAAGCATGACTTCAAGGATAGCCCCTTCGCGGCGCGTTTTGACGGGGCCTTCGCCTGTGGGTTCGCCTGTGGGTTCGCCTGTGGGTTCGACTGCGGCTTCAACTGTGCTCATGGGGCGGACTTTCTAATAAGTGCGTCAACCGCGACAGCCCTGTCGGGCGTGCAGATCAGCGGGTTTACTTCAACTTCTTCAATCTCGCTCAGATGTGCAATCACATAGTCTTGTACCGCGAGAATAGCCTTCAAGATGCTCTTGCGCTCAGCAGCAGGCTTGCCGCGATAGCCCGCGAGAACAGGTGCGCATTTGAGCGCGTTCAACGCCGCATCAACCTCGCCTTCTGTGACGGGCATGAGCAGAGTGGCCGTGTCTTGCAGAACCTCGGTTAACACGCCGCCAGCGCCAACAGTGAGCAGCAGGCCATGTGCTGCGTCGCGTGTGACGCCGACAAGCAACTCGGCAATCGCACCTGCTGCCATCTCTTCAACCAACCAGCTTTTGCCGCCCATAACGCGGCCCGCTTCGGCGACGGCGTCGACGCTTTCAAGCCCTAAGGCCACGCCGCCTGCGTCTGACTTATGCGCCAAGCCCTCGGCTTTGAGCACCAGCGGGCAAGTAAGGCCCTCAAGCTGTTCTGCCAGTCCGTCAAGTGACGTGAGCCGGCGTGAGCGTGGCACAGGCAGCCCGTGCGCGGCGAGCGCTGCCTTGGCGGCGTGCTCGCTGAGCGTCGTGGAGTCATGTGTGGAGCCTTGCAGCGCGCCAGCAGGCAGGGGAGGCGTGTTAGGCACTTGCGTTAGTTTTGCAGCAGCTTCAACCGCTACGATCGCCTCTGTCAGCCCCATGAAGGGAACAACGCCTGCCTTGACGAAGCGCTCGGCCAAGCCTTCGGGCAAGAGTTCCGGCAGCGTCGCAACAACGCCAAAGGGCCGCCCCGTGCGTTGCGCCGCTGCCATGATAGCTTGCGTTGCGCATTCCCAGTCACTGGCGTCGGTGTGCGGGTAGTCAACAATCGCAAGCGTAATGCCCGTTTCGGGCGTGGCCATTGCGGCGAATGTGTCGGTCATCCGTGCGGTGTCACGCCAGATATAGGTGTGGTAATCCAGCGGGTTTGCGAGAGCTACTTTCGGGCCGAGCGCGCCAAGCAACTGGCTGCGTTGGGCCTCGGTCAAGGGCGGGAAAGCCAGCGCGCGGCCATGGGCTGTGTCGGCTGCAAGGCTCGCCTCACCTCCCGAGCACGAGATCGTCGCGAGCGTTGGCCTGTCGAGCCGCCCTGCAATGTGCAGCAACTTCAGGGTTTCGATAAAGCTCGGCACGTCAGGCACACGGGCGACGCCCAATCGCGCGAGCAAAGCTTCGGCGCCTGCATGGCTGCCCGCTAGCGAGGCGGTGTGCGACACAGTCGCCGCCTGCGCGTGGTCAGACTTGCCAACCTTGAGTGCTACAAGCGGGATGTTCCTCTCCTGAGCTTTGCGCGCCAAAGCATGCCATTCAGCGGTGTCTCCGAAGCCCTCGATGTGCAGGCCAATGGCGGTGACGCGGCTGTCATCCAAAAGCTCGGCGGCGATACGCGCCTGGCTGGTTTGGGCCATGTTCCCGCAGGCAACAACATAGGCAATCGGCAAGGCGCGCTGCTGCATCGTCATGTTGATCGCAATGTTCGAGCTTTGGGTCAGGATCGCGACACCGCGCTCGACGGGTTTGCAACCGTGTTGGTCAGGCCAGATCGCGGCTTGGTCAAGCGCGTTGATGAAGCCGTAGCAGTTTGGACCAAGAATAGGCATGTCGCCCGCTGCCGCGACCAAGTCAGCCTGCAAGTCAACTCCGTCTGACAGCTCGGCGCTGGCTTCTGAAAAGCCCGATGCAAAGCACACCGCGCCTCCGGCCCCTAACGTGGCCAACTCCCGAACAACATCAATTGTCGCGTTTCGGTTGACGCCGATAAAAGCCGCATCAATCGGGCCATCCCACGCCGTCAAAGAGGTTACGGCCTGCTTTCTGGCGATCACTTTGCCCTCGGGGTGCACGGGGAAAATTTCGCCCGCAAAGCCGATCATCTCCGCGGCTTTTATGATTGAAGCACACCAAGCCCCCCCTCCGATCACAGCGATCGTTTTGGGGCTAAGCAACCGTGCTAAAGCTGTTGTCATCGCGCTGTCTTTCTTATTGCCAGAAGTATCCTGTCGACTCCGCGCAGCAAGTGCGCTCTGCCGAGCTTCGCGCTTGCTGCAGAAATCGCTTGGGGGGAGCGCGAGGGGGTTGGCCCCCTCGCCACCGCGAAGCGCGAAGCGCGGCGCAAAGCCTTAGCCACCAAGAGGGCGCAGCAAGTCGCGGCTGATGATGTGCCGTTGGATCTCACTGGTGCCTTCCCATATCCGCTCGACCCGTGCATCACGCCAGATGCGCTCAAGCGGCAGCTCGTCCATCAAGCCCATGCCGCCATGTATCTGGATCGCTTCGTCTGCGACCATGGCCAGCACTTCAGTTGCCTTCAGCTTGGCCATAGACATGTCAGCCTCCGTGACGCTGCCTTGGTCAAATTTCCAGCCGGCTTCGTAGGTCAGCAAGTTGGCGGCTTTGATCTCAAGTGCCATATCGGCAAGCTTGAAAGATACGCCTTGGAACTTCGAAATTTGCTGGCCGAATTGTTTGCGTTCGGCTGAATATTCAAGTGCATGTTCAAAGGCGCGTTCGGCACGGCCCAAAGACGTTGCGGCGACTTGCAAGCGTGTGGCGCCCAGCCAGTCGTTTGCCACTTGGAAGCCTTTGTGGACCTCTCCCAGGATAGCCGACTTCGGGATGCGGCAGTTGTCAAATTCGAGCACAGCGTTGGTGTAGCCGCGGTGGCTCACGTTGCGATAGCCGTCACGCACTGTGAAGCCCGGCGTGTTCTTGTCGACAAAAAACGCGGTGATCAGTTTTTTCTTTCCGCGCGGGGTGTCTTCTTCACCCGTCGCCATGAAGACGATCGAGAAATCGGCGATGTCGGCATGTGAAATGAAGTGCTTGGTGCCGTTCAGCACATAGTCACCGCCGTCTTCCTTTGCGCTTGCTGTCATGCCGCGTAAGTCAGAGCCGGCGCCTGGCTCTGTCATGGCCAGACAGTCCCATTTCTCGCCGCGAATGCAAGGGTAGAGGTATTTCTCTTTTTGCTCGTCCGTACCCGCCATCATGATGTTTGAGGGCCGAGCAACGCATGTCCAGTGCAGAGCATAATTGGCACGCCCAAGCTCCTTCTCGTAGAGCAGCCATGTCAGCGTATCGAGCCCTGCGCCGCCAACCTCTTCGGGCATGTTGGCCGCATAGAGCCCTGCCTCAATCGCCTTGGGTTGGATCTCTCGAATGAGCTCCATTGGCAGGTGCCCTGTGCGCTCGACAAGGGCTTCATGCGGGTAAAGCTCTTTTTCAACAAAGGCGCGGGTGGTGTCGACGATCATCTGTTGTTCTTCAGTCAGGGCGAAATGCATCGAGTGAATGTCCTGTGGTTAGAGAGGAGTTTCGAACGCTTCGCGTCCGACCGGATTGGGGGCCAGCCCCCAAACCCCCGGGATACTTGAGGCAAGAAGAAATACTAGCTTGCGTAGTTGGAGCCTTCCTCGTCGAGGATGGCTTTCAACTCGTTCAGGTGACGTTCGTCTTGTTCGGGGTAGGTTTCAAGTTCTTGCGCGGTTTTCTCGGCGATGTCGTCGGGCAGGACGCGCAGGGGCTGGCCTGTTTGCAGGGCGCGGATGTAAGTTTCGGCGGCGCGCTCGAAATAGTAGAGGCGGTTGAAAGTATCGGCGACGGTTTGGCCGATGATCAGCACGCCATGGTTGCCCATTATCATGACTTTTTGCTTCGGGTCGCTGAAGAGCTGGGCGCAGCGCGCGCCTTCGTCTTCAAAGGCGAGGCCGCCGTAGTTTTCGTCGATCACGTAGCGGTTGAAAAATGTCGCGCAGTTCTGATCGATGGGCGGCAGGCGGCTGTCGGCAAGACTTGCCAGAACAGTGGCGTGAATGGAGTGCACATGCATGGCGCAGCGGGCGTGAGCGCAGGCGCGGTGCAGCCCGCCGTGCAGGCCCCATGCTGTATGGTCAGGCGCGTTCGGGCCTTCTAACGTCGCCGGGTCGTTCGCGTCGATTTCGATGAGGTCGGAAGCTTTCACACGCGAGAAATGCACTTGATTGGGGTTCATCAGAAAGCGCGTTCCGTCGTCGTTGACGGCGAGGCTGAAGTGGTTCGCGACACCCTCGTGCATATTGAGGCGGGCCGTCCAGCGAAAGGCGGCGGCCATGTCGACACGTTCTTGCCAGTGATTAAGGTTGGGTCGCAGGTTGGTGACAGTCATGAGCAGGCTCCTTTAAGGGTAGCCTGCCTGTCTCGTTAGCGGCAATCAATCTTGTTTGCGACTTGCGGCCAAAGTTTTTTGCACGCCAAGCCAACGAGAGATCAGGATGATTCTCAGGATCACGATAGTAAAGCTGGCGACATGCAGGCAAAGCAACGCAACATCGCCAAAGCCGAGAACATAGAGCGCAAACCCTTCGTGCGCCGTCTGCACATGTCCGCTGAAGGCCATGAACCTGTAGAAAGTTGCCTCGGACAGGTAGAGTATGGTGACGATGAGACTGTCACGCCATGTGCCCATCAGAAGAGTCCAGCGCTGCTCTTCTCGGGTGTCGCCATAGACATCGCGGGTGCGCCCGTAATAGGCAAATGCGACGACAACAAAAGCCGCAGCAAGAAAAAGCGTCACAATGGAAAATGAAAACATCATATTGCGAAAAGCGGCGCTGTCGAAAAAACTACCATAACTATGCATTTTCTATTCCTGTGTCTCCGGCCGTGACGGCACCCAAGCGTAGCCATCGGCGCATAGGATGTAGGCTTCGCGGAGGCCGTGGGGTTTGTCTGCCGGAGTTTGCAAAACGGTGCCGCCTGCGGCTTCTGCGCGGCGGGCCGCTTCCTCGGGGTCGCAGTTATACAGCCTGATCTCGACACCCGCGCCGCGCGGCGGGTTTTCGGGGATAAGGCCGAGCAACGGGTTGGCAGCATAGGTGCCGTCAGAGTGTAGCTGCATCACATTTTTGCCATGGGTCATGATGGCGAAGTCTTCGCTGAGGCGGTGGGCTGTCATCCCGAACACATCCTCAAGAAAGCGGGCAGTGCGCTTTACGTTTGTCACCAGAATGTTGAAGCCAAAGCCTCGCAACGATGCGCCGAACTCCTCTGCGCTGATTGTTTCATAGTCCATCATGCTCTCCTTGAACCCGCTTGGGCTTCATGCCACCTATGGGCACGTGTATAACCGACAGGAGCGGCGGATGCCTTCACAATTTGTGACACCCGAGCAGGGCGAGTTCGAGCGTTTTGACGACGCGGGCGCTGCTGTGCAAAGGCTCATCGAGCTTTATGAAACCTCCTGTGAGTTTCTCTGTAAGGCGTTCAGCAAAACCATGGTTACGCCGCCGAAGGGCAAGCGGATCAGGGCGTTTTATCCTCAAGTGCGGATCGAGACGACAAGCTATGCGCAGATCGACAGCCGCCTCAGCTTTGGCCACGTTTCACAGCCGGGTTTGCACGCGACGACAGTGACGCGACCCGACCTGTTTGCAAGTTACCTCACCCAGCAACTTGAGCTCTTGATGGAAAATCACGGCGTTCCTGTTGAAGTGGGCTATTCTGATACGCCGATGCCTGTGCATTTTGCGGTGGCCAATGACACGCGCATCTCGGTGCCTCAAGAGGGGGCGGCCGAGTTTATCCTGCGCGACGTCTTTGATGTGCCCGACCTGAGCACAACGCATGACGACATCGTCAATGGCACGTTTCAGGCGGGCGCAGACGGCGCCGAGCCGCTGGCCCCCTTCACGGCGCAGCGGGTTGACTACTCGCTGGCGCGGCTGGCGCATTACACCGCGACGGCGCCCGAGCATTTCCAGAACCACGTGCTGTTTACCAACTATCAGTTCTACGTGAACGAGTTTGAAGCCTATGCGCGCCGTATGCTGGCCGATGAAAACAGCGGTTACACCAGTTTTGTGGGAACCGGGAATGTGGAGATCGCGAAAGCTGACGAGCCTTTGTCGCGGCCTGAAAAGCTGCCGCAAATGCCGAGTTATCACCTCAAACGCGCGGATGGTTCGGGCATTACGCTGGTGAACATCGGAGTTGGGCCGTCGAATGCCAAAACCGCGACTGACCATATCGCTGTTTTGCGCCCGCATGCATGGATCATGGTGGGCCACTGTGCGGGTCTGCGCAACAGCCAGCTGCTAGGGGACTTCGTGCTTGCCCACGCCTACCTGCGCGAAGACAAGGTGCTTGATGACGACTTGCCGCTTTGGGTGCCTGTTCCGGCTTTGGCCGAGGTGCAGATCGCGCTGGAAGAGGCTGTTGCTGAAGTGACCGAGCTGAAGGGTTACGAACTCAAACGCCTGATGCGCACAGGCACGGTTGCGAGCCTTGACAACCGCAACTGGGAGTTGCGCGAAAATGAGGGGCCGGTGCAGCGCCTCAGCCAGAGCCGCGCTGTTGCGCTGGATATGGAAAGCGCGACGATCGCGGCCAACGGCTTCCGCTTTCGCGTGCCTTATGGCACTTTGCTATGCGTGTCGGACAAGCCTTTGCACGGCGAACTCAAGCTTCCGGGCATGGCGAGCGATTTCTACACAACCCAGGTTGGGCGTCATTTGATGATCGGAATCAAAGCGATGGAGTCTTTGCGCGAAATGCCGCTTGAAAGACTGCACAGCCGGAAACTGCGCAGTTTCAATGAAACCGCCTTCTTGTAAGGTAAAAAAACGCCGAAAAACGCCTATTTTCCTGCTCTGGTTGCACACAATTCGTTGTGTTGTGACCCATCATGCAGTTATATGGCCGCAATGGGCCCCCAAATCGGGCAATTACAGGAGAGACCAATGACTAAACCAATGACAAAAACACAACTCGTTGCGGCACTCGCAGAAGAAATGGGCGCGGACAAGAAATCAGCAGGCGCAGCACTTGATGCGGTTGTTGCGATCATCACCAAAGAAGTTTCAGGCGGCGGCGCTGTGACACTTCCTGGCGTTGGCAAAATTTACTGCCGTGAGCGCCCAGAGCGTATGGTTCGCAACCCAGCAACGGGCGAGCAGATCAAGAAAGACGCTGACAAGGTTGTCAAAATGACAATCGCCAAAGCGCTTAAAGACAGCGTTAACGGCTAAGCTGGACTTTCAGCAAAGTTTTCGAAAGGGTCGCCTAATAGGCGGCCCTTTTACGTTGGAGTGACGTGTTGGATATCAGAGCAATTCTCATGGGGCTGGCCTTCGCGGCGATGTGGTCGAGCGCGTTCACATCGGCGCGAATCATTGTTGAGCACGCCTCGCCAATTTGGGCGCTCTCGCTCAGGTTTCTGATCTCGGGATTGCTCGGTGTTCTGATCGCTAGGGCGATGGGTCAAAGCTGGCGACTGACGCGCGCTCAGTGGCGCGCAACGATCATCTTCGGCCTTTGTCAGAACGCGCTTTACCTCGGGCTAAACTTTGTTGCGATGCAGACAATTCAGGCTTCACTTGCTGCAATCATCGCCTCGACCATGCCGCTGCTTGTCGCCGTTGCGGGCTGGGCGTTTTTCAGCGAGAAGATCAAACCACTGGGCCTGTTGGGCCTCATTGCCGGCGTGCTTGGGGTGACGATCATCATGGGCTCGCGCTTTGGCGGTGGCATCGACTTGTTCGGCATTGGCCTCTGCGTTGCCGGTGTCTTGGCGCTCACCTTGGCCACGCTTGTTTTGCGCGGAGCCACGTCGGGGGGCAACTTCATGATGGTTGTCGGCTTGCAGATGCTGGTGGGCTCGGTGGCACTCTTCATTGCGGCGGTGCTGTTTGAAACGCCGCGCATGAACCTGACCTTCGAGCTCGGAGCGGCCTTTGCCTATACCACGCTCGTTCCCGGGCTTGCCGCGACGCTGGTGTGGTTCTTTTTGGTCAACCGGATCGGCGCGGTGAAAGCGGCAACGTTTCACTTCCTCAACCCGTTTATTGGCGTCGGCATCGCAGCGCTTGTGCTGGGCGAACAGCTCGGTTGGCTCGACTTTGTCGGCGTTGCTGTCATCGCGATGGGCATTCTGGCTGTGCAGCTTTCGAAACAATCTCCCACATCATCGTGAACGCGCGTCAGAGACAGTTGTGATGACAAGGCAGGGCCAGCGCGCGTAAGTTTGACGCATGGAATTTGTCTTTGCATATGCGGCGGGTTTGCTCACGCTGATCAACCCTTGCGTGTTGCCGGTGCTGCCTGTCGTTTTGGCTGGAGCGCTGAGTGCCAACCCGAGAGGGCCGCTGGCCTTGGCGGCGGGCATGAGTGTCTCGTTTGTGTTGCTGGGTGTTGTCGTTACAGCGTTTGGCCACGCGCTGGGGCTGGACGAGCAGACCGTTGCGCAAGCGGGGGCTGTCTTGATGATAGGCTTCGGCTTGATGCTGTTGGTGCCGCGTTTGGGCGCTGTTTTCTCGTCGGCAACAGCGGGCATGTCGGCAAAGGCCGATGCGCAGATGGACAAGCTTGAGCAAGGCTCCCTCAAGGGCCAGTTTGGCGGCGGCCTGCTTCTTGGCGCTGTCTGGAGTCCCTGCGTTGGCCCGACACTTGGCGGCGCGATTGCGCTGGCAAGCCAGGGCGAAAGCCTGATGCGCGCAACCGCGATCATGGTGTTCTTTGCGCTCGGCGTATCCACGATCATCGTAGCGCTTGGCTATGGCACACGGGCCTGGCTCATGCGCAACCGCGCTCGGATGCAGCGCCTTGCCGTTGCGGCCCGCCCTGTCATGGGCGCGGTGTTTGTCGCGGTGGGCACGGCACTTTTTTTCAACCTTCACCACATGGTCGAAGCATGGGCAGTTAACGCGCTGCCAGCTTGGCTAATCGACTTTTCTGTCGCGATTTAACCCCAAGGAGACATCACATGAACAGACGCACATTCTGCCTTACAGGTTTCGCCACGCTGGCGGCCCCGACACTCGGCTTTGCCATGTCAAAGGACTACAGTGAAGGCCTTGCCAAGAAGCACCTCGCCATGGGCGACGTTGTGTTTCTTGACTTCAAGGCAAGCTGGTGCAGCACCTGCGCGGCGCAGGAACGGGTAATCAACGCGCTCAAGGGTGAGAACCCTGACTATGCCAAGAAGGTCACGTTTATCGACGTTGACTGGGACGCGCACGGCAAAGGCGCTCTGGTGAACGAGCTCAACATTCCGCGCCGTTCGACGCTTGTTGTCTTGAAGGGCGACAAAGAGCTGGGCCGCATCGTGGCGGGAACCGGCAAAGCAGAGATCAAAGCGCTGATGGACATCGCGCTAAACGCGGCTTCATAGGAGCACAAACATCAAGGCGCTAAGGGTGAGGAACGACACCGCAGTGGCAATGATCTGCGCGATCGAGGCCATGCCCTCGTGGCCCATTTCGCTGGCGAAAAGCGCGTAGATTGAAAACATCGGAATGGCGGCTGACAGGACAACTGCGGCCGCCAGCTCGGAGCTGAGCGGCTCCATCCCCAAGGCGAGTGCGGCGGCAAGTGCGAGAGCAACCATTGCGGGGTGAAGCAAGAGCTTGCCTGCGGCGGTCAGCGAGGCAAGCGCGCGGTGTCCTTTAAAGGGCAAGCCAACCAAGGCACCACCAATTGTAAACAGCGCGAGCGCCGAGGCGGAAGCGGCAAAAATGCTGACTGTGCGCATCAAGGGTTCGGGCATTGGCAGTTTCAGCAGCGACACGATCAGGCCGAGGATCAACGCGATCACCATGGGGCGGCGCAGAACGCCAAAGGCTATGCCGGTGATAAGCTGGGGCAGGCTTCTTTCGCGCCCGGGCTTGGCCAACTCGAACAGCACAAGGCATGCAGGGATGATCACAAAGTTCTCGACCAGCATGTTAAGCGCAAGGATCTGCCCCGCGAGTTCCGGAAACGTCAGGAGCATCAGCGGGTAGCCCACGAAGCCTGAATTTGGGCAGGACGACCCCATGACCGCCACAGCGCGGCGGCTGGGGGAGGTGCCGAGCAGGGTGAGCAGCACGAAGGCTGCCGTGATCGTGAGCAGCGCGCCCGCGAGAAAAACGACCATGTAAGTCAGGTTGAAAACTTCACTCACATCGCGCGTTGCGACGGCTTTGAACAGCAATGCCGGCAAGGCGAGGTTGAGCACGAAGCTGCCAAACAGGCGCATGTCGGATGGTTTGAACAGCCCGCCACGCACTGTGAGATAGCCCACCGCAACTGCCGCGAAGATCGGCAGGGTGATGGACAGGATGGCGAGCACTAGCCTATGGAGCCTCGTGTTTCGCCGACGGCCCCGCCGACTTGGCCGCGGTGCAGGAGGATGTGGTCAAGCACAACGCAGGCCATCATCGCTTCGCCGACAGGCACGGCGCGGATGCCAACGCAGGGGTCGTGGCGGCCCTTGGTGACAACCTCGGTTGCGCTGCCGTCAATGCGGATCGACTGGCGCGGCGTGAGGATAGACGACGTCGGTTTGACAGCAAAGCGCACGACAACGTCTTGCCCTGTCGAGATGCCGCCCAGAATGCCGCCCGCGTGGTTTGAGGAGTAGACAGGCTTGCCGTCATTTCCCAGGAAAATCTCGTCGGCGTTGTCTGTGCCTTTGAGGCGGGCTGCGGCCATGCCTTCGCCGATCTCGACGCCCTTGACGGCGTTGATGCTCATCATCGCAGCGGCCAGGTCAGTGTCGAGTTTCGCGTAAACAGGCGCACCGATGCCGGCAGGCAAGCCGCGCGCGACAACTTCGATTTCGCCGCCGACGGAGTTTTTGTCTTTACGGATGGCTGTCAGGTAGTCTTCCCAAACAGCGGCTGTTTCCTCGTCTTGGGGGATCCAGAACGGGTTCTGGCCGATTGAGTCCCAGTCAAACTTGCTGCGGTCGATAACCTTGTCGCCCATGCGTGTCATATAGCCGATGATCTGCACATCAGGCGCAAGCGATTTGATGACTTCGCGCGCGACGCCGCCCGCGGCAACACGCGCCGCTGTTTCGCGCGCCGACGAGCGGCCACCCCCGCGATAGTCGCGCAGGCCATATTTTTGGTGATAGGTTATGTCAGCGTGACCGGGGCGGAATGTCTGGGCGATTTCGCCGTAGTCTTTTGAGCGCTGGTCGGTGTTTTCGATCATCAACTGGATCGGCGTGCCGGTTGTGACGCCTTCAAACACGCCCGACAGGATGCGAACCTGATCGGCTTCCTGACGCTGGGTGGTGTTTTTGTTTTGTCCCGGGCGGCGCTTGTTTAGCCAGACTTGCAACATGTCTTCCGTAAGCGGCACACCGGGCGGGCATCCGTCAACTGTTGCGCCAAGAGCTGGGCCGTGGCTTTCACCCCAAGTGGTGACGCGAAAGAGGTGTCCGAATGTGTTCATGCTCATGGGACATGGTTTCCTTGTTTTCTGCCGTTCGATGTACTTGCAGCAAAACTTGAAAACCAAGCCTTTTTAGAAACGACCATGACAGTGGAATGGCACACCAGCCATCAGTCGTTGCAAGTGATCACCACCAAACAATTTAGAGAGGGAGTAATGAAAAAGAAAGCGACATGAAAGATATAGAATCTGCTTACTCGAATAATCGCACGCTCCTGATGCGGCTTTAGCCTAAGGACGCACGCTCTCTGACATGGCCAGATGGCGGATGAGACCAGCGGGCAGGGAATCCCCCAGATGACGCAGCAATTGCTTATAGTAGGCAAGCTGCGCCTTGGCATCGCCAGCAAACGTGGTGCGGATGTAACCTCCGATGCTAAACGTTTTACCATTTGTCATGACTTGGATGCGATGCTTGGGCGTGTCGCCATTGCAGCCCTCTGTGACGTGCATCAGCGAGATATCGACACTTTTTCTTTTGTCGGCTGCATAGCCCCAGGACCAGGGCTCATACTCGCGGTACCGAAAGCTTGAGAGCTCAATTTTAACTTCAGCCGCCACGGTGGTGGTTTCCCCGCTTTGGCTGCTCGAAGATCCATTCCCACCCAGTTTGAGGCGACCAACGATGCCGAATTCGGCCATCAACGCAGTTGCTGTTGTCTCGACTTCGGACTTGGTCTGGCTGAATCCGCATGCTTTGATTGTCGCTTTGTTCGGGTTCTCGAGAATTTGCACGACGCGATCTGTCACCGGAGCTGGCATGATCTCGATGAGTTCGTCATCGCGCATCCATGCGTGACTGCCTTTGGTGCACGGCGCTGAGCGGCAGATCACCTTGTGCTGCTGCCTGCCATCTTTGGTTCGGCCGCCGATCTTCACGACAACACGCCCGGCACTGAGTTCGCCCGCGCCAAGGGAGTCAGTTTTGTGAAAGTAGCTCTTGGCAAATGGGGTGATGTAGGGCGCGCCTTCGAGGCTCCACTTCTTGAGGTCATCGAGCGCGTGAAGTTGATTGGCAGTAGCGTCGTAATTGACAAACAGTTGCACATCGACATTTGGCAAATGGGCCAGATATCGGCCGTCTTCCATACGCCCAGTGACCACAATGGACTCGCCGCTCAGGATATAATTTGGAATACCCGTGCGTGACGGCTTTTCTGTTTGAGCCTTGGTATCATAGACAGCCCCAACAGCTGTGCGAAGCTCGTGCGTGACATAGCCCTCGGCGATCACTTCATCGCAAGCCTGTGACCCTTCGCGCTTTTCTATACGACGGGCACGCTTGACATCGGTTTGGTAGTAGAGTGTCGCACCGTCCGTTGCCGACACCCGATCACGGCAAAGATAGCTCCCTGCCGTCGCTGACTGCGCCGAAAGCAGTGTCGCGGCAAAGACTGTGGCTGCGGCGATACGTTTCTTGGGGTTTTTCATTGGCCTGTTCCTCTTCTGTCTTGACCCGTTTATTGGCTAGGGCCTAGTTGTCCGCTCTGCTCGTGGCTGGCGAATCCTTGTGTTGTCGCGTGGTTTGCCGACCATACAGTTTCGGCACTGCCAAACCTACGGGATGCTGCGATGCAGAATTCTCGGCTTCGATAGCTATAACACCCTGAAAACTAAGTTGCGGCGATTTGCTGGTTTACTCCTGTCTG
Organism: uncultured Lentibacter sp.; assembly: GCA_947497495.1. Lineage (GTDB taxonomy): Bacteria > Pseudomonadota > Alphaproteobacteria > Rhodobacterales > Rhodobacteraceae > Lentibacter. The sequence continues at coordinate 932,920 of CANMGT010000001.1, forward strand.
GAGGAAATTTACTTCTGTCGTAATTTTGACGGGAAATTTCAGCGAATGCAGAACACGGCCTATAAGCGCAAAGACTACGAAGCATATGACGATGTCGAGGAGCTCCTGAGGCACCTCAGGGATACAAAACAAACTCATTCGTTTGCTTTCAGGCGCGCACTTCTTTTCAAATGGGTCAGTGAAAATACCAATGGCGCGGGTGCTAATTTTTCAAAAAACACACTAGATAAAGAGACGCGTCACGGGCGTGTTCTCAAAGAACTGCACTCTAGGTTTCTTGAAGAGTTTGGTGATCTGTGGTCGGAGCATCGTTTGGATGCATTCACCAATGCCAAACTCAAAACATACAGAAAGTTCCGGTTGAGCGAGCATTGGGTGTCGGAGATGATCCGTGTCATTCCCGACCTCGCGGCAATTCAAAACACCGAGCTACAGCGAAGCTGGTTTCGCATCATGGGTGAGATCAATCCGCCCCACAGAGTGCGCCGTATTGTTGCGCCGGGTGGCAAACCTACGCGCTACGATGCAACGCCCTATCGGGGTGATTATCTGACTTTGCAAAGTTTTGGCACCGAAGGTTTTACCTTTGGTTTCTTGCGGTTTTACGAGCATCGCACACACGCAGCGCGCGCCACTTGGTTGGCAATAACCAGGCCAGGGCAGCGGAAATATGGCCTGAAAGGGTGGATCAACGATCATCAAACTGAAGTGGTTGGCACTCTGCTTCCCGTAAAGAGAGAGCTAAGAGGCGATATCGCTCACACCGGAGGGATTGCCACGTTGAGCCTTCTCAAAAGTGAAGCGGAGGCTCGGGTCATATGCCACAGAGGCGAGGTCGTTTTAGGGGTTGGGCTTATGTCAGAACACCTGCACCAGACGGCTACAACGATTGCTCCGATGGTTCTGTTGCGACTGAAAGACTTTGAACACATGGGTGGAACAAGCCTTCCGAAAGATAAGAAGAGCGGTCGAAAGCGAAACATCGAGATGAACGATCTGCAAGACAAACTGAACTCTGCTTTCGCACGGTTCAGCCCGAAGCAATCTTGGTGTGAAATGACGGGCCAAGACGAGCGGAACCTGTCGAGGTTGCTAGAGGCTCGCAACAAGAGCGGAAAGCTCCTCTACCCTCCGTCTTTCAACGTATTGGACATGGAAGACAGTTTTGAACCCGACAAAATTTTCGCGAGCAGGCGGCGGATAGTAAAATCCTGACGCAAGATCTGGCTTGAAACCCTTACGTGTTTATGGTCTCACTTGCGACACCTCGGGGGGCTCATTGTGAGCTGAGATGCAATTCTGCGGACCCGTTGAACCTGAACCGGTTAAGACCGGCGGAGGGAAGGTATGGACAGTCATCCTGCTATCTCCGCCCGTCGCATTAAAGGAGGATGACATGAAGCATCTTGCATATGCCACGGGAGTTTTTGCAACGCTTGCGAGTGCGAGCACAGCCGAAACCCCTGAACTTACAGTTTACACCTATGATAGCTTTGTTTCCGAGTGGGGGCCGGGCCCGAAAGTCGAGGCGGCTTTTGAGGCGGTCTGTGACTGTGACGTGAAGTTTGTCAGCGCGGGCGATGGCGCGGCGTTGCTGTCGCGCATTCGCCTTGAGGGAGCACGCAGCGAGGCTGATGTTGTGCTGGGACTCGACACCAACCTGATAGCCATAGCCGCCGAAAGCGGGCTGTTTGCGCCGCATGGTGTTACGGCCGATTTCGACATGCCCGTGGCGTGGAATGATCCGCTGTTTTTGCCCTACGACTGGGGCTATTTTGCTTTCGTTCACAAGAAAGATTTTGCAGCACCTGCGAGTTTCAAGGCGCTGGCCGAGAGCGACGCGAAAATCCTGATCCAGGATCCGCGTTCTTCGACTCCGGGGCTTGGCTTGCTGATGTGGGTTAAGGCGGCCTATGGCGACGAGGCGGGCGCAGTTTGGCAGGGTTTGGCTGACAATATCGTCACCGTGACAAAGGGCTGGTCAGAGGCTTACGGGCTGTTTCTTGAGGGCGAGGCCGACATGGTATTGTCTTACACCACATCGCCCGCCTACCACCTGATTGCCGAGGGTGACGACAGCAAAGTGACCGCCAAGTTTGACGAGGGCCACTACATGCAAGTCGAAGTGGCGGGCAAGCTGGCGAGCAGTGACCAGCCGGAACTGGCAGACGCCTTTCTGGCGTTTATGCTGAGCGATGCCTTTCAGGAGATCATCCCGACGACCAACTGGATGTACCCAGCCAAGACGCCACAAACGGGCTTGCCTGAAGGGTTCGAAACCCTGATCACTCCGGAAAAAGCACTGCTGTTGTCGGCTGACGAAGCGGCAAAGCTGCGCGGTGATGCGCTGGAAGAATGGCGCAAAGCGCTGTCACAATGAAGCCCATGACGAGCGCGGCGGTTGCGGCGCTCGTTTGCTTGCTGGTGCTGGCGCCCATAACGGCGGTCATGGCGCAGGCGGGCTGGCCTGAAAGACTGGGCGGAGCCGACTGGGAAGCGCTGCGTTTTACGCTGTTTCAGGCGGTGCTTTCGGCGCTGCTCAGCGGGGTGCTTGCTGTGCCCGTGGCAAGGGCGCTGGCGCGGCGGCGTTTCTGGGGCCATGGCGCGCTGGTGTTGCTCATGGGCGCACCCTTTATTTTGCCCGTTATCGTTGCTGTCTTGGGGCTGCTGGCGGTCTTTGGCAGGGCAGGTGTTTTGAATACGGCTCTTGGTGCAATGGACCTGCCGCCTGTTCAGGTTTATGGGCTTCACGGCGTTGTTCTGGCACATGTTTTCTTCAACCTGCCGCTCGCGACGCGGCTTTTGCTGCAAGGCTGGGGCGCAATTCCTGCCGAACGTTTCAAGCTTGCAGAAGCCCTCGGCATGCGGCCCCGCGATGTGCTGCGCTTCCTTGAGTGGCCAATGCTGAAAGAGCGTTTGCCCGGCGTGCTATTGGTGATTTTTCTCATCTGCCTGAGCAGTTTTGCGGTTGCTCTGACGCTCGGAGGCGGGCCGCGTGCGACCACTCTGGAACTGGCCATTTACCAAGCGTTCAGGCTCGAGTTTGACCTTGGCCGCGCTGCGGGTTTGGCGCTTGTGCAACTGGTGCTCGTCCTGGGGGCGGGCCTGTTTGCGCTGCGTGTCGCGAGCGTGTCGGGCTTTGGCGCGGGGCTGTCGCCGGGCCGCCCTTTGCCATGGGCGCAATCGCCTTGGCTCCGCCTGCAGGATGCAGCCGTTCTGACCCTGTCTGCAAGCTTCGTTGCAGCGCCTTTGGCGATGGTCGTTTGGCGTGGTTTGCCCCGCATACTGGCGTTGCCCGACGTGGTGTTGTCGGCTGCGGGAGCGTCGCTTGTGTTGGCGCTTGCCTCGACAGTTTTGTGCCTCGCAGCGGCTTTTGCTCTGGCCTCGGCACGCAGGGGCTGGGCCGAGATGACGGGGCTGCTTGGGCTTGCCATTTCGCCGTTGGTTCTGGGGACGGGCCTGTTCCTGTTGATCAACCCTTATTACAACCCCGCCGCACTGGCCTTGCCTGTTACAGCCCTTGTGAATGCCCTTATGGCACTGCCATTTGCGCTGCGTGTTCTCGCGCCGGAGTATGCCCGCGTCGAGCGCGACTATGGCGCTTTGGCGGACAGTCTGGGCATGCGTGGGCTCGCGCGGTTCAGGCTTTTGCTCTGGCCGCAGATGCGGGTTTCACTGGGGTTTGCCGCAGGGTTGACGGCGGCGCTTTCGATGGGCGACTTGGGGGTTATCACCCTGTTTGCCGACGCCGAGCAGGCGACCTTGCCTTTGCAGGTTTACCGCTTGATGGGGGCCTATAGAATGGATGATGCGGCAGGGGCTGCTTTGCTGTTGCTGGGGCTCAGCTTTGCGCTGTTTGCGCTGTTTGATTGGGGAGGCCGCCGTGGGGCTTGAGCTGGACAATATCACCATCCGCCAAGGGGCGTTCGAGCTGCGGGCAAACTGGCAGATAGCCCCGCAAAGTCGCGTCGCCATCATCGGGCCTTCTGGCGCTGGAAAGTCGACGCTGCTGGCTGCGATTGCAGGTTTTTTGGAACCCGCAGAGGGGCGTATTCTCTGGCGGGAGAATGACATCACGAAGGCTCCACCAAGCGCGCGGCCTGTGGCTATGTTGTTTCAGGATGGCAACCTGTTTCCACACCTGACAGTCTGGCAAAATGCAGCGCTTGGCGTGCACCCCGGACTCAAGCTAACGGCGCAAAACAAGGATGACGTGGCCTCTGCTCTGGCACGTGTTGGCCTTGCCGGATACGAGCAGCGCAAGCCATCCGAGTTGTCGGGCGGGCAACAAAGCCGCATCGCTCTGGCGCGGGTATTGCTGCAAGACAAAGCGCTGATTTTGCTGGATGAGCCTTTTGCCGCACTCGGCCCCGCGCTCAAGGGGGAGATGCTTGAACTGGTTGGCGAGATTGCGGCGGAACGGAGCGCGACTGTGCTGATGGTGAGCCACGATCCGCGCGACGCTGAAAGCATCGCTGACGAGATTATTCTGGTAGCCGACGGACAGGCCCAGCCGCCGCGCAAAACGGCCGAGCTTTTTGCTAATCCGCCCGCCGCCTTGAAGGCCTATTTGGGCACGCGGTAGCAGACACCGTACGCGATGGTTAACGGCCGGTCGTTAACCGTGAAACGAATCTGCCTACGGTATGCAGCACTGTATGCAGCTTTCCGTGCAGAACGCGTGCATACGTTTTTCACGCTAAAAGTTAACCGGAACTAACTTAACGCTGCGCGCGGTGGCTGGGCGCTACTCGGACGGAGCAAGCCTGTTTTCGCCCAACCGCGGATGCAGTTTGCGGGCAATCACAAAGGCCGAAAAGAAGGCGGCGCCTGTCAGGTAGAAGATGCCGGAGATTGGCGCGAACAGCAGCACGGCCCAAGCGAACCCGGGCGTGAGAATGCCCGAAACGTCGCGGTAGGAAGAGTAGATCGCCGACATTTCTGTGCGCTCGGAGGGCTTCACTGCCATGAGGAAGGGCAGGCCTGCGCTGACGTCGAGCAAGATGAGAAATAGTGAGGCGACAAACAATGCGGCAAGGGCGAGCCAAGGGAGCGCACCGAGGCTGCCAGCGACGACGAACAGCACACTGGCTGCGGCAAAGCCCGTGCGCACAGCCACAGGCACCGAGCGGCGCTGCATCCAGCGAAGCATGAGGGGTGACGCAAAGAGGGCGGCGTTCGTTATCGACAAGAGAATGCCGCCGAGCTGGTCGCTCAGGCCTTTTTCGACGGCGAAGATCGGCAGGTAGACAACGTAGGCCCACCAGCCGCAGGAGCGGATGACCGCAAAGCTGAAGCCCGCCACGAGGCGTGGCTGTTGCACAAAGCGGCCCAAGAAGGCTAGCGGGTTGGGCGGCGGGCGTTTCGCGCGGGTGATGAGCTTGCCGTTGCCAAGGCGCATATAGGCGAAGATCGCCAGCATGACCGCGGCGGAGACGCCCGCTATGAGGAAAGGGGCTGGCGGCCACCAGGCGTAGAGCGCGACACCAGCGACGGGGCCAAGCGTCCAGCCGAAGGCGGAGTAAAGCATGCGCAGGGTCTCGTTGCGTCCAAGCTCGATGCGCTTGATATAGTCGAGCACATAGGCGTTGAAACAGACGAAGGTTATCACTGCGGCGAGGGCGTTGAGTGCGAGCGCGGCGATGAGGGCTTCAGGCGTCCCCACAATCGCGAACCCTGCTCCGAGGATGTAGCAGAGCGCGCCGATAGCGTAGATCCAGCGGCGGGGAAGGAAGCGGTTGAGGAAGGGCACAAGCAGGCCCGTGAGAAGCGAGGCAAGGCCGATGTAGAAGTAGACTTCGCTGACCCGTGAGGCGCTTCCAAGGGCTTGATAGATCACGATCGGAAAGACCGAGATGAGAATGCCGCGCGTGACGCCCTCTAGCCCCGCGAGCACGGCAAAGCCGTGCACAGAGGGCGCTGGGGCGTGGCGGAGCCACTCGGGGATACGGCGTTCGAACATGGATTCAAGGTGCGGCTTTGCCACGCGTGGTCTGTTTCAAATTCGACAGAGAGTGTCGTTTGCGACAAGGCTTTGCGCCTTGGCTTCGCCAAAAGGCCGGGCCCAACGCCAAGAAGCGCATTTTACTGCGCGATTTGGGGGCGGGAGACCATGAGGATGGGTGCAACGCAAAGAAAAACCCCCGCCGGTGAGGGCAGGGGTTTGTGTTTTATACGCTGTCAGAAGCTTAGTGCTTCTTGGGCTTGTGCGGTGCCCAGAGGCGCTTGTTCGTGAGGTAGAGCAGCGAGGCGAGGATCGCCAACATGATCGCACCGATGAAGCCTGTCTGCTTGCGTGCCATCATCTTTGGTTCGGCTGTCCACATCAGGAAGGCAGCGATGTCTTCTGACATATGGTGCACGGAATTGCTGTGACCATCTGCGAACTCAACTTGCTCATCCGAAAGAGGAGGCGCCATTGCAATCCAGCCGCCAGGGAAAACAGTGTTCTCATAGAACGTTGTTCCCGCTTCTTCCTTTTCCTTGCCTGTGTAGCTGTTGAGCAATGCAACGATATACTCGGGGCCACCCATGCCTTTAAACAGCTGGTTCATGCCAGAGCCGTAGGGGCCGTGGAAGCCTGCACGCTTTTTCGCCATCAGCGAAAGGTCGGGCGCAGTTTCAAGGCCGGAGCCTGGGAAATGGTCTGTCGGCTTGGCTGGGCGGTCATCGTCCAGTTCGGCGTCATAGACCGAGAAGTTTTCCGCCGAGTAGGCACGCACTTCTGCTTCTGAGAAATGCGGGCCGCCTGCATCACCCAATGTGCGCAGGGGCACATACTGCAGGCCGTGACAGGCCGCGCAGACTTCGGTGTAGACCTGAAGGCCGCGTTGGAGTTGGAACTGGTCAAAAGCGCCAAACGGGCCATCAAACGAAAAGTCGACATTTTCGACATGGCCACCGCCGCCGCCGGCGGCATGTGCGCCACCCGCCGAAAGGGCGAGGGCTGCTACTGCTGAGAGTGCTAGTTTCTTAAGCATTGTTTCCCTAGTCCTTTCTTATTCAGCCGGAGTTTCGGCTTTGCCGTAATGGGCTTCGAAGTCTTCTTCGATGGTTGCAGGCGCTGGTAGCGGTTTCTCGATGACACCCAAGATCGGAAGGATGACGAGGAAATAGCCGAACCAATATGCGGAAGCGATGAGCGACCAAGTTGCATAAGGCTCTTCAGCCGGCATTGCACCGAGCCACATCAGAACGACGAAGTCGATGCAGAGGAGCCAGAACCACCACTTGAACATCGGACGGTAGCGGCCTGAACGGACGCGCGACGTGTCAAGCCATGGCACCAGCGCCATCACAATGATCGCACCGAACATGGCGAGGACGCCAAAGAACTTCGCGTCGATGATGCCGCCAGTCAGGGCCGAGGCCCATTGCACAACCCAAACTTCCGAAGTGAAGGCACGCAGGATCGCGTAGAAGGGCAGGAAATACCACTCTGGAACGATGTGCGCAGGCGTCACCAGCGGGTTGGCTTCGATGTAGTTGTCAGGGTGGCCAAGGTAGTTTGGCATAAAGCCGACAACCGCCCAGAAGATCATCAGGATCAGCGCGAGCGCGAACAAGTCTTTGATCACAAAGTATGGCCAGAAAGGAAGTGTGTCTTTCTTGGCTTCTTCTTTTGAGCCTTTGCGCACGTCAACGCCTGTCGGGTTGTTGTTGCCGGTGGTGTGGAACGCCCAGATGTGGACGATAACCAGAGCCGCGATCACGAATGGCAGCAGGTAGTGCAGCGAGAAGAAGCGGTTGAGCGTTGCGTTATCAACAGCTGGCCCGCCAAGGAGCCAGGTTTGCAAGCCTTCGCCAATGAACGGGATCGCGCCGAACAGGCCGGTGATAACCGTTGCGCCCCAGAACGACATCTGACCCCAAGGCAAAACGTAGCCCATAAAGCCGGTTGCCATCATCAGAACGAAGATCAGCATACCAACAATCCATGTCACTTCGCGTGGCGCTTTATAGGAGCCGTAGTAAAGGCCGCGGAAGATGTGGATGTAGACCGCAAAGAAGAAAAGCGAAGCGCCGTTCATGTGCATATAGCGCAGGAAGTGGCCGCCATTCACGTTGCGCATGATGTGTTCGATGCTGGCAAACGCCTGATCAACATGCGGTGTGTAGTGCATGGCAAGCACGATGCCCGTGACGATCTGCAAAACAAGGCAGAAGGCGAGAACGATGCCCCAGATCCACCACCAATTCAGGTTTTTCGGTGTCGGGATCATCAGTGTGTCGTAAAGCAGGCCCACGATAGGCAGGCGCTTGTGAAGCCACTTTTCAGCGCCCGTTTTGGGCTCGTAATGGTCGTGCGGGATACCAGACATAGCGCGTCTCCTTATCCGAGGATCAGTTCGCTGCCCTCAAACTGGGCAACAGGAACGAGAAGGTTGAGAGGAGCCGGGCCTTTGCGGATGCGGCCTGATGTGTCGTAGTGCGAGCCGTGGCATGGGCAGAACCAGCCGCCGTAGTCGCCAGCGCCGTCGCCGAGAGGCACACAGCCGAGGTGCGTGCAAACGCCCATCATCACCAGCCACTCGCCGGCTTCGTCGAGCGCGCGGTTCTCGTCGCTTGCGTCAGCGTCGAAGTTGTTGTTGTTCTGCGATGTCTTGTCGATCGTCAGATCGTCCATCGTGACAGCACGCGCTTCGGCGATCTCGGCCTCTGTGCGGCGGCGGATAAACACCGGCTTGCCGCGCCACTTAACTGTGAGCTGCGTGCCGACTTCAACATCCGCCGTATCAACGCGGATCGAGGCCAGCGCCTGAACATCTGCTGAAGGGTTCATCTGGTTAACAAGGGGCCAAACTGCGGCACCAGTTGCCACTGCGCCTGCTCCGGCTGTCGCGTAGTAGATAAAGTCTCTACGTGTGCCTTCGTGATCGTCTGCGTGGGACACGAGCATTCTCCATTTTTCTCAGGCGTTTGACGCCTATACAGTCCAGGGCCACAGAAATCACAAGAATCCCGCAGCCACTTGACCGCGTTCTTTAAACGCGTGGAGGCCTTGCGTCTAGCGTAGATTGCCCTATGGGCCCGTGCTTGGCGCATGTGTCGCGCCTGATTTTGCCTTAAGTTAAGGCATGGTGTACCCAAAACGGCTGGAATTTCGGCCTCCGGTTAAGACGGAAAAGAAGAATTTTAAGGAAAAGACAGGCCTGAACAAGCAACTAAAAGAGGTTTATCAGCCGTCTTCCAAAGAGTTCCGCGTTGTTGATGTGCCTCGATTGCCCATTCGTAAGCTTTGACAGGTAAGCCTTAAGGCAGGCTACGCCCTGAAAAGCTCAAGATAGTTCTCAAGCAGCCCGTCGCAAGCGCCTAACGCCCTGCTTTTTCTTGAAAAAAATACTCAATATCTGTCAGTCGCCGTCACGCCCTGTTCCAGGCGGGTTGGGCACGGCGAGGTAGTCAGCTTTGTTGATCTGCACGAGGCCTTTGAGGCTGAGCGCTTCTTTGTCTTCACCTGTCAGCCTAGCAAGGGCTACGTTAACGGCTGTGAAAATCACCGCGGCGTCTTGCCCAGCCGAAGTGATCAGCGGCAGGCCGGGGGTTGGCGTTGTCCACTCCAGCACGCGCAATTTTGCGGACCAAGGCTCGTGGCGCTCCATCATCCGCCAAGACAGGGCATCAAGCGCGGCAATGTCGGCGCGCCCTTCGGCGACGGCTTGGGCTGATGCAAGGTGCCCGCCTGATTGCGTGAGGGTCTCAAACCAGAAGCCCCGCGCTTTGCAGTGAAAGTAGGGCGCGCCGTAGCCAGATTGCGAGAAATTCTGGTTGTAGGCAAACCTGGCCTCTTTGAAGTTGGCGAGCGTTTGGCGGCTGTCATCAGCGCGCACAACGATGGCGCTGCGGTAGTAGCCTGGCGGACAATCCTCAAGCCCGTAGTCGGGCGTGCCGACAAGCTGCACCTTGTCAGCAAGCCACGTGCGGTAGGGCATGCCGCATGTCTGGCTGAGCACCAGATCAGGGCTTTCCCAAACGCTAAACTCTTCGGCGTCTTGGCTAAGCGTTTCGGGGCTGTCGATGTCGCGTTTGGCAAGCTCGTTGCGGACAAGCGCCCAAAGCCGCGCATGCGCGGCCTCAAGCTCGGGCCGCGCATACATCATCAGGCTGGCGATCATGCGGGCGCGGTTGCCTTCATGCTGTCGCGCTCGGAAAACACGGCATACCAGTCATCCAGCGCGTCAACGCCCTTGCGCCAGTGGCGTGCGTCGTGGCGAAAGTCGAGGTAGCCAAGCGCACAGCCGACGGCGATGTGGGAGGCGTCGAGCGGGCCTGCAAGATGGCTCATCCAGCGCTCGTTGATGACTTTCAGCGCGCTTGCGATCTTGGCCCACTGAGCATCCATCATGTCGTGCGACTGGTGCTCTGGCGGGCGCAGGCGGCCTTCGTAGGTGATCAGCACAGCGGCATCCATGATCGCGTCTGCCATGCTCTCAAGCGTCAGCACCTCCCAGATGCGCGCCTCTGGGTAGAGGCCGGCCTTGGCGCGCGCGTCGAGGTAGCGGGTGATCACGCGGCTATCGTGCAGCGCCACGCCATCAGGGCGGATGAGTGCGGGAATTTTGCCCACAGGGTTGGCGGCGCGGGCCTCATCGGCGGTGGCGATGGGCGAGGTGGCGACGTTGACCTCCTCAACATCTGCGGTTTGGCCGGTTTCGTGGAGCAGGGCGCGCACCTTGCGCACAAAGGGTGAGGCGGAAGCAGAGATTAGTTTCATGGGAACAGCCCTTTCGCTGAGAGTTGGGCAAAGCGTAGGGGGGAACGGTGTAACTGTCTAGCTCTCGGGAGGCGCTTTCATCAGCAAAGAGAGTGCCGTTTGATCTGTGCCGATGGGACTGTCAGCCAGCGCCTCGGCTGCGCCAATACGGGCGCTGTCAGGCTTGTTCTGGCCAAGCTTCCACGTGCCATTAACGTCCTCGATGTTGAGCCGGAAGGCCACGATCTGGCGAAGCATTTTTGAGAGCGCCTCATCAGAGACTTTGCTCATCTTCCATATGGGTTTCGGCGCGAGTTGTTGCTCGAAATGCTCAGAAAGCCTGTCGAGCATGCCCGGCAGATCTTCAGCGGGGCGGCGCTCAAGCTGGCCTGTGAGGTGCACCGCGACGTAGTTCCACGTTGGGACCTGGTCATCAACGCCATACCAGTCGGGCGAGATATAGCCCTCGGGGCCCTGCACGGCGAGGCGGGCCTGCGCAGGCGCGGTGAGCGCGCGGGCGATCGGGTTGGAGCGCACGAGGTGTAGCTCGGCATAAGTGCCATCATCGGACAAAAGGAACGGCACATGGCTGAGGAGCGGTGCTTCCGGGGTGCTCACTGCAAGCATCCCGAAACTTTCGGTGCGGGCGAAGGCGAGGTTCTGCGCGTCAGGTTGGGTGCGAAAGGTGGGGTTCGGGTGCATATCAACTCTCGGGGAAGGCGTGGCCAGCCACTCCGGCCTGCCACTGTGGGTATTTGCGCATGATCAAAGCAAAGCGCGGCGAGGCTTTGAAGCGCTCAAGCCAAGCTTGCGTGTTTGGCCAAGGCTGGGCTGCGAACCAGTCAAGATCAACATGTGCAAACTGGCGCACGAAGGGCAAGATCGCCATATCAGCCAGCGTGGCATTCGCGCCAAAGAGCCACGGCTGGCCCGCGAGTTGCGCATCAAGCTGCGCAATGAAAGCACCTGCTTTGGAGCGTTCTTCAAGTGCGTCGGCCCCCTGGTAGCGCGTCGAGTATTTGTAGCGGTCAAGCGCGGTTTTGAACGGCCCGTCGCAGGCCTTGATCAGAGACTGGCCCTCGTCAGGCAGGAAGAGCCAGCCTTCTGGGTCATTCTGCTGCAAGGCCCAGAGCATGATGTCGTAGCTTTCATCAATGGTGTCTTCGGTGGTTTTCAAACAAGGCACCGTCGCGCTGGGCGAGGCCTGCAAAAAAGCTTCGGGTTTGTCGCGCAACACGATTTCGCGCAGCTCGCAAAGCACACCAGAGGCCGCAACCGCTAAGCGGGCGCGCATGGCATAGGGGCAACGCCGGAAAGACCAGAGAACAGGGACGTCGGACATGGCAAAATTGGTAGAAGTTTGCGAGGTGTTTGCCAATGAGTTTTTCGACGGGGTTAAGGCCAGAAACAGAGCGGGCTTGTTGGCTCAAGGCCGTTCTAAGCGCGCTTCATTGAGCAGTTTGCGACGTTTGTGCGCAATGATGGGGGTTCTGCATTTGGAGACAGCAAGGTCAGCGTCTTCGGCGTCGCGATAGGCCTGCGGATCGAATGTGCCGGTTACCAGTCCGCGGGCTGCCATATCATCAAACACCTTTTGAGGGTCGCGATATACGGCAAGACCGGCAGGTGAAGATGTCTTGCCGAAACGATCAGGGAGCGTAACGATGTTTTCCCGCTCAACAAGCGTTGTAAACTTGGCGCGCGACCCGATCATTGTTTCAAAAGGGTTCTTTCCCGTTCGGCGGGGCAGCATGAAGAATTCGCCGTCAATCCTGTCAAAAACCTGAGTTGGGTGGGCTGCACTGCCCTCATCCATCACGATCGTTTTTGCGCCCAGTAGATGGCCCAGTTGCAAGGGCAGGCGCATCGCTTCCGGCGTTGCCGAATAATAGCCATTGGCGACCAAAGCGGCCTCCCAATAGCTTGAGCCCAGAATGCCCCCTTTGTGCAGCAAGTGACTGCGCCCAAGGTAGAGCTTTTCCGGTGCGCGCTTAACATGCACGCTTACCTTTTCTGTGATACGGTCTTGGTAGGTGCGCAAACAAGTGCGGTAGTAGTCTTCAACCGGAGCATGAAGCCCTGTTCCAGCCGGTGGAACGGCCAGCCGCTCGATGACCGTTGGCTCTTTGATGTATTGAATGTTGACCTTTCCAAGGTCGAGCAATCCCATCAACTCGGCCAGATAGGGCGGTGGCTTTGCGGCGGCCAACTGCTCGTCGCTGCGGATGTTCTCAAGGCCTTTCACCGCCAGAAAAACCACACCCTTATAGGCTTTGGGCGAGTCGATCAAAGGCCAGAGCCGATGAATGCAATCGGTGAAGAAGTGCCCGAAGTGAGACCAGAGCGGCCCGCCGAAAAGCCACCGGCCTTCTAGTGTCGGAATGCTGGAGGAGCGCCGCAAAAGGCCACCAGTTGTTGTCCGCTCGATCGGCAGCGGAACATCGCGGTATCCGCTCCCTTGCACGACACGGCCCTCCGGGATGCTCATCGCCTCCTCGATGCCGCCATAAAACCGTGGTGAGCGCTGCTCGTAGAGTGTGACGGCGACGTCGCGCAAAACCGGAATGCTGGGGGGCTTTGTCATGACAATTCGCTTTCAAGCCCAATGCGTCGCATGAATTCTTCGTCGCGCTTGGCGAAGGCCTCAAGTTTGAGTCGGTTCTCGGGGCTTTCAAAGAGTGCCATAAGGTCGTCCCAACGCTTGCCGCTTTTGGGTGCGGGCCCAGTGTTGACGCGCGTTTTTTGAAGGTCAACCTTGGCGCCAAGAACATTGCTCAGATCTGTTTCAAGGCGGGCGAGTTCTCCCATGCCATAGAGGCCGCTGACTGCTTCTGCGCCAGCCAAAGCCTGTTTGAGGAGGTCTTCGTCGCTCAGCTCATTGATCTCACGCCAGCCACGAATGCGGCGGGTTGCGAAGTAGGTCGTGTAAAAATTGTCGTAGTGATCGTGGACAAATACCTGCCACGGGCGATCGCCTCCAAAGAAGTAGTCTTCCGCCGAGAGGGACAAGATATTACGTTTGCCGGTGTTCTCTTTGAGGGCAAGCTGCTCTGGAGTTAGCTTTTCGGCCTCGCGTTTCAAGTAGAAATAGAATGAAGCTATTCTCTCGCGTGGGTTACGCAACACGGAAAAACTGAACCTGTCATCATCCAGAGTTTCCAGATCAACCCAATCAATATGGCCGGCGTACACACGGTATCCAGCCGGCATTTGCGCGTCTCTTGCGGCCTGCGTGTGGGTGCGGACGGGCGAGTGGGACTTATCACCGCAGACGCGCCGCAACTCTTTCACAATGCTCTGGCCAGCTGTTTTGGGAATGTGCAGAAAGGCGACCTGTGTCCCTGAGGTCTTCGGTGCGATTTTCTGTCTGATCTTTTTAAACATCTTACTTGTATCCTGAACGACTTGCGGTGCGGGCCGTCCTCTCCATTCTAAAACTGGGCCGTCGTAGCGGTTGTACCGCTCATGCCATTGCACAGGAACCTCGTTTCCAAAACGCGCCATAACGGCTTCGTATTGGGGCAAAAGCGCCTCCAGCATGCGTTGCTCCAGATCGGCGGGCAGAGGAATTGGCTGGCCTTCGTTTACTTTCTTACGGCTGTCAATTTCAACAGGTGTAATGCCTGAAAAAGCAGCGAGTCGGTCAAATGTTTTCTGCTCGAAAAGACGTTCATAAAATACCACGTCATATTTGCTTGCGCCTTGGTCAAGCGCATCCAGTGTTCTGATGTAATCGGCTCGGAATATCTGGCTCATCTTCCCGCTTCTACACATGTCATGAGCATGGACGGCACAGCGCTCTGCCAAGTCGTGACTGCCGGATGCGGCCATCATCATCCGGATTTGCGACCACATGCGCGCCACAGGGTCACGCAGGATATAGATAAAGCGGACATCACCCATAGCGCTGATTTCGGAAAAGTGTTCACCCGACAAACCGCAATATGACGGGGTAAAGTCACAGACAACTTTCTCGCTGCTGTTAACTGGCGCACGCAGGTGCTTTGTCATGGTGTTTATATAGGCGCCATGATCGCCTTTATCAGCCGCAAAAGGTGCGAGCTGTTCAGTAAGCCAGCTGATCTTGCGCAGCGCTTTTTCGTTGTTTGGATCAAAGCCTGTTACAACGTCTTCGGCGAGGCTTTTGAGGCCCTCCACTTTCGGATCAAGAAACGCGCGATCTTCGTTAAGCCACAGCACATCAAAATAGTGCCGCTCTTTTGTCAGCCCTCTGTGGGCCTCGGGGCTTTTGGTGATTTGATCATAGAGCCACGAAGTTCCGGCTTTCTGCGCGCCGATGCAGCATATCAGGCGCACGTCCGCCGGTAGCTTCCGCTTCTTGGCTTTACCGACAGGTTTTGACGGTCCGACAAAGCGCTTCACCAACGTCGCCGTTTCCGCGTCGCGTGGGGAGCGGTTGAAAAAGCCGTGCGTGGCGTTGGGCAATTCTACGAGCTCGCATTGGCCTTCTGGCCAAAGAGCGGCAAAGTCTCTTGAGGCCTGCACCGGCACGACATCATCTTCGACGCCGTGAACAATGAGGCAGCGGAGTTTCGTAAGCGCGGGGTGGCTTTTGTAGCGTTCAAGAGGCGATAGGGCCGCATGCTGGCTTGGGTCAACAACGCGGTTTGCAAACCCGCCCGCACCAGTATCTGTGACCGGATTTAGCAGGATAAGCCCTGCAATTCCTTCAGGGTTCTCCAAAGCGGCATCAAGTGCCAAAAGCCCACCAAAGGACGCCCCGAGAAGCCAGAGCCCCTCGCGCTGCAAGTTGTCTTTGCTCCAATGCAACGCATCGGCGGCATCTTTGAGCATGTCCTCAAGAGTAGCTTGTGGGGAGGTGTTCAAAACCCGGTATTGTGGCATAGCCATGCGAACGCTCATGGTCTTCACCATGTTTGCTGCAAAACCATCCATCATGTCGGGCGCACCACCGACCCCGCCGCCGCCATGAAAACACAGCATTTGAAAGGCCGCTTCGTTGGCTCCGGTTAGGCGGACGTCCTGCCCGTCTTTGATCGTTGAGGTGGTGGCTTTACCGGCAGCAGTTGTCATACATATCCCATTCAATGACCCAGGCCAAAGACCGGATGAATTCAACTTGCAGACTACCAGCGCAACTGGGACAATAAAAGTGCAGGTTTCACCAGACTATGGTGAAACGTCTTGCCATTTTACCCTTGCGTGCCTGTGAAAATTTGGTGCAACACCTAGGCCGATCTGTTCGCGAATCGAACCATTCGTTGATCGGCTTTGTTAGCAACAATATGGACCGTCGTTAGATGCTCAGAAAAACACAGCAGCTACGGGAACGGTTTCGCGATACGCACTTTTCAAAGATGGCGGTCCATCGCGGCATTTTTGCGGGCGACGGTGAGCAAGTTGGCTTCATTGACAGGATCGAATTTCGCAATGGCCGCCTGCGTGTTCAGGGCTGGGTAAGCAGCGCCGCGTTGGTAACACTCGAATTTGGCGGGCTTACGCGCTCATCCGTGCCGGTTTTGCCGCGTGTGGATGTTGCACAAAAAACCGGCCTCGCATCGCAACTGGGTTTCGATATTTCGATCTCACTCACCGCAGGACAGTTCTGCGCGATGAAGCTGGCAACGTTGCGGTTTGAACCCAGAGGCGATGGCCCACAGATCGAACCGATGGTGATTGAGTTCAAAAACCTGTGGCGGGCCAAGGCGCGCTCCGATGCGCAGTTTGTGATGGCCTGCTTTAAGGCTGGGCCACCTGCGCTGCGCTGGCTTGCCAAACGCGCGCCACAAGACCGCGCCAAAGTCCTTGAGGCTTTGGCTCTCAATCCGATTGCTGTCACATCCGAATTCAGCAGCGCTTTGTTTGACGTGCCAGTGAGTGTGGCAATGGAACCTGAGGCGCAGATACGGATCACGATTATATTGCCGGTGTATAATGCTTTTGAGCTGCTGCCCGATGTCTTGGGCCGGATCGTGCGCAATACGGATACGCCTTATCATCTGATCATTCTCGAAGACGTTTCTTCCGATGCCAATGTGCGCCCCTATTTGCGCAACTGGGTGGAGACTGCAGGCGCGGAAGTTGATGTGACTTTGGTTGAGAACGAGACCAACCTTGGCTTCATCGGCTCTGTCAACAAGGCGCTCGCGATTGCGCAGAGCAGTGATGTACCCGGCCTTGCAGAGGGCTGTGCCGAAGGGCCGCTAGTGCTGCTAAACTCGGATGCATTCGTGCCGCAGGGTTGGGCCACGCGGCTCATTGCGCCGCTTTTGGCTGATCCGAATGTGGCAAGCTCTACACCATTGTCAAATGATGCAGAGATCATGTCTGTTCCCATCCAATGTCAGCGCAGTGACTTGTCCGAGGGCGATGCCGACAAGCTCGACAGTGCCGCGGCCAAGTTGAATGCGCAGACAGCGCAAGCAATTGTGCCGACGGGTGTGGGCTTCTGTATGGCCATGGCGCGCACCTGGGTGGCGCAGGTTCCGCAGCTCGACACAGTTTTCGGGCGTGGTTATGGCGAAGAAGTCGACTGGTGCCAAAAAGTGCGTGCGCTGGGCGGGCATCATGTGGCGATTGGCAACTTGTTTGTCGAGCATCGGGGAGGGTCTAGTTTTGGCTCTGCCGACAAGCTCGCAATGATCACCAAGAACAACGGCATCGTTTCGGCCCGCTACCCCACTTACGACGCGGAAGTGCAGGATTTTATTGCAACTGATCCACTTCTTTCGCCGCGCATCGCCCTTGCCGTTGCTTGGGCGGGTGTTGTGGCTAATGGCAGGTTGCCCATCTACATCGCGCACAGCTTGGGGGGCGGCGCTGAGACCGCCCTTATAGCCAGACTGGAAAGTGATCTGGACGAAATCGGCGCAGCGATTGTTTTGCGCGTTGGCGGAACGCGCCAATGGCATCTTGAAGTGCTCTCGCCCGACGGCAAAATATATGTCGATATCGAAGAGACCGATGTCATCTTGTCGCTGATCGCCCAGTTAGAACAGCGCCATATCATCTATTCTTGCGGTGTCGGTGCGGCTGATCCAGTCGCACTGCCCGCTATGTTGCAGCAGTTGTTTGATCCGGCCACAGACCGGTTGAGCATTTTGGTCCATGACTTTTTCATGGTTTCTCCGTCGTATACTCTGCTTGGGACAGACGGAGTTTACTGTGGGCCAGTTCTGAGCAATCGGGCCGATGCGATGCATACGGCACGGGCGTCTGACGGGGCGCTTGTCAGTGTGAGTGAATGGCAGGCAAACTGGTATGCGCTGCTCAAACAGGCCAATTCCATTGAGGTATTTTCCAACAACAGTGCCGAGATTTTGCGTGAACTCTGGCCGGATCTTGCATCGTCGATAGACATCAAACCTCACCATCTTCCTCACCAAGTCGACAGGGTCACTCACAGCCACCCGGAGCTGGCAAAGACCATTGGTGTCTTGGGAGGGATCAACTTTGCAAAAGGGGCGGCTGTCGTTGAGCAAATTGCCAAAGATGCGCCAGACCTTAACATTGTGATCGTCGGGAAAGTTGATCCGTCCTTTACGATGCCTTCAAATGTGACGATTCACGGGGCTTACGCTCCGAAGGATATCGCCAGTCTGGCAAAACGCTATCAGATCGGACAATGGTTGATCCCTTCGATCTGGCCCGAAACATTTTCGTTCACAGCGCATGAAGCATTGGCGACGGGCCTGCCTGTGATCGCCTTCGGGTTGGGTGCGCAGGCTGATGTGCTCGCGGCAAGCCCCAACGGGATCGTGGTTCCGTTTGATACCTCAACGCCTCAGTCGACTGGAAGTTTGGCCACATCTATGCTTAACCAGCTAAAACAAAGCGAGCAATAAAGGGGCGACCATGACCGACATTACACTCCCCACCCAGGAACTACGCGATCGCGGTGTCGAGGTGCTTGAGCGCGCTGGTGGGCAAATTCGGCTTCCAAAACACACTGTCCTTGAAGCACCTTCGAGTTTGAAATGGACGGTTTATGAGAACTTGCTCGAACTTGGAGCGTTTTCCTATCAGGTTTCAGGCTATTGCGCTGCTGCCAAAATCGGGCGCTATTGCTCGTTTGGCGAAGATGTTCAGATTGGCCGCCAAAACCACCCGACGACATGGGCCACGACCAGCCCCGCTCTCTACCTTGGTGACAAGTTGTTCGAGCTGGGAGACACGTTTACAGGCGCTGAAGAGTACCACTCTCACAGTATCAAAACCTCAGAGCCGCCAACGCGCGTGCAGGTTACGACGATCGGCCATGATGTGTACATCGGCCACGGGGCTTTTATCAGTGCGGGCGTGACGATCGGGACAGGCGCGATTGTGGCGGGTAATGCTGTCGTGACGCGCGATGTGCCGCCTTATGCGATCGTTGGCGGCAATCCGGCTACGATCATCAGCTTCCGCTTCCCAACACAACGCGCAGCGCAACTGCTGCACCTGCAATGGTGGCGATTTGCTCCTTGGCAATTGTCGCATCTTGATCCGTCAAAGCCGACTGATTTTATCAGAGGTCTTATCGAGATGAAGGAAGACAAGCCTTTCGAAGCCGACGTGATCGACTTGCGAAAAAGAGATCAGGCATGAGTTCAAAAGCCACGTCTCGGATCGTGTTTCTGCACATCCCGAAAACGGCTGGTCAGACTGTACATATGGAGCTTGAGCGTATCTTAGGGGCCGAGGCTGTTTCGCCAGTTCGGGTTCATACACAAGTGCCCACTGATGCCGAGCAATATCCTGATGGATTTCGGCTTTATTCAGGTCACCTGGATTGGCCGGAGCCGGCAGTCATGCCGACGCCACGGTTTACATTCACGGTACTGCGCGACCCGTTTGAGCGGATAGCGTCGTTCTATTTCTTCTTGTTAAGGC
Source organism: uncultured Lentibacter sp. (assembly GCA_947497495.1). Taxonomy (GTDB): domain Bacteria; phylum Pseudomonadota; class Alphaproteobacteria; order Rhodobacterales; family Rhodobacteraceae; genus Lentibacter. The sequence goes on from CANMGT010000001.1 coordinate 952,466, forward strand.
AAGCAGAGGCGGCGACACCTGAACAGCTGCTTGGAAATCCTGGCATGGCGATGCGCGAGATACTGTCGACAGACGCCGCAGGTTTCTTCTTGGGCGGCAGCCCGCAGTGGCAGTCATGGATGCGTGACCATTTTGACAACTTGCAAGCAAACTATCTCGCGACCGGCAAGATACGGGGCCGCCGCACGATCGCCGACATGGCTCACGACGATTTGGTTGAACTTGCGCTGCAACGCAGCCAGCAAATTGACCGCATCTACTCGACGAAAACGCTGCACAAGCTGGAAGAGGATCTTACCCCATTTTTGGGCACCCGTCCGACCTTGCAGTCGCTCAGGGTGAATGCTGCGCCAATGGACGAAAACGCCAAACGCTGGCCCGAGCTCGTCAAGCTTCTTGGCCCGGAGGCTTCAGCGCAAGTTGAAGCTTTCGGAGTTGCAGACAGCGCCTTGATTGACCGACTCGGAGTGGCGATTTAGTATTCGGAGCTTGACGCAGGAGACCGTTATTTCACTAGTATCCGGCCATTCTATTGCGATACTGCTTCCCGTATATAACGGGGCCCGCTTTTTGGCGGAACAACTGGCGAGCCTTGATGCGCAAACTTATGCCGACTGGCATGTGCTGGCCAGTGACGACGGCTCAAGCGACGCGAGCCGTGACATTCTCCAAGCGCATTTTTTGGCAAATCCAGATAAGCTCAGCCTGTTTGACGGCCCACATCGGGGCGCTTCGGCGAATGTGCTTTCGCTGCTGTCGCGCGTCGGCCCCGCAATGGAACTCGTAGCGTTTTGCGATCAGGATGACGTCTGGCACCCTGACAAACTTGCCCGCGCAGCAAGCGCTTTGTCACCGATCAAAGAACCGGCATTGTTTTGCAGTCGCACTGCACTTGTTGATGATGAAGGCCGGTTTTTGCGGCTTTCTCCGCCGCGGCGGCGCCAGCCGACATTTCAGAACGCTCTTGTCCAAAATATAGCGAGCGGAAACACGATGGTTCTCAACCGTGCAGGCTGGCAGTTGCTGGCATCGCAATGCACAGCCGCTGCGGACGTCGCCTATCACGACTGGTGGGCTTATCAGCTTATCAGCGGGGCCGGTGGCCAAATTTTGCATGATGACACCGCGAGCCTTGATTACCGCCAGCATGACAGCAATTTGCTCGGTGCCTCTGTTGGGGTTGGCGGCGCTGTGAGCCGCACGCACAGGGCCGTTTCGGGAAGCCTGGCAAGCGGGGTCACGCGACAGCTTGCTGCCCTCCAAAGGAGCAAAAATGTGCTCACGCCTGAGAATGCTCTAACGCTCGACCGTCTTGCGACAAGTCGCAGCCAAAGCGCGTTGAGCCGCCTGCGTGCGATGGTGGGAACGGGCGTATACCGCCAAGCCCGCAGTGAAACCCTCGGACTCTGGGCTTCGGCCGTTTTGGGGCGTTTTTAATGCGGCGGCCTCGCATAGCGCTCATCGGTGGACACGGCGGGCCCTCTGGGGTGCCACGCCACATCGAGCATCTATGTAGCTTTTTGGCAGACAGTGCAGACATAACCGTGCTGTCCGACAAGAACGAGGGCGGATATGACTTTGTCCGCGATCTTGAGGTGCGCCATGTCACTGTTCCGGGCCTGACGACGACAATCAACCCTACGCAGCTCAGACGATCCTGGAAGTCATTTCAGACGGCGATGGAGTCTGAGGCGCCGTTTGACATTCTCTGGGCGCACTCACGTCTGAGCCTGCCTTTCGCGCGGCGCTATGTCCGTAGCAGCAAAGCCCCTCCAAGACTGATCGTTACGCTCCATGGCAGCCCTTTTTCTGGCCGTTCGGCTGCGCAAGTTAAGCTGGCACGGTTGGTTGAAGGCAGGGCGCTGAGCAAGTCGCCGCCGCATGAGATCGTGTTTTTGTCTCAATCTGACTTAATGACATTTGCAGGGCTGCCGCTTGATCGCCACAAGGTGCATGTGATCACAAACAGCTCAAATCTGGGCGGGCTTCCCCCGGTGCGCCCACCAGCCCATCCGACGCTTGTGATGACAACCCGTTCGGGGCGCCAGAAAAACTTACAAGCCGCCGCGCAACTTTTTGCGGCATTGCCAGACAATTATCGACTGATCCTCTGTGGTATGGGCACGGACAGCTCTGTAAAATCTAGCTTTATGAGCAGCTTAGGGCCGGATGTCTGTTCGCGCATCACCTTTGGAGGGCCGGTTCTTGACGTTCGGCCTGACTTGGTTTCAGCCGATGCCTACCTCCTTACATCGCACTATGAGGGCTTTTCTATTGGCTCCCTGGAAGCCTTTGAGGCTGGTTTGCCCGTTGTTATGCCGCAAATTGGCGGGGCGTGCGAAATGCTCAAACATCACCCGCAATGTCTTATCATTGACCCAAGCAAACCCTTAGAAATGGCGCCGGCCTTGCACCAGTTGGTTGTTGAGTTTCGCTCCAACAGAGACCACCACATCGCGCTCAATCGCGCTGCGTGGGCGAAGTCCTTTCATCTGACAAGGCTGGCAACGCAAGTTGAGGCAATGTTGGCACTGGATCAATATCGCGACTAAGCTGCTAGATGCCTAGTCAAACCACAATAAAACCTCTATAGACCGAGCTGTATAATTCGTGAGGCTACAGACTGGCTGTGAGTGCAACCCCCCCCCCAAATAAGAATAATTCCGACGCTCCCGAGGGCGCTTCTGACGCCGAAGTAAAAGCCTCTGAGCTTGAATTTAACAAGGTGCGTAATGAACGCCTGCGCATGGCCAAGGAGATCGAAGAACTTAAGGCCGAGAAAATGAAACGCAGCCTCGACGCTCTCGCTGAGGAAAAGGAACGTTTAGAAGCCAAGTCTGCAGCTGCGGCCAAACCGGCGGCTCCTCAGGCAAATGACAAGACAGCAGAAAGCACGCTCGCAGCAACACCCAAGTTGCGAGAGCCAGCCCCAAAAGCGCGCCTGCAGAAACGTCACTATCTTGCGCTCCTGAGCTTCTTGCTACTGGCTGTTGCGCCGACTGTGATTACGGCAACATACATGTGGAGCTGGGCGGCAGACCGCTATATTTCGCGCTCTGGGTTTTCTGTCCGGACAGAAGAAGTCGGGTCAGCTTTTGAGCTGCTCGGTGGGGTTGCCGAGCTGTCAGGATCCTCGTCGACAGACACGGAGATCTTGTATCAGTTCATCCAAAGTCAGGAACTGGTGCGCAGTATTGATGCCGAGATTGACCTGAGAGCGATCTGGAGTCGCGTTGGCGCCGATCAAGACCCTGTCTTCACCTATGATGCGCCGGGAACAATCGAGGATTTGGTCGAGCATTGGAGCCGTAGGGTCAACGTGTATTCAGACGGTGGCACCGGCCTGATTGACATTGAAGTGCAGGCTTTTACGCCTGAAGATGCGCAAAAAGTTAACCAGCAAATCTACGAGAAAAGCCTTGAGATGATCAACCGTCTCACGGAGATCGCGCGCGAAGACGCGACGAGCTATGCGCGCCAAGACCTTAACAACTCGGTTGAGCGCCTCAAAGAAGTGCGCACCGCGCTGACCCGGTTTCGAAACCGAACGCAGATTGTCGATCCGGCGGCTTCTATTCAAAGCCAGATGGGGATCATGAGTTCGTTGCAGGCGAAGCTTGCCGAAGAGTTGGTCGAGCTTGATATTCTTTTGCTTATCACAAGCGAAAATGACCCGCGGATCGTACGCGCTCGTCAGCGCATCGACGTGATCGAAAAACGCATTGTTCAAGAGCGTACCAAGTTTGGCATGGGTCAGGCGGAAGGCAACGAAGGCGACAAGCCGCTATTTGCGGATTTGGTTGGGGAATATGAGCGCCTTGCTGTCGATCTGCAATTTGCGGAAAGTAGCTATAAAGCAGCACAAGCAACACTTGACGCCGCGCTGGCAGAAGCACGCCGCCAAAGCCGGTATCTGGCGGCGCACATCCAGCCCACTCTGCCCGAAAGCTCCGAGGCTCCCGACCGCGTGCAGATAACTTCGCTCGTGGCATTGTTTTCGTTTCTGGCATGGGCGGTTGTTTTGCTGAGCGCCTACGCCATCCGAGATCGCCGCTGAGGTCACGCCATGATCGTTCTGGAAAACCTGACCAAGACGTTTACCATGCATGGGATGCGCAAGACGGTTGCTGACAACATAAACGCCGTTTTCCCGACCGGCGTGTCAGTCGGTTTGATGGGGCGCAATGGCGCGGGAAAATCGACGCTCCTGAAGATCTTGGCAGGCACTACCGAGCCAACATCAGGGCGGGTGCTGTCCGATGGGTCTGTGTCTTTTCCTGTAGGGCTTGCATCATCTATGCACCCCAATTTGACAGGCGCGCAAAACGTGCGCTTCGTGGCGCGTATCTACGGTGTAGACACCGATGAGCTGGTTGATTTCGTGCGAGACTTTGCGGAAATCGGAGACCATTACTACCTGCCGGTGCGATCCTATTCTTCCGGTATGCGAGGTCGTATAAGCTTCGGGATCAATATGGGATTGAAGTTCGACACCTATCTCGTCGATGAAGTTACAGCCGTGGGTGATGCAAGTTTTGCAGAAAAAAGCCGCGAGCTCTTTCTCAATCGTATGAGAAACTCTGGTTCTGTGTTTGTGAGCCATTCCATGGGCATTATGCGAAAAATGTGCACCGCTGGAGCCGTGCTTGAGAACGGCAAGCTTCATTATTTTGAAGACATCGAAGACGCCATCACTGTTCATGAACAAAACATGTTAAAGAAACACGCGTAAGGATTGCAGTCAGTTTATGCCCCGCTCCGAAGATCACATTCCAGCTCCTTTGACGCCTTCAGGCGCACGGCCCGAAGGCCTGCGGGAAATTGGTGAACTGCCAAAGTTTGCAACGGCGCGTGCTATTCTGGCTTTGATCCTTCGGGAAATGACAACAACTTATGGGCGCTCACCTGGGGGGTATGTCTGGGCTGTGCTAGAGCCAACTTTGGCCCTTCTGGTGCTCGTCGCGATTTTTTCTCTTGGCTTTCGAACACCGCCTATAGGCACGAATTTTGCAATTTATTATGCGTCGGGTCTGCTTCCGTTCTTCATGTTTACGAGCGTTTTTGGGAATATTTCGCAGTCAATCAACTTTTCAAGCCAATTGCTTGCCTACCCGCGGGTAACATTCTGGGACGCCGTCGTGGCGCGGCTGATATTGACGGTCCTGACGCAGTTGATGATCGCCTATCTAATCTTTTCCGTGATCTTGCTCACGGCAGAAACGCGGACAATCCTTGAACTGCCGGTTATTCTGTCAGCGTTTGCGATGGCTGCGATTCTCGGGTTGGGGATCGGACTTTTGAACTGCGTGTTGACTTCACGCTACGCTATTTGGCACACGGTTTGGTCGGTTTTGACGCGCCCGCTCATTCTGATTTCTGGTGTCATTCTACCGCCCAGTTCTATCCCCCAACCTTATCGGGGCTGGCTTGAATGGAACCCGCTGCTTCATGTTGTCGGGCAAAGCCGGAAGGGGTTCTACTACTCTATAGACAGCGCATATGTTGATCTTAGGTACGCAATCCTCGTGGCAGCTATCTGCGGGTTTTTCGGACTGCTGTTTCTGCGCCGTTTCTTCCGTGACAACCTCGAGCGCTAGACCCACGTAATATCTTCAAAAAGCGCGGTCTGGTCGGTCACGCCCGAGACAAGCAAAGTGTTGTAGTTGCCAAAGTCCAGCAAGATACCTTGACTGCCGCTATCGGCTACAAAGCTGTCAAAAGTGGCTTGCGTAAGGGGGCCTCCCCCCCAAAGTGCGGTATCAAGCACCAAGCTGTCTTCACCGGTGACAAAGTCGGTGATCCGGTCAGCCCCCTCATCAAACACAAACACATCGGCGCCCTGTCCGCCTGACAAAACATCGTTTCCTGCGCCGCCATCCAAACGGTCTTCGCCGCCATTGCCATAGAGCGTGTCATCGCCGGATTCGCCAAACAGGTGGTCCTTCCCGCTCTCTCCTCGAAGTGTGTCGTGCCCATCGCCGCCAAAGAGGGTGTCGTGGTTTATCCCGCCTGCCAAAAAGTCGTTCCCGCCTTCACCATACAGGCTGTCCGGTCCCGCGTTTCCTGAAAGGGTGTCGTTGTTGTCGCCGCCATAAAGCTCGTCGCGCCCATCGCCGCCACTGAGAGCGTCATCGCCCTCGCCACCGTAGAGTGTGTCGGGGCTTGTGCCGCCCTGCAGTATGTCATTTCCGGCTTCGCCATGGAGCACGTCAAATCCGGCGTTGCCTGTCAGGCTATCATTGTCGCCGCCGCCCCAGATGACGTCAGGCCCGGCATTGCCATTGAGGGTGTCATCGCCGTTGTGGCCGAACAACTCATCACGGCCGAGCCCACCGAGTATGACGTCTAGCCCGTCATCCCCATAGAGCATATCATTGCCGTTGTTGCCCCACATCGTATCATTTCCGGTGCCGCCGTAGATGGTGTCAAACCCGTCATCTCCGCGGATCCAATCCGCGCCGATGTCGCCATGGATGAGATCCCAGCCAATACCTCCTTGAATCCGGTCATCGCCTGAGCCGCCGGACAGGTCGTCGTTGCCCGCATTGCCTTTCAGCAGGTCGTTCCCAATTCCGCCAAGAATGGTGTCTGCTCCAGCCAGTCCTGTCAGGCTATCCACACCCCCAAACCCAACAATACTGTCGTTGAGCAGGCTGCCTTGAAGCGTGTCGTCCGAGTTGGTGCCCGTGAGCGCTTGAGGGCCCGTGTCCGGGGGCTCAGGTTCAGGCTCAGGTTCGGGTTGGGGCTCCGTTGCAGGTAAGGTCCACGTGGGCAGCAGGCGAGCCCCCGACAGGTTCGTAGCGTCGACAATTTGATCCCACGTCAGAGGCTCGCCTGTGGAGGTAACGATGCTCAGCACCTCGTCGCCATAGCTAAGCTCTGCACCTTCGGCTGTTTGGATGTAGCCAATGTCATCCAGCGAGCGGAGAAACGACCAGCTTGAAATATCGAAGCTGTCTACGGTCGGGTCGAAGTCTTGAATCACATTGCGCGCACCATCTCCGATAAGTACGAAGATATCAGCTCCGCCACCGCCATAGAACGTGTCGTCTCCTGCGGTATCGAGCAGGACATCATTTCCGTCGCCGCCATAAAGTGTGTCGCTGCCCGCAGTGCCGGTTAGACGCAGATCTTCTTCAGAGATGGGCACGCTGACAACCGTCACCCCTTCTTCGGTGGCTGATCCTATATAGATATCCAAACGCCCATTCTGAACGACCACTTCCAGAGACGAAACATTGTCTAACGTCATATCCAGTTGGTCTGCGAGCGAGCCGAGCGTGAGCAAATGTCCGTTTTGAAGTACTTCAAACAGCGTAACACCGTCGTCAGAGCCGGCAACCGCGACAAAGGCACGCCCATTGTGCTCGGCGACACCTAGAACCTGCGCGTGATGAAACCGCGTGTCCAGAGTGTCGAGCAAGTGATCAACCACCGTGAGGCTACCGTCGTCAGCGATACGTACGACAGTTAGGGTTGAACTGCCCGCCGAGGCCACAATGCCAAACCCTTGACCGGCCACACTAACGGCCCTGACAGCCATCGGTGAGGACACCCACAGGTCTGAGGCGGGGTCGAGCATGTCTACCTGCGAAAGGGAGCCGTCATCACCCACGCTGAAAGAAACGAGCGAATTTCCCTCAACGGAAACACCAAGAACGAAGCTCCCTGTCGCGACAGTCAAGGCGGCTACATCTGTAAAGAAAGGCCCGCTCGTCGAAGAGTTCTGTTGGCTTTGAAGCGTGCCGAATTGCCCATCTTCACTCAGCGACCAAATGTTCAGACACCCGGTAACAGGGTCAAGTGCGCAGAGGCTGGAGGCGTCACCAGTTGACATTTGCACACTGTGGCCTTGACCCACAGCACTGGAGGCAGAACTCGACAGCACGCCGTTGAAAAGCCCGCCTTCGGTGAGCGCGATCTGTGTGATGCCAGCCGTTCCCATGCCTGCGACAGACAGCACGGCGCCGTTTGCACCTTGCAAGACCGTCAACTGTGGGTCGGGGGGGGAATCTGGCGAAAAGGACAGGGACTGAGACGCAATTTGGGTCAGTGAGCCGTCAGCGGATATACGAAAAGCCGTGAACTCAGCGATGTCCGTAAGCGTGAGCATGAACAACACAGGCCCATCAGGCGTTTGCATTGTCGCTGTGCTCGCCGTGCCCGCCGGCACGTCGTTTTGCGCGACAGTAAATGTCCCCGTGTGCGAAAACGCCAGCATCCTAAACCTCACTTTTTCAGTGAGCTAGGTATCGACGTCAAAGCAGGAAAAGGTTGGGGCACATTATGTCGGGGTCGCGAACATTAATGTGGATTAATCCCTAATTCGACGGGGTTGAGGCCGGCTGTACATTTCGCCTTGTAAGCTTTCCTTTGCGGTGACAGCCTCGTATGTGTTATCTATCACTTGAAAATGGAGAGCGCTTTGTCAGTTGGTCTTGTTTCGAAGAAACTGTTCGTCACCATTGTATATATGGTGATCGCTTTTGCGCAGCCGCTTATGGCAATGGGGAGGGCGAACATGGACATCAAAACAGTGGGCTTGTCGTGCGAAGGGGGGTTGGCCATACAAAGCTGTGAAGGGTTCGTGGCGGCGATGGCGACCAAATATCCGCAGTACACATTTGTTCATCCCGCCTCGAATGATACGGACATGACCGTTACACTAAGCATGAGCAAGCTTTCAGAGCGCAGCTTCAAAGGCCAGATGAGCTGGAGCGGCGCCAAGTCGGGAGCAGGGCCGGAGTTGTCATCCAATGTTCTCGACAGCAACATTCGCCAGAGCATGCTTGACAGGCATGTGAAAGCCATAATCGAACAATCCCCAGTGCCGTTTTAACCAGGACCTTCCGACGCCTTCGGCGTCATAACTTTGACAGAAAAGCCCTGTAGCCGGGGTTAAAGCCTTAAGACGAGAGAGATCGAACATGAGATACAACAGCTCCGACGGAAACGCCCAATCACAGCCACTGTTCGCAACCATTTCAGAGAGCAGCGATGCTCCAGGCAGCGTCGGCACCAGCTATACAATGAGTGTCGGTGACAACTTCTACGGCAACATCTCTTCAGGCGATTCTGACTGGATCGAACTTCAGGTCACAGCGGGGCAGACCTATCACATCGACACCTCGGCCTACGGCGGCGCTGTGGGTGACACAATCCTCTCGCTTTACGATTCGAACGGCAACATCCTCGGGTTCAACGATGATATCGATTTCCCTTCGAATGCCTATTCCGAGTTGGTCTATCAGGCCACGGAAACGGGTGTCGTCTATCTTGAGGTTGAAGGCTACAACTCCAGCTACACCGGTGGCTATGAACTGAGCGTGTCTAACTACACGGGCAGCGCGGATGTCGGAACCTACGACGAGCTTGCCGATTACTTGCGCGTCGGCTTCTGGAACGGACAGCCGATCTCCTTCTCCAGTAACACGATCACCGTTGATCTGGGTGGGCTGACGGCCGCGGGCCAACAGCTGGCTGAGTGGGCGCTTGCCGCTTGGGAAATGGTCGCAGACATCACCTTTGTCGAAGTGACAAGCGGCGCCGATATTGAGTTCGATGACTACGATTCCGGCGCCTACACGCAGCACTACGGCGTGACAACAGGTGGCTCCATCGGCTGGGCCTACGTAAACGTCTCTCTGGATTGGCTGAACGATTACGGCACAACGATCGACAGCTACAGCTTCAGCACCTATGTGCACGAGATCGGCCACGCGCTGGGCCTCGGGCACCAAGGGGATTACAACGGCACGATCCAGTTTGGCGACGAGGCGGAGTTCCTCAACGACAGCACCCAGCTTTCGGTAATGTCGTATGTCAACGTCGACCAGAACCCGAACGTTCTGGGCAGTGCGGGCGAAGTTGTCACAGCGCAGATTGCCGACATCATCGCGATTCAGGACATCTATGGCGCGGCAAGTGGCGGCGTCACCGCTGGCAACACGACTTACGGCGAGGGCAGCAGTTTAGGCACCTACCTTGACCTGATCGGCAACGGTGGCCCCGGATACAATGGCGGCCCAGTGCTCTTCACAATCTTCGACGAAGGCGGGACCGATACTGTCAACCTCGCTTCCGATTCGACCGCGCAAGTCATCAACCTGAATGGCGGCATGTTCTCAAGTGTGAGCGGCGGTATCAACAACGTAGGCATCGCCGTTGGGACGGTTCTCGAGAACCTCATCACTGGTAGTGGCAATGACCATGTTACAGCCAACAGCGCCGCAAACGACATTTCCACAGGTGGCGGCAATGACACGATTGTCGGCGCAGCTGACGGTGACGATATCGACGGCGGAGCTGGCAGCGATCGGATGGTTTTTGACGTGGCGTTGGCCGGTATCACAGGTGGCACCGTGTCGGGCAGTATGATCACGCTTGTTGGCACGATGGGAACGATTCTCACAGATTTGATCGAGACCTTCGAGTTCACAGATCAAACCCTCACAGCCGCAGAACTTGAGAGCTATTTGAACGGTTTGGGCACTTCGGGCGAGACTGTGACAGGCACGCCGAATAATGACCCTGCTCTTCTGGGAACCGAAGGCAATGATACGATCAACGCGCGTGCAGGAAGTGACACCATAGATGCATCTGGCGGCAATGACACAGTCCGTGGTGGCATCGGATCAGATGTGATTGACGGCGGTACTGGTGATGACACTGTTCGTGGAGACGACGGGTTTGACAGCATCAATGGCGGCATTGGTAATGATATGCTGAGCGGAAACAACGGCAACGACACCGTCTTTGGGGATGACGGGCATGACCAGATCAGTGGTGGGCTTGGCGCCGATCTTCTCTATGGCGGCGAAGGTAACGACGTTATCTCGGCGGACAACGGTTTTGACGTTGCTTACGGCGGCAATGGCGCAGACACCATGACTGGCAATAACGGCAACGACACGCTGTTTGGCGAGGCTGGTGACGATGTCATGAATGGCGGGCTGGGGGCGGACAGTATGTCTGGCGGCGCCGACAATGATGACATCATCGGCTTGGCCGGCTATGATTATATCAATGGCGACTCCGGCGATGACACTTTGAGCGGCAACAACGGAAACGACACGCTGTTCGGCGGAACTGGCAACGACCAGATGTTCGGTGGCTTGGCCAACGACTTGCTGGACGGCGAAGCTGGCAACGATGCGTTGAGCGGTGGCTCTGGGCGGGACAGCATGTCTGGCGGCACTGGAAACGATACCCTGAATGGCGGTGGCGGTGACGACACCCTGAACGGCGGTGAGGGCAGTGACGTTCTCAACGGTGGCGCCGGGCGGGACGTTTTCGTTTTCCAATCGTCTGGAGGCCACGACTTCATTCAGGACTTCGCAAACAACTTCGATACCTTGCAGATTGATTCCGCCTTGATTGTCGGTGGCGTAGAGAACTTTGACATCAATGACTATACATCAGTGATTGGTGGAAACTTGGTTTTGGACATAACGGGTTTCGATTCAATCACATTTACCAATGGCCTCACGGCAGCTCAGTTGGCAGATGACATCGAGTTCATTTAAGCCGCTCTGATCGTTGAGCTACAGCGGGTGGCGGCGGCGCCTTGGCTACTGGTGTCGCCTTGCTCGATCTGCTAATTTCTCGACGAGAATTAAATGAGAGGCCGCTATGCTTATTGAGTTGACATCGCTTTCAGGTGTTGTCGTTATCACGCCTTCCCGTTTTGGGGATCATCGCGGCTTTTTCAGCGAGAGTTACAACAAAGCAAAGCTGGCCGAACACGGCATCGAGATGACGTTTGTGCAAGACAATCACTCACTCTCGGATACCGTCGGCACTGTACGTGGCCTGCACTTTCAGGCGCCCCCAAAGGCGCAAGATAAACTGGTGCGGTGTGGCAAGGGGCGTCTGTATGATGTCGCCGTCGACATCCGAAAAGGCTCGCCGACTTACGGCCAGTCATTTGGCGTCGAGCTGAGCTTTGAGAACGGCAAGCAGTTGTTGGTGCCAGCGGGTTTTGCCCATGGATTTGTCACACGCGAGCCAGGAACGGAGATCATCTACAAATGCACCGACGACTACGCACCTCAAACCGAAGGCGCGCTTTTGTGGAATGATCCTGCGTTGAATATCGACTGGGGCATAGGCAACAGTGAAGCTGTTCTGTCAGACAAAGACAAGATCGCGCCGAAGCTGGCAGACTTGGACAGCCCATTCGTGTTTGAAGGAGCCGCGCTATGACTTTGCTTGTAACAGGCGGCGCAGGCTTTATCGGGTCGGCCGTTGTTCGGCTGGCAGTTGGCCGTGGTCAGCGTGTCGTTAATCTTGATGCGTTGACGTATGCGGCCTGTCTGGAGAACGTCGCCTCAGTTGCCGACAGCCCTCTCTATAGCTTCGTTCAAGCCGATGTACGCGACCGCGCGGCCCTGGACGCTGTGTTTGAAGAACATGCGCCCACACAGATTATGCACTTGGCGGCAGAGTCTCATGTTGACCGGTCAATCGACGGGCCGGGCGCATTTATGGAAACCAACGTCATGGGGACGTTTCACTTGCTAGAAGCGGCCCGCGCACATTGGCAAAAGCTGGGCCGCCCCGAAGGCTTTCGCTTTCATCATATCTCGACAGACGAAGTTTTTGGCTCGTTGGGTGTCGAGGGCCAATTCACTGAAGAAACGCCCTATGATCCGCGTTCGCCTTACTCGGCCTCCAAGGCCGCGTCTGACCACTTGGTGCGCGCCTGGCACGAGACTTATGGGCTGCCTGTTGTTCTGACCAATTGTTCGAATAACTATGGCCCCTATCACTTCCCTGAAAAACTGATCCCTGTTGTGATTCTGAACGCTTTGGCGGGCAAGGATCTGCCAATTTATGGTGACGGCTCGAATGTCCGTGATTGGCTCTTTGTCGAAGATCACGCTGATGCGCTTCTCAAGGTTCTTGCCGAGGGTGAGAATGGGCGTAGCTACAACATCGGCGGAGAGAACGAGAAGTCAAACCTTGAGCTTGTACAAATGTTGTGCGCCATACTCGACAGCGAACAGCCGCGCACCGATGGCGTGTCTTATGCGGAGCAGATCATGTTTGTCACCGACAGGCCCGGCCATGACGCGCGCTATGCGATCGACCCTACGCGTATCCGCGAAGAGCTTGGCTGGCGTCCGTCTCTGACGGTTGAAGAGGGGTTGGCCAAAACTGTGCGCTGGTATCTCGACAACGAAGACTGGTGGCGCCCGCTGCAAGAGCGCGGTGGCGTTGGTGTTCGATTGGGAACCGGGTAAATGTCTGGAGTTAGGAACTGAGTCATGAGTATTTTGAAACGAATTCTGGGGCAAGCAAAGCCCCCTGCGCCTAAGCCATCGCCTAAGCCAGTAGCTAAGCCGGTGAAAGCCTCGGAGGCTCCTCTCAACATGGACGAGGTTTTAGCTAAGGAATGGTCGCAAACCACGCCACCAGAACGCGCCGCGCTGGCGGAGCATTTCAAAGACAATGCTTACCCGCACAGTTTCGAGTGGAACTGGAAGAAGATAAACCACAATCGCATGGCGCTCGTGACCTACGTGACATCGCAGATTCCTGACTGCGCCTATCTCGAAATTGGCTGCGATCAGAACGCACTTTTCGACGCAGTTGGGGCGCTCGACAAGACAGGTGTTGATCCTGGACGGGGTGGAACGATCCGCAAAACCTCAGATGATTTTTTCGCCAACAATGAGAAGAAATTTGATTTCGTCTGGGTGGACGGGCTGCACGAATATGCTCAGGTCCACAGGGATGTCGCCAACTCTATAGCGGCGCTGAAGCCAGGTGGTTACATCGCGTTGCACGACTTGCTGCCGACCAACTGGAAGATCGAGCACATGCCGCGGATGAACCTTGGATGGACGGGGGATGTCTGGAAAGTGGCGATGGAGATCGCGGCAACCAAGGGGCTTGATTTCAGGCTCGTTGCTGTCGACCACGGCTGTGGTATTTTCCGGGTTATGGAGGGGGCAGAGCCTCTCGCCGATCTGAGCAAGGAACTTGCGGACGAGAAATTTGGCTATCTTTACGAGAACGTCGGCAAACTGCCGGTCGCGACATGGGAAGAAACCAAGGTTTGGATCGACGAAAATTTGAGCGCTAATTCCTGATCAAGTGGAGAAGCTACGTAGGATCGGGAAACATCGCTTGAAAGCGGAAGAGAGACAAGCATGACAATTTTGGTTTTTGGCAAAACAGGGCAGGTTGCGACAGAGCTTCAGCGGCAGGCAGATGTTATCTCCCTTGGCCGTGAAGATGTAGACTTGAGCGACCCTGCGGCCTGCGCTGCCGCGATTGAGGCACACAAGCCGGAAGCCGTGATCAATGCCGCCGCATACACGGCGGTTGACCGTGCCGAAGAAGAAGAAGCTCTGGCGCAGGTTATCAACGCCGACGCGCCCGCGTCTATGGCCCAAGCATGTGCGGCAATCGGTGTTCCCTTCGTAACAATTTCAACCGACTACGTTTTTGCAGGCAACGGCACGGCGCCATGGCGCCCAGACGATGCAACCGGCCCGCTCGGCGCCTACGGACGTACAAAACTGGCCGGTGAGCAGGCGGTGCGCGCCGTTGGCGGCACGTCGGCTATCTTGCGCACGTCGTGGGTGTTTTCGGCGCATGGCAACAACTTTGTCAAAACCATGCTGCGGCTGGGGGCTGAGCGTGACAAGCTGACGATCGTTGGTGACCAGATCGGCGGGCCAACAGCAGCGGCGGACATCGCAGCGGCGTGTTTGCGCATGGTTGAAGTTTTGAAGAGCGACGCGAGCAAGGCTGGAGTGTATCACTTTAGCGGCGCGCCAGACGCGAGTTGGGCAGAGTTTGCAACAGAGATATTCAGCCAAGCGGGCTTGAACTGTGAGGTCGTAGCTATCCCTTCGAGTGACTATCCCACACCGACAGCACGCCCGCTCAATTCGCGTATGGACTGTGCCGCAACACAAGCTGCGTTTGCCATTCCGCGGCCTGATTGGAGAGCAAGCCTTGCGCAGGTTCTCACTGATTTAGATAAGGAAATATCATGACAGTGCCATCGACGAAACGTAAAGGAATCATCTTGGCGGGTGGTTCGGGCACGCGGCTTTATCCGATCACAATTGGTGTTTCAAAGCAGCTGTTGCCGATCTATGACAAGCCGATGATCTATTATCCGCTCACGGTGTTGATGCTGGCAGGCATTCGCGAGATTGCGGTGATCACAACACCTGAGGATCAGGCGCAGTTCCAGCGCACGCTGGGCGACGGAAGCCAATGGGGCATCTCGCTCACCTACATCGTGCAACCTTCGCCTGATGGCCTTGCACAGGCCTATCTGCTGGCCGAGGACTTTCTGGACGGCGCTCCGAGCGCCATGGTTTTGGGCGACAACATTTTCTTCGGCCACGGGCTGCCCGACATGCTGCAATCTGCTGATGAGAACGCCGCTGGCGGTGTTGTATTCGGATATCATGTGTCTGACCCCGAACGCTATGGCGTGGTTGACTTTGACACAGACGGGCGCGTGCGCTCGATCATCGAAAAGCCAGAGAACCCGCCTTCGAATTACGCAGTGACCGGGCTGTATTTCCTTGACGGAACCGCACCTCAGCGGGCGGCCAAAGTTAAACCGTCCGAGCGCGGCGAACTTGAAATTACAACACTTCTGGAAAGCTATCTTGGCGATGGTGAGCTTGTCGTAGAGCGAATGGGCCGTGGGTATGCTTGGCTGGATACGGGCACACACGCGAGCTTGCTGGACGCCGGCAACTTCGTGCGGACGCTGAACAATCGGCAAGGCCTGCAGTCGGGTAGCCCCGATGAAGTGGCTTATCAGAACGGTTGGATCGGCCGCGATGACCTGCTTGAACGGGCAGCGCGTTTCTCGAAAAACAACTATGGCGAATATCTGAAAGCCCTCGCGGCTGATTGAGCGCGAGAGTTAGAAGCTCGGCGCTTAGTTACTTCCAGATTTGTGACAACAACTCCATGTCGTCTTGATTGGCCTCTTGCAAAAGGGCATCAAGGGCCGCATTTGCTACGGCATCTTTTGACTTTTTCGAAACGTTCGCGCGCACCGCTTCGGCTTGAAAGTCGGAAAATTCGGGCTTCAAGAGTTTTGTCAGATCTTCCAATGCCTTGGCGAAGTCTTCGACACGGCCAAGAACGCCGGCCTTTTGAATGGCACGTGCCGAAGCAATCGCGCGCTCAAGTTCTGGTGCATCAGAAGGTGTTAGCGTGGCAAGTCGACTGGTCTGGAAGTTGCGACATTGACGGTCGCCATCGCGGGCCAGTCGCGCCCTTACGTAGCCTTCCAAGTCGTGCTTCTTGGCCAGTTCAGCGCCCCAGGTTTCGGCGTCCTGATTGCGCTCAAATTGGTAGGCTGACCGAATGCGTGCAATCGGATCGCGCAGGAGTATTACGGGAATAATCCGGACGCCTCGCACGCGAGGCAGCGGCCCCATCATGGTATGCGAAGTGTATGCAACAGCTTCAGGCGTGTCCGCTATCCAAGCTTCAACTTGCTCTGTGTTGCCTTTGAGCGAGCTTAGAAACTCAGCTTTGACGAGCCTGTCGCCGAAGTTTTTCCGCAAGATTTGGTCCAGAGATGTCCCGGCATTTTTGAAAAGATGATAGTGCAGGACTACAGTTCGCATTTCATTACTCCCTAGATACTCTTACCAAAATACTCTTACTAAACAACCATAGATTGATTACTTATTTGAGGCTATTGTAAAGGTTGGCGGCCTCAAAAGCTGTCCGCATTTTCTCACGCCCCTTGGCGAAGGAATAGGAGCTCCGCATATATTTCTGTGCGTTTTCAGACATCTCTGTCCAAAGGTCATCATCTTGCGTCAACTTCGCAATTGCCTCAGCCCATTCAGCAGGGCTTTCGGCAACAAAGCAGTCGTGCCCTGAACGCAGCCCGATACCTTCAGCAGCTGTCGACGTCAGTACGCATGGAACGCCATGGGCGAGCGCTGACAATACTTTGCCCTTAATGCCAGCTCCGGAGAGCAGCGGCGCCACAAAAATGCGATGCCCATCATAGACGTCGGCAAGATCTTTAACAAAGCCTACGGGGTCTACAGTTTCGCTGGCGAGGGCTTTGATGTCGGCTCCCATACCAGACCCGTAGATCGTGAGGTTTGGTGGTGTTTGCATCTGGGCTGCAATCGCAGGCATGATATCGCGAACGAACCATTTGACGCCTTCTGCATTCGGCAGATGATGGTAGTTCCCCAAGAAAGACATGCCTTCGCGCTCGCTAAGAGGCGGGCATGTGTCTGGCACATCAACCACCCAAGGGCATTTGACGACAGTTGCGCCGCCGTCCGAATAAGCCTGAATGACGGAATGCTCGACTTCATTATAGGACAGGACAACATCGCTCTTGTTGATGATCTCCATCTCTTCTTTTCGGGTCTGGCGTGCCTTTTCGAGTTTGGCCTCGTCGCCATCAACGCGCGCAGCGCGAATTTCACGCAGGAAGTGCAAGTCGGCGTTGTTGAACATAATAGGCGTTTTGGGCGCGAGTGTGCGCAAATACGACATAACACCTTGAGCAACATAATAGCGCGTAATGAAAAAGGCGTCGAAGTCGGTTGCGTGTTTGACCAAGTACTCGTGGGGGCTGAGGAAGAATGGGGCGTAGATCACTTCAACACCCATTTTTTGCAGCTCCTCGGTATAGCTGCCCAAGTGGGCCATGTTGGACGGAAGGAAGGTGACTTTGTAGCCCAGAGACTGCACAAGCTTGATCTCTTGAATGGCGGCATATGAGCCTGCATCAAGGTCAGCGCGCGGTACAGAGTGGTCGAGGAACAGAACGCGCCCTTTGATGCCGCGATCTTTCTCCAGATCTGGCGACTGGCCTTCTTTTCCGAAGGGTACAAAGTCAGGGGCCCACTGACGTTTGAACTTCGGGCGGTTCACTTCTTGGTACTTCTTGAAGCCTTTGGAAACATCTGTCCCCGACGTCATACCTTCATAGTGATACACAACCGAGGAAGGCACGAACCATGTGGTGTAACCGGCCGCACGCACTTTGAAAGCAAAGTCAGTGTCTTCAAAATACATTGGTTCCAGATAAGATGACAGGCCGTCCAGCTCGCGCCAAAGAGAAGTCGGCACCATCATTGCAGCGCCAGACAGATAGTCGGCTTGACGCGCGTAGGTAAAGCGAGGGTCTTCCGGATTTTGGCGGTTGCCGTAGTTCCAGGGGTTGCCTGACCCCCAGATGATGCCGCCTGCGTCTTGCAGTTCGCCGTTCGGATAGAGCAATTTGGAGCCAGCGAGCCCGACATTGTCAAACCGTCCAAAGGCAGCGATCAACTCGTCGATCCAACCTGTTGTGACCTCAACATCATTGTTGAGCAGGATGATGTAATCCCCCTTGGCTTCTTCGGCCCCACGGTTGCAGGCGCGAATAAAGCGTTGCGCTGTTTCGTTGTGCAAAACGGTAATGCCGCTGACGATATCCTCCAGAGTGGCGGTTTCGTCAGTGGAGGCGTCGTCAACCACGATCACCTCAAAGCTGGCATCATTGTGAGCCAGCAAAAGCGAGCAGAGCGCCAGATAAGTGACTTCAACTTTGTTATGCGCCGGAATGACGATCGAGACATCAGGCGACTTTGGGCGCTGGAACTTCAGGGGCTTGAGTTTGACGTTGTCATAGCCGCCTTCTACGACGCTGAGTGCGTAGGCGATCTGAGCCAAATCGGTTTTCTTGTCTGCGTGTTCCAAAGTGGCTCGCAGACTCTCAAAACGGCGCGGCGTTTGCGCGAACAACGAAGATGCAAAAGGAGCGGTAGACTCCTGCAACATAACGCTCGCAGGTGTAGACACGTAGGGCGACAGATGTTGCTCGCTCCAATAGGTGATCGAGCCCGAGGCATCTTTGATGCTCAGGTGATGTGTTGCACCTGTCAAATATCGAACCGGCATCTTCAGAGTGTTGTTGTGCATGCCAAAACTGCAGGCTTCGACAGGCTCTCCGTTAAGATAAAGGACACCTTCCACCTCCATTTCGGAAGAGAAAATCAAGGTGTGGCCGTGGTTCTCTACGACTTGAAGTTTTGGAGACGCTACTGTCAAAAGCGTTCGGTGCGTTCGGCCCAATGTCAGCTTGAGCGTATCTCCTTCTGACATCTGAACCGGGATAGGAGCCTCCATCCAGTCTCCATCAAGGGCGGTTTGCGCGTTGCCAACGTAGATTGGCTTGAGGAGGGAAGCATTTTGAGCAACCGGCTGGTTGACCTGAGTGTCTGCGATGAAGAAATACGGCTCCATGTCCGAGCCATCGTCGGAGTAGCCTTCGAACTCTAGCGCGAGCGAAACGTCACCGCGCTGAAAGCCTGCTGGAAGAGGCAAGCGAACACGCTTGTAGCCTTCGCTATGTTGGCCGCCGCTGTGGTCAGAGCCAAACTCGATTGAGTGAGTTGTCTTTGCTCCGGTGTCCTGGTTGGTAAATGTAACAATCAAAGAGCCTTCAGCGCGGTGCTGTGCAAGCCGTGTTTCAAAAGCCATGTTTGCGGCCGCGGCTGGGACATGAAGTGTTTTCGCAAAATCCACTCGGCAAGGCTCATCCCGCTGCTGGATCATGACCTGTACAGTCTTCGTGCCTTCCAATACCCAGTCTTCCAGGTTGTTGCACCAGACTGTCCCGATGCTTCCAGACCCACTGGCCGAGCTGAATTGAGATTGGTCACCAATGTCGGCGCTGTCCCAAAAAACATCACGGCTCGCTGAAAGGGACTTCATAGGGTTCACTTTGCTTGGGTACAGCGGGGCAGAAACATTGCCCACCGAAACTTCGGCGACGCCCTCTTGCTGTTTAGCGGAGAGTTTCGTGTAAACCATTCCCTGTGCAACAAGGACGAGATTATCCTGATTTTTGGTTGAACTGATCATGGTCTGTATTCCTTAAACTAGCTAATTTATCCGTTTTCGCCAAAACCGTTAAGCCCTTGCCCATCGCGGGTTTTCGCACATTGCCGGAGAGTGCCAAATGTCTATTAAAAGCAACTAGTATCGGCCCTTTGACACTCATGCAACGTGTGCCATTCTCGCAACGCTCAAGCAACTCGAAATATCGTATTTCCAAGCAATAATTGATCGTTTGCAAGCCAACTGCGCCTTTTCAGGGCTGCTTTGTTGTTGGGGGCATATGGCTTTACTGCTGCAAGGGGATAGCTGCAGTTCAAAGCTGTCAGTTAGGAACCAGAGCCTAGTTTGCCTATCAGTCGCCGCACCATAGGACGCTCTTCCGGTGTAATAAGAGGGGCGATGCACTTAGCGATCTCGATCTGCCTGGCATTGAAGCTTTGATTGGCTGGCGGTGCCTCGTTTAGCTGCTTTTCGTCCAACACTCTCAGTTTCGCCCAGCGTGCGAACTCGGACAGGAACGGGCCTTGCCCACTGCGGATTGTCTCGAAGGCGCACATCTCGAAGCGATCCCCGAATAATTCGCGCCAAGAGGTGGCGACTATGTTCCAATCTAGGACGTCTCGCCTCAGAGCAGCTTCGAAAGTTGCAAAATCTGTGCTGTCACGCAGTTTCATCATCCAATCGCTGTAAGATGATCGGACGATGCCTTCTATTTCTCTGGTATAGAGCCTTACGTGCACTTCATAATCTTTAAATGCCAGCGCAAAAGCCTCTGCAATTTCCGCTGACGCCGGGTATAGGCCGGAGGTAAAGTCCTTGATCTGCCCGTTTGGGTGTCCAGGAGTATTGCCCAGCAAGTTTTCGTCTGACCAAACGAGATGATCGCACGGGAGCGTATCCGCGAAGTCTCTAAGTAGAGATGCCATATCTCGTATTGTCTTTTCGGGAACCGGTTTTCCAATATGGTGGTTAAACAAAATGCTATTACGCAGATGTGTATACTTTACGCGCATCGCTTTATAGCCGTGAACCGGATTGTGAATAGACAAAACTAGACTTTGCTTGCCCAAGACGGATGTTAAGCTTGGGTTGTTTAACAATACCTGCTGTATTGTTGTTGTCCCTGTTTTGTGCGCGCCGATATGGAGGAATATTGACTTCATTGCAATCTCATGCACTTTCTTGAAACGTGGTTGAAGTTTGGTGGGAGGTTGTCTCGGTCCAAACTCTCGATTGAGAATTGAGCAGCAAAGACTTCAAACCTATCGACGTACTTTGAGAGTACATCATGAGACTTGGCGTCAAAGCCCTAGCCTTCAATCACTCTTGTCGTTGAAGATATTCATTTTTTCCTGTTGATGGTGCCAGTGTTTGCCGCCTTTTTTGTGATCTAGATCTTGCCGGAATTTGACAATTTTTCCGGCGAGTTCTTTATGATCGTAAACGCTGATACCCTCTGCCAAGGAGCCTGTATCGGTAACATCATTCCAAACCTTCGGACCCGTGACTGACCAGACATCGTTTGATAATCGGGCTTCAATATTGCCCATGATCTTGTCTTTGATCTTTCCCAGAATTTCGTTGTTAGCGGGTGCAGAGAACATATTATTCACTATGCGGCCATGCCAGCGTCGATAGAGTCGAAGATCGTCTGCGGGTTCTAAGAACATTATCGGAAGTTCAAGAACCTCGATGCTCAAGTCGAGATAAAAACCACCCATTTCATAAATTTCGAGGACGCGAAAAAGATCAGATTGCATAGCCGGGATAGCGCAGGCGTCAAAACACTCGAGCTCTCTCCTGCCATAGTGTTCCTCGATGAACGAACGGGCAGTATCGTGATTGTAAATGGTTATGTCTTTAGGGCCGTTCCGTAGCCATGACTGGCGAATCTGCTCGATGTCATGCGGAAGATCTGCCTTGTCCCAGTAACCTATCATGCGCATGTGGCTATTCATATGTTCAGTTGAAATGGTCACCAAATTTCTCCATTGAACTTGATACAGGCCTAGATGGTCGTCCACGACGCTAGGGTTTTAACTGTTTAGCGGCTGTATTAGAAGCACTCACTTGAGCCTGAACCACTCTCAAATATTCGGTTCCCAGCTATACTTGTTGCTGGACAATAGCTTTACGCAGTCGGGTGATATTCTTTTCAAGCTGTGCTCTATTTGAAGGAGTATCGTCCGGAAGTGTCTGTAAAAGCGCTTCCGCAACAGTGCAGAATTTATCAGCGCTTTCAGGTTTACGAAGCGCCAAGGCGCGTTCCGTTTCTGACAATTTAAGAGCTATTGTTGTTGATATATGCTGTCTGTCGATGCGCATCATCAACTCACCCAATTTATCGCTAAAGCTGCAAGGCTGGTCAAGCTGGCTCAGGTTCTGCTCCGCCTCAAAGCGCGCCCAGTCGGGGGTTAAGTCTTCGACAGATATTGACGGGCAGCGTGCCGCGAATGCGGCGTTGCTTTCTACAAACTTGGCGTGAATTTTTTCTGCAAAATCGAGGCCAATGCGCACTCTTTCACCGCCCGTAGAGCAGAGCATCTGAGCGCCAATAATTTTTCTAAGCTCTCGACTTGGCTTGTAAGGCATATCAACCAAGGCATTCGTTAAAGCAATAGACTGAATATCCAGAGCTTCGTTGAATGTCTGTATGGTATTAAAATCCGCGACATCCAGCCCAAGGCGCGCAGAGAGTGCTGCGATCGTATCAGGCTCTTTTTTGAACGCGAAAAAATCCAAAGATTCCGAGCCGAATACAGCTGACCACCGCTGTTCCAACCTATCGTAATTATAATAAGGAACGCTGGGTTTTATGGCTTCAAAAAAGGAAGATCCCACGCGAAAAAAGCCTCTGCTTACGGTGGATGAAAAAGAGACCGCCAAGTCAACTTGTGGTCGGAAGCTACACACTACTTGAATGGAGGCGAATAGAGGCTGCAACAAACCGTGTAGTTTGCGTATTTCCGCTTCTTTCCGAAGGTGTGAGTGGCAGTGCTCGTTTGATATCAAGAATGTATGACATCCGAGTTTTTTGGCTTCTTCGACTTCCTTGCTTAACAGTTCGGGTAAATCAGCTTGAAATTTGCGACGGGCATCGACGGTCAACGCGTTAATATGAGCAAAACCAGGATTGTCCTTTTCGGGCGGTAGCGCCCAAAGGTATATTTTTACGTGGCTGATTGAGCCGAGAACTTTACTGTAAAAAACGCCCTGCTTTATCAAGTTTTCTCGGTTGCTAGCAGCCCACTTTTGGCTGCTTGTGGTGCCTGTTTTTTCGGTGCCGATGTGGAGGAGAAGCTTCATAGGTTTAATTTTAACTTACCGTAAAGAATACGTCCATGACGTTTAATCAACGCCTTACAAGGTTTGCGCATCATAAAGAAGCTCCTTGAGCCAATTGTGGAAACCGCAAAAAAGAAACCCATGAGCTTCTACCTGTGATCGCGATCTTCCTGATGGAGGTGGGGCGCCTTATGCCAGATACGCGTGGTCGCCAGGGAAACTCGGTGTCATGCGCACGCCCTCAAAACTACGATAGATTTCGTTGGCGTTGTAGACTTCTTCAAACGCAGCACAGAGCTCTTCGCGGGAGTATTTTTGAGGCGGGCCTGCTACCCGCAGCACGGAACCATCGTCGTCGACGGAGATCTGATTGCCTTGGAAAACCGCGTCAGGCGCGCTCCATACGGAAGGCACTTTAAAGCGGTCAAGCGGTTCGGGAATATTTGCGTCTAGAGTGGCAGTTTCGGTTTTTCCCAAGCGGATCAGTAGGCGGCGGATCATCTCTGACAGAACAAACTGTGAGGGGTGATTGAACGTAAAGAACAGGCGCTCGCGGTCTTCATGCTCTGTTAAAAAATCGGAAATTGTGACGTCACACAACGCTTCTTTGTCCTGAAGCTGGCGAAGTGAAGCGGCGCGGGCGGCCGATAAGAAATCTGGATCAGGATCATCCAAAACTGCGGGGTCGACCCGGCCTGTTTGGGCCCAGCTTTTGTACAGTCGAATATCGTGCAGAGCTTCTAACGGGCCCATCAAACGGCCGTGCTTGGGGTGCGTAAAATAGCGTAGATAGGGCTGCTGCCCTGCGTAAAAGATGTTGGGCCAAACCACGACTTTGTCGCCAAATCGGTCTTTTAGGTTCTTAGTGGCCAAATGTGTTGGTTTGAAACCGTCTTGGGTGAGTTGGGCGAAAATAATATCGGCCTGTTCTATCTGGGTCAGATGTGCGCCTTCGTCTTCAGCTTTTGCAAGATGCACGATAATCGGATCTAGGGATTCTGTCTCGGGGGCCACGCGAGGGACAAGCAAAGAGACGGGACGGGCCTGACAATTGGCTATAACTTGTATCTTCATTTTGCTTCCTCTTGAAAAAAGAACTTTCAACCTGTTTTGCGAGTTATTAGGATTTTCTTTTTATAATGAGAACCTAATGTACTGAAAACATTCATTAACTAATCCGAGCACGGTCTTTCATTTGTTCGAAATTGGCTAGCAGTTTTTGCAGCCTGTGACAATGCCCAGTACTTTTCCCAAGCGTGTGTACAGCTGTGTTTCGTCTTGTGAATCAGCCGGTTTCGGTTGGTAGCATTCAGGCTTTGCTTCGTTTCAAAACCGCTACCATAATTCGTTTGCATCTTCTTGTTGCGCTTCCACATTCCCGACCGTGCGGTGCATTTTTGAAGAATTAAGCCTCAGAAACGATCTTCTCGTCGTGGCCTCGCACGTTACTCGCGAGCTTCTCGGCCGCGTCGATTTTCCTTTTGAAAGGCCATTCACATGCCAGACCGTTCCCAGATATTGTCGTTGCCCTATATACAGCCCTCGCAAGCCCAGAAGCATGTCACGCACAACGAAGCGTTGCGCCAGCTTGATGCAATCGTTCAGCTTGCTGTGGCTGATGCTACCTTAGCTGCGCCGCCCTCAAGCCCGGCTGCCGGAGATCGCTATATTGTTGCCTCTGCGGCTTCAGGCGCCTGGGCGGGGCAAGAAAACGCTGTGGCGATTTTCTCGGAGGGTGCTTGGGTGTTTTACGCCCCTGTGGCTGGTTGGCATGCGGATGTTTTGGCCACGGGTGCTACGTTGCGCTTTGACGGTGCTGCTTGGGTGCCACCCATGGTGGAGGCATTGCAGAATCTGGAACTGCTTGGTGTAAGCGCAACCGCCGACAGTGTGAACCGTCTAAGTGTGGCCTCCGACGCGACTTTGTTGTCACATGCGGGGAACGGCCACCAACTCAAGTTGAACAAAGCGGCAGTCGGCGACACCGCGAGCTTGCTGTTTCAGACGGGATACTCGGGCCGCGCTGAAATGGGCACTGCAGGAAATGACGATTTCTCGATCAAAGTGTCTCCTGACGGCGTGAACTTCCACGACGGTATGGTTGTTGATGGCCAAACTGGTGAAGTTGCGTTTCCCAATGGCAGCTCCGACTTTCGCGAGCGCTTGTCTGGTGACCGTTCTTATCACGTCCGGCCTGATGGCAGTGACAGCAACGACGGCCTCTCAAACACTGCTGGCGGCGCATTTGCCACTATCCAGAATGCCGTTGATGCCATGATGCGCCTCGATTGCGGGAACTATGATGTCACCATCAACGTCGCCGCGGGTACTTACCCCGAGGCTGTTACTGTCTCCGGCCTCGTGCTGGGAAGCGGCACCTACAAGCTCCGTGGTGATCCGGCGGCCCCTGAAACCGTCAAGATAGACCGTGCGATCTTTGAGAAAAACACAATGATTTCGATGGAGGGCTTCGAGTTTACCGGTGGCAATGGCGTCATTGTACGGAGCCGAGCGCAGGCCACCTTGGGCGCAGCACGCTTTAGCGGTTCGGGTGCGGCAATCAGTATGCGTGACGCGTTTCTAGACTGTAACTACGCGACGCTTGAGTTCGCGAGTACGATCACGTCGATCGCAACGATGTACAACTATGCCAATCTCTCGATGTACGGGACCAATCTGGTGATCGACGCCAACATCAACTGGGGAGCGTCTGGCGCTTTCTACATGAGAAGTTTTTGTTTGGCGTGGCTTCAAGCCGCACAGTTTTCTGGCCAAACGGCGAGCTGCGTTGGGCGGCGTTATAACGTTGGCCTCAACTCGGCGCTCAACACTGCGGGACAGGGGGCTAGCTTCATTCCAGGGGATGGCGCCGGTACTGTAGAAGCGGGCGGGCAATACATTTAAACTTACCATGCCCTCGGTTTCGACGCGACTGATGTCAAACACTGAGGGCATGCGGGTTTCTGGTTTGGCTAGCATCTGCCTGACCATCACACTAAGAGTTTAATACCAGCTTTTAGTACTGACCTGTATTTGGAGCAGAGTTTGGAGCAGGGGAGCCTAGTATGCCGATTGTGAGTATTGCCGGGAAAAAGGTCTACTTTGCGCATGTTCCAAAGTGTGCGGGCACCGCGATAGAGTTGTATCTGGAAAAGCAATTTGGCCCGTTAGCGTTTCGGGATGGGCAGTTTTATCGACGCCCTCAAAGGCGGCGTTGGACGCGAAGCTCCCCCCAACACGTCGATGCCGAGGCGATTTCTGTTCTCTTTCCCGACGGATTTTTCGACGCAAGCTTTGCGGTGGTGCGTAGCCCCGTGGCGCGGATTGTTTCGGCGTTTCGGTTTCAACGCGATATCGAAGGGACGGTTGGCGCTGATGTGTCATTGGCTGGCTGGCTTGAAAAAGTGCACCGAAAGCGTAACACCTCACCATGGCAGTTTGACAATCACACCCGCACGATGGACGAGATCGTTCCTCAAGGCGCGCGTTGTTTTCGGCTGGAAGATGGCTTGGATGCAGTTGTCGCGTGGTTGCAAGACTTGGCTGGCCCGGGGCACGACTTGCCGCTGCAAATTGAGCCCCGCAATGTTTTGGATAAACGGCTGGAGTTTGAGGGCAAGCCGGTCAGGCCTGTTGTGCCCAATCAGGAGGAACTGGCGCTTATCGCAAAACACTACGCAGCCGACTACACCCGTTTTGGCTATGACACAGCAACCGGACGACCGCTTGCACTGTGATCGCTACAGAAAGTGGGAGGGCGACTTGAACCGCAAAAGTTGGCTCCCTTCGCTCTAACCAGAGGCTAGCCCTTGGCGCCTTGTCCCCGTGCATAGATGTCTTCGTAACGAACGATGTCATCCTCGCCCAAATACGACCCTGTCTGCACTTCGATCAGCTCCATAGGAACTTTGCCCGGGTTTTCCATCCGGTGCACTGCGCCTAGAGGGATGTAAACTGACTCGTTTTCGCCGACCAACTTGACAGTTTCATCAATCGTGACTCGTGCGGTTCCCGCAACGACGATCCAGTGTTCTGAGCGGTGGACGTGACTTTGTAGGCTCAACGACGCACCCGGGTTCACGACAATGCGCTTAACCTGAAACCGATCGCGTATAGTTAGGCTCTCGAAGTACCCCCAAGGGCGGAAATCATACGGGAAAGTGTCGGCTTGCACGATGTCTTGCTTGCGCATTTGCTTAACCACAGCGCCCAGATCAGCAACGCGGGTGCGATCAGCCACAAGCACCGCATCTTTCATCGCGATCGCGACGATGTTGTCGAGGCCAAGGCCGACGAGCTGTAGGCTGTCGTTTTCGGAACGTAAAAGCGTATCGCTGCACTCAACTGCCAATGCAGCCCCGTGGGTACCAACGCCTGTTTCATCCAAATCCATGTGCTGCCGCACGGCTTCCCAGCCACCCAGATCTGACCAATCGCCAGTGTGGGTGACAACGGCTAGGTTTTTGGCTTTCTCCATGATCGCGAAGTCGATCGAGATGTCGTCGCACTGCGCCCAGGAAGTGGCTTCAAGGCGCAGAAAGCCAAGATCGGTGCTTGCTTGTGTGACAGAGGCTTGTGCCGCTTCTAGCATGTCAGGCGCATATCTGTGGAACGCGTCGATCAATGTCTGCGCGGAATAGAGGAAGATGCCAGAGTTCCACAAGAACCGACCGGTGGCGATCATCTTGGCGGCCTTCTCCGCGTCAGGTTTTTCAACAAACCCGAGGAGCGGTGTTGTCTCTTCGTTGCTGAGCGTGTTCGCGCCCGTTTCACCCAATTCGAGATAGCCGTAACCAGTCTCTGGACGGCTTGGGGCCACACCAAAGGTTACAATTTGGCCATCAGCGGCGGCGTCAGCTCCCTTGAGCACGCTTTCCTGAAACTTGGCTACATCTTTGATGTAGTGGTCTGAGGGGGCCGCCAAGATCAGCGCTTCTGGGTTGTCCTGCGCGGCAACGAGGGCAGCCGCCAAAAGTGCAGGGGCAGTATTGCGCGCTGCGGGCTCGATGAGCACTGGGCCCGGATCAACGCCGATATCGGACAGCTGTTGAGTGACGATGAATCTGAAGTCGGAGTTCGTAACAATTACGGGTGCTGCGAAGCCCTTACCTGAAAGGCGGGCCGCAGATTGTTGAAACAAGCTATGATCGCCGATAAGTGGCGTGAATTGCTTAGGGTAGCTTTTGCGCGACAACGGCCACAGCCGTGTTCCGGAACCGCCACAAAGAATGACGGGCGTGATTTCTGGTCGAGACATACTACATCCTTTAAATCATCCGGCTAATTTCGGCTACCGTGTGCCATGGCTTCAAATTGCAAAACTCAAATGCAATTACCTTTTAGGATGGAGTGCCGGTTTTGCCAAGAGTTGACCACGTTCCTGCGAGACGACGACGGCTTCAAGCACGTCCCCCTCGTTTTGAGGGTCTTTAAACGACACTTCCGCAAACTGCTCGGTGCGGCCCATGTGTGCATTTTCCATCAAGACTTGATGGTGAACGCCGAGTTGGGCTTTCAAGTGTAGCTCAACCCGCACGTCTCCTGCCGCGCGCAGCCGAGCTGCTCGTTTTTTGATGTCCGCACCATGCACGGCAGGCATCCGTGCTGCGGGCGTGCCTTCGCGGGCAGAGTAGGGGAAGACATGCAGCCACGTGAGTTGGCAGTCGTCCACCAGCTTGAGAGAGTTCTCAAAATGCGCCTCGGTTTCGGTGGGAAAGCCAGCGATAATGTCGGCGCCAAACGTCATGTCGGGCCGCAGCTTCAGCGCCTCTTCGGTAAAGCGGATCGCGTCGTCGCGCAGGTGCCGCCGCTTCATGCGCTTGAGGATCAGGTCGTCGCCATGTTGCAAGCTGAGGTGCAAATGCGGCATCAAGCGTGGTTCTGTCGCGATCGCCTGCATCAGGTTCTCATCAGCCTCGATGCTGTCGATCGAGCTGATCCGCAGGCGCGGCAAGTCAGGCACCAGTTTTAGAATACGCATCACCAAGTCGCCAAAGCGCGGCGCGGCGGGCAAATCGGCGCCCCAACTCGTCAGGTCGACGCCCGTCAGCACGACTTCGTTGAAGCCACGGTCAACCAAGCGTTTGATCTGCTCGACAACAACGCCCGCAGGCACAGAGCGCGAGTTGCCGCGACCATAGGGAATGATGCAAAATGTGCAGCGGTGATCGCAGCCGTTTTGCACCTGCACGTAGGCGCGGCTTCGGGTGCCGAACCCGTCGATCATATGCCCCGCTGTCTCGGTGACAGACATGATGTCGTTGACCAACACCTTTTCGGTCTCGCCGATCAGATCAGGCGCGAGGCTCTTCCAGGTGTCGGGCTGCATCTTCTCGTGGTTGCCGACAACGCGGGTGACTTCAGCCATTTCGGCGAATGTTTCTGGCTCGGTTTGCGCCGCGCATCCCGTTACGATGATCGGCGCGTCAGGGTGCTCGCGGCGCAAGCGCCTGATCTCTTTCTTGGCCTTGCGCACCGCTTCAGCCGTCACGGCGCAGGTGTTCACAACCTGCACGTCGCGAAGCCCCGCCTCTTTGGCCAACTCGCGCATCGCCTCGCTTTCATAAGCGTTGAGGCGGCAGCCTAATGTTGTAAACCTTGGCGCGCTCATGACGTGCGCCACTGTCCGTCAAACACATGCGCCGTTTGGCCCGTCATCCAGACGCCATCGTCACGCCAGTCAACAACCAGCGTGCCGCCGTCCAGATCAATCCGGACTTTGCGGCCCGTTAGCCCCCGTCGTGCCGCCGCAACAGCCGTTGCGCAGGAAGACGAGCCGGAGGCCTGCGTCACACCCACGCCACGCTCCCACACGCGCATGCGAATGTGGTCAGGGCCGATCACACTGGCAACCTGCACATTGGTGCGCTCGGGAAACAGCGGGTGATGCTCATAGCGCGCGCCGAATGGCTCAAGTTCGACGGCCTCGGCGTCGTCTACGAAGAAGGTGCAATGCGGGTTGCCCATCCCTGTTGCAGTGGGGACGCCTTCGATCGGCAGCTCGAGCGTATCCATCGCCTCGGCGAGGGGCACATCGGCCCAGTCAAGCAGCGGCTGCCCCATGTTGACAGAGGTGTCCCCGCCGCCCGCATCAACTGCGTAAAGATCGCCGCGCGCGGTTGTTATGTGGAGCTTTGATTTGCCCGTTTCATCAAGCACATAGCGTGCAATACAGCGCGTGGCGTTGCCACAGGCGCCCGCTTGGCTGCCATCCGAGTTCCAGAATGTGAGGTGAAAGTCGGCACTGGGCGCATCGGTGATCTCGGCAAGCTGATCATAACCGACGCCACGGTGCCTGTCGCCCATCGCGCACGCCAGCTCTTGCGTCATCACTGAGTCGCGCCCGCGGCTATCGATGACAACGAAATCGTTGCCGAGCCCATGCATTTTCATGAAAGAAATAAGTGTCGCGCGCGTGTCCATACCGCGCATATAGGCCCCTACCCGAAAGGAATCCAGCATTGACGCGATTTTCCTCCATTTTCGGGGTTGACCCTAACGCCCGCTCTTTCTAGATACGGCGCTTAGTGGGCCGTTAGCTCAGTTGGTAGAGCAACTGACTTTTAATCAGTAGGTCGATGGTTCGAACCCATCACGGCTCACCACTTTTTCTATACATTACAATGACTTAAATCAGGTCAAAGATGTTGCGCATTCCGAGGTGTGAACAGCCGGAAGCAATACGGAAGCACCGCGACACAGATAATTCGTGGATTCGCTGTTGCCGATTAGAGACGACCCTTCTCAGTCAGGTTCCAAAAGCCGTCCATCTATCTTCGACTAGTGCTTCTAATGAGCGTTGTTTTTGCACCAAAAGATAGGCGGCCGACACAGTATGTTGCCGACCAATTTCCCCCGATGACCACTTTATACGAGTTCCCGATGGTGCTAGCACCTTCGCTCGTTGTGCCGGCCTTCGTTATGTTCAATCTGTTTGTGGCTATTCGCCAAGTTGAACGCGTATTCATAAAACAATCGACTTCATGAGATCACGGGCACTTCTCTTTTTTGGTCCTCACCAGTGGAAGCACAATTGAAACCCTTCTAAATTCGGCTCTCTGGCATTGCAGGAACTCAGCACACATCGATCCGGCGTCGTAACAGCAAGAGCCGACCATTCGACGGTGCGGCTGCATCCCGGCTCTCGCAAGAACACGCCTCTATCTGACACTTCAGGCAAAAGCCGTGACGCTTCGGGCGAAACGCAAAAAACCCCGTGAATGCCAGCTATGAGCGGTAATCCCCGGCTTCACGCGTGGTTGCACCTTGGCGACAACTCTGCGATCAATGGCCACCGACCAACAGACAGTGACCTGCCTTGAAACGAACCATCCTTCACAAACTCGGAGTGCTGCTCCCCGCCATATCATGGCTGTTCATTCAGTTCGCGATGACGGGGGTGATGGTCGGATCATCTGCCAATGGAATGCAGGTCGAAATCTGTTCGCCTTTTGGCATCCAACAGATCACCATTGATCCGGAAACAGGCGAGCCGACCGAACCGGCGCTCGGCAATGAAGGTTGTGACTGGTGCCAGTCTTTCGGCTTGGTTGTCGACACGGCCGAGCGTGGAGACGTGGACTGGCAGCTCTTGGCGCAGAGCCATCAAAAGCTGTTGCCGCTTGCGCCGTCGCGCCACACCCCGCTGCGTTTGACTGCAGATTACAACAGCCGCGCCCCTCCGGCCCTTTGAGCTTTCACAAAACCTGACAGAAAACCAGAGCTGCGCCCTTTCGGCGGGTTCTGGGCCTCTTATGTGAACCAAAGGAAAACCAATGTTCAAAACACTCGCACGTGGCGTTGCCGCGGCCGCTTTTGCGGTAACTTTCACCATGCCCGCATGGGCTGAAAACATCACCCTGACCGACACGATGGGCCGGACAGTTGAAGTCCCCGAAGAGCCGCAGCGCATCCTGCTGGGCTTCTACTTTGAAGACTTCATGGCCGTCGCTGGCCCTGAGGCCTACGACAGGGTTGTCGCCATCTCCAAAGACACATGGGCCGGTTGGCGCAACTTGCAATGGCAGACATACTCCGCCGTGATCCCGCGCCTGGAAGAGCTTGCGGATGTGGGCGAAGTTGACTCCGGCACC
The DNA here is from genome assembly GCA_947497495.1 of uncultured Lentibacter sp. GTDB lineage: Bacteria > Pseudomonadota > Alphaproteobacteria > Rhodobacterales > Rhodobacteraceae > Lentibacter. The sequence continues at coordinate 984,694 of CANMGT010000001.1, forward strand.
TTCTCGCTGGAAGCCGCAATTGCGGCCAAGCCCGACGTGGCCGTTCTGGCCGCTTGGCAGTATAAGGCGCTGGGCGAAACAGCCGACCGCATGGAAGAGGCAGGCATCCCAATTGTGGTTCTCGACTACAATGCGCAGACTGTTGAAATGCACGTCAAATCAACCGAGCTTCTTGGCGCGTTGATGGGCGCTCAAGAGCGCGCCAAGACGCTGGCGGACGAATACGCAGCCGCTGTCGCCGATGTTGAAGCTCGTCTGGCAAAACTGCCCGAGGGCGCGGCCCCCAAAGTCTATGTCGAGCTGGCCCGCAAGGGTAAGGACACGGTTGATAACTCCTATTCCGGCACCCAATGGGGCAGCGTGATTGATCAACTCAAGGCGACCAACATCGCCAATGGGCAGATCAGCAATTGGGGCAAGTTGAGCCCTGAATACGTTCTGGCGCAAAACCCGCAGGTGATCATGCTGGCAGGCTCCGGCTGGGCGGGCCGCGACGAAGCTGTGCTCATGGGGCCAGGCGTTGACAGCGCGCTGACCCACGAGCGGATGCAGGCCTACATGGGCCGCCCCGGCTGGGACGGTCTGGACGCTGTGAAGAACGGCAAGATCATCGGAATCTACCACGGCGGCAATCGCACGCTCTATGACTACGCGTTCCTGCGGTTCCTCGCCAAGGCGATGTATCCCGAGCAGTTCGCCGATGTTGATCCGCAAGCCGCGCTGGACCGCTTCTTTGCAAGCTACATGCCGATTGCGTTCAAAGGCACCTATATGACGCAGCTGCCGGGCGGTGACAGCTGATGCGCGCCCCGAACGGGGCCGCAGCTGAAACCATGAAGGGGGCGGCCTGTGCCGCCCCTGACACCCCCGCTGACGCAACCTCGACATCGCAGTATGGCGCGATGATGTTCCAGCGCCTCGGTAGGCTTGCCGGAGCGGTCGCGCTGTTATGCGCGCTCATCGTGGCTGACATCCTGACAGGGCCGGCCATGCTGGGGGTTACAGACGTGCTGCGCGGGCTGTTCTCCCCGTCGAGCGCCGAGCCGATGATCCGCGTGATCGTTCAGGATATCCGCCTGCCGATGACGCTGATGGCCATGCTTGTCGGGATGTCGCTCGGCACGGCCGGCGTGCATATGCAGACAATTCTCGGCAACCCGCTGGCCAGCCCCTATACGCTCGGGTTTTCTGCTGCGGCAGGGTTCGGGGCCGCGCTCGCTATCCTGACGGGCGTCAGCCTGCCGTTCCTGCCTTGGCTGACGGTGCCGTTGTCGGCCTTCGTCATGTGTATTCTGGCCGCTGCCCTTGTTTTTTCAGTCTCGAAAATGCGCGGCATGCGCCCCGAGATCATGGTGCTGGCCGGAATTGCTACGCTGTTCATGTTCCAGTCGGCGCAATCTCTGGTGCAGTATTTGGCCGCGCCCGAGGTGCTTCAGGCGATCGTGTTCTGGCTGTTCGGCTCGCTGCTCAAGGCCAGTTGGAACAACGTGCCCATCGTGGCTGTGGTATTTGCGTTCAGCACTCTGGCGGTGTTGCCGAACCTCTGGCAGCTCACGGCCCTGCGCCTTGGTGACGCCCGCGCAGTCGCGATCGGCGTTGATGTGAAGGCGCTGCGCATCAAGCTCTTCGGGCTGGTTGCGCTTCTGACAGCCGCAGCAGTGGCCTTTGTCGGAACCATCGGTTTTGTCGGCCTCGTCGCGCCGCATATCGCGCGGATGCTCGTCGGCGAAGACCAGCGCATGCTTTTGCCCATGGCCGCCCTGATGGGCGCGGTCATAATGACAGGCGCCTCGGTGATCTCAAAGCTGGTGTCCCCCGGCGGGGTGATCCCGATTGGCATTGTCACAGCCTTGGTCGGCGTGCCTTTCCTGTTCTTTCTGATCCTGCGCGGACAAAGGAGACATTGGTGAGCGTTCATATCAAGACCCTGACCGTGGCCTACGGCAAGACGCAGGTGATCCGTGGCTTTGACGATCACTGGCAGGAAGGGCAGATCACCGCGTTGATCGGCTGCAACGGGGCGGGCAAGTCCAGCCTGCTGCGCGCCCTTGCGGGGCTAGGCCCGATGCAGGGCGCTGTTGCCGTCGCGGGGGTCGCGTTGTCGCCGGAAGAGCAGCGCCGGCAAATCGCTTACATGCCGCAGGACACCAGCGCGCAATCGTCGCTGACTGTGCTCGAAGTCGTGCTTCTGGGCCGCTTGGGCAGCTTGGGGATGCGCCTGCCAGCGGGCATCGCCGACGAGGCCATGGCCGCGCTGGAAACCTTCGGGCTGGCCGCGTTGCAGGCCCGCCAGCTTGACGAGATCAGCGGCGGGCAACGCCAGCTTGTGTTCCTGACACAGGCCCTGTTCCGCCAGCCCCGCGTCTTGCTGCTGGATGAGCCCACCGCCGCGCTCGACTTACGACACCAGCTGCTTGTGCTGGAAAGGCTGCAACAGGTTGCACGCCAGCGAGGCACGATTGTCGGCGTGGCGATGCATGACCTGAACTTGGCCGCGCAATACGCTGACCGGATTGTCGGGCTGAACGGCGGACACAAAACCGCCTCTGGCCCGCCTGTGGAGGTTCTGACAGCAGAAAACCTGAAGGCGATGTATGGCATCGAAGCAACGATCACTCTGGATGCGCAAAACCACCCTCAGGTGCGGCCCATCCGGGCGGTCTGACTATCGGGTTCTAAAACAAGTTCGGACGGGCTATTGTTAAGACGTAAGTTGTTAGACAAACGCCCCCTCAGGAGCCCCGTGATGAAGCTGTTTCCCGTAAGAACGAGTGTGTTAGTTGCCTTTACCTGTGCTTCGCCCGCGCTGGCGCAATCGGCGCACGAAGCCCCGCTCTGCGAGGCCGCCAAAACCAACCGCGTTGTCGAACTTGTCTATGACAAAGACGCCAGCAAGGGTTGCCTACCGCGGCTGGTTGATGTGCATCAGGTTGCCATCGGTAACAACGGCACGCTCTATATGCACGGCTGGCAGACACGCGGTTGCACCAAGTCGCGCGACTATGCCTCAAAGCGGATCTTCCGGTTTGACAAGATCAAGTCGGTGACGCTCGTTGAGGGCGAATTTGAGGAGAAGTCGCAACTCATCAAAGACGAAGGCTGGGATGGCTGCATCGGCTCGAACTGCTTTATCAAGGAAACGCTCTGCCAATAGTGTGAATAGCCGCAACGCGACAAGGGCCGTCGCTTCAGTCTTCGTTATAACTTGGCAGTTGCGTCAATGCGTTTTTCAAAGCGTCGCTCCACCCCGTTGAAACTGAGTTGTAATAGGGGTCGTCCGCCTCGATCCGCGGCTTGTTGGTAACCTCAAAACTGTCTTTCACATAGACTTGTAGATCAAGCGGCATCCCGACAGACAGGTTCGCCTTGATCGTTGAGTCAAACGACACCAGCAACAGCTTGATCGTATCGGCAAAGCTCATATCCGGATCATAGGCGCGCACGATGATCGGCTTGCCATATTTGGCCTCGCCAATCTGGAAAAACGGGCTGTCTTCGGTGATCTCGATAAAGTTGCCCTCAGGATAGATCATGAACAGCGTCGGAGAGCCGCCTTTGATCTGCCCGCCAACAATAACCGAGGCTTTGAACTTCGAAGTCGCCTCTTGGCCCTCAGAAGCGCTGTCGTTGATAACTTCCTTGAGCGTCGCGCCGACAAGCCGCGCAACCTGAAACATGGTTGGCAGCTCAAGGATCGTCGGGTTGCGCTCTTCCACGATCTTGGAGCGCTCGTCGAGAAGGCTGACCAGCGCCTGCGTTGTCGCAAGGTTGCCGGCTGTCATCAGCGTAATAACGCGCTCGCCGGGAACATCCCAAGTGAACATTTTGCGGGTCACCGAGAAGTTGTCGACACCGGCGTTTGTGCGGGTGTCCGACATAAAGACAAGGCCGTCGTTCAGGCGCAGTCCGACACAGTAAGTCATGTTATAGTCCAGTTTCTCAGGTGAATATCAGAGGGGTTGTGGCGATACTTATTGCTGAATCTGAAGCGATACAATGAGGGATTCGTTTGCCGCGCCGATACGCATGCCCTTTATCGGCGAAGCTTCGCGCGAGTCGCGCCCTGATGCGATCCGGATATAGCGGTCATCGGGTGAGATAATGTTTGAAACATCAAACCCGACCCAGCCCAAGCCCTCGACATGGGCCTCGGCCCAAGCGTGGCTGGCTTCCTGCTCAACCCGCTCGTCCATCATCAGATAGCCGCTGACATAGCGCGCGGGAATGCCGGCAAGGCGCGCCGCAGAAATAAATATCTGCGCGTGATCCTGACAGACACCGCCACCGGCTTGCAGGGCCTCCTCCGCCGAGGTGTGGGCGAAGGTTGAAGTGGTGCTATAGGGCACCGCTTTCAAAACGGCTTTCGACAGATCGTGCAGCGCGCTCAGCGTATTGCTCTTTTTCTGGGTGGCTCTCGACAATGCCTTGATGCCCTTGCCCGCCTCTGTGCGCGGCGTGCTCTGCAAGAAGTGCCACAGCGGGCAGGCGCCATATATTGGCCCGTAGATGCCGTCGCTTGTGTGCGTTTCCACCTCACCAGCGACCGTTACACAAACTTCCGTCGTGTCTCTGTTGGCCTTTACAAGCAGCGTTTCGTTGCCGTGCTGATCGGTGAAAGACAGCTCGCGCGTGCCTCCGACAACCTCCACATCCCAGCGTGTCACCGTCTGGTGCCGGCTGCTCACAGGCGTCAGACGCACCTGTTGCAGCCCGTAGGACACGGGCGCATCGTAAAGATATTTGGTTGTGTGTTTTACACTCAGCTTCATGGGAAAAGTCCTTTATCCAATGAAACTATAGTCTTTTTCGATCTGCATGCCGATAGCCGTAGTCTCCTGAATGAAGTTTCGGATGAACTGGTGCAGCCCGTCGTCAAAGATCATTTCGATGGTTTGCGCGCGCAACATGTTGCGCTGGGCATCAATCAGATCATGGCAAGGCATGCGCTTGTTGTAGTCTTTGGCGAGGTAGCCGAGGTTTTCCTCGATCTGCTTGCTGCAAAACGAGAGCGAGCGCGGGAAGCGGCTATCAAGGATCAAGAAGTCGGCAATGCTGGCGGCGGAAACATCGTGGTTGTGCATCCAGCGGAACGAACGGTGCGCAGAGACAGACCGCAGGATCGTTTCCCATTGCACATTGTCCAGCGCCGAGCCGACAAAGCTCGCCGAGGGGAGCAGCGTGTAATACTTTACGTCTATGATACGGGCGGTGTTGTCAGCCCGTTCCAGCGCGGTGCCGATCTGGGTAAAGTCATAAACGTCGGTGCGCAGCATCGTTCCGTGAACCGCGCCGCGCACAAGCGCCGAGTGGCGGCGGATCTCGCCGAGCACAGCTGGCAGTTCGGTTTCTTTCACGGGCCGCTTGAGCGTGTCTTTCAGCGCCATCCAGGCCTCGTTTACGGCCTCCCAAGCTTCTGTCGTCAGCGCGGTGCGCACCATGCGTGCATTGGTGCGGGCCTTGTCAATTGACGAGATCACGCTTGAGGGGTTGTTGGTGTCCCGCAGCAGGAAATCAACCGCGTGCGCCGCAGTATAGCTGTCGTATTGTGCATCATAACCATGGCAAACACCTGCCGTTGTCAGCACGGATTTCCACTCTGACTCAGCGTCTGTCGAGCGGGTCAGGGCAATGCGAAAGCCCGCCTCAAGCAAGCGCGCTGTGTTTTCGCTGCGTTCAAGAAAGCGGAACATCCAGTAAAGGCCGCCTGCGGTTTTTCCGAGCATGGCGTCAGTCCTCCAGAACCCAAGTGTCTTTTGTGCCGCCGCCCTGGCTTGAGTTCACAACAAGTGAGCCCTGCTTGAGGGCCACGCGCGTCAGCCCCCCGGGCGTGATGTTGATGCCCTCGGGCGACATCAGCGCAAACGGGCGCAAGTCAACGTGGCGCGGCGAGAGGCCTTTCTTGGCAAAGATAGGCACTGTCGAAAGAGACAGCGTCGGCTGCGCGATATAGTTTGACGGGTTGCGGCGCAGCTTGGCGGCAAAGCTTGCCAGTTCTTTCTTGCTGGCCGCAGGCCCGACAAGCATGCCGTAACCGCCCGAGCCATGCACCTCTTTGACAACCAGCTCTTTGAGGTTCTCCAGAACATATTTGAGCGATTGAGGCTCCGAGCAGCGCCATGTCTGCACGTTGTTCAGCAGCGGCTTCTCACCAGTGTAAAACTCGATGATGTCGGGCATGTAGGAATAGATAGCCTTGTCGTCGGATATCCCCGTGCCCGGCGCGTTGGCGATGGTGATGTTGCCCGCGCGGTAAACGTCCATGATGCCGGGCACGCCCAGCATCGAGTCAGGGTTGAAATTCAGCGGATCAAGGTAGTCGTCGTCAACGCGGCGGTAGAGCACGTCGATCACTTTGTAGCCCTCTGTCGTGCGCATCTTGATGCGCCCGTCAACAACCCGCAGGTCGTGCCCTTCGACAAGTTCAACGCCCATCTGGTTGGCGAGAAAGGAATGCTCGAAATAGGCCGAGTTGTAGATGCCCGGCGTCAGCACCGCGACTGTCGGCTTGCCTTCGCAGTTTACAGGCGCACAGGCCGCAAGCGAGCGGCGCAGGTTCTTCGGATAGTCGCTCACCCGCTGCACTTTGTTCTGGGTGAACAGCTCGGGAAACATCTGCAACATCGTCTCGCGGTTTTCGAGCATATACGATACGCCAGACGGCGTGCGCGCATTGTCTTCGAGCACGAAAAAGTCGTCTTCGCCGGTGCGCACCAGATCGGTGCCGACAATATGCGTATAGACACCGCCGGGCGGGCTGACGCCAACCATCTGCGGCAGGAAAGCCTCGTTGCGCGAGACAAGCTCAATAGGCACAACACCCGCCCGCAAAATCTCCTGGCGGTGATAGATGTCGTGCAAAAAGGCGTTGATAGCGCGCACCCGCTGCTCGATACCCTTCGAGAGCTTTGTCCACTCGCGGCTTGCAATGATCCGCGGGATCAAATCAAACGGGATCAGACGCTCCTGCGCTGCCGACTGGCCATAGACATTGAAGGTAATGCCTGTGCGGCGAAAGAAGGCCTCGGCCTCCTTGGACTTTTTGGCAAGGCGGGCAGGGTCTTCCTGCGAAAACCAGTTCTGATAGGCGCTGTAGGGCGCGCGAACTTCGCCTTCGCCTGCAAGCATCTCGTCGAAGTGTTGTTGCTCTGTGTTCATCACACCACGTTACCCTTTGTCCCCAAGGTTACAAGTAAACTCGCCGGATGCGGTCACTTATGTGGCGCGCTCTGCCAGAACTGACTGTTTTTTAAGCGTCATCCAGCCATAGGATGTCATGAACGAGACATCCGCCGCGTCGCGGCCAACGCCGATCTGAACGGTGCTCGGCGCGTCTGACATGCCTGTTGCGTCAACCATGTGCCACGCTCCCTCCAGAAACACCTCGGCGAGCGCGTGAAAATCCTGCGGTGACACGTCAGGCCCATAGGCGCTGACAATGCGCGCCGGAATGCCAACAGAGCGCGCCATCGCGATCAGAACATGCGCATAGTCGCGGCATACGCCAGCCCTGTCCCGAAAGCTCTCGCTGGCGTTCGTGGCGCCGTGGCTGATGGCACTGTCATAGGTGAAGTGCTCGTTGATCCACGCAGACATCGCCTCAACAAGAGTGCCGCCTTTGAGCTTGCCAAACTGCTGCGGCACAAACGCCAGAAAATCCTCAGGGTGGCAATAGCGCGAAGGCATCAGAAACTTCGTCACATCCGAAGGAAGCGCGGCAAAGGGCGTTGTCTCAAGGCCCTGCAAACCAACGGCGGGGCGCTCGACGTGCACCTCTGCCTCATAGGTGCAATCAAACACATCGCTCACCCGCGTCCACCGCCGCTGGCCGATGTTTTCTTCCCCCGCTATCGGCTGCGACCCCGCGTCAGACACCACGGCGAAAGACGCGCGTTCACAGCGCTGCGCAGGGGTCTCGGCAGCTTCGATCTGCAACAACAGATCACAGGGTTGCTTGGCCGTGTAGACCAGGTGGGAGCGTATCGATATCAGCAATGTCGGGCCTGAGGTTTGCGAGGGCAAGGCAGCCTTGTTGTCACCGAACGCGCGCTTTGTCGAGAGGCCATACAGCGCTTGCTTTATCCATTCTTGGCCGTCAGGGCCGCGTCGCGCATCTGGCTCAGCGTGACGCCCGGCGTAAGTGCCTCAGGCGATACATTTAAATCCAGCACAGCGCCGGTTTTCGAGGCTAAAGCGCGCTCGAAAGCCGCCGCAAAATCTTCCGTGCGTTCGACACGTTCGCCGTGAAAGCCATAGGCCCGTGCCAAAGCCGCAAAGTCTGGGCTGATCATATCGGTGCCGGACACGCGGGCAGGGTAGTGCCGCTCCTGGTGTGCGCGAATCGTGCCGTAGATACCGTTGTTGACGATCAGCACAATCGGCTGCGCCCCTGCCTGTGCCGCGCTCGCCAGCTCCTGACAGTTCATCTGGAAATCACCGTCGCCCGCATAGCACACCACGCAACGCTCGGGGTGCGCCACCTTGGCCGCAATCGCGGCGGGCAGCCCATAGCCCATGGCGCCTGACTGGGGGGCAAGCAGCTTGGCATTCGGCCCGAAGAGGAAAAACTTGTTCGGCCAGACCGCGAAGTTGCCCGCGCCATTTGTCAGGATGGCATCGTCAGGCAACACGCTGCGCAAGTGCTCGGTCACGCGGGCCATATCAACAGGCGAGGGCTGCTCAGGCGCTTGCAGGCTGATCTCGAAATCAGCGCGGCAAGCTTCGCGCCATTCGCTCCAGTCACCTTTCACAGGTTCAAGCGCGTGGGCAAAGGCATTTGGCCCTGCGATGACGCCAAGCTCGGGGCGGTAAATCTTGCCGATCTCCTCGGCCGAGGCATGCACATGAATGATCTTCTGTTTGGCTTCCGGCACTTCAAAAAGCGTGTAGCCATCGGTTGTCATCTCGCCAAAGCGCACGTTGACAGCCAGCACAACGTCGGCAGCACCGATGATGCGTTTCACATGCGCAGGCATGCCAACACCTGCCTCGCCTGCGTAAACATCAGAGAAGTTGTCAAACTGGTCTTGATAGCGAAACGCCGCCAGCACGGGGATGTCAGACGCCTCGGCAAAGGCCTGCATCGCTGCGCGCCCCTTGGCGCTCCAGTTGCAGCCGCCCAGCAAAATAACAGGGCGCGCAGCCTCGCTAAGCAAAGCCAGTGTTACGTCTGTCGCACCCTGCGTGGGCGCTGGCTCGCGAATGTCGGCAGGCCCGCTGATGGGCGTGGTGTCTGTCAGGCTTGTCAGCATGTCCTCGGGCAAGGCGACAACAACAGGCCCCGGCCGCCCGCTCACAGCCATCGTCCAGGCGCGGCTGATGATCTCGGGAATGCGGCTGACTTCGTCGATCTCGACAGCCCATTTGGCCATGCTGCCAAAAACGGCGCGGTAGTCGAGTTCCTGAAAGGCTTCGCGCCCTTTCATGTCAGTGCCGACCTGGCCAACAAACACCAGCATCGGCGCGCTGTCCTGCTTGGCCGTGTGAATGCCTATAGAGGCGTTCGTTGCCCCCGGCCCGCGTGTGACCATGCAAATACCGGGGCTGCCCGTGAGCTTGCCATAGGCCGCCGCCATGAAGGCCGCCCCGCCCTCGTTGCGGCACAGTACATAGTCAAGCTTTCCCTCGGTGTCGTGCAAGGCGTCAAGCACGGCGAGATAGCTCTCGCCCGGCACGCCGAAGCTCTTGGTTGCGCCAAGCGCCATCAGACATTCGACCAGAAGTTGCCCGCCATTGCGTGTCATAGTGCTGTCCTTGCTTATGCTATGTTGCTGCGCACCAAAGCCAAAAAGCGCGGGCTTGGCAATGGCTCATTCAGCCCTGGTTCAGCCCTCTGCCAGCACTTCGGCCAAGACGCTCACCGCCAGTTTGCGCGCATCGCGCACCGAGGGGATAAGCCCGATAGGCCCGCGCACGCGTTTGAGCGCTTCGGCATCTACACCCAGCAGTGTCAGCTCGTTTTTGCGCGCCTCACTGGCCCGCAGGCTGCCCTGCGCACCGATGTAAAACGCCTCGCTCTTGAGCGCATCCGCGATGATGGGCGGCTCCCACTCGTGGTCGTGAAAAAACAGCACCACGGCGGAATGCACGTCAGGCTGCACATCGGCGGGCATCTTCGGCGAGGTTAAATGCCGTGTGGCACAGCCCGCCGCTGCCGCGATCGCCAGCGTTTCGTCATCGGGCGACATCAGCAGCGCCGGATAGCCTGCCCCCTGTGCCAACCCCGCAAATGTGATCGCCTCCGGCCCTTTGCCAAACACGTAGAACGCCAGTTCCGGCTCGATCGCGACAGTGAAGACATCGCCCGTCCAGCTTGTCGCGCCCGTGGGCACCGCACAAAGCGCACCTGTGCGTTGGTCAATCTCGAGCGCACAGGTTTGCCGCGCGCGGTGATGCTCCAAAAGCGTGGCCAGCACAGCTTTGTCGGGCGCAGGCACCAGCAATATCTCAAGCCCGCCACCGCAGGGCAGGGTGATGTCGGCAAACGGCGAGCCCTTGCCATAGACAACGCTGTGAGGCTTGCCCGCCTGCCGTGCTTTCTCGGCGTGTAGTGCAATGTCAGCCTCTACGCAGCCCGAACTCAGCGTGCCAACACGCCGCCCGTCTGCCATCACCGCCATCATCGCACCAAGCGGACGGTATGACGGCCCGTCAATGCGCGTGATAACGGCCAGCACGCCTTCACCTTCGCTCAACTGGCGGATCGGCTCTATCACCGAGCTTGCATCAAGGGCGGGAACGCTCATGCGCGCATCCTTTCATCATTCAAGCCGTCAGCCTATCACGTGGGTAGCGCTTCGCAAGATAGACAGCCAGCCGCGCGGCTGCTTTAATGGCGGCTGAGCAACCCAACAAGAAAGCGCGTTATGGCCACCCTCCCAGCTTCTATCGACGACACCATCGCGCTGCTTGCAGAGCAAGACTATGTCTGTGGCCGCGCGTTGGGCACGGTGGCATACCTCGCGCTCAAACTCGGCAAGCCGATGTTTCTGGAAGGCGAGGCAGGCACCGGCAAAACGGAAATAGCCAAAGCCCTCGCCCAAGCGCTGGGCCGCCGCCTCATCAGGCTGCAATGCTATGAGGGGCTTGATGTGTCCTCCGCGCTTTACGAGTGGAACTTCACAGCGCAGATGGTTGCCATCCGCACCGCCGAAGCCGCCGGCGAGGCCGACCGCAGCGCGCTGCAATCGGAGCTGTTTTCACCTGACTTCCTGATAAAGCGCCCCCTGCTGGAAGCGCTTGAGCCGCACCCCGAAGGCCCGCCCGTGCTGCTCATCGACGAGCTTGATCGCACCGATGAGCCGTTTGAAGCCTTCCTGCTGGAGGCGCTGTCGGACTTTCAGGTGACAATCCCCGAGCTGGGCACGATCAAGGCCCAAGAGCCGCCGATTGTCATTCTCACGTCAAACCGCACCCGCGAAGTGCACGACGCTCTCAAGCGCCGCTGCCTTTATCACTGGGTCGACTACCCCCGCTTTGAGCGCGAAGTCGAGATACTCAAGGCGCGCCTGCCGGAATGCTCCGAAAAGCTCACCCGCGAAGTCGTTGCCTTTGTGCAGGCCCTGCGCGGCGAAGACCTGTTCAAAAATCCCGGTGTCGCCGAAACAATCGACTGGGCGCGCTGCCTGATCGCGCTCGACGCTGTCTCGATCACGCCGGATGTTGTTGCCGACACGCTCGGCGCTTTGCTCAAGTATCAAGACGACATCGCCAAGATCACAGGCTCGGAAACCGCGCGCCTGTTGGATGAAGCGCGCGCGCAGCTTTTGTCCGAATAATGCAGGCGCTGCCCGAAACCGAAGGCAAGCTGGCGGAGAATATCATCCACTTCGCCCGCGCCCTGCGTAAGGCGGGCATTCGGGTCGGCCCCGCGCAGGTGCTCTCGGCGATCGAGGCGGTGCAGGCGGCGGGCTTCACGCGCCGCGAAGACTTTTACAACACGCTCAAGGCCACGCTTGTCTGCCGCCCCGAACAGTTCGAAGCCTTTCACCAAGTCTTCACCCTGTTCTGGCGTGACCCTGAGTTTCTGCAAAAGATGGTGCGCTCTATGCTGCCGCTTTTGCAAACCATGGGCGAGGACACGCCAGAGGCCAAGGCTGCCCAGCGTCGCGCCGAAGAAGCGCTCGACGAGGGCGCGCATGAGCCTCATGAAGACACGCCCGAGCGCGACATGCTCGAGATGGACGCGCAGATGAGCCTGTCGCAAACCGAAGTGCTGCGCAGCCTCGACTTTGAGCAGATGAGCAACGCCGAACAGGCCGCCGCCATAACCGCGATCAGCAAGCTGCGCCTGCCCGCGAAAGCCTTGAAAACCCGTCGCTTCACGCCCTCGCATATCGGACACCAGCCCGATGCGCGCCGCCTGCTGCGGGACGCCCTCAAAAGGGGCGGCGCATTTGGCCCGCTGCCCAAGAAAGCGCTGCGCACCCGCCCGCTCAACCTTGTGGTGCTCTGCGACATCTCCGGCTCGATGGCCACATATGCGCGGATGATGATGCACTTTCTGCACACGCTCGTCTGGGCGCCCAACTCGGGCTGGGGCCATGTGCACGGCTTCACCATGGGCACGCAGCTCACGAACATCACCCGTGCTTTACACCAGCGCGACGTTGACGACGCCCTCAAAGCCGTGGGCCAGGACGCGCCTGACTGGCAAGGCGGCACACGGCTTGGCGAGGCTTTGCACGCCTTCAACCGCGACTACTCGCGCCGCGTTCTGGGGCAGGGGGCCGTTGTGCTGCTGATCACCGACGGGCTTGAAACAGGCGGCGTTGAAGCCCTGCAAAAAGAGGCTGAGCGCCTGTCGCTGTCGTGCAAACGCCTTGTCTGGCTCAACCCGCTGCTGCGCTTTGACGGTTTTGCCCCCAAGGCCGCAGGAGTGCGCACGCTGTTGCCGCTGGTTGACAGTTTTCATGCCTGTCACAACGTCGACAGCCTCGCTGGCCTGTCAGACGCTCTCAGCGCGCCGTCGCAAAAGCTCAGGTTCGCGTCTCAACTCTAAAGCGAAAACAATTCCTTGCTAAGAATCGATCTAGGCTTACACTCGGAAGTCTTGATTTAGATTTTTCGGGGAGGAGAAACCTAAATGGACATGACGGGAGAGCACACCATTGCTGCACCGCGCGAAGCGGTCTGGGCCGCGCTCAATGATGTTGAGGTGCTCAAGCTCTGCATCCCCGGCTGCGAGGAGATCGAACAAACCTCGCCCACCACGATGGAAGCCAAGGTTGTCCAGAAGATCGGCCCTGTGAAGGCCAAGTTCTCGGGCGCAATCGAGCTGCAAAACATTGATGCGCCCAACAGCTACACCATTCAGGGGGAAGGCAACGGCGGCGTTGCGGGCTTTGCCAAGGGCGGCGCGGATGTCTCGTTGGAAGAAACACCTGAGGGCACGATCCTGCGCTACGAAGCGCATGCACAGATCGGCGGTAAACTCGCCCGCCTTGGGAGCCGGCTTATAGACGCGACGGCCAAGAAGCTGGCCGCGAAGTTTTTTGACAATTTCCAGGAACACTTGAACGGGCCTGAGCAGCCGGAGGAGGGCTAGCTCTAGGTCGCAATGAAATGGCTGGCGGGGAGGCTGGCCAAAAGGGAGGATTATATGACCAAAGTGAAAATGACAGTGAACGGCAAAGCCGTCACGCGGGAGGTCTCCGGCGAAACGCTTCTGTCGGAGTTTCTGCGCGAAGACTTGCGCCTGACGGGCACGCATATCGGCTGTGACACCTCACAATGCGGCGCTTGCGTCGTGCATATTGATGGTAAGGCTGTGAAGTCCTGCACCACCCTCGCCGCCGCCACAGACGGCGCGGAGGTGACAACGATCGAAGGCTTGGCAAACGGTGATCTGCACCCGATGCAAGCCGCCTTCAAAGAGCACCACGGGCTGCAATGCGGCTTCTGCACACCGGGCATGATCATGTCGGGCGTAGACATGGTGAACCGCTACAAAGCCGAGGGCCGCGAAGTCACAGCCGAGGCCGTGCGCCACGAGCTGGAAGGCAATATCTGCCGCTGCACGGGCTACCACAACATCGTCAAGGCTGTGCAAGACGCAGCCACAAAAATGTAATCGGATACGGGAGGACAAGACATGGCTAATGGAGCTACCGGAATTGGCGCCCGCGTCAAACGCAAGGAAGACAAGCGCTTCATCACGGGTAAAGGCAAATACACCGATGATGTGCGCATGGAAAATCAGGCCTACGCGGCCTTCGTGCGCAGCCCGCATGCGCATGCAAATGTCAAAAGCATCGACAAGTCGGCAGCGCTGGCCATGGAGGGAGTCGTTGACGTGCTCGACGGCCACCAGCTGACAGGCGACGGCATCGGCAACATCATCTGCGGTTGGGCGGTTGCCTCCAAAGACGGCTCGCCGATGAATATGGGTGCATGGTCAGCCCTTGCCACTCAAAAAGTGCGCTACGTGGGCGACGCTGTCGCGGTTGTCATCGCCGACACGCAGGCCTTGGCGCGGATCGCTGCAGAGGCTGTCGAAGTCGAGTATGAAGAGCTGCCCGCCGTGGTGAAGGCCGACAAGGCGCTCACCAAGAGCGCGCCGGAAATTCACGACAACGCACCGGGCAACCTGATCTACAATTGGGAAATCGGCGATGCGGCGAAAGCCGACGCAGGCCTCGCAGCCGCTAAGCACATCACCGAGATGGAGATCACCAACAACCGCGTCTCGCCCAACCCGATGGAGCCGCGCTCGGCGGTGGCCACATATGACGAAGCCGAAGAGCACTACACGCTCTACACGACCTCGCAAAACCCGCATGTCGCACGGCTTGTTCTCAGCGCGTTCTACAACGTCGCCCCCGAGCACAAATTGCGCGTCATCGCGCCTGACGTGGGCGGCGGCTTCGGAGCGAAAATCTACATCTATCCCGAAGAGATCACCTGCCTCTGGGCCTCGATGAAAACAAACCGCTCGGTCAAATGGACATCAGACCGCTCGGAAGCCTTCATCACCGACGCGCATGGCCGTGACCACATCTCGACAGCGAAAATGGGTTTTGACGAGAACGGCAAGATCACTGGCTTCAAAGTCGACACGATCGCCAACCTCGGCGCTTACATGTCGCTCTTTTCAAGCTCGGTTCCGACCTATCTTTATGCCACGCTTTTGTCGGGGCAGTATGACATCCAGAACCTGCACGCCAACGTGCGCGCTGTCTATACCAACACCGTGCCTGTTGACGCCTACCGCGGCGCCGGACGGCCGGAAGCCTGCTACCTGATCGAGCGCATGATGGAGACAGCGGCGCGCGAGATGGGCATGAAACCCGCCGAGCTGAGGGCGCGCAACTTCGTTCGTGAATTCCCGCATGAGACGCCTGTTATCATGACATATGACAGCGGCGACTTTGACGCCAACCTCGCCCAAGCCGAAGAAGCAGCCGATGTGGCGGGCTTCCCTGCACGCCAAGCAGAGGCGGCCAAACGCGGCAAGCTGCGCGGGCTTGGCTATTCCTGCTACATCGAGGCTTGCGGCATCGCACCCTCGGCAGCCGTTGGCGGCCTCGGGGCTGGTGTCGGCCTCTGGGAAAGTGCCGAAGTGCGCGTCAACCCTGTGGGCACCATCGAGATCCTGACAGGCTCGCATTCCCACGGCCAAGGCCACGAGACAACCTTCGCCCAAATCGTCGCCGAGCGGTTTGACCTTCCACTCGACAATGTCGCGATTGTGCATGGCGACACTGACAAAGTGCAGTTCGGCATGGGCACCTACGGCTCGCGCTCGGGCGCTGTCGGCATGTCAGCCATCGTCAAGGCGATGGACAAGGTCGAAGCCAAGGTTCGCAAGATCGCGGCGCACCAACTCGAAGCCTCTGAAGACGACATCGTCATCGAAGGCGGCGAAGTGAAAGTCGCGGGCACGGACAAGGCGCTCGGTTGGCACGAGATCGGGCTTGCGGCCTATACGGCGCATAACCTGCCGCCAGAGATGGAACCGGGCCTCAAGGAAAGCGCGTTCTACGATCCGTCGAACTTTACCTTCCCCGCTGGCTGCTACATCTGCGAAGTCGAGGTTGACCCTGACACAGGCACAACCGAGGTGGTGCAGTTCACCGCTTCTGACGACTTCGGGACAATCATCAACCCGATGATCGTTGAAGGTCAGGTGCACGGCGGCCTTGCCCAAGGCATTGGGCAGGCAATGATGGAACAGGTCATCTACGACGACGATGGCCAGCTCATCACCGGCTCGTATATGGACTACACGATGCCACGCGCGGCTGACCTGCCGTTCTACTCGGTGCATCACGCCTCAACAGTTTGCCCGGGCAACCCGCTCGGCATGAAAGGCTGCGGCGAGGCGGGAGCCATCGGCTCTCCACCTGCTGTGATCAACGCGATCACCGATGCGATTGGCAACAACAACCTCAGCATGCCTGCGACACCGCAGAATGTCTGGAACGCGCTGCAAGCTGTCACAGCTTCGCAGGCGGCAGAGTAAGGGAGGACAGAGTATGTATCCGACAAAATACACGAAAGCCGCCAGCATTGATGACGCCGTAAAGGCGCTGGGCGCAGACGAAGAAGCCAAGATACTGTCCGGCGGGCAGACGCTTATTGCCACGATGAAGCAACACCTTGCGGCGCCAACCGGCCTCGTGGATGTGCGCAGCATCGCGGGCATGGTGGGCACCTCGCTTGACGGCGACACGCTGGTGATTGGCGCGGCGACAACCCACGCAGAAGTGGCGGGCAGTGCGGAGGTGCAAAAGCACACCCCTGCGCTGGCTTGCCTTGCCTCGGGCATCGGAGACCCTGCCGTGCGCCACGCAGGCACAATCGGCGGCTCGGTTGCCAACAACGATCCGGCAGCCGACTATCCGGCGGCGCTTCTGGCGCTCGGCGCGACGGTGGTGACAAACCAGCGCGAAATTGGCGCGGACGACTTTTTTGACGGGCTGTTCGGCACCGCGCTTGAAGAGGGTGAAATCATCACAGCGGTGAAGTTCCCGAAGGCCCAAGCGGCAGCCTACGTCAAGTTCCGCCAGCCTGCATCGCTGTTTGCCTTGGTCGGCGTTTTCGTCGCCAAAGGCAGCGACGGCATTCGGGTGACGGTGACTGGCGCGGGCGACGAGGGCGTGTTTCGCTCCGAAGCGCTCGAAGCGGCGTTGACGGGCGACTGGTCAGAGGCCGCAGCCAAGGGTGCCGACGTTTCCGCCGAGGGGCTGATGTCAGACATTCACGGCACAGCAGCCTACCGCGCGAACCTGATCAAAGTCATGGCCGCCCGCGCTGTGGCCGCGGCTTAAACACTGTCGCCGCGCATCTCGCGCGGCGACACTTCTACAAGGTCTCCCGCCCCAAAGCGGTGCATCTTCGATGCCCACATTTGCGTTGGGCCTAGCCGGGTGGCGCTGTGTCAGCAAAGCTGACACAGCGCCACCCGGCGGGGCGACTTGGCGAAGCCAAGGCGCAAACCCACCCCTCAGGCCAAGCTGAGCTCACGCACCGCGCGCTGCGTTAAGTTAATTTCTGTTAAGACTTTGCCCCAAGACTGTATGCACGCGTTCTGCACGGTAAGCTGCATAGATAGCTGCATACCTTAGGCATAGCGCTATCTGGTGCACAAAAGCGCGTTAACCCCACCGTGCGCAGCTTAAAAACGACAGGTATTGGACATTTCTGTCTAGATAACCTCACCTCCCCCTCCTACGCTTGGATCGAATCAAAAAACGCAGAAGGGTTTAGCCATGAATTCGCATTACAGAGTCGTCGTGATCGGCGGGGGAGTTGTCGGGGCTTCGGTGCTTTATCATCTCGCGAAACTCGGTTGGTCAGACGTTTGCCTGATCGAGCGCTCAGTCCTCACCGCAGGCTCAAGCTGGCACGCGGCTGGCGGCATCCATGCTCTCAACGCTGATCCGAATATCGCCGCGCTTCAGGCCTATACCATTGATTTGCTTCCCGAAATCGAGAAAGAAAGCGGCCAGAATATCGGCCTGCATATGACAGGTGGCCTCACCATGGCAGGCACGCCCGACCGCTGGGAATGGCTCCAGTCAGCCTATCGCACCTTCCAGTCGATCGGCATAGACGACTGCCGCCTCGTCACGCCCGAAGAAGCCCGCGAGCTCAACCCGCTGATGTCAACAGAAGGTCTGCTCGGCGGCATGTGGGCTGACCGCGAGGGATACCTCGACACAACAGGCACAGTCCACGCCTATGCAGGGGCCGCCAAGAAGCGTGGCGCAACCGTGATCGAGCACAACCGCGTGCTGGAATTGCACCAGATTTCAGAGGGTTGGCAGGTCGTCACCGAGAAAGGAACCATCACCTGCGAGCACGTTGTCAACGCCGCGGGTCTCTGGGCAAAACAGGTTGGTCGCATGGCCGGAATCGAGCTGCCGGTCGCGCCGTTAAAACATCATTACCTTGTGTCTGACACAGTGCCCGAACTCGAAAAACTCGACTTCGAAGTGCCAATGACGGTTGATCTTGAGGGCTTCACCTATACCCGCCAAGACCAGAACGGCCTCCTGCTGGGCATCTACGAGGTTGACCATGAGCACTGGGCGCTCGACGGCGCACCGTGGGACTACGGAATGGAGCTTTTTCAGGAGCAAACCGACCGGATCGAAAAGGAGCTGATCCTCGGGTTTGAGCGCTATCCGGCGTTGCAGAATGTCGGCGTGAAAACTTGGGTCAACGGCGCGTTTACTTTCGCGCCTGACGGTAACCCGCTCGTCGGCCCTGTGCGTGGCAAGCCCGGCTACTGGTGCGCCTGCGCTGTGATGGCAGGCTTCTTGCAGGGCGGCGGCGTCGGCAAATCGCTGGCCGAGTGGATGATCAACGGTGAGCCTGAGGCCGACGTTTACGGCATGGACGTTGCCCGCTTCGGGGCCTTCGCAGAAAACCGCGAATACATCCGCCAGACCACCGGCCAGTTCTACGCCCGCCGCTTTGTGATGACATATCCAAACGAGCAGCTGCCCGCAGGACGGCCTCTCAAAATGGCCCCTGCTTACGCTGACATGACGGCGGCCGGCTGCCGTTGGGGCGCAAGCTGGGACATGGAGGTGCCGCTCTACTTTGCACCAAAAGACTTCGTCGAAACGCCGACGCTCAAGCGCTCGAACGCCTTTGATATCGTCGCTCGGGAGTGCAAGGCAGTGCGCGCAGGTGTGGGACTTCTCGACATCTCGGCTTTCTCGCGTTTCGAAGTGTCCGGCCCCAACGCCGAAGACTGGCTCAGCCATGTCATGGCAGGCAAAACCCCCGCTCCGGGCCGCGCCAAGCTCGCACCGATGCTGTCGGAAACAGGCCGCCTCAAGGGCGACCTCACAGTTTTCAACTGGGGAGATGGCAGCTTCTGGATCATGGGCAGCTACTACTTGCGCGAATGGCACATGCGCTGGTTTGACGACCACATGCACGAGGGTGTCACTGTCCGTGATCTGGGCGAAGAAATGGTTGGCTTCTCGCTGTCAGGGCCAAAATCCAAAGCCGTGGTCGAAAAGCTCACTGAAGGGGCTGTCGGGGATCTGCCGTTCATGGGCTGCGGGCAGTTTGACATCGGCCTGCTGCGCTGTCGCGTCGCGCGCTTGTCGGTGACGGGCGAGTTTGGTTACGAGATCAACTGCCGCATGGGCGACCACGCCACTCTGCGCAAATTGCTGCTTGAGGCGGGTGCCGGGGAGGGCATCGTCGAGGTGGGCTTTGGCGCGCTTCTCAGCCTGCGGCTCGAGAAGAGTTTTGGCATCTGGTCGGCAGAGTTTACCCAAGGCTACACTGCGGCCCAGACAGGTATGGATCGCTGGATCGACTGGAGCAAGCCTGCGTTTGTTGGCCGTGACGCCGCCCTAAAGGAGCGCGAGGGCAACGGGCCTGAAAGGCAGGTAGTCACGCTGGAAGTTGACGCGCTTGATGCCGACGCAAGCGGCTTTGAGCCTGTCTGGAGCGGCGACAAGCTGATCGGTTTTGTGACCTCCGGTGGCTATGGCCACACGATCGGAAAGTCGCTCGCCATGGCGATGATCGACAGTGACAAAGCTGGTGTCGGTACAGCGTTGAAGGTGCATATCGTCGGGGTCGAACGTGCGGCAAAAGTCATCGCCGCGTCGCCCTATGACCCTGAAGGCAAGGCAATGAGGGCGTCGCTGTGAGCGCAGCCAAGCGCTCGGGGCGCAGACGCTCGGGCGCGGCACCAGCCTCAAAGCGCGAGGTAAACTACCGCCAGCTGCGCAACCCGTTTCCGCAGATGAAAGTCTTCTCCGATGACCAGATAGAAGCGATGCACGAAACAGCGCTGCGCACACTCGAAGAGCTGGGTATGAAAGTGCTATTGCCCCAAGCGCGCGCCTTGTTCAAAGCCGCTGGCGCGCGCGTAGATGAGGCATCAGAGATGGTCTTCATCGGCCGCGAGATCGTGCAGGTGGCTCTCGGCACAGCGCCCAAAAGTATCGCCTGTCGCGCAGGCGCTCGCACCCGTGATGTGACGCTCGAGTTGGGCAGCCTTGTCTTCCAGCCCGGCGCAGGCGCGCCCCACGCAACAGACCTCGAACGCGGCCGCCGCCCCGGTTCGGCGCGGGACTTTCGCGAGATGATCCAGCTCACCCATGCGTTTGACGTGCTGCAGATGATGCCGCCGCTTGTAGAGCCGCAGGATGTGGCGACAAACCTGCGCCACTATTTCACCATGGAGTCGCAACTCACGCTGACCGACAAGCTGCCGTTCATCTACTCGCGCGGCACGCCGCAAGTGCTCGAAAGCTTCGAGATGCTCGCAGGGTTTCGCGGCTTGTCCGACGCGGGTTTCACAGGCGAAACGCATTGCTACACCATCATCAACACCAATAGCCCGCGCACGCTCGACATCCCCATGGCGCAGGGGCTGATCGACTTTGCGAAGCATGGCCAAGTCTCGATCGTGACGCCGTTTACGTTGATGGGGGCGATGGCGCCGATCACCGTCGCAGGCGCGATCACGCTCAGCCATGCCGAGGCGCTGGCCGCGATCACCCTCACGCAACTGGCCAAGCCCGGAGCCCCCGTGTGTTACGGCACGTTCACCAGCAATGTCGACATGAAGTCAGGCGCGCCAGCCTTTGGCACGCCCGCGCATTTTCAGGCCTCGCTGGCCGCAGGGCAGATGGCGCAGCTTATCGGCCTGCCTTGGCGCAGCGCGGCGGGCTCGGCGTCTAACCTGAACGATGTTCAAGCTGCCAACGAAAACCAGTTTGGCCTCTGGGGCTGTCTGATGGCGGGCGCGACTGTCGTCATCCACGCCGCTGGCTGGCTTGAGGGCGGGCTGTCTGTTTCTTACGAAAAGCTGATCACGGATATTGAAGTTCTCAACATGGTTGCCGAGCTTTGTGCCGGTGCCGAGGAGGGTACAGCGGCCATCGGGTTTGAGGCGCTCGGCGAGGTGCCGCCCAGCGGGCATTTCTTTGCGACTGGCCAAACCATGGAGCGCTACGACACGGCGTTTTACGAGCCACACGTGCATGACTATGCCAACTTCGGCACATGGGAAGAGCGCGGCGCAGAAGACGCGAGCACACGTGCAACGAAGGTCTGGAAAGGCATTCTGGCTGCTGACAACCGCCCGGCCGTTGACGGCTCCCGCGGCGAAGCGCTCAATGCCTACATTGCCAAACGCACCGCTGAGGGCGGCGCTTTTCCGGAGAGCTGACATGGCCAAGCCAACCGCCATTTTACACCGCAATGACCCCGACAAGCCGCCGCTTGTCGGCCACGTCAAAGTGACGCGCGATGACTGGCTCAACGTAGCCCGCGACATCCTCGTGAGTGAAGGCGTGGGTGAGGTCAAAGTGCTGGGCATCGCCGAGCGCTTGGACGTTTCGCGCTCGTCGTTCTATTGGTACTTCAAAAGCCGCAAGGACCTGCTTGATCAGCTTCTGGAAAGCTGGGAGCAGTCCAACACCGGCATCATGGTGCGCCACACCGAGGTGCCGGCCAGCACGATCAACGCGGCGCTCAACAACTTCTTTCGCTGCGTTGTTGACCCGACAGGTTTCAACCACCAGCTCGACTTTGCCGTGCGCGAATGGGCGCGGCGCGACGGCTCTGTGCGCCGCGTGATCGACCGTTCCGACACAGCCCGCCACGCGGCGATTGCGGCGATGTTTGCCCGCCACGGCTATGCGCCCGCTGAAGCCGACATTCGCGCGCGCGTGCTCTACTACCAGCAGATAGGCTACTACGCGCTCGACTTGTCGGAAACACTGGAGGAAAGGCTGAGCCGCGTTGAGGGCTATCTTTACTGCTTCTCCGGCGTGCGCCCAACCGCGGCAGAAGTCGCCGAGTTCACCGCGTTCGCAAGACGTGTGAGCCGGGCATAAGCGCGCTCACCAGTCGACAGGCTTACCCGCATAGTCATAAAATCCGCCGCTCTCTTGTGGGGTCAGGCCCAGCAGAACGCGCAGCAAGTTTTGCGCGCAGGCCTCGGCGCTGACGGTGGCGTGGCGCGCGGCGTAGTCCTTGGTGAAGTCTGTCTCGACGGTGCCGGGGTGGAGCGCGACGGCGACAGCGTTCTTGTGGCTGCGGCCAAGCTCGATAGCCGCGCCGCGCAGCAGTTGATTGGCAGCCGCTTTTGATGCGCGGTAGCTGTGCCAGCCACCAATGCGGTTGTCGCCAATCGAGCCGACACGCGCTGTCAGCAGCCCGACATGGCTGCGGTGTGACTTCGCCAGCAAACGCGGCACATGGGCCAGCACATAGGCAGGCCCAAGCGCGTTGGCCGCAAAGACAGCCTGGAAGTTGGTCTGCTCGGCCTGTGCCAGTGCCTTTTCAGGCGTCTTGCCGTTGGCTGCAAGAATGCCAGTGGCGATAAAGACCAGATCATATGGCCCGTCGCACGCGCCAAGATGCGCATCAACCGACGCCTGATCGGTGATGTCAAAGCCGTCAGCCCTGCGCGACAGCGGGTCAACCTGCCAGCCGTCCTGCGCAAGCTGGCGGGCAACGGCGGCCCCGATCCCGCCCGAAGCCCCGATAATAAGCGCGCGTTTTGTCATGTTTGCAGGCTACGCACTTGAACTGGCAATGCAAGGCGTCCATTTAACTTGTAGTTGCGAATGATTTGCAATAACAAGAAACGGCACGACACCTTAGGAGCAAGGCATGATCCGCGCACTTACCCTCGCAGTTACTTTCACCCTCGCAACAATGAGTGCACCTCTGGCGCAGGCTGCGGACAAGCTGAAAGTCGTGACAACCTTCACAGTCTTGGCAGACATGGCGCAGAACGTCGCGGGCGACGCGGCTGAAGTTGTCTCGATCACTAAGCCGGGCGCCGAGATCCACGGCTACGAGCCGACACCCCGCGACATCGTACGCGCTTATGATGCTGACCTGATCCTCTGGAACGGGCTGAACCTCGAACTATGGTTCGAGCAATTCCTCGCCAACCTCGGTGATGTGCCCTCTGCGACCCTGAGTGAAGGGATTGAGCCAATCGCCATCGGCGAGGGCGACTACGAAGGCAAGGCCAACCCGCATGCCTGGATGGGCCTCGCCAATGCGCTGGTCTATGTCGCCAACATCGAAAAGGCGCTCAGCACTGCCGACCCTGCAAATGCATCCGTCTACCAGCAAAACGCCAATGCCTATTCCAACCAGCTGCGCGAGGTTCTCGCCCCTTTGAAGTCACAGCTTGACGGGGTGCCAGAAGACAAGCGCTGGCTTGTCACATGCGAAGGCGCGTTCTCGTATCTTGCGCGCGACTTGGGCCTCAAAGAGCTTTACCTCTGGCCCATGAACACCGACGCGATCGGCACCCCCAAACAGGTGCGCAAAGTCATCGACGGTGTGCGCGACAACGGCATCAAAGCCGTGTTCTGCGAAAGCACCGTCAGCAGCGCGCCCGCGGAGCAAGTTGCCCGCGAGACAGGCGCAACCTTTGGCGGTGTGCTTTACGTGGACAGCCTCAGCGAGGAAGGCGGCGTTGTGCCAACCTATCTCGACTTGCTGCGCGTAACGGCAGAAACGGTCGTGAATGGCCTGACAGGAGCCAGCCAATGAGCGGTATCACAGCCCATGATATAACCGTCACCTACCGCAACGGCCATACGGCTTTGCGCGACGCGCATTTTGAAATTCCCCGCGGCACGGTGACAGCGCTTGTGGGCGTGAACGGCGCGGGCAAGTCGACGCTGTTCAAGGCGATCATGGGGTTTGTCCCCGTTGCCAAAGGCGAGATCACGCTGCTTGGCAAGCCCGTCAAAGAGGCGCTGAAGGACAACCTTGTCGCCTATGTGCCCCAAGCTGAAGAGGTTGATTGGGCCTTTCCCGTGCTCGTCGAAGACGTGGTGATGATGGGCCGCTTCGGCCACATGGGCTTTCTGCGGAGGCCCCGCAAGGCCGACCACGAAGCCGTTGAACTGGCGCTTGAACGCGTCAACATGACAGAATTTCGCAAACGCCAGATCGGTGAGCTTTCAGGCGGGCAGCGCAAGCGTGTGTTCCTCGCGCGAGCCTTGGCGCAAGAGGGTCAAGTCATCCTGCTGGACGAGCCGTTCACAGGCGTTGATGTGACAACAGAAAACCAGATCATCGAGTTGCTCGGCGAGCTGCGTGCCGAGGGCCGTGTTATGCTGGTGTCGACGCACAACCTTGGCTCTGTGCCCGAGTTTTGCGACCGGACAGTTCTTGTCAAAGGCACGGTGCTCGCCTACGGCCCGACAGACGAAGTCTTCACTCGTGAGAACCTCGAGCAAGCCTTTGGTGGCGTGTTGCGTCACTTCACGCTTGGCGGCGACGCGCTGCACGACGATGGCGATGACCGCGCTGTCACGATCTTCACTGACGACGAGCGCCCCTTCGTGCAATACGGCGAGCGCACACAGCGGCGGGAACCCGGCGAATGAGCACCCTGCTTGAGCCTTTCGCCTACGGCTACATGACCAACGCAATGTGGGTTTCGGCCCTCGTTGGCGGGGTCTGCGCCTTCCTGTCGGCCTACCTCATGCTCAAGGGCTGGTCGCTCATCGGCGACGCGCTCTCGCACTCTGTCGTGCCCGGTGTGGCGGGGGCTTACATGCTCGGTTTGCCCTTTGCCCTTGGTGCTTTTGTGGCGGGCGGGCTGGCGGCAGGCTCGATGCTGTTTCTCAGCGAGCGCTCGGGCCTCAAGATCGATGTGATCATCGGCCTCATCTTCACCTCGTTTTTCGGGCTTGGGCTTTTCATGGTCTCGCTCAGCCCTGTCTCTGTGAGCCTGCAAGCCATCACGATGGGCAACATCCTTGCCATTACACCGCAAGACACGCTGCAACTGGTGCTGATCGGTGGCATCACCCTCGCGGTGCTTTTGCTCAAGTGGAAAGACTTGATGGTTGTCTTCTTTGATGAACACCACGCGCGCTCTATCGGGCTTAACCCGTCGGCGTTGAAGGCGGTGTTCTTCGTGTTGCTCTCTGCTTCTGTGGTCGCCGCGATGCAGACAGTCGGCGCCTTCCTCGTGATCGCCCTTGTGGTGACGCCGGGCGCGACGGCCTATCTGCTCTGCGACCGCTTCCCGCGTCTGATCTTAACCTCCGTTGCGATCGGCACGCTCACCAGCTTTTTTGGCGCGTACATCAGCTTCTTTCTCGATGGGGCAACAGGCGGCATAATTGTCGTGCTACAAACGCTCCTGTTTCTGCTGGCCTTCGTGTTTGCGCCCAAACACGGGCTGCTTGCCGCGCGCCGCCGCGCCGCAAACGCGCTCAAGGAGGCCGTGTGATGGACATCAACATGCTCCTGCTGCCGTTCCAGTTTCCGTTCATGCAGTCGGCGTTTCTCATCGTCGCGCTGATTTCGGTGCCCACCGCGCTGCTCTCGTGCTTTCTGGTGCTCAAAGGCTGGGCGCTGATGGGCGACGCTGTCAGCCACGCTGTGCTGCCCGGTATCGTGCTGGCCTATATCCTTGGCCTGCCTCTCATTTTCGGAGCCTTCGTGGCAGGGATGACATGTGCGCTTGCAACGGGCTATCTGGCCGAGAACAGCCGCGTCAAACAAGACACGGTTATGGGCGTTGTCTTTTCCGGCATGTTCGGGCTTGGCATCGTGCTTTATGTGAGCATCGAGACGAACGCGCACCTTGACCATATCCTGTTTGGCAACATGCTCGGTATCTCGACAAGCGAGCTTGCGACAGCCGCCATCATCGGCGCGCTTGTTACTGCCGCGTTGTTGCTCAAGTGGAAAGACCTGCTTTTGCACAGCTTTGATCCGGCTCAGGCGCAGGCCTCTGGGCTGCGCGTGGGCTGGCTGCACTACGGCCTCCTCGCGGCGCTCTCGGCGACGATCGTGGCGACGCTGTCAGCGGTTGGGCTTATTCTCGCGATCGGGCTGCTGATAGCGCCGGGGGCGATCGCCTTTCTCATCGCGCGCGAGTTTAAAACCATGCTCTGGGTGTCGGTTGTTGTCTGCCTCGGCTCGTCGCTGCTTGGCGTTTATGTCAGCTTCTTTCTCGACAGCGCTCCGGCCCCGACAATCATCCTGATCCTGACGGCTCTGTTCATCGTCGCTTTTGTGCGTCGTGTCATGCTTGCCAAAGCACAGGCCGCGCGCACTTAAGGCCGCGCATTTCGCGTGCTGGTTGACGTCGCAGACTGTGGGGTTAGAACGAACGGGCTGTTCTGATCCTGACACACTGGAGACATCGCATGAAACTGCCGCGCACCCCTTCTATGAACCTCACCGGCAAACGCGCGCTCGTGACAGGCGCCTCGTCAGGTATTGGGCAGGGCTGCGCTGTCGCGCTCGCAGAAGCGGGGGCGCATGTTGTTTGCGCGGCGCGCGGTGCCGAACGGCTCGCCGTGACGGTCGCAGCCATGCAAAACGAAGGTTGGAGCGCCGAGGCGCTGAGCCTTGATGTCGCCGATCTGGGCGCGCTCACCGCAGCTCTAAAGGCCCAAGCGCCGTTTGACGTGGTTGTAAACGCGGCAGGGCTGGCGCTGCACAGCCCCGCGCTTGAAACCAAACCGGAAGACTACGACGCGGTTATGAACGTCAACCTGCGGGGTGCATACTTCCTGTCGGCGGGCGCGGCGCAGGGCATGAAAACAGCCGGCCTCAAGGGCAGCATCATCCATATCTCATCGCAGATGGGCCATGTCGGGGGCATTGACCGCGCGGTGTACTGCGCGTCAAAGTTCGGCCTTGAAGGCATGGTCAAAGCGATGGCGATCGAGTGGGGCCAAGACAGCATCCGTATCAACACCATTTGCCCGACGTTCATCCGCACGCCGCTCACCGAACCCACGTTTGATGACCCTGAGCGCATGGCCTGGATCAAAGACAAGATCAAACTCGGACGCACGGGCACTGTCGAAGACATCATGGGCGCGGTGCTTTACCTCGCCACCGACGCTTCGGGGCTGGTGACAGGCACGTCGCTTTTGGTTGACGGCGGCTGGACGGCCGACTGATGAGCGAACTTTCAGACAAAACCCAAGAGATCTACGAAGCCAACGCGGCGCTCTATGACAAGCAGCGCTCGCGCTCGCTGCACGAAGCACGCTGGCTGGCCCGCTTTGGCGACGCGCTGCCACGCGGCGGGCGTGTGCTTGACTTGGGCTGCGGCGCAGGTGAGCCGATCGCAAGCTGGCTGATCGCCGAGGGCTTCCGGCTGACGGGCGTGGACTTCGCCGAGCCGATGCTCGAGATCGCCCGCTCGCGCTGGCCTGAGGGTGACTGGCGGCAAGGCGACATGCGCGCGCTTTCCCTGAGTGAAACATATGACGGCATCGTCGCGTGGGACAGCTTCTTTCACCTCACGCAAGACGAGCAACGCGCCGCTTTGCCCAGGTTTGCAGCGCTGATCAACCAAGGCGGCAGCCTGCTCGTGACTGTCGGCCATGATGCGGGCGAAGTTACAGGCCAAGTCGGCGCTGACGAGGTGTTTCATGCCAGCCTGTCTCCGGCGGAATATGCCGCGATCCTGTCAGACAACGGCATGAGGCTGACGGCCTATCTTGCCGAAGATCCGGACTGTGGCCGCCACTCTGTCTTGATGGCGCGCAAAGACTGACGGGCCCCGCGATGGGGGCAGCGGGCCGGCACAGGCCTGCAAAGCAGCGCAATGGCACCATCTCGAGAGATGTGATCGCGGCGCAGAGGCCAGCAGCATAAATCTGCAAACCCCATGTCTATCCTTGACCGCAACACACGACTCGGTCTAACGCTCAATCTGTTCTGGTCCGGCATCTGCCGGTGAATAGGGAATGTGGTGAGGCGCAAGCTAACTCCACAACTGCCCCCGCAACTGTGAGCGGCGAGCGAAGCTGAATTGTCCACTGCCTGAAAGGGTGGGAAGGCTTGGCCAAGCATCGACCCGCAAGTCAGGAGACCTGCCAGATCGTTCACCCTGTTCGAGCGCGAGGGGCGTCTTGGGCAACGGATTTTCCGTAGCGGTGGCACGTCGCCGCTGTGGGAAAAACCTTCCCAAAGCACACCAAGCATAGCCCATATGGGCCCAAGGGAAGGACCTGCTTCAATGAAAGCTGCCCTCAAACTGTCTGCTGCCACGCTGCTGCTGGCGCAACTCACACCTGCTTACGCGCAAGACGCCTATGAGCTGGACGATATCACGCTCTACTCAAGCTCGGTTCCCACGGAACTCAGCAAAACCGGCACAACGACCGAAGTCATCACCGAAGATGAGATCCAGGATGGCGGCACAGAGCAAGTTGTGCAAAAAATCGACGCACTCCCTGGCGTGACCTTCGCAGGCAACGGGCCAATCGGCTCGGTGCAAACCATGTCGGTGCGCGGGTTACCGTCGCGCTATGTGCCTGTCTACTTCGACGGCATCGACATGACAGACACTACAAGCCCGCAGAACCTGTTCAACTGGGGCGGCATCTTCAACACAGGCATCGGCCGCGTTGAAGTGCTCAAAGGCTCGCAATCAGCGCTCTATGGCTCCGAGGCCATTGGCGGTGTTATCAACCTCTCTTCAACGCGCCTTGCAGAGGTTGGCCAGCGCTACAGCTTCGCAGCTGAATATGGCTCCTTCAACACCGCCAGCGCGTCGTTCAACTACCTGCAAAAAACCGACCGTGCCGACATCTCCTTTACGCTTTCGCACGTCAAAACAGACGGCTTCTCGGCTGCCGACGAAAACGACGGCAACACCGAGGCGGACGGCTATGAAGGCACAACCGCCGTGCTAAGCGCTTCGTTCCAGGCGACAGATGTGCTCACACTGGGCGGAACGCTGTTCTATAAAGATAGTGACTCAAACATCGACGCTTTCGGCGGTGCCTTCGGCGACGCCGACCGCCCGTTCTCAAACACCCGCAAAGCGGCGCGCGTCTTTGCGCAGTATGACGGCGGGGTTGTAAACCACGAGTTCGCGATTTCGCACTCTGACAACCACAGCGAAGACCCGCTCGGTTGGACAACAGTGTTTGACGGTTCGCGCACCGAGTTCGACTATTCGGGCAATACAACGCTCGGCACCGGCACGCTCTCGTTCGGCCTTGGCCATAGCATTGAAAAAGCGTCGTTCTCGGGCACAAAAGCCGACTATGACAGCTCGGCTGTCTTCGCTGAATACGCCGCGCCACTGTCGTCTGACATCGACTTGTCGCTCGCGGGGCGCTACGAAAACCACTCCGATTTCGGCGATGCCATCACAGGTCGCGCAGCCCTCGCTTGGCGCGCCTCGGAAGCGACAACAATTCGCAGCTCGATTGGCAACGGTTTCCGCGCGCCTTCGCTTTACGAGTTGTTTGGCCCCTATGGCAACGCCAGCCTGACAGAGGAGCGCTCGGTCAGCTTTGACTTGGGTATCGAGCACGACTACGCATCGGGCGCCACAATCAAAGCCGCTGTCTTCTACAACAAAATCGGCAATCTGATCGGCTTCTCAGGCGGCTCCTACAGCCAAGTTCCTGGAAACAGCACAACAAAAGGCCTCGAGCTGTCAGGCGAATTTGAAGTCGCTAACGGCGTGTTTGTAACGGGTTCCTACACATACACCGACAGCGAAGATGCTTTCGGCAACCAGTTGGTGAGGGTGCCCGAGCATGACGTCGCCCTTAGCTTGAACGCGGCCCTGAGCTCGCGCCTCAGCATGGGCATCAGCGTTAACCACGTCGCAGGCCGCGCCAATGACGGTTTCCCGTCACGAGCGATGTCTGACTACACGGTCGCCAACGCCACGATCAACTACACGATCAACGACAACACCGAAGCCTACCTGCGCATCGATAACCTCTTTGACAAAGAGTATCAGACGTCAGCTGGCTACGCGACGTCTGACCGCGCGATCTACTTCGGCGTCCGTGCGTCTTTCTAAGCTCATAAGCTTCGCCGTGCTGGCTTTGGCTGGCACGGCGGTTTTTGCCGAGGCTCCCAGCAGAGTTGTCTCGATGAACGTCTGCACCGACCAGCTCGCCATGCTGCTCGCAGATGAAGGCCAGCTTTTGTCTGTCTCAAGCCTCGCCTATGACAAACGCACCTCCGCGATGGTGGAAGAAGCGCAGGGCTACATCCCGAACACAGGCCGCGCCGAAGAGGTGTTCCTCCTCAAGCCAGACCTTGTGATCGCGGGCACCTACACGGCCCGTGCCGCTGTCACCATGCTTGAGCGGCTCAACATCAAGGTCGTCACAATCGCACCCGCTTCATCGCTCAAAGAAGTGCGCGCACGCATTCTCGACGTTGGCGCAGCCCTTGGCCAAACCGAGCGCGCCGAAGCCCTCGCCGCCGAGTTTGACGCGGGCCTCGCCGCGCTTCAGCCTGATCCGAACGCCCGCAAACCCCGCGCAGCCCTCTACGGGGCAAACGGCTATACAGTGGGCAGCCAAACACTCTCTGGCGAAATGCTCACAGCTGCCGGCTTTATCAACATTGCCACCGAGATGGGCCTCACCCATGGGGGCACCCTGCCGCTTGAGTTGCTCGCGCTTGCGGCTCCCGAAGTTGTTATCACAAGCCAGCCCTATCCCGGCGCATCGCGCTCCGAGGCTGTCCCGCGTCACCCTGTTGTCGCCCGCATGCAGGCCCAAGCTGTCTCCTCCAAGATGAACGACGGCGACTGGCTCTGTGGCACGCCCTTCGTATTGCGTGCTATAAAGAACCTCGCGCGACACAGGGAGAGACTCGATAAATGACGCGTCTTATGGCTTTTCTCGCAGCCCTCACAGCGGCCCTGTTTCTGGCGTCTCTCGCCATTGGCCCCGCTGCTGCCACGCTGTCGCAATCGCTCACCGCGCTTATCTGGGGCGACGGCACGCCTCTGACACTGATCATGCGCGAAATTCGCCTGCCGCGCGCCCTGCTGGCCGTGGCGATAGGCGCGTCGCTTGGCCTTGCTGGGGCGGCGATGCAGGGCTACTTGCGCAACCCGCTCGCCGAGCCGGGGCTGATCGGTGTCAGCTCGTCGGCAGCCTTAGGTGCGGTGCTGTCGCTTCAAACGGGCTTTGCCGCCACCTTCGCCATGGCGCTGCCCCTGTCGGCCCTCTCGGCGGCCCTTGTAGGCGTTCTGCTCGTCCTCACGCTTGCAGGCTCCCGCGGCGCTTCGATGACGCTCATCCTCGCAGGTATAGCCATTTCGGCTATGGCTGGCGCGCTCACCTCGCTGGCGCTCAACCTGTCGCCAAACCCCTACGCGGCGCATGAAGTCGTCTTCTGGATGATGGGCTCGCTCGCCGACCGTTCGATGCTCCACGTCACTCTCGCTGTCCCGATTATGGCGCTGGGGTGGCTCATGCTGGCCTCACTCGGGCGCGGGCTTGACGCTCTCACGTTGGGCGAGGACGCCGCCGCCTCCATGGGGATCAACCTCAAGCGCCTGCGCCTTATGCTGGTGCTCGGTACATCCTGCGTTGTCGGCGCGGCCACAGCCGTTGCTGGCGCGATCGGCTTTGTTGGCCTCGTGGTGCCGCATATGCTGCGCCCCTTCGTGGGGGGGCGCCCCTCGCGGCTACTCTGGGCCTCTGCTGTCGGCGGTGCTGCAATGGTGCTCGCGGCTGACATCGCGGTGCGGCTTATCCTGCCCGAGCGTGACCTCAAGCTTGGCGTCGTCATGGCCCTTATTGGTGCGCCGCTGTTTCTGCACCTGATTTACAAGACAAGAAAGGAACTCGCATGAGCCCGCTCCTTTCCCTTGACAACCTCACGGCAAAACGCGGTGACTGTCCGGTTGTTGACTCCGTTTCGCTCACGATCGGGCAGGGCGAATGCGTTGGCCTCATCGGCCCTAATGGCGCAGGCAAAACAACTCTCATGCGCGCCGCCCTCGGCCTGATGCCCAGCACAGGCCGTAGCTCCCTGACAGCCCTGACGTCTGCCAAACGCGCCCACGCCGCCGCATGGCTTCCCCAAGCTCGCGAAATCGCTTGGCCGGTGACGGTCGAAAACGTTGTCGCCCTCGGCCGCACACCGCACCTGCCGCGCGGCGCCAAGCTCAGCGCAGCCGACCAAGCTGCCGTAAGCGAAGCGCTTGCGCAAATGGATCTGGACAGCTTTCGATCCCGCCTCGCCAACCAGCTCTCCGGCGGCGAACAGGCCCGCGTTCTCATCGCCCGCGCGCTGGCGCAACAAACCCCGCTGCTGATGGTCGACGAACCGATAGCAGGCCTCGATCCCGCGCATCAAATATCGACAATGCAGGCTTTCCAAGCCCTGACAGAGCAAGGCAAGTCAACGCTCGTTTCCCTGCATGACCTCGGCCTCGCCGCGCGCCACTGCACCCGCATCCTGCTGATGAGCAAAGGCTGCCTCGTCGCTGACGGCACGCCCCAAGAGGTGCTCACACCAAAACTCATGCATGATGTTTTCGGCATCTCGGTGCACTTCGAGCACACCAGCGAAGGCCCCGTCTTCCAACCTCTAGGCCTCACCTGAAAGCATGGCTGTCTTCTTCTTTTCCCAAATATCTTAGGGGGTTTGGGGGTTAGTCCCCCACGCGGTCGGATTTTGCGAAGCAAAATTCGAAACCCTCAGGCGCGCTCATCCTTCGGAGATCCCATCACAACATATGAGGTAATCGCGCTCACCTGTGGCAGCGTGCCCAATACATCGGTGTGGAACATCTTGTAGCTCGCCAGATCAGCCGCTTCGACACGCAGCAGATACTCGACTGCTCCGGTGATGTTATGACACTCGCGCACTTCAGGCGCGCGCGATATCGCCTTTTCAAAAGCCTCCTGCGCGGCCTTGGTGTGCAGGCTCAGCCCGACAGTGATGTAGGCGACAAATCCAGCCCCCATCGCCTGCGGATCAAGCACCGCGCGGTAGCCCTTGATCACGCCCAGCTTTTCCAGAACAGCGACGCGGCGCAGGGTGGCGGAGGGCGACAGCGCAATGCGATCAGCAAGCTCGAGGTTGCTCATCCGCCCGTCACGGGATAGCTCGCGCAATATCTTGCGGTCTATGGCGTCAATGTCAGTCATATAATGCGCAGTTAACGCCCGTTCACACCATTACGCAACTTTAATGCGCGCAAAATGCCCGATAGTTGTGAGATGACACACGAGCTTCTCTACGGCCTGGTTGCCTTCGCCTTCGTTTCCTCTGCCACGCCGGGGCCAAACAACATGATGCTGATGGCGTCTGGTGCCAACTTCGGGTTTCGCCGCACGGTGCCGCATATGTTCGGCATCGGGCTTGGCTTTGCTTTCATGATCTTCCTTGTCGGCATGGGCCTCATTCAGGTGTTTGACTACTGGCCAGTCTCCCACACCATCCTCAAGGTGGTGAGCGTTGCCTATATGCTCTGGCTCGCGTGGAAAATCGCCAATGCCGCCCCGCCCGAGAAAAGTGACGTCACAGGCACGCCAATGACATTCCTTCAGGCCGCGGCCTTCCAGTGGGTCAATCCGAAGGCCTGGACAATGGCGCTCACCGCCATAGCCATCTACGCCCCCGACCGCGCAACATGGTCGATCTTCGTCGTGGCTTTGGTCTTTGGCCTCGTCAACTTCCCCTCTGTAAGCATCTGGACAGTGCTCGGCCAAGAGCTGCGCCGCTTACTCAAAAGCCCCGCCAGCCTGCGCGCTTTCAACTGGACAATGGCAGCTCTTCTGGTGCTCTCGCTTTATCCGGTGCTTTTGCCCAGCGCGGGCTGACTAAAGATATTTTTCAAATATTGATTTAGCTCAAGAATCACATTCTGTTTTCAGTATATGAAGCAAGGAACGCACACCCATGCGTCCCTTGAACGACCCTGATACTGGAGACTTGAATGAAGAAGATCTTACTTGGCGCAGCCCTCGCTCTGGCCGTCGCGACACCCGGCCTTGCCGAGCAAAAGCGCGAGCTTTCAGCGCCGATCGTGGCCTTTACCCCCGTGATCAAGAAGAACGCCGACGCGCTTGAGCTGACTGAGGCCCAGCGCGCCGACCTCGCGAACTGGATCGCGACAATGCCAGCCAAACGCAAAGCGGTTGAGGCAAAGGTGCTTGATGCCCGCGCAGCTCTGCGCCAAGCGATCATCGAAGGCGCACCAACAGAAGAGCGCGCCACGCTGGCGGCAAAAGTTGGTGAAATGGAAACCAAACTGGTCCTGACACGCTCCAACTGCACTGACCACTGGCGCGCCACGCTCACAGAAGCGCAGTTCGCCAAAATGCTTGAGCTGGCCGCGGTTATGTAACCCGACAGCCCACCGCCCGCAGCGCCGCTTCTGATCCGGCGCGCGCTGCGGGCAAATGTTGCATTCTCTGTGCCAAGACGCCATATATCGGGCAACCTGTTCGGAGTGATCGCAATGACCAACTACCTCGATTTTGAAAAGCCTCTCGCCGAGATTGAAGGCAAAGCCGAAGAGCTGCGCGCCATGGCCCGCCAGAACGAGGAAATGAACGTTGAGGCCGAAGCCGCAGCGCTCGACAAAAAAGCAGCAGACATGCTGGTTGATCTCTACAAAAACCTCACACCTTGGCGCAAATGCCAAGTCGCGCGTCACCCTGACCGCCCGCATTGCCGCGACTATATCGCCGCGCTGTTCACCGAATTCACACCACTTGCAGGTGATCGTAACTTCGCCGATGACTACGCCGTCACAGGCGGCCTCGCGCGCTTTAACGACACTCCGGTGATGGTGATCGGCCATGAAAAGGGCAACGACACCAAGAGCCGCATCAAACACAACTTCGGCATGGCGCGCCCAGAGGGCTACCGCAAAGCCGTGCGCCTGATGGAAATGGCCGACAAGTTCGGCCTTCCGATCATCTCGCTGGTTGACACGGCAGGTGCTTATCCGGGCAAGGGCGCGGAAGAGCGTGGCCAGTCCGAGGCCATTGCGCGCTCAACCGAAACCTGCCTGCAAGTCGGCGTGCCGCTGGTCTCGGTGATCATCGGGGAAGGTGGCTCAGGCGGCGCCGTGGCATTCGCAACGGCAGACCGCGTCGCAATGCTTGAGCATTCGATCTATTCGGTAATCAGCCCCGAAGGATGCGCCAGCATCCTCTGGAAAGACGCCGAGAAAATGCGCGAAGCGGCAGAAGCCCTGCGCCTCACAGCGCAAGACCTCACCCAGCTTGGTGTTGCTGATGTTGTCATCAAAGAGCCGCTCGGCGGGGCGCACCGCGACAAGCAAGCAACGCTTGAGGGTGTTAAAGCTGCGATCAGCAAAATGCTGGCAGAACTCGAAGACAAAGACTCCAAAGACATCATAGCCGCGCGTCGCAAGAAATATCTCGACCTCGGGTCTAAAGGCCTCGCGGCTTAAGGCTGGGCTGTGCGCTTGAGCGCCAGGAGCGTCAGCGGCGGGCCGAACAGCTCGAACGCGACGGTGGTGCCAACCGTGATCGTCAGCAGCAACTCGCCATAGTCGGGAAACTCCTGCGCCGCGACAAGGGCCATGCCTACAGCCACGCCCGCTTGCGGCAACAGCGCCGCGCCATACCATGCGCGCTCGCGCGTCGGGCTCTGCGCCAACGCGCCGCCAAGCCAGCCGCCAACCAACCTCGACAGCACCCGCAACACGATGTATGCGCCGCCAACGGCCCCCGCCTGCCACAGCGCGCCAAACTCAAGCGAGGCTCCGGCGAGAAGAAAGAACAACAGCAAAAACGGCCACTGGATATATTCTATCTCATGGAAGGCGCGTTTCTGGTGGCGGGCAAAATTGGCAATCACCAATCCCGCAGTGATGCCTGCGAGCAGGTAGGACACGCCGAGGTAAACGGCCAGCCCGGCGGTCAGAAATACAATGCCAAGCGCCTCTGTCATCTGCGGCTCGCCCTTCTTCAGCCGCCCCGTCATAACCGCAGCAGGCAGACCGATGCCCAGCCCAAGCCCGACGGCACCGCCAATTTCCCACAGCGCAAGGGCGAACTCGCTTCCACCACTGTCGCCAAGCAAGCTGCGCACCAAGACAACCACCAGCGAGAAGGCCAAAAGCCCCCATGCGTCGTCGATCGCGACAATGCCCTGTATGGTGCTTGAAAAGCCCGAATTCACCTGTGACTGGCGCACAGCGTCTTGCGTGGCGGCAGGGTCTGTCGCGGTGGCAACCGCCCCGAACAACAGCGCCAGAGGCAGCGGCAAGCCAAGCAGCCACAGGCCCGCTCCCATGCCGATGATCGTCATCACGACAACGGCCAGAGAGACCACGAAGATAGCCCGCCCGTTGCGGCTCATGTTCTTGCGTGTCAGGGCGCTGCCAAGCACGAAAGACACCATCGTCAACGCAACAATCGACAGGATCGGGTACAGCGCTTCGACGCTCTCCGGCACAAGGTCAAACCCCGATTTGCCGATGACAATGCCGATGCCCAGCAAGATCGTCACCCGCGGTAGTTTGGTGCGCCGCCCGACAGTGTCAGCAGCCAAACCCGCCAGAAACAGCAGGCCAAGGGTTATCAGAACAGAGGCATGTTCGCTCATCTAGCTGGCCAGCATCCTAAGGCCCTGCGTTACATCCGAGCGCACTGCGAGGCGCAGGCTCGGCTCGTCTCCGGCGCGCAACGCGGCAACGATAGCACGGTGAAACTGTGGCAGTTCGGTGCGGTGCAAGCGGCCGTAAAGCGCGCGCATTGTCGGGCCAAGTTGCAGCCAAACAGTCTCGCACATCGCCAACATCGCAGGAGCCTGCGCGCGCAAGTAAAGCGTGCGGTGAAACTCAAGGTTCGAGCGGATATAGGCAACAGCGTCTTGGTGGGCGACAGCCTCGCCAATGGTTCCGTTGATCGCCGTCAGCCTGTCAATCAGCGCGAAGTGCGCACGGGGCAGGGCACGGCTCGCCAGCTCAACCTCGATCAGCGCGCGCAGAGCGGCGAGTTCCTCGATCCGCTCGTTGCTCAGCTCAGGCGTAGAGGCGCGCCCCGAACTCGACATCGTCAAAGCGCCCTCCGCAACAAGCCGTTGCAGAGCCTCGCGCGCAGGTGTCATCGACACTCTAAACTCGTCTCCAACACCGCGTAGCGTCAGTGCGTGGCCCGGTGGCAGCTCTCCGTGCATGATGCGGCTGCGCAAGCCGCGATAGACTTTGTCATGCGCGGAAGTTGGGGAGGGCTCGTTGCGGGTCAGATGTGTCTGCATACTTCATTTGTGATCACAAATGCGCAGCCCGTCAATTGCCAAACTGATATCTGTGCAAGGCATGGCCGTTTTCCTTGAGCCAACGGCGCGGGCGGGCGTGCGGACCGTAAAGCCGCTCAACGACTGCCCAAAAGGCGCGTGAGTGGTTCATCTCTTGCAGATGTGCCACCTCATGCGCAGCGACATAGTCAAGCACCTCGGGCGGCGCCATGATCAGCCGCCAGGAATACATCAACGCCCCCTGCGAGCTGC
This sequence comes from uncultured Lentibacter sp., assembly GCA_947497495.1. Taxonomy (GTDB): domain Bacteria; phylum Pseudomonadota; class Alphaproteobacteria; order Rhodobacterales; family Rhodobacteraceae; genus Lentibacter. The sequence goes on from CANMGT010000001.1 coordinate 1,022,404, forward strand.
ACGAGCCCCAGCGCGAGCGCGTGTCGCGGATGCTGACGCGACTGAAGGGCTTGCCAAGCGCAGCGGCGTAGTGGTCTGACGCGCCCGTCAGCCGCGAGCGGGCGTTCTCTTTCATGAAGGCTACAAGCCGCGCGCCGAGCCGCTCTTCGGGGCCGGGCACATATAGAACACCGCTCTCAAGGCGCAGCTTGCGGCCTTCTCCCGGCTCAAGACGAATCACGCTGCCCTCATAGGGAAGTTCGCTGCCAAACCCGAGGGTCACGTCATTTTCAAACCGGCTCACATGCCGACGCAGCCAAGCGGCCTTTTCGCGGGCAAAACTGGCGGCCTCCCGCTCGGAGGCAAATTGCGGCAAGGTCAGCGTCACCCGCCCGTCAAGCTGTGAAACGCGCAAAGACAGTCGTTTCGCCCGAGCCGAGCGCCGCAAAAGCACTTCGACAGGCGGATCACCGTCTAAAACCAACTTGTCCATCACGGCTCCCACGCCAGTTTGTAAAGGCAGCAAAGCGCCTTGATTTGCCAAAAGCCTTTGACACCCACCCCCTGTTATGGCAGTTGGCGCAGATCGCCGACAAGTCCTGAGATGAAAAGAGGTAGTTATGCCTAAGGAAGAATGGGGTATCAAACGTTTGTGCCCAACCACTGGCAAGCGTTTTTACGACCTGAACAACGATCCAGTCGTGAGCCCTTACACGGGTGAAGTCGTGGAATTCGACAAAAACAAGAAAGGCTCGATCGCGCCTGACGCTGAAGATGCAGCGACAAAGAAAGCGAAAGAGGCCGAGCTTGAAGATGATGTCGTGCTCGAAGATGATGTCGACGTCGACCTCGACGACGATGATGTGCTCGAAGATGAAGACGACGAAGATACAGTTCCGCTCGAAGAGTTGGCCGACGTGGCCGCCGAAACGGACGACGACTAATTGATCACTGGGGCGGATTAGGCCTTGATCCTGCCCGCCCCTTTGAATATCACCCGCGCAGTCACGTATTTGACTGAAGGTTTGGGGCATTAGCTCAGCTGGGAGAGCGCCTGCATGGCATGCAGGAGGTCAGCGGTTCGATCCCGCTATGCTCCACCAACCCTTCTCTATAAATGCCCGCAACAAGCACGAACTGGCTTAAGGTTTCCCTTTTGGCAGCCAGGGGCATGCATCAACCCCGGTCTGCAACTCGTTCTTCAACCCGAGTCGCGCTTTCTGCGCCCTTAGCATTCCCCTTTCACGCCATGCGCACAGCGCAATGCCGCAATGCGCAGATGTATCTTGCTGCGCTGCAGAAAATAGGTCAGCATTAATGTCATTAGGGGGGAGCCCTTAAACATCAAACAATGAGGTCTCCAATGGCACATATCACATTCACACCGACAGTAACTCCGATCACCGAGTTTCTCATGCGCCCGCTGCGCGCCGTCGGTAGCTTCATGGTCGCGATCATGGAAAGCAACAGCCGTATTCAACTCGTCGACAAGCTCAACGCAATGTCAGACGCCGAGTTGGCCGAATTGGGCGTGAAGCGCGATGAAATCGTTCATTACGTCTTCAAAGACACGTTCTACATCTAAGACATCACGAAGAGTTTAAACGCGCTGCCGCTTTGACTTTGGAAGAAGCGTTAGCGCGATTTCGTCAAAGTCCTGTGCCAGTACGTCTTCCGCCTTGAGCACAACCATCGCCGCAGCGCGCGCATCTTCGCCCGCGTCGTGGTGCTCAAACTCAAGGTTCAGCTCGTGCTTGAGGTTGCCAAGGCCATGCCCGCCCTGGCCTTTAAACTCGGGCCAGGCCTTGCGCGCAATCCGCACAGAATCGCTCCACGTCAGCACGGGGTCAGGCAGGCCCCAAGCCTCGCACGCGCGGCTTATCGCCCGGCTGTCAAAGCTTGAGTGTTGCACCAAAGCGTGACGCTCCAAAAGCGGCATCATCGCCGCCATCGTATCGCGAAACATTGGCGCGCCGCGCACCGTCTCGGCGCAGATGCCATGCAACTGTGTGTTAAACCCCGAAAACGCCATGCAGGGGTCAACGTAGGTCGCGAATGTCTCGATGCTGTTGTCAAACCCGACACAGGCAATGCCGATCTGGCAAATGCTTGCCGCGTCGCTGCAGGCCGTTTCAACGTCCAGTGCGACAAACCGGTAGGTGCCATCAGGTAATGTGCTCAACATATCAGTGCCTTTCAGAGTTGCGCCTTCCTGCCATAGCGCGCGCAACACGGCAACTATTGCGCATGACAATCCTCGCAGATGGGCCTAGGCTCGTGGGAAATGCTATCCTTTGAAAGGGGCGCTTCCCATGTCACTAGCCGAACTCTTCCTATGGCCCGGAACCAAGGTCTGCGAGTATATGGGCGTTGATCCTGAAGCTGATGCGGGCCTCATTCGCTGGTCGATCAACACGTTCTTCTACCTCGTCGTAGGCCTGCTTGTCGTTTGGTTTGTCGTGGGTTGAGCCCACATTCTCGACATTGACGTCACATGACAACTGCAAGTGCTTTCTCCTGGCTGTTTCAGGCCACGCGACTGCTTATCTGCTTTCCCATCGCGGCCAGACACACTAGGCATCCGTACAGACATCTCAGCGGGGCCTCTCATGGCACAAAAAGCCACGATCTATAAAGTTGAACTCTCCGTTTCTGACATGGACCGTCACTACTACGAGACCCATAAGCTGACAGTCGCCAAACACCCGTCAGAGACGGATGAACGCATGATGGTGCGCATTCTGGCCTTTGCGTTGAATGCCCATGAGCAACTCGAAATGACAAAGGGCCTGTCAACAGACGACGAGCCGGACATCTGGCAAAAATCCCTCGGTGGCGAGCTTGAACTATGGGTCGCGCTGGGCCTTCCGAGCGAGAAGATCATTCGCCAGTCTTGCGGCAAGGCGGGCAAGGTTATCGTCTATAGCTACGGCGGCAGAACAGCCGAAATGTGGTGGGACAAGCTCAAAGGTAGCACCACGCGATTTGACAACCTTGAAGTCGTCAACTTCTCCGAAAAAGACACTGCCGAGCTGGCAAAACTGGCCAGCCGTTCGATGAAACTGCAAGTCAACATCCAGGACGGCGAAGTGATGGTCAGCCTTGATGAGGGTATGGCCTACGTCGCGCCGACCAAGTGGAAATAAGGCTGGCCACGTCTCAAGATGTGATATCCTGAAAGCGCGCAACGCGGCTTGCCATGGTGCGGCCTCACGCTTGAGAAATGTAGAGAAGTTTGATCCAGATCAGCTTTTGTTAAGCGCAAACCATATAACAAGCATCTTAGATTCACATTAAAAGGGTCTTGTGGTGACACCCAAAAAGCAGGCTCCGGGCAAGGCCATAAGCGCTTTGAGCATCTGGACAGCAACTGAGCCGCGGCTTCGTTGGCGTGCCAGTGTTCCGTCTGTGCTTGCAGGCTTGATATGGCCAATGCAGGCCGCAATCGTGGCCTATGCTTTGGGCAGTCTGCTGAGCGGTGCCGACATTTCGGCAGGCTTGGTCGGTGCGAGCTACATCATACTCGGAGGGCTGCGCGCGTTTCTCGGAATGCTCTCGGAAACCCAAGCGGACAATGCCGCCGAAGCGGCCATTATTGCTGCACGCGCGCGGATCGTGGACACCGAGGCACAACGCGCCGCGAACAGCCCGTTTGGTGGCGCAGGGAGCATTTCTGCGTTGGCCAGCGAAAAGCTTGATATGCTCGGGCCTTATGTGACGCGGTATGCGCCTGCGCAAGCGCGGGTTATGGTGCTGCCCATCGTGATTTTCGCGTTGACCCTCACGCAGTCTTGGGCCGCGGCGCTTGTCTTGCTGATCTCCGGCCCCCTTATTCCGGTATTTATGGCGCTGGTCGGGTTTGCCGCGAAGGAGGCCAGCGAACGACAGATGTCAGAGATCGGCAGTCTCAACGACATGCTGGTCGAGCGACTTTCGGCGCTGGTTGACATCCGCCTGTTGGGAGCAAACCAAACTGTAATGGCAGAGTTTTCAAGTCAGGCCGGAGACCTGCGCCAGCGCACCATGGCTGTGCTGCGTGTCGCCTTTTTGTCGTCAACTGTGCTTGAGTTGTTCGCCGCAATTGGCGTTGCCATGGTGGCGGTCTACGTCGGGTTTTCCTTACTCGGCGTGCTCGAATTTGGCACATGGGGCGCTGCGCTGACGCCGGAGGCCGGCATTTTCCTGCTCTTGCTGGCGCCGGAATACTACCAGCCACTTCGTGACCTTTCAGGCGCTTGGCACGACAAGGCTTCTGCCGAGGCTGTCGCCAAAGAGCTTTCCGAGTGGGACGCGGGCGAGACAGCTTCAGTGCTCGGAGAGGGCGGGCCTGCGACGCCTTTGTCGGGACCAGCCACGATCCGCCTGAGAGGCTGCGCTCTTCTCAGCGGGCTCAGGCTTCCAGACATCGCTATCGAGGCAGGCGAGACTGTCGCTTTGGTCGGCCCGAGCGGCGCTGGCAAAACGACGGTTTTGCGCCTTATGGCCGGACTTTTGGCGCCAACTTCAGGCGCGGTGACGGTTGCCGGCACCCCGCTGTCAGCCCAAACAGCTGACGCTTGGCGCGCACAGGTTGGCTGGATGCCGCAATTACCGCATTTCCTGAATGCCAGCCTGCGTCAAAACCTGACGCTTGGCCGTCAGGGCGACGCCGCGCAAGCGTTGCAACAAGCCGCGGTTTCTGACGTTGTGGCCGCCCTGCCGCAGGGGCTCAACACCCGTTTGGGCGAAACCGGAGGCGGGCTGTCTGGCGGTGAAGCGCGGCGACTGACACTGGCCCGTGCCATATACGGCGCACCTGACGTTATCCTCGCGGATGAGCCGACCGCCGATCTGGACGCAGCCACAGCCCAAGCTGTGACCAACGGCCTCCTGGCGCAGGCCAAACGAGGCGCGACGCTCGTTGTGGCAACGCATGATAGCAACCTCGCCGCGCGCATGGACCGGATCATCAAGCTAGGAGGTGACGTATGAGACATCTCTGGCAGGTTTTTATATTGATCCAGAGTGAACATCCCGTGGCCTTCTGGCGGGGTGCTTTGCTCAGTGCCATCGTTCTCATCATGGGCGCGGCCCTGCTCGGTCTGTCTGGTTGGTTCATCACAGCCGCCGCGGCAGCTGGGCTTGCAGGAGTGGGGGCTGTCTTTGACGTTTTCCGTCCCTCGGCGATGGTGCGGTTTCTCGCCCTTGGCCGTGCAGCTGCGCGCTATGGCGAACGGGTTTTGACACATGACGCAACCCTAAGAGCGCTTGAAGTTTTGCGTGCGCGTCTTCTGAGCCGATTGCTAACAGCGCCTTACACGCGACTGGTGCAGCTCAGGGGTGCACAGGCGTTGAACCGCTTAACCGCCGACGTTGACGCGCTTGACGGTGTGCCGCTGCGTTTGGTGTTGCCCGTATTGGCGGGGCTGACGACGCAGGTCATTTCATTTGCGGCGCTATGGGCGCTCGTCGGCTTGCCTGTCGCGCTCTGGGTTTTGCTGGGCTATTCGTTCGGGATAGCTGCAATTTTTGGGCTCACCATGCGCACGGCTGCCCCGCTGTCTCGTCGTGCAGAAGTCGCCGCTCAGGCGTTTCGCGCGCGCTTGATCGATCTCATCCGCGCCCGTGCTGACTTGACAGTCTATGGCCGGTTGACGACACAAGCCAAGGCAACCATGGCCGCCGACACCCGCCGCCTTGAGCTACGACGGCAGCAGGACAAAGCCGAACGTCTCGCGGGCGCGGCGATCCAGATGCTCGCCTACGTCGTCGCAGGCGGAAGTCTGTGGCTTGGCATCCTGATGGCACAGGCAGGGGCAATTGCACCCGCCTTTGTTGCATTGGGCTTTTTTGCGACCCTGGCTTTGGCAGAAACCATTGCTCCTATGCGTCGCGCTGCAAGCGAGATAGGGCGCATGGCCGAAGCTGCTCGTCGGGTGTCACGCGACTTGGTTGAACCCGCCGAGATCACGGGCACTGCGCCAGTGAGGCCAGTGAAGTCGGTGCTGCCTTTGGAGTTTGACAACGTGACACTGCACCGCCCAATGACGCAGGAGCCATTCGTCAAAGACATAAGTTTCAGGCTTGCTGCGGGTGAAACCGTTGCCCTGACGGGGCCAAGTGGCGCAGGCAAGTCAACACTTCTGCTGGCCATAGCGCAGCTGCACCCAGTTGTAGAAGGGGCCATCACCCTAGGGGGCCAACCTGTTGATGACTGGGACGAGCAAGCGCTTCGTCACGCTGTAACGCTTCTCCCCCAGCGCAGTGCGCTGATGTCAGGCACAGTGCGCCAGGCTTTGCAGCTTGCGGCGCCGGACTGCGACGATGCGGGCCTCTGGCAGGTGTTGGACGTGGTGCAACTTGGTGCGACACTCAAAATGCGCGACGGGTTGGACACAGCCCTTGGCCCTCGCGGGCAGGCACTGTCTGGCGGGGAAGCCCGCAGGCTCACCTTGGCGCGCGTACTCCTCAAGCGTCCGCAGGTTTTGCTTTTGGACGAGCCAACAGAGGGGCTGGACGCTCAAACCGCTCTCAAAGCCATGCAAGGCATCCGGCACTTTCTGCCAGAAGCCGCCATATTGATCGCCGCTCATCAAGATGTTGAGATTAAATTTGCCGATAAAACTGTGCCTCTTCTTTAAGGCATATTTAAAATATATGTTTTTGATTTAGATCAATTCTAAAAACCCGCAATCTGCTTACATGCCAATATCGGAATTTAACTCGAAGGGATTCGCCCCTTCGAAAAACGGAGCTGTAGATATGGAATTCGGTATCGTCGAGCTGTCGCGCCTGCAATTTGCGACGACAGCCATGTATCACTTCCTCTTTGTGCCGCTGACTTTGGGCCTCTCGGTCCTCGTGGCAATCATGGAGACGGTCTATGTTATGACCAACCGCCCGATCTGGCGGCAAATGACAAAGTTCTGGGGCATGCTGTTTGGCATCAACTTTGCCCTTGGCGTCGCAACAGGGATCACGATGGAGTTCCAGTTCGGAATGAACTGGAGTTACTACAGCCACTATGTTGGCGACATTTTCGGCGCGCCTCTCGCGCTTGAAGGGCTGATGGCCTTCTTCCTTGAGGCGACATTTGTTGGCCTGTTCTTCTTCGGATGGGACAAGCTGAGCAAAGTCGCACACTTGGTTGTCGCGTGGCTGGTTGCCATCGGCTCCAACTTTTCGGCTCTCTGGATCCTGATCGCCAACGGCTGGATGCAAAACCCGGTCGGGGCTGAGTTCAACCCGATGACCATGCGCATGGAGATGACAGATTTCTTCGCGGTTCTGTTCAACGAAGTGGCGCAGGCCAAATTCGTGCACACCGTTTCGGCGGGCTACGTCACAGCCTCGGTCTTCGTGCTGGGCGTTTCGGCGTGGTATCTGCTGCGCAACCGCCACGTCGAGCTGGCGCGCCGCTCGATGACAGTCGCTGCGGCCTTTGGCCTTGCCTCTGCCTTCTCGGTTGTGCTGCTGGGCGACGAGTCAGGCTATTCAGCCACGCACAGCCAGAAAATGAAGCTCGCCGCGATCGAGGCGATGTGGGAAACCCACGACGCTCCGGCGCCGTTCAACCTGATCGGCTTCCCCGACCAAGAGGCGCGCGAGACGCATTACGCGATCGAAATTCCTTGGGCGATGGGGCTGATCGGCACACGCTCGCTAACAACCGAGATTCCCGGCATCAACGACCTTGTGGCAACTGCTGAAGAGCGCATTCGCTCTGGCATGATCGCCTACGAAGCGCTGCTTGACGTGCGCGAAAAGCGCGACAACGCAGACCCGGCGATGACAGCCCAATTTGAAGCGCATTCGGCAGATCTCGGCTTTGCCTATCTGCTCAAGAAATATGTCGACAACCCTCTGGATGCCTCTGAAGAGCAGATCAAGTTGGCGGCGAATGACACGGTGCCAACCGTCTGGCCACTGTTCTGGGCCTTCCGCCTTATGGTCGCGCTGGGCTTTGGCTTCATCGGGACAATGGCCTACTTCTTCTACCGTGCGTCCTTCAAGGGGATGAACTTCCCGAGACCCGCACTGCACATGGCGGTCTGGATGATACCGGCGCCTTGGATCGCCGCGGAGTTGGGCTGGTTTGTCGCCGAATTTGGCCGCCAACCCTGGACAGTCGATGGCGTGTTGCCAACGGCCATGTCTGTCTCGGCGCTGTCGATTACAGAGGTTGCCCTGACGCTCGCGGGCTTTGTGATCTTCTACACCATCCTTTTCATCGTCGAGATGGGGCTGATGCTGAAATACATCCGCAAAGGCCCCTATCAGGACGTGGAAGAAACCAACGCGTGGAACAAACGTCACCAAGACCGATTGGCAGGCCGGCGCAATGCTGACGCCATCGCAACACCTGCGGAGTAAAAAACATGATCCTGCATGAACTTATGAGTTATGAAATGCTGCGCTTGATCTGGTGGGGGCTGCTGGGCGTCCTGCTGATCGGATTTGCGCTAACCGACGGGTTTGACATGGGGGTTGGCGCGTTACTGCCCTTCGTGGGCAAAACCGACGTCGAGCGCCGCGTGGCGATCAACACGGTTGGCCCTGTCTGGGAGGGCAACCAAGTCTGGTTTATCCTTGGCGGTGGTGCGATCTTTGCTGCTTGGCCACCGCTCTACGCGGTGAGCTTCTCGGGCTTCTATCTGGCGATGTTTGTCATCCTTGCGGCCTTTATCGTGCGCCCTGTGGCGTTCAAGTACCGCTCAAAGCGCGACGACGCGCGCTGGCGCTCGGCTTGGGACTGGGCCCTCTGCATCAGCGGGGCTGTGCCTGCGCTGCTCTTTGGTGTCGCCGTTGGCAACGTCATTCAGGGCGTGCCGTTCCACTTCACCGACGATCTGCACACCATCTATGAGGGCGCTTGGTATATGAAGTTTATCGGCCTGCTTGATCCGTTTTCGATCCTGGCGGGTGTGGTGTCTCTTGCGATGCTTCTAATGCACGGTGCGGCGTGGCTCACTTTGAAAGCCGAGGGTGCGGTGCAAACCCGCGCACGCGCCTACGGCTCAGTCGCGGCATTGGTCGCCATGGGCGCCTACGCCTTGGCAGGTGTGTGGCTTGCTGTGGGCGTCGAGGGCTTCCGCATCGTGGGCGACTACGTCACAGGCGGGCCGTCAAACCCGCTGCACTTTGACGTCGAGCGCAGCGCGAGCTGGCTGACAGCTTACGCTGACCGCCCGTGGATCATGATCGCACCGATCATGGGCTTCCTCGGGGGCGGGCTCACGTTCCTTGGCCTGCGCGCGGGCCGCGAAGTCTCGACGCTCTTGTTCTCCAAGATGTCGATCTTCGGGGTGATTTCCTCGGTCGGGCTGACAATGTTCCCGTTCATCATGCCCTCATCGAGCGACCCGCAGTCATCGCTGACGGTCTGGAACAGCTCATCGTCGCACCTGACATTGTTCGTCATGCTGGTTGCCGCCGTGATCTTCATGCCGCTGATCCTGATGTATACCGCATGGGTTTACAAAGTGCTCTGGGGCAAGGTCACGGAAGCCGACGTCTCTGAAAACTCACACTCCGTTTACTGAAGAAAGGACACCCTATGTGGTATTTCGCATGGATACTTGGCCTGCCGCTGGCCGCCATTTTCGCCGTGATGAACGCGATGTGGCTTGAGCTGAAAGAAGACGAACGCACCATCGCCAACGGCAATCAAAGCCAGAACGACAACACCTAGACACAGGGCTCGGCGCTGTCTTCGCCGAGCCGCCAAGCCAACCATCTGCAACAAATTTCAACGCATAAAAGGAGCCTCCAAATGCGCCTCACAAATATCCTGACAGCCTCTGCTCTTGCCCTTGGCATGGCAACAACGGCCCAAGCCGACGGCCCCAACAAGCTGATCACGATCCTGACAGCCCCCGAGCCACAAACCCAACTGATGGCCATGGTTCTGACCATGAACGCCATGGCAGCAGGGGCGCAGGCCGAAGTGCTGCTCTGTGGCCCTGCCGGGGACATCGCCCTCAAAGAGGCCCCCGCCGAGGCAACTGCCGGACAACCTCCGAAGAATGCCAGCCCGCAAGGCCTGATGAAGATGCTGATGGAAAAGCAGGGTCTCAAAGTGCAGGTCTGCGCGATCTACCTACCCGGCAAAGCGGCGGATGCCTCCGTTCTGCTTGATGGTGTAACCGCTGCCGCGCCGAACGCGATGGGCGCAGCCATCGTCGCCGACGACACGACTGTCATGAGCTTCTAAAGAAGCCATTGGCCCCTGTTCCTTGAGGGGCGCAGGGGCTCCACGGAAGGGAAAAGACGTGACTGACCACACCAAATTCAACACATCGCGACGCGGCTTCATGGGCCTTGTCGCAGGCGGGATCGCAACAGCTGCGGCCCTTCAACCAGCGCAGGCCGCGAAGCTGCAAACAAAAGCCCGTATTGTTTTCATAGGGGCAGGGGCGGCCGGCACCTCGCTGGCCAACCGCCTGGTTGAGCGGCTAGACGGAGCCGATATCACCATCCTCGATCCAAGCGCCGAGCACCTTTATCAGCCCGGCTTGTCGCTCGTGGCAGCGGGGCTCAAGCCCGCGTCCTACACGCAGTCAAAGACAACACAATGGCTCCCCAAAGACATCAGGTTGATCCCCGAAGCCGCCGCCGCGATTGATCCGGTCGCAAAAACTGTCAGCGCGACAGGCGGCCTGACGGTGCCTTATGACTTTCTCGTCGTCGCTCCGGGCCTTGTGCTGGATCACGACGCCATCGAAGGCTTCTCGCTTGATCTGGTCGGCACCAACGGCATCGGCGCGCTCTATGCGGGGCCGCAATATGCCGCCAAAACGTGGCAGGCGGCGTCAAAGTTCGCCGAAGACGGCGGCACTGGCGTGTTCACCCGCCCCGCCACCGAGATGAAATGCGCAGGCGCACCGCTCAAGCACACGTTTCTCATTGAAGACATCGCCAAGCGCACCGCAGGCGCTGGCAAACACGAAATGCACTACGCAGCCAACAACAACTCACTGTTCGGCGTGCCAATTGTCTCCGAAAAAGTCCGCATGCTGTTTGAGGATCGTGGGATCGCGGCGCATTACAGCCACGTTCTGAAAGCCGTTGATCCGGGCAGCAAACGCGCCACCTTTGCAACGCCGGAGGGCGACAAGGAGCTGGCCTACGACTACCTGCACGTCATCCCGCCGCAACGCGCGCCCGACGTGATCCGCCAGTCAGGCCTGAGCTGGGCAGACAAGTGGACAGACCAAGGCTGGGTCGAAGCCGATAAACACTCGTTGCGACACTTGCGCTACCCCGAGATCTTTGCCTTGGGCGACGTGGCCGGTGTGCCCAAAGGCAAAACGGCGGCATCGGTGAAGTGGCAAGTGCCCGTGGTCGAAGACCACCTCATCGCCGCCATCGAAGGCCAGGAAGGCACCGCCTCATACGACGGCTACACTTCCTGCCCGCTGATCACCCGCGTCGGCCGCGCCATGCTGGTCGAGTTTGATTACAACAACAATCTGACGCCGTCTTTCCCCGGGGTGATCGCCCCGCTCGAAGAGCTGTGGATAAGCTGGCTGATGAAAGAAGTCGCCCTGAAAGCAACGTATAACGCCATGCTGCGCGGCAAGGCCTGAGGAGAGCACACAATGGAACAACTCACTTTTGGAACGATGATCGCAGTGTTCGAAGAAATCTTCGGGCGCGGGCTGTTCTGGGCGATGGTTGTGGCGGCTGTTGTCGTCACTCTGGCGTATTTCTACGTGCTCGTCCGCGACAGGGCGATGTCGATGCGCAAGTTCCTGTTGGCGCAGCTTTCAATGCCCTTCGGCGCTGTCGCGGCGGTGCTGTTTGTGCAGGCGGTCACGCACTCGGGCTTTCGTGACATCGGCGGGCCGGTTGACGTGATCGTCGTGCTGGGGATCGCAGCAGTTGGCGCCGTCGGGGCCGCTATTTTGGTTTACACCGCGCAATCCCTGTTCCGGAAAACCGTGAAGGAATAGCTTTTAGAGCCCGCTTTGCGGCCGCTTTCCCAAACAAGCCCGCTCATCAGGCTGTAATGGCCGTTAAGCAGACGTTGCGTAACCCCTCTTGGATGGCCGCGTCGTCTGTTTAACGGCCATCTTAACAAGGTGCGGCGAATGACTGCAATGAGCCCTTAGTGCCGAATGCTGCGCCATGTCTAAACGTCCAGTTGGACCAAGAGAGAGGCTAATCTTGGGCTACTCGTTCTGATCATCATCGGTAGCTTCTGGTGAGGGTAATTGCTTTGGCGGAGTTGGTAGAGCCGCGGGTTTCATCGGAGCTTCTAGTGCTTCCTTTGTCTTTCGAACCTTATCCGCAATACCAAACAATTCTTTGACACGATCAAAGACTGGCTTGACGTTTTCACCTGCTTCGCCGACAGCTTCGCTGACTTCGACCATTCCATCGAGGAATACTCGGTAGTCGCTATACTCCTTGTCTAACTCCGCTTGTAGTGAGTTCACTACCTTGAGTAACCGCCTCTTAAACTCGTCGGTAATGGCCGTGCTTTCACGGATAATATTCCTGATATCTGAGAGCAAAGCATCAATTTTTCCCTTCTCTTCAGAAGACAGACTAATGAGAAACGTGTTGATGAGACTAGGGTTTTCGATTGTCTCGCGGGCCAACAACGCCTTCACATATCTATGGATCAGGAATATTTTTTTCTGATCTGAGGGTCGTCCTAGAATTAGACGTCTTATGTCAAAGCCTGCAAAACTGGCGTCTATTTCCGGTCGGATATCCTGTTCAATGTCCGGCACGACACCTTCCAGCAGGATTTTCAAAGTGAACGCTACATTCCCAGCATCTTCTTTCAGGTTCTGTTCAAAGTAGTCAGTACATATCTGATTGGCGGCAAGTAGTTTATTTTTTGGCAGGCGCGCCAAATAATCGTTGTCTAACATTTTTGTCCTTCAAATAGTAAACTAGAGGTCATCTGAGCCGTCATAACCTTGTTGAACATTGCTAACTAATCCATACAGTCTCCTAGGCCGCATGGAAACTAAAACCGGCCATTTGTGCAGATGCGGCGAAGGTCGGAAAAGTCCCGCACAGCAACAGTTCACTACTCAGAAGGCGCCCCTCATGCCGCAGCTGCATAACGCGCGTTGTGTTAACGAAAGAGGGGCCCACAAGGGGCCCCTCAAAACGTATGCACGCGTTATGCACGGAAAGCTGCACTGCGTTATGCATACCGTAGGCACTGGCCGTTTCAGCCAGAACGCCAAAGGTTAACCGGCAGCGATCAGCTCTGACTGCGCGACGATCACTTCGGCCTGTTTGATCGACGCGATGTCCACAAGGCGGCCTTTGTAGACGGTTGCGCCTTCGCCGTTGGCCTTGGCTGTTTCCATCGCAGCCAGGATTTCGCGTGCCTCTGCGACGGCTTCCTCGGAGGGTGTAAACACCTCGTTGGCCAGCGCGATCTGCTTGGGGTGGATCGCCCATTTGCCGACCATGCCCAGCGTTGCGCTGCGTTTGGCTTGGGCGATGTAGCCCTCGTCATCGCTGAAGTCGCCGAACGGGCCGTCGACGGGCAGAACGCCGTGTGTGCGGCAGGCCGCAACGATGGCGGTTTGCGCCCAGTGCCACGGGTCAGAGAAGTGGCGTGTGTCGCCGTGGAGCATGTAGTAATTCTCCTGCGTGCCGCCGATACCCGTTGTTTGCATGCCCATTGAGGCCGCAAAGTCGGCTGCGCCGAGGCTCATCGCTTGCAGGCGCGGGCTTGAGGCCGCGATCTCTTCGACATGGGCGAGGCCCGCCGCGCTTTCGATGATGACTTCAAAGCTGATCGGCTTGGTGCGGCCCTTGGCACGTTCGATCGCTGTGACCAGCGCGTCGACAGCGTAGACATCGGCTGCGCAGCCGACCTTGGGGATCATGATCTGGTCAATACGGTCGCCGGCTTGTTCCATCAGGTCAACAACGTCTCGATACCAGTAGGGCGTGTCGAGGCCGTTGATGCGCACAGACATATACTTGCTGTTCCAGTCGATCGTGTTGAGCGCGTCGATGACATTGGCGCGGGCAGCGTCCTTGTCCGATGGGGCAACAGAATCTTCAAGATCAAGGTTGATAACGTCAGCAGCACTGGCCGCCATCTTGGCAAATAGCTTGGTGTTTGAGCCTGGGCCAAACAACTGACAGCGATTCGGACGTGCAGGTGCAGCGGGTTGAATACGAAAACTCATTTCGACGCCTTTCGAGTAAGGAAGTTGCGTTTATCTTGAGTGAAGCGATATTAAATTGCGCATCGCTCCGCAAGGCGATTTTGCAAGTGCAGCATTTTCCGACTTGGCGCAATATTCTTCGGCAAATTTGGCAAAACGTCGAAAATATTGCCTCAGTTTTGGAGCAAGACACCGATTTCACAATCAAATCCCCCTGAAACTGGGCGAAAACACGCGTAACTCTCATGAAAGGCTGCCAAATGATTCAGACTCCTTACCTCCTGTTCCTCGGCGACGCGCCAGACCAGCTCGCTGCCAAAGTTGCACAAGGCATAAAAGACTGGCGTCCGGAAAACGCTATCGGGCAGTTCCGCATGGAGGGCTGCAAAGCCGACATGGGCTTGTCAGATATGACGCTCGCCGAAGCCAAAGCCGCAGGGGCCAAGACACTTGTTATCGGAGTTGCCAACCGCGGCGGTATTATTAGTCAGGAATGGAAGAAAGTGCTCGTCATGGCCTTGGAAGAAGGTTTTGATCTTGCCTCTGGCCTGCACAACCTCTTGCGTGATGAGGCTGATCTGGTTGCCGTCGCGGAAGCGACAGGCCAGCAGTTGCACGACGTGCGAATACCAGAAGTTGATTATCCCATTGCCAACGGTATCAAACGCAAAGGCAAACGTGTGCTGCCAGTGGGGACAGATTGCTCGGTGGGCAAAATGTATACCGGCCTCTGCCTTGAGCAGGGCATGAAAGAGCGCGGCTTGAAAGCTACATTCCGTCCCACCGGCCAGACCGGTATCCTAATCACGGGCGATGGCGTGCCGCTGGACGCTGTAATCGCCGACTTTATGGCAGGCTCGGTCGAGTGGTTGACACCCGACAACGATGACGACCACTGGGACATTATCGAAGGCCAAGGCAGCCTGTTCCACGTCTCCTATTCGGGCGTGACGATGGCGCTGATCCACGGCGGGCAGCCTGATGCACTTGTCGTCTGCCACGAACCAACGCGAGAGCACATGCGCGGTCTGCCCAGCTATAGCCTGCCCAAGCTTGAAGAGGTGCGTGACATGGCGCTGGCGCTTGCAAAAGTTGCGAACCCAGCCTGCAAAGTCATCGGCTACTCGATCAATACGCAGCATATGGCTGAAGCTGATGCGAAGGCCTACTTGGCGAAAGTCGAAGCCGATCTTGGCCTTCCCGCCACTGACCCGTTCCGCTTTGGCGCAGAGAAACTTGTGGATGCCCTCGCCGATATGACATGAAGGAACTAGCCGCACGGAGAGAGCCACAGATGAAAATCAATGTCACAGCCGAGAGCTTCAAGCTCGCGCAAGTTTTTACAATTTCGCGTGGCTCGCGCACCGAAGCCAAGGTGCTCACCGTTCGCTTGCAAGACGGCGCGCATGAGGGCTGGGGCGAATGCGTGCCCTATGCCCGTTATGGCGAGACGCTCGAAAGTGTGACAGCCGAAATAATGGGCTTACCAGAGAGCTTTGACCGAGAAGCGCTTTACGGCCTTCTTCCCGCGGGGGCGGCGCGCAACGCTGTTGATTGCGCCCTGTGGGATATGGAGGCCAAAGCCGCTGGCAAACGCGTGTGGGAGCTGGCAGGCTTGCCTGCGCCCAAGCCCGAGATCACGGCTTACACCCTGTCGCTCGATACGCCCGAAAAGATGCAAGAGCAGGCAGCTAAGCACGCATTCCGCCCGCTCCTAAAGATCAAACTCGGCACGCCTGATGACATGCCGCGCCTTAAAGCCGTTCGTGCTGGTGCACCGAAATCAGAAATCATCATCGACGCCAATGAAGGCTGGTCGCGTGATGTCTATCTTGACTTGGTGCCGCACTTGCAGCGCCTTGGTGTGGCGCTCGTCGAGCAGCCTTTGCCTGCCGCTGATGACCAAGGCCTGATCGGCATCGACAGGCCCGTACCCGTCTGCGCCGACGAAAGCGCACATGACTGCGCGAGCCTGCCTGAACTGAAGGGCAAGTATGACGTTGTGAACATCAAACTCGACAAAACAGGCGGCCTCACCGAGGCGCTCA
The DNA here is from genome assembly GCA_947497495.1 of uncultured Lentibacter sp. GTDB lineage: Bacteria > Pseudomonadota > Alphaproteobacteria > Rhodobacterales > Rhodobacteraceae > Lentibacter. Next base: position 1,038,560 of record CANMGT010000001.1, read on the forward strand.
AGCTGCGGGAGGCCGCGCTTGCCGAAGGCTACAAAGTGATGGTTGGCTGCATGGTTGGCACCTCGCTGGCCATGGCGCCCGCGACACTCGTTGCGCAAGGCGCGATGGTGACAGACCTTGACGGCCCGCTCCTTCTGGCGGAAGACCGTGCCACACCGTTGCAATTTGACGAACACGGCGTTCACCCGCCGAAACCAGAACTTTGGGGATAGACCATGACAAGAACCGTATACGTAAACGGCGCCTATGTGCCTGAGACAGAAGCCACAATCTCGATCTTTGATCGCGGGTTTCTGATGGCAGATGGTGTCTATGAGGTGACATCTGTTCTTGGTGGCAAGTTGATCGACTTTGCAGGCCACGCTGTGCGCCTTGAGCGTTCGCTGAGCGAGCTGGACATGCAACAGCCATGTGACATGGACGAGTTGCTGGAGATTCACCGTGAGTTGGTGCGCCTCAATGAAATCGACGAAGGCCTTGTCTACCTCCAGATCACCCGCGGATCTGACGGTGACCGCGACTTTGTGTTCCCCGATCCGGAAACAACCAAGCCGACAATCGTGCTATTTACCCAAAACAAACCTGGCCTTGCGGACAACCCCGCCGCCAAGAAGGGCGCCAAGGTTATCTCGATCGAAGACATCCGCTGGGGCCGCCGTGACATCAAAACAGTGCAGCTGCTTTACCCGTCGATGGGCAAGATGATGGCCAAGAAAGCCGGCTGCGACGACGCGTGGCTTGTTGAAGACGGCATGGTGACTGAAGGCACGTCAAACAACGCTTACATCGTGAAAGGCAACACGATCATCACGCGCCAGCTGTCAAACGACATCTTGCACGGCATCACCCGCGCGGCTGTTCTGCGCATGGCCAAAGAGGCGCAAATGCAAGTTGAAGAGCGCAGCTTTACGATTGCCGAAGCGCAGGAGGCCGACGAGGCTTTCACCACATCTGCAAGCGCCTTCGTCATGCCTGTTGTCGAGATCGACGGTGCATCGCTTGGTGACGGAACGCCCGGGCCAGTGGCCAAGCGCCTGCGCGAGATTTACCTTGAAGAAAGCCTCAAAGCCGCCGTTTAAATCACGCGAGACAGCAGGCAAAGACGGCAGACAAAACAGGGCGCGCTAACAATGCTTGGCGCGCCTTTTCTATTTGCCTGCCTTGTCTGTCACGTTCTCTTTGAACGCGACTTCAAACGCAGCCTGCTTTTCCGGTGAGGCGCCGGTTTGATACTTGGCTTTCCACTCATCCATGCTCATCCCGTAATAGATCTCGCGGGCCTCGTCCTTTGACATCTCGATGCCGCGCTCATTGGCCGCTTCCTGATACCAACGGCTCAGGCAGTTCCGGCAGAAGCCGCCAAGGTTCATCAAGTCGATGTTTTGCACATCGGGGCGGTCTTCCATCAGGTGTTTGCGCAGGGCACGAAAAGCGGCGGCTTCGATTTCGATCTGTGTTTGCTCGTCCATAGTGACGCTCCTATTTTGGGTTCAAAGGCCGGTCTCGGCGAGAACCTCGGCCAGAATAGGCGCAAGCCGTTCGGCCCAAGCCTGTTGTTGTGCGGGGGTTTCGATCACGTCATGGCGCAATTCAATCAGCACATTCGGGCGACCCTTTTGAAGCGCGTGCTGGTCAACCGCGTCTCCGGGCAGGTGTCCGGCGTAGGGTTCGTTATCTCCGACGCAGAGGTCAGCCTCTTGCTGCAGACGTTTGATAAGGGCGGGGCCAAGGGCGCACTCGCCCGCGTGTAAAACGCCGATCTCCCAAGGCCGTGGTGCGCGCCCGTTGAGCTTGGGCGAGAAGGAGTGTATCGCCACAATAACAGTGTCGTCGCGGCGACTGGCGAGCGTTTCGTAGGCGGTGTGATATGGCTGCCAATAGGCATCGATCCGGCGTTGGCGTTCGCGTTCAGGCATCGGATGATTGGCGGGAATGATGGTTCCGTCATAGAGCTTCATGATAAGCGTCGGGTCATCGAGGCCTCGGTTCGGGTCAATCACCAAGCGGGAAAAATTGGCGCACACGAAAGGCCCGTCAAGGCACTCGGCGAGCCGCAAGGCCACGCCCTTAGCACCCAGATCGAACGCAATATGCCGCGCCATTTCACTTTCTGGTAACTCGAGTGTGCCACTGTTCACTTCGTGAGGCACCGTGTTTGCGGCGTGGTCGCATGTCACAAGCCACCGTGAAGGGCGCTCATGGCCTTGCGTCTCGAATGCGTTGAAATCTTCCAAGATATGTCCTTATCGCAAGCTGTTGTCTCGCTGTCGTATTCAAGCGATAAACAAACCTAAATGAGGCTGCAGTGCAATGACATGTCTCAAGTAAATGCTGAAGAAGGGCAAAACATATGAGACGTCTCAGAAATGTAAAGATCGTGGCGACGCTTGGCCCTGCCTCCGATGACTACGCGATGATCAAAGCGCTGCACGAAGCAGGGGCCGACGTGTTCCGCCTCAACATGAGCCACGGCGCGCATGACGAAATTCGCGAACGTCACAGGATCATCCGCGAGATCGAGCGTGAGCTTGATAGCCCCATCGGCATACTGGCCGACTTACAGGGGCCGAAACTGCGGGTTGGAACCTTTGCAAAGCCTGAAGAAGAATTGGTTGAAGGCCAGGCTTTCCGTTTTGATCTGGACAAGGCCGAAGGCGATGCGACCCGCGTTTGCCTGCCACACCCCGAGATTTTTAAAGCGCTTGAGAGCGGTGCGACGTTGTTGGTGAACGACGGCAAGATCAAGCTGCGTGTCGTGGAGCATGGTGAAGACTTTGCGAATTGCGTTGTCATCGCGGGCGGGACAATTTCGAACCGTAAGGGTGTCAACGTGCCAGACGTTCTCTTGCCGCTTGCCGCTCTGTCAGCGAAAGACCGTGCAGACCTTGAGTTTGTCTGCGGGCTTGGCGTTGACTGGGTGGCGCTGTCCTTTGTTCAGCGTGCTGCCGATGTTGAAGAGGCGCGCTCGCTTGTGAAGGGGCGCGCGGCGGTTCTCTCCAAGATCGAAAAGCCTTCAGCGGTGAGCGCGTTTGAGGAGATTCTCGCGGTGTCCGACGGCATCATGGTCGCCCGTGGCGACTTGGGCGTAGAGCTTCCGGTGCAGAATGTGCCGCCCATTCAGAAGCGCCTCGTGCGCCGCTGCCGCGCGGCTGCCAAGCCCGTTATCGTGGCCACACAAATGCTGGAAAGCATGATCGAAAGCCCGATGCCAACCCGCGCCGAAGTTTCCGATGTTGCAACAGCCATCTATGAGGGTGCTGATGCGATCATGCTCTCGGCGGAGTCAGCAGCAGGCGATTACCCGATTGAAGCGGTGCAAACCATGAGCAATGTCGCCATCGAAGTTGAGGGCGATCCGACCTACCGCGAAGTCATCGAAGCGTCGCGCACTGCCAAACGCGAAAGCGTGGCAGATGGCATCGTGGCTGCCGCACGCGAGATCGCCGAAACGACTGATATCAAGGCGATCTGTTGTTTCACGCAGTCAGGCACCACGGCTTTGCTGACAGCCCGCGAGCGCCCGCGCGTGCCGATTATCGCGATGACCAGCCTGCGCGGAACGGCGCGGCGGCTGGCGCTCAGTTGGGGCACGAACTGCATCATGACAGGGGAGGTGACACGCTTTAAGGAAGCGGTTGTCAACGCCGCCCGCTCTGCGAGGGCCGCTGGCTTTGCCGGCCCCGACGACCAGATCGTTGTGACGGCGGGTGTGCCGTTTAATGTGCCAGGTACGACAAACATTCTGCGCGTTGCCCCCTGTGATGAAAGTTTGATTTTCGCCTCCGATCCGGAGTAAGCTGCCTGTATTGTTTTGAAATTTGGAGCTGGCTGTGGACTATGATCTCTACTTGGTGATTGGCCTCATCGTGGCTGTGTTTTCAGTGCCCGCTGTGGTTTCTGCAATATCGGACAATCGTACTCCGCGTGTGGCGGCGATCGCGCTGATTGCTGGCGGGGCTTTGGTTGCCTATGCGGCTTCCCAGAAACCTGGCGGTTACTCGATAGATCAGGTGCCGGACGTCGTTGTCAAAGTCATCGCGAAATATGTGAACTAACGGCTTATTCTGTCTTGCAAAAATGATGTGAGCGGCGTAGAAGCCGCTTTCGTGAGTGCGACCGGCCGACAGTGGCATGCCGAGTCGCGCGTTAGACCGACCCAAACCAAGGAGACGGAAATGCCCAAGATGAAGACGAAGTCGAGCTGCAAAAAGCGGTTCAAAATGACGGCCTCAGGCCGCGTAAAGTCAGCCCAAGCTGGTAAACAGCACGGCATGATCAAACGCTCAAACAAATTCCTCCGCAATGCACGCGGCACAACCACGCTCAGCGCTCCTGATGAAAAGATCATCAAGGGCATGATGCCATACGCGCGCTAAGGAGAAGCAGATATGTCTCGAGTAAAAGGTGGCACAACCACACACGCCCGTCACAAGAAGGTCATCAAGGCCGCAAAAGGCTACTACGGCCGTCGCAAGAATACCTTCAAGGTAGCGCGCCAGGCGGTAGACAAAGCCAACCAATATGCAACCCGTGACCGCAAGAATCGTAAGCGTAACTTCCGTGCGCTCTGGATCCAGCGGATCAACGCGGCTGTTCGCTCACACGACGAAGCGCTGACATACTCACGCTTCATCAACGGGCTGAACCTTGCTGGCATCGAAGTTGACCGTAAGGTTCTCGCCGATCTCGCCGTGCATGAGCCAGAAGCATTTGGTGCGATTGTTGCCCAAGCTCAGAACGCACTGGCTGCATAAGCCAGAGGTCTGAACCGAGTTTGAAAGCGCCGTCGGGGAAACTCGGCGGCGCTTTTACGTGCGATGTGGCTTGTTTTACGGGCATTTACCAAGGTTACATGTGCTTGATTGCAGAGAGGCTAACCCATCGTTTTCAGAGGTTAACGCGTGGTCGTTAACCGTGAAACGAATCTGCCCAAGGTATGCTGCTATATATGCAGCTCTGCGTGCATAACGCGTGCATACGTTTTTGCGCAAAAGTCTTAACCGAAATTAACTTAACGCAGCGCGCGTTGCGAGGGGTCAGCATGGCCTGAGGAGAGGGTTTGTGCCTTGGCTTCACCAAGTCCCAGTTTAGGTATTGCGCCTTGGCTTGGCCAAGTCACCCGGCTATGCCCAACGCAAATGTGGGCATCGAAGATGCACGGCTTTGGGGCGGGAGGCTCCGTCAGGTTTCGGCCGGTCTGTGACAGGAAAACGCCCCGCTTGAGGGAAGGCAAGCGGGGCGCAGGATGCTCTCAGCGGGGGATCCGCTCAGAGGCTGTTCTTGCAGCGCGTGCCGCCGTAGGGCCGCTTGATGTGCGTCGGGTTGCCGACCAGCATCCACTGTGCAGGGTAGCCAGGCGCTTGCACGCGGCTATAGGTGCAGCCGTCGGCTGTCGTCATCCATTGGTCGCGGTGCTGCGCTTGAGCCAGCGGAGCGGTGAGTGCCACGGCGACGGCGGCGACGGGGACGATTTTGAGAAACATGTTCATGGCAGCAATCCTCTGTTTGCGTTGATCTGGCACAAGCATCGCCATTGGGCGCGGCAAGCCCTTGGCCGGATTGGGGCCAAACAGCGCCCTTTCACTCGGCTTTTCGAGAAATTCGCTGAGAATGCGAAAGACAGGCCTTGCGGCCTCTCCCCGCGTCTTGCGAAAATGCCGCTGGCAGGGTAACTCGCATATGAACGCCAAACAGGTGACTGATATGAATGAATTAAGAGACAAATACCTCGCCGCGATTGCTGCTGCGACAGATGAGAGCGCGCTCGAAGAGTTGCGCTTGGCTGCCGTTGGCAAAAAAGGCGAAGTGAGCCTGCAAATGCGCGAGCTGGGCAAGATGACACCGGAAGAGCGCCAAGTTGCTGGCCCCAAGCTGAACGCGCTGAAAGACGAGATCAACTCGGCTCTTGCTGGCAAGAAGGCCGGGCTTGAAGACGCCGCCTTGGATGAGCGTCTGCGCAGTGAATGGCTCGACGTGACACTGCCAAGCCGTCAGCGCGGGCAGGGCAGCATTCACCCGATTTCGCAAGTCACCGAAGAAGTCACCGCGATCTTCGCTGACATGGGTTTTGGCGTGGCCGAAGGCCCGCGGATTGATACCGACTGGTATAACTTCGACGCTTTGAACATTCCCGGCCACCACCCGGCGCGCGCCGAGATGGACACGTTTTATATGCACCGCGATGAGGGCGATGAACGCCCGCCGCACGTCTTGCGCACGCACACGTCCCCCGTGCAGGTCCGCACGATGGAAAAGCAGGGCGCGCCGCTGCGCATCATCTGCCCCGGTGGTGTTTACCGTGCGGATTATGACCAGACGCACACGCCGATGTTCCACCAAGTTGAAGGCCTCGCGATTGATAAAGACATCTCGATGGCCAACCTCAAGTGGGTGCTCGAAGAGTTTGTGAAGGCCTTCTTTGAAGTGGACGACGTCGAGCTGCGCTTCCGCGCCAGCCACTTCCCGTTCACCGAGCCGTCTGCCGAGGTAGACATCCGCTGCTCATGGGAAGGCGGTACGCTGAAAGTGGGCGAGGGCGATGACTGGCTGGAAATTCTCGGCTCAGGCATGGTGCACCCCAAGGTGCTGCAAGCGGGCGGCATTGATCCGAACGAATGGCAAGGCTTCGCCTTCGGCATGGGCATCGACCGCATCGCCATGCTGAAATACGGCATCCCCGACCTGCGCGCCTTCTTTGACTCAGACCTGCGATGGCTGCGTCACTACGGGTTTGCCAGCTTGGATGTGCCGACGCTGCATGGTGGGTTGAGCAGGTGAACCAGTGGCTCGAATTACTTTTGACAGGCGTAGTTGCCGGTTTAGTCGGCTCTGCTGTCACCTACTTCTTTGCGCTAAAACAAGACAAAGAGGCTCGGCGCAGGGACAGAACCGTTTCGCATCTTATGGAAGCTTACAGAAACATCGAGGATGCTGTTGAGCGCAGACAGTTGACTGACGAGCAGCTGGAGCGATTGGAAACGTCGATAGCAGCAACGTTTCTCATGGGGTCTAAAGACGCGGCTCAAAAAGCAAAAGACATGTCTATCGATAGTGAAGAAGCTAAGGTGGATATGCTGCCCCTCTTGCAGCAGCTTAGAAAAGACCTTCGTCGGGAGTTAGGTCTTGAAAGCCATGATGTAGAAATAAAGTTTTTGCGCCTTCCGCGCAATAAAGGGAAGACGACATGAAATTCACACTCTCTTGGCTGAAAGATCATCTCGACACCAGCGCCAGCGTTGACGAGATTTGCGAAGCGCTGACAGACCTTGGGCTTGAGGTTGAGGAGGTTATCAACCCTGCTGACCGTCTCAAGAGCTTTACCCTTGGCAAAGTCACCCACGCCGAGCAGCACCCTGATGCTGACCGGTTGCGCGTTTGCACGGTGCAGACCGATGAGGGCGCAAAGCAGATCGTCTGCGGCGCGCCCAATGCGCGCACGGGGATCACCATCGTCTTGTGCAAACCGGGTGACTATGTGCCGGGCATCGACATGACGCTCAGCGTGGGCAAAATTCGCGGTGTCGAGAGCCACGGGATGATGGCATCCGAGCGCGAGCTGGAGCTGTCTGACGAGCATGACGGCATCATCGAACTGCCGAGTGGCGAGATCGGTGACAAGTTCATCGACTGGCTGGCCGAGAACGCGCCTGAGAAGGTTGATCCGGTTATCGACATCGCCATCACGCCAAACCGCCCTGACGCGCTGGGCGTGCGTGGCATCGCGATCGACTTGGCCGCGCGCGGCCTTGGCACGCTCAAGCCCGTTGCGACGCCGACAGTTGAAGGCAACTTCCCAAGCCCTATCAAAGTCACCATCGACGCGGACGCGGCGGACGACGCTTATGTCTTCGCGGGGCGCTTGATCAAGGGCGTTACAAACGGGCCTTCGCCCGAGTGGCTGCAACAACGCCTCAAGGCGATTGGCCTGCGCCCGATCTCGAAGCTTGTCGATGTGACGAACTTTTTCACCTACGACAGAAACCGCCCTTTGCACGTGTTTGACGCGGCCAAAGTGAGGGGCGACTTACGCATTCACCGCGCCAAGGCTGGCGACACTGTCGTTGGCTTGGACGAGAAGGAATATACCTTCTCGGGCGGGCAGGTTGTGATCTCTGATGACAATGGCATCGAGAGCATCGCGGGCATCATGGGCGGCTTGGAAACGGGTTGCACGGACGCCACGACAGATGTGTTCCTTGAGGCCGCTTACTGGGATCATATCCAGATCGCTATGACGGGCCGTGCGCTCAAGATCAACTCGGATGCGCGCTACCGCAACGAGCGCGGCATTGACCCTGCCTACAACATGCAGGCGATGGAAGACGCGACAGCGATGATCCTTGAGCTGTGCGGCGGCGAGGCGTCGAATGTTGTTGTCGCGGGCAAGGTGCCTGACGTGAGCCGCGCCTATAAGCTTGACGCGAAACGCGTGCAGAGCCTTGTTGGCATGGACATTCCCGAAGGCACGCAGCGCCAGACCCTGACAGCACTTGGCTTCAAGCTTGAGGGCAACATGGCATGGGTGCCAAGCTGGCGGCCCGACGTTCAAGGCGAGGCTGACCTTGTTGAGGAAGTGGCACGGATTGCGAGCCTGACCAAGCTGGTCGGCAAGCCGCTCAAGCGTGTGCAAGACGGTGTGCCAAAGGCCATTTTGCTGCCGATGCAAAAGCGCGAACAAGTTGCGCGCCGTATGGCGGCGGGGCTTGGCTACAACGAGTGCGTGACCTACTCGTTCGTTGACCAGAAAAGCGCTGCGCTGTTTGGCGGTGGCGAGAACGCGACCAAGCTTGAGAACCCGATTTCAAGCGAGATGAGCCATATGCGCCCCGACTTGCTCGTTGGCCTGCTACAAGCCGCAGCGCGCAACCAAGCGCGCGGCTTTGCCGACTTGGCGCTGTTTGAGGTTGGCCCTGTTTTCCACGGCGGCGAGCCGGGCGAGCAGGCGCTGCAAGTTTCTGGCCTGCTTGTTGGCAAGACCGGCCCGAAAGATGTGCACGGCGAAAGCCGCAGCGTTGACGTGTTTGACGCCAAGGCCGACGCCGAAGCTGTGCTGAACGCGATTGGTGCGCTTGCCAAGGTGCAAATCCTGCGTGACGGCCCTGCGTGGTGGCACCCAGGCCGCCATGGCAAAATCTGCCTTGGGCCAAAGAAAGTGCTGGGCATTTTCGGCGAGCTGCACCCCAAAGTTCTGCGTGAGATGGGCGTGAAAGGCCCTGCCGTGGCCTTCACGATCTGGCCGCAAGAAGTGCCAGCTGCGCGCAAGAAGTCAGCCACGCGCCCTGCTTTGGTTGCCAGTGACTTGCAAGCCGTCGAGCGCGACTTTGCCTTTGTCGTTGACGCAAGCGTTGAGGCGCTGACACTGGTGAACGCCGCAGCGGGCGCCGACAAGGCGCTGATCAGCGACGTGCATGTCTTTGACGAGTTCATCGGCGGCAGCCTTGGCGAGGGCAAGAAGAGCCTCGCGATTACAGTGCGCTTACAGCCGGTTGACGCCACGCTGAAGGATGACGACATCGAGGCTGTTGCCAAGAAGATCGTCGAGAAAGTCGCCAAGGCAACGGGCGGCGAGCTGCGCGGCTAAGAAGGCTTTGGCGCCGCAATGGCCTCTGCGAGAATATCAAATGCCAGCCTGATCCTCGGGCTGGTGTGAAGCTCGCGGTGACTGACAAGCCAGTAGGGGAAGGACACTTCCAGAACCGAGGGCAGCACGGCTTCCATGTCGGGGCAGGCCTTCGCCACTTCCGTGTCCATCGCGCAGATACCGAGGCCTGCTTTGGCCATTTCCCAAGCGACCAGCCCGTTCTCCGAGGAGGCGCGAAACTGCGCCGCTGTCAGGGATACACCCATTGTCGCGAGAAAGCTGACCGTCTGATCGGGGGTGCCAAAGGCGACCCAGTCGAGCTTGGCGAGGTCATCAATGGTTTGCGGTCGCCCCACGCGGTCTAGCATCTCTTTGGTGGCGTAAAACTGCCCTGTTGCCTCGCGCACCAGCCGCGCGACAAGCTCGGGCTGGTCGGGGCGCAGGTTGCGCACGGCGATGTCGGCCTCGCGCTTCATCAGGTTGGTGATGTCGTTGGTTGCGACAACCTCGACGCTCAGCAGAGGGGCGACTTTGCGGATGCTTAAGAGCACCGAAGGCATCAGGTGTGCCGAGAAAATATCACTCGCAGTAATGCGGATGTGGCCCGACAGATCAGAGCGCTGGCCGCTGGCGGCGAGGGCCACACGCTCGGCGGCGTTGCCCATCTCGCGGGTGTGCTCAAGCAGCTCGCGGCCCGCATCTGTTATGGTCAGGCGCTTGCCGTGACGCTCAAACAGCAGCAAGCCGAGCTGGCTTTCGAGGGCGGCGACTTGGCGGCTGAGCGTGGGCTGGGTAAGGCCCAGCTGCCGCGCTCCTGCCGAAAAAGAGCCTGTTTCGGCGGTTGCCAGAAAGCCGTGCAGCAAGTTCCAATCCGGCGTATTTGAACGTTTTATCATGCGTTTATGTATAAGCAGGCTGCAAATTTCGTCAATTACACTCGTTTGCATACGCAAATAAGGTAAGCGCAAAGGAGAATGGCTATGGTTGACAGTGCAACATTCTGGGACAAGGTCGCGCCCAAATATGCGGAAAGCAAAATCCGCGACATGGCGGCTTACGAGTATACGCTGGAGCGCACGCGGAGCTATTTGAAGGAAAGTGATGCCGTGCTCGAGCTTGGCTGTGGCACCGGCTCGACAGCGCTTCTGCTGGCGCCTGATGTGCGCCAGATCACCGGTACGGATATTTCGTCACAGATGATCAAGATCGCGCAGGGCAAGGCGCAAGACGTGCCAAACGCCGATTTCAGGATGCAATCCGGGAAGGCTGCAACCGAATTGAAAGAGCCGTTTGATGTGGTCATGGGCTTTAACTTCTTTCACCTTGCGCCAACCCCCGGGGCGCTGATCGCTGATATCTACGAGATGTTGCCAGAGGGCGGATTGTTTATCAGCAAGACGCCCTGCCTGACGGACAGGGCCTTTGGCTGGAAACGCTTTCTGGTGTTGGCGGCGCTGCCCGTGATGCGCCTGCTGGGCAAGGCCCCTGCGGTTGGCTTGTTCACGATCGCTGAGATTGACCGGATGATTCAGGAGGCTGGTTTTGACATCGTCGAATCTGGCAATTTCCCCTCGATTTCGCGTTATGTCGTAGCGCGGCGGCGCTAGACCTGCGGGGAGACTGTGCTAAACATGGCGCGCAAAGCCCAAGGAGTGCGTGATGTTGAAAGTTTACCTGAGCGGAGAGATCCACACCGACTGGCGCGAGCAGATTATCAGCGCCTGCGCGGGGCTTGATGTTGAGTTCAGCGCGCCTGTGACAGACCACGCCGGATCTGATGACTGCGGTGTGGCTATTTTGGGGGCCGAGCCTGACAAGTTCTGGCACGACAACAAGGGCGCGAAGGTAAACGCGATCCGCACCCGCCGCGCGATTGGCGAGGCTGACGTTGTCGTGGTGCGTTTTGGCGAAAAGTACAAGCAGTGGAACGCGGCGTTTGATGCGGGCTATGCGAGCGCGCTCGGCAAGAGCCTGATTATCCTGCAGCAGCCCGAGCACGACCACGCCTTGAAGGAAGTTGACGCCGCCGCTTTGGCCATGACACGCACACCGCAGGAAGTGGCGCAGATTTTGCGCTATGTTCTGAGCGGTGAGCTGCCGGGGTAAACCATGCCAAGAGCTTTGGTCACCGGCGCGGCCGGATTTATCGGGTATTTCACAAGCCAGCGTTTGCTCGATGAGGGCTACGACGTGGTCGGGCTTGACGCCATGACCGACTATTATGATGTCAGCCTCAAGCAGGCGCGACTCAAGCGGCTTGCAAGCCACAAGCGCTTTGAGTTTGTGCAGGCGCGGGTTGAAGACGAGGGCGTCTTGGCCAACATCCTGTCGCGCGGCGTTGATGTTGTCATACACCTCGCAGCGCAGGCTGGTGTGCGCTTCTCGATCGACGCGCCGCGCGGCTACCTCGAGAGCAACATCGCGGGCACTTTCGAGCTGTTGGAGGCCGCAAGGCACCACCCTGTGAAGCACCTGATGATCGCCTCCACCTCTTCCGCCTACGGCGCCAACACTGACTACCCCTATCGCGAGACAATGCGTGCCGACCATCAGATGTCGTTTTACGCGGCCACGAAAAAGGCCTGCGAGGCGATGTCGCACTCCTACGCGCACCTCTATGACATTCCGACAACCTGCTTTCGCTTTTTCACGGTCTACGGCCCGTGGGGGCGGCCCGACATGGCGCTGTTCAAGTTCACCAAGGCGATCTTGGAAGGCGCGCCGATCGACGTTTACAACCACGGTGACATGAAGCGCGACTTTACCTATGTGGAAGACTTGGTTGAACGGGTTGTTGGCTTGGCAGGTAAAGCGCCTGTCACAGGCAGGGCGCAGGCCCATGACAGCCTGTCGCCCGTCGCACCTTGGCGGGTCGTGAACATCGGCAATGGCAGCCCTGTTGCTCTGGGTGACTTCATCGCCGCGATCGAGACCGCAACAGGCAAAACGGCAGAGAAGAACATGCTGCCTATGCAAGCGGGTGATGTGCCCGCAACATGGGCCGACACCGCGCTTTTGACAGAGCTTCTAGGCGAGGGCGCAAGCACCAGCGTTGAAAGTGGCGTTGCCCGTTTCGTGGACTGGTATCGCGACTTTTACAGCGCCTAGACTAGCGGGGAAAACTTTTGAAAGCTTCCCGTTAAAGGTTTATGCAAGATGCTGTTTATGTGTTAATAGGTCGCAGGTTGCAAAAAGCGGCCTTGAGACGACAGTTATATAACGAGGGACAATATGCTGAGCGAATTTAAAGACTTCATTGCCAAGGGCAATGTAATGGACATGGCAGTGGGTATCATCATCGGCGCGGCGTTCACCGCGATCGTTGGGTCACTTGTCGCCGACTTGATCAACCCGATCATTGGCCTTGCGATGGGTGGTGTTGATTTCACGAACAAATATGCGGTTCTGTCAGGTACCGTCGCAGAGGGCGCAACACTGGAAGCCGCTCGCGAAGCCGGCGCAGCCGTGTTTGCCTACGGTAGCTTCATCATGGCCGTCATCAACTTCCTGATCATCGCATTCGTGGTGTTCATGCTGGTGCGCTTCGTGAACAAAGCCAAAGACGCCGCTGCCAAGGAAGAAGAAGCCGCCGAAGAAGCCCCAGCGGGCCCAACCGAGCTTGACCTTCTCGCCGAGATTCGCGACGCGCTTGCCAAAAAGTAAGCCACCGCGACAGCCAAGTGAAAGGCCTGCCCTTAGGGGTGGGCCTTTTTCGTTTTGGGGCGTAAACTTGGCTTGCGCGCGAAGACTTTTGGGAGGGCAAGATATGCTCAAGAAACTAATTGCGGCTCTTATGTTCATCGGATTTGCCATTGCGGCACAGGCTGAAACTCTGCGCGTGCATTCGCCGGGCGACGGGTTTTTGAACCTGCGCACCGGTCCGGGCAGCGGCTATGCGATCATTATGGAAATGGATCACGGCTCTTACGTCGATACCTATGAGCGCGCGGGCAACTGGGTGCGTGTGCGCCATGAAAGCGGCGCCCAAGGCTGGGCCTATCGCAAGCACATGCGCAAACTCGTTTCGAACACCAACCAGCGCACTGTCAATTCACCGGGAGATGGCTATCTTAACTTGCGCACAGGGCCGGGGAGTAACTTTGCGATCATACGGCAAATGTATCATGGCCAGCAGGTTTGGATACTTGAACGCAGAGGTAGCTGGGTGCGCGTGCAGCATTCAAGCGGCGCAAAAGGTTGGGCGTATTCAAAATATTTGCGGTAAAATGGGCGCAAGGTGCCATGCGGTGAGTTTTGTATTTGACTCCGCCGCGCGGCTTGGCTAATTCGCCCACACTGGTTGTGAACGGCGTGATAGCTCAGCTGGTTAGAGCACAGCACTCATAATGCTGGGGTCGGTGGTTCAAGTCCACCTCACGCTACCACAAGCACCAATGAAAAAGCCCTGAGTTTTGCTCAGGGCTTTTTTGGTTTTGCGGCTGTGCGGCGCCTTACTCGGTGATGACGTTCACGGCCGGATCATCGATCAGGTGCTGGATCGGCGACAGATCGGTGATCGGATTGCCTTTCAGGTTGAGGCCCGAAATGTTCTTGAGCCCCGCCAGCGCGCTGATATCGCTGATGTTGTTGCCCTTCAGGTTGAGGTAGATCAGCTTATCAAGGTTCCTCAGAACGCTGATGTCACTGATCAGGTTGTCTGACAGATCAAGGAATGCCAGCTTCTCAAGCTTCGCCAGTGGCTTGATGTCACGCAGCGCATTGCCGCTCAGGTAAAGGTTGGCGACATAGGGGTAATCGCCGATCAGGGAGATGTCTGTAAGCTTGGCATCTTTGATCTTGAGGATCTTGCCGGAGTGATCGCCCAGAGCAGCGCGAACCGCGGTTTCTGACTGCGGGTTCTTGGCGACAAAGGCGTCCACATCTTCGGCCTGGCTTTTCTTCAGCATCGCCATTGCTTTGTGAACCTGCAGCGGAATGGCGCACTGGCCGTAGTAGCTTTGCAGCTGGCGGTAGGCGACTTGCAAGTCTTCGTTTTTCTCAAACTCCAACCTTGGCATGATGCACGAGTCATGCCCCATCGAGCGATAGCCTTTGGAGAGCACGCTGGAGCAGTTGGCCTGTACGTAGCCAGGCTTAACGTCTTTGGCTGAATAGCTCTTTACGCTCAAAGTCAGATCAGAGCCGTCAACACTGAAAGAAAGGTCTTTGCGAACCTTCTTAGCCTCTTCGCCAAAGCCCGCTATCTGCTGGCCTATCTCGACAGCGTCGCCGTAGTAGGCGGCTTTTTCTGTTTGGATCAGATAATTATCCACATAGGTTTTTTTCACGGCGTCGATTTTGAACTGGCACCACTCAAGCCCTTTGGGTTGCTTGGCCTGCGTGGTCACTTTGACAGATCGTTCAAACCGAACTCGTTCTCCGGCTTTCTCTGTGTGCGATTGCGTCCAGAGCGCCGCAAACTTCCGATACTCTTCTTTGAGATCTTGTTCGCTCTTTTCTCTAACCTCGAACTGATACTCGCTCTTGAGCAAAGGCGCCTTTCCCGTGCGGCCAAACTTGGTTGCTTTTGAAGCGAAGGACGCCTCTCTTTCCAAGTCTTTCTGGCTATAGGATTTAATAAAAGTCTTTCGCTGCGAGCAGAAAATATCCTTCGACATCCAGCTGTTGTTGCGGGTGAGGTTTGGCTTCCATTTTGACTGGAACTCGCTTTTGGGCACGATGCCGATTCCGATCGCGTACCAGCCTGTTCGCGTCATGTAGGCTTTGCGATAGTCTCGTTGGTGGTTCTTCTGGCGGTCCATCGCCTTGAAGTAGGTGAGCACTTCTCGGGCGGTTTGGCGTGATGCAATGATCACTTCGCATTTGTTGCCTGCCAATGCCAAGGCGCTTGGCGGAAAGCTGTCTTTGCTTTCGCGGCGAACCGGGTTTGATGACCTGGAGGAGCTGGCGGATTTGCTTGACGCCGTGCGGCCATTGCAGCTGCGTTTCAGCGCTTGGTGGTAGATATAACCAGCGCCTTTTTTAACGTCTCCGGGGTATTGGAAGATGATCTCGTAGTAGACATAGCCGCCGCTGTTTGTGACGACTTTTTTGATCTGCACTTGACTGCCGTTGCGCAGCTTGGCCACCACGCCATAGTCTTTTGCGCTGGGCCCGTAGCGGACATTGGTTTGAGAGACCTTGTCGTTGCAAACCAGAGCGTTCGAGCCCACGCGAAGCTTTACGCTTGAGGCTTTGTCGGCAAAGGCCACCAGCGGAGCATAGACCCAGCCCGGGCCCTTGGCACTTTTCACATACATCCACTTGCCCGAACGTCGCAGCACAGAGACTTTGTCGCCGTTGCGCAAAACCCTGAGAATGCTTCTGCCTGTAGAGGGGCCAGAGCGCATGTTCAGCTCTCCGTCGCTGCTGTTGACGGTGCCCCTGTCGCCGACTTGCTGGGCGAATGCGGCGTCTGTTTGCGCGAAAGTGAGCGTGGCCACCAAGAGTATGATGGCGGCGATTAAGCGTAGAAATATCATCCGGAAAATTGCCTCGCTGTGAAATATTTTACACAACTTGCCTGAGAGGGGCCCAGCAAAGCAATAGTGTCAGCGAACTTTCTTACGCAGCGCGCGTCTGACGGGGGCGGATGTACCAATACCAGACGCGGTAGCCTTCGAGCGCGATCAGCGGTGTGAAGTTTATCAGGGCAGGCGGCAGGCCTTCCCAGCCGTCCTTGGCGGCCCAGTGCACCAACGTCAGCACAGCCGCGCCATAGACCCAGCGTTGCAGGGTTTTCCAGCGCGGCCCAAGTGCGCGCACAGCTGCGTCAAACGACGTGGCGGCGAGCGGCAGGAAGATCAGGAAAGCCAGCCAACCTGTCCAGATATCGAGGTGCGTGGCTTCTTCCAGAATCTTGGCGAGGCTGCCTTCTTTGATAACGTAAAACCCAAGGTGCAACGCGGCATAAGCGAAAGCAGCGACGCCAAAATAGCGGCGGTTTTTCTTCAGCCAACGTGGGAAGCTTCTGCCTTTGAAGATCATGCCAAGCGGCGTAGCGATCATCGAGATGATCATAAACCGCGCCGCGAACTCGCCAGAAGGGTGCAGCGCATGTCGCAGCGCTTTCGGGTCTGTCGAGGTGAGCACTTCACTGAGGATGCCGAAAGCGGGCAGCGCAAGCAGCAGCCAGAGCCAGTAGGGGGAAAAGCGAGAAAGCATAGTCTTAGTCCTGAAGGTTGAAATCAGGTCTTAAACGGCGCTCTCCCGCCTTTCCGTCGCATTCTATTTGATCGCCAGTTGCGGCGAGAGCACGTCAAGGCCAAGCGCTTCGCCGACAGCGTAATATGTCAGCTGGCCAGCGTGCACATTGAGGCCTGCAAGCAGGTGCGCGTCGTCAGCGCAGGCTTGTTTCCAGCCCTTGTCGGCCAGCGCCAGCATGAAGGGCAGCGTGGCGTTGCCAAGCGCGATCGTCGAGGTACGCGCAACTGCGCCGGGCATGTTGGCGACACAGTAGTGCATGATGCCATCAACGTCATAGATCGGGTCGGCGTGGGTGGTTGCTTTTGAGGTTTCAAAGCATCCGCCTTGGTCGATCGCGACATCAACCAGCACAGCGCCGGGCTTCATGTCAGCGAGCTGCGCGCGACTGATCAGCTTGGGAGCCGCAGCACCCGGGATCAGCACAGCACCGATGACCATGTCAGCTTGCTGGATCAGCTCGGCGGCAGCGCCCGCTGTCGAGTATTGGTTCTTGAAGTCACGGCCAAAGACATCGTCGAGATACTTGAGGCGGGGCAGCGAGCGGTCAAGCACTGTCACGTCAGCGCCCATACCAGCCGCGATTTTGGCAGCATGTGTGCCGACAACGCCGCCACCCATCACGACAACTTTCGCAGGGCCAACACCGGGCACGCCGCCCATCAGCACGCCGCGGCCACCGTTGGCTTTTTGCAGCGTCCAAGCGCCGACTTGCGGCGCGAGGCGGCCGGCGACTTCCGACATCGGCGCAAGCAGGGGCAGCCCGCCGCGATCGTCTGTCACCGTCTCATAAGCGATAGCTGTGCAGCCCGAAGCGAGCAGATCGTGCGTTTGCTCGGGGTCGGGGGCGAGGTGCAGGTAAGTAAACAATAGCTGACCTTCGCGCAGCATTTTGCGCTCGCCGGCCTGAGGCTCTTTCACCTTCACGATCATGTCGGCAATCGCGAAGATTTCTTCGGCTGTGTCGAGAATATGCGCACCTGCTGCGACATAGGCTGCGTCGTCAAAGCCCGCGCCGAGGCCCGCGCCTGACTGGATGATCACCTCATGGCCGCGCGCCACGGCTTCGCCCGCCGCATTGGGCGTCACGCCGACGCGAAACTCTTGTGGTTTGATCTCTGTTGGACATCCGATCTTCATGGCTTTTCTCCCTTAGCCTTGCGATGGTTTTGGTGATGGTTTCTGACAGAATGTCGCAGGTTCAGCGCAAAGAATTGGGGAAGATGCCCGCGATTTCTGGACTTTGTCGAAGAATCCCGCGATATTGCCTTCATTAGCAGCAGGGGTTTGCGTAAATGTCGCTGGACGAGACAGATCGAAGGATTCTACGCGCCTTGCAGCGCAAGGGCCGTATTTCAAACGCTGACCTCAGCGAAGCCGTGAACCTGAGCCCGAGCGCCTGCCACAGACGGGTGCAGCGGCTTGAGAAGGATGGCTTCATTCGCGACTACGTGGCGCTGCTTGACGCCCGCAAAATGAGCGTGCCGAGCACTGTGTTTGTCGAGATCACCCTGTCAGGGCAGGCCGACGAAGTGCTGGATGCCTTCGAGAAGGCTGTCTCGCGCATTCCTGATGTGCTGGAGTGTCATCTGATGGCGGGCACGGCAGATTACCTGCTCAAAGTCGTTGCCGAGAACACCGAAGATTTTGCGCGCATTCACCGCCAGTATCTGGCCCGCCTCCCGGGGGTGCAGGGCATGCAGTCAAGCTTTGCACTGCGCACGGTGTTCAAAACAACGGCGCTGCCCGTCTAAGCTGCCTGTCTAATTTGAACTAATTCGCGGATAGAATCCCTTTGAAGGTTTACCGTTGCTTACTGCCTTTCTCCTAGCTTCGCCTCGGAGTTTGGAGTGGGCAAGTGCCGTTAGTTTTTGAAGCCTTAGATGAAGAGTTCGCAGGCGCGACGGGTAGCAATGTCTATGTCGACAGCACCAGCTCGCGCTTTGACAACCCGCCTGTGGCTTTCGCGGATCTGATGATCACGGCAGATGACGCCGACCCTGACCCGCGGGTTTTCGAAATCGGCGACAGCTATAGCCTCACATGGGGCGGCTTTGGCGGCGGCGGCGAGATAACCGATGCGGTTGTTGTGCGCTCTGACGAGGCACCGGGTGGCGGCGGGATCATCGTGTTTGAAGGCATTGATGAGAACGGAGAGCTGGCGCACATTATCTGGACGCCGGACTTCAACCTCGAGCAGTGGTATCAAGACAACTATAACCCCTCGGCTGAGCCCCAGTTTTGGGTGGAGGACACTGACCCGGTATATGACCACCAGTTTGTCTGCTTTGAAGGCAGCACGCGGATCGCCACATCCATGGGCGACATCCCGGCAAGCGAGCTGTGGAAGGGCGACCACGTTTTAACACACGACGGCGACGCGAGCCCTGTGCAATGGGCGGGCCAGCGCACTGTGCGCGGCTACGGCACCAACGCGCCTGTGCTGTTTACGCCCGGCGCGATCGGAAACTACGCACCGCTGCGCCTGTCGCCGCAGCACCGTGTTCTGGTCAGCTCGCCTCAGGCGGAGTTGATGTTTGGCTCGCATGAGGTTCTGGTACCCGCCAAGGGTTTGGTCAACGGGCGCGACATTTGTTATGCGCCCTGCGCGCGTGTCAGCTATGTGCATTTCCTGCTCAAGAGCCACGAGCTTGTCTTTGCCGAGGGGGCCAGTTGCGAAAGCCTGCTGCCCGGTGCGGAAGCGCTCAAATATATGACGCTGCCACCCGGGCTTGACGCCATGGGCTATCGCGCGGTGCGGCCCGTGCTCACCTATACCGAGACATTGGCGCTGATGGGCGGGCGGCACCCCGTGAGGCCGGAAGTGCCGGCAGGGCTATAGCCGATTGCGCTTGCGGGTGTGCCTGCTTAGGCTGCCCTCAAAGGGAGCAAGGGCATGGCATTCGATCACATCGTTATAGGGGCTGGCAGTGCTGGTTGCGTGATGGCGCGCAGGCTCGCGGATGCGGGCCGCAAAGTGCTGCTACTGGAAGCAGGCGGGCGCGACAATTACCACTGGGTGCATATCCCGATGGGCTACCTTTACTGTATCGGCAACCCGCGCACCGACTGGTGTTTTCGCACCGAGGAGGAGGCCGGCCTGAACGGGCGCGCGCTACTTTATCCGCGCGGCAAGGTGCTAGGCGGGTGCTCATCGATCAACGGGATGCTCTATTTGCGTGGGCAGGCCGCCGACTATGACGGCTGGCGGCAGATGGGCCTCACCGGTTGGGGCTGGGACGATGTGCTGCCCTATTTCAAGAAGTCGGAAGACTACCACGAAGGCAAAGACGCGCTGCACGGCGAGGGCGGGCCTTGGCGCGTGGAAGAACAGCGGCTGCATTGGGATTTGCTCGATGATTGGCGCGATGCCGCCGTGGCTTGGGGCTTACCCGAGGTTGACGACTTTAACCGCGGCACCAACGAGGGTGTCGGCTACTTCAAGGTGAACCAGCGCAGCGGTTGGCGGATCAACACGGCGAAGGCGTTTTTGCGGGGCGCTCCCAAAGGGATGATCGAAACCGTCACAGGCGCGCATGTGCGCAAGCTGCTGCTGGAAGGCGGGCGTGCCGTTGGCGTTGAATACGAGCGCGGCGGTAAGGTTGAGACAAGGCGCTGCGACGGTGAGGTTGTGCTGAGTGCCGGAGCGATCGGCAGCCCGCAGATATTGCAGCTTTCCGGCCTTGGGCCTGCCGAACTGTTGGCAGGGCATGGCATTGCCGTTGAACAGGATTTGCAGGGCGTGGGGGCCAACCTGCAAGACCATCTACAGCTGAGAACGATTTACAAGCTGCAGAATGCGACGACGCTGAACACTTTGGCGGGCTCGCTTTGGGGCAAGGCGAAGATCGGCCTTGAGTATGCGCTCAAGCGCAGCGGGCCGATGAGCATGGCGCCGAGCCAGCTTGGCGCCTTTACCAAAAGCCGCCCCGACTTGGCGACGCCTGACTTGGAGTATCACGTGCAGCCTCTGTCGTTGGGCGCGTTCGGGGAAGACTTGCACCCGTTTGATGCGATGACGACCAGCGTTTGCAACCTGCGGCCTGAAAGCGTGGGCAGTGTGGGCATTGTGAGTTCTGACCCGAAAGCCGCGCCCAAGATAGCGCCGAACTACCTCAGCACCGAAGGCGACCGCGCTGTTGCTGTGGCCGCGATCCGGCAAGTGCGCGAGTTTATGAGCCGCGCTGAACTGAGCAAGTATCAACCTGAGGAAATGTTGCCCGGGGCGGGGTTGAGCAGTGATGGCGAGTTGGTGCAAGCCGCAGGTGACATCGGCACGACGATTTTCCACCCCACTTGCACGGTGCGGATGGGCGTTGAGGACGCAGCCCCCTTGGACGCGCAGTGCCGGATGAAAACCGTGGGCAACCTGCGGGTTGTTGACGCCAGTGTGATGCCCAAGATCGTGAGTGGAAACACCAATTCGCCAACGATTATGATCGCCGAGAAAGTTGCGGATATGATGCTGCATGGGTGAGGTGTTTCGTCTGCTTGCGCAGACGACCGGCTGGGGGCGCTGCCCCCAGACCCCCTCAAGCGATTTACGAAGCAAACGCGTAGACCGATAGAGCGCACTTGTTGCGCGGGATCGGTAGGATATTTTGGGCAAAAGAAAGGAGAGTTCGGTTGGTTGAGATTGTGGTGAGTTACCATTCCGGAAGCGGGCACACGCGGCGTTTGGTGGAGGTGTTTGCAGAGGCTTTGGTTGAGCTGGGCGCGCAGGTGCATTTGGCCAATGTGGAGAACTTCAAGGATGCGGACTGGGAGGCTTGCAGGCGGGCGGATGCACATGTCTTTGCCGCGCCGACTTATATGGGCAGTGTCTCGGCGCCGTATAAAGCGTTTATGGATGCGAGCAGCGACATTTGGGGCAGTGCCGACGGCTGGCAGGGCAAGATCGCGGCGGGGATGACTGTTGCGACCTACCCGAGCGGGGATAAGCTGAACTCGCTCATGCAGATGGCCGTTTTCGCGGCGCAACACGGGATGATCTGGGTTGGGCTTGATGACATTGGCGCGCCTGTGGAGCCAAACAAGCCCGGCATCAACGAAGACGGGTTTTGCCTTGGGCTTGGGGCCTGTTCAGTGCGCGACAAGGCGCAAATGATAAGGGCGAGCGATGTGACCACCGCTCGCCGCTTTGCTTTGCGTCTTTATGAAACAACGGCGCGCTGGGCGCGCGGCGCTTAGCTGTCAGCTTCGAGTTTATCTTGGGTTTGCGTGTCAAAGTCGGCAGCGTCGTGGCGCTCGCGCAGTTGGCTTGAAAGCTCGCCAAAGGCGCGGTTGACCATGCGGCCGCGCTGCACGGGTGTGCGCGCGTCGATCGCCTCTGCCCAGCGGACGACGTTTTTGTAAGAGGCCACATCAAGGAACTCGGCGGCTTCATAAAGGCGGCCAAGCACCAGCTGGCCATACCACGCCCAGTTTGCCATGTCGGCGATGGTGTAGTCTTCGCCCGAGAGGTAAGTGTTGTCGGCGAGGCGCTTATCCAGCACATCGAGTTGGCGCTTTACTTCCATAGCAAAACGGTTGATCGGGTATTCCCACTTTTCGGGGGCATAGGCGTAGAAGTGCCCGAAGCCGCCGCCAAGGTAAGGCGCGCTGCCCATCTGCCAGAACAGCCAGTTGAGGCATTCGCCGCGCGCTGTTGCGTCAGTCGGGATGAAGGCGCCGAACTTTTCAGCCAGCTGTAGCATCATGCTGCCGCTTTCAAACATCCGCCGCGGCGGCGTTTCGGAGTGATCCAGCAGCGCAGGAATTTTAGAGTTGGGGTTGATCTCAACGAAGCCTGATCCGAACTGGTCACCTTCGCCGATGTTGATCAGCCAAGCGTCATACTCGGCGCCTGCGTGGCCCGCTGCCAGAAGCTCTTCGAGGAGCACGGTTATCTTGACGCCATTGGGCGTTGCGAGTGAATAGAGCTGCAAAGGGTGTTTTCCGACGGGAAGCTCTTTGTCGTGCGTCGCGCCTGAAATGGGGCGGTTGATTGCGGCAAAACGCCCGCCGCTTTCGCTGTCCCATGTCCAGACTTTGGGGGGTGTGTATGTATCAGTCATTTTGCGTGTCCTGTTGTTTGCTGCTCGTGAAGGTAATGCAAACTGCGCTGAATGACAGGGGCAAATACGCAGACGTGATGTGCAGTGCCGCTGACAGCGCGCAAAAATAAACCCCCGAGGCCAGGCCGCAGGGGTTCACGATGTGTTAAAAGCTAGAAAAGGATGGTTTACATCCCGTTCTCACGCTGGAGCTTTTTCCGAGCCAGCTTGCGCTGACGGCGGATAGCTTCGGCTTTTTCGCGCGCCTTCTTCTCGGAAGGTTTCTCAAAAGCTTGTTTTAGCTTCATCTCACGAAAAACGCCTTCACGCTGGAGCTTTTTCTTCAGGGCACGAAGCGCCTGATCGACGTTGTTATCACGAACACTAACCTGCATGTGGTTTTCACCACCTTTCTAGTTTGAAGTTGCAAGGATTTGCAGGAAGCTGGCGTATAGCAAACCCCTTTGGTTTTGTCTAGTATGCGGATCAGGAGGCTGATATGGCTGATTTGAAAGACAAGCTCTTGGATGCGGCGCTGCTGCACGTGCCGTTTGATGGCTGGACAGAGGCCAGCTTTGAAGCTGCGCTGACTGATTCTGACGTTGATGCGGCTCTGGCGCATGGGCTGTGCCCGCGCGGCGCCGCCGACTTGGCAGTTGCCTACCACGAGCGCGGCGACACAAGGATGCTTGAGCGTCTGAGGCAGGCTGACCTGAGCGAAATGAAGTTTCGCGAGAAAGTGTCGGCGGCTGTTCGCTATCGGCTTGAGGCGGTCGAAGACAAAGAGCTGGTGCGCCGTGGCATGACGCTGTTTGCGCTGCCCAAATATGCGCCTGACGGGGCCCGCCTCATCTGGAACACCTGCGACCTGATCTGGCGCGAGCTGGGTGACACCTCAGAGGATCTCAACTGGTATACAAAGCGCGCGACGCTTTCGGGGGTTTACTCTTCGACGGTGCTTTACTGGCTTGGCGATGCAAGCGAGGGCCACGCGGCAACATGGGAGTTTCTTGACCGGCGTATCGAGAATGTAATGCAGTTCGAGAAAGTCAAAGCAGGGCTGCGAGGCAACAAGCTGCTCGGCGGATTTCTCGACAAAGTGACAGAGGCAGTGCGCGCCCCGAAAGGGGCCGAGGGCATGCCGGGACATACCAACAAATAAGGGCTGAAAAATGCGAGTTGTCGAGATAACCAAAGCCGGTGCGCCGGATGTATTGCAATTGGCCGAGCGCGACGTGCCAAAGCCGGCACATGGCGAGATCCTCATCAAGGTTGCCTATGCGGGCGTGAACCGACCCGATGCCTTGCAACGGGCTGGCGCCTATGCGCCGCCCAAAGGCGCGAGCGACTTGCCGGGGCTTGAGGCCAGCGGCGAAGTTGCCGCTGTTGGCGCAGGCGTTACCGAGTGGAAAGTCGGCGACAAGGTTTGCGCGCTGCTGCCCGGTGGTGGCTATGCTGAATACGTCACCACGCCAGCCGCCCATGCGCTGCCCGTTCCTGAAGGCCTGAGCCTCAAGCAAGCAGCCTGCCTGCCCGAGACATTCTTCACCGTCTGGACAAATGTCTTCATGCGCGGCGGGTTGCAAGCCGGCGAGCGCTTCTTGGTGCATGGCGGCTCATCAGGCATTGGGACAACCGCGATCCAACTTGCAAACGCCTTTGGCGCGCGGGTTTTCACCACAGTCGGCAACGCCGCCAAGGCAGAGGCCTGCACAGCCCTTGGTGCGGAACGGGTGATGAACTACCGCGAGGAAGATTTCGTTGAAGTGCTACAAGCCGAGGGCGGCGCCAACCTGATCCTCGACATGGTCGGCGGGGACTACATCCCGCGCAACATCCGCGCACTGGCCGATGACGGCCGCATGGTTCACATCGCGTTTCTCACCGGCCCCAAGGCCGAGCTGAACTTCGCCCAGATCATGGCGCGCCGCCTGACAGTCACGGGCAGCACTTTGCGCCCCCAGTCAGACCTCGCCAAAGCCCGCATCGCCGCAGAACTGCGCGAAAAAGTCTGGCCGCTGCTCGCTGCGGGCACAGTCGCGCCGGTGATGGATCAAGAGTTCCCCCTCGCCGCCGCCGCTGCCGCCCATACCCGCATGGAGGGCAGCACCCACATCGGCAAAATCGTTCTCAAGGTCGCCTAGGCTTTTTCTTGACGTAAATATTCTGGGGGTTTGGGGGCAAAGCCCCCATTGAACAAAACCTGTGCGCTCCACCGAGCGCTCCGCTCAGTCAATCGGCTCGAACACCGCGTCGTTGAGCGAGCAGTCACGCGACACGTCTCGTCCGCAGGGCACTGGTGAGAGGTCTTTGCTCAAGCACACCCGCACCTCCTGAATATGGCGCGCCTTGCAGGTCACGGTGACCATGTCGCGCTTGAGCGCGGGGTTTGCTTTCAAGAAAGCATCCTCAACCACCGAGGCTGGCAGTTTGATCGTCCTGTCGAGCTTGCGAAACACCGGCGGGCGCACGACGGTGCCATAGGCCCTGCGCGACAGTGCGTAGTAGTCAGCGGCTGACAGTCCCGAGCAGACGCCATGTTTTTTCCACTGATACCAAGCCAACCCCGAGGTGCCCATGATGTCGGCCATCGTATTCGTAAGGCTGCGCGGCGGTTGGCGCTCGATCGTAGGGCAGAAAGACGGCCAGCCGCGATGATATTGTGGCCAGAGGCCATGCAGCACCCAGCCGTGGTCTTGCCCTGTGTCGCACTGCGGCGAGCCCTTCGCGTCGCCCTCCAGTGCGCACCAGTTGGGCGACCACGAGAGCGCCATAACGTAGTAGTCAAAGGTGCCCGACTTCTCTCCTTTGGCCAGCGCCAAACCCGCCAATACCGATAAAACTCCAGCCAAAACGATGCGCATTCACTCTTTCCTTATTACTCTACCCGCACTATATAGCAGCCAAGTTCCCCTACAACGGTAACCTGAGCCCCTCAAAAGGCTCGCCCAAATCAAGGGCACGGGAGAGTTGTATGTGGGAGGAGTTTTTGAAGGAGGCACATCATGTCTGACAAACCGATTATGGCAAAAGCCACAGCCGTATGGCTGGTGGACAACACAACTTTGAACTTCAAGCAGATTGCCGACTTTGTCGATATGCACGAGCTTGAAGTGCAAGGCATCGCGGATGGCGATGTGGCTGTTGGCGTGAAGGGCTTTGACCCTGTTGCAAACAACCAGCTCACTCAGGAAGAGCTCGACAAGGCGCAGGAAAACCCGCTGCACAAGCTGAAGCTCAAGTTCTACGCTGCCGCCGTTGGCGAAGAAAAGCGCCGTGGGCCACGCTACACACCGCTGTCAAAGCGTCAGGACCGTCCAGCCTCTATCCTTTGGCTCGTCAAGTTCCACCCCGAGCTGACAGATGCGCAGGTGTCCAAACTGGTCGGTACAACCAAGCCAACCATTCAAGCGATCCGCGAGCGCACGCATTGGAACATCGCCAACATTGACCCGATCGACCCTGTCGCGCTGGGCCTTTGCAAGCAGTCAGAGCTTGACGCCGCCGTGCAAAAAGCCGCTGCCAAGAAAGCCGCCAGTGGTGAAGTCATGAACGATGACGAGCGCCGCAAACTGGTTGGCATCGAAACCAGCCTTGGCATGGACGCCGAACCGAAGATCCCGACAGCGATCGAAGGCTTGGAGACCTTCTCGCTTAGCGGCAACGATGAAGACGACGACCAAGACGCGCACGACGACAGCCGTGACGCCGACAGCTTCTTCAACCTGCCTGACGACGACGAGTAACAGTTTTTCAAGGTTGAATTAAAGGCGAGTTAGCCTGAGTAGAGGGCCCGGTAATTTTGCCGGGCCTTTGTCTTGAATACGGCTTGATTGCGGCAATAGGTAGGCCAAGAAGCTAGTTTTCAGTCTAATTGAATTGAATTTAGACTTTTGAGCAATGCTGCGGGGTTACTGCTTGTCGTGTATTGCAGTGGCCTTAGGGCGTCGTATTCTCCGCATTATACAGCTTAAAGGCGCTATGCTACTACCCAATGTTTCGAAAATGGAAACCGACTCCCCTTAAGCGAGAATATGGCAGGGAGGCCCGCAAAAACTGTGGCGAAACTCCAAACTTTCAAAGTTCAGACCTAAGAATGCCCCTTTCCTCAGTCACTTTTGGCGCTGAATGAGTGTGCTCAGTTTAATGGGCTCGTAATGTTAGCTGTTTATTGAGACAGCGCGTCGAAAGGAACGAAGCAGATGGCTGTTTTAGACAATGCAATTTGGGTAAACGGAAGCACCGGTTTTGCGGAAAACGGAACCACTGTTGTTAACGATGGAGCCGCGAGCACAACTGTCACCGCGACATTTACAGCGAACAGCTTTGATGAAACGCAAAGTGGGTATAACATCGCAGAGCTCGGCGCGTTCGGTGTTACCGATCCGATCACAGCTTCATATGACTTCTCGCAGCCAGTCGAGAACCTCACGTTCGACTTCCAGCATGTCAATGGCGATGAAGTCAATTACGATGACATGTGGACAATCTACGCCTACGACGAAAATGGCGATCTGATCCCATCCGCCGATATCATCGCTGCCATAAGCGGCCTCAATCAGGACATTGTCTATGCAAACCCTGATGGCTCGGTCACGATTGAGTCGGAAGGCGGCAACGTCAATAACGTCACTTTTAGTTATGACGGTTTGATTTCACAGATCGACCTCACATTTGACAACGGCCCAGACGCCCCTTCAACAGGTGGCTCGGGTATTACCGACTTCACGTTTGATGTTCCTCTCGACACAGATGGCGACGGAATTCAGGACAGCGCCGATGTCGATGACGACGGTGACGGCATTCTCGATGTTGACGAAGGCGCCACCACGTCGACGCCGAGCACGATCACTATCTCGTTTGATGGCGACAACTACTCCAGCAGCGAAAGCTCTTGGACGCTCTATGATGCATCAGGCACTGTAATTGCGAGTCAGGCGGCTGGCACGCTTTCGGATGGCGTGACTGTTACCAATGTCAATGTTACTGACTTAGGTAGTTACAGCCTTGTTGTGGATGACACATTCGGTGACGGTCTGGCTGAAACCGGTCCCGCTGGTTACACGATCGCCATCGACGGGACTATTGTGCACACCTCGGCGCCAAGTGAGAACTTCGGCACTCAGCAGACTGTCGATTTTGATGTTTTGGCCACTGAAACAACAACCGACAGCGACGGCGACGGCATTGCTGATCACCTTGATCTGGACAGCGACAATGACGGCATCACCGACAATGTCGAAGCGCAGACGACCGCTGGCTATGTGGCTCCGACAGGCACCGACACCGATGGCGACGGGCTCGACGACGCCTATGAAGGCACAGGCGGGCTGACCCCTGTTGACACAGACGGCGACGGCACGGCGGATGTTCTGGACACCGACAGTGACAACGACGGGCTGACCGACGCAGCAGAAGCCGGCCACGGCGTCACACAGGCCGCGATCGACGCCTCGGCCGACACAGACGGCGACGGCATCATGGATGTGGTCGATGATGTGGTTGGCTGGGATGTGAACGACACCGATGTCGACGGCACAGGCGCATCAACCCTGACAGACAGCGATGGCGACGGCTCAGGCACCGCCCCGATGACTGACGACGTCGACTTTCGCGACGCCACAGTGCCTAACTACATCGTTGAAGGCACAGCGGCGGGCGAACTGATCGACGGCAGCTATTTCGGCGATCCTGACGGCGACGTGATCGACAACAACGATCACTCTGACAGCACCAACGACGACAGCGTCGTGGCAGGTGCGGGCAATGACACCATTAAGTCGGGGCAGGGCAATGATACCGTCCAAGCGGGCATCGGGGATGACCTTGTATATGCGGATGACGGTAGCGACTCTGTGTTTGGTGACGCGGGTCAAGATACGCTCTCTGGCGGACGCGGCGATGACGCTGTTGAGGGCGGCAGCGGCGATGATCAGATTCTTGGTGGTAAGGGTGTCGATACGCTGAGCGGGGACGATGGAAACGACGTTATCCTCGGTGACGCGATTGCTGTCGATCTGATCGCAGAAGCTTCGGGCACTTCGGTCATTGCAACAACGCTCACTGTTCAGAACGCAACAGATGAGCCGATTGATCTTGTCTGGATCAGCGAGTCTGGCGCCCTTGTGACTTACTATACGCTAAGCCCCGGCGAAGTGTATGCCCAGCCGACCTATGAAGAGCACAATTGGCTATTGGTTGATAGCGATGGCAACTATCTCGACTTGATCCATGTGGCAGACGAGACGTTCGTTTCATGGAACAACAACAACGGCGATGACATCTCTGGTGGCGCAGGAAACGACACCATTGATGGTATGTTTGGCAACGACACGATCAGCGGCGGCTCTGGCGATGATTCCATCGACGGTGGCTCTGGTGACGATCGTGTCTTTGGTTCTGATGGCTCGGATACGATTTTCGGTGGCGCGGGGGACGACACGCTTGACGGTGACGACGCCTTTGCCACAGGCGGCGCTGACAGCATCGACGGCGGTGCAGGCAATGACCAGATCATCGGCGATGTCGGCAACGACAGCCTCTATGGCGGCACAGGCAATGACACAGTCTACGCAGGCGCTGACGACGACCTCGTGTATGGCGAAGCGGGCGACGACCAGCTCTATGGCGAGGCAGGCAACGACTATATCAGCGGCGGCGACGGCAATGACCTTGTCGTAGCCGGCGACGGCGGTGACGACATTGATGGCGGCGCTGGCGACGACACAGTCTTTGGCGAAGCAGGCGGTGACAACATCGATGGCGACGCTGGCAACGATTCGCTCTCTGGCGGAACGGGCCAGGACAGCATCTGGGGCGGCACAGGCAACGACACAATCGACGGCGGCTCAGAAAACGATGCCCTCTATGGCGGCGCGGGTGACGACAGCATCATCGGCGGCACAGGCGCGGACTTTATCTCGCTCTCGGGCGGCGCAGACACTGTCGATGCGGGCGATGACGCCGACAACATCGTGGTTGATGCCAGCAGCTATGCCGACGGCACCACTGTCACGGTTGATGGCGGCACAGGCGGCGTTGACAACGACACGCTCAACCTGACGGATTTCACATATTACACCTCGCTTACCGAGACGACAGATGCCGACGGCGACAGCACCTCGGGCAGCGTCACGGTTCAGGATGCCTCGGGCAACTTGATCACCTTCAACTTCACCGAAATAGAAAACCTCATTCTACCCCCGATTGCGCCAGACTACATCGTCGAGGGCACGAGCGGCGACGACACGATTGATGCGGCATATGTTGGCGATCCTGAAGGCGATCTGATCGACAGCAATGATCATTCCGATGGCTCCAACGATGACTCTGTCCTCGCGGGCGCAGGCAATGACTCTGTTGCATCGGGCGCTGGTGATGACACTGTCTATGGTGGCGTTGGCTCTGACTCCGTTTCAGGCGGCACAGGTGATGATATTGTCTTCCTTGAAGGCGGCAATGACTCTTTTGGCGACTGGTTTACCGATGCGGGTAACGACACCGTTTACGGTGGCGATGGCGACGACTACATCAATGGTGCAGTCGGGAACGACGAACTTTACGGCGACGCTGGCGACGACTTCATCTTTGGCGGCGTAGGCGACGACACTCTTTCTGGTGGCACCGGCAACGATGAACTGTGGATAACAGACGATCACGACACCGACGTCCTCTTCGGCGGCGAAGATGTTGGCGACGGAGACGTCGATACCGTCGTTTTCAACAACGAAGATTCTACATTGGGTGTGAGTGTTACGGCGACGGGCGACGAGACAGGCACCTATACGTTCAACGGAACACCAACGACAGGCACTTATTCCGAAATCGAAGGCATTACGGGTACCGACACCGCGGATACAATTGACATGTCTGCCGATTCTTCGGGAGTCGTAGTAGACGGAGCTGCAGGTGAAGACAGTATCACGGGCGGTTCGGGTAATGACTCGATTGCTGGCGGTGAAGATGCGGACCTGATCTTGCTCGAAGACGGCTTTGGAGATGATACCATCTTTGGTGGTGAAGGTGTCACAACCGGTGTCGATTCAGACACGGTTGATGCTGGTGCGGTCACCACAGACATGAGCGTGACCTTCTCTGGTTCGGAAGCGGGCTCGATCACCTCTGGCGCTGATACGGCGACATTCAGCGAAATCGAGAACGTCTTTACTGGCAGTGGCAATGACACGGTGGATGCGAGCTCGGACACCGCGGGCGTTGGGCTATTTGGCAATGAAGGCGATGACAGCATCATCGGCGGCTCTGGTGACGACTATATCGATGGCGGTGTGGGAGCAGATACGCTTGATGGTGGTGCTGGCAACGACACGTTGGACGTTGGAGCGGATTCTGACCGCGATGTCGTTGTGCTGGCCGACGGAGACGGTGACGACACTGTTTCAAATTTTGACCTGACCGACAGCGGCGACGGCACGACCATCGACCAGCTCGATGTGTCCGGCCTGACGTCGGATGGCGGCACGACGCCAGTCAACGTTGACGACGTGACCGTAACCGACACCAATGGCGACGGCACCGGCGACGCGATCCTGACGTTCCCGGGTGGGGAGAGCATAACACTTGTTGGTGTGCTTCCAGGTGAAGTCGATGATCCGGCTGAACTCGAAGCCATCGGCATTCCGGCGCCCAACCTCAACTATATTGTCGAAGGTACGGCGGGAGCCGACAACATCGGTGCAGCTTACGTGGGCGACCCCGAAGGCGACATGATCGACAGCAACGATCATTCTGACGGTTCAAACGACGACAGTGTGACGGCGGGCGCGGGTGACGACAGTGTTTTCTCCGGCGCAGGCGACGACACAGTGCTGGGTGAGGCAGGCAATGACGTTCTACAAACCGGACTTGGCAATGACGTTATTTATGGCGGCACAGGCAACGACTCAGTGTATGCTGAAAACGGTGACGACACCGTTTATGGCGGCGATGGCGACGACCTTATCGCCGCATCGATTGGTTCGGATTCGTTCTTCGGTGAAGCTGGCGACGATACGATCTATGGTGGCGGCTATACTGGTGTAGGCGGTGACACGATTGATGGCGGCATCGGTAATGACGTGATCAGCGGCGGCGGCGGCAGTGATAGCCTGCTCGGCGACCTCGGCAATGACGTGATTGATGGCGATTCAGACGAAGACACCATTCGCGGTGGCATGGGCGATGACACCATCGACGGCGGCACGGGCAATGACTCCTTGCACGGCAACGAGGGCAACGACAGCATCCTTGGCGGCACGGGTAATGACAGCATCTACGGCGAAACCGGCAACGACTATGTGTCAGGCGGCGATGGCAACGACAGTATTGAAGGCAACGAAGGTGATGACACTCTTAGCGGCGGCGCGGGCGACGACTTCGTGCGCGGCAGCTTCGGCAACGACAGCATCATTTCGGATGCGGGCGACGACTACCTCTGGGGCGGTTTTGGCGATGATACGTTCAGCTATACCGACGGCTTTGGTAACGACACCATCGAAGGTGAAGAGGCCAACGAGGTGGACGGCGACACGCTTGATCTGAGCGGCGTCACGGCTGACCTCACGGTTGATCTGACCTCGGCCAACCCGGAAGCGGGCACGTTCACAGACGGCACAGCCACGACCAGCTTTGTCGAGATCGAGAACATCATTCTCGGCGCTGGCAACGACACGCTTGTGCTTGGCACAGGCGGCGGCGCAGACACGGTTGAGGGCTTCACAGCTCCGACAGACAACGGAGACGGCACCTTTACAGCCTATGATGTGCTGGATGTCAGCACTCTGACAGACGTGAACGGCGCAATCGTCAACACCGACGACGTCACCGTCACAGACGACGGCAGCGGCAACGCGGTTCTGACCTTCCCGAGCGGCGAGAGCCTTACTCTGGTTGGCGTAACACCCGCAGAGCTGAGCGACCCGGCAGCGCTGGAAGCGATCGGCATTGTGCAGCCTGACTACATCGTGGAAGGCACAGCGGCAGGCGAACTGATCGACGGCACATACCTTGGCGATCCTGAGGGAGATATCGTCGACGGTGACGACGATGCTTTAGGTGGCAACACTGATAGCATTCAGGCCGGAGCTGGCGATGATACCGTGCTTTCCTATGTGGCCAACGACACGATCGATGGAGGCGCTGGCAACGATAGCGTCGACGCAGGCGCTGGCGATGACCAAATCTTTGGCGGCACGGGCAACGACACCCTGCAAGGCTGGTTTGGCGATGACAACCTCGTTGGTGGCGATGGCGCTGACAGCCTCATTGGCTGGACAGGCGACGACACGCTGATTGGCGGCACCGGAAATGACACCATCGAGGGCGGTGATGATCAGGACTGGATCGTCCTTGAAAACGGCTTCGGCGATGACGTGATCGACGGCGGCGACGGCGGCGTGACCGACTTTGACATCCTCGACCTGACAAATGTCACAACCGACACAACCATCGACCTGACAAGCGTGAACCCGGAAGCGGGCAGCGTTACCTCTGGCGCAGACACGGCCACATTCGGCGACATCGAAAACATCATTCTCGGTGGCGGGCGTGATACGATCGTTCTGGCCGATGGGTCCGGTTCGGATACTGTTCAGGCGTTCGACCTGACCGACAGCGGTGATGGCACCACCAACGACCAGTTGGATGTTTCGGGCCTGACCGATGCAGATGGTCAGCCAGTGAATGTGGCAGACGTGACTGTTACCGACACCAATGGTGACGGGACAGGCGACGCCATCCTGACGTTCCCGAACGGAGAGAGCATCACGCTATCGGGTGTGAGCCCCACGCAAGTGGACAGCCATGCCGAACTGGAAGCGCTGGGCATTCCTGGCCTTGACTATGTGGTCACAGGCACCGCGGGCAATGACACGATTGACGGCTCCTACACGGGTGATCCTGAAGGCGACATGGTCGACAACAGTGACATGCCTGACGGGTCAAACGACGACAGCATTCTGGCGGGTGACGGCTCTGACAGCGTTGTCGCGGGGCTTGGCGATGACACGGTCTGGGCGGGGTCGGGTGACGACACTGTTGCAGGCGGCGCGGGCGAAGACCTGATCTATGGCGAAGCCGGCAACGACGTTCTGAACGGCGGCGCTGACAACGACACCATTGTGGGTGGCCTCGGCAACGACAGCATCGAAGGCGACACAGGCGCTGACAGCCTCGCAGGCGGTGGCGGCGATGACACAGTCATTGGCGGCATAGGTGACGACTGGGTCACAGGTAACAGCGGTAACGACACGGTTTACGGCGGCGAGGGCAACGACTCTGTCTATGGCGCCGAAGGCAACGATGTTATGTTCGGCGACGCTGGCAACGACAGCATGGAAGGCTGGATCGGCGACGACACCATGTCAGGTGGCGCAGGCGACGACTATGTCGATGGCGCGGATGGCGATGACAGTCTGGTCGGCAACGACGGCAACGATACGCTTCTTGGCGGCAACAACGGCGGCGCAGATACGCTTCAAGGCGGCGCGGGTAACGACAGCCTGAGCGCGGGTGATGGCGACGACTTGCTGGAAGGCGGCACTGGCGCAGACATCCAGTTCGGTGAAGGTGGAGACGACACCTTTGTGCTCGAAGACGCGTTTGGCGGCGACACCATCCAAGGGGGTGAAACCGGCGAGACAAACGGAGATACGCTTGATCTGAGCGGCGTAACAAGTGACCTGACCGTTGATCTCACGTCAAATGACCCAGAGGCGGGCACCGTCAGCGACGGCACCGACACGGCGACATTTACGCAGATCGAGAACATTGTGCTGGGCGCAGGCACCGACACGGTTGTGCTGGCTGACGGCTCTGGTAGCGACACGGTTGAAGGCTTTGAAGCGCCAACTGACGCAGGGGGCGGAGCCTTCACGGGCAACGACCAGCTGGATGTTAGTGGCATGACAAACGCTGACGGCGACCCTGTCAATGTGCACGACGTCACGGTCACCGACACCAACGGCGACGGCACGGGCGACGCGATCCTGACGTTCCCTAACGGAGAGAGCATCACACTGGTTGGCGTAGCCCCCGCAGACGTGGACAGTTACAATGCGCTGGTTGCGCTCGGCATTCCGGGCACCGATGAAATCGTCAGCGGCACGGCGGCCGGCGACATCATCAACGGGTCTTATACCGGTGATCCCGACGGCGATATGGTTGACGCGGGCGACAACTCGGCCGGGACCAACGATGACAGCATTGAAGCGGGTGCGGGCGACGACGTTGTGCTCGCAGGCGACGGCGATGACTCGGTTCTTGGCGAAACGGGCAACGACAGCCTTATCGGTGAAGGTGGCAACGACGTCCTTGATGGCGGTATCGGTGACGACACGCTCTTTGGCGGCCTCGGCAACGACACTGTGCTGGGCGGAGCAGGCAACGATAGCCTTTATGGCAACGGCGGCGCCGATAGCCTTGATGGCGGCGACGGTGATGACACGATCCGCGTCTCTTCAGGCGATACGGCAACAGGCGGCGACGGCGATGATACATTCAGCATAGACTCCCTGCTGCTTGATGGCACTGCGATCAACATCACTGGTGGTGAAGGCGGCGAGACAGTTGGTGACACGCTCGACTTTGGCGGCCTGATCGGGTTTGGCGACATCACATACACCAACACCGATCCGGGCGTTGGCGGCGGGATGTCAGGCTCGGCGACGCTGTCTGACGGCACAGTGGTGACGTTTGATGAGATCGAAAACGTGATCATCTGTTTCACCGAAGGCACCCGTATTGCGACGCCACGCGGTGTGCGCGAAGTGGAAGATATTGCCATCGGTGACTTGGTTGTCACCCGCGACCACGGGCTGCAGCCTGTGCGGTGGGTCGGTAAGCGGACAGTTCCCGCAATCGGCAGCTTGGCCCCCATCCGGTTTGAAACCGGAGCTCTGGGCAACGAGCGCCCGCTCTATGTGTCGCCGCAACACCGGATGCTGGTGCACGGCCACGAAGCCTCGCTGTTGTTCGGCGAAAGCGAAGTGCTGGCCACGGCCAAGCACCTTGTGAACGGCGGAAGCGTGACGCAAGCCCAAGGCGG
Organism: uncultured Lentibacter sp.; assembly: GCA_947497495.1. Taxonomy (GTDB): domain Bacteria; phylum Pseudomonadota; class Alphaproteobacteria; order Rhodobacterales; family Rhodobacteraceae; genus Lentibacter. The sequence goes on from CANMGT010000001.1 coordinate 1,074,417, forward strand.
CGAAGTGACTTATGTGCACATCTTGTTTGACCAGCACGAAGTTATCTATGCCGAAGGCTCGCCAAGCGAGAGCTTCTTCCCCGGTGGCACTGGCCTTGACGCCGTTGAGGAAGCCGCGCGTGAAGAGCTGTTCAGCCTGTTCCCCGAGTTGCGCAGCAACCACGGCGGATATGGCGAGACCGCACGGATGTGTCTGAAAGCCCATGAAAGCCGCCTGCTCCGGCTGCGCTAACCGCATAAGCGATTAGCCCGCACCCCTCTGCTGCTGCTGCCAGTTTCGCGGTGGAGGGGTGTGTTCAGATTTCCTTGCGCGCGTTGAGCGCGGCTGAAATCGTACCATCATCAAGGTAGTCAAGCTCACCGCCGATCGGAACGCCCTGCGCGAGCGTGGTAAGTTTAACGCGGCCCTCGAGCTGGTCGGCGATGTAATGCGCCGTTGTTTGCCCGTCTATCGTGGCACTCACGGCGAGGATCACCTCAGTGACGCCTTCGTTCTCGATCCGGCTTTCGAGCATCGGGATGCGCAAGTCTTCTGGCCCGATAGAATCGAGCGCCGAGAGCGTGCCACCCAGAACATGGTAGCGGCCCTTGAACACGTTGGTGCGCTCCATTGCCCACAGATCGGCCACGTCTTCAACGACACAGATTTCACCTGTTGCGCGCTTGTTGGACAGGCAGATGTCGCAGACATCTGTGGTGCCGATGTTGCCGCAGCGCACGCACTCGCGCGCCGTGACGGCGACGGTTTGCATCAGGTCGGCCAGCGGCGTGAGTTGCAGCGCACGTTTGCGGATAAGGTGCAACACAGCGCGCCGCGCCGAGCGCGGGCCAAGCCCCGGCAGCTTTGACATCATCTCGATAAGAGCGTCGATATCGCGGGTGGAGTTATTCATCGTGGGCGCGGTTCTTTCTATCGGACCGGGCGGGGGGCCAGCCCCCGAACCTCCCGGGATATTTTTGGCAATAGGAAAGCCGGATCAGAAGGGCAGCTTCATGTCTTTCGGGAGGCCCAAGCTTTCGGTGATGCGTGTCATCTCGTCCTGCGCTTTTTGGCTGGCCTTGGCCTGTGCGTCTTTGATCGCGGCGAGGATCAGGTCTTCCACGACTTCTTTTTCGTCGGGTTGAAAGATTGACGGGTCTATGTCGAGGCCCTTGAGCTCGCCTTTGGCCGAGCAGGTTGCTTTGACAAGGCCCGCGCCGCTTTCGCCAGTCACCATGAGGTTGTGCAGCTCTTCCTGCATTGCCTCCATCTGCTTTTGCATTTGTTGTGCTTTTTTCATCATGCCGGCCATGTCGCCGAGTTGGCCAAGTCCTTTGAGCATTGGTGTCTCCTTGCGTGTTGGTGTTGTGAACCTAGATAGGCCTTGCCGCTTGTCAGGGCAAGTTGTGAGCGCAAGCTACCAGCCGAATTCCGAGTAGTGCTGGCCTTGCCGGATGTGGCCAAGGGCCGCGCGGATATAGGGGATTGTCGTGTCTGGCAGGGCGTTGCGCGGTGTCCATGTGAGGGCGGCGCATTTTTCGGGTTCCATGTTGGTGGGGGTGCCGCGCCATGTTTTGGGCGTGAAGAACAGCGAGACGCGCTCACTGTCGGAGTTGCGGTGCATCATGTGCGAGAGGATGAGATCATCGGGGGCGATGGTGAGGCCGGCTTCTTCTTGCGCCTCTCGCGACATGGCTTCCCGAAACGTCTCGCCGCCGTCAACATGGCCCGCGACGAGGCCCCAAGAGCCGTCCATATAGCCTGTGTTTTGACGCAGAAGCATCAAAAGCTCACCGTCGTGCTCAAGCACGAGGTGCGCTTCCGCGATGAATTTGAAGCGCTGTTCAAACAATGCGCACCGCTTTCAGCCCGTCAGAATCTGTGACCGAACAGCAGATTGACTTGAGCGTGCGCGGTTCGGAATAGTCCCACGGACGGCCACGGTGCAGGACTGCGCGCTCGTCCCACAACAGCACATCGCCGACCTGCCAGTTGTGCGAGTAGACGGCCTCGGGGCGCGTGCAATGCTCAATCGCGCCGTCGATGGCGTTTTGGCCCTCGGCGAGGCCCAAGCCTTCGATCGAGAAGCTGTGGGAGGCGATGAACAGAGCCTCTTCGCCTGTCACCGGATTGGGCCAAATCGCGCGCCACGGCCTGTCGGGCCATTTGTTCATTTCGGGCAAGCGGGCCAGTTCGGGCGAAATGCGGGCGCGCGAATGAGACAGGCGATGCCAGATGATCGCATCTTGCAATTTGGCCTTGAGCTCGGCGGGCATACTGGCCCAGCCAGCGCGGGTTGAGGCAAGCTCGGTTTGCCCGCCACCGGAAGGGGGCAGCACCGTGGCTGTGAGGATGTTGATCAACGCGGGTGTCGGCAAAAACGTGCTGTCGGTGTGCCAAAGCATGTTGGCCTGCAGGTTGAGCGTGTGCAGATCCATCGCGCCTGTAACGCCCGTCTCGGTTTCGTTGGACACAGCGGAAACTTCAAACGCCACATCGCGGCCTGCTGCCATTGCGTCGCGGTTTTCGAGCGGGCCAAACAGCTCGGCGAGGCGGGTGTGGGTTGTGTCATCGATGCTTTGCTTGGGAAACAGCAGGGCGGAGTGCGTTTCAAACGCGGCACGAATGTCAGGGTAGAGGTGCTCGGCGGTAACGTCGTTCAAGTCAACATCATGAACGACAAGGCCAAAGTCGGGGTGAAGCTGTGTTGTTCGCATCAGTCTTCCTCGAAGGGGTCCCATTCGTCGTCGACTTCTGGCAGGGCCTCGACTTGCGCTTCTGCCGCGATCTGATCTGCGGTGCGGATGCTGATGATCTTGGCACTTGGGAAAGCGTCAAACACGGCGCTGACGAGCGGGTGCGCGCGGGCTTCAGATTGCAGGGCGTTCTCAGCCGCGTCACGCTTTTCCTTGATGCTTTGTGCGCCGCCTTCGTTGGCGACGATCACGGCCCAGCGGTTGCCTGTCCAGCCCTGAAGGCGTTGGCCAAGGCGCTGGGCGAGGTCTGCGGGTGCATTCGGGCCCGGCTCGAATGTGATGCGGCCAGGCTGGTAGGAAACGAGGCGCAGGTCTGCTTCGACGTCCATCAGCAACTTGCCGTCGCGTTGGGCACGGATGAGTTCAACGACATGGTCAAACGTGGGGTAATGCGCAAGGGCCTCTTCCGGGGCTGTAGCGAGGGCGGTAACGCCGCCGCCATTTGAGCCGCCAACCGTGCCTTGGGCCAAGGCCGAGGCCCCTTGGCTTGCGGTTGGGGCTGATGCGCCTCCGCCGGTTGGCCTTGGTGGCGGCGGTGTGTCGCCCAGTTTGCGCACCAACTCGTCGGGCGTGGGCAAGTCGGCAACATGGGTCATCCGGATGATCGCCATTTCTGCGGCCATCATCGCGTTGGGGGCGTGCGAGACTTCCTCAAGCGACTTCAGAAGCATCTGCCACATGCGGGCCAGAACCCGCAGGCCGAGGCTGTCGGCGTAGCCTTGGCCGCGCGCGCGCTCGTCAGGGGAGACTGTTGGGTCGTTCGCGACATCGGGCGTGATTTTGACAACAGACACCCAATGGGTCAGTTCGGCGAGGTCACGCAGAACGGCGAGCGGGTCGGCTCCGTCGGCGTATTGCGCGGCTAGCTCTGTGAGCGCGCCGGAAGCGTCGCCGCGCATGATCATTTCGAACAAGTCCATCACGCGGCCACGATCGGCGAGGCCAAGCATGGCGCGGACTTGCTCGGCGGTGGTTTCACCGGCGCCGTGGCTGATGGCTTGGTCGAGCAGCGAAGTGGCGTCGCGGGCCGAGCCTTCGGCGGCGCGGGTGATCAGGGCCAGCGCGTCTTCCGCGATCTGCGCATTCTCACCGTCAGCGATGCGGCGCAGCATGGCTATCTGGTCTTCCGGCTCGATGCGGCGCAAGTCAAACCGCTGGCAACGCGACAGCACTGTGACTGGCACTTTGCGGATTTCTGTCGTCGCGAAGATGAATTTCACATGCTCGGGCGGCTCTTCCAGAGTCTTGAGCAGCGCGTTGAAAGCCGAGGTGGACAGCATGTGCACCTCATCGATGATGTAGATCTTGTAGCGCGCCGAGGCAGCACGGTAGGCGACGGAATCGATGATCTCGCGAATGTCGTTCACACCGGTGCGTGAAGCGGCGTCCATTTCCATCACGTCAACGTGGCGGCCTTCCATGATCGCGACGCAGTGTTCGCAGACACCGCATGGCTCGGTCGTGGGGCCTCCGTTTCCGTCGGGGCCGATGCAGTTCATGCCTTTGGCGATGATCCTTGCGGTCGTTGTTTTGCCGGTGCCGCGGATGCCTGTCATGATGAAGGCCTGCGCGATGCGATCAGCTTCAAAGGCATTTTTGAGCGTGCGCACCATGGCCTCTTGGCCGACAAGATCAGCAAAAGTCTCGGGGCGGTATTTGCGCGCGAGAACTTGATAGGCTGGTTTGGCTGTCTCGGTCATGGCTGCTTTCCCGGATTCGACGTCATGGCAAGGTAGCGGCCTGCGCAAGCGAGGTCTAGCGCAACCCGCTCAGATCATCCAGAGAACGACGCCTGTAAGCACGATTGCGAAAGAGACGATCGCAGAGATCAGAGAGAATGATGTCCGGCCGCCTGTTTCGCTATCATTTTCGCTGAGCTTGTCGCGTGTCGCGCATGCGCGGTTGCGGGCTGACCAGACAAAGACAAGACCGACCAGCAGGAACAGCGTGGCGACGAGCTTAGGCAGCCATGTCGGGGAGAGTTCGCCAAACACGGCGTTAAAACCGATGGCGACGCCGACCGAGCCAAGCGCTGTCCCGATCCACGAAGAGAACGAGCGCTCGGATGACATCAGCGTGCGGTCTTCCGACCACTCGGTGCGCTGCTTGGAAAGTTCGGTCGATTCATCGGACATGTGGATAGGTTAGAGAGCTGGGGGCGGCGCGTCTAACGGGTTTCGAGCTGCACTGTTGCACCCGCGCCGCGCGGCTCGCGTAGGAGCGCTTTGCGAGCGAGCGCTTGGCAGCGGCGGCGAAATGCGCCAAATTGGCGGGGTAATTCTTTGGGTTGGGTAAAACTATGAGACTTCGGGGTGTGCGGGGAAGCCGCAATGTAGAAGACAGACGCCGTGTCAGCGGCAAGGGCGCGGGCATTGGCGGCGTTGGCCTGCTGGTTGTTCTGGCGGTCGGGTATTTCGCCGGCATCGACGTGACGCCACTGCTAGAGGGGCAGGGCGGCTTGGGGCAACAAACCTCGACGTCACGCGAGCTAACGCAGGCAGAGCAGCAAGAAGGCGAGTTTGCGACCCGAGTTCTGGCAACCACCGAGGAGGTCTGGGGTCAGCTCTATCCGAAGATCACGGGCAAGGCCTACGAGCCGCCTGTCATGGTGCTCTATTCGGGTGTAACGCAAAGCCCTTGCGGCGGCGCGAGCGGGGCGACAGGCCCGTTCTATTGCCCTGCGGACGAGAAAACCTACCTCGACACAGCCTTTTTCACGACCATGCGCCAACAGCTCGGCGCGGGGGGCGACTTTGCGGCGGCTTATGTGATCGCCCATGAGGTTGCCCACCATGTGCAACACGAACTCGGCATTCTGCCCAAGGTTAACCAGCGGCGCCAAGCTGTCGGGCAGGTAGAAGCCAACGCGCTGACCGTGCGGCTCGAGCTTCAGGCAGATTGCCTGAGTGGCGTTTGGGCGCGGTCTGTGAAAGGCCTGATGGAGAACGGCGACCTCAACGAAGCGCTCAACGCGGCCAAGCAGATCGGCGATGACACTTTGCAGCGCAACGCCGGGCGCGTGCCGCAGCCGCACACGTTTACACACGGCACAAGCGAACAGCGCCAGCGCTGGTTTGGCATCGGCTTCAAAAGTGGTGACCCGAACTCTTGCGATACTTTCAGCGCGCAGCGGCTCTAAATGTCTGAGCTGACTCTCTCGATGTTGTCGGTCGGCGGCGGGACGCTGGCCATTGCCTCTCTGCCGGGGCGGGGCGGCGACTACGCGGCAGACATGAAAGCCTTTGGCGAGTTCAAACCCAGCCTCGTTATGACGATGGTCACGGAGGCCGAGCTGGGGTTGACGGGTTCTAACGTGTTCGGCGTAGACATTCAGGCGCTTGGAAGCCGTTGGTTTCACTTGCCCGTGGCAGACTACGGATACCCGACGGGCGCGACTGTGAAGCTCTGGGTGAGCGCAAGTGAGGCGGCGCGCGCGGCCCTCAGAGGCGGCGGGCGCGTTCTGGTGCATTGCAAGGGCGGGTGCGGGCGCTCTGGCATGGCCGTTTTGCGGCTCATGGTCGAGATGGGCGAAGACCCAAAGCAAGCCTTGGAGCGTTTGCGGGCTGTGCGGCCCTGTGCGGTGGAAACCGAAGAGCAATTGGGGTGGGCCGTTGCAGGGAAAATCAGCCCCGATTCGTAGGTTTTCACTACTTTTTCGATACGCAAAACACTTGGTTGGAATATGGACTTACCAATTTTTCAATGTTTTGCGGCAATAATTGCCCAAGAATGCGCCGCAGTCCAAATTTGGTAAATATATTTTACCAATACTCAGAGATTTTCGTTGTATTCCATCTCTACTTGCTTAGTAATTAACGTCGGAGGGGGCTTGGCCAGACTGGGCCTGTTCAAAAATCATAACCATATGAAACTCGGAGGATAAATATGGATCGTCGTAAATTCCTTAAGGGCGCAGCTATCGGTGCGGGTGCAACAGCACTTGCAGCACCAGCGCTGGCGCAAGGCGGCAAACAGCTGACAATCGTATCAACATGGCCACGGGACTTCCCGGGTCTGGGTACGTCAGCGCAGCGCCTCGCGGCCCGTATCGCACAACTTGGCGATGGTGCGTTCAACGTTGAATATTTCGCAGCCGGCGAACGCGTTGGTGCGTTTGACAGCTTTGACGAAGTTGCTTCAGGCAACTCGCAAGCCTACATCGCGGCTGACTACTACTGGGGCGGCAAGCACCCGGGCTTCAGCTATTTCACATCTGTTCCATTTGGCATGACCACACCTGAGTGGAACGCCTGGGTCAAATTCGGCGGCGGCCAAGAGCTGTGGGACGAAATGTCAGGCGAATTCGGCCTGAAAGCCTTCGCTTGTGGCTCAACCGGTACGCAAGCTGGCGGTTGGTTCAACAAAGAGATGGAAAGCCCTGACGACTTCAAGGGCCTGAAAATGCGTATGCCGGGCCTTGGCGGTCAGGTTATCTCGAAAATGGGCGCATCTTCTGTTTCGCTTCCAGGCGGCCAGATCTACGAAAACCTCGTATCAGGCGCGATCGACGCGACTGAGTGGGTTGGCCCATACAACGACTACTTCATGAAGTTCTACGAAGCCGCGAAATACTACTACACGGCTGGTATGCACGAGCCAGGTGGTGGCCTTGCGTTCGGCATGAACAAGGAGTGGTATGAAGCGCTTTCAGACTACGAAAAAGCTGTTCTCGAAGCCGCTTGCATGGAAGAGCACGCAGCTTCGCACGAAGAAAACATCGCGAAGAACGGTGAGTACCTGTCCAAGCTCGTCAACGACCACGGCGTTCAGGTTCGTGCGTTCAACGACGACATCTGGGATGCCTTCGGTGAAGGTGCTGCGGAAGTGTTTGAAGAAACACGCGATCACTCGGCTCTCGCGAGCAAGATCGATGACAGCTTCCAGGCGGCCTTGCGCAGCTACGGTAGCTTCATGATGAACTTCGAAGGCGGCTACGTGAACCAGCGCAACCGCGTGCTTGGCATTAGCTAAGCGTTCGGAAACCAAATTAGAGCGGGGCTTTTGGGCCTCGCTCTTTTCTATACCTACAAGATTTATACGGCATGGCCGTGTTTCGGGCAAAAGCCCTTGAGACGTGGCGGTGATTTCGGGGAGTGAAGGCAGATGACAGACGCAGTTCAGATACCGCGTGAGGGCGAGCCAGCCAAAGTCGCACGGATGTTCGGTTGGGGGATGCTCGGGCTTCTCGCAGCCTTCCTGATCAACAACGTTCTCAACATCGGCTGGCAGGTTCCCAACCTCGCGGATGTTCTTGAAGGCAAGGCGGGCGGCGCGGCTTGGCAGACTCTCGTTGTTTATGCGCTTTGCCTCGCGGTCGGCATTGCCTATGTGCTCAGAACGCCGACACGCGCTCTGCGCTGGGACGCGATGAAGATTCACGGCTTCAACGGCTACATCATTCGGGCCTGCTTCTGGATCGTGCTGCTCATCGGCCTCGCGGATGCGGCCATCGCGCTGGCACGCATCGAAGGCCTTTATGACGGCTTCCTCAGTGAGCAAACTGTCAAAGACATGACGCGCGCGCAGTTTGTCGGACCGCGCATCCACTTTCCGCTGATCGCCCTCGGAGCGCTGATCGCGCTTTGGCACAAAGGCCTCGGCTTTCACTGGCTGGCGCTGCTCATTGTGGCCGCCGAACTAGCGATCGTTATTTCGCGCTTTGTGTTCTCTTACGAACAAGCCATGATGGGCGACCTGGTGCGCTACTGGTATGCGGCTCTGTTCCTGTTCGCCAGCGCTTACACATTGTTTGACGACGGTCACGTGCGCGTTGACGTGCTCTATGCGGGCTTTGGCCGCACGAAGAAGGGCTTTGTCAACGCTTGGGGCTGCATCCTGCTGGGCATGGCGACAATGTGGGTGATTATCTGGATCGGATTGAGCGGCAAACAGTCGATCATCAACTCACCGGTGGCAAACCTCGAGATCACGCAGTCAGGCCCGACGGGCATGTTTGTGAAATACCAGATGGCGGCCTTCCTCGGCATTTTCGCAATCACCATGCTCATCCAGTTTGTGAGCTATTTCCTTGAATCGGTGGCAGACAAACGGGACGAACCCGGCCACCGCGACGTCACCCCAACAGGCCACTGAGGAGAGCGGACCCATGGAACTTTTCTTTCTCGCCGTTCTCGTCGTTACTATGGCCGCTGCTTTGGGCTCGGGCTTTCCCGTGGCCTTCGCGCTGCCTGGCTCGGCGATCATCACGATCTCGCTGGCGGCCATTTCGGGCTACTTGTTCTCGGGAGACACCAGCGCCTTCTTTCACTCTGGCGGGCCGCAGCAGTGGCTCTCTGCCGGGGTAACCAACCTCAGGGGCGTTTTCTGGGAGGTCGAGCGAGATACGCTAATTGCGATTCCGCTGTTTATCTTCATGGGTATTATGCTTCAGCGCTCCAAGATCGCGGAAGACTTGCTTGTCACCATGGCGCAGCTTTTCGGCCCGGTGCCGGGCGGCCTTGGCATTTCTGTTGTTTTCGTGGGCGCGCTTTTGGCGGCGACCACGGGCATCGTTGGCGCGACGGTTGTGGCGATGGGCCTTATCAGCCTGCCCGCTATGTTGCGCAACAACTACTCGCCGTCCTTGGCGACAGGCACGATCGCGGCGTCAGGCACCTTGGGCCAGATCATTCCGCCGTCGATTGTTCTCATCATCCTTGCTGACCAGTTGGCCAGCGCGACAGACCAAGCCAGCACCGCGCGCAAGGCGCTGCACAAAGCCTCAACCGGCGAGCTGTCGATGCCTTCGTCGTTTGACGTGTCCTCGACATCGGCGGGCGAGATGTTCCTCGGCGCGCTTGTGCCGGGCATCCTCTTGGTGCTGATCTATATGGCCTATATTCTCATCTACGCATTCCTGAAGCCCGAAGCGGCGCCGGCTGTGAAGGTTGAAGGCAAGTTTGACCGCAAGTTCTGGGGCACTGTAGCGCTGACGCTGATCCCGCCGCTAACGCTTATCTTCCTTGTGCTTGGCTCGATCATCACAGGCGTTGCGACAGTGAACCAAGCCGGTGCGATTGGCGCAGCGGGCGCTATGGTTATGGCGGGCTATCGTCTCTACGAGGGCAACCAGAAGCTTCGGTTTGTGCCTGCGATCATGGCGCTGGGCTCACTGGTTGTTCTGGCCATTCTGCTGTCAAACTTCGACATGAACCTGAAGGCCGTTGACACAGGGAGCGACATACTCGGCATCCAGCTCGGCGCCCTTGCGACTTTCGTGCTTGTTGCGGCTGTTGCCTGGAGTGGCTGGCGGGTGTTTCGCACCGAGGGCACGCTTGACGGCGTGATGCTCGAAACGGCGAAGACAACCTCGTTGGTGTTTATCATTCTGCTGGGTGCCGCCATGCTCACCGCGGCGTTCCGTGCCTTTGGCGGTGAAGAGCTTGTGCGCGAGTTCCTGTTGTCGCTTCCCGGCGGCTTCTGGACGCAGTTCATCATCGTGATGATGGTTATTTTCATCCTCGGCTTCTTCCTCGACTTCATCGAGATCGCCGTGGTTGTTGTGCCAATCGTCGCGCCGATTTTGCTGGCGGATCCGAGCGCAAACATCACGGCTGTTTGGCTTGGTGTCATGATTGGCCTCAACATCCAGACAAGCTTCCTGACGCCGCCCTTCGGCTTCGCGCTGTTCTACCTGCGCGGGGTTGCTCCGGCTGTTGTGAAAACGGTGCAGATGTATAAGGGCGTGATCGCCTTTATCACGTTGCAGCTGATCGCTTTGACGGTTGTTGGCGTCTATCCACCCTTAGTGAACTACCTGCCCAACCGCGCGTCTTTCCTGTCGGACAACGCGCCTCCCCCGCGCAACCCGAAGCTCCAGTATTGCCTTGAGAAAAACGTCGGCGAGCAGCTGGCGGGTGGCTCGAACATGCTGAGTGAAGCAATTGCCAAGGCGCAGGGTCTGGACGTTTCGGTGCTGCCCAAGCGGCTCGGCAAGGACTTGACCGACAGCTTCAAAGCTGGCGAAACGGCCTTGGCAAACCTCAACGACGCTTTCGCTTCGGAAGCCGCTGTCGAGGGCGCAGCCGACGCATACCGCCCGCAGCAGCAAAAGGTGCGTAAGCTCGAGAAGGAAATCCGCAAGCTTGAGGAGGAAGCCAAAGAGCTCAAAACTCTTGCAGGGCGGATGAAATCCGAGGAGCAAGCCCCGCGACGCGCGCGTCTTGAGAGCCGCCGCGAAGCCCTGCTGGCAGAGGTCGCGCATTTGCAAGGCGAGATCCCTGAAAGCTGGGAATCTGTGCATGACGAGTTTGCAAAGCTGACAACCGCCGAGCAAAAAGCCCGCACCATGTATCGTCGCAATGCGGACACGGCTTGGGAGGTTCCCAAAACGGTTTTGGCAACGCTTGAAGGCAACGAAGCTTACGGCGCGCTTGAGAGCGAGCTGATGGCGCTGCGTGGTTATATTGAAGGGGTTGCCGAAGGTGACGAAGCGGCTGAAGACACCGTGAAAGCGCTTGAAGACAAGTTCAGCGACGTCGAAGGCGCGGGCGATGTGAAGTCAGCGCTTGGCAAGGCCCGCCGTGCTTTGAAGCCAAAGAAATTTGACCGTGAGAAGGCGCTTGCCGCCTTTGACAACGCGGCTGAAGAGTATGCGGATCAGAAGCAGTGGCGCGCAGATGCGGAGGGCTTGAAGCCTTCGCTGACGGCCTATCTCGACGGGATCAGAACAACGCTTGGGATGCGCTCGCAACCGCGTCTTGAGCGCGAGCAAGCGCTCTACATGGCGGCCTGTAGCGCCAAGCACCGTGACATCTCGCTGAACTTCTAAAGCGGCAATACAGCCAAAAATGCGCCCGTGAGTGACAGCTCGCGGGCGTTTTTCTTTGGCGGTGTTAACCTTTGACAAAACGCCGAAAACACCAGTGCCTACGGTATGCAGCTCCCTATGCAGCTATCCGTGCAGAACGCGTGCATACGTTTTTGGCCGTTTTCCCGAGGGGGTGAACGTTAACATGGCGCGCGTTGCACCGCTCTCAAGTCGGGCTAGATGTCGGAGAAATCGCCGCTGCGGCCCTTGCCCGAGGAGAAGCGCGCAGCGCCCTTGATGCCCTCGCTGAGCGCTGCCTTGCTGCCGCGCCACTCCTCTGCCAGAGCCTCGCGCGCTGTGAGCCCGTGTTGGGCTTTTGCGGCGCGCATGTCGGCGCGCAGACAGCCTTGGGGGAACTTGGCGATCTGCACTGCAAGTTCCGTCGCCTTTGCAAGCGCCTGCCCCTCGGGCACCACGTATTCGCAGAGGCCAATGGCGAGGCATTCGCCAGCGTCGACGCGGCGCCCTGTCAAGATCAAGTCCATCGCGCGGCCCTCGCCGACGAGGCGGGGCAGACGGTGCGTGCCCCCATCGATCAGTGGAACACCCCAGCGGCGGCAGAAAACACCCATGTAGGCGGTGTCTTCCATCACCCGCATGTCGGCCCACATCGCCAGTTCCATGCCGCCCGCCACGGCGGGGCCAGCTATGGCCGCGATGACGGGTTTGGACAGCTCAAGGCGCGACGGCCCCATCGGCGCGGCACTTTGCGGTGCATGGTCGTCCAGCGCATCCATCGCCTCGGGGCCATCAAGGGTTGCGGCGTGCTTCAGATCAAACCCCGCACAAAAGGCGGCCTCGCTTCCCGTGAACACCGCGACGGCTGCGCTGTCGTCGGCCTCAAACGTCAGAAAGGCGGCGTGCAGCTCGGCGGCGCTGGCAGGGTCCATCGCGCCACGCGCCTGTGGGCGCGAATGGGTAATCGTCCAGACAGAGCCTGATTTTTGGGTGGTGATCGTCATGGTTGTGCTCCCTATTGCAGGGGCAGCGTAACCTCGTATGCCGTCTCGCTCCAGCCCGCTTCAGAACAACGCGACCGGATGAAGACCGATTTGACACCATCGGCCAGCATCACGTTTTGCAGCGAGCGCGTGAAAGGCTGCTCTTCGACATGCGGATGCATCAACTCGCGAAAGGCGATCTGGTTGCCCGCCGCGTCGGTGACTTCCCAGCCGTTCGCGTAGTGCTCCCAGCCCGTGTCGGGGTGTTTGAGCGTCACGTCAAAGCGCCAGCCCATGCCAGCACGCGCGGCTGTCACAGCTTCGATGGTGGGGCCGTCGGCAAGGGCGGGGCCTGCGCAGAGCGCGAGGGCAAGGGCGAGTGGTTTGTTCATAGCTTTGAGGTAGCAGACAAGAGCCGCGGTGACACGACACATTTTTGTGTGAAACAGTGTAGAACAGTGTGGAGCGCCTAAAAACCAGCCGGTTTTCAAGGAATCAGTTGAGAAAATGCACTATTGGTAATATTCTTTTACCAATTACGGAGAAGCGCCATGCAGATGCCCGAAGCCAACCCAGCGACACTTGCGAAAAAGCAAAAGCTCAAGCAGCGGCTTGAAGGCGCGTTGGGCAAGCGCGGGGTGATCAGCGACGAGCGCGAACTCAAGGCCTATGAGTGCGACGCGCTCACCGCCTACCGCTGCCCGCCGATGCTGGCGATACTGCCAAGCAGCACCGAGGAAGTCGCCGCAGCGCTGAAAATTTGCCACGAGATGGATGTGCCTGTCGTGCCACGCGGCGCGGGCACCTCGCTTGCGGGCGGGGCTATGCCAACCGCCGACAGCGTTATTCTGGGTGTGGCGCGTATGAACGCCGTGCTTGAAACCAGCTATGAAGACAGGATCGTACGGGTGCAAACCGGCCGCACCAACCTGTCCGTTACAGGCGCGGTCGAGGCCGATGGCTTCTTCTATGCGCCTGACCCTTCTAGCCAGCTTGCCTGCGCCATTGCCGGCAACATCGCGATGAACTCGGGCGGCGCGCATTGCCTGAAATACGGCGTGACCACGAACAACCTGATGGGTGTTACGATGGTGCTGATGGACGGCGAGATTGTCGAGCTTGGCGGCGGCCACCTAGACGCGGGCGGGCTCGACTTGCTCGGCCTCATCTGCGGCAGCGAGGGCCAGCTTGGCGTTGTCACGGAAGCGACTTTGCGCATCTTCCACAAGCCAGAGGGCGCACTGCCTGTGCTTGTCGGGTTTGACAGTAACGAGGTGGCCGGCGCCTGCGTGAGCGACATTATCAAGGCGGGCATTCTGCCTGTCGCGATCGAGTTTATGGATCGCGTTTTGATCGCGGTGTGTGAAGACTACGCCAAAGCGGGCTACCCGGAGTGCGAGGCGCTGTTGATTGTCGAAGTCGAGGGCAGCGAGGCCGAGATCGAGCATCAGCTTACGCTCATCCGTGAGATCGCCGAACGCCACAACCCTGTCGAGTTTCGCCGCGCCACGAGTGCCGAGGAAGCGGGGCGCATCTGGGCGGGGCGCAAGGCGGCGTTTTCCGCGATCGGCAAGATCAGCGACTACATGTGCCTTGATGGTACGATCCCCGTCAGCCAGCTGCCGTTTGTGCTTAGGCGGATTGGCGAGATGTCAAAGCAGTATGGCCTTGAGGTTGGCAATGTCTTTCACGCGGGCGACGGCAACATGCACCCACTGATCATGTATGACGCCAACAAGCCGGGCGACTTGGAAACATGCGAGGCCTTTGGGGCCGAAGTGCTCAAACTTTGTGTTGAGGTCGGCGGCTGCCTGACGGGCGAGCACGGCGTTGGCATCGAGAAGCGCGACCTAATGGTTGATCAGTTCGCGCCTGATGATCTGGATATGCAGATGGCGATGAAAGATGTTTTTGATCCGAAGTGGCTGTTGAACGCGGCAAAAGTCTTCCCGCTGGCGGCGTCGCAAGCGCGGCGTATGGCGGCGGAGTAGATATGGCGTATCATCCGAAAAGCGAGGCCGAGCTGGCCGAAGTTGTGGCTGGTCTTGACGCGCCTGTACGCCTGCAAGGCGGCGGGACGCGGCCTATTGGGAGGTGCGGCGGAGAGGTGTTGAGCCTTGCTGGGCTGAGCGGCGTCAGCCTCTATGAGCCAGGCGCTTTGACGCTGGTCGCGGGGGCGGGCACGCCTGTGAGCGAGGTGGAAGCGACGCTTGCGAGCGAGGGCCAGCGGCTTGCGTTCGAGCCGATGGATCACCGCGTTTTGCTGGGCACGAGCGGCGCGCCGACGCTTGGCGCGCTGGTGGCCGCAAACGTGAGTGGCCCGCGGCGGATTGCCGTGGGGGCCTGCCGCGACTTTACGCTCGGAGTGCGGTTTGTTGACGGCACGGGGCGGGTTTTGAAGAACGGCGGGCGCGTTATGAAAAACGTCACCGGCTATGACCTCGTAAAGCTCATGTCGGGCAGCTTTGGCACTCTGGGCGCGATCAGCGAGGTGAGCCTCAAGGTGCTGCCCGTGCTGGAAACCGAGACGACGCTGGTGCTGAACGGCCAAGACGAAGCGCAAGCCGTTGCGGCGATGTCGGCGGCACTCGGCTCGCCCTATGAGGTGACGGGAGCGGCGCATGCTGGCGGCGCGACATACCTGCGGCTTGAGGGCTTTGAGGCCTCGGTCAGTTACCGCGCTGGCGCGCTCACCAAGGCTCTTGAGGGCTTCGGCGAAATCACGAAACTTGAGAGCGCAACCTCGGCCAGCCAATGGGCTGACATCCGCGATGTGCGGGCCTTTTCAGAGCATGCCTTTGTTGCGAAGCTGTCGGTGCAGCCAAGTGCTGCGCCAGCGCTGAGCAAAGCACTCGACGAGCGCTTTGAAGTGCAGACAATGCTAGACTGGGGCGGGGGCCTTGTCTGGGTTGCCGCCGATGTGGATGCGCAGCAAGCCGTCGCTCTACTGGCTTTCTTGCAAAATCACTGCTTTGATAACGGCGGCCATGCGACGCTTGTGAAAGCGCCCGAGGCCACGTTCGAGCATGTTTCGGCGTTCCAGCCCGAGCATGCGGGTGTGGCGCGGCTCAGTGCAGCCGTGCGCGGCAAGTTTGACCCGAAAGCTCTGTTCAACACGGGGCTTATGGCGCGCTGATGAGCTACATGCAGGCATATTTTCTGGTGTTTCTCGGTGGGCCACTGCTGATGCTGCTCTTGGCCCGCAACGAGGCGTCGATGCTGTCGTTCGTGCTGGGCGTTGGCGTTGTCGCGGCGGCGCTGGCCTCGGTGCTTTTCTCAAAAAGCGCACCGGGCCTCGGCAGCCTCGGCATGCTCTGGCTGGCGTGGATCGGCACCGTGGCACTTTGCGTGCGCGCCGTGATGCGGCGCATAAAAACAAAGCGCGGCGTCGCGCTGACAAAATCACTGGGTGCAATGGCTACGGTGATCCCGTGGCTGGGCCTCGCGGCGGCAGATTGGATGGCAGGCTGATGCAGACGAATTTTACGGAAGAGCAACTCAAGGACGCAGGCACAGCCCGCGCCAACGAGATTTTGCGCAACTGTGTGCATTGCGGCTTTTGCACCGCGACCTGTCCGACTTACCAGATACTGGGCGACGAGCTGGACAGCCCGCGCGGGCGTATCTACCAGATCAAGGACATGCTCGAAAACGAGCGCGTGCCCGACAAGCAAACCGTGCTGCACGTTGACCGCTGCCTCAGCTGCCTCGCCTGCATGACAACCTGCCCGAGCGGCGTGCATTACATGCACCTCGTTGACCACGCGCGCGAGTATATCGAAGACAACTACAAGCGGCCCATAACAGACCGCGCCCTGCGGTGGGTGCTGGCAAAGATCCTGCCCTATCCGGGGCGTTTCAGGCTGGCGCTTTTGGGCGCGAAGATTGCCAAGCCGTTCAAGCGGCTGGTGCCTGACGCGCGGCTGCGCGCGATGCTTGAGATGGCGCCGAAGGACATTCCGCCTGTGAGCCGCAATGATGATCCGCAGTCGTTTGCGCCTGTTGGCAACAAAAAGCTGCGGGTTGCGCTGATGACGGGCTGTGCGCAAAAGGCGCTCAACACCGATATCAACGACGCCACCATCCGGCTGCTGCGCCGCTTTGGCTGCGAGGTTGTCGTGGCCAAGGGCGCGGGCTGTTGCGGGGCCCTCACGCACCACATGGGCAAGGCGGGCGAAAGCCACGCCACGGCTGCGAAAAATATCGACGCATGGATGGCCGAGGCGCAGGGCGAGGGGCTTGATAGCATTGTGATCAACACCTCGGGCTGCGGCACCACGGTGAAAGACTACGGCCATATGTTCCGCGAGACGGGCCAAGCCGAGGACGCTGCGAAAGTGGCAGACCTTGCACAGGATGTGAGCGAGCTTCTGATGCAGCTTGAGTTGCCGGAGGGTGCGGCCAAGGGCCTCCGTGTCGCTTACCACGCGGCGTGCAGTTTGCAGCACGGCCAGCAGATCAAGACTTTCCCGAAAGACTTGCTCAAGCGGGTTGGCTTCGAGGTTGTCGAGCCGGCGGACAGCCACCTGTGCTGCGGCTCTGCGGGCACATATAACCTCATGCAACCAGAGCTGTCGGGCGAGCTGAAAAAGCGCAAGGTCGAGACGCTGGAAGCGCGCCAGCCTGACATTATCGCAGCAGGCAACATTGGCTGTATGATGCAGATCGGCGGCGCAACGCAGGTGCCGATTGTGCACACTGTCGAGCTTCTGGACTGGGCGACAGGTGGGCCAAAACCGCGGGCGTTGCAGGGCTAGGCTGCGCGGGGGTTCCAAGTTGCCACATTTTCGCCCTAACCGTGCTGTAGGCAGGGTCAACCACGTGTGACACCTTATCCGGACATCTCAATGCTTCGCACCCTTCTGATTGCTTCTCTCGGCCTAATTGCGGGCTCGGCCTGGGCCGACAGCACCGCGCTGAAACGCCTCAACACGGGCGATGAGGGCCGCGCTTGGGAGGCTGTCGGGCGGCTTGATATTGGCGGCAAGGGCTTTTGCACCGGCGCGCTCGTAGCGCCCAACTTGGTGCTGACAGCCGCGCATTGCCTGTTTGACAGCAAGACCAGCAAGCAGATCGACCATTCCCGCGTCGAGTTTCAGGCCGGGCTGCGCAATGGCCGTGCCTCGGCCTACCGGATGATCCGCCGCGCTGTTGTGCATCCGGATTACGACTTTTCCAGCTCTGTCACGACAGACCGCGTGCGCAATGACGTGGCCCTGCTTGAGCTGCACCACCCCATTCGCAACACCACGGTCAAGCCGTTTGAAACCGATGTGCGCCCGCGCAAGGGCGACGAGATCGGCATTGTGTCATACGCGCACGACCGCGCCGAAGCCCCGAGCTTGCAGGAAGTCTGCGACGTGCTCGCGCGCCAGCAGGGCGTGCTTGTGATGTCGTGCAACGTTGACTTCGGCTCGTCTGGCGCGCCGATTTTCAGCTTCCGAAACGGCGAGGCGCGTATCGTCTCGGTTGTCTCCGCCAAGGCGGAGGTCGAGGGGCTGCCTGTGTCCCTTGGCACTCAGCTTGAAGTGCCATTGGCGCTGCTGAAAGCCGAGCTTGCTGCAGGCAAAGGCGTGTTCCAGAGTGCCGCGCCGCAAGTGAACCGCATCGGCGCTGGAAAGCGGCGTGACACGGGCGCAAAGTTTGTCTCGTCGAGCAAAAACTAAGCCTGCACGAGGCTTGAAAAGCCAAAAATCCCTCCCCATCTGATAGTCATCAGGGTGCCATACTGGGCCCTGAGCAGAACTGGCCTGTCCTGTAAGGAAGGCCGCTAACTTTGGTATCGCTCAATGGAGGATGACCCATGCGAAATTTTGATTTGACCCCGCTTTACCGCGCCACTGTCGGATTTGACCAGATCGCCGATATGATGGACCGTGCGCTTGCAAGTGACGTAAGCCCGAACACCTACCCGCCTTACAACATCGAGAAGACAGCGGATGATGCTTACTGCATTTCCATCGCTGTGGCCGGTTTCTCGGACGCTGACCTGAGCGTGGAAGTGAAAGAAGGTGCGCTGATAGTTGCGGCGAAGAAGGCCGAAGACAACAGCGAGCGCACCTATTTGCACCGCGGGATTGCCACGCGCGCCTTCGAGCGCCGCTTCCAGCTGGCGGACCATGTGCGCGTAACGGGCGCGACCCATGCAGACGGGATGCTGCACATCGAGCTGACGCGCGAAGTGCCTGAGGCGCTCAAGCCTCGGCGCATCGAGATCGCCAGTTCCGGCGCACGCAAGGCTGATGTGGTCGAGGCAAAAGCCGTCAACTAAACCGCTCTGACGGCTATGAATGTCCCTGAGAATGCCCCGGCCGAACCGCCGGGGCATTTTGCGTTTCTTGCAAATACGTCATAACTATTGACATATTATTGCGCTATGGGCAGGGTGCGGGCCTATGGAGGAGATAGGTCAATGATTCTGACAGATATGTTTGCCAGCCGCGCTGGCCGGATGAAAGCATCGGAAATTCGCGAGTTGCTCAAGTTGCTCGACAAGCCCGGGATCATCTCGTTTGCGGGGGGCATCCCTGATCCGGCTCTGTTCCCCAAGGAGGCCTTTCAACGCGCGACAGCCGCTGCCTTGGCCGAGGGAACTGCCGACAAAAACCTGCAGTATTCCGCGTCAGAGGGACATGCGGGCCTGCGTGACTGGATCGCACAGCACATGCGCGGGCTTGGCGTGCCTGCGGCCCCTGAGAACATTCTGATCACATCGGGCAGCCAGCAGGCGCTGGACTATCTCGGCAAGCTCTTTCTGGGCAAGGGAGACACAGCACTTGTCGGGTGGCCAACCTACCTCGGCGCGCTTGGGGCGTTCAACGCTTACGAGCCACGCTTTGAGCGCCTTGAGGCTGGTGACAATCGCACTCCCAAAGAGCTGCTTGATGCGGCCCAAGAGGCGGGCGGGCAGGCGAAATTTGCCTATGTCACGCCGGACTTTGCCAACCCGACAGGCGTTACGATGACGACAGCCGAGCGCCTTGCACTGCTTGCGCGCGCCGAAGCGCTTGACGTGGCGATCCTTGAGGATTCCGCCTATCAGGCGCTGCGCTATGCGGGCGAGGACGTAGCCCCCGTTCTGGCACTTGAGGCGGCGCAGAAGGGTGGACTCGGCGGTTGTAGAACTGTTTTTTGTGGCTCATTCTCCAAGACGCTCGCGCCCGGTTTGCGGGTTGGTTGGGTCTGCGCGGATATGCCGGTTATCGACAAGCTGGTGCTGATCAAACAGGCGAGCGACTTGCATTCTGCGACGCTCAACCAAGCCATCGTGGCCGAGGTGGCGCAAGAGGTGTTCGCAACACATGTGCCGCGCCTGCGCAAAGCTTACGGAGCGCGGCTCACAGCCATGCTCGGCGCGCTCGCAGAACACATGCCCGAAGGCGTGAGCTGGACAAAGCCTGAAGGCGGGATGTTTGTCTGGCTGACGCTGCCCAAGGGCGCTGACGGGGCCGCGCTGCTGGAGAGGGCCCTTGCGGAAGAAAATGTCGCCTTTGTTCCCGGCTCTGCGTTCTTCGCTGACGGGAGCGGGCAAAACACCATTCGGCTGAATTTCTCCAAACCAAACGAGGCCGAGATAGGGGAGGGCATTCTGCGCCTGTCGAGGGCGATGAAAAGCGCTCTGTGAGCATTTCCTTAATCTTCGCAGGTTAGAAAGGGTTCATTTCAGAGGAGCGGTTTGTGTCTGAGACGAGTAGATCACTAGAAGAGTTTGTGACCAAAACCTATTCATCGCGCAATGCCATTTCCGCGGGGTTCTATGAGAGGCTTTTTCGCGAAGTCCCTGAAGCGCGCGGTATGTTCAAGAATGACCTGAAGAAGCAAAAGCAGATGTTCGAAGCAATGATGGGAACGCTTGCGAAAAGTCAGGCGGGTGTCGTTGACATGGAGAGTCTGGGGGCAAGACTGCGTGCAATACACGCAAAACACCGCGTCACCGACGAGCATTTGCTCATCGGTGGCGAAGCGCTCAAAGATGCTTGCGAGGAAATTCTGGAAACGGCTACGTCTGAAACAGAACGCCGCAGACTTTATGACGCCATTGACCGGATTGTCAGCGCAATGGCGTCAGGACTATCTGTTTAGACACTCATGCAGATGTATTTCATCTCCAGATAGTCTTCGATGCCGTGGTGGCTGCCTTCGCGGCCAAGACCCGACTGTTTGACGCCGCCGAACGGGGCCAGCTCGGTTGAGATAATGCCGGTGTTCACCCCGACGATACCGTATTCCAGCGCCTCAGCGACTTTGTAAACGCGCGACAGGTCATTCGCGTAGAAGTAGCTGGCGAGGCCAAAGATGGTGTCGTTCGCCATTGAGATGACTTCGTCTTCATCTTCGAACTTGAAGAGCGGCGCCATCGGGCCGAATGTTTCGTCTTGGGCGACTTGCATGTCTTGGGTGACACCTGTGACAATTGTGGGCTGAAAGAAGGTGCCGCCCAAATTGTGCTGTGAGCCGCCGTAAGCGACTTGCGCGCCTTTCGCGACAGCGTCGTCGATGTGGCTGCGCACCTTGGTGACGGCTTTCTCGTTGATCAGCGGGCCAAAGAGCGTGCCGTCAGCAAGCCCATCGCCAACGGGCATGTCGGCGAGCTTGGCGGCGAGTTTTTCGGCGAAGGCGTCGTAGACACCGGCCTGCACATAGATGCGGTTGGCGCAGACACATGTCTGGCCGTTGTTGCGGAACTTGCACATGATCGCGCCCTCGACGGCGGCGTCAAGATCTGCGTCATCAAACACGATGAAAGGTGCGTTGCCGCCCAGCTCCATTGAGCATTTCATCACTTGGTCAGCGGCTTGCGCCAGAAGGATGCGGCCCACGGCTGTCGAGCCTGTGAACGTCAGTTTGCGCACTGTCGGGTTCTCGCAGAACTCCTGCCCCGTTGAGGCGGCGTCTGTTGTTGTCACGATGTTGAGCACACCTGCGGGGATGCCCGCACGCTCGGCCAGCACACCGAGGGCGAGGGCTGAAAGCGGTGTCAGCTCGGAGGGGCGCGCAACCATAGCGCAGCCCGCCGCAAGCGCAGGCGCGGCTTTGCGGGTGATCATCGCGTTGGGGAAATTCCAAGGCGTGATGGAGGCGGCAACGCCGATCGGCTGTTTGATCACGGTGATGCGTTTGTCGCGCTGGTGGCCCGGAATAGTCTCGCCGTAGACGCGCTTGGCTTCTTCGGCGAAGAACTCGATGAACGAGGCACCATAGGCGATTTCGCCCTTGGCTTCGGCCAGCGGCTTGCCCATTTCGGCAGTGAGGATTGTCGCGAGATCGTCGGTGTTTTCGATCATCAGATCATACCAGCGGCGCAATACGGCGGCGCGCTCTTTGCCTGTCCACTTGGCCCAGTCTTTTTGCGCTGCTTCGGCGGCGGCGATCGCTTCGTTGACTTGTGCGCGAGACAGGTCAGTGACCTGCGCGATCACATCGCCGCGGGCCGGGTTGGTGACGTCAAATGTCTTGTCACCTTTGACCCACTGGCCGTTGATGTAAGCGTCAGTTGCCAACAAAGCAGGGTCTTTAAGCAGTGAGGCGAGGTTTGTAACAGTATCGAGCATGAGCGTTCTCCCAGAAAGGTTCTCGCCAAGGCAAAGCATTTGCGACTAGAATTGTCTAGAAGATTTGATCAAAAGGCGGATTGCACGTGAGACTTGATGAGGCCTATTCCAACATGGATTTCATCCCTGGCGGGGAGAGCTACCCTCTGCGCTGGGCCGAGGCTGCGGCTCTTTTTAGGGCGCGTTTGGCCTATGAAGACCGCGCGCGGATTGATCTTGAGTATGGTGAAGGCGCGCGCCAGCGGTTTGATCTTTTCCTGCCGGAGGGTGCGCCGAAAGGCCTGATGGCCTTTGTGCATGGTGGCTTCTGGCACATGCTTGGCAAAGACGACTGGTCGCATCTGGCGGCGGGGGCTGTGGCGCGCGGCTGGGCCGTCGCGATACCGGGCTATACGCTTTGCCCCGAAGCGCGGATTGCGCAGATTACCGACGAGATCACCCGAGCAGTAAGCGTTGCGGCGCAGATGGTTGCAGGGCCGATCGCGCTTGTCGGGCACTCGGCGGGCGGACATCTTGTGGCCCGTCAGCTTGAAGTCGGGCGTTTGCCCGCTGCCGTGGCGGCGCGGCTTGCGCATGTGATGCCGATCTCCCCCGTGGCGGACTTGCGGCCCCTGCTTGAGACGTCGATGAACGCTGACTTCAAACTCGACATGGCCGCGGCGGAGGCGGAAAGCCCTGTGCTGATGCGCGAGCGGCTTGACTGCCCTGTTACCGTCTGGGTCGGGGCGGACGAGCGGCCGGCCTTTTTGGAGCAAGCGCGCTGGCTTTGGGAGGCTTGGGGCTGTGCGCATGTCACTGACGCCGAGCGCCATCATTACGATGTTGTAGAGCCTTTGGAGATCGCCGATAGCGCGATGCTTGAGGCCTTGCTCGGCGGGTGAGGTCGGGACAAGAAAATTCGAATTTTCTTGGAAAAATTCTTCGAAGAATTTTGCACCGCGCGGGTTAGAGGGTTTGCCAACAGGGCAGCGGATCGCCTTCCATTGGGGTGGCAGCGTGCACTGCGCGGGCGATGGCGCGAGCCATTACCGTTGCTGCGGCGTGGCCCAGATAGAGCGTGTCGGCGATCGGGTTCCCAAGCGGAACGGCCCCTGTGCTGGCGGCGAAAATCAGGTCGCCATCCATCGGCGTATGTGACGGCAGCAGCGCGCGGGCGTAGCCGTCGTGCGCAGCCGTTGCGAGGCGCGTGCACTGCGCTTGGGTGAGCTGCGCATCTGTCGCGATGATGCCGATGGTTGTATTGGCGTGCGCTGCGAGTTTTGTCGGCGGCATATGCGGTTCGGGGAAGCTCTGCGGCAGGCCCAGCCCGCCGAACTCGCCTGCCACTTCAAAGGGCGCTGCCCAGAATTGCCTGCTATTGGCGATGGTTGCCGAGCCTAGCGCGTTGACGGCCACCAGAGCCCCGACGGTATGGCCCGAGGGCAGCACGACAGAGGCCGAGCCAAGCCCGCCCATGAGCGTCGCAGTAGTGCAGCCTGTGCCCGCGCCTGTGCGGCCGAGTTCGAAGCTGGCAGATGCGTTTGCCAGCGCCGCCGCGCCAAGGCGTTTGTAAGGGTTCTCTGGCCAGTTCTTGTCACCGCCGTTGATCAGGTCAAACAGGATCGCGCCGGGAACAATTGGCACCAGCTGGTCGCCGACCGCAAAGCCGCGCCCCGCTGCGCGCAGGGCGTCCGCCACGCCCGAAGCGGCATCAAGCCCGAAGGCCGAGCCGCCCGACAGAACCAAAGCATCAACCTGCTCTACGGTTTTGTCGGCTGCGAGCAGGTCTGTTTCGCGCGTGCCCGGCGCGCCGCCCATAACGTGCACACCGGCAGTGAAAGGCGCATCACCTACCAGCACAGTCGCACCGGTTTTGACAAGCGTGTCAGAGGCGTTACCGACGCGCAGGCCAGCAACATCGGTGATCAGGTTGAGGGGGCCGGTTTTGGGCATTGGTCTCTCCAGGCTGTGCAAATTTATCTTGCCAGATTGCGCAGGATGCGCAAAGAGAAAGACGCGCAGAGAGCGGTGGCGCCGCTCCGGAATTAGCGCCTTATCAAACCAGTCCTGAACGCCGGGACCTTTCTTTAGTGCTAAGGAGGGTCACACTATGACTGCACGTCCGGAAATGTACCGTTTTCACAATGGTGAAAAAGCGCCGCTGCAATTTGCAGTGAGCGAATATGAAGCGCGGGTTGCGAAGCTGCGCGCGATTATGGCCGCGATGGGGGTGGAGGCGGCTGTCTTCACGTCGATGCATAATGTCTCTTACTACAGCGGGTTTACCTACTGCGCGTTCGGCCGCCCCTATGCCTTGGTTGTAACGGCGCTTGAGTGCGTGACGATCAGCGCAGGGATCGACGCGGGGCAGCCCTGGCGGCGCTCGTGGTGTGACAACATCACCTATACCGACTGGCAGCGCGACAACTACTGGCGGGCGATCTTAAGCGTGTCGGGCGCAGATAAAGTTGTGGGCTATGAGGGTGACCACATCAGTTTGGTGCAAAAGGCCAAGCTTGACGGGTTTCTCACGCCGACAAACACTGTCGACATCGCCGAGGCAACGATGGTGCAGCGGATGCACAAATCGGCCGACGAGCTGGTGATGATCCGCGCGGGTGCTGCCGTCGCTGACGTGGGCGGCTACGCGATCCGCGAGGCTGTGCGCATCGGCGCGCGAGAGATCGATGTGGCGATGGCAGGGCGCAACGCCATGGAGCTGGAAATTGCCAAGCGTTTTCCCGATGCCGAGTATCGCGACAGCTGGGTTTGGTTCCAGTCGGGCCTCAACACCGACGGGGCGCACAACCCTGTGACAGCGCGCCAACTTGAGCGTGGCGATATCCTGAGCCTCAACACCTTCCCGATGATATCGGGCTATTACACAGCGCTTGAGCGGACGATGTTTGCGGGTGACGTGGACGCGGCGAGCCTTGCGATCTGGGAGGCCAATGTCGGCGCGCACGAGCTGGGGATTTCACTTTTGAAACCGGGCGCCAGTTGTGCCGAGGTTACGCATAAGATCAACGCGTTCCTTGAGGAGCGTGATCTGTTGCAGCACCGCACCTTTGGCTACGGTCACTCATTTGGTGTGTTGAGTCACTACTACGGGCGCGAGGCGGGGCTGGAATTGCGCGAGGATATCGACACGGTTCTGGAACCGGGGATGGTTATTAGCATGGAGCCGATGTTGACGATTGGCGCAGGCGAAGCCGGCGCTGGCGGGTATCGTGAGCATGATATTCTGATCATCACCGAAGAGGGCAACGAGAACATCACCGGCTACCCTTACGGGCCTGAGTTCAACGTGGTTGGTTGAGGTAATTTCGCAGGGCGCTTGGGCGCCCTGCGACCGGTGCGAGGGGCGCTGCCCCTCGCGCTCCCCGGAGTATTTCCGTCAAGAAAAAGTCAGAGGCGGATGACGTAGTCTTTGCGGGTTGTCTCGATAACGTCCCATGTGCCGGAGAAGCCGGGGCGCAGGATGTAGCTGTCGCCTGCTGTGAGGCGGGTCTCGTTGCCTGCTGCGTCTGTGAGAATGCTGACGCCTTCGAGGATGCGGAAGTATTCCCATTCGTCGTATGCGACACGCCACTTTCCGGGGGTGGATTGCCAGATGCCAGCAAAGAGACCGTCTTTCTCTTCGAGGTTCCATGTGGTGAACACCGGATCGCCGGAGATGAGTTTGGCGGGGTCGGGGCGCTCGACCTCGGGGGTGGCGTTTGGGCTGACTTTGAGCAGGTGTGACATGGGCGCGCCTTACAGGTTGGGGAAGTAGTCTTCGCAGTCGCCGTCGCGGTAGACGTCGGCTGTGCAGCAGTGCAGCCCGCCGCCAAAGGCGTAGGCGTCGCGCAGATCAACTTCGACAACTTCCATGCCGAGTTTGTCCATTTGCTCGGCTTGATAGACTTCTGATTTCTCGACGCAGACTGTTTTCGGGTCAAGCACCAGCACGTTCATGGAGAGCCATGTAGAGCTGTAACAGAGCGGCGGCGGGGTGTTGTGCGCAGGCTGCGCGCTGTCGACGATTTCCCAGCCGTTCTTTTCGAACATGGCGCGTTGCTCTTGTGGGAGGCGGCGCTGCGGGTTGTTGAGGATGAGCCCGGGGCGCAGCGGCGTGAAGGTCGCGTCGATGTGGATCGGGTAGGGATCACCGGGGAAGTTGACGGTGTGCACGCGGTGTTCGGGGAAGTGGCGCTTGAGCCATTCGATTCCCTTGAGGTTGGTTGTGAAACCGTGCTGCACCACCAAGTCGCGACCGAAGCGCAGCACGTCGGCGGCGTCAAACAGCGGCTCTTCTTCGGTTGTCACAAAGAACTTTTCTTCGGCCCATTTGAGGCGCTGCGCATTGCCGATTTTTTCAGAAAGGTAGTCGAGATGGTAGTCGGCGTCAGTGAGGCGCGGCTTGGGCGCGCTCTCGTGGCGAAAGCGTGGATCCTCATTGAAGTATTGCTGCATGAGGGGGCGGTAGTTGAGGTATTCAAACCAGCGGCAACGGTAGGACATTGTCGCTTCGAGCATCTCGCGGCCAACCGTGAGCAGCACGTCGCGGGGGGGCATACAGCCAAACTGGCTGTCGGTGTGAAAGTCGGGCGTTGTGGCAGGCTGTGAGTGGTCGATGCTGGTTGGCCGGTCAACACGCAGGCCGCGGGCTTTGAGCTGACTTGCGAATGTGTCGAGCAGCTCGTTAGCGCGATCAATCGTTTCTTGCGGGCGGCGGCCCCACTGGCCGCGCATGTCGCTGTCTTCGGGGACTTTGGCGTCGAGCGCGGGCTCTTCGGGCGGAATGTGGCAGTCATCCGCGCGGCCCACGATCACGTGGCGCAGGGTGTCCCATTCGTTCCAGCTTTTGACTTCGGTTTTATCAGGTGACCATGCCACGGCGGCTCTCCTTGTTTGGTTTGGTCTTTGATCACGGATTAGCGACCAAGAGGCAAGCGCGCTTGCGACATTCTCAGGGCGTTTTGCGTTAGGGTGTGCAACAGGGCGATCAAGCAAGGGCCTCCGGAACGTCTATGGCCGAACAACCTGTCTTGCTCGCGCACGGGAAAAACGACACATTCGAGAGATGAAATTGATTTTATCTCATTCGCATATCATTTTTCGGAAAGCGCCCGCGGTGAAAGAGACATTTGCCTTTGACTGTTTGGAAGACTTCACTTTCGGGGAACTAAAAGACTGGCCTGATGCAGAAGCGTTCAGGGCCACGCGCGAGGCCCATTGGCAGAGCAATCCGATGCAGCGGCTTCCGGATGGTAACGTGATGGACTATTCCGTCTGGGCACAGAGCTATCCTGAGTATGACTTCGTGAACTACTTGTTCACACCGCCCGAGGAACACCCGGAGTTTCAGGACTTTGAGGCGTTACTCCCTAAAGCGGATGAAATTGACATCTGTGTCGCGCCCTATGCCAGAGATCAGGTCGGGCTCTGGTATACTTGTGCAGAACTTAAGCGCTTGGGGGTAAGCCAAGAGCAGGTGAGATTGATTGAACTGCCGGATCGTGCTGCAGAGATAGATGATGGAAAAGTCGCTAAAGATCTGCTCGTCAATGCAAACCCCGCGCACTCGAAAGTTGTCAGGCTAGAATGGGAGCGTCGATGCTCATTTTGGGATGCGGCGACACAGCGGCCTAAACCACTCACGCAAGCCCTGCGAGCCTCGATGACGGCGGATGAGGTAAATGCATGGGCGGTTTTGGAAGGGCGCATGCCTGACCCGAAAACTGGCCTGAGTAATTTGAATGACAGTCTTCTAGCGGCGGCATCCTTGTCTCATGCGTTTGGTAAATGGGTTAAGATGGCGCGTGTTATTGGCGACGCTATGGTGATTGCTTGGGAGGCGCGCGATCGAGTCGGTGCCGGTGTTTTGCAGAACGAACTCGAGGCGCTTGCCCGTCGAGAACCGCCGCTCGTTGAGATAAAAGGGGAGGGCGGGATGCGGTTTTGCGAGGTGCGCTTCACGGAAGAAGGGCAGGCGCTGGCCGAGAGGCTTCAAGCGCCGTAGCGTGCCAGCGTGGTTTCCACGGCTTCGGAGACGACATCGTTGATCTCGGTGTCGCTAAACTCTGTTTGGACACCGAAGATGGCGCGTGTCCAGAGCTTGGCTTTGCAGAGTTCGCTGAACTGCTCGGCCATCATGTCAGGGTCGTCGGCAGCCAGCTCACCGCGAGCGATGGCGATTTTGAGATACTCGACCATGCGGTTGCGCCCCATCTCGGGGCCGCTTTTGTAAAAGGCTTGGCCGAGCTCGGGAAAACGCCCGCTTTCGGCCGCGCAGATGCGGAACATCTGCAGCGAAAAATCAGACAGCAGAAAGCGCAGCAGGCTGGTCGCGGTTGTCGTCATCACCTCGCGGGGCGGTGCGGAAAAGTCGACAACTTCGAGCGTTGCTTCGGCCATGCGGTTGCATTCGTGACGGGCGATTTCCATGAACAACATTCGTTTGTCGGGAAAGTAGCTGTAGAGCGTCGCCTTGGAGACACCTGCTGCGCGGGCGATGTCATCAACCGAGGCGCCTTCAAAGCCGTCACGCATAAAGATCGTGCGGGCTCCGGCGAGCACGTCGTCAAACTTTCGGCCTTTGCGTATGGCGGCGGGAGCGTTCATGGCTGTCCTTCGTGGGATGAACAAACCTAAACTATTCAGTTCACTTTGGGCAAGCGTTTTCGGTTGAACCTGATCGCATCAGGCCTCATATTAGAACCGTTCTAAACTGAGGGCTTGCCATGAGATTCCTGACACAACGACGCCGTTTTAGCGAGCTTAGCGAGCAAGAAGTGCTGGCTCTGGCCATTTCTTCAGAGGAAGACGACGCCCGCATTTACCGAAGCTATGCAGAAATCCTGCGCGCCGAGTTCCCCGATAGTGCCAAGATTTTTGACGGCATGGCTGTCGAGGAGGACGGGCACCGCAAGGCGCTGATTGATGCGCACGCCAAGCGCTTTGGTGAGGTGATCCCGCTTATTCGCCGCGAGCATGTGGCGGGCTACTATGCGCGCCGCCCTGTCTGGTTGGTTGAAAACCTCGGCATCGAGCGCATCCGCGAGGAAGCCGAGGCGATGGAGCGCGACGCCGAGCGCTTTTACCTCAACGCTGCCAAGCGCAGCACGGACGCAGAGACGCGCAAACTGCTCGGCGACTTGGCCGCAGCGGAAGCGGGCCACCAACATAAGGCAGGTGAGCTGGCTGAAAAGCACCTTGATGATGACGCACTTGCCAGCGAAGAGGCGCAATCAAAACGCCAGTTTCTGCTGACGTGGGTGCAGCCCGGTCTTGCGGGGCTGATGGACGGCTCTGTGAGCACGCTCGCGCCGATTTTCGCAACCGCCTTTGCCACGCACAACACCTGGACAACCTTTCTTGTTGGCCTTGCTGCCAGTATCGGGGCGGGAATCTCGATGGGCTTCACTGAAGCCGCCTCTGACGATGGCGAGTTGTCAGGGCGCGGCAGCCCGTGGAAGCGCGGCGTGGCCAGCGGCGTTATGACAACGCTGGGCGGGCTTGGCCACGCTCTGCCCTACCTGATCACTGACTTCTGGACAGCGACATTCATTGCTTTCATCGTCGTCTTCGTCGAGCTTTGGGCGATAGTCTGGATCCAGAACAAGTTCATGGACACGCCGTTCTTGCGGGCCACTTTCCAGGTTGTCATCGGCGGCGCGTTGGTCTTCGCTGCAGGCGCGATCATCGGCGGGGGCTAGCGGGCAACCGCCAGCTTCCGGCATTCCGGAACGGCTGTGGCGGCACTTGCTCTTAGAGGTTCATGACGTCGTCATAAAAAGCGCGGTTGAGGCTGCGGGCCTCGTCCAGTCCGCCGCTGACACGGTTGGCTTTGCCGATGTACTCGGGCCAGTCGTCGGGCGTGGCCATGCTCGGCGGCTCTTTGAAAAAGCGGAACTTGCGCGAGAAGGGCACGCAGATCACACGGCGGCCAAGAAGCAACGCCCAGAAGGTGCCGTGATAGGAGCTTGTCACCACTGTTTCGCCGCTGGCGATAAAGTGGATCGCGTCTTTCAGCGAGACGTTGATGTTGGAGATTTCGGGCACGCCTTCAACGCGGCGGATGGTGTCGGAGTAGCCCGAATGGGAGAACATCACCACCTCGCGGGTGGGGGCTGGTGCCGTGTCGAAATGCTCGGACATGGCCGAGGCGCAGGGCACGTAGCGCGCGCCGCGCCGCTCTTGGCCGTAGCAGCGAGAACTGATCAGCGAGCAAGCCTTTTGCATTTCTTTGAACTCGTCAGATTTGACGCCAGCACGTGAGATGCCGACCCCCCAGATCACCGTATGCTTGGCGTTTTGCGCCTTGTTGAGCGCGTTGCGCACGCAGGCGTTCCAAGTGAGTCCGCCGCCCATGATAAGCCGCTTTGTTGGCGGAATTTTCGAGCCGAAAGCTGCGAGCTTGCTGTTACCAAAGTCGAAGTAGTCGTGCGGTGTGCTGGCCAGATCGCCGACATTGGGCGTGTCACGGTGGTGTAGGCAAAAGGCGTCAAGCATGAGCGGCTCCGAAACGAGATTGAGATTGATGTTAGACAAATCTCGTCCTAGGACAAAGTATGATTGAGATTTTCCTGAAAACGCTCCCCTTCTTTGCGATCATCGGCCTCGGATTTGGCGCTGCGAGAACCAGTTTCTTCAGCAAAGAGGCGACGGGCTATCTCACCAAGTTTGTGTTTTACTTTGCGCTGTCGGCCATGCTGTTTCGCTTTTCGGCCAATCTGAGCTTCTCCGAGCTGCTCGATATCAGGTTTATCTCGGCCTACCTCTGGGGCACGGCGTTTGTTTACGGCCTTGCGATGGCGGTGTCGTTTTATACAGGCCGCAGCATCGAGGAAGCCGCGATCGAGGCGCAATGTGCTGCGATCGGGAATGTCGGATTTTTGGGCATCCCGATGCTCGCGATGCTGATGGGCGAGGATGCGGTCAAGTCAGTCATGCTGGTGCTGGCGATTGATCTGATCATTTTCGGCTCGATGATCGTTATACTTGTGACAGGCGCGCGCGACGGGCGCATGAGCCTCGGGATATTCAAGACAGTCGGCATTGGCTTGCTGAAAAACCCGATGATCATGTCGATCACCGCTGGCCTGCTCTGGTCGGCTTTCAGCATTCCGATCCCTGATCCGCTCAACGAGTTTGTCGGCATCCTTGGCGCTGCCGCCACGCCCGGCGCGCTGTTTGCGATCGGCGCTTCGCTGGCGAGCAAATCAGCCGAGCGCCTGCTTGTTTCGGGCTGGCTGAGCTTTTGCAAACTGGTGCTGCATCCGCTGTTTGTGGCCATCGGCGCGCTGGTGTTATTCTCGGTTGATCCTTACCCTGCGGCTGTGATGATCGCGGCAGCGAGCCTACCTGTGGCGGGCAATGTCTACATTCTGGCGCAGCACTATGGTGTCGCGCCGCACCGCGTTTCGGCCTCTATCCTGATCTCGACAGCTTTGAGCATTGTTACGGTTTCGGTGATCATCGCCTGGGTGGTGCAGCTTTACTGAGCGTCGTTTTGGTATCGTCGCTAACTGCAAGGAAAACTGCGTTTCCAGCGCTCCAAAGTTGACATTTCCCATGTAGACGCGTGTTGTGGCGCGCAAGTAATCCGAGCAGTCTTGAAAGGGCAAAATATGAAAGTGGTTTCCGAGAACAAGTGTTTTGGCGGCGTTCAAGGCGTCTACTCGCATGCCTCCGAGGCGGCGAATTGCGAGATGACCTTCGGGCTTTTCCTGCCCGAAGAAGCGCGCGACGGGCCTGTGCCTGTGCTGTGGTATTTGTCTGGCCTCACCTGCACGCATGAAAACGCGATGGTGAAGGCAGGCGCGCAAGGCTGGGCGGCTGAGCAAGGCGTCGCGCTGGTGTTCCCCGACACATCTCCGCGCGGTGAAGCCGTGGCGGATGACGACGCCTATGACCTTGGCCAAGGCGCAGGCTTTTACGTGAACGCCACCCAAGACCCGTGGCAACCGCACTTCCAGATGTGGGATTATATCGCGCAAGAGCTGCCAGCTTTGGTGACCTCCGAGTTCGCCATTGACGCGGATCGCCAGTCGATCACGGGGCACTCTATGGGCGGGCACGGGGCGCTGACATTGGCGATGGGCCTGCCGGGCCGCTACCGTTCGGTTTCGGCCTTCTCACCGATCACGCACCCCACCGCGAGCGACTGGGGGCGCAAGCAACTCAAGGCTTACCTCGGCACAGACGAGGCCACATGGGCGCGCCACGACGCGACGCTGATGATGCGCGATGTCGGCTTTGACGGGCCTGTGCTTGTCGACACGGGCACGAGCGACCAGTTTATCGACCTGCTCAAACCCGAAGCTTTGGCGGAGGCCGCAAATGCGCGCCGTCAGGAAGCCACGCTGCGTTTGCAGCCGGGTTATGACCATTCGTATTTCTTTGTTTCCACTTTCATGGAAGACCATATGAGTTTCCACGCAGAAGCGCTTTATAGTTAGGAGCCTGAATGGCACATTTTGACCTTATCATCATCGGCTCTGGCCCAGCGGGCCGCGCGGCAGCCATTCAAGCGGGCAAGCTTCGGCGCCGTGTTCTTGTTGTCGATCGTAAAGACAGGCTGGGCGGCGTTTCGATCCACACAGGCACGATCCCGTCAAAGACATTGCGCGAGACGCTGCTCAACCTGACGGGCTGGCGCGAGCGCAGTTTTTACGGGCTGTCCTACCGCGTCAAAGACGACATCGACGCCACCGACCTGAAAGCACGCCTGCACAAGACGCTTGATCACGAAGTCGATGTGCTGGAGCACCAGTTCAACCGCAACCATGTTGACACGCTGCTTGGCATGGCAAAGTTTGTCGGGCCTAACGAGATCGAAGTCGCGACAGAGGCGGGCGACACAACCCGCATGACCGCTGACAAGTTCCTGATCGCGACAGGCACCAAAACCTACCGCCCCGACTATGTGCCGTTCAACGGCAAGACAGTTGTCGACAGTGACGAGTTTCTGGAGATGGGCGAAATCCCCCGCTCGCTTATCGTGGTGGGCGCAGGCGTCATCGGCGTTGAATATGCGACGATGTTTTCAACGCTTGATGTGCGCGTCACGCTGGTTGAACCGCGCGAGAGCTTCCTTGATTTCATCGACAAGGGCCTGATTCAGGACTTCACTCATCAGATCAAGGAAAACGGCGTTGATTTGCGGCTTGGTTCGGCGATCGAGAAGATCGAAGACACGGGCGAGCACGTTGAAGTGAGCCTTGATAACGGCCGCCACCTGCGCGGCGAAATGCTGCTGTTTGCAGCCGGGCGGATGGGCGCGACAGAGGCACTCGGGCTTGAGGCTGTTGGCTTGGAAACCGACCATCGAGGGCGCATCGAGGTTGATCGTAAAAGCTATCAAACCAAAGTGCCGCATATCTACGCAGCGGGCGATGTTATCGGCCATCCCTCCCTCGCTTCCACTTCGTTGCAGCAAGGCCGCGTCGTGGCCTGCCACGCGCTTGAAACGCCAACATTGCCGGAAAGCCCGTGGTTCCCCTACGGGATTTACTCGGTGCCTGAAATCAGCACCTGCGGCATGTCCGAAGAGGAAATGCAGGAGCGCGAGATCCCCTATGAAGTAGGCGTTGCGCGTTTTCGCGAGACAAGCCGCGGCCACATCATGGGCCTTGAACACGGCATGCTGAAGATGCTGGTGAGCCTGAAAACGCGCCGCGTTCTGGGCGTGCAGATTGTCGGCGAAGGCGCGACAGAGCTGATCCACATCGCGCAGGCGGTGCTTAATTTGAAGGGCACTGTCGACTACTTTGTGCAGAACACTTTCAACTACCCGACGCTCGCGGAAGCCTACAAAATTGCTGGTTTGGATGCGTTCAACCGAATGCCTATCCCGGATGAATACAAAGTGAAAAAGAAAAAGAAGAAAGAGTAGGTGCCCGGCATGTTTTGTTTGCAAGCTAAAGTGAACGGCGATCCGCGCATCAGAGTTCCTAGGCCCATATAGGCCTTTGACTGCCAATGGCCGCAGCTATTGAACGGTCGCGCAAACCCTTCATTTGCCACTTGCTTCAAAAAGACTTTGCGCATGCGAATGGTTTCATAGGGTCTGCAGCACTTTACGTAACCGACACTTGTGACATAGACGATGGAGACGACCAACTGATGGGACACCCTTAATGATCTACGTTGACGCTGATGCATGCCCTGTAAAGGCCGAAGTCGAGCGCGTTGCGACGCGACACAAGCTGAAGGCCGTTTTTGTCAGCAACGGCGGGTTGCGGCCCTCGCAGAACCCTTACATCGAGCATGTGGTTGTCGATGCGGGGCCAGACATTGCTGATATGTGGATCGCCGAGCGCGCAGGCGCAGGCGATGTTGTGATCACCTCTGACATCCCTTTGGCGGCGAAATGCGTCGAAACTGGCGCGCGGGTGCTCAAGCACAACGGAGAGGCGCTGACAGCTGCCAACATCGGCAATGTGCTCGCCACCCGCGATTTGATGTATGATCTGCGCGCCGCTGATCCGTTCCGTCAAGGCGGCGGCAAGGCGTTCAGCAAGTCGGATCGCTCGCGCTTTCTGGAAGCCCTTGAGCGCGAGTTGCGAGCCGCCAAGGCCGTTTGACACGCCGCCGCCAAGCGCGCAGTCTTGGCCGAACAGGACAGGATGATGAGACGATGAGCATTCCGATGATTCCCTTCGGCGAGGGCGAAAAACTGCTAGACTGGGTCGCGTTGACAGAGGCTTTCACCAAAGGGCACACCTTGGGCAAAGCCGAGATCGGAGATACCTTTCTCTACCGTGGCTCTGACACGCTTTTGAGCCGCGCAGCCTGGATCGACGGTATGGGGATCGCTGTGAAGTCGGCGACGATTTTTCCGAACAACCCAAATGCGGGCAAGCCCGTCGTCGGTGGCGGTGTGAACCTCTACAGCGACATCGACGGAAGCCTCGAAGCGATCGTTGATTTCCACCTTGTGACAAAGTGGAAAACAGCCGGAGATTCCTTGCTGGGCGCCCTCAAACTGGCCCGCAAAGACAGCCGCAAGATCCTGATCATCGGCGCGGGCACCGTCAGCCGCTCCTTGCGCGAGGCTTACGGCGCGGGCTTTCCTGACGCTAGGTTCACAGTCTGGAACCGCACACGCGCCAATGCCGAGAAAATGGCCGCCGAGTTTGCAGGAATGCAAGTGGCCGACAGCCTTGAAGCGGCCGTCAAAGAGGCCGACATCATCACCTCTGCGACGATGGTGATAGAGCCAAACCTCAAAGGTGTGTGGCTACAACCCGGCCAACACGTTGACCTCATTGGCGCCTACCGCCCTGACATGCGCGAGGCCGATGACGACGCTCTGCTGCGCTCAAAGGTCTTCGTTGACAGCTATGACACGACAGTTGGCCACATCGGCGAAGTCAAAATTCCGCTGGAGGCAGGCGTGATCAGCCGCGAGCACTTGCTGGCTGATTTCTACGAACCGGATAAAATGCAACGCAGGTCTGACGATGAGATCACTCTCTTCAAGAACGGTGGCGGCGCGCACCTTGATCTGATGACAAGCCGGTATGTGCTTGAGCGTTGGCGTAACCGCTAGCAGTAACACTCTGCTTTTTCTTGACCTAAATACTCAAAACGCCGCGCAGCGGCGCGAGTCGGATTTGCGAAGCAAATTCGAAAACGCACACCAACGTCTAGTCATTGCCGATCTTCCGAGCTTTCTCTTAATCCGCATCGGTTTTGGCCTTTGAGCGATATTTGCCCGCATCCGAAAAGTTGTGAAGCCCACCAGGCATGCTGGGCCCCCAATAGGCGTTGCTATCACAAGCTGCTTTGTAGGTGCGGTATTTGTATGAACCCGCAATAGCCTTGCTCGGCTGCGTGTTGAGGCACGTGCTGTTTTTCGTTGTCGCGCCGGCGTTGGTGCAGCCGTTTGCATTGCCTTGCTGCAGGACGCCAGAAACAACGTGTAGGTAAACTCGGAGTAGAACGCGCGGCGTTTGTCGTCTTTCTTGGAAAGCTCAAACCCATGCGCGAGGCCGAAACAGGCTTTTCCGCCTCCTGTGAGGTACGCGTTGCAGCAGGATGCAGAGTTGCCTTCACAGTCGCTCATCCCTGCCGGCCAGCGCCCTTTTCTCGGCAACACGTCGGCAGGGCAAGTTGCCAGCGCTCTTTCGTGAACGGGTGAGTTCAGCACGTTGTGGATCACCGCGCGGTATTTGTAGCGCACTTTTGCAATCGCCTCTGCGATCGGGTCAGCTTAAGCTGTCGAGAGTGTCGGCAATGAAAATGCGAGTGTCAGATGAGGGAAAGCCTAAGCATTGGGCCCTCGTTATGCAGGGGTTGAAGCAAGCGGTTTTTCTCGCACGGGCAGGTGCACCAGCGCCGAGAATAACCCGACACCAACACCGATCCACCACACCATTGTATAGCTGCCCGTCAAATCATACATCCGCCCGCCAAGCCAGACGCCCATGAAACTGCCCAGCTGGTGGCTGAAAAAGACTATGCCATAAAGTGTGCCCATGTAGCGCAGCCCGTAGATATGCGCGATCAGGCCAGATGTGAGTGGCACAGTGGCCAGCCAGAGCGCGCCCATGCTGACAGAGAACAGCAGTACAGTTGCAGGTGTCATAGGCACCATGATGAACGCCGCCGCAATGAACGTGCGCCCAAGGTAAATGCCCGCCAGAAGATATTTCTTGGAGTAGCGGTTGCCAAGCCAGCCCGCAGTCAGCGTGCCCGCAATATTGGCAAGCCCGATCAGCGAAATCGCGACCGCGCCGAGGCGCGAGGTGGTGGTGATCCCCAGATCATGCAGCAGCGACCCCGAGGTGAGCGGGCTGCACATTTCGGTCACGAAAGCCGGGAAATGCGCCGTCACGAAGGCCAGCTGATAACCGCAAGAGAAGAACCCGAGGAAGATCAACGTGAACGTCGGGTCTCGCATGGCTTTGCCCAGAATGGCCCCCATGCTTTCCTCAAGCTGTTGCTTGTTGGCCGTTTGAGGCGCGCGCATAAGCGGCAGCAAAAGGATGAGGCTCAAGACGACCCCTGCAAAGATCAAGAAGACCGACTGCCAAGGCATCATTGACAGCATCCACTCAGCGATCGGCGCGCCGAAAACCTGCCCGCCGCTGCCCGCCGCTGTGGCAATTGCGAGCGACATCGAGCGGTTGGCGTCCGAGCTGGCACGGCCAACCACGGCAAGGATCACGCCAAAACCGGTGCCCGCAATGCCAAAGCCCACGAGGATTTCGTAGA
The DNA here is from genome assembly GCA_947497495.1 of uncultured Lentibacter sp. Taxonomy (GTDB): domain Bacteria; phylum Pseudomonadota; class Alphaproteobacteria; order Rhodobacterales; family Rhodobacteraceae; genus Lentibacter. The sequence continues at coordinate 1,111,640 of CANMGT010000001.1, forward strand.
GCTGATGCGCCTCAGGCGTGACAGCGAAAGACGAGGCTACAAGCCCTGCCGCATAGATGACTGCGCCAAGGATGATCGCACGTCTGTCTCCCAGCTTCTCGGCGACGGCCCCGAACAGCGGCTGCCCAAAGCCCCAAGCGAGGTTTTGAATGGCAATCGCGAGTGAAAACTCGGCTCGCGCCCAGCCGAACTCCTCGGCAATCGGGATCTGGAAAACACCGAAAGACGCCCGCACTGCGAAGGACACGAGAATGATCACGCAGCCCACAATGAGCACTGGCGTGAACAATGGCGTTTGCTTTTCCATGGGGTCTCCTCTTCGCGACAGAAACCTTGGCGCGGAGCTAGCGCAGCGTCAATCGCCTTTTCGTGATGGCGGCTAGTCGAATTGATGATGCAAGCGCTTTGCCCCTCTACACATGCGCGAAGAATGGCGTTATGCGTGGGGCATGACGCGAACGATCCCTGAAGAATACGCCGCCCGTGTCGCGGCGGGTGAGCTGCACGCGGACGCGGCGCAAGAGGGCATCCTGCCCGAGCTTGAGCGCATCCGAGCATCCTTGGCCACGCCTGTCAAAAAAGGCTGGTTCGCCAAGAAAGCCGCGCCTGTGCAGGGGCTTTACCTGTGGGGCGGTGTCGGGCGCGGCAAGTCGATGATCATGGATCTGTTCGTTGAATGCCTCGATGTGCCCGCACGCCGTGTGCATTTTCACGCTTTCATGCAGGAAGTTCACAAGGGCATGCACGCCGCGCGCGAGAGTGGCGTGCAGGACGCGCTGGCACCCGTGGCGCAGCAGATCATCAAAGAGGTGCGCTGCCTTGCGTTTGATGAAATGCAGATCACCGACATCACCGACGCGATGATCGTCGGGCGCCTGTTTGAGGCGCTGTTTGAGGCGGGTGTTGTGGTTGTCACAACGTCAAATCGCGTGCCGGACGCGCTTTATAAAGACGGGCTGAACCGACAACTTTTTCTGCCCTTCATAGCCCTCATCAAGGAGCGGCTCGCTGTGCGCGAGCTTGCCAGCCCGACAGACTACCGACAGGACAGGTTGTCGGGAGAGCAAGTCTATTTCACGCCCGCCAATGCCGCGGGGCGCGAGGCGATTGATGCGGTTTGGAACGATCTTGCAGGCGTAGGGGCCAAGCCCCTCACCCTGATCGTAAACAAGCGTGAGGTTGAGCTGCCCGCCTTTCAGAACGGCGTGGCGCGAGCGCGGTTTCACGATTTGTGCGGCACAGCGCTCGGCCCCGCCGACTACCTCGCCATTGCCGACGCCGTGCGCGTGCTTGTGCTGGAAGACATCCCGCGTCTGTCGCGCAGCAACTTCAACGAAGCCAAGCGCTTCGTGACGCTGATCGATGCGCTTTACGAGGCGGGTGTGCGCCTTATCGCGAGCGCCGCTGCGGAGCCTGAAATGCTTTACGTCGAGGGCGAAGGCACTTTCGAGTTTGAGCGCACTGCCAGCCGCTTGCGGGAGATGCAGGCGGTTGAGTGGGGCGAAGAGGCCTAACGCTACACAAAGAAAGGGGGCCGTTGCACCGACCCCTCAATCTCTTCCTGCCCGTGTGGTTTGACCGCCCTGTTTGAGCAGTCCTGAGTCATTACCCCGACGTCGTATCTGAGGGGATCGTAAGACGCTGCCCGACGCGGATGCGGTCAGGGCGCGAAATAAACTGGCGGTTGGCGTCAAATATAGCGGTGTAGAGCGCGGCGTCGCCGTAAAAGCGGTGCGCGATCGCGCCGAGGCTGTCGCCAGCTTGCACAGTGTAGAAATTGTACTGCCGTGTTTCTCCGGCCCGCTGGACGACGCGCACTTCAACGCCGTTCTCTCCGGAGACGATCTTTGGCTTCTCAAACCCGTCCGGATCAGACTTGCGCACCAGATCGGCAAGCAAAGTGTCCGTGTCAACGCGACCCTCATTGGTGCGCAAGGCGACGGGCACAACGATCGAGCCAGCGTCTGCCGCAGCGTTGATCATCGCTTCGATGTAGTCGTCTGACTGGCCTTGACTAAGCGCCTGCGTCACGAGTTGCTGCATTGTCGGGTTGGTTGTGAACGGGCGGGCTCCGCTGAGGCCTGACAACACGCCGGATGTAAGGTTGCGCAGGGCTTGGTCTTCGGCGCTAACTTCTGGCTGCACGACTTCAGGCGCTTTGGGAATGGGGGCACCGAGGCTTGCAAGCACGCCTGCTGTCAGGCTGTCAGGGGCCTGAGCCGGAGTGACAGTTTTGGCAACCTGCACAGACTGCACAGACGCCTGTGTGACAACGGTTTGCATTTTAGGCGGTTGAGTTTGTGCTGAATCGGCAGTGACTGGCGTGTCGGCAATGAGGCCGAGAATGTCTGCCGTCTGGGCGCGTGTGACTGTTTCCGTCTCGGGCGCGAGCGGCACGTCTGCTGTCGTGTCGCTGTCTGGCTGAAGCAAGATCAGCGCGGCTGTGACGGTGAGAAATGACGCACCAATGATCCCGATGCGGATGGTGTTGTTTGAGACGTTGGGCAAAATCATGATGGTTGGCTCACGGTTAGGCCGAGCAGCAGCCAGACCTGCATACCACCACGGTAAAACTTCAGTTTCTCGGCGGGGTAGCCCGCCTGCCGCAGATTGCGGATCGCGCGGGGGCTTTGGTCACACCAGGGGCCGTTGCAAAAAAGCATAAGGTCTTTCGCTTGGGAAAAATCCCATGTGCCGGCTACGTTGCTCGCCCCCAAAGCACGGAGAATCTCGTCGCGGTAGGGGTTGTCCGGCTCGAGTGTTGCAAAGGGCACGTTGACCGCCCCGGGGATCGAGCCTTTGCCAAACCATTCCGGCATCCGGCTGTCGACGAGAAGGCCCGAGCCCTCTGCGACGGAGCTTTGCAGGAAAGAGACGACTTCAAGCTCGCCAACTGTTTCAACGCCCGGTGAGGCGCTGATCGGCACGATGCAGAAAGGGGGGCAGGCGCGTGAGGTTTTGCTGAACTCGTTGTCGAGCCGATGCGCACTGTCCTGGATACGTTCGATCACCAGCTCCTCGCCATTGCCCAGCACGATTTTGCTTGAGGCCATGTCGGCTGTGATCCGCACATCCTGCGCGCTGGCGAGAGTGGGCGCGACCATAAGAATCGCGAAAATAAGGCCGCTTAGGCGCATTGCTGAATTCCCCCAAATTCCGATCACGTCGCTATTGCTGGCAGGCGGACGTGTTTTAGCTGCTAACACAACATATAGGCGAATCACCGCGAATCGGTCAACAGTAAGTGATTCGCGCTTGACCGATTCTGGCTAAGCCTTTGGTTGTGATTCGTTTTTTTCGGTCAGCTTGGCGCATATTCTGTCTGTGAGGCCTTGGAAGCGTCTAAAAGGCGGCATCGGCTTCTTGTGCCAACGCGGAAATATAGGCGCGCTGCTCGGCGCTCAAGTGGCCTTCGGCTTCGGTGAGCGAACGTGTGACAAGCACTTGCAGCAAGCTCCCCGGAGCGCCGGGAGTGCTGCCACGCCCTGTTGCCCCATTCAAGTCGCGCAGCACCGCCCATGTCATGCCTTCAACAGCGGATTGTCTGGCAGAAACAGGGGCAGGCGCCTGCACAGGCTCGGAGGCTGCGATGCGGGTGTCTAGCGCTTCAGCGTTGATGGCTTGGATGACAAGTTGCTCAAGGTTTGGCGCGGCCTCAGACGACACCTCGGCCAGCAGGTTCACTTGATCGCGGGTGACAGCGGCTTCGTCTGATCTGGTGGGCTCGGAGAGGGCTGTTTCGAGAGGGGACTTTTGAGACAAGCCCGGTTGCATGACGATCAAGGCGATCACGCAGAGCAGAAAAACAGAAACAACAGCCAAACCTCGAACCATGAGCAGCCTCCAACACCTAAAAGTCGCAATACAAGTGCCGCAGGGATAGCGGGCAAGGCTTGCCAGCGTCAATGGCCCTAACGGCGGAAAAGCTGGATTTCGCGAACAAAAAGAGCGTCTTAGCAATCATTGATTGCATTGCCGCTGACGCGCGATTCACATGGTTGCTTTGCGCAGGGTCAGCTGTGGCTGCGCAGAACGTGTCCGGCAAGGTAAAGCGAGCCGCAGATCAGAATACGGGCCTCAGGGTGTTGTGCGGCGATGGTTTTGACAGCTTCGCTTAAGCTTTCAGCCTCAAAAGCCTCCATGCCAGCAGCGCGCGCCGCCTCTGCCGTAACGTCGGCGGGCAGGGTGTTGGCCTCATCGGGAATGGTGACGGCATGCAGGGCAGCGACGTGCGGTGCAATGGGCGCGAGGTATCCGGCGATATCTTTGGTGTTGAGCATGCCGCAGACAAGAAAGGTTTCGCGGGCGGGCAGGCGCGCAAGGCTTTCCGCAAGCGTGACGCCACAGGCCGCGTTGTGCCCGCCGTCAAGCCAGAACCCGGCGCTTGGGGCCGCGTCAAGCAACGGGCCTTTGACGAGTTTTTGCATACGGGCGGGCCAAGTGACTTGCGTAACGGCAGCCTCACAGGCTGCGTCATCAAGCCCGAGGTGGCGCAGCGCCGCGATCGCGGCCCCTGCATTTTGAAACTGGTGCGCGCCGATGAGGGCGGGTGGGGGCAAGTCAAGCAGGCCCGTCTCGTCTTGATAAACAAGGCGGCCGCGCTCTTCGGAAACATGCCAGTCCTGATCCTGGGCGATCAGCTTACAGCCGAGGCTGGCCGCTTTGGTTTCGATCACCTCGGCGGCATCCTCGGGTTGTCGGGACAGCACACAGGCCACGCCGCGCTTGAGAATGCCGGCTTTTTCGCCTGCGATCTCGGCGACAGTATCGCCCAGAAATTGCGGGTGGTCGTAGGACACAGGTGTGATGATCGTCAGGGCTGGCTGAGCGACAACATTGGTTGCGTCCAGCCGCCCGCCAAGGCCCGTTTCAAGTAACACATAGTCGGCGGGTGTGCGCGACATAGCGAGCAGGGCTGCGCAGGTTGTGATCTCGAAATAGGTGATCGTTTCGCCGCCATTGGCTGCATAGCACTCGTCGAGCACCTCGGTGAGGTAGCTCTCTTCGATCAGCTCGCCGGCAAGGCGGATGCGCTCGTGAAAACGCGCAAGATGCGGCGACGTGTAGGCATGCACTTTGAGGCCAGCGCCCTCAAGCCCCGCGCGCAGCATGGCAAGGGTTGAGCCTTTGCCATTGGTGCCGGCAATGTGGATGACCGGCGGCAAGCTGTCTTGCGGGTTCCCGAGCGCGTCAAGAAGCCGCCACATGCGGTCAAGCACGAGGTCCATGACTTTCGGGTGAAGCGCCATCATCCGCTCCAGGATGATATCTGAAGAGGCGCTCATTTTTTGGCGGGGTCTTCGGGCGCTGCTGCCACCATCTCCGGTGAGGGCAAGTCGCCCATCACGGCAGGGGGCTGGCCCATGAGCATACGCGCTATGGTGATCAGCTCATCGCGCAGTTCGGTGCGCGGTGTGACGCGGTCAAGCATGCCGTGATCGAGCAGATACTCGGCGCGCTGGAAGCCTTCTGGCAGTTGCTCGCCCAGTGTTTGCTGAATAACACGCGGCCCCGCAAAACAGATCAGCGCGTTCGGCTCGGCGATCTGCACGTCGCCCAGCATGGCGTAAGACGCCGTGACGCCGCCTGTTGTGGGGTGTGTCAGAACGACAATGTAAGGCAGGTCCGCCTCTTTAAGCATCTGCACGGCAACCGTGGTGCGCGGCATTTGCATGAGGCTCAAGATACCCTCTTGCATGCGTGCGCCACCCGCTGCGGAGAACAGAACCAGCGGGCGCTTTGTCAGCACAGCGCGCTCGGCAGCGGCTATGATTGCGTTGCCGACATACATACCCATCGAGCCGCCCATGAACGAAAAGTCTTGCGCTGCGGCGACGATAGGCGTGCGCCCGATCTCTCCTTCAGCGACAAGCATGGCTTCTTTCTCGCCGGTGTTCTTTTGCGCGGCTTTCATGCGGTCAGGATATTTCTTCTGATCGCGGAACTTGAGCGGGTCTTCGAGCGGCATAGGCACGTCGACTTCTGTGAACACGCCGCCGTCAAACAGGGCTGTGAAGCGGTCACGCGGGGTGATGGACATGTGGTGTCCACAAGAGGTGCAGACATTCAGGTTTTCTGACAACTCGCGGTGAAACAGCATGGTTCCGCACTCATCGCACTTGGTCCAGAGGTTCTCTGGAGTGTCGCGGCGCGAGAAGATCGAGTTGATCCGAGGGCGAACGTAGTTGGTGATCCAGTTCATCGGAAAGCCTTTTAGCAGTGCTCAGTTGTTTTCCAGATAAGCCCAAGCCGTGGGAAATGCAATCAGCGCTTCAAGGCAAGCCGTGCTGTGAGCCACATCAGCAGAAGGATGCCCAGCTCGGCTGTAAGTTGCCATGTGACAAACGCTGTTTCCGTCGCGCCCTCAAAGGATGCGCCCATCGAGCCTTCGGGAAACAGAAACAGCGCGAAGCCCGAGGAGGGCCCGTTTTGTTCAGCGTAGAGCATGAAGGCAAACGCGTTGTTGGCCAAATGCAGAGCGATGGCAGCGCCAAGCGTGCCTGTGCGCGCTGTCAGGTCTGATGCGGCGAGGCCAAAGGCGAAGGCCCAGATCACATACTGGGCGTTTTGGTTCATTGCGGCGGCGGTGTCCCAATGCGCGGCGGCGAACAAAATGTTCGGCACAACCAGCCAGACAGCGGGGTGCGGCATGTAGGAGGCTATCTGCTGTTGCACATAGCCCCGATAAAGCAACTCTTCCGAGCCGATCTGAATGAGAATGCCAAGCAACATAACAGGAACAAGCCCCAGCCAGGCAGGCAGGCTGCGCACCTCGGCCAGCGCGTCAAAGCTCCACCAAGGGGGCACGAACTCAAGCGCCACAAGCAGCAGGACAAGCGCTCCGAAGCATGCAAGAAACTGTGGAACAGCAATGCGCAGGTTGCCGATCAGGCTGAGCGGGCCACGCTTGTGCAGGGCGGCAACGATCAAGATCACAGCCCCTCCCAAGATCAGAAAGGATGTGAGTTGCGCGAAAAGTGCTGCTGGAGTGGCGCCGAGGTAGAAGGCAGACAACAGGTCAGGGGCCGAGGCCCCCAACACATAATCAAGCAACGCATAACCGTAGAAGTATATCAGCTCGATCGCGCAAAACCCTATGACCACAAGGGGCAGCGCATTACGCGCGTCAGCAGTCGCCACGAAGGCTTTGTGGGGGGCATAGGCGTGCATGGTTCAGCGCCTCAAAGCGAGGCGCGCCGCAAGCCACGCTACAAGCAAGATCATCAGATCATAAGGCAGCCAGACCGCGCGCAGCGAGGTGTCGGACAGCTCGAACGGGTAGGTGTAAAGCGCCAATCCGTAGTTTATGTTGCCGGGTGAGACATAGATAAGTGCTGTGAAGTTTACAAAGAAATGCAGCGCAATCGCCGGAGCAAGCGTGCCGGAGCGCGCTGTCAGGTCAGCCGCGATAAGGCCGAAGAACGTGGCACTAAGGGCCAGAGCCCAAGCGTTTTCCCCGGCAGTTTGCGTGTCATAATGCAGCGCGCCAAACACCAACGACGGCAAGACCAGCCAGATCAGCGGGCTTTTGAACCGCGCCGCAAGCTGGCTCTGCATATAGCCGCGAAACAAAAGCTCTTCTGCGGTGACCTGAATGAACAGCAGCGGGATAGACAACGGCAACAGCGCCAGCCAGCGCAGATAGTCGATGTTGTGAAACGGTGTCAGCAATGTGGGCTCTGGCACCAACCAAAGAATGGCGGCAAAGCCGGTTAACGCGGTCGCAACGTGCAGCCCGTTCACGGCAAAGCGCCAGCCCTCGCCGAACAGTGTGCTTAACGTGCGGCCATGCAACTGCGACATCACCAAGGCCAGCGAAATGATGATCAGCCCGAAGGAGGCCAGAACCGTAAGCATGCCGCGCGCAGAGCTGCCCTTGTCTATTTCGACAGCCAGCAGCGGCCATTCGGTGGGTGTTACGACTTCGGCAAGCAAGGTGAAATAGCTGTAGCCCAGCACAAGATAGCATGCTGTAACCAGCGCAAGGCCCAGCACAAACCGCCACAGCTCGGAGGCGGGGCGGGCAGGGTCCGCAAGGTATTTCTGGGCTTTATAGCGCATTTCTAACGGCTTTAGCGTCAAAGCCTGCGCAAACAAAGCCTGCCGTTCGGTGCGCGCTCATTTTTTGGGCGGATTGTGGCCTTAGCGCTTTCTGTCGGCAGGGTAGGTGCCGAGCACTTTGACGTAAGATGTGAAATAGTCCAGCTCGGCCATGGCCAGCTGCACATTGGCATCGTCGGGGTGGCCGTCAATATCGGAATAAAAGCGCGTGGCTGTGAAGTTGCCGTCAACCATGTAGCTTTCCAGCTTGGTCATGTTGACACCGTTGGTCGCGAAGCCGCCCATCGCCTTGTAAAGCGCCGCGGGGATGTTGCGGACTTCGAAAACGAAAGTTGTCATCATGCCGAGCGTGCCGCGGCGCGTATAGTCGGGCTCGCGGCCCATGATCAGAAAACGCGTTGTGTTGTGGCCGTGGTCTTCGATGTCAGAGGCGAGGACGTCAAGGCCATAGATATTGGCGGCCAATTCGCTGGCCAGCACGCCTTCGCTTGTCGAGCCGCTCTCAACCAGCTCGGCCGCAGCGCCGGCGCTGTCAGCTGCACTTATCGCCTTGATGCTGTGGGCTTTCAGAAACTCGGAAGATTGCGGCAGCAGCACAGGGTGGGCGCGCACGCTTTTGATGTCGTCCAGCGCAACGCCTTTGTTGGCCATAAGCGCAATGCGCACGCGCACGAAGGCCTCGTCGACGATATGCAAGCCGCAGTCGGGCAGCAGGCGGTGGTTGTCGGCGACGCGTCCATATGTCGAGTTTTCGACAGGCAGCATCGCATAGTCAGCAGCCCCCGTTTGCACGGCTTCGATCGCCGCTTCAAACGACGCACAAGGCACAGGTTCGGCGTCAGGGCGGGCGGCTATACAGGCCTCGTGACTGTAGGCTCCAAGCTCCCCTTGAAAGGCAATTCGTTGCAACATTATTAAACCTTTCCCTATACTGGGGCAAAAAAGGGCGTTTAGCCGCAGAAACTACACCTTGCCATAAGGCAGGGGAAGCGGATAGATACGCGCCAAACGCTAAGAAATGGAATCTGACCCATGTTTGACACAATGACCTCCACAAAGATCCTCGGCGCAGTTTGCGGATCACTTCTGGTTTTTCTTTTTGCCAAATGGGGTGCTGAGTCACTTTATCACGTTGGCGCGACAGGCCACGGCGGCGGCCACGGCGAGGAAGAAATCCACGCAGCCTATAAAATCGAAACGGAAGATGCAGGCGGCAGCTCAGATGAAGCCGAAGAAGAAACAGTAGACTTCGCAACACTTCTCGCGAGTGCCGATGTTGGCAAGGGCGCGAAAGTTTTCAAAAAATGTGCAGCATGCCACAAGCTTGAAGCCGGCGAGAACGCGACAGGCCCATACCTTTACGGTGTTGTAGGCCGCGCTGTCGCATCGGCTGATGGATTTGGCTACTCTGGCGCACTCAAGGCCGTTGCTGAGACATGGGGCGCAGACGAGTTGAACGCCTTCCTGACCAAGCCAAAAAGCTACGCACCCGGCACGTCGATGAGCTTCAATGGCCTCAGCAAAGAATCTGACCGCGCCAACCTGATCGCATATCTCGACAGCCTCGACGACTGATCTGCCACAAGAAACGATTTTTGAAGCCGCTGACCGAAAGGTTGGCGGTTTCTTGCGTTTAAGGCGGGCCGATCACAGCGCGTTCACAAATTCTCAACTTGAATGTCAGGCCCCAAGGAAACTAGGGTGTGCTAACGATAGACAAGCTCAGATTGCGTGTCTGACAGGAGGCGAAGATGATCGGCAAACAGGCCCTAACAGCCCTGCGAACGAAGGCGATGCCCGACTTGCGGCCTCTGGCGCTTCTGAGCCTTGTTTTTCTGGGGCTTGCCGCGATCGCGGTCAAAGCTGACGAGGATATCATCAAGAGCCACGGCTACTCGTATTTTGGCAATCTGAGCTATCCCGCAGATTACCCGCACTTCAACTACGTGAACCCCGATGCCCCAAAGGGCGGCGAAATTTCGATCGCGGTGTCCGGCACCTTTGATTCGATGAACCCCTACACGCGCAAGGGCCGCGCCGCGCCGCTGGCCACGATCGGGTATGAGTCGCTTCTCGGTTCGGTTCTCGCGGGCTCCGGAGGCCTTCCCGCAGACGTTGACGGTGAATACTACGGGCTCTTGGCGCACACGATTGAATACCCGAAAGACAAAGCCTGGGTGATTTTCCACATGCGCCCGGAAGCAAAGTTCTCCGATGGCACGCCGCTAACGGCTCATGATGTGCTGTTCAGCCACAACCTGCTGCTGGATGAGGGCCTCAAGTCTTACGCGGATGCGGTGCGCAAGCGCATTCCCAGCGCCGAGGTTCTCGACGATTACCGCATCAAGTTTACCTTTGCCGAAGGTATTTCGCGCCGCTCTTTGATCGATCAGGTTGGTTTCGTGCCTGTCTGGTCAAAAGCCTGGTATGAAAAAACCGGCGCCAAACTTGACGAGTCGCGCCTTGAAATTTCGCCGGGTTCAGGGCCTTACCTTGTTGATAGAGTCGATGTGAACCGCAGCGTGACCTACCGCCGCAACCCCGACTATTGGGGCTGGGATTTGCCGATCAACAAAGGCCGGCACAACTTTGACGAAATCCGCCTCGAGTTCTTCTCGGACGCAACCGCGGCCTTTGAGGCCTTTAAGGCAGGCGAAGTGACATATCGCAGTGAAAGCGACCCGAAACGCTGGGCGAGTTCCTATAATTTCCCGGGGGTGAACAACGGGCACATCAAGTTGCAATCTCTTCCCGACGGCACGCCACCTGCGAACTCCGGCATCATTTTCAACCTCGGCCGCGAAGTCTTTCAAGACAAGCGCGTGCGGCAGGCCGTGGCGCTGGGCTTCAACTTCGAGTGGACAAACGCCTCCCTGTTTTATGACCTGTTCAGCCAGCAGCACTCGTTTTCCACGGGAACAAAGTTTGAAGCCAAGGGCCTGCCTGAAGGTGAAGAACTGGCGTTTTTGAAGTCGCTGAAGAGCGATGTCCCGGAGACAGTTTTGACGCAAGAGCCGTTGGTGCCACATGCCTCAAAACCCGAGCGTCTGTCAGACCGCCGCAATATGCGTCGCGCCATGAAGTTGCTGGATGAGGCAGGCTGGCCCGTGGGCAGTGATGGCATCCGCCGCAATGCGCAGGGCCAGACCTTGCAGATCAACTTCCTGTTCAGCTCTTCAAACAGCCCGACAAACCGCGCCCTCGCAGAAAATTTCACCGCAAACCTCAAAACGATGGGCTTGGATGCTACGTTTGAGGCGGTTGATCCGTCGCAATATACCAAGCGAGAGCGCGACAAAGACTATGACCTTGTACTGGATGAATATCCGGCGCTCTTCGGCACGGGCACAGGCTTGCAACAGCGCTTTGGGTCGGAAGCTGCAAGCTTTTCGGTTTTTAACCCTGCTGCTCTGGCCAGCCCGCTTGTTGACGAGATCATCGAGCGTTCGCTTCTGACAGCCAGCCAAGACGAGGAAGACATGAGCATTCGCGCCCTTGACCGCGCCCTGCGTGACGCGTTCTTCCTGATCCCGACAGGCTATGTGGCCGACCACTGGGTCGCGGCGTTTGACCAGTATGAACACCCTGAAAACATCCCTCCGTTTGCATTGGGGGCGCTTGATTTCTGGTGGTTCAACGCCGAGAAGGCCGCCAAACTCAAGGCAGACGGAGCACTGAGATAGTCTGATGGGCGCGTATATCCTTCGGCGTTTGCTGCTGATCATTCCCACACTTCTCGGCATCATGTTGATCAACTTTGCCTTGGCGCAATTTGTGCCCGGCGGCCCTGTGGAGCAGGCGATTGCGCGCATACAGGGCGAGGGCAATGTCTTTGGCGGCTTTGACGGTTCAAGCGGCGCAGGGGATGCGGGGCTGAACACCGGCGCTGACAGCACTTACGTTGGCGCGCGCGGCCTGCCGCCCGAGTTCATCGCCGAGCTTGAAAAAGAGTTCGGCTTTGACAAACCACCACTTGAGCGCTTCTTGAGGATGATAGGCAACTACGCGCGCTTTGACTTCGGCGAGAGCTATTTTCGCTCGGCCAGCGTGATTGACCTGGTGAAGGAAAAGCTGCCTGTCTCGATCACACTTGGCCTCTGGTCAACGCTGATCGCCTACATGGTGTCTATCCCGCTCGGTATTCGCAAAGCTGTGCGCGACGGCTCGACGTTTGACACATGGACAAGCGGCGTGATCATCGCGGGCTATGCTATTCCCGGCTTCCTGTTCGGCATCCTCTTGCTGGTGTTGTTTGCGGGCGGCTCTTACTGGCAGATTTTTCCGCTGCGGGGCCTCACCAGCGACGACTTTGAAACGCTGTCAGCCTGGGGCAAGGTGAAGGACTACTTCTGGCACATCACCCTACCTGTGATTGCCTCGACGATCGCGGGATTTGCAACCCTTACGCTGCTGACCAAGAACAGCTTTCTGGACGAGATGAAAAAGCAATATGTGATGACAGCCCGCGCCAAGGGCCTGTCGGAAAGCGCTGTGCTTTACGGCCATGTGTTCCGCAACGCGATGCTGATCGTAATCGCGGGCTTCCCGTCTGTTTTCATCGGCGTGTTCTTTGGCGCGTCGCTTATCATCGAGACTATTTTCTCGCTCGACGGGCTTGGCCGCCTCGGCTTTGAAGCGGCCGTTGCGCGCGACTATCCGATCGTCTTTGGCACGCTGTTTATCTTCGGGCTGATCAGCCTCGTTGTCGGCATCTTGTCAGACCTGATGTATGTGCTGGTTGATCCGCGGATCGACTTTGAAAGGAGGGAAGGCTGATGGCTCTTTCCCCGATCAACGCACGCCGTTGGCGCAACTTCAAATCCAACAGGCGCGCCTATTGGAGCATGTGGATTTTTGCGGTGCTGTTCGGCCTCAGTCTGTTCGCCGAGTTTCTGGCCTATAACAAGCCTATCCTGGTTCAGTATCGCGGCGAATATTACACCCCGATCTGGAAGTTCTACCCCGAGACAGAGTTTGGCGGCGACTTCCAGACAGAGGCCGTTTACCGCGACCCTGAAGTGCAATGCCTGATCAAATCAGGCGGCTTGGAAGACTGCTTTGATGACCCTGAAGGCATCATCGAAAGCGGTCAGGCAGACGAGGGCAAGAAGGGCTGGATGATCTGGCCGCTGATCCCCTATTCGTTTGACACCGCTGTCGACAGGCCCGGTGCGGCGCCCTTGCCGCCCAACCGCCAGAACCTGCTCGGAACAGACGGCACCAAACGCGACGTGTTGGCACGGGTGATCCACGGCTTCAGGCTGTCGATCGTGTTCACGCTGATCGTGACGGCTGCGGCCTCTGTTATCGGCGTCGCTGCGGGGGCGGTGCAGGGCTATTTCGGCGGTTGGACAGACCTGATCTTCCAGAGGGTTATCGAGATATGGTCGTCGACCCCGCAGCTCTATGTTATCATCATCATGTTCGCCATTCTGGGGCGCGGCTTCTGGCTGCTTGTGGGCCTTATGGTGCTGTTCGGCTGGATGGCCCTTGTGGGCGTCGTGCGGGCCGAGTTTTTGCGCGCGCGCAACCTTGAGTATGTCCGCGCCGCTAAGGCGCTGGGTGTCTCCAACATTACCATCATGTTCCGCCACATGCTGCCCAATGCCATGGTCGCGACGCTGACAATGCTGCCCTTTATCGTGACGGGCACGATCTCGTCACTCGCGGTGCTTGATTTCCTCGGATTTGGCCTGCCCTCAAGCGCGCCGAGCCTTGGCGAGCTGACGCTGCAAGCCAAGCAAAACCTCGAAGCACCGTGGCTCGCTTTCACTGCGTTTTTCACCTTCGCGATCATGCTGTCGCTGCTGGTTTTCATCTTTGAAGGCGTGCGCGACGCGTTTGACCCACGAAAGACATTCCAATGAGTTTGCTCAACGTGACAGGGCTGAACGTGACGTTCCGCCAAGACGGTAAGGCCAACCACGCGGTGCGTGATGTGAGCTTTGCGGTTGATCGCGGCGAGACAGTTGCGCTTGTCGGCGAGAGCGGCTCGGGCAAGTCTGTGAGCGCGCTTTCGACGGTGTCTTTGCTGGCGGGCAGTGCCGAGGTTTCAGGCTCGGTGACATACGACGGCCAAGAGATGATCGGCGCGAAGGACAGCCTGCTGCGTAAGGTGCGCGGCAACGACATCAGCTTTATTTTCCAAGAGCCGATGACGTCTTTGAACCCGCTCCACACGATTGAAAAACAGCTGAGCGAAAGCCTCGCGCTGCATCAGGGCGTCGGCAAAACAGAAGCCCGCGGGCGCATTCTGGAGCTGCTTGAAAAAGTCGGCATTCGCAATGCCGAGAGCCGCCTCAACGCCTACCCGCACGAGCTGTCGGGCGGGCAGCGTCAGCGCGTGATGATCGCTATGGCTTTGGCCAACAAGCCCGACATTTTGATCGCAGACGAGCCGACAACCGCGCTTGACGTGACCATTCAGGCGCAGATTTTGGAGCTGCTCAACGAGCTGAAAGCCTCTGAAAACATGGGGCTTTTGTTCATCACTCACGACTTGGGCGTGGTGCAACGCTTTGCCGATCGTGTCTGCGTGATGCGCAAGGGCGAGATCGTTGAGCAGGGGCCGACAAAAGAGATTTTTGCCAACCCGCAGCACGAATATACCAAGATGCTTCTGGGCGCGCGCGCCGTGGGTGTTCCGGGGCCAGTGCCTGAAGGCGCGAAAGAGCTCGTCCACACCGATAAGCTGAAGGTCTGGTTCCCGATCAAGGCGGGCTTTTTGCAGCGCACGGTTGACCATGTGAAAGCCGTGAACGAGGCCAGCATTTCGGTGCGCGCCGGTGAGACTTTGGGCATCGTTGGCGAGAGCGGCTCTGGCAAAACGACGCTCGCTTTGGCCATCATGCGGCTGATCGCCTCGGACGGCGGGATCACCTATAACGGACAAGATGTGCGCAGCTGGAGCACCAAGAAACTAAGGGCATTGCGGCAAGAAATGCAGATCGTGTTTCAAGATCCGTATGGCTCTCTCAGCCCGCGGATGAGCTGTGCCCAGATCATCGCCGAAGGCCTTGGCGTGCATGGCAACCCCGACGGGCGCAGCGCGCGCGAGCTGGTGGCTGACGTCATGCTCGAAACCGGCCTCGATCCGGCCACCATGGACAGGTATCCGCACGAGTTTTCGGGCGGTCAGCGCCAGCGCATTGCCATTGCCCGCGCGATGATCCTGCGGCCCAAACTGGTGGTGCTCGATGAGCCAACATCGGCACTTGATATGACCGTGCAGGTGCAGATCGTTGACCTGCTCCGAAAGCTGCAGGAGAAATACGGGCTGGCCTATCTTTTCATCAGTCACGACCTCAACGTTGTGCGCGCCATGAGCCACAAGATGATCGTGATGAAACAGGGTGATATCGTCGAGGCGGGCGTTGCTGCCGAGCTGTTTGAAAACCCGCAAACCGACTATGCCAAAACCCTGCTCACGGCGGCGCTCGATTTGAAAGTGTAAACGCACCGCACCGCATGGTTAATGCTGGGTCGTTAACCGCGAAACGAATGTGCCTGAAGTATGCAGCTTTCTATGCAGCACTGCGTGCATAACGCGTGCATACGTTTTTGCCGCTAATTCTTAACGCAAATTAACTTAATGTAGCGTGCGCAGGCCCTCTTGGTTGCCAGCCTAAATGGCCGAACTGTGGCCCGCTTTGCTGAGGTCGTAGGCGTCAAAGCTACGGGCGATGAGCCGCGTCAGTTGTTGCATGTCGGAAGGCACGCGCAACCCCGTTTCGCTGACTTGCAGCAGCCCTTGAAAGGCGCTGTTTGCGTCGGCAAACATCTGTTGCAGCGCTTCGGGTTTGATCGCGAAATTCGCCAGAATTTCTTCGGCGTCTATCGCAAAGTCGCACATCAGCATTTCGATCAGCCGCGAGCGCAGCTTGTCCTCGGCTGAAAACGCGTGGCCCTTGGCCGTTGAGAAGCGCCCTTCGGCAATCGCCTTGGCATGCGCCGATGTGGCGGGCGCGTTCTGCGCATAGCCCTGCGGGAAGCGCGAAATCGACGACGCGCCCAGCCCGATCAGCACATTGCTGGTGTCGTCGGTATAGCCCTGAAAGTTGCGGCGCAACGTGCCGGCTTTCAGCGCGCGGCTCAGCCCGTCTTCCTTGGTGGCGAAGTGGTCAATGCCGATCTCTTCGTAGCCGTCCCATGTGAACAGCTTGCGCGCCGTTTCAAACAGCTCGAGCCGCTCTTGCGGGGTTGGCAGCGCATCCGAGGGGATCATCTGCTGGCGCTTGGCCATCCACGGCACATGCGCGTAGCCGTAAAGCGCAACGCGGTCAGGCGCGAGGGCGAGCAGCTTTTGCACCGAATCTGTGATGCGCGCGTTGGTTTGGTGCGGCAGGCCGAACAGGATGTCGGCGTTGACCGAGGTGATGCCGCGCGCGCGCAGCATGTCGACAGCGTCACGGGTGATTTCGAAGCTTTGCAGACGGCCGATGGTTTGCTGGATGCCTTCGTCAAAGTCCTGCACGCCAATAGAGGCGCGGTTCATGCCAGCCGCGGCAAGCGCATCAAGGCGGGCCGCGTCAACTTCGTTCGGGTCGATCTCGACAGAGAACTCGTAGCCGGGCGCGAAAGGCGCAACGTCGGCGATGGTCTGCGCAAGCTCGGTCATCATGTCGGGCGCCAGAAGCGTTGGCGTGCCGCCGCCCCAATGCAGGCGAGAGAGAGTCACGCCAGCTGGCAGAGTGCCTTTGAGCAATGCCAGCTCATCCTTAAGGACTTGCAGATAGGCCCGCACCGGCGCGTCTTTGGTTGTCCCCTGTGTGCGACAGGCGCAGAACCAGCACAAACGGCGGCAAAACGGCACGTGGATATAGAGCGAAATCTGCCCGTTTTCAGGAACAGCTTTGATCCAACTGCGAAAATTCCCCTCCGAAATTGCCGGATTGAAGTGAGGTGCCGTCGGGTAACTCGTGTAACGCGGCACCTTCGCGTCAAAAAGACCCATGTCTGAGAGTTGTTTTTTGCTAACCATCCGCATAGGATTATTCACAAGGACTGGGAAACTCCTTGATTCAGATCAAACGCGCGAAGTAGCAAAATGCACAATTCATTGACGGCTGAAATATCGCAGGACTGCGGTGATTGTCCTATCAGGCATCGTGCCGTCTGTGCGCGCTGCGAAGCAGATGAGCTTGAAACGCTTGATAATATTAAGTATTATCGCGCCTATGAGGCGGGTCAGACGATCCTCTGGTCAGGCGACAGGATGGAATTTGTCGGCTCGGTTGTGCGCGGTGTCGCATCGCTCACCCAAACAATGGAAGACGGGCGCACACAAATGGTTGGCCTTTTGCTGCCTTCCGATTTCGTCGGCCGCCCGGGCCGCGAGACAGCGGCCTATGATGTTGTCGCCACAACCGACATCGTCATGTGCTGTTTTCGCAAGAAACCGTTTGAAGACATGATGGCGCGCACGCCGCATATCGCGCAGCGCCTTCTTGAGATGACGCTTGATGAACTCGACGCCGCACGCGAGTGGATGCTGGTCTTGGGCCGCAAAACGGCGCGCGAGAAGATCGCCAGCTTGCTGAGCATCATTGCCCGCCGCGACGCGACGCTCAACCTGCGCTCGGGCGAAGGCCCGCTCGAGTTTGACTTGCCGCTCACCCGCGAAGCCATGGCCGACTATCTGGGCCTGACACTTGAAACCGTCAGCCGCCAGATCAACGCGCTCAAACGCGATGGTGTGATAGAGCTGAAGGGCAAACGCCACGTGACTGTGCCTGATTTTGACAGACTCAGCGAAGAGGCCGGAGACGACTCCGACGGCGGGATGCTCAGCTAGGCTTTTCTTTTTCCTGTAAACAACCTGAGGCGCCACCGCGCAGCACCTGCGTTCTGTCGGTTCGCGCTTGCCTTGCAAGCCGCTTAAGTCTGGGGGCAAAGCCCCCAGTTGGTCGGATTTTCGAAGAAAATTCGAAGCCGGATCAATGCGCCATGAACACCGGCAGTTTTGACTGTTCCAGCATATAGCGTGTTGCGCCACCCAAAATGGCCTCGCGGAACCGCGAGTGGCCGTAAGCCCCCATCACCACCATCTCGGCGGCTATGTCGTCCGCATGGCGCAGCATCACGTCAGAGACACGCGGCATCGTCTTGGACAGAACGTCGATTTCGGCATGCACGCCGTGGCGCGCCAGCCAGACCGACAGCAAGCCGCCCGGATCCGAGCGGTTGGGCCCGTGCTTGGGCGGGTCGATGACCACAACATGCACATGCTCCGCTTGCCTCAGAAGCGGCAGCGCCGCGCGCACGGCAGCGAGGGCTTCATCGCTTTCGTTCCAGCCGACGACAATTTTCTTTGGCACCGGCGCTGGTTTCTGCTTCTCCGGAACGATGACAACAGGCACCCGCGCCTCAAAGAGGGCGGCTTCGACAAGCGCTTCTTGATCTGGCCCGCGGTCGGTTCCGTAGGGGGTTGGCAGCACCATAAGGTCGGCAAAGCGCGCGCGGCCAGCGGCGTGGCGGCCGATGTCGGCCAGTTGTGCCATGCCTGTGTCAGTGCCCCAACGCAGGCCCGAAGTGTCAAGCTTGCTCTGCACTGAAGTTTCGATGTCTTTCGACTCTTCTTGAGCCTTATCAATGACTTCCTGCAAAACGAGGGCGTTTGCGCCAGCGTAGTAGTAGCCCGTTTGGCTACGGTCAACGCCAAGGCAAAGCGCCTCAAGATGCGCGTCATACGCAGCGCTATAGGCTATGGCGTGGTCGAGCAGAGGCCCAGCCAACGCCTTGTCAGTTACGGCAGTGAATACAGTTTTATACGACATATGCAGTCCTCCAACGCGGGAATATCTGCCACGTTCGTAGCGCGGAAGGGGCGTTGTCGCATTGACGTTGATCAAGAAATTCGCAATGACTTTTTGATACAGATCAAGGCGACAAACCGCTCATCACACGACAAGGGCAACAGTCAAATTCCCCAATCGCGCGGATTCGAATCGCGCGTGGGAAAACGAAGGGACGAAACATGGGTAACTACATAAAGCTAGTTGTGTTGGGGTTGGTCGCACTTTTTGCGCTCATCGCCGCCAACTTTGGCCGAGACCTGGCGTATCAGGTCAACGCTATAACATTCGCACTCGCCGCAATCGTGACGTTTGTCTACACGCTGCGCAACACGGGCGGGCCGGCACAGACTGTCGACCTCTCGGGTGAGTACATGGACGGCGTTGTTCGCGCCGGCGTGATCGCAACAGCCTTTTGGGGTGTTGTCGGCTTCCTTGTCGGGGTCACGATCGCTTTCCAACTCGCCTTTCCGGCGCTCAACTTCGAGTGGGCGCAAGGCTATGCAAACTTCGGGCGCCTGCGGCCACTGCACACAAGTGCGGTGATCTTCGCGTTCGGCGGCAACGCCTTGATCGCGACATCGTTCTACGTTGTTCAGCGCACAAGTGCTGCACGCCTTTGGGGCGGCAACCTTGCATGGTTCGTTTTCTGGGGTTTCCAGCTGATGATCGTTCTGGCGGCAACGGGCTATCTGCTCGGCGCGACGCAGTCCAAAGAATATGCAGAACCCGAGTGGTATGTTGACCACTGGCTCACAATCGTCTGGGTGGCTTACCTTGCTGTCTTCGTGGGCACGCTCGTCAAGCGCAAAGAGCCGCACATCTATGTGGCCAACTGGTTCTACCTTTCGTTCATCCTCACTGTTGCGATGCTTCACCTCGTCAACAACCTGAGCATCCCTGTGAGCATCTACGGCTCCAAGTCGGTTCAGGTGTTCTCGGGCGTGCAAGACGCGATGACGCAGTGGTGGTATGGCCACAACGCCGTGGGCTTCTTCCTCACAGCGGGCTTCCTCGGCATGATGTATTACTTCGTTCCAAAACAAGCCGAGCGCCCTGTGTTCTCGTATAAACTGTCGATCATCCACTTCTGGGCGCTGATCTTCCTTTATATCTGGGCTGGCCCACACCACCTGCACTACACAGCGCTGCCTGACTGGGCGTCAACGCTGGGCATGGTGTTCTCGATCGTTCTCTGGATGCCTTCATGGGGCGGGATGATCAACGGCCTGATGACGCTCTCGGGCGCTTGGGACAAACTGCGCACCGATCCGATCATCCGTATGATGGTTATCTCGGTTGGCTTCTACGGCATGTCGACTTTCGAAGGCCCGATGATGTCAATCCGCGCAGTGAACTCGCTTTCACACTACACTGACTGGACAATCGGCCACGTGCACTCCGGTGCGCTCGGTTGGAACGGTATGATCACCTTCGGTGCTCTCTACTTCCTTGTCCCGAAACTGTGGAACAAAGAGCGGCTTTACAGCCTCAGCCTCGTAAGCTGGCACTTCTGGCTCGCCACAATCGGCATCATCCTTTACGCGGCATCCATGTGGGTGACGGGTATCATGGAAGGCCTGATGTGGCGTGAAGTTGACGCAAACGGTTTCCTCGTGAACTCGTTCGCCGACACTGTAAGCGCGAAGTTCCCAATGTATGTGGTACGCGGCCTTGGTGGGGTTCTGTTCCTCGCTGGCGCGATCATCATGTGCTACAACCTCTGGATGACAGTTAAGCGTTCGCCGGCCGTAGAAGCCACGAACCATGTCGTTCCAGCTGAATAAGGAGGGATAGAAGAATGGCTATTCTTGATAAACACGCAGTCCTGGAGCGCAATGTTACGCTCCTCGCGATCTTCGCCTTCCTTGTTGTCACCATCGGCGGCATTGTGCAGATTGCACCGCTGTTTTGGCTTGAGAACACAATCGAGGATGTAGAGGGCATGCGCCCCTACACGCCTCTGGAGCTGACCGGACGTGATATTTACATCCGTGAAGGCTGCTATGTGTGCCACAGCCAGATGATCCGCCCGATGCGGGACGAAGTGGAGCGTTACGGCCACTACAGCCTCGCGGCTGAAAGCCAGTACGACCACCCGTTCCAGTGGGGTTCAAAACGCACAGGCCCAGACTTGGCCCGCGTTGGCGGCCGCTACTCTGACGACTGGCACGTTGACCACATGCGCGACCCTCAATCAGTTGTTCCTGAATCAGTGATGCCGAAATACGGCTTCCTCGAGAACAAAATGATCGACGGCAAGTATGTTGGCGACCTCCTTTCAACCCATGCGTTCGTTGGTGTGCCTTACACCGAAGAGATGATCGCAAGCGCGCAGGCTGACTTTACAGCCCAGGCAGACCCCGACAGCGACTATGACGGGCTGATCGAGCGCTACGGTGAGAAGGTATCGGTACGTAACTTCGACGGCGCAGCCGGGATTTCAGAAGCAGACGCTCTGATCGCCTATCTGCAAATGCTCGGCACGTTGGTTGATTTCTCGACCTTCACAGCCGATGCGAGCCGCTGAGGAGAAGCGCTATGGAAAGCTATTCTCTGTTACGTGAATTTGCCGACAGCTGGATGCTGCTTCTACTGTTCGTTTTCTTCGTGGCAATGTTTCTCTGGGTGTTCTTTCGCCCGGGCGCCACGAAGACTTACAACGACGTAGCAAACATCCCGTTTCGGCATGAAGACAAGCCTACGCCCGCACAAACATCTAGCGGCGAAAAGGAGGCCTAAGACATGGCTAAGAAACCAGTACAAAAACAAGAGGTCGACACAACCGGCCACAGCTGGGACGGGATTGAAGAGTTCAATAACCCGCTTCCGAAATGGTGGCTCTACACGCTGTATGTCTGCATCGTCTGGGCGATCTGGTATTCCATCGCTTACCCGGCATGGCCGGGCATCAAAAGCGCAACAGCGGGTTACCTCGGTTACTCGACACGCGCCGAAGTTGCTGCTGACATTGCTGAAGTTGAGGGCCGTAACGCGGCGATCAACGAGAAGCTGGCATCCGTTGAGCTTGCCTCGATCGCCGATGACGCAGAGCTGAAAGGCTATGCAACATCTGCTGGCGCGGCTGTGTTCAAAACATGGTGCGCACAGTGCCACGGCTCAGGCGCCGCTGGTGCGGTTGGCTACCCCAACCTGCAAGACGATGACTGGCTCTGGGGCGGTTCTGTGGAAGACATCCACCTGACACTCCAGCACGGCATTCGCAGCGAAACAGACGACGACACGCGTTTCTCGGAAATGCCTGCCTTCGGTGACGACTACCTCGAAGACGAGCAAATCGCTTCGGTTGTTAACTACGTGATGTCGCTCTCTGGCGATGCCAAAGACGCAAGCCTCGTTGAGGCCGGCTCGGTTGTTTTCGCTGAGGACTGCGCTGCCTGCCACGCTGAAGACGGCACGGGCGACCGCGCACAAGGCGCACCAAACCTGACAGATGCGATCTGGTTGTTTGGGGGCGACTACGACACGCTCGTCGAGACAGTCACATACTCCCGCAAGGGCGTGATGCCTGACTGGAACGAGCGCCTGACAGAAGCGCAGATCCGCGCTGTGGCGACATATGTTCACCAGCTTGGTGGTGGTGAATAAAAGAATTCCGCAAGCCCTAGGGCTTGCGGAGTAAGGCATCGGCGCTTCCGTCCTGTTCGCGCGTTTCCTGGAAGGCCGATGCCTCCTTAACACAATGAAGGCCAAGGGTGAAAGCCCTTGGCCTTTTGTCATTTGGGCCAAGTGGGCCTTACCCAACGGCGCCCGCGCCAGGGCCAGTGTTTTTGCGCGCGCGGTAACAGGTGTCGCGGGGTGTTGAATATCGGATCAATCATCGGCTTTCCTTTGCTGGGTTGAGGGCGGGAGCTTCCAGTGGTCCGGGGCGTCCCATTTGCTTTGGCTTGTTTGCCCTGTGGCCGTCATGAAAGTTTTTGCAAAAATTCCTAGCATGGCGTCTCTCTCTGTTTGTCTCTATACCTTGCTTTTATGCGGCATTGCGCTGCAATTAGCGACTCAGGAAGTTTCTTCACATGTAAGGTTTGCTAACATGATAGATTGGTCGATCATGCCGCCGCTCACAGCGCTTCGGGCCTTTGCAGCGCTGGCAGAAACCGGCTCAACGCAGTCGGCAGGGGCGGCGCTGAACGTCAGCCACGCCGCCATCAGCCAGCAGATCAAGGCGCTTGAGGGTTGGTTCGGACAGCCGTTGGTAGACCGCTCTGCCAAGGCGCTCGTGCTGACCGAGCAAGGTGATCAGCTGGCGGATGCCTTGACGCTTGGCTTTGGCGCGATCGAGCGCAGAGTGAGCGAATTGCGCGATCTGGACGCCGAACGACCACTGCAGATCACCACCACGCCGACATTTGCCGCCAACTGGCTGCTGCCGCGGCTGGCCTCGTTTCGCGAGCGCCACCCCGATACCGACCTGATGATGAACGCGACGCCCAAAAGCATCGCGCTCGAGGCGGGCGGCGTTGACCTTGCGATCAGGTTCGGCAATGGCAACTGGGCGGGGCTTAAAGCCGAGATGTTGGTGCCAACACGCATCGCCGTTGTCGCGGCCCCTGCGTTGATCGGCGCGAAAAAGATCAGCGATCCGCATGAATTGAAGGCCTTTCACTGGCTCTCGGAAGAGGGCACTCATGAAGCCAGCGCCTGGCTACGCAAACATGGGGTGGAGGCCCACGAGGTGCGCGGCATGACGCAGCTTGCAGGCAACATGATGCTCGACGGTGCGCGCCTTGGGCAGGGTGTCGTCAGCACAGCGCTTTGTTTTGTTGAGGAGGACATCGCCAAGGGCCGCCTGCAGCTGTTGTTTGACGAGCCTGACCAAGAGGCCAATTCTGGCTACTACCTTGTTTACCGCGACGCCGTTCAGCGCCCCGTTGCAAAAGCCTTTGCCGCTTGGATCAGAAAAGCCGCGCAGTAAAGATAACTTTCAGATACAAATTTGATACAGGTCAAAGAGTGAATGCCCGCAGCCTGAGACAAGGGCAGGGAACAAAACCCATTTCCGGAGTGATTCCGTGTCAGACGCGCCACAAGAACTATACGCCTCCCGCGAGCCGATTTTCCCCAAGAAGGTTTACGGTAAATTCCGCAACCTGAAGTGGGCTATTCTGGCTGTTGCTCTGGGCATCTACTACCTCACGCCATGGATCCGCTGGGACCGTGGGCCAGCGCTGCCGGATCAGGCTGTCTTGCTCGACTTGGCCAACCGCCGTTTCTACTTCTTCTGGATCGAAATCTGGCCGCACGAGTTTTACTTCGTCGCGGGCCTGCTGGTTATGGCGGGCTTGGGGCTGTTTCTGTTTACCTCGGCTCTGGGGCGTGTCTGGTGTGGTTATGCTTGTCCGCAGACTGTCTGGACAGACTTGTTTATTCTGGTCGAACGCTGGATCGAGGGCGACAGGAACGCGCGCCTGCGCCTGCACCGTCAGAAGAAGTGGGACTTCAAGAAAGTCCGCCTGCGCCTGACAAAGTGGATCGTCTGGGCCGTCATCGGCATCTCCACGGGCGGCGCTTGGGTGTTTTACTTTACCGACGCGCCGACGCTGCTTGTTGATCTGTTCCAAGGCACGGCGCACCCCGTTGCCTACACGACGATCCTTGTTATGGGCGCGATCACTTTCTTCTTCGGGGGCTTTGCCCGTGAGCAGATATGCATTTACGCCTGCCCATGGCCGCGCATTCAAGCCGCGATGATCGACGAAGACACGTTGATTGTAGGCTATCGCGAATGGCGCGGTGAGCCACGCGGCAAGATGCGCAAAGGCGCGCTTGACCCCGAGCAGGGCGACTGCATCGACTGCATGGCCTGCGTCAACGTCTGCCCAATGGGGATCGACATTCGCGATGGCCAACAGCTTGAGTGCATCACCTGCGCGCTTTGCATCGACGCGTGCGACGAAACGATGGACCGCATCGGTAAGCCGCGCGGCCTTATCGACTACATGGCGCTGACCGATGAAACAAACGAACGCGCGGGCAAAGCGCCCAAGCCGATCTGGCAGCACGTGCTGCGCCCGCGCACCATTCTTTACACAACGCTTTGGTCGCTTGTTGGCGTCTTCCTTGTGGTTGCCCTGTTCATGCGGGCTGACGTTGACATGACGGTAGCACCGGTTCGCAACCCGACATTCGTAACCCTGTCTGACGGCTCGATCCGCAATGTCTACGAGATCAGGTTTCGCAACAAGCACGGTGAAGAACGTCCGTTCAAACTGACAGTTGTGGGCGACGAGCCGTTCACACTGACAATGGAAGGCACCGACACCAACACCGTTGTGATCCCTGCGGATAGCACCAAGCTTGTGCGCACCTATGTTGTGGCGCCCAAAGGCTCGGCGGCTGCCGACAGCGAGCGCGTTGACATCCGCCTCTGGGTGGAAGACGAAGCCTCAGGCGAACGCGCCTACAAGGACACTGTCTTTAACGGAAGGGCAAACTGATGGCACGCGAGATCACCGGCAAGCATGTTCTGCTCGGGTTTGTTGGCGCCTTTGGTGTCATCATCACGGTGAATGTTGTGATGGCTTATAACGCTGTCAAAACTTTCCCCGGCCTTGAGGTGAAGAACTCCTACATCGCCAGTCAGGAGTTTGACGTCCGCAAAGACGCACAAGAGGCTCTGGGCTGGACAGTGGGCGCCGAGCACGAGAACGGCGTACTGCGGCTTGAAATTCTGGACAGCGCGGGCCAGCCTGTGCAGCCTGCCAGAATGCAGGTTGTTCTGGGCCGCCCCACCCAAGAGAAAGACGACCAAGAGCTGAGCTTTACCTTTGATGGAAAAGCTTTTGTCACGCCTGTAGAAGTGGCTGACGGCAACTGGAATATCCGCATGACGGCTGTGGCCGAAGACGGCACTGGCTTTCAGCAGCGGCTTTTCCTGCACGTGAAGTGAGGCAGAGATGACTGCAGCAATGCGCCCCAATATGTCGGCCTGTCCGGCATGTAGCGCGGCCCCCGCGGCCGAAGACTTGGCGGCGCGTGCGGCTCAGAAAGACGCCCGTTTGGCGCTGTCATTGCCGACCATTCACTGTGCTGCCTGTATTTCCGCTGTCGAGCGCCGCTTGGCCGAAGAGCCGGGCGTGATCAGCGCGCGGGTGAACCTGACTTTGAAGCGCGCCACGATTGAAGCAGAGCCTGAGGTGAGCGCCAAGCAGCTTGTCGAAGTGCTCGACACCATCGGCTATGAGGCCTACGAGCTTGACGCGGGCACGCTGAGCGCCACGGAAACAGACAAGGCTGGCCGTGAGCTTCTCATGCGCTTGGCAGTTGCTGGCTTCGCCTCGATGAACGTGATGCTTTTGAGTGTCGCTGTTTGGGCGGGCGCGGCGGATGCAACACGTGACATGTTTCACTGGATCTCGGCGGCGATCACCCTGCCGACTGTGCTGTTCTCCGGTCAGCCGTTTTACCGCAGCGCCTGGAGTGTTCTGAAACACGGGCATCTTAACATGGATGTTCCGATCACGCTGGCCATTGTGCTCGCGGTAGCGACCTCGCTTTGGGAAACATCTCTCTCGGGCGAGCACGCCTATTTTGACGCGGCCTTGACGCTGACGTTTTTCCTGCTTGCGGGCCGCTACCTTGACCACCGCACCCGTGCGATTGCGCGCTCTGCCGCCGAAGAACTGGCCGCGCTGGAAGTGCCGCGCGCCTTTGTCGTTGTCGACGGGCAAGAGCAGGAAGTGCGCACCGCGACGCTGAAAGTCGGCGATGTTGTTCTGGTGCGCCCTGGTGGGCGGATGCCCGTTGATGGCGAGATCATCCAAGGCACCTCAGAGCTTGACCGCTCGCTGCTGACGGGCGAGAGCTTGCCTGTGTTTGCCCAAGTTGGCCAAGGTGTGTCGGCGGGCGAAGTGAACCTGACGGGGCCTTTGCACATCCGCGCGACGGCCGTTGGCGAAGAAACCTCGTTGCACCGGATGGCAGATTTGGTGGCGATCGCCGAGTCGGGCCGCTCGAAATATACCTCGTTGGCAGACGCGGCGGCCAAGCTGTATGCGCCCGGCGTGCATATCCTGTCGGCGCTGAGTTTTCTGGGCTGGTTGCTTTACTCGGGCGACATGCGCACAGCACTCAACATCGCGGCGGCGGTGCTGATTATTACCTGCCCCTGTGCGCTCGGCCTTGCTGTGCCTGCGGTGACAACGGCGGCGAGCGGGCGTCTTTTCCGCGCGGGTATGCTGATCAAACATTCCACGGCGCTTGAACGTCTGGCACAGGTTGACACGGTTGTTTTTGATAAGACAGGCACGTTGACGGCTGGGACGCCAGAGCTGACCAACCTCGCAGAGCTTGCGCCTGAAACGCTCTCACTGGCCGCTGCCATGGCTGCGGGCTCTTCGCATCCGCTGTCGCGCGCGATTGCACTTGCCTGCAAGGAGGCAGGCGTCGAGCCGGCCGATATTGACGCGCTGACCGAAGTGCCGGGCTATGGCACCAAGGCCGTCTGGCAAGGCCAGGAGCTGCGCCTCGGGCGGGCCAGCTGGCTCGGTGCAAAGGCAGGCACGCAGACCACGGCTTGGCTCAAGCTGGGCGAGCAGGCCCCTGTCGCGCTGACCTTCAAAGACAGCCTGCGTGAGGGCGCTGAAGAGGCTGTGAAAGCGCTGCTCGCGTCTGGCAAGACGGTCTGCCTGATCTCGGGCGACACGACACAGGCTGTCGAGTCGATGGCCGAACGGCTGGGCATCGAGAACTGGATGGCCGAAGCGCTGCCCGGTGACAAAGCGGCACGCATTCAGGCTATGGCCGCCAAGGGCCAGAAGATCCTGATGGTCGGTGACGGGCTGAACGACACGGCGGCGCTGACGGCGGCGCATGTCTCGATCTCGCCTGCGAGCGCGCTTGATGCGGCCCGCGTGGCCAGTGACATCGTGCTGCTGGGCGCAGACCTGTCGCCTATCCCGACGGCGATCGACACAGCGGCTTCGGCCGTCAAACGCATCAAGGAAAACTTCCGCATCGCGACGCTTTACAACATCATCGCGGTGCCTTTGGCCGTGGCGGGCCTTGCCACACCGCTGATTGCCGCCTTGGCGATGTCGAGCTCATCCATTACAGTCTCGCTCAACGCAATGCGCTTGAGAGGCTGACGGACGTGAACATCCTGACTTATCTGATCCCGATCTCGCTTGTTCTGGGCGGCTTCGGCTTGCTGTTTTTTGTCTTCACGTTGAGAACAAACCAGTATGATGACCCCGAGGGCGACGCGCAGCGCATTTTGTCAGACGAGTGGGACGACAAGCCAAAGCCCTCGCCCCAGCCTTCACCCCAGTCTACACCCAAGCCCGAAAAGCCCTAAGCTGTCGCGGGGAGGGGCTCTTTAAGCCCTTGGCTTGTGACGCATCTGACAGCGTTTCTCGCCTCAAGCGCAGTCAGCACCATGCGCGCCGTCGCTGACTGGAAGCTGGGGCCAAAATGGTTGTGCAAAGCGCGGCGCACGCGCGGCTCGAACCCCAGAAGCGCCATCTGTCCAAGATGTAGGCTTTCGCTGGCGACGCCGTTTGACAGCACGATCTCGTGGCCCTCAAACAAGAGGTGGTGATAGGCGAGGCCGCGGGGCAGCGGCAAGCTGCTCACACCCGCTTTTCCCACCAGATACTTCGCGGCAACCAGCACCTCCGGCACGCCGTAGAGTAGCTCGATCGTTGCGCCGCCCAGCGCAATACGGTGGTTGCGCGACACCATGAGCGTATGTGTTGGGCAGCCAGGCCCGAAAGCCTCGGCGGCAATCACGATGGCCGCGTTCTCCTGTGCGCTGCGCTCGGCTCTGGAGATGTCGCGGCGGCCCGCCCAGAGCAAGCGTTGCAGCCCGTTGTCGAGCGTCTGAACCCTGTCACCAGCCTTGAGCGTCTCAACGGGGCGCGGCCCTTCGGAAGTCTCAATCAGTGTGCCTGTGGCAAAGCAAGGTACGACAGTCGGCGTCGGCGTGCCCGTCGCTGTATAGGTGGTGCCGTCGGTGCTTTCGAGTGAGCCGCCGGAGCCTGTGGTGCCGACGATGCCGGAGGTCATTCCGCTTGCCGGGCCGTTGGAGGCGGTGACGGTTGTGTTGAACGAGTGAAAGGCAACAACCACTCCGTCGACGACAAGCGCAACAGCGCCGTTGGCATGCAGCCCGTTGAACGTGCCCGAGGTTGCTTGGTCGATCAGGTAAATGTCGGTTCCGGCGATGGAGTTGTCGAGCGTGCCGAGCGTATTGGTCGTGCGCACGGTGCCGCTGGGGTTGTAGATGACAACCTGCACAGTCGCCGGATCGGTTCCGGCATCGAGCGCGACTTCGACAAAGTCGAGCGAGCCACTGCCAAGATATTTGATTTCAGAAATGTATGGGTCAGGCATACACGCCTCACAAACTGGTTAAAAAACTATGGGCCTATCATAAAACAAGTGACATTGCGGGCTTGCAGGCGGCGGCAGGCCAGTTCGGCCCGCTCGCGGGTGAGGCCGTTGAAGTTGGCCTCGAAGCCTTTGGGGCGTTTGACAACCTTGCGCAGGGAGCCGTCGAGTGTTTCCATCTCGTTGAGAGCTGTCTTGAGTAGCGCACGCTCGGCTTTGTAGCGCGTGGTGTAGCGGCCAACGCTGATGCCCCAGTGCTTGCCGCCAGACGTTGAAACGCGGGTGACAACCTCGCGGACGATCTCCTGGGTTTGCTTTTGCAGGGGCTTTGCGGGGGCTGTCGTGTTGACGCTGGCCAGAACGATGTCGCTCGGGCGCGCGGTTGGTTTGACAAGTGGTGTGGCGGCTGGCGCAAGCTCGGTCGTGACGAGGGGCGTCTTTTGCGCCTCGGCCAGGGCTTCCGTGATGTCGCTTTTCATGGCCACGATAACAGGCGCGGCTTCTGGCTCAGGGCGGCGCTTGGGCCGCAGGCTGTGTTTTACAGCCGTCACGAGGCGGATGGTTTTGCCTTTCGCGCCAGGAGCGGGGTTGCCGTTTGAGGCAATAACCGCACTGTAAGCCGGCTTGCCGGGCTTACGCACTTTGGCGCGGCTCGGGGCACGTTTGAAGCCCAAGTCGAGCAACTCCGCGACCTTGGCGTTGCGTGAGGCGGTTGAGCGGCCGCCGAAGACGGTTGCAATAACACGCTCGTTGCCGCGCTCGGCAGAGGCGACAAGGTTAAAGCCAGCAGCGCGCGTGTAACCTGTTTTGATGCCGTCGGCACCTTTGTAGGCGGCGAGAAGGCGGCGGTTTGTGTTGGCGACTTCGCGGATGCCAGCGTCAGCGGTGCGGCGGCTGAACAGGTTGTAATACTGCGGGTAGTCGTAGAGCACATGCCGGCCAAGAATTGTCATGTCATGCGCCGTTGACATATGGCCGCTTTCTGTAAGGCCGTGTGCGTTTTTGAAGGTGGTGCGTGTCATGCCCAGCGCTTTGGCAGTGCGGTTCATCCGGCGGGCAAACTTGGCTTCCGAGCCTGCGATGGCTTCGCCGATGGCCGTGGCGCAGTCGTTGGCGGACTTCACGGCGGCGGCGCGAATACAGTAACGCAGCTTGATGCGCTGGCCAGCAACAAGGCCCAGCTTTGAGGGCGGCTCGGAGGCGGCATTTTTTGAGATGCGCATGTTTGTGTCGAGGCTGATCTCGCCACGCTCGATGGCTTCAAAGGCAATGTAGAGCGTCATCATTTTGGTGAGGGAGGCAGGATGCAGGCGAGTGTCGGCGTTGCGCGAATGCATGATCTTGCCAGTGCGCGCATCCATAACCACAGCAGCATAGGGCGCCGCGACCGCGCTCAGGGGAGCGAGGAGCAACATCCAGATGAATGCAAAGAGTCTCAGCCCCCGCAGGGATTCTGTGCGATGCTTTTGCACGGGTCTTGCCTTTTTCTGCCTCAATGCCGCCGATTTGCTCGACTGGCTTTTTATGAATTACCTATAGGCTAACATATCGTAGCTGTTGAATAAAGTTTTCATTTTTAGGTTGAGCAAAGGAAATTTCACCACATCTAGTGGGTGGGAACTTGAGTCCCCCTACATGGCGCATTGTGGCGAGAATGTGGCGAAGAAAAAGGCAGGTTAAAGGCTGATCTTCGCGGAAGGTTGCAAACTGGCTTCGCAGCTTTGGCGCCTGCGGCGGGCAGGTGGTGAGGAGCTCGCCCCTCACACTGCTTGTTTAGGTGGGGGCCAGTTGCAAACCCCCGGGATATTAGAGGCAATAAGAAAGCCTAGACCACTTTGACGATCTGCTTGCCGACATTGCGGCCTTCCAGAAGGCCCATGAAGGCGCGTGGGGCGTTCTCAAGACCTTCGGCGATGTCTTCGAGCACGGCGATTTCGCCGGAGGCGACGAGGGGGGCCACTTCAGAGAGGAACTTTCCATAGAGGTCATAGTGGTTGGAAATGATGAAGCCGTTGATCGACATTTGTTTGACCAGAATGGAGCGCCAGAGCATCGGGAGCCTGTCGGGGACGTCGCTTTGCACGTTGCCCCCTAGCGCGCCTGCGTTGTAGCCCGAGATCATGCCGCAGACGGGGATACGCCCGAAGGTGTTCATCAGGGGCAGCACGGCTTCAAAGACTTTGCCGCCGACGTTTTCGAAGTAGATATCGATACCCTTCGGGGCGACTTCGGCGAGGGCTTTGCGCAGGCTGCCCGCGTCGTCATAGGCGCGGTGGTCGATCGCGGCATCAAAGCCGAACTTCTCGGTGGCGAGTTTGCATTTGTCCGCGCCGCCAGCGATGGCAACAGTGCGCAAGCCGCGCGCCTTGGCGATTTGGCCGACCATTGAGCCAACGGGGCCTGTCGCGGCGGCAACGACGAGTGTCTCGCCTTCCTTCGGGCGGCCAAGTTCCATCAGGCCATACCAGCCGGTGAAGCCGGGCATGCCCAGAACGCCGAGGGCTGTTGTGATGGGCAGGCGCGCGTCGAGTTTGCGCATTTCCTTGGCGGGCAGGCAGCCGTGTGTGGCCCAGCCGAACATGCCAAACGCCATGTCGCCGGCTTTAAACGCGTCGGACTTGGAGGCGATAACCTCGCCGACGCAGCCGCCTTCCATCGTGCCGCCGATGGGCACTGGGGCGGCGTAGGACTTGGCGTCGTCCATCCGGCCACGCATATAAGGATCAAGCGACATGTAGTGCACACGCACCAGCACTTCGCCGTCTTTTGGCTCGGGCAGCGGGGCCTCGACCAGTTTGAAGTCGCTGTCTTTCGGCGCGCCAACGGGGCGCGCGGCGAGGGTGATTTTCTGCATTGTCTCGGTCATGATTTCTTCCCTGTTTTGGCGCTGCCGCGATAGCGGAACACGCCTGTTGCTGTTGCTAAAAGGTTGCCATCGGTGTCTCGTATTTCGCCTTCCGCGAAGGCGGTTGAGCGCCCGCCGCCTGTCTTGCGCCCTGTTGCGATGATTGTCTCTCCTGAGGCAACGCCAAGGTAGCTGACATTCAGCGAGAGCGTCATCACCAGCTGTTTTTGCGCGGCGTCGCCCGTGTAGGACACGGCAAAGCCCATCGCGGTGTCCAGCAGGGTTGCGTGAACGCCGCCATGCAAGATGCCGTAGCGGTTGGCTAGGTGGCCCAGGAGCGGCTGCGTGAGTGTGCAGCCGCCCTCCGACCATTCGGTGACGGCAAAGCCCAGCGTTTCCTGAAACGGATAGGGGGCTTCGATAATGTCGCGGCTCATGTGCGCATATCGGGCAGCACGTAGTCCGCGAATTGCTTGCGCAGATTGAGCTTGGAGACTTTACCCGTGGCTGTCATTGGCAGCTCTTCCACCCACAGGATGTCATCGGGCAGTTGCCATTTGGCGAAGTGCTCGGACATATGAGCATGCATTTCCTCAAGGCTTGGCTTGTCGTCGCCCGCGGGGACGGCCACAAGCACTGGCCGCTCGTCCCACTTGGGGTGCGCTATGGCGATGACTGCGCAGTTGGCCACGGCAGCGTGGGCCATGGCTGTATTTTCCAGATCAATCGAGCTGATCCACTCTCCGCCTGACTTCACCAAGTCTTTGGCGCGGTCTTGCAGGTTGAGAAAGCCGAACTCGTCGATGCTGGCGATGTCGCCTGTGCCAAACCAGCCTTCACGGTCAAACGCCGTTTTGTTGGCCTCTTCATTGTTGTAGTAGCCGGAGACGACAGCATTGCCGCGCACATATAGCTCGCCAGCGGCGACGCCGTCATGCGGCAGGCGGTTGCCCAACTCGTCGGTGATCTTGATATCTACGCCAAAGACGCGGCGGCCTTGTAGCGACTTCTTGTCGATCTGCTCTTTGAGGCCTTTCCGCTTGACCCATTCGGGCATTTTGCCGTGGGTGCCGAGCGGGCTCATCTCTGTCATGCCCCAGGCGTGGATCACGTCAACGCCGAGGTTTTCGAATTTTTCGATCATCGAGCGCGGCGCCGCCGAGCCGCCGACGACGACTTCCTCAAAGCCTTCGGGCTTGCGGCCCTGTGCTTCGATCTCGCCCAAGAGGCCAAGCCAGACGGTTGGCACGCCCCAAGCCGAGAGGACTTTTTCGCTGTCCATCAGTTTGAAGACGCTGGGGCCGTCGAGCGCCGGGCCAGGCATGACAAGCGAACAGCCCATCAACGGCGCGGCATAGGGCAGGCCCCATGCATTGACGTGGAATTGCGGCACGACAGGCAGGATCTTGTCTCCGGGCTTGTAGCCGTTGCCCAGCGCCATCGCGCCGAACAGGGCGTGCAGCACTGTTGAGCGGTTCGAGTAGAGCGCGCCTTTCGGGTTGCCTGTTGTCCCGGAGGTATAGCAAAGGCCCGAGGCTGTGTTCTCGTCAAACTGCGGCCAGTCGATGCTGTCGGGTTGGCCTTCCAGCAACTCTTCATAGCAGAGCGCGTTCAGCGTGTTTTCCGGCATATGCGCGCGGTCTGTCATCACCACATATGTCATGTCTTTTGGCAGGTGGTCTTTCACGGCGTCCAGAAGTGGCACAAAGGTTGTGTCCGTGAAGAAGACTTTGTCCTCGGCGTGGTTGACGATGTAGATCAGCTGTTCGGCCGAGAGGCGTGGGTTTATCGTGTGGCAGACTGCGCCGATGCCGGAAATCGCGTAGTAAAGCTCGAAGTGTCGGTAGCCGTTCCAAGCAAGGGTTGCGACGCGGTCGCCCAGCTTGACGCCGAGGCCTTCAAGCGCGTGTGCCAGCTGTGCCGTGCGGGCCGCTGTCTCGATGTATGTCTGACGGTGAATGTCGCCTTCGGTGCGCACCGAGATGATCTCGCTGTCGCCATGCGCTTCGGCGGCGTATTTCAAAATATCGCTAATTAGCAGCGACTGCTGCATCATCATGCCTTCCATGAGGCGTCCTCCCTTTTTGTTGTTGAGCGCAGCCTAACCCTGCCAATGGCGAGTCTCCAAGCGGCTTTCTTCCGTGACGTTACGGCGGAGTTGTCAGAGATCAATTTCCACTGTGCCATCTGGCTCGGCAGCTCGTGATTGGCAGAGGATGATCGCACCTTCGCGTTGCTTGGCAGAGAGCACAAAATCGCGGTGCTCGACCTCGCCGGATACTAGCCCGCACTTGCAAACCCCGCAGATGCCATCAGAGCATTTGACGTCAACGTGGATGCCGTTCTCGGCCAGAACATCTGTCGCCGACTTGTCGGCAGGCACTTGCAGCGCCCGCCCGTCTTTGAGCTTGAGCGTGAAGGCGTGGTTTTCGTACTCGGGCTGTTCGGGCACCGAGAAGTACTCAAGGTGGCGGGCTTCCTCGGGGAAGCCTTGCTGCGTGGCCGCGTCGATGACGCCCTGCATGTAGAGCTCGGGGCCGCAGGTGTAGACATGCTGGCCCGTGCTGTAGCCCTTGAGAATTGCGTCAAGGTCAGCGCGGCTGCCCTCGTCGGAGAAGTGGTAGTGAACCTTATCGGCCCATGGCATGTTTGCGAGGTCATCCACGTAGCCCGCCGAGGCGCGCGAACTGCAAGAATAGTGCAGCGCAAAGTCGCGGCCCAAGGCGTGCAGGCGGTGCGCGAAGGCGATCATCGGGGTGATGCCAATGCCGCCGCCCATGAGGAAAGTCTTGCTGGCGGTTTCGTTCAACTCGAAGTGGTTGATCGGGTAGGAGACAAACACTTTGCGCCCTTCCGTGAAGATCCGGTGCATCTGCGCCGAGCCGCCGCGCCCCTCATCTTCGCGCAACACAGCGATCTGGAATTTGCTGCGATCAGCAGGGTTACCCGACATCGAGTATTGCCGCAGGAACTCGGGCGAAACCAGAATGTCGAGATGCGCGCCAGCGCTCCATTCGGGCAAGGGCGTGCCATCTTCAGTTGTGAACTCATATTTCGTCACATCTCCGGTCATCGCTTCAACCTTGGCAAGGTTGAGCCGCATGACGGGCGAGGCGGTGTCGTTGGTGTAGCGGTGCACCACGCTCATGTCACCCGCCGCAATGCGCTGTTTATACTCCTCGGCGCTCACCATGCTTTCGTAGGCTTTGATGCCCTCCTCACGATCCATCGGGAAGGGGTAGGGCCATGGGTGTGGCGCAAGCGGGGCGGGGTAGACAGCGAGGGTCTGGTCTTCAAACTTGAGGTCAAGATCCGGCTGCAGCGGGCGGCGGTTTACGGGGTGCACCGTGGGCCTGTAGGAGCCGTCGTCTTGCAGCTCGATGTCCCACCACCACTTCTTGGCATCACGCGGGTTGCCGTTTCCGAGCGCGTCATCAAGCTTGGCCAGAATGGGCGCGGCTTGCGGGATGTTGGAGGCGGCCCAGCGGAAGGGCGCTTCCGCGAACAGGCCTTCCAAGTTCCACGGGCAGGTTTTCATGCAGCGGCCACACATCGCGCCGCCCGGTGTGCCGATGCGGTAGCTGGTGCATTTCTGGCTGTCGGATTTCCAGATTTCGTAGCCGTTGAACATGCGTTTCGGGCCAGCCGTTATCGCCCCTGACGGGCACTCGCGGGCGCATTTGTTGCAGCTCTCGCAAAAGCTTTGCAGGCCAAAGTCTATCGGCTTGTCATGGCTTAGCGGCATGTCCGTGGTGACAACGCCCGACTTGAGGCGCGGGCCAAGGTAGGGGTTGAGGATCACCTCGCCTATGCGGCTGACTTCGCCGAGGCCCGCCAGCAGCAACAGCGGCGGTTGCAGCACTTCGCCGTCCATCACCGTGTGCGCCTTGGCCTTGTAGCCGAGGTTGCGAATTTGCTGTGCGATGACGCCGCCGAGCAGGGAAAACCGCAGGTAGGCGCGCATGCTTTGCGCCACAGCGATCCAGTCGTCACCGGAGGAGCCTTCTGTGGTGTCAAAGCCCTGGTCGATGATCATGCTGATCGCCTCGGGGTGCGGGGGCACCAGCACTTCGCCTGTCGCGTCATGGCTATACCATGTCCAGTCAGGGCAGCGCGACGTACCGACAGCGTCAACGCTCAGAAAGTAGCTCGCGGCTTTGATGTTGTCGGCGTTGCGCTGTGCGTCGGTTGGTTTGGCGACGTCTTTACTTTCTCCGTCTTGCAGCAAAACGAAGGCGCCCAAAGCGCGGCGCTGGGCGAAGGCCGGTGCCGCCTTGCGCACATAATGCCCGCCCTTGGCATTGTCTTGCTGGGCTTTGCCCATGTCGCCGAACTGCGCGCGTGCGAACAAGTCGGCGCGTTTCGGGACGCGCGCAACATGGGCCTCGTCGATGTAGGTTGTCGGGGTGTCCACACGTTTGAGCCGCTCGAACGGGTGCGCGCCTTTCACGTAGTCGCGCCGCGCATACGGATCACGGCCAAGCGCCGACTTGGAATGTCCCTTGCCAAGCCACCAGCCGGGGGCGAACTTGGCCTGCTCGGCCCAAGGCGCGAGCGGTTTGTCATGGGCGATGGGCATGTCCGTGCTGACGGCAGCAAGGCCAAAGCGCGTGCCAAGCCACGGCGCGTGCGCCTGCCCGTTTTCCACCGTGCAAAGCCCCGCGGCGACGGCAAGCTGGCCGAGGTCAAGCTCTGTCGAGGTTTCGGTATGCGCGCGGGCGGAGAAGCCGAGGAGGCGGATGTAATTTGACAGCACATTGGCTGTCTCAGCCCCGAGTAGGGCCGCGCGGTGTGCCTGCGCGTCTTTGATCCAGTCGGCTCCGGCCTCGCCCTCTCGCGGATCACGGTTGTATTCAACCAAAAAGACCAGCGTGTTGGTGTGGCCTTCAATGCTGGGCAGGTCGGCGGCCATGCTTTCGCGTAAATCAGCCATGATCACGTCAATGCCCGAGGCGAGCGTTTTCGTCTGTCGGGTTTGCAGCGCCGAAGAGAGGCGGGCGATGTCGGGGTTGTGGCGCGGCTCGCTCAGCCAAGCGGAGGCCGGAAGCGGGCCGCAGCCGACCATCGACATATCGTTGAAATAGCCGAAGGCCTTGAGGTGATCGGCGCGCTCAACAGGGCTGTCGGGGATGCCGGCACGGGCGGGGTTCACAAACCCGTCGCGAATGGCGTCGAGCATGGCGGCAAACTCGCCCATCGCGTTGACGATGCTTTCGGGGTGCTCGGGGCGGCGAAAGCTCAGCTCGGGGCGGGGCGCGAGGCTGGTGATGTCGGGCAGGGCGTCGACTCGTTTGAGCGTTTCAAGCGGGTAGGGGCCAAGGTGTACCGGCCTCTTGCGGCTTGAAAAGAACTTATATCCCATGTGCGCGACCTCCCGTTCGCGCACCCATGCTGCGCCGAATGAGAGGGGGATTCAATTCCCTTTCGAAATCTGGGATACACGCAGGTAACGCCAGATAAAGGAATCACCCATGTCGCTTACGCAAGATCACATCCCCGCAGACCTTTTGCCCGTGATGGAGGCCCTCACGCGGGTTGGCCGCGAAGTTGCAGGCATTATCGCACGCGGCGCTTTGGGCGAGTCGCTCTCTGTGGAAGTGGGCGAGAACAGCGATGGCGACGGGCAAAAAGCGCTTGATGTCATGGCCGACGAGATGTTTGAGGCGGCACTGCGCGACACGCAGGTGCGCTATTATGCGTCGGAAGAACAAGAAACGGTGCTTGATTTAGGCGCAGGAAAATACGCGCTGGCGATTGACCCGCTGGACGGCTCGTCAAACATTGATGTGAATGTGTCTATCGGGACGATTTTCTCGATCTTTGAGGCCAAGGAGGGTGCGGAAGAGAGTTTCTTGCGCCCCGCAAAGGAGCAAATCGCGGGCGGCTATATTGTCTTCGGGCCGCAGACGGGCATGGCTGTGACCTTTGGAGACGGTGTGCTGACCTACGCGATGGACCCTGAGACGGGTGGCTTTGTTCTGGTGGAAAACGGCAAGAGCATTCCCGCGAGCACCAAGGAATATGCTATCAACGCGAGCAACCGGCGCAACTGGGTGGCGGGTGCGCTTAGCTACATAGAAGAGTGTGAGGCGGGCGACACGGGCCCGAAAGCCAAGAACATGAACATGCGCTGGGTGGCGAGCCTTGTGGCGGAAACCCACCGGATTTTGACGCGCGGTGGCGTGTTCCTTTACCCGGCGGATGCGCGCAAGGGCTATGAGAACGGGCGCTTGCGGATGGTCTATGAATGCGCGCCGATCGCGTTTTTGATCGAGCAGGCGGGCGGGCTGGCCCATGACGGGACAGTGCGTATTCTGGACAAGACAGCGCCGGAACTGCACGGGCGCACGCCGTTTATCTTTGGCTCGAGTGACGAGGTGAAGCGCGTCAAGGAGCACTACGAGGCTTAGGCTTCGAATTTCGCTTCGCGAAATCCGACCATGTGGGGGCCAGCCCCCACACCCTCGGGATATTTCCGGCAATAAGAAAGTGAGGCGGCTGCTTGTTTTCGCTAACAGGCTGGCACTTTTGTCGAGAGCCGTGGTAAGGCGGGTGCAAAGCTGCTTTTTCAACATCACGAGGTTCCGATGGCTCTTATCACGCTCCGCCAACTGCTCGACCATGCCGCCGAAAACGACTACGGCGTTCCGGCGTTCAACATCAACAACATGGAGCAGGGGCTGGCGATTATGCGGGCTGCTGAAAAGTGTAACGCGCCGGTTATCATGCAGGCCAGCCGCGGGGCGCGGGCCTATGCGGGTGACATCATGTTGTCGCATCTGATCAAGGCTTTGAGCGAGATGTTTCCGGACATCCCGCTTTGTATGCACCAAGACCATGGCAACAACGAGCAGACCTGCCTTTCTGCTATCAAGCACGGTTTTACCAGCGTCATGATGGATGGCTCGCTCGAGGCCGACATGAAGACGCCAGCCGACTGGGACTATAACGTCGGCATCACCGAGCGCGTCGCGAAGATGGCGCATTATGTGGGCGCGTCTGTTGAGGGCGAGTTGGGCGTGCTTGGCAGCCTTGAAACGGGCATGGCCGCTGAAGAAGACGGCTCGGGCGCGTCTGGCAAGCTGAGCGAAGAGCAGCTTTTGACGGATCCGGATGAAGCCGCTGAATTTGTGAAGCTTACACAGGTTGACGCTTTGGCGATTGCCTGTGGCACCAGCCACGGCGCGTATAAATTTACCAAGAAACCTACTGGTGACACTCTGGCGATCAAGCGGATTGAAGAAATTCACGCCAAGATCCCGAATGTGCACTTGGTGATGCACGGCTCGTCGAGCGTGCCGCAGTATCTGCAGGATATCATCAACGAATATGGCGGCGAGATGCCCCAGACATATGGCGTGCCTGTTGAAGAGATCGAGCGCGGCATCAAGTCGGGTGTGCGCAAGGTGAATATCGACACCGACAACCGCATGGCGATCACCGGCACATGGCGCAAGATTGCCAAGGAAATGCCCGGTGAGTTTGACCCACGCAAGTTTATGATCCCGGCGATGGCGGCGATGGAAGAGGTTTGTCTTGACCGTTTTGAACGCTTCGGAACGGCCGGACAAGCGGGCAAGCTGAAGCCGATCTCGATGGACGATATGGCGGCACGTTATGACAGCGGCGCACTTGATGTTTGATCGTTCAATAAAAATCGCGCCGTCTATCCTGAGCGCGGATTTCGCCAACTTCGGGCAGGAAATTCAGGCGATCGAAGCGCAGGGCGCTGACTGGGTGCATGTTGATGTGATGGACGGGCATTTTGTGCCCAACCTCACCTTTGGCCCGATGGCTGTGAAGGCATTTCGCCCGCATGTGAAAACGGTGATGGACGTGCATCTGATGATCTCGCCGGTTGACCAGTATATCGACGCTTACGCTGATGCGGGCGCCGATGTTCTGACGGCGCATATCGAGGCTGGCCCGCACATTCACCGCACGTTGCAGGCCATTCGCGGCGCGGGGATGAAGGCGGGTGTTGCGCTGAACCCCGGAACGCCGACGGAGGCTGTCGAGCATCTGCTGGAGCTGACAGACCTGATTTGTGTGATGACGGTGAACCCCGGTTTTGGCGGTCAGAAATACATCGACATGACAAGCAAGGTGCGCAAGCTGCGCGAGATGATTGGTGATCGCGAGGTGCATATCGAGATCGACGGCGGGATGGACCCGAAAACGGCGCCCTTGATGGCAGCGGCGGGGGCTGATGTGCTTGTTGCGGGCTCTGCTGTTTTCCGTGGCGGCTCGGTTGAGAAGCCTCAGGTCTACGGAGAGAACATCCGCAACATTCGCAGCGCAGCTGAAGGCGCGCTCTAGGCTGGCCAGCGGCGCAAGATTTTTGCAAAAATCTTGGCAAGAAAATTTGAATTTTCTTGGTCGCGCTTGAACATGGCTCACTTGCTTCGCATAGTGCGGGCAAAGGAGCTTTGCCATGGATTTAGCGACACGTTTGAGCGAGGAGATTGCTGCGCGCAGAGATGATCTGACGGCGCTGTGCCAGGATCTTATCCGCATTCCGACGTTAAACCCGCCGGGTGAAAACTATCGCGAGATTTGTGACTATCTTGACCGGCGTTTGTTGAAGTCGGGGTTTCACACCGAGCTTATCCGCGCCAAGGGGGCGATTGGCGACAGCGAGAAATACCCGCGCTGGAACCTGGTCGCGCGCAAGGACGGCACCCGCGCAGGCGAGTGCGTGCATTTCAACTCACACATCGACATTGTGGAAGTTGGCCGTGGCTGGACGACCGACCCGTTTGGCGGACAAGTGATTGATGGCAAGGTGTACGGGCGCGGGGCCTGTGACATGAAAGGCGGGCTGGCGGCGAGTATTGTCGCAGCCGAGGCCTTTATTGCGATTTGCCCAGACTTTGCAGGCGCTATCGAAATTTCCGGCACGGCAGACGAGGAATCCGGCGGGTTTGGCGGCGTGGCGTACTTGGCGGAAAAGGGCTACTTCAACCCCGAGCGCGTGCATCATGTGATCATCCCCGAACCTCTGGGCCATGACCGGATATGCCTTGGACACCGCGGCGTCTGGTGGGCCGAGATCGAGACATATGGCGAGATCGCACATGGCTCGATGCCCTTTCTGGGAGACTGCGCTGTGAGGCATATGGGGGCTGTTGTCAGCGAGATGGAGCGTTCGCTTTTCCCTGCTTTGGCGCAAAAACGCACCGACATGCCTGTTGTGCCGGAAGGCGCCAAACAGAGCACGATGAACATCAACTCGATTCACGGCGGCGAGAGTGAGCAGCCGGAGGATTACACCGGTCTGCCAAGCCCCTGCGTGCCTGACAGCTGCCGGATGGTTATTGACCGGCGGTTTCTGATCGAAGAAGATATTGACGAGGTTCAGGAAGAAATTCACGGGCTTTTGCGCCATGTGCAGGAAGGCCGAGAGAACTTTACCTATGATGTGCGCGAGTTACAGCGGGTGTTGCCCAGCATGACGGAAAAGAGCGCCCCTGTGGTGCAGTCGGTTGCAAAGGCTATCGTTGAAGTGATGGGGCGCGACCCGCAATATGTTGTCTCGCCGGGGACATATGACCAGAAGCACATCGACAGGATCGGGCGTTTGAAAAACTGCATCGCCTACGGGCCAGGCATTCTCGACCTTGCGCATAAGCCGGATGAATATGTCGGCATTGACGACATGGTGCAGAGCGCACAGGTGATGGGGCGCAGCTTGCTTGATCTTTTGGCGGGGGGCGCAGGCCTGAGCCAAGCCTTTGCAAGCGTGTAGTATGGCTTGCCGCCAGAGCAGTACCCGCTTGGGAAACCAGATATCCTAAATAGCGATATTGTCTATCAGGCGCACGCCTGCGAGCCATGCAGCGGCAAAGAGGCGCGCAGGGCGTGTGGGGGCGTCCA
Organism: uncultured Lentibacter sp.; assembly: GCA_947497495.1. Lineage (GTDB taxonomy): Bacteria > Pseudomonadota > Alphaproteobacteria > Rhodobacterales > Rhodobacteraceae > Lentibacter. The sequence goes on from CANMGT010000001.1 coordinate 1,153,565, forward strand.
GCGGGGCCAGATCATCTTGCGCATGGATCGAGAGGTACTCGACCTCGGTGTAACCCGCGGCTAGCAAACGCTTTTCAGCCGCGGCACGGAGCGTTTCAAACGCCTCTCCTCTGGCAACCCCCTCAGCGATGGCTTCCATTTCTTCAAACAGGCGCGGGGCCGTTGTGCGCGCGCGGTCAGACAGCAACAAGTTACGTGAAGACAGCGCCAGCCCGTCGATGTCGCGGATTGTCGGGCAAGGGTGCACGGTGATGGGGAGGTCAAGGTCGAGGGCCATACGGCGAACAACGAGAAACTGCTGGTAGTCTTTTTCGCCAAAGAAGGCGTCGGTCGCTTGGGTTTGCGTGAAAAGCTTGGTCACAACAGTCGCAACACCGTCAAAGTGCCCCGGGCGTTTGGCACCTTCCATAACGTCGGTCAGCCCCGTCACCGAGACGTTGGTGGAAAAGTGCTCAGGATACATCTGATCGCCGTCAGGCACCCAAAGAGCGTCAACGTCAAAGCGTTCGAGCTTACGCGCGTCTGCCTCTTCGGTGCGCGGATAGTTCTTGAGATCATCCGGATTGTTGAACTGCTTGGGGTTCACAAATATCGTGACGATAACGCGCTCGCAGCGTTCTTTGGCCGCCGCGACAAGGGAGAGGTGACCATCATGCAAAGCACCCATAGTAGGGACAACGCCAATCCGCTCGCCCGCACGCTGCCATTGGCCCGTGAGATTTCGCAACTCGGGAAGGGTGCGGATGATGGGCGCCGTCATGCTTTGGCCTTTGGGGCCGCGTCGGCAAAGACATGTTCGGGAGCAGGAAAGCTGCGCGCGCGGACATCCTTGGCGTAGGCCGCTATGGCCTTCTCCATGTCTTCAGCGAGCGCGCCATAACGCTTGACGAATTTTGGTTTGAAGGCTGTGAACAGGCCGAGCATGTCATCCACCACAAGAATTTGGCCGTCGCAGCCGGCAGAGGCGCCAATTCCGATTGTCGGGATAGGCACGGCAGCTGTGATTTCGTCGGCGAGTGTTTGCGGGACTTTTTCAAGCACCACGGCAAAGGCGCCAGCGTTTGAGACGGCCTCGGCGTCGGCCATGACTTGAGCGCGCTGGGCGTCTCGGCCTTGCACTTTATAGCCGCCCAGAGTGTTGATCGATTGCGGTGTTAAGCCGATATGCCCCATCACAGGGATGCCACGCGCCACAAGGAAACCGATGGTTTCAGCCATGTGAACACCGCCTTCGAGCTTGACGGCACCTGCACCGGTTTCGCCCATGATGCGTGCGGCGTTGCGAAAAGCTCGCTCGGGGCTCTCTTCGTAGGAGCCGAAGGGCATGTCGACAACCATCATCGCAGTTTTGAGGCCGCGCGCGACGGCTTTGCCATGCATCACCATCATATCCATCGAGACACCCAGCGTTGATGGCAGGCCATGAAGCACCATGCCGACGGAATCGCCGACAAGGACAAAGTCGCAGTGCTCATCAAGAGCCTCGGCTGTTGGCGTTGTATAGGCCGTCAATGAAACGATGGGAGTCCCGCCTTTCATTGCCTTGATGTCGTCAGGCATGGGGGCGGTTTTACGGGCTGTGGCACTCATCGGAACTCCGTTCAGGTTGCTGCATTGCAGCACAGAGATATACGGGCCCGCCAGATATTTCCAGTCCGACGTGGCGCTAACTGCTTGTCTTTAACGCGATTCGCGGTGACACTTTGGCAAAGCGGCTAAGGGCGCAAGCCCTGTAAGGCCTTCAAAACAAGGGAGATTAAAGATGAAACGAGCTAAGTTTTTAGGTGCAGGTGCCCTCGTGATGATGATGGCAGGCGGCGCGTATGCCAAAACCGACATCAAAGTGGGCATGCAGCTTGAGCCGCCACACCTTGACCCGACAAGCGCGGCAGCGGGCGCAATTGATAGTGTTCTCTACTCAAACGTCTTTGAAGGCCTGACACGGTTTGGCGCGGACGGGAGCATTAACCCGGGCCTCGCGCAGAGCTGGGAGATATCGGAAGACGGGCTGACATATAGGTTCAAGCTGGCGGAGGGGGTAACCTTCCATGACGGCACGACGATGGACGCAGAAGACGTGAAGTTCAGCCTAGACCGCGCGCGTGCCGAAGACAGCGCCAACGCACAGAAAGCGCTTTATGCGGGCATCACTGCTGTTGACGTTGTTGACCCGATGACAGTGCAGCTGACACTGGCCGAACCGAACGGCTCGATGTTGTTTAACCTTGCGTGGGGTGACGCCGTGATTGTGGCGCCCGAAAGCATTGAGAACATCAAGCAAGCGCCCGTTGGCACTGGTGCTTTCAAGTTCACCAACTGGGTGCAGGGCGACAGCATTATGCTGGAAAAGAACGCCGCCTACTGGGGCACGCCTGCCGCGCTTGATAAGGTGACGTTCAAGTTTATCTCTGATCCGACGGCAGCTTTTGCGGCTGTCATGGCGGAAGATGTCGATGTCTTCACAGGCTACCCTGCGCCAGAGAACATCCCCCAGTTTGAGGCTGATGCACGCTTTCAGGTGATCGTTGGCAACACCGAGGGTGAGACGATCTTGAGCACCAACAACAAGATGCCACCGTTTGACAACGTGAAGGTGCGCGAAGCACTTGCCCATGCGATCGACCGTCAGGCGATTATTGATGGGGCAATGTTTGGCCTTGGCACCCCTATCGGCACGCACTTTGCGCCGCACAACCCTGATTATGTCGACTTGACGGCCAACTCGGCTTACGACCCCGAGCTGGCGAAGAAGCTGCTCGCGGAAGCGGGCTTTGCGGACGGGTTCAAGACAACGCTGAAACTGCCGCCGCCCTCGTACGCGCGCCGTGGTGGCGAGATCATCGCCGCTCAGCTGCGCGCTGTTGGCATCGAGACCGAGATCAGCAATCTTGAGTGGGCGCAGTGGCTTGAGCAAGTCTTCAAAGGCAAGGACTTTGGCCTGACGATCGTGAGCCACACCGAGCCTATGGACATCGGCATCTATGCGCGCCCTGATTACTATTTCCAGTATGATGACGCCGCATTTCAGGACATGAACACCATGCTGGAAGGCGAGGCTGACCCAGCCAAACGCAGCGAGCTTCTGGGCAAGATGCAGCGCAAGATTTCGGAAGACTTTGTGAACGGGTATCTGTTCCAGCTGACTGTTCCGACAATCGCGAAAGCGGGTGTTGTTGGCCTTTGGGAAAATGCTCCGACACAAGCGACTGACCTGACCGCGGTTCACTGGAAGTGAGCTTGGCGATCCCAGCCGCAGACCTGCGCATTTTCGAGAGTGCGGATGCCTCCGGCGGGGATATTTCTAAAGAGAAGAAGAGCGGGCGGTGCCTGTGCTGAGGTTTGTACTAAAACGGCTCGCGTCGCTTGTGCTGTCATTGGCTGTCGCGAGTGTCGTTATTTTCCTGTTTGTTGAAGTCGTCCCCGGCGACCCTGCGGCCTATATGCTGGGCATGAACGCGCAGGAAGACACGCTGAACGCCCTGCGCGAAGAGCTTGGGTTGAACGGCTCTCTTATGCAGCGCTACCTGTCTTGGGTGGCTGGCATGTTGCAAGGTGATTTCGGCACCTCCTACACCTATCGCACGCCTGTCAGCGAGATGATTGGCGAGCGCATGTGGATCAGCCTGCCGCTGGCGATATACGCGTTGACGCTGAGCACAGCTATCGCCTTTCCAGCGGGGATATGGGCGGCGAGCAAGCGCGGCTCGGTGGCGGATGTGAGCGTTATGGGGCTGACGCAGCTTGGCGTGGCCATTCCCAACTTCTGGTTTGCGATGCTGATGGTGCTGGTGTTTGCCATCAACCTGCGCTGGTTTTCGGCGGGCGGCTTTGCGGGCTGGGACGCGGGCTTTTTGCCCGCCATGAAGAGCCTGACCTTGCCAGCTGTGGCGCTGGCCTTGCCGCAAGCGAGCATTCTGGCGCGGGTGATGCGTAGCTCGTTGCTCGACACCTTGGGAGAGGACTATATCAGAACGGCGCGCGCCAAGGGCTTGAGCCGCAGGCAGGCCTTGTGGCGTCATGCTTTGCGCAACGCCCTTATCCCTGTACTGACAATCATCGGCCTACAGTTTTCCTTCCTCATGGCCGGCGCGATCATCATTGAAAATGTGTTCTTCCTGCCGGGGCTCGGGCGGATGGTGTTCCAGTCGATCTCGGCACGCGATTTGATCGTGGTCGAGAGCGTTGTCATGCTCTTGGTTTTTGCCGTGATCTTGGTGAACTTTCTGGTCGACATCGCCTATGCGATGGTTGATCCGCGCTTGAGGGTGCGGGCATGAACCGCTCGCTCGTGATAGGCGCTGCGCTGAGTGCGGTTTTCGTTGTGGCTGCGCTCGTGAGTTTTGTCTGGGTGCCCTATGATGTGACGGCGCTCGACATTCCGAACAAGTTGCAAAAACCCGGCTTTCAGCACCTCTTCGGGACGGATCATTTTGGCCGCGACATTTTTTCCATGATCATGGTGGGCGCGCGCACATCTATCGCTGTGGCGGTTGTGGCGGTGGGCATTGGCATGCTTATCGGTGTTCCGCTGGGGCTTGCGGCAGCGGCGCGAAAAGGCTCGCTGATGGACGAGTTCATAATGCGCGGCAATGACTTGGTGTTTGCCTTCCCGAGCCTGCTGATCGCGATCATGATCACGGCTGTTTTTGGCGCTAGTGCGGTGAATGCGATCATCGCAATCGGAGTTTTCAACATCCCTGTTTTTGCACGTCTGGTACGCGGCGCGGCGCTTAGCCTTTGGACGCGTGACTATGTGTTGGCGGCGCGCGTGTCGGGCAAGGGGGCGGCGCGGATCAGCTTTGAGCACATCCTACCGAATGTGACGAACTTACTGATCGTGCAGGGGACGATCCAGTTTAGCCTTGGCATTCTGGCGGAGGCCGGCCTGTCATACGTGGGCCTTGGTGCGCAGCCGCCGACGCCAAGTTGGGGGCGGATGCTGGCCGAGAGCCAGACGATGTTTTCCTTTGCGCCGCATCTGGCGATTTTCCCGGGGCTGGCCATTTTGTTCACCGTTCTGGGGCTGAACCTGATGGGAGACGGGCTGCGCGACGTGCTTGACCCGCGTTTGCGGAGGGCACAGCGATGAGCCTGCTGGAAATTACCGGCCTCAATATGGAGATTCATGGCACCCCAGTTTTGCGCGACGTATCGCTGTGTATCGAGGCTGGCCAGATTGTTGGCATCATCGGCGAAAGCGGCTCGGGCAAGTCGATGACGGCGTTTTCTGTGATGCAGCTGTTGCCCGAAGGCGGACAGGCGCGTGGCACTGTGCGCTTGAGCGGGCATGACATGTTGGCGCTGCCGGAAGAAGCGCTTTGCAAGCTGCGCGGCAACGAAGTGGGCATGGTATTTCAGGAGCCGATGACGGCGCTGAACCCGATCCAGCAGATCGGCGCGCAGGTGGCGGAGACGATCCTGATCCACGAGAGTGTCAGCCGAAGCGAGGCCTTCACGCGGGCGCGCGAGGCGCTGAACCGGTGTGAGCTGCCGGAAGACAAGTTTCCGATGAGCCGCTATCCGCATGAGCTGTCAGGCGGGCAAAGGCAGCGCGTTGTCATCGCGATGGCGATTGCCTTGCAGCCCAAGCTTCTGATCGCGGACGAGCCGACAACCGCGCTTGATGTGACAACGCAAGCTGAAGTGCTGCGACTGCTCAAGCGGCTCACGGCGGAAGACGGAATGGGGCTGATGCTGATCACCCATGACCTCGCGGTTGTTGCCGATATGGCGGATCACATTGTTATCATGCGCGCTGGCGAAGTGGTTGAAAGCGGGCCGTGCCCAGCGCTTTTTGACAGGATGCAGCACCCCTATTCACGTGCACTTCTTGCAGCGTCCGATCACCAGCCCGACAGGCAGGAGCACGTGCTGAAAGAGCCGCTACTGAGCCTGCAGAATGTGGTGCGGGACTATGCCTTGCCACGCTCCAAACTGTTTGCCAAGCAAGGTTACTTTCGCGCGGTGAACGGGGTGAGCTTTAACGTGCGGCGGGGCGAAAACCTTGGGCTTGTCGGGGAAAGCGGCTGCGGGAAGAGCACGCTCACGCGGGCCATTCTGGGCCTCGAGCAAGTGCAGGGTGGCAGCATAACGCTTGACGGCGAGGCTGTGTTTAGCGGCAAGCAGCCCAACCGCGCGGTGCGTCGCAAAATGCAGGTGGTGTTTCAAGACCCATACGGCAGTTTTAACCCGCGATGGACGGTTCGGCGCTTGGTCTGCGAGCCGTTTCACTTGCTTGATACGCCGCCGCAGGGCGATGCCCGTGAGGCCGCACTGTCGCAGGCGCTGGAAAGCGTCGGGTTGGCGACGGAGGATGCCGACAAATATATTCACGAATTTTCCGGCGGGCAGAGACAGCGGATCGCGATTGCGCGTGCGCTGATCATCAAGCCCGAGCTGATCATACTTGATGAGGCCGTAAGCGCGTTGGACGTGAGCATTCGCGCGCAGATCCTTGATTTGCTGGCTGACTTGGGCGCGCGCTTCGGGCTGACCTATCTGTTTATTTCCCACGACTTGAGCGTTGTGCGCAATGTTTGCGACCGCTGCCTCGTGATGCAGGCAGGCGAGATCGTTGAACGCGGCCTGACGGCTGACATTTTCGAGCGCCCGCAGCATGAGTACACGAAGCAACTGATCGCCGCGGTGCCGCAGTTGCCGGGCAAAGCAGAATGAGCCGGGTGGCCAGAAAAATCGAATTTTCTACTCAATTTTCTTGGAAGAAAATTGGAGCGCCCCAACAAAGGAGAGCGACATGACTTTGGACAATGACCTGTGGTTTGATCCCGCGAAATGCCTGATCAACGGTGAGTGGCTCGCTCCTGCCAGCGGGCAGACGCTGCCGCTAATGAACCCATCAAACGGCGAACAAATCGGTGAGATCGCCCGTGGTGGGCAGGCCGACGTGGACGCCGCGATCAACGCCGCGCGTGGGGCCTTCAATGGCGTTTGGGGGCGCACACCTGCGGTTGAACGCGGGCGCATTCTGGCGCGTTTGGGCCGCTTGGTTGAGGCGAGGGTTGATGCGCTTGGGCGGCTTGAGGCTTTGGACGTTGGCAAGCCTCTCAAGCAAGCGCGGGCCGACGCTGTGGCCCTCGCGCGGTATTGCGAGTTTTATGCTGGCGCGGCTGACAAGCTGATGGGCGAGACCATCCCCTATCTGGATGGCTATACGGTGTATACGCTGCGCGAGCCGCATGGTGTGACAGCCCACATCGTGCCGTGGAACTACCCGATGCAGATTATCGGCCGCTCGGTTGGTGCGGCTTTGGCGGCGGGGAACTGTTGTGTTCTCAAACCTGCCGAAGACGCCTGCCTCACGGCGCTGGCCTTTGCGGACTTGGCCAAGCAAGCGGGCTTGCCGGACGGCGTTTTGAACGTGGTTCCGGGGCTGGGCAGCGAGGCAGGCGCAGCACTTAGCGGGCATGACGGGATAGACCACATCTCGTTTACGGGCTCGGTTGCGACGGGCAGTATGATACAGGCGGCAGCGGCCATTCATGTGAAGCCAGTCACGCTGGAGCTGGGCGGCAAGAGCCCGCAGCTTGTGTTTGACGACGCAGACTTGGACGCTGCGCTGCCCTTCTTGGTGAACGCGGGCATTCAAAACGCGGGGCAAACATGCTCGGCCTCCTCGCGCATCTTGGTGCAACGGGGCGTTTACGACGAAGTCGTTGCGCGGATGGCCGAACGCTACGGCGCACTGAAAGTTGGCGCGGCGATGAGCGACTTGGATGTAGGCCCGCTTATTTCGGCCAAGCAAAAGGGGCTTATTGAGGGTTTTCTGGCGCAGGGAGCCGACTTGGAGACAGCGGCAACCGGCGTTCTGCATGACGCGCCTGAGGGCGGGAACTTTGTATGCCCGACACTGTTTGCGGGTGTCGCAGCGGGGCACGCTTTGGCGCGCGACGAGATATTTGGACCTGTGCAAGTCGCCATCCCGTTTGACGACGAGGAGGAGGCTGTGGCGATTGCCAACAGTACGGACTATGGCCTTGTTGCAAGCGTTTGGACAAACCAGGGCGCGCGGCAAATGCGGCTGGCGCGGGCCATCAAAGCGGGGCAAGTTTTTATCAACAACTACGGTGCGGGCGGCGGCGTTGAGCTGCCGTTTGGCGGCATTGGCAAGTCAGGACACGGCCGCGAGAAGGGCTTTGAGGCGCTTTACGGCTTCACGACGCTCAAAACCGTCGCGGCGCTGCATGGCTGAAGCAACAACAGACCAAAGGGAGGAACCATGATGCGACTAGAGGGTAAGACAGCGATTGTGACCGGAGCCGCGAGCGGCTTTGGCGCGGGAATTGCACGCAAGTTCGTGGCGGAGGGTGCGCAGGTGATGGTTGTGGATATTGACCATGATGGTGCGATGGACATGGCCGAAGAACTGGGCAATGGCGCGTTCGGGCATGTGGCCGACGTAGGGGATGCAGCGCAGGTGGCCGAGACAGTAGCGACCGCACTGCAAATCATGGGGAACGTCGACATTCTGGTGAACAACGCAGGTGTCACGCATTTGCCAAAACCCATGGAGCAGGTTGACGAGGACGAGTTTGACCGCGTGTACAACGTGAACTGCAAGTCGATCTATTTGTTTGCGCGCGCGCTGGCACCCGTTATGAGGACGCGCGGCAGTGGCACAATGTTGAACGTGGCCTCGACGGCGGCTGTGAGCCCGCGGCCAAACCTGAGCTGGTATAACGCGTCAAAAGGCTGGGTGAACACAGCGACCAAGGCTATGGCTGTGGAGCTGGCGCCGGTGGGCGTGCGTGTGAATGCGCTGAACCCTGTGGCGGGTGAGACGCCGCTTTTGGCGAGCTTTATGGGCGAGGACACGCCGGAAATGCGCGCGAAATTTTTGAGCACCATTCCTTTGGGGCGGTTTTCGACGCCGGAAGACCTGGGCAATGCAGCGTGTTTCTTGTGTTCGGATGAGGCGAGTATGATAACTGGCGTCTGCATGGAAGTTGACGGTGGGCGCTGTATCTGATTTCGACTTGCGCTACGCACAAGCCGATCTACTGGGGGCTTTGCCCCCAGACCCCCAGGATATTTTAAAAGAGAAGAAAAGGCAGGGTCGTGATGCGTTTTGACTTGATTTTATTGTGCTTTGCTTATGTTTTAAGCCAGTTTTACCGGGCGTTCTTAGCGGTTTTAACCGAGGTTCTCGAGCGAGATGTCGGGGCCACGCCAGAAGACCTTGCGACGGCGTCGGGGTTTTGGTTCTTGGCCTTTGCAGCGATGCAGATTCCTGTTGGCTGGGCTTTGGACAAGGTCGGGCCAAGGCGCACGGCGGCAGTGCTTTTGCTAATTGGCGGGGCCGGTGGCGCGGCTGTGTTTGCCATGGCCAGCACGCCTGCGCATATTTCGGCCGCGATGGTGCTTATCGGCGTGGGCTGTGCACCTGTCTTGATGGCGTCTTACTACATATTTGCGCGCACCTATCCACCCGCGGCTTTTGCGACTTTGGCGGCAGTTATTCTGGGTGTTGGGAGCGTGGGAAACCTCGCCTCTGCGCTTCCGACGACATTGGCTGTTGAGGCCTTTGGCTGGCGCACGGTTGTTTGGGGCATGGCGGCGATCAGTGCTGTGACGGCCTTTGGCCTGTGGGCTGTGGTGCAAGATCCCGAGCGCGTTGTACATGAGGAGAAGGGCAGCCTGCTTGATTTGCTCAAGATGCCTGCGCTTTGGCTGATCTTTCCGTTGATGGCGTTTCAATATGCGCCAGCGGGTGGCGCGCGCGGGCTTTGGATCGGGCCGTATTTTCGCGAGATCTTCGGCGCGAATGACGGGTTCATCGGAACGATCACACTGATCATGGGCGCTGCCATGATCGCGGGGACCTTTGCCTACGGCCCGCTTGACCGCATTCTCGGCACGCGCAAGTGGGTTATCGTTGGGGGCAACGTGTTCTCGTTGATCGCCTGCCTGTGGCTTGGGCTGATCGGAGTTGAAAGCCTGTGGCTGGCTGTTGCCTTATTTGCTGCTGTGGGCTTTTTTGGCGCGAGCTTCCCTGTGATCATGGCGCATGGGCGCTCGTTTTATCCGCCGCATCTTGTGGGCCGTGGCGTGACGCTGATGAACCTTTTTGGCATTGGTGGCGTGGGCATTTTGCAGATGGTCACCGGAAGGCTCTATACGGGAGCCGCCAAAGACGCTGCGACTCCTGCTGAGCCCTATGAGCTGCTTTTCACCTTTTATGGTGCGCTTGTGGCACTTGGGCTGGTTATTTACCTGTTTGCGCAAGACCGGACGGACTAGGCCTTTATTCTGCAGTTGCAACAGGCTATGAGACGCCGTCTTGAGACAGAAGGAGTCGCTTAAATGGGCTATAATGTTGTTGTCGTTGGTGCCACAGGGAATGTGGGCCGTGAAATGCTAAACATCCTCGCGGAACGTATGTTCCCCGTTGATAAGCTTGCCGTTCTGGCGAGCCGCAAATCGCTTGGAACGGAAGTGAGCTTTGGCGACAAGACGCTCAAGACGCAAGACTTGGACACTTTTGATTTTGCGGGCTGGGACATGGCACTGTTTGCTGTTGGCTCTGAAGCGACAAAGAGATATGCGCCACTCGCAGCGAAAGCGGGCTGTGTTGTGATCGATAACTCGTCGCTTCACCGCTATGACCCGGACATTCCGCTGATCGTGCCTGAAGTGAACCCAGAGGCGATTCACGGCTACAGCAAGAAAAATATCATCGCCAACCCGAACTGTTCGACAGCTCAGATGGTTGTGGCGCTCAAGCCGCTCCATGACCGTGCGCGCATCAAGCGGGTTGTTGTGAGCACTTACCAGTCGGTTTCCGGCTCGGGCAAAGACGCCATTGATAGTCTGTGGGATGAAACCAAGGCCATTTACAACCCGACTGATAACCAAAAAATGCACTACACCAAGCAGATCGCGTTCAACGTGATCCCGCATATTGATGTGTTCATGGACAGCGGCGATACCAAAGAAGAGTGGAAGATGGTTGTCGAGACCAAGAAGATCGTCGACCCCGCGATCAAGGTGACGGCAACATGTGTGCGCGTGCCTGTGTTTGTCGGCCACTCGGAGTCGATAAACATCGAGTTTGAAGACTTCCTCGACGAGGATGAAGCGCGCGATATTTTGCGCGAAGCTCCAGGCATTATGGTGATCGATAAGCGCGAAGATGGCGGCTATGTCACGCCGATCGAATGCGTCGGTGACTTTGCGACTTTCATCAGCCGTATCAGGCAAGATGTGACCGTTGAAAACGGGCTGAACCTGTGGTGCGTGTCTGACAACCTGCGCAAGGGCGCGGCTTTGAACGCGGTGCAGATTGCCGAACTGTTGGGCCGCGAAGTTTTGAAAAAGGGCTGAGGCGCTTTTCATCAAGTTTGAAGGGGTTGGCCAAGAGGCTGACCCCTTTTGCGTTTGTGGGTTTTCGCAGGTTGCACCAGCCTCCATACACAGGCTTAAGTGGGGGCCAGCCCCCACACCCCCGGGATATTTAGAAAGAGAAGAACGAGATGAGTGTCGGCGGAGGATTGCTTAGATGGGGGTTTAGTAGGCTTGCACATCGCGCCGCGCTGTCGCCTACTTGGAGGGATAATAAACTGGAGTTTTCCCATGCGATTGACGCCTATAGTTCTGTCACTTTTTCCTGTTGTTGCTTTCGCAGACACTTTCCCGCTTGAGAGCGATGTGACCGCCGCAACACTTTACCCCGGCGGGGCTACGATTGTGCGGGAAGTGCCGTTTAGCATCCCTGCAGGCAAACACGAGTTGGTTTTGACAGATTTGCCAAGTTCGACGCCGCTTGATCTTGTGCGAGTTGAGTTGACAGGCGCCAAGCTTGGGGCTGTTACGGGCCGCAGTGACTTTGTGCCGCCGCGTGACGCGGCCAAGAGCGGAGCTATCGAGGCCGCCGAGGCTGAGGTTGAGCGGCTTGAAACGGCTTTGCGGGTGGCGCAGAAGGACGTGCTTTTGATCAGGGTCGAGATTGATGGGGCAAACGCGCGTGTCGAGTTTTTGAAGCAGCTTGGGCAGGGCGAAACGACGGCCGAGAAGGATGCGGGCGAGCTGCGGGCCTTGGCGGCGATGGTTGGCGAAGAGACACTGACAGCGCGTAAGGCGGCCCATGAGGCGCATTTCAGGGCCGGGGAAGCTGACCGTGCGTTGGCGGATCTGCGCGAGGAGCTTGAGAAAGCGCGCCAAGCGCTGGCGGCGTTGCAAACCGGCAAGACAGACTATGCGATGTTGAGCGTAACCGCGAGCGCAGACAAACCGACAGAGGGTGTGATGCGCATCAGCTATCTGGTGAATGGCGCTGGCTGGGCACCGGTTTACGACATGCGGCTCGATAAGGAGGCTGGTCGGCTGGCTGTCGAGCGCGGTGCGTTTATCGGGCAGTATACTGGCGAGGACTGGACAGATGTGAAGCTAACGCTGTCGACGGTGCGACCGAGTGAGCAGATCGAGCCGCGCGAAGTGTTCGCATGGCAACGCATTGTGACAGACCCGCCTGTTGCGCGGCCACGTGCGGCAAAGCAGGTCGAGTTGGAGAGCCTGTCACGGCTGGAGGCGGATGTCGCCGAGATGGCTGTCCCGGTCGTGGAAGAAGCCGCGCCGAGCGTATCATACGACGGGCTTGCTGTGACCTACGATTACCCTGAGCTTGTCAGCATTGCCAACCGCGCCGACGAGTTGCGCATCACACTGGGCACCGTCGAGACTGATGCCGATGTGTTGGCTTTCGCATCGCCGCTCTATGACGAGACAGGCTTTATGATGGCGAGCATCACCAACGACATGAGCGAGCTGATCCTGCCTTCGTCGCAGGTTAGCTTGTATGTTGATGGCCGTTTTGTGGGCCACACGGCGCTTGATGAGGTGATCCCTGTGGGCGCCGAGGCCGATATTCCCTTTGGCGCCATTGACGGCTTGCGCCTGAAGCGCACGGTTAAGAGCCGCAACGAGGGTGACCGTGGGATGATTTCACGCAGCACCGAGTTGAGCGAGGAAGTGACCATCGACGTGGAAAACCTGACAGGCGAGACATGGCCTGTGCGGGTGTTTGACCGCGTGCCGTATAGCGAGCAGGAAGAGCTTGCTATCAGTTGGAGCGCTTCTCCGCGGCCGAGCGAAGAAGACACCGACGGCAAACGCGGCGTGCTGATGTGGAAGTTTGACATGAAGCCGGGCGGCAAGCAGGCCATTACCCTCAAGCATGAGCTGGAGTGGCCTGAAGGCAAGGTGCTGCGCTAACAGGCCCTTCGAACTTGCTGTGCTAATCCGACGGATGCGAGAGGGGCCAGCCTCTGTCGCGCTCTCTCCAGGGTGTTTCCGGAAAGAGGAAGACGTAGGGATGGTGTTGAGGTGAGTGGTGCTAGAAACGTTCGGCGCGCAGCACTTCGCAGTCGGTGATGTTGACGATGCCGATGTGCTTTTCGACCACTTTGAAGGCAGCCGTGAGCAGGGCGTCGAGGCGCTCTTCGCGCACGATGCAAATGACTTGAACCATGCCTTCGGCGCGGCTGATCTGGCCTGAGCGCGACCATTCGCCAGAACGGCCCGAGCCACCGAACACCGGCAGGATCGTGTAGCCGTGCACGCCCGCGCCGACTAGGGCGTCCGTAAGGCGGGACTGCATGATTTTCTCGATGGTGATCTCGACGCGTTTGGCGGTGTGGGTTTGCATGTCAGCCTCCTGAGACAGCGCTGGCAACCGCAAGGTAAAGCGGGATGCCGAGCACGAGGTTAAACGGGAAGGTCACGCCAAGTGAGAGCGTGAGGTAAATACTTGGGTTGGCTTCGGGCAGAGCTACGCGCATTGCGGCGGGCACGGCGATGTAGCTGGCGGAGGCTGTGAGGGTCATCATAAGAACGGTGCCGCCAAGCGACAGGCCAAGGGCAAGGGCAGCGGCCAAGCCAAACGCCGCGCCGATCGGTGGCATGAGAACGCCAAAGGCGATGCTGCTCCAGCCGAGCAGCTTGCCGCCTTTGGCCAGCCCGCGCCCTGCGACAAGGCCCATGTCGAGCAGGAACAGGCAGAGCACGCCTTTGAACGGTTCCACGATGAAGCTGCTGATTTCCTTGAGGCCTTCTTCGCCCGTCACACCCCCAATGATGAATGCGCCGACGAGCAGAACGATTGAGCCGTTGAGCATGATCTCGCGCCAGAGGTTGGCGTCCATCCGCCCGCTTTCGCCACGCGAGATAAGCCAGAGTGCCGAGAGGATGGCCGGAGCTTCCATCGCAGCGGCGACGGCAACCATGTAGCCCTCCGCGGCGATCCCGCTGCTTTCAAGCACCGAGGTTGCCGCGACGAACGTCACGATCGAGATTGAGCCGTAGTGGCCAGCGACGGCGGCGGCGTTTAGGCGGTCAAGCTGTGTGATCGAGCGTAAGAGGGCGAAGGCGACGATTGGCAGGAGAGCAGATAGTATGATGCCCGCGATGAGCGACAGGCCGAGAGTCAGATCTACCCCATGGGCGGCAACCGAGACACCGCCTTTGAAGCCGATTGCGAACAGAAGGTAGATCGAAAGCCCCTTGGCCACGGCTTCGGGGATTGACAGGTCAGAGCGGGCAAGGGCAGCGAAAAGGCCGAGGGCAAAGCATAAGACAATGGGTGATATCAGGTTGTCAGCTGCCAGTGCCAGAATATCTGCCATGAGAAATGCCCCCGTTGCACGCGTTTGAGCCTAGATAAGGGTTCGGTCGCGATTGAAAAGGGCTAACTTGAGGTTTTTTGTTATATATGTCGTGGCAGTCCTAAATGGCTGTGAAAGCTCCTGTAGCAGGGTCATATTGCTCAACCGAGCCTTCGCCAATGTCGTTCCAGAGGCCATGTAGCGTGATCTTGCCGCTCTTCACATCGTCGGCAACAAAGGGGAATGTCATCAGGTTGTTGAGCGAGACAAGCACAGCTTCTTTTTCGAGCGCTGCTGCTTGTTCTGCTTCTGGCATGTCTTTGACGTTCTCAAAGCCGGGGCGCAGGATGTCCATCCAGCGGCCGACGAAGGATGTTTTCTCTTCCAGTTCGGGCGCGCGACCTGTGCACATGTCAAGACAGCCCGCAACGCCACCGCAGCTTGAGTGGCCCAGCACGATGATATGCGCGACTTTGAGCGCGGTTACTGCGTATTCCACGGCGGCCGAGGTGCCGTGCTGCGCGCCGTCGGGCTTATAGGGCGGCACGAGGTTGGCGATGTTGCGGTGCAAAAAGAACTCGCCGTTGTCTGCGCCGAAGATAGACGTGACATGAACGCGGCTGTCGCAGCAGGAAATGACCATCGCGCGGGGGCGCTGGCCTTCATCGGCCAAGCGGCGATACCAGGCCTCGTTTTCAGTATAGGTTGTGGCCTTCCAGCCATGAAAACGCTGAACAAGGTATTGCGGCAGAGGTTTGGCATTGTGCATGTCAGATCCTGTCATTTTGGGCTGCAGTGTTTGCTGACAGCCTAGATAGTGCGCATTCGCAAAGAATTCGAGAGAAAAGGCGCTTGGCGGTAAACGTTTTTGGAAACTTTTAGGCCCATAACGCTGAGGTGAGTTGGGGCGTAAACCGAAGGGTGAGAGAGTGGAACAAGTAACAATGCTTGCTATGAAGGAGCCTGTGCAGCTGGATGCTGACAAGCTTGAGCAACTTTTTGATCAGCTGGGTGACAAAGCTGCAGAAGATGTTGTGTGCCGCGCGATGGAAGAACTTGCTGTGCGTCTTGCACAGGCCGAGCGGCTATACCGCGCTGGCAAGGTTGCTGAAATGCGCAAGTGCGTGCGCTCGATGGGCGCGATCGCAACCCAGATCGGCATGGGAATGTTGAGCAGGATCGCAAACGATGTCATTGCCTGCATTGATGCGTGCGATGGCAACGCACTTGCGGCTGTACATCAGCGGATGCTGCGCGCTGGGGAGAGTTCGTTGACCGAAATTTGGCAGTTGCAGGATTTGTCTGTCTGAGGCCGATTAAAGCGGTTCCCATTTGAACAGGGTTTGCTTTAGGCTTGCTGGTGACACCAGCTGAGGAGCTTGCACACCGTGCCGTTTAACTTTGCCCCGGATAACGATGACGCGACGCCGCTTTATTTGCTGGAGGCTGACGGGCTTTCACCATGGCTCGCAAAGCAACCAGATGCTGTTCAAGCCTGGGTTAAGGCTGCTGGCTTTAAGGCCGAGCTTGGCCAAGTGCTGACCTTGCCGACAGAGGCGGGCAACATCAGGGCCGTCCTGGCTGGGTATGGCGATTCGTCCAAACGCGCGCGCGGCCGCTTTCACCTCGCGGGGGCTGCGGCAAAACTGCCAGAGGGCACCTACCGCCTTGTCACTGAGCTGACGGGGGATGCCTTGAGCAACGAGGCGCTCGGATGGCTCATGAGCCATTACGCGTTTGAGCGCTACGCAAAGGCCAGTGGTACCAAGGCGCAGCTCGTGGCGCCAGAGGGCGTTAACGCGCCGCGGCTTGAGGCCATCGCAGCCGCTGAAACGCGCACGCGTGATCTGATAAACACCCCCGCAAACGACATGGGGCCGGTGGCGCTGGAAGCGGCGGCATCTGAACTGGCGACAGCCTATGGCGCTGACTTTCATGTCATTCGCGGCGAGGCGCTGCTTGAGGAGGGCTTTCCGCTTATTCACACGGTTGGCCGTGCCAGTGCCGAGGCGCCACGGCTTATTGACATGCGCTGGGGTGGCAAAGGCCCCAAGCTTACCTTGGTGGGCAAAGGTGTATGTTTTGACACAGGCGGTTTGAACCTCAAGCCAGGCGCCTCGATGGGGCTGATGAAAAAAGACATGGGCGGTGCGGCGACGGTATTAGGCCTCGCCGAGATGATCATGGCGCTGGAAGTGCCAGTGCAGTTGCGGGTGCTCATTCCCGCGGTCGAAAACGCGGTGAGCAGCAATGCCTTCCGCCCCGGTGACATTTTGCAAAGCCGTTTGGGCCTGACTGTCGAGATCAACAATACCGACGCCGAGGGGCGGCTTGTTTTGGCCGATGCACTGGCCTACGGCGCAGAAGAAGCCCCCGATTTGATGCTGTCGATGGCAACGCTGACAGGCGCGGCGCGGGTGGCTGTGGGGCCAGACTTGGCGCCATATTTCTGTGATGATGACAGCTTCGCCAGCGCATTGGAGAAGGCCGCACGCCGCGTGGCTGACCCCGTGTGGCGGATGCCGTTCTGGCCTGCCTACGAAACCATGATCGAGCCGGGCATAGCCGACCTCGACAACGCGCCTAGCGGCGGGTTTGGCGGAGCGATCACGGCAGCTTTGTTCCTCCGGCGTTTCGCCGCAGAAACAAACTATGCGCATTTTGATGTTTACGGCTGGAACCCGACAGCCAAGCCAGCCCGCCCTAAAGGTGGTGTCGGCATGGGCGCGCGGGCCTTGCTTGAGGCACTGCCGGAAATGTTGAAGCTATGAGGGACCGGAGGATTACCCCCGCCAACGGGCGTGTCGCAGCCGTACACTTGCGTGAGGAAGTCGAAGCGCAGGCTTATGTGGCGGGGGCGGCGCGTCAGCTTGCTGTGCCCGTTGCCGACCTTTTGCGCGCGCCGGAAGGCAAGCGAGAGCGCCAGTTGCTGGCGGGGCAGGTTGTAAGCGTTTACGAAGACCTCGACGGTTGGTCTTTTGTGCAGGCCGTGCATGACGGCTACGTTGGCTATGTGCGCACGAAGGCTTTAGGCGTTGTGCAGCCTGCGACCCATCGGGTCAGTGCGCGGGCCACGCATGTTTACACAGAGCCGGACTTTAAAAGCCCCGAGCGGGTGAGCCTGAGCATGGGCAGCCGGATGCGCGTGTTGCGCGAAGACGGGCGCTTTGCAAAAATTCCTTCAGGTTTTGTGCCTCTGCAGCACCTGAGTAGCATAGAACCCGAGGCAGACCCTGTGGCGGTTGCTGAGCGGCTGTCAGGAACGCCTTACTTGTGGGGCGGGAACTCTGCCTTTGGCATCGACTGTTCGGGGCTTGTGCAGGCTGGGTGTTTGGCTTGCGACATTGACTGCCCCGGGGACAGTGACTTGCAAGAAGCTGCCTTTGCAAATGCAGGCGGCGCTTACCAGCGGGGTGACTTGCTGTTCTGGAAGGGGCATGTGGCTTGGGTCGCTGACGCAGAAACGCTGCTGCACGCCAACGCGCACCACATGGCCGTGGCCTATGAGCCGATCAACGCTGCAATCCGCAGGATTGAAGAACAGGGCGACGGGCCTGTGACAGGACACAAACGGATCAAGGAGTTCACATGAGCAACACGTTCTTTCAGCCCGTATCGGGTATGGATCTGCCCCGCTTTGCGGGCATCCCGACATTCATGCGCCTTCCACATGTGCCGCTTGATCATGTACGGCTCAGCGAGGTTCAGATTGGCATCATCGGCGTGCCATGGGACAGCGGGACGACCAACCGCCCAGGCCCGCGCCACGGGCCGCGCCAGTTGCGCGATGCCTCGACGATGATCCGCGCCGAACACGCTGTCAGCGGCGTGCGCCCGTTTGAGGCCAAGCGCTGCGCTGACTTGGGCGACGTGGGGCCAAACCCTGCCGATATTCATGACAGCATGAAGCGGATCACGGCATTTTACGACAGCGTCGTCAAAGCCGGAATAACCCCGCTGACCGCTGGCGGTGATCACCTGTCTAGCCTGCCAATTCTGCGCTCGGTCGCGGCGAAGGCGCCAGTGGGGATGATCCATTTTGACAGCCATACAGACCTGTATCACTCCTACTTTGACGGTATGATGTATACCCACGGTACGCCGTTTCGCCGTGCCTGCGAGGAGGGGCTGCTTGACCCGAAACGCGTTGTGCAGATCGGCATTCGCGGCACGCAGTATGACAGTGAAGACCGCGACTTTGCGCGCGCTGAGGGCATCAGGATTATCCCGATCGAGGAGTTCCATGCGCGTGGCCCCGAGGACGTCATGGCCGAAGCCCGCGAAATTGCGGGGGCGGGGGCGACTTATGTCAGCTATGATATCGACTTTGTCGACCCGACATTTGCGCCGGGAACGGGCACGCCGGAAGTGGGTGGGCCGAACTCTTATCAGGCGTTGCAAGTGGTGCGCGGCTTGACAGGTGTCAACATCGTCGGCGCTGACGTTGTCGAGGTGTCACCCCCGTTTGATCCTTCGGGGGCGACAGCTTTCCTAGGCGTTTCGATCATGTTCGAGCTGCTTTGCCAGATGGCTGTGCAGCAGCCTTAACGCGGGCTTTCAGCGCGGCGTCAGGCAGGCCTCGAAACCATCAGCAAGGCTGCCCATCAAAGCGCTGTAGTGGCCTTCGCCTATTGGAATCTCGGCGCCGATCGGGTCAATCTGGACGTGGGGAATGTCGAGCGTTTCGCTTACGAGAGCGATCGTGGCTTTTGACGTGCTGCGCTCTGTTACGAAGCAGCTCAAACTGGGCGAATTGGCGAGAACTTCGCGCAAATGCGCCGGGCCTGCGTCTTGGTCTTCGCTGTCAGTGATGGCCGCGTGAGATGTCAGGCCAAAACGGGTTTCAAAGTATTGGTAGGCGTCGTGTGCTGTGAGAAACTCACGCCCCGAAAGCGGTGTCAGACGGGTGGCTATGTCTTGGGCTTGAGCGTTGATTGCCTTGGCCGCTTTTGCAGCATTGGCACGGTAGGCGCCTGCATTGGCAGGGTCGTGCGCCGCGAGGTCTTCGGCGATGGCGCCTAGCCAGACCACAGCATTGTCCGGGTTTAGCCAAGCGTGCGTGTCAGGGCGCTCTTTGCCTTCGTCGCCGTCATGTCCTTCATGATCATCGTGTTTGGTATGCTCTTGCTCGTCCATGTGCTCATTTTTGTGAGCATCTTCGCTGTGATCATGGTGATGTGCTCCGCGTTTGGCGAGAAGGGTTGTTCCCTCTGCCACAAGCAGTGGCAGGCTGGCGGCGTTCGGGGCCATCTCTTTAAGAGCTTCGTTTAGCCAAGGCGACATGTCTGGGCCAAGCCAAACAATCATGTCAGCTGCTTGCAGGCGCTGGGCCTCGGAGGGGCGCAGCGCGTGGCCGTGTGGCGAGCTGCCCGGTTTGGTGAGAAGTTCAGGCGCCCCCACATCACCCATTACCTGCGCAACGAGTGAGTGCACCGGCGGGACGTCGACGACGATGCGCAGATTGTCAGCCTGCGCCACGGCAGGTAAGCAGAGTAAGACAGATAGGGAGAGATTCTTTAACATTCGAAACGCCTTTACGGTGGATTTGATATGTTATAACATAACATCATGAAGAAAGATGCAACCCCAAAAACCGCGATCGGCTTTGGCCAGCACGACCACGCCCATTGTAAGGCGCAGGCGCTCAAGGGCGCTGAGGCGGTTTGCGCGGCACGTGGCCTGCAGCTGACGCCCGTGCGGCGACGCGTGCTCGAGATTTTGCTAGAGGCTCATGCGGCGCTTGGCGCTTACGATGTTCTAGGGCGTTTGAGCGAAGAGGGGCTTGGCTCCAAGCCACCTGTCGCCTACCGCGCGCTTGGCTTTCTTGTCGAGAACGGCCTCGCGCACCGCATCGAAAAGTTGAACGCCTATGTTGCCTGCGCACACCCCGGCGAGGCGCATGATGCGGCGTTTATGATTTGTCGCGTCTGTGGGCTTGTCGCTGAAGCCGAGCCACGCGGCATGCTGGCGCGCACGGCCGGAGAGGCCGGCTTTCAGATCGAGTCGCTTGTGATCGAGGCTGAGGGGCTGTGTCCCGACTGTGTGGGCAGGGCAGGCGCATGAGTTTGATTGATGCCAGAGGTTTGGAAAAGCGTTTTGGTGCTGACGTGGTTTTGCACGGTGTTAACCTGAGCATTGAACGCGGCGAGATCGTCACAATCGTTGGGCCAAACGGCTCGGGGAAATCAACTTTGCTGCGTATGCTGGCGGGGGCGCTGCAACCAAGCGCAGGCTCTGTGCAGCACGCCAAGGGGCTGGTCATTGGCTATGTGCCGCAGAAACTCGCGCTAGATGCAAGTTTGCCGATGACAGTGCGCCGCTTTCTTGACGTCCCCAAGCGCCAGCCTGAGGCGGAAGTTGCGCAGGCCTTGCGGCGTGTTAGTGTCGAGCACCTCGCGCAACGCAGCCTTGACGGCTTGTCAGGCGGGCAAATG
This sequence comes from uncultured Lentibacter sp., assembly GCA_947497495.1. Classification (GTDB taxonomy): domain Bacteria; phylum Pseudomonadota; class Alphaproteobacteria; order Rhodobacterales; family Rhodobacteraceae; genus Lentibacter. Next base: position 1,174,614 of record CANMGT010000001.1, read on the forward strand.
CAACGGGTCCTGCTGGCGCGCGCGCTGTTGCAAAAGCCTGATATCCTGATGCTCGACGAGCCAACGCAAGGCCTTGACCAGACAGGGCAAGCCGACTTCTACCGACTGATCGAGGAGTTGCGCGTCGAGCTAGACTGCTCTGTTTTGATGGTGAGCCATGAACTGCATGTGGTGATGAGTGCCTCGGATCGGGTGATCTGCCTGAACGGCCATATTTGTTGCGAGGGCACGCCGGAGATCGTCCAGTCGGCGCCTGAATACCGCGCTCTGTTTGGCTCGGGAACGCATGGCGCTCTCGCGCTTTACCGCCACGAGCACGACCATGTTCACGACGAAAATTGCGCACATGACCACGCGCACGAGAAGGCCGAGTGATGCTGGATGATTTCGTAACACGAGCCATTCTGGCGGCTCTCGGCGTCGCCCTCGCGGCGGGCATGCTGGGCCCCTTTGTCGTCTGGCGGCGGATGGCTTATTTCGGCGATGCGATGGCCCACGCGGCCATTCTCGGCGTGGCGCTCAGCCTTGGTTTTTCGGTTTCGGTGTTTTGCGGCGTTCTTATCGCGGCGCTTTTGGTTGCGGTGCTGTTTTTGTCACTCACCCAACGCACCCAGACAAGCGACAGCGCGCTTGGTGTGATCGCGCATTCGGCGCTGGCTTTCGGGCTTGTCGCCGTGGCGTTAAGCGATGCGCAGATTGACGTCGAGGCCTATTTGTTCGGTGATGTGCTGACAGTGGCCCGCGCCGATCTGGCGCTGATCTGGAGCGCAGCTGTGCTGATCGCAGCATGGCTCGTTTGGCGCTGGCGGGGGTTGATCACCTGGGTTGTCAGCGAAGACCTCGCTTTGACGAGCGGATACAGGCCGAAGCTTGAAGAGATTGGCCTGATCGTGGCGCTCGCACTTGTTGTGGCTGTGGGCATCAAGGCTGTTGGCGCGCTTTTGATCACCGCGCTGCTGATTATCCCTGCGGCGAGTGCGCGGCCACATGTGCGCACGCCAGAAGGCATGGCGCTATTGTCGGCGTGTTTCGCGATGCTGGCAGCGCTTGGCGGGTTGAAAGCGGCCTTCCTGTTTGACACGCCAGCTGGCCCGAGCATCGTTTGTGTTGCGGCCGTCGTTTTTGCGTTGTCGACGGGTTTGGCCAAGCTGCGGGGGCAATGAGGTGCAGTTTCGACGCTACGCAGTATTCGCTTGCCCGTCAGATGAGGCTTTCGCGCGTGCGGGCGCTGTTTGGCTCGGCTGGGACAGTGCAGCGGGCGAGGCCTTGGCGTCGCCGATTGGAAAGTTTGCAAAACGGCCTCGCAAGTATGGCTTTCACGGCACGCTCAAAGCCCCGTTCCGGCTGGCAGAGGGGGCGACAGAGCAAAGCCTGATGGAGACGTTTGAAGCACTTGCGGCTGGCTTGCAGGCCCCCGAAGCCTTCACGCTTTCTATCGCGCAGATCGGCGGTTTCTTGGCGCTGGTACCTGAGGATGACGCGCCAACCCTGAGCGCGCTTGCAGCCAATATCGTGCGCGGGCTCGACCGCTTTCGCGCGCCTCTGAATGAGGCCGAGCGCACACGCCGCCGCAACCTGACTCCGCACCAAAGTGTGCTTTTGCAAACATGGGGCTACCCCTATGTCATGGAGGCCTTTCGCTTTCACATGACATTGACGGGGCATCTCGCTGACGGAGACGTCCCCGCCGTGAGGCAAGCGGCGTCAGAGCGCTTTGCAAAGCACATCCGCATACCTTACGCGCTGGTCGACATCTGCCTCATGGGCGAAGCCGATGACAGCGGGCGGTTCCACGTTATCAAACGGGCCACTCTGAAAGAGGGGTAAGGTGAGAGGCTGGACAACGACCCAAGCGGGGCTCGTTACGGTTGCTTCCTTCCGGATCTGGCCGGGTTGGCGAGGCGCTCGCCCGCGCCAACCTCTCAAGGCCGATATAGGCAAGCGCGCGCGGATTCGCAAGCCTAGTCGGGTTTGAGGCCGCCGGGGCACGTAAGCTTGGTGAACGCACCGACGCACCAAGCCTTGAATCCGAGGCCCTTTGCCGAGAATGTGCTGATCAAACTGTAGTCTTCATACTGTGTGGTGAGTTGTGTGCGTAGCACCTTCAAGCAGTCAGACGGGCGCAGTTTGCAACCAAGCAATAGCGCGTTACCTGTGGCTGATTTGTCGAGTGAAATATCTTGGCTGTTGATGCCGGAGAGGATCATCTCGCCAAGCAAGGCTTCTGCTCTCTCCTCATCCGGTTTGGTGAAAAACGCTGCCGAAGCGCCGAGCGCGAGCACAAGAAACAAAAACCGCCACATATCAAAACTCCACTGTTAGGGTTGGGCAGGTATGGCGCGGAATGCGGCTTTAGCCAAGGCTCAAGCGCATTTGTGCGAAGCCTTCAGGTGTTATCTGCACGAATTGCACACCTGTCGGCATATGCTCGCGGGCTTCGGGGGCCGTTAGAAACAGGGCTGTGGCTCCGGTGATCGGGCTAAACGTCCAAGATGGCAACACATCAGCTGTAATGGTGCCGCGGCTGTGAATATGCCCCTCTAGAACGCCCGCGCAGCGATGACCGCTGTTAAACACGACGGTCGGTTTTGACGGGACGCCCGGCGCAACTTCTGGCCAGTGCCCTTGAGCGCGAAACGAGTTGATCGCCGCAAGAAAGACGTCGCTGTCTTGCACGAGAGCGCCTTTGTAGCGTAGGTTCTCGATCCGGTGTGACGCGGTGTTCTGCAGCTTCCTGTCAGCCCCGTAGCGCGGTGGCTTGGTGATATTGATCTCGTAGGTGAGTTGCGGAATCACATCAAAACGGTAACCGGGAAAGGCAGGGTTCAGGAGGTCTGCATCTTGCGTGTTAGGGCCGATCTGCTGGAAAACACAGGCAGATTGCTCCAGCCAGGCCCGCAATTCGGCTCCGGTTATCTTGAGAGCGCAAAGCGTGTCGGAAAACCCGTAGAGATCACTCACATCGCGCTTGGCGATAGGGCCTTTCCGGATCAGACAGTAGTGCCCTGACCCTGCGCGCGCGCCTGTTTTATGGGGCGTTGCGCTCGACAGGATTGGCAAGTCTGCCCAGATGGTTTCTGAGATCATCGAGCGCATATGGGTTTCAAAGGCTGCGGCGGTGAGCTGTAGCCCGACGTCGTTTGAGACCAGTGAAAAAAAGCTGTCAATCTGTCCTTCGGTGACACCCACTTGCTCGCTCATCTCCGCGCGGGTGGCGGCATGAGCGGGCGCCGCGCCGCGTATGATGTCGGGGCATTCCGGCGTCGCGGGTTGTTCTGGATTTAGGGTTTCAACAGAGTTCACGGTGGATGTGCTGGAGCTAATGCTCCAAGCCTCACCATTCGTTTCGAGCGTAACGTCTATCTGGCCCAAGTGCGTGCCGCGCGCGCCCGACATCACCACGGCGCAACCGTTTATCAGGGCGCTGTCGGGAGCGGCATCGGTTGGGTAAACCTCGTGTGTATGCCCCCCCAAGATGGCGTGAACACCCCCGATCCTGGAGATGGTTTGGATCGTTTCGCTGCACTCGCCTGTGGCTTCGTCAGCAAGCCCGCAATGGGCCAGCACAACGATGACATCGGCGCCTTTGGCTTTCATCTCGGCGACAGCTGTGGAGAGGGTCGCCGCGACGGGGCTGACTTGGATGGCAGGTTCAGCGCCTTGCAAGGTTTCGGCGGGCAAGCATCCCGTCACGCCGATTTTGATCGGCTTGCCTGTCGCAGGGTCGTGCCGCTCAAGCATGACGAAGCGCTTGATATGCTGTTGCAACGGCGCGGGCAGCGTGAGGTTGGCAGAAACGATAGAAAAGCGCGCTTGTGCAAGAGCTTCCGCAAGGTAGGGCAGGCCAAAGTCAAGGTCGTGATTGCCGAGCGTGACAGCGTCAAATTGTAAGAGGTTCATCGCGTCGATGACAGGGTGGCTGTGCGGCGCGGCTATTTCTTTTTGCGCAAGGCGATCAGACAGAGGCGAACCTTGCAAAAAGTCGCCTGAATCAAACAACAAAGACAGTGGGGCAGCGGCACGTGCCTTAGCAATAAGCGTTGCGGTGCGTGACAGGCCTGTGGCGTTTGACGGCTCGTCGCGGTGATAGTCATAGGCAAGCACATGCCCGTGCAAATCTGTCGTTTGCAAAATGCGCAGCTGCGTGGTCAGGCGGGCTGGTTGCAGAATATCGGGTTGGGCGAGCGTCAAGTGTCGGGCCTTTGGTTGAAATGCACATCGCAATGATCGCGCAGAGGGCTTTTCCTTAGTTCAGTAAACACGCATTGGTTGTGCATATCAACTATCTTTCGGGCCAACGAACGCTGCATCTGTTCAACACACTGTGTCCCAGATAGAAATACTCCGAGCAGTGATCAGGTGAGGCGGGTGAAAATGAAAATCGCAGAAACAGTAACATTTGGCGGCTCAGGGCTTGACCGTGCGGCCGAAATTCGCGGCGATGCAGAAGCGCTCAGAGCGGCGCGCGCTTCGGGGGATGCTGATATTGTCGTCATGTGGCGCGGAAAGCCTTTGCTCTGCGGAGAAGGGCAAAACCGGCTGGCGCGCTTGCCTGCTGACCATCCGGTGCTTGCCGACCTCACGGAAGCGCCCTTGTTACTTGGCCGCGAAAACGGGCGGCTGACCTTTGTCGACGATCTGTCAGCTTGGGAGCCTGAGGCGCTGGATGCGGCGGCGCTCAACAGCTTTTTTGACCGAAGCGAGCAGCGCCACCCGCTGCTGCCACAAGACCACGCCTTTGTTGAGCTGCGCGGATGTATGACGCGGCTTGATGCTCGTGACGCCGAACTGGCCGCCACAGCACGCGCCATTCTCGGCTGGCACCGTTCACACCGTTTCTGCGCCGTCTGCGGCCAGAAAAGTGCTTTGTCGATGGCGGGCTGGCAACGCACATGCCCAAGCTGCGGAGCGCACCACTTCCCGCGCACCGACCCTGTCGTCATCATGCTGATCACGCACGGAAATAACGTGCTGATGGGCCGCTCTCCGGGCTGGCCGGAAGGCATGTATTCCTTGCTTGCAGGCTTCGTTGAACCCGGAGAAACGATGGAAGCCGCCGTGCGCCGCGAAGTTTTTGAGGAAGCGGGCATCACCGTTGGCGAAGTTGGTTACTTGGCAAGCCAACCCTGGGCTTTCCCCTCGTCACTGATGTTTGGTTGCGCCGGCACTGCCTTGGACAAAGAGATAACCATTGATCCAAAGGAAATCGAAGATGCGCGCTGGTTCAGTCGCGAAGAGATGGTTGAAGCCTTTGCGGGCAAGCACCCATTGCTCAAGCCAGCCCGAAAAGGCGCCATCGCGCATTTTCTGCTTTGGAACTGGCTTGCGGATAAGCTAGATTAACGCCAAACAAGCGCAAACAAAAAACCGAGTGAGACGAGCATGCAGCTGACCACCAATGAAGACATTGAAGCGCCGATTGAGCATGTCTTTGCCGCAATCACAGATTTTGACGGGTTTGCCCGTCAGGCTATGCGCCGTGGCGCTGAAGTCGCGCGCATGGACACGTTGACAGAGCTTGGCGAAGGTATGATTTGGCAAACCGGTTTTGATTTTCGCGGCAAGCGTCGTGAAATGCGTATCGAGCTCACCGAGTTTGAGCAGCCCAACCGTGTTTGCGCGCACAGCACGATGCCCGGGATGACCGGCTCGCTGGTGCTCGACTTGGTTGCGCTTTCGCGGCAACGCACACGACTCAGCATTGATTTGCAGCTTGCGCCGCAGTCATTGTCCTCGCGGCTTTTGGTGCAGTCTCTGAAGCTTGCGCGCGGTAACCTGAGCAAGCGGCTTTCCAAACGGCTCACGGCTTTCTCGCGTCAAACCGAGGAAAACTATCAGCGCATGGCCTAGCTGCGGCCTTGTCAGGCTAACGGGCCTCGGCTATCTCGGATGGATCAGTTTTCAGGGGGGAGCGCTGTGATGACGAAGTTTGACAAATCCAAACTGCCAAGCCGCCATGTGACCGAGGGGCCGTCAAAAGCGCCTCACCGCTCGTTTTATCACGCGATGGGCATGACCGAGCAAGAGATCCATCAGCCGCTTGTTGGGGTGGCGACGTGCTGGAACGAAGCCGCGCCGTGCAACATATCCCTTAACCGACAAGCCCAAGCGGCGAAAGCTGGCGTGCGCGAAGCCGCGGGCAGCCCGCGCGAGTTTACCACCATCACAGTGACCGACGGGATCGCGATGGGGCATGAGGGCATGCGCTCGTCGCTCGCCAGCCGCGAAGCGATTGCCGACACCGTCGAGCTCACGATGCGTGGCCATTGCTACGATGCGCTCGTTGGTCTTGCGGGCTGTGACAAGTCGCTGCCCGGCATGATGATGGCGATGCTGCGGCTCAACGTGCCGTCTGTTTTTGTTTACGGAGGATCAATCCTGCCGGGCAAAGCACCCCATGGCCAAGGTATCCCAGATGACATTGCTGGCAATGACCTGACGGTTCAGGATATGTTTGAAGCCGTCGGGCGCCATCAGAATGGCACGCTCTCTGACGAGGCTCTTGCTGTGCTTGAACGCGTGGCTTGCCCCAGTGCGGGGGCTTGCGGCGGGCAGTTTACGGCCAATACGATGGCCTGCGTCAGCGAGGCAATCGGATTGGCGCTGCTTAACTCCTCGGGCGCACCCGCCCCTTATGAGAGCCGCGACCAATATGCTGAGGCCTCGGGCCGCGAAGTTATGAACTTGCTCGAGAAGAACATTAGAGCGCGCGACATTGTCACCATGAAAGCGCTTGAGAACGCGGCGCGTGTCGTGGCCTGCACGGGGGGCAGCACCAATGCGGGCCTGCACTTGCCTGCGATTGCGCATGAAGCGGGGCTAGAGTTTTACCTGGAGGATGTCTGCGACATTTTCCGCGACACGCCTTACTTTGTAGACCTCAAGCCAGGCGGCAACTACGTGGCAAAAGACCTCTACGAAGCTGGCGGCGTGCCTGTCGTGATGAAAGAGCTGCGCCGCGCAGGCCTGTTGCACGAAGACTGCATGACAGCCAGTGGTGAGAGCCTTGGTGAAGCGCTCGACAAGATTGATCGCGAGGCTGACGGGCGCGTGATCTACCCGATCGAAACACCCATCACCAAGACGGGTGGTGTTGTTGGCCTCAAAGGCAACCTCGCCCCTGAAGGCGCGATCGTGAAGGTTGCGGGCATTGCACCCGAACATCAGGTTTTCACAGGGCCTGCGCGTGTGTTCGAGTGCGAGGAAGACGCTTTTGCAGCCGTTCAAGCGCGCACTTATGAAGAGGGCGAAGTGCTTGTTATCCGCAACGAGGGCCCCGCTGGCGGGCCGGGTATGCGCGAGATGCTGGCAACAACAGCTGCACTTTCGGGCCAAGGCATGGGCAAGAAAGTCGCGCTGATAACGGACGGGCGCTTTTCGGGGGCTACACGCGGTTTCTGCGTTGGCCACGTCGGGCCAGAGGCCGCGCAATGTGGGCCGATCGCGCTGATCGAAACGGGCGACATGATCACCATCGACGCAATCAAAGGTGCGCTTTCTGTTGCGTTGAGCGATGAAGAGCTGGCAGCGCGCAAGGCCGGCTGGAAGGGCCCGCGTGAGACGATATATGCCTCAGGCGCTTTGTGGAAATACGCGCAACTTGTCGGCCCGACCTATCAAGGCGCGGTGACACACCCCGGCGCAAAGGTGGAAAAACATGTCTACATGGACCTCTAGCCGCCTTGCCCTTGGGGCCTTGGCACTAACGTTTTTGGCGGCCTGCCTGGGCGAAGGCACGGCTCCAGGCGCGCTTTCTGTGGCGGCCCCAACCTCCCAAAACCGCTCCTACGCTTTGGCGCAGGCCTCGGTCGTGCCTGAGCGTGTGGTTGCCAAAGGCCCAAGCGGGTTTTGCATTGACAAGCGCTCGCTAAAGGCCAGTGCCACTGGCGGCTTTGCCTTGTTGGCGCCTTGCGCTGCTTTGGGGGCCAAAGCAACGGGGGAAGAAGAACCCGTTTTGCTGACCATTCAGGCCCAACTCAGAGGCTTGCAAGGCAGACAGACAACCGCAGAAGGGCTGGCTGAGGCTTTTGCCAAAAACGGCCCGCTTTATTCGGAGACGGGTGATGGCCTTAGTCTTGTGCAACTTGCGACGGGAGGCGACGACATTGTCCCCGGGGGGGAGCCAAAACACTGGCGCGCGGCGCTGTCGTTTAATGGCTATCTGATAGGGCTTGCTGTCTACTCCGAAAAAGGCGGCGCGGCAGCTGGCAAGCGTGGGAAAGCCCTGCTGCTGGAGTTTGCCGAAGGCGTGCTGGGTGCAAGCCCTCTGAAAACAGCAGGCCCAACAAGCCCTGTTCAGGCGAAAAATGCGAAACTACCCAAATTGTTGCGCAATTTTTTGCAATGAGACCTTTTCGTTAACTTTGTTTCCATTATGGTAATAGTTAACACGTAACCCTTATTCGGCAGTCTTGGTCTATGGCACTTGCAAAAGGTGGCTCTGCTCTAAAACGCGCTCTTTACCGGATGTCTTTGCGTCGGTGGGGGCGCGCGGCGCGTATTGCACGCACAACCAAGCTTGAGCAGTTGCGCCAAGAGCGCAACGAGGCCCGCAAACTGAAAAGCCAACTCGACAGGCTTATCCACGCCGCCGACGAGCGGCTTGCTCTGCCAATGATCGGCTCGCATTCCTTTGAAAAACCGTTTGACTCGGATTGGGCGTGGCGACCCGAACTGTGGCGTGGGCCACTGCCCGAGAAAGGCCGCAGTTCGGCACCGAGCAAGTCGATGTTGGGCAGTGAAGTGACTTTGTTTCACGACTGTCAGCAGTCTGAATTGACGCTACGCCAGATCAGAAATACCCGCGAAGCCGACTTGGCCCCTTATGGGCTGCGTCTTGACGTGTTCAAGTTTGATGGCTCGTTCTTGTCGGTTGTTATTGACCTGCCGGAAGACAGCACGCGCGGGCTGCTGCGAAAGCATTTGATCCGCATTCAGACAATTGTCGAGTTTGAAAAGCCTCTCGAGATTTTCGCACGGTTGAACATCAAGAACGGGCCGAATGTCGAACAGATCGTGCGCGAGCTGCCGCTCAACCAGCAAGATGTGATGGTTGAGTTTGACTTGGCCTATTCGAAGCTCAACGAGAAGCGGATCGAAAAAATTTGGCTTGATCTGATCTTTGAGGGGCCGGAAATGAACCAGGTTGTTTTGCGTGATATCACTATTTCGCGTAGGCCGCGTGCCGAGCTATGATGGGGCAGATATGAGCGATTACAAAGTTACAAAACGGCGCCTGCTTGAAGGCAAATGGGACGGCGTTGTAAGCCGCGTTGACGACGCCGCGATAAGTGAAGCACCACGCATTGCAGTGACGCTCGATGGCAAGCAGGTGCTCGGTGTCACGCTTGCGCAGGGCGAGGGCGGCGCGTGGGAGCTTGGCGTGCCCGTGCCAGCAGAGGCCATCGCCGACGGGCTGCGCACGATCCTCATTCAAGACAGCCAAGACGGCACTGCGCTTGGTTCGATCGCGTTGCTGAGCGGCGAGGCGCTCGACGAGGATATTCGCGCCGAAGTCGAGCTTTTGCGGCAAGAACTCGACATGCTCAAGCGTGCCTTTCGGCGCCATTGCGTCGAGACGACTTAAGCGTTTACGCCGCGTAGCAGGTGACAAAGCAAACGCCTTGAGGCAGATTTATCCCAAATAGGGAGTCACTCAATGTCGCAATATCCTAACATGCTGAAGCCGCTTGATCTGGGCCACACAACGCTGAAAAACCGCGTGATCATGGGCTCGATGCACACCAACCTTGAGGAAACGAAGGATTGGAACCGCGTGGCCGAATTCTACGCAGAGCGCGCGCGTGGTGGTGTCGCACTTATGGTGACAGGGGGGATCGCGCCGAACAACGAAGGCGGCGTTTTCCCGGGCGCTGCAGGTGTTTACACCGATGCAGACATTGCTAACCACAAAATTGTGACCGACCGCGTGCATGAAGCTGGTGGCAAGATCGCGATGCAAATTTTGCATGCGGGGCGCTATGCCTACGGGCCTGAATGCGTGAGTGCGAGTGCTGTGAAATCGCCGATCAGCCCTTTCCCGCCCAAGGAGCTTGATGAAGAGGGCATTGAAAAGCAGATCGCCGATTTTGCGACGGCCGCAGTGAACGCCAAGAAAGCAGGCTATGACGGGGTCGAGGTGATGGGCTCGGAGGGTTACTTCATCAACCAGTTTCTCGTGACGCATGTGAACAAGCGCACTGACCGCTGGGGCGGCTCATATGAGAACCGCATGCGCCTGCCGATCGAGATTATGAAGCGCGTTCGCGCAGCTGTTGGTGCTGATTTCATCATCATCTACCGCCTGTCGATGATTGATCTCATCCCGAATGGCAGCACGTTTGAAGAGGTTGTCGAGCTGGCACTGGAAGTTGAAAAAGCCGGTGCGAGCATGATCAACACAGGCATCGGCTGGCACGAGGCGCGCATCCCGACGATCGCGACGAGCGTGCCGCGGGCTGGCTTTGCCTGGGTGACAAAAAAGCTGATGGGCAAGGTGAGCATCCCGCTGATTACGTCAAACCGCATCAACACGCCTCAAGTGGCGGAAGATGTGCTGGCCGAGGGCTGCGCAGATTTGGTGAGCATGGCGCGGCCTTTCCTTGCGGATCCACATTTTGTGAACAAAGCCGTCGAAAGCCGTGCCGCTGAAATTGCGCCTTGTATTGCCTGTAATCAGGCCTGTCTTGACCACACCTTCCAAGGTAAAATCTCGAGTTGTCTGGTTAATCCGCGAGCGTGTTTTGAAACCGAGATTGTGCTTGAAACGGCGACAACGCCCAAGAAAATCGGCATCGTCGGCGCGGGGCCTGCGGGCATGAGCACAGCGATTGCGGCAGCTGAACGTGGACACGATGTAACGGTGTTTGACCGCGCTAAAGAAGTTGGCGGGCAGCTCAATATGGCCAAGCAAATTCCAGGCAAGGAGGAGTTTTGGGGCTTTGTTGACTGGTTTGGCACCATGGCCCAAAAGCACGGTGTTAAGCTTGAACTTGGACGGGACGCAAGCGCCGCTGACCTTGACGGTTTTGACGAGGTGATAATCGCGACAGGTGTTGTGCCACGTGACCCGCAGATTCCTGGTCAGGATATGGCGCATGTCGTTGACTACATTGATGTGCTGCGCGGCAAGGCCGAATTGGGCAAGCGTGTTGCTGTTGTTGGCGCGGGCGGCATTGGCTTTGATGTCAGTGAATACCTCGTCCATGAAGGCGAGAGCCTGACAGAAAACCTTGAGGACTGGAAAGAAGAATGGGGCGTTGGCGACCCTTCAGAAACGCGCGGCGGCTTGGCTGCTGAAGGCCCCCAGCCTGATGCGCCCGCTCGCGAAGTTGTCCTGCTGCAACGAAAGCCCGAACGGCACGGCAAGCGGCTCGGCAAGACAACTGGCTGGATCCACCGCGCGGCGCTGAAGATGAAAAATGTCGAGATGATCGGCGGTGTGAACTATGAGAAGATCGACACTGACGGACTGCATGTGAGCTTCGGGGAGGCGCGTGAAAATCCGACGCTTATTGCCTGTGACAATGTGGTTCTCTGCGCTGGACAGGTGAGCGAGCGCTCTTTGGCTGACGCATTGGAGACTGCGGGCAAGACGGTGCATGTGATCGGCGGTGCGGATGTTGCTTCGGAGCTGGACGCAAAGCGCGCAATTGACCAAGGCACGCGGCTGGCGGCGTCTCTCTAAGACTCAGGTTTGAGGGCCAACCCCCAATCTGCCGGGATATTTCGGGCAAATAGAAAACCTAGGGGCGTTGCCGTTTGAGCAGCGCCTCTTTCTTTTCTTTCAGCAAGGCTTTGTCTTTGATCTCGCGGTTGAGCTTTAAGAAGGCATCTTGAAGATCAGCCGAGTTGGCTGTGTTTTTAGCCTCGACGGGCCGCAGACTAGCGCGCACGTCCTTCGGGATTTCGAGCAAATCAAGCAGTGCGGAGGCGGGGCCATCCGGAAGTTGGCTGGTTTGTTCAAGCGCAGACGTGACGACAGGCACTGGCGCAAGTTTCTTGGTAAGTTTGGCGGCTTCGTTGGCTGGGCTGAGCTGCTCGGGGAATTGGTCGCGAAAGCTTTCGAAGTCATCGGCTATGCGAATTGATCTCAAGAGATGACCGTAGATGCTCTTGATCCAAGGCTCGCGGGCGCGAACAGTGTAGAAAAAAGTGATGTCCACATCAGGGCCAAAGCGCTTTTTGAGTTCGCTGATGATGACTTTGGCCAGCCGCGTTGCCGCGCGTTCATAGGAAACCATAAGTCGGCCGCCTAAGCTATGGTGCCCGGGCATGCCGCCAGAAAAGGTTTCGCGCGACAGCACGATGATTTTGTCGTCAGGAATTGACTGTAGAAAGCGGCGCAGGCTCCTACGGAATTTGATTAGCCTGTGCGGAAAGGGCCGCTGCGCATAGATACGGGCGTGCCCGCCTGTTTTTAGAAAATCAGCCTTGCCGTAGTAGGCAACGTAGGGTGCTAGGGCCGCTTTGTTGTCGCTGAAAAAGTCTTGTAGGCTTGTTGTGCCCGTTTTGTGAAACCCAGCATGAACGATCACCTTTGTCACTCAAACAGCCCTTCTGGGGGATCGGCAATGATGCGGCCAGAGGCCAGATCAACCGTTGGTACAGCGGCTTTGGTGAAGGGCACGAGAACTGAAGACTTGAGGTTTGGCCCCTGAACTTCGAGCAAGTCGCCAGCACCATGGTTTTGCACGGATTTGACTGTGCCCAGAACGGTGCCGCCCGTGTTGAGTACGGTAAGGCCTGTGAGATCCGTGTAGTAGTATTCATCATCGGGCAAGTTTGGGAGCTGGTCGCGGCGCGCGAAAAGTTCGGTTCCACGTAGGGCGTCGGCTTGCTCTTTGGTGGCGATGCCCGAGAGCCGCGCAGCAAAGCCGTTGTTGATTGTCTGGGTGATGGTAACAGTAAAACTATCACCCGCTTTCGTGCTGAGAGGCGAATAGGCAGAGATGTCTTCAGGCGTGGCTGTGAAGCTTTTGAGGCGGACTTCGCCACGTACACCAAAGGCTCCAGCGATCGCTCCGACGCAAGTAAGTTCACTCATTTGATCACTCCTTTGCACAGCCCGCTTTGGGGCGTGCCACCAGCAGCTTCGCATTTATCAGAGGCAGCTGCACGCTCATAAAAGGCACCGGCCAGAAAGGCGAGGCCAACCAGCATAAGGGTTCGTATCGGGCGAAAAAGCATGCTCATAGGGTAGATAGAAAAAGGGCCGGAGCTTTGCTCCGGCCCGTTCTCTTTAGCTTTCAGCTGCGTCTTCGGCTGGAACTTCCTCAGCAGGAGCTTCTTCTGCTGGCGCGGCTGCGGCTTCGGCTGCTGCGGCTGCTTTAGCTGCTTTTTCTTCAACACGGTCTTGGGCTTTCTTGCCCGGCGTGCCTTTTTTCAGGTTGGCACGTTCTTTCTTCTCAAGAACACCAGCCGCTTCGAGCATGCGCGAGATACGGTCGGTTGGCTGTGCGCCTTCACCGAGCCAGTATTTGATGCGCTCCATGTCCATTTTTACGCGCTCTTCGCTGTCTTTAGGCAAAAGCGGGTTATATGTGCCGAGCTTTTCGATAAAGCGGCCGTCGCGTGGCATACGGCTGTCAGCCGCAACGATGCGATAGAACGGGCGCTTTTTTGAGCCGCCGCGGGCGAGACGAATTTTCATAGCCATGGTTTAGTTCTCCTTAAGATGGCGTTGACGGGCAGCTGCCCGCTATTCTTGGTGTTTCTTGTGGTGCTGAATGACTTCAGCGATGATGAAGTTCAGAAAGTTCTTCGCAAACTCGGGGTCGAGATCGGCCCGCTTTGCGAGGTCTTCTAACCGTGTGATCTGCGCGGCTTCGCGGGCAGGGTCAGACGGGGGAAGGGCGTGTTCGGCTTTGAGCTTGCCGACAGCTTGGGTGTGCTTGAAGCGCTCCCCAAGTGTGTAAACGAGGATCGCATCGAGACGGTCGATGCTTTTGCGATGCTCTGCGAGCAGTTCGGCGGCGCGTGCTGATTGATCAGTCAAGAGCCCATCCTTTCGGTTTGAAAAGCGGGTCAGCGTAGTGGCTGATTTCCATGTCGATGCCATGCGCGAGCTGTGAGCCGTCAAGCTCGGCTGGCGACGGGTGGCGGTAGACAGCGTCAGAGCCGTCGATCGTTGTCGCTTCAACGTCTCGCTTGGCGCCAAGGCGCTCGGCAAGGCGGATGCTGTCGAGGTTCTTCGGGTCAAGGTAGCTGACGGCGGTTTCCCAGCCTTGCTGCTTGTAGAAGTAATTGCGCGCCGCGTTTGTGGCTTCAAGCGCATAGCCTTTGCCGGCCTTGTCGGGCCAGATGATCCAGGCGATCTCGGCTTCGGGCCATTTCGCAGGCTTCCAGCCGCCAGCCATGCCGTAGGTTTCGTCAGTGTTTTTGTCGTGAATCATCCACATACCAAAGCCGCGAATGTTCCAATGGCCGATCTCGGCGGCGTAGAGCATCCAAGCCTCATAGGCGTTGAGCGGCCCGCCCATAAAACGCGAGCGATAGCTTGAGAAGGTTGCCTTAAAGTCAGGGTAGTCTTCGGCTTCGGGGCCGCGAAGCACCAAGCGTTCGGTTTCAAGCGTGGGGATGTTGGCAGTATGCATTATGCGTAGGCCTCCATTCCGCCTTGGGAAAGGTCAGTAGGCGAGAGGTGTCGCCAAACTTCGATGTCGCCATATTCAGGGTCTTGATACATTTTCTCAAAGCTTGCGCCGAGGCGCCTTGCGACGGCTTTTGAGGGCTCATTGGCAGGGTCGATCTGGCTGATGGCCGTGTTCCAGCAAAGCGTGTCATAAGCATATGCGCGTGCTACCAGAGCGGCTTCGGTTGCAAAGCCTTTGCCTGTTGCTGTTGGCATCAATGTCCAGCCGATCTCGCGTTCCAGCCAGCCGTGGGGGGACCATAGGCCGACGCGGCCGAGATATGTACCTGTCTGCTTGTCTTCCAAGCCCCAGAAGCCGTAGCCGCGCAAAGCCCAGTGGCCCACAACTGTCGCCATGAGGCGCCATGTTTCATGCGGTTTCTTGGGCCCGCCGACAAAACGCGAAGCATCGGTTGCGAAAAACGCAGCTTCTGCCTCGAAATCCTCTTCGCGCGGGGCGCGCAGGACGAGGCGCTCTGTTTCAAGCGTGGGGATTGTGAAACTTGTCATCGGGCTATTTTTTCTTCCCGAAGCCAGAGAGGCCAGACGGCAGGCCCGTGCCGCCAAGGCCGGGAAGCTTGCCGGACGCGCCGAGCTGTTTGGCCGCGGCTTCCATCGACGCTGCATCCATACCGGCGCCAAGCTCTTTGGGGAGGCCGCCTTTGCCGCCAAACATGCCCTTCATGGCCTGTTTGAGCATGCCGCCTTTGCCCTTGCCGAGCTTTTTCATCATGTCCGACATTTGACGCTGCATCTTGAGGAGCTTGTTGAGTTCGCTCACTTCAAGGCCCGCGCCCTTGGCTATGCGCTTTTTGCGCGACGCCTGCAAAATCTGCGGGTTGGCGCGCTCGCGCTTTGTCATTGACTGGATCAGGGCGATCTGGCGTTTGATGATCTTGTCATCAAAGCCTGCGTCCTGAACTTGCTTGGCCATTTTGCCCATGCCCGGCATCATGCCCATGACGCTTTCCATGCCGCCCATCTTTTGCATCTGCTCAAGCTGCTGCTTCAGGTCGTTCATGTTGAACTGACCTTTCTGGAAGCGCTTCATCATGCGCTCGGCTTGTTCGGCCTCGATGGTTTCTTGCGCTTTCTCAACGAGCGAAACAATGTCGCCCATGCCAAGGATACGGCCTGCGATGCGCTCGGGTTCGAAAGTTTCGAGTGCGTCCATCTTTTCGCCGAGGCCAACAAAGCGGATCGGTTTGCCGGTAACGGCACGCATGGAGAGCGCCGCGCCGCCGCGCCCGTCGCCGTCCATCCGCGTGAGTACAACACCGGAAATGCCGATCTTGGCGTCAAACTCTTCTGCGACTTCAACTGCAACCTGGCCTGTGAGACCATCAACCACGAGAAGTGTCTCGCGTGGGTCGACGACAGCAGCAACGTCTTGCACTTCTTGCATCAGGACGTCGTCGATCTGCAGACGGCCTGCCGTATCGAGGAAGTAAACATCATAACCGCCTAGCGCCGCTTGTTGCTTGGCGCGTTTGGCAATGTCGACAGGCTTCTGGCCCTGAACGATCGGCAAGGTGTCTACGCCGATCTGTGTGCCAAGGATCGCCAGCTGGTCCATCGCGGCGGGGCGGTAAACGTCGAGAGACGCGAGGAGAACTTTCTTGCCCTCTTTCTCTTTCAGGCGCTTGGCGATTTTGCCGGTTGTTGTTGTCTTACCGCCACCCTGCAGGCCGACCATAAGGATGGGCGCTGGAGGGTTGTCGATCTTGAGGCGGCCCGGGTCTTCCTCGCCGCGCAATGTGTCAACCAAAGCGTCGTGGACGATTTTGACAACTTGCTGGCCGGGAGTGACCGACTTGGTGACAGCTTGGCCCGTGGCCTGTTCCTGCACCTTTTTCACAAACTCGCGGGCAACGGGCAGCGAGACGTCAGCCTCGAGCAGGGCAACGCGCACCTCGCGCAGGGCTGTCTTGACATCGTCTTCAGACAGCGCGCCTTGCTTTGTCAGCCGGTCAAAGACACCAGAGAGGCGTTCGGACAGATTCTCAAACATCTTTTCGGCTCCTTTAACCGTTGCTCTACAGCCGCAAGATAGGAAGCGACCACCCAAACCACAAATTCCAACAAGAAACTCCCCCGTGGGCGAAACTCGCTGACGGGGGGCGATCTTGAAAGAATCAAGACCGGAAGACTTTGCACTTCCGGATATGGCGCTGGAAATAGCTTGTGAACATGGGGCTGGTCAAGTGATACATTTTAACAACTTGTCGCCTGCATTTTGACAACTTGCCGCTTACCTGTGCTGCTTTGCGTCATTTCCCTTGATGTCTGTTCCGAGAATCAATATGCCTTGGCTCATTATGTTCTTACTCGTGAGAGGAAATACCGTGAAAAACGTAGCAAAATTCGCAGCAATCGCACTGATCGCAGCACCTTCATTCGCCTCAGCAGGCTCAAACACAGCTCCAATGATCGAGTCTGACCCATATGTAGACACAACAGAAGCTTCAAGCTCATCTGCTGGTTCACTTGGTTCACTCGGTGCTGGCGGCGCAGTGGCTCTCGGCGTTCTCGCTGTTGCAGCAATTGCGGCAGCAAAAGGCTCGTAAGCCTTTTAAAGTTTAAAAATTGTCAGCCCGTCGCTCGTGCACCTTTAGGTGTGTTGGCGGCGGGCTGACTTTTTTGTGCGTGGGTGTTTTCACGAAAGGCGCCCTTGGGTGACTTTAATGAGTTACTAGTATGCCCCTTCCGATAGGGGCCTGATCAACGCGGGAAGTCTGTGGTGCTTTGAGACTCACTTGATATGGTAAGGTGAATTGGCGGCAAAGAGGCGTTTCATGCAAAACTGGGATGAGATCAAAACTGCATTTTTTGTCGCGCAGGCAGGCACAGTGAGTGGAGCTGCCGAAAAGCTGGGCTATCATCATGCGACTGTCATTCGCCATGTTGATGCACTGGAAGGCAAATTGAAGACAAAGCTCTTTCAGAGACATGCACGCGGCTACACGCCGACCGACGCTGGGCTTGAACTTATGCAAGCGGCGCAAGTCGCGCATGAGAGGTTTTCGCAGCTTGAAGGCATGATCAAAGGGCAGAGCGACGCTGTAGAAGGTGAGTTGGTTATCACAACGCTGGTGACGCTGGCGCCTAGGTTGATGCCGCTTATCCGGGAGTTTCAAGATATACATCCCAAGCTGGTGGTGCGCTATCTTGCGGGTGACAGGCTGTTTCGGCTTGAGTATGGTGAGGCGCATGTGGCGATCCGCGCGGGAGATAATGCGCCAGACCAGCCTGACAACATAGTGCAGCACCTGAGCGCTACGAAGAGCAGCTTATTTGCTTCGCAAGACTATGTTGACAAATACGGGCAACCAAGTGGCCTCGACGATTTGGCGAGCCACCGGTTTGTTGCCAGTTCTGACGAGAGCAGCCGAGTACCATTCTATAGGTGGCTCAACCATACTATCGACGAGGCGCAAATTTCATTGCGAGCAGATGACCCGCGGGTTGCTGAAGCTGCGGTTGTGGCCGGTATCGGGCTTGGATTCATGAGTGACGATGCCCAGACGCGCCTTCCTAATTTGGTGAAAGTCGCGGGGCCTGAGCCTGAGTGGGGTTCGCAGCTCTGGCTTGTCACGCATATGGATCTGCACAGGACTGCTAAAGTGCAAGCCTTCTCGCGGTTCTTGAAGGAACGGCTGACGAGCTAGCTACTGGTTCGTCACTGGCTGAGCTCGGACTTGAGGAACGTCTCAAAAGCATCAAGGTTGATGGCTTCAAACTGGCCAAAACCCTGCATCCAGACAGAAGCGTCTTTCAAAGCGCTCGGCTCAAGCTTGCACCACTTTACCCGCCCACGCTTCTCCTGACTGATGAGGCCTGCGCGTGAGAGGATCGTCAGGTGCTTGGAGATCGCGGCGAGGCTCATCTTGAAGGGTTCGGCAACATCGGTCACGGCCATATCATCTTCCAGCAGCATCGCCAGAATGGCGCGCCGCGTCGGATCTGACAGGGCGGCAAATGTAATGTCGAGTGGGTCGCTCATAGGCTTTGTGTGGCGCAGCTGATGCTGTTCGTCAACCATTTGGTTAAGTATCGGCTGCCCCATCGAGGCTTCTGGGCCGCCTGACGGGGGTGCTTGTGACAATCAACCTTTCGGTTGAATATAGGTTTTGCGCAGAATTGAGCGAAATCTGGGGTGCGACGGATTTGCCTCTAGCGCATTGAATTGTATATTACACTGTTATTACAGTGGGTTATCTGGTATGTGCGAGAGCCTGAACTCAACTTGACTCAGCGGACGTTGGGCAATAGCAAAGCCACAACTGTCCATGAGGGCTTTTCAGTGTCAGACCGCAACAAATCAGACCAGCTCACCGAGCTTGATGAGCGGATCAAAACTCTGAAGAAGGCTCACGCGCCGAAAGACCACATGGATGAACACTACTCTCAGGCCAATTTGGCGTGGCGAATGGTGATCGAGTTGGTGGCTGGTTTGGGCATCGGCTTTGGCATTGGATACGGGCTTGATGTGCTGCTTGGCACCCTGCCAATTTTCCTGGTGCTGTTTGTATTTCTGGGCCTCGCGGCCGGCGTGAAGACAATGCTTCGCTCCGCGGCAGAGATCCAAAAGAAAAGTTTGGCCGAAATGGCCGGTTTGGATATGGCCGATACGGCCAGTGAAAAAGTAGCCGACACGGCTAACGAAGAAGAGGTGAAGCATGGCGACTGAAGCACACGGCGCAGAAGAAGGCGGTCTGGTATTCCACCCGATGGACCAGTTCATCGTGAAGCCTCTGTTCGGAGACGGCCCTGTTGGTATGTTCACGATCACAAACGTGACGCTCTGGCTGGCTTTGGCAGTTGTCGCTGTCATCGCGCTGATGGTTTTCGGAACGTCACGCCGCGCAACGATCCCGGGCCGCACGCAAAGCATTGCTGAGCTGGCCTACGGCTTCGTTTACAAGATGGTTGAGGATGTTGCAGGCAAAGACGCTGTCGGCTTTTTCCCGTATATCATGACGCTGTTCATGTTCATCGTATTTGCCAACTTCCTTGGCCTTATTCCGATGAGCTTCACCACGACATCGCACTTTGCTGTGACGGTTGTTCTGGCTTTGCTTGTGTTCCTCACAGTGACAATCGTTGGCTTCGTGAAAAACGGCGCCAAGTTCCTCGGTTTGTTCTGGGTCGCCAGTGCGCCGCTTGCACTGCGCCCCGTTTTGGCTGTTATCGAAATTATCTCATACTTCGTGCGCCCTGTTAGCCACTCTATTCGTTTGGCTGGCAACGTTATGGCGGGCCACGCTGTTATCAAAGTTTTTGCAGGCTTCGCGGCGATCGCCGTTGTCAGCCCTATTTCCGTCGTCGCGATCACCGCGATGTACGGACTCGAAGTTCTCGTAGCGTTTATCCAAGCCTACGTTTTCACCATTCTGACCTGCGTGTATTTGAAAGATGCTCTGCATCCTTCGCACTAAGGTTTGAACAACGAACGACCCTATTAACTTCCAATCGTAAGGAGAAATACTCATGGAAGGTGAACTCGCACACATCGGCGCAGGCCTCGCAGCAATCGGTTCAGGCGCAGCCGCCATCGGTGTTGGTAACGTAGCAGGCAACTTCCTTGCCGGCGCACTTCGCAACCCATCAGCAGCAGCATCGCAAACAGCGACACTGTTCATCGGTATCGCTTTCGCAGAAGCTCTGGGGATCTTCTCGTTCCTCGTTGCTCTGCTTCTCATGTTCGCCGTCTAACTTTTCGGAACACGATCCTTACGGCCGGATGGGCCTAACAGCTCATCCGGTGATCTAGGTAAGTTCCTTAAGGGAGAGGCGCACATGGCTACCGAAACGCACGAAGCCACAGGGCACGCAGCCGACGCGGCTGCTTCTGCTCCAGGCATGCCACAGCTGGATTTTTCCAACTGGGCCAACCAGATTTTCTGGCTGCTGGTCACGCTCGTCGTGATCTACTTTGTGCTGTCGCGCATTGCCCTTCCGCGCATTGGTGCGGTTTTGGCAGAGCGCCAAGGCACAATAACAAATGACATCGCCAAGGCCGAAGAGCTGAAGCAATTGGCCGTTGAGGCGGAAGACGCCTACAACAAAGCCCTTGCAGACGCACGTGCCGAGGCTGGCAACATTGTTGCGGAAGCGAAAGCCGATATCCAGAAAGACCTGGACAAAGCCATCGCCAAAGCCGATGCCGAAATTGCTGCACAAGCTGCAGAAGGTGAAAAAGCCATTGCCGAGATCCGCTCTGGCGCGCTCAAGAGCGTGAAAGAAGTGGCCAAGGACACGGCGAAAGAACTGGTTGCTTCTATGGGTGGCAAGGCTGACGCCAAAACACTCACTGCGGCGATCAACGCGCGGATGAAAGGATAAGAGCATGCGGAACCTAACTGTATTTCTTGCCCTGACAATGGCGTCACCAGCCTTTGCTGCAAGCGGGCCGTTCCTCTCATTGAAGAACACCAACTTCATCGTACTGCTGGGCTTTTTGCTTTTCATCGCGGTTTTGTTCTACTTCAAAGTGCCAGCGATGCTTGGCGACATGCTTGATAAGCGTGCCGAAGGCATCAAGGACGAGCTTGAGGAAGCCCGTGCTCTGCGTGAAGAAGCCCAGAAGATTTTGGCGGACTACGAGCGCAAGCAGAAAGAAGTTCAAGAGCAAGCCGGGCGTATTGTCGAGCATGCCAAAACAGAAGCTGCGGAGGCTGCTGAAGTCGCGAAAGAAGACATCAAGAAGTCTATCGCGCGTCGTTTGGCCGCAGCTCAAGACAAGATCGCTTCTGCGGAGGCCTCGGCTGTCAAGGAAGTGCGCGATACGGCTATTACCGTAGCGGTTGGTGCGGCCAAAGACATCGTGGCAGCACAGATGACAGCGACGAGCAGCAACAAGCTGATCGACGAAGCCATCGCGGAAGTTGACGCCAAGCTTCACTAAGCGGCCTTTAAGAAACCTACCTGAAACCCGGTTCATCGAGCCGGGTTTTTTGTTGAGCGTATGTATGAGATTGTCGCGATCAGGGTGATCACGACTTCGACTTTGAATGTCCAGTGAGTGAGAAACGACATGACCCAAAAGTCATGCGTTGCTGGCACGACCACAAGGGGTTCAGCCCAGTCTGACAGGGGCCAAAGCCAAGCAATCTTGCCGCAAATACTGTCGAGCAACAGGTGCAGCAATACCCCAGCGCCAATCGCGGCCATTGTCCTGCTGTGCCTGAAGTGGCGAAGCGTTAGCGCGACGATACACAGGACGAGCCAGAGAATGGGGCGATGCGTAAGATAGTCGTGGTGATGCTGCTGTCGCGCGTCGATCAGGTAGAAGTAGACGATGTCCAAGTCTGGAAGAACCGAGCCTATGAGAAATGCAAAACAAGCAGCTGGAGTAAGCCGCACCGGTGCCGACTTGGAGATGAGATACGCAGAAGGAAGATGGCTTATGAACATTGAGTTTGCTCTCTTTAGGTCTGGGCGATTGTCCAGTCACTAACGCTGAGATGCCTATTTTGTTCGCAGAATTTGGAGAGCTTTAGCTCAAAAGAGCACACACTCTCAGAGGCTGGTGTCATGCTCAAAGCGCAGGCGCGCGATGCTTTCGTTCTTGTCCGACTTGATCTGGTCGGCCAGCGCCGAGTTGACGAAGTCGAGATGCTTCTCAACGGCAGCACGAGAGCCCGCTGGGTTGCGCGCTTGTAAGGCGTCGTTGATAGCACGGTGCTGGGCCAAAAGCTCTTCACGGGTTGTAAACTGCTGGAAGATGCGCGCGCGATTGTAGAATACACCTTGTTTGAGCAGATCAAAGATCGAGCGCATCATATGCAGCATCACTACGTTGTTGCTCGCCTCGATGATGGACATGTGAAAGGCAGCGTCAAGCTCGGCCTCTATGGCCGGGTCGTTGCGCCTGTCAGCCTTTTCCATCTTCGCATAGGCTTGATTGATAACTTTGAGGTCAGTTTCCGACGCAAGACGCGCCGCGCGCTCAGCGGCGATACCTTCCAAGTCGCGGCGAAAAGCGAGGTAGTCAAACACTGCTTCGTCGTGCGACGAGAATAGCTCGATCAGTGCCTCCGAAAACGCCGAGCCAAGCACGTCACCAACATAGACGCCTGAGCCAGCTTTCGTCGTCAAGAGGCCACGATCTTGTAGCTCTCCGATGGCTTCACGTAGAGATGGTCGGGAAACGTTGAGGCGCTCGGCCAGTTCACGTTCGGACGGTAGTCGCTCACCCGGACGTAAGATTCCACGTAGGATAAGTTGCTCGATCTGGCGCACCACGGCGCGTGAGAGTTTCTCTGGTTGGACAGGTTGAAACGGCATGCAATACGACCTTGTGATAATTGGTAAAATGATATGACCAAATCATAGGGGCGGCAACCCGTCTTGAGATACGAAACAAGCCGCCCGAAGGCGGCTTGCTCAAAACCGGTAAGATGGGTGCTTACTCGGCTGGGACGGTTTTCGCCTGTTTGGGCGCTCCGAAGTGCTGGCGGTTGAGGCGCAGCACCAAGGCGACCATCAGAAACTGAGAGCCGATTGCGATTGCTGTGATGGCCCAGTAAGCGACTGAGAACTTATCGACAACTCCGGCAGCGACGAGGCCCTTGTTGACGAAGAAGTGCAGCAGCACTGAGAAAGCAACGCCAGGGCAAACCAGCGCATAGGAGCCAGGTGAGGTTTTGTCGCCCAGAACGAATTCTTTGAAGTAGCCTTGGCGGCGCAGCACGACAGCGCCGAGCATCAGGAAGACAACTTGAATGGCGATCATTTGAGCGAGCCAAACCATAGTTTCTCCTGCTACGGCGTGGGCTTCAAACGTGGTGTGCAACCCGTGGCCCTGACGCAAGAACAAGATAGACAAGATGGTAACGATGGGAACGATGACCATCAGAGTCGGCGCTGACTCTTTGGCTGTGCCATGATGCAGCATCGAATTGAATGCGACGACAAGCGCGACGACTGTATAGATCAGCGAGGCCACTGCAAAGAACGTCGAGATCACAAGCGCGACGCCGACAGTCATTGGGTTAAGCGACATGCCCGCCGGAGCTGAGAAGCCCACGCCAACCATAGCCAAGGCGAAGGCAGGGAGGAGTTGTGCGAAGCTGTTGTTGGCGGTCACATCAAACACGCCACCTTCACTCAAAACACGACCCAGGAAATCACCGATTAGCATCAGCGCCCAAACGCCAGCTGCGGCAAAGGCGATCATCGCGAGCGGGAAAAGGTATTCAACGATGCTCCAAAGTTGCGGAACAAAGACGAGGCCGACAATGAACAACCCGTTGATTGTCATCGCGGTTGCAAGTGGGCCAGCGAGCAGAGTTGTCTCGCCGTTGGAGTTGCGCAATTTTTCGTAGGCCTCTGTCTTGCGAAAACGGCTCAGGGCAGAAAAATTCCAGAGCAACATTTTGACGTTCATAAACGCCATCGTGGCAATCCCGAGGATGGCGATAGTGATGCTGGTTTGAAGCGCGAAGCTGCCTGTTGAGAAGGCTGCTACAATGTCTTCAAAAACGGGCACGGGCGCTCCTGGGTGCGGCACCCAGAACATAAGGTACATAAAGAACGTTACGGTCAGTCCGCCTGCCCCCAATGAGGCAAGAAAATAGAGTGGCGAGTAAGTTTCAGCGGGGCGTTTATCTGGTTGCATGGGTATATTCCTAATATTCCGTTAGTGGAATATATAATATATTCCAGTATTGGAATGCAATAGTTTTGTTGTTAACCCGTT
Organism: uncultured Lentibacter sp.; assembly: GCA_947497495.1. Classification (GTDB taxonomy): domain Bacteria; phylum Pseudomonadota; class Alphaproteobacteria; order Rhodobacterales; family Rhodobacteraceae; genus Lentibacter. The sequence goes on from CANMGT010000001.1 coordinate 1,198,949, forward strand.
GTTAACCAAAATAGGGCCAAGTGAAGCCATGCGATACTGGGTTTTGACAATGGTTCTACTGGTGGCATGCGATACGCCCAGCCGCGCTTATAAGGGCGTGCCTGCAAGCCGCGTGAGCGTCGATACGAGTGTTTTTGACATTCGCATCAAAGACAATCGAGCGGAAGCTATCCGTGTAAACGTTGAGTGGGCACCAAGTTCCAAATCCGTCGAGACACGGGCTGTCGCCGCTATCGAGAAAGTCTCCGGATGCAAGGTGAAGCGGCTGCGTGGCGATCAGGCGATGATGATCGCTGACCTGAAATGCATAGGTTCTCATTTGCCGCCAGCCCCCGTTCAACTTACCTGTTCGTTGAACGGCGCGCCGCTCAAGGGGCTTGGCGGGGAGTTCACTTACGACATCAGCTGCACCCAAGCCGAGAGTTAACGCCCGTTGCGGTTCTCTTCTTCTTGTCGTGCCCGTTCCTTCACTTGTTTACTGGTTCCACCAGACGTTCCAAAAAGGCCTTCAAGAAGTTTATCGATGCTCTTTCTCGTTTGCCCGCTACGCGGTGTTGCTGTGTCAACGATCAATGGCTTGCCTTCGTTGGGGTCAGGCGCACGCATTGGCAGAACGCGGACAGGTAAACCCTCGTGTGCAAGCTTCATGGCTTCATGCCAGATTTCTGCAGGCAGGCCAGAGCCCGTTACGCCCGTGAGCGGCGTATTGTCGTCATAGCCGATCCAGACACCTGCTACATAGTCGGCGGTAAAGCCGATGAACCAAGCGTCCTTGGCGGCCTGTGACGTGCCGGTTTTGCCAGCCGCGTCGCGGTCAGCCAAGGCGGCGCGCTTGCCTGTGCCTTCAGCAACAACCTTGTGCATCATCCACGTCAGCTCTTCGGCGGCTTCCTGATTGATTACACGTTCACCTATGCCGCCTGTCGCAGTCATTAAAGGCTCATTGTTGCCAAGCAATTTCAGCTCGACAAGGCCGTAGGGGGACACCGAACTGCCGCCATTGAGAATACCAGCGTAAGCGCCGGTGAGCTCAAGCAGCGAAACTTCCGAGGCTCCAAGCGCCAAAGCAGGGCCGGGGGCCATGTGTGAGCCGATGCCAAAGTCTGTCGCAACTTTGCGCACCACATCAAGGCCAACTTCTTCAGCGAGTTTAACGGCGGGTATATTGTAGGACTGACGCAAAGCTTCGGTGAGCGTGACATTGCCATGAAACTTCTTGTCGTAGTTTTTCGGGCAATACTCTCCCGACCCTGGCACGTTGATGCAATAGGGTTCGTCTTTGATCATGTCGAGAGGGGAGCGGCCCACATCAAGCGCGGCCCCGTAGACGAAGGGCTTGAAGGAAGAGCCGGGCTGGCGTTGTGCCATTGTCGCTCGGTTGAAGGCACCGGAAACTTTGGTTTGCCGTCCGCCGACCATTGCTCTGACAGCGCCGTCAGCAGACATAATAACAATCGCGGCCTGTGCTTTTGAGCCTTTGCGAACCTTTGCCTCAAAGACGGTCTTCATTGCGGCCTCGGCGGCGCGTTGAACACGTTGGTCCAACGTTGTGCGGATGATCACGTCTTCTGTGGTGTTGCGCGTGAAAAATTCGGGGCCGGTTGTCATCACCCAGTCAGCGAAATAGCCGCCAGCCTTTGCTTGTGCTGCTTTTGACAGAGTTGCCGGATTGGCCTGTGCATCGCGAGCAACGGCGCTTGAAAGGTAGCCTTGCTCTTCCATCAGGCGCACGACGGTTGCAGCGCGATCCTGGCTGCGCTCAAGGTTGTTTGTCGGGGCGTATCGCGTCGGTGCTACGAGAAGCCCTGCGAGCATCGCGGCTTCGTTGGGCTGAACCTCTGACGCAGATTTGCCGAAGTAGCGCTGTGAGGCGGCCTCAAAGCCACGTGAGCCGGCCCCAAGAAAGGCACGGTTGATGTAGACCGTGAGAATTTCATTCTTGGTATACTTAACTTCCATCGCCATCGAATAGACGGCTTCCTTGGCTTTGCGCCAAAGTGAGCCTTGGCGGCAGTCAGCCTCATAGGCGGCTTCGTCTTTCCATTTGGTCGGGTCAAACGGGGTGCCGAGGCAGATCAGCTTGGCAGTTTGCTGGGTAAGAGTTGAACCGCCGTGGCCGGACAGTGGCCCACGCCCTTCACGCAGGTTGATGCGCACAGCAGAGGCGATGCCCCGTGGCGATAGGCCAAAGTGCTTGTAAAAGCGTTTGTCCTCGGTCGCGAGAATAGCGTTCTTGAGGTGTGGTGAAACACTGGAGGCCGTTACCGCGCCGCCGAATTGATCACCTCGCCAGGCAAAAACCTTGCGTTGCGCATCGAGTAGCGTGACAGAGCCGCGCGCTCGCCCGTCAAACAACTGCTCCACAGGGGGGAGTGTAAAGGACACATAACCAACAGAAAGCCCGAGGATGAGCGCGCAGGCGAGCCCCATACGCCATCCAAAGCCCCAGATGATTTTGAACAGCCAACCAAACATGCCGTAAAGCACGCTCCGGATTATCCCGCGTTGCGGCTTGCGCTTGCCAGCAGTGCGTCTTGCGGGCGCACGCTTTTTCACAGCCGGTTTCTTGGCTGCGTTTGTCTTTTTGGGAAAGCGTCGCTCGGCGACGAGCGGTGGCTTTTTGCGACCTGAGTTACTCATTTTATCTGCCCTGCTCGGAGCTTGTTCTGCCGCGACTCTAACGGTTGTGCGGTCCAATGTAGAGGGGAAAGAACCGCAGTTTCCCTCCACGACATGCTGAAAAATTGTGCAGACATGTCCAGAATCGCGGAAATTTTCAAACTTCGCCCCTCTCTTAGCCACTCATTTGGGCAGAACGGCTTCTTTCCGCGCCGATACGCGCAAATGCTGCATGTGCGAAATGACGCCGCCCATGCGGCACCAGAAAGAGGATGAACAGTTGAAACTGATAGTAGCAACGATCAAGCCCTATAAGCTTGAAGACGTACGCGAAGCTCTCACCGGCATCGGAGTGCGCGGTATGATGGTTTCGGAGATCAAAGGCTTTGGCGCGCAGTCAGGCCACACCGAAATTTACCGTGGTGCAGAATATGCGGTGAACTTTGTGCCAAAAATCAAACTCGAGATCGCCGTAAGTGCCGACATGGCCGACAGCGTGATCGAAACCATCGAAACAACAGCGCGCACCGGCAAGATCGGCGACGGCAAGATATTTGTGCTCGATCTGGCGCAAGTCGTTCGTGTGCGCACCGGCGAAACCGGACAAGACGCGCTTTGAGCGCCCAGGAAGGATAACAAGATGAAAAACCGTTTCACCCTCGCTTTGGCCGCTTTGGCCGTAAGCCTCCCCGCCGCCGCTATGGCGCAAGATGCTGAAGTCGTGCCACTGAGCGCCGAAGTTGGCTTCATTTTTAACACCTTTATGTTCCTTGTCGCGGGCTTCCTCGTGTTCTGGATGGCCGCTGGTTTTGCCATGCTGGAAGCGGGCCTTGTGCGCTCAAAGAACGTAACCATGCAGCTCACAAAGAACATCGCGCTCTTCGCGCTTGCGGCAGTTGCTTACTACCTGATCGGTTACAACCTGATGTATCCCGGCGACGGCTGGAGTGTTGATGGCATCCTTGGTGCTTTCTCGACGGCATCGCTCGAGCCCGTCGGCCTCGAAGGCGCGGAACCAGACCTGACTTATGCATCTGTCGGTTCTGACTTTTTCTTCCAGCTGATGTTCTGCGCAACCACAGCGTCGATCGTTTCGGGCACATTGGCGGAGCGTATCAAGCTTTGGCCTTTCCTTGCCTTTGTCGTTGTTCTGACGGCGTTCATCTACCCGATCCAGGCTTCCTGGAAATGGGGCGGTGGCTTCCTTGACGGAATGGGCTTTCTCGACTTTGCGGGTTCAACCGTTGTGCACTCTGTTGGCGGCTGGGCTGCCTTGGCTGGCGCGCTTATCCTTGGCCCACGTATCGGCAAATACAAAGGCGGTCGCACGGTGCCGTTTATGGGCTCAAACCTGCCGCTCGCAACGCTCGGCACGTTCATACTGTGGCTCGGTTGGTTCGGTTTCAACGGCGGCTCGCAGCTCTACATGAACACGGCTGGCAACGTTGCTGACATCTCACGCATCTTCGCAAACACCAACACAGCGGCTGCTGGTGGTGCGATCGCAGCGCTGATCTTGACACAGCTTCTCTACAAGAAGGTTGATTTGACGATGGTTCTCAACGGCGCGTTGGCTGGCCTCGTGTCGATCACGGCCGAGCCGTTGACACCAACCCTTGGTACAGCGACACTCATCGGCGCTGTTGGTGGCATTATCGTGGTCTTCGCGGTTCCGTTCCTCGACAAGCTGAAGATCGACGACGTCGTTGGCGCAATCCCTGTTCACCTCTTCGCAGGTATCTGGGGCACCATCGCGGTTGTTCTTACAAATGGTGATGCAAGCTTTGTCACACAGATCTACTCGATCTTTGTTGTCGGCGCCTTCACAGTGGTTGTCTCAAGTGTTGTCTGGTTCGTCCTCAAGATGACAGTTGGCATCCGTGTGAGTGAAGAAGACGAGATCATGGGCCTTGATATGGCCGAGTTGGGCATGGAAGCCTACCCCGAGTTCTCAAAAGGCTAAGCCTTTTCAAACTCCTAAAGCTGGCTTGGGCGCGAAAGTGCCCGAGCTTTTTTATGCGCATAATACCGCGTAGGCGTTAACCAACTGCCACAAGTCCTGCATGGCCGAATCGTGCTGGGCTATGCTAGTTCTTGTGGCATGCCTGAACTCAGCCCCCAGATAAGCCAATCGCAGCCCGTGATCCGCCAGCTTGACGATTCCGCCATCAACCGGATTGCGGCTGGCGAAGTTGTAGAGCGCCCGGCCTCTGCCGTGAAAGAACTCCTCGAGAACGCGATTGATGCTGGCGCCAAGCGGGTTCGCATTGACGTGGCAGATGGCGGTAAAACTCTCATTCGCGTCACAGACGATGGATGCGGGATGACTGCGGCCGACCTGCCCTTGGCCTTGTCGCGGCACGCGACTTCCAAGATCGACGGATCTGACCTGCTCAACATTCACACCTTCGGCTTTCGTGGTGAGGCTTTGCCCTCGCTTGGCGCTGTCGGGCGCCTGAGCATCACCAGCCGCGCGGCAGGCTATGATGCCGCTGTGATCGAGGTGAACGGCAGCGTCATGAGTACAGTTAAGCCCGCAGCGGCTTCGTTTGGTACGCGGGTTGAGCTACGCGACATCTTTTACGCCACACCCGCTCGGCTCAAGTTCATGCGCTCGGATCGTGCCGAAATGCAGGCGATCACAGATGTCGTGAAGCGCCTTGCAATGGCCGAACCATACGTCGCCTTCACGCTGAATGATGTTTCGGGCGGCGGCGAAGGCAAAGTGAAGTTTCGCGCCGAAGCTGAAACCGGCGATATGTTTTCTGCGCTGCACGGGCGTCTTGCTCAGGTGCTTGGCCGCGAGTTTGCCGACAATGCACTTGCTATCGACGCGGAGCGCGAGGATGTCCGGCTCACGGGTTATGCGGCCTTGCCGACGTATTCGCGTGGTAGTGCTGTGGCACAGTTCTTCTTCGTCAACGACAGGCCTGTGCGTGACAAGCTACTGATCGGTGCTTTGCGTGGCGCATACTCTGATTTCCTCAGCCGCGACAGGCACCCTGCTGTTGCGTTGTTTGTGAACTGCGCACCGACGCTTGTGGATGTGAACGTTCACCCTGCCAAGTCTGAGGTGCGGTTTCGCGATCCGGGGCTGGTGCGCGGGCTGATTGTGAGTGCCTTGAAGCACGCCCTTGCCGAAGCAGGGCATCGTGCGTCCTCAACCGTGGCAGACGCGGCCTTGGGCGCGATGCGGCCCGAATTTTCCCAGCCGCGCGTTTACCAGATGGACAGGCCAACGTTGGGGGCGATCAACGCGAACTACCACGCGCAAGAGCCCGGTTTTGCCGAGATGGCGCAAAGCTATTCAGCGCGCGTTGAAAACAACGAAGCTTTGGGAGATGTGCCGCACGCAGAGGCGCTGCCTTTGGGGGCTGCCCGCGCGCAGGTTCACGAGAATTACATTGTCGCACAGACTGAGACAGGCATGGTCATCGTCGATCAGCACGCAGCTCACGAGCGGCTGGTTTATGAGCGGCTCAAAAAGCAAATGGCCGAAAACGGCGTGCGCGCTCAGGCGTTGCTGATCCCCGAGATTGTCAACATGAGCGACGGCGATTGTGCGCTGCTGCTTGAGGCGGCTGGCGACTTGGCTGCGCTCGGCCTGTCGCTTGAGCCCTTCGGCGGCGGCGCGATTGCGGTGCGTGAAACGCCTGCTATTTTGGGTGAAGTTAACGCCGAGGGGATGCTGCGTGACATCGTTGATGAGCTAACAGAAGGTGGCACGACAAGCACCGTCAATGATAAGCTTGAGGCCGTTCTGAGCCGCGTGGCCTGTCACGGCTCTATCCGCTCGGGCCGCCGGATGCGCGCAGAAGAAATGAACGCGCTTCTGCGGGAAATGGAAGCCACACCGCATTCGGGCCAGTGCAACCATGGCCGGCCCACTTATATTGAGTTGAAGCTCTCTGATATAGAAAGGCTTTTTGGGCGCACATGATTGAACTTGCAGGATATGAATTCAGCGAAATGAGCCTGCTTGTCGGCGGCGTCGTCCTGTTGTTTTTGGTGCTGCTCATGCTGTTTTTGGGCATGCGCTCGGCGTCGCGCTCGCTGCGGATGACAGAACCATTGGTGCATCAGATCGGCAACCTCGGAGCGCGCGTGCAACAGTTGTCGGACGGGCAGCAGCAGCTGTCGGGCGGGCTTATACACGTCAGCGAAGCGCAAGCCGCTTCGCAAACCAACATGCTGCAATTGATGGAAAAACGCCTTTCCGACGTAAGCGGCAAGATGGGAGAAAACCTGACCGTGTCGGCGCAAAGTACGGCCAAGTCACTGGGCGAGTTGCAGCAACGGCTCATGGCGATTGATAAGGCGCAAGACAACATTACCAAGCTGTCGGGTGACGTGCTGAGTTTGCAAGATATCTTGAGCAACAAGCAAACCCGCGGTGCGTTTGGGGAAATTCAACTTACAGACATTGTGACAAAAGCACTGCCGAGTGACTCGTACAAGATGCAGGCGACACTCTCGAATGGTAAGCGCTGTGACTGCTTGATTGATCTGCCAAACCCCCCTGGGCCGATTGCGATTGATAGTAAGTTTCCGCTCGAGTCCTATGAAGCACTCAGAAACGCCGAGAATGACTGGCAGCTCAACGAAGCGGCCAAGGGGCTGCGCATCGCGATCAAAAAGCACATCAAAGACATCCACGAGAAATATATTATCGAGGGTGAAACCGCTGATGGCGCATTGATGTTTTTACCCTCAGAAGCGATCTACGCAGAGCTTCATGCCAACTTCCCTGAGCTTGTGCGGGAAGGCTTTGCGGCGCGTGTCTGGATCGTCTCGCCGACGACATGCATGGCGACTTTGAACACCATGCGGGCGATCCTGAAAGACGCAAGAATGCGCGAGCAGGCTGGGGCCATCCGGCGTGAATTGGGGCTGTTGTTTTCCGATGTCGAGCGGCTGGGAACGCGGGTTGAAAACCTTGATCGGCACTTTGGACAAGCGGCGAAGGATATTGCTGATATCAAGATTTCCTCGGACAAAGCAGGCCGGCGCGCGCGCCGCCTAGACAACTTTGACTTTGAAGAGCTGGCGCCGGAAGACCCGACGGTTGTACCCTTGAAAGCCCCCGATTAGCCGTGCTTTAGGGCTTGCGCCAGATCAAGGCTCGCAGGATGATAACCTGCGAAAGGTTAGTCTACGCGTTGACAGGAGAACCGAACATGCTTGAAATTAGCACCAACAAGATTGCCCAGATTATTCTGATGTCCAGGGAACTTGGCCGAGCAGAGGCCGAGTTGATGGGGTTCTTTGAAACACTGTCTGAAGAGGAACTGACCGACCTAGTCGCCGTGATGTGGATCGGGCGGGGTAGCTTTGACGCAGACGAGCTGGCTGAAGCCCGCGCGACGGCGATTGCCGAGGCGACCGTGCCGACGCCGGATTATCTGATCGGCTCGCCACATCTTTCAGACCATCTTGAAAACGGCTTGGAAGCTATGGGCTTGTCGGCCTCTGGCGACGAAGACGACTTGATCCGAGGGTGATTTCGAATTGCTCCGCAATCCGACAGAGGTGAGGGGCTAGCCCCTCACACTCCCCAGAGTATTTCTATCAAGAAAAAGCGTCATGCGAGATGGTCAACAACTTGTAAGTGTTGTGCCAACGTGTCGATCTCGGCGAGCCATTCGGAGACAAGCTTTGGATCATGTGGCGCAGGGTGAACACCAGCACCTATCTGGCGGTTGGCGACAGCTTCAACCGCGAGCGAAACAGGGATAGAAACCAAACGCGCCATAGCGGTACCGCGTTCGTCGCCCCAAGCGTCCATGACATAGGTTTTGTCATAGACGGGCACGCCGTCTTTTTCGGCCTTTAAGCCAACGCAGAGCACGACGCGGTCAGGCTCGCCCGCTTCGTAGGCGTTGTCGCGCCAGAACCCGTCGGACATTTCTTTAAGGCGTGCGTCGCCTTCAGGGCCTGCCAGCGTTTCGATCTCGGTGAAGACCTCACTCCAGGCTTCAGTCCAGCCGTTGAGACGGAGCGTTCCGCGGACGAATTCCTTTACGCGCCAGCTGTCTTCGAACCGGTAGTCGGCCATGAAGGGCAAGCTGTCACGGTTTGGGTATACCTCGAAGCTCTCGGGTGTTGGCAGGGGAGCGTCGTAGGTGCTGATAGCATCCCAAGGGCGCGCGACGTTGAGCTCTGTGTAGTTTTTGATAGACTTTGACGGAGACCGCAGAGCTTTCAGAACGCCCAGCGGAGACCAGCTGAACTTGTAGCGAAACGGGTTGGGTTGCTTCGGAATGCCGCCGCAGTAGCTGATGAACGATATGTCATTGCTCGCGTCATAGGCACTTGAGGCGCGGTAATCGGCAACAAGGTGATGCGCCATCAGGTGGTCGATCCCCGGATCAAGGCCTACTTCGTTGACAGAGACAACGCCTGCGTCGCGCGCAGCGGCATCAAGGGCGAGCATTTCAGGGGCGATGTAGCTTGAACTTATAAAGTTAGCGCCTTTGGCGATGCACATTTCCGCCAGAGGCACGTGCCATTCTCCGGGCAGCATAGAAACGATGATATCGCCTTCCTGCGTTGCCGTTGTTATGGCGTCCATGTCAAAGCTACGGATGTCCTTAGCAATGTCGCCGACAGCCTCTTTTGCCTTGGCTGCCGTGCGGTTCCAGACCACAATATCATGTCCGTTTTCGATGAGCCTGCGAAGGCCGGGAATTGCGGATAGTCCGGTGCCACACCAATGGATTGTCATGTTCATACCTCTGCAGAATGTGTGTTGAAATCAGCCTCAGCGCGCGCCCAGGCACCATCCGACAAGTTGACCAGAGTTAGCAGCGTTGGCAAGAGCTGCGCAGAATAATCTTGCGAGCTTTCCAGCGGGAGCATCGAAGGTAGGTTGTCGATCGCCATCACATCCAGCGGCGGTGAATCGTGCTTACGCACTACTGGCGCCTCCCATGTGGTGGCCTCCGAGTAGATGGGAATAGGGTTGTAGTCGCTGTCTGGGTCGCAAGCGACATCGCCGATTGCGGTAAGTTTGCGCGCGGTGTGTTTGGCCGCGAGCGGCACAAATTGCGGTGTGCCAGGGCGCGCGAGAATGCAGTTGATGAACAGATCATGTTCGAGGATCTCGGGGAAAGGCCCGCCGCTGGCCGTTTCGGCGATGTCCCATTTGGTAACAGGCACACCCATGCTTTCGAGCAAGTCCGAGGCACCCGTGCCAACGCGGCCAAGCGCGCCGATGACGATGGCTGTTGGCTGGCCTTTGAGTTCGGTGCGAAGCTCGGTGAGGAGCGCGTCTTTGTTGGGGTAGGCTCCGACAGGTGGGCATATGCTACCATGCTGTTGCGCGACCCAAGCTTTGAGCGTGACGGCGGCACCGGCGAAACCGGCCCAGTAGCCAAAGGCTGCAACACGGCGGCCCGTTTCATCAACGAGGTATTCCAAGTCATAAAGCTTACCGCCGCCTGCCTTGAAACGCTTAAGCAGGGCCTTACCTGAAAACTGCCCCTTAAAAGCGTGGCCAAACATAATGTGACGATGCGGCAGCAGCGTGCCGTCGTCAGGCAATTCCTTTAGGCCGAAGATGATCGCGTCATGCGGCGCGTCAGGCCAGCTGTTTTCGGGAGCGATCTCGGCTCCTGCGGCGGCATAGCCTTCAATCCCGATCACGCGAACAGAGCTTTCTTCAACGGTCAGCTTGATGCCAGCGTCGATCAACGCCTTGGCCCCTTCAGGGGTGAGGCCAACACGCTCTTCATGAGCGCGTTGTTCGGCTCTGAGCCAAAGATGTGTCATGGTCTGTCTCCGATCAGATAAAGGTGCGGGCGTGTTCGCGGCCCGGAATGTCAAGGTGGGGTGTGGCGTTAAAGCTGCCCAGCATCAGCGTTTCATGCACATATTCGAGACGGTGCACAGAGGAGTTCATCACCTGCAGCATGATTTTGGCCATGCCTGCATCGCCCAAGTGCAAAACATGGCGCATGATTGCGCCGATAACGCCGCCGGATGTCACGAGCAGCACGCGGCCATGGCCCTCGCAGACTTCGTTTACGAGGCCTGTGGTGCGCGCATAAAATTCCGAAAACCGCTCCGGCACGCCCTCAACGCGGTCGGCCGCCCAATGGCCGATCATGGTTGGGAGATGTGCCGCAAATTCCGTCGGGTCTTGCGGTGTTTCGATGCCGTGCTCGGCCTCAAGCGCCGCAGCCATTGCGAAATACTGCAACTCGTCAAGGCGCGCATCAACCTGCGCATCCACGTAGCCCATAGAGGCCGCTGTCTCTTTCTGACGGCGTAGAGTGCCGGTTATGACGCGGTCAAAGTGCGGGTTTGTGGTGCGCATGTGCTCGCCCAGCCAGCGGGCTTGCTCATGGCCAAGGGGTGAAAGCTTGTCGTAGCTCGCTTCGTCGGTGGCGTGGCTGTTTGCCTGCCCGTGCCTGACCAGAATCAGTTCTGCCATGGTTCCCCCGCTCGATGATGTGTGCGCAACGTAGCGCCGTGGGCATAACTGTTAAAGAGCCGTTTGCCGGATTTTCGAGCCTGCAGAAAACGCAAATAGTAATGCGGCGCAAACAGGTGTTGGGGTGTCGGGAATGGGAGATGTCAAGCAAGGCGTATTTGGTCTATGATGCCTGATAAGTTCGACGGGAGGCACACAATGTCAGAGATGATCAAATTCACCCTAGATGGTGAAGAAGTTGAAGCCGAAAAAGGCTTGACGATTTGGGAAGTGGCCAATGGCCGCGGCATTGTAGTCCCGCACCTTTGCCACAAACCGGCACCCGGCTATCGCCCTGACGGCAACTGTCGTGCCTGTATGGTCGAGATCGAAGGCGAACGTACCCTTGCCGCATCCTGCATCCGCGAGCCTCAGGACGGCATGGTTGTCGTGACGAATAACGCACGTGCCACAAGCGCGCGCAAATTGGTTGTCGAGATGCTTCTGGCAGATCAGCCTAGCCGTGAAGAGAGTCACGACAAGTCAGCGCACCTTTGGGATATGGCTGAGCTGAACGGCGTTTCTGAAAGCCGTTTTCCGAAACTTGAAGAGGGCCGCATTCCACTGCTCGACGACAGCCATGTTGCGATGCGCGTAAACCTCGATGCTTGCATTTCCTGTGGGCTTTGCGTGCGCGCATGCCGTGAAGTGCAAGTCAACGACGTGATCGGCATGGCGGGGCGCGGCCACGACGCTTACCCCGTTTTTGACATGAGTGATCCGATGGGGGACAGCAGCTGCGTGGCCTGCGGCGAATGCGTGCAGGCCTGCCCGACAGGGGCCTTGATGCCTGCGACGGTTTTGGACGCAGACCAGCAAGGCGATAGTAAAGACTTTGACAGGGAAACAGAAAGCGTTTGCCCGTTCTGTGGCGTTGGCTGCAAGGTTTCGCTCAAGGTGAAAGACGGCAAAGTAAAGTATGTGGAAGGCCTCAACGGCCCCGCCAACGAAGGCCGCCTCTGTGTGAAGGGGCGCTTTGGTTTTGATTACATTCATCACTCCCACCGCCTAACCAAGCCACTCATCCGCCGCGATGATGCGCCCGCAAAAGGCCTCAACGTTGATCCTAACAACTGGCAAGAGTTCTTCCGCGAAGCCGAGTGGGGCGAAGCGCTTGAACTGGCTGCGAAAGGCTTTACGGGCCTGCGTGATGCACATGGTGGCAAAGCGGTTGCAGGCTTTGGCTCGGCGAAATGCACCAATGAGGAAGCCTACCTGTTTCAGAAGTTCATTCGCCAAGGCTTTCTGCACAACAACTTAGATCATTGCACGAGACTTTGCCATGCAAGCTCGGTTACCGCGCTGATCGAGAACGTCGGCTCAGGCGCTGTGACGGCAACATTCAACGAAATCGAAAACGCTGACGTGGCGATTGTGATCGGGGCCAATCCGATCGAGAACCACCCCGTCGCGGCGACCTATTTCAAACAGTTCACCAAACGCGGTGGCAAGTTAATTGTTATGGACCCGCGCGGCGTAGGCTTGCGCCGTTTTGCCGAAGAGATGGTGCAATTTCGCCCCGGCGCGGACGTGTCTATGCTAAACGCGATCATGCATGTGATCGTGGAGGAAGAACTCTATGACAGCCAGTATATCCACCGCTGGACAGAAAACTGGGAGGCCGAGAAGGAACACCTCAAAGGTTTCTCTCCCGAAGCGATGAGCGAAATTTGCGGCGTCTCGCCCGAGCAACTACGCCGCGTTGCGCGTATCTTTGCGGGCGCAGAGGCTGGCCTTATTTTTTGGGGTATGGGCGTAAGCCAGCACATCCACGGCACAGACAACTCACGCTGCCTGATCAGCCTTGCCTTGATGACAGGTAATGTCGGCAAACCGGGCGCTGGCTTGCACCCCTTGCGGGGCCAGAACAACGTGCAAGGCGCGTCAGACGCGGGCCTCGTACCGATGTTTTTGCCCGACTATCAGAGCGTGATGGACGACAGCATTCGCAAGAATTTCACCGATGTTTGGGGTTCTGGCGACTTTTCAAGCGAGAAGGGTCTGACTGTCACCGAGATCATTGATGAAGCCTATGCAGGCCGCATCAAGGGCATGTATATTCAGGGGGAAAACCCCGCGATGTCTGATCCAGACGTGGAACACGCACGCGACGCGATTGCCAAGCTTGAGCACCTCGTGGTGCAAGACATTTTCATCACCGAAACGGCCAACTACGCGGACGTTATCCTGCCCGCTTCCGCGCTCTATGAAAAGAACGGCACGGTCAGCAACACCAACCGTCAGGTGCAGCGTGTCCGGCCCGCAGTGACGCCGCCCGGGGACGCGCGGGAAGACTGGAAGATTACCGTTGAGCTGGCACAGCGCTGCGGACTTGATTGGGCTTATGAAGATGTGTCTGAGGTTTTTAACGAGATGAAGCTTAACATGAAATCGCTCGACAACATCACGTGGGAGCGGCTCGAAACCGAAACGATCACTTACCCGTCATTGAGCGAAACAGATCCGGGCCAAGCGATTGTGTTCGGTAACGGGTTCCCGCGTCCGGAAGGGCGAGCGAAGTTTACGCCTGCAAGTGTCATCCCACCAGATGAAGCGCCCGATTCGGAGTTCCCGATGATCATGACAACGGGCCGCCAGCTTGAGCATTGGCACACTGGCTCCATGACACGCCGCGCGACAGTGCTTGACGCGGTCGAGCCGGAAGCCAACTGCTCGTTGCACCCCAAAACCCTGCGCAAGCTGGGGGTTGAACCGGGTGGGCACGTGCGCCTGACAACGCGCCGGGGCTCTATCACTATCATGGCGCGGGCTGACAGGGCGGTGGCTGAAGACATGGTCTTCGTGCCGTTCGCCTACGTTGAAGCGGCGGCGAACGTGCTAACAAACCCCGCGATCGATCCTTACGGCAAGATCCCCGAGTTCAAATTCTCGGCGGTGCGCGTCGAGAAGGCAGAAAGCGCCGTGGCAGCGGAGTAGCAGATGCGGACGAACCCAGGCCGCTTCCTATCAGACCTCCACGAGTTGCGCCAATTTGGTGCAGCGGGCGTAGGCAAAGGGGTTGTGCGGCCAGCCTATAGCGAGGCTGACATTGCCGCGCGGGTTTGGCTTGCTCAGAGATTCAAAGAAGCAGGGCTAACGCCGCACTATGATCCGATGGGCACGCTGTTCGGGCTCGCAGACGGGCCTTCCATTCTGCTCGGCTCACATTCTGACAGCCAGCCCGAAGGCGGATGGCTTGACGGGGCGTTGGGTGTGGTCGCAGCACTGGAAATTGCACGGGCATCGAAAAACGCAGGTGGGCCGGCGGTGTCTGTTGTTAGCTTCCAAGACGAGGAAGGCCGCTTTGGCGTGACCACAGGCAGCACTGTCTGGTCGGGACAGCTGGCCCTTGAAGATGCTGACAAGCTGACCGACCGTGACGGCATGACACTGGCCGAAGCACGCAGTGCCATGCAGCCCCTTTTGGGCGCGTTCGTCGACCCAAGTCGCTTCACGGGGTTCCTCGAAATGCATATCGAGCAGGGGCCATGGCTTGACGAAGCGGGCGAATCGGTGGGCGTTGTAACCGACATTGTTGGCATTCGCGACATGCGGATCACCTACGTTGGAGAGCAAAACCACGCAGGCACCACGCCCATGCACCTGCGCCGCGATGCGTTTCAGGCGCTGGGGACGTTTAACGCAGAGATCAACGAGCGTTTCCGCAATGTTGTCACGCCGCAGACAGTTTGGACAATCGGACATGTGAAACTGTACCCAGATGCGCATTCTATCGTTCCGGGAAAAGCGACGTTTTCGATGCAATGGCGTGATGGAGACTCTGCGCGCTTAGGGCGGATGGAGGAGATCATTCGCGAGGTGGCTGAGGCTGTCGCGCGCGAACGTGGCTTGACCGTTTCGTTCGGGCAAATGTTGGGGCTTGAACCCGTGAGGATGGACGCAAGTCTGCGCGCAGCGCTGGAAGCGAGCGCTGAAGAGCACGCCGATGGTGCGTGGCGCTCTATGCCTTCGGGCGCATTACATGACGCTACGAATGTCTCAAAACACATGCCTGTTGCGATGCTATTTGTGCCCTCGATCAACGGCATCAGCCATGCCTTTGAGGAAGATACCGACGAAGCCGATTTGATAAAAGGTTTAGAGGTGCTCGCAGGCGCAGTAGCGCGGTTGGGTTAGCCCCAAATCACATCACCCAAGAAGATGTAGCCTGCGCCGTAGATTGTCTTGATCAGGCGAGGGTTTTTCGGGTCTTCGCGCAGCTTTGTGCGAAGCCTTGAAATGCGAACATCCATTGCGCGATCAAAACTTTCACCTGCGGCGCCACCGAGGCTTTCTTGCATATTGGCGCGCGAAATAAGCCGCTTCGGCCGTTCAAGAAACAAGCGCAGCACCTCGCCTTCCGCATGAGAGAAAGCCGTCTCGTCGCCGTGCTCGTCAACCAGCATGTAGCGATCAAAATGCGCTGTCCATCCGTTAAACTGTGCCGTTTCTCCGGCTTGCGAAGCGGGGGCGTTTTTTCGCAGGCGTGCTCGCACACGGGCGACAACTTCGGCGGGCTCAAAGGGCTTGATGATGTAATCATCCGCTCCAAGCTCAAGCCCAGTCACTCGGTCTTGCACCTGCGCGCGCCCAGAGATGATGATGACAGTCGCACCCTGCTCAAGTGCGAGGCGGTGAACCAGCGTTAGGCCGTCTTTGTCTGGTAGGGACAGATCCACAAGGCAAACGTCAGGTGCAGTGCTTTGCAGGGCCGCCTCAAACTCGCGCGCGCGCCCGAAACTCATGGTTCGAAAACCGGCTTCTTGTAGCGCTTCGGTAAGCATCTCGCGGATAGCTGGCTCGTCATCCAGAATTGTTACGAGTGGGGCGGTCATCGGGCTGGCTCCGTTCCAAGATAGTTGGCGAGGGTTTGCTGCGTGAAAGGTTTGCGTAGCACAGGGGCGTAGGCAGCGGCTTGTTGAAACAGCGGGTTGCTCTCGGGCAAGCTTGTCATCAGGAAGCACGCGGGTTTTGGGAGTGGCAAGCTTTGGAGAAACTCGAGGCCCGTTTTCTCACCCTCAAGAATGATGTCAGAGAGTATCAGCGTAATGTCCGATATTTCGCGCGCCAAAGCCAAGGCTTCATCAGCACTTGTAGCTTCGATAACAGAATGCCCTTGGCTGACGAGCATCTCGCGAACATCTGCACGGATGGTGTCGCTGTCTTCTACAAGCAAGGCAAGGCCTGGCTCGACAGGCGCAGGTGCGACACGCAGAGGCAGGCGAATTGTTACGTTGGCGCCGGTGTCGGAATTGCGAACGCTGGCAGACCCTCCCGACAGTTTTGCGGTGTCATAGACCATAGCCAGCCCGAGCCCTGAGCCCCCTTCGCCTTTGGTGGTGAAGAACGGGTCAAAGGCGTGGTTGAGTGCGTTCTCCAAGAAGCCCGGGCCCGTGTCCTGCACAACAAAATCAGCCCAAGTGTCTTGGACGCTGCGCGCGATAAGCGTTATCGCACCTTGCGAGGCGCAAGCGTCGCGCGCATTCAGAACGAGGTTGAGAAGGCTGTCCTGCAGCATCCCGGCGTCAAGCATGAGGGCGTCTTGGGTGATCTGGTTGTCGATCGTTAGAGAAATTTCCGCTGGCAAGGCCGAGCGGGCGAGCGTCTCGAATTCGCTGAGAAAGGGGTCTAGGCGCGTGGGCGCAGCGTGCAAGTCACGTGCGCCTGTCATGTCGGCGATCCGGTTGAGCAGAGCGCCACCGCGTCGTGCGGCCGAGAGGGTCGCGGCGACGAGGTCTTCAGCTGTGTCGGGAAGCGTAAGGCGTTCGAGGCGCGACTGTGAGCCAAGGATGATTGTCAGCAAGTTGGAAAAGTCGTGGGCCAGCCCCGACATCATCTGCGCTGCAATCGCGCGGCGGCGGGTTTGCTGAAGGGCGGCGCGCGTTTGCGTTTCTTCGGTAATGTCCATCGACAGAATGTAAACGCCGCCTGTGCTCTCGTCGGGGGTAAGCGCTACGCGAACGCGGTGAGAACTTGGTTCATGGTTGAACTCAAAGACAGTTGGCTTGCCTGCAAAGGCCAAGTCGATCTGCGGGTCAAGCACACTCCATGTATGGGGCCCAAGGACTTCGGCAGCAGGTTGGCCGACAGGGTCTGGCATGCTTCCTGGCATGACCTGGCTTAGCCTGCGGTTAGAATAGGTGTAGCATCTGTCCGGCCCGATATGAGCGATATGAGCAGGCATCATCTCGGTGGTAAGGCGAATGCGTGCTTCCATCTCGGTTAGCTGGCGCTTGGCTTCTTCAAGTGCGCCGACAGTTGATGCGAGCGCGCGGTTGCTGCTCGCCAGCTCTTCAGCGCGCGTGAGGAGCTGGTCAGACAGAAATTCCGAACGGGTGTGCAGCAACTCCTCTTGCTGCTTGGTTCTGCTGATATCGGTGTAAACCGTCACCCAGCCGCCCTGAGGCAATGGCGACCCTTCGACAGAGATCCAACGACCATTACGCCGCTGGCGCTCTACATAGTGCGGCTCAAACGCGAGGGCGCGGTTTACGCGATCCTGTACAAACTGTTCGAGTTCATCTACTTCGCCATATTCTCCGCGCTCAGTCAAATAGCGGATCGTCTCTTCAAAACTCGCGCCGGGCGTGATGAGGCCATCAGGCAAGTCAAACATGGTACGGAACGGGTGGTTGGCAACAACAAGCCTCAAGTCGCTGTCATATATGGACAGCGCCTGTTGGATCAGATTGAGGCCGGCCGTTGTCATGGCCTGCGTGTCAGCGATGCGGGTGTTCATCAGCAGCTCTCCTGACAATTGCCTAACACTGCAAAAGCAAGGCGCAAAGGAAGAAGCGCAGCTTGTTACAATTCGTAAGATTCAGGAAATGTTAAGGAAAAAGTTGACGCCGAGGTTGAAACCCGCACCCTAGGGGCGAGGAGATTCGCCCCGCATGTGGGCGCGTTTGGCCCGAAAGGGACAATGGGAGGAATGAATTTGGCACAGTCGTCACAGCCTGCGCAGCCAACCGGAGGACTTTCGTCTATTCCGGCGCTGTTGCAGCGAAATGCGGAAAAGTTCAGCAACAAAGCTGCTTACCGTGAAAAAGAGTTCGGAATTTGGCAGCACTGGACGTGGGCTGAGACGGAAAAAGAGATCGAAGCGCTTGCGCTCGGCTTCATTAACCTTGGTGTGAATGAGGGCGACTTCATCGCCATCATCGGCCGCAACCGCCCGTATTTCTACTGGGCGATGGTTGCTGCGCAGTCGGTTGGCGCCATTCCTGTGCCGCTCTACCAAGACGCTTCCGCCGAAGAGATGGCCTATGTGCTTGACCACTGCGGTGCGCGCTTTGTCGTCTGCGAAGATCAGGAGCAAGTCGACAAAGTGATCGACATTCAGGATGACCTGCACCAGTTCGAACATATGATCTACGTCGACCCACGCGGTTTGCGTAAATACGATCATCACCAGTTGCACCGGTTTGTGGACATTCAAGAGCAGGGACGCGCAGCTTACTATGAGTTCATCGAAGACCTGAAAGAACGTCGTGAAAAGCTGACTTACGACAGCACATGCGTGATGCTTTACACGTCCGGCACAACGGGCAAGCCCAAGGGCGTCGTTCTGAGCAACCGTAACATCGTTGAAAGCGCCAAGAACGCCTCGACTTTTGATAACCTCAACGAGAAAGACGAAATTCTCGCTTACCTCCCAATGGGTTGGGTTGGAGATTTTATCTTCTCTGTCGGTCAGGCTTACTGGACAGGCTTTTGCACAAACTGTCCGGAGAGTGCCGATACGATGATGACCGATCTTCGCGAGATCGGCCCGACTTATTACTTCGCCCCGCCGCGGGTTTTTGAAACCCAATTGACCAGCGTGATGATCCGCATGGAAGACGCGGGCAAAATGAAAAAGTGGATGTTTGACAAGGCTATGGGCCTCGCCAAACGCGTCGGCCCTGCGATCCTTGATGGCAAGCCAGTTGGTTTGATTGATCGCCTCAAATATAAGCTCGGCGATATCTTTATCTATGGCCCGCTCAAAAACACGCTTGGCTTTAGCCGAGTGCGCGTGGGCTACACGGCCGGCGAGGCCATTGGCCCTGAGATTTTCGAATTCTACCGCTCACTGGGCATCAACCTTAAACAGCTCTACGGTCAGACAGAAGCGACAGTGTTTATCACCGTGCAGCCTGATGGCGAGGTGCGGGCTGACACTGTGGGCGTTCCGGCGCCTGATGTTGAGATCAAGATCGAAGACAACGGAGAAATTTTCTACCGTTCGCCAGGCACCTTTGTCGAATACTACAAAAACCCGGAGAGCACCGCTTCAACCAAAGACCCTGAAGGTTGGGTGGCTACGGGCGACGCGGGCTTTTTCGAGCCTGAAAGCGGTCACCTCCGCATCATTGACCGTGCCAAAGACGTTGGCAAAATGTCGGGTGGCGAAATGTTCGCCCCCAAATATGTCGAGAACAAACTCAAGTTCTACCCTGACATTCTGGAAGCGGTTCTGTTCGGCAATGGCAAAGACAAATGCATGGCATTTATCAACATTGATCTGACAGCCGTTGGTAACTGGGCCGAGCGCAACAATATCGCCTATTCGTCCTATCAAGAGCTTGCCCAGCACCCACGCGTGCTCGACACAATTCAGAGCCACGTTGAAGTGGTCAACGAAAGTGTCGCCCAAGACGCGATGCTTTCGGGCTGTCAGGTGCATCGCTTCGTGATTTTGCACAAAGAGCTTGATGCCGATGACGGCGAAATGACACGCACCCGTAAAGTGCGCCGCGTGGTCGTTGAGGAAAAATTCAAAGACATCATCGAAGCGCTTTATGATGGCTCAAGCGAAGTCTCGACAGTGACAGAAGTCACTTACGAAGACGGTCGCAAAGGCAGTATCAGCGCAACGTTGCAAATTCGCGATGCGAAAGTGCAGCCGGCACAGACACAGAAGGTAGCAGCGGAATGAATGACATGAGCGCAGACGGCTACGTTACCGAAGACGGCCGCAAAATCGGCGGCACGCTGATGGAAATGAAGAACATCACCCTGCGGTTTGGCGGCGTGAAGGCGATCACTGACATCAGCTTTGATATCAGAGAAGGTGAAATCCGCGCGATCATCGGCCCGAACGGCGCTGGCAAGAGCTCGATGCTCAACGTGATCTCGGGTTTCTACGTCCCACAAGAGGGCGAAGTCTGGTATAAAGGCGCTCGCCGCCCGCAGATGAAGCCTTATGAGGTTGCGCAGCAAGGCATCGCTCGCACGTTCCAGAACATCGCCTTGTTTGAGGGCATGACCGTGCTTGATAACGTGATGACTGGCCGTTTGAACAAGATGAAAACAGGCCTTCTCAGCCAAGCGATCTGGAAAGGCAAAGCCGAGCGCGAAGAAGTTGAGAACCGCGAAAAAGTAGAGAAGATCATCGACTTTCTTGAAATTCAGGCGATCCGCAAGACGCCTGTTGCGCGGCTTCCTTACGGCCTGAAAAAGCGCGTTGAACTGGCGCGTGCTTTGGCTGCTGAGCCTTCGATCTTGCTACTTGATGAGCCGATGGCTGGAATGAACGTTGAAGAAAAAGAAGACATGTCGCGCTTCATTCTCGACGTGAACGACGAGTTCGGCACCACGATCTGCTTGATCGAGCACGACATGGGCGTTGTTATGGACTTGTCTGACCGCGTCGTCGTGATGGACTACGGCAAAAAAATCGGCGACGGCACGCCAGACGAAGTGCGCAGTAACCAAGCTGTGATCGACGCCTACCTGGGGGTAAGCCATGACTGATTTCTTTTCCCAAATGAACAATGAATGCGGAGGCCTGCACCATGTCTGACCAACTCGTCTATGCGATGGAGGTTTTCCTCAACGGCCTCATGGCAGGGGTGCTTTATGCGCTCGTCGCACTCGGCTTCGTGCTTATCTACAAAGCGTCTGGCATCTTTAACTATGCCCAAGGTGTTATGGCGCTCTTCTCGGCGGCTACACTTGTCGGGATCATGAAGGGTCAAGTGCCTTTCAGCCATCTGATCAACGCGATCTTTGATACCGACGTTCACCACTTCGGGTGGCATTTGCCAGCCTTGGCGGGCATTTTGCTTGCTGCGGCGTTTATGGTGTTGCTGGCTTGGATGGTGCAGAAGTTTGTCTTCCGTCATCTTGTTGGCCAAGAGCCGATCATCCTATTCATGGCAACAATTGGTCTCGCCTACTTCCTTGAGGGCTTCAGTGACTTGATGTGGGGCTCGGAGATCAAAAAACTCGACGTTGGCCTGCCGCAAGGCATTAACCTTTGGATCGACGAGACGACATTCAACATCTTTGACTATGGCTTCTTCATCGACAACCTCGACATCGTCGCAACCGTTATCGCAGCGATCCTTGTGTTCGCACTGGTGCTTTTCAGCCAATACACAAAGCAGGGCCGCGCCATGCGGGCTGTGGCAGATGACCACCAAGCAGCGCTTTCAGTGGGCATCAACCTTAACTTCATCTGGGTTATGGTCTGGTCACTCGCCGGTTTCGTGGCCTTGGTTGCAGGCATCATGTGGGGTACCAAATCGGGCGTGCAGTTCTCACTGTCCCTGATCGCTTTGAAAGCACTTCCAGTACTTATGCTCGGCGGCTTTACGTCGATCCCAGGTGCGATCGTTGGCGGCTTGATCATCGGCGTCGGAGAGAAGCTCTTTGAGTTCGCGATTGGGCCAATGGTTGGTGGCGCGACAGAAAACTGGTTTGCCTATGTTCTAGCCCTCATCTTCCTCGTGTTTAGGCCACAAGGCCTGTTCGGCGAGAAGATCATCGAGAGGGTGTAGAGATGACCAAACTTGTCGCCATCATCAATGTCATTGCCTGGGCAGGCTTCTGGGCTTTTGGGTACCTAGCTTTGACAGCCGACGTTGCGGACACGGCGCATATGATGACAGCTATCATTCTGGCCGTAATCGGCGCCGCTATCGGGCTCTGGGCTTACTTCAAGCTCATTCGCCACAGTGAAGAAACAGGCTACGCCAAGCGCCCGAATCGCGCCAACCGCAGCCATCTTGAAGAAAACGGGGAGAGTGCCTGATGTTCTATCGTGAAGCAGGTGACTACAAAACATCTTACACAGACGACGGGCAAACCTTCCCGATCAAGTTTGACCGCTACCGCTACTACTTCGTGCTGTTCGTGGCGTTCGCGCTGATCCCGTTCATGCTCAACGACTACTGGGTCAACGCGATCTTCATGCCGTTCCTGATCTATTCGATCGCGGCAATCGGGCTCAACATCTTGGTTGGCTATTGTGGGCAGGTCTCGCTCGGCACAGGCGGCTTTATGGCCGTGGGTGCCTACGCATGCTACAAGTTCATGACAGGGATCGATATCTGGTTGGGTGGCGTTCAATACGCTTTGCCGCCAATCAACATCTTCTTGTCCGTCATACTCGCGGGCGGCGTAACTGCAATTGTTGGCGTGCTGTTTGGCCTGCCAAGTCTGCGCATCAAAGGGTTTTACCTTGCCGTGGCGACGCTCGCAGCGCAGTTCTTCCTCGTTTGGCTCTTTAACAAATGGGAATGGGCCTACAACTACTCGGCCTCTGGCCAGATCAACGCGCCTGAGCGCTTTGTCTTCGGGGTGCCTGTGACTGGCCCTAACACCGAAGCATGGGCGACTTACCTGTTCTGCCTCGTATTCGTGACGATCGTCGCTGTTTTGGCGCGCAACCTGACGCGCGGCGCTTCGGGCCGCAAATGGATGGCCATTCGTGATATGGACATCGCCGCCGAGATCATCGGGGTGAACCCGCTCAAAGCCAAGCTCACGGCATTTGCTGTCAGCTCGTTCTTCATCGGCATCGCAGGAGCGTTGTTCTTTTCTGTCTATCTGGGCGCGGTTGAAGTGGGCGAGGCCTTTGGCATTAACAAATCGTTCCTCGTTCTGTTCATGGTGATCATCGGCGGTTTGGGCTCGATCTTTGGCTCATTCGCGGGGGCTGCGTTCCTCGTGCTATTGCCAGTGCTGCTCAAGAACGTTCTGGTTGGCGGCCTCGGCTGGCCGACAGATCTGGCAGCGCACCTCGAATTCCTGATTGTTGGCGCATTGATCATCGCATTCCTGATTGCAGAGCCGCACGGATTGGCGCAACTTTGGCGCGTCGCAAAAGAAAAACTGAGATTGTGGCCGTTCCCGCACTAAGGGACGCGCGACATAATTCGCTGAGGTGGAAGAGCCTTGGCACACGTCGGATAAACCAAGGGAGGATAAACCCGATGAAGAAGACACTAGCAACAATGGCCCTCGCAGCAACAATGGTTGCAGGCCCCGTGATGGCGGACCTCGTGTTCCCGTCACTGTCATATCGCACAGGCCCATATGCGGCTGGCGGCATCCCGTTTGCGGACGGCTACGCCGACTATTTCACAATGCTCAACGAGCGTGACGGCGGCATCGGTGGCGTGAAAACAAAGCTGCTTGAGTGCGAAACCGGCTACAACACTGAAAAAGGCGTTGAGTGCTACGAAGCCACAAAAGGCGAAGGCGCCCTTGTTTATCAACCGCTTTCAACCGGCATCACATACCAGCTGATCCCGAAAACTACGGCTGACAACATCCCGATGCACACGATGGGCTATGGCCGTACATCAGCGGCAAACGGTTCTGTGTTTACGCACACGTTCAACTACCCTGCCAACTACTGGAACGGTGCTTCGATCGGTGTAAACCACCTGCTCGAAATCAACGGCGGCGACATTAAAGGCAAAAAAGTTGCGCTGGTTTTCCACAACTCTGCCTACGGCAAAGAACCTATCCGCACACTCGAAGAGCTGTCGAAAAAGCACGGCTTTGATCTTAACCTCGTGCCAGTTGACCACCCAGGCCAAGAGCAAAAGTCACAGTGGCTTCAGATCCGCCGCGACAAGCCTGACTATGTCATCATGTACGGCTGGGGCGTTATGAACCAGGTTGCGATCCAGGAAGCTGCCAACATCCGTTTTCCGATGGAAAACTTCATCGGTATCTGGTGGTCAGGCGCCGAGCATGACGTTCTGTCAGCTGGCGACAAGGCCAATGGCTACAAAGCGATCACCTTCCACGGTGTTGGCCGAGACTTCCCGGTTTTTGCTGACATCAAAACACATGTCACTGACAAAGGCCTCGCGGCTGGCGCTGGCGACCAGATCGGCAACGTGCTCTATAACCGCGGTATGTACGCGGCGATGCTCGCGGCTGAAGCTGCCAAAACGGCTCAGGGTATCCACGGCACACCAAACATCGACGCAGGTATGATGCGCGATGGTATGGAAGCGCTGGAAATCACCGAAGAGAAGATGGTTGCCCTTGGCATGCCAAACTTCGGCCCAAGCTTCAAAGTGTCATGCATGAACCACGGTGGCCCAGGCCTCGGCGGTATCACGCAGTGGGACGCAGCTTCAAAAACTTGGAGCCTGATCTCTGACTTCGGCCCGTCAGACATGGAAGTTATCCAGCCTCTGATCGACGCTGACTCAGCGGCCTATGCCGAAGAGAACAAAATCGAAGCTGGCTGCAAATAAGCCAACTCTGCCTCGGCTGCGCCCTAGTGGCCGAGGCACCCTTTCAAGTTTCAAACGAGAGACGCCCCATGCTTGATGCTGCAGACGTGAAACAAGAGACTGTTCTAGAGGTCAACAATATTGAGGTGATCTACAATCACGTGATCCTCGTTCTGAAAGGCGTGAGCCTAAAGGTGCCCAAAGGCGGGATCACTGCTTTGCTCGGCGGCAACGGCGCTGGCAAAACGACCACGCTGAAAGCAATTTCGAATTTGCTGCACTCCGAGCGTGGCGAAGTCACCAAGGGCAGCGTTGAATATCGCGGCGAGCGCGTCGAAGAGCTTGACCCAGCCGAACTGGTGAAGCGCGGCGTTATCCAGGTTATGGAAGGCCGTCACTGTTTTGAGCACCTCACCGTCGAGGAAAACCTGCTCACAGGCGCTTACACCCGCACCGATGGCAAAGGCGCTGTCGATGCTGACCTCGAGATGGTCTACAACTATTTTCCGCGCCTCAAAGAGCGCCGCAAAAGCCAGGCCGGCTATACATCCGGCGGTGAGCAACAGATGGTTGCGATTGGCCGCGCGCTTTTGAGTCGCCCTGAAACGATCCTGCTGGACGAGCCTTCCATGGGCCTCGCGCCTCAGCTGGTTGAGCAAATCTTCCAGATCGTGAAGTCGCTCAATGAAGAGCAGGGCTATACTTTCCTGCTGGCCGAACAGAATACCAACGTTGCGTTGCGCTATGCGCACTACGGCTACATCCTTGAGTCTGGCCGCGTCGTTATGGACGGCCCCGCTGCCGAGCTTCGTGAAAACCCAGATGTGAAAGAATTCTACCTCGGGATGTCTGATGAAGGCCGCAAGAGTTTCCGCGATGTGCGTTCTTACCGCCGTCGGAAGCGTTGGCTGAGCTAAGCCTGTTGTTCCTTTCGACGCCCGCTGCGGGCTGCTTATAACCCTTATGAGGGCTTTCTAGATGAGCCAGTTTTTTGACAGTCTCGAAACACGCACTACGCCCGAGCGGGCGGCTGACCTTGCCAAAGCCCTGCCTGAACAAGTGGCGCGGGCTCAGGGTTTGGCGGGCTACGGAGACAGCCTGAAAAGCGTTGACGCTAGCGCAATCACGACACTTGAAGCCCTCGCCAGCCTGCCTGTTTTGCGCAAGTCTGACTTGGGCGCCGCGCAGAAGGCCAAACCGCCTTTTGGCGGGCTGACAACACTTAAGCCCAGCGAATTTGGCCATATCTTTCAAAGCCCCGGGCCGATCTATGAACCCGGTGGAACCAGCCACGACTGGTGGCGTGCCGGGCGTTTTCTTGCCGCTGCGGGTGTCAGCAAGGGCGACATTGTCCACAACTGCTTTTCCTATCACCTCACGCCAGCGGGCATGATGTTTGAAAATGGCGCGCGCGCTGTAGGCGCTGCGGTTCTGCCTGCGGGCGTTGGCCAGACCGAGCTTCAGGCGCAAGCCGCGCATGATATCGGTTCAACGGCCTATGCCGGCACACCTGATTATCTCAAGATCATCCTCGACAAGGCGGATGAGATGGGCCTCAAACTTGCTATCACTAAAGCGGTGGTGGGCGGCGGCGCGCTCTTCCCGAGCCTGCGTCAGGAATATGCTGACCGCGGCATCGCGTGTCTGCAAAGCTATGGAACAGCCGACCTTGGAACCATCGCTTACGAGAGCGTTCTGAACGAAGGCATGATCGTGGATGAAGGCGTGATCGTCGAGATCGTCACGCCGGGCACGGGCGCGCCCGTTGCGCCGGGCGAGGTGGGCGAAGTTGTCGTGACAACGCTCAACCCCGACTACCCGCTGATCCGCTTTGCCACGGGCGACATGAGCGCTGTTCTGGAAGGCGAGAGCCCCTGTGGGCGCACCAATATGCGCATCAAAGGCTGGATGGGCCGCGCCGACCAGACCACCAAGATCAAAGGCATGTTCGTGCGCCCTGAACAGGTCGCCGCGCTTGTCGCCAAGCATAGTGAAGTGGCCAAAGCGCGTGTCATCGCCACCCGCGTGGGTGAGATGGACGCAATGACCGTGCAGATCGAAGCCGACGGCGGCGATGCTGCGGTCTATGCCAAGTCCGTGTCGGAAGTGCTGAAGCTTAAAGGCGCAGTTGAAGTGGTTGCCATTGGCAGCTTGCCGAAAGATGGCCTCGTGATCGAAGACCAGCGCAGCTACGACTGAGCGCTGGCCTTCAGCGCATTCCGAAAAAGCGTGCGGCGGCGTCTCGCAGGTCAGGCGAATCCCGTAGCAACCGGGCAACTTCTTGGGCAATCTCGCGACGCACAGAACGGGGCGCAGCCTTGTGCTGTACTGATAGGGCTTCAAGCAGCTTTGTTCTTGTTTCAAGCGGAAGAACACCTGGCCTCAAGTAACGATCGAGAATTTCCTGAACAGCGGAGGTTCCGTTTAGCTCAATCATTGCAGTGGCATAGGCTCCTAGGTAGGGGATGTTTCCTTCGATCGCCATGTTCAGTTCGCTGGACAAAAAGCTGTGGAGGCTTTGGTCACGCGAGAGGCCAGCGAGCAAGACGCGGATGGGCATGAACGCCTCATCGCCTATTCTCAGATCACGTTTCAAGTTTTTCACCTTGGGGAGCCGAGCTGAGCGCAAGGTGCTATAAGATGTGCGATCCAACTCTTGCAGAGCAAGGGCGCGCACAGCTGGGCTTTGGTCGTTCAGCAGCTTTGCAAACAGCTCACTTCTCGCCTCTTCGCCTCCGTTGATTAACGCAGATCGGCGCAAAACCACTTGGTCGATAACCTTGCGAAAACTCGGATCGAGGATCGTCAGGGCCATCCATGGGCCATAGGCGCCGTCGCGGGCCACAAGCAGGCCTGCCGAGGGGCTGGCCGAAAGCGCATTTCTGATCTCGGCTGTCACAGGAATCGGAAACTCTGACACCTCGGGCCCTGCGAGCACCTCGAGCAGTTTGTAACTGTTGTTATTGGCCGGATCGAGGCGCACAACCGCGATTTCTTCGGTGGCTAGCAGGACGTCTACAAGCGTCGGGTCTGGCGTATAGCCATGAAAGGCGCAGGCCATGGCAGCCTCCGGGGCGCTGATGCTGAGCAAACCGCTAAGCAGCCATCCGTAGAATCTGTTGTTCATGCTCAATGCACGCTTTCACGATTGTGTCTTCGTGCGAGTGTAAGCGCGAATTGGTTGCAACGTAAGAGCCGCCAAAATGTGACCCGCAAAAGAAAAGGCCGCCCAAAAGAGCGGCCCTTTAGCAGTAACTGTCGTGTCGCTTAACCCTGACGGGCTTTGAAACGAGGCTGTGTTTTGTTGATCACGTAAACGCGGCCCTTGCGGCGCACGATACGGCAATCACGGTGCCGGTTCTTCAGCGAGCGAAGTGAGTTTTTAACCTTCATCAGGCTGTCTCCTTTATCGCGGCGCAGGCCTTGCGCCTTTGGGTTTGCGGGTGCTCAAGCCAAGCCTGAGCGGCTAATCTTCATGGTGGGCGATACAAGGTTCGAACTTGTGACCCCTTCGATGTCAACGAAGTGCTCTACCACTGAGCTAATCGCCCGTACTGAAACAAGTTTTTGCCCCTCAAATAAAGAGAGGCGCGAAAACCCGCGCCAGTGCTCCGTGTCTATAAAAGGAGTCGCGGATATGATCAAGGGCTTTTGGAACCTATATTATTGTGACTATACTTGAGGCAACAACCTCGGAGCGCGAATGCCACGCATTGCCTATGATTTGATCCATCCGGAGCGGCGAACCACCTCTGTGGTATTTGCCTCGCCTCATAGTGGCCGCGACTACCCCTGGACGTTCATTCGCAAGACATTGCTGGATCAACACAGCATCCGTAGCTCGGAAGATGCCTTTGTCGACAAGCTGTTCGACTTTGCGCCCAAATGCGGGGCGCCGCTGCTTTTGGCTGGCGCGCCGCGCGCCTACGTTGACTTGAACCGCGCCGCTGACGAGCTTGACCCAGCCTTGTTTGAAGGCGTTGTAAGCCGTGGCCACAACCCGCGTGTGGCGTCGGGGCTTGGTGTGGTGCCGCGTGTGGTGTCAAACGGGCGGGCGATCTATCGGGGAAAACTTCCGCTTTCTGAAGCAACCCGCCGGATCGACACATACTGGCGTCCCTACCACGCGATGTTGTGTAAATTGCTGGATCAGTCGAGCGCCAGCTTCGGCGAGGCGATCCTGATTGACTGCCATTCGATGCCGCATGAGGCGATGGACCTTGCGGCGCGCGGGGCTGTCCGGCGGCCGGAGATCGTGATTGGCGACAGGCATGGTGCTGCGGCGTCAAATGAAATTGTAGATCGCGTTGAAGCGGCCTTTGCAGCCGAGGGGCTGCATGTGGTGCGCAATGTGCCTTTTGCGGGCGCTTACACCTGTCAGGCCTACGGGCGTCCGGGCAAAGGCCAACACGCGATCCAGATCGAGATTGATCGGTCTCTCTATATGAACGAGCAGATGATCAGGCCAAATGGCAACTTCGAAGCCTTTCGCAGAGTTTTGAAACGTGTGACAGCTGAGATTTGTGATGTGGGGCGCAGCCGCGAGCAGCTTGCGGCTGAGTGAATACGCCTGATTTTTTCTTTTTTTCAGTATGTAAGCTGACAATACACGGTTGCTATGAAGGTTCGGCTAACCCATCGTTTTCAGAGGTTAACGCATGGTCGTTAACCGTGAAACGAATCTGCCCAAGGTATGCTGCTATATATGCAGCTCTGCGTGCATAACGCGTGCATAC
>CANMGT010000002.1 GCA_947497495.1 uncultured Lentibacter sp.
TCGGGTTCAGGCTCGACCTCGGGTTCAGGCTCGACCTCGGGTTCAGGCTCGACCTCGGGTTCAGGCTCGACCTCGGGCTCCGGCTCGACCTCGGGCTCCGGCTCGACCTCGGGTTCCGGCTCGACCTCGGGTTCAGGCTCGACCTCGGGTTCAGGCTCGACCTCGGGCTCGACCTCTGGTTCTTCTGGTTCGCCCCCGGAACCGCTGAAAACGTCTAATTGAGCGCCAACGAAAGACAGTATTTCGTCATAGTTTTCACTGACAGCGCTGTGAACTGTATCAGGGATATCAAAATCTGCAGGAGCGGGCTCTCCGACCGTCGCTTGATAGGTAATGAGGCTCGCCAGAAAGTAAGTCGTCTCGGTGCCATGGGGGGCTGTATCTACAAAAATCTCTTCGATACTCATCTCAGACAGAGGGCCGCCCTCTGCAAACATTCCGGACAAAACAGGCCCGACGGGAATAAGGGTAATGTCTGCATCTGGAAATGCTTCGTTCAGGCTTCCAGCATATTGCTCGAACCAGTCATGGTAGTCTTCTTGATTGTGCTCAAGGTATCGCTCAAAAGTGCTGGTGCTGGGCGGGAAAGCCTCGCTGAACTCTGCCAAGTCACTCCATCCTTCATAGATGAAGATCTGAGCGTCTGGCTGGTCACTTATAACGTTATCAATGAGTTCAATGCTGGCGCTCAGCGGCGACACATTGTCGCCAGCATAGGCAGCGTCTGGCGCTGTCTGCTGGATGAAATTCCCGGGCGTGATAATAACCTGATCAAACTCGACATCGGAGAACTCTGCAGTGTCTTGATCCCATACACCCGAAACGCCTTCAATGCCCCATTCATTGCTGGGCTGGTCACTCGACGCAAAGTTGCGCAAAAAACCGTAACCGCCGTTCGCATTGTAGTTTCCCCCGGAGGCATCAAGAAGTAAGTTGAGCCAATAGGGAACATTCGTGTCCGAGCCACCTCCTGCAAAGTTTACGAGAGAGTTTCCAAAAAAGAATTGGTCGAGATTGATCGGCATCGGGGGCCCCAAACAGATTTACGAGTTAAAAGACAGAGTATTGAGCGTATTTTCTCATTTTAAACGAGTCTAATACGGAGGTAAGCCTAAAACTTGCAACAATTAGTTTCTAAAATCGAACCAGCTGCGGGAAGCCGCTTAGATTCTGTGCGCAAGAGTAAATGGTCGGGCTAGCAGGACTCGAACCTGCGACCTTCCGTCCCCCAGACGGACGCGCTACCAGACTGCGCTATAGCCCGACGATGATGCTTCATAGCGTTTCTGGCGCTAGGGGCAAGAGTAAAGTCAGCATGATTTAACGGTTTGCGATCAGAGATTTCAGCTCGCTTTGGGCTTTCGACAACGCGCTCACAAGTACCGGGGAAAGGCTTGATTTGCTCGCAGCGAGGCGGCTCAAAACACCAGCGTCGACATCAACGCTTGTGTCACTCGGATCATCAGGTGTGCTGATGGCCAATTTCGCGGGTTCGTTTGTGCCGGAAGGCGCAGTGTCCTCGCCTTTTAGGAAGGACGGCAGGCTCGACGAAGATTTCACTGACTCAGCGATCTGCGGGGCTTGCGTGGGCTCAGTTTCGTCGTCTGGCTGTATTGGCGCATCGACTCCCTTTACTTCTAAAGAGGATGCCAGGGGGGCTTCTTCAGAAACTTCAATGTCTTCTTCAACCGGTTCGTCCGCGCGGCTGCGAAAGCTCACAACGGCGCTTTCTTCAGGTTCGTCTGACTCCAACGCATTGGCGTCGGTCTCTACCGCTTCGACCGCTTCGATGTTTGAGAGATCCTCATTAGAGGGCTGGGGAGCTTGAGCCGACCTGTCTGCGGCGTCCACCAGATCAACGGAATCCATGTTGCGATTGGCTTCAAGCTCATCATCATCGAGCGGTTGCGACAGCCCGGACACATATTTTGCGCCTTGCTCGCGGAGAACTTTCTGAGCGCCTTTGATGGTCATTCCATCGTCGTGCAGGAGCTTTTTCACCCCCCCAAGCAGCAACATATCATTGGGCCGATAGTATCGCCGCCCGCCAGCGCGTTTCACAGGTTTTACTTGGGAAAACTTGCTTTCCCAGAACCTTAGAACATGCGTCGGGAGGTCAAGCCACTCTGCAACTTCACTGATCGTTCTGAATGCGTCGGCTGACTTTGCCATCTAGCGGTCAGCCCCTCAACCTTTGTTGCCAGCGGCAACACGGTCTTTCATAAGATGCGACGGGCGGAACGTCAAAACGCGGCGTGGATTGATCGGAACCTCTTCGCCGGTTTTTGGGTTTCGTCCGACACGCGCAGATTTTTCGCGTACTGAAAACGTTCCGAAGGACGAAATCTTCACTTGTTCGCCTTTCACGAGAGCATCCGATACATGCTGCAGAACGCTTTCGACAAGTTGCGAGCTATCGTTTCGTGACAAACCGACTTCGCGAAACACCGCTTCGCTCAAGTCCATTCGGGTCAATGTTTTTTCACTCATGTTCATCCCCTTGTTTCGCAACAATAGGCCCCAGACAAATTACGAGTCAATATCAATGACTTGGAAGGGGGTGTTTCTGTGGAGCGTGAGCTTGGCGTCACTTACCAGCGCAGTGCGACAGCACCCCACGCCAAACCGCCACCAATCGCTTCAGCAAGGCAAAGATCACCTTGTTTGATTTTACCCGACGCAGCACCGACGCTCAGAGCAAGCGGAATGGACGCAGCAGAAGTGTTGCCATGATCCTGAACTGTCAAGATGACCCGATCCATGGGCACGCCAAGTTTCTTGGCAGTGCCTTGTATGATGCGAATGTTTGCCTGATGCGGGACAATCCAGTCGACGTCTTCATGCGCGAGGCCGACTTTTTCAAGCGCCGCGTCTGCTGTAGATGCCAGTTTTTCAACGGCTTGGCGGAAGAGGGCGTTGCCTTGCATGCGCAATTTTCCCGAATGGCCCGTCGTTGATACGCCCCCATCAACAAAGAGCATATCCTTGTAACGCCCGTCTGAATTGAGGTCTGCCGAAAGTATTCCGCGGTCAGAGTTGTCTCCGCTTCCTTCTTGGGCCTCCAGGATCAGGGCTCCTGCGCCGTCGCCAAACAACACGCATGTCGCTCGGTCTGTCCAGTCCATGATTCGGCTAAAGGTTTCGGCCCCGATCACCAGAATACGCTTGGCTTGACCGGAAAGTATGAGGCCATTCGCCGTCGTGAGAGCGTAGACAAAACCCGCGCAAACAGCCTGCACGTCAAAGCCGAAGCCCTGCGTCATATTGATTTTTTCCTGAACCATCGTGGCAACCGACGGAAAAGTCAGGTCTGGTGTCGATGTGGCGATGACGATCGCATCTATGTCATCAGCGACCAGACCAGCATTCTGTAACGCGGCTTTTGCGGCCTCGGCGGCCAAATCTGATGTGTGTTGATCTTTGGCGGAAAAATGCCTGCGCTCAATACCCGACCGGGAGCGGATCCATTCATCCGAGGTCTCCAAGGTGTCTTCAAAAGCGCTGTTGGGAACGACGTTTTCTGGCAAGTAGTGCCCATATCCAACGACAACCGAGCGTAGTGTCATGTCGGCTCTCCTTCGGTTTCGGGTTCTTCGTTGCCTTTGGCCGCAAGCATGGTTGCAGCCGAGATGCGCGCGGCTAATTTTTCGTTAAACCCGCTCTGAGCGAGTTGGTAAGCCAAATCAAGCGCTGCCGCGACACCTGTCGCATCTGCCGAGCCATGTGACTTCACGACAGTGCCATTCAGCCCAAGGAAAACGCCGCCATTCACTTGCCGAGGGTCGATTCTTTTTCCAAGGCGTTTGAGTGAGGTGTAAGCGAGCAGGGCAGCGACGCGTGACAAGAGAGTATGGTTGAAGGCCTCTCTCAAGAAGTCACTGATCAAACTAGCGGTGCCTTCACCGGTTTTCAGCGCAATGTTGCCTGTAAAACCGTCAGTTACGATCACATCACAGGCGTCGCCCGGAATATCGCTGCCTTCAACGAACCCCACAAACTCAAAACGTGCTGCATCAGCGTTCTCCGCGATCAGCTCGTGCGCTGCATGCATTTCGGCGCGGCCTTTGAACTCTTCGGTGCCAACGTTCAGCAGCCCGACACGCGGGCGATCAAGGTTCAGGCCGTTGCGCGCGTAGGATGCGCCCATGAGCGCATATTGCAGCAAATCACGTTCATCGGCGCGAATGTCAGCGCCGGCATCAAGCATCACGTTAAAGCCTTGCTTGTTTCGCGAGGGCCAGAGCACAGCAATGGCAGGGCGGTAAACACCTGGAATCTTGCGCAGGCGGACAACTGACAGCAGCATCAAAGCGCCAGTATTGCCGCAGGACACGCAAACTTCTGCTTCCTTGGTACGCACGCTTTCCAGAGCTGACCACATTGAAGTTTCTTTGCCCAAGCGCAAGACTTGCGCGGGCTTTTCATCCATCGATACGACACCGGTTGCGTCTCGAATGTCGTAACGCCCTTTCAAAGCCTTCTTGCTTTGAGCGAGTTTTTCGAGCTCGGACTTTGGTCCGTGCAGGACGATAAATGCGTTGCTATGTTTGCGCGCAAAAAGCGAGCAGCCGGCGACAACTGCCGCCGGCCCTCTATCACTTCCCATTGCGTCAACCGAAATGACCACACGCTGCGCCGCTGTGTCGCTAAGAGCGATTGCTGGCGAGGGGCTCTCGGTCATAGCGAAGCCTCGGCTTAAGCCGCGTCTTCGTCGATCTCGACTTCGTCAGCCACGGCGATCACTTCGCGCTCGGCGTAGTGTCCGCAGTCAGGGCAAACGTGGTGTGGGCGCTTAAGCTCACCGCAGTTTGGGCACTCGTTCGGATTCGCCGCTACGAGGCTATCATGTGCGCGACGATTGTTGCGGCGCGATTTGGAGACTTTGTTCTGCTGGACAGCCATGTCACAACCTTAATTTTCAGGGGCCAAGTGGCCGAGTTTCGTTCGGGCATTGCCCGGATGATGGGTTCCGGATGCTCATATTCTCAATGAGCGTTCCTGTCCAACCCAAAATTCGTCAGAGCGCGAGAAAATAGCGAGAAACTTTTAAACTGCAAGAGTGATTACCGCGTTAGTCGTCTTTCTTCTGCAACTTATCTTTGAGAGACGCTAGGCCCGCAAAGGGCAGAGTGTCCTCATCTTTCAAAGGGGTAACCCCTGGCTCGGTGAATTTGGTTTGGCTAATTGTTGCACCTTGAGCGCGCGGATAAGCTGGCAACGCCAAGGCGAGGGCTTCGCGAAATACATCAATCAGGGAAATCTGCTGGCCGAGCGGCTCTATCCGCTCGTCTTCTGTCATCTCAACTTCTTCTTCGGCATCCGACATCTCCGGCATGTCATGCAGGAAAATGCGTTCGACACCCTCATCGATCCGTGTTGTGACGGGCTCAAGAGAGACAACGCAAGCCTGCACGGCCGTCGCTCCCAATTTGGCTTTCAACGCCCAGTCATCTTGCCCACTGGGCACAAGTGTGCCGCTGAAGCTCACTTTTCTGAGCGCGCTCAAGCCCAGATCTTGCTTCAGTCGGTCGATATCTTCAGTCGCTAAAGCCAAAGAAACATTGTAGGTTTGGTTGGCAGATAGCTTGCTAACCTTGATCAGCTGTGTGTTTTCAAATTGCGATGACATTGCGTGACTTCTTGAATCAGGGACATTCATTAGGTAAGCGGGATAAAAGGCTGACGTAGTCGACACAAGAGGGCAGACATGAAACATCTCTTTATACGGTTTCAAAAAAGACTGGCACTTGCGCTCTTGGGGCTGTCTTTCATAGGGCTGACCGCTTGTGCAACTATTTACCGCGACCATGGCTACATCCCCAGTGATGACGAGTTAGCCGAAATTGTCGTTGGTGTTGATTCTCGCGATACTGTGGCGGATGCCGTGGGCGTGCCATCCACAGCTGGCGTACTTGATAACAGCGGTTACTACTATGTGAAGAGCAAAGTGCGCCATCTTGGGGCGTTGCGCCCTAAGGAAGTCGAGCGCGAGGTCTTGGCAATCAGTTTCTCTGACACGGGCATCGTCCAGAACATCGAGCGCTTTTCGCTGCAAGACGGTAAAGTTGTTCAACTTTCACGTCGCGTGACCGAATCAAGCGTGCGGGATAACACCTTCCTGCGCCAGCTTCTCGGCAGTATCGGCAACATCGGGGCAAGCGTGTTGGACTAAGTTGAGTCGTCAGCTTGACCGAGTGCTAGAAAACCGGCTCCAACGGCAATGGCACGTTTAGAGGGCTATAAGCGCGATGCAAGATGAGGTGAAAAGCCGATATGGCATTCGGCGCGCACAAACCGATACTGACCTTAGTTCTGTTTTGGTGCTACGCCGCAAGGCCTTTGCCGAGGCATACCTGCAAACCTCTGACAGCTACGACACCAAATGCGAGACCATCATGGTTGAGCATCTCGAGAGCCAAACTCTCGTGGCGAGCTTTCGCTTGATGCTCCTGCGTTCGGGCAGCTTCATAGACAAGAGTTATTCGGCGCAATTCTACAACCTCGACAGGCTCAAAGCGTTCGATGCGCCAGCGCTTGAAGTCGGGCGCTTTTGCGTTGATCCTGCACGCAGTGACCCAGAGATCCTGCGCGTGGCTTGGGGTGCGATTGCGCAATATGTCGATGATAATAATGCAGAAATATTGTTTGGCTGCTCGTCCTTCCAAGGCACGGATGCGACGCCCTATAAGGATGCGTTCGCATTCTTGAATGCACGCCATCTGGCGCCGGCTCTCTGGCGGCCTCAAGCCAAAGCCCAGAAGGTGATCCGCTTTCCAGAGCGCCCTTTAAGTGACCCGAAGCGCGCGCTTGAGAGCATGCCACCGCTGTTGCGCAGCTACTTGCTGATGGGAGGCTGGGTTAGCGACCATGCAGTTGTGGATGAGGACATGAACACACTTCACGTGTTCACAGGGGTTGAGATCACCAAGATCCCCGAGGCGCGAAAACGGTTATTGCGTGCGAATGCGCTCAAGATATCTTGACCGCGGCCAAGCAGGAGGATAGCTGCGCAGCATGGCTCGTGTACCTCTTTTACAACTGACAGACATTTCGCTGACATTCGGCGGTGATCCTGTATTCGATAACCTCTCGATGATCGTGCAACCCGGTGACAGGCTGGCGCTTGTCGGGCGCAATGGCTCTGGCAAATCAACCCTTATGAAGGTGATGGCAGGCATTGTCGAAGCTGACCGTGGCGGCGTGGTTGCTGGGCCGGGTGTTCAGGTGGGATACATGGAGCAAGAGCCTGAAATGAAAGGCTTTGCGACGCTGGGCGACTATGCCTCAAGCGGGCTTGACGCAGGCGAGCTATACCGTGTCGAGCGGGCGGGTGAGGGGCTCAAGTTTGATCCGGCACGGCCCGTCGAAACCGCCAGTGGCGGCGAGCGGCGGCGCGCGGCATTGGCTAAACTTATGGCCGAGGCGCCCGAGCTTATGTTGCTGGACGAGCCGACAAACCACCTCGACATTGAAGCTATCGCTTGGCTCGAAGCCGAGCTGAAAGCCACCAAAGCCGGCTTCGTTCTGATCAGCCACGACCGCGCATTTTTGCGTGAACTTACCCGAGCAACTCTATGGATTGACAGGGGAAAAGTTCTTCGAAATGAGCAAGGATTTGAGCATTTCGAGGCTTGGCGCGACAAGCTTTGGGACGAAGAAGATACGCAACGACACAAGCTCAACCGCAAGATCAAAGCCGAGGCTCGTTGGGCCGTGGAAGGCATTTCAGCGCGTCGCAAGCGCAACCAGGGCCGCGTGCGCGCCTTGCAAGAGTTGCGCGCTGAACGTGCAGGGCAGATAAAACGCCAAGGGGCTGCGGCAATGGAGCTTGCCTCTGCGCCAAAGTCGGGCAAAAAAGTTATCGAAGCTGTCGGCATCAGCAAGGCCTATGATGGCAAACAAATCTTAACAGATTTCTCCCTCACCGTTCAGCGCGGCGACAGGGTTGCCTTTGTCGGGCCTAACGGGGTTGGCAAGACAACGGCTATTAAGCTCTTGATGCAAGAGGAAAATCCGGACAGCGGCACAGTCAAACATGGCACAAACCTCAGCTATGTGGTGTTTGACCAAGCCCGCGCACAGCTTGACGGCGAGATGAGCCTTTGGGACAGCCTCACGGGAGATCCTGACATGCGCGTTTCGGGCAAGGCCGACCAGATCATGGTGCGCGGAACGCCCCGCCATGTTATTGGTTATCTTAAAGAATTTCTGTTTGATGAAGGGCAGGCGCGAGGGCCTGTGAAGGCGCTTTCGGGGGGCGAAAAGGCCCGCCTTTTGCTGGCCAAACTGATGGCCAAAGAGAGTAATTTGCTGGTGCTCGACGAACCGACCAATGACTTGGACGTCGAATCGCTCGATTTGTTGCAAGAACTGCTCGACACCTATGACGGCACTGTGCTGCTTGTCAGCCACGACCGCGACTTTCTGGATCGCGTTGCCTCGCTCACCGTGGCGATGGAAGGCAACGGAACCGCCACGGTTTATGCAGGCGGTTGGAGCGACTATCAGGCGCAGAAACCCAAAGATGCTTCGGAAAGTAATGATGCAAAATCAAAATCT
The DNA here is from genome assembly GCA_947497495.1 of uncultured Lentibacter sp. Classification (GTDB taxonomy): domain Bacteria; phylum Pseudomonadota; class Alphaproteobacteria; order Rhodobacterales; family Rhodobacteraceae; genus Lentibacter. The sequence goes on from CANMGT010000002.1 coordinate 8,560, forward strand.
TCCAAGGGGAACGTAAAGCAAGACAAGGCGCAACAAAAAGCCAAGATCAGCTTCTCGGAGAAGCACCGTCTGGAGGAGTTGCCAAAAGTGATCGAGCGGCTTGAAGCCGAGATCGCCAAGCTCGAAGAGTTCTTGCTGCAGCCCAATCTCTTCACCGAAGAGCCGCTGAAATTCAGCAAGGCCTCGGATGCTTTGGTCGAACGTCACGAGGCGTTGTCGGATGCGGAAGAAGAATGGTTAATGCTTGAAGAAAAGGCCGCGCTATAGTTAACGCGGCCTCAAATCGGCTGTGCCTAAGGTATGCAGCACTGTATGCAGCTCTCCGTGCAGAACGCGTGCATACAGTTTAGCGTTAACCTTTGCGGCAGGCGCGCCAAGAAAATTCGAATTTTCTTGATAATTTTCTTTAAAGAAAATTGCCCTCACTGCATCCGAAGCGCGCCGTCGATGCGGATCACTTCGCCGTTCAGGTAGCCGCATTCGATGATGAACCCTGCAAGCCTCGCATATTCACTCGGGTCTCCGAGGCGGGGAGGGTTGGTGACGGAAGCCGCCAGCTGGTCTTGCACCTCCTTGGGCAGGCCCGCGAGCATCGGCGTCATGAAGATGCCGGGTGCGATGGCCATCACGCGGATGCCCTCGCGCGCCAAGTCGCGCGCCATCGGCAGGGTCATGCCGACAACGCCGCCTTTTGAGGCCGCATAGGCCGACTGGCCCTTCTGGCCGTCAAAGGCTGCGATCGAGGCGGTGTTGATGATCACGCCGCGCGCGCCGTCAGGTTCAGGGGCGTTTTGCGCCATTTCGGCTGCTGCGAGGCGCGAGACGTTGAAGGAGCCAACGAGGTTGATGTCAATGGTGCGTTTGAAAGCATCAAGGCGGTGCGGGCCGTCTTTGCCGAGTGTTTTCTCGCCAATGGCGATACCCGCACAGTTGACGGCGCAGGTGAGGCCGCCCATTGTTTCTTTGGCCTTGGCAATCGCTGCGGCAACCGAGGCTTCGTCGGTAACGTCTGTCTCAACGAAGGTTGCGCCGATTTCGGCTGCCACTGCTGCGCCGCGCTCTGTGTCACGATCAAGTAGGGTAACCGCTGCACCGCCCTCGCGCAGGTGCCGCGCAGTGGCTTCGCCCAAGCCCGAGGCGCCGCCTGTAACGACTGCTTTTGTGGTGTTGATACGCATGTTGTCTCTCCCGTGGCGTAAATGAACACTTGTTCAATAACGTGAGCTGCGCCACCCTGTCAATTCGCGCCTGCGATGTGCTTTGAGGCAAATCCGAGCATAAGCACGGTCACGATGATGCGAAAGATGTGGTGCAGTGTCACAAAAGCGGGGTTGGCCCCAAGCGAGAGAGCGACAAGCGCCATTTCGTTCACCCCGCCCGGCGCGAAGGTGATGAACAGAACTTCATAGGCTTGGTCTGTCAGGCCGAGCAGGGCATAAGCGATAAGCCCGCCGAGCACGAACATGCCACTCACCGAGAGCGCCGAAAGCCATGCGCCCTTGAGCAGCAGGGCTGTGTTCATCCCTGCAAAGCGCATCCCGAGAGAGGTGCCGACAACGACTTGCGCGGCAAAGATAAGCCAGTCCGGCAGCCTCAAGGGCAGGCCCATGAGCGCAAAGCCCGCCGAAACCGCCAAGGCGCCGGTGAGCTGCCATGCCGGCAGGCGCATGGCCTTGCCTCCAACGATTCCAAACAGCACGATCAGGGCGGCCTGCGGGTAGTTGAGCGCGTTGACCGCGCCCCCGCCCAGTGAAAGCCCGCTGGAGCTTCCAACGGGGTATCCGAGGTAGAGCGACAGACCAAGTGGCACAAGTGTCAGCACCCAGATGATGCGCAGGAACTGCTGGGTCACCAGAATGCGGGCGTCGGCCCCTGAGGCTTCCCCAAGGGTGATCGATTCGATCAAGCCGCCCGGTGCACCGGAGTAGAAGGCTGTCGGCCCATCATAGCCGCCAATGCGGCGAAAGATTCCATAGTTCAGGGCCTGCGCGAGAATGACAAACAGCACGATCGCCAGCATCGAGGGCAAAAGTGCGTGCAGCGACAAGACCAGCTCAAGCGTGACTTGCGCGCCGATAACCGCGCCGATGAGGGCAATAAAAGGCACGCGGACTGATGTAGGAAAGCCGTAGTTTTCCGGCAGTTTGTTGTTGGCAAGAATGGCGACCAGGGCCGTGGCGAACAGGCTTCCCAGCAGAAATGGAAGCGGCAACCTGAAGAGTTGCGCCAGAAGCCCGCCCACGCCGCCGAGCGCAATCAACGCGATCGTCAGAGGGAGGTTGGCTGGCAGTTGCATCGGGTGTCCTTTGCGCGTACGGCCTGCAGCGCTTTGCACGCCAGTTATTGCACAATGCGCCACACATGCAACTCGCGCATAGCTGGCAGAGCGGCATTGCGAATTGTAATGCCGTGTTCGGGCGCGTAAAATCAGCCGCAGGGGAGAGCGTTTTGGACGAAGTGACTTTGGGGGTTGCGCGCAAGACTGACCGCGCTGAAAGGCTGCGGTTCTGTCTTGAAGCGCTGAGCATTCCGGCGGTGATGATCATCCACCGTCTGCTTTATAACGTCAGCGGCTATGTGCTGGACAATGGCACCCGCGATTACGGCGCATTGCTGGAAACCCCGCTTGATCGGCTCGTGCCTTATGTGCCGGTTTTTATCCTGCCTTATCTGATGACATGGGTGCTTGGCCTCATGGTGTTTGCTTATGTGCTGGCCTTCAGAACCTATGACAGGCGCGTCTTTCGGGCGCTGTATCTCGCGGTTCTGGCGGGCACTTTGGCCGAGTTCACCATCTGGCAGATATTTCCGGCCAGCATTTCCCTGCGCGTCCCACCTGAAATTCTGGCGCAGCATGGCTGGCTTGGCGGGCTGACGCAGTATGCCTACGACAACGCGACACCTTGGAATGTCTTTCCGTCGGCACACATAAGCCACGCGGCGATCGCATGGATATTTGCGGGACATTTTTCGAGGCCCGAGCACAGGCGCGCCTTTTTCGCTGTGTTTGTCGCGATTTGCCTCTGCGTGGTTTTGGTGCGCAATCACTACCTTGTTGATATCGCGAGCGGCATTCTCGTGACGATCCTGACGTATCAGCTGGTTTTCCTGCCCATCCTGCGTTCGGAACGCGTGCAGGGTATCACGAGTGCTGGCTGGCTTGCGGCGGTTTATGGCGCTTGCGGCGTGGTCATGCTGATCACCTACACCATCATGGGGGCAGCGTGGAGTTTATAGGTCACAAAGGCGCGGCGTTGCTTGATCTCTGGTCGGTGAGCCATTTCTTGTTCGGTGTCGCTTTGGGGGGCGTGCCGCTGCTGCTCGCGCAGGCGCTGACGGGTGTTGCAACGCCCGCAGGGGCGCCACGGCCCACGCGCAGCCACAGCGCTTTGAGCCTCAGCCTGATCACTTTGTTGCTGGCCTTTGCGTGGGAGGCGCTGGAATACACGCTGGAAGCCGGAAGCGGCGGTGAGGCGCTACGCGATTGGCTGCAAGGCCACGAGCACTGGCTCAACCGGCTGATATCAGACCCGCTGCTTGTGCTTCTCGGCTTCCGGCTGGCGCTTTGGCGGCCCGACATGGTTTGGCCCGCGCGCGCCATGCTTCTGATCTGGGCGTTTGTCTTCGTCTTTGTCTTTGAGCACTCAATGGCCTATCTGGGATAGGCTTGCGGCGTTTGCCTCACCGGAACACCGGCTGTTCCCATGCCAGATCAAGAGATTTGCGCAAACTCGCAGCGTCGCCTTTCTCCCAGCTCTCTTCGCTCGCGTAAGCATAGGCTTCAAGGCTTAGCTGGCCCTCGTTGGCCGTGGCGAGATAGGCGACTTGATCGGGCAGGATGGTAAAGCGCCCGTAGGCCTCGCATTGCGGCAGCTGCAACTCGGGGATAGCCTGCGCGATCAGCTCGGCGCAGAACAGGCGAGTGCCATCCTCGGCGTCAAAGCGAAAGTCAAACGGTGTTCCGATCTGGCTGACCATCTTCTTGAGCGCGCTCAGGCGTTTGGCCTCTGTCAGTTGCGGGCGCAAAAGCGCCATGCTGTCGGCGTCGTACAGCGAGCGAAACGTCGCCAGATGTACACCTTTGCGATCAGCTTCGAGAATGGCGCGGCTGTTTTTCAGCAAATCATGCTGCGCCGCAATCGCCGGATGCTCCCAAAGGCCCAAGGCACGCAGCTCGGCCTCGCTGCCGAGGTAAACGGCGATATGGCCAAACTTGCCGGGCAACATGGCGTGCGACAAATGCCCGTCTGACTGGATTGCGATCAGATCAAGCGGCTGCAAGTGGCGCGCCAGATAGCTTGTCGCCTCAGGGAAGCTCATAAGATGTCCGTCACGGTAGACGACCACAGCCGCAACACGGCCCAGCGTTGAAGACATAGCAAGCCCCGCACGCCCGATCCAGCCGGGGTAGGGCTCAACGTTGCTACAGCAACTGGCAACATCCTCAAGCGCGCCGGATGTGGGCTTGGTCAGAGTGCTGCCATAGCTGCGCCCCAACATGAGCGTGCTCGCTACCAGAATGGCCAATGCAATGCCAAGCCCCAGAAGGACCATGGTGATGTGTTTAACAACCCTCATGGCGCCAAACGCCCAAAGGGCCCAAAGCGTGTTGTAACTTTGGTCTTCATGTCTTCCCCCAAGGCCCTCAGAAGGCCTATCAGGCAGGCGCACTCTGTTGTGTGGCGCTGCCGTAATGAACGCTCCAATGACTAGAGAGAACTATACAGCAACGCAAATGGCCAGCGTATTGCGCCAGATCAAGATGGCCAGTTTGTTAGGCTGTGAGGCGTCAGGACGGCGAGTGAGACCCGCAGCATGTGTCGAATCAGCTGTGTTGTCGGAGGTGGCGAATGAAGTGGTAGGCCCGGTAGGACTCGAACCTACGACCAAAGCGTTATGAGCGCTCTGCTCTAACCAACTGAGCTACAGGCCCGCCTGATGCTTTAGCTACCAGACGGGACGGGCGCGTCAAGTCTTAGAGTTGCTATGGGGGGTGTGATGTTTTAAGGCAGAGCCAAGCGAAATTCGGGGGCTGCTATGACAGGTAAAAACGGGATCACTTACGCAGATGCGGGTGTGGACATTGACGCAGGCAACGCGCTTGTCGAGCGCATCAAGCCAGCGGCCAAGCGCACGCAGCGCTCGGGCGTTATGGCGGGGCTTGGCGGTTTTGGCGCTTTGTTTGATCTGAAAGCTGCGGGCTATGTTGACCCGATACTGGTTGCGGCAACAGACGGTGTCGGCACCAAGCTGCGGATCGCGATTGACACAGGCGAAGTTGACGGTGTCGGCGTTGACTTGGTGGCGATGTGCGTGAACGACCTTGTCTGCCAAGGCGCCGAACCGCTGTTCTTTCTAGACTACTTCGCGACTGGCAAACTCGAGATGGACGTGGCGGCACGCATCATCGAAGGCATCGCCAAGGGCTGCGAGCTGTCTGGCTGTGCGCTGATCGGCGGCGAGACAGCCGAAATGCCGGGCATGTACCCTGACGGCGACTTTGACTTGGCGGGCTTTAGCGTCGGCGCGATGGAACGCGGCAGCGATTTGCCGAGCGGTGTGAAAGAGGGCGACGTGCTGCTTGGGCTTGGCTCAAACGGTGTGCACTCAAACGGTTACAGCCTCGTGCGCAAGCTGGTCGAGGTCTCGGGCCTTGGCTGGGACGCAGACTGCCCTTGGGCAGACGGCACGCTCGGCGCGGCTTTGCTGACGCCAACGCGGCTTTACGTGAAGCAGGCGCTGGCGGCGATCCGCGCGGGCGGCGTGCATGCGCTGGCCCACATCACAGGCGGCGGCCTCAGCGAAAACATCCCGCGGGTGCTGCCCGAGGGGCTTGGCTGCGAGATTGACTTGAACGCTTGGGAGCTTCCCGACGTGTTCAAATGGCTGGGCGAGACGGGCAACATGGCGCAATCCGAGATGCTCAAGACGTTCAACTCGGGTGTTGGCATGGTGCTGGCGGTTGACGCGGCCGAGGCCGACACACTGGCCGCGCTGCTCACTGCTGAGGGCGAGGCTGTTTACAAGATGGGCCGCGTCACAGCGGGCGACGGCGTGTCTTACTCGGGTAGCCTTTAAGTGAAACGTGTCGCGATCCTGATCTCGGGGGGCGGCTCCAACATGGTCACGCTGGTTGAGAGCATGGTGGGCGCGCATCCCGCGCGGCCCTGCCTTGTGCTGGCCAACTCCGAAGGGGCGGGCGGGCTGTCCAAAGCCGCCGCCCTTGGCGTACCCACGGCCGTGGTTGATCACAGGCCCTACAAGGGCGACCGCGAAGCTTTTCAGGCTGAATTGCAGCACGTTCTGGAAGCGCATCAGCCGGATATCATCTGCCTTGCGGGCTTTATGCGGGTGCTGACCGCGAGCTTTATCGAGAACTGGGACGGGCGGATGCTGAACATCCACCCATCGCTTTTGCCCAAATACAAAGGCCTGCACACCCATGCGCGCGCCTTGGAGGCGGGCGACAGCGAGGCAGGCTGCACCGTGCATGAAGTCACCGCCAAGCTTGATGATGGGCCGATTTTGGGCCAGGCCACTGTGCCTATCTCCGGGGATGACACCGCCGAAAGCCTTGCTGCCAAAGTGCTTATGCAGGAACACAGGCTTTACCCCGCAGTGCTCAAACGCTTCGCCGCGGGAGACAAGACACCCGTGCTTCTGCCTTGAGCTTTTATTTCCAAATCAGCTCGCGTATAGGCAGTGTAACTTTTGAAAGATTTCTGACCATATGATCACCATCACGACAACCGAAGCCCTCGACGCGTTCTGCAAAGAGGCGGCCACGTTTGACTATGTCACTGTCGATACCGAGTTTTTGCGTGAGCGCACCTACTACGCCAAGCTCTGCCTTGTGCAGCTGGCCATGCCGCGCGAAGGCGACGATAGCGCCGTTTTGGTTGATCCGCTGGTTGAGGGCCTTGATTTGCAGCCCCTGTGGGACTTGATGGCCGACAAGGGCGTTGTCAAAGTGTTTCACGCCGCGCGGCAAGACCTCGAGATTTTTTTCCATGATGGCAAGGTTATCCCCGAGCCGCTGTTTGACACCCAGATCGCGGCGATGGTCTGCGGGTTTGGCGAGCAGGTGGGCTATGAAACGCTGGTGCGCAAGATCGCGAAAGAGACTGTCGACAAGACAAGCCGCTTTACCGACTGGTCGCGCCGCCCGCTGACCGATGCGCAAAAGAATTACGCGCTGGCCGACGTGACGCATTTGCGCATTGTCTACGAGCATCTTGAAGACGCTTTGCGCAAGAGCCAGCGCGAGAAATGGGTGCGCGAAGAACTGGCTGTTTTGCAGTCAGCCGACACCTACCAGATCAAGCCGTCAGAGGCTTGGAAGCGGGTTAAAACGCGCACCCACTCGGGCAAGTTTATGGCGATCGTGGCGGAGCTTGCGAAGTTCCGCGAAGGCTATGCGCAGTCGCGCAACGTGCCGCGCAGCCGTGTGTTCAAGGACGATGCGCTGACAGAGTTGGCCTCGACCAAACCCAAGGACATGGGCGAACTGGGCCGATCGCGGCTTTTGATGCGTGAAGCCCGCAAAGGCGAGATCGCCGAGGGCATCCTGGCCGCGGTAAAGGCGGGCCTTGCGTGCAAACCCGAAGACATGCCGCAAGTCGACAAGCGGTTTGACAAGCAAAACATCAACGTTGCGCTGGCAGACATGTTGCGGGTGTTGCTCAAGGCCAAAACCGAGAACATGGGCGTGGCGTCAAAACTGATCGCGACAGCCTCCGAGCTTGATATGATCGCCTCGGGCGAGCGCGACCTGAACGCGCTCAAAGGCTGGCGCAAGGAAGCCTTCGGCCATGATGCGCTACGGCTTTGTGAGGGCGAGATAGGCTTGGCCGTAAAAGGCCGGACTGTCCAGATTATCGAAGTCTGAGCAGGCGAGATCTGATCACGCGAGAACGGGCGCGCCTAACTGACTTACCTGCTCACAGGTTATCTGCGGACGGATCGGGCGTTGGTTTCGCCTGTCACGCGGATCGTGCGCACACCTTCCAGAGCCTCGTCAGAGACAAAAACTGCCGCGACAACTTCACGGCTGGTGGCAGGGGCGTTGGGCCGCGACTTCTTTGAGTAGGCGGCTTTGAGCGTATACTCGAGCGTGCTGCTCTCCTCGTCGTCTTCGGCTGGCTCAAGGAGCACGTCATAGGCGCCAAGTGTTGAGCTGAGCCCGACAACGCGCACGACAGCGCCGCCAGCTGTGCGTTCGACTTTGAGGTCAAGGATTTGCTGAACCGGAACACCGGCATAGACGGCCTCGGGGCGGGCAAAACTTGATTTGCGCGGCAACAGCGGGTTGGTTGGCTGAGCGTCGACAGCCTCAGCGCGGCTTTTGCCAAACCAATTGGCCGGATTGATCCGCGAGTCACGGATATAACCGCAGCCTGGCAGGGCCAGCGCAGTAACCAAAGCTGTCGTCAGTAGGATGCGCATGTGCTTGCCCCTTATCAGTTGGCCATGATTTACCTGATTAGGGCGGACTTGAAAAGCGTCTAAAAGCCAAGGGCTGGACGTTTGCCTCTGTGCTGCCTATCTGGGAGGGAGAACAAGAGGATAAGACCATGGCAACGCAGGCGTTTGAAGAGATCGTTGAGGATTTTGAGTTTCTGGACGACTGGGAAGAGCGCTATGCGCATGTCATCGAGTTGGGCAAGGCTATGGCGCCCCTGGACGAGGCTTTGAAAGTGCCTGCGACAAAGGTTGACGGATGTGCGAGCCAAGTCTGGTTGCACCCGAAGATCGAGGACGGTGTTTTCAGCTTTGAAGGCGACAGCGATGCGATGATCGTGCGTGGGCTGGTGGCCGTTTTGGCCAAGCTTTACAACGGGGTGCCTGTGGAGGCCGTTGTCAAAGTGGACGCTTTGGCGGAGATGACGCGGCTGGGGTTGAACGAGCATCTGTCAGCGCAGCGCTCCAACGGTGTGCGCGCTATGATCGAACGGATCAGGACTGTGGCACAAGCGGCGCTGTCGGCGTAAGCTTGCTTGGCTTCGAATTTGGCTGCGCTAAATTCGGCCACGTGTGGCGTAGCTTCGGCAACAAGCAAATCTGCAAGAAAGTCAGCCGGTTGTAACGTTTTCGGTGAGTGTTGTGGCGAGGTCACCGTAGCCTGTGAAGCGGTATTCATAGACGAGGCCGAGGCGTTTGGCGCAGTCTTGGGCTTTGGCTTCCAGCGCCGGATCACGGACTTGGGCTTGGTAGACGAGTTTGGTGTAGTTGCCAAAGATCATGTCTCTGAGGCCCGGGTGTCTGTCGAGGCCCATCGGCTTCCAGACGAAGGCATCAAACTGTTTGACCAGAAAATCGGTGAGGTAGAAGGCTGTGATTTCGTCGTCATGCGCGGCGAAAGCTTCATTGCCCTCAAAGAAGGAATAGCAATGCGGCCCCGCGACCATTTTGACGCCAAGCTCGGTGCATTTCGCTTCAAGCAGCCCGCCTGTTCCGCAATCCGCGTAGACCACGAAGATATTGTCGTGGGTTTTGCGGTGTTTGAGAACGGCTTCCTCGACAGCTTCGGTGATACGTTCTGGATAGAGGTGCAAGTTGGCGGGAAGGCACTTCAGATCAAGGTGATCCCATCCGTTGAGGCGTTTGATCGCCAGAATTTCGTGGGCCAAAGCGCCGCAAGCGATGAGCATCATGCGACTTGAGCTTAGGTCTTCAAATCCTTGTTCTGTCAATGTTTTGTCGTTTGGTAGCATGGGAGCTCCAAGAAAAAGGCCCGCGCGGAAAGGTGCCGGCGGGCCTTTGAAAGCATGAGCTTTGCAGGCTTAGCCGGCGGCTTGGTTGTGCTTGCGCGCGACGTGTTCTTTTGCTGTTTCAACCGCAACAGCAGCGTCACGGCAGTAGGCGTCGGCGCCGATGGCTTTGCCGAATTCTTCGTTGAGTGGTGCGCCACCCACGAGAACAATGTAGTCATCGCGGATGCCTTGCTCAACCATCGTGTCGATCACGACCTTCATGTAAGGCATGGTTGTTGTGAGAAGGGCCGACATTCCGAGGATCTCGGGTTTGTGCTCTTCGATGGCTTCAAGGTAGGCCTCAACCGAGTTGTTGATGCCGATATCTTCTACTTCAAAACCAGCGCCTTCCATCATCATGCCAACAAGGTTTTTGCCGATGTCGTGGATGTCGCCTTTGACTGTGCCGATGACCATGCCGCCGACGCGCGGTGCGCCTGTTTCAGCCAGAAGCGGCTTGAGGATGGCCATGCCGCCCTTCATCGCGTTTGCAGCGAGTAGAACTTCGGGGACAAAAAGGATACCATCGCGGAAGTCCTGTCCGACGATTGTCATGCCGCCAACAAGCGCTTCGGTGAGCACGCGGTAGGGCTCCCATTTGCGCTCAAGCAGGATGTTGACCGCTTCTTCGATTTCCTCTTTGAGGCCATCGTAGAGGTCATCAAACATTTGCTGGACAAGCTCGTCATCGTCGAGTTCTGCGAGGATGATATCGTCTTCTTGGTCGGACATTTCTGAATCCTTTAATGGGCGTTGTGGTGGTCAACGTGTTCAAGTCAGCTTCTGCCAGAATGTCGCACAAGCACTGGCCGAATTGCGACATGGAGGGCGTCAATGCCGACTCATTTGCATTTTCCTGAGCGACTGGCTTGCCGCGCGGTGCGAAAACCACGCGGCAAGCCAGCCAAGGGCTTAGCTCTTGCGGCGGCGGTTGCGGCGTGTCGGGCCTGCCTCGGCGTCGCCCGTGCCGTCAGTCGGGGAGGAGAACGCGCCCAGCTTTTCGGCGATTTCTTCCAGACTTGGCTTGTCGCCTTTTGGTTTGGTTTCAAGAGCTTCGCGCATGCTTCTGAGGTGCTCTGGCATGGTGCCACAGCAGCCGCCAATGATGCGTGCACCGCTATTGCGGGCGAGCAGTGCATATTCGGCCATAAGCTCAGGCGTGCCGTCGTAGTGGATGTGGCCATCAACGTATTTCGGTATGCCGGCGTTGCCTTTGGCGATGATCGGGCGGGTGCTGCCTTGGGCTGTGAAGCCCTGAACTGTGCGCAACAGGTCGGACGAACCGACACCACAGTTTGCGCCATAGGCGAGCGGCGGGTTGGGCAGCTTTTCAACAAGGGCTGCGAGGTCTGCGCTGGTGAAACCCATCATCGTGCGGCCCGCGGTGTCAAAACTCATCGTGCCGCACCAAGGCATGTCGGCGAGGGCAAAGGCTTCGGCGGCGGCGGCGTATTCTTCGGGGGCGGATATCGTCTCGACCCAGAGAACATCAGCGCCGCCTTCTTTCAGCCCTTCGGCCTGTTCGTGAAACATCTCGACAGCGATTTCATGGGTAAGTTGACCCATCGGCGCCATGATTTCGCCTGTCGGGCCGACAGAGCCTGCGACGATCACTTTGTGGTCGGCGCGGTCGGCGACTTCGCGGCCGATTTCGGCGGCAACGCGCGACAACTCGCGGGCGCGATTTGCGGCGTTATGCAGCTTGAGGCGCGCGGCGTTGCCACCGAACGAGTTGGTGAGGAAGATATCAGAGCCGGCATCAACCGCAGACTTGTAGAGCGCAGTGATTTTGGCGGGTTCGTCTACGTTCCAGAACTCGGGCGGATCACCGGCGCCGAGGCCCATGTTGAACAAGTTGGTGCCGGTTGCGCCGTCGGCGAGCAGCCAGTCGCGTTCGGCAAGGAGCTTTTGAAGGGGAGATGTCATGGCGGGATACCCTTGTGTTTAATTTGGTTTCCAGTCGCACAGAACGCGGCTTTAGGCAAACTCATAACTGTCATGTAGATGATGAGCTGCGCGCATGTTGCTGAAAGGCTGGCGCGCGGTTGCCGCTGTCTGGCCGCTGGATGGAGCGGGCGAGATCAACCATGGCGATGGCGAGGCTGAAGCGGGTTGGCGCGGCGATGTAGAGCGGGGAATAGCGCGGCGAAAAGCTGTCTTTGAACTGCGCCAGCCCCGCGCTGCCCGAAATATGCGAGATCAGACGGCCCAGATAGGCGCTGTTATGGCGCGCAGGCAGGGCGGCAAGTGACAGTTTGGTACGGCCAGATTTTGAGGCGTCTCCAATGGCTTGACATATGAGAGCATGCATCGTGCCACTTGGGGCGTCATCGCTTGAGCGCATCAGGTCAAGGCAAAGCTCATGGGCGCTGACATGAAAGCTCACAAACCCGATCAGGCGGCTGCCCTGATGGGCCAGATAGACAAGATGGCCTGCCAGATAGTCGCGCTCAAAGCGTCCCATCGAGAAGCCGCGCGCGCCTTTGTTGCGTGCGCTCCAGGCCGTGTCGATCACTTCCATGTCGGCAAAGGGCAGTACGGAGGGGCAGGTTATGTGCACATCGCTTTTGGCCGCCTGGCGCAGCTTGCGCCGCAGTTGGCGGTGCGCGGGGCCAGCAAGGTTGAAGCTCTGCGGGTTGATCAGGGCTTCGTCGGCGATATGGGCCAGTGCGAAGCCGCTGGCGCGCGCGGAAAGCGCGATGCGGGCGCTGCATTTGTAGAGCACAGGCAGGCGGTTGCTGTCGCGCGCGGACTGTTTCAGGCTGGGCAGAAGTGCTGCGACGCGCCCTTCGGCGGGGTCAAACAGCGCCGTTAGGGTTTGCGGGGTTTTGACAGCGTAAGCCGCGGAGCCAGCCGCGCGCAAAAGCTCGGCGCCGTTCTGGCGGACAACGCCCAGCTCGGAGCGTTTGGCATGGGCAATGACGCGCGCGCTCGGGCGCACAAGCGGCGCCAGCAAAGGGGAAACTGCGCGGGTGTGCTTTTGCGGCGCCACAAAGGCCAGAAAAAGCCCTGCCAGCGCAGCCGGAATCGCGTAGTAAACCAGCCGGAATGCGAGAATGCCCGCCGCCAGCGAAGGTTCGGGCAGTTGCGGCAAAAGCGCAAACAGGGCCAGTTCGAACGGGCCAAGCCCTGCGGGACTGCCCGAGAGGATGCCCGCGCCAAGCGCCAGCAGGAAGGCGGGCAAAAGCTGCGTCATGCCAATTGTGCCTCCGCCGGGCAGCAAGATCAGAAGGGCCAGCGCCGCAAACAGCGTGTCCAGAAACGTGAGCCCTGTCAGAGCGCCCATCGCGGGCAGGCTTGGCAATGTGAGGCGTTTGCCAAAGGGCAGCGAAAGCGTGGGCTTCAACAGGGCAAAGACGGGGACGAGCAGGAACGCAGCCACCGCTGGCAAGGCCCAGTAGGCCGTTTGCGGCATCAGCAGCAGACAGCTGAACGCAATGATAAAGCCCAGCGCGAGCAGGAAGGACAGCGCGCAGAGCAGCGTGATCGAGGCAGTTGTTGCAAGCGGCGGGCCGGGCAGCATACGCCAGCGTGCAAAACTCCCCGAGAGCAGGCCAAAGCCGACGGTCTGGGAAAAGGCGATCGCCGCTGCGCCGCTTTTTACAGCATCATCCAGCGCAACGCCTGTGTTGAAATGGCGGTGCAAAACAGCGTCATAGCGCCCAACGGCCCAGAAGCTGGCGCAGGTGGCAAGCAGGGCCAAGGCCCATTGCACAGGCGCGATTTGCGAAAAACCCGCCGCCAGGGCGGCGGTGTCAAGAGCAGCCAGCTGGTGGGAAAGCAGCCACAGGCAGGTTACGGCGGCCAAAAACGGAAAGCCGTGTTTTGCAATACGCAGCCCCGGCGCGACGATTGTTCTTGTAAACTGCATTCTCACCCTGAGTCTTTACCAAGCCACCCAGTGACACAGTTGCAGACCCAGGTTTGGGGAGCGTTAACAGCTAAAATGCGCCACAAAAAAACGCCGCCCCAGTCTGGAGCGGCGCTTGATAGAGCGTAAGCAAAGGAAGCTTAATCGGCTTCTGTCATCACTTCGTGTTTGGCTTGCGGCAGGATCTCGGCGCGTTTGGCGCGGATCGTGTCGGCGTCGGCCTTGTCACCCAAGTCGGCGACAAGCTTGCGCACAACGTCTTCGTGGCCTGCTTCTTCAAAGTCGGCTTTGACGACTTCTTTGGCGTATTCGGCGGCTTCTTCGCCGGATTTGCCCAAAAGCTCGGCGGCCCAAAGGCCCAAAAGCTTGTTGCAGCGCGCGTCAGCTTTGAACTGCATATCGGCATCATGGGCGAATTTGTTTTCAAACGCCTGTTCGCGGTTATCAAAAGTGGACATCTTGCATCCTCCTCGCAAGGTTAAAACTCGCAGATACATATGCCTTTAGCGACTGTTGGGCGCAACCCCTTGATCGGCATGGCTTGATGCCTTGCGACAATGAGGCCTATGGCATAAGAGAAGCGCAAGGCCCTCAGACTCACTTTGAGGGCGCGAGATTGGAGCCCATCTATGGCACGGCGCACTAAAATCTATGAAGGCAAAGCAAAGACACTCTTTGAGGGGCCAGAGCCCGGCACGATTGTGCAATACTTCAAAGACGATGCAACAGCCTTTAACGCTGAAAAGAAAGACGTGATTGAAGGCAAAGGCGTGTTGAACAACATGCTGTCTGAATATTTCATGAACGGCCTGACTGCGATCGGCGTTCCCAACCACTTTATCAAGCGGCTCAACATGCGCGAGCAACTGGTGCGCGCTTGCGAGATTATTCCGCTTGAAATTATCGTGCGCAACTTTGCGGCGGGCTCCATGAGCAAGCGCCTTGGCATTGAAGAGGGCACAGCCCTGCCGCGCCCGATTGTGGAATATTGCTATAAAGACGACAAGCTGGGCGATCCGCTGGTGTCAGAAGAGCATATCGCCGCCTTTGGCTGGGCCAGCCAGCAAGACATGGACGACATCTTGAGCCTCGCGCTGCGGGTGAACGACTTTATGTCAGGCGTTATGTACGGTGTCGGCATCAAGCTGGTTGATTTCAAGATCGAGATCGGCCGCGTATATGAAGGCGACTTCCAGCGTTTGATCGTCGCAGACGAGATCAGCCCTGACAGCTGCCGGCTGTGGGACATCGAGACAGGCCAGAAGCTTGATAAGGATGTGTTCCGCCGCGACCTCGGCTCGCTGACGGACGCTTACAGCGAAGTGGCCAAACGCTTGGGCGTTATGCCCAAAGGCGCGACGCCTATCAAACCGACTTTGATCAACTAAGACTGCTAAGGGGTAAGCCTAATGAAAGCGCGTGTACATGTAATGTTGAAAAACGGTGTTCTTGACCCGCAGGGCGAGGCTGTGCGCCACGCGCTTGGCGCCCTTGGCTTTGACGGCGTTGAAGGTGTGCGTCAGGGCAAGGTTATCGAGCTTGATCTGGCGGCGGGCACCACAGAGGCCACCGTCACCGAGATGTGCGAGAAGCTGCTCGCCAACACGGTGATCGAAAGCTACACCATCGAGCTTGTTTAACCGAGTTAGCCTTACTGAGCTTGTTTAGCGCGCTGCGCGAAGGAGAGACCCCATGAAAGCTGCTGTCATTGTCTTCCCCGGATCAAACTGTGACCGAGACCTGCAAGTCGCGCTTGAACGCGCAGGGGCCGACGTTGAAATGGTTTGGCATAAAGACACCGAACTGCCCTCAGGCGTCGACTTGGTGGCGGTTCCCGGTGGCTTTTCGTTTGGCGACTATCTGCGCTGTGGCGCGATTGCAGCCAACTCTCCGATCTGCCGCTCACTTGTAGCACATGTTGAGCGGGGCGGTTACGCGCTTGGCATTTGCAACGGCTTTCAGGTTCTGACAGAGACAGGGCTTCTGCCGGGAGCTTTGCGCCGCAATGCCAACCTCAAGTATATCTGCAAGCCTGTGGCTCTGCGCGTTGAGGCCTGTGAAACCGATTACCTGACAGACTACACCGCCGGTCAGGAAGTGACCGTGCCGATCGCGCACCATGACGGCAACTACTACGTTGACGACGCAAAACTGGCGCAGCTGCAAGGCGAGGGGCGCATCGCCTTTACCTACGTCGACAACCCCAACGGCTCGGTCGCGGATATTGCTGGCGTTGTCAGCAAGAACCGCCGCGTTCTTGGCATGATGCCACATCCCGAGCGCATGGCCGAGCCAAGCCATGGCGGCACCGACGGCAAGGCGATGTTTGACGGCCTCATGAGCGCAATGGCGCTTGCCTAAAAGGCTCTGCCTTGTGAGGGCGGCTTCACACCTATAATCTAGCGTTATGAAGCCTGTTGCCACACCCGCTACATCCCCACAGGAGCGCCCCACGACCTTGAGTTGGCGTATGCGGTTGCTGTTTGTGGTCCTGCTTTTGCTGGCGGTCGTGACGGTGGCTGTGACCAACCACTTTCTGACGCAACGCTTTACCGAAAACACCCGCACCCGCGCCGAGCTTCGGCTTGCGCTTTACTCTGGAAACCTGATCTCCGAACTCAAGCGCAACTCGATTGTGCCGCAGCTTCTGAGTCGCGATCCTGCCTTGATCGGCGCGCTAAACTCGGGCAACTTTAGCCAATCAACCCAGCGGCTTATCTCTTTTGTCGAAGAGATCGGCGCGGCCTCTCTTATCTTGCTGGATGCAAGCGGGCGCACAGTTGCGGCGACGGATCGCGCGCGCATTGGTGAGGCGCACCGCAGCCAGCCCTATTTCGTAGACGCTCTGCGCTCCAGCGAAACGCTGTTCACAACAGTTGCGCGCGAAAGCGGTGGTTACCGGTTTGTCTATGCGCGCCGGATGACCAGCCAGGCCGAAACCATCGGTGTGATCCTGGTTGAGGTCGATTTGGCGAAATTCGAGCGCGCCTGGGCGGGTATTTCCGACGCGGTTCTGGTCACAAACAGTGAAGGGACAATTATTCTGGCGACAGAGCCACGTTGGCGCGGCTCAAGCGAAGTGAATGCGCTCAAACGCGAGTCAGCCGACAGCGCCATTCAACGCGCAATCCGCGCAACTCAAGACTGGACCTCGCTGCCCGCTGATGCCTACGTGCAGGGCGAGGCGGTGATGCGCAAGGAAACGCGCGTGGCATTTCGAGGCTGGCGCATGGCTATTTTCACCACCTATGCCAGCGTGCGCGAGCGTGTGAACGGCGTTTTGGCGCTCGAGATCATGGTGTTCGCGATGCTGCTGTCGCTGGCGTTTTACCTGCTCAGCCGCAAGTCGGCGGTGCGCGTCGCGCTCTTCCAGCGAGAGTCGGCGGAGCTTCGCCGCCTCAACGCCCGTTTGCAGCGGGAAATCGCCGAGCGCGAGAAGATGCAAGGCCAGCTCAAAGTGGCCGAGCAAAGCCTCGCGCAAAGCTCGAAACTGGCCGCTTTGGGCGAGATGTCGGCGGCTGTCAGCCACGAGTTGAACCAGCCCTTGGCCGCGATGAAAACCTACCTCGCAGGCGCGCGGCTTCTGCTGAGCCGCAACCGCCCAGAGGAAGCCGTTTCCAGCTTCCTGCGGATCGATGATCTGATCGAACGCATGGGCGCAATCACCAAGCAGCTGAAAAGCTATGCACGTAAGGGACAAGACCAGCTTTCCCCAATAAACATGGGCGATGCATTGACCTCGGCACTGTCGATGATGGAACCTCAACTTAAGCAGCGCCACATCAAGATCGACCGTGTTCTGCCGCAATGGCCTGTCATGGTCATGGGTGATCGGGTGCGCATCGAGCAGGTTATGGTCAACCTCATTCGCAACGCGCTGGACGCCACCAAACTGGTGGCCGAGCCTGAAGTCGAGTTGATCCTGGCGGCGGGCGAAACCGCGACGCTGACAGTGCGCGACAATGGCCCCGGCATCGACGACCTCGACGCACTTTTCGAGCCGTTTTACACCACCAAGGAGCCCGGTGAGGGCGTCGGGCTCGGGCTTGCCATTTCCTCCGGTATCGTGAACGACCTCGGGGGAAGGCTGACGGCGCGCAATTCTATGGCGGGTGGGGCTGTATTTGAAATGCAACTTCCTATCTTGGAAGGTGACGCCACATTAGATGCCGCAGAAGCGGCGGAATAAGGCACAAGAAGTGACCAGGAGAAGACTATGGCTAAGGCTATGAAAATCGCGATCGTTGATGACGAGCAGGATATGCGCCAATCCATCAGCCAATGGTTGGCGCTGTCTGGCTACGACACCGAGACCTTTCCGAGCGCGGAAGATGCGCTGAAGAAACTGGGGCCTGATTACCCCGGGATCGTTATTTCCGACATCAAGATGCCCGGTATGGACGGCATGCAGTTTTTGAAAAAACTGATGGGGGCGGACAGCGCTTTGCCAGTGATCATGATCACAGGGCACGGCGATGTGCCGATGGCCGTTGAAGCCATGCGCGTAGGTGCGTTCGACTTTCTGGAAAAGCCGTTCAACCCTGACCGAATGACAGAGCTGGCCAAGAAGGCCGCCAACGCCCGCCGCTTGACGATGGACAACCGTATGCTGCGCCGCGAGCTCTCGGACGGCGGCCAGCTGATGAAGAAACTCATTGGTGTGAGTCCCGTGATGGAGCGCCTCAAGGAGGATATCCTCGACCTTGGGCAAGCTGACGGCCATGTGCTGATTGATGGCGAGACAGGCACTGGCAAAACCATTGTTGCGCACGCCTTACACGCAGTCGGCGCGCGCGCTGGCAAGAAGTTTGTGTTGGTGAGCTGTTCGGCGCTTGAAGAAGACGCGCTGACAAAACGCCTGTTCGGGCCGATGCTGCCAGAAGACAGCCAGCTGCCTGCCGTTGAAGAAGCCCGCGGCGGCACATTGGTGCTCGAAGACATCGAAACCCTGTCTGACGCCGTGCAGGCACGCTTGCTGAGCTTCATGAACGACGAGGGCAACCCGCCGGAAACCCGCATTGTCGCGATTTCAAACCTGCAAGAGCAAGACCGCACAGTCGAAGACGCGCTGCGCAATGACTTGTTCTACCGCTTGGCGGCCTTGCGCATCACCGTGCCGCCGCTGCGCCAGCGTGGCGAAGACATCCTGACGCTGTTCACGCGCCTCGCCGACGAGTTTGCCGACGAGTATGGCTGTGATGCACCCAAGGTAACGGCACAGGAAGCCGCGCAGCTTTTGCAGGCGCCATGGCCCGGAAACGTACGTCAGCTGATCAACGTGGCCGAACGCGCTGTGCTACAGTCGCGGCGCGGCTCGGGCAGCATCACCTCGCTTCTGATGAACGATCACGACGAAATGCAGCCCGTGATGACCACCGAAGGCAAGCCGCTGAAAGAATACGTGGAAGCCTTTGAGCGGATGCTGATTGACAACACCATGCGCCGCCACAAAGGCAGCATCGCCAGCGTTATGGATGAGCTTTGCCTGCCACGCCGCACGCTGAACGAGAAGATGGCCAAATACGCTTTGCAGCGCTCGGACTATCTTGGTTAGGCGCAAGCTGCTAACTTGCTGATATGGGACGCGGTTTTTATGCATTCTGGATCATTGGCAGCGCTGTAATGGCGTTTGTCACGATCATCGGGCTGGGCACTCTAAGTGGCATGGCGTTGACGACGACGGGGTATATACCGACGCCGCCTTGGCTTGAGTTTGTCGCTATTGCAGCGGGGCTTTTGTTTTACTGGAGCGTGCTGTGTTGGGGGCTTGCGTTGTTGCGCAAGCGG
Organism: uncultured Lentibacter sp.; assembly: GCA_947497495.1. Taxonomy (GTDB): domain Bacteria; phylum Pseudomonadota; class Alphaproteobacteria; order Rhodobacterales; family Rhodobacteraceae; genus Lentibacter. The sequence continues at coordinate 27,970 of CANMGT010000002.1, forward strand.
CCAGTCGTGTCTGCGGGCCTTGTGGGAGCAGCGCTGCTGTTGGCCTTCACCTATCCGCTCTATGACGCGCAGTCTTATGCCAAGCAGCGCGCAAGCGTTGCAGCTAAGGCCGTTGTCGGCCCAAAGCCCGAGTTTGCCGGAAAAACGGCTGTCTTGCTCGAAGGGCTTTACGACCAATGTATCAACAATTGCTGGAACATATCACAGCATATGGCGGCGCGGGTTTTGCTGGTGAAACACGAAGACTTGCTGGCCGCCGACTTTGACGGGTCAGTCGATCTGTTGAGCCTGCCTTTCTACGAGCTTGACGACACAACTCTGCGTGAAGTGTCAGCGCGGCCTGCGCGGATCGACTATGTGCTGATCAACGAGCGGGATGCGTCGGACTTTGACGATGCGTTTGAGCGCTTTCGCCCGCGTGGCATTGACCGCGGCGGGCTAAAGATTGATGCGCTGATCGTGCCAACCCGTGACGGGCGGCACATAGACCTGACGCAAGATGCGCCTGTGCTTCGCCTGCTCAACGTAAGCCGAAACCTGGCCTCTAACCCCTGGATTCTGGGGGCGGGGCGCAAACTTTACTGGAACGCTGCCGACAGACGCGCCAATGGCGGTGTCGCTGTCGACTATTTTTGCACAAGCAAAGAGGGCGACGATTGGCACTGGTGCAACAACGCCTTTGACTGATGCCCAACACGAATGCATCGGTTTTGTGACAGATTGCCATTGTATTTTACGTCTTGGTGGCATTAAGTAGACTGTAAGGGCAAACCTAGCTTTGCCTTCATGAGTTTCTCTGCTTCGGGTGACCGCACTCAGCGCACCCCCAGCAGGATGAATTGGCCGCTTTTGACGGCCGAAAGAACCGGCAAGATTAAAAAACTTGCCAATGAATGGGCGCCTTGGGCCTTCAAAAGCAAAAGGCGTCGGAGAAGAAACGCGATGAAGCGCGCCATAGTATTGAGTTCGAGAGCAGAGGGCGTTCGCGCCCCCTCCGAATGCGCGACTGACATTGCCATAAATAGACACGACAACAAAGCCGCAGCACCCCCAGGGGCGCTCGGTGATTTTGCGTGCAAATGGACATCATGGCTAAGAAAATGCTTATCGACGCCACCCACAGCGAGGAAACTCGCGTGGTCGTGGTTGATGGAAACAAGGTTGAGGAATTTGACTTTGAATCCGAAAGCCGCCGGCAGCTTGCTGGCAACATCTATCTTGCAAAAGTAACACGGGTTGAACCGTCGCTTCAGGCGGCGTTTGTTGATTACGGAGGGAACCGTCATGGCTTCCTTGCGTTCAATGAAATCCACCCTGATTACTATCAAATCCCCGTCGCTGACCGCGAAGCGCTCATGGAAGAAGAGCGCGCCTATGCGGAGGCCATGAAGGCCCGCGACGACGAAGAAATTGAAAAACCCAAAAAGCGCCGTTCGCGCTCGCGCAGCAAAGCGGCCAAGGCCGAGACGCCTGAAGATGCTGTTGTGACAGCAGAAGTCAGCGGTATGGAAACGATCGACTTGGAGGAGGCTGGCGCTGACACGCTTGAAGGCCATTCTCCGATGGATCTCGTGGCCGAGACTCCTGTTGAAGAGCCTGCTGAAGACGCCGCTGACGAGGGTGTCCAAGAGGATTCTGCCGACGCGGATGTCACTGCCGGTGAGGCTGTAGAAACCGAGTCTGAAGAGGATGACAACAGCGACGATGACGCAGATGAAGGCCGCGGCAAGAAAGAAGCCAGCGCCAAAGACGAGAACATCGAAAGTGTCGCCGATGAAGACGACCAAGAAGAAATCCGCCCGCCACGTAAACCACGGCCCAAGCGCTACAAGATCCAGGAAGTGATCAAAGTGCGCCAGATTTTGCTGGTGCAAGTTGTCAAAGAAGAGCGCGGCAACAAGGGCGCGGCGCTTACAACCTACCTCAGCCTTGCTGGCCGCTACTGCGTGCTTATGCCCAACACCGCGCGCGGTGGTGGCATTTCCCGCAAGATCACCCATGCCGCAGACCGTAAGAAACTCAAAGAGATAGCGAACGAAATTGAAGTGCCTTCTGGCGCTGGCCTGATCGTGCGCACGGCGGGTGCCAAACGCACCAAGCCCGAGATCAAACGCGACTACGAGTATCTGCAACGCCTTTGGGAGCAGATCCGCGAGCTGACGCTCAAGTCAATCGCGCCTGCGAAAATTTACGAAGAGGGTGACCTCATCAAACGCTCGATCCGCGACCTTTACAGCCGCGAGATTGACGAAGTTCTGGTGGAAGGCGAACGCGGCTACCGCATTGCCAAAGACTTCATGAAAATGATCATGCCGTCACACGCCAAGAACGTGAAAAACTACCACGAAGGCCTGCCGCTGTTCGCGCGCTACCAAGTGGAAAGCTACCTCAGCTCGATGTTCAACCCCACGGTTCAACTCAGGTCTGGTGGCTATATCGTGATCGACACGACAGAAGCGCTTGTCGCGGTTGACGTGAACTCGGGCCGCGCCACCAAAGAAGGCAGCATCGAGGAAACCGCGACCAAGACAAACCTTGAAGCCGCTGAAGAAGTGGCGCGCCAGGTGCGCCTGCGCGACTTGGCTGGCCTGATCGTGATCGACTTCATCGACATGGACGAGCGTCGCAACAACGCCAAAGTCGAAAAGATGATGAAGGACAAGCTCAAGACAGACCGGGCCCGCATTCAGGTTGGCCGGATTTCGGGCTTTGGCCTGATGGAAATGAGCCGTCAGCGTTTGCGCCCCGGTATGATCGAGGCGACAACACAGCCTTGCCCAAGCTGTCATGGCACAGGGCTTATTCGCTCGGACGACAACCTCGCGCTCAACATTTTGCGCCAGATCGAGGAAGAGGGCACCCGCCGTCGCACACGTGAAGTGTTGGTTAAATGCCCTGTTGGCATCAGCAACTTCCTGATGAACCAGAAGCGCGAGCACATCGCCCAGATCGAAGCGCGCTACGGCATGTCTGTGCGCCTTGAGGGGGATCCGATGCTGATCAGCCCTGATTTCAGCATGGAAAAATTCAAGACAGCCACGCGCCGTGTGCAAGAATCCACCACAGCGGTTGTGTCTGCGAGCGCTGCGCTGATGGATGATATCGACAATGAAACCGGCGAAGAGCTGGAGATTGATGTCGTTGAGGCGGTGGATACACCCGAGACGGATGGCGAGGATACGCCCAAGCCCAAGAAGCGCCGTCGTCGGCGTCGTCGGAGCCGCTCAAAGTCTGGCGGATCGGATGAAAACAACGGTGAGAACAACGGTGAGAACACTCAAGCCGAAGCGGCTGATGCGGTTAGTGAAACTGCTGAACCGCAAGCGGTAGAGACAGCCGAGCCTGTGGCAGCCGAGCCCGTAGAACCGGAGGCCAAGGCACCGAAGAAAACAAGCTCGCGGTCACGTAAAAAGCCTGTGGCTGACGCTGAGGACGCTACAGCAGACGGGGCTGAAGAAAAGCCTGCCGAGGCTGAAGAAAAGCCCAAGCGCACCCGCAAGCCGCGCGTTTCAGCCGCAGCCAAAAAGAAGGCTGAGGAAGAAGCGGCAGCGGCCGCAGAGGCCCCGGCCGAAGAGGCTCCAGCGGCTGAAGAAAAGCCCAAGCGCACGCGCAAGCCGCGGGTTTCAGCCGCAGCCAAGAAAAAAGCCGAAGAGGAAGCCGCAGAGGCCGCTGCCGCTGAGACGGTTGCCAGTGACGAGCCTACTGTTGAAGCCGCGCCAGAACCTGTCGCTGTAGAGCCAACGCCAGAGCTACAGCCTGAGCCTGTTGCTGTAGAACCAGCACCTGTCGCCGAAGAGCCTGCCAAGCCTGCAGGCCCTAAAAAGCGCGGCTGGTGGTCACTCGGTAAGGGCTGATCCGCCGACAAAACAGACAAATGGCCGTCCTGCGTGGGCGGCCATTTTTGTTTTGAAGCGTTATTTTTTCTGGACAGTGTAGGTCTGCGCAGTCTCGCGCTCGCCCGTTTCAACAAGCAGATGCCCGGCCTCGGCGCAAAAGTGCGGCACATCGATAACGGCGGCAGGGTCATCGGCCCAGAGCGTGATTTGATCGCCTGAAGCAAGGTTTCTCATCCGCTTGCGAAGCCGCAAGACGGGGAGGGGGCATAAAAGCCCGCGGGCATCTATTAGATCGGTGCTCATAAGCCGCATTTAGGCGCTATGTTTCAGTCTGTCCACAACCTTGTGACATAAAGTGGCGATGACCTTTGCAAAGTTTTGCTTTAGGGCTGGGGCATGTTTGGAATCGAGATCATGGATGCAGGGCTTTTGCCTGCGATGATGGTGGCGCTGGCGGCGGGAATTGTCTCGTTTCTGAGCCCCTGTGTGCTGCCGATTGTGCCGCCCTATCTGGCTTATATGAGCGGTGTGTCACTCAGCGAACTCAACAAGGAAGGCGGTGGCAAATCGGCGTTCCTGCCGGCGCTGTTCTTCGTGATGGGGTTGTCGACTGTCTTCTTGCTGCTCGGTTTTGCTGCTTCGGCTTTTGGCAAGGTTTTCTTGCAATACAGCAGCTATTTTTCAACTTTTGCTGGCCTCATCGTAATGGTGTTTGGCGCGCATTTTATCGGCGTGTTCCGGATTGGCTTTCTGGATCGCGAGGCGCGGCTTGATGTCGGAGATCAAGGTGGCAGCGCGATGGGCGCTTACGTGCTGGGCCTTGCTTTTGCCTTTGGCTGGACGCCTTGTATCGGCCCGCAGCTAGGCGCGATCCTGTCGCTGGCGGCGAGTGAGGCGAGCATCTCCAAGGGGCTTGTCCTGCTTGGCACCTATGCCTTTGGCCTTGGCATCCCGTTTCTGATCGTTGCGCTTTTCCTGCCAAAGCTTGGGGGTGTCATGGGCTGGATGAAGGCCCATATGGAGCAGATCGAGAAAGTCATGGGGCTCTTGCTCTGGACGGTTGGGTTGCTCATGTTGACGGGCGGCTTCTCGGCCTTTTCCTACTGGCTGCTTGAGACATTTCCAGCCCTCGCAACCCTCGGATAAGCCTTACTCTTGCCCGAAACCTTCGCTAAACTGCGTTTCAAACGAGTTGAGCGATGAGCGGTATGTCTTCACAAGGCGAGCAGACAGTCAGAAAACGACGGGTGTTTTACATCCCCGGCTATGATCCAATTCATCCGCGTCGCTACCGCGAGCTTTACCGCAGTGAAGGGGCAGCTCAGGCTGCGATCACGGGCTATGAGCTTGCACTCAGCCCCAAGCAAACAAAGGGTGGGCCTTACGGCTGGCATGTGCAGGGGGTTGTCGGTAAAGCCACAGCGGACGCTGACTTTGAGGTGCTTGTCTGGTCTGACATCGTTAAGGACAGTATGGAGCAGGGCATTGGCGCGACCTACGTGCAACTGGCCCGAACCGCTTGGATCTATATCACATCCGGAGCCCTCGGGCGGCTCATGAAGCTACGCAAGGGGCCCGTCATTGCCGCGCTCTATCCGGTGGTTTTCCTGATCGTGCAACTGCTGCTGGCTGTGGCCTTTGCCATCTTTGTAAACTGGGCACTAGAACAGCTAACCACCCCCTATCTGGGCGGTTTCGGCACGGTGCTGGCGCTGCTTGGAGGGCTTGGGGCGGGCTATGCGTTGCTGTTGTGGTTCAAGGCAAAGGACAACAAGCTTTTCGCCTATTACCTTATGCATGACTACGCCTATTCCGCCCAGAGCAAAGGCGCAAACCCGCCCGAGCTTGAGGCGCGAATGGCTGCGTTTGCCGATACGATCGCGCAGGCCTTGACGGGCGACTTTGACGAAGTTCTCGTTGTTGGCCACTCGTCAGGTGCGCATTTGGGCGTGTCGATCCTGGCGGATCTGCTGCGCGCCGCGCGCGTGCCTGAAAACGGGCCAAAGCTTAGCTTCCTTACGCTTGGGCAGGTTGTGCCGATGGTATCTTTCCTGCCTGAAGCGTGGCGACTTCGGGCTGATCTGGCCTACCTGAGCGCGCGGGACGAGATCACGTGGACCGACGTGACTGCGCCCGGAGATGGCTGTGCCTTTGCGCTTTGTGACCCAGTGGCAGTGTCGGGCGTAGCACCCAAAAGCAAGCGTTGGCCGCTTGTGGTGTCGGCCGCTTTTTCGCAGAACCTGTCAGCCAACCGCTGGAAGGAACTTCGCTGGAAGTTTTTCCGGCTGCATTTCCAGTATCTCTGCGCCTTTGATACGCCGGGTGACTACGACTATTTCCAAATAACGGCCGGGCCTGTGACACTCGCCGAGCGCTATGCTGGGCGCAAGGCTTCAGGCTCGCGCATTGAGGCGCCTGTTAACAAATATACAAGTATTGCGCCATGAGTGTGCTGCCTCCCAAACCGCCGGCGCGGCCTGAGAAAGTTTCGCTTTGGCGCTACGTGAAGCTGTTTCGTGAGGACATTTTGTCGGCGCAACCCGCCAAGCTGTACCGCGCGTGGATGGCCGAGTTCAAAACGCCGTTCTTTCGCTCCTATATGGTCAATGATCCGTCGCTGCTGAGCCTTGTGCTCAAGGAGCGGCCTGATGACTTCCCCAAGTCTGGGCGGGTGAGCGAGGGCTTGCGGCCATTGCTGGGCGAGAGCGTGTTTCTCACCAATGGCGAGACATGGAAGCGGCAGCGGCGCATCATTGATCCGGCGTTCGAGGGCGGGCGCTTGCGCGACACGTTTCCGGCGATGTGGGAAGCAGCCGAGGCGGCGGTTGCGAGGCTGCGCGAGGGCGAGGTCGAGATTGAAGAAGTCACGAGCTTCGCGGCGGCAGATGTGATCTTTCGCACGCTTTTTTCGATCCCGATCGAGGATGAGGTGGCGTCCGAAGTCTTTTACGAGTTCCGCGACTATCAGCGCACGCAGCCGATTGTGAATGTTGCGGCATTTTTGCCGATGCCGAGCTGGATGCCACGCTTTTTTCGCCGCCGCACCCGCGAGACAGCGCGTAGTATTCGCGGGCTTATTTCGGGGCTGACACAAACCCGCGCCGGCGAGATTGCGGCGGGAACAGCGCCCGATGATCTGGCGACCAAGATCATGACAACGGCTGACCCTGAAACAGGCGAGCGGTTTTCAAGTGACGAGATGGTTGACCAAGTCGCTATCTTCTTTCTGGCGGGGCACGAAACGAGTGCGAGCGCCTTGGCATGGACGCTCTATCTGCTGGCGCTCTATCCTGAATGGCAAGAGCGGCTGGCGAAAGAGGCCCAAGCGCTGGAGCGTTGTGACTTTGCGGTCATGTCCAAGCTCAAGCTCAGCCGTGACGTGTTTCGCGAGGGGTTGCGTCTTTATCCGCCGGTGCCGATGATGGTGCGCGAAGCGGGCTGCCCGGAGAAATTTCGCGAACGCGACGTGGCCAAGGGCAGCCAGATTGTGCTGAGCCCGTGGCATTTGCACCGTCACGAGCGGCTGTGGGACAACCCCGACGGCTTTGACCCGACGCGCTGGCAGACAGAGAACGGCCGCAAATGTGCTCGAGAGGCTTATATGCCGTTCAGCTCCGGGCCGCGCGTATGCACGGGGGCCGGTTTTGCAATGGTCGAAGGGCCGCTTTTGCTGTCGATGTTGCTCAAAACATTTAAGTTCGAGTTGGTCGAGGGGCGGGTGCCGCAACCCGTGGCGCATTTGACAGTTCGGGCAAAGGACGGCATCTGGTTAAACGTGAGCCATCGCGGCTAGGCGCAAGAAAATTCGAATTTTCTTGGCAAATTTCTTCGAAGAAATTTGGGTTAGAGCCGAGAGATTGGGTCTTTGTTGCAAAAGATCACGGTGTGGCCCGCGTTGGTGATTGCTGTGTATCCACGGCGCGTCACTTCAGCCTTGAAACGCTCAAGCCCGACGAGGCGTACGATATCACGTGTTCTGCGGCGCACGACACCGCCTTGGGCAGCAGCTCGCGAGCCGAAAAGCTGTTCTATCCAGATATCAGGGCTTGGGTGGCTGACAAGATGTTGCATGACTTCGAGTGTGTAACGACGTGGTCAAAGCGAAGTTAACCGCGGTAATAGGCCAATACGTACAGCCGGATCGCAGAGGCCAGCCCGCTGTCTGTGCCACGCGCTTCGTCAATTTCGGCGGCAAGTTCGTTGATCGGGCGATTTTGACTTGCTGCGATTTCGCGAAAGGCGTTCCAGAAATCATCTTCCAGTGACACGCTGGTGCGGTGGCCTCTCAGCGTGAGGGAGCGTTTCACAGGCCGGCTCATGGCTCGCGCTTCTTTGCGCTCAAGTCGCGGTCTGCTTTGCCTAGGCGCGCTTGTTCAAGTTCTTTTTCAGCCTTGGTGCGGCCAAATTTCACGGCGTTGGTGTCAGCGCGGGCTTTACTGTCAGCCCGCGCTTTTGCTTTGCGAAACCGGTTGAGGTTAACCGGCTCGGCCATCACTTTGGCCCGATCATGTCTTCGGGGCGCACCACACGGTCAAAGGTTTCTTCATCAACAAAACCAAGGGCAATGGCCTCTTCCTTGAGGGTCGTGCCGTTCTTGTGGGCTGTCTTGGCAACCTTGGTCGCGTTGTCATAGCCAATCGTCGGAGCGAGAGCTGTCACCAGCATCAGGCTCTCTTTCATCAGCTTATCGATGCGCGGCTCGTTGGCTTCGATGCCGTTGAGCATCCGCTCGGTGAAGCTGTCGGTTGCGTCGCCCAGAAGTTGGATCGACTGCAAGAGGTTGTAGCTCATCATCGGGTTGTAGACGTTCAGCTCGAAGTGGCCCTGTGAGCCTGCAAACTTGATAGCCGCGTCGTTGCCCATCACGTGGGCGGCGACTTGCGTGAGCGCCTCGGCCTGTGTCGGGTTCACCTTGCCAGGCATGATAGAGCTGCCAGGTTCGTTTTCGGGCAGGATCAGCTCGCCAAGGCCCGAGCGGGGCCCAGAGCCAAGCAGGCGGATGTCGTTGGCGATCTTGTAGGCTGAGCCAGCGATTGTCGCCAAAGCGCCCGACATGAACACCATCGCGTCATGCGCAGCGAGGGCTTCAAATTTGTTGGGAGCAGTGACAAAGGGCAGGCCTGTGATCTCGGCCATATTGGCCGCGACAGTCTCGCCCCAGCCGTGCTTGGTGTTCAGGCCAGTGCCGACAGCCGTACCGCCTTGGGCAAGCTCGTAAATGCCGGGCAGGGCGGCGTTGACGCGCGCGATGCCTTGGCGGATCTGGTGCGCATAGCCCGAGAACTCTTGGCCAAGCGTCAGCGGTGTTGCGTCTTGCGTGTGCGTGCGGCCGATCTTGATGATGTCCTTGAAAGCCTCTGCTTTGGCCTCAAGCCCGCCTGCGAGCTTTTCCAGTCCGGGCAGCAGAACGTCGCGCACAGACATGGCCGTGGCAATATGCATAGCAGTCGGGAACGTGTCGTTCGACGACTGGCCCATGTTGCAGTGGTCGTTCGGGTGCACAGGGTCTTTGCTGCCGATCACGCCGCCCAGAATTTCGATCGCGCGGTTGGCAATGACTTCGTTGGAGTTCATGTTTGACTGCGTGCCGGAGCCTGTCTGCCAGACAACGAGGGGGAAGTTGTCGTCAAACTTGCCCTCGATAACTTCACCTGCGGCTTGCACGATGGCGTTGCCGAGTTTTGCGTCAAGTTCGCCCGAGGCCATGTTGGCCTGCGCGCAGGCTTTCTTGATCACGCCCAATGCGCGCACGATGGCGACGGGCTGCTTTTCCCAGCCGATCGGGAAGTTCATGATCGAGCGCTGCGTTTGAGCGCCCCAGTATTTCTCGGAGGGAACTTCGAGCGGGCCAAAGCTGTCAGTTTCTGTGCGTGTGTTGGCCATGTCGGGCTCCTCATGTAAATGGTCGCAAGTGTCCTAACGCTCGCAACGGCCCAGAGCAATGCCTGATAGCCCTAACGGAGGTGCTTATTACTTGCGGAACTGATCGAGGCTCACAACCTCGGCCTCGTGCGGGGCGGGCTCGGCTTCTTCGTGCATGGGAGCTTCTGCGACATCTTCGAGTTCGCTTTCAATACTGCTCTCAATACTGCTCTCAACACTGCTCTCAACACTGTGCAGAAGGTCTTCTTCTTCCTCGTCCTCATCGCTGGCTTCAAAGCGCAGGCCGAACTCGACAGAAGGATCAACAAAGGTCTGGATCGCATCATAAGGAATGTAAAGCTGCTCGGGCGCTTCACCGAAATTAAGCGTCACGCCAAAGCCGTCGTCATTTACCTCAAGGTCATCAAACCAGTGCTGCATCACAACCGTCATTTCCGAGGGGTAACGCTCGCGCAACCAGTCGGCCAGTTTGGCGTCAGGGTGTTGCGTGTCAAAGGTGATGAAGAAGTGGTGCTCGCCAGGCAAGCCATGTTCGGACACATCCGTCAGAACCTGTTGGATCAGGCTGCGCATGGCGTTGTGCATTAATGAGCCGTAGTCAATCACATGTGACATTGGCGAACCCCTTGTTTGATGCGCTCACTTTAAGCCCTTCTGTTAAAAACGAAAAGGCCATGTGCCGTCAGAATGCGCCTGAAAACTGCGAGATTGCAAGGGCAACAAGCGCATTTCCTCCGATCAGCGGGAGGAGCGCGCCCTTGGTGGCCCAAGCGATAGCCGCTCCTGTGGCGACAAGGCCCGCTGCCGCCCAGTCCGGCGCGGCCAGCGCGCCGCCGCTAAAGACCACAGAGAGCGCAAACCACAGCGAAAGCGAGGCTATAACTCCGGTAACCGCCGCGGTAATGGCTGCCAGCGCCCCCTTAAGGCGTGGCATCGCCAGCAGTTGCTCAAGATAGGGCGCGCCGGCGAAGATCCACAAAAAGCAGGGCGCGAATGTCATCCAGAGGGTGAGCAGCCCCGCAACCAGCATAAGGCCAAAGCCGCCTTGTCCGTAACCAGCAAGATGCCCGACAAACTGCGTCACAAGGATCAGCGGGCCGGGAGTTGTTTCGGCCATGCCGAGCGCGTCGATCATTTGTTCGGTGCTGATCCAGCCATAGTCTTGCACCACGGTCTGCGTCATCCAGCCGAGCAGGGCATAAGCGCCGCCAAAGCTGAGCAGCGAGAGCCGCGCGAAGTAGCTTGCAAGCTCGGTCAGGAAGGTGGCGTCAAGCGCCCAGACAAGCGCCAAGGGGGCCAGCCAGAACACCAGCCCTATGAGCAGCGTTTTCAGCGTTTTGCCAAGCGCCTGTGGCGCAGCGGGAGGCGTTGCTGTGCTCTCGCCCTTCATGGCCAAAAAGCCCAGCAGGGCCGCGAGTGTGATGATCAGCGGGTAGGGCGCCTTGAGCGCAAAGAAGGCGGCAAACGAGGCCACCGCGATCGCGATGCCAAGCGGCGTTTTCAGGGCCTTGCTGGCAAACTTCCTAAGCGCCAGCACGACGATGGTTATGACAGCGGCCTTGATGCCAAGAAAGGCCGCCTGCGCCCATGGCTGCGCGCCGTAGGTGACGTAAAGCAACGCCAGCGCCATGATCACCAGCGCACCGGGCACCACAAACAATAGCCCCGCCGCAAGCCCGCCTGCGACACCGCGCAGCTTCCAGCCCGTGTAAGTCGCAAGCTGCATGGCTTCGGGGCCGGGGAGCAACATGCAAAAGCTGAGCGCGCCAAGAAATTGCTTCTCGCCGAGCCAGCCTTTTTCATCAACCAATACCCTGTGCATCAGTGCGATCTGGGCAGCGGGCCCCCCAAACGAGAGCAGGCCGATACGGGTGAATGCACCTAGGAAGGCGCGGTTGTCTGGGTCTTGAGGTGCCATGCTCATAGGCGTCGGTCCGCGGGCCAGTCATGGCCCTCTTCCTGGCCGTCACGCGCCCAACGGTAGAGCGCATCATAGAGCGCCATGCCCGCTTCAAGCTGGGCGATGTCGTCTTTATATTGGCGCGACAGGCCGACGGATATGGCCAATAAGCCGGCGGCTTCGGGAGCCAGATCATGCGCGTTGGTATCAGCCCCGCGCACGACGCGCGCGAGCGCATACAGAGGCGCCGTTCGCAGGCCGAAAATGTCAAGCAGGGTGTCAAACGTGCAAAGTGGGCCACGATTGTCAGAACTATGGCTGAAGAACACGCCCTCAATGTCAAACGGCGTTGCTCCGTAACGCTCGGCGACGCCTTCTACTTCGGCGGCAGAAACGAAGAGAAACCTCGCTGAGGCGTCAACGAACCGGCGGATAAGCCAAGGGCAGGCAATACGATCAATCTTGGGGCGGTGCCGCGTCACCCAAAGGGTTGACCCCGCGACAGGCGCAGAGAGAGCGGCAAAGGGCAGGCGCGGGGCATCGGGCAGAGCGCGCCAGCCATAGTTACCGCCTTCAAGATACTGGGCATCAAACCCGTCGTGGCGCAGCCACGCACTGAGGCCCTGGCTGAGCTTGATGCCTTTCTGGCAGACGATGATACAACGCGCGCTGCCCAGTCGGGCTTTCAGGCCGACAATGTCAGTATGCGGGTGACGGTAAGCACCGGGGATCAGGAATGGGTCGTCGTTGAAGTCTTGATCAATCGAAATATCAACAATCTGCGGGCAGTCGGGGGTTCCGATCAGGCGCAAGAGTTGGGCGGGTTTTATAGCGTTTGGGGCAGGCACGAGGCATGTCTCCTGTGTTGGTTTCAGGGTAACATGCGACACTTGAGCCGTGGCCTCACGGGGCGATCGCGAGCCCCATAAGACTTTTTTGCTTGCTGGTGAGGGCGATGTCAAGCCAACCGCGCCGTCTAACCAGGCAAGTGTTAGTGGAGTTTTGAACCCGCCAGCAACAAGCCCAATGTGCCTTCGGGCAGTTGCCCGAGTTGCTCAAAGAAGTTCAGGAAGTCGAAATTGTTATATGTTTCGACCATGTTTTCGCCCTCAAATCGCGCAAAGACCATGCCAGTTACCTTCACGGTCTTTGTTTCACTCAGGTCTGTTGTGGTCACTTCGATAAAGGCAGAAAGCCAGTCTCCGGTGTCATGCGCGCGTAAAATGGTTGCCTTTGGCTCGACGCACAGGGCGCGCACAGCCAAAACCAACCCTTTAAAGTCATTCGGGTCGATGGAAAAGTCGGGCATGATGCCCGCTGCTGTTGTGTCTTTGGCAAATATCTCATCGACAACGTCGAGGTTTCCGAGCGTCCAGACCTGATCATACCATCTTTGTAGAATATCGGTTTTCAAACGCATTCGTTTCACCTTTTGTCTCCAAAGAGAACATCGCTCAAAAGGCTGAAAGAAGGGTTAGCAATTTCTGATGAAAGTGCAGGTTTCTGTTGCCAGGTACCTGCGAACCCCGCCTTACGTCGCTAAACGCAAGGAGTTAAGTTTCAATAGTTCCGGTCGCTTACGCGGCCATCGCCATTGGAGCACGATTGTCATTTGCAATTGTACAGTTTTCGCCGATAACGGTGGCAGACAGCCGAAACAAAGCTAACCCCTTTAGACGTTCGTCGATCCTATTTCGTCCCCATGATCCCCAAATGAAGGATATTTGGTGGAGACGCCGGGTACCGCCCCCGGGTCCGATCCGCTTATTGCGAGCGCGTTTATGTTCATAGTCTCCGAAGAGACAACATACATATAGGCGCGCTCTTGCGTGATTTGAAGAGCTAAATTGGTTTTAACACAGCCGTTTTCAGGGCCGGGGCACATTTGGTGCCGCACGAGCTATAGGCCGATAAAAGGCCAGACAGCTTGTCGGAATTGAATTGCGCGTGTCGCACATAGGCCTGTTTTCGACATTTAACCGTGCGAAGGGGGCTTAGGGAACCATCAAAACAACATTCGAACAAAGCTTAAGGGAGGTCTTCATGAAGGCTATAGCACTGTCACGGCGACTACGCCGCACACCGTTCAGCGAGGGCGTCGAGGCCGCAGGCGTAAAAGGATATACGGTGTATAACCGCATGCTTTTGCCAACGGTTTTCCGCTCGGTGCAGGAAGACTACCGCCACCTCAAGGAAGCTGTGCAAGTCTGGGATGTGTCCTGCGAACGTCAGGTAGAGTTGCGCGGGCCCGACGCCAGCCGTCTGATGCAAATGCTGACTCCACGCGACCTGCGCGGGATGAATGCAGGCCAGTGCTACTACGTGCCGATTGTCGACGAGACAGGCGGGATGCTGAACGATCCTGTCGCTGTGAAGCTCGCTGAAGACAGGTGGTGGATTTCAATTGCTGACAGTGATTTGCTCTTTTGGGTCAAAGGTATCGCCTATGGCTACCGTCTTGATGTGCTAGTCGATGAGCCCGACGTAAGCCCGCTTGCGATCCAGGGGCCACACGCCGACGACCTTATGGCAGAGGTGTTTGGCGACGCGGTGCGTGACATCCGCTTCTTCCGTTTTGGCATGTTCGAGTTTCAGGGCCGCAGCCTTGTTGTCGCGCGCTCGGGCTACTCCAAGCAGGGTGGTTTCGAGATCTACGTTGAGGGCGGTGACATCGGCATGCCGCTTTGGAATGCGCTGATGGAGGCGGGCAAGAAGTATGACGTCCATGCGGGCTGCCCCAACCTGATCGAGCGCATCGAGGGCGGTTTGCTGAGCTATGGCAACGACATGACAGACGACAACACGCCGCACGAGTGCGGGCTGGGCAAGTTCTGCAACACCCATACAGCCATCGGCTGTGTCGGCCGTGACGCCTTGCTGCGGGTCGCCCAAGAGGGGCCAGTGCGCCAGATCCGCGCTGTCGAAATACACGGAGATGCCGTGCCGCCATGTGACAGGTTGTGGCCCGTCATGGTCGGCGATAGACAGGTGGGCAACATCAGCAGCGCGGCTTACTCGCCCGATTTCAACACCAATGTCGCCATCGGCATGATCCGGATGACACATTGGGACGAGGGCAGCGAAGTTGACGTTCTAACACCAGAGGGTATTCAGCCCGCGACTGTCAAAGAGACGTTTTGGCTATAACCGAGAGGAAAATAAGATGAGCAACTTCAACGCATTGATTGTAAGAAAAGACGAAGAAAGCGGCGAAACCAGTGCTGCTGTTGAGGCGCTCACACTGGACGATCTGCCCCAAGGCGAAGTCACTGTCGCGGTAGAATACAGCACGGTGAACTACAAAGACGGCCTGTGCCTGACCTCTGGTGGCGGGCTGGTCCGCAAGTATCCGCATGTTCCGGGAATCGACTTTGCGGGCACTGTCGAGGAGTCTTCTGATGCGCGCTACAAGGCGGGTGACAAGGTTGTCCTCACCGGCTGGCGCGTTGGCGAAGCGCATTGGGGCGGTTACTCGCAGAAGGCGCGAGTCAAGGCTGACTGGCTGGTGCCGCTGCCGGACGGGCTGAGCACGCGCCAAGCTATGGCCGTCGGCACAGCAGGCTTTACGGCGATGCTTTCGGTGATGGCGCTGGAAGATCACGGCATCAAAAGCGGGCCTGTGCTTGTTACAGGGGCCGCGGGCGGTGTTGGCTCGGTGGCGACAGCGATCCTCGCAAACCTTGGCTATGACGTGGCTGGCGTGACGGGGCGGCCAGAGACGGCTGACTACCTTAAGTCATTGGGCGCAAGCCAAATTGTCGCCCGCGAAGAGCTCTCCGAGACTGTGAAGCGCCCGCTCGAAGGCGAGACATGGGGCGGCTGTATTGATGCTGTCGGCGGCGCAATGCTGGCACGCGTTCTGGGCCAGATGGAGTATGGCGCAAGCGTTGCCTCCGTCGGCCTTGCGGGCGGGGCTGGCTTGCCTGCGACGGTTATTCCTTTCTTGTTGCGCGGTGTGAACCTGCTGGGCATCGACAGTGTGATGCAGCCCTACGAGAACCGCCTGCGCGCTTGGGAGCGGGTCGCGAAAGACTTGCCGATGGACAAGCTCGAAGACATGGTGCAACCCGCCACGCTTGCAGACCTACCGCAGCTTGGTAAAGACATCCTGAACGGGCAGGTCAAAGGCCGCGTTGTTGTTGATGTGAACGCCTGAGCCAAGAGCTTGCTTTGGCCCCACCTGTCATGAGATGGGTGGGGCCACAGACCAACAGAAAGGCCACGCCATGCGCTATGACAGCGACAATATTTTCGCCAAAATCCTGCGCGGCGAAATCCCCTCATTCAAAGTCTATGAAGACGATAAAACCCTGTGTTTCATGGATATTATGCCGCGCGTGCCGGGGCATTGTCTGGTGATCCCCAAGACAAGCTGTGTCAATATCCTGGACGCGACACCTGCGCAGCTGAGCGCTTGTATGGAGACTGTGAACAAGGTTGCCAACGGCGCGATGAAGGCCTTTGACGCCGACGGGATCACGCTACAGCAGTTCTCGGAAGCCGCAGGCGGGCAGGAGGTTTTCCACCTGCATTTCCACATTCTGCCGCGCCATGAAGGCCAGAAAGTCGGGCCACACGGCGTGATGGGCGACATGGACGAGATCAAAGCCAACGGCGAGAAACTGACAGCCGCATTGGGCTGATTTAACGCTTTGTTAACCCCGCCTTAACGGCCAAAAACGCAGTGCCTACGGTATGCAGCTATCTATGCAGCTTTCCGTGCAGCATGCGTGCATACGTTTTTGGCCGCGTCCAACCGGTTAATGCGGCGTGCGGTGCTGCGCCACCGCCGGTGCTTTGGACATTGCCGATGGTTTTTGTCGCGATGCCATCGACCCCCCAAAACTTGACACACAGAATCCGGACACAGGGCACCCGGACACAGGGCACCCCGCACTTAGCATGCTGTGGCCGCGGGCAGGGTGCGCGCACCCGCTTCAAAGCACTGGCGGGCCACGAATTCGCAATCTTACGTTACGAAACAATCAAGAAAACACGTTGTGATTTGTCAGGTTGGCTGAATAGTTAGCTGAAATGGTCTTTGGGAGGAGCGCCGTGGATTTTCTACAACTCATCATCAGTGGGCTGGCCAACGGCTGTGTCTACGGGTTGATCGCTTTGGGATTTGTGCTGATCTACAAGGCCACCGAAGCAGTGAACTTTGCCCAAGGTGACTTCATGATGCTCGGCGCCTTCGTGTGCATCGGATTTACAAATCACGAGTACATGGGGCTCAGCTTCTGGATTGCGGTGCCGCTGTCGATCCTTGTGATGGGTGTTCTCGGTTACCTCTTCAACTGGGGCATTTTGCGCCACATGTTCGGCCAGTCCCAGACATCGATTGTCATCCTGACCATCGCGATGGGCTTTATCATCCGCTTCTTCGCGGGAGCCATCTGGAGCCACGAACCAACCTCGCTGGAAACGCCCTTTGCGGGGCAGGATATCCGCTCGGGCGGGCTTGTGCTGGGCATTGACGAGGTGTTGATCGTGGTGGTGACGGCCATTCTGACACTGGCCTTCTACCTGTTCTTCTCGCGCACCCGCATCGGGCTTGCGATGCAGGCCGCCTCCCAAAACCAGTTGGCGGCCTATTACATGGGCATCCCCGTCAAGCGCATTCACAGCCTTGTTTGGGGCTTGTCGGGCATGGTTGCTGCGGTCGCGGGCATTCTGTTTGCCTCCAAAGGCGCGATTGACCCTTCCACCGGATTGCTCGGCATCAAAGCCTTTGCTGCAGCGGCGATCGGCGGCTTTGGCTCGCTTCCGGGCGCGCTTCTGGGCGGCTTGATCATTGGCTTGGTGGAACCGCTCGCCTCTCGCTATGGCCCGCCCGGCGTGAGCCAGATTGCACCCTACGCAATTTTGCTGCTCATTCTGATCTTCCGGCCTGGCGGCATCTTCTCACAGACACAACGAAAGAAGGTCTAGGATGCGCTTTGTCTTCAAAACCTCTTACGACGCAGATATTTCGCTGTTCAAACATCGCGCACAGGCGGTGTGGTATGGGCTGCTGCTTTTGCTGGTGCTTGCCACACCGCTGTATTTCGTCGCGATTGGCGATGCTTATCTGCTGGGTGAAATCACCGGCATGTTGATTTTGGCGATTGCCGGCATGGGCCTCATGCTCTTGACGGGGCACACCGGCTTGCCGAGCCTCGGGCACGCGACGTTCATGGCCTTAGGCTGTTATCTGAACATCAATCTGCTGGGGGCGGGCGTGCCTTGGGTCATCGCGTTCCCGCTCTCGGGGCTTATTGCGGGCCTGTTGGGGACCATGATCGCGCTTCCGGTTTTGCGTCTGCATGGCGTTTATCTGGCCTTGGCGACTTTGGCGATGTCGATGCTGACCGGCGATTTTGTCGTCATAGCCGAGCCTTGGACGGGGGGCATCGCGGGGGCCGCTGTGCCGGACATCAACATCTTCGGGATGGAGATCAACCGCTACTCGACGCCTTACAAGTTCTACTATCTGGTGCTCTTCGTTGCGATTATGATCGTCTGGTTCTATCGCAACCTTTTGCGCACGCCGACAGGCCGCAGCTTTACCGCCATTCGCGATAGCGAAATCTCGGCGCGGGCCATGGGGATCAACCTTACGCAGACCAAAGCGCTTTCGTTTTTCCTGTCGGCCACGGCGGCGGGCTTGGCGGGGGCGCTCTTTGGCCATTCCGCAGGTTATGTGACGAACGAGACATTCGATCTGGTCATGTCGATCACCTTGCTCTTGATGATCGTCATCGGCGGCTTGGGGTTCATTCACGGCGCATTCTTTGGGGCGATTGTGGTTGGCATCATCCCTGTTGCCATTGCCAACGGGCGGACCTTTCTGGCGACTACGTTTGATGTGAACATCAACGTGCCGGGCCTAGAGAGCGCGCTTTTTGCCTTCATCCTCGTCTGCTTCATCTTGTTTGAGCCAATGGGGCTTTATGGCCGATGGCTCAAAATCCGCACCTATTTCGAACTGTTCCCCTTCTACCGAAAGGACATGTTCAAACGTCAGAAATCCTATCTTAAGACGGATCGCATCCAATGAGCTTGCTTGAAATCACTGATGTCACACTGCGGTTCGGCGGCTTGGTGGCGGTCGACAACGTTTCTTTGAAGGTGGAAGAGGGCGAAGTTTTTGCCCTTGTTGGCCCCAACGGCGCGGGCAAATCCACGATCTTCAACCTGATCTCGCGGTTTTATGATCCGGCGGAGGGCAGCATTCGCTTTGACGGCCATGATCTTTTGAAAAACAGCGCCGATCAGGTGCCCGGTTTTGGCATTGCGCGCACATTTCAGAACATCGAGCTATTCGAGCAAGCGACGGTGTTGCAAAACCTGCTTGTCGGGCGCCATAGGCACCGGCAAACCGGCATGCTTTCAAATATCGTGTTCTCGCCAAAAGCCTACCGCGAAGAGCTGCGCCACCGCGCGGCAGTGGAAGAGGTTATCGAGTTTCTGAACCTTCAACATTATCGCGACAAGATGATCGGCGGGCTGCCTTACGGGGTGCGCAAAGTTGTGGAACTTGGCCGTGCGCTGGCCTCCGAGCCGAAGCTGTTGCTGCTTGACGAGCCTGCTTCCGGGCTATCGGTCGAAGAGACGCAGGACATGGCGTTCTGGATTGAGGACATACAAAAACAGATGGGCATTTCGGTTATGATGGTCGAGCACGACATGGGGCTGGTTTCCGCCGTATCGGGGCGTGTCATGGCGCTATCGGATGGTAAGGAGCTGGCCACGGGCACAGCCGCTGAAGTGCAATCACACCCTGCTGTGATCGAAGCCTATCTGGGCACTGGTGAAATCTCCAAAACAGGGACATCACGCGCATGAGCACAGACGCCACATCTCCGAACGTCGTTTTGCAGATCGACAACCTTGAAAGCTACTACGGCCCCATCATGGCCATTCGCGGCGTGAGCCTGAAAGTCTTTGAAGGCCAGATCGTCACAGTGCTCGGGGCCAATGGCGCCGGAAAAACGACACTGCTGAAAACCATCTCGGGCGTGATGGACCCCGAAAAAGGCAACATCAAGATGGCCGGCGCTGACATCCAGCACCTGGAGCCGGACGCCATTGTGCGCCGCGGCATTGTGCATGTGCCCGAGGGCCGCGAGATATTCCCGTTGATGACCGTAGCTGAGAACATCGCGATGGGGGCCTATACCCGCAAAGACCGCAGTGGAATTAGCGACGACGAGGAGATGGTTTACTCTTACTTTCCGATCCTTAAAGACCGCCGCGACCAGCGGGCGGGCACGCTGTCGGGCGGGCAACAACAGATGTTGGCGATCGGGCGCGGGCTGATGTCGCACCCCAAGCTGATGTTGCTGGACGAACCGAGCCTTGGCCTCTCTCCGCTTCTGACGCAGGAGATTTTCGAGATCATCGTGCGGCTCAACAAAGAGCAAAAGGTCACGATGATGTTGGTCGAACAGAATGCCAAAGTGGCCCTTGATGCGGCTGACTACGGCTATGTGATGGAGCTTGGACGCATCGTGATGAACGATTCAGCCGATGTTCTGGCCGCCTCAAAAGACATTCAGGAATTCTATCTTGGCGTCAGTCAGGATGAGAACCAGCGCGGGCAACGCCGCTGGAAGCAACGCAAGACTTGGCGATAGGGATTGATCATGACAGACACACTCCCCCCTCAGGAAAAAGTGCACGGGCTGATGGTCAACGCAGACCTGTCCAAGGGCCCGTTCTACATCGACGGCATGGACACCACGCCCAAGCTGTTTCGCAAGCGTTGCCACGATCTTGGCAAACGCACAGCGCACCGCGAAAAGACATTCGGCATCTGGCGCTCCCATTCGTGGGATGACTATTTCACCCGCGCCAAACACCTCGGCCTTGGGCTTGTGTCCCTTGGCTTGAAACCCGGTGAGGTGGTGTCGATCCTGTCTGAGGACAACAAGGAATGGATGTATACCGACATGGGTGTGCAATGTGTCGGCTCGATTTGTTCTGGCGTCTACACCACGGATTCGGCCTCGCAACTGGAGTATCTTGTCAACAACTCGGAGAGCCGCTTCCTTCTGGTTGAGAATGACGAGCAGTTGGACAAGTTCCTGCAGGTGCGAGACCAGATGCCGGATCTCGTCAAAGTCATCGTGATCGACCGCGAAGGGCTTCACGGGTTCAGCGATCCGCAGGTTATTTTCCTCGACGAGCTTTACGAGATCGGCGCGGCCTATGACGCGGCCAATCCGCAGGCTTTTGACGCCTCGATTGACGCGACCAAGCCTGAAGATACCGCCATTCTTGTCTATACCTCCGGCACGACAGGAAAGCCCAAGGGCGCTATGATCAGCCATGGCAACCTGATGTATTCAGTCTCGGCAGGGTTGCGCGACGGGCCGGTTTTTGACACCGACAACCAGCTTTGCTTTTTGCCGCTCTGTCACATTCTGGAGCGGGTGTTCTCTGTCAATGCGCCCATTGCGGCTGCGTCCACGATTAATTTCGCGGAAAGCCCGGAAACGATCTTTGACAACCTGCAAGAAGTCAGCCCGCAGACATTTGTTGCGGTGCCGCGCCTCTGGGAGAAGATTTATTCGCAAGTGGCCATTAGCATCGGGGATGCGACGGGGCTGCAAAAATGGGCCTACGCCAAAGCTTTGAAAGCGGGCGCTGCACGTGCCGACTGTCTGGCCCAAAACAAGCCGATACCGCTTGGCACCAACCTTGCCTACCGTTTCTGGGATATCGCCTTGCTGCAAAACCTGCGCCGCATGATCGGGATGGACCGCCTGCGCCGTGGCGGCTCTGGTGCGGCGCCTATCTCGCCTGATCTGCTGAAATGGTATCAGTCGATCGGCGTTCCGGTGCTTGAGGGCTACGGCATGACAGAGAGTTCCGGCGTGATCAGCATTAACAGTGAGGGCGCCAACAAGGTTGGCACGGTTGGCCCCGCCTTGCCCGGCGCCGAGATCCGCATCTCGCCGGAGGGCGAAGTGCAATACAAAGCTGGCAATGTCTTTCAGGGCTATTGGAAGAATCCGGAAAAGACAGCCGAGACATTTACGGAAGATGGCTGGTTGCGCACCGGCGATGTGGGCATGCTCGACAATCAGGGCTACCTGACGATCACCGGACGCCTCAAGGACATTATCATCACCGCAGGCGGCAAGAACATCACCCCAGCCGAGATCGAGAACAAGCTGAAGTTCTCGCCCTATATTTCGGACGTTGTCGTGATCGGAGACAAGCGCAAGTTCCTGACCTGTCTGGTGATGATTGATCAGGAAAACGTTGAAAAGTTCGCGCAAGACCGGCGCGTGCCATTCTCGAACTATGCCTCGCTCTGCGCGGCGCAAGAGGTACAAGACCTGATCCGCGAAACGATTGATAACGTGAACAAGGATTTCGCGCGGGTCGAACAGATCAAAGACTTCCGTCTGATCAACATTCTTCTGACGGCGGATGATGACGAACTTACGCCGACCATGAAGCTTAAACGCAGCTTTGTGGAGACCAAACATAGTGAGTTGATCAGCCAGATGTATTGACAACAGCGGGCTGCAATTCTCAAATGACAACATAAAGGGAGAAGACCAATGAAAAACCTAAAAACCAAACTGGCGACAGTCGCGGTTGCGACGGCCATGGCCGCAGCGCCGGCTTTTGCCGAGCAAGGCATCACTGACTCTGAAATCCTGATTGGCTCCAACAACGACCTGTCAGGGCCTTTCGCGGCCTTCGGTGCCCCGGCGACAAAAGCCGCTCAACTGGTGTTTGATGAAGTGAACGAAGCGGGCGGCATTCATGGCCGCAAGATCCGCTTTGTTGTCGAGGATCACGCCTACCAGATGCCGAAAGCCATTCAAGGCATGAACAAGCTGGTCAACGGCGACAAAATCTTTGCGATGCTCTTGTCTTTGGGCACGCCGATGAACATTGCCGCGTTCAAACTGCAAGATGCCAAGAACGTTCCAAACGTTTCGCCGCTCTCGGCTGCGCGCCAAATGGCAGAACCGTTCTCGCCGCTGCACTATGCAGGCACAGCAACCTATTACGAACAAATCCGCGTCGGCGTGCAGTATCTTGCCGAGCAGAAGGGCGCGAGCAAGGTTTGCGCGATGTATCTGCCAACAGACTTTGGCAAGGACATCAAAGAAGGTGCTGAAAGCATCTCGAACGAAACCGAAGGCCTGACCTTTGTCGCGGAAACGACGCACAAGCCAGACGATGCCGACTTTGTTGGTGCGCTGCAAAAGCTGAGTGCAGAAGGCTGTGAGATCGTGGCGTTGGCCCTTGGCGTGCGTCAGGCGATCACTGTTTCAGGCACAGCTAAAAAACTCGGCCTGACGGATATTTCCTTCATCAACTCATCGGCGGGCTTCCACACGGTTATGGCCAAGGTGCCAGGCGGCGTGACCGAAGGCATGTATGCCGCATCCGGCTGGGCTGACTTGCTGTCACGCATGGACAAGCCGGAAGTGCAAAAGTTCTTTGCGCGCTACACCAAGGCAACGGGAGAAGAACTGCCCGGCTCGGGCGCATTGCTCGGCCATTCTGCTGCCGAAACAATGGTGCGCGCGCTTGAAGCCGCAGGGCCTGAGCTGAGCGCCAAGACGTTTCAGGCAGGTATCGAAAGCCTGAACTATGAAGACGTGGTCTCCGGCAACACCGTGACCTACTCTGCCACCGATCACCAAGGTGCGGATGAAGTTGTTATCTCTGTCATCAAAGATGGCAACTGGATGGAAATCGCGCGCAAGTAAGGCCTCTGCCAACACGAAAGCGCTCACTCAAAGAGGGACCTGTCAATGCGTTGGCCGGTCCTTTTTTTGTGCGGTGGTGACGGTGCTGGCGAGCTATGCCGCAGCCGCTTTGAGGCAGGCTAGCGGGCGTTGCTTACGGTTTGCGGTGGGGGGAGCCTTCAGCGCATCGTGCGGGCATTGCGCGTATGCGCCTTACGGCCAAAAGAAACGGCGCCGCGGGGAGGCGGCGCCGTTTGGGGGTTTCTAGTCGGGTGGTTACTCGGCGGGTTCGGCCACGCCGTGCTTCTCACGCAGCCCGTCGCGGTAGAGCGCTTTGATGAGCGCGATGCACATCAGGCCCATGACGATGGTGAAGGGCAGCGCGCCGATGATCATTGCGTTCTTGAGCGCATCCATCGGGTTGGTGTCACCCGCCGCCAAGATCAGCGTGCCAATGACGGCTGTCAGGATCATGCCCCAAACGATGCGGTGTTTGATGCCGGTTTCCTGAGCGCCGCCTGACATGATGGTGTTCATCACCAAGATGCCCGAGTCAGCCGATGTGACGAGGAATGTCATGATCAGCACCACGCACATGATGGTGAGCGCCGAAAGGAAGCCACCGTCGATCATCTGGCCAAGGGTTGCAAACAGCTGGTTGGTTTGCGAGGCGCCCGTGATAGCACCGCCTGCGCCGCCTGTAAGTTCAAGGTCGATCGCGGTTGCGCCAAGGATCGTCATCCAGGCAAAACACACGAGCGCAGGCGCGACAACGCAGCCCAAGATGAACTCACGCACGGTACGGCCCTTCGAGATGCGCGCAAGGAACAAGCCGACGAAGGGCGAAAAGGCGATCCACCAAGCCCAGTAGAAGGTTGTCCAGCTTGACTGCCAGCCAAACTGGCGGCCGTCATTGCCCGCCGCGTAGACGGCTTTGAGCGTGTCTTCATCAAGCTCGGCAGCGGCCCCTGTGAGGCCCGAGGTGAAGGTTGTGAACCCGTCCGAGCCAGCCCATGCGCCGTAAGCGTTGGTTGCGCCTGCGTAGAGATCGGCGGCCAGTGGCTTGGCGGCTTCAGGGATCGCAGCTGCAAACTCGGCAGCCGACTGTGGGCCATATGCGCCAAAGCTAAGCGAGAGGAAGTTGAGGATGTAATCAATGAAGGCCGAGCCATAGGTTGACATCGCAAAGCCGAACGAGCCGAACAGAACGAATGTGAACAACAGGATCAGCGACAACACGAGGTTGAGGTTGGAGAGGTATTTCACGCCTTTGCCAACACCCGAAACCGCCGAGATGATCGACAGGGTCATGATGCAGAGCAAGCCCGCGATGAGGCCCGCTTTTGACGGTGTAGGAACGTCGCCGCCCATGTTCATCACCCATTCCATGCCCGTGATCGCGTAGACACCGTCGATGAACTGGCTGACGCCAAAGCCGATGGTGACGGAAACCCCGAGGATGGTTGCGACAACGCCGAGCACGTCAACGACGTGGCCGAGAAAGCCGTTCATCGCTGAGCCGAACAACGGCGTCAGCGCCGAGCGGATGGTCAGCGGCATGTCGCGTGTGTAGGCGTAGTAGGCCAGTGACAGGCCTGTCACCACGTAGATCGCCCAGGCGTGGAAGCCGTAGTGCGCGAATGTATAGCGGTAGGCTGACTGGATCGAGGCTTCGGTGTTGCCTGCCACGTCGCCCGCGACAACCACTGGGTTTGAGCCCCAGAGGCTGAGTGGCTCGGCAGTTGCAAAGACCATCAGGCCAACGCCCAGACCGGCACCAAACATCATCGAGAACCAAGAGAAGTTGGAGAACTCGGGCGCTTCGCCCGGTGTGCCCATGACGCGCGCGCCTGTCTTTGGCAGGATCGCCACGACGAGCAGGAAGAAGGCAAAGAAGCCGACGATGTAGATGTAAAACTGGTTGAAGATTTTGAGCAGGTTGCCGTTGAGGCTGCCCAGCGTGCCGTTGGCATTGGCCGGATAAACCAGCGCCCAGAGCACCAGCGCCACCATGATGCCTTTGCTGATCAGCGCGATCGGCAGGCTGTTGTCGTGGTAAAAGCCGCCATCCTGGGTTTTGATGTCGAGGTCTGTGAAAGGGGGTTTGACTTGCATGTCCCTGATGTCCTTTTCAGTTTCTGAAAATGTCCGGCCTGATTGCTTATTTTTTAAGCATCACGCTCTCATTACGGGCGATTGCACACGAGTTTCGCGCAGCGATACCCGTCAAACACGACGCCTCATGGGGTAAACTGCGACATTCCGGCGCGGCTTGGCCGCAGTTTTGCGCCCATTTACCGCTTGGCTTTGGGGCGCACTGGGCGCGTTCTGGCAATTTTGGGTTGCGCTGAGGGGCAAGTCATGAAGACTGGACGAAACGACAAAAGAGAGACATCCATGCTTGATATAGATTTTGTGCGCGCCCAGTTTCCGGCGTTTGATGTTGAGGCTTTGCAGGGGCAGGCGTTCTTTGAAAACGCGGGCGGCTCTTACACTTGTCGGCCTGTCATCGAGCGGCTGATGCGGTTTTACACCGAGCGCAAAGTGCAGCCCTATGCGCCTTACGAGGCCTCGCGCCTTGGCGGCGAAGAGATGGATGAGGCCCGCGCGCGCCTTGCCGCAATGATGGGTGTTGCGACAGACGAAGTTTCGTTTGGGCCTTCGACCACGCAGAACACCTATGTGATGGCGCAGGCCTTTCGCCAGTTTATGACGCCCGGCGAGGCGATTGTTGTGACAAATCAAGACCATGAGGCCAACACAGGCCCGTGGCGGCGCTTGGCTGAGGCGGGCATCGAGGTGCGCGAGTGGAAGATCAACGCCGAGACAGGGCGGCTCTGTGTGGATGACCTTGAAGAACTCTTGGATGAAAGCGTGCGCCTTGTGTGCTTTCCGCATTGCTCCAACGTGGTCGGCGAGATCAACCCTGTCAGCGAGATCACCGCGGCGGCCCATGCGGCGGGGGCGTTCGTCTGCGTGGACGGCGTGTCTTACGCGCCACACGGCATTCCCAATGTCGATATGTTGGGGCCGGATATCTACTTGTTTTCAGCCTATAAAACCTATGGGCCGCACCAAGGCATTATGGTGATCCGGCGTGCTTTGGGCATGACGCTGCCCAATCAGGGCCACCACTTTAACGGCGAGACGCTTTACAAGCGCTTTACGCCTGCGGGGCCGGATCACGCGCAAGTCGCGGCGTCGGCCGGCATGGCCGATTATATGGAGCTGCTGGCGGCGCATCACGGCATCACCGGTTCGGTGGCCGAGAAAGCCGCTGGCGTGCATGATTTGATGCGCGCGCATGAGGTGAAGCTGTTGCAACCCTTGCTCGACTATCTGGGCGCCAAAAACTCGGCGCGCTTGCTGGGGCCAAGCGAGGCCAGCAACCGCGCGCCGACTGTGGCTGTCGAGCTGGCGGGCGAAGGCCACACTGCTGCAGCCACTTTGGCCGAACATGGCATCATGGCGGGCGGCGGCGACTTTTACGCAGGTCGCGCTCTCAAGGCGATGGGTGTTGACCCTGACAAGGGCGTTTTGCGGCTGTCGTTTACGCATTACACCCATGAAGACGAAGTCAGCAAACTTATCGCAGCCCTTGACGAGGTCTTGTGATCCAAGGGCTGCCGCGCGCCGTATCGTAAAGAAGCGGCGCGGGGGTATGAGATGAGCGAAACGAGCAAACAGGCGATCTGGTGGATCAGGCGCGACTTGCGACTGGCGGACAACGCCGCGCTTTGTGCGGCGGCTGCCGAGGGGGCGGTTGTGCCCGTTTTCATCTACGAAAGCAGGGTTGAGGCCCTCGGGAGTGCAGCGCTCTGGCGGCTTGAGCAGGGGCTTGTGGCCCTTGCAACCGCACTTGAGGCCAAGGGTTCACGGCTTGTCTTGCGGCGTGGCAAACCGCTTGATGTGCTGCGCGACATACTGGCCGAAACCAAAGCCGAAAGCCTGCATTGGAACAGGCTTTATGATCCTGTTTCCAGAGAGATAGACGCCGAAATTAAAGCGAATTTGCGCGCTGCGGGCTATCAGGCCCAAAGCCATACGGGCCATTTGCTACACGAGCCGATGAGCGTCGCCAACCAGCAGGGCCGCTACTTCAAGGTGTTCACGCCGTTCTGGCGCAACATTGCCGCGCGCCACGTTGCACCGCCACAGCCCGAGCCTGAGCTGCCAGCACCAAAGCACTGGCCGCGCAGCGAGGCGCTTGCCGATTGGGCCATGGCCACAGGCATGCGCCGTGGGGCTGACGTGTTGGCGAAATACACCAAGTCGGGCGAGGCGGCAGCCTGGGCGAAGCTCTCCGAGTTTATCGAGCACCGCGCGGAAGGTTACAAGGCGCAGCGCGATGCGCCGGGCGCTGCGGGCACGTCGGAACTTTCCGAGCACCTCAGCCTTGGCGAAATATCCCCGCGTGCGGTCTGGGACATGTGCCAGCGTGCTCAGGCGGCAGGGGGCGAGGGGCTGGAACCCTTCATGCGTCAGATCGGCTGGCGCGATTTTGCCCACCACCTGATGTTTCACACCCCGCATATGCTGCGCGACAACTGGCGCGAGGGCTGGGGCAGCTTCCCGTGGAGCGAAGACGAAAACCATGCACATGTGCAAGCGTGGAAAGAGGGCCGCACCGGCATTGATTTCGTCGATGCGGCGATGCGCGAGATGTGGGTGACGGGGCGGATGCACAACCGCGCGCGCATGGTTGCTGCGAGCTATCTGACCAAACACCTGATGGTGCATTGGCGGGTCGGCGAGCGCTGGTTTGCAGATCAGCTGATCGACTTTGACCCCGCCTGCAACGCGATGGGCTGGCAGTGGGTGGCGGGCTCGGGGCCAGATGCAGCGCCGTATTTTCGGGTGTTCAACCCGGACACCCAGCTTGAGAAGTTTGACAACAAAGGCACCTACAAAAAACGCTGGATCGCCGAGGAGCAGACCAAGCCGCCGCAAAGCGCGCTCGACTTCTTTGAGGCGGTGCCACTGTCGGCACAGATGTCGCCAAGCCAGCTGCGTCCCGCGCCGATTGTCACGCTCAAGGAAGGTCGCGAGCGGGCCTTGGCTGCCTATAGCGCCCGTTGAGCTGTGTCATCAGGCTTTTCAAGGCGCGAGAGTTTCGCTAGGTCTGGTGCAACGCAACAAAGAGTTCGGGTTTGTCCTTATGCCAACAGCCACGCGCCTAGTTTCAGCTTTCGCCATGGTCGCCCTTGCATGGTTTGCCAGTGATATGGTCATGCAGGCGATGCTGGCCGAGGATCCTGACCTCAACTTTGGCAACTTCAAGCTGATCAATCTCGTTATCGCGGCACTCCTTGGATGGCGGCTTTTGGGCACGCGTATTGGCAACGACTATTCTGTCTCAGTCGGCCTTGGGCTAACGGCTGTAGCCGCGTTGGTGTTTTGGTGCCTGCTTGCGCATGCTTTCATCGAGATGTTCAAAATGTCGCTTGATCGGCGCTTTGACGGCCCGATGGAGGCGATCGTTCATGCAATTCAGCTGAGCGTCGAATATGCCGCCGAGCTTTTGCGCGCGCAAATACTCGGGGTGCTTATGGGCGCTGGCATCGTCCTCGGGATGCTCGCCGAATTTGTCAGCCGTCATTGGCGCTAGGCGTGGTTCAGGTTTTTCTTTACGGCACCCTACGGCATGAGGGCTTGCTTGACATCGTGCTGGGCCATGTGCCCCACGCGCGTTTGCGGCCTGCGACCCTGCAGGACTATAGCGTGTCGCGGGCTCAGGGGCACAGCTTTCCGCTGATCGAGGCCAGGCGCGGGGCAGAAGCCTTCGGCAGCTTGCTGACAGATGTCAGCCCCGAAGAGCGCGCACGACTTGACCACTACGAACTTGGCTTTGGCTATCATTTACACGAGGTCAATATCGGCGGGGAGGCGGCGCTTGTTTACCTGCCCGAGCCGGGGCTGTGGCAGGCTGACGGGCCTTGGTCCCTTGACGACTGGAGCGCCAACGACTGGCCACACGTGCGCCACTCTGCGAGCGAGATCATGAGCTATCTCGGGCAGGCGGAGGCCTCTGATCTGGCGTGGCGGTTTGCGATGATCGGCGCGCGGGCGCAGTCGCGCAACCTTGCTCAAAGCGCGCCCGCGCCAGCAGAGCTTCGTGCAGGCCTGAGTGCAGCTGATGTCGAGGTGGCGCGCCGTGATGTAAGCCACTTCGGCTATTTCCGCACCGACACCTACGGGCTACGGCACAAGCGTTTTGACGGCACGATTAGTGGTGTTCTGGCGAGAGAGGTGTTCCTCTCAGCCGACGCAGCGCTTGTGCTACCTTATGATGCGGCGCGAGACTGTGTGATGCTGATTGAACAGTTTCGCATGGGGCCGTTTGCGCGGGGTGATGCACGACCGTGGGTGCTTGAACCGATCGCGGGGCGTATTGATGCGGGCGAAAGCCCCGAAGCCGCAGCCGCACGCGAGTGTCAGGAAGAGGCGGGGCTGAGCCTGCGCAGCCTTCTGCCCATCGCGCAGTGTTATGCTTCGCCCGGTGAAGTGAGCACGTATTTTCACATGTTTCTCGGGCTGGCCGACCTGCCTGAGGGCAGCAGCGGGATCGGCGGGCTTGAGGGTGAGCAGGAAGACATCAAAAGCCACATCGTGAGCTTTGAGCGGGCGATGGAGCTTGTGGAAACAGGCGAGATCAACGTCGGGCCGCTGATCCAGATGCTGCAATGGCTGGCGCTCAATAAGGCCGGGATCGACGCACAAAGCTGAGCCTTTGATTTCGGCGTTTGCGCCAGAAAGCTCTTGAGGGACAGAAACTGCCTGACGCGCTGTTCTTTGCGCGCATTGTTCTGCGGCAGGCGTGTAAGCAAAACGTGAGGCTTTTTGCGCGGGGCGTGGCTTGTGATGCCTTTCACAACGACGTAAGTTGGCGGGGAAACATCGCCAAGGAGCGCGCAGATGAAAGTGGCACAGAACCTCGAACAAGCCGTCGGCAATACGCCCCTGATTAAGTTGCAGCGCGTCAGCGAAGAAACCGGTTGCGAGATTTACGGCAAGGCCGAGTTTCTCAACCCCGGCCAGTCGGTCAAAGACCGAGCGGCGCTTTACATAATCAAAGACGCGATCGCGCGCGGCGAGCTGAAGCCCGGCGGAACGATTGTGGAAGGCACGGCGGGCAACACGGGCATCGGCTTGGCACTTGTCGGCGCGTCGATGGGCTTCAAAACCGTGATCGTCATTCCCGAGACACAGTCGCAAGAAAAGAAAGACATGCTGCGCCTTGCAGGGGCCGAGCTGGTGCAGGTTCCGGCCAAACCCTACCGAGACCCCAACAACTTTGTGCGCTATTCAGAGCGGCTCGCGCGCGAGCTGGCTTCGAGCGAGCCGAACGGCGCGATCTGGGCCAACCAGTTTGACAATGTGGCAAACCGTCAGGCGCATATCGAAACCACAGGCCCCGAGATATGGGAGCAGACGGGCGGCCGCGTTGACGGCTTTATCTGCGCTGTCGGCTCGGGCGGCACGCTTGTTGGCACGGGCATGGCGCTCCAGCCCAAAGGCGTCAAGATCGGCATTGCTGATCCGTTGGGTGCGGGGCTGTTCAGCTATTACACCACTGGGGAGATCGCCATGGAGGGCGGCTCGATTGCCGAGGGCATCGGGCAGGTGCGCATCACCAAAAACCTCGAAGGGTTTACGCCCGATATGGCCTATCAGGTGCCTGACGAGGAAGCGCTGCCTTATGTCTTTGACTTGCTGAGCGAGGAGGGGCTTTGCCTTGGCGGCTCATCGGGGATCAACGTGGCGGGGGCTGTGCGCATGGCGCGCGAAATGGGCCCGGGCCACACGATTGTGACAGTGCTTTGCGACTATGGCACACGCTACCAGAGCAAGCTGTTCAACCCGACTTTCCTGAAAGAAAAGAACCTGCCGTTCCCCGCATGGCTTGACCGCGCGCCGCAGGATATTCCCGCTGTTTTCGAGGATGCTGAATGACCTACCACTCGAGGTTTTTGCTGCTGTGTCTCGCGGCTTTTTTTGCGCTGGCGATGGCGGTTAGCCCCGTGCAGGCGCAGACGGCCACTGGCCCTGACTATGACGCCTGGAACCTCATGGCGACACGCATTGAAACGGCTGTAGAAGCTGACCTGGCGTCAGACACTGTGCTGCAAAACCTGCGCAGTGATCTCAACGATTGGCGCGCCCGGTTCGCAACCGCAAGCGAGGCCAACGCCCGCACCATTGCGACGGTGCAAGCCCAGATATCAGCCTTGGGCGCGGTGCCCGAGAGCGGCGTGGAACCAGAAGAGACCGCCCTTCAGCGAAAAGAGCTGACGGCACGTCTGGCCGAGTTGAGCGCGCCGATAAAACGCGCCGAAGTGGCCCAGAGCCGCGCCGATATCTTGATCGCCGAGATCGACAGTATTTTGCTTAACAGACAGGCCACAGCGCTGATGGAACGCGGGCAAACCCCGTTGAACCCCGCCCTTTGGGGCAAGGCCTGGGCCTCGCTGAGCGGCTCTCTTGCCAACACCCGCAGCGAGATCACCACAGGCTGGGCCAACCCGCGCCAGAAGGAGGCGTTCCAGAAAAACCTGCCGCAGTTCCTTGTGCTGTTCATACTGGGTTTTGTGCTGATCTTCTTTGGCCGCCGATTGATCATGGCAATCGGCGACCGCTTCATCAGTGAGCGCAGCACGGCGCGCTCGTGGCTGTTGGCTTTCGTTCTGTCGCTCGGGCAGCTTGTCTTGCCGTTGATCGGCCTCAGGCTGCTGGTCAGCGGGATCAACAGCACCGAGCTGGTCGGGCTCAGGCTTGATCCACTGCTCAATGCGATGCTTGATGGCGGCGCTTTCCTGATCGCAACGCTTTGGATCGCCGGGTTTGTTTTCTCCTCGAAATACGAAACCCTGCGTCGCTTCGAGCTGCCAGAACAGCAGCTTGTGAACACCCGCCGCGTTGTGGGCTTTCTGGGCCTCACCGTTCTGATCAGCTACGTGCTGGACGCTTTCGCAACCTTTGACAGATGGTCAGAGGCGGTGAGAAGCGTGGTCTATTTCCCGCTGATCCTGTTCGGCGGGCTGCTGTTGTGGCGCCTTGGGCGTGCTCTGCGCACCCACGCCAGACAGGTTGCGGCCAATGCCGAAGCCACTGACTTGCCGCGTTACGGCGACAGGATGTATGGCCTACTGGGGCGCGCGCTGATTGTCGTTGCGTTTGTGGGGCCGATACTGGCCGCCTTGGGCTATCTCTTCGCGGCGCATATGCTGATTTTGCGAAGCATCGAAACGCTGATGCTGCTTGCGTTGGTGATTGTCGCGCAACGGGTTATCGCTGAGATATGGGTCGCGTTCCGGCGCGGCAACCCCGAGGCGCGCGATGGGCTGGCGCCCACGCTTGCTGGCTTTGGTGTGATGCTTGCCGCGGTGCCCGAATTCTTGTCGATCTGGGGTGTTTCGGATGCCCGCATTGCCGAATTCTGGACACGCGCTGGCGAAGGCGTCACCATCGGCGACACGCGTATTTCAGCAGGGGCTTTTCTGACATTCGCGATCGTGTTTGTTGTTGGCTATATGCTGACACGGCTCATTCAGGGCGCTTTGAAGAACACGGTTCTGCCGAAGACGAAGATGGACCAAGGCGGGCAGAACGCGCTGGTTTCGGGGCTTGGCTATGTCGGGATATTCCTCGCCGCTCTGGCCGCAATCACCAGCGCGGGCATTGACCTCAGCTCGCTGGCGATCGTCGCGGGGGCACTGTCTGTCGGGATCGGCTTTGGCCTTCAGAACATCGTCTCGAACTTCGTATCGGGCGTTATCTTGCTGATTGAACGGCCGATTTCGGAAGGCGACTGGATCGAAGTGAGCGGCACCCACGGTGTTGTGCAGGACATCTCGGTGCGCTCGACGCGCATCCAGACGTTTGACCGCTCGGATGTGATCTTGCCAAATGCCGATCTGATCAGCGGGAAAGTCACGAACTACACCCGCGGCAACACGGTTGGCCGTGTGATCGTGCCTGTCGGTGTGGCCTATGGCAACGACACCCGCAAAGTCGAGCGCATTCTGTTGGAAATCGCGGAGGCGCATCCGATGGTTCTGATGAACCCTGCGCCAAATGTTGTATTTCAGGGTTTTGGCGCTGACAGCCTTGATTTCGAGATCAGGGCGATCTTGCGCGACGTGAACTTTGTCATGTCCGTCCGTTCGGATATGAACCACGAGATTGCGGCGCGCTTCGTCGCAGAGGGGATCGAGATCCCGTTTGCACAGCGCGATATCTGGATCAGAAACCCCGAGGCTTTGACTTCGTCAGGGAGCGCCCAAAACACGACAGCCCCGAGCGGGCCGATTGTGAAAGATCTTGAAGACGACATTTCAAACGGCCCAAGTGAGGGCGACGGAGACGACATATGAGTGAACAGGTGTTTCTCAACGCGCCGTATTTGCGCGAGCTGGCAGCAGAGGTGATCGCCCATACGCCCGAGGGTGGCGTGGTGCTTGACCGGACGATCTTTTATGCGACGGGGGGCGGCCAACCCGGCGACAGCGGTTATATCAGCTGGGACGGCAAAGACCTCGACATCGCGACAACCGTGAAGGGCGAGGGCGACCAGATTGTGCTGGTTCCCGCTGCGCCAGTTGCGTTGCCCGAAGTCGGGGTGAAGCTCACGCAACATCTCAATTGGGAGCGCCGCCACCGCCACATGCGCGTGCATACGGCGCTGCATTTGCTCTCGGTCGTGCTGCCTTTGCCTGTCACCGGCGGGCAGATCGGCTCCGAGAAGGGGCGGCTTGACTTCTTGATGCCCGAGGCGCCTGACAACAAGGAGGCCGTTGAAGAGGCCCTCAACGAGTTGATCGATCGCGACTTGCCTGTGACCGAGAGCTGGATCACCGAGGATGAGCTTGATGCGAACCCGAGCCTTGTGAAGACAATGTCGGTGCAGCCGCCACGCGGCAAAGGCACGATCCGGCTGGTGCGCATCGGCGAGGGGATTGATCAGGTTGACCTGCAACCCTGTGGCGGCACCCATGTTGCGCGCACCTCCGAGATCGGCGCTGTCCGGATTGGCAAGGTGGAGAACAAAGGCAAGCAGAACCGCCGTGTAAACCTGCACCTCGACAACTGATCTGCGCCTTCATCTGCGCGCGCCTTCGGGCGATATGACACATTCCACCTTTCCGATATGGGGCCTATAATTGCCGTGTTGAAGGGGGAATACACATGGACAAAACGCAACCTAAAACGCTTAAAGCGAGCCTGCTTGGGGCCATCGTATTGAGCTTGTCATTGGGCGCCCAGACTGGACGTGCCGAGGGCTGGGCCGACATCACCATATTGGACCGCGCCAACCGTGACGTTATGAACCCCTGTCATGCCTATCGCGGATATCTTGAGAACGCGGGCGATGACAATGCTTTCACAGGCTCGTTCAAGCAGTTGTGCGAGACAGTCGGCGAGCACATCATAACGCGTGAATGCGTTGACTACTTCATACAGCGCAGGCCCGGGCGCGCCTTTGCGGCAAGCGAGGCAACAGTTGCCAAGCTCGCGGCCGAGTGTGACGCCACGATGCCCGGCGTTATCGCCGTGGTCGACAGCACAGCAGGTGGCCCCGACGCGGCCATGGTTGTTGAGCCGATGGACATGATGGAGTGCGGCGAAGGCATGGCCGAGTGCCGCGAGCCGGACTTTGACACCGCAACAGAGCCTGTCGCGCCGGAAGATGATCCGCATACCGACGACCATAATGTCGACGTGCCAGAGCCGGAAGCCCCCCAAGCTAAGGCCGAAAACCCTGCGATGGAACTGGCGTTCTGGAACTCCATCAAGGACAGCGCCAACCCTGTGTTGTTTCAAGCCTATCTCGACAAATTTACAGACGGGGTGTTTGCACCGATCGCCCGAGAAATGATCAAGACCCTGTCGGCACCACAGGCTGACACCTCTGTGGCCCCCGTGGCACCAGCACAAGCGCCGAAACCTGCCCAGTCTTCTGCCCCGACTGCACCTGCGCAGCTTTCGCCCGAGCAGTTGTTTGAGCAGGGTCAGAATATCCTCCAGCAGGCGTTTAGTAAGCCCGTCGCCGTGTGGAACCGCGAAATTCGCCCTGCTGTGCCGTTGTTTGAGAAAGCTTCCAAGGCGGGGCACGCTCCGTCGTGGTATGTGCTTGGCGAACTCTATGAAAACGGCAACGGCGTCGCTAAGTCGAATGACACAGCCCTGCGCCACTATCTGCGCGCTGGTGATCTGGGCAATCACGAAGGCTATGCGCGCGCCTTGCTTGTGCAAGACCAGCTTGGCCGCAATGTCGCCTTCGTGCGCACGTTTCTCAAGCTCTACGGCGTCAATGACACGTTGGCGATTGACAGGTTGGGTGATTATTCCCGCAAAGCCTCGATCTGGCTTCAGCGCGATTTGAAGACCAAGGGCTACTACCACGGGGCGCTTGATGGCGACTTCGGAAGCAACAGCCAGACCGCGCTGCGCGCCTTTGTGAACGGGTTTCCGCCGCCGCCTAAACCTGCGGCAAAACCCAAAGTTGTCGCGACGGCCACGATCGCCGCGCAGCTTCAGCGGCAACTCAAAAGAGTAGGCTGCTACCAAGGCGCGATCGACGGCCAATGGGGGACAGGCTCAAAGCAGGCACTGCGCAATTTCAACATGTGGGGGCCAAACACAGGCACCACAGATCCGACAGCCGCAGCGCTCAGGATTGTAAAAAATGCCAAGGCGCCCGTCTGCGGCGTGGATTGATCCAAGCGCGCGACAGAAGGCCTGATCGGGGGCAGGGGAATTTCCTGTCTGCCCCCTTGCCTTGCCCCGCGCCCGCCGCTACACAGCGCCAGTCGGAGCGGTGGCCGAGTGGTCGAAGGCGCACGCCTGGAAAGTGTGTAGGCGGGAGACCGTCTCCAGGGTTCGAATCCCTGTCGCTCCGCCAATTCTTGATATTCAGTTGATGACAATCACTTTGAGCGCCAATAGTTTAGCGTAATGTCAAACGAGCCTTGGACTGATCGTGAAAATGACCTGATCGTTGCCGAATATTTTGCGATGCTCGCAAAAGATTTACGTGGGCGCGCTTTTAACAAGACCCAACACAGGCGAGATTTGCTGCCTTGGTTGCAAAATCGGTCGCATGGATCTGTTGAGTTCAAACATCAGAATATAAGAGCCGTTCTGAAGGGCCTCGGGGAAAGCTGGATTGCTCGCGAGAAGCGAAGGCCTTTGAACTTCAGCCGCCGCTTGACGCCCATGTATCGCTTCGTGCCACTTCGTTTCAGGCGAGTTTTCTTTAGGCCCGAACGTTTTGGCCGCAGCTTTACGTTGCTCTGAGCGCAAAGCCATGATAGCGATAACACGCTCAAATTTGCTGGCAAATGACGTGCAGTAGTTAGTTGATATAGGACTGATCAGATGACCCTAAATCCTACAGTTCAAGCCGTCACCGACCGGATCACCAAACGCAGTGCCGCGAGCCGAGCGGCCTATCTGGCGCGTATGAAAGCCGCCGAGCGCAAAGGCCCGATGCGCGGACACTTAAGCTGCTCGGGGGCTGCCCATGCCTATGCCGGTGCAGGCGAGGACCAAGCGGCTCTGGCGACAAAAAACGCGGGCAACCTCGGCATTGTTACCACATATAACGACATGCTCTCGGCGCATCAGCCGTTTGAGCGCTACCCCGAAATCAT
This sequence comes from uncultured Lentibacter sp., assembly GCA_947497495.1. Classification (GTDB taxonomy): domain Bacteria; phylum Pseudomonadota; class Alphaproteobacteria; order Rhodobacterales; family Rhodobacteraceae; genus Lentibacter. The sequence goes on from CANMGT010000002.1 coordinate 64,943, forward strand.
CCGTGCGGCGGCCCGTGAGGCGGGCGGCACGGCGCAGGTTGCGGGCGGCGTGCCGGCGATGTGCGACGGTGTCACGCAGGGCGAGGCGGGCATGGAACTGAGCCTGTTCTCGCGCGACGTGATCGCCATGGCGGCAAGCATCGCGCTGAGCCACAACACATTTGATGCCGCCGTTTTCCTTGGCGTGTGCGACAAGATCGTGCCGGGGCTTGTGATCGCCGCGCAGGTATTCGGCCATTTGCCAGCCGTGTTCTTGCCCGCAGGGCCGATGACAAGCGGCTTGGCCAATGACGAGAAAGCACAGGTGCGCCAGAGGTTTGCCAAGGGCGAGATCAGCCGTGAAGAGCTTATGGCTGCCGAGATGGCCGCCTACCACGGCCCGGGCACTTGCACGTTTTACGGCACTGCCAACACCAACCAGATGCTGATGGAGTTCATGGGGCTGCACCTGCCGGGCGCGAGCTTTGTGACGCCCAACACCGGCCTGCGAGACGCGCTGACGCACGCTGGTGCGCAACGGGCATTAAGCCTCAGCGCTTTGGGCGACAGCTATACGCCCGTTTGCCAGATCCTTGACGAAAAGGCCTTTGTGAACGGCATCATCGGGCTTGGCGCGACGGGCGGCTCTACAAACCTGCTCATACACCTCGTCGCCATGGCGCGGGCGGGCGGCATTGTTCTGGACTGGCAGGACTTCTCTGACCTGTCGGAAGTGACGCCGCTGATCGCGCGGGTTTACCCGAACGGGCTTGCTGACGTGAACCACTTTCACGCCGCAGGCGGGCTTGGCTACATGATCGGCGAGTTGCTCGGCGCGGGGCTTTTGCACCCAGACACGCAGACCGTCGCGGGGGTTGGCCTTGAGCACTACACCCAAGAGCCCAAACTGGCGGGCGGCACCGTCACGTGGAGCGCGGGGGCGGGCAAAAGCCTCAACGACAAGATTTTGAAGACTGTCGCGGAGCCGTTTCAAAAAACCGGCGGGTTGGCGCGTTTGCAGGGCAACCTCGGCACCGGCGTTATGAAAGTCTCGGCCGTGGCCGAAGAACACCGGATGGTGGAAGCGCCCGCGCGGGTGTTTGAAAGCCAAGAAGCCGTGAAAGAAGCCTTCAAAGCGAAACAACTCACCGCGGACGTCGTGGTTGTGCTGCGCTTTCAGGGGCCGCGCGCCAACGGCATGCCTGAGTTGCATTCGCTGACGCCGATCCTGTCGATCATGCAGGGGCGCGGCCAGAAGGTGGCGCTTGTAACGGACGGGCGCATGTCGGGCGCGTCGGGCAAGGTGCCTTCGGCCATTCACGTGACCCCTGAGGCGCTTGACGGTGGGCCGCTGGCCAAGCTGAAAGACGGCGACATGATCCGCGTAGACGCGGTTTCTGGCACGCTGGAATTCTTGGGCGAGGGGCTTGAGGCGCGCCTGCCTGCGGCGGCCGATCTCAGCGCAAACATGGCCGGAACGGGCCGCGAGCTTTTTGCCGTTATGCGCAATGCCGTGGGCGGCGCGGGCGAGGGTGCATCCATTTTTGGAGGTTTCGATGGGACTTAAGCCAAAAGACGCCAGCGCGCGCACACGCGAGATATGCGCGCTTGCCCCCGTTGTGCCTGTGCTTGTTATCGATAACGCAGCTTCGGCGCGCCCCTTGGCCGAGGCGCTTGTTGCGGGTGGGCTGCCAGTGCTGGAAGTCACGCTGCGCACCGAGGCGGCTCTGGATGTGATCCGCGAAATGGCGCAAGTCAAAGGCGGTGTTGTGGGCGCAGGCACGGTCTTAACGCCGCAAGACGTGCACGCCGCCAAGGAGGCGGGGGCGCAGTTTGCTGTCTCTCCCGGAGCGACGGATGTGCTTCTGGACGCTTGCGAAGCCGAGGGCCTGCCGCTGCTCGCGGGGGCTGCCACAGCGAGTGAAGCGATGAAGCTGCTTGAGCGCGGCTATGACATGCTCAAGTTTTTCCCTGCCGAAGCCTCAGGGGGCGCAGCCGCGGTGAGAGCGATCGGCGCGCCTTTGCCGCAGATCATGTTCTGCCCGACAGGCGGCATTTCGATGGCCACAGCACGCGACTATCTGAGCCTGTCCAACGTGGCCTGCATTGGCGGCTCGTGGGTGGCTCCGAAAGACTTGGTGCAAACGGGCGCTTGGGACCAGATCGAAGCCTTGGCGAAAGCCGCTTCGAAGCTTTGATTTGACAGCTTTGGCGTGAGGCGCTACCGCTTGGCTATTCTCAGGGCGGGGTGCAATTCCCCACCGGCGGTGATAGCCCGCGAGCGCCTTTTGCCTCTGTGCATTCGGGTCAGCAGATTTGGTGGAATTCCAAAGCCGACGGTATAGTCCGGATGGTAGAGAATGGGACGCGCAACTCGCTTGAGTGGCGTGTTTTAAACGCTCTGGGATCTTGTCAGCGATGAAAGGATCTTAAGCTATGACAAAATCCCCAAAATACGCCTTTATCAAAGCGCAATGGCACGCGAAGATTGTCAACCAGGCCTTTGTGGGCTTTGGAGAAAAGCTAAATGAGCTTGGCTTGAAGGCCGATGTTGACAGCTTTGACGTTCCCGGCGCTTTCGAGATGCCGCTTTTGGCGCAAAAGCTTGCTGCGACGGGCCGGTATGATGCGGTCGTCGCGGCGGCGCTGGTTGTCGACGGAGGCATTTACCGCCATGACTTTGTCGCCAGTGCCGTGGTGGACGGGCTGATGCAGGTGGGGCTGGCAACGGGCGTGCCTGTGCTGTCTGTCTCCCTTACGCCGCACCACTTTCAGCCAAGTGAGGAGCATGAAGCGTTTTACTTTGAGCACTTCATTCAGAAGGGGCGCGAAGCCGCTGAGGCTGCGGCCCAGCTGAGTGCGCTTTACAGCCAAGAGCTGGCACGACAAAGCGCAGCGGCCTAGGCTTTTGCCCCGTGCCTGCTGATTTCGGGCGCGGGGTTAAAAATGACGCATTGCTGTTTGCGGCAGGCGGGCTAAGCTATGCGCAAACAAGGGAGAAACAGATGAAACTTTTGCGTTTTGGGCCTCAAGGGGCCGAAAAACCCGGGCTGCTCGACAAAGACGGCGGCATTCGCGACCTGTCGGGCGTGATCGGCGATCTGGGCGGGGAGATGTTTGAACTGAAAGCGCTTGACCGCCTCAAAGGGATTGACCCGAACGCCCTGCCGCTGGTGGAGGGGGAGCCGCGCATCGGGGCCTGCGTGAGCCATGTCGAAACGTTTTACGGCATCGGCCTCAACTATGCCAAACACGCCGCCGAGGCGGGCATGGACGCTCCCGCCGAGCCGATTGTTTTTAACAAATCGGCCTCGTCATTGGCAGGGCCGTTTGACGCGCTGACACTGCCCAAGGGCAGCGAGAAGAGCGATTGGGAAGTCGAACTTGGCGTCGTGATTGGCAAGCGCGCCCAGAACGTTAATGTCGAGAAGGCGCTGAAATATGTCGCGGGCTACTGTGTGATCAACGACATTTCCGAGCGCGCCTACCAGATCGAGCGTGGCGGGCAGTGGACAAAGGGCAAGTCAGCGCCCGGTTTCGGGCCTTGCGGGCCTTACCTTGTGACGGCGGACGAGGTGCCTGACCCGCAGGCTTTGCGGCTTTCGCTGAGTTTGAATGGCGAGACCCTGCAAGACAGCTCGACGGCGGATATGATCTTTTCGGTGGCCGAGATTATCTCGCATATGTCGGAGTTTATGGCGCTGGTGCCGGGCGATGTTATTTGCACCGGCACGCCTGAGGGCGTGGGCATGGGCTTTAAACCCCAGCGTTTCTTGCGCTCTGGTGATGTGATGGAGCTTGAGATCGAAGGCTTGGGCGCACAGCGCACCGAAGTGCTTTAGGAACTGCGTTTAATAAGGAACGCGGCCCTAAGGGGGCCGCGTGAAGGATTTGAAGAATGAGGGGCGCTGCCCCTCAAACTCCCCGGGATATTTTCAAAGAGAAGAAGCCTAGGCGTTGGCTTCGCGGATTTTGTCGGCCGCGTCTTTGTTGAAGGCAACACCGCTGTCTGTGAAGAGCGTGTCGATTTCGCCGGAGAGCATCATTTCGGTGACAATATCGCAGCCCCCGACGAACTCGCCTTTGACGTAGAGTTGCGGAACTGTAGGCCAGTCGGAGTAGTCTTTGATGCCTTGGCGCACGGCCTCGTCGGCGAGGACGTTCACGTCCTGGTAGTCAACGCCCATGAAGTTGAGAACGCCAGCCACGCGCGAGGAGAAGCCGCATTGGGGCATTTCTTTGGTGCCTTTCATGAACAGCACCACGTTGTTGGCTTTGACGGTTTCGTCGATCTGGGTTTTTACGTCACTCATTTTGATGTCCTTTTGTCGCTGTCTTCTGGCAGCTTGGGCCGCCATTCTGGCTCAAAGCCAAAGCCGAGGTTTGATTTGGCTTTTGGCATGTCGGGTTGTGTGTCAGCGAGGCGTCTTGGAGCGCGACCTCGCTTGACGTAGGCTTCCGCAATGGCCGCGAGGGCGATGAGGGCTGCGAGCCCGCCAAGCGCCCAGGCCCACATCACTCAGGCGCCTTGGTTGTGAGGGCCAGCGCGTGCAGTTCGCCGCTTGGGCCGTCCATCTTGCCCTTAAGGGCCGCATAGACAGCGCGTTGTTGCTGAACGCGGTTTTTGCCGCGAAAGCTCTCGTCGATGACCATGGCTGACATGTGCACACCGTCAGCGCCTTCAACGGCGATTTCAGCCTCGGGGAAGGTTTCGCGCAGGATTTTTTCTAACTCGTCTGCGTATATGGCCATGTGTCTCTCCGGTTTGTCTTATCAAAGATGTAAGCGCGATATTGCTTTGGCGCAAGATCAGGCGAAGGTTTCTGCGAAGCTGCCGCGGTAGAGCGCCTGCAACTCGTCCAGCGAGGCGCTGGAGTTGCCGAACGAGACGTCGCTGCCTGTGAACTTGCCGACGGACGTGAGCGGCACGCCAGCCCTGCCTGCTGCCGACATAAGCGCTTCGGCTTGGTCGAAGTTACAGGCAATAAGATAGCGCGCCTGATCTTCGCCGAACAGGGTTTGCGTGTCAGACGCGTCGATCTGAACGCCAATGCCCGAGGCTTCAGCCATTTCAAACGCCGCCAGAGCGAGGCCGCCATCGGAGAGGTCAAGGCAGGCTGTGATCCATTCGTAGTTGTCGCGGATGAAGTCACCGTGCAGCTTTTCAGCGGCCAGATCAACGGCGGGCGCGTCGCCTTCCACGCGGTTGAAGACTTCGGCGAGCAGGGCTGATTGGCCGAGGTGGCCTGTCGTGTCGCCGATGAGCAGAGCAACATGGCCTTCGCGGGCTGTGCCAAGGATGGCTTTGCTCTCGTCCGCGATAAGGCCGACGGCTGCGATTGTGGGGGTTGGCAGGATGCCTGTGCCGTCTGTCTCGTTGTAGAGCGAGACGTTGCCCGAGACGATAGGCATATCAAGCGCTGCGACAGCTTCGCCGATGCCTTTGATCGCGCACACGAATTGCCCCATGATCTCGGGTTTTTCGGGGTTGCCGAAGTTGAGGTTGTCGGTGCTGGCTAGCGGTGTGGAACCGACAGCTGTGAGGTTGCGATAGGCCTCGGCGACGGCTTGCTTGCCGCCTTCAAACGGGTTTGCCATAACGTAGCGCGGCGTCACATCGGAGGTGAAGGCGAGCAGTTTTTCGGTGCCGTGCACGCGCACAACGCCTGCGCCAAAGCCCGGTGTGCGGACGGTGTCGGCCATTACCATGGTGTCGTATTGCTCATAGACCCACTGTTTGCCGCCGTAGTTTGGCGTGGCGAGCAGGGCTTTTAGGCCGTCGATCGCGTCGATCTGGGGCACATCTTCGTCAGCGAGCGGTGTCGCGGCAGGGGTTTCAACCCACGGGCGGTCGTATTCTGGCGCGGAGCCCGAGAGGGTTGCCAGCGGCAAGTCGGCCTTAAGCTCGTTGCCGTGCATCACGAGGAAGCGGTCTTCTGCGATGGTTTCGCCGACGATGGCGAAGTCGAGATCCCATTTCTCGAAAACAGCGCGGGCCTCGGCTTCAAGCTCGGGCTTGAGCACCATAAGCATGCGCTCTTGAGACTCAGAGAGCATCATCTCGTAGGCTGTCATGTTGGGCTCGCGCTGTGGCACGTCATCAAGCTGAAGCTTCACACCCAAACCGCCTTTGTCGCCCATTTCAACGGCAGAGCAGGTGAGGCCAGCGGCGCCCATGTCCTGGATCGAGATCACGGCGCCTGTGGCCATCAGCTCAAGCGTGGCTTCCATCAGGCGCTTTTCTGTGAACGGGTCACCAACCTGCACGGTCGGGCGCTTTTCTTCGATGCTGTCGTCAAACTCGGCTGAGGCCATAGTCGCCCCGCCCACACCGTCGCGGCCTGTTTTGGCACCAAGGTACACCACGGGCATGCCGACGCCTGAGGCGGCCGAGTAGAAGATCTTGTCAGCGTCCGCCAAGCCCGCAGCAAAAGCGTTGACGAGGCAGTTTCCGTTATAGGCCGGATCAAAGCGCACTTCGCCGCCAACAGTTGGCACGCCAAAGCAGTTGCCATAGCCGCCGACGCCCTCAACGACGCCATGCACAAGTTGGCGCGTTTTCGGGTGGTCTTTTTCGCCGAAGCTGAGCGAGTTCATCGCTGCGATGGGCCGCGCGCCCATGGTGAAGACATCGCGCAGGATGCCGCCAACACCCGTGGCCGCGCCTTGGTAGGGCTCGATGTAGCTTGGGTGGTTGTGGCTTTCCATCTTGAAGATGACGGCTTGGCCATCGCCGATGTCGACAACGCCCGCGTTTTCGCCTGGGCCGCAGATCACTTGGGGGCCTTCCGTGGGCAGGGTGCGCAGCCATTTCTTGGAGGATTTATACGAACAGTGCTCGTTCCACATTGCCGAGAAAATGCCGAGTTCTGTGAACGAAGGTTCGCGGCCCATAATCTCGAGGATGCGCTCGTATTCGTCGGGCGAAAGCCCATGCGCAGAGATCAGGTCAGGCGTGATGGCAGGATCGGTCATTTGGCAGTGTTCCCTTGTGCAGAAAAGCTTGCGCATCTCTTATGCCAACGAGGGCAAAACTGAAAGGGTTGAAGTGATATTTTGCACAAGCTTTGCATATCGCCAACGCTTGACCTTGGCGGTGTTTTGGCTTTGGTTAAGAACCAGTGAATAGGGGGCTTGAATTTGTTAGAAAATCCTTGGGTCAGCAGAGGTCTGAATGACCCAGCAATGTCGGCCATACCAGAACCGAGCACCGACGCCACCGCGCCGCGCGCGCTTTGGGAGCGCCATGACAAAGCCGAGCCGACACCGCTTGTGCCGTTGACGGAGTTTGGCGGCGCGGGGCAAGTCTTTGTCAAAGACGAGCGAGGGCGCATGGGACTTGGAAGCTTCAAGGCGCTTGGCGCGGCCTATGTGATTGCTTGTGAAGCGGAGGCCGGGCGCGCAGCTGGGCAGGTGTTTGTCTGTGCGAGTGCGGGCAACCACGGGTTGTCAGTGGCTTGGGGCGCCGAGTTGTTTGATGCGAAAGCTGTCATTTATCTCAGCGAGAGCGTGCCTGAGGCCTTTGCCGAGCGTCTGAAAGCAAAGGGTGCTGAGGTTGTGCGGGTTGCCGGCAGCTATGAAGACAGCATGGAGGCTGCCGCAAAAGCCGCCGCAGAAAACGGCTGGCAGCTTCTGTCAGACAGCTCCTGGCCTGGCTACACCGCCTATCCGCACAGGCTGATGGAAGGTTATCTGATGATGGCATCCGAGGCGTTCGAGCAAATGCCACAGGCACCGACGCATATCTTTTTGCAGGCGGGTGTTGGCGGGCTGGCGGGCGCTTGCGCGGCTTACTTCCGCAGGGTTTGGGGCGATGCGCCCGAGATTGTCGTTGTTGAGCCCGAGGCCGCACCCGCGCTTTACGAGAGTATCAAGGCTGGCAAGTTTGTCAGCACTGCAGGGCCCGTTTCGAACATGGGGCGGCTGGACTGCAAGGAAGCCTCTCTGATTGCGCTCAAGGGGCTGGCGCGTGACGCTGACACCTTCATGCTGCTCTCGGAGGAGGCTGCGGAGGCCTCTCTCGCAACATTGGCGGCAAAAGGGCTTGAAACCACGCCCTCGGGCGGTGCAGGGCTGGCCGCAATGATGAGCTTGCCAGCGCTTGGGCCAGATGCGATTGTGCTGACGATCTTGAGCGAGGGGCCTTCATGAGCGGACGTGGGTTTGAGCCAGCGGAATATCGCGCGCGCCTGAAAGCGGCGCAGATGGCGATGGTGCGCCATGATCTTGGCGCCATACTGCTGACAACCGAGCCCGAAGTGCGCTATTTTAGCGGCTTTCAAACGCGCTTCTGGGAAAGCCCGAGCCGCCCTTGGTTCCTGATCCTGCCTGCCAGCGGTGGGCCGATCGCTGTGATCCCCTCGATCGGCGAGAGCCTGATGCGCACGACCTGGGTGAGCGATATCCGCACATGGAGTGCGCCCGACCCAATTGATGACGGGGTGACGCTTTTGGCCGAAGCGCTGCGGGAAGTGGCGGGAAGCGGCCGTATCGGCGTGCCTTCGGGCATGGAGAGCCACTTGCGCATGCCGTTGGCCGACTTTGGCCGCTTGCAGGCGCAGGGCCTTGAGTTTGGCGACGACGCGGGCATTATCGCCACGCTTCGCGCCGTCAAAACCGAAGCCGAGATTGACAAGATCGCGCGGGCTTGCAAGATCGCGGGCCGCGCTTTCGGGCGTGTCAACGAGGTGGCCCGCCACGGCGTGAAGATGGAAGAGGTGTTTCGCGGTTTTCAGAGGCTGCTGCTGCAGGAGGGCGCGGACTATGTGCCATACCTTGCGGGCGGCGCGGGGCCCAAGGGCTACGCGGATGTGATATCGCCTGCGGGAAGCCAGCCACTCAAGACGGGCGACGTTCTGATGCTGGACACGGGCGCTGTCTGGGACGGCTACTTTTGCGACTTTGACCGAAACTTCGCCGTCGGCGTGCCAAGCCGCCAGACCGAAAGCGCTTGGGGCAAACTGCAAGCTGCTGCGATCGCGGGGTTTGAAGCAGCCAAACCGGGGGCCGAGGCCTCCGATGTCTGGCGCGCGATGGCAGCGATTGTCGGTGATGGCGAAGGGGCAGGGCGGCTTGGCCACGGCTTGGGCATGCAACTGACGGAAGGCCTGTCGTTGACCAAGCGTGACCACACCGTTCTGGAAGCCGGTATGGTTATCACCCTTGAGCCGGGTATCGAAACGGAGCAGGGCATGATGATGGTTCACGAAGAGAACATTGTCATTCGCGACGGCGGGGCGCAGATTTTGTCGCCTTGGGCGAGCGGGCCGTTGCCTGTTCTTTAGCGCGCATATTTTTCAGGCGGTTTGCAAACGGCGATTTCCCAAAAAAAAGGCCGAGCACTAAGCTCGGCCGAAGTCCAACAGGGAGGTATGATAGCGATGAAAACATCGCTGTCATGTGCTGAATTAGGGGCTGAACCTGTTTCGATCAAGGACAATAATGCCGCAGGTGCAGCATGGCCGCTATGCGAATTTTGCATAGCTGGGGCAAGTGGTTGCACAGCCCTTAGGCAAGTGCTTGATTCTTAACCTGTTTACGATAGTTGATGATCTCTTCCTGAACGAAGTCGCGGAAGGCGTGGATGCGCTTGGAGTGGCGCAATTCTTCGGGGTAGGCGAGAAAAACAGGGATATCTCCAGAATCGGCCTCTGACAAAACGGGAACAAGATTCGGGAAATCATGCTTCACATAGTCCGGCAGCACTCCGATGCCGAGGTTGTTGAGCACGCCCTGCAAAACGCCGAAATAGTTGTTTACGGTGAGCCTTGACGAGATGTCATGGCTCATCAGCATATTCACCATGCTCGCCGCCGCGCCAACCTGTGTCGAGCTGATGCTCTGGCTGATCAGACGGTGCTGCGTCATGTCTTCAAAGCTTTCGGGTTTGCCGTATTTCGCGATATATTCTTCCGTCGCGAAAAGGCGCATGCGCACGTTCATTAGGCGTTTGCGGATCAGGTCAGCCTGACTTGGCTCTTTCATGCGAATGGCAACATCGGCCTCGCGCATCGGCAGATCAAGCACACGCTCTTCAAGCATCAAGTCAATCTTGAGATCAGGGTATTTTTCGTAGAGGGCGGCCAGCCGCGGCGCGAGCCAGAGGGTGCCAAAGCCTGTTGTCGTCGTGACGCGCAATTCGCCGAACACTTCTTCTTCGCTGTCGCGGATACGTGCTGTGGCCGTGTCGAGGCGTTTTATCATCGCGCGGGTTGCGTCAAACAGCAGCTCGCCTTGCTCAGTGAGAATCAGTCCGCGTGCGTGGCGGTGAAATAACGTGGTATTGAGAGACTCTTCCAGCGCCCTGATCTGGCGCGACACAGCCGATTGCGACAGGTTTAGCGTTTCGCCGGCGTGGGTCAGACTGCCCGCATCGGCCACCGCGTGAAATATTCTTAGCTTGTCCCAATCCATAACAGTCTCTTTCTTTCAATAACGGAGTTGTTGCACGAAACTTTTGGTTATGCACCCGAGGAAGACTAAAAACGTGACTATGACAGTCCTTTTTTTGCCTAGTAAGTCAGAATATATGACCTAATATAATGAGACAAAACGCCCTAGCAGCGTTTATCATTAGTTGTAGGGAGGCACGTAATGACCAATCAGAAGGTTTCGCTTAATGACAGGTTTGACTTAACAAAGTCACCTGTATTGCTCAACGGCACACAGGCTTTGGTGCGCATGATGCTGACGCAAAAAGAGCGTGACCGCGCTCTTGGCCTCAATACGGCGGGGCTTTGCACGGGCTATCGTGGCTCTCCTTTGGGGGCTGTTGACATGCAAATGGCACGTGCCGAGAAGGTGCTGACCGAGTATGACGTAACGTTCCAGCCCGGCCTCAACGAGGACCTGGCTGCAACCGCTATCTGGGGCGCGCAGCAGGCCGAGTTGCGCGGTGAGGGCAAGTTTGATGGAGTGTTTGGCCTCTGGTATGGCAAGGGGCCGGGTGTTGACCGTACTGGCGATGTGTTCCGCCATGCCAATATGGCGGGCTCCTCGGCCAAAGGCGGCGTTCTGGTTGCAATGGGCGATGATCACACTGGTGAAAGCTCGACAGTGCTGCACCAAAGCGAATGGGCGCTGATCGACGCTTATATGCCCATCGTCTCACCAGCGGGCGTGCAAGAAATCATCGACTACGGCCTCTACGGCTGGGCACTGAGCCGCTATTCGGGCCTCTGGGTTGGCCTCAAGACAATGAAAGACACCATCGAGACAACCTCTGTCGTGGATGGCAGCATTGACCGGATGAAATTTGTGTTGCCGGAGTTTGACATGCCCGAAGGCGGGCTGAACATTCGCCTTGTGGACACGCCGCACGCCCAAGAGGCGCGGATGATTGATTACAAACGCTTTGCCGCCGAGGCTTTCAGCCATGCCAACAAGATGGACAAGCGTGTCTGGGGCAAGCCCGGTGCGAAGATCGGCTTTGTGGCGGCGGGCAAGAACTGGCTTGATCTGGAACATTCTATGGCGCTGCTTGGCATTGATCAGGCCGAAGCCGAGCGCCTTGGCGTGACGACTTACAAGGTCGGCCAAACTTTTCCGCTGGATATGCGCGGATTTAGCGACTGGGCCGAAGGCCTCGACCTGATTGTTGTCATCGAAGAAAAGCGCAAGCTGATCGAAGTGCAGATCAAGGAAGCACTGTTTGACTCCCGCAAGGGGCGCCGCGTTTACGGCTGGTATAAGGGCGGCGCGGGCGGCATGCACCGCGAAGAGCTGTTCCCGACACGTGACGCGCTTGACCCAATCTGGATCGCCGAGAAGCTGGGCGGTATCCTTGTCGAAGAGGGCCGCGGGACAGAGGGCATCAAGGCTGGCTTGCAACACATCATGGAAGCCCGCCGCGCGGACAACGCCGAAGACATTGCAGCGCGTCTGCCGTATTTCTGTGCGGGCTGTCCGCACAACTCGTCAACCAAAGTGCCCGAGGGCAGCCGCGCCTATGCGGGCATCGGCTGTCACTACATGGTGCAATGGATGGATCGCAACACGCTCGGCTCGACCCAAATGGGCGGCGAAGGCGCGAACTGGATCGGCGAGGCGCCGTTCTCCAACCGTGCGCATGTGTTCCAGAACCTTGGCGACGGAACCTACAACCACTCGGGCGTTCAGGCCATTCGCGCGGCCATCGCTTCGGGCACGAACATCACCTATAAGGTGCTCTACAACGACGCTGTTGCGATGACGGGCGGCCAAGATAACGAGGGTGACTTGGACGCGCCCAAGATCGTCGCTGAACTAAGCGGGATGGGCATTAAAGACCTCGCTATTGTCTATGATGACAAGGAAGATGTCGACTTTAGCAAATTCCCGCAAGGCATTGAAATTAAAGGCCGTGACCATCTCATGGAAGTGCAGGAACGGATGGAGAAGACAGAGGGCACCTCTGCGATCGTCTATATCCAGACCTGCGCTGCCGAGAAGCGCCGTCGCCGCAAACGCGGCACGTTCCCCGACATCGACAAGCGGGTGTTTATCAACACCGACGTCTGCGAAGGCTGCGGCGACTGCGGCGTGCAGTCAAACTGCGTGGCGATCACCCCGGTTGAAACGGAACTGGGCCGCAAACGCGCGATCGACCAGTCCGCCTGTAACAAGGACTTCAGCTGTGTGAAGGGCTTCTGCCCGAGTTTCGTGACGCTTGAGGGCGCAACACCCAAGAAGGCCGCGACAGCCACGCTTGAGCTGCCCGACATGCCGCTGCCCGAGTTGCCCGCGATTGCCGGCACGCATAACGTTGTCATCACTGGGGTTGGCGGCACAGGTGTTGTCACCATCGGCGCGGTGCTGGCACAGGCGGCCCAGATCGACGGACTCGGTGCGGGCATGATGGAAATGGCGGGGTTGGCCCAGAAGGGCGGCGCCGTGCACATTCATTGCCGCATTGCCAAGTCGCCTGACGACATATCGGCGATCCGAGTTGCCACAGGCGAAGCGCATGCGCTGATTGGCGGTGACTTGGTTGTCAGCGCGGGTGCCAAAACGCTGGGGCTGACGCGCACGGGGCTGACAGGGGCTGTCGTAAACTCTCACGAGATCATCACGGGTGATTTCACCCGCGACACCGAGTTTAAGCTGCCAACCGACCGTCTCGAGTTGCAATTGCAGGCACGTTTGAAAGACGGGCTGAGCCTGTTTGACGCCTCAGACCTCTCCAAAGTGCTGCTTGGCGACAGTATTTTCTCGAACATGATGGTTTTCGGCGCGGCGTGGCAGCGCGGGTTTATTCCCGTCAGCTACGAGGCGCTGCAGGAGGCCATCACGCTCAATGGCGCGGCTGTGGAGCGTAACCTTCGCGCCTTCGAGATCGGCCGCTGGGCTGTGCTCAACCCAAGCGAAGTGGCGGGGTATATCACTTCAACAGTAGAAAATAAGCCGCTGTCTTTGAATGAAGTGATTGACTTCAGAGCCAACGCGCTGATCGACTATCAAGACGTCAAGCTGGCCGAAAGATACCGCAGCTTTGTGGCGCGTTTTGACGACGAGCGCCTGAAAGAGGCCGTCGCGAAAGGCTATCACAAATTGCTGGCCTATAAGGACGAATACGAAGTCGCGCGCCTGCTTTTGAGCACGCAGGAAAAGGCCGAGGCGGCTTTTGATGGCGCGTTCACCATGTCCTACCATATGGCGCCACCACTTCTGTCCAAAATGGGCCATGACGGGCGCCCGCAAAAACGCCAGTTCGGCCCCGGCATGAAACGCTGGCTCAAGGTGCTGTCGCGGATGAAAGGGCTGCGCGGCGGCGCGTTTGATCTGTTTGGCAAAACTGCCGAGCGCAAGATGGAGCGCAGACTGATTGCGCAGTATGAGCAGGACATGGGCGAAGTGCTGATATCTTTGAGCGCGCAAACGCTTGAAACGGCCATTGCCTTGGCCGAACTGCCGCTCAGCATCAAGGGGTTCGGGCCTGTGAAGGCCGCGAACGAGGCTAAAGCCGCCAAAACGCGCGAGGCCTTGCTGGCCGAGTTGCGCAGCGGCGGAGCACCTCAGGTGCAGGCGGCGGAGTAAGAGAGAGCGCCTGTCGCTAAGTTTCATAGGAGTGTCATAAAGTCTGGTTGGGCAATGATCAGGGCTTTATGACGCTCTTATTGAAAACACGATTTTGATGAATTTGATGAACAAACACAACGCACAAGCCAAAACAGCGCGCGACATTTCCTATGCCTACTCCGCCAACACGCGAGGCGGGCGTGCGCTGATCCGCGCCATGGAAAATGCAACGGGGCGGCTTGGCCTGATCAAGCGTGCGCAGGGGTATGAGGCCGAAGTGGCCAACGGGCGCGACTTTTGGGATGTCATCGTCGCGCGCTATGGCCTGTCGCTAAACCTTGTCGGCGGAACCTGCGAGAACATCCCGAAAGAGGGGCCGCTTATTCTTGTGGCCAATCATCCGTTCGGCATTCTGGTCGGGATGATGATGGGCCATATCCTGCGCCAGAGGCGTGGTGATTTTCGCATTATGGCCAACAGCGTTTTTCGCAAGTCAGAAGACCTCAACCGCTTCATTTTGCCAATCTCCTTTGAGGAAAGCCGCGAGGCTGTGAAAAGCAACCTCGAGACCCGCCGCGAAGCCCTGCGTTATTTGGGCGAGGGCGGCGCTATCGGCATCTTCCCGGGGGGTACGGTGAGCACGGCAGTCAAGCCTTTCAAGCAGCCGCTTGACCCGGGCTGGCGCAGTTTCACCGCGCGCATGATCAGCAAGTCAAACGCGACGGTTGTGCCGATCTTCTTTGATGGCACCACGAGTCGCTTGTTCCAGATTGCCAGCCATATGCACAGCACTTTGCGCATGGGTTTGTTGATCAAGGAGTTCACAAAACGTGTTGATAACCCTGTTGATGTGGTGATCGGCGAGGCTATTTCACAAGCCGCTTTGCAGGTGCATTCCCATGACAGCAAAGCAATGATGGATTTCCTGCGCAAATCGACGTATGAGCTTTCTCCAAGGCCGCTCGACACGGGCGAGTATGGCCATGAATTTGAAGAGAAACATCGCGCTTGAGGGCGTAGCATATGGCAGTTGGCATTTTTGATTCTGGCCTTGGCGGGCTGACGGTTTGGGCGGCTGTGCGCGAGCGCATGCCTGATTTGCCGATCCATTACCTCGCCGACAGCGCCCATGCGCCCTATGGCGTGCGCGACCCTGACGACATCTACAAGCTGACAAAGGCTGCCGTTGAGCGGCTTTGGGAGTCTGGTTGTGATCTGGTTATTCTGGCCTGCAACACAGCCAGCGCGGCGGCCCTGCGCCGGATGCAGGAGGCGGGCGTGCCCGAAGGCAAGCGCGTGCTCGGGGTGTTTGTGCCGCTGATCGAGAAACTCACCGAACGCAACTGGGGCGACAACTCGCCGCCGCGCGAGGTTAGCGTGAAGAACGTTGCGCTTTTCGCGACACCTGCCACCGTGTCCAGCCGCGCCTTCCAGCGTGAGTTGGCGTTTCGCGCCATCGGCGTTGACGTTGAAGCGCAGGCCTGTGGTGGCGTCGTCGACGCAATAGAAGACGGCGATCTGATCTTGGCGGAAGCCCTTGTGCGCAGCCACGTAGACGCGCTCAAACGCAAGATGCCCGCGCCGCAAGCGGCCATTCTGGGCTGCACGCATTACCCGCTGATGCAGGACATCTTTCAGGATGCGCTTGGCGCTGATGTGCAAGTCTTCAGCCAGCCCAATCTGGTGGCGGAAAGCCTTGCGGACTACCTTGAGCGCCGCCCCGAAATGCGCGGCCCCGGCGAGACGAACATCTTTCTGACCACGGGTGATGCAAAGCGCGTCTCTGATAGAGCCACACAGTTTTTGCGACGACAGATAACCTTTGAAGCAGCGTAAGCTGCGAAATCCTGTCTAACGTAAACATCTGAACAACATGAAAGTGAGGTCACCGATGACCCATAAAATCGCAATTTTGGGCGCCTCCGGCTACACGGGCGCCGAGCTGATCCGGCTTTTGGCGGGCCACCCGTCCTATGAGATCACAGCGCTAGGGGCTTACTCGAAAGCCGGGCAGGATATGGCCGATGTCTTCCCGCATCTGCGCCATTTGAGCCTGCCCAAACTGGTCGCGTTTGACGAGATCGACTTTGACAAGATTGACCTGTGCTTCTGCGCGTTGCCGCACAAAACCAGTCAGGAAGTGATCCGCGACTTGCCAAGTCACCTCAAGATCGTTGATCTGAGTGCCGACTTCCGGCTGCGCGACCCCGAGGCCTATGAGAAATGGTATGGCAACCCGCATGCCGCCTTGGAGATGCAGGGCGAGGCTGTCTATGGGCTGACAGAGTTCTACCGCGACGCGATCAGAAAAGCGCGGCTTGTGGCGGGTACGGGGTGTAACGCGGCGACGGGGCAGTTTGCCCTGAGTCCGCTGATTGCGGCGGGCGTGATCGACTTTGACGAGATCATCATGGACCTCAAATGTGGTGTGTCGGGCGCGGGCCGTAGCCTGAAGGAAAACCTGCTTCATGCCGAGCTGTCAGAAGGCACCAACGCCTACGCGGTGGGCGGCACACACCGCCATCTGGGCGAGTTTGACCAAGAGTTCACAAAGCTTGCTGGTCGTGAAGTGAAGGTGCAGTTTACGCCGCATCTTATTCCGGCGAACCGCGGGATTTTGGCGACAGTCTATGTGAAGGGCGACGCCAAAGAGGTGCACGAAACCCTTTCTAAGGCCTACGTGAGCGAGCCTTTCCTGCAGGTGCTTCCCTTCGGTGAAACCCCCAGCACCCACCATGTGCGCGGCAGCAACTTCTGCCACATCGGCGTGACGGGTGACCGCATTGCTGGGCGCGCCATTGTTGTGGCTGCTTTGGATAACCTGACAAAAGGTAGCAGCGGGCAGGCCTTGCAGAACGCGAACTTGATGTTAGGTATCGAAGAGACATCGGGGCTGATGGGCGTCCCTGTTTTCCCGTAAGGAGGCACCATGAAGGGCTTGAAGAAAAAACGGCGTGTTCAGGTTGTCGCTTTGGCGGCAGTCGCGCTTATCGTTGCGACAGGCCTTATCGGCTATGCGATGAAAGACGGGATCAACTATTTCCGCTCGCCAAGCCAAGTGGCGGAGCAGCCGCCGGCGCCAACGGAAACTTTCCGCATTGGCGGGCTTGTCGAAGAGGGCAGCCTTGTGCGCGGGCAGGGCGAGGCGATTACCTTTATGGTCACGGACGGCGGGGCGAGCGTGAAAGTCAGCTACACTGGGATTTTGCCTGACCTATTTGAAGAAAACCAAGGCATGATCGGCACCGGCCAGCTCAAGGAGGGGGTGTTCATCGCCTCCGAAATCCTCGCCAAACATGACGAGAGCTATATGCCACGTGAAGTTGTCGATGCGCTTAAGGAACAGGGCGTTTACCAAGAGCCGAGCGGTAGCTAAAGCACGCATTAACCAAGTTTGATCAGGCTCTTCGCAGGAAATGCGGAGAGCTTTTTTATGCAAACAGTGCGAGAGATTGCAGAAGAGATCGTTGCCCGCGAAGGCGGTTTCGTGAATGATCCGGATGATCCGGGGGGCGCGACAAACTTCGGCGTGACTATCCACACCATGCGCCGCCTCGGGCTTGATCTGGATCGCGACGGAGATGTTGATGTGGCGGATGTGCGCGCGCTCAGCCGCGATCAGGCGATTGAGACTTTCGTTAACCACTACTTCCACAAGCCACGCATCGGGCTGCTTCCGGAGGTTTTGCACGCGAGCGTGTTTGACATGTATGTCAACGCGGGCGCCAATGCGGTACGTATTTTGCAGCGTATGCTGTCGCAGATGGGCCAACAGGTGAGCCTTGACGGGGTGATCGGGCCAAACACGGCGCGCGCCGCCGCGTGGGCCTTTGAAGCCGCCCCCGAGCACCTCGCCGACGCCTACGGGATTGCGCGGCGCAACTACTATCTGCGCATCGCCGACCGGCGCCGTGCGAGCCGCAAATATGCGCGCACCCGGGCCGGCGATAAGGGCGGGTGGATCAGGCGAGCCGAAGAGTTCATCAGCCCGAAGTTTCACTTAAGCGCCGCCGATTTTGCCGAAAGGACTGCCTCATGGGGGTGATAGAACGTATTTTCACGGCCCTTTTTGGTGGCGGACGAAACCTAGTGAAAGACACTGCCGAAGTCTTCGTTGAGAACGCGGAAGCGGGGGCGGCGCGGGAAGCTGTGATGCGCGGAGACGCCTTGGCGCAGTTTGGCCGCGAGTTTGCCAGCTCGCGCCAAGGCCGGTTTGACGCCTTCATGGATGGGGTGAACCGCCTACCGCGCCCGCTTATGGCGCTTGGCACCATCGGGCTGTTTGTGAGCGCGATGAGTAACCCTGTCTGGTTTGCCGCGCGTATGCAGGGCATCGCACTGGTGCCCGAGCCGCTCTGGTGGATTTTGGGCGCGATCATCTCGTTTTACTTTGGCGCGCGCCATCAGGTGAAGGGGCAGGAATTCCAACGTCAGTTGGCGCAGAACCTGTCTCTTTTGCCGACGGTCACACGCAACCTTCAGGCGCTTGAGGCTCTTGAGCAAGGCGCGCTGATGCCGGGCAAGGCTGATGCCTCAACCGACGCGGCCCTAACAAGCCAAGGCGCGGCTGTGGAGGAAAACCTCGCGCTCAACGATTGGAGCGCAGGCAGCGCGAGCGGGCGCTAGGCGCGACAATGTGAACAGCTGAAAATGCGGTTTTCCATTGGCGAAGCCAAAGTCACAGGGTAGATAAACCTTATGATAGCTGAACTCGGACATTTCGCCCTTATCTTAGGATTTCTCGTAGCGCTGTTGCAGGTGGTAGTGCCGCTTGTAGGCGCGGCCAAGCGCTGGCCCGGTTGGATGCGTTTTGCCGAGCCGGGAGCGAACGTGCTTTTCTTGCTGACGGGGTTCTCTTTTGCGGCGTTGACTTACTCGTTTGTTGTCTCTGATTTTTCGGTGAAGCTGGTTTATATGAACAGCCACACCGCCAAACCGATGCTCTACAAAGTGAGCGGTGTCTGGGGCAACCACGAAGGCTCTATGCTGCTTTGGGTGCTTATTCTGACGCTCTTCGGCGCTATGGCCGCGTGGTTTGGTGACGGGCTTCCGCCAACGCTCAAGGCGCGAATTCTCGCGGTGCAGGCCTCCATCACGGCAGCCTTTATGGCGTTTGTGCTGTTCACTTCAAACCCGTTCCTGCGAATGACGCCCGCTTCGATGAACGGCCAAGACCTGAACCCGCTCCTGCAGGACCCGGGCCTCGCCTTTCACCCGCCCTTTCTTTACCTCGGCTATGTTGGTCTTTCGATGGCCTTCAGCTTTGCTGTCGCCGCCCTTATCGAGGGACGCGTTGACGCGGCATGGGGTCGTTGGGTGCGCCCTTGGACACTGGCGGCGTGGATTTTCCTGACAATCGGCATCGGTCTTGGCTCCTGGTGGGCCTATTACGAGCTTGGATGGGGCGGTTTCTGGTTCTGGGATCCGGTTGAAAACGCAAGCTTCATGCCTTGGCTGATCGCAGTTGCCCTGTTGCACTCTGCGATAGTGGTCGAAAAACGCGAAAGCCTTAAAAGCTGGACGATTCTGCTGTCGATCATTGCCTTTGGCTTCTCGCTGGTGGGCGCTTTTATCACCCGATCCGGCATCATCACATCTGTCCATGCCTTCGCAACAGACCCGGAGCGCGGCGTGTTCTTGCTGTTCATTCTTGCAGTCTTTGTCGGGGGCGCGCTGATGCTGTTTGCCCTGCGCGCCGGCGTCATGGAAGCAAAGGGCGTCTTCGGCGTTGTGAGCCGCGAGTCGGCGCTGGTGCTCAACAATATCCTGCTGGCAGTTTCGGCGTTTATCGTCTTTGTGGGCACGATGTGGCCCTTGGTGAGCGAGCTCCTTTTTGACCGCAAGCTTTCCGTTGGAGAGCCTTGGTTCAACGCGTCTTTCACGCCGCTTATGGTGGTGTTGGGTGTTGTGCTGCCGCTCGGGGCGATGCTGCCTTGGAAGCGCGGCAAGCTCGGGCGTGTTGCCAAACAACTTTCGGGGGCATTCGTTTTGGCACTCTCGATTGGCGCACTCGTCTGGGCCATGCAGGAAGAGCGCAGCGCCCTTGGGCCGATTGGCCTTATGCTGGCCGCTTGGCTTGTTGCGGGCTCAGCCACCGACTTGCTCAGCCGTGGGCGTAAAGGCGAGCGTTTCGCGCGGATCCTGCGTCTGCCACGGGCTGACTGGGGAAAATCTGTTGCTCATGCGGGGCTTGGCATTACGATTGCCGGCATCTCGGGTATGCTGGCTTGGCAGCAAGAAGACATCCGCGTGATGAAAAACGGTGATAGCCTCGAGCTTGCGGGGTATACGATCACTCTGAATGATGTGAGCCGTATTGAAGGGCCAAACTACCTCTCGACAACGGGCAATGTTACGCTTGCCAAGGACGGCAAGGAGATTTCGACGCTTTACCCCGAGAAGCGGGTTTACCCTGTCGCGGGCATGCCAACGACAGAGGCGGCTATCGACATCGGTTTCTGGCGCGACATTTATGTCGTTGTTGGTGATCCGCAGGATGGCGGGGGCTGGGCGATGCGCAGCTACTTCAAGCCGCTCGCTAACTGGATCTGGGGCGGCGCGCTTTTGATGGCACTTGGCGGCGCCTTGAGCCTGTCAGACCGTCGCTACCGAGTTGCTGCCGGCGCGCGCAAAGCCCCGCTGCAAGGAGTGCCAGCTGAATGAGGTGGTTTGTCCTTTCGATGCTGCTATGGGCAGCGCCGGCCTTTGCTGTTCAACCTGACGAGATCCTGAGCGATCCGCAGATGGAAGCGCGCGCGCGTGCCATTTCCAAAGAATTGCGCTGCCTTGTTTGCCGCAACGAAAACATCGACGACAGCAACGCCGAACTCGCGCGCGACTTACGCTTGCTTGTGCGCGAGCGGCTCGTCGCGGGCGACAACGACGATGAGGCGATCGAATTTATCGTGGCGCGTTACGGCGAGTATGTGCTGCTCAACCCGCGGGCAGGCGGCAGCAACCTGATCCTCTATTACGCCGGGCCGGCAATGTTCCTGTTTGCGCTGCTCGCGGGCGGGTTCTATTTGCGCACCCGCTCTAGGGCGAAACCTGAAGGCAGCGATGCGCTTTCCGCGGAAGAAGAGGAAAAGCTGAAAAATATCATGCGCGAGTGACGTGTGATTTCGCTTTTCAATAGGGCTGGAATGCAGTTTTTTAGGGCAAACAACGTGCGAGAGCCTCATGGTTTACAAAACAATTTCTCTTGAGATGAGTGAAGCTGGCTATGCTGCCGTCATCTTGAACCGCCCCGAAAAAATGAACGCGATGACGCCGCAGATGCGGGCCGAAATTCCGGAAGCCTTTCGCGAGGCCGTCAAAGAAGGTGCGCGCGCGATTGTTCTGACGGGTGCGGGCAGTGCTTTTTGCTCGGGTCAGGACTTGGGAGATGCGGGAAGCAGTGCTGCGAGCATCGATCTGGAGCGCATTTTGCGTGATGAATACAACCCGATGATCCAGACGATCGTCGAGTGTCCTGTTCCGACGATTTCGGCTGTGAACGGTGCCGCTGCTGGCGCTGGCGCCAACCTCGCTTTGGCAGCCGATGTGGTGATCGCGGCGAATAGTGCCTATTTCATGCAGGCCTTTACGCGCATCGGCCTCATTCCGGACGCTGGCGGAACCTATTGGCTGCCGCGCCTTGCTGGCTCGGCCAAGGCTATGGGGGCTGCGTTGTTTGCCGAAAAAATCACGGCCGAGCAAGCCGATGAGTGGGGGCTGATCTGGGAACATGTTGCTGACGAGGAGTTTGAGGCGCTTTGGCGTGCGCGGGCGACGCATTTGGCGCAGGGGCCAACCGAGGCCTACCGCCGTACAGCTAAGGCTCTGAGGGCGAGTTTTGACAACTCTCTTTCAGAGCAGCTCACCCTTGAGGCGCGTGAGCAGGGCCGCGCGGGCAAGACGCGTGACTTCAAAGAAGGGGTTCTGGCCTTCCTTGAAAAGCGCAAACCCCATTTTGAAGGCCGCTAGGATCAGGGCAATTTGTGGCCCTAGGCATAGGCCATGATCCTGACATGCTCCAAGCGGATATCGCAGAACGGATCGCTCAGGCGGGCGATGACTCTCTCGTCTGCACGCAGTTCTGTTGTGCCTGAAGCACTGTCATGTCGGAGTATCAGCTCAGGATCGGATGTGCTGCCATCATAACTGTAGATCAGCACATCTTCGCCTTGCTCGAAGTCGGTTATGACAGCGGCCTCTCCGGCTGTGATCCAGTCTCCGATAACGATTTCATCAGCGCCACTGCCGCTGGTCAGCGTATCATTGCTCCCGATCACAGCTGTATCGTTGCCAGCACCAAGCTCGATCATGTCACCTTCGTCGGAGGTTCCGGGCAAGTCATAGTGAAAGTCGATGTCCGAAAAGCTTGATGCTGTCTTAAGGGACGCAGCAAGCGCTTCTTCGTCGACAACATTCGCGGCTTCTACGAAGTCATCCCCTGTGCCTGCATCGATTAGATCATGGCCCTGACCCCCAATCAGAACATCATTGCCGCTTCCACCTGTAAGCTGATCATTTCCATTCTGGCCGATTAGCCAATCTGCCCCATCCGCCCCGATAAGTGTGTCATCGCCACTATGGCCGACAAGGAGATCATCCCCTCCGGCGCCATCAATTAAGTCATCTTCGTGTGACCCAAGGTTTTTATCGGCCTCATCGGTGCCTTCGCTTTGGATGTCAGGCATTAGCCCGACAAGAGCGAAGCCAACCATCATTGCCATTCCTATTGCGAGCATCGTTTTCCTTCTCCGTACTGGATATCCGGAAATATCGCAGCACGCAGTGTCGTAAGGCTTAACGGCGCAATAAAAGTTATTAAAAATTGGAACCATTCAAACCAGCGGCCTCGATCAGGCACAAAAAAGCCCGCGCGAGGCGGGCTTTTCCTTGGTTTCTACCAAGTCTTAGCGGTTTTCCACATCGACATAGTTACGCTCTGTTTCGCCAAGGTAAAGCTGGCGCGGGCGGCCGATTTTCTGTTGTGGATCGTCAAATTGCTCTTTCCACTGCGAGATCCAGCCAACCGTCCGCGACACCGCGAAGATGGGTGTGAACATCGACGTTGGAAGGCCCATCGCTTCGAGAATAATGCCGGAATAGAAGTCAACATTCGGGAACAGTTTCTTATCGGCGAAATACGGATCGGCGAGAGCGGCAGCTTCCAGCTCCTTGGCAACTTGGAGGATCGGGTTGTTTTCGATGCCTAGCAGATCAAGAACTTCATCGGCTGACTGCTTCATAACCGTCGCGCGTGGATCGAAGTTTTTGTAAACGCGGTGGCCAAAGCCCATAAGACGGAAGGGATCATCCTTGTCCTTTGCGCGCGCGATATACTCGGGGATGCGATCAGGTGTGCCGATCTCCTTGAGCATTTCAAGGCAGGCCTGGTTTGCACCGCCGTGGGCAGGGCCCCAGAGACAGGCGATGCCAGCCGCGATACAGGCAAAGGGGTTGGCGCCGGAAGACGAGGCCAGACGGACTGTCGAGGTTGATGCGTTCTGCTCGTGGTCTGCGTGCAGGGTAAAGATACGATCCATGGCCCGAGCAAGGATCGGATCAACGACGTATTCTTCGGCAGGCACAGAGAAGCACATGTGCAGGAAGTTTGACGCATAATCCAGGTCGTTGCGCGGATAGACGAACGGCTGGCCGATTGAGTACTTATAAGCCATCGCAGCGATCGTCGGCATCTTGGCAACCATGCGGTGCGAAGCGATTTCACGCTGGCGCGGATCGGCGATATCCGAGCTGTCCTGGTAGAAGGCAGACATCGCGCCGACAACACCAACCATTGTCGCCATCGGGTGCGCATCACGGCGGAAGCCGCGGAAGAAGTTATGCATCTGCTCGTGGATCATAGTGTGACGCGTGATTGTGCCTTCGAAGTCTTCAAGTTCCGCAGCCGTGGGCAGGGCACCGTAAAGCAGCAGATAGCATACTTCCAGGTAGTGCGATTTGCTTGCAAGCTGGTCAATCGGATAGCCGCGGTGCAAAAGCTCGCCTTTGTCACCGTCGATGAAGGTGATCGTGCTGTCACAGCTCGCGGTTGACGTGAAGCCAGGATCGTAGGTGAAAACACCTGCGCTTGAGTAGAGTTTGCGGATGTCTATGACATCAGGCCCTGTCGTTGGGGAATAGATCGGCAAATCATAGCTATTGCCATCAATCGTCAACGTTGCGTTCTTTGTAGATTCAGTCATTTTTTATCTTCCTCCAAGGCCTTTGGCGCGGATCGCCTGGCGCAGTCCTAGTTGATCTGGCTTGAAAGAAGGTTAACGCCCTCAAGCCGCTGCGTCGTCAATGCGGGCGATAGTTTCGTCCCGACCAATAACCAGCATCATGTCGAAAACACTGGGTGTTGCAGAGCGTCCTGCAAGTGCTGCGCGAAGCGGCGCTGCAAGTTTTCCAAACTTGGTGTCGTGGTCTTCGGCAAAAGCGTTCAGACAGGCCTCAAGCTCGGTTCGCTCCCAGCTAACATTTTGCAGGTGCGGCGTCAATTCTTTCAGTATGCCACGGGATACCGTATCAAGAGACTTGGCTGACTTTTCGTCTGCAACAACCGGGCGATCAACCATGATAAAGTGTGCTTTATCAATTAGTTCAGGGTATGTCTTCGCGCGTTCTTTGAGGTGCGGCAAAGCCAATTTAAAAAGTGAAGTTTTTGCCTCCGACAGGGCCGGTAGCCCCGTTGAGGCCAAAAATGCTTCCAATTCATGCAGCAGCGCAGCATTTTCAGTGGCGGCAATATGCTGTCCGCAGATGTTGTCGAGCTTCTTGAAATCAAACCGTGAGGGCGAGCGGCCAATGCTGTCAAGGTCAAACCA
Organism: uncultured Lentibacter sp.; assembly: GCA_947497495.1. Taxonomy (GTDB): domain Bacteria; phylum Pseudomonadota; class Alphaproteobacteria; order Rhodobacterales; family Rhodobacteraceae; genus Lentibacter. Next base: position 89,737 of record CANMGT010000002.1, read on the forward strand.
GTCCTTGGCCTGAGCATCGGTAAAGAACTCGTCGTCGCCGTGGCTCCAGCCGAGCCGTGCAAGGTAGTTTCGCATGCCTGAGGCCGGATAGCCCATCTGCTGATATTCTTCGACACCGGTTGCGCCATGCCGCTTTGACAGCTTCTTGCCATCGGGCCCGAAGATCAGCGGAATATGGGCATAAACGGGCAGGGTCCAGCCCATGGCCTCATAGATCAACATCTGGCGCGCAGCATTGTTGAGGTGATCGTCGCCGCGAATGACATGGGTGATTCCCATGTCATGATCGTCCACCACGACAGCCAGCATATAGACAGGGGTGCCGTCTGAACGCAGCAGGATCATGTCATCAAGCGTGTCATTCTTAATCGTGACATCGCCCTGCACCTTGTCGCGGATCACGGTTGTGCCGTCGCGCGGAGCCTTGATACGGACGACATAAGGCGCATCGGGGTAGGTTTCGGGCGTCGCGTCGCGCCATGGCGAGTGGTAAAGTGTGCTTTTGCCCGCCGCTTTGGCTTCCTCGCGGAAAGCCGCGATCTCGTCTTGGCTGGCAAAACACTTGTAGGCCTTGCCCTCTGCCAGAAGCTGGTGTGCAACCTCCGCGTGACGCGTGGCGCGCTCGAACTGGCTGACAACATCGCCGTCGATATCAAGCCCAAGCCACTCCATGCCACGCAGGATGGCTTCGGTTGCTTCAGGGGTTGATCGCGCGCGGTCGGTGTCTTCGATCCGTAGCAGAAACTTGCCCCCTCGGCCACGTGCATAGAGCCAGTTAAACAACGCAGTGCGCGCTGTTCCGATGTGCATAAACCCCGTAGGAGAAGGCGCGATGCGGGTGACAACTTGCTGGGACATAAGCGTGTTAACCTTTCAGTAACCATGGATTGGTTAGAGTTAACGCCTGTCTAACTTTCTCATGCGCTAAGGACAAGGCATGCTCCTCATCAGCCGCCTTGAAGCTGTCTTACTCGGCCAGCGGGGGCATCTTCTGCCCTGGGCGCCTGTGTGTTTCGCGCTTGGCATCGGCTGGTACTTCTCGCTCAAGGCCGAGCCTGCGCTTTGGGTCTATGTCATGACCTCGGCACTCTGCCTGGCAGGTGTCGCAAGTTTGCTGTTGTGGAGGACGGCCTTTGCGCCGCTGATCTGGGTAGTTTGCCTTGTTGCGGCTGGCTTTTTTGTTGCAGGGGTGCGGGCAAACGCGCTCGCAGCCGAGGTGCTTCAGTTTCGCTACTACGGCGCGGTTGAGGGGCGGATCGTCAATGTTGATCGCGCACAATCTGGCGCATTGCGGGTCACGCTTGATCACGTCGTGCTGGAGAGTACACCCCAGTCAAGAACGCCAAAGCGCGTGCGGGTGTCGCTGCGCGAGCCAAGCGAAGAAGCCTGGGTGCGGCCGGGGAGCAGGATTATGTTAACAGCGATGTTGGCAGCGCCATCAGGCCCTACAGAGCCGGGCGGATTTGATTTTCGCCGGCATGCCTGGTTTATGCGGCTTGGGGCGGTGGGCTATGCGCGCACGCCGCTGATGTTGCTTGAGCCGGAAGGCTGGAACAGGCCGGTCTTGCAAGCCAGACTACATTTCGCGAAGTTTGTGCGCGCTCGGATGAATGGCGAGCGCGGTGCCTTTGCAGCCGCGATCATGACTGGAGACCGCTCTGGCATGTCGCAAGAAACGATCAAACACCTGCGCCACACCAACCTCGCGCATTTGCTGGCGATCTCGGGCTTGCATATGGGGCTTCTGACGGGGCTGGTGTTTGCACTGATCCGCTATAGCCTGCTGCTGTCGGGCTTTGCGCGCCAAAACCTTCCGATCCGCAAAGTTGCGGCCGGCGGCGCGCTGGTGGTCTCGTTCTTTTACCTGCTCTTGTCAGGAGGCAATGTCGCCACGGAGCGCGCCTTTATTATGGCAACGGTTGCGCTTGGCGCTGTGCTGTTCGAGCGCCGTGTCTTCAGCTTAAGGGCTGTCGCTGCGGCAGCGCTCATTGTCTTGGCGCTCTGGCCCGAGGCTCTGCTTGGCCCCGGGTTTCAGATGTCCTTTGCGGCGACAACGGCTTTGGTTTGGGTGTTCGGCCTCCTGCGCGACAGGCAAATTGGCCTTGGCCCTGCGTGGCTGAAGCCGATTGTCGCGGTGTTTATGTCATCGCTGGTTGCGGGCCTCGCGACAGCGCCGATCGCGGCAGCCCATTTCAACCAGTTCGCTCACTACGGGCTGATTGCCAACCTTTTGGCTGTCCCCTTGATGGGGATGCTCGTGATCCCCTCTGCCGTGCTGGCGCTTGTGTTGTGGCCCATAGGCCTGTCGGGCATCGGCTTTTGGCTGATGGACGCGGGCGTCGGCTGGATCCTGTTCGTTGCGAAAACCATTGCTGCCTGGGAGGGCGCGCGCGGCACGGTGGTCAGCCCCGAGCCTTCCGTATTGGTCATGCTCGTTCTAGGGGCATTGTGCATTGCACTGTGGCAGGGCCGTGCGCGGCTTGCGGGCGTGCTGCCTGTCGTTCTGGCCTTTGTGATCTGGGCGCAAACCGAGCGGCCAGACATGCTGATCGCGGAAGGCGGCGGGTTGGTCGGGGTTTTGGGGCAGGAAGGGCGCTCACTGAGCAAGGCCAAGGGAAGTGCCTTTGTCGCCGCCAACTGGCTTGAGAATGACGGTGACGCGCGGAGCCAGAAAATGGCGGCTCAGGACTGGGCGCAAACCGCTCAGACCTTACCTTTCATGCTTCGTCACCTCTGGCGCAAGCGCGACAAGCAAAACGCGGTTTGTGATTTGAACGAAGTTCTGGTTGTGGCGGGGACGCTCGACACCCCACAGCCCTGTCGTGTCTATGATGCCGAAAGCCTCGCAAAGACGGGAGCTGTCGCGCTCTACTTTGAAGAGGGGGTCATCATCGAAAAAACGGCCCGCGAGATCACGGGCCGTCGATTGTGGAGCACTCAAAGCATTGAGGGCGCGCGTCAGTAGGTGCGGATCAGGCCGACAAGCCGCCCTTGCACTTTGACTTGATCATCCGGAAAAACGCGCGTCTCGTAGGCTGGATTGGCGGCCTCAAGTGCAATTGCGTTGCCACGACGGAAGAAGCGCTTCAACGTGGCTTCGTGATCGTCGACCAAGGCGACGACAATATCCCCATTCTCGGCAGTCGAGGTTTCGCGAATAACAACGACATCACCTGAGTTGATGCCGGCTTCGATCATCGAATCCCCTTTAACTTCAAGGGCATAATGCTCACCGCCAGCCCGAAGCATCGCGTTGGGCACCGCAACATTGTGCGACACCTGACTGATCGCTTCGATCGGAACACCCGCGGCGATACGGCCCATAACGGGCAGCTCGATCGCTGGCACCGATGTGATCTGTTGCGCGGCGGAAGGGCGCTCAACATCAGGCCTGTCGCCGTCAATCACTGTCGGGTTAAAGCCAGCGGCGGCACCGCCAAGACTTTCGGGCAGCTTCACAATCTCGATGGCGCGCGCCCGGTGCGCAAGACGGCGAATGAACCCGCGTTCTTCAAGAGCTGTGATCAGGCGGTGAATGCCGGATTTGGAGCGCAGTTGAAGCGCTTCTTTCATTTCATCAAAGCTGGGCGGAACCCCGTCGCGTTGAACACGTTTGTTGATAAATTGAAGCAGGTCGAGCTGTTTCTTGGTAAGCATCCACGCGATCCTCTTTTGGTTTTGTTCTCTCTTGTGTTCTACACATGTTCACTTTTTGTGTCAACGTTTATGAGGGCTTTCTTAACCAATCTCAACCATCTGCGAACAAAACACTTAAGAACCCCTTAATGAAGTTAGAGGATCGGTATGTAGAAAACTCTCTCCCCAGCCTCCTGGGCTTCGCTGTGAGGCGGGTTCAGAAGCAGGGCGTTGGCGTGGCTCAGGACACTCAAAAGCGCGCTGTCTTGGCGCTCAAATGGTGTAATCTCACCGTTCTCAACGCGGGCGCGCATGTAATGCTCTCGAGGGCCATTGGCGGCGAGGGGGGCTGTCAGTCTTGCTGTTTGACGCGTCGCCGGCGTCGCACCTAGCCCCAGCATGGCCCGGATCATCGGCAGCAGGAAGATATGGCCGCAGACCATAGCCGAGACAGGGTTGCCTGGCAGGCCGACCATCGCTGTGCCGGTCAACGCGCCCGCCATGAGCGGCTTGCCAGGGCGCATCGCGACTTTGTAAAAACTCAACTCCATGCCGAGTGAGGCAGTCACATCGCCCACCAAGTCATGATCGCCGACAGAAGCGCCACCTATCGTTACGATGAGATCAGCGCCTTGGGCGAGCTTGAAGACAGTTTCAAGGCTTTCAAGGCTGTCCCGCGCGATGGGCATAATCCGTGCCTCAGCGCCATTGGCCTCAAGCAAAGCCTTGAGCCCGAAGGTGTTGGACGCCACGATTTGCCCTGCCCGTGGCGCTTCGCCGGGCATGACCAGCTCATCGCCCGTGGAAATCAGCGCAACGACTGGGCGCCGCGCCACAGTCACCTCAGCGATGTTCATCGAGGCAAGCAGGGCAATGTCGCTTGGGCCAAGCAAGCGCGGCGCGCTCATGGCGTCGCCTTTAGCAAAATCCTGACCAGCGGGACGAATGTTGCTTTTGCTCTGCTGTTCGTTCAGCAAAGTGATCAGCTTGCCGCGCCGCTCGACATCTTCCTGAATGACAACCATGTCAGCGCCGTCCGGAACGGGCGCCCCCGTGAAAATGCGCACACATTGGCCCGCGCCGAGCGTGCCTTCATACCCGTGGCCAGCAGCGGCTTCGCCCACCACTTTGAACTGCGCGTGCAAGTCAGCCTCTATGGCTTTGAGCGCGTAGCCATCCATGGAGGAGGCATCAAAAGGCGGCTGCGTGAGCTGCGCTGTCACGGGCTGCGCCAGCACGCGGCCCGAGGCCTGCGCGATTGGCACAGTTTCTGTCTCGCTGGGTTTTGCCAGAGCAAACAGCTTGGCAAGGGCGTCTTCGACCGAGATCATTTGGCTTCAAACCGGCCTGACTTGCCGCCGTCTTTGAGCGTGACACGCACGCCGCCGATTTCCATCTCTTTGTCGACAGCCTTGACCATGTCGTAAACCGTTAAGGCAGCTGTCGCGACAGCTGTGAGGGCCTCCATCTCAACGCCTGTTTGCCCTGTGGTTTTTACGGTCGCTTCAATGCGCACACCAGGCAATTCCGCGTCCGGCGTGAGCTCAACCGCGACCTTGGCGATAGGCAGCGGATGACACAGCGGAATAAGACTTGAGGTTTCTTTGGCGCCCATAATGCCCGCCAAACGTGCGACGCCCAAAACGTCGCCCTTCTTGGCGCGCTCTTGCACGATCATTGCCAGTGTTTCAGGGGCCATGCGCACAAAGCCGACAGCTGTCGCGACGCGCGATGTGACTGCTTTTTCAGACACATCGACCATGTGGGCGTTGCCGGTGGCGTCAAAGTGGGTGAGGTCTGACACGTTAAAGCCCGCCTGCGTTCATCGGGTTGGCAAGCAAATGCCGCGTGGCGCCTTCGACGTCATCCTGACGCATCAGGCTCTCGCCTATCAGAAAACAACGCGCGCCGTAGCGGGCGATATCGGCCAGCTCTGCAGGCGTGTTCAGGCCGCTCTCTGAAACGATCATCTTGTCGAGCGCCACAAGCTTTGACAGTTTGCGCGTGGTGTCCAGCGTGGTTTCAAAGGTGTTGAGGTCGCGGTTGTTGATCCCGATCATCCGCGAGCTAAGGTGCGAGGTGCGCACTAGCTCTTCTTTATTGTGTACTTCGATCAGAGCGTCCATGCCCCACTCGGCGGCGCAATCCTCAAGTTCTTTGGCCTGTGCATCCGACACACTGGCCATGATGATTAGGATGCAGTCAGCCCCCAAGGCACGTGCTTGGGCAACTTGGTAAGGGTCATACATGAAGTCCTTGCGCAACACAGGCAAGTTGCAGGCTGCGCGGGCTTGCACAAGATAGTCAAGCGCGCCTTGAAAACTCGGGGTGTCTGTGAGAACGGACAAGCAAGTTGCGCCGCCCGCCTGATAGGCCGCAGCCAGAGCAGCCGGGTCAAAGTCTTCGCGGATCAACCCTTTGGAAGGGCTTGCTTTTTTGATTTCTGCGATCAGCCCATAGCCGCTGCGCGATGCTGTATAGAGCGCGTCGGCAAAAGGGCGTACGGGGCTTGCGGCGCGCGCATCGGCCTCGATGCTTTCCATGGGGCGCTCGGCCTTATCAGCGGCGATTTCGTCAAGCTTGTAAGCTTTGATTTTCTCAAGGATCGTTGGGCTCATGTGCTGGCCTCCGATGTAAATTTCGCGAGCGCCTCGACTTTGGCCTTGGCTGCACCGCTGTCGATGCTTTCAGCCGCCATCTGTGCGCCTTCTTTCAGGGTATCAACTTTGCCTGCGACGTAAAGGGCGGCCGCGGCGTTCAAGAGCACAGCGTCGCGGTAAGCCGAATGCTCGCCAGCGAGCAAGGCGCGGAAAGCCTGTGCGTTCTCGAAGGGGCTGCCGCCGACGATGTCTTCAAACGGGTGTTCGGGAAGGCCAGCCTCTGCCGGGTACACTTCGCGCTCTGTGACAGTGCCGTCTTCATGGAGTTCGGCCACCCAGCTGACACCGGAAATTGCAAGCTCGTCAGTTCCGTCGGAACCGTGGACCAGCCAGGCTCTTTCGGAGCCAAGCGCCCCAAGAGTTTCGGCCATCGGGCGAATGAGATCGCGCGAGAAGGCGCCTGTCAGCTGGCGTTTCACGCCCGCAGGGTTGGTGAGCGGGCCGAGAATGTTGAAGATCGTTCTTGTGCCAAGTTCGGCGCGCACAGGGCCGACATGGGCCATGGCCGGGTGATGCATTGGCGCCATCATGAAACAGATGCCGCAGCTTTCGAGCGCTTTCTCAACGGCTTGAGCGCCAAGCATCACGTTGATGCCCATCTCGCCAAGCGCATCTGCCGCGCCGGATTTGGAGCTGAGGTTGCGGTTGCCATGCTTGGCCACAGGCACGCCAGCCCCCGCGACGACAAAGGCTGTTGCTGTCGAAATATTGAGCGTTCCCTTGCCGTCACCGCCCGTGCCGACGATGTCCATCGAATCGGCAGGGGCCTTCACGGCATTGCACTTTGCGCGCATCACCGCGGCGGCGGCGGCATATTCTTCAACTGTTTCGCCGCGCGTGCGCAGCGCCATCAGCAGTCCGCCGATCTGGGCGGGCGTCGCCTCGCCTTCAAACAGCATGGTAAAGGCTTGCTTGGCTTCATCGGGGCTCAAGGCACGCTCGGCGGCGGCGCCGATGAGGGGCTTCAGGGCGTCGCTCATGCGGGCTCCTTTACTGTGTTTAGAAAGTTCTGCAACAGGGCATGGCCGTGCTCCGAACGGATCGATTCCGGATGAAACTGCACGCCATGGATCGGCAGTTCGCGGTGCTGAAGCCCCATGATCGTTCCGTCTTCAAGCTCGGCTGTGACTTCAAGACAATCAGGCAGGCTTTCGCGCTCGACAACCAGCGAGTGATAGCGCGTCGCGTCAAACGGCGAGGGCAGGCCGGCGAAAACGCCTTTGCCCGTATGCGATATGTGGCCCATTTTGCCATGAACGATCTCGGAGTGCTGCACAACTTTGCCGCCAAAAGCCTGACCGATTGTCTGATGCCCGAGACAAACCCCCATCAGCGGCGTGCCTGTCTCGGCGGCAGCATGGGTGAGCCCGAGGCAAATTCCGGCTTGGTCGGGGTCGCAGGGGCCTGGCGAGAGCAGGATTGCGGAGGGTCTGAGCGCCATCGCGGCCTGCACATCGAGCGCATCGTTGCGTTTGACCAGTACCTCTGTGCCAAGTTCGCCCAAGTAATGCACCAGATTATAGGTGAAACTGTCGTAATTATCTATCAGTAGCAGCATCTTGCTCTTCACTCCATGAAAGGGCTGGAGGCTCGGCCCAAGGTCGCGGTATACATGCTCAGGGTTCCTGCGCACCGTCAAGGGGCGAGGGGCCGCAAACGGGCAGATAAATGATAGGTGAGTGGCATGGCGCGCGGAATACTGAGCGGTATGATTGTGGGAACGATGGTGGCCTCGGTGGGCGCTGCTGGGCTGTCTTTACTGGCAGGCCCGCCTGCGCCGCGTATGTCGGCCAAACCTCCGGTAGCAGATGTGGCGCAAGACCCTGCCAGCCAGCCAGCACCGGAGGCTGCGAGCGAGGGGCCAGTTACTGTTACAAACACGCAAGACGCGCCCGCCGTTGGCCAAGCGCCGACGGTTGAAACGCCCGCTGCCGATCGCTCTGTATCTGCCGAGACAACAGCACCCGTACCGGACACCGCCGATGTTGACGTCGCTGCCGAGGCGCCCGCAGAGACGGGGGAGCAAACGACCATCGCGACGACCGATGATGCGCCCAGCAGCACCTCGCAGACGGCGCCAGAGCTGCCCGCGCAGGACAGCGATGTTGCTGTGGCGACGGAGCCCGCGACGGCGGATGTGGAAGAAACACCAGTTCCTCTGCCAGCCCCTCTGCCTGACGCGGAGCGCGAGGAGATCACCCTTGAGGTGGCTCCAGAGCTGCCCGACGCCGAGGCCGAACCCGCGCCAGCACCGACCACAGGCGTGATCGGCAAGCCCGCCAAGACCCTTGGTTCCAGCCAGTCAACGCGGCTTCCGTCCGTGCAGACGAATGTTGAGCAAGTCCCTGAAAATGAAGCACAAAGCTCCAGTTCTGTCGATGAAAACGCTCCCCCATTCAAGCGCTTTGCGCAGCCCTTTGAAGGCGACGCGACCAAGCCAAAAATGTCGATTGTTCTGATCGATGACGGTACAAGCAACATTGGCTTTGAGGCGCTGACAACCTTCCCTTATCCGCTCAGCTTTGCGGTCGACACCTCCTGGAAAGGCGCGCGCGATGCGATGGATGCCTACCGCACTGCCGGCTTTGAAGTGCTGGCGATGGTTGACCTGCCAAGAGGCGCGCGGGCAAGCGACGTTGAAGTCGCTCTGCCGGTGCTGCTTGAGGCCGTTCCCGAAGCTGTCGGCGTGATGGAAACGCCCGATGCGGGCCTGCAAGACAGCCGCGAAGTCTCTGGCCAAGTGTCGGAATACCTTGCCAATTCCGGCCATGGCCTGTTGTTGTTCCCGAAGGGTCTTAACACCGCACAAAAGCTCGCCGCGAAGGAAGGCGTGCCCTCGGCGACTGTCTTCCGCGACTTTGATATCAAGGGCCAGAACGCCAGCGCGATCAAGCGCTTCCTCGACCACGCTGCGCTCAAAGCTGGCACGGAAGGTGGCGTTGTCATGGTCGGGCGGCTGCGGGCTGACACGATTTCAGCGCTGCTTTTGTGGGGGCTGCAAGACCGCTCAGACAGGCTGGAACTCGCCCCCGTAAGCCAGCTTCTGAAAGAGCCGAATTAAGACGGCCCTAACCTCGGTTAACACTGTAACATTTGCCAAACGGGCCAGTGCCTACAGTATGCAGCTATACGTGCAGCCCCCCCCCGTGCAGCACGCGTGCATACAGTTTTCGCGTGAGCTTTGTTAACAGAAATTAATCAATGCAGCGTTCGGTGGTGGCGAACATTTATTCATTGTGTTTGGCGAAACTGTGTTTGGCGAAAAGGAGTCATTCGGAAGTTTCAGAGCCGACAGTGGTGTCAATTGCATCGAACAGCAGTTCGCAGCCCGATGAGGGCCTGCCTTGCGCGGGCGGGGCACGTCAAAGCGGGCCTTCATTGTGCGTCTATCAAGTGGCCGACTTGCGGACAAAGCCGCCATCGAGCGAAACGAGCAGAACAACCGCTAGGGAACGACGAAATTTGCTTTCGACTGCCTATTGGAGCGTGGCTTGGAGTTGGCCAACGGCAGTATGAGAATGACTTAGACACTCATGTGACCACGGGAAAGACGTTGGTTTTTTTCACCACCCCATAGACAAAGCTACTGTCGATCGACCCAATGCTGCCAATAGGATGTAATCGCTTGCGAACGAAGTTTTCGTAGTCGGCCAAGTCTGCGACGACGACGCGTAGCAGGTAATCCGATGTCCCCGTCATTACGAAGCATTCGAGCACCTGATCTACACGGCTGATTTCTCGTTCGAACTGCTGCACCACGGTCTTTGTATGTCCTGTCAGGCTGACGCGGACAAAGACAGTTACGGGCAGGCCATAAGCTTCTGCATCAATGCTGGCGCTATAGCCCTTGATGGCCCCGCTTTGCTCCAGCTGCTTGAGCCGACGCAGGCACGGAGAAGGAGACAGGTTTACCGCGGCGGCAAGGTCTTGGTTCGTCATCCGGCCATTGCGCTGAAGTTCGCGGATGATTTGACGGTCTTTTGCATCCATTTGGCAATTCCTTGGCATATTATGCCAATATCTTAGACTTTAACGTCATAATTCGCAATCCTGTCGCTGCCTGAACTTCATATCATGCCTTAACAAATGCAGGAGCTTGATATGCGCAATCGTCCCGAGAGTTTTTCAACCATCGCAATCCACCACGGTTATGATCCGATGGATCACGAGGGAGCGTTAACGCCGCCCTTGCATCTGACATCGACCTTTGCGTTTGAGACTGCGGAAGCAGGCGGCGAAATGTTTGAAGGAGAGCGTGCCGGGCACATCTATTCGCGAATTTCCAACCCAACGAACGCCCTTTTGGAACAACGCATTGCAGCGCTTGAAGGCGCCGAGGCAGGACTTGCTCTGGCCTCCGGCATGGGCGCGATCACCGCTGCTATGTGGACGCTGCTGTCCCCCGGTGACGAGGTTATTCTGGATAGAACGCTCTATGGATGCACGTTTTCTTTCATGCAGCACGGGCTGGCCAAATTCGGCATTACCATAACCCATGTTGACCTGACCGAGCCCGCAAACCTTGAGGCTGCAATCAGTAAAAAGACAAAAGTTGTCTACTTTGAAACCCCCGCCAACCCCAACATGCGGCTGGTCGATATTCAGGCCGTTTCCGACATCGCCCATGCCAGCGGTGCGTTAGTTGTTGTCGACAACACCTATGCAACCCCATATCTGACCCAGCCGATCAAACACGGCGCAGATATCGTGGTGCATTCGGCAACCAAATACCTGGGCGGCCACGGTGACGTGGTTGCTGGCCTTTTGGTCGGCTCCGAGGAGCTGGTCAGCGAGATCCGCCTTTATGGCATGAAAGATATGACAGGCGCGGTCATGGCGCCATTCAATGCCATGCTGATCCTGCGCGGGATAAAAACGCTTGAGCTGCGCATGGACCGTCATTGTTCCAGCGCCATGAGCGTTGCCGAGATGCTCACGCACTCTGATTCTGTGGTTGATGTATCCTACCCTGGCTTGCCAAGTTTTGCGCAACGCGATTTGGCGCAGCGGCAGATGGCGCAATTTGGCGGTATGATCGCATTTGAACTCAAAGGCGGGATGCAGGCTGGGATTGAAACGATGAACCGGTTGAAGCTGATCACGCGGGCCGTATCCCTTGGAGATGCTGAGACTTTGGTCCAGCATCCTGCGAGCATGACACACTCGACATATACCCCTGAAGAACGCGCCGCACATGGCATCAGAGAGGGCTTGGTGCGGTTGTCGATCGGCCTTGAGGGGATTGACGATGTGCTTGACGATCTGGCGCAGGCCCTGCCGCGCTCCCCGATCCGTACCGCCGCATAAATCCAACAGTAGGAGACCGCCATGATCCGCTCACCCGAACACCTCAAGACCGTTGAACAGCGCCTTCTTTGGCTGTCCCACTGGATGATCCACAACGCGAACCATATCCGCCCGAAGGCAGACGGGATCAAAGTCGGCGGGCATCAGGCATCGTCTGCGTCGATGGTGTCGATCATGTCCGCGCTGTATTTTTCTGTGCTCAAACCCGAAGATCGGGTTGCCGTGAAACCCCACGCTTCACCGGTGTTCCATGCGATGCAATACCTTATGGGCAACATGACCCGTGAGAAACTGGAGAACTTCCGTGGCTATGGCGGTGTGCAAAGCTACCCATCGCGCACCAAAGATATTGATGACGTGGATTTTTCGACAGGCTCTGTCGGGCTTGGCGTCGCGATAACGTCGTTCGCCTCGCTGATCCAAGACTATGTGCAGGCCAAAAGCTGGGGCAAAGATATTCCGCTTGGCCGTGTGGTGTCGCTAATGGGGGATGCCGAGCTGGACGAGGGCAACATTTATGAATGCCTTCAGGAGGGTTGGAAGAACGACCTTCGCAACACGTGGTGGATCATCGATTACAATCGCCAATCTCTTGACGGAATTGTGCATGAAGGCCTGTTTGCGCGAACCGAGAAGATTTTCGACGCTTTTGGCTGGGATGTTGTGCGGATCAAATACGGCCAACAGCAACGCGCCGCCTTTGCCGAACCTGGAGGCGAGAAGCTTCGCGAATGGATCGATGCCTGCCCAAACCAGCTTTATTCCGCGCTGACCTACATGGGCGGGGCTGTCTGGCGCGAACATCTGATGGATGACTTGGGCGATCAGGGCGATGTCACGTCCTTGCTTGAGTTGCGCACAGACAGCGAGTTAGCGGAACTGATGGAAAACCTCGGCGGCAACTGCGTGCAAACAATGGCCGAAACCTTTGCCGCAATCGATCATGACCGTCCTGTGTGCTTTCTCGCCTACACGATCAAAGGCTGGGGCACGCCCATTGCAGGGCACAAAGACAACCACGGCGGCCTTATGAACAAGTCCCAAATGGCAGAGTGGCAGGCGCATATGGGCGTCGCGGAAGGCCAAGAGTGGGAGCCGCTCGCCACAGTAGAGAACCCCGAAGCGTTCAAAGCTTTCCTGAACGAAACAGCATTCTTTGCCGAAGGCACGCGCAGGCTCACTGACGAGGTGATGGCTGTTCCGGCAATCGAAATGGCTAGTGATCGCGAAATTTCAACCCAAATGGGGTTTGGCAAAATTCTGGACACGTTGTCCAAGGGCGACAGTGATCTGGCCAACCGCATCGTGACGACCTCACCAGACGTGACAGGAACAACCAACCTTGGCCCATGGGTTAACCGACGAAAGCTTTTCGCCCGTACCGAGCAGGCTGATACCTTCAATGATCACAACATACCCTCCACCGCCAAGTGGGAGTTCGCCCCTGAAGGCCAACATATCGAGCTTGGTATCGCAGAGATGAACTTGTTTCTGCTTCTGGGGGCCGCAGGCCTTTCACATTCGCTGTTTGGCAAACGCCTGTTGCCCATCGGCACAGTCTATGACCCGTTCATCGCCCGCGGCTTGGACGCGCTGAACTACGCCTGTTATCAGGACGCCCGCTTCATGATCGTCGGCACGCCGTCAGGCGTGACTCTGGCCCCCGAAGGCGGCGCGCATCAATCCATCGGCACGCCGTTGATCGGGCATGTCTCAAGACGGCCTTGCATCGTTTGAGCCTGCCTTCGTGGATGAGCTGGCAGTCATCATGGGATGGGCGTTTGACTATATGCAGCGTGACGGCGAAGGCGACCCGGATGAGCGCACATGGCTGCGCGACGAAACCGGCGGTTCTGTCTATTTGCGCCTGACGACAAACCCAATCGAACAACCTGGAAAACGTGTTGATGATGCTTTCCGCCAAGGGGCCATCGACGGTGCATACTGGCTGCGCAAGCCGGGGCCGAACTGCTCTGTGGTCGTTGCCTTTCAAGGCGCTGTCGCGCCCGAAGCCATAGCAGCGGCTGGGATGGTTGGTGAGAATCGACGCGACGTAGGCGTTCTGGCAGTTACTTCTGCAGACCGCCTGAACGCGGGTTGGAGTGCTGCTCAACGTGACCGCGCGCGCGGGAATACAAATGCCACCAGCCATATTGAAACTCTGCTCAGCGATCTGCCGAGCTCTTGCAGCATTGTCACGGTGATCGACGGGCACCCCGCGACCTTGTCTTGGCTCGGAGCTGTGGCAGGGCACAAAACCATCCCGCACGGGGTGGAGCACTTTGGCCAAACCGGATCCATCATGGATCTCTACCGGCACTTCAGGCTTGACCGGCATTCGATCGTTCAGTCGATCAATGAGTTGACTGTTGGACGCCGGACCCAAGGAGCGGAGCTACATTCCCTGGTGCCCACCTAAGGCTGCAGAAGCGGCCCTTTGCAGTCATCTGTGCAGTTTGCAGCATTCAACACGCATGGTCGCTGTCGGAAAACCGCCCAAACTTTGCATAGTCCGCTGCCTGCGCTTAGCTGCCGTTAGTGCAGGTCGTAGGGATCATCTGCTCTGCGCACTTGGCGAGGCAAGTCGCGAATTAGCGCGCGTTTCTTGTGTGAAACGGCATTACGCTGATCATGCGAGAAGCACCCTGTGCCAACTCGCCGAGACGCCAGTCGCCGATCTGGGTGCGGATCAGGCGTAGGGTCGGGTGGCCGATGTGGGCTGTCATCCGGCGCACCTGGCGGTTTTTGCCCTCCGAGATAGTCAGCTCAAGCCAAGTGTCGGGGATCTCTTTGCGCACGCGGATGGGCGGATTGCGCGGCCAGAGCCAGGCTGGCTCGGGGACGATGCGCACGCGGGCGGGCTTTGTCGGCCCGTCCTTGAGCGTCACACCTCGCGCAAGCTCACTGAGCGCCTCGGGCGTCGGGCGGCCTTCAACTTGGGCGAGGTAGGTTTTCGCGGTCTTGAACTTCGGATCAGAGATTTGCGCCTGAAGTTTGCCGTTGTCTGTGAGCAAGAGCAGACCCTCGCTGTCACGGTCAAGCCGTCCGGCGGGGTAGAAGCCCTTGTCGGTGATGTAATTTGACAGCGTCTCGCGTTCGCTGCCTTCCATGCTCTTATCGGTGAACTGCGAGAGCACGCCGAAGGGCTTGTTAAAGAGGATCAGCTGGGGCATGGGCACTCCACCAGCATAGGGCGCTGCAAGAAAATTCGAATTTTCTTGGCAAATTTCTTGCAAGAAATTTGGTGCCTAGCCATTGCCGTTGCCTGTGAAGCGGGCGGCGTCGGCGGCGGCGCGGCGGATGGCGTTGGATTTGTGGACGGTTTCTTCATATTCGGCGTCAGGGTCGCTGTCATAGACAACGCCGCCACCCGCCTGAATATAGAGCGTCTCGTCTTTCACCACAGCCGTGCGCAGGGCGATGCAGACGTCCATGTCGCCCCCGGCCGAGAAATAGCCAACGCCGCCGCCATAGACGCCGCGTTTTTCCGGCTCCAGCTCGTCAATGATCTCCATGGCGCGCACTTTGGGCGCTCCGGAGACAGTGCCTGCGGGCAGGCCCGACAGCAGCGCCGAGAGCGCGTCGTGCTCGTCAGACAGCTCGCCGACGACGTTGGAGACGATGTGCATTACATGGCTGTAACGTTCGATGATAAACTCTTCCGTCGGCCGCACCGTGCCGATCTTGGAGACTTTGCCGGTGTCGTTGCGCCCCAGATCAAGCAGCATCAGGTGCTCGGCGAGTTCCTTCTGGTCAGCCAGCAGATCGGCCTCAAGCGCGTTGTCTTCTTCGGGGGTTGCGCCGCGCGGCCGCGTGCCGGCGATGGGCCTGATTGTGACTTCCTTGCCAAACACTCGCACGAGAATTTCGGGGGAGGCTCCGACCACCTGAAATCCACCAAAATTGAAGTAAAACATAAACGGCGAAGGGTTGGTGCGGCGCAGCGAACGGTAAAGCGCAAACGGCGGCTGGCGGAAGGGCTGCGCCCAGCGTTGGCTTGGCACCACTTGGAAGATGTCACCCTTGCGGATGTAGTCTTTCGCGGTTTCCACAGCGGCCTTATAACCCTCGCGGGTGAAGTTTGACTTTGGCGCAGCGTCTTCCTGCGCTTCGCCCAGATCGCGGCTCGACTGGGGCAGGGCGCGCTCGAGGTCACGCACCGCATCCATCACGCGCTCACCGGCCTGCGCATAGGCGGCGCGGGCGGACTGGCCATCCGCCGCCCAAGCAGGCGCCACGACTGTCACCTCGCCTTTGACGCCATCCAGCACCGCCACAACAGTGGGCCGCAGCATCACAGCGTCGGGCAACTCAAGCGTGTCTTCGGGCACATTCGGCAGGTGCTCCACAAGGCGGATCATGTCATAGCCGAGGTAGCCGAACAGGCCAGCCGAGGCGGCGGGCAGATCAGCGGGAATGTCTATCTTGCTTTCGGCGAGCAGGGCGCGCAGGCTTGTCAGCGGGTCGCCTTGCTGGAGTTCAAAGGCGTTTTCGTCAAAGCGCGCCTGACGGTTGAGGCGGCTCTTGGTGCCGTGACACTCCCAGATGAGATCTGGCTTCATGCCGATGATCGAATAGCGGCCACGCACTTCGCCGCCTGTGACGGACTCAAGCATAAAGGCGTTCTTGGCCGCGCCGGTGAGTTTGAGCATCAGCGAGACGGGCGTGTCCAGATCAGCGGCGAGGCGCGTGTAAACCAACTGGTTTTTGCCCGCTTTGAAGCCTGCTTCAAACTCTTGAAAGGATGGTGTCAGCTCCATGCGAGCCTCCCGTGATTGGGCCGTTACTGGAACTGCGCGTTGACAGCGTTGATCGCGTTTTCGTCAAGCGAAACGGGGATGCGTTGCTCAATGTCGGTGACAAACATCTGGAACAGATCCTGACTGAGATCAGCCTTCAGCTGCTGTTCAAGCAAGAGGCGGGTTGTCGCCAAATCGCTGTCGCTGTCATCTGGTGGCAAGAGCGCTTGCAGGCGCACCAGAACGACTTTGCTGTCGCTGGCGACAACGCTCACATCTTCGGGCTTGTCCATGGCGAAAGCCTCAAGGATCAGCGCTGCGGGGGCCTTCTGGATGAAGGCCGAGCGCGTGACGCTGTCTTCAAGCTGTGGCGCAAGGCCGAGGCTTTCAAAGCTAACACCGGGCGTAAGCTGTGTGCGCAGCGCTTCGGCTTTGGCCGTCAGCGCCGTGGACAGCGCCGCATCGCGGGCGTCTTCTGCAACCGTGTCACGCACCTCGGCGAAGGGGCGCAGGCTGGCCTCTTCTTCGCCATCAAGGCGCAGGGCCAGCAGGCTGCCGTCTTCCAGCGTGATCAGCTCGGGAAAGTCTTCAAGCGTCGCAAGCTCGGCTGCGGCGCGAAAGCCCGCGTAGCCGGAGGGGCCTTCATCGGCGTTTGTGTGCCAGTCGAGAGTGCCAAGCTGCATGTCGGTTTCCGCGTCGATGTCTTCGAGCGTTGCGCCGCCTGCGAGCAAGTCTTCAATCGCCTCGATGCGCCCGTCGATGACACGGCGCACGCGGTCTTGGGCGAGTTCATCGCGCAGCTCGGCAGAGGCCTCTTCAAACGAGGTCGCCTGCGCAGGAAGCACGCCGTTCACCCGAAACAGGGCTGAGCCGAGATCGGTTTTGAGGGGGCCGACTACATCGCCTGATTTGGCTGCAAAGACTTCAGCGCCTGCATCACCCAGATCGGCCAGTGTCACGTCGCCCATGTCGACATCGCCAAGCTCGAGGCCGCGGTCCTGAACAAGGGCCTCAAACGTGGTGCCGCCCGCTTCGAGCGAGACGATCGCTGTCGTCGCGTCTTCCGCCGAGCCAAACACCAGCCGCTCGACGAGGCGGCGTTCGGGCGTGTTAAAGCTGTCGGCGCGCTCGTCATAGGCGGCGCGCAATGTGGCTTCGTCAACCTCGACCTCGTCGATGATCATCTCGGGTGTGAGCAACACATAGGTGATCTTTTTGATCGCAGGGCGCATGTAGCGCGCAGTGTTTTCGCTGTGGAACGTCTCCAGCGCGGCGTCACTCAGCTCGGGCAGGGGCGCGTCGAGCATGTCCTCTGTGACTTCAGCCCAAGCGAAGCTGCGCCGTGCGCCGATGAAATCCACGATGGTTTTGGTGTAGGTGTCAGAGACTTCAATGTCGCTGAACACGGCCTGCTCAAGAATGCCGCGGGCGGTTTCTTCGCGCAGGATCGCCTCATACTGGCTTTCGCTCAGCCCCTGTCGGTCAAGCATATCGGCATACATGGCGCGGTTGAATTTGCCGTCGACACCTGCAAAAGCGCGCGTTTCAAGGATGCGTTCGGCGAGAATGTCGTCGCCCACAGAGAGGCCCAACTCGCTTGTTTCGTGGTCAAGCGCGCGTGTCGCGATAAGCTGCGCGAGCGTCAGCCTGTCAAGCTGGCGGGCCTGCGCCTGTGCAAAGCTCAGCGGGCGGCCGTCTTGCGCGGTTTGGCTGCGCAGGGTCTGCTGGAGGGCGCGTTGGTAGCTGTCGATCGTGATCGACTTTGAGCCGACTTCCCCAACCGAGCGCAGCGAGCCACCAAGGTTGGTGATCCCGAAGCCGCCGAGCCCGAGGATCAGCATCCCCATCAGAATCCAGACAAGTGCTTTTGTTGTTTTTGAGCCGACAGCCATGAGGCCTCCCTAACGCAAATGAGTTGCTCGGTTTGTCTAAGGCTTCGGGCGGGCAGGGGCAAGACTAAGCATGCGCGTTTTGCAGCCGGCTCATCAGCTCTTTGATCTCCGCGGCATCAATATTTGCAAAGGCCACGCGCAACTCCTGCTTTGCGGCAGCCTCGCCTGCGGGGCGGAACATCGTTCCCGGCAGGGTCAGCACGGCGCTTTGGCGCACAAGGCTGCGCGCCAGCACATCAGAAGCCGTCTCGAACGGGTGCTTGAGGTAGGCGAAATAGGCACCAAGCCCCAGCAGCTCCCAGCCGAGGCCGGCAAGCGGGGCAAACTCGGCCTCGATCGCGGCGCGGCGTGCGAGAATTTCGGCGCGCTCGCCCGCGAGCCACTGGCTGAGGTTTTGCATCCCCCAAAGCGCGCCGCGTTGGCCAAGCTGGTTGGGGCAGATCGTGACGGTGTCGAGAAACTTCTCGACTTCGGCGAGCCGCGCTTGCGAGGCAACCATAGCCCCAACACGGTGGCCTGTGAGGCGGTAAGCTTTGGAAAAGCTGTAAAGCTGGATCAGCGTTTCGGGCCAGCTTGGGTCCGCGAACAGATCATGCGGCGCGCCTGTGCGGCTGTCAAAGTCGCGGTAGGTTTCATCCACAATCAGCGCTATGCCGTGCTTCTGCGCCATCTCGAAGAAGGCGCGTACCAGGGCAGCGGGGTATTCCACTCCGCCGGGGTTGTTGGGCGTCACCAGGGCAATCGCGCGGGTGCGCGGCGTGATCTGCGCCTCGGCGGCGTCAGGGTCAGGCAAAAGCCCGGCGCCCGTGGCCAGCGGAACGGTACGCACGCCAGACATATCAAGCCACATTTTGTGGTTGAAATACCATGGCGTCGGCAGGATGACTTCGTCGCCCTCTGCCGTGAGTGTGGCGATCGCGGCGGCAAAGGCCTGATTGCAGCCTGAAGTGATCGCAACCTGACTTTCGCCAATCTCGCCTCCATAGGCTGCGCGCCACTGGCTGGCCACTTCGGCGCGAAGCTCGGGCAAGCCAAGCGTTGGCCCGTAAAGATGCGCGCTGGCGTCATGCATTACGGCCTCGGCCATGGCGGCACGCAAAGGCTCGGGCGGCGCGGCCACAGGCGCGGCTTGAGACACGTTGAGCAGCGGCATCGCGGCGCTGAACTGGACACCGTCCAACCAGCGGCGCGCTTCTTGCACGGGCGGCGGAAAGGTTGTTGCGGTGCGTGGCAGCGTCATCGGGCGGCTCCTGTTTTTTCTGTAGGATGCCTCCGGCGGGGACATTTGCGAAGAGAAGATGAGGGCACGCCCCCCTATTTCTTCTCTTTAGAAAATATCCCCCGCGGAGCGTCCTGTCTTCTCAAAGTGGGCAGAGCTTAGTCTTTGCCACGATAGGGCTCAACATATTGCAGCGCCATATCCCACGGGAAAAAGATCCAGGTGTCCTGGCTCACGCCGGTGATAAACGTATCGACCTGCGGCTCACCAGCGGGCTTTGCGTAGACGGTGGCAAAATGTGCATTGGGGTAGAGGCTGCGCACCAGTTCAAGGGTTTTGCCGCTGTCGACAAGATCGTCGATAACAAGAATGCCCGTGCCGTCGCCCATCAGGCTCGTGTCTGGAGATTTGAGAACCTGAGCTTCGCTTTGCTGGTCTTCTTTGCCGCCACCCGAGTGGTATGATTTGACAGAGATCGTATCAACGGTGCGGATATCAAGCTCGCGCGCGACGATCATGGCAGGGGCCATGCCACCACGGGTGATCGCGACAACGGCCTTCCATGCGCCGTCGTTCGGGCCTTTTCCGTCAAGCCGCCACGCCAGCGCGCGGCTGTCACGGTGCAATTGATCCCAGCTGATGTGGAAGCCTTTTTCGTGGGGCAAGCGTTCGGTCATGGCTGCTTTTCCTTTGTCGGTTATTTCGAGAAGATCAGGCGCAACCCGAGGGCTGCAAGGATGAGGGCTGCGGCGCGGTCAAACCATGGTTTCAGGCGCAGATACCCGGCACGGGCAGGGCCCGCAGAGAGCGCCAGCGCGAAGGCGGTGTAGACAGCATACTCCACAACAAGGTGGTTGAACGCGATGGTTGCTTTCTCGGTGAGGCTCATGCCCTGTGGGAATATCACCAAGAGCACCGCCGAGGCGAAAATCACCGACTTCGGGTTGCCGACATTCACTGCAAAGCCCGTGAAGAAAGCGCGGCGCAGGCTCGGGGCTTGGGCGGCAGACGGCGCAAGCGGCTTGCTGGCGTCTTTCCACATCCCGTAGGCGATGTAGAGCAGGTAGAGCGCACCGCCGGTTTTGAGCGCCACGTAAGCCCATGGAAACAGCCTGAAGATACCCTCGAGCCCCAGCAGGGCGAAGCCTGTCCAGATCGCGGCCATGGTGCCAAGCCCTAGGCCCGTGACGATGCCCGCCATGCGGCCCGATGTGAGCGTGGTTTTGAGAGCTAGCAGAAGCGCAGGCCCGGGGCTGGCCATTGAGGCCAAAAGCGTCAGGTTGAACGCGATGAGATGCCCCAGTTCCATGCTTTAGTCTTTGCGGCCAGTCACAACGTCGATGTCGGGCGCATCGACAGCTTTCATGCCAACAACGTGGTAGCCTGCGTCAACGTGCAGGTTTTCGCCCGTGACACCTGAGCCGAGGTCTGACAGCAGGTAGAGGGCCGATTTGCCCACATCGTCAATGTTCACATTGCGGCGCAGCGGTGAGTTGAGTTCGTTCCACTTGAGAATGTAGCGGAAGTCGCCAATGCCGGAGGCGGCCAGCGTCTTGATCGGGCCTGCCGAGATGGCGTTGACGCGGATGCCGTCTTTGCCGAGGTCTTCGGCGAGATACTTCACAGAGGCTTCCAAAGCGGCCTTGGCCACGCCCATGACGTTGTAGTGCGGCATGACCTGCTCGGCGCCGTAGTATGTCAGCGTGACGGCCGAGCCGCCCTCTGTCATCAGCTTTTCGGCGCGCGCCATGATGGCGGTGAAGGAATAGACGGAGATGTCCATCGTCATGGTGAAGTTGTCGCGTGAGGTTTCGACGTAGCGGCCGCGCAGCTCGTTCTTGTCGGAAAAGCCGATGGCATGCACCACGAAGTCAAGCTTGCCCCATTTGGCTTCAAGCTCGGCGAAGAGCGCGTCCATGCTGGCCTCGTCGGACACATCACAGGGGATAACCATGTCGCTGCCGAGTTGCTCGGCCAGTGGCCCCACGCGCTTGAGCAGCGCTTCGCCCTGGTAAGAAAAGGCAAGCTCGGCGCCCGCATCAGCGCAGGCCTTGGCGATGCCCCAGGCAATAGACTTGTCGTTGGCAAGGCCCATAATCAGGCCACGTTTGCCCCTCATCAGTTCATTTGACATCTTTGTTCTCCGCCCGCTCTTTCAGTTCTTTAACTTGTGATTGAAGTCTTTAGGCGATTGGCTACTGTGCTTCAAGCTAAAGAGAAGGTTTTGGGATATGTCAGACAGAAGCGGTATCTTCGCAGGAGATGATCCATTCGCCATCGCCCGCGCGTGGCTTGCAGAGGCGGAAGCGCAAGAAGTGAACGACGCGAACGCGATTGCCCTGAGCACGGTTGACGCCAGCGGGCTGCCAAACGCGCGCATGGTGCTGCTCAAAGACATCGAAGACGACGGTTTCGTGTTTTACACCAACTACGGCTCGTCCAAAGCGCAAGAGCTGGACAGCGCGGGCAAGGCGGCCTTTGTGATGCACCACAAAAGCCTGCGCCGCCAGATTCGCGTGCGCGGCAACGTGAGCCGCGAAGAGGGCCCGCAGGCCGACGCTTACTACGCCTCCCGCTCGCTCAAAAGCCGCCTCGGGGCTTGGGCCTCGCGCCAGTCGCAACCCTTGGCCTCACGCAGCAGCCTGATGGCGAAAGTCGCACGGGTCACAGCCGAGCACGGCACTGCGCCCACGCGGCCGCCGTTTTGGGGCGGCTACCGGATCGACCCTGTCGAGATCGAATTTTGGGCTGATGGGGCCTTCCGGTTGCATGATCGCTTCAAATGGACGCGCGATGCGAGAGGGCAGGACTGGAAAGTCGAACGCCTAAACCCTTAAAGCGCTATAGTTTACAAGGCTCGCCCAGGTTGCCCGCCCTGTTTTTCCCGTTTTGCCCTTGAATCTGCCTGACCATTCAGCGCAGAACTTAGGTGGGGACGGAGTGAAACAGATAGGAAGACTACACCTAACGTGGAAGAACATGAGATCGTCACGGGCAGCGTGAAGTGGTTCGATCCTGTCAAAGGGTTCGGATTTGTTATCGCCGATGCCGGAGGGCCGGATATATTGCTGCACGCCAATGTGCTGCGCAATTATGGCCAGAGTTCAGTCGCCGATGGGGCGCTGGTTAAAATAGCTGTGCAAGCCACAGAGCGGGGCCGTCAGGCCGTTGAAGTGCTGAGTATCGAAGTCGCAGACGTGAGCGATGGGCCGGTGCTGGACGACTTTGAGGACATTGCCCCCGAAGTCTTGGCCAATGCTGTGCTTGAGCCTGCCCGCGTCAAGTGGTTTGACAAGGGCAAGGGTTTTGGCTTCGCCAATCTGTTCGGGCGCGAAGAAGATGTGTTTGTGCATGTCGAGGTTTTGCGCCGCTCGGGCCTTTCGGACCTGCAGCCCGGGGAAGCCATTGCAATCAAGGTGGTCGACGGCACGCGCGGGCGTATGGCAACGGAGGTTTTTGCTTGGGAAATGGCGCTCAAAGACTAGCGGCTCTCTTGAGCGCGGTTCTGGTATTTGCCCTTTCAAGTGCCGCTCAGGCCGAATGCCATGCTGATCAGGTAGAACTGCGCGGGCCCTGGGGGCAGGCGCGGTTCAATGTCGAGGTTGTCGACACGCCGCGCAGCCGTGCCACGGGCCTGATGCATCGGGAAAGCCTGCCGATGAGCGCTGGCATGCTGTTTGTCTACGAGGCAGAAGCGCCTGTGGCCTTCTGGATGCGCAACACCTTGATTTCGCTTGATATGATCTTCGTCGACAGGCGAGGCGTTGTGCGGCAGGTACACCACAAGGCCGTTCCACGGGATGAAACGATGATCCCCAGTGGGCAGCCTGTTCTGGCAGTTCTTGAGATCAACGGCGGGCTGGCCAAGGCGCTTGGCATCGTGGCGGGCAGCGAGATGCGCTTTGACGGTTTTGATCAGTCAGAGGCGGCTTGGCCCTGCAAATAGGCAGCCGCGCCTGTAAGCGCTGCAACTTCGTCCTTCAAGACGCTGATTGTAAATGATTTAACCAGATCAAGGTAAGTACCTTTCGCGGTGTAACTTTCGGCAAACTCGGGATGCGCGAGCTGCGCTGCAAGGGCGCGCCCGACGCTTCCGGCAAGCCAGATACCGCCTTCGGGAAGGTGCGTGAGCGCCAGGTCAGCCAGGCAATGCCCCAACAGCCTGAGCGCCAGAGCAAGCGTCTCTGGTGGCCAGTCCGCGCTGAGGCTGCGCGCTGTGCGTGCCTCTCCGGTGAGGGCGACGTGGAGCCGCTCAAGCCCAGCGCCAGAGAGCACGCTTTCAAGCGCGTTTGCGCCGTAAGCTTCGCTGCAGCGAGTGAGGATTTCGGCGTCAGCCCTGTCAGGCAGATGCGGCAAGCGTCTGTGCCCCGACTCAGAGGGGGGCACATATGCCGCGGCGTTGACACTGTACAGCACCGCCACGTTCAGCCCTGTGCCGATATTGAGCACCAGTTTACGGGTGTGCGGCGCGCCCAGAGGGCCAAGAGCGTAGCCCAGCGCCTGCATGTCATTGAGCAAATGCACCTCGGCGATGGGCAGTTTGGCGGCGCGGATCTGCCAGTCGTGGTTGGTGAGCGCGACAGTGTCGTGCTGCACAACGCCTGCCGCCGCGATACAGGCCCTTGCAGGCGCCGCGCGCCCCTCTAGATAGGACGCGAGAGCGGCGTCAAACGTGGCGAACTGGCGGTTAGGCACCTGCCAGAGGCTGCCCGCAAGCAACTGTCCCGCGTGGGCGAGGGCAAAGCGGCTGTTGGTGCCGCCGATGTCTGCTACGAGGTCTGTCATCCGCTTAGGCTGGCATAGGAATGCACAAAAGAAAACGCCCCGCAGCATGGCGAGGCGTTATTCGGTGTGCAGCGCGTTTGCTTGCGGACTTATCCGCGGCGGCGTCCGCCTGTGCGGCCTGCGCGGCCACGGCCTTCCTGTCCGGCTTTGGGCGCGATTTTGTTGGTGCGGATCCAGTCGGCGCCACCGTCGTCGTTGTTGGTCAGGAAGTTGGCGGCGCGGATGGCCTCCATTTCCTTGCCAGCGCGCGGCTTGGTTGAGCCCATGCCAAACATCTGCACAAAGGCCTCGTCATCCATGCCTTCGGGGATGATGATGCCGGCGGCTTCCACTTCGGCGCGCTTCTCGGCCAGTTTTGTGGGGCCAACGGGCAGCGCGACCGGGTTCATGATCGCTGAGGTCATGCCGGCCGTGATGGCCATTGGCAGGAAAGCGTTGTTGATGCCGTGGCGGTTGGGCAGGCCAAAGGAGATGTTTGAGGCCCCGCAAGTTGTGTTCACGCCCAGCTCTTCGCGCAGGCGGCGCACGAGAGTGAAGACTTGCAAGCCAGCCGTGCCCATCGCGCCGATCGGCATCACCAGAGGATCAACCACGATGTCATGCGCGGGGATGCCAAAGTCGGCGGCGCGCTCGACGATCTTCTTGGCGACGGCAAAGCGCACGTCAGGGTCTTCAGAGATGCCCGTGTCGTCATTTGAAATCGCCACAACCGGCACGTTGTATTTTTTCACCAGCGGCAGGACAAGCTCGAGACGCTCTTCCTCGCCCGTCACGGAGTTGAGCAGCGGGCGGCCTTCGGCGGCGGCAAGGCCAGCTTCAAGCGCGCCGGGAACAGAGCTGTCGATGCACAGCGGGCAGTCTGTCACGGCCTGCACCACTTCGATGAGTTGTTTCATCAGCGGCGGCTCAACAAAGTTGTTGTCCGCATAGCGCGGGTCTTCGGCCATTTTGCCCGAGAAAACCGCGCCCGAGTTGATGTCCAGAATAGTGGCCCCAGCCGCGACTTGCGCGATGGCGTCAGCTTCAACGCGTGAGAAATCCCCGCGCTCAAGCTCCTCGTTGAGGATCTTGCGGCCTGTTGGGTTGATGCGCTCACCAATGACGGAGAAGGGCTGATCAAAGCCGATGATGGCTGTCTTGGTCTTGGATTCAACGATTGTTCTGGTCATGTCAGCGCTTTCTATGAGTTGTTTGCTGGCACGCCCGAGGCGCCGCCATTGTCTGTCGCCCATGCGGCGTTGGTTTTGATGCCGCCGAGCGGGAAGAAGTGAACCTTCTCGATATTGAAATCGGGGTTGGCGGCTTTGTGGGCGGCCAGCTCGGCGAGCACCTCTGTCGGCTCGTAGGGCAAGAGCAGCTTGGTTACATCCAGCGCGCGTTTTTGCAGCACTTTCAAAGACGGCCCGACACCGCAAGCGATGGCAAATTTTATCAGCGTTTGCAGCTTGGCTGGGCCCGCGATGCCGATGTGGACCGGCAGGTCTATACCGGCCTCGGCAAGGCTATCAACCCATTTGATGATCGGGCCTGCCTCAAAGGCGAACTGCGTGGCAAGGGCCATTTTGGCGTCAGATGTTTCCGAGAAATTCTGTTTCCATTGAAGGGCTTCCTCGACGTTCTTCATGCCACCTTTCGGGTCAATGTCGCGGTTTCCTTCGGGGTGTCCGGCGACGTGCAGGTGCTTGAAGCCCGCCTTGCCAAACAGGCCTGTTTCCAGAAGCTGCATCGAGCTGTCAAAGGCACCGTGCGGCTCGGCGACACCGCCCGCAAGCAAGAGCGCTTGGCTCACATTGGCCTCGCCCTGATACATCGCGATCCAGTTTGCCAGCGTCGCTTCGTCCTTGATGATGCGCGCGGGGAAATGCGGCATGACATCATAGCCCTCGGCGTTGATGCGCTTGGCGGTGGCAACCATTTCCTCGATCGGTGTGCCTTCGATATGCGCCACATAAACGCGGGTGCCATTCGGCAGGATGTCGCGGAAATCCTCAACCTTGGAGGCGGTGCGGGGCATCACCTCGATGGAATAGCCCTGCAGGAAAGCCTCCATCTGGGCGGCGTTACCAGCAGGGGCCTTGGCGTCGGTTTTGCGGCGGAAATTCAATAAAGCCATGGTGGCCTCCCAGATGCTCATTTGGCTGTTGCCCAGCCTTCGTTTGCGATCAGCGTTTTCAGGCGCTCTTGGTCAAATTCGGCGTCGATGCGAGCGACTTCAGCAGCGGCGATCTCGGCAGGCTCGCCCTCAAGCGAGACGGGGGCGGCTTTGCGCCATTCGGCCATATAGGCGTCGCCGTCCTTGGCGCCGATCTTCATGGCTGCGCGGTCGATCGCTTGTTCAAAGCGTTCGGGCAGGGGGCCTTTAGAGCCACGGCGGCCCTTGCCCACAATCACTTGGGCAGGAATGTCGCGCCAATACACGATGGTTACATCCGGCATCTTTGATTCCCTCTCTCGTTCTTTGAATACCTACGCTAGCCGCGCACGCTCTCAGGGCTCGTTTTCGACACCACAAGGTTTTTGAGCGACCTCGCGTGCAATCTGCCCCAAAAAGCATCAGGGGCGCCAGTGCGGCCCCCCTGAAAGTTTTTCATAGTCTTGATGAGGGTCAGGCAGCGTCTTTAAGCGATGCGCGCTCCGTCTTCGCGGCGCACCGCGATGATGGCCGAGCGCGGCACATCGTTGCCGTCGGGCCACTGGCTGCCGCCTCTCTCGCCGGGGTGCTGGATGCCGACAAACATGGTGCGCCGGTCTGCCGACCACGAAAGCCCCGTGACTTCGCACTCTTTTGGCCCTGTCAGAAAGCGGCGGATTTCGCCTGTGACAGGGTCCCCCGCGAGCATCTGGTTGTTGCCTTGGCCAGCAAAGTCGCCCTCGTTTGAATAGTTTCCGTCTGTCTGGATCCAGAGCAGCCCGCTGTCATCAAACGACAGCCCGTCAGGCGCGTTGAACATATTGCCAGCGCTGAGGTTGTCAGAACCTTTGTTGGCGTCTTGGTGCACCTCGGGGTTGCCCGCCATAACGTAGAGATCCCAGGCAAAACCCTCTGCAGTGTGGTCGCTGCCGTTGGGCTTCCAGCGCAGGATCTGGCCATATTTGTTGGCCTCGCGCGGGTTGGGGCCGCCTACGGGCGTGAGGTCTCCGCCGGCGTTTGGCTTGAGGCCGCGGTTCTTGTTGTTGGTGAGCGCACAGTAGAGTTCGGCTGCGTTCGGGTTGGCTGCGACCCACTCGGGCCGATCCATCGTCGTGGCGCCCACTTTTGAGGCCGCCTGTCGCGTGTGAATGCAGATCTCGGCTTTGCTCATGCCTGTGGTGGCCTCGGTCAGCTCAAGCCATGCGCCTGCGCCCGTGTCATAGAACTTGGCTGCATAGAGCGTGCCGTTTTCCATCAGATCATCGGTGTCGACGCCTGAGGCATAAACATTGTCCGAGACATAGCGGTAGAGAAATTCGCCGCGCTCGTCGTCGCCCATGTAGATCACCAGCCTGCCGTCATTGTTGACAACACATTCGGCGTTTTCATGCTTGAAGCGGCCAAGAGCTGTGCGCTTTTTGGGCGTTGATGTGCTGTCAGTCGGGTCGATCTCGACAACGTAACCCGCGCGGTTTGGCTCGTTGGGGTGTTTTGCGACATCAAAGCGCGCATCAACTGTCGCCCACTGGTAGCCCCAGTCCTTTGAAGAGACGCTGTACCGCTTGAGCGCATCGCTGACTTTATGAGCTTCGTCTGCGGCTGAAAAATAGCCGTTAAAGTTCTCTTCGCAGGCAAGATAGGTACCCCAAGGGGTGACGCCATTGCCGCAGTTGTTCCATGTCCCCAAGGCCTTGGTGCCTGACGGATCGGCCTCTGTTCGCATCAGGGCATGGCCCGCGGCGGGGCCTGTGAGGCGCATCTCGGTTTGGGGCGTGATGCGGCGGTTGTAGGGGCTGTCCTTGACGATCTGCCAGCCGTCTTCGCCCTCGGCCAGCTCAACCACGGTGACGCCATGGGCCATCATGCCCTTGCTGACAGCGTCCGCGTCGGGGCCGTCAGAGAGATTGCCCCAAATGATCGAGCGGTTGGTGTATTCGTTGTTAACCACCAAAAGCGAGCGGCCTGCGTGCGAGAAAACTTCCATACCGTCGGTGTTGTCGCCAAAGGCGCGGGCTTGAGTTGCGGCTGTGCCGCGTGTTGCCGGGTCAAACGCGGGGGTGTCTGAAAAGAGAGGATCGCCCCAGCGCGCCACGACCTCGGCTTTGAAGCCAGCAGGCACGGTGACTTTGTCTTCTGTGCTTGTTTTGATTGCCTCAAAGCCAAACCGCGAACCTTCGGCGTGCGCGCCTGTTGGGAGCGTCGCGCTCGCAAGCGCCGTGACCGAGCCCAAGGCCAGTGCGCCGCCCAAAAAGCCCCGCCGGCTTATGGCGCGCTCGACGACCTCGTCAAACTCGGGCTCGAGCAGGCGCGGGTTTACCAGCTCGTCAAAATCATCAAAGGAGAGTGTCTCGGTGTTGTCCATTTTATGGCTCCAGCAGCAGGATTGTGTTTGATCACGCTCATTGGCAAGCGCTGCTCTGTCTTAGACCTGCGAGTTTGAACCATTTGTGACCGCTTTGTAATAGCTTTGCGAAACCGAATTGCCGCCAAATGCCTCTTGCGGAAACGGGGCGCACAACCTAGGTTGAGAGCAACTCGAAATGGAGGCGTTACAATGACGCCCAAGCGTCCCGAAGGTGCGGGCGCGTTCCCGAAACCGGTTGAAAGCCCCGCGCCGAAACCGCCTAATTCAGAGCAGCTTTATGCTGCGCTGGATCTTGGCACAAACAGTTGTCGCATGCTGATCGCCCAGCCAAAGGGCAGTCAGTTTCACGTGGTGGACAGCTACTCAAAGTCTGTCCAGCTCGGAGCTGGGCTTGAAAGCACCGGCAAGCTGTCGCGTGGCTCGATGCTGCGCACAATTCAGGCACTCAAGACCTGCCAGCAAAAGCTGCGGCGCCACAACGTGACGCGGATGCGCCTTGTCGCAACAGAAGCCTGCCGCCGTGCCAAAAACTCGCGCGAATTTATGGCCAAGGTCAAGCGCGAGACAGGCTTGCAGCTTGAGGTGATTGCGCCTGAGGAAGAAGCGCGTCTGGCCGTGATCTCCTGCGCGCCCCTGGTGAGCACAAAGACAGAGCAGCTGCTGGTTGTCGACATTGGCGGCGGCAGTACAGAGCTTGTCTGGCTAGACCTTTCCGGCGTGCCCAATCGCGAACGCCCCAAGGCTATCATGCGCCTTCACGCGGGCTTTCACCCGATAGACAGCCCGTTTCCGACAGCCAAAGTCGTTGACTGGATTTCGGTGCCACTAGGCGTAGCAACGCTGAAAGACCAGTTTGAAGACGTCGAAGACGACTCCGCGCGCTTTGCCTTGATGAGCTGGTTCTTTGAGGAAAACCTTTCCGAGTTTTCGCCCTATCAAGACGAGCAATCGCGCGATCGTTTCCAGATTGTCGGCACCTCGGGCACCGTGACAACAGTCGCCGCGTCGCACTTGGGACTCAAACGCTATGACCGCACCAAAGTTGACGGGCTGCGCATGAGTTCCGAGCAGATCGACCGCGTGATCCGCGACTACCTTGCCCTTGGTCCCGAAGGGCGCAGGCGCGATCCGCGCATCGGCCAGGACAGGCAGGCGCTGATCATGTCAGGCAGCGCGATCTTGCAGGCATTGATGCGCTGCTGGCCAACCGATAAGCTGAGTGTGGCCGACCGTGGCCTGCGCGAAGGGTTGCTTTACGCACAGATGAGCGCCGATGGCGTTTTGGAGGACGGGCCGTTTTAGAGCCCAAGAAAATTCGAATTTTCTTGCAAATTTCTTTGAAGAAATTTGGGCAAGGTGGAGAGTATGGCGAAAAAACCAGACGGTAAGAACACTTCAGGGCGCGGCCAACGCGACTTGAAAGTCAAAGTCAAAACAGCGCGAGGGCGGACGAACTCGTCAACCCGCTGGCTGCAACGTCAGCTGAACGACCCTTACGTAGCGCGCGCGCAGGCCGAGGGCTATCGCGGCCGCGCAGCCTTCAAGATCATGGAGCTTGACGACAAGCTCAACTTTCTCGTGCCCGGCGCGCGCGTGGTTGACCTTGGCTGCGCACCGGGGGGCTGGATGCAAGTGGCCGTGCCGCGCGTGAACGCTCTGGGAGAAGACCCGAAAAAGCCGGTCGGGCGTATTCTCGGGGTTGACCTGCAGGAGGTTGACTCGCTCTCGGGCGCCGAAATTCACGTGCTTGATTTCATGGCCGAAGGGGCTGACGACCAAGTTAAAGAATGGCTCGGCGGCAAGGCCGATGTCGTAATGTCCGACATGGCGGCGTCAAGCTCGGGCCATAAGCAGACCGACCACCTGCGCATCATTTCGCTCTGTGAAACGGCGGCTTACTTTGCCTTTGATGTGCTCGAAGAGGGCGGAACCTTCGTTGCTAAGGTGCTGGCAGGCGGCGCCGAGGGCGACTTGCAGAAACTGCTCAAAAACAAGTTCACCAAAGTTATGAATGTTAAACCGCCTAGCTCGCGCAGTGACAGTTCCGAAAAATTCGTAGTGGCAATGGGCTTTAGGGGCGAAAGCTCAGGCAGTTAACCCGCAAGGCGCAGGCTGTTTTGGGCCGCCGCGATAAAACTCTGCG
Source organism: uncultured Lentibacter sp. (assembly GCA_947497495.1). GTDB lineage: Bacteria > Pseudomonadota > Alphaproteobacteria > Rhodobacterales > Rhodobacteraceae > Lentibacter. The sequence continues at coordinate 120,614 of CANMGT010000002.1, forward strand.
CATCATTCAGATCAGCCGCTTGCTGCGCGGAGGCTTCACATCGCGCCACAGCAAGGTTTTGCTGACGGATCAGTTCGAAAAGGCGCGCGTGGCGCGGCGTGTTTTGGCCCGTAATCTGGCCGCTAACTGTGTTCTGCATCGTCATCTATCCTGCCTTGATGCCCCACACCTCAACCGATAAACATGAACATCGCGTCAAATTGCGGCGAAACTTGCCCGCAATTGCACCAATTTGAAGGTGTTTCCAATCACGCCCAACGCAACGCTCCTTCTTCTCTTTAAAAATATCCCAGGGGGTGCGGGGGGACAGCGTCCCCCGCATGGGTCGGATTTTGCGCAGCAAAATTCGAATGCTCGCTTTACCGCGGTCACACGAGCACGCTAAGTTTGCCCGAAAAGGAGCGTCCAAATGAGCTTTATTCTGGCGATCGACCAAGGAACCACCAGCTCGCGCGCGATCGTCTTTGACGCCCAGATGCGCCCCGTCGCTACGGCTCAGGAAGAGTTCGAGCAACTCTTTCCTGCCTCAGGCTGGGTCGAGCACCGCGCTGACGACATTTGGCAAACCGTTCTCAGAACATGTCAGTCTGCGCTCAAGAAGGCACGGCTGAGCGCGGCTGAGCTGGCAGGGATCGGGATCACCAACCAGCGCGAAACCACGCTGCTCTGGGATCGCGAAACAGGCCATGCGCTGCACAACGCCATCGTCTGGCAAGACAGGCGCACAAGCGATATGTGCGAGGCTCTCAAGGCAAAGGGCTTCGAGGCCACAGTGCGCCAAACCACAGGCCTTCTACTGGATCCGTATTTCAGCGGCACCAAACTGGCGTGGTTGCTGGACAACGTCGAAGGGGCGCGCGCCAAGGCCGAAAGCGGCGCGTTGGCCTTTGGCACGGTTGACAGCTGGCTGCTCTGGAAGCTGACAGGCGGCAAGGCCCACGCCACCGACGCCACCAACGCCGCCCGCACGCTGCTCTATGATATCCGCGAGGGCTGCTGGTCGCGGAAGATGTGCGAGATGCTCGACATCCCGCAATCCTTACTCCCCGAGGTGAAAGACTGCGCCGCTGACTTCGGCACCTGCGAGCTGTTCGGCGCGCCTGTGCCGATTCTGGGCATCGCAGGCGATCAGCAGGCCGCCACGATCGGGCAGGGGTGTTTTGCGCCCGGTATGATGAAGTCAACCTATGGCACGGGCTGTTTTGCGCTGCTCAACACCGGAGCCGAGCTCGTGCTGTCAGACAACCGCTTGCTGACAACCATCGCCTATCAGCTTGATGGCAAAGTCACTTACGCGCTCGAAGGCTCGATCTTCGTCGCGGGGGCTGTCGTGCAGTGGCTGCGCGACGGTTTGCACCTGATCAACGAGGCGCGCGACACCCAGAGGCTGGCCGAAACCGCCGAAGAGGGCGTGGTTCTGGTGCCCGCATTCACGGGGCTTGGCGCGCCGTACTGGGACGCCAACTGCCGCGGCGCGGCCTTCGGGTTGACGCGCGGCACCGGCCCGCGAGAGATGGCGCGCGCCGCCCTCGAAGCTGTGGGCTACCAGACCCGTGACTTGCTTGAGGCGATGCGCGCCGACTGGACAGGCGCGGCCGACACCGCCCTGAGGGTGGACGGCGGCATGACGGCCTCGGACTGGACGATGCAGTTTCTCGCGGACATCACCGGTGCGCAGGTTGACAGGCCCCTGATCCTCGAAAGCACCGCCGTCGGCGCGGCCTGGCTGGCGGGTCAGCGTGCGGGGTTTTACCCCGACCAGAGCGGTTTTGCCGATATGTGGCAGCTTGACCGCAGCTTCACGCCTGCCATGGACTCTGAGGAGCGCGAGGCTAAGTACGCCCGCTGGAAGCGCGCTGTTGCGGCGGCTCAGGCGTTCTAGCGCGGCGTCAAGCGATGCCAAAAAGCGTGCTGGCCAAGACGTAGGCAAAGTAGACCCCATTGGCCACGAGCAAGCAGAACACGGCAAAAGAGCCAAGGTCTTTGGCGTGTTTTGCCATTTCCGAATAGTCAGGCGATATGTGGTCAACCAGCACTTCGATAGCGGTGTTGAGCGCCTCGACGGCGAGGGTGACGAGCACCAGCAGAAGGCCGATGACAAGCTGCAACAGGCTGGCGCCGAAGGCAGCTGTAATGGCGAGCATCATAAACCCCAGCAGCACTTCGTGGCGAAACGCCGTCTCGCCCCAAAGCACACGAAACCCTCCGTAGGAATAACGCGCGGCGGCAAAGACATGCGCAACGCCATGCACTTTGGCGGGCGGGTTTTTTGGCAGTTGGGGCTGCTCGCTCATCTTGACGTATCTCTCTTCTGTATGTGTTTCCCGAAACGCTAGCGCAAAGCCGCGCATTGCGCCAGACAGCGCGTTGGCTTGCACCTTCCGTTAAGTCAGCTTACTGCGGCTGCAAGCAGTTACGAGTAGCAGGCCAGATGTCAAACCAAACAGAAACCCGCCTAAAAACGCCCGCAGCGATCGATGCCTTGCCCCTGCGGTTGCTCAAACGCGCGGCATTGCTGCTGCTTGGGCCGTTCTACTTTTTGTTCATCGCCTTCGTGCCGCTGCTTTGTGCGCACAAGAAGGGCTTTCGCGGTTGGTATTGGCGGCTGGTCAAGCGGGCCTGCTCGCGGCTGTTGTGGCTGCTCAGCATCCGCGTTGATTTGTCTGAGGCTGACAAACAAGCCTTGGCCGATGACAGCAACAGCGTCATCGTCATCAACCACCGCAGTCATCTCGACGGCTTTGCGTTGATGGACGCGGTGCCTGACGAAAAGTGGTTTACCTTTGCCGCCAAGAAAGAGCTTTGCGACGCCAAGCTTCTCAGCACAGGCTTCAAAGGCGCGGGGCTTGTCGAGATCGACCGCAACAGCGGGAGTGTTGCGATGGGCACGCTCAGCCGTGCTGTCAGCAAGATGCCCGAGCGGCGCTCGGTTGTGCTCTTTCCCGAGGGCACGCGCACCAAGTCTGAAAGTCTGGGGGCGTTCAAGGCGGGCGCTGTTCTTGTGGCACGCGAAACGGGGCGCAGCATCCGGCCCATCGTCATTCTGGATTCTGACAGGCTGTTGCCGCGTGGCAAGCATTTGCCGCTTTCAGGCACCATCCACGTTGTGGCGCTTGCGCCGTTCATCTGCGATATGAGCGCCTCGGTTGACGATGACGTGGCAAGGCTGCGCGCGGCCATGCTGGCGGTGTTTGAGGGCTCATAACCGCCCATGCGAGCGATGCCCATTGAGTTGCGCCGAATTTTGACTACCTTAGGTTTTACAGAGACATAAAAGAGGCACGCGATGCGGCATTTTGCAGGAAGATTAGCAGTAAAATTGGTATCTTTGGTTATGCTGGCTGCGGCTTTTACAAACGCAGCAAAAGCGGCTGACGAAGACAGGCTCAAAGCCTTTCTGAGTGTCACGGGTTTTGACGTGGCGCTTGAAAGCCTGCGTCTTGGCGCCTCGGATGCGCCGCAGATGCTTGGCCTTGAGGCCAGCGACTTTGGCGTTCACTGGTCGCGCATTGCTGATGCGGTGTTTGAACCTGAGGCGATCAAAGCCGATGCGCTGCGCGTGCTCGGAGCGGCCTTGGATGACGAGATGCTCAGCCATGCTGCCGCCTTTTACGCCACAGACCTCGGCCAGCGCCTGGTGATCGTCGAGAATGCCGCGCACAGCACCGAGAGCAATGAAAACGAAGTTGCCGATGGCGAAGCTATCGTGGCGGACCTTGAGGAGAGCAACAGCCCACGCCTGAAGACACTCAGGCGCATGAACGTCGCGATTGACCCTGAGAACACCGGCATACGCGCCGCTCAGGAGGTGCAGATCCGCTTCTTGCTGGCCGCCTCTGACGCGGAAGTCATCGACAGGATCGACGAAGCCGCGCTGCGCGCCCTGATGGAAGAGCAAGCCAGCGAGATGAAAGACGAGATGGAACACTCAGCCCTTGTGTCGGCGGCGGCGGTCTACGCGCCCTTTAGTGACACAGAGCTGGCAAGCTATGCCGACGCGCTGGAAGACCCCGTGATGCAGAAGGTCTACGAGCTGATGAACGGCGTGCAATATGCGCTTATGGCCGATCGCTACGAGAAACTCGCGCTTAAAATGGCCGGGCTGACACCGGGCGAGGAGCTTTAAGCGCCTCTCTTGCGAGCCATGCACCGTGAGGGGGCAGCCTGAAAGAATAGCCGCCCTTGGCCAAGGCCGAAGTTTTGCGCCTTTGTTGCTTGACTTGCGAGGCACATTTACCGATAAGCGCCCATCTGAGCGGGGATTCCCCGTTTGATATTTATGCAATGACGCTCAAACGAGCGCGCTGTTCGCGGCGGCAAAGGCCACAAAGCCCAAGCCACAAACACCCGTTCGGGGGGCCACAGGACGCGACAAAATGAAGGAACGACCCATGTTCGCGGTCATGAAGACAGGCGGAAAGCAATATAAGGTTCAATCGGGCGACGTGCTCCGTGTTGAAAGACTTGCTGCTGACGCCGGTGAAAAAATCCAGTTCAACGAAATTCTGATGCTCGGCGGCGAAAAGCCCGTCGTTGGCGCTCCTATGGTTGACGGTGCTGCCGTTCAGGCCGAGGTGATCGACCAGATCAAAGGTGAAAAAGTTATTCACTTTGTAAAGCGTCGTCGTAAGCACTCATCAAAGCGCACCAAGGGCCACCGTCAGAAGCTGACACTTGTTCGCATCGGTGACATCCTTGAAAAAGGTGCCGACAAGACAGGCGTTAAAGCCGCTATCGGCACTGGCTCGGTTGCGGGCGTTGCTGTTGCAGCTGCCGCCGCGAAAAAGCCTGCCGCCAAGAAAGCCGCAGCGCCTAAAGCAGAAGCAGCCCCGAAGAAAGCCGCACCAGCGAAAGCTGCCAAAGCTGACGCAGGCGCCGACGATCTCACAAAGATCAGCGGTGTTGGCCCGGTTATCGTGAAAAAGCTTCACGCGCTTGGCATCACAACGTTTGCCCAGATCGCCGCTTGGACACCAGCCGATGTTGAAGACTTTGACGAGAAACTCTCGTTCAAAGGCCGCATCGACCGTGACAACTGGCTTGAGCAAGCCAAAGAACTTTCTAAAGGCTAAGGAGAACACGATATGGCACATAAAAAAGCTGGCGGTTCATCCCGTAACGGTCGCGACTCAGCAGGTCGCCGCCTTGGCGTTAAAAAATACGGTGGCGAAGTTGTCATCGGCGGAAACATCATCGTGCGTCAGCGCGGCACGAAGTTTTGGCCAGGTGAAGGCGTCGGCATGGGCAAAGATCACACGATCTTCGCAACAGCCGAAGGCAACGTAAAGTTCCACAAAGGCCTCAAAGGCCGCACCTTTATTTCGGTTCTCCCGGCGGCGGAGGCTGCTGAGTAATCCGACCTTAAGGTTTTAAAACAAACAAGGGATCGGTAAATCACCGGTCCCTTTTTTATTTTGAGAGTTTCAAAGATGACAGGCGTTGCCGCTCTTCCATTTCTCATATTTGCTGCGTCTCAGGTGGGCACACCCGGGCCGGCGAATATGGCGTTGATGGCGACGGGCGCGCGCTTTGGCTTTCGGGCCGCTCTGCCGTTTGTTGCAGGCGTAGCGCTCGGCAAGCAGCTGATCATCTGGCCAATCGGTTTTGGGCTGATGCAACTGGCACAGCGCGTGCCGCTGGCGTTTGAGGCGCTCAAATGGGCCAGTATTGCTTACATTTTCTGGCTGGCTTGGAAAGTCGCCAACCTGCGGCTCACGGCGGGCGGGGATATGTCTGAGGCGCCGGGTTTTCTTGCCGGGCTCTGGGTCCACCCGCTCAACCCGAAGGCCTGGGCGATGATCGTGACGGGCTTTACCAGCTTTGTCGCCGAGGGCACGCCAGTGCTGCAAGCTACGGCGACAATCGCGGCCTGTCTGCTCGCTTTGCAACTGCTGTTGCATCCGATGTGGACATACGCGGGCGACAGAATTGCGCATCTCGTCGCGGGGACACCTGCGGAGAGATACCTGATGTGGACTTTGGCAGCGCTGACTGTTGCCTCTGTCTTGTTGGTGCTTCTTGGAGGAGAGACACGCTGATGACCAAACATTTGATACAACAACCCGTTATAGATGCGGGCAGCTTCGTTTTGCGCCCGCTGACGCAGGCTGATGCAGCCATGATCGAGCTTTATGGCTCGGACGAGCGCGTGGCAAAGAACACGATCCGCCTGCCGTTTCCGGTTCCGCCGGGGGCCACAGAGGCGATGATCGCCCGCGTTATGGCCAGCGAATTCGAAGACGTCTGGGCGATGGATGCCAGTGCGGATGGCGGGCCTGATCTGGTTGGCCTGATCACGCTGGAGCGGCTGGAGCGCGACCAATCGGAGATCCACTACTGGGTTGCGCCTGCGTTCTGGAACACAGGCCATGCCAGCGCGGCAGTGGCGGCGCTGCTTGCCGCCAACCCGCAAGCCAGCAAAACGATCTTTGCCAGCGTCTTTCAAGACAACCCTGCCTCTGCAAGGGTGCTGACAAACCAGAGTTTTGAGTATATCGGCGACGCTGAAACCTTTTCTGTGGCGCGCAACACATCGGTGCCCACTTGGACATACATCTGCAAACTGAGTTGAGTTCAACCAGCCCTTTGCACTAAGGAGAAGACATGAAATTTCTTGATCTCGCAAAGGTCTATATCCGCTCTGGCGCAGGCGGCGGCGGCTGTATCAGCTTCCGGCGTGAGAAGTATATCGAATATGGCGGCCCTGATGGCGGCGACGGCGGGCGCGGCGGCGATGTCTGGGTCGAGGCGGTTGACGGGCTCAACACGCTGATCGACTTTCGCTACCAGCAGCACTTCTTCGCAACCAACGGCCAAGGCGGCATGGGCAACCAGCGCACGGGCAAAGACGGCGAGACTGTCGTGCTACGCGTGCCTGTGGGCACCGAAGTCATGGAGGAAGACGGCGAAACAGTGATCGCCGACATCACGGAGCTTGGCCAGCGCATCCGCATTGCCAAGGGCGGCAACGGTGGCTTTGGTAACCTGCACTTCAAGTCTTCAACCAACCAGGCCCCGCGTCGGGCCAACCCTGGGCAAGAGGGCGTTGAGCGCACCATCTGGCTGCGCCTCAAACTAATCGCCGATGTGGGCCTTTTGGGCTTGCCCAATGCGGGCAAATCAACGTTTCTGGCGGCAACGTCGAATGCGCGCCCTAAAATTGCTGACTACCCGTTTACCACGCTGCACCCCAACTTGGGCGTTGTGGGCGTGGATGGTGCCGAATTTGTCGTCGCCGACATTCCCGGCCTGATCGCTGGTGCGCATGAAGGCGTCGGCCTTGGCGTGCGCTTTTTGGGCCACGTCGAGCGCAGCGCAAGCCTGCTGCACTTGATCGACGGCACTTCCGGCGACCCTGTCGGAGACTACAAAACAATCATTCACGAGCTTGAAGCTTACGGCGGCGCGCTAGCCGACAAGCGCCGCGTGACTGTCTTGAACAAGATCGACACGCTGGATGAGGAAGAGCGCAAGTTCATCAAGGATGAGATCAAAGCCGCAACCGGCGTTGATGTCATGCTGATGTCCGGCGTCACGGGCGAGGGCGTTACCGAAGTGCTGCGCGCCTTGCGCCAAACCATCCTTGACCAGCGCGCCGAGGAGGCAGCACAGGGTGCGGAGGAAGAGCAATGGCGGCCCTAAGCCAAGCCAAACGCGTTGTCATCAAGATCGGCTCGGCCCTGCTGGTTGACCGAGACCATGGCGGCCTGAAGACCGACTGGCTCAAGGGGCTTGCCCAAGACGTGGCTGCGATGAAAGCCCGCGGGCAGGACGTTGTACTGGTGTCATCCGGCTCCATCGCGCTTGGCCGCGGTGTGCTGGGCTTGCCGCGCGCAGACCTCGCGCTTGAGCAGTCGCAAGCCGCTGCCGCTGTCGGCCAGATCAGGCTGGCGCGCGCCTATGAGGAGGCGCTCGCGCCTCATGGTATCACCACCGCACAGGTGTTGGTCACGCTGGAAGACAGCGCAGACAGGCGCCGTTACCTCAACTCGCGCGCCACGATGGAGCAGCTCCTGAGCTTGGGCGTCGTGGCGATCGTTAACGAAAACGACACCGTCGCAACCGACGAGATCCGCTATGGCGACAACGACAGGCTTGCCGCTCAGGTGGCAGTTACAGTTGGCGCTGATTTGCTGGTCTTGCTGTCCGATGTTGACGGGCTCTACTCGGCCAACCCCGCGCAAGACGCCACAGCCAAGCGTTATGACGTGATCGAACGGATCACCCCCGAGATCGAAGCGGTTGCGGGCGATGCGGGCTCAGGCCTCTCCAAAGGCGGCATGAAGACAAAACTGATGGCTGCGAAAACGGCCACGGCTGCGGGATGCGAGATGCTGATCACATTAGGATCGCGGCCTAACCCACTGAAAGCTATTGAACAAGGCGAGAGCGCCACGCGCTTTCTTGCCGAGGATGACCCGCAGGCCGCGCGCAAGCGTTGGATCGCCTCCATGAAGGCACAGGGCCAGATCACCCTCGACACGGGCGCCGCACGGGCGCTTAGTCAAGGCAAAAGCCTGCTGCCGGCAGGAGTTAGCAGCGTCAAAGGCACTTTCGGGCGCGGCGATCCTGTCGAAATCATCGGGCCGGACGGCGGGCGCCTTGGCCAAGGGCTGGCGCGCTACACCGCCGATGAGGCCCGCTTGATCAAAGGTCACCAAAGCGACGAGATCGAAGTGCTGCTCGGCTACCCGGGACGCGCTGCGCTCATTCACCGCGACGATATGGCTCTGAATTCTTTTTCTTGATAAAAATACTCCCGCCGGAGGCTCCTGCCGCCGAACCAGACACGAGGTTGACCGATCATGAACGACGCGCATAACATTCCTGAAATGATGGCCGAGATCGGCGCAAATGCCCGGGCTGCGGCTTCCGAGCTGGCCCACGCCAGCGCCGAGCGCAAACATGCCGCCCTGATCGGGGCCGCAGACGCCGTCTGGGCGCAGCGCGCAGCCATCATCGAGGCCAATGTCAAAGACCTCGCCTATGGCCGCGACAAGGGCCTCAGCCCCGCCATGATGGACCGTCTGATGCTGGATGAGAGCCGCATTCGCGGCATCGTTGACGGCTTGCGCGCTGTCGCCGAGCAAGCCGATCCGATCGGCGAGGTTCTGGCGGAATGGGATCAGCCTTCCGGCATTCACATCAAGCGCGTGCGCACGCCTTTGGGGGTGATCGGGGTGATCTATGAAAGCCGCCCCAACGTGACGGCAGATGCGGGCGCGCTGTGCCTCAAGGCGGGCAATGCCGTAATCCTGCGCGGCGGCTCCGAAAGCTTTCATTCCTCCAGCGCGATCCACGCCTGCCTCGCGGAGGGGCTGCGCGCAGCAGGCCTTCCCGAAGATGCCATCCAGCTTGTGCCAACGCGCGACCGCGCCGCCGTGAGCGAGATGCTCACCATGATCGACAGCATCGACGTGATCGTGCCCCGCGGCGGCAAGGGGCTGGTCGGCCTTGTGCAGCGCGAAGCGCGCGTGCCTGTCTTTGCGCACCTTGAGGGCATCGTGCACATCTACATCGACGCCGCCGCCGACCCTGTCAAAGCGCTGAACGTGGTGCTCAACGCCAAGACGCGGCGCACCGGAATTTGCGGCGCGGCCGAGTGTTTGCTGATCCACGACAGCCTGATCGGCAGCATCGGGCAGGGCGTTGTCAAAGCGCTGATCGACGCTGGCGTCGAGGTGCGTGGCGGTGAGGGGTTGCAGGGCATTGACGGCGTAACCCCGGCCACAGAGCAGGACTGGGGCTGCGAGTTTCTCGATATGATCATTGCTGCGAAAACCGTCACCGGCGTTGACGACGCGATCGCCCATATCAAACGCTACGGCTCAAACCACACTGATTGCATCATCACCGAAGATGACGCCACAGCGGCGCGCTTTTTTGAGCGGCTTGATAGCGCCATTTTGATGCGCAATGCCTCAACCCAGTTTGCTGATGGCGGCGAATTTGGTATGGGCGCCGAGATCGGCATCGCGACGGGCAAGTTACACGCGCGCGGCCCCGTTGGTGCGGCTCAGCTGACGAGCTTCAAGTATCTGGTTGAGGGCGACGGCACGGTTCGTTCTTAAGCCGCTCGCCCTCAGAACCGAATGGTTACATCCGTCTCGGTGATCTGATGCGTCAGAACGCGCTCAAGCGCCTGTGTGCAGCGTGGCAGCATGGCAAATTGCACCTCCGAGGGCTGCAGCCCGTTTGCGTCGCCCTGGCCTGACAAAACAGTCCAGAGAGCTTCAACTGCGCGGGTTTGGCTGGCAGTTCCGCTGATCTCCCAGACGTTGTCCTCGTGCTGCACCACCAGTTCCCCACCGGTTGGCAGGGCCGAAGCAACGCACAATAGTGCCAGCAGCACAGCTTGCACTTCGTCGCGGCGCACATCTTCCAAGGCGCGCCAAGCGCAGGTAAAACGCGTGTCTGCGTAGTAGCCCGCCAGAATGTTTTTGATCTCGGATGCGCCAAGCTTTTGCTCTTGCGAGGCCAGCCCGAGCGCCACGCGGTAAAACCGCACCCGCGCATTGGCGCCCGCAACGCTTTGTTCGATCAGCTCCATCTCCGGTGTGTTGCCGTTGCCTGTGAGAGCGACAAGCTCGAGCCCGTTGCTGATCGCCCCGATGGGGCTGATGATGTCATGGCAGATGCGCGAGGCTATAAGCGTGCCAAGTGTGAGGCTGCTTTCGGTGAGACTGTCTTGTGCCATGCGCTTATCTTCCTGTATTGGCTGTGCTTATGAGCGATCTGAATTCCATACTGTCACCCGGCATGCGTGTGCGCCACCCTTCAATGCCCGAATGGGGCGTGGGGCAGGTGCAGTCAAATATCGCGGGCAAGATCACAGTGAATTTCCCCGATGCGGGCAAAGTTGTTATTGATGGCAGCCGGATTGAGTTGCTGCCTGTCTTTGATGACCAATGAAGGTTACTGAAAGGTAAACGCCGCTGCTTGCGCGGGGTTAAATCCCCGCTTAAGAACGAAAATACCGCAATTATGAGGCAAACCGACAGCATGAGCGCCCCGGAGTTTACAGTGAGACTTGCCCAAAGCGAGGCCGAGATACGGGCCGCGCAACGGCTCCGCTATCGGGTGTTCGTGCAGGAGCTTGGTGGCGATGGCCCGCTTGTTGACCATGCCGCAGAGCTGGAGCGTGACGCCTTTGATACCTTCAGCGACCATCTCTTGCTGCTGGATGAGAGCCGCGGCGCGCAGGTGCCTGAGCAGGTGGTTGGCGTCTATCGCTTGTTAAGCGAGAAGGGCGCGGCCAAGGCCGGACGGTTTTATAGCGAGGGCGAGTATGACCTGAGCAAGCTCAAATCTTCGGGGCGCAAGCTGCTTGAGTTGGGTCGCTCGTGCCTGCACGCCGACTATCGTGGCGGGCTGGGTGTCTTTCACCTCTGGAACGCGCTTGCGGAATATGTGGCGGAGCGCGAGATCGAAGTTCTCTTTGGCGTTGCCAGCTTTCACGGCACCGACACCGCCGAGCTTGCCGCGCCCCTGTCACTGCTCTCCCATCGTCACCTTGCGCCAGAGGCCTTGCGCGTCAAGGCGCGGGCCGAGCACTTCCAGCGCATGGATCTGGTGGCGCAAGAGGCGCTTGACCGGCGCGCGGCGATGCTCAAGGTTCCCGCGCTGATCAAGGCTTACCTGCGGCTTGGCGGGGTTGTGGGCGAGGGCGCATACATAGACCATGCGTTCAACACGACAGACGTTTGCCTTGTGCTGGACACCGCCGAAATGAACGCCAAACGCCGCAAGTTCTACGAGGGCCGCCTATGACGTGGAATGCTGAGCTTGAACCCGCTGACTACAAGATCAGCCCCATGGGCTGGTTGCGCATTGCCCTGCGCGCCTCGTTGCTTGTTTTTCTGGTGTTCGGCGGCTTGCTGGTGTTGCTCGCCGTGCGCCTTTTTGAGTGGCCCATCCACGGTGTTCACAGGCCCTGGACGCCGTGGATCACGCAGTTTGTCTGCCGTATGGCCTTTGTCATTTTGCGTATGCCACACCGGATTGTCGGCACGCAGATGGCACAGGCCGGAGCGGTTGTGGCCAATCACGGCTCATGGCTGGATATCTTCACGCTCAACGCGCGCAAACGGGTTTACTTCGTGTCCAAGGACGAGGTCGCAAACTGGCCGGGCATCGGCTGGCTGGCGCGCGCGACAGGCACTGTATTTATCAAGCGAGCGCGCGGCGACGCAAGAAAGCAGCAAGAGGTGTTTGAAGAGCGGCTGAACGTTGGTCACAAACTGCTGTTTTTTCCCGAGGGAACATCAACAGATAGCCTGAGAATTTTACCATTTAAATCAACGCTTTTTCAGGCGTTCTTCACGCATCATCTGTGCGAGATGATGTGGGTGCAGCCTGTCACGGTTGCCTACCGCGCCCCAAAGGGCGAAGAGCCGCGGTTTTACGGCTGGTGGGGCGATATGGACTTTGCCAGCCACCTGTTGAAAACACTGGCCGCGCCGCGCCAAGGCTCTGTCACCGTGACATACCACGCGCCTTTGAGAGTGGCAGATTTTGCGGGCCGCAAGGCCCTGGCCGTGGCCTGCGAACAAGCAGTGCGCTCGGGCATGCCCGCTGATTTGATTAAGGCCGGTAAAGCCTACGCGGCCTAGACCACCTAGACCATTGCCGCTTTGAACGTGGCCAAAGCTGCGACAGGATCATCCTGCGACCAGATCTCGTCGCCGATCCCGAAAAAGTCGGTGTGGGGCGCGAGTTTGGCTATCAGCTCAACGTCAAGCGCGCCCTCGGCGACGACGGGCACTTCGATAACTTGCGACCACCACTCAAACAGCTCAAGCGGGGCTTGTGTGCCGTCGCCAAGGCCTGTCGTGCCCACGGGGCCAAAGCAGACATAGTCGGCGCCAGCTTCGCCCGCGCTCATGCCGACATGGCGGCTGTCATCGCAGAACGCGCCGATGATGGCATCTTCGCCAAGCGCTGTGCGCGCTTTTGACACCGAGCGCGCCCCATCGGTGAGGTGCACCCCGTCAAGGCCCATGCGCTCGGCCATAAGAATATGCTTTTCAACGACAAAAGCCACATCGCGCTCGTCGGTGACGGCGCGCAGTGCGTCAACGGCGCGGCTGAGCGCGTCTTCGTCGTGGCTGGACAGTGCGAGCCGCACGCAAGCGATGTCATGCGCATCTAGCACCGAAGCAAGCTGCGCGGGAAAGCGCGAAAGCTCAAGCTCGGGTGGTGTGATGAGGTAAATCTGTGGTTGGTCTTGATCTGACATCATAACGCTCCCGTAAATGAGTTTGAGCGCTTCTATATCGGTTTATCGGCTGGGGAAAGGGGGCTTGGCGCATGGCGGGCTTTACCGTATGAGAGCGCTGAGACGTGAAGGAGCCAGACCATGCCAACCGAAGGCCCACAGCCCAGCTTTGTTCTGGTGCGCCCGCAAATGGGCGAAAACATCGGCGCCGCCGCGCGTGCGATGTGGAACTTCGGCCTTGACCGCATGCGCATCGTGGCCCCGCGTGACGGCTGGCCCAGCGAGAAGGCGGTTGCCATGGCCTCGGGCGCGGGGCGGTTGCTGGATGAAGCGCTTCTGAGCGACGATCTGGCTGGCGCGCTCGACGACAGCACCTTCACCTTCGCCACCACAGCGCGTGCCCGCGGCCTCACAAAGCCTGTGTTCAGCCCCGAAGCGGCGATGGCCTTGACGGCTGAAAAGCTGGCGAAAGGCGAAAAAGTCGCGGTGATGTTCGGCCCCGAGCGCACAGGGCTCGAGAACGACGAAGTCGCGCGAGCCAACGCGCTTATTTCGGTGCCTGTGAACCCCGCGTTTGCCTCGCTTAACCTCGCGCAATGCGTGCTTTTGCTGGGCTATGAATGGCGCCGCCAGCAGGGCGACATCGTGCACGAGCGCATGGATGTTGCACGCGGCGGGGACATTGCCACAGCCGCGGATGTTGAAAACCTCGCAGGCCATTTTGAAGAGCAGCTCGACAGGTCAGGCTTCTTCTACCCGCCCGAAAAGGCGCAGGGCATGAAGACAAACCTGCGCAATATGTGGAGCCGGATGCCGCTGACGCGGGCCGATGTGCAGATGCTTCATGGTGCGCTCAAACAGCTCTTGCGTGGCAAATCTGGCTAACGCCGCTTGCACCTGCCAAGGCCAAGCCCTACCTTGCGACAAAGACAGTCTACAGGTGAGCAAATGGCAGAAAAACGCGCGATATTTGAAGAGGTTGGCAGCGAGTCACACCAAGCCCCCAAGGCGCCGAAAGGCGGGATGATAGACAAGGGCAACGCAGGCGCGCGCGGGGCGATCCGGGCATGGCTTTATGTGCTTGCAGCCCTTGTTGTCTGCATGATCCTTGTAGGCGGGCTGACGCGGCTGACAGACTCGGGCCTTTCGATCACCGAATGGAAGCCGTTTACAGGCGCCATGCCCCCCCTGAACGAGGCTGACTGGCAATCAGAGTTTGCCAAATATCAGGAGATCCCCGAATTCAAAATCCAGAACCAGTGGATGGAGTTGTCTGATTTCAAGACCATCTACTGGTGGGAATGGGGCCATCGCCAGTTGGGCCGCATCATCGGCCTTGTCTGGGCGCTCGGCTTTGTCTGGTTTGGGTTACGCAAACAGATCCCCACAGGCTGGACAGGGCGGTTGCTGCTGATCGGCGGGCTTGGCGGGCTGCAAGGCGCAATCGGCTGGTGGATGGTGGCGTCGGGCCTGACGGGCTCGATGACAGATGTGGCGAGCTACCGTCTGGCCACGCACCTTGGCCTTGCCTTTGTGATCCTTGGCTTCATCACGTGGTATATTCTGAGCCTGTCACGACCCGAGCGGGACCTCCTGCAAGCGCGGCGGCAGCGCGAGGCAAAGTTGTTTTCGCTCGGCACCGGCTGGATGCACTTTGCCTTCCTGCAGATCCTGCTCGGAGCACTTGTGGCGGGCATTGACGCGGGCCGCAGCTACACTGACTGGCCGTTGATGGGCGGGCAAGTCTTTCCGCCGAATGCCTTTATGCTTGAGCCTGTCTGGCGCAATTTCTTTGAAAATCCGGGGTTGGTACAGTTCATTCACCGTGTGGCTGGCTATCTGCTCTTTGCTTTCACGGTTGTCATTTTCCTGCGCGGCCGCAAGTCGGCACATGCCGTCACACGCACGGCCTTTACTGCGGCGACAATGGCGCTCACCGCGCAGATCCTGATAGGAGTTTATACCGTTCTGACGGCCGCGCCATGGCAGGTTGCGATCATTCACCAAGCGGCAGCGATAGTTGTCTGGATCGCCATCATCCGCGCGCGTTTTTACGCTCAATACCCTCACGTTCAATCGATCCAAAAAGGATAAACCATGTCAGCCTATGATGACCTGATCGCATTCCAGCGCGACACCGAAGCCCTTGGCCAAGTGGCAGGACGCTTGAGCTGGGATCAAGAAACCATGATGCCCGACGGGGCAGCTCCGCAGCGCGCAGAAGAGTTCGCCGCGATGGAAACCGTTCTGCACGCGCGCCGCACAGATGCGCGCATTGGCGAATGGCTCGCAAGCATCGACGAAGCTGCGCTTGACGACGTGGGACGCGCCAACACGCGCCTGATCCGCCGCTCGTTTGAGCGCAACGCCAAGGTGCCCGCCGAGCTTGCCAAGAAGCTCGCCTCGGCCAGCTCGAGCGCACAGCGCAAATGGGTTGAAGCGCGCGCCAATGAAGATGTGGCGGGTTTTTTGCCGGTGTTGAGCGAGATGATCACGCTCAAGCGCGAAGAGGCCGCAGCCCTCGCACAGGGCGGCAACGCCTATGACGCGTTGCTGGATGACTATGAGCCCCACACCAGCAGCGAGGAGGTCGCGACGATCTTTGACGCGATGCGCCCACGGCTTGTAGCCCTGCGTGACAAGGTGATGGGCGGCGAGCAGCCAGAGCCGCTCGCGCATGATTTTGACGAGCAAAAACAGATGCGCCTGGCGCGCAAACTGGCCAAACTCTTTGGCTACAACATGGCGAACGGACGACTTGATAAGGCGGTGCATCCGTTCTCGTCGGGCAGCGGGCTTGATGTGCGCGTCACAACGCGGACTGCGTTGCGCGACCCGTTCAACTGTATTTACTCAACGATTCACGAAGTCGGCCACGGCTCTTACGAGCAAAACATCGACTCGGCCTATTTGCTGACGCCACTGGGGCAGGGCGCTTCGCTGGGTGTTCACGAAAGCCAAAGCCGGATTTACGAAAACCAGCTGGGCCGCTCGCGCGCCTTTACGGGCTATCTCTTTGGTCAGATGAAAGACTCTTTTGGCGACTTCGGCGTGGCAGATGAGGACACGTTCTACAAGACGGTGAACCGGATGAACAAAGGTTTCATTCGCACCGAGGCGGATGAGGTGCAATACAACCTGCACATCATGCTCCGCTTTGATCTGGAGCGCGACGTGATCGCGGGCAATCTTGAAGCGCGTGATCTTGAAGAGGCTTGGAACAGCCGCTTTGAAGCCGACTTTGGCTATGGCGTCGACAAGCCGTCAAACGGGCTGTTGCAAGATGTGCACTGGTCGGCGGGCCTTTGGGGCTACTTTCCGACATACAGCCTTGGCAACGTCTATGCGGGCTGCCTCAATGAGGCGATGCGCGCGGCTTTGCCTGAGCTTGACGCCGGTTTGGCCAAGGGCGACCTGAAAGCTTCGACGGGCTGGCTCAAGGACAACCTGCAGCGCCACGGCGGGCTGATGAAGCCACGCGATCTGATCGAAAACGCATCGGGCATGGTCCCAAGCGAAGCGCCGCTACTAGACTACCTCGAAGGCAAGTTCGGCAGCTTCTAAAGGTAAGGGAAAATGATAAAGGGCGCAGCTTTTGGCTGCGCCCTCGTTCGTTCCTGAGTGTTTGCCCCAGTTTCCCCAGTGGCAAATGCGTAGAGTGGTATCTCATCTGAGAGTTAATATAGCGAAAACCTAATGTGTGCGCATCACCAATCTGCGCACCAAGTATGTGCAATTTTACACATATTTGGTTTGCTATGCCTCGGATGGCCCCCCTTGTTCGTCGGTCTCGTCTTCATCCCCTTGATCTGCGATCCACGCGACCGAGACAACTTCCTCGTTTTTGCCGGTGTTAAACACCTTCACACCGCCTGCACTGCGTGAGCGGAAGGAGATGCCCTCAACAGGCACGCGGATCGACTGGCCCTTGGAGGTTGCCAGCATGATCTGGTCTTCCATCTCGACAGGGAAGCAGGCGACGATGTCGCCACCGCGCATGGCTTTGTCCATCGCCGTGACGCCCATGCCGCCGCGCCCTCTGATCGGGTAGTCGTGGCTCGAGCTAAGCTTGCCAGCGCCGCCCGTTGTCAGCGTAAGGATCAGGTTTTCAGCCGCAGACATTTCGGCATAGCGCTCTTGGCTGATGCTGGCGTTCGCGTCGCCTTCATCTTCGGATGTGTCAAGCTCGGCATCGTCCGCCAGGCCAGCCATGGCGCGGCGCATTTTGAGGTATGCTGCGCGCTCGTCGGCTTCGGCTTCAAAGTGGCGGATCACCGACATCGAGACGACAGTCTGCCCGTCTTTGAGGCGCACACCGCGCACTCCCGTCGAGTTGCGCGAGTTGAACACCCGCACATCTGTTGTCGGGAAGCGAATGGCGCGGCCACCGTTGGTGACAAGCATCACATCGTCCTCATCCGAGCAGATGCGCGCGTTCACCAGCGTGACCGAGCCATCTTCCGGCAGTTTCATCGCGATCTTGCCGTTGCGCATGACGTTGGTGAAATCGGAGAGGCGGTTCTGGCGCACGTCGCCGGCCGAGGTGGCGAACATGATTTGAAGATCAGCCCAGTCTTTTTCCTCGCGGTCGATCGGCAGGATAGCGGCGACAGACACCCCAGTCGGGATCGGCAGGATGTTGACGATCGCCTTGCCTTTGCTGGTGCGCGAGCCTTGCGGCAGGCGCCATGTCTTGAGTTTGTAGACCATGCCCTCGGTGGTGAAGAACAGCAGTTGCGTGTGGGTATTGGCCACAAACAGCGTTGTTATCACGTCTTCTTCTTTGGTCTGCATGCCCGACACGCCCTTACCGCCACGCTTTTGCGCGCGGAAGTCGGCCAGAGGTGTGCGTTTGATGTAGCCGCCGGATGTCACGGTGACGACCATGTCCTCACGTTCGATCAGGTCTTCATCGTCCATATCACCCGACCAGTCGACGATCTCGGTACGGCGCGGCACAGCGAAAAGCTCACGCACTTCAGAAAGCTCGGCGGCGATGATGCCCATGATCCGGTCGCGTGAACCGAGAATTTCGAGGTATTCCTTGATCTTGCCAGCCAGCTCTTCAAGCTCGTCGGTGACTTCTTTCACGCCAATCTGGGTGAGGCGCTGCAGACGCAGTTCAAGAATGGCGCGCGCCTGAACTTCCGACAGGTTGTAAGTGCCGTCGTCGTTGACGGGGTGCAG
The DNA here is from genome assembly GCA_947497495.1 of uncultured Lentibacter sp. GTDB lineage: Bacteria > Pseudomonadota > Alphaproteobacteria > Rhodobacterales > Rhodobacteraceae > Lentibacter. The sequence continues at coordinate 139,017 of CANMGT010000002.1, forward strand.
CGGATCGTCGATCAGCTTGAGATAGGGGATGATATCCCCCGCAGGCCAGCGACGCTCCATCAGCTTGGCGCGTGCTTCGGCGGCGTCACGTGAGGCACGGATCGTGGCAACGACTTCATCAACGTTGCTGACTGCCACAGCGAGGCCACAGAGAATGTGGCTGCGCTCGCGGGCTTTGCGCAGCTCAAACGCGGTGCGGCGCGCGACAACCTCCTCGCGGAAATCAATAAAGCACGTCAAAAAGCGGCGCAGGGTCAGCTGCTCGGGGCGGCCACCGTTGAGCGCCAGCATGTTGCAGCCAAAGTAAGTCTGCATCGGCGTGAAGCGGAACAACTGGTTGAGCACAACCTCGGCGGTTGCGTCGCGCTTGAGCTCGACAACAACACGCACGCCGTTTCTGTCACTTTCATCCTGAACGTGGCTGATGCCCTCGATTTTCTTGTCGCGGGCAGCTTCGGCGATCTTTTCGATCATCGAGGCCTTGTTGACCTGATAGGGGATCTCGTCGATCACGATCGCAAAGCGGTCTTTGCGGATCTCTTCAACGCGGGTCTTGGAGCGGATCACTACCGAGCCGCGCCCCTCAAGGTAGGCTTTGCGCGCCCCGGAGCGGCCCAGCATGATGCCCCCGGTGGGGAAGTCGGGGCCAGGCACATAGTCGATCAGCTGTTCTGACGTCAGATCAGGCTCTTCGATGAGCGCAAGGCAGGCGTCGATCACTTCTCCAAGGTTGTGGGGCGGAATGTTTGTCGCCATGCCGACAGCAATGCCGCCCGCGCCGTTGACCAGCATGTTGGGGAAGCGTGAGGGCAGAACCGTCGGCTCGCGGTCTTTGCCGTCGTAGTTGTCTTGGAAATCAACAGTGTCCTTGTCGATGTCAGCCAGCACAAAGGAAGCCGGCTTGTCCATCCGAACTTCGGTGTAGCGCATGGCAGCTGCGTTATCGCCGTCCATCGAGCCGAAGTTGCCTTGACCGTCGAGCAGGGGCAGGGACATCGAGAAGTCCTGCGCCATCCGCACAAGTGCATCGTAGATCGCAGAGTCGCCGTGCGGGTGATATTTACCCATCACATCGCCAACAGGACGCGCCGACTTGCGGTAGCTTTTGTCATGCGTGTTGTTGGTCTCGTGCATGGCGTAAAGAATACGCCTGTGAACGGGTTTCAACCCATCTCGCAGGTCGGGAATAGCGCGGCTCACGATCACGCTCATGGCGTAATCGAGATAGGAGCTTTTCATCTCGTCCACAATCGAGATCACCGGGCCGTCATGCACGGCGCGAGGAGCTGGAATTTCGTCTTCGTTTTCAGGGGTTTCTGGCGTGTCGTTCACGTGGCGGCCTGCTCTCTCTGAAGGTTCTATATTTAGCTGCCCAACGTATAACAGAGGCAGGATATAGAGGGCAATGCCGCACTTGCCGGTAAGTGGACATTCTCGACTTTCAGCGTTCGACCCCAGCCTGGAGAAGGCACTGGTTTGCTGCTGTTGAAGCCTCCGGCGGGTATATTTAAGAAGAGAGAAAAGGGTTTGTTAACCAAGTTCTGCAAGAATTCTGTTGCGGAACATGCGGGGACGCCGATGACCGCAAGAGAAGAAGAGGAAACTTTTTTCGGAGGGGTGGCAAGCCGCCACTCCTTCTTCTCTTTCTAAATATCCCGGGGGTGTGGGGGCTGGCCCCCACTTAAACCTCAGTGTGGGAGCCGTCGTTCACGTGTGCGACGTAAGATCAGAAAAAGCCCTCCCCAATAGACTGGGGAGGGAGGGTTAGGCCATTGCGGGAGGGAGAACCCCGCGGCCGTTGTTCCTTAGGGAATGATGCGCGTGTATTTGACGCCTTCAAGCGTCGCGCCGACATGCAAGCCAGCTTGGCCGAAGATCACAGCCAGCACAGGGGCTGTAGATGTCGTCGTCTCGGCGCGAATGTTTTCACCCTTGTCTTTGAAGACATACTCGACGTCAGCGCCAGCCGCCCAGCCCGAGGAGCGGCGGTAGTTGAGCAGAGCGTCTTCTGTCATGAAGAACAGCACGTGTGCGTATTGCTGCGCGCCGATCTGAAGGCCGAAGCTGCCTTTAGTGGCTGAGTAATAGTCAACCGTTGTGTCGTTGACGCGCAAAGCGCCGCGGCCATAGCCGCCACCAACCCCGAAGCCAGCCTCGGTGATCAGAGGCATAACGAGCATGCCGACGGACTTGTCAGCCAAGCCGCGCGTTGAGGGGTATTGCGAATAAAGAAAGTTGAGCGTCTGATCGACGCGCGCGTCGATCTTCGCGCCGCCGTTCGAACCGATGCCGTTAGAGCAGCCAGCCAGAAGGCCAATGGATGCCACTGCGCCAAACGCAATTGATCTGCGGGAGATGTTTTTCATGATGTCACTGCCGTTTTGCCTGAGTAATAGCGCCGAGTTTTCCCGGTCGTTACACCAACTATAGGCGCAAACTCCGGCCCTGTCACTACGCCAGTTTAAATGCGCGGATTATCGCAGAATACGCGCCACCTCCGGCGCAAAGTAAGTCAGTATCCCGTCGCAGCCTGCGCGTTTGAAACACATCAAGCTTTCTAACATCGCCTTCTCACCGTCGATCCAGCCGTTCCCCGCGGCGGCCTGGATCATCGCGTATTCTCCGGAGACTTGGTAGGCGTAGGTCGGCGCACCGAAGGCGTCTTTCACGCGGCGGCAGATGTCGAGATAGGGCATACCGGGTTTGACCATGACCATGTCCGCGCCCTCAGACAGGTCGCGCTCGACGCAGCGTAGGGCTTCGTCAGAGTTGGCCGGGTTCATCTGATAAGTCTTCTTGTCGCCCTTCAGAGCCCCCGAGGCGCCCACAGCGTCGCGGAACGGGCCGTAAAACGCCGAGGCGTATTTGGCCGCATAACTCAGAAGCAGCACGTTCTGGTGGCCCGCGCTCTCGAGCGCGCTGCGCAACGCGCCGATGCGCCCGTCCATCATGTCGGAGGGGCCGATGATATCAACGCCAGCTTCAGCCTGAGACAGCCCTTGCTTGATCAGCGCTTCAACGGTTGCGTCATTGACGATCTCGTCACCAACAACAAAGCCGTCGTGGCCGGTGTCTGAGTAGGGGTCAAGCGCCACATCCGTCATGATCGCGATATCAGGCACGGCGGCTTTGATGGCGCGAGTTGCGCGGTTGCTCAGGTTGTCGGGGTTCCACGCTTCGGCGCAATCGGCGGTGCGCTTGCTCGCATCTGTGTAGGGAAACAGACAGATCGCGGGGATGCCTAAGTCACGGGCCTCACGCGCGGCCTCGACCACCTTATCAACCGATCGGCGCACCACGCCGGGCATCGACGTGACGGGCTCTTCCACACCGTCGCCGTCTCGCACGAACACTGGCCAGATCAAGTCAGCGGCGGTGAGCGTGTTTTCAGCCACAAGATCGCGAATATTCGCGTTCTGGCGCGTGCGGCGCAGGCGTGTGTGGGGGAAGGGAGCTTGAATAGCGCGCATGATGTTCTCCGCAGAAGGGCCGGCTGGCTTGAGCCGCCAGTGTGACTTGTGTGTAACTTGTGCAAAATCTGTCATGTAATTTGCTGCACCTCAAGGGTAGGAATTGCCAAGAACACCCGTTATGAGGTGCGAAAGACATTAAGGATGCCGACCTTGGACTGGTATACTGCCGTTTTCGAACTGATTGACATGCGCTCCTTCAGCAACCTCTGGTTCTGGATCGCGCTGGCTGTGATGTGGTCAACCACGTCGCACTGGGTGCTGGGCGTGCCTTGGGACATGGTCTTGCGGGCGCAGCGCGAGGGCGGTCAGTATGAGGAAGACTTGCAAGACATCGTGCGCATCAACACCAACCGCCTTCTGCACATCACCTATGTCTCGGGCCTCTGGTTGCTCGGGTTTTCCTGCTTTTTCCTGACAATGCTTGTCATGCTGGGCTTTGTGTATGGCTACGAATTCGCGCAGGCGTTGTTCCTGCTGGCCTTCCCGATGGCGATAATCGGACTTTTCTCGCTGTCCACCGCACGGCTTATCCGTGAAGAGGGCGCCGTGGAAGAGCGCCTCGCGCGCCTGCTGATGCGCCAACGTCTGATCACTCAGGCGATCGGCATGGTCTCGATCTTCGTAACGGCCCTTTGGGGCATGTATCAGAACCTGTCCTACGGGCCCTTGGGCTAACCAGATGAGCGGCGCGGCAAACCACTTTACCGTTAGCGGTGCGCCTGAGGGCTTTGATGCGCGTCTTGTGCTGGATGAAGTGCAAAAAAGCGGCGCTGTCTGCCATATTGCCCGCAGTGACAAACGCATGGCGGCGATGGCGGCTTCGCTAAGGTTTTTCCGCCCAGACATTCCGGTGTTTCAGTTTCCTGCATGGGACTGTCTGCCCTATGACCGCGTCTCGCCAAACCCTGACATTTCCGCCACCCGCATGGCCACTTTGGCCGCGCTGACCCATGCTATGCCCAAACAGTTTGTGCTGCTCACCACGCTGGGTGCAGCGACGCAATATCTGCCTGCGCGCGATGTCTTGCGCGAAGCGGCGTTCAGCGCGCGTGTCGGCGAGCGCGTTGACGAGGAGGGCCTGCGCCAGTTTCTCGTGCGCATGGGGTTTTCGCAAAGCCCCACGGTGACAGAACCGGGCGACTACGCCATTCGCGGCGGTATCATCGACATTTTCCCACCGGGTGAGGGCGGGCCTGTGCGGCTCGACTTCTTCGGTGACATCCTTGACGGTGCGCGTCGCTTTGATCCGGAGACACAGCGCACCACCGAAAAGCTGGATGTTGTCGAGCTTGCGCCTGTGTCCGAGGTGCTGCTCGATGAGGCCTCGATCACGCGGTTTCGCCAGAACTACCGCCTCGAGTTCGGCGCGGCGGGCAGTGATGATCCGCTCTATGAGGCCGTCTCGGCGGGGCGCAAACACGCCGGTGTCGAGCACTGGCTGCCGTTCTTTCATGCCAAGCTCGAAACCCTGTTTGACTACCTCGGCGAGGCAACGCTCACCTTTGACGAGGGGCTTACACCAAAGCGTCTGGCGCGGTGGGACACCGTGCAAGACCAATATGAGACCCGCAAGCTGGCCATGGGGGACAAGTCTCACATCGACACGGTGTATAAGCCCGTGCCCGCCGCTCAGCTTTACCTCGACGAAGCCGCATGGGATGCGTCGATTGCCCCGTTCCGCGCCTTGCAGTTTAATGCCTTGCCGCTGCCCACAGGGTCAGGTGTCACTGACGCTGGCGGGCGGATCGGGCGCAATTTCGCACCAGAGCGCCAGCTTGAAAATGTAAACCTTTTCAGTGTTTTAACAGATCACATTGAAGCGAAAATGGTTGACGCACCCGTGATCGTTGCAGCCTATTCGGAAGGCGCGCGCGAGCGGTTGGAAGGCCTGCTCGAAGACGAGGGCCTAGGCAGTGCTGTCACGCTTAAAGACGCGGGACGCATTGGCAAACGCGGGCTGCATCTGGCCGTCTGGCCACTTGAGCAGGGTTTTGAAGCGCCGGGCCTGACAGTGATCGCCGAGCAGGACGTGCTGGGCGACAGGCTCATCCGCCAGCCACGCACCAAACGGCGCGCCGAAAACTTCCTCACCGAGGCCCAGTCGCTCAGCCCCGGTGACTTGATCGTGCACGTTGACCACGGCATCGGGCGCTACCACGGCCTTGAGGTTGTCACAGCCGCAGGGGCCGCGCACGAGTGCCTCAAACTCGAATATGCCGAGGGCACCACGCTATATCAGCCTGTTGAAAACATTGAGCTTCTCAGCCGTTACGGCCATGGGGAGGGCTTGCTCGACAAGCTTGGCGGCGGGGCATGGCAGGCCAAGAAAGCCCGCCTCAAAGAGCGCATCCGCGAGATGGCAGACAAGCTTATCCGCGTGGCCGCCGAACGGGCCCTGCGCCGCGCCCCGATCATGGAGCCGGACGCCCACGCTTGGGAAGAGTTCGCCGCGCGCTTTCCTTATCAGGAAACCGACGATCAGCTCAGCGCCATTGAAGATGTGCTGAACGACTTGTCAGCGGGCCAGCCGATGGACAGGCTGGTGTGCGGCGACGTGGGCTTTGGCAAAACAGAAGTCGCCATGCGCGCGACCTTCATCGCCGCCATGCAGGGCGCTCAAGTTGCCGTCATCGCACCGACAACGCTGCTGGCCCGCCAGCACTACAAAAGCTTCTCCGAGCGCTTCCGCGGTTTCCCGATGAAGGTGCGTCAGCTGTCGCGGTTTGTCAGTGCAAAAGACGCCAAGCTCACCCGTGAAGGCATGAAAGACGGCACTGTCGACATCGTTATCGGCACCCATGCGCTCTTGGCAAAAGATATTCGATTCAAAGACTTGGGCCTGCTTGTGATTGACGAAGAGCAGCACTTTGGCGTCTCACACAAGGAACGCCTCAAGCAGCTGCGCTCGGATGTGCACGTGCTGACGCTGACGGCCACGCCGATCCCCCGCACGCTGCAACTCAGCCTGTCTGGCGTGCGCGACCTGAGCATCATTGGCACACCGCCCGTCGACCGCCTCGCGATCCGCACTTATGTGAGCGAGTTTGATGGCGTGACCATCCGTGAAGCCCTGTTGCGCGAGCACTATCGCGGCGGGCAGAGCTTTTACGTCGTGCCGCGTATCAGCGATTTGCCGCAGATCGAGCAGTTCCTCAAGGATCACGTGCCCGAAGTGAGCTATGTCATCGCCAACGGCCAGATGGCTGCAGGCGAACTTGATACGCGCATGAACGCCTTTTACGATGGTAAATATGACGTGCTTCTGGCGACAACCATTGTTGAAAGCGGCCTGGATATCCCGACAGCCAACACCATGATCATCCACCGCGCCGACATGTTCGGCCTGGCGCAGCTTTATCAAATCAGAGGGCGCGTAGGCCGCTCCAAAACCCGCGCCTACGCCTACCTCACGACAAAGCCGCGTAAGCCGCTGACACCCACCGCCGAAAAGCGCCTGAGGGTGCTTGGCAGCCTAGACACGCTTGGCGCTGGCTTCACGCTGGCTTCTCAAGACCTCGACATCAGAGGCGCGGGCAACCTCTTGGGCGAAGAGCAGTCGGGCCAGATGCGAGATGTGGGCTACGAACTGTACCAGTCGATGCTGGAAGAGGCGATTGCCAAGATCAGAACCGGCGAGCTTGAAGGACTTTCTGAAGCCGATGACGAGTGGTCCCCGCAGATCAACCTCGGCGTGCCTGTTCTTATCCCCGAAGCCTACGTGCCTGACTTGGATGTCCGCCTCGGATTGTACCGTCGTCTCAGTGGCTTACACAGCAAAGTTGAACTGGAAGGTTTCGCCGCCGAGCTGATTGACCGCTTCGGCACGCTGCCGCGTGAAGTGAACACGCTGCTGCTGATCGTGCGCATCAAGGAGATGTGCAAAAAGGCTGGCATTGCCAAGCTTGATGGCGGCCCCAAGGGCGCGACAGTGCAGTTTCACAACAACAAATTTGCCTCGCCTGCAGGCCTCGTCGAGTTTATCCGCGACCAGCGCGGCCTCGCCACAGTGCGCGACAACAAGATCGTTGTGAAACGCGACTGGAAGAAAGACAGCGACAAGATCAAAGGTGCTTTTGCCATAGCACGCGACTTGGCAGTGAAGGTGTCTGAAGAGAAGAAGGCACAGAAAGAAAAACAGAAAGCGAAGAAGAATGCTTGAGAGCGGCTATCACAACGTCCCTGCAGGCCACACCGTTTCTGTCGTGACACATCTTGAGATGCTGTCGCAGGCTGAACAGCGCCCCGAGGCAAACGTGCCATTGGCGCTTGAGCGCGTCCGACACGCCGACGTCGACTGGTATCGCAGCCTCTTTCGCGCAGTCGGCGCCGACTACCTCTGGTTTGGTCGTCTCACGCAAGACAAAGAGGCGCTCGCGCAGGTGCTGCACGATCCGGATGTGCATCTCTACGTGCTGAAATCCGGCCCCGAGGAAGCAGGCCTGCTCGAGCTTGATTTTCGCGAAGCCGACACCTGCGAGCTGGCCTACTTCGGCCTAACTTCTGCCTACGTGGGCGGCGGCGCAGGGCGCTGGCTGATGAACCGTGCCATCGCTTTAGCGTGGCAACAGCCGATCAAGCGTCTTCACGTGCACACCTGCACCCTTGATCACCCAAAGGCGCTCGACTTTTACATTCGCTCCGGCTTTACCCCGTTCAAACGACAGATCGAAATCGCGCAAGACCCGCGCCTGATTGGCCTGCTCCCCAAAACAGCGGCGTCCCAGATCCCGATGGTCTAGCGTCTTCTCTTTGTAAATATCCTGGGGGTTTGGGGGCAAAGCCCCCAACGGGTCGGATTTGCGAAGCAAATTCGAAATCAAAGCGCTAAAGCTTCCCGCGCGCCTCAAACCACGCTCGCACCTTCGGCTCTATCCACGCCCAAAGCCACGGCGCACCCCGTTTTATTTTGGCGCCGACCTTCCTCTCGAATTGCCCAAACGCTGTGTCATACTCGATCCACGATCCGCCGCCGGACTGCAAGTTCTGGTTTGGAGGTTGGAACCGATCAAGTGACTTGGCAAAGCGCGCATCGGCGCTCTCGGCGGCTTCAAATTCATCCCACAGCGCGCGAAACTCTTGCGCCTGATCGTCAGGCAGCAGCCCGAAAATCCTTTCAGCAGCCGCTTGTTCCTTTGCGGCCATTTCCACAGGGTCGTGATCGCCAAATATTGGCGCATCGCCCGCATCAATCTCCACAAGGTCATGCACAAGCAGCATCCGGATCACCCGGTCGGTTGACACGTCAAGCGGTGTATCAGCGCCGAGGATCATCGCGTAAAGTGCGATATGCCAGCTGTGCTCGCCTGAGTTTTCAGCGCGTGAACCATCACACAGCAAAGTGCCACGGTTGATCTGCTTGAGTTTGTCGGCCTCGTTGAGGAAGGCCATCTGCTGGTCAAGCCGGCTCGGGCTCATTCTTGCGCTTTTTTCGCGTCGAGTATTTCTTGCGCTTTTTTGCGCAGAAAGGCGCGCGCCGTCTTACCCGCCATGCGCACACGTACCTCTGTCATGTAGGCTTCTTCGAGTGTTTGAGAAGAGGCACCAAGCAGGTCGGCCACTTCGTAGTGCAGTCGGTCGTCGCCTGATTTCTCCATTACTTTGATGGTGTCCTCAGCAAGCTGCGCAGCGGTTTCCTCAAGTGATGACATCAACGCGAATTCTCAGTGAGTCGGCGCTTCACATAGGTTTGCGTGGTTTCAACAAGCGTGTCCATGTGGTCGTTCTCAAAGAAGTGTCCAGCGCCTTCAACTTCCGTATGGGTGATGGTGATGCCTTTTTGCTCGTGCAATTTGTCAACAAGCCCGCGCGTGTCGGCGGGGGGGGCGACGCGGTCGCTCGTGCCGTTGATGATCAGCCCAGACGCGGGGCAGGGCGCGAGGAAGCTGAAATCATACATATTGGCGGGCGGGCTGACCGAGATAAAACCGGTGATCTCGGGGCGACGCATCAGAAGCTGCATTCCAATCCACGCGCCAAAGCTAAAACCAGCAACCCAGCAATGCTTCGAGTTATTGTTCATGGACTGCAAATAATCGAGTGCCGAGGCCGCATCAGACAGCTCGCCAACCCCTTGGTCGTACTCGCCCTGAGAGCGGCCAACACCGCGGAAGTTAAACCGCAGCACAGTGAAGCCCATGTTATAAAAGGCGTAGTGCATGTTGTAGACAACCTTGTTGTTCATCGTGCCGCCAAATTGCGGGTGGGGATGAAGCACAATCGCGATCGGTGCATCGCGCTCGGGTTGTGGGTGATAGCGGCCTTCAAGTCGGCCCTCTGGGCCAGGAAAAATTACCTCAGGCATATTATTTGTTTTCTCCGACGGGGAATGTGCCGCTCATTCTTGACGAAATCTCTCAGGCACATTAGAACAATTCTAAATCTAGGGTTTCACCCAGAAGCTTAAGGCGAGATAGTCTTTGTCTCGCCCAAGGTCAATCAATTCGCACAGGTTTCCGCAGGGTCGCGCATCCTGATGGAGCTTATAAGGGGGCGCTATGAAGCTAAGCACAAAAGGTCGTTATGCTATGGTTGCTCTTGCTGACATCGCATTGCAGGGCGGCGAGGCCTTGGTGACGCTTGGGGATATTTCCAGACGTCAGGACATTTCGCTGCCCTATCTTGAGCAGTTGTTTGTCAAGCTGAGGCGCGCGGGGCTCGTCGAATCTGTGCGTGGGCCTGGGGGCGGCTACAAGCTTGCCAAATCACCGGTCTCGATACGGGTTGTCGATGTTCTGGCCGCTGTTGATGAAAGCGTTGACGCGCTCAAGAAAGGGGCCGGCGCAAGCGGTGCCGCCTCGGGCTCGCGCGCGCAATCTGTGACAAACCGCTTGTGGGAGGGGCTGTCCGCGCATGTCTATGTGTTTTTGCACCAAGCGCGGTTGTCTGATGTGATCGGCAACGAGTTGGCCCCTTGCCCTGCCGTGCCCTCGTTGTTTGCTGTTGTGGACGAAGAATGAGCGACTGTTTGACCATAGGCTTGCTTTCAGCAAGGCAGGAGTTGCGCGGCCTTTGGCCACGCGGGTTGCGAGGGGCTCTGCCCCTCGCGCTCCCCGGAGTATTTCTTTCAAGGAAAAGCCGGGGTATGGTTTTGTGAGCCGCTGCTACCTTGATCACAATGCAACGACGCCTTTGAGGGTCGAGGCGCGTGCGGCGATGGTCGAGGCGATGGATATCGTCGGGAACCCCTCATCGGTGCATGCCGAGGGGCGGGCGGCCAAGGCATTTTTGGAAAAGGCCCGTGGGAACTTGGCGCAGGCTTTGGGGGCTGAAGGTGCTGAGATTGTTTTTACCGGATCGGCAACCGAAGCTGCGGCAATGGCGCTTGCTGGGCGGGGCATTGCTGCGAGTGGTGTTGAGCATGACGCCGTTGCGGCTTGGTGCGACTTGAGCCTTGAAGCGGACGGGTTTGGACAGGTTAATGTGGCAGACGCGGGCTTTAGCACGTTGCAGTTGGCCAATTCGGAGACGGGCGTCTTGCAAGCCTTGCCGGAAGGCCTATGGATGAGTGACTTTACGCAGGGTTTTGGCAAGTTGGAGGTGAACTTCCTGAAGTCAGGCCCGTTGATGGCTGTGGTGTCTGCGCACAAGCTTGGCGGCCCCAAGGGCGTTGGCGCTTTGGTGATGCGGCGCGGCATTGATCTTGACCCTGTTCTCAAGGGGGGCGGCCAGGAGATGGGCCGTCGTGCCGGCACCGAGAACCTGATCGGCGTTGCAGGTTTTGCAGCCGCTGCATTGGCGGCGCAGCGCGATGTGCAGGCCGGTCTTTGGCAAGAGGTCGAAGAAAAGCGTGATTTGCTCGAAGAAGCCCTTGCGGCTGCGCTAAACTCGCCTATTTTTGTCGGGAAAGAAGTCGCGCGCCTTCCCAACACTTCGTGCATCCTGACAGAAGGCTGGAAGGGCGAGACGCAGGTTATGCAACTTGACTTGGCGGGGTTTGCTGTTTCGGCAGGGTCGGCCTGTTCAAGTGGCAAGGTAAAGACAAGCCCCGTTCTGCGGGCAATGGGCTATGGCGAGGGGGCGGCCGGATCATCTATCCGCGTCTCTCTTGGGCTTGAGACAACAAAAGATGACGTGCTGCGCTTTGCGGACAAGTTTGTAGCGATGTCAAACAAACACAGGGCCCGCGCCGCTTAGGCACGTCGGGTTGATCGGACGAAAAGGAACGCGACTATGACTGAAGTGATCGTCAAAGACGGTGTCGAAGAAGAGACAGTTGAGGCTGTGCGCTCGCTTGGCGAGAAGTATAAATACGGTTGGGAAACCGAGATCGAGATGGAATATGCGCCGCTCGGATTGAACGAAGACATCGTGCGCCTGATTTCGGAAAAGAACGAAGAGCCTCAGTGGATGCTGGACTGGCGTCTTGAGGCTTTTGCGCGTTGGAAAACCCTCAAGGAACCGGACTGGGCGCTGCTCAACTACCCCGAGATCAACTTTCAGGACCAGTATTACTACGCGCGTCCCAAGAGCATGGAAGTGAAGCCCAAGTCGCTTGACGAGGTTGATCCCAAGTTGCTGGCGACCTACGAAAAGCTGGGCATTCCGCTCAAGGAGCAGATGATCCTTGCAGGTGTTGAGGGCGCTGAGGACGCGCCAGCCGAGGGCCGAAAAGTGGCCGTGGACGCAGTGTTTGACAGCGTCAGCGTCGGCACAACCTTCCAGAAAGAACTGAAAGAAGCGGGGGTTATCTTCTGCTCGATTTCGGAGGCGATCAAAGACCATCCGGAGCTTGTGAAGAAATATCTCGGCTCGGTTGTACCGGTGTCAGACAACTTCTACGCCACGCTCAACTCGGCTGTTTTCTCTGATGGCTCGTTTGTTTACATCCCGCCCGGGGTGCGCTGCCCGATGGAGCTGAGCACATATTTCCGCATCAACGCCGAAAACACCGGCCAGTTTGAGCGCACGCTGATCATCGCCGACAAGGGCAGCTACGTGAGCTACCTTGAGGGCTGCACAGCGCCGCAGCGTGATGTGGCGCAGCTGCACGCGGCTGTTGTCGAGATCGTCATCGAAGAAGACGCTGAAGTGAAGTATTCGACGGTTCAAAACTGGTATCCCGGGGATGAAAACGGCGTTGGCGGGATCTATAACTTTGTGACCAAACGCGCTGATTGTCGCGGTGACCGCGCCAAAGTGATGTGGACACAAGTCGAGACAGGCTCGGCCGTGACGTGGAAATACCCAAGTTGCATTCTGCGCGGGGACGACACACAGGGCGAGTTTTACTCGATCGCTATCACCAACAACCACCAGCAGGCCGACACCGGCACCAAGATGATCCACTTGGGCAAGAACTCCAAGTCACGGATCGTAAGCAAAGGCATCAGCGCGGGGGTAGCGCAGAACACCTACCGCGGCCTTGTGAGCATGCACCCCAAGGCGCAGAACTCGCGCAACTATACGCAGTGTGACAGCCTTCTGATCGGCGACAAATGTGGCGCGCACACCGTGCCTTACATTGAGGTGAAGAACAATTCTTCGCGTGTCGAGCATGAGGCGACGACATCCAAAGTCGACGACGAGCAAATGTTCTATTGCCGCCAACGCGGGATGGGCGAAGAAGAAGCTGTTGCGCTTATTGTCAACGGCTTTGCCAAAGAAGTGCTGCAAGCGCTGCCGATGGAATTTGCCATGGAAGCGCAAGCACTTGTTGCGATCTCGCTGGAAGGCTCGGTTGGCTGATGCCCAGCGTGCCGCTCTCTTACACAACTTCAATAGGGCAAGGCCTGCGTGAAAATGCGCGGCTTTTGCCTTATTCTAGCCAGAGTGTCTTGCCAAAAACTTGGCAAGCAGAAGTTGTGAGAGTGGCACATGCGGAACAAGAACCTCGACGCATTCGAAGCGCGAATGAAGAAAATCGCCAAGCAAGAAGGCGCGCCGCAACAGTATATTGCGGGCGAGGGCAACTTGGCGGACACGACATTCTCGGCCGCAGCCATGAAGCGCGCGCAAAAGCCACGCAAGCAAGGCTCCAAGAATCTGTTCAAGCAACTGCCCAAAATCGGGCTGTCCTTCGTTCTTGGCGGCGTGACAATGCTTGCAGCGCGCTTGATCAGCTTTCATTTTGTTCCGGCCAACAGCTTCGGCAACGAGATGAAAGCCTTTCTGATGTTGCAGGGTGCCGAGATCGCGGCGGCTTTCGGGCTGCTTGTCACCCTCGCGGTGTTTCTCAAGCTCAACACGGGTGCGATGAAAACAGCCGCGATGGCGGGCTTGGCCTTTATGCTCGTGGGCGAGCCGGACGTGGCCAAACACGCGCCGAACGTCTGGCAAGAAATGTTTTCACCGGACTACGCAGCGGGCGTTCTGGCGCCACAGGCGAGTTTGGAAAACAACCTGCGCACAATTCGCGACGTTGTGATGACAAGCCTCTAAAAGCCTTCGCGCTTGCTTTGTTTACAGGTCTTGAAGCTCAGCCCGCAGTCGCGCAAAATACTCTTAGCCCAATATTTCTCATGTCCTATGACTGTGGCAATGACGCGTGTTTCTCAGCTATGCTGACAGACGTTGCAAGCGCCTTGAGCGAGCTTAATTGCGGGCAGGCCATGACGCGTAAAGCCTGCGCGGCCATCAATAGAACTTTCCAAGCAGAACTGGTGACAGACCTGCCCAAGTTGCGCGCTGATCTATTGGCGTTCATGGAGCGCAGTGGCGTTTGTGCCAAACGTGCGCCGAGTGCGCCATACCATTTTACGAAGACGTTCGGCGCTTCGATGGATAATGAGTAGAGAGTAAGTTATGGATTTTATAGAGAAAAACAAAACACTTGTGGTGCAGGTTGTCGCCGGCATCCTGATGGCCGTGATCCTCAACTGGCTTGATCTTCCGGTCTGGGTCATCGGCGGTATCATTGCTGCGGTTGTTTCACTCTGGACGGGCAAGATGGTTGAGCTTTACGACCAGCAGATTGCGCCGCGTCTCAAAGATGCTACGCAGAAAGACGACGACGCATGAGCCAAGCCCCTCTCAAGCTTTTCTGGTGGAACGCAAAGCCCAATTTCGGCGATGCGCTGAGCCAGCTTGTCACGGCGCATGCTTCGGGGCGTGAAGTCGTGCATGCAGAGCCGCGCGAGGCGGAGGTCTTCGCTGTTGGTTCTGTGCTGCAATTTGCACGCCGTGTTTGGGGCAAAAACGGGCGGCCAGACCACCGTCCGGTGATCTGGGGCACGGGCATGCTTAGCGCGTTGCGCACCGACTTTGTCGAACATGTCGACATTGCCATGCTGCGTGGGCCGATTACCGCTTCGCTGCTTGGCGTGAAGGTAGAAAGCTACGGCGATCCGGGGCTGCTGACGGCCGAGGCGCTTGGCAAAAAGCCCAAGCAACACGACAAGATCGGGCTGGTTTTGCACCACGGACAACTCGGCCACCCCAGCGTGAAGGCGCTGCTTGAGGAGCATGACAACGTTGAATACATCGACGTGCAAGGCACGCCAGAAGAGGTTTGCCCCAAGATCGGCGGTTGTAAACATGTCATCAGCTCGTCGTTGCACGGGCTTATCGTGGCCGACAGCTACGGCGTGCCAAACACTTGGCTCGACCCGCTCAAACAGCCCCGAATGAAGTATTACGACTACGCAGCAGGCATAGGGCGCGTTCTGCCCTTGCCGCTGAAACACGACGACATCTCCAAAGCCCTGCCAAGCCTGCAAGAGGGCGCATTGCCCTATGCGGCAAGTATGGCCGAGGCCAAAGACAGACTAGTATCAGATTTTCCCGCGGCTCTGCGCGCGGCGGACCCAAACACCTAAGAAAGGCGCGAACATGTTAGAAATCAAAGGCTTGAAAGTCAAACTTGAAGAAGAAGACAAGCAAATCCTGAAGGGCGTTGACCTTAGAGTCGAGGCCGGCAAAGTCCACGCCATCATGGGGCCAAACGGCTCAGGCAAGTCAACGCTGTCATATGTTTTGTCTGGCAAGAGCGGCTATGAAGTCACCGATGGCAGCGCAACACTCGAGGGTGAAGACCTGCTCGACATGGAGCCAGAAGAGCGCGCGGCAGCTGGGCTTTTTCTGGCGTTTCAATACCCTGTCGAGATCCCCGGGGTTGGCAACATGACGTTCCTGCGCACCGCCGTAAACTCGCAACGCAAAGCGCGCGGCGAAGAAGAGATGTCAGCAACCGACTTCCTCAAGGAAATCCGTGCCAAGGCGAAAGACCTCAAGATCGACGCCGAGATGCTCAAACGCCCTGTCAACGTTGGCTTTTCCGGCGGTGAGAAAAAGCGCAATGAAGTGCTGCAAATGGCCATGCTTGAGCCAAAGATGTGCATCCTTGACGAGACAGACTCAGGCCTTGACGTTGACGCGATGAAACTCGTGGCAGAAGGCGTGAACGCGCTGCGCAGCGAGGGCCGCGGCTTTCTGGTGATCACCCACTACCAGCGTCTGCTGGATCACATCAAACCCGACGTTGTGCACATCATGGCCAATGGCCGTATCGTGAAAACCGGCGGGCCGGAGCTTGCGCTTGAGGTTGAAAACAACGGCTATGCCGACATTCTCGCCGAGGTGGCGTAATGAACGCAGTCCTGAAAGCCAAACAAGAGGCTGCCGCAACGCGTCTTGACGGGGCCGATGTTCCCTCAGGGGCGGGCTGGTCGCAAGCCGCTCGCGAAGACGCTTTATCGCGCGTGCGCAACATGGGCCTGCCGTCACGACGTGACGAGTATTGGAAATACACCCGTCCGGACACGCTTACCTCGGCAGAAGCCGGAGAAGCGGCAGTTTTCGAGACGGGCGAAGAGCCAGTATTTGGAAGCTTTGACCGCCTCAAGATCGTGTTCGTTGATGGTGTCTTCAGCGCCGAGAAATCCGATGATCTGGCGCTGGAAGGCATCGAGATCAGCCGCCTCGCCGAGGCGGGCGATATCTCATGGGCGAGTGAGCTTTACGGCACGCTGGAAGCCAACGGCCAAACGCCCGTTGAGCGGCCCCTGGCGGCGCTCAACACGGCGCTGGCAACAGATGGCGTGCTCATTCGCGTGCTCAATACGCCGAGCAAGCCTGTCAGCCTGATCTATCATCACGAAAACACGCGCTCTGACGCAGTGCTGCACCATGTTGTCAAAGTCGAGGCGGGCGCATCCTTTACGCTGCTCGAAAACGGCCCCGCGGCAGCGCGCTTTAACAAGGTTCTTGAGGCCGATATCGCTGACAAGGCCGCGTTCCACCACGTGCGCGCACAGGGGCGCGACCACGAGCGCCGCGCTGTGACGCATATGTTTGCCCGCCTTGGCACAGAGAGCACTTTCAAGAGCTTTACGCTGACAGTCAACGGCGTGCTGACGCGCAACGAATGCATTATCGAGCTGACAGGCGACGACGCTTTTGCCCATGTGGCAGGTGCGGCGCTTGGCGACGGGGACTTCTTGCACGACGACACTGTATTTGTGACCCATGACGCAGTGAACTGCGAGAGCCGACAGGTGTTCAAGAAGGTGCTGCGCAACGGTGCGACGGGCGTGTTCCAAGGCAAGATCCTTGTCAAACCCGGCGCGCAAAAGACAGACGGCTACCAGAAGTCGCAGTCGCTTTTGCTGGACGGTGACAGCCAGTTTCTCGCCAAGCCCGAGCTTGAGATCTACGCCGATGATGTGGCCTGTTCACACGGCTCAACCTCGGGCGCGATCGACGAAGATGCACTGTTTTACCTGCAAGCGCGCGGCATCCCGAAAGATATCGCGACCGACTTCATGACGCTCGCGTTTCTTGCGGAAGCCGTCGAGGAGATCGAGGATGAGGCGCTCGCTGCCGAAATCAACGGTCGCCTTGAAGGCTGGCTGACACGCCGCAGGGGCTAGGCATGTCTGTCGTCAGAGACATAATGGGCACTTACAGAAGCCCCGCGCGCGTGATGCGCAAGCTTGTCTCTATGGGCCAGCGCGAAGACCGTGCCTTGGCCTTGCTGATGTTTGGCTGCGTGGTGATCTTCATCGCCCAGTGGCCACGTCTGGCGCGGCAGGCGCACTACACGGGCGAAGAGCTTAACATCCTGCTCGGTGGCGCGCTGCTGGGCTGGGTGTTCATCATGCCCTTGGTGTTTTACACGCTGGCGATGGGTGTCTACTTCGGCTTTCGCCTGTTTGGCAGCAAGGGCCAGTCCTGGGGCCAACGGCTGGCGCTGTTCTGGGCCGTTTTGGCGGCCGCGCCGATCCTGCTTCTGGATGGCCTTGTTGCGGGCTTTCTCGGGCAGGGCGCGCCCCGTATGGCTGTAGGGGCCGTCTGGCTGGCTGCGTTTTTCTGGTTCTGGTTTTCCGGAAGCCTCACTGCCGCGAAGGAAACTGCTCAGGATGCTTAAGCAACTTCTCAAAACCACACTGACAACGCCGATGCTGGCGGCTCAAGACATCATGAGCCTGAACATCAAGCGCGAGACGTTCTGGATGGCGCTGGCGCTGGCCGCTGTGCTGAATGCTTTGCTGTTTTCGCTGGTGTTTCAAGCCGCGCCGCCCGTTGTGTCTGATGCGTTGACACCGGAAGAGGCCGCGCAGGCGTCCTTTCTGATCCGGATCATGAGCTCTCCCGCGATTGTGACAATCGCGATTGTAGGCTCGCTTGTGGTCTCGGTCTTTGCCTTTTACTGGGCGGGCCTCATGCTGGGCGGGCAGGGGCGTTTCGTTGATGTCCTGGCCGTTGTCACATGGTGGCAGTTTGTCGTGCTGGGCGTGAGCGTCGTTGTTTTGGCGCTCTCGTCTGTGTCGGCGGCCCTTGGCAGCTTGCTGTCGCTTGTCGTCAACGTCTGGGAGATATTTGTGCTTTCGGGCCTGATCGCAGGCGCACATAAGCTCTCTCATCCAATCAAAGGCTTGGCCATTATCGCGCTGTCGCTTGTGCTGATGGTTGTCGGGTTGCTTATTTTCTTCACGCTTATCGCCCTTGTCGGGCCAATCCCAATTGAGGCCGCCAATGTATGATGTCGCTGAAATCCGCAAAGACTTTCCCATTCTGGCGCGCGAAGTCAACGGCAAGCCGCTGACTTACCTCGACAATGGGGCCTCAGCGCAGAAGCCGCAGGTTGTGATCGACGCGGTGACACGCGGCTACGCCGAAGAATACGCCAATGTGCACCGCGGGCTGCACTACCTCAGCAACCTCGCAACAGACAAATACGAAGCCGTGCGCGGCACTGTGGCGCGCTTTTTGGGTGCGGACTCTGAAGACGAGATCATCTTCAACTCGGGCACCACGGAAGGCATCAACATGGTGGCCTATGCTTGGGCTGCGCCGCGTCTGCAAGCCGGCGACGAGATTTTGCTCAGCGTTATGGAGCACCACGCCAACATCGTGCCTTGGCACTTTTTGCGCGAGCGCCAGGGCGTTGTTTTGAAGTGGGTCGACACTGACGCAACTGGCGCGCTTGACGCAGACAAAGTGATTGCCGCGATCACACCCGAAACCAAGCTGATCGCGATCACCCAGCTGTCGAACGTGCTGGGCACACATGTTGATGTGACACGCATTTGCAAAGCAGCGCGCGCTCTGGGTGTTCCCGTTCTGGTTGACGGCTCTCAGGGGGCTGTGCATGCGCCTGTGAATGTGGCCGAGATGGGCTGCGACTTCTACGCTATCACGGGCCACAAGCTTTACGGGCCTTCAGGCTCGGGCGCGATCTATGTGAAACGCGAACGCATGGACGAGATGCAGCCTTTCATGGGCGGCGGCGACATGATCCGGGATGTCAGCAAAGAGGTGATCACCTATAATGATCCGCCGATGAAGTTTGAAGCGGGCACGCCGGGGATCGTGCAGACCATCGGGTTTGGCGCGGCGCTGGAATACCTTATGGAGCTTGGCATGGACAATGTCGCCGCCCATGAGGCCGACTTGGCCGCCTACGCCAGCGCGCGCCTGACTGGCCTCAACTGGCTTGGCCTGCAAGGCACGACACCCGACAAAGCCGCTATCTTCAGCTTCACAATGCAGGGCGCGGCCCATGCGCATGATATATCGACCATTCTGGACAAAAAGGGCGTGGCCGTGCGTGCCGGGCACCACTGTGCGCAGCCACTGATGCAGCACCTGGGTGTTTCGGCCACCTGCCGCGCAAGCTTTGGGCTGTATAACACGCGTGAAGAGGTCGACGTGCTCGTCGATGCGCTTGAGTTGGCACACAACTTGCTGGGCTAAGGCCGACGCGCTTCAAATTCGCGATTGCGAGACCAATCAGAGGCCGCTATAGAGCGCCTCAGGCACCCGTAGCTCAGCTGGATAGAGCGCTGCCCTCCGAAGGCAGAGGCCATAGGTTCGAATCCTATCGGGTGCACCATCATATTTGTAAGCTATTGTAATTGCTTGTTTATTTGATCTGTTTTCCAACAGGTTGCAAAAAGTTGGAAAAAAGCCTGTTACTACGCGCAGTTTAGGTGAAGTATATGGGCAGATCCCTGCTATTCGTTTGAATGAAGGAAGGGTTTTCCGTTAGCTAAGATCAAAGCCAACAGCACGCCGTCTTTCTTGCTGAAAGGAGATTTAAAGCCTGCCAATCGAAGGAAAAATTCTCTACTCCACGGTAAAATGGCCAACAGCATTCTTGCATGTAGGACGAAACGTTTGGTTCACTTGAGGTCCAGCAGATTGAACATCTCCAAATAGCAGGATCCAACAAGAAAGAGAGTTGCCCTTAGAGTATAAGGATTCAGAGATTGCTAATCTTGATGTTTCTATTAGGAGCCTTTGTTGTTTGCCTCTGCGCTGCGGACTTTCTAAACCTTCACTTGGATCAGCCCAACTGCCGCTATCGGCCCAAAGCAGCCATTGGTGGTCTTTGCAGCCAAGGTCCGCATCGAGCCCACAGCGGACCTGTTAATTTTGTGCTGCGTGCGCTCGCAGCGCAGAAATTGCTGCAACAGCGTAAATCGCTACGCCGCTGCGCGGCGGGAAAACCGGTCATTCACGCGAGCCGCAGCGGAAACGACACGCTCAAGGATCAAGTCGCGGACGAAGCTGCCTTTCACGGTAGAGGCTGATGTCAGCCCATGGGAGGGGCTGACGATGCGCGGCGGCCTGCGGCCTTGATTCCGCGCGAGTGAATGGCCGATTTGGGCTCGGAGCGGCCGAATGCTTGTGCCGAAATTCTTGACACCGTACCCACCGCGAAGCTGACGTAAGAATTCGAGCTATAGTGCGTCGTCGACGCTGTGTTGATGATTGGGCTGGAGGGTTGGATGGAGGGCGAATTATGCCAAGAGTCCAACTTCCCGCCGTCACCCCAAAACGCAGAGCCTGGAATAAGGGCCGCCTTGTCGGACAAAAGCGTCCGCTGCTTCCCAAGCAGGTTTGGGCCATCCGCGTGCGTCTAGAACTTGCGGGCAATCTTCGCGATCTCGCTCTGTTCAACGTTGCAATCGATAGCAAGTTGCGTGGTTGCGATCTGGTCTCGCTCAAGATCACAGATCTGATCAGGGATGACCAAGTGCGAGAAAGAGTGTCGGTGGTTCAAAGCAAGACGAATAAACCCGTGCAGTTTGAACTGGCTGAAAACACGCGAGAAACTGTAATAAACTGGATCAAGTCCCCGGAAATGTTGGGATGCCAATTCATGTTTCCGAGCCGCTTTCATGATCGCCTGCACATATCAACACGCCAATATGGGCGTTTGGTTCGGGACTGGGTTGTTTCCATCGGGTTAGAACCCAGTGGCTATGGCACGCATTCTATGCGCCGAACAAAGGTGGCGGAAATCTATCGTAAAACAGGCAACCTGCGTGCCGTTCAGCTTTTGCTTGGCCACACCAAAGTTGATAGCACAGTCCGTTATCTGGGTGTCGAATTGGAGGATGCCCTGAGTATAGCCGAACGGATCGACATCTAAGAACTTTGACGAACGGCATGAGCCGCTCGTCATTTCGAAGCGGTCGCGGGTGCTTGATAGCTCCCACGGCAGTGCTGAGCGCAGAGTGCGAACTCGGCTTTTTGCTGCGTGTGCTCGTAATGTAAGTTTTTTCCATTAGCAAAGTTTGTTGTGTCGCTACGCAGCGGCTAAATTGGCCATTCATGCAAGTTGCAGCGGGACAGAAACAGTCATGGATCAAGTTGCGGACTAGGCCGACACTTCAGGCGCAGATCTGTATCATATGCTTTTGCTCCTTACTAGGCCTTGTTCAAGGCGGCAGTCTCTGCTGTGCATGGCTAGACACCTTTTGCAAAAAATGTTCTTTGCATCCTTGGCTAAAAGAATACTCCATCTTTCGCTTCTTTGACACAGGTCACGCCAAAACGTGTTCTCGAAACGCGGCACGCAGCCAGCTACTAACCTTACAAACCTCTAGGTTTGCCATCCGACAGCAGTACTATGGTTTCAAGGCAACGGGCTGGTGCAGGAGATTGCCAACTACTCTCTTCCAACCGTCTGCAAAGACATCTTCAGCTCTGTGGTTGGCATAGGTGTTTGGAGCCAACTGAGGCTTTCGACTTGCCAGCTTCGTGATTGAACGGGACCATGTAATGGCATCAGACGCCATCACAACAGTGGCTCCGTTCTCTATATGGTCTTTTAGCCCGTCGACATTGTTTAGAAGCACAGGTCGTTTTGCTTGCAAGGCCTCGGCGGCGACAAGGCCGTATGCCTCCCAACGTGAGGGCATGAGAACTGCGTCCAGACTTGCAAGCACGAGCGATGGGTTAGACCAATAGCCCATAAACTTGATGCGGCTGTCTGATTTGGCCAAGTCCTGCAGGGCTTCTTCTTCAGGGCCCTTGCCATAAAAGCGCAATTCGATGTTGGGGTCTTCTGTTTTCTTGAAGGCCTCGATCAGAACATCAAAGCCCTTTTGCCTGTCCATCCGGCCAATTGCGCCGAAGACTTTGACAGCCCCTTCTGGTGCGCTCAACGAGCGGAAAGCCTCATAGGGAACCGTTGACTGGATGACAGCAAGTTGTGTCGGGCGCACAAGGCCAGCCTCTGCCAGCCAGCGACCTTGGGCATGGCTTACGGCCACAATTTGATCATAAAGCGCGTATGTCGTTCGAAGCAGTGTGGCAAAGCGCCCTTTCCTTTTCACGTTATGTTTGAGAAAACCATCTGAGTAGCTGTGCTCCACGTGCATCAGGGGAACCGTCGGGTTGAGTGCACGCAACGTGATATGGCAGGGTAGCGTGCGCCAGCTGACGGAGAGATGTGAAACAATTACATCGGCTTTGATCCTGCCGATTTTGGTTGTCCCTCGGCGGATATACATCACTTCGTGCTGTGCATCTTGTGCCATGAGTTTGCATGTTTTGATGTGATCGAGCACGCGCGTGACACCGCCTGCGGTGTCATCGTCACAAAGGTGAATAACTGTTTTACGTGTCATTAGAGGGCTCCTTGGCGGGATTTGAAAGTAGCGATCGAGATTGCGCGCTCGAGCGTTCGAGGCCCGAGCTTGAGAAGCAGCAACAAGCCAAGCCATGTGGCAGATGATTTCAGCGGCTCTTCGATGAATGGACGTAGAGATGTGCTGATCCAGAGTTTTCCGAAGCGTTCAGCGCTTTTCGCATCGAGTGACTTGATTGCGCGACGGCAAAGGTAGCGGAGCTGATAGGCACGTGCGGTAGGCAGATGTTCGCGAAAAAAGCTTGAATTTAGGGGTGTCAACTTGTGAACCATTTGTTCCCAAGCTTGCATTTGAGGATCGGTCGCCGCCGAAAGCCCGTTTGAGCTTATGCGATACTTTGTCAGAAGGCCCGGAATGCCTTCAAACGTCCAATTCGTGGTTAGCGCAATACGGAGCCAGCATTCGATGTCTTCAGACTGGCGAAATGTCTCGTCGAAATACCAGTCGCGGCTTGTTTCATGCTCGGGGCGATAGGCGATCTGTTCGAACACCTCACGGCGCGCAACAAGCGACGATCCGTTTCCAATGGGATTGCGTTTGAAAATATGTGCGCTTGAGATGTTGTTTAACTTGGGTCGCTGGGCTTGCCCGAGAGGTTGGCCAAAGTCATCTATCAGGGCAGATCCGGAATAGCTTAGGCCAACCTTTGAGTTTTGCTGCAAATGTGCGGCATGATCGGCGAGCTTGGAGGGCTCCCACAGATCGTCCGCATCGCAAAACCCGATAATTTTGCCGCACGCTGCAGCAATCCCCGAGTTGCGTGCGCCCGCCAGACCACGGTTCTTTTGGCGAACAACACGTATGCGGGGGGTTCCAGCGAACCCCTCCAGTATTTCCTGAGTTTGATCGGTTGAGCCATCATCGACGACTATGATCTCGTAGGAACCATAGGTTTGTGACAAAAGCGATGTCAGTGTTTTGGCGAGCGTTGCAGCAGAGTTATAGGCAGGGACGACAATGGATGCATGTGTCATGGTGGGTTCCTTTGTCACTATGAAAACAAGGTTCGGATGATGAAGCGCGGCAGGATCAGAACGCCAACGGCAGCACTTAAGGTAAGCGCACCACGCCGTGGCGACGTGAAGAAGCCAGAGGGACTAGCCGCCAATCCGCTCAAAACGTAGCGAAGCGGCAAAAGGCGGCTGCCCATGCGCAATGCGCGACGAGCAAGGTAACGACTGTAGATGGCTTGGCTTTTCTTGCTCGGCCGTGCGCCGAGGGCTTCTGCGCTCTGCACGACAACACGGCGTGACACTTCCATTGCTGCGAGATCAGCTGAGAGCCCCTCAGGGCTTGTCCGGTAGTAGGTATGCAACTGGTTCAAGCCGCGAAACTTGTGCCCTGCTCCTACGACGCGCACCAGCCATTCCAGATCTTCATTATGGACCATATCTTCACAAAACCCGCCAGATGCCAAAAACGTGCTTCGTCGAAAGTTAATGTTGGAGGCCGTGCAAACAGGATTTTCACCCAGCAGAATATCCACAGATAGTTCCGAGTGCGGCACTTTTGAAACGACTGCGGCATCTTCTGGCACTTCGCTGAAAAACGCGATCTGGCCGAAAACGCCTTTGACAGATTGGTCTGCGAAAGCGGCTTGGAGGGAGCGCAGCTTGGCAGGGTGCCAGATGTCATCGGCATCGCAGAAAGAGAGAAGCTTTCCGCGAGCGAGATTTCTCGCGCCGTAGTTTCGGGCCGCACTCGGCCCTTTGGACGGGTTGAAAACCAGCCGTATACGTTCATCGCGCTGTGAATACTCACGGATGACTTGGCGGGTTCGATCGGTTGATCCGTCGTCAACGCAGATGGCTTCCCAGTCAGAGACTGTCTGTGCCTGAAAACCTTCGAGGGTTTGTGCGATCGTTTGTTCAGCGTTAAAACACGGAATGATGATTGAGAATTCGGGCATCGGTTAAGCCTTCGATGGAGTGCTGCGAAAAGCCAAAGCAACGGCTGGTGCTGAAGCGGAGAATAGGATGAGAGCCGTGAGTGTGACGTAGCCTGCGGCAACATGGGTAAGGCCATAGGGCGCCAACGCCGCGACATTTACGAGAAGGGCAATCGTGAGCGCGATGGTGACTTTAAGTTCAATGTCAGGGCGATTATTGGCGCGATACCAACCCGCAGCCGAGGCCCAAAGCGTTGAGGGGATTGCCACGATGCAAAGGATCGAAACGACAGTGCTGATGTCTTCCCAGCCATTTCCAAACAGGACAGGCACATAGAGTGGCGCGAGTGCTGCCTGCAAAACGACAACGGGCGCAACCATGAGCATCGGAAGAGTTATGCTCTGCCGCAGGGCAAGCGCCTTGTCTTGTGCTTTGCAAAGATGGGGGAACACGATGGTTGAAAGCGCGACAGACACCGAGTTCGCAATGCTCAGACCTGCATTGAAGGCCATAAAGTAGAGGCCCAAAACCTCCGGTCCCATAAAGGCGCCGACGATGACTTTGTCTGCTTGCAGTCGAATGGCTTTGACGATTTCAGTACCAAGCACCGATTTTCCAAAGTTCAAGAAGGGCTTGACCGGTGCAAAGCCTGCTATAGCGTTCGGCTTCCAGGGGTGGAGCCTACGTTGGGCGAGGAGCCAGAACGGAGCGGTTAGAACGCGTGGCAAGACAAGCGCGAGCGGGTTGGCCCAGACGAGAGCCAAGCCAACGGCCATAAGGTTGGCCCCGACGATCTGCGTGCCCGAGATGGCCGCAGTTTGCTTGAACGCGCCGCGACGCATCGCTAGGGCAACCTGCACAAGCCCGCCAGGCATAAACAAGTATTCAACTGCGAGCAATAAAATGAGAGCCGCCAGAACAGCACTTCCAACCGTCGCGTAAACAACGGCGGCCAAGAGCGCTTGCAAGACAAACAGCCCCAGACACCACGCCCAAAAAATCTTGTGCGCTGTGTTGCATGTTTGATCCAACTCTTGATTGCTCGCGGCAATAATGCGCTGACCAACACCGTTTTCGGTGAAGGACTTAACGATGTCGCTTGCAGCCATAGCGACCGCTGCGACACCGATCTCTTTTAGCTCAAGTGTGCGGGCGACAGCCACTACAACCAGAATCCTCGAGACCTTTGCAGCGACTTCAGAAGCGCCATAGGCCAGTAAGCCAGCCGTCATTGTTTTAAGTTGTGATGCAGGTTGCATGATGAGATCCGATGGTTGAACGCCCTTTTTCTAACGCGGATAAACTGGCTGAGTCTCGGACGCAGCTGGACAAAAAACAGAGAGGTGGGATGGGCCTCCTATCCGTCAGGATAGGTCATTTGTTCCAAAGCCCATTCGGCAGAAATGGGCATATTTGTTAAATCTTGCGGCATCAAAAAGATATCGTGAGTACAAAATGTATAAATCTGCCAAAAGGGCATCTGCCTTTATTGCCGTTATGAGCCTAGGCAATTGTGCCAGCTTTGAAGCCCCAAAAAACATTGAACCCATCGCGACGGGCAAAGGCTATCAAGCCCAATACCGGGCGCCGACACGCCGAAGCGCTGAAGCGTCGTTTTTGCAGTCTGCAACAATGAATGCAGAGACATGCCTTCCCTTGCGAGGAGGCAGTGGCGGCAAAGGCGCTGGCTCGCTTGGAGGGGAGCGCCTGACGCGCAATGACCTTGTCGAGATTTTTGTCAGCGGTGGCGACGACACATTTGGCGGCTCATATGTTGTTTCGCGCGATGGCACACTCAAGCTTCCGTTTCTTCAGCCTATTCAAGCTCAAGGACGGCTTTCATCAGACATTGAGAAAGACATCTCGGCAGCTCTGCTTTCGGGAGGCTTCTTTGTGGAAAGCCCCCGCGTTTCTGTTCGTGTCAAAGACTTTGCCTCTGTGACAGTCGGCGTCTCGGGCGCTGTTTTTGAACCACATGCCGTCGAGATCGGATCAGTTTCTGGAGATCGTCTTGATGGCCGCAGACAAGATGCGCTCGGCGCTTCATCTGAAGGGCGCAACCTATCCGCAGCCCTCAGAGCCGCAGGGGGTATCCGACCGGATGCAGATATCTCAGCTATAGAACTGCGGCGTGCAGACAAACTCTACAAGCTCGATATGCGCGGAGTATTTGAAGGCGAGAACAATGTAGATATCATGCTCTTGTCGGGCGATGAGGTGCTTGTTCCAAGTCGGCAATGCTTTCAGGATGACTTGATGCGCCCAAGCCCGATTAGCCCCCCGGGGATATCGCTATTTGTATCTAACCTGACGCAACCAGCGACAGGCAATGCCCCTTCGGCAAACGGGCGCGAAACACGCCAAGTCCCATATGGAACGCGCTATCTTCAGGCTGCGATCAACATAAACTGTGTGGGTGGGGCCAAGACAACAAGCGCAAACCGCTCGGCTGTATTGTTCTCCCGTAATCCGGAAACGAAAGTTTCGGTGGTGATTGAGCGCAACATAGAGAAGTTGCTGCGACGCCCTGAACGCGATGACTTTGACCCTTATTTGCTGCCAGGCGACGCTATCGCTTGCTATGACAGTTCTGTTACAAATGTCACGGAAGTTGGGCGTGTGCTCGGGGTGCTCAGTTTAGGAGCGCTTTAGTTCTCGCTTAGGTGCGTTCTCGAAACGCGCCGAGCGTCCTCTGCCACAACAGGGGAAGCTTGCCTGACAGCTTTTCAACCTCGGCAAGTTCTTTCGCTTTGGCCGCCGTTTCTAGAGAGTTGAGAAGGGTGGCAAAACCGTTCGCGCCTAACGTGGCAGCACTGCCAGCAACCTTGTGGACGGAGGCTGCGACCTCGTCCAGTTCAGGTGAAGAAACATTCTGGATGTCGTCGATCAGGTCGGCGACTTCTGCACTCAAACGCTCGATGAGTTTAGCGTGTTGCTCTGGCCCGATTATTTCGCGCAGTTCAGTGAAATGCTTTTCAGACAACAGGTGATTGGCTGCATTTCTTTGGACGCCCCAAACGTTTGACACATGGTTGAGCGCTTCTTCTGTCAAAGGTTTGGTGATTACATCGTTCATGCCATCAGCCAGGAACATCTCTTGTTCGTTCACCAGAACATTCGCAGTCAACGCAACGATTGAAGAATCCTTGGAGGCGCCACCACCGGCACGAATGGCCCTCGTAGCTTCACGCCCATCCATGACTGGCATGCTGATATCCATCAGGATGAGATCAAATCTATGCGCGTTCGCAAGCTCGGCGCCGACCTTGCCGTTGACGGCCTCAGTCACCGTGTGACCAAACTTGACCAGCATTTCTGTGGCTACAAACCGGTTAATTTCGTTGTCCTCGACGAGCAATATATCCAATGGCTTTTCAGCAGGAGCAATTGGCGCGGACGGCAGGCCTTCTATTGGCTCTTTAACAACGCTGACTGGCACGGTTACTTTAAATATGCTGCCGACATCAGGGGTGCTTTCAACCGAAACATGCCCTTCGAGCACCGTTGCGAAGCGCTGTGCAATACCAAGCCCGAGGCCTGTTCCTCCGGCTTCGCGGTTGTAGGCCGAATTGCCTGTCACAAAGTCTTCGAAAATTGTTTCTATCTGATCAGGATGAATCCCGATGCCTGAATCGCGCACTGTAATCTCGAGTTCTCCGGCGCGGCTATCTGCCTGAACAAGACCAACCCCAACACTTACCCGGCCATTTTGAGTAAACTTGATGGCGTTGCCGATCAGGTTCACCACGATATGCTGAAGCTTGCGATAGTCGGTGTTGATCCACCCAACAGGTTCACTCACCCAACCCCATTCAAGCATTGTACCCTGTTGCATTGCGGCCCCGCTGAGGCTGTTCACAATTTCTTCCAGCAAAGCGCTCACATCAACCGGAGCAAGGCGGATCTGCAACTTTCCCGACTCATAAGACAACACATCAAGAACATCGGAAATATGGTTCATCAGCAAGCTGCCCGAAGCCTCCATATTCTCGATATACTTGGTTTGTTTTGCGTTCAGTTTCGTTGACTTGATCAGTGTCAGGTTACCCAGCAAACCGTTGAGGGGCGTGCGAATTTCGTGGCTCATCGTTGCCAGAAAACTCGCTTTCGCCTTTTCGCCAGCAAGCGCGCGATCACGGGCTTCTATGAGCTCTTTATCTGCATTCACTTTCTCCGAGATGTCTCGCAAGAAAGCGATGAAAATTTCACCGTCGCGAGTGCTGGCTGATTGTATAGCCAGCTCAACTGGGAAAATGGTGCCGTCCGCATGCTGCCCCTCAAGTTGAACACGCCCTTTGCCGACGACGCGTTTTTCGCCATGCTCTCGCATCCGTTGCATACCCTGATCGTGAGCATCTTTGAACTTCTGTGGGACAATCAACTCTCCAAGCTCTTTGCCTATGGCATAGTCCCGAGTGTATCCGAAAATGCTCTCGGCGGCAGTGTTGTAGTCAAGCACTTTCCCAGTTGAATCGCTCACGATCACAGCGTCAAGAGACGTACTTGTGATGATCTGCATGCGTTCGTTTGCACGGTTTAGTTTGGCAATGCCCTTTGCGTTTCTTTGGGCGAGAACTCCGAGGTATATGGCAAGCGCGATGAGTGCGATTGCGAGCACTGTTGCCGAAATCGCCATTTGGCCAAGTGTAGTCGACAGGGTTTCCCTGCGCCTGTCAGACTCAGTTGCAAAGTGCATTAAGCCTGAGTTTGCCAAACTTCGTACAAACGGGCGCACCGCATTTGCTTCGGCAACTATATTTGGTAGTGATGCCACAAGTTGAGTCTCTTGCCCATCGATAGCCGGCAAAATGGCTTCCAAGAATGCCTGCGATTTCTCGAGATTTGAAGCAAACCCCGCGTCACGCCTTAGTTCGCCATATATCTGTGACTGGCTCAGCGTTTTGATGCGGCTGTAGAAAATGTCATACTTCCGGCGCAACGCATCGAGGTCGGGCGACAGCTGGTTGGAAGCGATCGACAATTCGATATCAAATTCCAGAAATTCAACTTCAGCCTGTGTCAGAGACCACTGCACATTGTCGGAATCCGCAGAATTCAGAAGCTTCAGATCCCGCGTGATGTTCATCGCCAAGATCGAAACGGCAACAGTGGCGATCGAAACCAATAGTAAGAGAGACAGCAGCCTCAAATAATACTTTGATTTGGTTTGTCTCGTGCTGGCCATGAAACACCACCCTTTTTTGCATCCGAGCTTAATGGGTTATTTCTATTTTTGCGAGTTGCCAAATGCTTTGTGAGTAGGTGACTTCTGTTCTGAACTGCGCGCTCGAGTCATAAGGGAAAATAACCCAAAGAGGGCCTTTGTCCCTTACCGACATGAACTGGCCATTCCGTTTGTAAGCAAGGATAGGCCCACCGGAAACTGCGTCAGCCACTGGTATCTCGACGGCATAATCGTTCAGAGCGATCGCCTTGATGACACCTTCTGTCACGCCAAGTGTCTTTAAAAGCGTTGCGAGCTCGACACCTTCAAAAGTTTGAAGTCCTTCTGTCCATATCGTTGTCGTTTTAATTGTGGTGCTGCCCAACTCGGCGAGATCGCTCAAGTCATACGCCATTTTTCTGCCCTCGGCGCCTGGCGCAGCAATCTCTCCGGTTACGGTGAGAATAATTTCGCTCTTTGTGTTTGACGCGACATCAGCCAAAATTGCCGCTGGCAGTGAGAATGCGAGAAAGCAAAACAATGTGAACTTGGTCATCATGGGGCGTAACTCCTTATAGAAGCTGAACCATAAGGTGGTTGCACCTAACCGGCACGTTCTATTCGGGATAGCTGCGACCTATCCTTTCGGATAGGTCGCGTTTTGCTTAGGCTGCCAGCGCTCTGCTTTGAAGGCGTTCCGCCAAGAAATCAGACAGATCGCCAGACAAGGCGTTTCGCTCAAGTGCGAAGGCGACTGTGGCTTGAACGAAGCCTTGCACAGAGCCGCAATCGAAACGCTCTCCTTCAAATCGAAAGCCGGTTACTGGCGTGGTCGGGATGTCTGCATTGATGGCATCCGTAAGCTGAAGCTCACCTCCAGCTCCTGGGCCGAGGTTACCGAGTTGCTCGAAAATTGACGGTTCCAGTAAATAGCGACCGATAATCGCGTCATTTGACGGTGCTTTATCGGCGGCAGGTTTCTCGACAAGCCGACGTGCACGTAGCGAGCGCCCGTATGCAGCAATCGGATCAATCACCCCGTAAGCCGACACTTGTCGCGGCGAAACCTCCATTGTCGCGACCATGTGGCCCCCTGTGTGTTTGTGCTCTGCTATCATTTGCCCAAGAGCGCCTCGGGGCGCTTTGATAACATCGTCGGGCAACAACACAGCAAATGGCTCATCGCCGACTAGATGACGGGCGAGGCCAACGGCATGACCTAGACCTCGTGGTGCGCTCTGGCGAACAAACGCTAGTCGACCTTCTGGAAGCTGTGTGCTTTCCAGTGCCTCCAAAGCACTGGTTTTCCCATTGTCCTGAAGACGCCTTTCAAGAGCAGACGCGCTATCGAAATAGTCTTCCAGGGGGTTTTTACCAGCAGATGTTATGAAGATGAATTCCTCAATGCCTGCTTCACGCGCCTCGTCAACGGCATATTGAATAAGTGGGCGGTCAACCAAAGGAAGCATCTCTTTCGGGACAGATTTTGTCGCTGGGAGAAAGCGGGTTCCGAGACCTGCGACGGGGAAAACCGCTTTGCGGATATGTGTCATGATAGGGCCTTTCTGATGAATATTAGTATGCGCCGCGGCCTGAGGTGACCGCGCGGAATGTGAGGAAGATGAGAACGAAGTCGAGCAGGATCGTTCGCGACCGTGTGTAGGCGATGTCCATGTCGATCATCTTTTCAAAGCCGATGTCAGCACGGCCAGCAACTTGCCAAACCCCTGTGATGCCCGGTTTGACAGTCAAGCGATCAAGGGCGCGTGGCGGATAAGCGGCCACCTCGCTTGGCAAGGCAGGCCGCGGCCCGACAACCGACATTTCACCTCGGAGCACATTGATGATCTGCGGGAGTTCATCAATAGATGTGGCCCGCAAAAAACGGCCAAGGCGTGTGACACGTGAATCTGATTTACTCTTAAAACAAAGGCCCTCCCGCTCTGATGAAGCCGCTAGTGCGGCATGCTGCTTATGGGCGCCAACGTACATGGAGCGAAACTTGAGCATGTTAAACAGTGCCCCGTCTTTTCCGACACGGCTTTGCACGTAAAAAACAGGCCCATTGCTGTCGAGTTTCTGCAAGATGGCTAAAACAATGAACAAGGGGGACAGAGTAAACAGTGCGCTGACAGAAATTGTCAGATCAAGCGCACGGCGCAATATGTCAGCCCGATTTACGCCAACGTTTTCACGCCAGAAGGCATGTGCTAGAAACTTAGCATTCCCGATCAGATACCGGTGCGCCATGCGGCGTGGCTCCATCAGCAAGCGCCATCCCCATTCCATACGTGCTTTGCGAATTATCTTGGGAGCGCGGGTAACATTGCCTGCGCAAAAATCGAAAAACGCGCCGACACCAAGCAGAAGGCCCGGGCTCAAACGGCTTTCGTTCTCGGCAAGCCAAACGTCCTGAAGCGGAACCCCGAGCGCCACCAGCAGGATATCGGCTTCGCTTTCATTGATATTTGAAATGACGCCTGAAGTGTCGGCCATATCGGCAAAGCCATTGGCCGCACCAGCAATACGCAGGCCGGGGATGTCACGCATCAAACGCGCGGCGGCGGCATCGGCTGTTCCAGCCGAGCCACCGAGCAAGAAGACTGACATCGAACGACGGGCAGCTTCTTTCAGAAGGTCTGGGATGAAGTCCGTCCCGTTCAGGTTTTGCTCAAGTGTTTCACCGCTCATCTTGGCTGCCAATTCAACGCCAATGCCGTCAGGCAAACGAAAGTCGGCGCTCGCGACAGCGGCTGCATAAGCACGGTCTTTGCGAGCGGTGTTGCAACAATGGGCATTTATAAAGCAGGCGCGCGAGCGTGCAGGCGATAGCAAGGCATCAACAGCAACTTGCGTGCTCGCATCAATCAACGTCATACCCAAGGAAGGGATGAAATTGTGCAGAGTTGGCGCTTGTTTTGCCTTCTGGAAGTTAAAGGTTGATATGGGCTTTGCAAACTGAAACTCAGCGTAGGGCGTTTGGTAGGTCATGTGTCTGGTCTTTCGTTAAAAACTGATTGACCTAAGACTGAAGTACACCCGCAAGTCGCTCAACCGAGCGGACGGACAGTGCGTGGAAACAAGGGATGCCGACACTGCCCGTTTGAAAAAATGATTGTTTAAGATGCGTCAGCACCTATCCTATCGGGTAGAGTAACCTATTCTAGATTGAACAAAACTTGCCGTGATTTTGTCACGATGTGCCAGTAAGTAGTCCTTAACCAAGGAGTTTAAAGAATGCGTGTTTTGATTGCCGACGACCATGACTTGCTGCGCGACACTCTCGTTCTGTTTTTGCAAGGACAGGGGAACATAGAAACACAGATTGCGGCTGACCTTGATGAGGCCTGTGAGATCATCGAAGCGGAAGATGCCTTTGATCTCATTTTGCTCGATTTCAACATGCCCGGCATGAATGGCCTTGAAGGCCTGACCAAGGCGATGGCCCTGAAGGGCGGGCAACGCGTTGCGCTTATGTCAGGACAGGCCACACGTGAAGTCGCGGAAAAAGCACTAGAAGCAGGTGCTGCCGGTTTTGTTCCCAAAACGCTTTCTGCAAAGTCGATGGTTAACGCCGTCCGCTTTATGGCCATGGGCGAGCAATATGCCCCGATCGACTTTATGACAGCCGTTCCGGACGAGCCTGTAAATGCGTTGGCCGAAAAGCTGTCACCGCGCGAGATGCAAGTTCTTGAGGGCCTGACAGAAGGGAAGTCAAACAAGGAAATTGCACGCGATCTGGATATTCAGGAACCGACGGTCAAGCTGCACATGAAAACGCTCTATCGTAAGGTCGGCGCTGCCAACCGCACTCAAGCCGCGCTCATCGCACGGGAAGCGGGCCTGTTTTCAAATACCCTAAAGGATAGGTTCGGCTGACCATCTACGCGACTGACCAAGCCAGCTGCGCAGAAGAAACTGACAACACGATGAGCTAGTTACGGGGCATGGAGTACCTGTAATGAATCTCACGTTGCCAAGACTATCAAGCCTGTCCTTGCCACATATAAAATACCGCGCAAGCCTTGAGCGTATTTTCCTTGGTGGCCGCCTTCATGATTTGGGCCGACTACCACGTTACGCGGCCTTTGCAACCCTCGGCTTTGTTCTCATTTGGATGCCCATCACAGGGTATCTGAAATCAGCACCCGTGGTTTACAGGTCTCATGCCTCCCTTATTCTACCGGGGTCTGGCGCTTCGGCTTCGATGAACCTTAACGGGATCGGACAGGCCTCATCTTATGCAAATTCAGCCTTCGCCAGCAATTCCGTCAGCCCTACAGAAACCTACAAGAGGCTCCTTAACGCAGACCGCATTCTCTTAACGGCAATAGATGCACTCGAAGAAACGCGGGCAGACTTTGGCAAGCCGCGCGTCAATCTTGTTGATCAAACAAGCCTTATTCACGTGGAGATGGCAGGCAACAGCCCCGAGCAGTCGCAGGCGCGAGCGAACGCCCTGCTGATGGCCTTCTTTTCCGAACTCACGGCGCTGAGGAATGACGAACAGCGCACGCGTGAAGACAGCGGTCTGATTGCGATCAGCGAATACCGCAAGTCGGTTGCGACGACACGCGCCGACATAGACCGGCTCCAAGCGACTTCGGGCCTGATCTCGCCAGAGCAGTATGACGAGCTTCTCAGCGGCGCGAATACTTCAGAAGTCGAATTGTATCGCTTGTCTGCTTCTCTCAGCGACCGAACCCAAGTAGTGCAGGCGCTAGAAGGGGCGTTAGGGCTGTCTTCCAACTTGGCGGCGGTCACGCTCAAGCTGTTCGCCGATGCAGAGTTTGTTTCCTTGAATGCCGAACGCGCCAAACTTGCAGCGGAACTGGCCGATGTAGGCTCGCAGTTCGGGCGTAACCACCCCAAGGTTCAGGCGCGAAGGCTCTCGTATGAAGCCGCTCAGACCGGAGCGGTCAACCGCGCTCGCCAAGTGACTGGCATGAATGAAGAACAGCTGGCTGGTTTGGATTTCGCACCAGACGGCGCACGTGCCGAATTGCTGGCGCGCTTGGTTCAGCAAGAAGCCGAACGCGCAGGCATGCAACGCCAATTCGACGTGCAGAAAGCTCAGCTGGAAAAACAGCGAAGGCTTATCACGCAACTGGCAGCGCCTGCCGCAAAGCTGCAAGATCTGCAGCGTGATTTCACAGTTGCTGAAGCTGTCTTTGCATCGGCCATAGCCCGCAGCCAGACAAGTAAGTCAGATGTTTATGCATCTTACCCGTTGGTGCAAATTCTTGAGAACCCGTCGCTGCCCGAAAAACCAACTTCTCCAAACCGTAAGATCGCTGTCGCGGCTGGCATTGCCGCAACATTCTGCATGCTCGTCGGGTTGGTCTTGGGATGGATACGTCTTGCTCTCATCACCAAATTGCGTCGCAAACCCGAAGAGCGTACAGATGCCGAATAATCCTATTGAGCAGCTCGTCTTCAAGACGATGGCTTTCACGTGGGTGTTTTATGCCTTCGGTGCGCTTTACGTGGTTGGCCCTGTGCTTGCGTGGACGCTCGCGGGGCTTGCGCTTCTGTGCCTTTATCTCGGAGATGTTGTGCGCAAAGACATGCGCGCGACGGGCCCGATACCTCCGCTTGTTTGGGCATGGATCATCGGAATGTTCGTTATGTTAATCGCCCTTTGGATTGGTCACCTCGACTGGGGGCTAGGGCTCAAAAAAACTATAAAGTCATCAATCGGCTGGGCCAAAGGGTGGGCGCTTTTGGCTTTGTTTCCACTTGCGGGGGCCGTGCTTCCGATCCGCCGTGACGTTTTGATCCGCGGTCAAAGTGTCGTCGGAGCTTGCACACTTGCGCTCGCGCCCTTGCTTTTGGCTGCTCCCTATTTGGGGCTTCCAGAACGCGTGTTCACCTCCCCACTCAAAGCTGTTGGTGGGCCAGGGCCCGAATATTTCACCGTTTTTCTTTATACGTTAGACCCCGCCAGTTGGACGCCACGCTGGCAGTTCTATGCGCCATGGTCGCCCTTTGCTGCTTTGCTGGGGGTGATATCTGTGCTGTTTGCCTTAGAAGAGAAGAGCAAAAGATGGATGGCAATCGGCCTTGCGGCAGGATTACTCATGATCTTTGCATCAAAGTCTCGTATGGGATTGGTCGGTTTGGTGGCGTGCACGACACTGCCTCGTTTGATGCCGCTGATCTTACGTGGCTGGGCTTGGAATATTGTGGCCGTTCTATCGGCCTCATTGGCTGTCTTAGGAACTGCCTTATTCCAACTTTTCCATGATGCTGTCAGCACGTTTAAAGGGGCAAGGGCGGACAGTACGCGCGTGCGCGAAACACTTCAAAGAATAGCTTATGAACGGTGGTCTAACGAAGCAGTCTGGTTTGGGCACGGCACGGTGCACCCCGGGCCACATATCGTTGAGTACATGCCGATCGGCAGTCATCACACATGGTATGGCTTACTGTTTGTAAAGGGACTGGTTGGCTTTGTGGCCCTTCTTGTTCCAATGGTATGGCACACGCTCTTTGTTTTGCAACAAGCCGCTTTATCGCCCAAGGGCAGGCTCCCTATGGGGATCATTCTGACACTTATTTTGCTGTCTTTCGGAGAGAACGTAGAAATCGAAGTCTACTTATTGTGGCCAGCACTCCTTCTTCTCGGCGTGAATATCCATGAGGCCAGATCCGATGACAGCTCATAACTGGGCATTAGCCTTCGTAGGTTTTCATAGCTGTGTTGAGGGTTGGGCTTGAGGTTCGGAGGAAGAGTGAATCCTGCCTAGCTTCCGACTTCCCACCGTCACCTCGAAACGCAGTGCCTGGAATAGGTGCCGCCTTGTCGGGCAAAGCGCCTCTACTTCCCAAGGAGTTCAGGGCCTTGCGCACACGCTATGAACTCGCCGGCAATCTTCGGGATCTGGCGTTGTTCAGCGTTGCAATCGATAGCAAGTCGCGCGGTTGTGGCTTAGTGGTTAGATAGCCACGATTGGCCTCGCCGCACCGCAAAAAGCACTCTACTGCAACTGCGAGTATATGCTGCGTCAGCAACATGCCCAAACACCAATGTCGGAAAAGTCCCGCACAGGAGGCCTCGGTGCAAAGCGCAGCGAATGTCTCCTTCCCGCCCGTTGCAACAGATGCCGCATCTTGCTTATTGGGCTCAAAGCAGGTCTTGACCGTAACACTTTGTTCTGCGGCTTTTGTAAGGTTACAGCGCCATGACTATCGGCTCGAAAAGTTGGAAAGTGCACTTGTAAGCTGTTGATATTATTGTTGGGTGGTTTTTCCAACTTTACCAACTAACCATTTGTTTTAGTGTGTTAAAGCAGCTTTCTATCGGGTGCACCATTTCTTGTTTCAGAACAGAGCGCTTGCGGCGCACAGGTTGTTTGGCGTGTCTTTCAGACACGCGGTGCCTCCGGCGGGGATATTTTTAAAGAGAAGAAAGGGGCCGTGTGTTTGGCCCCTCTCGCGGGTCATCTCACCGGTTACGATTTGGCGAGGTCGCGCAGAACGTAGTGCAACACGCCGCCATGTTCGATGTATTCGATCTCGATTGCGGTATCGATGCGGCACTTGAGGGAGATATCTTTGCGGCTGCCATCGGCCATTGTGATGGTGCAGGGCACTTCCTCAAGCGGGGTTATGCTGTCCAGGCCAGAGATCGAAACGCTTTCTTCACCCGTAAGGCCAAGGGAAAGCCGTGTGTCGCCGCCTGTAAACTCGAAAGGGATCACGCCCATGCCAACAAGGTTTGAGCGGTGAATGCGCTCGAAGCTTTCCGCGATGACAGCCTTCACGCCCAAGAGCGCTGTGCCCTTGGCCGCCCAGTCGCGGCTTGAGCCAGCGCCGTATTGCACACCACCAAGGACTACAAGCGGCGTGCCTTGGTCTTTGTAGGCCATCGCCGCATCAAAGATAGAGGATTGCGCACCATCTGGCCCCTTGGTGTAGCCGCCTTCCACACCATCCAGCATCTCGTTTTTGATGCGAATGTTGGCGAAAGTGCCTCGCATCATCACCTCATGGTTGCCGCGTCGTGACCCATAGGAGTTAAACTCGCGCAGAGGCACGCCGTGCTCAGTGAGGTAGCGGCCTGCAGGCGAGTCTGCGGTGAACGAGCCTGCCGGCGAGATGTGGTCAGTTGTCACCATATCGCCCAGCACGGCGAGCACGCGCGCGTTTTCAACGTTGGTGATCTTGCCTGGGACTTTGCCCATGCCCTGAAAGTAGGGCGGGTTCTGGATGTAGGTTGAGGCAGGCGGCCAGTCGTAGACTTCGCCGCCCGTCACTTCGACGCTTCGCCACTTGGCGTCGCCCTTGAAAACATCCGCATACTTTGACTGGAAAGCCTCGCGCGTAACTGTTTTGTTGACCAGTTCAGCGATCTCTTCGGTGCTTGGCCAGATGTCCTTGAGGTAGACGTCTTTTCCCTCGGGCGTTTGCGAGATGGGGGCTGTGGCGAGGTCGATGTCCATCGTGCCCGCCAGCGCATAGGCAACAACCAAAGGCGGCGAGGCCAGATAGTTGGCGCGCACATCAGGCGAGATGCGGCCCTCGAAGTTGCGGTTGCCCGACAAAACAGAGGTCGCCACCAAGTCACCCTCGGCAATGGCCTCTGACAGCTCCTTTTGCAGCGGACCGGAGTTGCCGATGCAGGTTGTGCAGCCATAGCCCACAAGGTTGAAGCCGATTTTGTCGAGGTCCTCCTGCAGCCCCGCGGCTTCGAGATAGGCCGAGACAACCTGCGAGCCGGGCGCAAGCGAGGTCTTCACCCATGGCTTTCTGTTGAGCCCCAGAGCTGCGGCTTTGCGCGCCACAAGCCCCGCGCCGATCATCACATAGGGGTTTGAGGTGTTGGTGCAACTCGTGATCGAGGCAATCACAACATCGCCCGAGCTGAGCGTGTAATCTTCGCCCGCAACAGCAACTTCCTTGTCCAACGGGCGCTTGAACGTCTCCGCCATTTCCTGGCGAAAGGCATGCTGCGCATTTGTCAGCGGCACGTAGTCTTGCGGACGTTTTGGCCCGGAGATCGCCGGAACGATCGTGCCCATAT
Source organism: uncultured Lentibacter sp. (assembly GCA_947497495.1). Lineage (GTDB taxonomy): Bacteria > Pseudomonadota > Alphaproteobacteria > Rhodobacterales > Rhodobacteraceae > Lentibacter. The sequence continues at coordinate 177,887 of CANMGT010000002.1, forward strand.
CAAGGCTCAGGGTGCTGGAATAGATCGGCGCATAGTCATCGCCGCGCCAGAAGCCGTTCTCTTTGGCATAGGCTTCCACCAGCGCGATGCGCGCCTCGTCGCGGCCCGTCGTGCGCATATAGCGCAGGGTTTCGCCATCAATCGGAAAGAACCCGCAAGTCGCGCCATATTCTGGCGCCATATTGGCAATTGTTGCACGGTCAGCCAGCGGCAAGCGGTTCAGGCCTTCGCCGAAAAACTCAACAAATTTGCCAACAACGCCATGGGCACGCAGCATTTCAACGACTTTCAACACCAAGTCCGTGCCAGTGGTGCCCTCCATCATGTCGCCCGTCAGCTCAAAGCCGACAACCTCGGGAATGAGCATCGAAATCGGCTGGCCAAGCATCGCCGCTTCAGCCTCGATCCCGCCAACGCCCCAGCCAAGCACGGCCACGCCATTGACCATGGTTGTGTGGCTGTCGGTGCCGACAAGCGTGTCAGGGTAGGCCACTTGCGCGCCGCTCTGGTCACTGTCTGTCCAGACAGTTTGCGCCAGATACTCAAGGTTCACCTGGTGGCAGATCCCCGTTCCGGGCGGCACAACGCGGAAGTTATCAAACGCCGACTGGCCCCATTTGAGAAACTGGTAGCGCTCCATATTGCGCTCATACTCGCGGTCAACGTTCATCTGGAACGCGCGCGGGTTTCCGAATTCGTCGATCATCACCGAGTGGTCGATCACTAGATCAACCGGCGCCAGCGGGTTGATCTTCTGGGCGTCCCCGCCGAGTGCCTTGATGCCATCGCGCATTGCCGCCAAGTCTACCACCGCAGGCACGCCTGTGAAGTCCTGCATCAACACGCGGGCAGGGCGATAGGCGATCTCGCGGGGGTTCTTACCGCCGTTGTCTGCCCAGTCTGAAAAGGCTTTGATATCATCCAGCGTGACAGTCTTACCGTCTTCAAAGCGCAGCATGTTTTCGAGCACCACCTTGAGAGCAGCGGGCAGGCGCGCAAAGCTGCCAAGCCCGTTGGCCTCGGCTTGAGGGATGGAATAATACTCAACGGATTGCGCGCCAACTGTGAGCGTTTTGCGTGTCTTTGCGCTGTCGTGTCCAACTGCAATAGTCATTTTATGTCTCCGATCCGTGAGAAAGCATGCTGACTTGATGTTGCCTCAACCAGTGCTTGCGTTCAAGGAATGAAAGCCGCGTTCACATCACTATAGAGCGAGGCCTGCGTGCAAGGTTTTGCAAATCAGCGCGAATCCTCTATGTAGGCACATCGCAAGCGGACAAAAGCCATGACACACGACACACCCATGACCCCACCTGTCACTCCAGACGCGCTGACAGTGCCACGCAAGGTGCCCGAATACGCGGGTGGCAAGCGCAACATCGTCGGGCTGACCCGTGAGGGGCTCAAGGCCGCGCTGCTTGAAATCGGCACGCCCGAGAAGCAGGCCAAAATGCGCACAGGCCAGATATGGCAGTGGGTTTACCAATGGGGTGTGCGAGACTTTCACGCCATGACAAACCTGAGCAAGGCCTTTCGCGCCGAGCTTGACGAAGCCTTTGTCATCGCGCTGCCCGAAATCGTGGACAAACAAGTTTCCGCAGATGGCACGCGCAAGTACCTGGTACGCATCAACGGCGGCCATGAAGTCGAGGTTGTCTACATCCCCGAAGAAAGCCGCGGCACGCTGTGCATTTCAAGTCAGGTTGGCTGCACGCTGACTTGCTCGTTCTGCCACACGGGCACGCAAAAGCTGGTGCGCAACCTCACGGCTGGCGAGATCATCGGGCAAGTCATGCTGGCGCGTGACGACTTGGGCGAATGGCCCGAACCCGGTGTTTCCACAGCCGACAACGGGCCGCGCCTTTTGTCAAACGTCGTGCTGATGGGCATGGGCGAGCCGCTTTACAACTTTGACAACGTGCGCGATGCGATGAAAATCGCGATGGACGGTGAGGGGATCGCCCTGTCGCGTCGCCGCATCACGCTGTCGACATCCGGTATCGTGCCCGAGATCGCCCGCGCCGCCGACGAGATCGGTTGTTTGCTGGCTGTCAGCTTTCACGCCACGACAGACGAGGTGCGCAACACGCTGGTGCCGATCAACAAGAAATATAACATCGAGACGCTGCTCGCGGCCTTGCGCGACTACCCGCGCCTGAGCAATTCCGAGCGCATCACTTTTGAATATGTGATGATCAAAGGCGTGAACGACTCTGAAGAAGATGCGCGCCGACTGGTTTCGCTGATCAAGGGCATTCCCGCCAAGATCAACCTGATCCCCTTCAACGAATGGCCCGGCTCGGGCTATGAGCGCTCAAGCTGGACGCAAATCAAGAAGTTCGCCGACATCGTGTTTGACGCGGGCTATGCCTCGCCGATCCGCAAACCGCGCGGCGAAGACATCATGGCAGCCTGCGGTCAGCTCAAGTCCGCAACAGAACGCGCCCGCAAGTCCCGCCGCCAAATTGAGGCAGAAGCAGGGCTGGGCGGCTGACCCTGCCTTGAAATGACCTCAAGGTTCTTGATGTTTCCTCTTTTCCGCTAAATCCGCGCCACAGGCTGAGATCATCCTGATTTCGTAAACAGTGTGTTTATGCTGTTGGAAACAGGAGACGTAAAATGAACATGGATATCGAAACCATCCGCGACGTTGTGCTGCGTGAGCGCAAGCTGGCCGTTTCGGAACGCGAATGGAAACACCGCCTGCGCGGCTACGGCTACGCGATCCGCACAAGCGACAAGGGCGCCTTTGTCACGTCGCTCCTCAAAGGCAATGATCTTTGCCAACTTCCGGTTTGATCTGATGATCCGCCACTGCGACGCTGCAACGCTGCAGCAGATAAAAGCGCTGGTAACGCCCTTTATGGCGTTGCACAGCAAGACACGGAGCGACAGGCTCGCCGAACTTGGCTTCGCGCTGCGCCAGACAGCCTCCGGCACCATGCTGCTGACCTTGCCTCACAAACTTCCGGTGTGCGTGCTGTCCTAAAGACAAGCCTGCACACCAGACCCGCTTTCAAAACTGCCAAACGCAAGCCCTGCGCCAGCCATCGTGTCTGGCGCCGAGCGTTTTTGTAAGCGCCTTTTCTCTCACCGAGGGTTAACAGAAATCTGCAAAAGAAAAAGCCCGCCAAAAGCGGGCCTTCATCGTGACGTGTGGGGGAGGGTTTATCTGCCCCAGGTGCGCACTGGCCCACAGTCCATGTGGACAAAGTTCGAGCCAGAATAGCGCCCGACACCGCCCGCGCGGCACGAGGCGGCGGCACGTGACACCTGGCTAACCGAGCGCGAGTTGATCCGCAGATCAGCGGCTTGGCCCTTCATATGCAGTGAATTCTTTGCAACACCCGACGAGCGCGAGCGCAGCATCGCATTGGTTTTAGGGCTACGGTAGCCAGACAGGAGCATGTAAGGTTCGTTCACGTCGAGAATATTGTGTGACGCGGCCATAATGTCGATTGTGCGCAGGTCGATGTATTTCACATCGCCAGTGCGCCAGTCGCGCATGAAGTGGTGCACTTCCTTGACAGCGTCTTTGATGTAGTCGCCTTCGACCCAGTAGATCATGTCGATCTTCTCGCCGGTGCGGGCTGAATACATCTTGAGGCGCCGAATGTCGCCCGAGCCGCGCAGGTAGCCGGCGGCTTTGGAATATGTAGGGGCTGCAAGAAGCGCTGTTGAGGCAAAAGCCCCGAGTAGCGCACGTCTTGAGAGGCTCGAAGAGCTAGAATTATCGTTCATAGTCAGCGTCGTCCCGTTTACCTGTAGTCGCGGCTGTTACCGCGTTCTGCCATCCTGTCCCCAGATGTCTGCATCTTATGGCATAAATCGAATCGGAGACCAATAGCGAGTTGCTCGAATTTCAAAGTGCCAGCCATTATCGGCATAAATTTGCTGAAAAAATGCTAATTTCGCTCAACGCAGGCCAAACTGCGGCTTTTGCCTCACGATTTAGTGGCAAGTTGGCAAGCAAACACAAAAGTGAGTGGACAGCTCGCTTGACCTAGATCAAAACGCTCACGTACCTGTGCGCTGATGTGCACACAAAATATCGAGTGGGGGCTCTATGACCATTTCACCTTATCAGGCAAAAAGCATTTTTCTCAGCTTGGCCATTGCAATGGCAGCTGTATTTTTCACTTTTTCACCATCGCCCGCGGCGGCTCAGGTAACAGCTTTCAAACAAGCCGTCGCCGAAGCAGCTTCCCGCGACAAGGACATTGCGGCTTTTTATAAAGCCAACAACTACAAGGCCATCTGGACAGGCTCGTTCGGCAAAGACGCCTCGCGCCGCAAAGCGCTGTTTAAAGCTATCGAAGAGGCCGATATTCACGGGCTTCCCAGCAAGCGTTATGATGCACCAGGCCTGATGGCCAAGCTCAAAGCCGCGAAAAACCCGCGCGCACGCGGACTTGTTGAAGTCGAGATGAGCAAAGTCTTCCTCGAGCTGTCGCAGAACATGCAAACCGGAGCCCTCAAGCCCCGCAGCATCGATAGCGCCATTGTGCGCACCGTGCCATACCGCGCCCGCACCAGCTATCTGGTGAATTTCGCCAAGAGCAATCCGAACGCTTTCTTCCGCGCTTTGCCACCCAAGACGCCGGAATATGCGCGCTTGATGAAAGAAAAGATGAACTTTGAGAAGCTCAACGCCAAAGGCGGTTTTGGCCCTGCGGTTCCGGCGAAGTCTCTCAAGCCGGGCCAGTCGGGCAATGCTGTTGTAGCACTGCGCAACCGTTTGGCCGCGATGGGCTACATCGGGCGCTCTTCGACACAGTCTTATGACGCCAACATCCAGAAAGCCGTGCAGCAATTCCAGATCGCACATGGCCTCTCCGCTGACGGCGTTGCAGGCCCGGGCACGATGGTCGAGATCAACAAGCCAGCTACAGAGCGCCTCAAGTCGATCATCGTTGCACTTGAGCGCGAACGCTGGGTTAATCAGGAACGCGGCAAGCGCCACGTTCTGGTGAACATTACCGACTTCACAGCGCGTATCGTCGACAACGGCAAAGTGACGTTCCAGACACGCTCGGTTGTGGGCGCCAACGACAGCGATCGCCGCACACCGGAGTTCTCTGACGTGATGGAATTCATGGTGATCAACCCGACATGGAATGTTCCACGTTCGATCGCCACCAAAGAATACCTGCCCATGATGAAGCGTAACGCCAATGCTGCGGGCCACTTGAAGCTCTATGACAGCCGCGGCCGTCAGGTTTCGCGCGCAAACATCAATTTTGCGCAATATACCGCCAGCAACTTCCCATACGCGATCAAGCAGCCGCCATCGCGCCGCAACGCACTTGGGTTGGTTAAGTTCATGTTCCCGAATAAATACAACATCTACCTGCACGACACGCCGTCAAAGAACCTGTTTGCGCGCGAAACACGCGCCTTCAGCCACGGCTGCGTTCGCCTCAGTGACCCGTTTGACTTTGCCTACGCGCTTCTCGCCAAGCAAAGCAACGACCCGAAAGGGGAGTTTCACCGTCACCTGAAAACCGGCGTAGAGTCAGTCGTGAAGCTGAAAGAAGATGTGCCCGTGCACATCATCTACCGCACAGCCTTCACCCAAGCCAAAGGCCCGATCAACTTCCGTCGCGACGTTTATGGCCGCGACGGGCGTATCTGGAACGGTCTTGCAAAGGCAGGGGTGGTGCTTCGCTCGGTTCAAGGCTAACAAAAGCCCGAACCTGAAGGGCATATAGCAATGAGCTACACCATCAAAGAGATCGCCAAATCGCTTGGAGCCACAGCTCTGGGCGATTTGTCACTTGAGATAGACGCCGTGCGCGAGCCACAAGACGCTGGCCCGCGCGACCTCGCCTTGGCGATGAAGCCGGACTATGCAGAAGCCTTGCCAAAGGGCGGCGCCTTGGCGGCTGTCTTGTGGGACGGAGCCGACTTTGAAAGTTTCGGCCTCAAAGCCGCGATCATTCCGCAGCGCCCGCGCTATGCCATGTCGGGCCTCTCCAGACAGTTTGATCCTGGCGAAAGCTTCCCGACGGGTGTGCACCCCTCGGCTGTTGTCGACGACACAGCCGAGCTTGGCGCAAACGTGAGCATCGGCCCGCTGGCCGTTGTCGGCGCAGGGGCGCGCATCGGGGCCAACACGGTTATCGGTCCGCAGGCCTATATCGGCGCCTGCGCGACACTTGGCGACGGCTGCTTTCTGCGTGAAGGCGTGCGCATCGGCGCGCGCACCGTGCTAGGCAAACGCGTCATCGTCCAGCCTGGCGCGGTTGTCGGCGGCGACGGCTTCAGCTTTGTCACCCCTGAGGAAAGCGCCGTTGAGCGCACACGCTCTTCACTTGGCACGCAAGGCGAAGCCGAAAGCCAGAACTGGGAGCGCATCCACTCGCTCGGCGCGGTGCAAATAGGCGATGACTGCGAGATCGGCGCCAACTGCGCGATCGACCGCGGCACCATCCGCAACACAACCATCGGTGACCGCACCAAGCTCGACAACCTCGTGCACATTGGCCACAACGTGACCATCGGGACAGACTGCCTGATCTGCGGCCAAGTCGGCATGGCCGGCAGCACGCGTATCGGCAACAACTGCGTCTTTGCAGGGCAAGTCGGCATCAACGACAACATTTTCATCGGCGACAACGTCATCGCGGGCGGGGCCACCAAGATCTTCACCAACGTGCCAGCAGGGCGCGTTTTGCTCGGCTATCCGGCGGTGAAAATGGAGCAGCACGTTGATAGCTATAAGGCCATCCGCCGTCTGCCACGCCTCATGAAGCAGGTTGCCGAGTTGCAAAAAGCTGTTTTCAAGTCCGACAATACTGACTAAATCTGGGGCAAACTTGGGGGTGACGCATATGGATATCGAGAAGAAAGTTATCGAAATCATCGCCGAACAGGCTGTGCTTGAGCCGTCAGACGTGAGCCTTGAGAGCACGCTTGAAAGCCTCGGCATCGACAGCCTCGGGCTGGTTGAAAGCATCTTTGCAATCGAGGAAGTCTTTGATATTTCAGTGCCTTTCAATGCCAACGAACCCGCCAAAAGCGCCTTTGACATTTCAACAGTCAGCACCATCATAAGCGGCATCAAAGCCCTCATTGCTGATCAGAAAGCCTGATGAAACGCGTCGTCATCACCGGAGCGGGCACGATAAACGCGCTCGGAACGGACGTGGCCAGCACACTTGAAGCCATGAGCGAAGGCCGCTGCGGCATTGGCCAACTCGAGTTTCGCGATGTCGAGCGCCTCGCAGTGCAGATCGGCGCGCAGGTAAAGGGCTTTGCGCCCGAAACTCTGTTCAACCGCCAGCAAATGTCGCTGTTTGACAGGTTTACCATGTTCACGCTGATCGCGGCCCGCGAAGCGATTGCCCAATCAGGCCTTGAGTTCTCCGGCGCTCTGGCCGCGCGCTCGGGCGTTGTACTTGGCAACTCCGGCGGCGGGATGACAACCCTCGATGAGAACTACCGCTCTGTCTATGAAGAGGGCAAGAACCGCGTTCATCCCTTTGTGGTGCCAAAGCTGATGAACAACGCAGCCGCAAGCCACGTCAGCATGGAGTTCAACCTCAAGGGGCCAAGCTTTACCGTCGCCTCAGCCTGCGCCAGTTCCAACCACGCCATGGCACAGGCCTTCCAGATGGTGCATGGCGGCGTCGCACCCGTCATGGTGACAGGCGGCTCCGAGAGCATGCTCTGCTTTGGTGGTGTCAAAGCCTGGGAAGGATTGCGCGTCATGTCAAAAGACGCCTGCCGCCCTTTCTCGGCCAACCGCAACGGCATGGTGCAAGGTGAGGGGGCGGGGATCTATGTGTTTGAAGACTATGAGCACGCGCGCGCACGCGGTGCCGAAATCCTTGCGGAAGTCGCAGGCTTCGCCATGTCATCTGACGCTGCCGACATTGTCATGCCCTCAAAGCAGGGGGCCGCGCGCGCCATCAAGGGCGCACTGCAAGACGCCAAGCTCAACGCCGAAGATGTCGGCTATATCAACGCTCATGGCACAGGCACCGCCGCCAACGACAAGACAGAATGCGCCGCCGTTGCCGATGTCTTCGGAGCCCATGCCGACAAGCTGATGATCTCTTCTACGAAGTCGATGCACGGCCACTTGATCGGTGGCACAGGCGCTGTGGAATTGCTTGCCTGCATCATGGCTTTGAAGGACGGCATCATCGCGCCGACCATTGGCTTTGAAGAGCCTGATCCGGAATGCGCGCTGGACGTGGTTCCAAACGAGGCGCGTGAGGCGAAAGTAGATGTCGCGCTCTCCAACGCCTTTGCCTTTGGCGGGTTGAACGCGGTGATTGCACTGAAGAAGGCACCCTGAAAAGCGACCAGAACCAGCCTTGACGTGCTCCCAACGAAAAAGGCCGCCAGCACAATGCCAGCGGCCAAATCATGGGGCAGTCAAACTGCCAGTTCGTTATTCTGTGATCTTATCGAAGCCCGCCGTAAAGCCTTTCAAAGACATATCCAGAATAACCTTCTGGTCAGGCGCAGGAGCAGGCACCAACGTCAGCTTGGCAACCGCGCCCTTCTTGAAGGCGTTGATGTCGGCTTGCGTAAAGCCAACCCGCGCGAAACAGCCGATGGGGCTGCAAAAGCTGTAGGGGTAGCGCTTGGCTTTGCCGCCGTCGATCGTCAGGTTAAGCTGGGCTGACAGAAGCGTTTCCAGCGGAACAAGCACATTGGCTCCGGCTACGGCCTTGCCACCCTTTGGCAGGCGGAACATCGTGATTTCGGCAACATTGGTGCCATTGGTATCTTTCAACTGCTGAAACAGCTGGCAGGGCTCTTCTTCCTGGCCGGCAATGCGCAGGCACTGAAGCTGCCAGGCGTCAAAGGTCTCTTTGGTGTAGGCTTCAGGCGCAGCCTCTTCGCCAAGGCTCAATGTCTGGTCGGCTTCCGTGACTACCTCTTCAGCGGTGTCTGCCGTCGGCTCGGGTGTCGCGTCAGGTGTCGCTTCGGCCGTGTCGCTTGCTTCGGTCTGGGTGTCGTCGCTTTGTGTGGCCGTCTGGGCAAATGCTGGCTGGCTGCTGGCCAGAATGGCGAGAAACAGAGCTGTGCTGATGTTTTTGAGCATTGGATTTTCCATAGCATTGTTGTTGTTTGCACGTGACTTACCATGCACCACGCGCGGTGTCAGTGCCAAAAGCACATTGGCAAGGCCCTCGTAAGGCCCGCTTTGAGCAGGTTCTTGCGCAGCCGGGCTCTTACCAAGGTCTCACGCGCGTCCAGGCTCCTCAAAAATGCCCCACGAAAAAGCGCTTTGAGTGTGCTTCAAATAAAAAAGAGGAGCCAACAAATGCCTCCTCTTTTCGATTGTTTTTCCCTGTCGGACTGGCCGACTTATTCATTGACGCAACGTTATGATAAGTCTCTGGAGGCGTCAACAGTTGCTTGATGTTAGCGCAAAAAAAAGCCGCGCTCGAAAGCGCGGCCAGTCAGACAGGGAGGAAGATTGCCCGGCGCCAAGAGGACATGAGGCACCAAGCAAGATTGATACTGGCAGATAAGTGTTAAAAGAGTATTTTCAGACAGAACGATACTTTGAACGGATTCTTACTTTGGGGGGGCAATGCCTTGACAGACAGCATTTTCATGGGCGGTGGCGGCGAAGGCTACACCGAGAAGCAAACGCTTGGTTTGAAATACGCCAACCGTCACGGCCTTGTCGCGGGTGCCACAGGCACAGGCAAAACCGTGACGCTGCAGATCATGGCAGAAAGCTTTTCCAACGCCGGTGTGCCTGTGTTCATGGCCGATGTAAAAGGCGACTTGTCTGGCCTTGCCAAGGCTGGCTCCGAAACGGCCAAGCTTCACGAGCCCTTCATGTCACGCGCGCAGACCATCGGCTTTGATGACTACATTTACGAGAGCTTCCCCGTCACGTTTTGGGACTTGTTCGGCGAGCAGGGCCACCCGATCCGCACCACAGTCGCCGAGATGGGCCCGTTGCTCATTTCGCGCTTGCTCGAGTTGACCGAAGCGCAGGAAGGCATCGTCAACATCGCCTTTCGCGTGGCCGACGAAGAAGGCATGCCACTGCTTGACTTGAAAGATTTTCAAGCGCTGCTTGTCTGGGTCGGCGAGAACCGTGACACGCTCAGTCTGCGCTATGGCAACGTGTCAGTGTCTTCCATCGGGGCCATCCAACGTCGCCTTCTGGTGCTCGAAAACCAAGGCGGCGACAAGCTCTTTGGCGAGCCAGCCCTGGCGCTTTCTGACATCATGTCGGTTGACGAAACGGGCAGGGGGCGTGTCAACGTGCTGGCCGCCGATACGCTGATGTCCTCGCCGCGGCTTTACTCGACGTTCCTGCTCTGGCTGCTGTCCGAGCTGTTTGAAGAGCTGCCCGAAGTGGGCAACCCCGACAAGCCCAAGCTGGTGTTCTTCTTTGACGAAGCTCACCTGCTGTTTGACGGTGCGCCCAAGGTGCTGGTCGATAAAGTCGAGCAAGTCGCGCGGCTCATCCGCTCCAAAGGCGTTGGCGTTTATTTCATCACCCAAAACCCCGACGATGTGCCAGAAGACATTCTCGGCCAGCTTGGCAACCGCGTGCAGCACGCCCTGCGTGCCTTTACCGCCCGCGACAAGAAAGCCCTCAAGCTCGCCGCCGAGACCTACCGCGAGAACCCACGTTTTGACATCGAAGAGGCCATTCGCGAAGTTGGCATTGGCGAAGCGGTGACCTCGTTCCTGGAAAAGAAGGGCGTTCCCGGCATTGCAGAGCGCACGCTTATTCGCCCCCCCAGCTCGCAGCTTGGCCCTCTGACAATAGCCGAGCGCCGCGAGATCATGAGCAGCTCCCACATTGCGGGCAAATACGAAGACCGGCTTGACCGCCACTCAGCTTTTGAAATGCTGACGGAACGGGCTGCCAAAGCCGCCAAAGAAGCCGAGGATGCAGAGCGCGCAGAAGATGAAGCGGAAGCTGCAGAAGCCGAATATAAGGCTGCGCGGCGCTATTCCGGCACGCGTGTCACACGCTCGACCTCGCGCAGCACCCGCAAAACCGAAAGCTTCGGCGATGCGCTCACCAAGAGTGTGATCAAAGAGCTGAAAGGCACCACTGGCCGCCGCATCATCCGCGGCATTCTCGGCGGGTTTTTCAAGGGGCGTTAATCTGGCCCCGAAGCATTTTCAAGCGCGCCGCTTTTCAATAAGGCGCGCTTGCTCAAGCCAGGCCTTTGTTTCGCGCACCGTCAAGCAGCGGTAGGCGGCTGGCCCGTTAAGCGCAAACTCAAAGCTGCGGCAGCGATCCGCGCCAAAATACCCGATGAGCCTCAGACGATCACGGCGCGCAAGCCCCTTTACAACCATCGGCCCAAGCAGCAAGCTCTCGCTTCTGGCGCCGTTGGCGGTTACAACATGATGCGCCTCGCAGGCGAAATGCACCCAGGTGACGGCCCTCTTGCCTCGCATCCGCCGGATGCCCCGAAGGCCCGTCAATGCCTTGGCCGGGGCCAACACAGACCCGTGAAGCAACATCCGGTGGTGCGGCGACACGATCAGATCAGCGCAAGGCTGTCCCTTGCCCAAAGCATGCGCACCGATCAAGACAGGGGTTTGATCGTCAGCACCGCTTTCAAGCGCTTGATCGCCAGTCCAAACCCAGATGATCTCGCGCGTCACCCTGTTTTCATCAAGCACGTGATCGCCGACGCAAAGCGTCTCAACACGGCGCGGCCCGTCTGGTGTTTCAATCAGCGTGCCCTGTGCGTAGCACGCCGGAATAGAGCCTTCATTAGTGTTGGATTGCTCATAGTAACTCGCACCGCCATCGTCAGACTGTAGCGAGTTGCCCATCGTCGATATGGTGCCGACATTGGTGCTGGTTGCGCCAGCCGCTGGGCCCTCCGTCGCCGTTACAGTGTTTCCTGCCCAGGAACTAAACTGGACAACACTGCTGCCGTCATAGAGCGCGATGGCATCATCTGCATAGAACATACCCATAGAGTCGCCACCGGATTCAAAACCCGGCGTGGCCGCGTCTATCAGGTAGATATCGTAGCCCGACATCGTTGCGACAGGGCTACCAAGGGAGAAAGAGGCATAGATCGTTCCGTTCGCCTGATAGAAATAAACCTCATAGGTCGAAGTGTCGGTGCCCGCTGGAATTGCGACCTCGACAAACTCTGTGTCGTCAGTGCCAAAGAAGTTGAACTCGGAAATATACCCGGGCATTTCTGCACTCCGTAATGGGGAGAGCAGACCGTATCAGAAAGGGGTAAAGGCGGGGTTTACGCCTCAGGCGCCGCTGGTTTGGTTTGTTGGTGCAGGCTGAGCACGCGAATAGGCACCGAGAGAAACGCCACAAACCCCGCCGCCAGAAGGGCCGCACTGCCAAAGCCAAGTCCTGCGAACACAGTCAGCGTGTAGCGCTTGTGAAGCGGCTGAAACAGGATCTGAAAGTAGCCAAGACCCTCTTGCGGGCCAAAGTTTTCGCTCACCAGTGCGGCCTCTACCAGGACCGCTACAAGCGCGACCCCGGCACAGAGGAAGCCGGCAAAGGCGATGCGCTCCCGGCTTGCCATTGGCTGGCGCAATTCACGGTAAACGGCGGGCGCCATGCGGCTGGCAAAGAACAGCGGGCTGATCGCCGCCAGACGCACCCAGAGCGAAGGGTACCACTTCACGCCCATCGCGGGCATATAGGCCCAAGCCACGACAAGCCCGCCGCAGACAATCGCGAAGAAAATCACTCCGCGCAAGGCTGGCCGCAGCATGTTCATTTCTCGGGGATAAGCCCGCGCGGGCTAAACCTGAGCACCAGTAGCAGGATAAGCCCCATCGTCAGCAAACGCATATGCGCAGCACTGTCCATCAGGTGGGCTTTGAGCGCACTGCCTTCGGCCATGCCGGAGGTAAGAACAGTCAACAGCACTTGCCCCATCGGCTCGACTTGAACCCAGAAGAACCAGATCACAAACCCGCCCAGAACAGCGCCAAGGTTGTTGCCTGATCCGCCGACAATCACCATCACCCAGACAAGGAAGGTAAAGCGCAGCGGCTGGTAAGATGTCGGCGTCAGCTGCCCATCAAGTGTTGTGATCATCGCGCCCGCGATGCCGCAAATGGCAGAGCCAAGAATGAACACCTGCAAGTGGCGGCGTGTCACGTCTTTGCCCATCGCCTCCGAGGCGTCCTCATTGTCGCGAATGGCGCGCATCATACGGCCCCAAGGGCTCTTGAGCGCGGCCTGCGCCATCAGAAACAGCACCAGCAGCACAATGGCAAACAAGCCCGCATAAAGCGTCTTCACCCAAAGCGTCGAGGCTGTGACAGGGTCAATGCCAAGGTTTGAAGCCTTCTCGACAAAGCTCGCCGAGTTCTGCAAATCGATCTCGTAAGGCACAGGGCGGGGTAGGCCGATCACGTTTTTCACACCACGCGCCATCCAGTCTTCGTTCTTCATCACCGCGATGATGATCTCGGCAATCCCGAGCGTCGCAATCGCGAGATAGTCAGAGCGCAAGCCAAGGGCGGTTTTGCCGATTAGCCAAGCCGCGCCCGCAGCCAGCAACCCGCCGACAGGCCAAGCGATGAGCACAGGCAGGCCAAGCCCGCCGATATTGCCCGCATTGGCAGGGTTGATTGCCTCAACAGCCTCAACGCCGCCATCAAACACCGCGCGGAAAGCAAAAAAGCCGATGGTCAGGATCGCCAGCATCGCCAGCGTTCTGAGCTTGCCAGCCTCCATGCGCTTATACGCCAGAACGGTTGAAACGATGCTCATCACCAAAAGCGCAAGCCCCGCGAGAAGGCGCACACCGCCCGCGCTCCAGGCTTCGGGAATGGGCGGCATGGCAACCAGCGCGGTCGCAAGCCCGCCAAGCGCCACAAAGCCCATGATGCCAACGTTAAACAAGCCGGCAAAACCCCACTGCAAGTTCACGCCAAGCGCCATGATTGCCGAAATCAGCCCCATGTTGAGAATAAACAACGCAGAGTTCCACGACTGCAAAAAGCCCGTGCCAAGAATAAGCCCCGCGACGATGGCGAAATAGAGAGTGTTTCGAGTTGTCTCGCTCATACCGATTGCCCCTTGAACAGTCCTGTTGGCTTGAAGAGCAGCACGATCAGCAAGATCACAAAGCTCACAGCGAATTTATAGTCAGTGCTCAAAAGCTGCACGAGGCCATTAGGCTCAAGGCTTTCGGGCATCGCATAGACAAGCACTTTCTTCCACGCATAGGTGATGGTCACTTCAGAAAATGCGATGACAAACCCCCCAGCAATTGCTCCCAGAGGGTTGCCAAGCCCGCCAACAATGGCCGAGGCAAAGATCGGCAGCAAAAGCTGGAAATAGACGAAGGGTTTGAATGTCTTGTCCAGCCCGTAAAGCACGCCGGCGATTGTCGCCAATGTGGCCACGATCATCCAAGTATACATGACAACACGCTCAGGGTTGATGCCCGACAGAAGGGCCAAGTCTTCGTTGTCCGAATAGGCGCGCATCGACTTGCCTGTGCGCGTGCGTTTGAGAAACCAGAACAGCACAGCCACCACGACAACCGCTGTCACAACGGTGATGCCCTGCGTTGTCTTGATCGCGAGGCCCTCTTTAAGGCCGGTCATCGCCTTGAACTCGCGCACCGAAACGATAAAGCGCTCGCCATCGGCAAAGCGCTGGTCGTCTGGGCCGATGATAAAGCGCACAAGCCCGTTCATGATAAACATAACGCCCATCGAGACGATCACGTAAATAACAGGCTTGGCCTTCTGCTCGCGGTAGAACTTGTAAACAACGCGGTCGGTGAACAGCACCAAGGTGATGCAGCCCAAAATCCCGAAGGGCAGGGCCAAGAGCGCCGTGGGCAGGGGCCCAAAGCTGATCCCCATGCTCTGGAACCACCACGTAAACAGCACCGTCACCATGGCCCCAAAGGCCATCGTGTCGCCATGTGCGAAGTTGGAAAACCGCAGGATGCCGTAAATAAGCGTCACCCCGAGCGCGCCAAGCGCAAGCTGCGCGCCGTAAGCCGTCGCGGGGATCAGCACAAAGTTAGCAAGTGCCACAAAGGCGTTCAGTAGATCCATCAGAAGGCTCCTTCACATGTGCCAAGGTAGGAAATAACCATTGGCCCTTCGTTGGCATGGGTTGTCAGCCGTGCCGCTTGCGGGGTGACTGACAGCAAGTATTCCGCGCCATCGCCCGTCGCAAACAGCGTCAGGTTGGCGGGGGTGCGCTTGACCGCGACAATCGTCAGATCGCCGAACTCGGTGCTGATGCGCTCGTTTTCAACCGCGACCTCCGCCGCGAAATTCGCCTCGGTGCAGGCATCCGCCTCAAAGCACTCGGTGGTGAACGTGCAAGCGATGCCTTCGGCCCAAAGTGGGGCTGGCAGCAACAGCATCGCAGCAATCAAGCCCCTCATAGCGTGCCCTCGCAATGCCCGTTAAAGCGTTTGCCGCGGTTGCCGAGGTAGGTAAAGCCGCCATGCGACTTAACGCTCAGCTGGTATGCGCCGCCGAAACTTTCCAGCGTTACAAGCTGTGTGTCGCCCTCGCGGTGCAGGCTCGCCTTGTAAGGCCCCTGACGGTCGATCGTCAGAACCGCTCCGCTGCCTTGTCGGACAACGTCAATCCGCAGTGAGGAGGGCGCGCACATGTTCTGCGCATCACCGCGGCATTGCTCATGCGCAATACAGGTGGCTTCGGCATGCGCCATGACAGGGGCCATAGCACAGAGCAGAGCCAGAGAATGACAGGCGCGCAGCATCATTTGTTCGCCTTGCATCGGTTGACGGTTTGCTGCGTGCAGCTGCCAAACAAATAGCCAAGGCCGCGTTGCTTGAGCGGGTCACCGCGAAACAGCGCCGCCGTTGGGCTGGCCTCATGCATCACAAACGTGATCAGGTTCGGCGCGCCGACTTTGGCGTCAAGGTCCACCCATTGGCCAACATCGATCCGCTTGCCCTTCATCACTTTGTAAGGCCGCTTGGCGTAAGCTTCCTCGTCTTTGATGCGCTTGAGATGCGTGGTCTTGCCGCCCTTGGTCGCCACAAGAATACGGCTGCCTTCATCGCAAAATCCGATCACAACAGGCTTCGCCAAAGCCCCACATTTGCCCTGCGCCGTGCAGGACTGCGTCATCTCGCAGCTAAGTTTGCTGGTCTCGGCTTGTGCCGCCGTCGCCAACATCATTAGAGCGCTGCACAAAATCGCCTTCATGCTCAGCCCCCCAAAAAGCTCTGGCGCACGTCCGGGTCCGCGAGCAGCTCTTTGCCAGTGCCCGTGTGGCCATTTGCACCCTGCACCAGAACATAGCCTTTATCAGCAATTTCAAGCGCTTGCCGTGCATTCTGCTCCACCATCAAAATGGGGATGCCGGTGCGCGCCACGTCAATGATGCGGTCAAACAGCTCGTCCATCACGATCGGAGAAACCCCTGCTGTCGGCTCATCAAGCATAAGCACCTTGGGCTGTGTCATCAGCGCACGGCCCACGGCGACTTGCTGGCGCTGTCCACCCGAAAGCTCGCCCGCCGCCTGAAAGCGCTTCTCTTTCAAAATCGGAAACAGATCATAAATCTGCGTCATCGTGTCAGAGAAATCATCGGTTCTGATAAACGCCCCCATCTCGAGGTTCTCTTCAACTGTCATACTGGTGAAAATGTTGCTGGTCTGGGGCACAAACCCCATGCCCTTCACAACACGGTCTTGCGGCGACAGTTTGGAAATGTCCTCGCCATCCAGCATAACCGAGCCGCCGCGCAGGTTCAGCATGCCGAAAAGCGCCTTCATGGCGGTGGACTTGCCCGCGCCATTCGGCCCGACGATGACAGCAATCTCGCCCTTTTCCGCAGCAATCGTGCAGTCGTGCAAAATATCAGGGCCGTCCTTGCCGTAGCCACCCGTCATATTCTTGCCAATCAGAAATGGCTCAGACATACCGCGCCCCCTTCTTCTCTTTACAAATATCCCGGGGTTTGGGGCAGAGCCCCAATCGACATTCGCCCATCACACGCCCACCTTGTCTTTGTTCTTCAAACCCGTGCCAAGATAGGCCTCGATAACCTGTTCGTTGGCCTTGATCTCGGCCAGCGTGCCTTCCGCCAACACGCGCCCCTCAGCCATACAAATGACGGGGTCACAGAGCCGTTCGATAAAGTCCATGTCGTGCTCGATCACGACAAACGTATAGCCGCGCTCTTCGTTGAGCCGCTTGATTGTGTCAGAAATCGTATAAAGCAGCGTGCGGTTCACACCCGCGCCAACCTCGTCCAGAAAGACAATCTTGGCATCCACCATCATCGTGCGGCCTAGCTCCAGCAGCTTCTTCTGGCCGCCCGAAACTTGCCCCGCCTTGTGGTCGGCCAAGTGTTCGATGGTGAGAAACTCCAGCACTTCGTCAGCCTTGGCCCGCAACGCGCGTTCTTCATTGGCAATCCGCTTGCGGCCAAACCACGTGTTCCACAGCACTTCGCCCGACTGGTTGCCCGGAACCATCATCAGGTTCTCGCGGCATGTCATCGAGCTGAACTCATGGGCAATCTGGAAAGTGCGCAGCAAGCCCTTGTGAAACAGCTCGTGCGGCGCAAGTCCGGTGATGTCTTCGCCCATCATCGTCACGCGACCCGACGTGGGCGGCAAAACCCCCGCGATCACGTTGAACAGTGTGGTTTTGCCCGCACCGTTCGGCCCGATAAGCCCCGTGATAGAGCCTTGATCAATACGCAACGAAGCCCCGTCCACGGCATGAAACCCGCCGAAATGCTTATGCAGATCATGCACTTCAATCATGCACGTCTCCCCCCAATTGTCCCGTCAAATAGGAAAACAGCCCGAAGCACGCCTCGGGCTGTCTTTTGTCAAACGCTAAGACTTAGCGGTAACCGATTGTCGAGTAGGACCCGTCCTTGAACTCGATCTCTTGGTAGTTGCCCGCTGACTCGCCAGCGCCCACAAGCTCAACCGCTGTTGCGCCGACATAGTCGATGTCAGTGCCAGCTGCGATGAGATCAAGCGCCTTGGCCAGCTCACCCGGGAAGATTTGCTCGCCAGGTGCGTTTGCCAGATCCATGATGTGGTCTTTGTACTCGGCAGAGTTGGCTGAGCCAGCTTTTGCCATCGCCATCATCATAAGCGCAGCCGCGTCGTAGCTTTCAGGCGCAAACGCGCTAGTGCCGTCAAAGCCTGCGCCTTTGGCCATTTCTACGAATGTCGCAGCGCCCGTGCTGTCAGTGCCGGGGTATGCGCCGTAAGAACCGTTCAGCTCTGCGCCGAAGTTTTCGTTGAGCTTTGCGCCAACCATCCCGTCAGGGAAGTAGAAGGTGTCAAATGCGCCCGCGTCCAGAGCCGCACGCACGATGCCCGAGCCGCCTTGGTCAACGTAGCCAGCCACAACCAGCACTTCGCCGCCCGCTGACGCGAGGGCGCCAACTTCAGCCGCGTAGTCGGCTTTGCCGTCTTCATGCGCTGAGACGATGGTCACGGTGCCGCCAGCGGCTTCAAACTCTGACTTGATCGCATCGGCGAGGCCTTTGCCGTAGTCGTTGTTTGTGTAGGTGAGGGCGATCTCTTTAACACCGCGGTCTTGCAGGATGTTGGTGACGATCACGCCTTGGCGCGCATCAGACGGTGCTGTGCGGAAGAACAAGCCGTCGTCTTCAGCCGTCGACAGGCCGGGGCTTGTTGCGGAGGGTGACACCATAGCAACGCCGTTCGGGCGTGCCACGTTTTGCAGGATCGCGCCGGTTACGCCAGAGCAGTCCGCGCCAACGATACCCGCAACGCCATCTGACGTTACAAGACGTTCAGCCGCCGCCGTGGCCGCAGCCGCGTCGATGCAGGTTGAGTCGCCGCGCACAGGCATGACGGCCGAGCCGCCCATGAACTTGCCGCTGTCTGTGACTTCTTTCATCGCCAGCTCAGCCCCCGCGGCCATCGCTGGCGTGATGGATTCGAGCGGGCCCGTGAAGCCGAAGATCACGCCAATTTTGACGTCGTCTGCAAATGCCGTTCCTGCCATAAGGGCTGAGGCGGCTGTTGCCATAAGAAACTTTTTCATTTTGTATTCTCCCAAATTGGAACTTTAAGTCCGGAGCGGAGCCTATTGCGCTCGATTTGAAAAGAAAAGCCTGAATTCATATTTACCTAACGAGAACAGGAAAAATTAAAGGAGCCGCTCTCGTGCGCTTTATATCATGCCTTGCGCTTCTTTTCTGGGCCAGTTTGAGCGCAGCCCAACCCTACCGGATCGAGTTGGTCTCAGGCGGCTTTCAGGGCCCATGGAGCATCGGCTTTTTGCCCACAGGAGAGGTTTTGGTCACCGAGAAACGCGGAAAGCTGTTCTTGCTCGGCAAAGACGGTTCTCGCGCCGAAATAAACGGGCTTCCCGCGATACGCCAAATCGGGCAGGGCGGGCTGTTTGATGTGCTGCCTGCGTTCGATTTTGCGCAAAGCGGCGTGCTTTATCTCAGCTATGCGCTGGACAGCGGCTCTTCCATCGGCACGGCGGTGTCTAAAGCCCGGCTGAACGGTCTTCAGCTCGAAAACCTAGAGGAGGTCTTCGCGATGCAAACCGACAGCCAGAGTGGCCGCCATTTCGGCGGACGTTTGGCGCAAGACGCGCGCGGGAACCTCTTTCTTACCATGGGCGACAGGGGCGATCGCCCCGCAGCACAGGATGACGCCCGCCACAATGGCATGATCGTGCGCATCGAGCCCTCAGGCACCGTAAAGAACTGGACAAAGGGCCACCGCAACCCCCAAGGGCTTGCTTTTGACGCGCAAGGCCAGCTTTGGGCGCACGAGCACGGTGCGCAGGGTGGCGATGAAATCAACCGCATCGAAGACGGCAAAAACTATGGCTGGCCGATCATCGCTTATGGCAAACACTATTCCGGAGCGAAAATCGGCGAAGGCACGGCCAAAGACGGGTTGGAGCAGCCGGTGTTTTACTGGGACCCGTCGATTGCCCCGTCCGGCTTTGCGATCCACTCAGGTGAAGGCTGGCCGGACATGGCGGGCAAATTTCTTGTCGGCTCGCTCAAGTTTGACATGATCTCGGTGCTCGCAGCGGGCGGCACCCAAGAGCTAGAGCGCATTTCAACGCCCGAAACCCTGCGCGTGCGCGACGTTCGGATCGGCCCGCAAGGCGCTATCTGGTTTCTCAGCGAAGGCAACGGCGCACTTTATCGCATCACGGCGCCATGAGCTTGTAAAACGCAAAGCTCACGCGGGTTTCTGTCAGCGGTGCCACATAGGCCGCGCTGCGCCTGAGCGCCTCTGGTGTCAGGTAATTTGCCTGTGCTGCGCCTTCGATCAAAACAGCTGTGCCCAGGAGCCTGTCGATGTCAGCAGCGGTGAGGCTGCGTTTGTTCAGCTCAGGCGTAACCCAATCTGCAGTGACCTCGTTGCAAAAGGCCTTAGCGGCTTGTGAACACCGAAAACTTGCATAGGGCTGGAACATGCGCCCACCGGTGATGGCCAAAGCATCCTCGCCGCTCTTGAGAAACACTTTCTCCGCGCCGTCCTGATCAGAATAGGTCAGCTGAACATAACCAGCCGTTGCCGTCACCCCTTCGGGCATAACAAGGGCCGCGATCTGTTCACTGATGGCATTTCGGATCTTGTAGATCGGCCAGGCCGGACTCTCTTGCACAACAGGCAGTAAAACGCGTCGCTCAAAAGGGGCGGCGTCTAGCTTGCGGTTGATCGGGCCTAACAGAACGCCACTGTTTGGCTTGGCCAAAACCTGTCTGCGCAGCTCAAGGTATTTTGACTGTGGCACATCACTCCAGACATGGCGCTCAACTGGCGTTGCCTGTTCAATCACCTCGCGCAAATCCATCTTGGGGCGGGTGCAAGTCGAGCGTCCTACAAAGCCGCCCTTGGCGCGGCTTGGCTCAAGCGCAATGATCGCTTTGCGCGGCTGTCCGACACCGCAACTCTTGGGCCCAGACACAAAGATCGTTGGGTTGTAGTCAAGCGCCCCGGCAAAGCCAAAGCGCAGCTCCTCGTTTTGCAGCTGTGCGCCTGTCAGTGCAAACCACCCCGAAGCGCCTTGTTTCTCGTGGTATTCGTCACGGATCAAAACCGCGTCAACAACGGGGTCATCGGACAGGGCAACAAGCTCGGGCAGGCTGTATGTCTTGAGGTTGCCAAACACGGCATGGGGCCGCAAGCCGCCCAATGTCGGGTCAAACCAGGAGAGGGCGATCAAAAAGGCAGCGGTTAGAAACACGCCAAGCGCACCCAAAACGGACAGGGCGATGGCTGCGCCCCTTGTCATCAGATCGACAGGCGCGTCGCCTGTGAGCCTCGCTCGCGGTAGGGCGTTGTGTTGTAGTGGCTGCGGTAGCATTTGGAGAAATGGCTGGGCGAAGCAAAGCCACAGGCCAGCGCCACGTTGATGACGCTCATATCCGTTTGCATCAGAAGGTTGCGCGCCTTTTGCAGGCGCAACTCCATGTAGTAGCGCTTTGGCGAGCGGTTAAGGTAGCGGCGAAACAGCCGCTCAAGCTGGCGCGTCGACATGCCGACATCTTTCGCCAGAATGGCAGGGCTGATCGGCTCTTCGATGTTGCTTTCCATCATCTGGATCACCAGCGACAGCTTGGGGTGGCGCACGCCGATGCGTGTCGGCACTGACAGGCGTTGCGTGTCTTGGTCGGTTCTGATCGAGCTGTAAATCAGCTGGTCGGCAACCGCATTGGCAAGTTCCTCGCCATGGTCATTGGCAATCAGCTTGAGCATCAGGTCAATCGAGCTTGTGCCGCCTGCCGTTGTGAGGCGGGTCTTGTCGACAACGAAAACCGATTTGGTCAACTCGACTTCCTCGAACTCCTCGGCGAAGCTGTCCTGGTTCTCCCAGTGGATCGTGGCGCGCTTGCCGTCCAGAAGCCCCGCCTTGGCCAGGGAAAAAGCCGCCGTGCACAGCCCGCCCATAACGGCGCCCTTGCGCGCTTCGCGCCGCATCCACGAAATCAGCTTCTTGGTGGTCGCCGCCTGAATGTTGATACCGCCGCAGATCATCACAGTGTCGTCGCGCCCGATTTCGCCAAGGTCACGATCAACCTTGAACTCGGTGCCCGCCGAGCAGGTGACGGTTATTCCGCCTTCACCCATCAACTCCCAACTATAGAGCGTGCTCTCCGACATCCGGTTGGCAATACGCAGGGCTTCAACCGCCGAAGCAAAGCTCAGCAGAGTAAAGTCGTCGAGCAAAACAAACACAAACCGCTTTGGTGTGTTTGAGGCCTGCGTGACTTTGATGGTAGGGCGCTGAAGACTCATCTGTTTCTTTCTTGGTAGGGCTGCGACATTATATGCCGCTTTACAGCACTTGGCCTAAGGTTTTCTCATACGTCAAGACGCGAGTTTTCCACGCGTTTTCCTGAAAGCCCACGCGCTGGAGGCTCAAAAGCCCCAATGAAGACAGAAACGACGCCTTGCAAGAGCTGTTTCAAATCACATATGGCCACGCGGCGTGGGGCGCGTTATAAGGCGTTCTTGCACAAGACAAACTGGAGTAAAGACTATGACGGAATGGACAAAATCTGGCTGGCGCGCAAAGCCAAGGATCCAGATGCCGGCATATACCGATCAAGACGCCCTTGAAGCTGTGGAAGCCAAGCTTTCAAAGTATCCTCCGCTTGTTTTTGCCGGCGAAGCCCGTCGCCTGAAAGAAGAACTGGCCGCCGCGGCCCGTGGCGAAGCTTTCCTGCTGCAAGGCGGCGATTGCGCCGAAAGCTTCGAGCAGTTCACAGCCGATGGCATTCGCGACACATTTAAAGTCATGCTGCAAATGGCTATGGTGCTGACATATGGCGCGAAAGTGCCTGTTGTTAAGGTTGGCCGCATGGCGGGGCAGTTTGCCAAGCCGCGCTCGGCGGACACCGAAACAGTTGATGGCGTAGAGCTGCCAAGCTTCCGTGGTGATATCATCAACGAGCTTGATTTCACCGCCGAGGCGCGCATTCCAAACCCC
Organism: uncultured Lentibacter sp.; assembly: GCA_947497495.1. Classification (GTDB taxonomy): domain Bacteria; phylum Pseudomonadota; class Alphaproteobacteria; order Rhodobacterales; family Rhodobacteraceae; genus Lentibacter. Next base: position 200,804 of record CANMGT010000002.1, read on the forward strand.
GAGAAAATGCTACAAGCCTACATGCAGTCGGCCGCAACGCTCAACTTGCTGCGCGCCTTCTCGACAGGTGGTTTCGCCGACATGCACCGCGTTCACTCTTGGACACTGGGCTTTGCCGAAGGGCAAGGCACGGCCAAATACCAGGACATCGCGACGCGCATTCAAGACAGCATCGACTTCATGGCAGCGGCCGGTATCACCGGCGGTACGACGCATGAGTTCAGCACGGTTGACTTCTACACAAGCCACGAGTCGCTTCTGCTGGAATACGAAGAAGCGCTCACGCGCCTCGACAGCACGTCAGGCAACTGGCTCGCTGGCTCTGGCCACATGGTCTGGATCGGCGATCGCACGCGCCAGCCCGACGGTGCCCACGTCGACTTCGCCAGCGGTGTGCTGAACCCGATCGGCCTCAAATGCGGCCCGACAACGACAGCGGAAGACCTCAAGGAACTGATCGGCAAGCTCAACCCCGAAAACGAAGAGGGCCGCCTGACGCTCATCGCCCGTTTTGGCGCGGGCAAAGTGGCCGAGCACCTGCCGCGCCTCATCGCCGCCGTGCAGGAGATCGACGCGAAGGTGCTCTGGGTCTGCGATCCGATGCATGGCAACACCATCAAATCAAGCTCGGGCTACAAGACCCGCCCGTTTGACATGGTGCTGGCGGAAGTGCGCGAGTTCTTTGCGGTGCACAAGCAACACGGCACAGTGCCGGGCGGCGTGCATTTCGAGATGACAGGCCAGGACGTGACAGAATGCACAGGCGGCGTGCGCGCGGTCAGTGATGAAGACCTCTCAAGCCGCTACCACACAGCCTGCGATCCGCGCCTCAACGCCTCACAATCGCTCGAACTGGCCTTCCTCGTTGCCGAGGAATTGACAGCGCTTCGCCAAGAAAACCTAAAGGCAGCAAACGGTTAAAGGGCTAACTTAAAGTTAACTGGCAGGGTAGATCCTGCGCAAAACCGGATACAGCTTTAAAGCCCTGCGCGCATCCCGCCGCAGGGCTTTTATCGTCTGCGCGCGCACTTCGGCGCGGCTGTCACGCGCTGTTTTGAGAAGGCCTGCCAACTCTGGCGTATCAATACGGCGTGATGGGTCAGCCCCCGCAAGCTCGGCGATCTGCGCCTGACTTCCGACCCATTCGCGCACCGGAAACAGATCGAACCTGTAGCGCGCGTCATTGATCGGAGAGAGCGCAATGTCGGGCCGCTGTTGCGGGTTGAGCAGCCCAAGCAGCGGCAGATGGATCGTCTCGGCATGCGACAGCCACGCGGCCAGCCACGAGAAGGAACTAACACTGGCCACGATATGGCGCGCATTGCGGATGGCTTCAAAGTCGTTGATCGCCCCGCGACTGTGCACAAACCGCGCTTGCGGGAAGCGGGCTTTCAACAGCTCGGTGTTATAGTCGTCGCCCAATTGCCCCAGAAACACGGGCGCAAGGCCTGTTTCCTCCAGGATGCGCTCATAGTATGCGACATGCACAGGGCCATAGACAGTCGAGCGCTTCTTCAATATCTCGGCGCCGCGCACGTTGATCAGGATCTCGCCTTCGCCCGCGGTCTCGGCAGGCTCCATCAGCGGTGGAAACAGGCTGCGGTAGGCGTCGACATCGCCGTAAAACGCCACTTGCAGCGCAATCACACGCAGCACAGCAAGTGGCAGCTCTCCGCGCTTCATCATGTCAATAACCGCATCAAGATCAATGTCTTGCGTGATAATCCGTGGCAGAGGCGGGCGGTTGTTGCGCACCCGTCCCTTGGAGAGGCCCCACGCGGGAATGTTATAGCCCGAATAAGTCAAATCCGGCACAGCGCGCGCCAAGGCCTGCGCTGTCATCAGCTGCATCATCTGGTTTCCGAGGTTGCCGTGAGGGCGAAGAAAGAGATGTGGCATGTAAAACTCAAGCTGCTCCAGGGTGCCTGCGACTTCGCACAAGCCCCCGCTTCAAGCAAGCAAAAGGCGCTTACTTGACCAGTTTGAGATAGCTCGGGCGCTTTGAGTTGACCTCGCCTTGTGGCCGCTCAAAGGGGCCGGTCGGCTCGGCAAAGCCGGGCTCTGGCAGAACAGGTTCAGTTTGTGGAACAGCGCGTGGCGCGCCCAAAGGCCTGTCTTCCTTCTGCATGAGTTTGCGCTTTTCTGCTCCGAGCAGCTCAAAGCGCCGCGGGGTCGTTCCGACGGCGCCAAGCGTTTCGAGACAGCCCATAATGCGGGTGATATCGCCAAGATCGCTGCGCAGAGGTAGAAGCAGCATTTTGGCCTCCATCGTAGGTTGCGCCCAGCTCTTTTCGCCGCGCAACGTGAGCTGCATGGTCGCGGGGCTTTCCAGAACGCTCTTGATGGCGCGCGAAAAGGCGTCGCGTGAGGCAGGGGTGAAAAACGTGCTGATCGGCATGCCGCGCACTTCCATCCCCATCAGCTCGTTCAGATGTGTGCCGGCAATGCGCACGCGGGCATTGCCAGCGCCGATGGCTTCAAGAATAAATGCATTGTTTAACGCATCCTCAATGCCACGCGGATCAATCTGTGAACGGTTTGGCACCAGTTCAGAGCCGCGTAGGCCCTCCCAATAGGCCTCTACCTGACGACAGGCGCTAAATCTGTTAAGGCCGCGTTTCTTTGACAAATCAATCACATGTCCATCGATATTCATCTAAACCATCCCGCACAAAGCTAACGAGTCCGCTGTCAAAAAGCATCCAGCACGATCAGGCCTGTTTATTAAGATTTATGAACAAATCCTTATCGCTTTATTAATATCGCACAGATTTCTTTAAATTTTAGCCGAAAACGCAAGCTTTGGTTAACGCTGCCAAGCGAGGGCTTGCAGGCAAGGGGGCATAAACGCTAACACCGTGGCAAATATCAAAGGAATGTTACGTGATCGCTTCTATGACTGGGTTTGCATCGGGTAAGGGCAGTTTTGGCCCGCACAGCTGGAGCTGGGAGCTGCGCTCTGTCAACGGCAAGGGGCAAGACCTGCGCATTCGCGTGCCCGACTGGATCACAGGGCTTGAAGCGCGCCTACGCAAGGATGTCGGCGCCGCCACAGCGCGCGGCAACATCACCGTCGGGCTGCGACTGACGCGCGAAGACGCCGCCGCCTCGCTGAGCCTGAACGAAGCGCAGCTGGCCTCGGTTCTCAGCGCCATGCACCAGATCGAAGAGCAGGCCATGGCCGAAGGCCTTTCGCTCGCCCCCAGCACCGCCGCAGACATTGTCGGCCAACGCGGGGTGATGGACACGAGCATGACGGAAGATGACCCGGCACCACTGCTCAAAGCCCTGCAAGAGGACTTTGCACCAGTGCTCAAAGCCTACCTCGCCATGCGCAACAGTGAAGGCGCGGCGCTGGAAGCGGTGATCAGCGAGCAGCTCACCCTGATCGAAACACTCACCGCCCAAGCCAAAGACGCTGCTCTGGCCCGTAAAGCCGAAAGTGAAGCCGCGTTTCGCGACAACGTGGCGCGCGTGCTTGAAAACGCCGATGTCGACGAAGCCCGCATTGCTCAGGAGCTGGCCATGCTCGCCGTAAAAGCCGACATCACCGAAGAGCTAGACCGCCTGCACGCCCATGTCGCAGCAGCCCGCGAGCTTTTGGCCGCAGGTGGCCCAGTCGGGCGCAAACTCGACTTTCTCAGCCAGGAGTTCAACCGCGAGGCCAACACGCTTTGCTCGAAGTCCCAAAACAGCGCGCTCACCCGCATTGGCCTTGATCTCAAGGCCACCATCGACCAGATGCGCGAGCAAATCCAGAACGTGGAGTAACGCCTATGCCTGCCAAGACACCAGACAGACGCGGCCTGCTGATCATCCTGAGCTCGCCTTCAGGGGCAGGCAAATCAACGCTCTCCAAACGGCTGATCGCTTGGGATCCAAGCATCAAGTTCTCGGTCTCCGCGACAACACGCGCGCCGCGCGACGGCGAAAAGAACGGCCGCGACTACCACTTTCTCACCGAGGAAGCCTTCAAGAAGACAGTCGCCAATGACGGCATGCTCGAGCACGCCCACGTCTTCGGCAACTTCTACGGCAGCCCGCGCGCCTCTGTCGAGAAGGCGATCAAACAGGGCAAAGACGTGCTGTTTGACATCGACTGGCAAGGCGCACAGCAAATCCGCAACTCGGCCCTCGGGGCGCACACGCTGAGTATCTTCATCCTGCCGCCCTCCATCAAGGAGCTCTACCGCAGGCTTGTTGGCCGTGGCCAGGACAGTGCCGAGGTCATAGAGAAGCGGATGCGTAAAAGCTGGGATGAAATCTCGCGGTGGGACGCCTATGACTACGTGCTGATCAACGAAGACCTCGACGAAACCGAAGAGCGCCTCAAGACGATCATCACATCACGCCGCAACCGCCGCATCCAGCAGCCGCACCTTGTTGAGCATGTGCGCCGGCTGCAGGCCGAATTCGAGGATATGACATGACACTCTACGCTTTGGGCGACACCGCCCCGACATGCGCTGACGACACATGGGTCGCACCCGACGCCAACGTGATCGGCAATGTTGTCCTTGAAGAGGGGGCCTCTGTCTGGTTTGGCAGCACGCTGCGCGGCGACAACGAGACAATCACCATCGGCGCAGGCAGCAACGTGCAGGAAAACACCGTCATGCACACCGATGTCGGCTACCCGCTTACAATCGGTGTCAACTGTACGATAGGCCACAAAGTCATGCTGCATGGCTGCACGATCGGCGACAACTCCCTCATCGGCATGGGCGCGATCGTTCTGAATGGCGCCAAGATCGGCAACAACTGCCTGATCGGGGCAGGGGCACTGATCACCGAGAACAAGGTTATCCCCGATGGCTCGCTTGTCATGGGCAGCCCCGGCAAGGTTGTGAAAACGCTCGACGCAGCGGCACATGCGATGCTGACAGCCAGCGCGCAGCACTATCAAGACAACATGCGCCGCTTTCGCGACAGTTTACGCGTGCTCTAGGGCACTCCCAGAGGCGTCCTCTAAAGCTACTGTCTCGTAGTAGTCTCGCGCCGCGTCGCCAACCTTGGCTGTGAAGCTCAGATCAAACCGAAGGCCCGGGAACATCGCCTTTATCTCGCGGCACACCATGGCCTTGTTTGGCAACGGGTCGGACACGGCAATTAGCTGGCCACTGTAACGCGCTGCGCTCAAAACGCGCGCCACGTCGCAGATGTCGTAGTCAGAGCAGAACAGCCACGCCATAACAGCATCCGGTTTCAAAACCGTCAGCATGGACGGGGTGAGCTGCTGCATCGTCGCCTTGTGATAGCTGTTGCGAGCGCTGCTCCGTGGCCCGCTTTCCGACGCACAACCAAGGCTTAACACCAAGGCTTTCATAGGTTGTGATATGAAGCTCATTTTTGAATTCCCCCCAAAAGAATATGAACATGAACAATGAGACTGATTGAAAAAGACAACGAGTTATAAGTCCAGCTTACCGCCGTGGTAGGGCAGATCAATTGCTGATATTGTGGAATTGTCATTGTCACAGGATCAGGTAAAATGCCGATCTTTGAGCAATGACAGTTTAGACCTCCAAAACAACAAGGCCGTCACATGCTTCTGGACTCCGTCAAATCTGTTCTAGAGGCCCTGCGTGTTCCGGCGGTGCTGATTGACGCCAACGAACGCATCGTTATGGCCAATAAAAGCGCGGCAAACCTGCTAGATGCCGAACTTGTCGGCAGACACTATGTTTCGGCCTTGCGTCAGCCAGAGCTTGTGGCCGCCATCAGCGCATCACTGGCTGACGGCGGTGCGCGCCAGACGCGCTATATTGTCTCACATGCCGAGGGTGATTCTGTTTATGTCGCGCAATCGGCGGTGCTTGCGGGCAGCACATCGCCTCTGGTTCTGGTGAGCTTTGAAGATGTCTCCCACCTTGAACAGGCCGGACAGCAGCGCCGCGACTTTATTGCCAACGTGAGCCACGAGCTGCGCACGCCCCTGACGGCCTTGATGGGCTTTATAGAGACCCTGCAAGGGCCCGCCAAAGATGACAAGGCCGCCCAAGAGCGCTTCTTGGCGATCATGTCCGAGGAGGCCGCGCGCATGGAGCGTTTGGTCGCTGATCTGCTCTCGCTCAGCCGTGTTGAGCGCCAAGAGCGCCAGAGGCCCAGCGAGGCGGTCGACATGAGTGCTCTGGTGCGCGCAGCGGTTACAGCCTTTGAAAGCACTGCTGCGCGCGCAGGGGCCACCCTCACGCTGACAGCCCCCATGGCGCCGCTTTATGTCACAGGCGACGCCGACCAGCTCCGTCAGGTGCTTTCCAACCTGCTGGAGAACGCTGTGAAATACGGCGGCTCGGCTGCAAAAGTTGACGTCAGCCTCACAGAAGATGCCCATATAAACGCCCTGCGCGGCGCTGGTCTGCGTCTTTCGGTGAGTGACACAGGGCAAGGCATTGACCCGCTGCACATCCCCCGCCTCACCGAGCGCTTTTACCGCGTCGACAATCACCGCTCGCGCGCAGTGGGCGGCACAGGCCTTGGCCTTGCCATCGTCAAACACATCGTCTCGCGCCATCGCGGCAGGCTGCGCGTCACGTCTGAATTCGGGAAAGGCAGCACGTTCGAGGTGCTTTTGCCGAAAAAAACCACACTGTCATAAAGCTGTTACATGGGTGTCACAAAAGCATAGCCAAGCGCGCTTAACAGGGGCGGCGAGGGCCTTCGCTGTGAAGGCTTGCAAACGCATTCAGGAGCTATGCAATGTCATTTATGAAAGCAACCGTTTCAGCCGCCGCTCTGGCCGCTGTATCTGCCACAACCGCAGCCGCGCGCGACAACGTGCAAGTCGCCGGTTCATCAACGGTTCTGCCTTACGCATCCATCGTCGCCGAAGCCTTTGGCGAGAACACCGACTTCCCGACACCTGTTGTTGAATCAGGCGGCTCGTCAGCGGGCCTTAAGCGCTTTTGCGAAGGCGTCGGTGAAAACACAATCGACATCGCGAACGCCTCACGCAAGATCAAGGATAAAGAAGTCAAAGCCTGCGCCGAAGCGGGTGTGACGGACATCATCGAAGTGCGCATCGGATATGACGGCATCGTTTTCGCCAGCCAGAAAGACGGCCCGGCCTATTCCGGCTTCGAGCCCGCCGACATCTTCAACGCGCTTGGCGCGAAAGTCATGGTTGACGGCAAGCTCGCCGACAACCCGCACCAGACGTGGAGCGACTTCAACGCCGCCCTGCCAGCTGAAGAAATCGCGGGCTATATTCCGGGTACAAAGCACGGCACGCGCGAAGTTTTCGAAGTTAAGGTTCTTCTCGAAGGTTGCAAAGCCACGGGCGCGTTTGACGCCTATATGGCCGAAAACGGTGGCGACAAGAAAGCCGCGTCAAAGGCCTGCTACGGCGTGCGCGCTGACGGCAAATCTGTCGACATCGACGGGGACTACACCGAAACATTGGCCCGTATCGCCTCAAACCCTGCCGGTGTCGGCGTCTTCGGGCTGTCGTTTTATGAAAACAACACTGACAAACTGAAAGTTAGCACGGTTGCTGGCGTTGTTCCCAACACCGAGACGATCTCGACAGGCGAATACCCCGTTTCGCGCCCGCTCTACTTCTACGTGAAGAAGGCGCACATCGACGTGATCCCGGGCCTCAAGGAATACGCCCAGTTTTTCGTCGCTGACGAGCTGGCAGGCCCCGACGGGCCGCTCGCGGAATACGGCCTCGTGGCGGACCCCGAGCTTGCCAAGACACAAGCCATGGTCGCTGACGAAGCAACACTGAACTCGGGCATGTAAGCCAAACAGGTAAGCCAAACGGTTGTGGCCCTCACACGCAGGGCCGCAACCAACTTTTTCGCTGGGGGCGATATGTCTGCATCTATCTTACTTCTTTGCCTTGCCGCACTGGCCACTCTGGGCTTTTTTCTAGGCCGCAGCCGTGCCTTGGCCGCAGCCGAGGGCAAGGCAAGCGACTTGCACTCGCGCCCGCACTACTACGGGGTCAACGCCGCGCTCATGGTGCTCTTGCCAGCGCTGGCCTTGCTTGCGCTCTGGTCGGTCATCGCCCCGCTGACAATCAAAGCCCAGATCGCCCAGTCTGTTCCCCAAGAGCTTGTCGCTGAAGGCGCCTCGCTTGATTTGGTGATGACGGATGTGCGCAACCTCGCCGACGGCCTCAACACCGCCGTCAAGCAGGGCGTCATATCCGAGGCGAAGTCCCACAGCCTCACCACCGACACAACAGACATCCGCGCGCTGCTTGGCGGCGTGGGTGTGGCGCTTGGCTCTGACGTGACGCCCGAAGTGCTCGGCCTCGCCAAACACTACCGCGCCACAACACGCGCCTCGGGCCTCTGGAAAACGGGCTTGGTGCTCGCCGCTGGCCTCGCTGGCCTCATGCTCGCTTACCTGCGCACCACCAAAGAGTTCCGCGCCCGCAACTCTGTCGAAAAGACAGTCCGCGCGGTGCTGGTGTTTGCGGCGGGGATTGCCATCCTCACAACCATCGGCATTTTCCTCGCGCTGATCTTCAATACCGTCGAATTCTTCCGCCTCTATAACTGGCAAGACTACCTGTTCGGAACCACATGGCAGCCCCATTCCGGCGGCGGCGCGAGCCAGCCACTGGGCCTTGTTCCGCTGCTCTGGGGCACGCTCTATATCTCGCTCATAGCACTGGTTGTCGCCGTGCCGATCGGACTATTCGCCGCGATCTACCTTGCCGAATACGCCAGCGCGAGGGTGCGCAGCACCGTAAAGCCGCTGCTGGAAGTGCTCGCGGGCATTCCCTCGATCGTCTACGGGCTGTTTGCGCTGCTCACTGTCGGGCCGATGCTGATGTCGGTCTTTGGCAACGAAGGCCTCGGCTGGATGCAGGGCGCTTCCTCGGTGATGACAGCGGGGCTGGTGATGGGAATCATGCTCATTCCCTTCGTTTCCTCACTGTCTGATGACATCATCACAGCGGTGCCACAGGCGCTGCGCGACGGTTCGCTTGGCCTTGGCGCGACACCCTCGGAAACCATCCGCCAAGTCGTGCTGCCCGCCGCTTTGCCCGGCATTGTTGGCGCGGTTATCCTTGCCGCCTCGCGCGCCATCGGCGAGACGATGCTGGTTGTTTTCGGGGCAGGGGCCGCGGGCAAGCTTTCGCTCAACCCGTTTGAAGCCATGACAACAGTCACCGCGAAAATCGTAAGCCAGCTAACAGGCGACGCCGACTTTACCGCGCCCGAAGTGCTTGTGGCCTACGCGCTCGGCACAACGCTCTTCGTGGTAACACTCTGCCTGAATGTGCTCGCCCAGATCATCGTCTCCAAATATCGGGAGCAATACACATGACAAACGCCGCATCTTCGCTCTACACCGAGAGCGCCCGCACAAAGAAGCGCAACAGCGCCGAGCGCCGCTTCAAGGCCTATGGCCTTGCTGCCATCGGGGCAGGCCTGTTCTTTCTGGTCGTGCTGTTGTGGCAGATCATCGGCAATGGCGCGGGGGCTTTCCTGCAAACCCGCCTGAGCCTTCCTATAGCGCTTGACACCGCCGCCATCGAGAAAGCCGAAGGCTCGATGATGAAGACATCAGGCTATAACAAGCTGATCGTGGCGGGGCTTGAGGGCGCGATGGAAGCCCAAGGCATAAAAGCTGTGCTCGACAAGAAAGCCGCCAAAGCGCTGCTCTCGTCTGGGGCGCCAAACACGCTGCGCCAGTTTGTGCTAAAAAACCCTGACAAGCTTGGTCAAACCGTCACGCTCAGCCTTGCAGGCTCCTCACGGCTTGACGGCTACCTCAAAGGTCGCGTCACCCGCGACAGCATCGCCGACGACAAGGCGATCCGCCCGGAACACCTTGATCTGGCCGACGCCTTGCAAGGCGCAGGCCTGCTCCGCAAGAGCTTCAACTGGGGCTTCATTACCGGCAATGACGCCTCTGACTTGCGCCCTGAACAGTCGGGCATGGGCCAGTCTGTGCTTGGCTCGCTGGCGATGATGCTGGTGGTGCTGGCCGTCTGCCTGCCTGTCTCGGTGGCCGCCTCGATCTACCTTGAGGAGTTCGCCCCAAAAAACCGCCTGACCGCCTTTATCGAGGTGAATATCTCCAACCTCGCGGCTGTGCCTTCCATCGTCTACGGCATCTTGGCGCTGGCCGCTTTCATCCAGTTTGGCGGCGGCACGATGGGCATCGAGGCCTTCCGCGCCTCGGCGCCTCTGGTGGGCGGTTTGGCCCTGTCGCTGATGACACTGCCCACCATCATCATCGCCACCCGCGCAGCGCTCAAGGCCGTGCCGCAAAGCATCCGCGACGCAGCGCTCGGAGTAGGGGCCTCGCAAATGCAGGCAGTGTTTCACCACGTTCTGCCCCTTGCCATGCCCGGCATCATGACCGGGACGATCATTGGCCTCGCTGCCGCCTTGGGCGAAACCGCACCGCTCTTGCTGATCGGCATGGTGGCCTTCGTGCAGACCGACATCGCCAGCGCCAGCAGCTTTTTCACGGACCCGAATGTTGGCATGCCCGCGCAGATCTATATCTGGGCGACGCGCGCGGATGGGGCCTGGTATGAGCGCGCATGGGGCGGCATCATCCTGCTTTTGATCTTCCTTGCGCTGATGAATGCTGTCGCCATTTTCCTGCGCCGCAAATTCGAACGCCGCTGGTAGGGAGCAAACCATGTTAGACGCCACACACCCAAACGGCCCTCAAACGGAGACACCCGTGAGCACACAGAGCAAACTCTCAGCGAAAGACGTCAACGTCCACTATGGCGACACCCACGCCATCAAAGACGTTAATGTCGAGATCGACGACAAGACTGTCACCGCCTTCATCGGCCCGTCAGGCTGCGGCAAGTCAACCTTCCTGCGCTGCCTCAACCGGATGAACGACACCATCGACATCTGCCGCGTTACCGGCCTGATCACGCTGGACGGCGAAGACATTTACAACCCCAAGGTTGACCCTGTGCAGCTGCGCGCCAAAGTCGGCATGGTCTTTCAAAAGCCCAACCCCTTTCCCAAGTCGATCTTTGACAACGTCGCTTACGGCCCGCGCATTCACGGCATGGCGGCCGACAAGGCCGCGCTTGAGCAGATCGTTGAAACAGCACTCAAACGCGCCGCGCTTTGGGGCGAGGTGAAAGACCGTCTGCACGCGCCCGGCACGGGGCTGTCAGGCGGCCAGCAACAACGCCTTTGCATCGCCCGCGCCGTGGCCACCGAGCCCGAAGTTCTGCTGATGGATGAGCCTTGCTCGGCGCTTGACCCGATCGCAACCGCACAAGTCGAAGAGCTGATCGACGAGCTGCGCCAGAACTTCTCTGTCGTGATCGTCACCCACTCGATGCAGCAAGCTGCACGCGTCAGTCAGAAAACCGCGTTCTTTCACCTCGGAAACCTTGTAGAGTTTGGCGAAACCAGCCAGATTTTCACCAACCCGCATGATGCGCGCACTGAAAGCTACATCACTGGCCGGATCGGCTAAGGAGCACCCCATGAACGATCATCACATCGCCTCCGCGTTTGACCGCGACCTCGAAGACATTCAGGCCCAGATCATGAAAATGGGCGGCCTCGTTGAGCGCGCCATCCTTGACGCCGCCGACTGCCTCGTGGCGCGCGACGAGGAGAAAGCCGAAGAAATCCGCCGCCAGGACAAGGCCATCGACGCGCTTGAAGAACTCATCAACGCCGAGAGCGCCACGCTTATCGCCCTGCGCGCGCCCACAGCGATCGACTTGCGCCTTATTCTGTCGGTTCTCAAAATCGCCGGTAATCTCGAGCGCATCGGCGACTACGCGAAAAACATGGCCAAGCGCACCTCTGTGCTTGTGCAGCTGCAAACCATCGACGAGGCCAATATCTCGCTCAAACGCATGGCGCGCGACGTCGCCCTGATGCTCAAAGACGCGCTTGACGCCTACATCCGCCGCGACGCCGCGCTCGCCCTTGATGTGATCGAGCGTGACCGCGAGATCGACCAACTCTACAATGCGCTGTTCCGCGAGTTTCTCACCTTCATGATGGAAGACCCACGCAACATCACCGCCTGCATGCACCTGCATTTCATCGCCAAAAACACCGAGCGCATGGGCGATCACGTCACAGCCATCGCCGAGCAAACCGTCTACCTCGTGACAGGCGAAAAGCCCGACGAGGCCCGCGACAAGCAAGACCTCACCTCAACAGACCCGCGCGTCAGCGGGGTCTAGGCCATGAGCGCCCGCCCAACCGTTCTGCTGGTGGAAGACGAGCCCGCACAGCGCGAAGTGCTCGCCTACAACCTTGAAGCCGAAGGCTTTGATGTCGTGCGCGCCTGCGACGGCGAAGAGGCCTTGCTCTGCGTCAAGGAAGGGCTGCCTGACATCATCGTGCTTGACTGGATGATGCCCGGTGTCTCTGGCATCGAAGTGTGCCGCCGCCTCAAGTCGCGCCCGGAAACACGGCTCATTCCCGTCATCATGCTCTCGGCGCGCTCCGAAGAAGTTGACAAGGTGCGCGGGCTCGAAACGGGCGCTGACGACTATATCGTCAAGCCTTACTCTGTTGCCGAGTTCATGGCGCGGGTGCGCAAAGAGCTGCGTCGCACACGGCCTTCAACCGTCGGCGAAGTGCTGACATATGAAGACATCGAGCTCAACAGCGAAACCCACCGCGTCACACGGGCAGGGGCCGAGCTCAAACTCGGGCCAACCGAGTTTCGCCTGCTGGCCACCTTCCTTGAAAAGCCAGGCCGCGTCTTCAGCCGTGATCAACTGCTCGACAGGGTCTGGGGGCGCGACATTTATGTCGACACGCGCACCGTTGATGTTCACATCGGGCGACTGCGCAAAGCCCTCACGCAGTTTGGCGGCAGTGATCCGCTGCGCACCGTGCGCGGCGCGGGCTATGCCCTGGGCTAATCTGTTAAGGCTTTGTGAACGCGCGGCGCGTTAACCCGGCAAATTTCGGCCAAACTGTATGCACGCGTTCTGCACGGATAGCTGCATACATAGCTGCATACCGTAGGCCTAACAGCAGGTTAACCTTAACATGCGCCTTTAGCATGATCAGCGCGGCAGCAGGTCTTCTCCGGCAAGCTCGTCTGTTAACCAATCTCGAAAGGCAACAAGGGCAGGGGCTGACTGGCGCTCTTTGGGCCAGATCAAGTGATAAGCGCCGCGGCTTGGGCAGGGGTTGCCAAAGGCCACCGCAAGCCGCCTCTCGGCGATTTCCTCGCGCGCCAGATACTCGGGGATCAGCGCGATGCCCAGCCCGTGCCGCGCGGCCTGTAGAATGGTTGAAAACTGGTCATAGCGCGTGCCGGGCAAGACGCCTTGTTCAACACCGTGCTGCACAAACCAGTCTTTCCACGCCTCGGGCCGTGTCTGGATGTGCAACAGGGGGTGTTTGAGCAGATCAGCCGCCGTTTCAAGCCTGCTTGCGGCCAGATACTCAGGCGAGGCCACGGGCAAAACCCGCTCGTCTTCCAGCAAGAGCGAGCCTGTGCCAGGCCACTCGGCAACGCCATAATGTAAAGCCGCATCAAAGGGTTCGACAGCAAAGTCAAAGCGGTTGATACGGGTTGTCATGTTCACCGTAACATCGGGGTGTGCGCGCGCAAAGCGCGGCAGACGCGGCACCAGCCAGCGCATCCCGAAGGTTGGTAAAATGGCCAGATGAAGCGCGCCGCCTTCAGGGTTAGTCTGCAAGCGAAGCGCCGCACTCGTCAGCCGATCAAGCGCTTTGCGCACCTCCTGCGCATAGCTTTGTCCGGCCGCTGTGAGCGCAAGGCGCTTACGGGCGCGCACAAACAGCTCGACACCAAGCTGCGCCTCCAGCGCCTGCAATTGACGCGAGACAGCACTTTGTGTGAGGTTTAGCTCCGCAGCCGCTGCTGTGACACTTTCAAGCCGTGCAAGGGCTTCAAGGGCGGTGAGGCCGGCGGTTGAGGGCAGGTGGCGTCTGGACGGGTTCATCTATTCCGAAATCTCATGATAATGCGCGAAACCATCGTTTTACCATGCATTTTTAGCATGATAACCTCAAGCAAATTCTTAACGCAGAGGACGCATCAAGATGACAGCCCAAGCCCCTGAACTTAAAGCAAAAGACGCGCCTGACTTGTCGTCTTTCGACTGGCAAGACCCGCTCTATCTGGACGCGGAACTGACAGAAGACGAACGGATGATGGCCCAGAGCGCCAAATCCTACGCCAGCGAGAAGCTTGCGCCAAGGGTCGCAGAGGCCTTCGCCAACGAGACAGTTGCGCCTGAAATCTTCAAAGAAATGGGCGATATGGGCCTTCTGGGGATCACCATTCCCGAGCAATATGGCGGTTTGGGCAGCTCTTATGTGGCCTACGGCCTCGTTGCGCGGGAAGTCGAGCGTGTCGACAGCGGATATCGCTCGATGATGAGCGTACAAAGCTCTCTGGTGATGTATCCGATCTACGCCTATGGCACTGAAGAACAACGAGAAAAATACCTCCCCAAACTATCGTCGGGCGAGTACATCGGCTGTTTTGGCCTGACGGAACCCGACGCTGGATCAGACCCTGCGGGTATGAAAACCCGCGCCGAGAAGACAGCAAACGGTTACAAGATCACCGGCTCTAAAATGTGGATTTCCAACGCGCCGATCGCCGATGTCTTCGTTGTCTGGGCCAAATCCGACGCACATGACGGCAAGATCCGCGGCTTTATCCTCGAGAAAGGCATGACGGGACTGTCTGCCCCTAAAATCACCAACAAGATGAGCCTGCGCGCCTCTGTGACAGGGGAAATCGTGATGGATGGTGTTGAAGTTGGCGAAGACGCTATTCTGCCGCATGTTCAAGGACTTAAAGGGCCTTTTGGATGTTTGAACCGCGCCCGATATGGTATCGCCTGGGGGGCCATGGGGGCCGCCGAGTTCTGCTGGCACGCCGCGCGCGACTATGGTTTGAGCCGCCACCAGTTCAAGCGTCCTCTGGCGCAAACGCAGCTGTTCCAGAAGAAACTTGCGGACATGCAAACCGAGATCACACTCGGACTGCACAGTGCCTTGAGGCTTGGTCGTTTGATGGACGAGGCCAAGGCCGCGCCGGAAATGATCTCGTTGCTTAAGCGCAACAACTGCGGCAAAGCCCTTGATATAGCAAGGCAATCTCGCGACATGCACGGCGGCAACGGCATCACGCTAGAGTATGAAGTGATCCGCCACGTTATGAACCTTGAGACAGTGAACACCTATGAAGGCACCCATGATGTCCACGCGCTGATCTTAGGCAGGGCGCAGACAGGGCTGCAGGCGTTCTTCTAGATCGCTTATGGCATGTTGCTCATATTGTAGTGCGCATAATATGTATTATGGTAAATAATGCATGGTAGACACTGCAAGGGCTTTAACACTAGTTTACAGGTGTTAAAGCCCTATCAAGCCCACAATGCTTGAGGAAAAGCACATGAGTCTGGCCGCATTCATCGACAGGTTAACCAATACCCAGAGTATCGAAGAGCTCTGGAACCTTCACTGTGAGAAGATGCGCACCTTCGGCTTTGAGAAGATCTTTTACGGGTTCACCAACTATCGCCTTGGCCGCTCGCTTGGGGACCCTGACGATTTTATCGTGTTGTCCAATCATGATAAGGACTATCTCGACTGGTTTCTCGGCGGCTCTAAGTATTTTCACGCCCCCATGGTTCGCTGGGCATTGAGTAACGAAGGTATCCGTAGCTGGTCCATCGTTCAGGACATGGCTGAATCAGGTTCGCTGACGCGCGAGGAGCTGTCCGTCGTTGAGCGCAACCGCGCGGAAGGTTTTGTTAGCGGCTACACCATCAGTTTCAAATCGGTCTCACCACGCTCCAAAGGCGCGATTGCATTAACCGGCGCGCGCGGTGTCTTACAAAACGAAGTTGATGCGATTTGGGAAAGACACGGCACGGAGATCATCGCGATCAACAATGTGGTCCACCTAAAAATCCTCTCCCTCCCCCACATCGGACCAACGCGCGCTTTAACGAAGCGCCAATTAGAAGCTTTGCATTGGGTTGGAGACGGCAAGACAACGGCTGACGTCGCACTTTTAATGGGGTTAAAACCTGCCACAGTTGAAAAACACCTGCGCCTTGCGCGCGATGTCTTGAGCGTTGAGACGACGGCTCAGGCAGTACTCAAAGCCGCTCTACAGAACCAGATGTTCGTCGTTGAATACTGAAAAGCGACACAGCTTCACCCTGAGGTAAGGAATACCTTACTTACAAAACGCATCCGAAATTGGCACGCTGAGCAGGTTCCAAGAGTGGAAGGGACAGATATCACGCGTGCAATTACACGCTTCCGGATGTCTGTGTCGGGCAACCGACGGCTGGCCTGAGAGGTTATTCTTCGCTTTGAAGGCCAGCATTTCCCCTTGTTGCCATGTTAAAAAGAAAGCGGCGCTTCAATGTCTGAAACGCCGCTTAGTATTATACGAAAAGTCTTAACCTTTAGCTGCTTTAGCAACTTCAGCAGCAAAGTCTTCTTCTTTCTTTTCGATGCCTTCGCCAACTTCCATGCGAACAAAGCCAGTGATCGTTGCTCCGGCTTCTTTTGCCGCCTGCTCAACTGTCTGGTCTGGGTTCACAACAAAGGCTTGGCCCATGAGAGTTGTGTCAGCCATGAACTTCTTCATACGTCCAACGATCATCTTCTCGATCACGGCCTCAGGCTTGCCTGATTCACGCGCGATTTCGATCTGAACCGACTTTTCTTTTTCAACAAGTGCCGGGTCAAGCGAGGCTTCGTCAAGCGCCGCAGGGTTGGCGGCGGCAATGTGCATTGCAACCATCTTGCCAAAGCCTTCGTCACCGCCAGTCATCGCAACAAGCACGCCGATTTTGCCCATGCCGTCTGTGGCTGCGTTGTGCACATATGACGTGACAACCTCGCCTTCGAGGGCGGCCATCCGGCGCAGTGACATGTTCTCACCGATTGTCGCAATCTTGTCTGTGATCAGCTCTGAAACAGGCTTGCCGTTGACTTCGGCCGCGGCCAGAGCTTCAACGCCTGACACGCCAGTCGCCGCCGTTGCGATCGAAGCAACCATTTCCTGGAAATCGGCGTTTTTACCAACAAAGTCGGTTTCCGAGTTCACTTCAACGGCCACGCCTTTGCCGCCTTCAACTTTAACAGCCACGAGGCCTTCCGCTGCGATGCGGCCAGACTTCTTGGCAGCTTTCGCAAGGCCTTTTGTGCGCAGCCAGTCAACAGCGGCTTCAATGTCGCCGTCTGTTTCTGTCAGCGCTTTTTTCGCGTCCATCATGCCTGCGCCCGTGCTGTCGCGCAGTTCTTTCACCAGTGCTGCTGTGATCGCCATCTTGGCTCTCCTCATATCAAATCAAATGGGGTTGCAGGCGCACTTTCGCACGCCTGCTAAACTTGCTTTACAGAAGCTTAGGCCTCTGCAGCCGGAGCTGCTTCAACAGCAACTTCCTCAACAGGTGCTTCTTCCATTGCGCCGATGTCGACACCTGCCGCGCCCATTTGGGCTGACATGCCGTCAAGGGCAGCGCGCGCTGCCAAGTCTGTGTAAAGCGCGATGGCGCGTGCCGCGTCGTCGTTGCCAGGAATGATGTAGTCAACGCCGTCTGGTGAGCAATTGGTGTCAACCACAGCCACAACTGGAATACCCAGCTTGTTGGCTTCGGCAACAGCCAGCGCTTCTTTGCGTACGTCGATGACAAACAGAAGGTCAGGCACGCCGCCCATTTCGCGGATACCGCCGAGAGAGGCTTGAAGCTTCTCTTGGTCACGCTCCATGCCAAGGCGTTCTTTCTTTGTGAAACCTTCAAAGCCGGTTTCCATCTTCTCGTCGATCATTTTCAAGCGCGCGATAGATTTTGAAACTGTCTGCCAGTTTGTCAGCGTGCCACCGAGCCAGCGGTGGTTCATGTAATACTGAGCGCTTTTCTCGGCAGCTTCGGCGATCGGCGTTGCAGCCTGACGCTTGGTGCCAACGAAAAGAACGCGGCCGCCTTTGGCGACTGTGTCACGAACAGCTGTCAGAGCTTGGTCAAGCATCGGAACAGTCTGTGTGAGATCCATGATGTGAATGCCGTTACGCGCACCATAGATGAATGGGCCCATGCGTGGGTTCCAACGTGGTGTTTGGTGGCCGAAGTGTACGCCTGCTTCAAGCAGTTGGCGCATGGTGAACTCTGGAAGAGCCATGTCTTTTTCCTTTCCGGTTTAGCCTCGACACGGGGAGAGAAGCAGGTGCTTCAACCGGTGGACTTTTGAGGATTTCTCCCTCAACAGCCCGCCCATGTCTGCGGTATGAATGCCGCGCATATATGCGAGCCCCCTGCCCATGGCAAGCCCTATTTCCCGGCCCTATTCTCTCTTGGCAATCCGACCACTTCGCGCCATGAAGGCGTCATGTCAGTGAAACAGCAAGAAATACTCTGTATCGGCTCTGTCCTCTGGGACATTATCGGGCGCGCGCCACGCGAAATGCGCCGAGGCTCCGATGTGCCGGGCCGTATTGTTCGCATACCCGGTGGTGTCGCGATGAACATCGCCATGACGTTGCAAACATTCGGGCTACAGCCTTCGCTGCTAACGGCCCTCGGGCGCGATGCGCAGGGGGATGAGCTGCGTGAATATTGCCGTCAAACAGGCATCAACATCGAGCATGTGCACGCCTCGGCAAGCCTACCGACAGACAGCTATATGGCCATTGAGGGGGCAAACGGGCTGATCGCGGCTATTGCTGACGCCCATTCTCTGGAAGCCGCTGGGGACGCTATCATTGCACCGCTTTATGATGGCACGCTTGGCAGTAACGCCGCGCCCTACGAGGGGGCTATCGCGCTTGACGGCAACCTGACAGAAGGCTTGCTGGCGCAGATCGCTTTGAGCGAAGCATTTTCGAAAGCCGACTTACGCATCGCCCCCGCGTCTCCTGGCAAGGCAACGAGGCTGAAAGCCATCATGCATCACCCCAACGCCACGCTTTATGTGAACTGCGAAGAAGCCGGATATCTGTGCGAGGCCGCTTTTTCAAATGCTCAGGAGGCCGCGGTTGCCCTCGTTGCCAAAGGGGCACGTCGGGCAATTGTCACCCAAGGGGCCGAAGCGGCTTGCGATCACTCGGGCGATAGCTCGCACGCTGCGATACCACCAAAGATCATTCCCAAACGCATAACCGGTGCAGGAGACACGTTTATGGCCGCCCACATTGCTTCAGAACTATCCGGCGACACGCGTGAAACCGCTCTGATCAAAGCCCAGCAAACCGCCGCAACCTATGTGGCAGGAGAAACGCTCAATGTTTGAAACAGTCCTCTCACCAGAAGTCATTGCCGCGAAAGCTGCGGGGGCGCCGATTGTTGCGCTCGAAAGCACGATCATCACCCACGGCATGCCTTACCCGCAAAACCTTGAGACAGCCCGCCTCGTTGAAGACACTGTGCGCCAGAATGGTGCCGTGCCTGCAACGATCGCAGTGCTCAACGGAGTGCTGAAGGTCGGCCTGACAGAGGACGAGCTTGAAGCGCTCGCACAACTTGAAAACGCCGCCAAGCTGAGCCGCGCTGATCTGGCGGCCTGCCTTGCCACCAAGGGCAACGGCGCGACTACAGTCGCCGCAACCATGATCGCAGCGCGACATGCAGGCATTGATGTGTTCGCAACGGGCGGCATTGGCGGGGTGCACCAAGGCGCAGAGCAGAGTTTTGACATCTCAGCAGACCTGCAAGAGCTGGCGCAAACCGCTGTAACAGTTGTTGCCGCGGGCGCGAAAGCCATTCTCGACATTCCTAAAACACTCGAAGTGCTCGAAACCTTGGGCGTGCCGGTCATCGCTTTTGGGCAAGACGAGGTGCCGGCGTTTTGGTCACGTGGCTCCGGGCTAAAAGCGCCTTTGCGGATGGACACGGCCAAAGAGATTGCCCAAGCGCAACTGATGCGAACAGCGCTCTCTGTCCCCGGCGGCCAACTTGTCGCCAATCCCGTGCCGCTTGACGCTGAAATCAGCCAAGCCGACATGCAGCCGATCATCGCACAAGCTCAGGCCGAAGCCGCGGCGCAAGGCGTGTCTGGCAAGGCCGTAACGCCATTTTTGTTGCAGCGCATCTTTGAGCTGACACAGGGCGCATCGCTCGACACAAATATCGCCCTTGTTTTGAACAATGCCCGCCTAGCCGCTGAAATAGCTGCCGAAATGGGCCATTTGAGAGCTTCAAACAGTTAAAAGCGATTGTGATACGCTCGCGTTGACCCTACATGGAGTCAGAACAACGGACCCTATCACCTTATGACCACGCCTTTTGACGAAGAACCAACCAAACGCCGCATCGGTATATTTGCGAACTTGCGCTCGTCCTTCCTGACAGGCCTGATCGTGATTGCGCCGATCGCCTTCACGATATGGCTTTTGTGGTCGTTCATCGGTTGGGTTGACGGCTTTGTTCTGCCATTCGTGCCGCGCAGCTACCAGCCTGAAGAGCTTCTCAACCGCTGGCTCAGTCGCGATCGTGGAACCGACGAGTGGATTACCGTCAACATACGCGGCATCGGCGTAGTCGTGTTTCTCATGTTCACGATCTTCGTGGGCTGGCTCGCAAAGGGGCTTCTGGGTCGCTCGCTGCTCTCTTACGCCGAGACATTGCTTGAGCGCGTGCCCGTTGTGCGCACGATCTATAACGCCGTTAAACAAATCGCCGAAACCGTGTTTACCCAGTCGGACCGCTCATTCGAGAAGGCCTGTTTGGTCGAGTATCCGCGCAAAGGCATCTGGGCGATTGGCTTTATCTCTATAGCGGCCAAAGGCGAAATCTCCAAAAAGGCGCAAACCGGCGGCGAACTGATGAGTATCTTTCTGCCAACAACGCCAAACCCGACATCGGGCTTTTTGTTGTTTGTTCCGAAAAGTGACGTGATCGAGCTTGATATGTCCGTGGAAGACGCTGCCAAGCTGGTTATCTCGGCAGGGCTTGTTTACCCAAACTCGAAAAACCCGGCCGAGCCAGTGCCAGCACCGGACGCCTGAGCAAGACAACCTGATCAGCCAAACATGGCTTCCAGATCAGCGGTTTGCCGTTGGCCCAAATCAGACTTATGGGTTTCCAAAAAGGCGCTCGCCGATTGCCGCCCTGCCTCTCGCAGGCGATGGATGATAGACGGAACCGCGATCGTCTTTGTGGCGACGGACAGCTCGTTCATCAGCGCATCATCTGCGATCATATGGATGCGCAGACTTTTCACAGCCCCCTTTTTAACAGCCCCCTCCGCCACCAGCTGCTGCACGAAAGCAATACTGCGCAACTCGCGTAGCAGTGAAGAGTTGAAGCTAATTTCGTTGATCCTGTTCTGTATCTCTTGCGGCGTTGTGGGCAACCCGTCGCGCTCAAGCGGGTTGATGTTGATAACCAGCACATCGTCGGGCAGCTCGTCCTCAAAGAGCGGGAAAAGAGCGGGGTTGCCTGTATAGCCCCCGTCCCAGAAGGCCTCAAGCTTACCTGTCTTAGGATCTTTCAACTCAACCGCCTGAAAAAGCGTTGGCAGACAGGCTGACGCCAAAATAGCATCGGTGCTGATATCGGCTCCCTGAAAGACACGGACTTTGCCGTCGCGCACCTGTGTGGCGCAGATAAACAGCTCGGGGCCCTCGGCGTTACACACGCGGTCATAGTGAAACTTCTGCACAACGTTTTCCAGCGGGTTCTGGTAGAGAGCACCCCAAGAATAGGGCGAAACACCGCGGCTCACAGCTTCGCTCCAAGCATAAAGCGGCGATAACTCAAGCGCTTGGCTCATCAAGGATGAGTTGGGCATCCAGCTGTTCATCCACGCTGGCAGCGCCATGCTTTCAAGGCTTGCGACCTCTCCCCAAAGCCAAGCAAGGTTTTCGCGCGCGGCTTCGCGGCCTCCTTTGAGCAGCCCGGCCTTTAAAGCCGCGCCGTTGAGCGCTCCAGCGGAGGTTCCGGTGATCGCGGCGATCTCGATATCGCTCTCTTCAAGCAGGCGGTCAAGCACGCCCCACGTGAAGGCGCCATGCGCCCCGCCACCTTGCAGGGCGAGGCTGATACGCAAAGGCTTGCTCACAGAGCTGTCCAGCCCCCGTCAACGCTGATCGTGGTGCCCGTGATCTGAGCCGCCGCTGGCGAGGCCAGAAAGACCGCTGTGCCGCCAAGCTGCTCGACGGTTGCGAACTCTTTGGAGGGCTGGCGCGTGAGCATCACGTTCTTGATAACGTCCTCGCGGCTCATGCCGTATTCCTTCATCGTATCAGGGATTTGCGATTCAACCAGCGGCGTCAAAACATAACCGGGGCAGATCGCGTTTGCTGTAATCGGCTCTTCGGCTGTCTCCAGCGCGGTCGTTTTGGTGAGGCCAACAACCCCGTGCTTTGCAGCGATATAAGCAGACTTATAGGGCGAAGCCGTGAGGCCATGCGCCGAGGCCACGTTGATCACCCTGCCCCACCCGGCTTTGCGCATCATGGGCAAGGCAGCGGCTGTTGTGTGAAAAGCGCTTGAAAGGTTGATCGCGATGATCGCGTCCCACTTGTCTTCCGGGAACGCCTCAATCGGGGCGACGTGCTGGATACCGGCGTTGTTCACGAGGATATCGCAAGTGCCAGCTTTCTCGATCAAGGCACGGCACTGGCTGCCCTTGGACATATCCGCCTGAATGTAGCGCGCCTTGGTGCCAGTCTCCTTGGAGATTTCCGCAGCGATGGCGTGGTCTTCGTCACGATCAGTAAAGGAGTTGAGCACAACATCCGCCCCCGCGCGGGCCATTTCCCAGGCGATGCCAAGTCCGATGCCAGAGTTTGATCCGGTGATGATTGCCGTTTTACCTGAGAGTGTCATAGCGCCTCGCTTGTTAATGCTGCACGTGCAACATAGACGGAAGCCACGGCATGGGAAAGCAAGCATTACGCCAAAAAAAAACGCCAGCACAAGGCTGGCGTCAAGTTATTGAGGCAGGTTTCATACAGGCAAGAAACCTATCGAGCAGTGACACCTTTATAAGCAATCGAGCGCTTGAGGCCAAGCTAAAAGTTTGAAAGCCCGTTTACCAAGGGTTAGGGTTTGCGTTAACAAAACAAGGTTGCAGCGGGATTGTTACCAAAATGAGATCAGTTTTTTTCCGAGCGCTTGCAGGGATTTGCGGCGGTTTTTTAAGCCTAGGAGTGGTGACAGCCCTAGCGATTCCCGCGCAAGCTGAGCCGCGGCATGGCATAGCTATGTATGGCGCACCTGCCCTACCACCAGACTTTGTGTCGCTTCCCTATGCCAACCCGAACGCACCCAAAGGCGGCAGCTTCGTTACGGGCAACACCGGCGGCTTTGACAGTCTCAATCCGTTTGTGCGCAAAGGCACCGCTCCCTGGCAGCTCAGATTTCTAGCATACGAGTCCTTAATGGGACGTAACTGGGACGAACCTTTTGCGCTCTACGGCTTGTTGGCCGAATCGGTTGAGGTGGGGAATCAGCGTGAATGGGTCGAATTTACCCTACGCGAGGAGGCCCGATTCTCTGATGGCAGCCCGGTCACGGTTGAAGACGTGATCTGGAGCTATGAGACACTCGGCACCGAGGGCCATGCGCGCTATCGCGGGCTGCATGCGCAGATCGAGACAATCGAGCAGACAGGCCCGCGCAAGGTGCGGCTTACGTTCAATGTTGCCAACCGCGAGTTGGCGCTGGTAGCGGGTCTGCGCCCTATCCTGAAAAAGGCCCAGTGGGAGGGGAAAGATTTCACCCGCTCGGGCTTTGACGTGGCCCCGATCGGAACGGCGCCCTACGTGATCGACAGCTATGAGCCGAACCGCTCGCTCAGCCTCAAGCGCAACCCCAATTATTGGGGCAAGAACCTGCCGCTGATGCAGGGCGTGGCCAACTTTGACGAAATCCGCATGGAGTTTTTCGGCGATGAATCGGTGCTGCTGGAGGCTTTCAAAGCGGGTGTGCTGAACGTGAAGCGCGAGTATAACGCCAACAAGTGGAACACCGCCTACACATTCCCTGCCCGCACGCGCGGAGACGTGGTTTTGTCGGAGTTCAGTGACGGCAAGCCAAGCGGCATCACAGGCTTCGTTATGAACACACGCCTGCCTAAATTTGCCGACTGGCGGGTGCGCGAGGCGCTCACGCTGGCGTTCAACTTCGAGTATATGAACGAGGTGGTGACTGGCAATTCGCAAAGCCGGATTACCTCATATTTTTCAGGCACTTCACTGGGGATGAGCCATACAGCCGCCGAGGGGCAAGTGGCGCAGCTTCTGGCTCCTTTTGCCGACAGCCTGATCCCCGGTGTGATGGAGGGCTACGCTCTGCCCGTCTCGGACGGCACCAAGCGCAACCGCAAGAACCTCAGGCGCGCGATCAAGCTGCTTGAGGAGGCCGGCTGGAGCGCCGCGGACGGCACGCTCAGAAACGCCGAGGGCGAGGCTTTTACCTTTTCAATATTGCTGCCTTTGGGCGCCTCCGAGCTGAAGGCTTTTGCCGACATCTATGTGCAGTCTCTGGCGCGGCTTGGCATCGAGGCCACGGTCGAGACAACCGATAACGCACAGTATTTCGCGCGCCAGGGCAGCTATGACTTTGACATGACAGATATCCGCCGCGGCTTCACGCTCAGCCCCGGCAACGAGCAGACAACCTACTGGGGCGCGCGCGGCGTTGACGAGCCGGGTTCGCGCAACCTCATGGGGATGAACGTGCCTGCAGCCGAGGCGATGATCAAAGCCATGGTTGGCACTGATGATCCGGAGGTTTTCACAGCCGCTGTGCGCGCGCTCGATCGCATCCTGACGGCGGGGCGTTATGTGATCCCGACCTATGCTTTTGGCACCACACGCATCGCCCATGTCAAAGAGCTGAAGCACCCTGACGCGGTGCCTGTTAACGGCGCTGGCTACTGGTATGCGCCGCCTGTCTGGTGGTTTGAAGAGGCACGCTGAATGCACAAACGTCTTAAAAGCCGCTAAACGCTGCGCCGAAATGGTAAACGGCGCGCAGCTTGGCCAAACATGCGCTGCCTACGGTATGCAGCTCTGCGTGCAGCTTTCCGTGCAGAACGCGTGCATACGTTTTTGCGCCAAAAGTTAAGGCCAATTAACTTAATGCAGCGCGCGCTGCGTTCAGGGTTGTCACAAAACTTTCACTCGCAGCACAGGTGCGCTTAAGGTAGTCCGGATCCACAAAAGTTAGGACAGTATCATGCTCAACATTCTTGTGCTTTGCACCGGCAACTCGGCGCGCTCTATCTTGCTGGAGGCGATCCTCAATGCGCAGTCAGGCGGCGCGGTTAAGGCCTATTCGGCGGGCAGCCAGCCTGCGGGAGCGGTGCATCCGCAGTCGCTCATCCTGCTGTCGCGTGAGGGCTATGACGTGAGCGAAGCGCGTTCCAAAAGCTGGGACGCGTTCGCCGTAGCCGACGCGCCGAAGATGGATGCTGTCATCACGGTTTGTGCCTCGGCAGCGGGCGAGACTTGCCCCTATTGGCCCGGCTCTCCTGTCACAGCCCATTGGGGCGTTGACGACCCGGCAGCCGCAACGGAGGAAAACTGGGACAGCGCGTTTAACACCGCCTATGCTATTCTCAAACGCCGCGCCGAGGCCTTTTTGGCACAGCCGGTTGAAACGATGGACAGCGCCGCGCTCAAAGCCGCGTTGGACGCAGCTGGAGCCGTAGAATGACGCAGAAACTTCTCGCAGAGCTGATCGGAACAGCCTTTCTTTTAATCGGTGTCATCGGTTCGGGCATCATGGGCGAGACGCTTGCAGAGGGCAACACAGCCATCGCGCTCTTGGCCAATGCGATTGCCACGGGATGCATCCTGTATGGCATAATCACGACGCTTGGCCCCGTTTCCGGCGCGCATTTCAACCCGGCGGTGACGCTGTTTTTCAGCCTGCGCGGCGAGCACAAATGGCGTGAATTCGCTCCCTACGTTGTTGCACAGGTGATCGGCGCTGTGCTGGGCGTCTGGGCTGCGCATATCATGTTTGACTTGCCCGTTCTGCAAGTGAGCGAAACCATGCACCGCACCGGTGGTGCGCAATGGTTCAGCGAAGTGATCGCCACTTTGGGCCTGCTGTTCGTGATTGTGGGCGGTGTGCACCACAAGCCTGACACCGTGCCGCCGCTTGTGGGCCTCTACATTACCGGTGCTTACTGGTTTACCTCCTCAACCAGCTTTGCCAACCCTGCGGTGACGCTGGCGCGCGGCTTTTCCGACACTTTTGCAGGCATCTACCCCGGGCATATCGCGATGTTTGTGGTGATGCAGCTGGTCGGTGTTGGCGTGGCGCTTGCGCTGCTGCCAAGGTTGTTCACGCCAGAGACGTAACCCAAAGCACCGTCGCATCGTCAGAGCTGACGGAAACAAGGTTGTGGCCCATCGACGCGTCGTAATAGGCGCTGTCGCCACGCTTGAGTTCGGCGGGTTCGTAAAACTCGGTGTAAAGCCGCACAACGCCTGTCAAAACATAGAGAAACTCTTCGCCGTCGTGGCGCACCCAGCCGTCAAACTCGTCCATTTTGCGCGCACGGATGCGGGCGCGGTAGGGCAGCATCTTCTTCTTGGTGAGGCTCTCGGCCAGCAAGTCATGCTCGTAGGTTGCCGTAACATGGTGCGCGCCTTCGCCCTCGCGGGTCACGTTCATGCGCCCCGTCACCTGCCCCTTTTCGGGCGGCGTAAACAGTTGCGGCACCGTGATCTGCAAGCCAGTGGCAAGCTTTTTAAGCGCTTCATAGGT
The DNA here is from genome assembly GCA_947497495.1 of uncultured Lentibacter sp. Lineage (GTDB taxonomy): Bacteria > Pseudomonadota > Alphaproteobacteria > Rhodobacterales > Rhodobacteraceae > Lentibacter. The sequence goes on from CANMGT010000002.1 coordinate 227,460, forward strand.
GGGTGACATCTGGCCGTTCTCGATCTTGGACAGCGTCGAGCGCGCAAGGCCCGCCTGTTTGCTGGCCTGCTCAAGCGTCAGCCCCAACGACTTGCGCAGCTCGCGCACACGCTCGCCAAGGTTTAGCTCGGCGGCGATATGGCTGTCACCGTTCTCGCGCGCAATGCGGATCAGCGCTTTTGGGCCGAGCTTGTCTGGGTCATGCTTGTCTGTCATGTCCGCTTTCATAAGGATGCGCGCCCTCACTTGCAACTCGCCGCAACTGGGCCTAGCAAAGCGCTATGCGTTCGATATTTGACAACGGGCCGCAAGCGCCCTGCCCCTCGCCGTTCAACCTTGCCGCACATGTCTTGGCAAAGGCTGCCACACAGCCTGAGAAGACGGCGCTTGAGGTGATGTCTGCGGCAAGCACGCAAGCTTGGACATATGGCCAGCTGGAAGCCACCGTGCGCGCGGTTGGCACGGGCTATCTGAACGCTGGCCTCAAGGCGGGAGACATCGTGTTGCTCAGGCTTGGCAACACTGTCGAGTTTCCGCTGGCTTACCTCGGCGCGATCGCTGTCGGGCTTGTGCCGGTGCCGACGTCGTCGCAGCTTACCCTGCGCGAAGTCGAGAAGATGATCGCCCAGCTTTCGCCTGCTGCCGTGGTGGCTGGCAAGGGCGTAGCCTGCCCTGAAAGCGGCGCTTTCCTGCGCCTCACCGAAGCTGATCTGCGTGCCATGCACAGCCTGCCGCCCTGTGACTACGCGATGGGCGCGCCGGAGCGTCTGGCTTATATCGTCTACACCTCCGGCACCTCGGGCACGCCGCGCGCTGTGATGCATGCGCACCGAGCTATCTGGGCGCGCCAGATGATGATGAACGGTTGGTATAATTTGCAGCAGAGCGACAGGCTGTGCCATGCGGGCGCCTTCAACTGGACCTATACACTCGGCACCGGATTGATGGACCCTTGGACACTGGGCGCGACGGCGCTTATCCCTGCGGACGGGGTTGCGCCCGAGGTGTTGCCGGAGCTGATGCAACGCCACGGAGCGACTATTTTTGCCGCTGCTCCGGGGGTTTACCGCAAGATGTTAAAGTCGGGTAAAACCTTCAACCTGCCCGACCTACGCCACGGTCTCTCGGCCGGCGAAAAGCTGAGCGAGACAATCCGCAAGGACTGGCGCGCCGCGGCGGGCTGCGAAATATACGAGGCCTACGGCATGTCAGAATGCTCGACCTTTCTCTCGGCCAGCCCGGCGCACCCTGCCGAGGCGGGCTGCCTTGGCCAGCCGCAGACAGGCCGCAAGATCGCGCTGCTGGGCGAAAACGGCCCTGTTGCGCTTGGCGAGCAAGGCCAGATCGCCGTGCACCGTTCTGATGCGGGTTTGATGCTTGGCTACTACGGCGCCGAAGCGCAAACACAGGCGCGCTTTGAGGGCGAGTGGTTTCTCACTGGAGACCTTGGCATCATGCACACGAGCGGCCAGATCGAATACGCAGGCCGCGCGGACGACATGATGAACGCAGGAGGCTACCGAGTTTCGCCCATCGAAGTCGAGCACGCGTTGCACGGGTTTGAGGGCCTGACAGGCTTGGCTGTGACCGATGTGGAAGTGAAGCAAGATGTGCGCGTCATCGCCTGTTTTTACACCGCAGAGCGCGAGATCGACGAACAGGCCCTGAAGGCCTACGCGGAAGCCCGCCTCGCCGCCTACAAACGCCCCAAGCTTTACCGCCGGATCGATGACCTCCCCCTAGGGCCAAACGGAAAGATCAGGCGCACGGCTTTGCGGTAGGCAGGAAATGTCTTGCGCCAACCCACCCTGCGCAAGCGACGGGTGCAGCAAAACGGCGAAGGTTTCCGGTTCGGCCCACACGACAACGCCAAGCAAAAGACAGGCCATTCCAAAGGCTGCCATCGAGCCAACGAAAAGCGCCTTGGCGTTGCGTAGGGCCGACAGCGCAAGACGGCCCGTTCCCAGAGCCAGCCAGCGCATGCCAAGGCCGCATTTCTGCGCCCCCCGCGCCAGCCACTTCAAGTGGCGCAACGTGAGCCGCACGCGCAGGGATGCGGGCTCAAACTCAACGAAGGGGATATCGTCGCCGTGGTGTTGTGTGGGTTGGGTTTGCTTCGGCTTGAGAGATCTGCGCCTCTTTGAGCTGAACCTGCCGTCTTGGTCTACCGCCATTGCCTGATGCCTTTGCTGAATGAATGCCTCAATTTAGAATCGCTATTGCACAACCATACAGGCAATAAGCCATTGTTTTAAATTGTTTTTTAGTTTGCAAATTTGCACTTTGCAAAAGCCACCCCTCTCTAACGCGCAGGCCAACTTGAGCCATTTTGGGAAATTATCCCAAATCACGGGCCATGCCGTCCACCCCGACTTTCAGGCAAAATTTGAAAATACAGAAATGGTGAGGTCAAACAGCTTTTGAACGTTCGGTAAATCGCTTTTACCTCTCCCCTTTCGTCGCCAAAGCCATTAGGGAAGCTCTATGGTTAAACTTGATATTATATCCGATCCGATTTGCCCGTGGTGTTTCATTGGCAAGACACATCTTGACCGCGCGCTGGCGCAGCGGCCTGACCACCCCTTCAGCATCGAATGGCACCCCTTCCAGCTGAACCCTGACATGCCCGCCGAGGGCATGGGGCGGCGCGCCTATCTGGAAACAAAGTTTGGCGGCAAGGAAGCGGCCTACAATGCCTATCAGCCGATTGTCGAGCACGCCAAGGCAGCGGGTGTTGAGATCGAGTTTGACAAGATCGAACGCACGCCCAACACGCTTGACGCACACCGTCTCATTCACTGGGCGGGCATCGAGGGCCGACAGATCCCTGTGGTTTCGGCGCTGTTCAAGGCCTACTTTCAGGAAGGTCGCGACATTGGCAACCACGAGGTTCTGGCCGACATCGCCGACGGGCTGGGCATGGACGCGGCTCTGGTGCTCAAGTTGCTGGCCTCAGACGCGGATCGCGACGACATTATCGCACGTGACAAACACAGCCGCGAGATGGGCGTGAACTCGGTTCCCACATTCGTTGTGGCCAGCCAACACGCTGTTCCCGGCGCTCAGGGGCCTGACTTGTGGCTCAAAGTGATCGACGAAATGCTGCAAGGGGACAGTGCGTGAACATCTCGACCAAAGCGCTGTTTACCCTGCTGATATTCGTCGTGACCATAGGAACGGTGTTCTTTCACTACGTCGAAGGCTGGAGCTGGATCGACGCCTATTTCTTCACTGTCGTGACATTGTCGACGGTTGGCTACGGCCAGCTTGTTCCGGCCACTGTGATCGGCAAGATCGGCACGACGGTCTTTATCTTCTTCGGGCTGGGCATCTTCGCATTGGCGATCCAGCAGTTCGGGCATTTCGCCCTGCTGCGCCGCCGCCGCAAAGCACTCGAGAAGCATCTGGAGAAGAAAGAGTGAACGCCCAAACCGAGCTTCCTATTTCAAAACGGGAATTCATCGTTCTGATGGCGATGCTCTCGGCGATGGTCGCCTTCTCTATTGATGCGATGCTGCCCGCCCTGCCCGACATTGGCCGCGAACTGAGCCCCGACAACCCGAACGCCGCGCAACTTATCCTGACGTCTTTTGTCCTTGGCATGGGGCTCGGCACCTTCTTCACCGGCCCTCTGTCTGACAGTTTCGGTCGCCGCCCTGTGCTTTATGCGGGCTGCGCGCTTTACATCGTCGGCGCGGCGCTGGCTTGGGCAGCGCAAACGCTTGAGCTTGTCTTGGCCGCGCGCCTTGTGCAGGGCATCGGTATTGCCGGCCCGCGGATTGTCAGCATCGCAATCACACGTGATCTGTTTGAAGGCCGCCAGATGGCCAAGATTGTCTCGATCGTCATGACGATCTTCACGCTGGTGCCCGCCATCGCGCCGCTGTTGGGCGCGTTCATCATTGATCTGACAGGTTGGCGTGGCATATTCGTGGCCTTCGTTATCTTCGCTCTGCTGATAACCGCATGGTATGGGCTACGCCTTGGCGAGACACTGCCAACCGAGGCCCGCCGCCCGTTCAGCGGCGCCAAGCTGCTTGAGGCGCTCAAGGAAATGCTCACCTACCCTGTCATTCGTTTGGTGATAATAGTGCAGACGCTAGTGTTTGGCGTGCTCTTTGCCGCACTCTCCTCGATCCAGCCGATCTATGACATCACCTTCGGACGCGCCGAGAGCTTCCCCTACTGGTTTGGCGTTGTCGCGATCATGGCGATGAGCGCCAGCATTCTTAATGCCGCACTTGTGGTGCGCGTGGGCATGCGCGCCATGACCACGGCAGCGCTCATCGTTCAGGTTGTCCTCTCGGCGGTGATGATCGGCCTGACATACGCAAACCTTCCCGATGCGCTCTATTTCGGCTGTTTCGTAGCTTGGCAGTTCTCGCTTTTTGCCATGGCGGGCCTCACCCTGGGCAACCTCAACGCGATGGCCATGGAGCCTGTGGGCCATATCGCCGGCTTGGTGGCGTCAATCCTTGGGGGCATTTCGACAGTTTTTGCCATGGTCTTTGCAGTGCCCATCGGGCTGGCCTTTGACGGCACTCCGCGCCCTGTGGCGATCGGGATATTTGTTCTGGTGCTTGTCTCGCTGGGCTTCATGCTGACCAACAAGCGCACTGAAGACTACTGAAGGCAGCCAACGGCCCTTAACAGCCTGTTGAAAAAACTTCTGTATACTTTCGCATACCGTCTGGCAATTTACGTCAGATTAAGCTAAACGACGGCTTATACGCGTCACTTTACAGACTCACTATTCTCGGAAAACACTCTCCGGCAACCGTCCAATAAGGATCTCTCCCATGGTTAACGCAAACACACCTGACATCGTTTACACCAAGGTTGACGAAGCTCCAGAGCTCGCCAGCGCCTCGCTTTTGCCGATCATCCAGCGCTTCGCGCGCGCGGCCGGTATTTCTGTTGGCACCAAAGACATTTCACTGGCAGGCCGCATTCTCGCGACCTTCCCCGAGAGCCTGTCAGCCGATCAGCGCCAGTCAGACGACCTCGCCGAACTGGGCGAGCTTGTCAAAACGCCAGAGGCCAACGTCATCAAACTGCCAAACATCTCGGCTTCGGTGCCGCAACTTGTTGCCGCCGTGAAAGAGCTTCAGGCGCAGGGCTATGCGCTGCCCGACTACCCAGAAACGCCCTCAACTGACGCCGAGAAGGCCGTGCGCGCCAAGTATGACACGCTCAAAGGCTCGGCTGTGAACCCTGTTCTGCGCGAAGGCAACTCCGACCGCCGCGCCGCTGCCGCCGTGAAGAACTTTGCCCAGAACAACCCGCACCGCATGGGCAAGTGGGAGGCCAGCAGCAAGACGCGCGTCGCATCCATGAATGGCAATGACTTCTTCTCAAACGAAGTCTCGGCAACCCTGCCCAAGGCCGCGACAGCCAAGATCGTTCTGGAAGGCGCCTCAGGCACGACTGTGCTGAAGGAGGCTGTCAGCTATCCGGCCGGCACCGTCGTTGACGCGACATTCATGAGCGCCGCTGCTCTTGATTCCTTCCTCGCCGACGAAATCGAGAAAACAAAGGCCGAAGGCACGCTGTTCTCGCTGCACATGAAAGCCACGATGATGAAGGTCTCTGACCCGATCATCTTTGGCCACGCTGTCAAAGCCTGGCTCGCGCCTGTGTTCGAGCAGTTCGGCGACAAGATGGCCGAGATGGGTGTGAACCCCAACCAAGGCCTCGGCGCGCTTTTGAATATCGTCAAAGACGACGCCGAGATCATGGCGGCGATTGACGCAGTCAACGCGACACGCCCGCCGATGTATATGGTGGACTCAGACAAGGGCATCACGAACCTGCACGTGCCATCCGACGTTATCATCGACGCCTCGATGCCAGCGCTGATCCGCGCAGGCGGCAAGGGCTGGGGCCCTGATGGCAACGAGGGCGACGCCAACTGCGTCATCCCCGATGACAGCTACGCACCCGTCTATGACGAAGCCGTCAAGTTCTTCAAAGCCAATGGCGCGCTCAACCCGGCGACAGCTGGCACGGTGCAAAACATCGGCCTTATGGCGCAAAAGGCAGAAGAATACGGCAGCCACCCGACGACTTTCGAGTTGCCCGAAGCCGGCACCGTAAAGATGATCCTCGACGACGGCACGGTGCTGCACAGCCACGAAGTGCAGGCAAACGACATCTGGCGCTCGGCCAGCGCACGCCAAGCCCCGATTGAGGACTGGGTGAACCTTGCCATCGCACGTCAGAAAGCCACGGGCTACCGCAGCATCTTCTGGCTCGACGCGAACCGCGCCCACGACGCAGAGCTGATCGCCTATGTGAAGCCAATTCTGGAAGCCAAGGGCGTCGCCGACAAGTTCGAGATCATGGCGCCACGCGAAGCCACCAATGCCTCGCTTGAGACCATCACCAAGGGTGAAAACAGCATCGCCATCACAGGCAACGTGCTGCGCGACTACCTGACCGACTTGTTCCCGATCCTCGAACTGGCGACATCGGCCAAGATGCTGTCTATCGTCAAACTGATGAACGGCGGCGGCTTGTTTGAAACAGGTGCTGGCGGCTCGGCCCCCAAGCACGTTCAGCAGCTTCAGGAAGAGAACCACCTGCGTTGGGACAGCCTCGGCGAGTTCTGCGCGCTTGGGGAAAGCCTGCAGTTCCTCGCGGAGGCCAAAGGCAACGACAAGGCCCGCATTCTGGGCCAAGCCGTTGATGCGGCCACGCAGGGCATCCTCGACAACAACCGCTCTCCAAGCCGCAAAGTCGGTGAGCCGGACAACCGCGACAGCCACTACTGGTTTGCCCGCTACTGGGCCGAAGCCTTGGCCGCACAGTCAGACGACGCCGAACTGGCCGCCGAATTTGCCCCTGTGGCCAAAGCGCTGGCAGAGGGCGAAGCGGCTATCGTGGCCGAACTGGCCGCCCCACAGGGCAAGCCAGCCGACACAGGCGGCTATTTCCACGGCGACGAAGGCAAGCTTGCTGCCGTGATGCGCCCGAGCGCGACGCTCAACGCGATCATCGGCTAAGCACACGACCTAGACAAAGCGAAGGCGTCCGGACAACCGGGCGCCTTTTTTGTTTCTGTATCGGAAACGATAAAATTCCTTTTCCTAAAAAACATTCGTTCCTATCATTGCCCGCATTGAGAACCAGACATTTTTCGGAGGACAAATGCTCTATATTCTCACAGCAATTTTCGGTGCCGCAGCCATTGGCGGCTTCTTCATGGGCTCTGATGGTGATGACACCATTGAGGGCACAGAGGGCGATGATATCGTCATGGGCCTTGACGGCGACGACATGATCTCTGGCGCGGCAGGCGACGACGCCCTGCTCGGGCAAGACGGGCAAGACCTTCTCATCGGCGGTGAAGGAGATGACGGCCTATACGGCGGAAACGACAACGACACTCTTGAAGGCGGGTTTGGCGATGACGAGTTGCTGGGCGGTGCGGGCCAAGACCAGCTCTTTGGCGGGTACGGCAACGACACACTCGACGGCCACGGCGAAGATGATACAGACGCGCAGGCAGGCCAGATCGGTGACACGCTCGTCGGCGGCAGCGGCAACGACTTGATTGATGGGCATGGCGGCGATGATCAGATCTTTGGTGGCGCCGGAAATGATGGCATTCAAATCAGCACAGGCAACAACACTGTCTTTGGCGAAGACGGCGACGACTTTGTCCGCTCGGGAAGTGGCGATGACACTGTCGACGGCGGAGATGGCGACGATTGGCTCAGTGTTGCCCATGGCGCAGACAGTGTGACGGGGGGCCTTGGCAACGACACTGTTTATGCGGGCGATGGCGGAGCATTCATTGAAACCGGAGAAGGTGACGACAAGGTAATCGCCGGAGAAGACGCCATTATCGAAACCGGTTTGGGCGACGATACTGTTGGCGCTTACGACGCAGATCTCGTCACGACCGGTGAAGGAAACGACTTTGTCAGAGCCCGCGGCAGCAGTGCCACGCTTGTCGAAACCGGGGCCGGAGACGATTTGCTTATTGGTGTGTTTGATACGGGAGCAGGCGCGACACTCAGCGGTGGGGACGGAAACGATACAATCTACAACACAAGCTATGGCGGCAATGTGAATGTCGGTGACGACATTATCGTCGAAGGCGGCGCCGGCGATGATTCCATCTTTGGGTCGGGAGACTTCTACGGCGGAGAAGGTAACGACGTCTTAAACAGCCACGGCCATACCTTTGACTATCTTGAAGGTGGCGAAGGAGCGGACAAGTTCGGCCTGCAAAACGGCCCCTATTACGGCGGCACGTTTGACACAATCGGTGACTTTAACACCGCCGAAGATACGCTTGTGCTCTACACGCACGACTATGACAGTGGCATAGAAGGCCTAATATTCGAGCAAATCGAAACGCCCGAAGGCCCTGCTTTGGAGATCTATGCCGAACATGATGGGGAGGCCGTTAAACTGGCCGAGATGTCAGGGCTTACACTAGAGGACGCGGCGGATATCCAGATAGATTTGCTCGCGAGCTAACACTCTGGTTTGAAGGGGCGCATGGTGAAAGTCTTGCCTTTGAACACGCAGACGCTTCCGGCGGGCTGGGCGATCCAGCCCTCTTCCCCCGCGACCAGAGGCTCCGAGACAACGGCCCAGCCCTGTCGGCTTTCGCTCCAGCGGTGGTAGAGCGTCGGGGCTTTGTCATCTGAGGCATAGCGGAATGCATAGAGCGTTTCACCGTCCGTCAGGGCGGCAGAGAAGCGCATATGCGGCGTGCAGCCGCGCTCGCGCGAGAGGTTTTCAAGCAAGCCAACTGCTGTCGCGACGGCCTTGACCGGATCAATATCAAGCCCCTTCCCGGCCTCCTGTCCGGCTGCGATCAGGAACAGCGCTTCACTGTCTGTCGCGCCTTTGCGATGCCTGTAGAGCGCGTCGCTGATCAACATATCGGCGGATTTTCTCAGCACCTCAAAGCCGCCGACCTGCCCGTTGTGCATAAAGCTGAAGCGCCCCAAGACAAACGGATGGCAGTTGTTGCGGCTAATGGCCGTGCCCGTGGAGGCGCGCACATGGGCCAGAAATGCGTGCGCCTGCACCTGCTGCGCCAAAGAGCGCAGGTTTGGATCTGACCAAGCGGGAAAGACGTCGCGGTAGAGGCCGGGCTCCGGGCGCAGGCCATACCACGCAAGCCCGAAACCGTCGGCGTTAATGCTTGTCTTGCACTCGTCGGCGGCTTTTGATTGAACGATCAGCGAATGATCGGGATTGGTGACAAGCTCTTCCAGAAAAATCGCTTCGCCAAGGTAGGCCGCCCAACGGCACATCAGCTGCCTCTGTTATGTGTGCGCTCATAAAGCTCGGCGATCTTGGTGCTGGCTGTCTTTTCGCAGGCCACCGGAACAAAGGCATGCAAGAGCGCGGCAAATGCGGCGTAAAACAGCGAGAAGCTGAAACGCATCGCAAAGCGGAAGTGCTGAAAGTAGGTTTCATCAACTGATTTTGGGTGGTCGAGAAATACGCGTGAGATCATCTTGAGTGTCCTTATGCCCTGTTCCAGACCAGCTTAGCTTGGCTCAAGGCTGAAGTTGTCCCATATATCAGGCATTACACTTGCATTGTGTGATATTTTCTCACTAAAATTGCCAGTTATGGGACATGATGAACTAGACCTTAAAATTCTGCGGCAGCTACAGGCCAATTCAGACCTCTCGCTTGACCAGCTCAGCGAGCAAGTCGGGCTGTCGCGCAATGCTTGCTGGCGGCGGATTAAACAGCTCGACGAGGCAGGCATTATCAAACGCCGCGTCGCCCTGCTGGATGCTGACAAGCTCGGGCTTGGCCTCATGGTGTTCATCCTCGTGCGCGCTGCGACACACACCGCCGACTGGTCAGACAGCTTCGCGAAAGCCACGAAAGCCTTGCCCGAAATCCTGAGCGTTCACCGCATGTCCGGCGAGCTTGACTACCTGCTGCGCGCCCGCGTTTCTGACATGGCGGGCTACGATCGCCTCTATCAAAGGCTCATCGCACGTGTTCCTATGGCTGATGTGTCCGCCAGCTTTGTGATGGAAAACATCAAAGACACCACAGAGCTTCCGATCTGAGGAAACCGCCATGCACTATGTCTACCTGTTCTTTGCGATCATGGCCGAAACCATCGGCACAACCGCGCTTCAAGCCAGCCAGCAGTTCACTCGCCTCTGGCCCTCCGCGCTTGTCGTCGTCGCCTATGGCGTGAGTTTTTATTTGCTGTCACTGGCGCTGAAAGTCATGCCTGTCGGCATCGTCTACGCGATTTGGTCAGGCCTCGGCATCGTCTTCATTGCGGCCATCGGCTACTTGGTGTTTGGCCAAAAGCTCGACACACCCGCCCTGCTCGGCCTCGGCCTAATCATCGCTGGCATCGTCGTGATCCAGTTGTTTTCAAGCACAACAACGCACTAGCGTTCCTTGTTGCGCATTCTGCAAAACGCAGTCAGGTTTCGCAAAGTCTTCTGTGCGGGACAAAGTTGCCGTTCGTTTCTTTTGATGATTTCGAATTCAGGGTTGCGTGGTAGTGGTGGGATATGAATCAAACAACGTCAGCTAGGCGGAACGCCACACCCTATGCCCTTGCGGTCGTTGGTGTGCTTTTTGCATCCATCTGTTTTGGCTTTGTGCCCTATTTTAGCCGAGGGTTAACCGATCAAGGTCTCGCTCCCTATGCGGTTGCTTTTTATCGGTACATATTTGCAGCGATTGTCTTTTTTCCAGCACTGCTGATGCATCGCTCAAAGTGGCGGGAAATCCTCTGGGGCATGGTCGCAGGCGCAGTCATGGGGCTTGGCTGGGTTGGTTATGTCTGGGCTCTTGAGACTGTTCCTGCATCGACGGTAGGCGTTCTCTACATGACCTATCCGGTGTTTACGATTGCCATTGCCTGGGCGCTTTTTGGAGATCAACCAACGCGACGTAGCCTTGTTGCTGCAGGCGCGATTGTTATCGCTGCGATCCTTGCAGGATCTCCCGCATCTGTTCCGCTGGAACAGGTTCCAAAGCTTATTATCTCACTGGCCGCACCCTTCGGGTTTGGTTTTGCAATTTGTGTTCTTGTGCACCGCCTGTCGAGCATCGCCACTTTGGCCAGAATAGCGGCTATCTCTCTTGGAGGAGTCATCGGCCTTGCCCCTCTCATTCTCTCATCTGAGATCAGTGAAATCCTACCAAAGGGCCGCAACGACTGGTTTCTGATCGTCGGGATCGGCCTTGTGACGGCGCTTATTCCGCAACTGATATACACTATCTGTTCACCCGTCATTGGGGCGACGCGCACTGCTGTTGTCGGAAGTATTGAACTACCTACAATGTTTGCCGTTGGCGTTTTTGCGTTCGGTGAGGTCATCACGGGCGCACAGGCGTTGGCTTGTGCGCTGGTTTTGGGTGCCATCGCTCTTACTCAAAGTCGCGCAACTCGAACTGTGACGACCGTGATTAGCACGGAGCAAGAAAGATAACTCTGGGCTCCAAGCCGACATTACGGTTACGTTAGCTGCAGGTGTCTGATTGCGCTTAGCCGCTTTCGCGCAGCCGTTTGAACAGGCTTGAAGTGTCCCAGCGTCCGCCGCCCATTTTTTGCACGTCCTTGTAGAACTGGTCAACAAGCGCCGTCACAGGCAGGCTGGCGCCGGTTTCATCGGCGGTGGAAAGGCAAATCCCGAGGTCTTTGCGCATCCAGTCAACGGCAAACCCGTGCTCGAACTTGTCATCCACCATCGTCTCGTAGCGATTCAGCATCTGCCAGCTGCCCGCAGCGCCTTGGCTGATCACCTCAACAACAGCACGCCCGTCAAGGCCCGCTTTCTCGGCAAAGTGCAGCGCTTCCGACAGGCCCTGCACAAGGCCCGCGATGGCGATCTGGTTGCACATCTTCGTCATCTGGCCTGCGCCGCTTTCGCCAAGGCGGCGGCAGATTTTGGCATAGCAGTCGATGATCGGCTCGGCGCGGGCAAAGTCTTTCGCGTCGCCCCCGCACATGACGGAAAGCACGCCATTCTCGGCGCCCGCTTGGCCGCCCGAGATCGGCGCGTCGACAAACCCGAGGCCCGCAGCCTTGGCCGCTGCGTAAAGCTCGGCGGTGACTTTGGCAGAGACTGTCGTGTGATCAACAAACAACGTGTCTTTGCCCATGCCCGCAAAAGCGCCATCCGCCCCCAGACAGACCGAGCGCAGATCGTCGTCATTGCCAACACAAGACAGCACGATCTCGGCGCCCTCTGCCGCCTCGCGCGGCGTTTTGGCGAATGTGCCGCCATGCTCTTTCGCCCAAGCCTCGGCCTTGGCGGTTGTGCGGTTATAGACGCAAACTTCGTGGCCTGCGGCTTTAAGGTGGCCAGCCATCGGATAACCCATTACACCGAGGCCCAGAAACGCGAGCTTTGCCATGATCTTTCCCCTTGCATTCAATCGTTTTATCGTTTGTGTCGGGCCACAGAGCATAAGGCAAGTGAAAAGCCAAAACCGGACAGGAGAGCACAGATGATCATTCTATTCAGATGGCTGTTCCGCCTCGCAACCCTGAGCGTTGTGTTGGGTGTTCTTGCTGTTTTGGTGGTCTACTTTCTCGCCTCGCGCTCGCTACCGGACTACAACAAAAGTCTTGAAGTGAGCGGGCTCAACGCACCTGTGCGCATCCTGCGCGATCACTCCGACGTGCCGCATATCTTCTCTGACGACGAGACCTCGGTGTTCTTCGGTCTCGGATATGCTCACGCCCAAGACCGCCTCTGGCAGATGACAACGCTGCGGTTAACAGCTCAGGGCCGCCTGTCCGAGATATTCGGCACAGCCACTTTGCCGATCGACAAGCTGATGCGCCGGTTTGACTTGTATACATTGGCGCGCTCTTCCGTGGCGGCCCAAGACAGCGCGACGCTGACAGCCCTTGAGGCTTACTCCGCGGGTGTCAATGCCCGGCTGACCGAAGTAAACGAAAGCGCTCTTGGGCGCGGTGCCCCCGAGATGTTTGTCTTCAACGTGCCCTTCGCGCCTTGGCGGCCCGAAGATTCCATCGCCATTCAAAAGCTCATGGCCGTGCAACTTTCCGGCCACGCCGAGGCCGAGACCCTCCGCGCGCGCACCTCGCTGCTGCTGGATGCGCCCGAACGCCTGCAAGACATCCTACCTGACGCGCCGGGCACAGGTGTGGCGGCCCTGCCCGCCTATGCAAGCCTGTTTCCCAACGCTGTGATGCCAACACGGGTTGCTGGCGTTGACGTCACCAAGCTGCCGCTCTCGCCCGTCAAGTCACGCGCCTTTGCAGGGGCCTCAAACGCCTGGGCCGCTGACCCGACGCGCGCCGCTTCAGGCGGTTCACTGATGGCAAATGACCCGCACTTAGGCCTCACTGCACCCGCTATCTGGTATCTGGCCCGCCTCGAGCTCTCCTCCGGTGGGGTGATCGGTGCAACGATCCCGGGCATGCCTGTGGTGCTCATTGGCCGCTCGCAAAAACTGGGCTGGGGCTTTACGTCCTCCTACCTTGATGATCAGGACATCTACATCGAAGAGCTGAACCCTAATAACAGCACGCAATACCGCACGCCCGACGGCTTCAAGGACTTCGTCAACCGCAACTCTATCATCAAGATCAAAGATGCCGCGCCAGTGACGCTCACCCTGCGCTGGACAGAAAACGGCCCCGTGCTGCCACCAAGTTTTCATCAGGTCGGCCAGGTGACGCCCCCCGGCCATGTCGCCTCCCTCGCCTGGACAGCGCTTGACCCCGCCGATACCTCGCTCACCGCTGGAATGCGCCTGATGCGCGCACAAAGCATCGACAGCGCCCTTGAGGCGAGCCAGCTCTATATCGCTCCCAGCCAGAACCTGACGCTCGCCGACAAAGACAGTATCGCGATGAAAACCATCGGCGCCATGCCGCGGCGTGACGCGAGCCATGCCAGCCTTGGCCGCATGCCCACTCTCGGCGCCGAATCCGCCAACCGCTGGCAAGGCACGTTCCCCCCCTCGGCCAACCCCGAGTTCATCCGCCCGCAAGGCGGCATCGTCGGGAACAGCAACAACAAGCTGATAGAACGCCCCTTCCCGCTGCACGTCTCCTACGAATGGGGCGACAGCCAGCGCATTTTACGCTGGCAACGCCTCATGCAAGGGCGCAAGGCGCACACCCGTGACAGCTTCGTTGAGGCCCAGCTCGACACGGTAAGCTACACTGCGCGCGCTCTGCTGCCGCTTGTCGCCGCTGACCTGTGGTTTACCGGAGAAGCCGCCCCCGAAGGCACGCCCGAACGCCGCCGCCAGATCGCGCTCAATCTCTTGGCAAACTGGAACGGCGAGATGAACGAACATCTCCCCGAGCCGCTGATCTACGCCGCCTGGATGCGCTTTCTGCAAGAACGGCTGATCCAGGACGAACTCGGCCCGCTCAGCAAGGAATACACCCATATGGAGCCGCTGTTCGTTGAGCGGGTGTTTCGCAACGTGAATGGTGCGGGCGTCTGGTGCGACGTCAAGCAATCCACCGCCGTGGAAACCTGCACAGATATCGCCCGCCTCTCGCTCGACGACGCGCTCGTCTGGCTCGATGAAGTCTACGGCACCGCGATCGAGGCCCTGCGTTGGGGCGATGCGCACCAAGCCACGCATGACCACGCGGTTCTCGGCGATGTGCCGCTGCTGCGCTACTTCGTCAACATCCGCCAGTCCACGTCGGGCGGCGACAACACCCTGCTGCGCGGCCGCACCAAAGGCACGGGGCCGAACCCGTTCGAGAACGTCCACGCCGCCGGCTACCGCGGTGTCTACGACTTCACCGATCCCGACAGTTCGATCTTCATCACGTCAACAGGCCAGTCCGGCCACTTTCTCTCGCGCCACTACGACGACCTCGCCCAGCTCTGGCGGCGCGGCGAATACATCCCGATGTCGCTTGATGAAGCCCTGGCCAAAGCGGCCTCGGTCGGCGAAACCACCCTGACGCCCAAGCGCCCCTAGTTCTTCTCTTCAAAAATATCCTGGGGGAAGTCACAAAACACGTTTTGTGACTGGGGGCAAAGCCCCCAACACGGCGATGCGGCGAAGCCACAGCGCAAACCCTCACATGGCTTTAAACTGTTCGGCCTGTTTGCCCGTCCAGAATACTTTGAGGGTATAGCCCTCATCCGTCTGGCGCTCATCTTCAACGACACCCTGCTCAAAAAGCCACGCGCGTTTACGCCCCTCGGCAAAGCTCAGCATCACAGCCTCATGCCTGCGTGCGCCCGCCAAAGTGTCGCAAACCGCCTGCAACAAGGTGTCAAGCCCGGCCCCCGTCACAGAGGATACAGCGAAAACACCCTCATTGCGCTCGGCGATCGCCTGCGTTGCGCGCATCTGGTCTTCGTCCAGCAAGTCGATCTTGTTCAACACATCAATCTGCGGTGTTTTATCATCAATACCAAGGCTTTGTAGGATGACTTTAACGTCATTCGCCTGCGCCTCGGTCTCCGGATGCGCGATGTCACGCACGTGCAGGATCAGGTCTGCACTCAGCACTTCTTCGAGCGTCGCACGAAACGCCGCAACAAGCTCTGTCGGCAGGTTAGAGATAAACCCAACCGTATCTGAAAGGATAACTTCCAGCCCCGAAGGCGGCAGTTCAACCTTGCGCATGGTCGGGTCGAGAGTGGCAAAGAGCATGTCTTTGGCCATCACGTCAGCCCCTGTCAGGCGGTTGAACAGCGTGGATTTTCCCGCGTTTGTATAGCCCACCAGAGCCACGATCGGAAACGGCACCTTCGCGCGAGATTTACGATGCAGCTCGCGGGTCTTGATCACCTTGGCAAGCTGGCGCCGCAGCCGCACGAGCTGGTCGTCAATCGCGCGTCTGTCTGCCTCGATCTGCGTCTCGCCGGGGCCACCGACAAAGCCAAGCCCGCCGCGTTGGCGTTCAAGGTGTGTCCAGGCCCGCACAAGCCGCGTGCGCTGATAGCTCAGCGCAGCCATCTCGACCTGCAATACACCCTCACGAGTGCGCGCACGGTCGGAGAAAATCTCCAGAATAAGGCCCGTGCGATCCAAGATCTTCACGCCCCATTTCTTTTCGAGGTTGCGTTGCTGCACAGGGCTGACAGGCCCGTCGATCAGGACAAGCTCGACCTCGGCAGCCTCGAAGGCTTCCTTGAGTTCGTCAAGCTTTCCCTTGCCAAACAACATGCCCGGGTGTGGCCGCGGCAGGCGCACAACCGTGGCGCCGCAGACTTCAAGGTAAGGCATGGCCTCGGCCAAGGCGACAGCCTCTTCCAGCGCGTTGTGGGGCGCGCGGATGTTTTCGTCTTTTCGGATGTCGGGCCGCAAAACCCATGCGCGTGTCAGCTTTTCTTCGGTCTCATGGACCGCATCACTGCCCGCGCCGTCTGTGGTGTGGCTCACTGAGCTTCTTCACCCTCATACAGGCTGATCGGTTGCGCTGGCATGATGGTCGAGATCGCGTGCTTGTAAACAAGCTGGCTCTGGCCATCGCGGCGCAAAAGAACGCAGAAATTGTCAAACCATGTGATAACACCCTGCAGCTTTACACCGTTGATCAGGAAGATAGTGACAGGGGTTTTCGTTTTACGGACGTGGTTAAGAAACGCGTCCTGCAGGTTTTGACGGTCGGAAGCCATGGTTCTAATGCCTTTTTGCTAGATCCGGCCGTGGTTCGGCCGCGTGTTCGCTCGATTATGTCGCCTGCACTGCGGATATGCCAGCCCCAAAACGCGGCTTTCAATGCAACCTGTTGCGCCAGCGCTTCAGTCCCGCCACAGAACGGGGTTCATCAGCGCGATGATCGCCAGCGTTTCAAGCCGCCCCACGACCATCGCTGCACAGAGGATAAGCTTGCCCAATGCGTCGAGATCGACCAGCGAAACTGGCGTTTCGGACGCCGCCGTGATCAGCGGGCCGGTTGTAGACAGCGCCGCAATCGACAGGATCATGGCATTCTCGAACTCAACCCCATGCGCCGCCAGCACGACAGAGACCAGTGTCAGTGACAGCGCGAAAAGCATGAAGAAAATCCACGCGATAAACGCGCCATTACGGCGGATTCGGCGGCTTTGGTTGGACGAGCGCCCAACTGAAGAAGGATGCACCAGACGCTCAAGCTCGCGCACCCCGTTGAGATAGAGCGCATAGACCCGCAGCAGCTTGACCCCGCCAGCCGTTGTCGCAACGCCGCCGCCCGTCACGGCAAGCCCCATCAGGATGATCCCCGAAACGCCAAGCCCCGACCAGCCGCGCGAGGCTGCCCAGTCCGAGCTTTCAAAGCCTGTGGTGGTGAGGAACGACAAAACCGTAAATGTGCTGCCCCAAAGCGCATGCAACGCCTGCGCGATGTTCTCGTTGGCCTCCACGTCAAAGGAAGCAACCCAGTGACGCGAGAACAACAAAAGCGTGACGCCAGCAACGATCAGCACGCCCATACGGAACTCCGGATCGTTGTGCAGCCCCTGCCTGCGCGAGGTGATCGTGTCGGTTGAAAAGGTCAGCCGCGACAGCGCGAACAGCAGGAACAGGAAAACGATGAACTCGCCGCGCAGCCCCGAGGTGCTGCCCTCAATCCCGCCTGTTGCGCTGATCCCGCTGGTCGAGAGTGTCGACATCGCATGGATCACGGCGACAAGCGGCCTATCACCACTGATGATCAGACAGGTTGCCAGCAGAGCTGTCAGGCCAACGTAGAGTGGCGTCAGCTGGCGCACAGCACGCGTCAGGCGATGTGCATCGCGGGCGGGTGCGTCGCGGTTGAGCGGCGTGTCACTGCGCCCCGGCTCGGCAGAAGCCGTCACCTCAAAGCCGCCCAAGGCCAAAGGCGCTAGCACCGCCGCCGCGCTCACCCAGACAAACAGCCCGCCAAGCCAGCCAACCTGCGCGCGCCAAAGGTGCATGGTGCCGGACAGGCGGCCCGGCTCAAACAACGGCGCGCCTGTTGTGGTAAAGGCTGACACCATCTCGAAATAGGCGTTGAGGAAGCTTGTGGTTTGCACCGCCTCGTAAAACGGAAACGCCAACAAAACCGGCAAGACAAAATAGGCCGCGACCACAGCTGCAAGGTTGCCCAGCCCGCCGCGCCGCCGCTCTTGGTGCGTGCTGATCGCAATTGAGATCAGAACACAGACAAACAGCCCGAGCGTGCCCGCATAAAAGAACACCCGCGCCTCGTGATGCGAGTTCCACGACAGGGCATGCAGCGCAGGAACAAACATCGAGACTGACGCCAGAAGCGTCAGTTGCAAAAACAGCGGGATATCATGGAGGCGTTGCATCAGCCTGCCTTAGAAAAAGTCGATCGAGACCTGAAGCAAGCGTTCGACCTCACTCACATCACTGGCCATGGTGAACAGCAAGATCACATCGCCTTCGTCGATCCGTGTGCCGCCTGTCGGTTTGACAACCGCGCCGTCTTTCATGATTGCGCCAAGCAAGACACCTTCAGGGAAGGCTATGTCGCGGATCGCCTGCCCCGCCAGAGGCGAGGTTGACAGCACTTCGGCTTCGATAACCTCCGCCTCCGCATCGCCCACCGAATAGACGCCTTTGACGCGGCCATGGCGAATATGGCGCAGGATCGAGCTAACAGTGGTGGCGCGCGGGTTGATGTAGGCGTCAATGCCCATCGGCCCCATCAGCGGAATGAGCGTCGGATCGTTGATCAACGCGATCGCCATCGGGCAGCCCTCGCTTTTGGCGCGCACAGCGGCCAGCAGGTTGGTTTTGTCGTCGTCCGTCACGCAGAGCACAGCATCGGCGCGCTCGATATTAGCCTCGGCAAGCAGCGCGGTATCAAGCCCGTCACCGTTGAGAACAATGGTGCGCTCAAGCGCATCGGCGGCGATTTCGGCAACGCCCTTGTTGCGCTCGATAACTTTGGCGCGAATGCGCGTCTCGCTTTTCTCTAGCGCCTGCGCCACAGCAAGGCCGACGTTGCCGCCGCCGATCAGAACAACGCGCTCCTGTTTATGGCTTTTCTTGCCAAACACTTCGAGTGTGCGCGGCACATCTTCCCTTGCGATCGAAAGATAGCATTCATCGCCGATCAAGATCTGATCACCGGCTTCGGGCGCAAACAAACGCCCTTTGCGGCGGATGGCCATGACGATCACCTTGAGGGTTGAAAACAGATCGGTCAGCTGGCGCAGCGGCGTGTTGATCACCGGGCAATCGTCTTCAATGCGGATGCCAAGCACCTGCACCTTTCCGCCCATGAAGTTTTCGATATCAAACGCCGAGGGCGCTGACAGGCGGCGCAGGGCCGCTTCCGCAACCTCGCGTTCGGGGCTGATCACAACGTCGATGGGCAGGTGATCGCGGCGGTACAGATCAGAGTAGATCGCCGTCAGATAGCTTTGCGAGCGCAGGCGGGCGATCTTGCGCGGCACTGCGAAAATCGAATGCGCGACCTGGCAGATCACCATGTTGACTTCGTCAGAATATGTCGCCGCGATCACCATGTCAGCGTCGCGCGCACCGGCCCGATCGAGGATGTCGGGATAGCTGGCAAACCCCGCGATACCCTGCACATCCAGCGTGTCCATCGCCTGGCGCACCAAGTCGGGATTGCTGTCAATGACCGTAACATCGTTGGCCTCACCGGACAAATGACGCGCGATCTGCCAGCCAACCTGACCCGCTCCACAGATAATCACTTTCATAGGGTTTTCCCTGCTTTTCTAAGTGATTTCGATGCCAGAAGGCGCATGGGGCGTCAATCGCTTTATCGGGCCTGAAAACAGGCGGGGGGACGCCGCAGCAGCGCCTTACCCTACATAAGTAGATGACTTTGCTCTCGGTTTCACGCATTTTAAGGCTGGTAACGCTTGGGAGCATTTATGAGACGGTTCATTCTTACGCTTGGCGCTGTGTCGCTGATCGCAGCCTGCACGCCTTTGGGGCTGTATTACAAGCAAGGCGCCACGGTGCAAAGCGCCGCTGACACCGAAACACGCTGCAAAGTCAGCGCGCTCAGCGAAGTGCCTGTGCGCAATGTCACGCAGATCATCCCCGGGCGGCACTTGCCCCCGCGCCGTGTCTGCAACAGCGCGGGTGTTTGCCACACAAAGCCCGGCCGCTTTATTCCGCCCGAGTTTATCACCCGTGATGCAAACGAAGCCCTACGCGCCAAAGCGGTTGATCTGTGCATGCGCCAGAAAGGCTATGAATACATCCGCCTTCCGGCCTGCGAGCCCGCGGTGGCAAAGGCCACCCCGCCCGCGCAAACAACGCGCCTGCCCCGCCTCGCGGCGAGTTCCTGCGTGGTGCGCTCCTCAGGCGGGCACTGGCAGATCGTGACGCCGAACTAGGCTTACTCTTGCTCGTCTTCCGGCGCGTGTTGCGCGACGCGCGCGCCGGTGCGGTTTGACGTAACCACGCCGAGCGACTTGAGCTTGCGGTGCAAAGCCGAACGCTCCATGCCGACAAACTGCGCCGTGCGGGAAATATTGCCGCCAAAACGGTTGATCTGCGTCAGCAAGTATTCACGCTCGAACTCTTCGCGGGCTTCGCGCAACGGCAGCGTCGCCATAACAGACGGCAGCACCATCTTGCTGTCGTCGTTGCTTTGAGCCTCGCCACCTGACAGCTCTTTCACCGTGATCTCGCCGCTGCCATCACCCAGTATAAGCAACCGCTCGATCGTGTTCTTGAGTTGGCGCACATTGCCCGGCCAGCCCATTGTCTGCATCAGCGCAATGGCTTCTTCCGAGAGTGGGCGCATGGCCAACCCCTGCTCTGAATTAAACTTTTCAATGAAGTACTGCGCGATCACCGGAATGTCTTCGCGGCGATCCTCAAGGCTTGGCACCTCGATGGGCACGACGTTGAGGCGATGGTAAAGCTCCTCGCGGAACCGCCCTTCGGCAACTTCGTCTTCAAGGTTTTTCGCCGTCGAAGACACGACCCGCAGATCAACCCGCACCTTGTTGGTGCCGCCGACACGCAGGAACTGCTGATCCACCAGCACTCGCAGGATTTTGGACTGGGTGCCAAGCGGCATATCGGCGATCTCGTCAAAGTAGATCACGCCGCCGTTTGCCTCTTCCAGCAGGCCAAGCTCGACGCCCTTTTCGGGGCTTTCGCGGCCAAACAGCACGTCTTCCATGCGGTCAGGCTCGATGCTGGCGCAACCGACGGTTACAAAAGGCGCGGTGGCGCGGCTTGAATTGCTGTGAATATAGCGCGCAGCCGTCTCCTTGCCCGAGCCGGAGCCACCCGAGAGCATCACCCGCCCGTTGGACTTTGTGACCTTGTCCAGCTGGCTTTGCAGCGTGCGGAACGAAGCCGAGGAGCCTATCATCTCGGCGGTTGTTGTGTCCTTGCGCTTAAGCTCAAGGTTCTCGCGGCGCAGGCGTGAGGTTTCCATCGCGCGGCGGATCACTACCAGAAGCTGGTCAATGTTGAAGGGCTTCTCGATGAAGTCATAAGCGCCCTGTTTGATCGCCGCGACAGCGATCTCGATATTGCCGTGGCCCGAGATGATCACCACCGGAACTTCAGGATGGTCTGTCTTGACTTGCTTTAGGATGTCGATGCCATCCATCTTGCTGTCTTTGAGCCAGATATCGAGGATAAGCAGTCGCGGCAGCTCGGCGGCGACTTCGCGCATCGCATCGTCAGAGTTGCCCGCAAGCCGCGTCGTGTAGCCCTCATCTTCCAGAATATCCGAGATAAGCTCTCGAATATCGCGTTCATCGTCTACAATCAGAATATCACTCATGTTGTCCTCACACCGCACGTTTATCTGTGTCTATTTTTGCGTCTAAAGTCTTTTGCTCTGCATCGGGGCCAGCCGCCTCGGACGCCAGTGGCAGACGGATGACAGCCATCGCACCTGCGTGACTGTCGCCCTCAAACAGCGGCGCATCCTCAAGCACGAGGGTGCCGCCATGTTCTTCAATGATCTTCTTCACAATCGGCAGGCCAAGCCCTGTGCCGCTGTCGCGGGTCGTCACGTAGGGCTCAAACAGCTTGGCGCGGTCTTCCGGCAAGCCGATGCCGTTGTCTGCGATCGTGATCTCGGCCTGCGCGCCGATCTGATGCGCACGCACATGGATAGCGGGCGTAAAGCCGCCACCGAGCTTCTCGCGCCGTGTTTCTGTGGCCTCGCCCGCGTTCTTGATCAGGTTGGTCAGAGCCTGTCCGATCATTGTCGCGTCAAACTGGCCCGAAAGCGGCGCTTCGGGGATGTCGCTCTCAAAGAGCACGTCAGGCTGGCCCGCCTTTTGCAACACCAGAGCCTCGCTCAAAAGCTTGCCAAGGTCTTCGGCGCGCCGCTCAGGCTCTGGCATGCGCGCGAATTTGGAAAACTCGTCAACGATGCGGCGCAAGTCGTTGGTCTGGCGCACGATAACGCCTGTCAGCTCGCCCAGTTTCTCGGCCGCGCTCTCGTCCATCTCTTTGGAGAACTTGCGCTTGATACGCTCGGCGGACAGTTGGATTGGCGTCAACGGGTTCTTGATCTCATGGGCGATGCGGCGCGCAACGTCGCCCCAAGCGGCCATACGCTGGGCGCTGACAAGGTCTGTCACGTCATCAAAGGCCACAACATAGCCCTCAAGCACGCCCTCTTCGCCCGCACGTGTCGACATCCGCACCAAGAGGTTTTCAAGCCGCCCCGAGCGCGTGACTTTGACTTCTTCCTGCAACACATTTGCGCCGCTCTCGCGCAGCCGCTCAAACAGCGGGCCAAACTCGGGAACGGCGACGCGCAGCTCCAGCGCAGATTGGTCTTCATGCCACTCAAGCAGGCTTTCCGCCGAGCGGTTTACGAAAGTCACCCGCCCGTCAGGATCAACCCCGACAACGCCGGATGTGACCGAACTGAGCACGGAGTCAAACTGGCGGCGGCGGCGCTCGATCTGCTCGGTATTGCTCAGCAGCGTGGCGCGCTGGCCCTTGAGTTGCCGCGTCATCTGGTTAAAGAAACGGCCCAGATCGGCGATCTCATCATCGCTTTCCTCTTCGATGACCTGCACATCAAGGTCACCCTCGCCGACCCGTTGCGCCGCACTTGTCAGCCGCCCGACGGGGCGCGCCAGACGCTCGGCAAACCACAGGCCAAACCAGACAGCCGCCAGAATGAGGATGACAGCGAAGCCGAGGTAAACCAGCCCGAACTGGAACAAAACGCGGCCGCGATCGCTTTCAAGCTGGCGGTAAAGCCGCACGTTTTCCTGCGTCTCGCTGAGCAAGTTCAGAATGGAGCCGTCAACATCGCGGCTGACATAAACCAGCCTGTCGGTGAACGTCGCCAGCGGCACGATGGCGCGAAACTCGTTGTTGTCCCAGTCCTGAATGATGGCGATACCCTCGGTGCGCGCCCGTTCGATCTCGTCAGCCGAGGGTTTCTCGAAGTTGAACAGATAAGAGCGCTCGCCCCGCGCCTTTAGCTCGCCCGTGCCGTCGATCACATAGGCCTCGCGCATCTGCGGCTGAAACCTCTGCTGGCCAAGAGTGAGCACGGCCCGCAAGTCAGGGTCGCTCATAAACGGCGTGTCGGCATGTTCAAAATCAAGCCCGCGCGCCAAGGAAAGCGCATTCTGGCGCAGTGTGTTGCGGTGCTCGCCCTCATAGGCTTCAGCGGCCGCAAGCGACGATCCGACAACCTGTCGCACCCGATCGCTGAACCAGCCTTCAAGGCCAAGGTTCACCGTCAGCATCGCAAAAATAGCCACTGTTACCGTCGGGATCAGCGCCATGATCGCGAAGACACCCGTGAGCCGCAAGTGCAGCCGCGAACCCGCCGATTTGGAGCGCCGCGCGGCCACCATCTGCACCACGCGCCGCAGCACCAGTGCCGCAACCAGCAGCACATAGACCAGGTCGACAAGCAGGATGACGCGCAAAATCGGAGAGCGGGCATCCTGGTCAAACGGACCGAACACAAGGAAGGTTCCCAACACCAGAAGCGGGCCGAGAATCACCAAGCCGAGCGTCGCAACATTCTGCAAACGCCGCTGTCGCCTCAGCCGGCTAAGCCTGTTCCAAGATAATTTATGTGTCCGAGACGCCACTTAGGCCCCCCGTCATGATGTGATGCATCGACTCTCAACCGCCATATCTTGTGGCCATTTTGGCGCATGGTGCGCGTTGGCCACTCTTATGTTGCGGTTTTACATCAATTTGCGACGCCGTGTCACGTGGATATCGAGTTCGGTGATCTTCTTTCTGAGCGTATTGCGGTTGATGCCCAAAAGGTCAGCGCATTTGGCCTGATTTCCGCCCGTGGCATCGAGCGCGATCTCGATCAGCGGCGTCTCGATCTCGCGCAAGATACGCGGATAAAGGCCGGGAGGCGGCAATTCACCGCCGTGCAGATCAAAGTAGCGCTGCAAGTGGCGCGCCACGCTCTCGGACAGTTTCTCGTCAACCAGAACGCCGGCAACGGGGGCGGCACTTGGCTGTGCGGCGAGAGCTGCGCTTGTTTCAGCCCCGCTGATTTCTTCGTCGCGCGCCGTGAGCGCCAACCGCTTGATGGTGTTCTCCAACTGGCGCACATTGCCGGGCCAGCCGTAAAGGCGCAGCGCATCGCTCGCCTCCGTCGAAAGCCTACGGCCCATCGTGCTTATCCCGTCCCCCTGTGTCAGGAAATGTTCGGCCAGCAGCACAATGTCCTCTACCCGTTCGCGCAGCGGCGGCAGGGCAAGCACCGCTCCGTCGAGTCTGTAAAACAGGTCGTTGCGCAGAGCCCCCGCGGCCATCGCGACGCTGAGGTCAGTCTGGCTGGTTGCCAGAAAGCGCGGGCCGTTGTGGCCGGCAGCATCAATCAGATGCACGGCTTTGACTTGAAGTTCATCGCTCAAGTCACTGATATCTTCAAATAAAATCGTTCCACTCTTAGCGCGCGACAAAAGGTCAGACACCGCATCTGGGCGGCGAAGCTCTGTCTCGGTGACCGACACGAAGGGCATGCTGCGCCTGTCCGACATGTCGTGAATCACCCGCCCGACAAGAGACTTACCCGTGCCACTTTCGCCCGTTACGATGACGGGCAATTCGACGTTAAGCACCTTGGCGAT
Source organism: uncultured Lentibacter sp. (assembly GCA_947497495.1). Classification (GTDB taxonomy): domain Bacteria; phylum Pseudomonadota; class Alphaproteobacteria; order Rhodobacterales; family Rhodobacteraceae; genus Lentibacter. Next base: position 252,443 of record CANMGT010000002.1, read on the forward strand.
CAGGCTGTAAACATCCTGCATCGGCGTCGAGCGCCCGACAAGCGGCAGCGCGTTGTCCTCAACCTGCAACTCGGGAAGCTTTGCGCTGCGCCGCTCGCCAGACTCAAGCGCCCGCGCCGTGCGTTTCATCAGATCAGGCAAATCAAAGGGTTTGGGCAGGTAGTCAAACGCCTCCGCCTCGGCGGCTTTAATGGCTGTCATGATGGTGTTTTGCGCCGAGATCACGATCACGGGCAGGCCGGGCCTGTCTTGGGCGATCTTGGGCAGCATCTCAAGGCCGTTGCCGTCAGGCATGGCAACATCAGAGATCACCACATCGCCGCGCCCTTCCCCGATCCAGCGCATCAAAGTTGTCAGCGAGCTCGTCGCCTGAACCTTGCAGCCAGCGCGCGTGAGCGCCTGGGTTAGAACGGTGCGAATGGTGCGGTCGTCATCGGCCACAAGAACTGTGCCATCCATCAATCTGTCTCCTTGGTTTCTGGTGCGCGCGGCAGCGATATTCGAAATACCGTTTCGCCCGGCTCCGAGTGGCAGGTGACCCAGCCATCATGCGCGCCGATAATTTTCGCGGTCAGCGCAAGGCCAAGCCCTGTACCGTTCTCCTTGCCCGAAACGAAGGGATCAAAAATCTCCTTCATCAGCTCCGGCGGCACGCCCGGTCCGTTGTCTATGACCTCAAGCTGCAGCGGAAGCGGCTGGCCCAGCCCCTCATCTGTGCGCAGCCGGAAGCCGTGCTCGTAGTAGGTGTGCAGCCGGATGCGCCCGTTGCGCCCCGCGGCATCGGCGGCGTTCTTCAAAAGGTTCAGCAACACCTGCAACAGCTGGTCAGGATCAGCCAGAGCCAGCGGCAGCGACGGGTCGTAATCCTCGATGATCTCCATGCCAGCCCCGATGCCGACAAGCGCCGAGCGGCGCGCGCGGTCCAGCACATCATGAAGGTTTGTCGGCTTCAAGTCAGGCGGCGACAAGTTTCCAAACTGCTCAACCTGCTCCAAAAGCTTCACAATACGGTGGCTTTCAGCAACGATTAAGTCAGTTAGTTCAAGGTCTTCCGGCCCAAGGTTCATCCCTACAAGCTGCGCAGCTCCGGTGATGCCCGCGAGCGGGTTCTTGATCTCATGTGCGAGCATTTCGGCCATCCCGATGGCCGAGCGCACCGATGTTTTCCCGGTGCTCTGCTGCGGCAGGCGCCCGCCCATTTCGAGCGGCGTGATCACCAGCAGCATCTCTTCGGCGTCGCTTGTGTAGGGCGCGAGCCGCAGGTTGCAGGCTTGGTGCGCGCCTCCGCGAAGTTCAACCCGTATGTCATTGACGAACAGAGGTGTTTCCGTCTGACGGGCGCGCGCGAAAGCCTCCGAAAGAGCCTCATCATAGACCAGCCGCCCCCAGAGTGGCTTGCCGATCATGTTGCGCGAAGACGCCATCAGAAAGCTCTCGGCAGCGGGGTTGGCCGCGAGGATGCAGTCATCTGCACCCAGCAACGCCACGGGGAAAGGCAGGGCCGCCCAAAGAGCCTCACCGTCGATTACCAAAGCCTCGGGGCGTGTCGGCTTGCCTACAGTCACGCTACGCACCTCTCTTCAACCGCATCGGGGATCAACCGGATCACCTGAGCAGGATCAGAGGCTGTCAAAACGTCGCGACGCAGGGACGTTGGCGTGCCGGACCTGTCCATATACCAGCCAAGGTGTTTGCGCGCGACGCGCAGCCCAAGGGCCGCGCCGTAAAAACTGAGCATCGCCTCGTAATGCGTTGTTATCATATCACTTAAGTCGCTCCCCTTCGGGGCTTCGGGCTTGTCATCCCCCCAAAGCTCATGGGCGATCTGCTGCAAAAGCCAAGGCGCGCCCTGTGCGCCGCGCCCGATCATCACGCCGTCAGCGCCGGATAGTCGTAGCGCCTCGCGCGCATCCTGCGTTGAGCAGATATCACCGTTGGCAAATACCGGAATGCCGACGGCATCTTTCACGGCACGGATCGCGGCCCAGTCGGCGCGACCCTTGTAAAACTGGCAGCGCGTGCGTCCGTGGATCACGATCCGCTGCACTCCGGCGCCTTCGGCACGCCGCGCAAGGCTTGCTGCATTCAGGCTGTTATCGTCCCAGCCGAGGCGGGTTTTAAGCGTGACCGGAATGTTGACAGCCCCTGTCACCGCCTCGATCATAAGCAGGGCATGGTCAAGGTCACGCATCAGCGCAGAGCCAGACAGCCCGCCCACCACTCTCTTGGCCGGACAGCCCATGTTGATGTCAATCATCGCCGCACCGCTGGCCTCGACCATACGCGCCGCTTCCGCCATCCAATGAGGATCACGCCCCGCGAGTTGCACCGCCGTTGTGGCGCTGTCAAAGCCCAGCTCGGCCTTGCCGCGCGCGCTTGATGTTGCCTGCACCATGTCTTGGGAGGCCACCATCTCGCTCACCACAAAGCCCGCGCCAAAGCCGCTGACAAGCGAGCGAAACGGCAAGTCTGTGATGCCCGCCAGAGGGGCGAGCGCAACAGGAGGGTTGGGCATGAGCGGCGCGGAGCTCGTCTTTGCGGGATCGTGGTGCACGGTGTTCTTCTTCCTTGTGCCTCAGCTCTGGGCTACGCTTGGTTTGGGTGATGCTCAATCTCTCAACAGCTTGCGACGGGCACCATCCGCTCTATTGCACAAAAAATAGGCATTGTGCACACTATTTGATCGCATTGCACTTTTGCCCCCTGCGTTCTAAATCCTGATCAGCGATTGGAGTGGCGATGAAACTAGCAGCAATCCTTGTGGCCGCAGGCCGCGGAACCCGTGCCGGAGGGACCCTGCCAAAACAGTGGCAGCCTCTCGCCGGACGGCGGGTGTTTGACTGGGCTTATGAGGCTCTGGCATTGCACCCCGCGGTTGAGAGTGTTGTCGCTGTGGTCAACGCTGCTGACACAGCGCATGTGCCTGCCGGTATCGAGGCCGTCGCAGGCGGTGCCACACGCGCAGAATCCGTCAAGGAGGGCCTGAAGGCGCTTGAGGGGCGTGGCTTTACCCATGTCCTGATCCACGACGGCGCGCGAGCTTGCTTGAGCGCTCAAGTCATAGACAACGTCATCGCAGCGCTACATGCCCATGACGCCGCCGCACCCGCCCTGCCCGTCACAGACGCGCTCTGGCAAGGCAACGCAGGCCAAGTCACAGGTACGCAGAACCGCAAAGGGCTTTTCCGCGCCCAAACGCCTCAAGGCTTTGACTTGGCCGGGATAACCGCCGCGCACGCCAAAGCCGATGCAACAGCCGCCGACGATGTGGAAGTCGCGCGTGCTGCGGGGCTTGCAGTTGCCATCGTAGGGGGCCATGAAGACAACCTGAAAGTCACCCTCCCCGAAGACTTTGCACGGGCAGAGAAGATACTGGCCCAGAGGATATTGGCCGACCAAACAACAGGAGCAGACATGGATATTCGCCTTGGCAACGGTTTTGACGTCCACGCTTTCACGACGGGCGACCACGTTGTTCTCTGCGGCGTGAACGTGCCACACAGCAAAGCGCTACTCGGCCATTCTGACGCCGACGTTGGCATGCACGCTGTCACCGACGCACTTTATGGCGCGCTGGCCGAAGGCGACATTGGCCGCCACTTCCCCCCGTCTGATCCGCAATGGAAAGGCGCCGCGAGCCATATCTTTCTGGAACACGCCTGCGAGCTGGCCCGCGCCAAGGGCTACACGATCAGCAACATCGACTGCACACTGATCTGTGAGCAGCCCAAGATCGGCCCCCACGCCGCGGCCATGCAGGGAGAAATGGCACGCATCATGGGGCTTGAGCCTTCGCGCGTCTCTATCAAGGCAACCACAAGCGAGCGCCTCGGCTTTACCGGCCGCGAAGAAGGCATCGCCGCGCTCGCAACAGCTACATTGGTGAAACCATGAATGAACTCGCACGCCTTGCAGGCACCTTCTTTTACGTCGGCTACATGCGGCCTTTCTCAGGCACTTGGGGCTCGGCGGCGGCGCTGCCAGTAGGCTACGGACTATACCTTGTCGGCGGGCCTTACCTTGTGGCGCTCGGCGCGGTGTTGGCATTTTTCATCGGCTGGTGGGCGACCGCCGTGATGATCGAAGGCCAGGATGACCACGACCCCTCGGAAGTTGTGCTGGATGAGGTTGCGGGCCAGTGGATCGCGCTTTTGCCGCTGTTCTTTGCCGCCTCAAACAACGGGCTTGATGTGCTCGCACTCTGGCCCGGCTGGCTTGTTGCCTTCTTTGGCTTTCGCTTCTTTGACATCCTCAAGCCCGGCCCGATCGGCACAGCCGATGCCCGCGGCGACGCGCTTGGCGTGATGCTTGATGACATCCTTGCAGGGATCGCCGCCGCGATCACTGTCGCCGCAGCCGCCGGCATCTACCACGGGTTTATAGCGTGAGCGCCGAGGCTGTCCTGAGCGCGGCGCGCAAGGCGGGCCTCAAGATAGCAACAGCCGAAAGCTGCACAGGCGGCATGGTCTCGGCAGCTTTGACAGAGATTGCCGGAAGCTCTGATGTGTTCGAGCGCGGCTTTGTGACCTATTCAAATGAGGCCAAAGCGCAGATGCTTGGCGTGCGCGCCAAAACACTTTCAACCTACGGCGCGGTCTCCGAAGAAGTCGCGCGCGAAATGGCACTGGGGGCCTTGCAGCACTCCTATGCAACGCTCGCAGTGTCGATCACTGGCGTCGCGGGCCCCGGCGGCTCTGAGCACAAACCAGAGGGGCGCGTCTGCTTTGGCGTGGCGCGCGTTGGCCATGTCACAACGACAGAGACCATCGAGTTTGGGCCGATCGGGCGCGCCGAAGTGCGCGGGGCCAGCCGCGACTATGCGCTGCAACTGCTTTTGCAGGCCGCGTCTACATAAAGCCCTCTTTTGAGGCATTGCCAAAAAATAGCGCACAAAAAACAGGCAATGTGCAAATTGCCTGCGTTTTCAGCACCCCCACTCTTTTTTAAGCGCAGCCCCTGCGCTTTGAAGCCTCCAACGCTAAAAATCTCTGGAGGAACTCAAAATGAATGGAGCTGATACAGCTTGGATCATTGTCGCTACGGCCCTCGTGCTGTTCATGTCACTGCCGGGCCTTGCGCTGTTTTACGGCGGGCTTGTGCGCGCTCGAAATGTGCTCAGCGTTTTCATGCAAGTCTACGCGATTGCCTGTTTGATGAGCGTGTTGTGGCTGGCGTTTGGCTATTCCATCGCCTTCGGGGAAGGCGGCAGCGGCTATTGGGGCGGCCTGGGCAAGATGTTTCTGATCGGGATCGACGCAGAGAGCCTGTCAGGCACCCTCCCTGAAATCCTGTTCTTCGCCTTCCAGATGACCTTCGCAATCATCACGCCTGCGCTGATCGTTGGCGCCTATGTGGAGCGGATCGGCTTTGGCTTTGTGCTGTTGTTTTCGGGCCTTTGGATGCTGCTCTGCTACGCGCCAGTCGTTCACTGGATCTGGGGCGGCGGCATGCTGGCTGACGGCGGGATTTTCGGCGAAACGGGCGTGCGCGACTTTGCGGGCGGCATCGTGGTGCACGAAACCGCGGGCATCGCAGCGCTGGTGATCGCCGTGGCCCTTGGCCCTCGCCGCCACATGACAACCCCGCCGCACAACCCCGGTTATGTGTTCATCGGGGCGGCGATGCTTTGGGTTGGCTGGTTTGGCTTTAACGGCGGCTCACAGCTTGCCGCAGACGGCGGCGCGGCTATGGCGCTGACGGTTACGCATATCTCGGCGGCGACAGCCTCGCTCACATGGGCGCTTTGGGAAGTGGTGAAGTATGGCAAGGCTTCGCTTGTCGGCATCGTCACCGGCACGATCGCTGGCCTCGCCTCTATCACACCGGCCTCGGGCTTTGTCGGCCCGCTTGAGGCGCTTCTTATCGGCGGTGTTGCCGGCATCCTCTGCCAGGAGGCTGTCACGGTGATCCGCAACAAGCTCAAGATCGACGACACACTGGATGTCTTCGCCGTTCACGGTGTTGGCGGCATCTTCGGCACCATCATGATCGCGGTGTTTGGCGCGGGCACTTGGGCTGCACAGCTGGGCGGCTTGGCTGTTGTCGGCGTGTTCACCTTCGTCGTCAGCTATGCGCTGGTGAAGCTCTGCGCGCTGATCACGCCTCTGCGGGTTGATCAGGAAACCGAAGTCAACGGTCTTGATCTGGCCGTGCACGGTGAGCGCGCTTATGACCACGCGTCGTAAGTTAGCCGGCAGGTAAGTTTGCCGACAGTGAGCCTACCATGGCAACAAAGCGGGCGCTACTTCGGCGCCCGTTTTATTTTGTGATCTCGGTGAGAAGCGCTGGCAAGTCACCCGCCTGTATCACGCTCCAGTAGCGCGCAGCGATGCCCTGCCCCAAAGCCGTATCGCCCTTGCTCAGCAGCTTTTGCAGGCGGGTCTCATAAGGCAGCGGCGCGGTCAGATCGTGCTCAAAGCTCTGCGTTTGCCCGCCCCATGTCAGTGACACGAAAGTTGCTTCTTCAGAGATCGCCTCATCGGCGACGACATGAACACGCGCCTGCAAGGACTGCGTTTCTGCGCTGATCGGGAACAGGCCTTTCAGGGCCGCCTCATCAAAGCCCTGCCCGCCATTTTGCATCAGCAAAGCCGCCAGCGCCTTGTAGGAGAACTTCGCCTCCAAGTGGTCAACGGGCGCAGGTTTGTTGCACACGCTCATCCAGCGCGGATGGGTTTTGATCAGCACATGGTCTGGCGTGCCCGCGCGGTGCTGCAAGCCCGCCATGAGCGCCTCAATGGCGGCATGGGTTCCATGGCAACAAGGGTGAAACTTATGGGTGACCTCTTCAAACAGCCATGTCGCGCCAAACCCGTCAAAGCCGCACATGTCGGCTTGCCCGTGGTGCGTGGCGCAAAGCGCGTCGAGTGCGTTTTCGGCCCCAAAGAGCCCCGCCTCGGCCATGAGCGCTGCCTCAACCCCGTTGGCCGCCGCCATCCCCGCATTCACAGGTTTCATTGGCGTGCCGAACTGCGCCTTGAGGCCCGCCGCAAAGCCCGCGGCGTTTGTAAGGGCGGCGCGCACATCAGGCAGGCCAGCCGCAACGCTCGCCGCAACGGCGGCGCCGATCGCGCCCGCTGTCGCCGTCTGATGAAAGCCGATCTGGTAGTGATCACGTCCAAGCCAGACGCCTGTGCGGGTGGCGGCTTCGGCCCCCAGAAGAGCCGCGCGCAAAACTGTTTCAAAACATGCGCAACGGGCCTGCCCCATGGCCAGCGCGGCGGGGATAACCACAGTGCTGACATGGCCGATATGGGCAAAATGCGTGTCGTCATAGTCAAGCGCATGGCTGACAGTGCCATTGGCCAAAGCCGCGATGCGTGCAGAGGTCGTACCACCAAAAAACAGCGCCGCTGCGCCCTGCCCCTGCGTGTTCGCATAGGCCAAAGCGTTTTGCGCAACCGCGTCGCTGTGTGCTGCGCGCGACACGACAAGCCAGTCAAGCAAACAAAGCCGCATGACAGCCAAGGCGCTTTCAGGCAGCACGGCCTCGCGCTGATCGGCGTAAAAGGCGCAGAGCTTGTTGAGCGCGCTCACCCGTAAAGCTCGTCGGCGCGAGCCTCAAAGGCTTTCACGATCCGCTTCATCGCGTCAAAAAAGAACAGGCCCGCAGCTTTTTGTAGGATCACATTCTTGAACTCGAAGTCGACATCAAACGCGACTTCGCAGCCTGCATCCGTGTCATTGAACACCCAGTTCGAGCGCAAATACTTGAACGGCCCGTCGAGGTATTCTGTTTCGATGCGCATGGCGTCATTGAACAGTCCGACGCGGCTGCCAAAGCGCTCGCGAAACACCTGAAAGCCGATGACCAAGTCTGCCAGCATCACCTCGCCGCCCTCACAAGGCGTCACCGAGCGCACCCGCGCCGCCGAGCACCACGGCAGAAACTCGGGGTAGCGCGCCACGTCGGCGACAAGCGCATACATCTGCTCTGCACTGTAGGGCAATGTTCGGGTTTCTGCGTGCTTTGGCATGTCGCCTCGTTTTAGCGTTGCGGGTGGCTCACGGTTTCGTATGCTGGCGTCAGAAAATCAAGGGGGTAGCATGCCGCATCGACCATATGTGATCGACGTAATGATCTCGGCCAAGACGATTGCCGCGCGCATTGAAGAGTTGAGCCGCGCCATCGAGCAAGAGTTCAAGGACACTGACAAGCTGGTGGTTGTCGGGCTGCTGCGGGGCTCGTTTGTGTTTATCGCCGACCTCGTGCGCGAGATAGATATGCCCATTGAAGTCGACTTTCTGGAAGCATCGTCTTACGGAGACGGCATGGAAAGCAGCCGCGAAGTGCGCATTCTGAAAGACATTCGCGGCCAGATCGAAGGCCGTGATGTGCTGGTCGTCGAAGACATCGTCGATACGGGCTACACGCTTGATCACGTGATCCATCTGCTGCAAAGCCGCCACCCGCGCAAGCTGCGCACCATTGCGCTGCTCGACAAGCCCACACGCCGCGAGACGGGTGTTAAGGCTGACTGGATCGGCTTTGAGATCCCCGATGAGTTTGTCGTCGGCTATGGCATCGACTTTGCACAGCGCAACCGCAACCTGCCCTACATCGGCAAAGTGCGCTTCACCGGAGACGCCGGGTGATGAGCCCGTTTCACTGGCTGCGCATGGCCAAATGGGCGCGCCACCCGCCGTCAGCCGCGCGCGTCAAGCTGGTGTTTGCCGTGGTCGCGGCTTGTCTTGTGCTCGTCGCTGTGGAGCGTTTCATAGGCTGGCCCGACGCGCTGACGCTGGAAAAACAGCCGCGCATCCGGATTCGCCCCTAACCGCCTGCCAGACGGTCTCTTTGACGAAGCATAAAGCTGCCCAAGCGCTTCTGGACGGCCCGCATCCGCGGAGTTTGCCGCAAGTCCCTATGCGTCAGCACCCAAATAGGCACCCGCGCGTTTTTTAAAGGCTCCGAGCGGCGCTCAAGCCCCACAGCGGCATCTCCGATAAAACAGGGCAGCAAAACCTGCCCAAGGCCCAGAAGCGCAAGTTCGCGCAGAACGACAAAGCTGTCAGCCGTGGCGACGGGAACAACATCAGGGTAGCTGTCGCGCAGCCATTGCGCCGCCGCCGAGCGCAAAAGCGGGCCACCAAGCCCTAGCCAAGCCTTGGGCGCGCCCGCTCGCGCGTAGACAGCAAAGCCGAGTTCCGCGACGACTTCACCTGTCAGCATCGACGGCAGAGACAAGGCCGGACGCAGGGCGATGTCGGCTTCAAGGCGGGCAAAATCAATGTGGTCGTTGGAGCACATAAGCTCGACACTCAAAGCATTGCCTGTTGTGTTCACCTCAGAGACAAAAGCGGGCAACACAGCCTGACAAAACGTATCGGTAGACGACAGGCGCACAATGCCTGTGAGCGCCTCGTCGCTTCCCTGCATCAACCGTTCAACCGACAAAACCGCTTCTTGCACCTCGCGAGCCGCGTCAAGCACAGCGCGTTTTTCTTCCAGCAGCGCATAGCCATGGCTTCGTCGCTCAAATACCTGGCCGCCATGCTGCGCTTCAAAACTGGCAATCCGGCGCAGAACCGTCGCATGGTTGACGCCCAACAGCCGCGCGGCGGCGCTTATCGTGCCGGTGTCGGCCACCGCAAGCACATAGCGCAGGTCATCCCAGTTTTGCTTATGGCTCAATTGTTTGTGCATAAATACGCAGCCCTGTGTGAATTTTACGAGTTCATTCGTTTAAATAGCACAGATAACATGGAACTCATAGATGCACCCCTTCATCAGGAGACAACCATGCAGCATTTCAAAATTCTCGCAGCAGGCTTCGGGCTTGCGGCCCTTCTCGGAACCGTCGCTGCCAGTGACAACCACGCGGACGAAGCCATGATGCGCGCCGTAAAGGCACGTCAGGCACAGATGCAGCTCTATGCCTTCAATCTTGGAACGCTGGGCGCTATGGCGAAAGGCGAAGCCGACTACAATGCCGACGCCGCCAGCGCCGCTGCGGGCAACCTTGCCAAGCTCTCCAGCCTTAACGCAATGGCGCAGTGGCCCGCTGGTTCGGATACCGAAAGCCTCGGGCGCGAGGCCACAGGCGCACTGCCCGCGATCTGGGCCGAGGGGTCGGACGTTGGCAGTAAAGCCAAGGCTCTCAGTGACGCCGCAGCAGCTATGGACGCGGTTGCGGGCCAAGGGATTGACGCGTTGCGCGGCGCCATTGGCCCAGTCGGCGCGTCTTGCGGAGGGTGCCACAAGGTGTATCGTCAATCCGACAGCTAGGTTAAAGCTGCGCGGGGCAGACCTCGCGCAGCGCAGCAAGCCAGTTGAGTGGAGGACAAAATGCGCAAACTCACGATACGCCTAATCGCGATTGGACTGTTGGGCCTGTTCGCTTTCTGGAAACTCACGGCCCCCAAAACACTGCCCGAAGCCGCGATTGCCGATTTGCTCGGCGATGCGGTCAACGGCGAGCAGGTATTCTGGGCCGCTGGCTGTGCTTCGTGCCATGCAGCCCCCGAGGCCGAGGGCGACGCCAAACTCATCCTTGCAGGCGGGCAGCGCTTCCCCTCCCCGTTTGGCACGTTCATCGCTCCCAATATTTCACCAGACGCGACGCAAGGCATCGGCGGCTGGAGCGTGCATGACCTCGCCAACGCGATGGTCTATGGCACCTCGCCTGAAGGGCAGCACTATTATCCGGCCTTTCCCTACGCCTCCTACTCGCGGATGAAACTGCGCGGTACAGGCCTGCAAGACATCGCCGACTTGCACGCCTACTTGCAAACCCTGCCCGCGTCAGACGTTGCCAGCCGGCCCCACGAGCTTGGATTTCCGTTTAACATCCGCCGTGGCCTTGGGCTTTGGAAGCGCGCGTTTGTTGACGATTACTGGGTTGCCAGCGAGCCACTCGACGACCCCTCGCTGCAACGCGGGCGCTATCTTGTCGAAGCTCTGGGCCACTGCGCCGAATGCCACACGCCGCGCAACATCGCGGGCGGCATGCTCTATGACAAATGGTTGAAAGGCGCGCCTGACCCGTCCGGCAAAGGCCGCGTGCCCGCCATCCACGCGCTTGACTGGAGCGCAACAGACATCGCCTATTACCTTGAGAGCGGCTTTACGCCCGATTACGACAGCGCTGGTGGCCACATGGTCAACGTGGTTGAAAACATGAGCAAACTCCCCGCACAAGACCGAGCGGCCATTGCGGCCTATCTCAAGGCGCTTTCGGCTGACGACTAACGCAGCCGCCCCGGCTCGTTGGTTTCGAGGTAGGCTTCTTGCTCCGCTGTGAGTTCGATCTCGTCATAGCCCGTGATCATCGGCTTCACGTGGCTGCGAAAGCCGTGGCCGACTGTCAGCATGTAAACATGCACAACTACAAAGGCCGCGATCACATAGGCGCTCAGGATGTGCAGGTTGGCGATCACCCAGATCCAGAAGCTGGCGTTGCCAACACTGTCTGCCCAGAAATTATAAGTCAGATAGAGCAGCCCCGTGCTCCAGATCGCGGGGAAGACAAACCACTTCAGGCCAAAGTATGTGGCCGCTTGCAGAGGGTTGTGCTTGCGCCAGAACATCTTTTTGTAAGGGTGCTCTTCACCCTTGAAAACGCCCCATGCGTAAAACTTCGCAACCTCGATGAGCCCTTCGATCTTCGGGATAAACTGCTTCCACGTGCCTGTCGTGAACAACCAGAACGTCGCGAACACCCAGAGCGCCAGCAGCGTCAAAGCGGCGACGGTGTGCAGCATCACCGCAGGGCCGAACGGCACCAGACTGTGGATACCGCTAATGGCAAGGCCCGTGAACAGCAGCACCATGATCAGCGCCATCTGCGCCCAATGCCAGAGCCGCTCGAACAGCGGGTAAACTTTCACACAGCGCGCGTGCAGCTCGGTTTTCGTTGCATCAGACATCTCAGTGCTCCCTGTTTTTGCGGCCAATGATGCGCAGTGCGATATGGGCAAGCACACCGGCAATGGCCGCCAACACCATGGCGATGCCAAGCAAGGACGCGGTGCCAAAGGGGCGCGTACCGGGCATGTGCACACCGGGCACCCCGGACAGGCGGCCGTCTTTGGCATGACAACTTTCACAGTCCAGCGCTTGCTCTGCGGGCGCCACCATGTGGGTGATCGGCCAATACATATGCGTGTCGACAAAGCCGAATTCGCCTGAATACTCTTCGCCAGCGGCTTTCATGCCCGCCTCAATGGCTTTGGCCCAGTCAAAGTTTGTCCAGAGCGCTGTGTCGGTGTCCGGCCCCCAAACATGGGTAAAGACCAGCTTGTTGTTGACGCTGTCATAGGGCTGACGGCCCTGCATCTGCTTGAAAGGCCAGATCCGAGACACACCATCGCCGCGCGCGCCTTTGATGGCGTTGACCTCGACAGTTTTGCTCGGGTCAATATTGCGCTCACGGGTGGTGTATTCCACCTGCCCGTCAAACCACGCGTAGTAAGGCACAACATTTTCACCGTAATCAAAGTTGCCCTTGGTCGAGAGATAGGTGTGAAGCTTTTCGCCCGTTGACGAGGTGTAGTTGTCCTCGTGGATAGGCTTGCCCTCGGCGTCAAGCTTGCCAGCTGTTGACCAGTCCCAAAGTGTTTTGGTTGGCACTCCGCCCTTGGCAAACTCGGGGATATGGCATGTCTGGCAGGCCAGCATGTCGGTGTGGTTGTTCAGTTTAGCGCCCATCAGGCTGCTGGGGTGCGGCTCGGTTCCGTGGCAGCTCTGGCATGTCGCCACATCGCGCCGCTCGCCGGGTTTGAGCGTCGCACTATGCGCGTCTGACGCCATTACATTGTAGCGCGAGCCTGACCATTGGTGTTGGCTTGAGACGTGACATGTCGCGCATGTCATGTTCTCGCCGTCCGGCGACATATGCACATCAACGTCGCGCGACGGGTTATAAAGCGCTGACGACAAGTCGCCGTGTTTCACGTTGTCACCACCGCCACCATAGAAGTGGCAGTTGCCGCAGTTTTCACGGGTCGGCGCACCGACGCTTTGCGCGGCTTTTACAAGGTCAACGGCCCAAGCCTTGGCACCTGTGATCGTCTTGGCCTTTGGCGACACCGGATCAAGCGGCGGGTGCCCCGCCCCTGTAGATGTCTTGGTATACTGGCCTGAGGTGTCATGGCAAACGAGGCAGTCAGCCGTCACCTCCTGATCTTGCGGCGCCTTTGACATGTCGTCCCAGCCGTAGCCCGCGTGACAACTTGTGCAGCGCGCTTCGTTGCCGACAACGTTGCCACAAAACGCGTTCACGACATTGCGTTTGCCAAGCTTCTGGCCAGTTGTCGGGTGGTCATACTCCCACGTGAAGTGAATGGAGTGCATGAACTGGTCGTCAGCCTGCGTGTGACAACTTACGCAGGCTTCTGTGACTTCAGGGCCAGACTTGAAGTCTTGCTGCAGGATCTTGAACTTGCTGTGATCGGCGGTCGAGGTGATCGGCTGGCTTTGTTGCGCATCGGCGGCTGCGGCGGCAAAAATGCCGCCCAGAACGGCAGCAAACCCAAGCGCGGTGATAGTTCTTTTCAGCACAGCAGACCCCTTTGGATGTCGAGCCTTGAGAGACTCTCTCACAGGAACCCTATTGCGCGAGTCGCATGCCGTATTTGATATATCTCAAATTGGTAATATTTATTAGGAGTGATACAAAGCCTTCCGCGCCTTGTGCCTGTTTCCTCATGGCCTACGTAGACACCCTGAACAGCGCCACGAGCTTAGGCTTCTGACGCAATCTATTGCTGGCGCGGCTCGCAGTGCTGACGTGCTTAACGCCCCAGAAAAGGCGCCCTTACAAGTAAGCCAATGAAGATAAGAACCATCGCCTCTCTTTGCGTGACGTAGCCTAAATATATGGCAAGCAATGCCAACGCGACCCAAGCCAAACAGGCAACTGATACCCCCCTGCCTGTCATCCGTTATGCGCGGCCCAACTTCTTCTCGCGCGCGGCACGCAGGCGCTCGAAGTCGTCGCCTGCGTGATAACTGGAGCGCGTGAGCGGCGTTGCCGAAACCATCAGAAACCCTTTGCCATAGGCAGCGGTTTCATAGGCTTCAAACTCGTCAGGATGCACAAAGCGGTCAACCGCGTGGTGCTTGGGCGTTGGCTGCAGGTATTGCCCGATGGTCAAAAAGTCGATGTCGGCGGCGCGCATGTCATCCATGACTTGCAGCACACCCATCTTGTCTTCGCCAAGGCCAACCATGATGCCCGACTTGGTGAAAATCGACGGATCAAGCTCTTTCACCCGCTGCAGCAGGCGCAGAGAATGGAAATAGCGCGCGCCCGCCCGCACTTCGGGGTAAAGCCCCGGAACTGTTTCGAGGTTGTGGTTGAACACATCGGGTTTTGCATCAACAACGACCTTCAACACACTGGGATCACACTTTAAAAAGTCAGGTGTAAGAATTTCGATTGTTGTCTGCGGTGAGCGGTGACGGATCGCGCGGATCGTCTGGGCGAAGTGCTCGGCACCGCCATCTTCCACATCGTCTCGGTCAACCGAAGTGATCACTACATGCTTGAGGCCAAGCTTTTGCACGGCGTCGGCGACGCGGCCCGGCTCGAAGGCGTCAAGATCTTCGGGCGGCTTGCCCGTCGCGATGTTGCAGAAAGAACAGGCGCGCGTGCAGACCTCGCCCATAATCATCATCGTGGCGTGGCCCTGGCTCCAGCATTCGCCCGCATTGGGGCAAGCGGCCTCTTCACAAACCGTCTTAAGCCCATGTTCGCGCATGATATTATGGGTTTTCTTATAGCCATCCCCCTGTGGCGCCTTCACCCTGATCCAGCTCGGCTTGCGCGGCTGGGCGTTGTCGGGTTTATGCGCCTTTTCGGGGTGACGCTCTTGGGGTATTTTCAAATCACGCATGGGGCTTCCCTTTTCTTGGAAGTCTCATAGCGCCTGATGCGCGCAAAGTCACGCCATAAGGATGCGGGGCAGCCATCCACCCCGCGCATGGCAACCCCGCACAGTCTACTTACGAATCTAGCCGATCATCTGGCTGCTGCCGACCGTCACATAGTGCTGCGCCAAGCGGTTTAACGCGATGCGCAGCACGATCTTGCCCGAGCGCGCCGACCAGCCCAGCTCGCGTTCGGCCGTCTCGAGCCCTTCTAGCAAACAGCAACACCGCAACGCCACGTCGCCAAGGCCCGGGCCAAGCTCGCGCAGCGCCCCCGCCACACGCGCGCTGGCGGCCTCCGCTGACAGGGGTGTTTGCGCCGGAGTTGCAGCAGGCTCGGCCGCCTCGCCCCCCGCGATCACCGCAGCCCAGTCCGGCGCGGGCTTCGGCCCCATCTGCGCCAGCTCGAAATCTTCGCGCAAACGCTCGCCAGCGTTCACAAGCGCCGCCTCCAGAAACAGCGAACCGTCTTTCTCACGCCGACGCCCCAGCAACATAAGGGGGGATTCGCCGCTGCAATAGCACGCCTTGCGATTCAAACACGGCTTGCCCGACGGCTCAAACACGCTTGCCGCCTCGGCAAAGCCACTGGCGCGGTTTTCGGCCTCGGCAAGAAGGCGGTTCAGCGCTGTGCGCCCCGCATTGGTGATCCGGTAGCGCGCCACGCGGCCCTCGGCGGCGCAGACGATCCACTCTTTTACGGCAAGCGCCTGCGCCAAGGCGCGCTCGACAATTGCCGTGCGCTGCGTGGTGCCCGAATGGGTTTCGCGCACCACCACGCCTTTCTCCATGTCGCCCGACAGCGCCAGAACGGCCCCCGGCTCGCTCAGGCGGCGCAGCACACGGCGCGCTTCGTTCGGGAATGTCTCGTCATCAGGGGTGATCTGGCTCAGCGGCTTTACAAGTGTCATACTATAAATGTCCTCATTTTTCGCCGCACCAGCAGCACGACGTCGGGTTTTCACTAAGCCGTTGAGGGCTTCGTCGATGAGCGTGTCATCGCGCAACTGCTCCCAGCGGCCAATTTGCCGTGAAATGGTTGACGCATGGCAGGCACGCGCCCGACCAATAGCCCGAATGGGAACGCCAAACTCGATGTGCGCCAGATAAGACACCAATGAAACAGGCAGCCAGGCTGGCCACTGTCTCTCAAGCGTTGTCAGCATGTCTTCTTCAGAGGTGGTGAGTGTCAGCACGTTCATTCTGTCGTCCATGTTATCCACAGGTTTGCCCACAACCTAAAAGTGTGTCGTTAGCCATTCGTTAATTTTGGGGTGTATCCCCTCAGCATACGTTGGGTGTGACGCCAAAGCGCGACAGGCTAGCTTGCAGAATCACGGAAAGGTTGAAACGGTTGCCCCTATTACATTGGGAGGTTTTTTTGAGCGGTTCAGCAGATGGAAGTGTCAGCCTTTATTTCGGACTACACGAGGGGCAAAACGCAGATTTAGAGATAATTTCTAGAGCGGCTATCGAATGGGTAAATTCGATACGGATTGCCACTAATCTTATTGCCCCAGAAGTTCAGGTGCGAGTCGAGCTCGTAGACGCTCATGTAGGTAGCCTTTCGATCAATTCTACTCTTCAGTGGTTGGAAAGCGCTGTTGAGACCGTAGAGGGCAAGATCAAGTATCCAAAATTAACTAAGTACGCGGTGGCGTTGGCTATTTTCCTTGCTATAGATGCGGGCCCGAGCTCTGAGTTTTGGTTCGGTGCCCCAGACTCTATTGAACTAGAAGAGAGCGACCGAAAACTTTTCGAAGAGTTTCTGAGGGTGGTTTCTAAATCTCCTGAAATAAAGGCGACAAACCGTAAGTTCTTCAAAATTCTAACTCACGAACCTGCCGTCAGTAATGTCGGGATATGCGAAGCTCCTGGGGACAATCTAGCCTTCAGTGTACCAAGCGCACAATTCGCAGAACGAACTGGACTTTGGGATCAAGAGGACGAACCCGATGTGCGAACTAGCGAGCGCGTTTCTGATGTCATACTGGATCGCCCAAACCTTAGCGAACGGGATCTTGCGTGGACCTTTACAGACGTCGCCACTGGGATACCATTTACAGCCAAGATGCGCGACGATTACTTCGCAAAGTCGATTCTAGAGGGTGGCGTGAATGAGAATTTGCGACAGGGCATCGAAATGCAGATACACATCACATTCAAAGAAAAATTCAGCGACGGCGAATGGCAAACAATAAAGGGCACGATCCAAGTTTTAAGAGTCACGCCTGCGCTTTAATTTTCGTAGCGTTCCTGATATAATTAGAAATGTTACGATAGCTATGAATATAACTGGGATAACAGTATAAACTAACGCAGGGAAATGAGTCCGCACGGTCAGCAAAGTGACGACTACCACAGTGATCTGCAGCACACTCGCTCCAAGTCTTTGATAAATATGTTTCTTCATGAAGTTGGGCCTTTGTGCGTGCTGAATACTAACCCTAAATCGTAGCTCAGTCAATAAGCGCTACAGTTAACGCGCTGAAAACAAACGAATAAAAAAGTGGATCGGTCAATATGCCTAGCCTCAAAGATGCGCGAAAAGATAAGATCGAAGACTTCATCAAAGAGCACGAAGCCGACCCAGAAGGCGACCTAGACAAGCTGGACGCGCTTATTAAGCGTCCAGCTCAGGGAAGCGAGAAAGCAACTCCGAAAGCATCAGCTCAGGCGTCAGACGACGATTGAAACGGTATTCGCATTCCTTGGCGTATTTCCAAAGGTGCTTGTCTGAAACGTAAATGTGCGTTCCTGCGATAGTGCGCTTGAGTTGCGCAAAGAAGCCTTCGATCGAATTGGTTGTCTCGCCAAGAGCGCCAACATACTCGCCTTTTGAGTGGTTGACCGTCTTGTGCTCATAGCCCTTTTTGACCAATCGGTAGCCGCCGTGCTCGTCAGTGTGAACGTCTGAGCCGAACTCAACATGCTCAACGATGTGCTTTGTTAGCGTGTTTGTCTTGCGGTCTGGAATGACCTCTGTGACCAATTCACCGTCGCGCTCAAGCATACCCATGACAACGGCTTTGCCTTTGCCGCCTTGACCGCCCTTAACATGACCGCCAACAAAGGTTTCATCGACCTCAACAGAGCCGCTCAGCATACCGTCACCATCAATTCCAGCCATGTGCTCACGAATGAGGCCAGCCATGCGCCATGCGGTCTTGTATGTGACGCCTAGCTGGCGCTGCAATTCCTTCGCAGCAACGCCGTTGCGGGTCGTTGTGAACAGGAATATCGCGTAAAACCAAAGCTGCAAAGGTGTGCGGCTCTTTTCAAAGATGCTGCCAACCATCGGGTGAATGTGGTGGCCGCACCACTGGCACGAGAACGCCTGCTCGGACTTGAGGCGATACCACTTAGCATCGCGCTCACACTTTGGGCATGTATGGCCTTGGCCGAAACGCACGTTGAAAAGGTGCTCAAGGCAAGTTTCATCATCTGGGAATTGTTGGAAGAATTGGCGCACGTTTGTTTGTTTCATGCACTATAGATAGGGTTTCAGCTACCGTATGTCAAGGGGATACACCCCTTAATTTTCACGTATTGGTAAGTTTTCTTTCCAAATCATAAACGTCCGCTAATGCAGCGAACGGGGCTGCGCGATTTTGCGCAACACCCGCTTAAGTTGTCTACCTTCAGAGGGAATCTAACACCGGAGACACCAATGCATCACCTCACAACACGCCTGAATGCCCTGCAACGCCCGAAACTTTTGGTTCAGGCCGCTCTGTCCGGACTGGCGAGCTATCGTCGTGAAGCGCATCTGGGCCGAGCACTCGGAGTGCTTGGCCACACGCGCTTGGTGCTGCCGCCCGCGGCCCTTGAAAACCCGCTCGAGCGTGAAGCAGGCCTGAACACGCAGCGCATCGAGCAGGACACAGGCTATTGTTATGCCCGCCACGTCGAGGTGCTGATCGCGATCATGGGCGAAGCGCAGCTGTTGCGCGACGGCTACTGCCGCCCGATCGCGGCGGAGTAAAGCAAAACGGGCGCCCTGTTTGCCAGAGCGCCCGCGTATCATGCCAAGTAAAACCAGATCAGATAAAGGCGTCTGGCATCGAGGCCTTCTTCTCGGCCACAAAAGCTTCGAGAGCTGCGTTGATCTCGGGATCAAGCGCTGGCGCCTGATACTGCGCGATCAGCTTTTCAACACGGTTTGTCGCCAACTGGCGCGTGTCGAGTGCGCCATCGTCTTCCCAGGTTTCAAACGGCTTGTAGTCAAGCAAGTCCGTCTTCCAGAACGCCGATTTGAAGTTGGCCTGCGTGTGTGCACAGCCAAGGTAGTGCCCGCCGGGGCCGACTTCGCGGATCGCGTCCATAGCTTGGGCGTCTTCGCTCACGTCAACGCCTTTGGCCAGACCGTGCAGAATGCCAAGCTGGTCAGCGTCCATCACGAACTTCTCGAAGTCGGCCACAAGCCCGCCTTCAAGCCAGCCACAGGCGTGCAGCATGAAGTTCACACCCGACAACAACCCCATATTAAGCGAGTTGGCGGTTTCGTAGGCCGCCTGCGCGTCGGGCAGTTTTGAGCCACAGAACGAGCCAGCCGAGCGGTAAGGCAAGCCAAGGCGGCGTGCCAACTGGCCTGCGCCATAAGTGATCAGCGACGCCTCTGGTGTGCCAAAGGTCGGCGCGCCCGAGTTCATGTCGATCGAAGTCACCATCGCGCCAAAGATAACCGGCGCGCCCTTGCGGCACAGCTGTGAGTAAGCCACGCCAGCCAGCACTTCGGCCAGCACCTGCGTCAGCGTGCCCGCAACAGAAACAGGTGCCATCGCCCCGCCCACGATAAACGGCGAAATGATGCAGGCCTGGTTGTTGGTCGCGTAGACTTCGAGCGCCCCCATCATCACATCGTCAAATGTCATTGGCGAGTTGATGTTGATCAGCGAGGTCATCACCGTGTTCTCTTGAACAAACTCTTTGCCAAACAGAATGCCGCACATATCAACGCTGTCTTGCGCGCGGCTGGGATCGGTCACCGAGCCCATGAACGGCTTGTCTGAAAGCTGCATATGGGCCAGCAGCATGTCGAGGTGGCGCTTGTTAACAGGCACATCTGTCGGCTCGCACACCGTGCCGCCTGAATGGTGCAACCATTTGGACATATAGCCGAGCTTCACGAATTTCTTGAAGTCATCCATGGTCGCGTAACGGCGGCCGCCTTCGGCGTCGCGCACAAAGGGCGGGCCATAGACCGGCGCAAGCACGAGGTTCTTGCCGCCGACAACAACGTTGCGCTCGGGGTTGCGCGCATGTTGGGTATACTGGCTCGGCGCAGTCTTGATCAACTCGCGGGCAAGGCCTTTGGGGATGCGCACGCGCTCGCCCGTCACCTCGGCACCAGCATCGCGCCAGCGCTGCAAAGCGGTAGGGTTATCAACGAAGTTCACGCCAATTTCTTCGAGAACCTGTTCGGCGTTCGCCTCGATAATGTTCAGCGCGTTTTCGTCGAGCACTTCTAAGTTGGGAATGTTGCGCTCGATATATTTCGCGGTTTCAAATGAAACAGCGCTGCGCTCGGCGCGGCGAGCTGCGCCGCCTCCGCCACTGCGTCCACGTCTGCGTGCTGTTGCTTCGGTCATCCGTCCACCCTTGATTCTGCGATATCCAAAAGATGCTCCATCATAGCCTGCGCTTTGCGCCTGCCGCGGCGCTTTTGCGTCCATTGGCGGGGAAAAGCGACATGTCGTTACCTACCCTAACTTTTGAGCATCCAGCCAGCCTGTTTGGGCAGGAAAACTTCAACAGCCGCAACCGCGACATGCGTGGTTTTGCCACTCTGCGCATCGGCAACATCCTGACCGCCTTTCACCAGCACAACCTCGGCTGCATCGCTCAGGCCAATCGTGATATCCTGCGCGCGCACGGCCTTAGGCGATTGCAGGCCAATGCTGGCTTTCACGCGCATCTCCGTGACATCAAGCGCGTCAAGAATGTTGAGAGTAGACTGCATCTGCGCCTGCTCAACCGCGCCCTGTGCAGCCTCGGCAGGCGTGTCAGCCACACCCATCCCCATGGCGATAATCAGGCGACCTTCCGGTTTGCTCTGTGCGATCATGTCGCGCGCTCCATGTCAAAGGCAACGCTGAGCGCCACTGTTGCCATAACCGTCGGGTTGCCCTGCCCCTCCGGGCGCGTCACATCAAGCCCGCCGTGGGCGACGCTAAAGCTGACTTGGCCGTAAGGGAAAATCGCCGCCAGCCCTGACACGTCAACCAACTCGGGGCGCTGCACCGCCACCTCGACGCTGACGCGCATCGCCTCTTTGGGGAAATCAAACAGCTCAGCGAGGTTGATAGAATTGCGCCAGAGCGCGTTTTGCAAGGCGCGCTTGGCGGCTTCGGTGTAGTCGCCCCGCCTGAGCGAGGTGCCCATGCCATACTCGGTTAACATTCGCTGCATTACGGCCTCCGCGTTTGTGCTGCCCTACCCTAGCGTGGTAAAAAGCCAAGCCCAAGCCGCATTTCCCCCGTTGCGCTTGGCGTGACATGTGCCTATTTGGAACCATGACAGATACATCCCATGACCGCCTCCTGATTATCGACTTTGGCAGCCAAGTTACGCAGCTGATTGCGCGCCGCTTGCGTGAGCTAAATGTTTATTGCGAAATTCACCCCTACCAGAACGTCACCGACGCTTTCGTCAAAGAGTTCGCTCCAAAAGCGATCATCTTTTCCGGCGGCCCTGACTCGGTGATGCGCGAAGGCTCTCCGAGGCCCCCGAAAGCCGCCTATGAAGCCGGCGTTCCTATTTTGGGCATCTGCTATGGCCAGCAAGTCATGATGCATGATCTGGGCGGCAAAGTCGAAGCGGGCGAGCACGCCACAGCCGAGTTTGGCCGCGCCTACGTGACGCCAACCGAGAGCCGCCCGAACTTTGTGACAGGCTGGTTCATGGACGGAAGCGGCCAAGAGCAAGTCTGGATGAGCCACGGTGACCACGTCAGCGAAATTGCCCCCGGCTTTGAGGTGCTCGGCACCTCGCCCGGCGCGCCCTTTGCCATGACAGCTGACCTTGAGCGCAAGTTCTACGCCGTGCAGTTCCACCCGGAAGTGCACCACACGCCAAACGGCGCAACGCTTTACGAGAACTTCGTGCGCGAAGCCGGTTTTAGCGGCGACTGGACGATGGGCGCCTATCGCGAAGAGATGATCCGCAAGATTCGCGAGCAAGTCGGCGACAAGCAAGTCATCTGCGGCCTCTCTGGCGGCGTTGACAGCTCGGTTGCGGCGATTTTGCTGCACGAAGCCATCGGCGATCAGCTGACATGTGTTTTCGTCGACCACGGCTTGCTGCGCCTGCACGAAGCCGAGGAAGTCGTCACGATGTTTCGCGACAACTACAACCTCAAGCTCATCCACGCCGACGAGACCGAGCTGTTTCTCGGCGAGCTGGAAGGCCAGTCAGACCCCGAAACAAAGCGCAAGATCATCGGCAAGCTCTTCATTGATGTGTTCCAGAAACACGCCGACACGATCGAGGGCGCCGAGTTCCTCGCGCAGGGAACGCTTTACCCTGACGTGATTGAAAGCGTTTCGTTTTCCGGCGGCCCGAGCGTGACAATCAAAAGTCACCACAACGTTGGTGGACTGCCCGAAAAGATGGGCCTCAAGCTTGTCGAGCCGCTGCGCGAGCTGTTCAAGGACGAGGTGCGCGAGCTGGGCCGCGAGTTGGGCCTGCCGCAAAGCTTTATCGGCCGTCACCCCTTCCCCGGGCCGGGCCTCGCGATCAGATGCCCCGGCGAGATCACCCGCGAGAAGCTCGAGATCCTGCGTAAGGCTGACGCTGTCTACATCGATCAGATCCGCAAACACGGGCTCTATGACGACATCTGGCAAGCCTTCGTGGCGATCCTGCCTGTCCGTACTGTCGGCGTGATGGGCGACGGGCGCACCTATGACTTCGCCTGCGCGCTGCGCGCCGTCACCTCGGTTGACGGCATGACCGCCGATTACTACCCGTTCGAGCACAGCTTTCTGGGCGAAACGGCAACGCGGATCATCAACGAGGTCAAAGGCATCAACCGCGTAACCTATGACATCACGTCAAAGCCTCCCGGCACGATCGAGTGGGAATGATACAGCTCTAGCGCTTTATGGCCTGACAACAGGAGACGACCGATGACTGACCAAATCACAGCCGAAACTTATCAGGCCTACACGCGCAGCCCTTACCGCTCTGTCAAACACTCGACGTATTTTGACACCTACGATGCGCTGTTTGAGCGCTATCGCGGCAAAGAGATCACCTTTGTCGAGATCGGCATTTTCACCGGTGGCTCGCTGTTCATGTGGCGCGACTACCTCGGCGATAAGGCCCGCATCATCGGGATTGACCTCAACCCCAACGCTGTAAAGTGGGAAGAGCACGGCTTCGAGATTTTCATCGGCAGCCAGAGCGACGAAGATTTCTGGGAAGACTTCATCAAAAAAGTCGGCCCGATTGACGTCGTGCTGGATGATGGCGGCCACACCTACGAGCAGCAGATCGTCACCACAGAATGCCTGATCGACAGCATCAAAGACGGCGGCATGCTTGTGGTAGAAGACACCCATACCTCCTATCTGCGCGGCTTCGGGGCGCGGCGCTTTTCGTTCATGCGCTACGTCAAACGCTATGCCGACAAGATCAACAACCGCTTCCGCCGCCTCAAGAAAAAACGCAAATCCGACGAGCGCGTCTGGTCGATCCAGATTTTCGAATCCATCGTGGCGTTTCACGTCAATCGCAAAGCCTCCCAGCTTGAAAGCCAGCCGACAGACAACAACGGCGAAGACGACAAGGCCGAGAACTACCGCAACTACGACAACGCGATTTTTCAGGCCAATCAGGACTTGCCCAAAGCCTTTGCTTTCATCAAATATCTGCCCGGCTCCGAACGCCTCACAAAGCTGTTCTGGAAGGTTGTGACAAACGCCAAGGGCACCCGCCGGAGTGCGAAATATTTCCGCTGACACGGGCACAACGAATGTGCTTCGGGCCGCGCTCTGGATGAGCGGCGCGATTGCCTCGTTCACGGCCATGGCCGTTGCGGGGCGGGCTGTCAGCTTTGAGCTCGACACCTTCGAGATCATGCTCTATCGCAGCCTGATCGGCGTTCTCATCGTGCTGATCGTGGGCAGCGCCACAGGGCATTTGCGCGAGGTCACCCGCCGCTCTCTGGGCGTGCATTTCATCCGCAATCTGGCGCATTTCAGCGGCCAGAACCTGTGGTTTTTCGCCCTCACGGCCATTCCGCTGGCGCAAGTCTTCGCACTTGAGTTCACCTCGCCGATCTGGGTGCTGATCCTCTCGCCCCTGCTGTTGGGCGAGCGCCTCACTAGCACCCGCGCCATAGCGGCCGTGCTGGGCTTTGCGGGCATTCTGATCGTGGCGCGCCCCTTTTCTGAGCCTCCCAGCATCGGGCTCATCACAGCTGCCTTGGCCGCCATTTGCTTTGCCCTGTCGATCATCTTTACCAAGCGGCTGACGCGCACCGAAAGCATCACCTGCATCCTGTTTTACCTCACCGTGATGCAGGCCTGCTTCGGCATTCTGTTTGCGGGTTTTGACGGCGACATCGCCCTGCCTTCGGCCAGCACAGCGCCTTGGCTGGTGCTCATCGGCTGCGCGGGTTTGCTGGCTCACTTCTGCCTCACAACAGCGCTTAGCATCGCGCCTGCAACGGTCGTGGTGCCGATAGACTTCGCCCGCCTCCCCGTGATCGCCATCATCGGCATGGTGTTTTACGCCGAACCCGCTGACATCTGGGTCTTCGTCGGCGCGCTGCTCATTTTTGCTGGCAACTACTTCAACATCTGGAGTGATACCCGCAAGAAACGGGTCGCCTAGGCCGCCACGCAGGGGCATAAACGGGCCATGACCCAACAGAAAAACATATCCGCCCGCGCATGGGCCGAGCTTTTGTGCCTCGCGCTCCTATGGGGCGCGGTTTTTCTGTCGGTGCGCATCGCGCTCAACGAGATCGGCGTGCTCAGCACGGTGGCGCACCGCGCGTTTTGGGCATCCTTGGTGCTCTGGGGGCTGGTGTTTGTCCTGCGCCTTGAGGTGCCCCGCGCGCCGCGTATCTGGCTTGGCTTTGCGGGCATGGGGCTGCTCAACAACATCATCCCCTTCACCTTGCTCAACTGGGGCCAGCTTCATATCGAAAGCGGGCTGACCGCGATCATCAACTCGGCCACAGCCATTTTCGGCGTGCTTGTTGCCGCGCTCTTTCTGGCTGACGAGCGGCTCACCCTGCGCAAGGGGCTTGGCGTTGCGATCGGCTTTTCCGGCGTCGCCACAGCCATCGGCCTTGAAAACCTCACCCGTTTTGACATCCGCTCGCTCGCACAACTCGGCGCCCTTACTGCAACGCTGTCTTACGCTTTCGCAGGGGTTTGGGCGCGCAGGTTTCTGGCGGGTCTGCACCCGCTTGTCGCCGCGGCTGGCATGCTCAGCTTTACAGCCCTCGTCATGGTGCCTGCGGCTTGGGCCTTTGAAGGCCCGCTAACACTCGCCCTTGCGCCGCAAACCCTGCTGGCCATAGGCTACTATGCGCTCGCCGCAACGGCGCTGGCCTACCTGCTCTACTACCGCGTGCTGGCGATGGCAGGCTCGGGCAACCTGATGCTCGTCACCCTCCTCATGCCACCTATCGCCATTACACTTGGCTGGGCCGTGCTCGGCGAGCGGCTGAACCCGAACGCGCTTACGGGCTTTGCCATTCTGGCTGTCGGCCTGCTGGTGCTTGACGGGCGCATCGAGGCGCGGCTTCGCGGCTGGCTGCGCAATAGGGTTTGACCCTTCACGCCCAGAGCTTTACCCATGGGGCAAGCAACTTTGAAGGCCAGCCCCATGCTCTACAATTCCAAATCTGACTGGCAAAACGCCGCCAACAAGCGCGTGCTGTTTTTTGGCATGTCCGGCCTTGGCAAAACCCATGTCTCCAACATCCTGCGCGATCAGGGCGCGTGGTTCCACTACTCCGTCGATTACCGCATCGGCACGCGCTATATGGGAGAGTACATTGCCGACAACGCCAAGCGCGAGGCGATGAAAGTGCCGTTTCTACGCGAGCTTCTGATGTCGGATTCGATCTATATCGGCTCCAACATCAGCTTTGATGATCTTTCGCCCGTCAGCTCCTACCTCGGCAAGCCGGGTGACGCCGCGCAAGGCGGGCTCAGCTTTGCCGAATATACCAAACGCCAGGACCAGTTCCGCCGCGGCGAGATCGCGGCATTGCTCGACACGCCCTACTTCATCGAGCGCGCCGAAGCGCTCTATGGCTATCCGAATTTCATCTGCGACACCGGCGGATCAATCTGCGAATGGGTTGATGCTGCCGATCCGGATGATGCCATCCTCAAGGCGCTGTCCGACAGCACCCTGATGATCTGGCTCAAAGGCGATGAGGCCCACACCGAAGAGCTGATCGCACGGTTTGACCGCGCCCCAAAGCCGATGGCCTACCAGCCCGAATTTCTGTTGCGGGTCTGGCAGGAATATCTCAGCAAAAACAATTGCTCGGAGGATGAAGTTAACCCAGACGACTTCATCCGCTACACCTATGCCCGCGCACTCGCGCACCGCCAGCCGCGCTATGAAGAGATGTCCAAATGGGGCGTCACCATCGCCGCGAGTGACATCGCGACCGTGCGCGACAGCCACGACTTTGACGCCACTGTCAGCGCAGCGATAGACGCAAAAACAGCCTAACCAACCCGCAAGAGGTTCTCCGTATGCCGATCAAACTGCCATCCCACCTGCCCGCCTATCACGTGCTCAGCCGTGAGGGTGTCATGGTGATGGACGAAGACCAAGCGACGCGCCAAGACATCCGCCCGCTGCGCATCGGACTGCTCAACCTCATGCCAAAGAAGATCCAGACGGAAAACCAGTTTGCCCGCCTGATCGGCGCCACGCCCCTGCAGATCGAATTCTCGCTGATCCGCATGAGCGAACACCAGACGCGCAACACTGCCGCCGAACACATGGAAGAGTTCTACCGCTCTTTCGAGGAGGTCAAAGCCTCCGGCGAGAAGTTTGACGGGCTGATCATCACAGGCGCGCCGATAGAGCACCTCGAGTTCAAAGACGTCACCTATTGGGACGAGCTCTGCGATGTGTTCGACTGGACGCAAAGCCATGTCCACTCGACATTCGGCGTCTGCTGGGGCGGTATGGCAATGGCGCATTACTTCCACGGGGTGCGCAAATACCTGCTCAAAGACAAACTGTTTGGCTGCTACCGCCACATGAACTTCGCCCCGCAAAGCCATTACTTAAGGGGGTTTTCCGACGATCTCGTCATGCCCGTCAGCCGCTGGACGGAGATGCGCAAAGAAGAAATCGACGCTGTCGGCCTCAAAACGCTCCTGCACTCCGACGCCGTCGGCCCTGCGCTCGTGCAAGACAGCGAGCAGCGTGCGCTCTACATTTTCAACCACCTTGAATATGACAGCGACACGCTCAATCAGGAGTATCAGCGCGATCTGGCCTCAAACCAGATCGAAGGCGCACAGATCCAGATGCCGCTCAACTACTTCCCCAATGATGACCCGACCCAGACGCCCCCCAACCGCTGGCGCAGCCACGCGCATCTGCTCTATGGCAACTGGGTCTCCGAGCTTTATGAAACCACACCCTATGACATCACAAAGATCGGGCGCGAAAGCACCGATCTGCGCGGCTAACCGGTGAAACTGCTCGCGCTGAGCCTCTGCTGTCTGGTCGGGCTTTGGGCGCTCACCGCTTGGCTGGCGGCGCGCGCCGAAAAGCACATCGAGGCGGCCTACCCGCCGGAAGGCACGCTGATCGAGGTGAACGGCAGCCAGATGCACTATGTGGCGCGTGGCCAAGGCCCCGATCTGGTGCTGATCCACGGCTCCAACGGCTCAACCCGCGACCTGACGTTCAAGCTCGCGGACATGCTGGCCAGCGACTACCGCGTGATCATGATCGACAGGCCCGGCCTCGGCTATTCCACCCCGATCAACCCCGCTGGCGACAGCATCACCGAGCAAGCCCGCCAGATCGCGGACACGGCTGCGGCCCTTGGGGCGGAGAAGCCGATCGTGCTGGGCCACTCTTATGGCGGGGCTGTCGCGCTCGCCTGGGCTGCGCACATGCCCGACAGGCTCAGCGCTTTGGTGCCTGCTGCCACGCCGTCGCACCCGTGGGACACGCCGCTTGATGCGCTTTACGCGGCCGGCTCGCACACCTTGCTTGGCCCCGTGATGCTGCCACTGCTGCCCGCGCTCGTCAGCGAAGACAGGCTGGAAAGCGCCATATCCGATGTGTTTAAGCCGGACACTGTGCCAACTGGCTATTTCGAGCACTTCGGCCCACAGCTTTCCCTGCGCCACCTCTCGATGCAGGCCACGGCGCACCAGCGGGCCAACCTGTTGAGTGAAATCAAGGCCTTAGAGCCGCACTACGCCGCTATCAGCGTGCCTGTCGAGATCATTCATGGCACCGAAGACACCACGGTAGGCCTGACCATTCACGCCAAACCCCTGCTCGCAGACGTGCCCTCCGCCCGCCTGACGCCGCTTGAAGGCCACGGACATATGATTTTGCACAGCGCCTCACAGGCCGTTGTCGCCGCGATTCACCGCGCCGCACAGCGCGCTGGGTTGCGCACAGGATTGCGCACTGAGCCTTGAGCCGCCATATTAACCCCAAGACGAATAAGAATAAGGACGAGGCCAATGGAACTTCCATTTGACGGCGCGATCAGTACCTACTTCAAAGACGCAGCACCAGACGAGGTGCGCAATGCCATCAAACGCGCCGAAAAAGGCGATATCATCAACCCGAGCTACCCCTATTCGGAACGCATGCCCCGCAAAGCCTACGAAAAAGACTTAGCGGCGCTACAGATCGAACTGGTAAAGCTGCAAAGCTGGGCCAAAGAGACAGGGGCGCGCATCGCTATCGTGTTTGAAGGCCGTGACGCGGCAGGCAAAGGCGGCACGATCAAGCGCTTCCGCGAGAACCTGAACCCGCGCGGCGCGCGCGTTGTGGCGCTGTCCAAACCAACAGAAACAGAAGCCACCCAGTGGTATTTCCAGCGCTACATTGATCACCTCCCCTCGGGCGGCGAGATCGTGTTCTTTGATCGCAGCTGGTACAATCGCGGCGTTGTTGAAAAAGTCTTCGGCTTTTGCACCGACGCGCAGCGCGAGCATTTCTTCTCCCAAGCCCCCGAGTTTGAAAAGATGCTGGTCGATGAGGGCATCATGGTCTTCAAGCTCTGGCTCAACGTCGGGCGCGCCGAGCAATTGCGCCGCTTTCTAGGCCGCGAAGGCGACCCGCTCAAACAATGGAAGCTCAGCTGGATCGACGTTGAAGGCCTCAAACGCTGGGAGCCCTACTCTGACGCCATCGCCGAGACCCTCAAGCGCACGCACAGCGCGCACGCCCCCTGGACGGTAATCCGCTCTGACGACAAACGCCGCGCCCGCCTTGAAGGCATCCGCTCGGTTCTGTGCCAGATCGACTACGCGCGCAAAGACCCCAAAGCGCTTGGAAGCGTTGATAGCAACATCTGCGCAGGCCCCGATATCTGGGATGCGTAAACGCGGCTATCACCACGGCAACCTGCGTCAGGCCCTTGTTGAGGCGGCCCTGCAGCTGATCGAGGCGAAAGGCCCGACAGGCTTCACGCTGTCAGAAGCGGCCAAGACAGCTGGCGTCACCCCCGCCGCTGTCTACCGCCACTTTGAAGGCCGCGAAGACCTGATCGCAGAAGCTGCTCGGCAGGGCTATGAGATATTCGCTGATGTCATGCAATATGCTTATGACAAGGGGCAACCTTCGGACTTGGCCGCCTTTGAAGCCACGGGCCGCGCCTACCTCGCCTTTGCGCGCAAATATCCAGGCCATTACATCGCGATGTTTGAAAGCGGAATTTCCGTAAACCGCACCCCCGAGCTTGCTGCCGTCGCGGCCCGTGCACGCGGCGTTCTTGAAAAGTCAGCGGAAGAGCTTTCTGCCCATATCCCCGCCGACAAGCGCCCGCCCGCGGCAATGTTCTCGGCCCATATCTGGGCGCTCAGTCACGGCGTCGTCGAACTCTTTGCGCGCAACTCTCCTGGCACGCAAAGCCCGTTTCCGCCAGAAGACCTTTTGGAAACTGGTATCGGCATCTATTTGCGCGGCCTTGGCTTGATTGAGCCTGATGCGTGACTATTTGTTCGCACTGCTGATGCGCCTTCCCATAACTGGTGAGCACAAAATCTGGCTCTACCGCTTTTTTGGGTTGGCCCTCTTTAGCAGTCTAACTCTAGTAGCAGTTGCTCTCTTTCTTGCACTCTACAAACCAAGCCAAGTCGTCGAAATACGCACCTTCCAAGCAAGAGTCTTAGCTTCAAATTCCATCGCAACTGAAACTGCTGGCTTAACAGTGAGGTTCTTCGTTTCATTGCCTGACGGGACGCAAACCTATGTCCAAACAAAGAATTTAGCGCTCGCAGTTCAAACGACTGATACAGCCTGCGTTCGTGTTAAAATACGAGAGTCTGGCCGACGCAACT
Source organism: uncultured Lentibacter sp. (assembly GCA_947497495.1). Lineage (GTDB taxonomy): Bacteria > Pseudomonadota > Alphaproteobacteria > Rhodobacterales > Rhodobacteraceae > Lentibacter. Next base: position 282,845 of record CANMGT010000002.1, read on the forward strand.
ACAGCCTGCTCAGGCCAGAGGAATGCGTAACGGAGTGAGCTTAGTACTGCGGATCGCAAAAGAAAAGGGCCGCCCGATGAGCAGCCCTTCGCAAAAACTTGTAGGTAAAGCTTAACGCTTCGAGAACTGGAAGCTACGGCGGGCTTTGCGCTTACCGAATTTCTTACGTTCAACAACACGGCTGTCGCGTGTCAGGAAGCCAGCTGCTTTCAAAGCACCGCGCAGTGATGGTTCGTAAAGTTGCAGCGCTTTTGAAACACCGTGGCGCACCGCGCCAGCCTGGCCCGAAAGGCCGCCGCCTTTAACGGTCGCCATCACGTCGAACTGGTCTTCAACACCAGCAACCTCGAAAGGCTGACGCAGGATCATTTGCAGAACCGGACGCGCGAAGTATTTGTTCAGCTCTTTGCCGTTCACAGTCACTTTGCCTGAGCCTGGTTTGATCCAGACGCGGGCAACAGCATCTTTACGCTTGCCGGTTGCATATGAGCGGCCGAGTTCGTCACGAACTGGCTCACGGGGTTCCATTTCAACGGCAGCAACAACAGTGTCGCCAGCAACCGCGTTCAGCTCTTCGAGTGAGTTCACTTGATCAGTCATATCACTTAGCTCCGCGTGTTTTTCTTGTTCATCGCCTTAACGTCGAGAACAGTCGGGTTTTGGGCTTCATGGCCGTGCTCTGTGCCGGCATGGACGCGCAGATTGGTCATCTGCTTACGGCTCAATGGGCCGCCTGGCAGCATGCGCTGAACGGCTTTGATCACAACGCGCTCAGGGTGAGCACCGTCGAGGATCTGCTGTTTCGTGCGCTGTTTGATGCCGCCCGGGTGGCCAGTGTGCCAGTAGAAGTTTTCTTCACGCTTCTTGCCAGTCATCTGGATTTTCTCGGCATTGATGACAATCACGTTGTCGCCCATGTCCATGTGAGGTGTGAAGGTTGGTTTGTGTTTGCCACGAAGGCGCATCGCGATAATCGAGGCAAGACGGCCCAACACGACGCCTTCAGCGTCGATGATGATCCACTTTTTCTCGATGTCAGCGGGTTTCGCTGTAAAGGTTTTCATGTTGAAAGCCCCTGAGATTATTGGGTTACGCGCCAGAAACCGTCCGGCGCTTACGGAATGAGCGGGTTATATAGGCTTAAAGAGTGCAGTCAACAGGCTTAATGCTGCAAAAATCGTTGCAAAACAGTAACTTGCAAATTAGGTATTATTTTACCCCACTAAACATCGGCGTTCGATGGCGGCCTTGACAGAATGTCAGACATCTTCAAAAGCGCCGCGCGGTAGGTGTCGTGATCGATATCGACCGAAATACCGATGCGCACCGCGTTTGGCGAGGCCCCGTCTGCCAGCGCGAACTCGTCCGCCGCCTTAAGCAATATGCCCGCCCGCTCGCAAGCCAGCGCAAAGCTTGACCCGCGCCAGCCCTGCGGAAGTTTGAGCCAGAAGAACGACACATCATGGCCAAAGGAAATGTCCCAACTGCCAAGGCAGTTCACCGCTTCCTGCACGCGCTCATTAATGAGCTTTCGCACGCGCGCCCGTATCTTCACAGCATCGCCGGTGCGCAACAGCGCTTCGCTGAGGTCAATGATCGGCTGCGGGATACCGTAGAACGACGACTGCGCAACCTGACGTACCAGCCGTGACTGGCCCTGAGGCGGCACAATGAAGCCAAACCTGAGCGCGCTCGACACCGACTTGGTTAGCGAGGAGATATACCAGCACAACTCGGGGCACAGCTCGCGGTAGGCAGGCCGCCCCTCCCACCAGATACAGTGACAATCATCCTCGATGATCTGAAGCTGGTGGCGGCGCGCGATCTCGACGATCTCCTTGCGCCGTGCAAGGCTGGTGCGGGTTGTCGTCGGGCTGTGGGCCTCGGCCGAGGTCAGCAAGGCCTGCGCACCGTGCTCGCGCAGCAACTGCTCAAGCCTGTCAGGCCGCAGCCCCTCCGCGTCCATCTCGACACCAATCAGTCGCGCGCGCAGCAGCTTGGCAGCGTGGCGCACTCCGGGATAGGCGAGTTCGTCGGTCAGGATGATAGGCGCAGGCCCGTGCAGTACGGCCTGAAGCGCAATGATTGTCGCGTTTTGCGCGCCCATCGCCAGCACAATGTCGTCCGCCGTGAGCCGCCCGGCACGCCCCGGCCCGATCCAGTCAACAACCGCCTCGCGCGCGCCGCAATCCGTTTCGTCTGTCGGGTATGTCACATATTGCTTGGCGCCCTCGGCCCCGAGCGCGCGCAGATGCGCCGAAATCTCGTCAGACTGGCCGACATTCACGACCTGCGCCGAGCGAAAGTTAACCATATTCGCCTGCCCCGCGTTGAGCAGCGGCTCGGGTATGTCTTCGGCGGCGCGCGCGCCCGTTACAAAGGTGCCGCGCCCGACGGTTGTCTGCACAAGCCCCTCCTCAACGGCGAGCTTGTAAGCCCGCGCAACCGTGCCCGGGGTGATGCCAAGCTCCCACGCCAACTCGCGCACCGGCGGCAGGCGCGCGCCCTGCTCCAGCACACCGCTGCGCACCGCACTCCGCAGAGATTGTATCAATACAATGTATTTAGGTCCGCGGGTCTGGGTGAAGTCTGGTGCCCAAATTGTATCAGTCACAATGTTTTCCTAGTAAGAATCCTGTTGGTTTCGTATTTGTATCACACAAAATCAAAACATTGTATCAATATTTGAGGAGGAAACGATGCTTACATTAACACAATACGACCCCTCCAACCTGACAAAGCTTGGAAACGTCAACACATTGCCGCTCGTCTCGCGCGTGGCGCTGAAGACAGCCTATGTGACGTTTGTCTGGTCAGAGCGCAGCCGCACACGCGCCGCCCTCAAGGATATTGACGCCACACGCCTCGCAGACATTGGCCTCACAGAGGCGCAAGCGCAGGCCGAGAGCAAAAAATGGTTCTGGAGGCCGTGACATCCCGCTAACCTCTTCCTAACAGAACTCATTTGACTGGGCCGGAGCTTGCTCCGGCCTCTTTTTACAGAACGACTTTTGCGGAGCTACTTGGGCGGGATAGAATAGGTCATCGTCGAGCGTGCGACGGGTTTGTCTTCGCCAACCGAGTAAAGCAGCACATCGCCAACAGCCAGAACACGGCCCAGTTTGAGCAATGTGCATTTTGCCAACAAGTCTTTGCCCGAGGCCGGTTTTCGCATGAAGTCCAGGCTGCAACTTGTTGTTACGGCAAGAGCTTTCTTGCCGACCATAGACAGAACTGCGGCGTAAACGGCCACGTCGGCCAGCATAAACATCGTCGGGCCAGACACGGTGCCGCCCGGGCGTAGGTGCTTTTCTTCGATAGGTATGCGAATCTCGACATACATCTCGTCAACGCGCTCGACGACAAACTCGCCTTTGACCTGTGGAAACACCTCATCCAGAAACGCCTGAAGCGCGTCTTTGTCCAATGCGACTGCCATGTCTTTACCTCTCCCTGATCACACGATTAAACTGCCTGTGAGCCAAGCGGAGGGCAAGATGGGAATTCTGGAACGTAACGACACAGGGGCAGTGGCACATTTGCGCATGAACGCGCCAGAGCGGCTGAACGCGCTGTCAGACGAGATGATTGCGGAGCTGCAAAGCGCCTTTGACGCGCTGAAAAACGACAAGAGCATTCGCGCGATTGTGCTTTCAGGCGCAGGCAAAGCGTTTTGCGCGGGCCATGACCTCAAACAAATGACAGCTGCGCGCCAAGCGGAAGACGGCGGCAAAGCGGCCTTTGCAGACCTGTTCGCGCGCTGTGCGGCGATGATGGTCTCGATCCGCGCCCTGCCCCAACCCGTCATCGCGGCGCCGCACGGCATCGCCACGGCGGCAGGCTGCCAACTGGTCGCCTCCTGCGACATGGCCGTGGCCGCCGAGGGCACCCGTTTTGGCGTCAATGGCGTCAACATCGGGCTGTTCTGCTCGACGCCAATGGTGGCTTTGAGCCGCAATATCACCCGCAAGCAAGCGTTTGAAATGCTCACCACGGGTAAGTTCATCGAGGCGGACAAGGCCGAAGCGCTGGGGCTGGTGAACCGCGTGGTGCCCGCGGAGACTGTTATGGCCGAGGCGCTCGCCTTGGCGCAGACTGTCGCTGACAAACTTGGTGCGGCTGTGAAAATCGGCAAGGAAGCCTTTTACCAGCAGGCCGAGATGGGCCTTGAAGACGCTTATGCCTACACAGGTGACGTGATGGTTGAGAATATGCTTTACCGCGACACCGAAGAAGGAATAGCGGCGTTTTTGGAGAAACGCGCGCCGGATTGGGAGCAATAGGTTTCGAATTTGCATTGCAAATCCGACCAGCTGGGGGCGTTGCCCCCAGACCCCCAGAGTATTTCAGTCAAGAAAAAGCCTAAGGGTAGAAGCTTCGGCCAGATAGGGCAGACGCGCGCGGGCGGCCTTAACACGGGGCAGATCGAGGCACGCAATCAGTGTTTCAGGGGCCAAACCAGCGCGGGCCAGCTCGACGCCGTCAGGGGCCGCGATGAAGCTTTCGCCCAGAAACCTGAGGCCGTTGTCAGTGCCCGCGTGGTTGGCATAGGCGAGGAACATGCCGTTTTCATAGGCCCTTGAGGGCACCATTGTGCGCGCCACCCAGCCCCAGTCGGCGCTGAGGGCGGTTGGCACAAGGCAAAGCCCGGCACCTTGGGAGGCAACAAAGCGCGCGGCTTCGGGGAACTCGATGTCATAGCAGATCAGCGTGGCGACTTTGAAACCGCAAAGCTCGAACAGCGCGCAGCCCGCTCCGGCTGTGTAGTGGTTGCGCTCGCCCCCCGGCGGGATAGCCAGCTTGCGTTGGTGCACAAGGCGCTTGCCGTTGGATGCCCAACACTGGGCCGCGTTGTAGACATGCTCACCGTCGCGTTCTGCAAAGGAGCAATGGAGCGCAAGCCCGTGCTTTTGCGCCAGTGCTCTGAGGGCTTGCGAGGTTGGCCCGTCGGCAGGCTCGGCACGCTGCAAAACCTGCACGCCGATGTTATAGCCCGTTGCGAACAGCTCGGGGCAGAGCGCCAGATCCACATCAAGCCCTTGCAGGGCCTCATCAAGCCAGCTCAGTCGCTCTTCAACGCTGGCAAGCTGGGCAGGCGTTTGCAGAACCGCCAGCCTCACGAGTCAGTGACCATGACTTCGCGGGGGTAATCTGTGAGGTAGTCACAACCCGTGTCCGTGACCACGACAGAATCGCCGATGCGCCCTGCTGTCTGCCCGTCGACCGAGATGCCGCCATCAACCGCGAAAGTCATCCCTGCTTGCAGCACGGTTTCGTCGCCAGCCTTCAGCTCGGGCGCTTCAAGGTAGGCCACGCCAATGGAGCGGCCCGTGCGGTAGCCCGTCTCATAGCCGCGCTCCTTATAGACAGCGTTGGCGGCCGCCGCGACGTCGGAGGCATGCACGCCCGGTTTGATCGCCGCAATCGCGGCTTGCTGCGCGGCGATCGCGGCCTCTTGCACGCGCACATCGGCTTCGTGCACGTCGCCGATGTGAAACATCCTGTCAAAGCCAAGTTTATACTGCTTGAACTGCGCCATGTTGCAAAAGCAGAAGTAGACCGGATCAAACCGCTCATAGGCCTTCACCGAAGCGCGCCTGTGCACCATCGAGGTGTCGCGCCCCGATTGCAGAACCTGCAGGTTGTGGATCATCGGCGACACAAAGCGCTCCCAGCCTTTCGCCGTGAGGAACTGCGCGGCGCGGCGCGTGCCTGCATCGATGACCGCCAAGGCGCTTTCCCACTCCTGCGCCCCAGCATGCAGGCTCTGATGCGCGGCCGACATCATCGCCCCAGCGATCTGCCCTGCCTCGCGCATCACCTCGATCTCAAGCGGTGACTTGATCATGCGTTGCGCGCCAAGAACGGGGCCGATGTCGCGTAAAACCGCGCCCTTGAAGCGCTCGTCAAGGAAGTTGCGCACAATCGCGGGCAGGCTGGCGCGCTCAACCCAGAGCTCTTCGGGCAGCCCACCGAGTGCGCCTTCCAAGGCACGCCCCCACGTGTTCTGGCCAGCGTCTTCCCATGTGCGCACATCTTGTACCCATGTCATCTCGCCAACCATCTCGCTTTCCATAAGCGGTGTGATCACCACGGGCGCGTCGTCGGCTTTGACGACAAGCATGCTCGGGCGGCCAAATTCTATGCCCAGATAGCCCCAAAACCCAGCCAGATACGCGATCGAGCTTTCGTCGGTGAAAACAGCGGCTTCGATGCCCTGGTCCTTCATGCGGGCTTGCAGGGCGATGGTGCGGTTTTGGGCTTCAATGAGCATCGTTACGTCTCCTTCTGTTGAGTGAAGCCTAACCCGCATCAACATGCGCGCCTATCCGCCTGCGACGGGCTTTGCGGCAAAAAATGTCGCTTTAGGGTGGTTTTTCCGTTAACCAAATCCAAACAACTGTTTCGTTAACTTTGCCTTTTTTTCCGCGCATTTGCCTTAATCTTGCCACATTTAAGCGGCAAAAAGGCCCAGAACCGCGGGGGCGGAAAGAAATTACGACCGTGATGAAAATCATCAAGTGGGTTACCGTCGGCACTTTGTCTCTCCAGGCCACGCTCTCTCTGGCCGCCGATACGCCAAAACCGGTAACCCACTCGGATTTCCCTGAATTTCCCTTTGAACAAGTCTTGCTGGGCCGTGATCTGTTTCACGACCCTATCCTGTCCGGAAATCGCAACATTTCCTGCGCCAGTTGCCACCACGCGATGCTCGGCTCGGCCGACGCGGTGCCGCTGTCTGTGGGCGAAGGCGGGCTTGGGCTTGGGGCCAAGCGCCACGGTACAGCCGAGGCCCCTGCCCACCAGCATATTCCGCGCAACGCGCCTGCGATATTCAACCTCGGGGCAAGCGAGTTCACGACGCTGTTTCACGACGGACGGGTGATGAAAGACGCCGCAGCCCCTGGCGGGTTTGCGATGCCTGAAGGGCGCGCGCTTGAACGCGAAGCGGCCTCGACACTGGCCGCGCAGGCCTTGCTTCCGATCCTCTCGCCGGAAGAGATGGCAGGCTCGGAGGGCGAGAACGAGATTGCCAATGCGGTGGCGCGTGAAGAAATCCGCGGGCCTGACGGCGCATGGGCCATGCTGGCAGCGCGCGTGAATGCCCTGCCCGGCTACCGCGCACAGTTTGACGGGCTCATCGGCGCGGGCAAGCCCGTGCATATCTCCGACATTGGCAACGCAATTGGTGCGTTTCTGTCGTACGAGTTTCGCGCCGACAACAGCGCCTTTGACGCTTATCTGGGCGGGCGCGAGCGCGCTCTGACACCGCCGCAAAGGCGCGGCATGGAGCTGTTTTACGGCAAGGCAGACTGCAGCAGCTGCCACGCGGGAACCTTCCAGACCGACCATAAGTTCTACGCCATCGGCATCCCCCAGATCGGGCCGGGAAAAGGCCACGGCGTGGCTGGCGCTGACCACGGGCGCTCGGCTGTCACCGGTGACTCTGCTGACAAATACTGCTTTCGCACCCCTTCGCTGCGCAATGTCGCTCTGACAGGGCCCTACGGCCACTCCGGCGCATACGCGACGCTTGAGGAAGTGGTGCGCCACCACCTTGCACCGCGCGAAAAGCTGATGTCGTTTGACCCGACAAAAGCGCCCCTGCCTGCCCTGTCGGGCTACGGGGTTGTGACGCCACAAATGCCCGACAAGGACGAGCTGGAACGCATCGCAGCGGCGATCACCATTGACCTGCCGCCGCTGAGCGACAAAGAGGTTGATGATATCATCTCTTTTTTACACAGCTTGACCGACCCTGCCTCTGTGAATGGACGTTTGGGCGCGCCCAGAATAGTTCCCTCAAAGCTCAAGGTTGACACGCTGGCCGACCAATGAGGTTGCGCCGCGCTGACGCGCGTCGCCGCTGGCGGGGCCTCGCTGCGCTCGGCCCCGCCAACAAAGCCAAAGCTTAGGCCTTTTCAAGCAGGGCCACTTGCCCTACATCGCAGCTATGACAGTGAGATTGAACATCATCGGCGGCGGGCTTGCGGGCTCGGAGGCGGCTTGGCAGGCGGCCAACATGGGCGTTCCCGTGACCATTCACGAAATGCGCCCCAAGGTTGGCACCTTTGCCCACCAAACGGGCGATCTGGGCGAAATGGTCTGCTCCAACTCGTTCCGCTCGGACGACAGCGAACAAAACGCCGTGGGGCTGCTGCACTGGGAAATGCGCGCCGCGAACGGGCTGATCATGGCCATGGCCGACAAACACCGCCTGCCCGCGGGCGGCGCTTTGGCGGTGGATCGCGAGCCATTTGCCGCCTCTGTCACCGAGAGCCTCAAGGCGCACCCGCTGATCGACGTCTCCTATGAGGAGATCACCGAGCTGCCCACCGGGGGCCACTGGATCGTCGCGACTGGCCCGCTCACCTCGGACGCCCTCAGCGCCGCGATCGCCAAAGCCACGGGCGCCGATGCGCTGGCGTTTTTTGACGCCATCGCGCCGATTGTTTACGCCGACAGCATCAACATGGACATCGCATGGTTGCAGTCGCGCTATGACAAGGGCGAGACCGAGGAAGAGCAGAAAGCCTACCTCAACTGCCCGATGGACGAAGCGCAGTATAACGCTTTCATCGACGCGCTCCTGGCCTCAGAGCAGGCCGAGTTCCGCGACGGCGAAACCGCCAAATACTTTGACGGCTGCCTGCCGATCGAAGTCATGGCCGAGCGGGGCCGTGAAACGCTCCGGTTTGGTCCGATGAAGCCTGTCGGCCTCACAAACGCCCACGCACCAGACGTCAAAGCGCACGCCGTCGTGCAACTGCGCCGCGACAACGCGCTTGGCACCCTGCTCAACATCGTCGGCTTTCAGACCAAAATGAAATACGGCGCGCAAACCGAAGTGCTGCGGATGATCCCCGGCCTTGAAGAGGCGCGCTTTGCCCGCTTGGGCGGCATTCACCGCAACAGCTTCATCAACTCGCCAACACTACTGGACAGCCAGATGCGCCTGCGCACACAGCCGCATATCCGCTTTGCAGGGCAAATAACGGGCGTTGAAGGCTACGTGGAATCGGCCGGCATGGGCCTTCTCGCGGGCCGCCTCGCCGCCGCTGAAATGCTCGGAAAAACGTTGGAATCCCCTGCTCCTGAAACGGCGACAGGCGCGCTTGTCACGCATATCACAGGCGGCGCGGAGGCCAAAACCTTCCAGCCGATGAACGTCAACTTCGGGCTGTTCCCGCCGGTAGACGGGCTCAAAGGCGGGCGCCGTGGCCGCAAAGACCGCTACAAAGCCTACACCGACCGCGCCAAAGACCTCTGGAAAGACTGGCTGGACGCGCAGGCATAACCACGGCTAGACTTGCTCCATGACAGACAAGTTTCTCACCAAAGCCTACGAAACAGCAGGCGACACGCGTGATCTTTACGCAGCTTGGGCCAAGTCCTATGACGACGAGCTTGGCCGCAACGGCTATGTCACGCCTGAGCGCTGCGCCAAGGCGCTGGCCAAACACAGCAAAGACATGCATGCGCCGATCCTTGATTTCGGCTGCGGCACAGGCCTCTCCGGCCTTGCGCTTAAACTGGCGGGCTTTGACGTGATCGACGGCGCCGACGTGACACAAGACATGCTTGACGGCGCTAAAGCCAAGCAGCTCTACCGCAACCTCAGCCTGATAGAACCCGGTGCAGACCTGACGCACACACCCGGCACCTACGCCGCGATAACGGCCATCGGCGTCATTGGCACAGGTGCCGCGCCGATCTCGGTGTTTGACATCATCATGAAGGGCCTCGCCAAAGGCGGCCTAACAGTGCTCAGCTTCAATGACCACGCCCTTGAAGACCCCTACTATGAAGGCAAACTCAACGAGTATCTCGACTGCGGCGCAGCCCAGTTGCTGCACAAAAGTTACGGCCCGCACATTCCGGGGATCAACCTGAACTCCAACGTCTATGTACTTGAAAAGCTGTGATATTCACGACACGCTTCGCGCCTAGCCCGACGGGGCCGCTGCACTTGGGCCATGCCTATTCGGCGCTGCTGGGCTATGATATGGCCTTGGCTGAAGGCGGCACATTTCACCTGCGGATTGATGATTTGGACCAGTCCCGTTGTCGCCCCGCGTGGGAAGCGCAGATAGCAGATGATCTGGCTTGGTTGGGCCTGAACTGGCCCAGACCAGTGCGCCGCGAATCCGAGCACCATACTGCCTACGACTCTGCCCTCGACAGGCTCTGGAACATGGGCCTCCTCTACCCCTGCACCTGTTCGCGCCGTGACATCCGCGAGGCCGCCAGTGCCCCACAGGAAGGCGCCCCTCTGACAGGACCAGACGGCATCATCTACCCCGGCACGTGCCCTCACATGGGCTTCAACATGTGGCCAAGAGATGAACCTCGCCCAAAAAACACCACTCTGCGCCTTGATACGGAGGCATTGACCAACCCGCGCTTTGACAAGGTTTTCGAGCTGGATGAGTTCATTCCGACCGAGACCGTCCAAGACACTTACATCAGCTTTGAAGAAACAGGCGAAGGCCCCGAAGGCGAGAGCGGCCTGATCAAATTCACCCTGCAAGATCTGGTCACCCAAGTCGGCGATGTTGTGATTGCACGCAACAACGGCGACGCTGCGTATCACCTCGCCGTTGTCATCGACGATGCGGCTCAAGGCATCACCGACGTTGTGCGCGGAGAAGACCTGTTCACCGCGACCTACATCCATGTGGTGTTGCAACGCCTGCTTGGGCTGCCAACACCGCGCTACCACCATCACCGCCTCATTCGCGACGACGCAGGCAAACGCCTGGCCAAACGCGATGACGCCCGCGCCATTGCGACCTACCGCGCCGAGGGCAAAACCCCCGCCGATATTCGGGCTATGGTCGGGCTATGACTGTCTGAATCTGACTGGCGCACGCTGCGTTACCCCCCGTTAACGGGGTTTCAGAGGCCAAAATCGTATGCACGCGTTCTGCACGGAGGGCAGCATATATAGCTGCATACCATAGGCACCGGCTTTCTGGCGTTAACGAAGTCGTTAATCTTTCATCGGAGCCATTAACTCTGTCTCAACACCCTCGCTCACAGAGGTGTAAAAACACGTCCGCCTATTGGTGTGGCACGCCGCGCCAACCTGCTTGATAATCAGCAAGATACAGTCGCGGTCACAATCGATCCGCATGTCCACAAGTTCTTGAGTGTGGCCACTGGTCTCACCCTTAATCCAGAATGAGCTTCTTGAACGTGACCAATAGGTTACGCGGCGTGTTTCAAGCGTTTTGGCAACGGCCTCAGCATTCATCCAGGCCATCATCAAGACCTCACCCGTCGCCTCATCCTGCGCGATCGCCGGAATAAGCCCCTGGGCATCAAATTTGAGGGTCGCAGGATCAAACCGCATAACTTATCCTTTCCATTGCAGTGTCGCAGCCCTATCTATGCCAAACCTATCAGGAAAACGCCATGAGCAACGAAGCCGATCTGATCAAGCTCTACTCCGCCCGCATCCTCGCGCTGGCGGCGGATATCCCGCACCTTGAGCGGCTTGAGAACCCTGCTGGCAGCGCACACAAACGCGCGCCGCTTTGCGGCTCGACGGTGACTGTCGATATCTGCTGCGAAGACGGCAAAATTACCAAGTTTGGCCAAGACGTTAAGGCCTGTGCGCTTGGGCAGGCCGCCGCCTCTGTCGTGGGCGCAAACGTGCTCGGGCAAACACGTGCGACCCTGCTCAAAGCCAAGTCAGAAATGCTCGCGATGCTCAAGGAAAACGGCCCGCCCCCACAGGCACCGTTCGCAGGCTTAGAAGTTTTACTACCCGCCCGCGAGTATAAAAACCGTCATGCTTCGATCATGCTGTGCCTTGAGGCCACGCTTGAGGCCATGGACACGGCGGGCTGCGCATAAAAAAACCGCCGCGCTCTTTCGAGGCGGCGGCAAGTGCGTGTGTCAGGAACAACCTGTGATCAATATCAGGGAAAGATGAGGCAGACCCTATTGAATTCGGACAGGCAGGCTTGTCATCAGGCGCAAAGTTTGGGACAGGAGCGCCGGATCACAGGTTAAACACACGGGGCAGAAAACTGTGCAGAAAACTGGATAGATAACTGCGAATGAGGTTACGTCAGGTTCGGAAGGTGCAGAGCCACCAACATGATTGTCATCAAGGCCACCGCTCCGATCGCGTCAGCGAGCAGTGTTGAGTGCGAACGGGCGATAACAGCTTTAACATCTTTGATCATGGTATGGCTCTTGCTCTTGGTTTGTTCTACTTGTTGTCCCTTTGTTCTCATTTCGTAAACAAAAAGTAAAGAACTATTTTAGAACATTTGCGAACAAAATTACCGAAAATCGCCTAACCTACTGATATCAAACGAATTGCCTGATCTTGCTCCATGAGCCAAAGAAGAACGCGCGCCGCCTCTCCCCGTTCTGATTTGAGCGTCGGGTCGTCATTCAGCAGCTTTCGCGCGTCACTTTGCGCCACTTCCATCAGGGCGCGTTGACTTTCCATGTCGGCAATGCGGAACCGCGGCACCCCTGATTGCGCGGTTCCGATCAAGTCTCCGGCGCCGCGCATATCGAGGTCAACCTCGGCAATGCGAAAGCCGTCATCGGTGTCTCTGAGCGTGATCAGCCGCCGCTCCCCGCCCTCGCTCAAGGGCGCTTGATACATCAGCAAACAGGTTGACGCCCCGCTGCCCCGCCCGACGCGCCCGCGCAACTGATGCAGCTGCGCAAGGCCAAATGTTTCAGCGCGCTCGATTACCATGATCGTTGCATTCGGCACATCCACGCCCACCTCGATCACCGTCGTCGCGACCAGAACACTCGTTTCACCCGCCTGAAAAGCGCGCATCGCGGCGTCTTTCTCATCAGGGGGCATCTGCCCGTGCACAAGTCCGACGACGCCCTCGCCAAGGGCTGCACGCAGGTGTTTGAACCGCTCCTCAGCTGCCGCCAGATCGACGCTTTCGCTCTCCTCGACCAGCGGACACACCCAGTAAGCCTGTTTGCCCTCGGCCACGGCGCGGCGCATGTGGTCTACCACCTCGCCGATGCGCCCTGTGCTGATAAGCGCCGTCTTGATAGGCTGGCGCCCGGCAGGCTTTTCGTCGAGCACCGAAACATCCATATCGCCGTATTGCGCCAAGGCCAGCGAGCGCGGAATTGGCGTTGCTGTCATCACCAGAACATCGGCGTGAATGCCTTTTTTGCCGAGCTCAAGCCGTTGCCGCACGCCGAACCTGTGCTGCTCGTCCACGATCGCAAGGCGCAGGTCGTGAAAGCTGACATCCTTCTGAAACACAGCATGGGTGCCCACGAGGATGTCTATCTCGCCGGCCGCCAGAGCGGCGAGTTTTGCCTCGCGTGGTTTGCCCTTGTCGCGCCCTGTGAGCAGCTCAAGCCGAACCCCCGCAGCCTCAGCCAGCGGCCCAAGCCCCGCAAAATGCTGGCGCGCCAAAATCTCTGTCGGCGCCATCATAACGCCCTGCCCGCCTGCTTCCACAGCCACCAGCAAGGCCATCAGCCCGACAAGCGTTTTACCAGCTCCAACGTCGCCCTGTAGTAAACGGTTCATCCGCACAGGCTTGGCCATATCGGCGGCGATCTCGGCAATCGTGCGCACCTGCGCCGTTGTCGGCTTGAAAGGCAGGCTGTCTAGCACCCGCTTTTTCAACACCCCCGTGCCTTCGCTCGCACGCCCTTTGCCGCTCTGACGGTTGGCGCGCGCCAACGCCAACGTCATCTGATGCGCAAAGAACTCGTCATAGGCTAGCCGCTGCCGCTCAGGCGTTGCTGCGGCAAGGTCCTCAAGGCCTTTGGGCGCATGCGCTTCGTGCAAGGCGTCAAGCCAGTCAGGCCAGCCCGCCTTGGCTTTTTGCGCGCTATCTATCCACTCGGCCAGCATGGGCGCGCGCTCAAGGGCCGCCCGCGTCGCCTTGTAAAGCACCTTCTGCGTGACGCCGGCTGTCAGCGGATAGACCGGCTCGAATGCAGGCAGGCTTGAGGCTTCGTCAGGCTCAAGCACATGGTCGGGGTGCGTCATTTGCACGACGCTATCAAACATCTCGAGCTTGCCCGACACCACGCGCCGCGCCCCTTCCGGCAGGATCTTTTGCAAATAATCGCCGCGTGCATGAAAGAACACCAGCTCGAACGTTGTCTCGCTGTCTTCCACCTGCACGCGCGTTGGACGGCCCCTTGCCCGCGCCGGATGATGCTTAAGAACCGTCACCTCAACAGTCGCAACACAGGGCATATCAAGCCCAACCACGGTTTGCTTTTTGGAACGGTCAATGCCCGAATAGGGCAGCGTAAACAGCAAATCCCGCGGTTTGCTCACATGCATCTGCTCGAAATGCTTGGCCGTCTTTGGCCCAACGCCTTCAAGCGTTTCAAGCTCTGCAAACAGCGGGAAAAGGGGTGTGGGGCGCGAACTCATAGCCCCGCAACCAGGCTGATCCAGCCATCCTCATCGATCGTTTCGATGCCAAGATCAGCGGCTTTCTTGGCCTTTGAGCCTGCCCCTGGCCCCGCTATCAGCAAGTCGGTTTTCGCCGAAACCGAGCCAGACACTTTGGCGCCCAGTGCCTCGGCGCGGGCCTTTGCCTCCGCGCGCGTCATCTTCTCAAGCGTACCTGTGAACACCAGTGTTTTGCCAGCGACAGGGCTGTCAGATGCCGCCTGCGCCGCATCAACGACAATAAGTTCGGAAACCAGCCGCTCGATGCCTTCGCGCTCATGGGTTTGCCCGAAAGCCGTCACCAAAGCCCGCGCGACAACCTCGCCAATGCCATCAATGTTCAGTAGTTCCTGCCAAGCCTCGCTGCGCTCGCCCTGTGCGGCGTCCATCGCCTCGCGGAAGCGCCCCCAACTAACGTAATGCGCTGCTACAAGCTTGGCGACTTGCTCACCGATGTGTCGAATCCCGAGCGCAAACAGCAAGCGGCCAAAGCCTATTTCGCGCTTGCTTTCAATCGCTTCAAACAGCTTTTCCGCCGAGCGCGACCCCCAGCCTTCACGGTTTTTGAGCTTGCCAAGCTCGCCCGCGTCGCGTTTGGCGAGTGTGAAAATATCCGCAGGCTCGCGGATGCTCAAAACCTCGTCCGCGTAGAACATCTCGATTTGCTTGGCGCCCAGCCCGTCGATGTCAAACGCCTTGCGCGACACAAAATGCTTGAGCTTCTCAACCGCTTGCGCCGGGCAAATCAGCCCGCCCGTGCAGCGGCGCACAGCGTCGCCCTCCTCGCGCACAGCCGCCGAGCCGCACTCCGGGCAGACCGTCGGGAACACATATGGCGCTGCGCTTTCATCACGTTTGCTCAAGTCGACATCAGCAACTTTCGGGATCACATCCCCCGCGCGGTAGACTTGCACCCAGTCGCCGATGCGAATGTCTTTGCCGCCGCGGATCTCTTCGCCTTTGTTGTCGCGTCCCAAGATATAATCTTCGTTGTGCAGCGTCGCGTTGGACACGACGACACCTCCGACAGTGACAGGCGTGAGCCGCGCCACGGGAGAGAGCGCCCCTGTGCGGCCAACTTGAATGTCGATCGCTTCAAGCCGCGTCCAGACAAGTTCGGCGGGAAACTTATGCGCGATCGCCCAGCGGGGCGTCGTCGCGCGAAAGCCGAGACGCTCTTGCAGGTCAAGTGCGTTCACCTTGTAAACAACGCCGTCAATGTCATAGGGCAGCGTCGCGCGCTTGGCTTCGATAACACGGTATTGAGCGATCATCTCCTCAGCGCCCGCGCAGAGTTTTGTCAGCGGATTGGTCACAAATCCGAGCGCGCCCAAGCGCTCGATCGCGCCCATCTGCGTTTCTGCAAGCGGCTCGGAAACTGCGCCCCAAGCATAAGCGAAAAACTCCAAAGGCCGTGTTTTGGTAATGTTGGCATCAAGCTGGCGCAAGGATCCAGCCGCGGCATTGCGCGGGTTTGCAAAGGGTTTTGCCCCCTTCTCTGCTTGCTCGCTGTTCAGGTTTTCAAAGTCCGCATGGCTCATGTAGACTTCACCGCGGACTTCCAGCAGTTCAGGCACAGCCTGAAGCTGTTGCGGAATGCTGTCGATCATCCGCGCATTCGCGGTGACATTCTCACCGGTTTCGCCGTCACCCCGTGTGGCCGCCTGTACAAGGATGCCGTTTTCATAGCGTAGAGACAGACTCAACCCGTCGATCTTGGGCTCGGCGGTAAAGCTGAGACCGGCGTCCTGAACTCCCAGAAACTTGGCGACACGCTGGGCAAACTCTTCAACCTCGCTGTCTTCAAATGCGTTGCCCAAAGACAGCATCCGTTGGGCGTGTATGACTTTGGAGAACCCCTCTGCCGGAGCCGCCCCCACTTGCTCGCTCGGGCTGTCGGCGCGCTTAAGGCTCGGATATTGCGCCTCAATCGCGGCATTGCGCCGTTTTAACCGATCATACTCAGAATCGCTGATCTCGGGCGCATCGTCTTGGTGGTAAGCAAGATTAGCCGCGCCAAGAACTTGCGCCAGAAGCGCTAGTTCAGCGGCAGCTTCCTCAAGTGAAAGCATGTTCACATCTTTTTCAGCCAAGCGCTCGCCCCTATCAAAAGTGTCTGGGGGATTTTGCCTGCTTGTCGATGTGCGAGCAACACAGAACTGCGACAGCGTCACAATCCCCGAAAAGAAAAGCGCATCGGCCAAACCGATGCGCTTTCAACTTGAAACACCCTTTTCAAGGACGACGCGTTTGAGAGCTAAGCGCCAATCGCGATTGGAGCATCTTCAAACGTGTTGGGTTGCGGATCACGTAACACATAACCGCGCCCCCAAACTGTTTCGATGTAGTTTTCTCCGCCCGTTGCATTGGCGAGTTTTTTGCGCAGTTTGCAGATGAAAACATCAATGATCTTGAGCTCCGGCTCATCCATGCCGCCGTAAAGGTGGTTGAGAAACATCTCTTTCGTCAGCGTCGTGCCCTTGCGCAGGCTCAGAAGCTCGAGCATCTGGTATTCCTTGCCCGTCAGGTGCACGGGGCCGCCCCCCGCTTCAACGGTCTTCGCATCAAGGTTCACGTTGATCTTGCCGGTCTTGATCACAGATTGTGAATGCCCTTTAGAGCGCCGGATGATCGCATGAATACGCGCAACGAGTTCTTCGCGATGGAACGGTTTTGTCAGATAATCATCCGCGCCAAAACCGAAGCCTTTGATTTTGTTGTCTGTGTCGTCAGAGCCGGACAGGATCAGAATGGGTGTTTCCACTTTAGCAAGCCGCAACTGGCGCAGCACCTCGTGGCCGTTCATGTCTGGCAAGCCAAGGTCAAGCAGGATCAGATCATAGTCATAGAGCTTGGCAAGGTCGATGCCTTCCTCCCCCATATCCGTCGTGTAGACGTTAAGGTTTGCATGCGTCAGCATCATTTCGATACTCTTGGATGTCGTCGGGTCGTCTTCAACAAGAAGCACGCGCATTGGCAGGTCTCCGCAAATTGGCTTTCATTGGACTTAAACGTGAACAATATTAGTTAACCACACGTTACCATAACAAAAAAAACCGGAACAACAACCTATGCGTGTTTAATTTTCTGCAACAATGTGGCCTTTAAGCCTTCATCACCATGGGCGCGCACCGCGTTGACCCACTCAAAAAATTCCTCATCACTAATGCCATAGGTTTTCATCGCCTCTGCCTGCGTGATCAACCCGTAGAGCACTGCACGCACGACAAGCGCTTTACGGCTTGCAACCCAGCGTTGCGTTCCGCTTTCAGGCAAATCAGCGCGGGTGATCACCTTTCCATCAGGTAACCGCACAGCCCTTGGCCCATCGACTTTCTTAAGATACATGACAACCATCCTTCGCGAGACGCCTGCACTTTGCCTCAGGCTCTTTAACGAGGGGTGAAGCCAGCCCTTGAGAATACTTAGGATTTTCCTATCTTTCTTAAGACTTTCCGGAGAGACAGATGACAACCGCGACCAACACCAATGCGCCAGCCTCGGATGCAACAGCCTTGACGCCTCAAGGCCTGAACTCGCTGGGGTTTGCCAAAGCCCCCGCCGACACTCGCGTTGTTGTCGCAATGTCGGGCGGCGTTGATTCGTCCGTAGTTGCGGCCATGCTCGCGGAAGAAGGCTACGACGTGATCGGCGTCACGCTTCAACTGTACGACCACGGCGCAGCCTTAGCCAAATCCGGCGCTTGCTGCGCGGGCATCGACATCCACGATGCACGTCGTGTCGCCGAAGAAATGGGCTTCCCGCACTATGTTCTGGACTATGAGAACATCTTCAAAGACGCGGTCATCGACGAGTTCGCCGACAGCTATCTGGGCGGCGCAACACCTGTGCCCTGCATTCGCTGCAACGAGCGGGTTAAGTTCAAAGACCTGCTGCAAACCGCGCGCGACCTGGACGCCGACTGCATGGCAACAGGCCATTACATCCAACGCAAACAAGGCGATAACGGCGCTGAGCTTCACTCGGCTGCCGACGCAAACCGCGACCAGAGCTACTTCTTGTTCTCCACAACACCCGAGCAGCTTGACTACTTGCGCTTCCCGCTCGGCCACTTGCCTTCAAAAGACGCAACCCGTGCGCTGGCGGCGAAATACGGGCTCAAAGTGGCCAACAAGCCCGACAGCCAAGACATCTGCTTTGTTCCTAATGGCGACTATGCAGCCGTGATCGAAAAGTTGCGCCCCGGCGCGGCCGAACCCGGCGATATCGTCGATATGGACGGGAACGTGTTGGGCTCGCATACAGGCGTCATCCACTACACCATCGGTCAGCGCCGTGGCCTCGGCATCGGCGGCTTGGCGGACCCGCTTTATGTTGTGAAGCTGGATGTCGACAACAAGCGCGTGGTCGTTGGCCCGAAAGACGCGCTGGCAACACGGGTGATTCCCGTTCAGGAGATCAACTGGTTGGGCGATGAGCCGCTTGAAGCTGTGGCGGAACGCCGGATTGGCGTCAAAGTGCGCTCAACCCGCCCACCACGCGAAGCGATTTTGCGCCCCACAGGGCCGACAACTGCGGAAGTTGAGCTGCTCAACCCCGAAGAAGGCGTCAGCCCTGGCCAGGCCTGCGTGTTCTACGCACTGGAAGGTAGCCGCATTTTCGGTGGTGGCTGGATTGCGAAAGGCTAAAGCCTAAGCGCTCAGCACAGCCTTGGCGGCGCGCAGCCCCGGGTCTTCGCCGCCGCGGCCAAGCCGCTGCATGGTGATGTCCATCGCCTCAAGCTGTGCTGTCGGGGCTTCAAGCGCCTGCAAAACCGCAGCAGCCATGGGCGCGGGCTGACAGGCCTTGCCGATAAACTCGGGCACCACGCGCGTTTTGCTGACGAGGTTTACCAAGGTCACCGTATCAACCAGCATCAAACGCGGCAAAATCAGCCGGCTGAGCCAAGCCATGTCGTAGCCGATCACCATCGGCGTGCGCGCGGCGGCCAGTTCAAGCGAGACCGTGCCAGAGGCGGCCAAAGCCACGTCAGCCGCCGCAAATGCTGCGCGCTTTTCAGTGGCGTCTTTCGGGGCCACAAAGTGCGTACCCTCAGGCCAGACATGCTTGGTTTTCTCAAAATAGCCGCGTACCGCTTCGGCCATGACAACGACTGGCACAGTTTCTGGCTTGGCTTTCAAAACAGCGCGCGTGCTAGCGGCAAACCGCTCAGACAGGCGGCTCACTTCGCCCATGCGCGAGCCGGGCAGCACCAGCATCAGCGGGCGCTCACCAAGCGCGTGGCGGGCCCGAAAGGCTGCAATGTCAGCCTCTGTTGCCTCAGGCTCGGCGACAACAGGATGGCCGACAAACGCGGCCTCCATGCCCGCGGCCTGCATCAGCGGCGGCTCAAACGGCAGCAATGTCAGCACCTTGTCAATGAAGCCCGCCATCTTTTGCGCCCGCTTGGGCCGCCAAGCCCAAACAGAGGGCGCAACATAATGCACGGTTTTAATGTCAGTACGCGCTTTCACGGCCTTGGCGACGCGCTTGCAAAAATCAGGGCTGTCGATTGTGAGAAGCACATCAGGCTTGGCCGCGACAACTGCCTCGACCATCTCGTTTTTGCGCTTCACCAAGTGGCGGTATTTGGGCAGCACCTCGGAAAGCCCCATGACGCTGAGCTCTTCCATGGCAAACAGGCTTTCAAGCCCCTGCTCGGCCATGTTTGCGCCGCCAACGCCGACAAAGGCAACATCAGGACATAACGCCTTCAGCCCCGCCATCACCGCAGCGCCAAGCTTGTCGCCCGAGGCCTCTCCGGCGATGATAAACACAAGCATCAGGGCTGCCTCACCCAAAGGAACATGCCCATCGCATCAAGGATGCGCAGCACATGCGGCTGGTCAACGACGAGCACCTTGCCAGCTTCTATGACAATGCCGTCAAGGCCAGCTTCAGCGGCTTTCATCGCGGTCGCCGGGCCGATCGTTGGCATATCAGCGCGCAAATCCTGCTCGGGTTTGGCGGCCTTAAACAAGATCGCGCCCTTTGCGGCCTTGGGCTGCTCGGGGGCAATCTCGGGCTCTGTTTCAAACCAGTCGCTGACCATGTCGACGGCGTTGTTGAGCGGATCACTGGCCCATTCCACCGCGTTCAAAGCCCAGTCCAGTGGCCCCAGCCCCGCGCTGTGCGGGACATATTTCTCCGCAAACGTCGCCAGCATCGCGTCGGTTCCCGCAGCGTCTTCGCGCGCCAGAACCTCACCCGCGCGCAAGATACAGGCCTGCCCCAAGTCAGCCTCGCCCATCGCAGCGATTACACTGTCGCCAAGGCGCGCATCCGCCTCGTGGCGGGCTTCTGGCTTGGCCTTGGTGGGAATACTCAGCTCAAGCGTCAGGTTGGGCAGCAGCTCGTGAGCCGCGCGGATGGTAAAGCCCGTCTGCTCGAAAATCGCCATCGCTGCGCGCAAAGCGCCATCGTCGCCCTTTTGCAGCGCCTCCATGAAGATCGGCACCAGCGGCAGGGTCTCGGCGTCAAGCTTGCTTGGGTCAACAGCAGGCCTGTCTATCGCGCCGCAAAAACACACATCAGTCACGCCGCGCTTGCCAAGCTCCAAAAGCAGGCTGCCAAGCGTTTCGAGCCGAAAGGTGATGTCGGGCGTTACCTGAGGCGCGTTGCCCTCAAGCGCGCAGATCAACGGGCGAACCTCTTGCGTATCAGCAATGAGCCGTGGCAAAGCCCCTCGCCCGACGATCAACGCCAGCATCCCTAGCTCCCCGGCGTGAGGAAAGACCGGTCGCTCGCGCCCGTCACAAACTCGACGATCTGCTGCACATAGGCGCTTTCGCTTTCCTCGCCCAGACGGCGCGCGCGCTCCTGAAAGGCTCCGTCGCCCTGCGCCAGCATCTGGAACGCGGCCCGCAACGCTGTGATGTCGGAACGCGCCACGCCGCGGCGCTTGAGGCCAACCAGGTTAAGCCCGTCCAGCTCGCCACGCGGGCCCTGCACAAGCCCATGCGGGATGACATCATTGGTGACCATGCTCAACGCGCCAATAATCGCGCCTTGGCCAATGCGCACCCATTGGTGAATGCCGCAAAGCCCGCCGATGATCACATCATCCTCAATCACACAGTGCCCCGCGACAGCAGAGTTGTTCACAACAATCACGCGGTCGCCCACCTGCGCATCATGCGCGATGTGACAGCCCGCCATAAACAGGCCGTCATCGCCCACGACAGTCACGCCGCCGCCGCCTTGCGTGCCTGTGTTCATCGTCACATGCTCGCGAATACGGTTTCGCTTGCCGATCTTGAGAGCAGTTTTCTCGCCCTTGAACTTCAAGTCCTGCGGCACTTCGCCAATCACCGAGAATGGCCAGATAACTGTGCCCTCGCCAACTTCGGTTTGCCCCGAAATTACGACATGGCTCTTCAGCTCGACAGTATCTTTCAAGACAACGTCAGCCCCAATCACACAGAACGGCCCAACTTTGCAGCCTGCCCCGATTACGGCACCCTCTTCGATCACGGCACTCGGGTGAATGTCAGAGGCGCTGCTCACTTGGGCAAATCCATCATCGCCGTGAACTCAACTTCACAAGCCATTTCGCCTTCAACCGTCGCAACGCCGCCAAACCGCCAGACTTTGGCACCCGGCTTGCCTCGCAATGTTGTCAGCTGCATTTCAAGCACATCCCCGGGGATAACCATCCGGCGGAACTTACACTTCTCGATGGCCATGAAATAGACCAGCAGCTCTTTGTCAGCCATATCAAGCGCGACACCAACCATAACAGCCGCCGTCTGCGCCATCGCCTCAACGATCGTCACACCCGGCATAATAGGCTTGCCTGGGAAGTGGCCCTGAAAGTGTGGCTCGTTCATCGACACGTTCTTGATACCACGCGCAGAACTGGTGCCGTCAATGTCTTCGACACGGTCAACCAAAAGGAACGGATAGCGATGTGGGATAATGCGTTGAATAAGGCCGATGTCGGCGCGCTGCAGTTGCTCTGTCATGGGTAGACGTCCCTCAATTTGTTTCGCCATTCCTATCAACCCTGCGGGCCCAGAACAAGCGTTAGCGCGGGCTTAGTCTTGCGGCTGAGGGGCCTCTGGCCCATCCTGAGGCGTGATCACAGCAGCCCCTTCGCCAGCGCCGATCGCTTCGTCGATCTTGGTCACGGCCGCATCCGTGATATCAATGGCCCCGTCATTCAGAATGACGCCTCGCAGATCAAGCAAAACAGTCGCCCCGCGCTCGCGCATCAGCGTTGCCAGAACGCCTTGTGCCGTGCTTAGAAAGCTCTGCAGCGCATTACCGCGTTTTTCGTCAAGTACCCGCAGCTTGGCCAAGCGCTCGCGGCGAATACCCTGAACCTTGAGGTCAAAAGACTCTGCCAAATCGCGAAACTCTTCGGGGCTCATCGTCTTTCGCACTTCGGTGATCGACTTCTCTTCAGCCTTCAGCTCATCTTCGATGCGGCGGTTCTCTTCGCTCAGGCTTTTGCCCTCGGCTTCAAGCTCTTCCGTGATCCGTTTGCCAAACAGCGTCTCTGCAAACAGACGGTTCGGATCAATCACCACGATGTCAGATTGTGTCGCGCCCAATGTCTGGGACAGCGAAACCGTTGCCCAACTGATGAGGGCAACGGCAAAGGCAAGCGCTTGGTATCGTCGCTTTGAAGCCAACTCAGAACTCGCTTGAGATTGTAAACTCAAACTGTTGCTCTTTATCAAAGGTCTCTTTTTTCAGAGCTTTGGAGTAGTTCATACGCAGCGGCCCGATCGGTGTTTCCCAGAAGAGTGAGACACCAATGACATGGCGCGCCGAGCCGCTTTCATACAGCGTGTCGGCATTTGTGGCATCAAGCCCCCAAACGTTGCCGACGTCATAGAACAGGCCCCCGGTCACACCGTATTCTTCGGGCAAGCCGAGCGGGAAAAGAGCTTCGAACTGAGCGGTCACAAACATGTTGCCGCCCAAGGCGTTGTTGACGCCAGCCGCCAAGTTGTATTCGCGCGGGCCGATACCGTCAGCCTTAAAGCCGCGAACAATGTCATCACCAAACAGGAAACGGTCTGTCGAGCGGCTGTTTGAGCCAGAAAACGCAACCACACCACCAGCAAGTGAGGCGCGAAGCGTCACTTCCTCATTCATGATTTTTGTCTGCGCTGTCAGCTTTGCCTTGGTTTTGACGAATGTATCATCACCGCCCAAACCGCCAAGATCCTGACTGAAGTTAAAGAGAAGTCCGCGATTTGGATCAAGGCTCTCTTTGCGTGAGTCAAACGCATAGGTATATCCGAGCGAGCTTTGCCCGCGACTGCCAAGGCCAACTTCGGCAAGTTGCAAGGCGCCCAAGCAGGAAATTGCCGCGACACAGGTCGCAGGGTCGGTCGGATCCGTCATCTCGGTGACATTGTACTTGTAGTTCAGCCCCAAGCGCGCACGTTGGCCCAAGGGGAACTCGATACCTGTCGAGAACCTGCCGACATTTGTGTCGTACTCGGAGTTGTTGCTGTCTGTCTCAACATATCCAATGTCGAAGAAATACTTCAAGTCACGGCCCAGCAAGGCCGGCTCTTCAAAGTAAAACCCGTAAACCGCATTGTCCGTCGCGCCCGACGCCGAGAACCGGACAGTCTGCCCGCGCCCAAGGAAGTTCGTTTCCGTGTACTCGGCAACGAGGCCAAACCCGGTGTCAGTTGAAAACGCGCCGCCAAATTTGAGCGAGCCTGTTGTCTTCTCTTCAACATCCACGCCAACGATAACCTGATTGGGCGTTGAGCCCTCTCGCGCATTGACGTCAGCTTTGCCGAAGAAGCCGAGCGCGCGGATGCGTTCGGCACTTTCGCGCACTTCACGCGGGTTGAACGGGTCGCCTTCCGCAACGCGGAACTGGCGGCGCACAACACGGTCAAGCGTGGTGGCATTGCCTTGAATGTCGATCCGTTCGACAAAAATACGTGGCCCCTTGCTCAGCACGAACTCCACATCAAGTGTCAGGTCACGGTCATTGCGGGTGATGCGAGGCTCGACACGCAGGAAAGGCTGGCTGTTCTTGATCGCCAGACGCTCCATACGTGCGATCGAGTTCTCGACAATCGACGGGGAGTAAACCGTGCCGGGGCGCACTTTGAGAATGGATTGGTATTCATCCGCATCAACATCGGCGATCTCGCTGGTCGTTGTGATGTTACCAAAGCTGAACTGCTGGCCTTCCTGCACGTTGAACGTAACAAAGTAGCCGTCGCGCTCACGGGCGAGTTCGGCATTCACAGCCGAGGTGCGGAAGTCGACATAGCCGCGTGACAGGTAGAAGTCCTGCAGCACTTGCTGGTCAAATTGCAGGCGGTCTTCCACAAAGGTGTCTTTGCGGATCAAAGCGCGCAAAATACCCGCTTGCTTGCTTTCCAGAACACGGCGCAAACGGCGGTCGGAGTAGACTTGGTTGCCAACAAAGCTGATGCGCGCAACCTCGGTGTTGCGGCCCTCAAAGACTTCAAAAACCAGATCGACACGGTTGTCAGAACGGCGAATGATCTTGGGGCTGATCTTGGCTGCTATACGGCCATTCTGGACGTAGGCCTCAGCGAGCGTTGCAGCGTCACGTTCGGCTTGCGTCGGGCTATAAACAAGGCGCGGCTTGGACTTGATAAAGCCTGCGAGTTCGTCGTCTTTCAGACGCTGGTTGCCCTCGAAGTTGATAACGTTGATCGTCGGAAACTCGACAACAACAATCTTGAGCTTGCCACCCTGTGGAGTAATCTCGACACTTTCGAACAATCCGCTCGCCAGAATGCGTTGGTAAGCTTGGTTCAGCTGGCCCGCAGAGACAGTTTTGCCTTTAGCGATTCCCGCATAAGTCAGGATCGTGCCCGCTTCGATGCGCTTATTGCCTTCGATAGAAACAGTATTAAATCTGTAGCTCTGCGCCTCAGCGCTTGACCCGAAAGCCAGCAAAACCGCTGAAAAAGCGATGAAAATCAAGGCCTTTACGTGGTTTGTGTAGTGCTTCTGCTCGTCTTGGCCCTTTGTTGGGCTTATCGTTGTGCTCGTCATTTGAAAAATCCAGTCAGACACCCCTATGCCCACTGATTAATCCGAATAGAACCTATTGTCAAAAGCAGTTAAGCGCGCCCCAAGCGGAACGCGCCAATCATTTCGAACAAGTGAATTCAATTAGAGTAAAACTGAGCCGATCCAGCCGCCCAGAAACAGAGCGAACGTGATCGTAGACAAATAAAGCACGCGATCCCAGTTGAGATCCCAAAGCAGGTGCAGCCCTTGATAGCCTTTTGCAATCGTGTCCATAACGTCCTCATTTCTTACTCTAAAAGAGTAGCCAGAGACTGTGGCAACAATCAGGACGCAAATATGGCAATACTATGGCGGAAGGCTTTACCGACCCTAGCAGAAAATGTCGTTGGACAGGCCAAACACCATCACGCTCAGCACGATAAACAGCCCGACAGCCATCATCACGTTCATCGCCTTTTCATTGGGCTTGCGGCGTACGATGGCCTCATAGCCGTAGAAAACAAGATGTCCGCCGTCCAGCATCGGGATCGGCAACAGGTTCAAAAACCCGACAGCCGTCGAAAGCAGCGCAAGGAAGCTGATAAACTCCACAAGCCCCCGCTCGGCCTGGTCTTTTGAGGCGCGCGCAATGCCGATAGCACCGGACATGTTGCAGCGATCAATCTTGCCAGTGGCAATGTGGTAAAGCCCCGACAAGCTGCGCGTGGCGATGCCGAAGGTTCTCTCCACGGCCACACTGAAGGCTGTTCCAAGGCTCGGCGTTTCAAGTTCCGGCTCAAAGAACGTCGAGCTTGAAACACCTATCAGCCAGCGCTTCTCAAAGCCGTTGTCTGCTGTCGGCAAATCAGAAAGCCGCGGCTCGATCGTAAAGGCAAGCGGGCTCGCCTCGCCGTCCCGCCAAACGCTCAAGCTGATCGGCGTGCCGTCAGCCTTACCGACAATCTCGATAAGCTCCTTGAATCGCTCAACCTTTTCGCCATTGGCCTGCAAGATCACATCGCCTTCTAAAAGGCCGGCTTCTTCGCCTGCCGAGCGCGGCTGCACCATAGCGATCCGCGCCGGAGAATACTGCGGGCCTGTGACGTCAATCTCGACGCCGTCGCGCATCACGCGGTAGTCAAGCTCTGCAGTGGCTGGCAGCGCGTCAAAATAGGCGCGCTCCGGCGCATCGGGGAAGGTCGCGCCTTCAATCGCGATAATCTGGTCGCCCTCTTGGAGGCTATAGCCCTCAAGCGGCAAGGGGTAGAGCTCGGAAATCTTCGGCGGGTTCACGGCCATCCCGACCGCCAGCAAAAGCCCGATGAACACAGCAATCGAAAAGATGAAGTTGAACACAGGCCCGGCCGCAACTGTCGCGGCGCGTGCCCACAAAGGCGCGCCGTGCATGGTGTGGCGCAGCTCGCTTTCGGGCATGGCAGCCATAGCCTCGCCGTCTTCACCGCTGGCTGCGTTCGCGTCCCCCAGAAACTTCACATAGCCGCCAAAAGGCACCGCCGCGATCTGCCACTTGGTGCCGCGCTTGTCATAGCGTGAATAGAGCACAGGCCCGAAGCCGATAGAAAACGTTTCCGCCTTGATGCCCGACCAGCGCCCGACAATATAATGGCCATACTCATGCACCCCCACAATGATCGACAGCGCGATCACAAAGGAGATGAGTGTCAAAATCGTATTGCCAGCCTGCGGCAGAAGTGTTGCGAGTTCCAAACTATACCTGCTCTATCGTTATATTGTTGCGGCCAGCTCAAGCGCCACTGTTCGACCAATGTGGTCAGCCGCACGCACGTTATCAAGGCTCATCGTGGCGTCGATAAGGCCACTATCAGGCAAGAGCCTGTCAAGAACGCCCTCAACCAGCACGGCCATCTGCATAAATCCGATCTGCTCGGAAATGAAAACATCCAGCGCCACTTCTTTGGCCGCATTAAAAACGGCCCCCGCCAAACCGCCCCGCTCCATCACGTCATGCGCCATGCGAATGGCCGGATAGCGCGCATGTTCGATGTCGCGAAACTCAAACTGGCCGATCTTGGCAAAATCCAGCCGCTCGACTGGCAGATGCGCGCGCGCAGGCCAGTGCAGCGCATAGCCAATCGCGTGGCGCATATCATGCGGACCAACATGCGCCATAAGCGCCCCGTCCTGGTAGCCAACCATCGCATGGATCAGAGATTGAGGATGAACCAGTGTTTCGATCTTGTCAGCGGACACGTCAAAAAACTCATGTGTTTCAATAAGTTCCATCGCCTTATTGAACATTGTTGCAGAGTCGATGGTGATGCGCTGGCCCATGTCCCAGTTGGGGTGCGTGCTTGCGGCGGCGACAGTGGCCTCAGCCAGCCTCTCGAGCGGCCAGTCACGAAACGCGCCGCCAGAGGCGGTGATGATCACCCGCTCGACTGTGCTGATATCCTCGCCGACCAGAGCCTGAAAAACCGCGGAATGCTCGCTGTCGACAGGCAGGATGCGCGCGCCATGCTGCCTGGCCGTGGACATCAGCAGTCCCCCCGCCGTCACCAGCGATTCCTTGTTGGCCAGCGCCAGTGTGCTGCCGTGCTTGAGCGCTTCAAGCCCCGGTTCAAGCCCCGCCGCACCGACAATTGCGCTCATCACCCAGTCAACGGGCCGTTGGGCGGCTTCTAGCAAGGCGCTCCGCCCCGCAGCAGCCTCAACACCGCTGCCCGCCAAGGCTTCTTGAAGCGGTGCAAGCAACGCCTCGTCAGCCGTCACAGCCACATCAGCCTTAAGCGCAATCGCATCCCGCGCGAGCTGGGCGATATTCTGCCCGCCCGTCAAGGCGACAACCTCATAGCTGTCAGGGGCGCGCGCGATCAGATCAAGCGTTGATTGGCCAATGGAGCCCGTCGCCCCGAAAACAGAGACCCGCCGCACCATTCTTAAACAAGGATCCAAACGAACGAGAACATCAGCGCTGCGCCGATCAGCCCGTCGAAGCGGTCAAGCAGGCCGCCATGTCCGGGGATCAGGTTCGAACTGTCCTTAATGCCCGCTCGACGCTTGAGAAAGCTCTCGGCGATGTCCCCCATCTGGGCCGCAAAGGCGAGCAGCACGGAAAACAGCACAGCCGGAAGCGGCATGTCAAAATCAAGTGGCATCAGCGCCTCTTGCAGCGGCGCAGCCAGAGCCCAGCCCAAAAGCGCCGCCCCCAGCCAGCCAGCGACCGTGCCGGACCATGTTTTCTTGGGGCTGATCGCAGGCCAGAACTTCGGCCCGCCCAGAATGCGCCCTGCGAAATACCCCATAACGTCAGAGGCGATTACAACACCGACCAGCCAAAGCACAAAAACAAGGCCAAACAGCTCGCGCATCCAAAACAGCATCAGGGCCGCCAGAACGGCCACCACGGCGTAAATGCCAACCCAGGCGCGCAGCCGGATGGCGCTCTGGGCCACAGACCAGCCCGCCACAAGTGGCAGCGCTACAATCAGCCCCGACTGAAGGAACCCGAGCGCGAAAAACATCAGCGCCGTGAGCGCCGGCAGCAGCACGTCGCGTGTGCGCCCCGCTTCAGCCCCGCCAAGCCGCGCGCACTCCCAAACCATGCCCGCGGCCGCCAGCGCCAAAAGCCCGAGCAGCCAAACGCCGCCAAACCAGATCGCCACGCCTGAAATTACAAGCATCACCAGCGCAGATGCGATCCGCGGCGCCAAGTCACCCCATTTGGCTGAGCCACTCATGTTTTCACCGCGCCAAAGCGGCGGTCGCGCGCACCGTAGTTATTGACCAAGCCTGCGAAAATCTCGGGGCTGAAATCAGGCCAAAGCGTATCGATAAATTCGTATTCCGCATAGGCGGACTGCCACAGCAAAAAGTTTGAAATCCGCGCTTCACCGCTGGTGCGGATCACCAAGTCCGGATCAGGTAAAACATGCGTATCCAGATACTTAGGAAGGGTTTCTTCATCTACTTTTTCGGGGTCAAGCCTGCCTGCAGCCACGTCTTGCGCCAACCGCTTGGTCGCGCGGGCAACCTCGTCGCGCCCGCCGTAATTGAGCGCGATCGTCAGGTGCACACGCTCGTTGCCTGCGGTGTCTACTTCCAGCTCGTCCATCAGCGCGACCAGCTTTTTGTCAAGCCGCACCCGATCGCCGATAAAACGCACGCGCACGCCCTCGGCCTTCAAGGCCCGTGCCTCTTTGGCGATATAGCGGCGAAACAGGCTCATAAGACCTGCAACTTCAACTTGCGTGCGCTTCCAGTTTTCTGTCGAGAAAGCAAAGATCGTCAGGTATTTGACGCCCAGATCAGGGCAGGCCTCGACGATCTGACGCACGCGTTTGGCCCCCGCATGGTGGCCAAACAGCCGCGGCCGCCCGCGCGATTGCGCCCAGCGTCCGTTGCCATCCATAATGATCGCCACATGTTTCGGCCCAGTAGTTAGCCCAGTATTTTGCCCACTGTTCAGGCCGCCGTCCGGTGCCCCGGTGCCCTCTGTCTCGGATGTTGTCACAGGGCGCTCCTTTTGGCCTCGGATCCGGCTCTCAAACCTGCATGATCTCGGCTTGCTTGTGCTCCAGCGCCTCATCGACAGCTTTGATAAACTTGTCCGTTGTCGCCTGAACTTCTGCTTCCCAGAACTTCTGGTCGTCTTCCGACAGCCCGTCAGCCTTGGCCTTTTTCACTTGGTCCATACCGTCGCGGCGGGCATTGCGCACCGAAACGCGTGCGCTTTCCGCGTATTGCGCGGCAACTTTGCCAAGCTCGCGGCGGCGCTCTTCGTTGAGCTCGGGAATTGGCAACATGACGATCGTGCCGTTTGTCTGCGGGTTGATCCCCAAACCACTGTTCATAATGGCTTTTTCAACAGCCTGCACCATGCTCTTGTCCCAGACATTCACCGTCACCATGCGCGGCTCGGGCACGTTCACCGTGCCAACCTGGTTCAGCGGGGTTTGCTGGCCGTAGGCTTCAACCATGACCGGCTCAAGCATGCTCGCCGAAGCGCGCCCCGTTCTGAGCGAGGCAAACTCTGTGCGCAACGCATTCATCGCGCCCTTCATGCGGCGTTCTAGCTCGTCGGTATCAAGCATAAAATCATCTGACATGCTGTCTCATCCTGTCTTATCGCCGTCTTTCGGCTGTTGAGATCGTCTTACAAAACCTACATTCAAAATACCAGCCGTGTTTGCGTTAGTCGACACTGTTGTAGGTGCAAAGTGGCAGGCGATCTGTGCCTTTTCGGGCGCCGCTCATGCCCTCATACCAGCCAGCGGCCTTACCGATCAGCTGATACTCAAAGATGAGCCACGCGTTGAGGACGTGCTCCGGCGTGCCCAAGCAAAACAGCGGTGTGCTTCACCCGCCAACCTTGGTGTAGGTGCCCTTGCCTGCCAAAATACCTTTAAAGCCGCCCGGCTCATCGAGCGAGAACACGATGATCGGCAGGTTGTTGTCGCGCGCCAGAGCAATAGCGGAAGCATCCATAACGCCGAGGCGCTTTTGCAGCACGTCGTCGTAGCTGACGGTGTCATAGCGCACCGCGTCGTCAAACTTGACCGGGTCTTTGTCGTAAACGCCGTCAACCTTGGTGCCTTTGAAGATCGCCTCACAGGCCATCTCGTTGGCGCGCAACGTCGCGGCTGTGTCTGTGGTGAAATAGGGGTTGCCCGTGCCCGCCGCAAAAATGCAGACGCGCTTCTTTTCAAGGTGGCGTACGGCGCGACGGCGGATGTAGGGCTCGGCGACTTCGTTCATCGTAATCGCGCTGATAACCCGTGTGAAAACGCCCAGGTCTTCCAAGGCGCTCTGCATTGCCAGTGCGTTCATCACCGTGGCGAGCATGCCCATATAGTCAGCCGTTGTGCGCTCCATACCCTGCGCGCTGCCTTGAAGGCCGCGGAAGATGTTGCCACCGCCGATGACCATACAGATCTCGACACCCATTTCCTGAACGGACTTCACTTCTTGGGCAATACGCTGAACTGTGGGCGGGTGTAGACCAAAGCCTTGATCGCCCATCAATGCCTCCCCTGAAATTTTAAGCATCACACGTTTATACGTTGTCTGCGCCTTTTCAGAGTTCGACATTTTTAGCCCCCGAGCCTTTGCAAAAATCTCGCCTAAAATGTCGCAAATTTCTGTCAGGCGCAACGGCCAAGCGAGGGCAAAAGAAACTTTCTGCACTTCCCTCGCGGCACTTGCCGCCTCGTTGCGAGCTGGGGTATGCGCTTGTGGATGATAGAGCTGTCACATATCGCACCAGACAGGCCTGTGCTGATTGCGGGGCCAACGGCTTCGGGCAAGTCTGGGCTTGCTCTCAGGATTGCCGAGGCGCAGGGCGGGATCATCGTCAACGCCGACGCTTTACAAGTTTACACGGACTGGCGTGTTCTGACGGCACGGCCCAGCCTTGAAGACGAAGCCCGCGCGCCGCACCGCCTTTACGGGCACATAGACGGCACGCATCCTTACTCTGTCGGACAATGGCTGGGTGAGGTCAAAGAACTGCTCTCGCAAAACCCTGCGCGGCTTATCATTGTTGGCGGCACGGGGCTCTACTTTAGTGCGCTCACAGAGGGGCTTGCCGAAATCCCCCCAACCCCTGCCGAGGTGCGCGAGGCCGCAGACGCACTGCGCCTCGGCGGGCAGCTTGACGAGATGATCGCAGCACTCGACAGCGACACCGCTGCCAAGATCGACTTGCTCAACCCGATGCGCGTGCAGCGGGCCTGGGAAGTGCAGAAAGCAACGGGCCGTGGACTCGCCTCTTGGCAAGCCGACACACCTGCACCGCTGCTTGCGCTGGCCGAATGCGAGGCCTTCGTGATGAATGCAGATCGCGACTGGCTCAACGCCCGAATCGAGCAGCGCTTTGACATCATGCTGCATGAAGGCGCGCTTGAGGAAGCCCGCGCCAACCTTGCGGATTGGTCGCCTGACAAGCCCTCCTCCAAGGCCATTGGTGCGCGCGAGCTGATCGCGCATTTGCAGGGCGAAATTAGCCTCAAAGAAGCCCGCGCCCGTGCCATCATATCTTCGCGCCAATATGCCAAAAGACAGCGCACATGGTTTCGCGCCCGCATGCAGGTCTGGCAGACGCTCACCCCGCACCGTTGAGGCCTACCAAGCGTAATAATTGCGCAACCCCATTGACGGATGCCTCCTAAGTATGCCCGAATAGGGCCAATCGGGGGACGAGACTGAGCAAATCAGCACACCTCCGACAAAGGGAGATACTGATGTTTCAAAGCATGCGAGCCCTGCGCGCAGCGCAGCCTACACCGAGCAACAACACCGTTCGGGCGCGCTATTTGCTTTAGAGTTCCCAGTAAACCCGCGCCAGACGCGCGCCACGCATAGGCCTCGCCACACAGACTTCCGGCGGCGCCTACAAAGACGAAACGTCTATAACCGCCTGACCAACAGGGGCACCTCATGGGACTATTCATATTACGACGTTTGGGAGTGATGCTGCTCACAGCACTCTGCCTGACTTTCGTGGTCTTCTTTCTGACCAACCTCTACCCGAACCTAGAAAAACTCGCCAAAACGCAGGGCAACTTCCGTATGAGCGACGAGCAAGTCGAATCCTATCTCGGAAGCCGCGGTTACCTGCAGCCGCTGCCGCGCAAATATGCCGAGTGGCTCGGATTGGCGCCTGGCTTTCTGTCGCAAGACACCGAGGGCAACGCAGTGGGCCGCTGTATCCGCCCCGGTGTTGCCCCGGAAAAAACCCCGACACGCTGCGGCATCTTGCAAGGCGACTGGGGCTTTTCGACCGTCTTTAAAGAGCCCGTCTCAGCGATCATCGCAACCCGACTTGGTCTCACCGCCAAGCTGATGCTCTGGGTGATGCTGCTGATGGTGCCCTCCGCTCTCATCATCGGGGTGCTTGCAGGCATGCGCGAAGGATCCCGCACCGACAGAACGCTCTCGACCCTCTCGATCGCCACCACGGCAACGCCGGAATACGTGTCGGGCGTTATCTTCATCGCGCTGCTGGCCTCCTCGCGCTACGGCGTCAGCCCGATGCTCGCAGAGGCAGGCCTGATCGAAGGCAAGACGCTCTTTAAGGGCACGGCCACCTCGGCGATGGAAAGTGCAAACTTCCAGAACTTCTTCCTGCCGGTTCTAACCATTTCTCTCTATGGTATGGGCTATATCGCCCGCATGACCCGCGCCAGCATGGCCGAAGTCATGACGGCGCAGTATATCAGAACCGCGCGCCTCAAGGGTGTCAGCTTTCGCAACATCGTGATGAAACACGCGCTCAGAAACGCTCTGATCGCGCCGTTCACTGTCATCATGCTGCAAATTCCTTGGTTGCTAAACGGCGTCGTCATTGTCGAGACGCTGTTTAACTACAAGGGCTTTGGCTGGACGCTCGTTCAGGCCGCTGGCAACAACGACATCGAGCTTCTTCTCGGTGTCTCCGTCGTCTCCGTATTCGTGGTGTTGATCACGCAGCTGTTCTCTGACATCGGCTACGTCTTCCTCAATCCACGCATCAGAATTTCGTAAGGGAGAACAGAACATGGAACCTCTTACCTGGTTTGGTGCCTACGCAGGCGGATTTGGCGGCCTACTCGCCATCGCGCTCACAATCGCCGTTATTTGCGGGCTCTGCGCGATGCTCTTGTCGCTGACAAGCTCGTCAACCAAAGGCTCGTTTTCGCTGTTCAACGGCATTGCAGTCGTCGTCTTGCTGATCGTTGGCTTTAGCTATGTCTATGCCACCGTCACAGGCGGCGCTGGCGGCGGGATGGACAGCGGCTCGCTGCTCAAGATCCTCGGCCTGCTCTTGGGCTTCGCGCTCTTTGCGGCGATGCTTGGCTACTTCATGAACACCTTCTTTGACGACCCGGCCGCAACCATGGGCTATGTCTTTACGCTCGCGCTCAAGGCCATTGGCCTGCTCATCGCGGCTTGGCTTGTCTGGACGCTCCTGTTTGCCGGCGCCGGCTTTCGCGACTACGTTGCAGGGCTAGACCCCGACGCAATGCCCGACGCCGACACGCTCGCCGCCGAAAAGCGCACAGCCATCATGCAGGGCCGTGGCATCATCGCCTCGATCTTCATGCGCTTCATGCCTGTCTGGATATCGATTGCCGTGCTGTTCACGCTGTCCGCGCTCTACAAGCGCAAGCTCGGCCTCTACGGCAAGCTCTATGACAACATCATCGGCATGATAGGCTTTGGCCTCGTGATGTTCTGGGTGTTCACAGCCTTCTACAGCGGCTTCTTTGACATGATCGCCACCCATGGCGCACTTGATCAGGCCTCGGGCATGAAGAACAAGCTGCCTGGCACGCCTCTGCGCGGCGCGGAAGCGGCAGAATACCCTTACTACTTGCTCGGCGGTGACAACCTCGCGCGCGATGTTTTCAGCCGCATGGTTATGGGCAGTGGTATTGTTATCATGATCGCTCCGCTTGCAACGCTTTTCGCCTTCATGGTCGGCATCACGCTTGGGCTGCCTGCCGGCTATTTCTCGGGGCCAGCCCTACGCAGTCTCAAAAGCTATGGGGCCATCGCCACCGCCGTCGTTTTCGGGCTGGCGGCACTCGCAACCCTGATCACCTCGGGATTTATGAACTTCCTGCTCTTTGCAGTGGTTCTGGCGATCATGTTGTTGCTGCTGTTCCGCACCTCGCTTGATACAGCGCTCAGCTTTCTGGCCAACCTGATCCTCGCCTTTCCGGTGATCCTGCTGTTCTATCTCTTGGTCACACCAGAGATCGTCGAGACAGGGCTGCCGCAATACATGGCTGTGGTGCTCTTTGCCTTCCCGCTGATCTTTGTCGGCGTGCTCTTGCACTCGCGCCTGCGCACCCAGCCTGCGAAAAACAAGCTCTGGCTGACGGTCTGGCTTGTGCCGATGTTTCTGATCTACATGTCCACGATCAACACCGCAGATTCCAAGATCGACTTCTGGCCGCTTGATTTCTTCGACATCCCGGGCGGCATCCTTGTGGTCTTCGTGTCGGTTGTCTTCGTGAACTCGCCCACAGTCTTCCGGATCGTGCGCGGCCTCGCGCTCGACATCAACTCGCGAGACTACGTGGCCGCGGCGCAAACCCGCGGCGAAGGCCCTTGGTATATCATGCTCTGGGAAATTCTGCCCAACGCGCGCGGGCCGCTGATCGTCGATTTCTGCCTGCGCATCGGCTACACCACGATCCTTCTGGGCACCTTGGGCTTCTTCGGCCTCGGCCTGCCGCCGGAAAGCCCGGACTGGGGCTCAACGATCAACGACGGGCGCAAGCTGTTGATGATCTATGCGCACCCCGCCCTGCCACCGGCCTTTGCGCTGTTGTCGCTCGTGCTGGGCCTCAACCTGCTGGCAGACGGCCTGCGTGAGGAATCGCTGAAAGACTGAGTTTAAGCGCGCGGCGGGATTTCTCGCCGCGCATTTGATGAACAAAACGATAAGGACGCGCACAGCATGGTTAACGCTGAAAACAGCCCAAAACTGTATGCACGCATGCTGCACGGAAAGCTGCATACAAAGCTGCATACCGTAGGCACTGCGCGCCGCGCCTCTCTGGGAGAAAGTTAATGTCAAAGATACACGACTACACAGGCCCCATTCTGGAGATCGACAAATTGTCGATTTCCTTCTTCACGCGCCTTCGTGAAATCCCCGCCGTGATGGACTTTTCTGTGAAGGTTGCCCCCGGAGAAGCCGTTGGTTTGGTTGGAGAATCCGGCTGCGGCAAGTCGACTGTGGCACTGGGCGTGATGCGCGACTTGGGCAAGAATGGCCGCATTGTCGGCGGCTCGATCAAGTTTAAGGGCCGCGACATGGAAAAAATGGGGCCAGAAGAGCTTCGTGACATCCGTGGCAACGAAATTGCTATGATATATCAAGAGCCTATGGCCTCACTCAACCCTGCAATGAAGATCGGCGCGCAGCTCATGGAAGTGCCCATGATCCACGAAGGCGTATCCGAAACCGAGGCCTACAATCGTGCGCTCGAAGTCGTCACCGACGTGAAATTGCCCGACCCGAAACGCATGCTCTCAAGCTATCCACACCAGCTTTCCGGCGGCCAACAACAGCGTATCGTGATCGCTATGGCCTTGATGTCAAAGCCTTCTTTGTTGATCCTTGATGAGCCAACGACGGCGCTTGACGTGACGGTTGAGGCGGCCGTTGTCGAGCTGGTCAAAGACCTTGGCAAGAAATACGGCACCTCGATGCTGTTCATTTCGCACAACCTCGGCCTCGTTCTTGAAACATGTGACAGAATTTGTGTGATGTATTCCGGTGAAGCGGTGGAGCGTGGCAACATCGAAACCGTGTTCAACAACATGCAACACCCTTATACACAAGCCCTTTTCCGCTCGATCCCCCTGCCCGGTGCCGACAAGAACTCGCGCCCGCTTGTGGCCATTCCCGGCAACTTTCCGCTGCCCCACGAACGCCCTAAGGGCTGCAACTTCGGCCCCCGCTGCGACTACTATGAAGAGGGCCGCTGCGATGAAGGCTTCGTGCCGATGTATCCCGCAGATGACGCCGGAGAACACGAGACACGCTGTCTCAAGTTCAAAGAGATCGACTGGGATGCACCGCTAGAACTCGGAGAACAAAAGGAAAAAGGCGAGATTGGCGAAGTTGTCTTGAGTATGGACAACCTTAAGAAATACTACGAAGTCGCCGCCAACGCACTGTTCGGCGGGGGTGAAAAACGGGTCGTTAAGGCAAATGAAACCTTAACATTCGATGCTCATGA
Organism: uncultured Lentibacter sp.; assembly: GCA_947497495.1. GTDB lineage: Bacteria > Pseudomonadota > Alphaproteobacteria > Rhodobacterales > Rhodobacteraceae > Lentibacter. The sequence continues at coordinate 319,952 of CANMGT010000002.1, forward strand.
AAGTGAAACACTCGCAATTGTCGGCGAGTCCGGCTGTGGCAAGTCAACGTTTGCAAAGGTTTTGATGGGCCTGGAAACCGCAACCGACGGCACAATCAAACTCGATGGTAAGAACATCGAACATACAGCGATTGAAAACCGCGATACAAAGACGGTTGCTGACGTCCAGATGGTGTTCCAGAATCCGTTTGATACACTTAATCCGTCGATGACGGTTGGCCGCCAGATCATACGCGCTCTGGAGATTTTCGGCATTGGCAATAATGATGCGGAGCGCCGCGAGCGCATGCTCAACCTGCTCGACCTTGTCAAACTGCCCCGCGCCTTTGCGGATCGAATGCCAAGGCAGCTGTCAGGAGGGCAAAAGCAACGTGTTGGTATTGCTCGAGCTTTTGCAGGTGACGCACGCATTGTTGTCGCCGACGAACCCGTCTCTGCGCTTGATGTCTCAGTGCAGGCCGCCGTCACCGACTTGTTGATGGAGATTCAACGAGAACACAAAACAACGCTTCTCTTTATTAGCCATGACTTGTCAATTGTGCGCTATTTGAGTGATCGGGTGATGGTTATGTACCTCGGACATGTTGTCGAACTCGGCACCACAGACGACATTTTCTCACCGCCCTACCACCCTTACACAGAAGCGCTTTTGTCGGCCGTTCCGATCGCCGACACCAAGATCGAGAAGCAGCACATCGTCTTGGAAGGCGACATTCCATCGGCAATGAACCCACCTTCTGGCTGCCCCTTCCAAACGCGCTGCCGTTGGAAAGACAAGGTTCCCGGTGGGCTTTGTGACAAGGAAGTTCCACTGGTCAAAGACCTTGGCAATGGCCACCAGATTAAGTGCCACCTTGATGATGAAACCCTCAAGACGATGGAGCCTGTCATCAAACTCGCTCAGGAAGCCGCGGAATAGCGAAAGTCGCCGAGCGCCCTGCTCGGCTTCTTTTTAGCTTGATAGTTACAAATGCAACCATAAGGAATGGCGCAGCTATAAAAGGATACCAACATGAAAATCGAGAAAATCCACCATGTCGCCTATCGCTGTAAAGACGCCAAAGAAACGGTGGAATGGTATGGCAAAATGCTCAACATGGACTTCGTCCTCGCCATCGCCGAAGACCACGTCCCGTCAACCCACGAGCCCGACCCCTATATGCATGTCTTTCTGGACGCTGGAAGCGGCAACGTGCTGGCCTTTTTCGAACTGCCGACAAAGCCGGAAATGGGCCGCGATCCGAACACACCTATCTGGGTGCAGCACATCGCATTCAAAGTGAAAGACCGCGCGGAACTAGTTGAATACAAAGACCATTTGGAAGCAGAGGGCGTCGAGGTTCTTGGCGTGACAGACCACTCGATTTTCCACTCTATCTACTTCTTTGATCCAAACGGACACCGCGTTGAACTCGCCTGCCCCGACCCCGCAGAAGATGCGATGCTTGAAAGGCTCAACGCCGTAAAATGGGACATGCTTGAAGAATGGAGCCGCACCAAAAAGGCCCCGAAACACGCGGACTGGATGCACTCCAAAGAGCTGTCAGATTTGTAAACTGCCCCGGGGGGAGCTGTATCAGCTTCCCCAGATCACTTTGACGTAGTTGCGGGTTTCTTTGTAGGGCGGCACACCGCCATACTTGCGAACAGCCCCAGGCCCCGCATTGTAGGCCGCCAATGCAAGCCGCCATGATCCAAACTCGGCGTGTTGCATCTTGAGATATCGCGCCCCGCCTTCAAGGTTTTCATAAGGATCATGCGGGTTTACGCGCAACGTTCGCGCGGTTCCTGGCATGAGCTGCGCTAGCCCTAAGGCGCCAGCATGCGACTTGGCACTCGCGTTCCAACCGCTCTCCTGTTGCACAAGCTTCAAGAACAAATCGACAGGCACGCCATGCCGCGCTGCCGCGTCTTTCGCCATCGCAAGGTATGGCCCCTTGTAGCGCCCGCGATAGCTTTTTCCATTGCCGACACCCCATTTTGTAGGCGTGACAACACGCGCAGGCTGTAGGCGCACCGAAGAAGAATACTGGCTCTTCGCGCGGGTATCGAGGATGGTCGTTTGAGATTTGAAAAGCTTGGTCCGTTTGCCCGAAGAAAACAGATCAGCTTGAACGGCCATTGGCAAAAACGATGCCACCAAGGCCGCGCTCACGAGCTTTTTACGCATACCACTTTCGTTCCCCAAAACGTTTGTTGGAAGCAATCTAAACATCACGGCGGAAATTGCCAGCCAATCTGTCAAATGACGTCAGATTTGCAAATTATCGCTCATTTAGTTCAAGGTTTAGGCTTTCCTTAAACTCTCTGGAGTGGTGTAAGATACCCGACACAAGATTTAGATTCTGAGAAAGGCGCAACATGGCAGGTTCGGTAAACAAGGTTATCCTCATTGGCAACCTCGGGCGAGACCCCGAAGTGCGCACATTCCAGAACGGTGGTAAAGTCTGCAACCTGCGCATCGCTACGTCGGAAAACTGGAAAGACAAGAGCACGGGCGAGCGCCGCGAACGCACCGAGTGGCACACTGTTGCTATCTTCCAGGAGGGTCTCGTGCGTATCGCCGAGCAATACCTGCGCAAGGGCTCGAAAGTATACATCGAAGGCAAGCTGCAAACGCGCAAGTGGCAAGACCAATCCGGCAATGACCGCTACTCAACCGAAGTTGTGTTGCAGGGTTTTGACGGTGTTCTCACTATGCTCGACGGCCGCAACGACGGCGGTTCTGGCGGCGGCGGCAACTACGGTGGTGGCGGCAACGACTACGGCGGCAGCCAGGGCAATGACTACGGCAACAACCAAGGCTCATCGCAGCCTGCCCCCCAAAACACCGACTTTGACGACGAGATCCCGTTTTAAGCCACGCTTACAGAGCGATATCGACAGATATTCCAAACAGCTCCTTCGCGGACTGCACGGCATATCTGTCCGTCATCCCGCTCAGATAGTCTGATACGATACCAGCAATCGCAGGTTTGTCGCCCGCGCTCTGAAGAACGGCATCCTGCCATTCGGCGGGTAGGATCGACGGATCAGACATGTAAGCCGCAAACAGCTTTTCAACAATCGCCGTTGCTTTCACGCGCATGTCCACAACCGAGGGCGCGCGATACATGTGTTCAAACAGAAAAGCTCTGATCACCCGCAAGTCAGCCCAAAGCGCAGGTGAAAACCGCGCAAGTGGCTTGCCGGCATGGCGCACATCGGCGGCACTTTGCGGCGCCATATCGCGCGCATTCGCCTGCGACGTGGTGATAACATCCTCAACCAGCACACCGAAAAACCGCCGAAGAGCCTCGTGACGGCGGCGCTGCACGTCAAGCTTGGGGTAAGCTGCGTCAACCTCGGCGAAGCACTCCGACAAGATCGGCAGCGCTGCGATCTCGTCCACATCAAACAACTCGGCGCGCAACCCGTCGTGAATGTCATGGTGGTTATAGGCGATATCGTCAGCAAGGGCCGCCACCTGCGCCTCGGCACTCGCATGGGTGTGCAACTCAAGGTCATGGCCAGCATTGTAGTTGGCAAGCGCTGGTGGGATCAGCCCCTCAACCGGCCCATTGTGTTTGGCGATGCCTTCAAGACACTCCCATGTCAGGTTAAGTCCGTCCCATTTGGCGTAGTGTTTCTCAAGCGAAGTGACGATCTTGATCGCCTGCGCGTTGTGGTCAAACCCGCCGTAGGGCTTCATCAAGGCGTTGAGCGCGTCTTCGCCCGTATGGCCGAAAGGCGTGTGCCCCAAGTCATGCGCAAGGGCCACGGCCTCGGTAAGCTCGGGATTAAGCCCTAAAGCGCCGCAGATCGTTCGGCCCACTTGGGCAACTTCGATCGAATGCGTCAAACGGGTTCGGTAATAGTCGCCTTCATGCTCGATAAAGACTTGTGTTTTATGCTTGAGACGTCGAAAGGCACTGGAGTGAATGATCCTGTCGCGATCGCGCTGAAAGCAGGTGCGAAACGCGCTTTCAGCCTCAGGAAAGAGCCGCCCGCGGCTGTCTTTCGGGCGCGACGCGAAGATAACCTGTTGCAAAACCATGACCTGCTCCTTGCCGCCTGTCCACATCCCCCATATATATTGGCCAAAGCTGAAACGTAACCCTCACGCAACCCCGAGAGCCTGATATGTTTGTTCCCCCCTCAGTGACACCACGCGCCTTTGAACAGCTCGCCGCGATCGGCGCAGGGGCCGAAGGCAAGGCCCTGCGCGTGGCCGTTGAAGGCGGCGGGTGTTCAGGCTTTCAATATGAAATCAAACTTGATGCGCCCACTGAGGACGATCTGATCCTCGAAGGCAATGGTGAGAAAGTTGTGATTGACGAAGTCAGCCAGCCATTTCTGGCAGGCGCCAAGATCGACTTTACCGAAGAGCTGATCGGCGCACGCTTTACGATTGAGAACCCGAATGCCAGCAGTTCTTGCGGCTGCGGCACTTCGTTTTCAATGTAAACCTCAAGCTCCGGCGCGCGCGAATCCTGCGAAAAACTCTTCAAACTCGGGAAGTGCTTTCTCGGCGTTTTCAAGGCGCTCAAATGAAGGCGCGCCAAGTTCGTCGGCAATATCCTGACGCAAGTTGCCCCACGCAAGGCCGCGCTCATGACGGCGCTCAAAGAGGTATTCCGATAGTTCGCGCAGCACGCCAAAGCGGCGCATGGGGCGTAAAAAGCTCATCTGTGTTGCCTCGTGCTTTTGCGTGAAAGCGTCTTGCCCAGAAGACAACAGATACCAGTTGCACATCAAATACTCGTGGTAGTCGTCTTGCAGGCCAACCGGACTGTTGGCCTCAACGAGAAAGCTGCGGGAGTGCTCGTTGAGCCAACTTTGCCAAACCGTCGGAACAGCCTCTCTGGCATAGGTGATCGCGATGCAAACTTCCGCCAAAAGGTCAGCGTTTTCATCCAGAAAGGCGATTGTTCCAGTGAACATCAGGCTTTGGATAGCTTGCGCGCTCAGTTGAGGATCAACGCGGCCATATTGGCTGAGGTAGAACACGATATGCGTCAGTTCGTAGGCCGCCTTCTTGTTGGGCAGGCTGAACGTTTCCTTGCGCGAGATAAACTTGTGAAGCCGTGCGCTCAGGGCCTCGTCCATGTTCGGATCAGCTTCGCCGCGGCGGGCTAGTAAACGTTGGGCTTCAGCGCGCTGCAAGTCTGACAGCTCGGCCTCTGGCAGGCCCATTTGTGCAGCCCAGGCGCAGAGCTTCTCGCCCTTCCCCTCGTTCAGGCCAAGGTCTTCAAGATCAAGCGTGATCGACAAAAAAAAGCGGTAATATTGCGGGAAAAACCTGAGGCGGTTTTCGACTTTGGCGTAGAAGGCCTCAAAGGGGGCAAGCTCAGCCTCGGTGAAGTAGCTTGAAACGCTTTGATGCAGGTTCAAAAACTCGGCGTTTTCCTTGAGCCAGAAGACATCATCACCGCCGCGTCTGTTCTGGGCAAAGCACGTCGCCAAGGCAGCACGGGCGCCGGCTGGCTTGGGGCGAAACTGCAGTTTGACGACATTGCTCATGTGAGCCTCCGAACCTGAGAACGGGCGGGGAAGCCCCCCGCCCCTTTTTAACTTACGAACCCGAGATAAACGCGCCGACAGCATCGCCATCCTTGGCCACTGTGCTGTCTGACGGGGCTGATCCCGAGATGAACAGCTCGGTGCCTGATCCGGCTTTCATGTCACTGTCCTGTGGGGCCGAGCCGGAAATGAACAGCTCTGTGCCGGAGCCTGTCGTCATATCCGTGCCAGCAGGCGCTGAGCCGGAAATGAAGAGCTCGGTTCCGGCACCGTCAAACATTGTGGCTTCAGGTGTTTCGATCGTGGTGGTTTGGATTTTGCGAAGTGCAGACATGGTTCCCTCCTAAGTTGTCTGCCTTTATCGTTATCTCGCTTAGGTTGTATTGCAAGAAGTTTTACACAACCTATAGGTGTATCGCTTGTTGACCAGCGAAATGCACTGTCTAAGCGGTTGAAAACGTACAGATTTGCAGAAGGAAAAAACCTCGCGGTTTTGAACGGGCTTGCCCGGAGTGTCGGACATAAAGGTTAACATTCGCAGTGCACGCCGCTCGGGGGATTGCCGTCTGGCACGCCGCTGATTCTTGCGCTAGAGCTAGGGCACGCCAGTAAAGGACAGCCCGAAATGAGAATTGCGACTTTCAACATCAATGGCGTCAAAGCCCGCATAGAGACCCTGCTGAAATGGCTTGAAGAGGCCCAGCCCGATGTCGCCCTTCTGCAGGAGATCAAATCCGTCGACGAGGCCTTCCCGCGCGAGCCGATCGAAGCGCTTGGATATCAGGTTGAGACCCACGGACAGAAGTCGTTTAACGGCGTTGCGATCCTGTCAAAACTGCCACTGGAAGACGTGGTCCGCGGCCTTCCGGGAGATGCGGAAGACGAACAGGCACGTTGGATCGAAGCAACGGTTGTTGGCAAGACAGCTGTGCGCCTTTGCGGGCTATACCTGCCCAACGGAAATCCGGCTCCGGGGCCGAAATACGACTATAAACTTGGCTGGATGGCCCGTCTGGAAGCGCGCGCACAGGAGCTTCTGGACTCCGAAGAGCCCTTCCTGATGGGCGGAGATTATAACGTGATCCCGCAAGACGAGGACGCCGCCAAACCTGAGAGCTGGCAGCAGGATGCGCTGGCCATGCCGACAACGCGCCAAGCCTTTCGCCGCCTGCTCGCGCTTGGGTTTACCGAGGCGTTTCGAACCCAAACGCAGGGCCCTGAGCACTACAGTTTCTGGGACTATCAGGCAGGCGCTTGGCAACGCAACAACGGCATCCGGATCGACCATTTCCTGCTCAGCCCCGAATGCGCGGACATGATGGTCAAATGCGAGATCGAGGCCGAAATGCGCGGCCGCGAGAAGCCGTCTGACCACGTCCCTGTCTGGCTGGAGCTGGACAATTAGAGCTTTCGTTAATTGTCTCTGAACGATGCGGACAACACGGTTAAGTTAACGAATGCGCCCAAAAGCCTCCGTGCCTACGGTATGCAGCTCTCTATGCAGCTATCCGTGCAGAACGCGTGCATACAATTTTGCCGCCAATCCTTAACGCGGATTAACTTAACGCAGCGGGCGCTTAACCTTCCGCGTTAACGGATTGGTAATAGCCAACCAGCGCCGCTGTCGAGCTGTCGAGGCCCTCACTGCTCTGCGCGCCGCTCAGAACCGGTGACAGCCCCGTCGAAAGCTCCTTGCCAAGTTCAACGCCGAATTGATCAAAGGAGTTGATCCCCAAGATCACGCCTTCGACAAAGACGCGGTGCTCATAGAGCGCGACGATTTTGCCAAGCATCGCGGGTGTGAGCATCTCGTATGCCAGCGTGGTTGACGGGCGGCCCCCGTCAAACACCCGCTGCGCTGCCTGCGCCTCAAGGGCAGCGCCTTCAAAGCCGAGATCCGCACAAAGGGCGCGGGCCGCCTCCAAGTCACGCCCCTGCATCATGGCCTGAGATTGCGCCAGACAGTTGGACACCAAAAGCGCGTGATGATGTGCAAGGTCAGGCTCGTGGCCACGCATGGCGACCAGAAACTCGGCCGGAGCCACTTCTGTGCCCTGATGCAATAGCTGGTAAAACGCATGTTGCCCGTTGGTGCCCGGCGCGCCCCAGACGATGGGGCCAGAACCGTGCTCAAGCGCCTTGCCATCTTTGCTGACGCGCTTGCCGTTGCTCTCCATTTCGAGTTGCTGGAGGTAGTCGGGCAGCTTTTCAAGCCGCTGGTCGTAAGGCAGCACAACGCGGCTGGCATAGCCCATGGCCTGATGATGCCAGAGACCGACAAGCGCCAGCAGAATCGGCAGGTTTTCGGCGAGGTCAGCCTCGCAGAAATGCGCGTCCAACTCGGCGGCCCCTGCGAGGAAGGCGGCGAAGTCGTCAGGGCCGATGGCGAGCATGATCGACAGGCCAATAGGCCCCCAGAGCGAATAGCGCCCGCCGACCCAGTCTTCAAAGCCGAACACCCGCTCTGGAGGGATACCAAAGGCACCTGCGCGCGCCTCGTTGGAGGAGATCGCGACAAACTGCGCCGCTGGGTCTTTGACGGTTCTGGCCATCCAGACGCGCGCAGTTTCAGCGTTTGTCATGGTTTCAATTGTGCCGAAGGTTTTGGAGGCGACGAGCACAAGCGTTGTGGCCGCGTCAAGCCCCTTGAGCGTGTCGGCAATATGCGCGCCGTCCACGTTTGAGACAAAATGCGTGCGCGGCCCGTCGGCATAGGGCGCGAGCGCCAGCGTGGCCATGTCTGGCCCCAAGTCAGAGCCGCCGATGCCGATATTGACTACATCGGTGATCGCGCCGCCCTGCCCTTTGAAGCGGCCTGCGCGCACATCGTTGCAAAACGCCACCATGCGGGCGCGGGTTGCCTGCACCTCGGGCATGACATCAACACCTTCGACCAGCACTTTGTTGCCTTCGGGCGCGCGCAAGGCCGTGTGCAGCACGGCGCGCTCTTCGGTTGTGTTGATCTTCTCGCCTGAAAACATCGCCGCGCGCTGTGCGGGCACGTCTTTGGCAAGCGCCAAGAGCGCTTTGAGCGAGGCTTCTGTGAGAGCGGTTTTGCTATAGTCAAACAACATGCCACAGGCTTGCGCCGAAAATGTCTGCGCGCGCGCTGTATCCGCCTCAAAGAGCGATGCGATGTCAGGCGCGTTTTGGGCGAGTTTTAGCACGTCTTGCATGGCGGACTCCTAAGGTGCCCAGTGAACAGTCATCCCGTCGAGCACGGCATTTACCGGCGCTTTTTCGGCGGGCAAAGTCGCCGCGCGCTCAAGGGCGTTGCGCTTTTCAGCGCCGATGATCACAAGGTGCTTGGCCATCGCCCCGTTCAGCGTGTTGGCTGTCATGGTGACGCGCACCTCGGGCTGCCCCTCGGCGGTTATCGGCGTGAGAATGGTTTGGGTGTGCATATCAAGCGCCTTGGCAAGGCCATTGCTGCGCGGGAAAAGCGAAGCTGTGTGCATGTCATTGCCCATACCCAAGAGCAGCACCGAAATGGGCAGGCATGGCAGGATGTTTGCTTCGACATCAGCCAGCGTTTCGTCGGGCGTTTGCGACCCTGTGTAAAACGGGTGAAACACCGCCTTGGCAGCCCGCCCCTGCAAGAGCCGCTCGCGGATGAGCTTGGCGTTGGAGCGCACATGCGCCTCGGGCAGCCAGCGCTCGTCAGAGAGCATGACATCGACGCGCGCCCAGTCCAGATCGGCGGCGCAGAGGCTGTCAAAGATCGGCCCCGGTGTGGTACCTCCCGGCACAACCAGAGAGGCGCGCTCCTCGTGCAGCAGCACATTTTCAAGCTCGCCTGCCAGAGTGTTAGCCAAATCCATCGCCAGGATTTCGTCGTCTTGATAGTCTACGAATTTCATTTGCGGATCTCCCTCCAGCGGCGCCCGTCCTGGTGCATCAGCATCAGCGCGTCAGTTGGCCCAGCACTGCCGCTGTCATAGGGCAAGGGCCTGTCACCGCGCTCCTGCCAGCCTTCGATGATCGGATCAGTCCAGGCCCATGCGGCTTCGACTTCGTCATCGCGCATAAACAGCGTTTGGTTGCCACGGATCACATCCATGATCAGCCGCTCATAGGCGTCTGCAACGTCGATGTTATCAGAGCCGAGCGCGTCGGCAAAGCTCATGTCCAGCGGCACGTCGATCAGGCGCATACCGCCCGGCCCCGGCTCTTTGATGGTCACACCCAGTTCGATGCCCTCGTTGGGCTGCAAACGGATGGTGAGGATGTTGCGGTGCCGCCCTGCTTCGTCGCCGAAAATCGAGTGGGGCGTGTCCTTGAAGACAACGGCAATTTCGGACGCGCGGTTCTTGAGGCGTTTGCCTGTGCGCAGATAGAACGGCGTGCCCGCCCAACGCCAGTTGCTGATATGGGCCTTCATGGCGATGAAGCTCTCGGTGCGCGACTTGGCATTACCCGCGTCTTCAGCGTAGCTCGCCAGCCCCTCGCCGCCTGCGTATTGCCCGCGCACCATTTCCTCGGGTGCGACAGGCTCAAGCGCGCGGATCACCTTGAGTTTTTCGTCGCGCACGGAGTCGGGCTCGAACTTGGCGGGAGGTTCCATCGCGATCAGGCACAAAAGCTGCATCAGGTGGTTTTGCACCATGTCGCGCATGGCGCCTGCGCGGTCATAATATTCGCCGCGCCCGCCAACGCCGACTGTCTCCGCAACGGTGATCTGGATGTGGTCGATATACTGACTGTTCCAAAGCGGCTCAAACAGCATATTTCCAAAGCGCACAGCCATCAGGTTTTGCACGGTTTCCTTGCCGAGGTAGTGGTCGATCCGGTAGATCTGGCTCTCGTCAAAATGCAGCGACAGAGCTTTGTTGAGCGCTTTTGCTGAGGCAAGGTCATGGCCAAAGGGTTTTTCGACAACAATGCGCGTCAGCTCGCCTGCAAGGCCGTATTTGTGCATCCGCTCGGCGAGTGCCTCAAACAGGCTTGGCCCGACAGAGAAGTAGAACGCCTGAATGACACCTCGGCCAAGCTTTCCGGCCAGCTCGTCCCAGCCTTCAGTGCCAAGCGCATCAACATGAACATAGTCGATCTGGGCGAGAAAGGTGTCATAGTCGGCCTTTTTTACGCCTTGAGCATCGGCGAACTCATGCAAGGCCGCGCCGATGAACTCGCGGTAGGTTGCAGCGTCTTGCTCGGTGCGGGCCGCGCCGATGATGCGTGCACCTTCCGGCATTTGACCGGCACAGAAGCGGTGAAACAGACTTGGCAAAATCTTGCGGCGCGCAAGGTCTCCGGTTCCGCCAAAAATGACGAGGTCAAAGGCCTCTACCGGGATCGTTCTTGAAACCATGGTCTTCGTGTCTTTCCACTTGCTTGGTGCGACGATAGCAGCCTTGGGCAACTTCACAACATAACTTCACATTGGTCTCTTCGCCGGTCTTCACAATGGCGTCAGCATCAAAGCTCTACTCTTTCTTGCGCTGCCATTTGAGTATACCGAGTTCCCAACGACTTAAAGAGGTTCGCATGGAAGATTATTCTGTTATCGCAGGCTCGGTTACCGCCAACATAGGCAAATTTCAAGACCCGCAAACAACAGCTGACGGCCAGATGCGGGCCAGTGTTGCTTTGAGCAACCCCGAGACCATCTGGTTTAACACAGGCACGTTGTGTAACATCACCTGCGCGAACTGCTATATCGAAAGCTCGCCGACAAATGACGCGCTTGTCTACCTCACCCGCGCCGAGATCGTTCCCTATCTTGACGAGATCAAAACACTCGGCTGGGGGGTGCGCGAGATCGCCTTTACGGGCGGTGAGCCGTTTATGAACCCAGAGATGATCGCCATGATGGAAGCCGCGCTTGAGCATGGCTTTGAGGTGCTTGTGCTGACGAACGCGATGCGTCCGATGATGCGCAAGTCGGTTCAGGCGGGCCTCAAGGGGCTTCAAAAACGCTTTGAAGGCAAGATCACCCTACGGATTTCTGTCGATCACCACTCGGAGGAGTTGCACGACGCGGAGCGCGGCACAGGCAGCCTTGCGCGCACGCTGGAAGGCATGAGCTGGCTGCGCGACGAAGGCTTTGCCATGGCCGTTGCGGGGCGGATCGCCTTTCACGAGAGTGAAGAGCAGGCGCGGGCTGGTTACGCTGCTCTCTACCAAGAGCATAATTTCAATATCGACGCGCAAAGCCCCGCAGAGACGGTTATTTTTCCCGAGATGGACATGAGTGCGGAAGTCCCCGAGATCACCACCGAATGTTGGGGAATTTTGGACAAGTCCCCCGATGATGTAATGTGCTCTTCCTCTCGCATGGTTGTGAAACGTAAGGGGGCCGAAAGCCCTGCCGTTCTGGCCTGCACGCTGCTGGCTTACGCGCCCGAGTTCGAGCTTGGGGAGACGCTCGCCGAAGCCGCGCGCCCCGTGCAGCTCAACCACCCACATTGCGCAAAGTTTTGCGTTCTGGGCGGTGCGTCCTGCTCGGCGTGAGAGTAAAATTCTTAGAAGAATTTTGCCAAGAAAATTCGAATTTTCTTGGCTAAGGCCGCGACCCTTTTGCCTAGGTCGAAGGGTAGCTCACAATGCCACCGCCGACAGCGGCCCTGACACCTGTTGTGCTGGGGCAAGACGTTGGCAGCCCGCGTGCCACGCGCACCGCGAGGTAGGCAAAGGCCTGCGCTTCGAGCATATCGCCGTCTAGCCCCGCCGCGTCGATGTTGCGGACCGGACAGTCCAGAGCCGCGGCGAGCATGTCCATCATCACCGGGTTATGGCGCCCGCCACCTGTGACAAGCACCTCTGTAGGCGGCATCGGGGCATGGTCCATCGCCTGTAGCACCGAGGCGGCCACCATACCTGTAAGGGTTGCCGCTGCATCTACGTCTGACAACTCGAAGACAAGGCTGTTCATTTCCGAAAATGCGTCTCTGTCCAGTGACTTAGGCGGCATTTTGTAGAAAAACGGATCGGCCAGAAACAGCTCAAGAGCCCCTGTTTCAACGCGACCCTTTCGCGCCAAGGCTCCGTCTTTGTCGTAGGGTTGCCCGAGACGCGCTTGCAGCAAGTCGTTCAGCGGCGCATTCGCTGGCCCCGTGTCAAACGCCAGCACCGCGCCTGTGGCCTCGGGCTTTGTGATGGACGGATCAACGAAGCTTATGTTGCCAACCCCGCCAAGGTTGAGAAAGGCAACAGGCGCCCTTAGCCCCAGGTAGCGCGCGCAGGCATGGTGAAAGAACGGCGCTAGCGGCGCCCCCTCACCGCCGAGTTCCACGTCGGAGCTGCGAAAATCCCAGACAACGGGCCGCCCAAGCGCTTCGGCCAATGCGGCGCCGTCACCCAGCTGGTGCGTGCCCCGTCCGCGCGGCTCGTGGGCCAGCGTCTGGCCGTGAAAACCTATGATGTCGGCTTCGAGCGGTTTGATGGCCTCGATATGCGCGTTGTGAACAATGTCGCGCACCTCAGAAAGCCCGTCAGCGCCCTGCCACTTGCCCAGAGCCGCGCGCAAAATACCCTGCTCTGCTGCGGAATAGGCGCGGTAGCCGCTTTCACCAAAGCCGAAAATCTCCGTGCCGTCGGTTTGAAGCACAGCCACATCGACGCCGTCTAAAGACGTGCCACTCATCGCACCCAAGGCTGTTGTTTTGCCACTGCTCAACATGGCCTTTTCCTTATCTGTTTGTCGATCTATACAAGCGCGGCAACTTCCAAGGAATACGAAAATGACATATCACCCAAAATCGGAATTCATGCGCGTCATGATGGAGCGCGGCTTTCTCGCTGATTGCACCGATTATCAGGGCCTTGACGAGGCCATGGTCAAGGGTGTTGTGCCTGCCTATATCGGCTTTGATGCAACGGCGAAGTCTCTGCATGTTGGCTCGCTGATCCAGATCATGATGCTGCGTTGGCTGCAAAAGACCGGCCACAAGCCCATCACCTTGATGGGCGGTGGCACCACCAAAGTGGGCGACCCGAGCTTTCGCGCCGACGAGCGGCCGCTGCTGACGGAAGAGCAGATTGATGACAATATCAGCGGCATCCAGCAGGTGTTTGCGAAATACGTAAGCTATGATGACAGCGACACAGGGGCGCTGATGCTCAACAACGCTGAATGGCTTGACGGGCTTAACTACCTTGAGTTTCTGCGCGACATTGGCAAACATTTTTCTGTCAACCGGATGCTGGCGTTCGAGAGCGTCAAAAGCCGGATTGACCGAGAGCAGAGCCTGAGCTTTCTCGAGTTCAACTACATGATTTTGCAGGCATATGACTTCCTGGAACTGAACCGTCGCTATGGCTGTCTGCTACAGATGGGCGGCTCTGACCAGTGGGGCAATATCGTCAACGGGATCGACCTGACGCGCCGCGTGATCGGCGAGGAAATCTACGGGCTGACTTCACCGCTTCTGACAACATCTGACGGCAAGAAGATGGGCAAATCCGCCGATGGCGCTGTCTGGCTCAACGCCGAGATGCGTAGCCCCTACGAGTTCTGGCAGTTCTGGCGCAACACGACAGATGCGGACGTGGGCCGCTTCCTGAAGCTCTACACCGAGATGCCGATCGAGGAATGCGAGCGCCTTGGCGCGCTTGAGGGTCAAGAGATCAACGATGCCAAGATCGTGCTGGCGAATGCTGTCACGACGCTTTGCCACGGAGCAGAGGCGGCTGCGGCGGCTGAAGCCACAGCACGCGAAGTCTTCGAAAAAGGCGGTGTGGGCGAGGATTTGCCCTCTGTCACCCTGCCCGCTTCCGAGGTTGGCGAGGCCATTTCAGCGGCACAGCTGTTTGTGAAGTCGGGCCTTGTCGGCTCGGGCAAAGAGGCCAAGCGGCTGATTGCCGAGGGCGGCGCGAAGGTCAACGACGAAGCCGTCACCGACGCGGGCCAGATGTTTGCGGCGGACGCCGTCAAAGCGACGCTCAAGCTCTCAGCGGGCAAGAAGCGTCACGCTTTGGTGAGTTTGGGGTAGAATTAACCGTTCCAGCGCCACCGTGCTTTTAGGATCAGGGTTGAAAGGCGCCTTTGAGGCCAAACCTATCATTTTCTGTAACGCAGAAAATGTCGGCTTTCGGGCAAAACGACTATTCGATCGGACAAGTTTCAGATTGCTAGCCAGCTTTCACGATCCTCACCGATACGAACGATCCTAGCGCCAGCGAGTTTTTTTCCTTCGGCCCTCCCCGTAAAATCATAGGTATTGCGATACAAAGCCATCGACTCTTTATCTGAATGGGTGATCCGGACATCGTTAATTTTTGCCCGTCTGAAAGACTTTTGTATTTCGACCAGTGCGTACTCTGTAGAAACGAATGTACCGAGGTCCCTATAGATATTGCCGCTTTGTCGGATCAAGACGGCATGAACGACAGTTTCAACTATTTTCGATTTTTCGGAAAGATCGCTGACAGACACTCTTTCACCTTTATTGGTATCAAGGAGATGAGCTCCTGGCGATGGGCCCATAACGAGATGGATTATCCAGCCAAGAGCAAGCAGTACAAGAAACGCGACTAACTCACCCATGGTTCAGTCTCCCAGATATTCGACATTATGAGGAACAGCACTCAACTCCCAACTTTTGCAACTAAGTCCGCACAGCGGACTTTGCTTCATCGGCCCCTAAAGCGGGCGAATCTTGAGGCGCGTGAGGCGGTTGTCTTTGCGTGCCTCGACTGTGAAGCGAAAGCCGTGGAACACGAAGACCTGCCCCGTTTCGGGGATCATCTGCGCATCATGGATCACCAGACCTGCCACTGTGTTGGCGTGTTCGTCAGGCAGGTTCCAGTCGGTTTCGCGGTTGAAATCGCGAATGGTCATCCCGCCATCTGTGATCACCGCGCCGTCTTCTGTGCGCTCCAGCGTGTGTTCCAGCGCCGGGTCATGCTCGTCGGTGATTTCGCCAACGATCTCCTCCAAGATGTCCTCAAGCGTGATCAAGCCTTGCAACACGCCGTATTCGTCAACCACCAGCGCAAAGTGCGTGCGGCGGCGCAGGAACTCGCGCATCTGGTCATCAAGCGTGGTGGTTTCGGGCACGAAGTATGGCTCCATCGCCACTTCACTGATCTTGAACTTGGTGAAGGCCGCCTCAACGCCGCCATCGCCGACCATGTGTTTGTGCATGGAGCGCAGCAAGTCTTTGGCATGCACGACGCCGATGATGTTGTCAGGGTCATCTTTATAGACGGGCAAACGTGTGTGATTGGAGCCAAGGCATTGCTCAAGAATGGCCTCTGGGCCAAGGTCTGCATCGATCATCTCGATGCCCGAACGGTGCAACATGATCTCTTCAACCGTGCGGTCGGCAAGGTCAAGCGCACCAAGGATGCGGTCACGGTCTTCCTTTTCGACGATGCCTTCAGAGTGGCCCAGCGAGATCGCGCCGGCGATTTCTTCACGCACAGCGAGGATGTGTGTGTCAGGGTCTGTCTCGACGCCGACAAGGCGCAGGATGATGCGCACCAGCCAGCGCACGGCGCTCACGATGGGCGCGAACACCAGAATAACCACGCGGATCACGCCCGAGACGCGCGAGGCTGCGACTTCGGCATTGGTGATCGCGTAAGTTTTGGGCAGCACTTCCGCGAAGACCAAGACAAGGATTGTCATCACAAGCGTAGCCAAGGCGACGCCGCTTTCGCCAAAAAGCTGTGTGAACAAGGATGTTGCAAGCGAGGCGGCGAGAATGTTCACAAGGTTGTTGCCAAGCAAAACAGAGCCAATGAGGCGTTCGTTGTCTTCTGTGATGTCCAGCGCGCGTTGCGCCCCCGCTGAGCCTTTGTCAGCCTGTGTGCGCAACTTGCCGCGCGAGGCCGCTGTCAGCGCCGTTTCACTGCCCGAGAAAAAACCGGACAGAACCAGCAAAAGAAAAATGCCGCCCGCAACGGCCCAGTAGGCACCGTCTGGCGAGGCTATATCATTGCCCATTGAGAACTCCTGAAATCATTGCGTCTTATGAAACACTTATGGCTGCGGTTTCAAGCCCCTCGGCTATTTTGCAAGCGGGTGATGCGTATGAACAAGCTCGGCCAGCCGTTTTTCAAGCACATGGGTGTAGATCTCGGTGCTCGACAGGTCTGCATGGCCCAGCAACACCTGGATGGCGCGCAAGTCAGCGCCGTTTGACAAAAGGTGCGTCGCAAAGGCATGGCGCAGCTTGTGCGGGCTGACCTTGTCTGGCGACACCCCCGCTGTCACCGCGATCTCCTTGATCAGCAGATAAAAGCGGTGCCGCGTCATGTGGCCCAGTTTGCCATGCGAGGCAAAGAGAAAGCGCGAGACAGGCTTGCCCTTGGCGCGGGCGGCCTCTTCTGCGGCGTCGCGGGTTTTGAGCCAGTCTTGCATCAGCACCCGCGCGTCAGGCGACAGAGGCACAATCCGCTCTTTGCCGCCCTTGCCCAAAATCAGCAGCATCTTCGGATCACCCCGCGCGGCGGACACGGGCAGCGACACAAGTTCGCTCACGCGCATCCCCGTGGCGTAGAGCAGTTCCATCAAAGTGCTGTTGCGCAGTTTGTCGGCCTCCGAACGCCCCGTGTGCGCGGCGGCTTTGAGCAGGCGGTCGACCTCCTCCTCGCTAAGCACTTGTGGCAGGGCTTTGCTGCGCCCCGGCCCTGAAATGTCGATAGCGGGGTTGTCGCAGCGCAGGCGTTCCTCATAGGCGAAGCGGAAAAACTGCTTGATCGCCGACAGGCGCCGCGCCCGCGTTGCCACTGCCAGCCCCTGCGCGTCGCAACTGATCAGGTAGGCTTCAATGTCAGCCTTTGAGAGCTTGCCCGCGTCATAGCCCTTGCTTTCAGCCCATCCGAGAAAGTCGTTCATGTCGCGTGCATAAGCCTGCAGCGTGTTCTTGGCAGAGCCGTCTTCTGCCGCCTTGGCTTCCAGAAACATGCCGAGCCAGTTTGACATGCTCTAGCTCTTACGCAAAAGCATTTGCAGCGCAGCACGGCGCGAGACGTCTTCAAGGCCCATTTGACGCAGGGCTCTGAGAGAGTCCGTCAGCGCTGTGTAATCGCCCTCAAGGCCACGCACCATGCCGCCCATGGCTGTGAGGATCGCCTCTCCAAGATGCGCCTGACTCATCAACTCTGTCAGCCGGGTTTGCGGCAGGGTTGTCGCGGGTGTAAAGCCGGCCTCAACCGCCAGGGCAAGCTGGCTGTTGAGCGCCTGCGCCCCAACCGGAGCGCCCTGCGCAAGGCTGGTGAGAAAGGCATTGCGCGCGCTGGCCCCGTTTGCTGGCGGCTTTGCTTCCTCGTAGGCCTTGGTCATCAGCGCCATTTCAAACGCCAGTGTCGCAGCGGCCCCCTTCAGCTTGGCTTGCAGATTGGCTTGGGCCAGTTCGGGGACATAAATCTCGGCGAGGGCTTGCTCAAGGTGAACCTCTGCCAGAGCCTTGTGCCCCGCCAATAGGGCTGCGCCAAGCGCCTCCGGATCGGGGTGCGTAAGGGCTGCATCAAGGGTCTGAACTGCGCGTGCACGCTCCCAGACACCGCCCGAAGCAGAGGGCTTGCGGCTTGTGTAAAGGCCGAGTAACTCGTTGGCGGAGACAGCTTCAACGCGCGCCAGCCGCTCGGCAGCCTCTAGCTGGGCTTTCCAGCCTGCCAGATCACGCAGATCAGACACAGCGAAAGACAGCGGCAGAGAAGGCGTTGGAAGCGGGTTGCCGACAGCCTCATAGAGGCGGAATTCAAGCGGGCTGATGTTGCGTGGCGGCGCAAGGCTGGGGGCAAGCTCGGCGTAGTCAGGGTCCAAAAACGCCTGCAAGAGCCGCCGCTCAGAGGCGCTCAGCAGGTTCAACGCATTGGCACTTTCAAACAGCAAGCTCGCCTCTTCCCACGCGCCACCGCGCATGGAGCAGAAAATCTGCGCAGCATAGTCGTTTGTCAGCGCACGTGCGCCGTTGAGCGCGTCACAGGCCTTATCCTCAAGGCCCGCGTAGAGAGTAAGATCAAACAGCAAGTCAAAGTGTCTGGCGCTTTTCAGCGGCAGTTGCGCCAGCAGTTCAGCGGCGGGCTCTATGGCCCCGAAGGCGGCCAAACGCGTCGCGCGCTGTGTGAGAAATATCTCGGGATCAGCCCCTTGCGGCGGCTCGGCCTCGGCCAGAAGAAGCGTGTAGAACAGCTCTTGGATGGCCGGAATGTCGCGCGCATCGAGTTTTTGAATGAGCGCCTCGATGTCCGAAGAAGAGCTCTTTTTCCAGAGCGTTTCAGGCAGCCCCGTCACGCGAGACGGCAATAGCCCGACAGACGACACCAGCGTTTGCGCGCCAAGCGGCTGCACGGCAACATCGGGAACAGATGCACTTGTCGAGACCGGCGCTTCCTTGACAGCATTGGGCAGCGGGAGCGCGGCTGGCGCGGCCGTAGGCGCGATCACCTGGCTCGGGTTGTCCAGCCAGTCGATCGCAGACAGGGGCGATTGCGCGGTAGCGGGCGCTGCAAAGAACAGGCAAACAAGGCTGGCTCTAATTCGCATCAAGCTCCACCGGAACCCGAATCTCTTCTGGTTTGGGAGAAAACTCGGGGTCAAAGATCGGGCCGATATAGGCATAGGCCACAAGCGCCAAGAACCCCAAAATGACAAGGTAGAACAGCCATTTGATAAGTCGTCCCATAGTATTTTGCCTGTGCCTGCCTGTTTGCTCTGGTTTGTCTTTCTTACACTTATATCTGGCCTTTTGGGAAATATCACGCCATTCAGTCATACAAATTGAAAAACCGCGAAGAAATGCCGACGGCTCTGGATAAATGACATATAAGCTCAAGAAAACAATCATTCTTGTCGGCATGATGGGCGCTGGCAAAACGGCTGTGGGCAAAGCGCTTGCAGCCAAGATCGGCGCGCCGTTTCTTGATTCGGACGCCGAGATAGAACATGCCGCCAACATGAGCATTCCCGAGATCTTCACGCGCGACGGCGAGGCCTTCTTTCGCGCCCGCGAAAGCGAAGTGCTGCAACGCCTGCTGGCAGACCCGAAAAAAAGCGTGCTCTCTACAGGCGGCGGCGCCTTTCTGGCCGAGGCAAACCGCAGCTTGATCAGCGCCGAGGGCGTCTCTGTGTTTCTCCAAGCAGACCTTGACCTGCTCTGGAACCGCGTGCGCCACAAAGAGACACGCCCCCTGCTCAAAACCCGCGATCCGCGCGGCACGCTTGGCAAGCTTTTCACCGAACGCGCGCCGATTTACGCCTTGGCCGACATCACCGTCAAAGCCAACGCACACTACTCGATTGATAAGATGGCGAGCAAAGTGCTGGAAGCGCTCGGTACACGCCCGGATGTTCTGGAGACTTCGTGATGCAAGAAACAGTCCGCGTTGAACTGGGTGATCGCGCCTACGATATTCACATCTCGACAGGGCTTCTGGGCGAGGCCGGAGCGCGGATTGCGCCGCTTCTGAGCCGCCCCCGCGTGGCGATCATCAGCGACGAACACGTCGCCGACCTGCATTTAACAACGCTTACCAAGTCTCTGGATACACAGGGTATTTCCTGGTCAAACCTCTCGCTTCCACAGGGCGAAAGCACCAAGAGCTGGCCGCATTTGCAAAAGGTCGTTGACTGGCTGCTCAGCGAGCAAGTCGAGCGCGGCGATATCGTGATAGCCTTCGGTGGCGGCGTGATCGGAGACCTCGTCGGTTTCGCCTCCGCGATCCTGCGGCGCGGCGTGCGCTTTGTGCAGGTTCCCACATCTCTGCTGGCGCAGGTTGACAGCTCGGTTGGTGGCAAAACCGGCATCAACGCACCCCAAGGCAAAAACCTCATCGGCGCTTTTCATCAGCCCAGCCTCGTGCTTGCCGACATCGACGTGCTCGGCACGCTAACAGAGCGTGACTTTCTCGCAGGCTATGGCGAAGTCGCCAAATACGGCCTGCTCGGCGATGCCGCATTCTTCGACTGGCTCGAAGTCAACGGGCCAAAACTTGCCGCAGGCGATGTGCCCGCGCGCATTGAAGCTGTCCGCCGGTCCTGCCAGATGAAGGCCGACATTGTCGCGCGCGACGAAACCGAACAGGGCGAACGCGCCCTGCTCAACCTTGGCCACACGTTCTGCCACGCATTGGAAGCCGCGACGGGCTACTCCGACAGGCTGCTGCACGGCGAAGGCGTCGCCATCGGCTGCGCTCTGGCGTTTGAAACCTCCGCCCGCCTTGGCCTTTGTAGCCAAGAAGCTCCAAGTCGCGTGCGCGCCCACCTGAAAGACATGAAGATGAAAGTCGATCTATCTGATATTGAAGGTGAATTGCCTAACGCCGACGCGCTCATGGCCCTGATGATGCAAGACAAAAAAGTCAAAGCCGGCACGCTCAACTTCATCATGGCGCGCGACATCGGAGACAGCTTTGTCACCTCCGATGTCGATGCAGAGGTCGTCAAATCCGTTCTGACAGACGCACTGTCCTAGGCTTTCTTATTGCCCTATATATCCTGAGGGGTTAGCCCACCAACCTCGTGGTGCGACTTGCCGCGTCGAGAGGTTTTACGCGCGCAACTTCTCACCCTTGGGGTCAAACGGCGGCTCCTGCAGAATCCGCGCTTTGTGCGGCTTTCCGAGCACCATGACTTCGACGGTGTCGCCTTCGAACTCGGCCTTCACAAAGCCAAGTGCGAGGCTCATGCCAACGCTATAGCCATAGGCGCCAGAGGTCACGCGCCCCAGCGGCTCGGAACCTGCAAAGATAGGCTCGCCCCCCGTGGCATCGGCGTTTGAGGCCGTGACATCCGCCTCATCAAGCGCCAGCAACACGAGCCTCTCGCGCGGCGGCTTCGCCAGCACCTCGGCACAGGCCGTCTTGTTGAGAAACCCCTTGTCCAGCTTGCAAAGCCGTTCCAGGCCGACTTCCTGCGGCCAGTATTCGGGGCTGTACTCACGGCTCCAGCTGCCATAGCCTTTCTCCACCCGCAAGCTCATCAGCGCGCGCGAGCCGACAGGCCCGGCGCCGTATTGCTCACCGAGTTTTAGCAGCATCAGATAAAGCGCGCGCTGGTCTTCTGTTTTGCAGTAAAGCTCCCAACCCAAGTCGCCCGTGAAGCTGACCCGCAGCGCGATACAGGCGATCCCGCCCATGTCGAGCATCTTCGAGCGCATGAACGGCCAGTCCGCGTTTGACAGCGAGACATTCGTCATCTGTTGCAGCAGATCGCGCGCGCGCGGGCCGGCGATGTTGAAGCCGCAATAGTCTTCTGTCACGCACTCAAAGCTCACGCTGTCAGGCCGCTCCACGGCGTCATAAAAACGCTTCTGGTAGCGCTCGGCCATGCCCGACGACACCATCCAGAAGTCATCCTCGCCAAGCTTTGTCACCGTCGCATCGCCAGCAATTCCACCGCGCACGCCGATGAGCGGCGTCAGGCACGAGCGGCCCACTACCGAGGGCATCTTGTTGGCAAACACGGCGTTGAGCCAGTCTTGCGCCCCTGCTCCGCGCACGCGGTACTTGGCGAAGTTTGAAATGTCGATGATGCCCGCATTTTCGCGCAGCATTTTGCACTCTTCGCCCACAGGCCGCCACCAGTTCTGGCGGGTGAACCCGTCGGTGTCCTGCGTGCCTTCCGCCCTCGAGAACCACAGCGGATGCTCCCAGCCGTAGTTCAGCCCAAACACCGCGCCGCGCTGTTTTTGCACTTCATATGCCGGGCGTGTGCGCGCCGGGCGGCCAGCCGCGCGTTCCTCATTGGGGAAGTGGATCTTGAAGCGGTTGGCGTAGCTGTCTTGCACCCGCGCCTTGGTGAAGGCCTTGTCGGCCCAGTCGCCAAAGCGTGCCATGTCCCAAGCGAACATGTCATAGCACATCTCGCCTTCCACGATCCAGTCAGCAACCATAAGGCCCATGCCCGCAGACTGCGAGAAACCCGGGATGATACCATTACAGCAGAAATACCCCTTAAGCTCGGGCACTGGTCCGAGGATCACGTTGCTGTCGGGCGACCAGATCATCGGGCCGTTGATCACCCGCTTGATGCCCGCTGTGCCCACAACCGGAACACGGTCGATCGCGCGCATCATGTTTTCCTCGATGCGCTCCAGATCATCAGGGAACAAGTCATGAGCGAAGTCGAGCGGCGTGCCTTCTTCGGCCCAAAAGCGCATGTCTTTTTCGTAGGCGCCCACAAGCAGCCCCTTGCCCTCTTGGCGCAAGTAATACTCGCCGTCGCGATCCGCGACCGAGGGTAAACGCCTGTCCATCGCGTCGATCTCCGCGATGGTTTCGGTGACGAAATACTGGTGTTCTGTTGGCTGCAGCGGCAGCTCTATGCCTGCCAGTGCAGCCACTTCACGGCCCCAGAGGCCCGCCGCGTTGATCACCCAAGGCGTGGCGATGTCGCCCTTGGGCGTGCGCACGATCCAGCTCCCGTCTGGCTGCGCGTCTGTCGCCGTGACCGGCGTAAACCGCATGATCTCGGCCCCGCGCTGGCGTGCGCCGACGGCGTAGGCATTTGTTACGCCTGACGGGTCAACATTGCCGCCGTCCGGCTCCCACATGATGCAGCGGATGCCGTCAAAGTTCACCAGCGGGTGCAGCTTTTCGGCTTCTTCGCGGGTGATTTCGTAGAAGTTCATCCCGTAGAGCTTGGCCTTGGCGGCTTGCAGGCGCAGCTGGTGCTCGCGCTCGACGGTTTGGGCGAGATAAAGCGAGCCGGGCTGAAACACGCCACAGCTTTGCCCCGTCTCGGCTTCAAGCTCGTTATAGAGGTTCATTGTGTAGTGCTGAAGGCGCGAGATATTGGCGCTGTCGTGAAGCCCGTGGATATTGGCCGCCGCGTGCCATGTGCTGCCTGACGTCAGCTCGTCGCGCTCAAGCAAGACAACATCTGTCCAGCCCAGCTTGGTAAGATGATAGAGGATCGAGCAGCCAATAACGCCGCCTCCGATGACAACAGCTTGGGCATGGGTGCGCATTGGCGTAACTCTCTTTTGGCTTGGTCGCTTGTCCTTCTAGCAGAATTGGCGCGACTTGCCCCGCAGAGATAGCCCGAAGCCGACATCAGGTGTCGCTCAAGTGCATTTGCGGCAGTTTCTGTTTGGCATTTATTTTTTTGCAAAAAGGTAGCCACTTCCCATTTGCTTACAACTTACTTTTGTATAGTTAGTTTACCAACTTACAAAAATACCCAAAAGAGACTAGCTATGCTTTCACAACTCAGCCTCGATCTGCTTCTTTCTGACGATGCCGCAGACAAGCCCGCGTCCTGCACTGACGAAGAGGCCTTTGGCCTTGCGGCTGATGTTTTGGCGGGCAAATGGACGGCACCGTTGGTGCGCGAGCTTCTGAGCGGCACTAAGCGCTACTCACAACTGCAAAACGCGCTGAGCGGCGTGTCTCCGAAAATGCTCACAGCACGTCTGCGCTTGCTGGAAGACGCAAGGCTTGTCACCCGCAAGGTCTACGCAACTGTGCCCCCCAAAACCGAATATCGCCTTACCGAACTTGGCCGCGAGCTGGCACCTGTTGTCGCGGCTATGACAACTTTCGGCGCCCAACTGGCCCTGGCCCGCGCAGGCTAGGGCCGCCAGCGACACAAGCTGTCGCATTCTCTCTTGCCCTGCTCCGCCATCCGCCTCAGACTTGCGCAAAACCACGCGTGCCTGAGGAGATATTCATGCAAACCACCACTAGAGTGGCCGTTATCGGCGGCGGCGTTGTCGGCGTTAGTGTCCTGTACCACCTCACCAAGCTGGGCTGGTCTGACGTAATGCTGATCGAGCGCAGCGAGCTGACCTCAGGCTCGACATGGCATGCGGCTGGCGGCTTTCACACGCTCAACGGCGACACCAACATGGCCGCGCTTCAAGGCTATACGATTAACCTTTACAAAGATTTAGAGGAGTTGACGGGCATGTCTTGCGGGCTGCACCATGTTGGTGGCGTGACACTTGCCGACAATCAGGACAGGTTTGACATGCTGCTCGCCGAGCGCGCCAAGCACCGCTTTATGGGGCTTGAAACCGAGATCGTCACCCCCGAAGAGATCAAAAAGATCGCGCCTGTGACGAACATCGACGGCATTCTTGGCGGGCTCTATGACCCTCTGGACGGGCATCTTGACCCCTCGGGCACAACCCATGCCTACGCCAAGGCCGCGCGGATGGGCGGCGCCACGATCGAGACCCATTGCAAAGTCACCGCCACAACACAGCGCGCCGATGGCACCTGGGATGTGGTGACAGACAAGGGCACGGTGCATGCCGAACATGTGGTGAACGCTGGCGGGCTCTGGGCGCGTGAAGTGGGCGCAATGGCGGGCGTTTACATGCCGCTGCACCCGATGGAACACCAGTATCTGATCACCGATGAAGTGCCGCTGATCCGCGAGATGATGGCCGACGGGAAAGAGCACCCCCATGTTATGGACCCTGCGGGCGAGAGCTATTTGCGCCAAGAAGGCATGGGGCTTTGCATCGGATTTTACGAGCAGCCCTGCCGCGCTTGGGCGGTTGACGGCACCAGCTATGACTTCGGCCAAGAGCTTTTGGCCGACGACTTTGACAAGATCGAGGACAGCATCGACTTTGCCTACAAGCGCTTCCCCGACTTGGAGCGCGCGGGCGTTAAGTCTGTCATCCACGGCCCGTTCACCTTTGCGCCCGACGGCAACCCGCTGGTTGGCCCCGTGCCGGGCATGCGCAATTACTGGAGCGCTTGCGGCGTCATGGCTGGCTTTAGCCAAGGCGGCGGCGTGGGGCTTATGTTGGCACAGTGGATGGTTGAAGGCGAATGCGAGCGCGACACCATCGCGATGGACGTGGCCCGCTTTGGCGACTGGATCACACCGGGCTATACGCTGCCCAAGGTTATCGAGAACTATCAAAAGCGCTTTAGCGTGAGCTACCCCAACGAAGAGCTGCCAGCCGCGCGGCCTCTGCGCCAAACGCCGATGTATGACGTGTTTGACGAGATGGGCGCTGTCTGGGGTGCGCAGTTTGGCCTTGAAGTGCCCAACTATTTCGCAAGCGGCGACGAGCCGCGCTATGAGACGCCGAGTTTCAGGCGCTCGAACGCTTGGGAAGCCACCAAACGCGAGGTTATGGCCGTGCGCGAGGCTGTCGGCATCAACGAGACGCACAACTTTGGCAAATATCTGGTGACGGGCGCCAATGCCCGCGCCTGGCTTGACCGCGTAATGGCGGGGCTTGTGCCGAATGTTGGCCGCATGTCGCTGACGCCGATGCTGAGCCACAAGGGCCGCTTGATCGGAGATTTCACCATTTCCTGCCTCGGCGAGGAGGCCTTTCAGCTGACCGCCAGCTATGGCGCACAGGCGTTTCACATGCGTTGGTTTGAGCTGAACGAGATGGAGTATGTGACGGTTGAAAACGTCTCTGACAAGCTCAACGGTTTTCAGATCGCGGGGCCGAAAGCGCGCGATGTTCTAGCGGCTTGCACGCGTTACCCTGTTGAAAACATGAAGTTTATGGATGTGCGACGCATGACTGTCGGCATGGTTGACTGTGTCGTTCAACGGGTGAGTTACACGGGCGACTTGGGTTACGAGATCTACTGTGATCCGATGGCGCAGCGCGCTTTGTGGAACGCGCTTTGGGAAGCCGGCCAAGAGCATGGCATGCTGCCCTTCGGGATGCGCGCGATGATGTCGCTCAGGCTCGACAAGTTCTTTGGCAGTTGGGGCCTTGAGTTTTCGCCCGACTATACAGCAGCAGAAACCGGGCTTGAGCGGTTCATCAGCTTCAAGAAAAACGCTGAATTTGTAGGCCGTGCCGCGGCTGAGGCCGAGCGCGCTGCGGGGCTGGGCCGCAAGCTTTGCGCCTTTGAAGTTGAGGCCGAAGATGCCGACGTGAACGCCTATGAGCCGATCTGGCTTGAGGGCGAAGTCATCGGGTTTTGCACCTCGGGCGGCTATTCGCACTATGCCGAAAAATCTGTCGCGCAGGGGTTTGTACCTGTTGAACACGCCAAGGCAGGGCTTGAAGTGGAGATCGAAATCCTCGGGCAGATGCGCCGCGCGAGGCTGATCACCGAAGCCTTGTTTGACGCGGATGGCGCGCGGATGCGCGGCTGATGGGCGAACGCGCTGTTTTGCTGCCTGCGGCTGGCGCATCAAGCCGGATGCGCGGGTGTGACAAGCTCTTGGAAGATGTGCACGGTGCGCCCTGCCTGCGGGTGATGGCAGAACGGGCCTTGGCCTCAAAGGCGCATGTTATCGTCACGCTGCCAAGCCTTACGCACCCGCGCGCTGCGGCGCTTGAGGGGCTGAATGTAACCTGTGTTGAAGTGCCGGAGGCCTCTGAAGGCATGGCGGCGTCTCTTCGGGTCGGCGCGAAAGCCGCACAGGGCGCCTCTGCTCTGATGGTCTTACCACCGGACATGCCGAACATTTTGGGAAGCGATATCAGTGACATATGGGATGCATTTGATGCACTTCCCTGCCCAGCCATCCTCAGGGCGACCACAGAGCGCGGCGAGCCGGGGCACCCTGTGGTCTTTGATGCGGCTTACATCCCAGCCTTCGCCGAGCTAACGGGCGACACAGGCGCAGCCTCTATTATGCAGGCAAATATGGCAGCTCTGGGAGAGCTTGCTCTGCAAGGCGCACGCGCACGGGACGACCTTGACCGACCGGAGGACTGGGAAGCTTGGAGGAAAGCATCTCAGGCGCCAGAATGATCTCGTCAATGTCTTGAAAGACAATCGTGTCAATACCGTCTGTGATTGTCCCCGAATTCGGGCTGGTAAAGTCGATCTTCAGAGCTATTTCCAGCTCTGAGAGATCAATAACCCGAATGCCCGGAACGCCGATGCCGCCAAGGAGAAAGTCATCTCCAAGGCCACCCCGACGCGGGATTGGCTTGAATATTGCCTCTTGCCCGTCCGCGCTCGTCGAAAGGACGCTCTGCCGAGAATAGGCAGGGTAGAAGTTTTCAAAGTAGCTTTGTGAAATAGTCACGAAATCAGCACCCGCTGTCATTATCAATGCCCTCATCATGCTGATGCTAAATGGCGTCAATGCGGCGAAGGCACGGTAATTGAGTTAAAATTTCAGTGAATTCTGCCTCAATGCTTAATGCAGGGTTAACAGGCGCCTGAGGCTTCGCCTTAAAGATGCAAATGGGGAAGGCGCGTGAACGGACCTTCCCCAAACGCTCGCGAAATGTGCGAACGTGGCTGCATATTCGTGAATTTCGGTAGGTGTGGTGGGCCTCGCCGCCTGGCGAAGCCCGTTACTTTGTTAGCGCACCAGAAGTTTGGCTTCGTGCTTCTTAAGCGAGCGACGCGCGGCGGCGTAGTCTTCAACGCCTTCCTGCGTGGTCAGCTCGGGGAAGAGCTGCAGGATTTCGTCGCGTTGCTCGACACCGAGGCCGTCAAGAACTGACTGGCCAGGCTGGAAGCTTTCCGTCCAAGCACCGTTTGACAGCACCACTTCGTGGTTGTCGAACATGAAGTGAACATATGTCACCCCAAGCGTGCCCACTTCATCAACCCCTTTGAGACCGGTGAGGTGTTTGGCCGCCGCGAGCACTTCTGTCTCTTCAAAGTAGAGAGAGGTGCGCTCGTTGTTCAGCAGGATCCGGTGCTGCGGGCTGACGAGGATGTCATGCTCTGGCAGGTTGTTGCCAAGCGAGCCCTTCTGGATGAGGATCGGACGCAGGTTTGGTGACCTTGCGAGGTCGAACCCTGAGAGCGCCTTGGTGCCCATCCAGCGGATTTCCTGAATGCCGTTGTCGCGGGTGATGATCTTGTCCCCGACTTTGAGTTCTTCAACAAGGCGCTCCCCACGAGGTGTGGCGATCGCTGTGCCGGGCGTAAAGCAAGGCACGATGTTTTCGATCTCTTCGAATTCCATGGTTGATGTGATGTTGCCATCAGCATCGCGGAACTCGACAAAGCCGTCTTCGCGGTCAGCCGAGGTGTAGGTGACGTTCAGGCTACCGCCCGGGTTCACCGCTTCTGCTGCACCTGTGAGATCAAGCGTATCCCAGTCGTTTGGCAGGAACTCGAGGTTGTTCGGGCCAGTCGGCTGCGTTGGGTCGAAATCAGGGTTCGGCATGAACTCTGGGTTCGTGTCACTGATCGGCTGTGTCGGGTCGAAGTCAGGGTTGGGAGCAATGCCATCTGGCCCTGCGCCGCCGTCAACCACATCACCTGCGGTGATGTCCGTAAACAAGTCTTGGCCCTGCCCGCCGAGCATCGTGTCGGCACCTGCACCGCCCGAGAAGACATCGTTGCCAACCACACCATCCATGTAGTCGTCGCCGTCGCCGCCGATCAGAGTATCGTTGCCAAGCGCGCCGATGACAGTGTCATCGCCTTCGCCAGCTGTGATGCTGTCGTCGCCTGTGCCACCGATGATGTCATCGTTATCGATGCCAGCGTCGATCACGTCGTCGCCTGCGCCGCCGCGGATTGTGTCTGCATCGTCGCCTGTGATGATCGTGTCGGCTCCTGAGCCGCCTTCAACGCTGTCTGCGTCGTCAAGCGGGTTCGGATCTGTCGCATCAAGGATCGGGTTCGGGCCTGATGTGTCGATGAAGTCATCGCCATCGCCACCGTCAACAACATCGCTGCCATCGCCACCTGTAACAGTGTCGTTACCATCGCCTGCGTCAACCGTGTCGTCGCCGTCGCCTGCGTCAACGAGGTCATCGTCGATACCTGCGTCGATCACGTCATTGCCTGCGCCACCATCGATTGTGTCACGGTCATCGCCTGTGGTGATGATGTCGTCACCAGCCCCGGCAACAACGCTGTCGCGGTCGTTTTCAGTGTCGAGGTCTTCGCTGTCAGGCGCATCGTCGTAGTCAAAGCCCTGCGTGTCGATCACGTCATTGCCTTCACCGCCGACAACCGTGTCAGACCCTGTGCCGGTTGTGACGGTGTCGTCATCGATCCCTGCGTCGACATAGTCGTCGCCCTGGCCCGATGTGATGGTGTCGTCATCGTCGCCCGTGAGGATCGTGTCGTTGCCTGCGCCGCCGGTGACGCTGTCGCGGTCATCGTCTGCGTCGGGGTCAACATCGTCGGTAAGCGGTGTGCCGCCCGAGGCGTCGATGAAGTCATCGCCTTCGCCGCCGTCGATTGTGTCGGAACCGTCTCCACCGAGAACACTGTCTTCGTCGATGCCTGCGTCGATCAGATCGTCGCCAGCGCCACCGATGATCGTGTCATCGTCATCGCCTGTGAGGATCGTATCATTGCCTGCGCCGCCTTCGGCATAGTCAAGGTCGTTGGCTGGGTCGAGGTCTGTATCGTCTGGCTCAGGTGCGAAGCCCGACAAGTCGATATAGTCATCGCCCTGCCCGCCAAGGCCCGTGTCAGAGCCATTGCCGCCCATGAGGCTGTCTTCGTCGATACCACCGTCGAGCACGTCGTCGCCGTCGCCACCCAAAAGCGTGTCGTCGTCGTCACCGCCCAAGAGCGTGTCGTTGCCTGCGCCACCGTCAACATAGTCGAGGTCGTTTTCAGGCACCGCATCGATCGAGTCGACTTCATTGCCGCCAAGCGAGACATTGCCAGCGTCGATGTAGTCGTCGCCTTCGTTGCCTGTGATGCTGTCAGAACCGTGGTCGCCGATGATGCTGTCGTCGCCCATTCCGCCGATGACTGTGTCATCGTCGATACCTGCGTTGATCGTATCATTGCCATCGCCACCGTCGATTTCGTCGGCGTCGTCGCCAGTGTTGATAACGTCGTTACCAAGGCCGCCAAAGACAGTGTCGAGCCCGTCGGTTGTGTTGCCATCCGACGTGAAGCCGAGCGTGTCAGTCAGGAAGGTGCCCGGACCGAAGTTCGGATCGTCACCTTCGTAGTCAGAGAAGGTGTTTGTGCCAACATTGATCGTGTCGTCGCCCGCGCCGCCGATGATGAAATCAGCGCCTTGAACGTCGGTGATCAAGTCGTCGCCGTCACCAGCATTCACCCAGTCATCATCAATGCCACTATCGATGATATCATTGCCAGCACCCGCTGTGATCGTGTCAGCGTCGTCACCTGTTGAGAAGGTGTCGTCGCCAGCCGTGCCAACTTCGACGTCTAGGTCGTCAGAAGGGTCTGGGTCCTCGTCAAAGCCATTGAGCGGGTCAAGCGGCTGAAGTGTTGGATCAACAGGAAAGACATCCGCATCAATCAAAGGCTCGCCTGCAACGTCGTCGACTGTCACGACGACAGTCGCCGTCGACGTGCCGCCTGATGGGTCTTCGATGGTGTAGTCAAACGTGTCCGTGCCGGTGAAACCAGTGTCTGGCGTGTAGGTCACCGTGCCGTCGCCGTTCACAACAACCGAGCCGTTGGCCGGGTCTGTCGTACCTGTGACTGTCAGCGGATCGCTTTCAGGGTCGGTGTCGTTGCCCAGAACCGTGATCACGACGGGCGTGTCGATGTCGGTCGTGTCCGCATCGTCGTTCGCCGTTGGCGCGGTGTTCGGGTCTTCGACAACAACCGTCACAGTCGCCGTCGACGTGCCGCCTGACGGGTCTTCGATGGTGTAGTCAAACGTGTCCGTGCCCACAAAGCCAGCGTCTGGCGTGTAGGTCACCGTGCCGTCGCCGTTCACAACAACCGAGCCGTTGGCCGGGTCTGTCGTACCGGTAACTGTCAGCGGATCGCTTTCAGGGTCGGTGTCGTTGCCCAGAACCGTGATCACAACGGGCGTGTCGATGTCGGTCGTGTCCGCATCGTCGTTCGCCGTTGGCGCGGTGTTCGGGTCGCCCACTTGCACAGTCACAACGGCTGACGAGTAGTTGCCGCCTTCATCTTCGACTGTGTATTCAAACGAGTCTGTGCCCGTGAAGCCAGCGTCAGGTGTGTAAGTGATTGTTCCATCAGGGTTTACAACGATTGAGCCGTTAGTCGGCTCTGACGCGTCAACGATGGTCAGGTCATCGCCTTCCGGGTCTGTGTCATTGTCCAGAACCGAGATCACGACGGGCGTGTCTTCGTCAGTTGTGGCGCTGTCGTCAACTGGCGTGGCCGGATCGTTCGGGCCCGTATCTTCGACAACCACAACAACTGTAGCCGTCGACGTGCCGCCTGATGGGTCTTCGATGGTGTAGTCAAACGTGTCCGTGCCCACAAAGCCAGCGTCTGGCGTGTAGGTCACCGTGCCGTCGCCGTTCACAACAACCGAGCCGTTGGCCGGGTCTGTCGTACCGGTAACTGTCAGCGGATCGCTTTCAGGGTCGGTGTCGTTGCCCAGAACCGTGATCACGACCGATGTGTCGACATCTGTTGTGTCCGCGTCATCATTGGCTGTTGGCGCCGAGTTGCCAGCGGTCACGCAAACCGTGACTGTGGCAGTCGAGCTGTTGCCCGCCGTGTCTTCGATTGTGTAGGTGAAGGTCTCTTCGCCGTCAAAGCCCGCGTCAGGTGTATATGTGAGCGTGCCGTCAGCATTAATCACAACCGAGCCGTTCGCAGGATCAGCCACATCGACGATTGTCAGCGGATCGCCTTCCGGGTCGGTGTCGTTGTCGAGCACAGGCAGGATGTAGTCGGTGCTGCCATCGCAATCGATCATGTCATCGACGGCTGTCGGCGCGCCGTTGCCGCCACCCACTGTGATCACGACGTCTGCTGTGTCAAAGCCGCCTTGGCCGTCTTGCACGACATAGGTGATGGTCTCTGTGCCTTCAAAGCCGGGGTTTGGCGTGTAGGTCACTGTTCCGTCAGGATTCACAACAGCGGTGCCGTTGTCAGGCGTGCTGACAGACGTCACCTCGAGCGGATCACCGTCCGGGTCACTGTCGTTGTCGAGAACCGGAATGGTCACGGCTGTGCCTTCGTCTGTGACAGCAGCGTCGTCGCCGGCCACCGGGAAGGTGTTGGGGCCAGCGCCCTCTGTGACGTTGACCGTGACTGTCGCAGTGCTTGGCGCACCGAAGGTATCTTCGATGGTGTAGTCAAACGTGTCCGTGCCCACAAAGCCAGCGTCTGGCGTGTAGGTCACCGTGCCGTCGCCGTTCACAACAACCGAGCCGTTGGCCGGGTCTGTCGTACCTGTGACTGTCAGCGGATCGCCGTTTGCGTCGCTGTCATTGGCGGTCACGTCAACAACAACGGCCACGCCTTCATCGGTGTCTTCTGCATCATCAACCGCGTTTGGCGCAACGTTTTCGTCAGCGTCAATGGTTGAGAAGTGAATGTCTGACACTTGAACTGTCTGTTCGCCAACTTCGCCGTTATCGTACTCGATTTCGATATAGGAAACCGGGCCAGCAATGCTGACGAGCGTTGAAGCGTTGCCGTCTGTATAAGCGGCGTTCGGCTCGTTACCTGTCAAAACGTTGCCGCTTTCGTCAACGGCTGAACCTGATGTGTACAGAACAGGGATCTCTTCGCCGTCGGGGCCGTAGGCGCGGATCGTCACAATGTCCTGGTGGTTGGGTGTGCCTGGGTCAACGTCAGAGCCACCGCTGTCAATATCATTGATGCGGAACTGCACATCTTGCACCGAGCCAGAATAAAGCGGGTTGGAAGATGAGAAATCAATTGTGGTGATCGATGTGTCGTCAACGCCGCCTTCGCCGCCTTGACCGTCAAGCTTGAGGAAGGACTGATCGCTGAAGTCTTCTCCGGTGCCCACATAGCCTGGCGCATCAAAGGTGACCGCGTTGGCGCCTTCGTCTTGCACTGCAAATCCGACAGACACATCAATGCCGCCAGTGTCGACGCTTTCGCCACCTAGGATCTGCGTGCCGTATGCCCCGAACGCGCCCCAACTTAAAATCAGATCAGCCATAATAGACCCTTCCTTTAACACCACGTCGGGGAAACCCCGGCCGCCGAATGAATTGGACTAAATCGGCACTAGCCGAGCAATCCGCTAAATCTTCGCGAAAACATTGGTGGAGAACGGAAAAGGAATTGCAGCAAGCTTAGGCGCACCCCGAGAGGGCACACATATTTGGCAGCAATCGCAACAAAACCAAAGCAGATTGGATTTGCAGCGCTTCTCGCATCGTCCAGATGCATCGCAGTTTGGCGGTCGCCCCCGTGACCTACTTACTACGCCCCCCAGTTGGGCATCCTCATTCATACGAAAATTGTACTCCCCTCAAAAGCTAAATTTGTTGGGAAAAGCTTTGAAAATCTCCCCGTAACCTTGCTTAGTCAAGTTTAGCACTGCCTTATTTCAAGGCGCTGTGACACGTTAAAATGCGCAGTTTCTCCCCTTAACGAAAGATTAAGCTGCTGTTTTTATTAAGATTTTACAAAATCCTCACCAAAAACGATCTATCGCTATTTTGACCACTGTTTACTAACTGGAAACAGTTAACTCTCGTTTTCTTTTGTTGTGCAGGCGGGCATTCACCCGGAAAACGGGTTTTCGGATTGATCACGAATTCGAGATCAATTGCGCCAAGTGCCACGAATTGGCCACGTTTGACGAAAATTGCCACAATTCAACTCGCGAATCGTTACTGGGAAACCGGCGAATCAACAGATTGAGATTGAGGATGGTGCCCAAGGTGGGACTTGAACCCACACTCCCGTTAAGGAATCGGATTTTGAATCCGACGCGTCTACCATTCCACCACTTGGGCACTGGGGGCTATTTAGCGCCTTGTGCACCGCACGAAAAGCCCAAAATAGCAGTTTAAGCAAGGAATTCTGCCGTTGCGGCCCCCTCGCGGCTTTCCCCCGCTGCGTTTAACGCGGCGTGCAGGCTGTGTCGCGGCGCCTTTAGCGCAGCCATCGGCGCTCTCGCAACAGCATCAGGCGCGATAAAGCCCGTTGAAAGCGCTCTCCAGACCGGAGATATGCGCTTCAAGCCAGAAGCTTTCGTCATTTTCTTGCCCCACTTTGGCCCAAAACACAGGTGGAGCTTTTGGGAATTGGGCGCTCTTTGATCACGGTGCGAGCTTGAACATGTGTTTCACTACATCCACCCTGACCGTATCAGGCGTGGATCAAAGGCGATCTAACTGAGCAATTGTTAAGCAGGCATTTCAATGATCGGCGGCCGGCTGTTGAGCACCTCGATATCCATACCCGCGAGTTTCTTGTAAGCGTTGGCCGCGCCTTCAAGCTCGCTTTTGCTCATCACCTCGGAGATGTCGCCAAAGCCATCAGGCGCGCGCTCGGCCACGATATCAAGCACGCGGTCAGGCCCGTCACCCCTGTTGGCCAATACCAGCGCGTTAACTTTTTCGCGGCGCTCAATGTCGTAGGCCTCCAGCGCTTCCGAGGTGCACCCCTTGTCGCGCAGCTCACACGCGAGCACCCGTGCATCCAGGATCGCCTGGCTCGCCCCGTTGGAACCGATCGGATACATCGCATGGGCAGCATCCCCCAAGAGCGTCATCCGGCGGTGGCTCCAGCGCGGCAGCGGGTTACGGTCAACCATCGGATATTCATAGATGCTACCCGCCGCGCGTATGGTTGCAGGCACGTCGAGCCAGTCAAACTCCCAGCCCTCGAATGCGGGCAGGAAGTCCTCCAGCACGCCTTCGCGGTTCCAGTCCTGCTCGCGCCAGACGTAATCCGCTGGCATCGCGCGGTCGGCAATCCAGTTGATCTCGCAGGTTCCATCACCATAGTCGTGGATCGGGTAGCAAACGAACTTGCAATCCTTGCGTCCCGCCATCGCCATCGTGCGGCCTGTGAGAAACTTGGGCCCGCGGGTTGTGCCGCGCCACATCATCGTGCCCCCCCAATGGGCTGGACCTTCGTCAGGGTAAAGGGCTGCGCGGGCGGCAGAGTTGATCCCGTCAGCGGCCACAAACACACTGCCTGTAACTTCGCCATGGCTCTCGCCTGTGACGCGGTCGTAAAGCGAGGCGACGACACCGCGCGCCTTTTCTTCCCAGCCACGCACCGCAGAGCCCATGACAATGCAGCCGTCCCCTGCCCGTTCTTTCAAGGCGCGCATCAGCAGCATCTGCATTTCGCCACGGTGTATAGAGTATTGCGGCCAGTTATAGCCCGCAAAAGCGCCACGCGGCTCGCGCCAGATCTCGCCACCCTGCGCCGAGAAATACCCGACTTCTTCAGTACGCAAACCCACGGCATCAAGCTCGGCCTCAAGCCCCAGTTCGAACAACTCGCGGATCGCATGCGGTTGCACGTTGATTCCCACGCCGAGCGGGCGCATGTCGCGCACAGCTTCATAGATCCGGAAGTCAATGCCCAGTTGGTGAAGCGAAAGCCCCAAGCTCAGCCCGCCAATCCCTGCGCCCGCGATCAAAACTGTCATTTCCGGCCTCCAAACCATGCTTGTGTCAAGATTAACCCCGCCCAAGTCTTGACGCCAGCGCAAAACCCCTGCCCTATATGGGAAAAGAATAAGAAAAAGAGCAGGATATGTTGCGCAGTTTATACGGCTGGACAATGCGCCTCGCCGAGCACCCACAGGCCTTGTGGTGGCTTGCGTTAATCGCATTTATTGAAGCGTCGATCTTTCCCATTCCGCCAGACATTATCATGATCCCGATGATCCTTGCACGCCCTTCGCGGGCGTTCCTGATCGCTACGGTGGCGCTGGTCGCCTCGGTGATCGGCGGCCTTGCGGGCTATGCCATCGGCGCTCTGGCCTTTGATACCCTCGGCCAGCCAATTTTGGAAGCTTTGGGCAAGGCCGACGCCGCCGAGGCCTTCAACACACGTTTCAACGACTTCGGCTTCTGGGCTGTGCTGATCGCGGGGATGACGCCCTTTCCTTACAAGGTCATCACCATCATGTCTGGCTGGACGGGCATGCCTCTTCTGACCTTCATCGTCACCTCCATTTTCGCACGCGGCTTACGTTTTTTCATCGTCGCGGCGCTGTTGTGGAAGTTTGGCGCACCAATTCGTGACTTTATCGAAAAGCGGCTCGGCATTATGTTTGTGTTGTTTATCGTCGTCTTGCTCGGCGGCTTCTACATGGTGAAATACATATGACACTTTCTCGGCCTCATCTCATCCTGCTGGCAGCCGGTGGCTCTGCCGCAGCAATGCTTGGGGCTTTGGCCTTTCAATATGTCGGGGATATGCCGCCTTGTAAGCTCTGCTACTGGCAGCGTTACCCGCATGTGGCCGCGATCGCAATCGGGGTGATCGCGCTGATGGTTCCGGGCCGTTTCTGGCCACTGATGGGCGGATTGGCAGCGCTTACCACGGCGGCTATTGGCCTCTACCACACAGGTGTTGAGCGCAAACTCTGGGCTGGCCCGGCGAGCTGCACTTCAAGCGACAACAGCGGCCTGTCGACGGCAGAGCTGATGGACAAAATCATGAACGCGCCGATTGTGCGCTGTGACGAAGCCCCTTGGGAGCTATTCACTCTGTCGATGGCGAGCTGGAATGCGATCTTCTCGCTTGGCCTGGTGCTGGTGTGGGTGCTCGCCGCGAAAACCCGCGTTTGAGCGCTACTTTTTGGTGCTGAGCAAAAGCGAGGTTTCGCTGGTGCTGACCCCGTCAAATTTTCGTATCTGCGCGAGAATGCTGTCAAACAGCTCAAGGCTCTCGGTGCCGATCTCGGCGATCACGTCCCAACGCCCGTTGGTACTGTAGACATGGCGTACAGCGCTTAACCCCTTGATCTGGCGCATGATACGCTCGGTACCCCTGCCCTCGATCCCGATCATCATCAAGCCACGCACAGGCTCTGAAGCGCCATCGCCCTTGAGTACCACCGAATAGCCGAGAATTTCGCCGCGCTGCTCAAGCCGTTCAATGCGGCTGCGCACCGTCGCGCGGGTAACGCCAAGCTCTTGGCCCAAGTCAGACAGCGAGGCGCGCGCATTGTGGCGCAGGGCGGCCAGAAGCTTACGATCAAGATCATCCATTTAGGCAACCACCCTATCCAATTCGATCATTTATGCCCCCAATTGATCATAACGACAGCTAAACGGCAACCCGAATTGGTTGCTATAGCCGTAACAACGACAGGACAAAGGACTCTTCCCCATGAAAAACATCATTCTGATTGGCGCGCCTGTGGATTCGGGCAAGCGCCGCGCCGGGTGCCTCATGGGCCCCGACGCTTACCGCACCGCCGGCCTTGGCCGTGCGCTCGCCAACCTTGGCTATAAGGTGCGCGACTGGGGCAATCTTACGCCCGCGGAACACACCCCAGATGACCCTGACGCGCATATCTATGCGCATCATGAGACGATCGGCTGGACAAACCGCCTGTTGCGCGCGGGGCAAGATGCTATGGCGAAAGGCTTGCCCATTTTTTTAGGGGGCGATCACGCCCTGTCTCTTGGCTCCGTTGCAGGTGTTGCCGCCCATGCCGCCGCGCATGATCGGCCGCAGTTTGTGCTTTGGCTTGACGCGCACACCGACTACCACACGCCCGAAACCACAGAGAGCGGGCACCTGCACGGCACGCCGATTGGCTATGTCACAGGGCGCACGGGCTTTGGCGGCTTTCCGAAGCTCGCCAAACCCGTGCCGCAGGAAAACGTCTGCATCCTGGGCCTGCGCTCAGTTGATCAAGCAGAGCGCGAGGCCATGCAGGAGACGAGTATCCGCGCCTATGACATGCGGATGATCGACGAGACTGGCATCGCGGGGCCGCTGGCCGAATTTCTGGCGATGGTCAAGAAAGCCAATGGCGCTTTGCATGTGAGCCTTGACGTTGACTTCCTTGATCCGTCCTTCGCGCCAGCGGTCGGCACGACAGTGCCAGGCGGTGCAACCATGCGCGAGGCTCATCTCGTGATGGAAATGATCAGTGACAGCGGGTTGATGACCTCGCTTGATCTGGTTGAGCTAAACCCATTCCTCGACGAGCGCGGACGCACTGCTCAGGTGATGGTTGACCTGGCCGCCTCAGCCCTTGGCCGGCGCGTTTTCGACCGCCCCACAAGAGCCTTCACATGAGCGTTCAAGCCCCCTCCTCAGTTGTCATGGTGCGCCCGAACCGCTTTACGCCCAATCCGGAAACGGCGGCGGACAACAGCTTCCAGTCGATCCCCAACATGGAGGCCGCCGAAGTTGCCCAACGGGCTCAAAACGAGTTTGACACATCCGTAGAGAAGCTCCGCGGAGCGGGCGTCGCCGTGCATGTCTTTCAAGACGCCGCTCAGGACACACCCGATAGCATCTTTCCGAACAACTGGTTTTCAACACATCACGGCGGCCATGTCGCGATCTATCCGATGTATGCAGAAAGCCGTCGCCGCGAGCGGCGTATGGATGTCATCGAGATGCTCAAGCGCAACTACCGCGTTGCCGAAGTGACGGACTACTCGGGGCTTGAGCCTGACGGCCTGTCGCTGGAAGGCACAGGCGCTATGGTGCTTGACCACATCGGGCGGCTGGCCTTTGTGGCCCGCTCGCACCGCGCTGACCCTATCCTGCTCGAGCGGTTCTGCACCCGTTTTGCCTATGAGCCGATCGTGTTTGACGCGGCCAACAGCCTCGGTGCCCCTGTTTATCATACCAATGTCTTGATGTTCATCGGCACCCATTGCGCCATGGTCGGGTTGGACATGGTCAAAGACGCCGAGCGTCGCGACACAATTGTCGAGCGCCTGCAGGAAAGCGGCCGTGACGTGATCGCACTGAGTGAAGCACAGATCGGAGAGTTTGCGGGCAACGCTATCGAGCTTGTTGGCCAGGACGGGCTTGTGCTTGCGCTGTCCTCCCGCGCCCACGCGGCCCTCACCGTCGACCAGAAAGAGCGATTGGAGCACAGCCTCACGTTGCTCCCGCTCGACTTACCCACCATCGAAAGTGCGGGCGGCTCTGCGCGCTGCATGATCGCCGGCATTCACCTTGCGGCCCGTCCCGCCTTGTCAGGAGTGACTACATGACCAACCCGAACCCATCCCACAAAGCGCTGGTGCCGTTTGTTTCAGTCGCGAACATGATGAACCTCGTGCATCACATCGGCCTCGAGCCAATGTTGCGCGGCCTTGCTGACGAAATAGAGCGAGACTTTCGCCGCTGGGAGCTGTTTGACAAAACGCCGCGCGTTGCCTCGCACTCCGATGTTGGCGTGATCGAGCTGATGCCAACCTCTGACGGTGAGGCTTACGGCTTCAAATACGTCAACGGCCACCCCAAGAACACTTCTGAGGGCCTGCAAACCGTGACGGCTTTTGGCCTGCTCGCGGACGTTTACACAGGCTACCCGACGCTGCTGACGGAGATGACCCTGCTCACCGCGCTGCGCACCGCCGCCTCTTCGGCGATGGCGGCGAAGTTTCTCGCCCCCAAAGGCGCAACGACGATGGCGATGATCGGCAATGGCGCCCAAAGCGAGTTTCAAACCATGGCGATGAAGGCAATCATCGGGCTTGAAACAGTACGGCTTTATGATGTGGACTCCGCGGCCACAGAAAAGGCCGCGCGCAACCTACATGGCATGGGGGTGAACGTTGTCAGCTGCACCAGCGCAGAGGAAAGCATGGAAGGCGCGCAGATTATCACCACCTGCACCGCCGACAAGCAATGCGCGACGATCCTGACCGACAACATGGTCGGCGCGGGCGTACATATCAACGCGATCGGCGGCGACTGTCCGGGCAAGACAGAGCTTGCGCCCGCGATCCTGCACCGCTCTGACATTTTCGTTGAGTTCCCGCCGCAAACTCGCGTGGAGGGCGAGATCCAACAGCTTGCGGAAGATCACCCCGTGACCGAGCTTTGGCAGGTTATCAACGGCTCCGCAAAGGGCCGTGTGAGCGACAAACAAATCACCCTGTTTGACAGTGTGGGCTTTGCCATCGAGGACTTCTCGGCGCTGCGTTATGTGAAAGAGCACATTAAGAACACGCCATTCTTTCAGGAGCTCGACATGCTTGCCGACCCTGATGACCCGCGCGATCTGTTTGGAATGCTCAAGCGCTCAAAGTAGAAAAAGGCCTCAAAGACAAGCGCTTTGAGGCCTTCCTTCAAGAGCTGCGGCACCCATTTTGAGGCATAGAACGCGCCGCAGCCCTCTGCTCTAACAAGGTCAACTCGTTGTCAGCACGAGGGGCTCACTCCGCAGGTTTGAGCATGCCCGCGTTTTGCGCTGCTTCGATTTCAACCGCATCAAGCGAGCCGTCCGCGTTGGCATCCATCGCCGAAAAAGCGTCTTCGGTTGTCTCGGGATAGACGGCTGTGACTTCGTCGATCGTCACCATCGTGTCTTCATTTGCGTCAAGGTCTGTGAGCGTGTCCGCGGCTACAATTGAAGGCGCGAGAACGGCAAACATCGCCGCGATTGTGAGAGCGTTTGTACGTTTGAGCATGGGTTTATCCTTTGTTTGACAGGGTGTTTCGAGAGGTGTGAGACCTTAGCCTTCGACTTTGAGCAGGCCTGCTTCTTCGGCAGCTTTAATTTCGCTGTCGTCAAGCGCGCCGTCCGCATTGGCATCCATCGCCGAAAAGCTTTCAGCTGTGACGGACGGGAAAACCGCTTGCACTTCTTCGATGGTCAGAAGTCCGTCGCCATTGGCGTCAACTTCCACGGCGCCAGCGCCCATTGCCAGTGCCGGTGTCACGGCGGTTGCGAGGGCTGCGAGTGAGAGTGTCAGCTTTTTCATGTCGTGTTTCCTTTTACGTTCCTGAGCGGTGTTGCTCGAGGCTCACTCAGCCACAGCCCGTCAGCTTGCGGAAGCGCGAGGCCGCAAACCCACCAAAAAGCGCCAAGAGCCGCCCAAATGCCCCTTTCGCCTAAGCGCCTGTTGGCTCAGCAAAATTTCGCTCTGTTGGTTGGGCGAATACACGCCATCACATACAGCCTAAACGGGCGTGATTTCGCGCAGGAGCCTTGGCTCGACTGCTTCGGCCTCCGACGCAATTTTGAATCAAAAAAAGGGGGCCGCAGTGGCCCCCTGTAAAGTTTCGCCGTTCAGGCTCACTTATTTATCACCGCTCTATTTGTTTTATGCCTGCGGCCTGAACGTCTTCATGGGGCGAGCGCACCCGCCCCGTGACTGGTAGATTTATGAGCAGCCAGATGTGGCGCCACATGTGTTGCACTTCATACAGGTGCCGTTGCGCACCAGCGTGTAGTTGCCGCAGTCGCCACAAGCTTCGCCTTCATAGCCCTGCATCTTGGCTTTGGTGCGTTCGTCCATGGCCATCATGCCCGAACTGACAGCTGCTGTGCTCGTTGTCGTCGCCAGCGTGTCGCCACCTGTGATTGGCTCTGCCGTTTCTGGCACCAAGGCGTTGAGCGCGCTGACAGGGTCAGCACCGCCAAGAGCCATGCCGCCGTGGGCTTGGCCGCCCTGAAGCACGATCAGCTCTTGTGGCATGCGCTTGCGCAGGTAGCCTGTCGAGCTGACTTGCTTAAGCATTTCAAGCGAGCGCGACGCGGCTGTGTCGCTCATCTCCTGAATGTTGCTCACGCCCTCCTCCTCGCCGCGGCCAATGTCATCAAAGCTCGCGCCTGATGGCTTGACGTGGGCAAGATCGGTGCGATCAAGGTAGGACACGGCCAACTCGCGGAAGATATAATCAAGGATCGACGTGGCATTCTTAATGCTGTCGTTGCCCTGAACCATGCCAGCTGGCTCGAACTTGGTGAAGGTGAAGGCGTCAACGAACTCTTCGAGCGGCACGCCATACTGGAGGCCAACCGACACCGCGATGGCGAAGTTGTTCATCATCGCGCGAAAGCCTGCGCCCTCTTTGTGCATGTCGATGAAGATCTCGCCGAGGTTGCCGTCTTCGTATTCACCTGTGCGCAGGTAAACCTTGTGGCCGCCAACAACCGCTTTTTGCGTGTAGCCCTTGCGGCGCTCAGGCATCTTCTCGCGATGTGACTTGATCACCTCTTTAACGACGATCTTCTCGACGATCTTCTCGGCAAGCACGGCTGCCTTTTCTTGCGCGGAGCCAGTCTCCAAGATTTCCATCGCCTCATCGTCATCCTCAACCAGAGCTGACGCAAGTGGCTGTGATAGCTTTGAGCCGTCGCGGTAGATCGCGTTGGCTTTGACACCGAGTGACCATGACAGCTCGTAGGCTTTCTGGCAGTCCTCAATAGTCGCATCGTTTGGCATGTTGACAGTTTTACTGATCGCGCCGGAGATGAAGCTTTGCGCTGCCGCCATCATGTGGATGTGGCTTTCTGTCGAGAGATAGCGCTTGCCGGTTTTGCCGCATGGGTTCGCGCAGTCAAACACGTTGTAGTGCTTTTCTTGCAGGTGCGGTGCGCCTTCCAGTGTCATCGTGCCGCAAACGTGGTTGTTGGCCGCGTCAATGTCAGCGCGGGCGTAACCAAGGTGCTTGAGCAGATCAAACGTCGGATCGTTCAACCTAGCAGCAGGAATACCGAGTGTTTTGGTGCAGAAGTCTTCGCCCAATGTCCACTGGTTGAAGACAAAGCGGATGTCGAATGCCGTGCCAAGAGCCGCTTCAACCTTGTCGATCTCGGCTTGGCCGAAGCCGTGGCCGATCAGCGAGGTGTGGTTGATACCTGGCGCGTTGCCGAGCGTGCCGTGGCCGACAGCGTGCGAGACGATCTCTTCGATCTGGGCGCTGCCATAGCCCAGCTTCTCAAGCGCGGCCGGAACCGACTGGTTGATGATCTTGAAGTAACCGCCACCTGCGAGCTTTTTGAACTTCACCAAAGCGAAGTCTGGCTCGATGCCTGTCGTGTCGCAATCCATCACGAGGCCGATTGTGCCTGTTGGAGCAATCACAGAAACCTGCGCGTTGCGGTAGCCGTGCTTCTCGCCGAGCTTGTAGGCTTCGTCCCAGACAGCCATTGCCAAGTCAACCAACTGGCTGTCAGGGCAGTTTGCCAGATCAAGCGGCACAGGCTTCACTTCCAGCTTCTCGTAGCCTTCTGTTGCGCCGTAGGCTGCGTTGCGGTGGTTGCGAATAACGCGGAGCATGTGCTCTTTGTTTTTCTCGTAACCTGCAAACGCGCCCAATTCTCCGGCCATTTCGGCTGATGTGGCATAGCTCACACCTGTCATGATGGCTGTGAGAGCAGCGCCAATCGCGCGGCCTTCGTCGCTGTCATAGCCAAGGCCCATGTTCATCAGCAAGCCGCCAATGTTGGCATAGCCAAGGCCCAATGTGCGGAAGTCATACGAGCGCTGCGCGATTTCTTTTGACGGGAACTGCGCCATTGTCACGGAGATTTCGAGCGTCACTGTCCACAGGCGTGTGGCGTGCATGTAGTCTTCCGCGTTGAACTTGCCGTCTTCAAGGAAGGTTAGCAGGTTCATCGAGGCAAGGTTACAGGCCGTGTCATCAAGGAACATGTATTCAGAGCACGGGTTCGAGCCGCGAATTTCGCCGTCTTCGGGGCATGTGTGCCACTCGTTGACAGTGTCGTGGAACTGGATGCCCGGATCGGCACAGGCCCAAGCGGCGTGGCCAACGTCATCCCAGAGGTCGCGCGCCTTGATCGTTTTTGCAACCGTGCCGTCGGTGCGGCGGATAAGCTCCCAGTCTGCGTCGTCTTTGACAGCCTGAAGGTAAGCGTTGGTCACGCGGATAGAGTTATTTGAATTCTGGCCCGAAACCGAGGCGTAGGCTTCGCTGTCCCAGTCTGTGTCATATGTCGGGAACTCAATGCTGCCGAAGCCCTGCTTTGCGTAGTCCAGCACGCGCTTGACGTAAGTCTCTGGAATGTGAACTTTTTTCGCGCCACGAATGGCGTCTTTCAGCTGTTCGTTCTTCTTCGGGTCTACGGCGTCTTCTGTGCTGCCGTCCCAGCCGCGGATGGCTGTGAATATCTCGTTGAGGCGCTCTTCGTGCATCTTGGAGCCAGCCACGATAGAAGCAACCTTCTGCTCTTCTTTGACCTTCCAGTTGATGTACTCTTCGATATCGGGGTGATCGGCGTCGACGATCACCATTTTGGCTGCGCGGCGCGTTGTGCCGCCCGACTTGATCGCGCCAGCTGCCCGGTCGCCGATCTTGAGGAAGCCCATGAGGCCTGATGACTTGCCGCCACCTGAAAGCGCTTCGTCTGAGGCGCGCAGGTGCGAGAAGTTGGTGCCGGTGCCGGAGCCATACTTGAACAGACGCGCTTCACGCACCCACAAGTCCATGATGCCGCCGTCGCCGACGAGGTCATCCTTGACGGATTGGATAAAGCAGGCGTGTGGCTGCGGGTGCTCATATGAGCTTTGTGACTTTGTCAGCTCGCCTGATTTGTAGTCAACGTAGTAGTGGCCCTGACCTGGCCCGTCGATGCCGTAAGCCCAGTGAAGGCCTGTGTTGAACCACTGTGGCGAGTTCGGTGCCGCGCGTTGG
Source organism: uncultured Lentibacter sp. (assembly GCA_947497495.1). GTDB lineage: Bacteria > Pseudomonadota > Alphaproteobacteria > Rhodobacterales > Rhodobacteraceae > Lentibacter. Next base: position 364,511 of record CANMGT010000002.1, read on the forward strand.
GTCGCGAGCATATAGCGCATCTCGTCAAAGTAGGCTGAAGCGTCTTCTTCGGTTGTGAAGTAGCCGCCCTTCCAGCCCCAATAGGCCCAGGCGCCTGCGAGACGGTCGAAAACCTGCTTGGCGGAAATTTCACCGCCGATTTCTGTGCTGTCGGTGGCTGGCTCCGAGCGCCAGAGAAACTCGGGAACACCGGCTTCTTTGACCTTCTTCATCGCGGCAGGAACGCCGGCTTTGCGGAAATATTTCTGCGCAATCACATCAGAGGCAACTTGGCTCCAGCTAGCGGGCACTTCGACGCCTTCAAGCTGAAAAACCACGGTGCCGTCCGGGTTGCGAATTTCCGACGCTGTTTTAACGAACTCGATGCTCGCATATGCGTCTTTGCCTGCCTCGGTAAATTTTCTTTCGATCTTCATGTCACTGCCTAGCCTTGTGTCAACGTTCCCAACAAACACAGCGAACACCAAGGCTCGCTGCAAACGTGCAGGTTAGGATCAACACAATAGCGCCTTAGCTGGCAAAATGAGTTGCCACTTAAGTTTATGCGCTTTTGACGCGAATTTTAATAGCGTGACCTAAACCTGTCCCAGCTGATTGCTGACCCCTATATATTGTGGTCTTGCGCTCAGCCCCTACTACTTGGCGTATTTACCCATAGTCGGTCAACTTAAACTTTTTTTAATATTCCCAGATTTACGGTTGACCCAATCAACAACTGCAGTCGGTTTCGGGGTTGCGGTGATTCACCCACAAACTTCTCCACAACCGAGCGGCAAAACAACATTTCAGAGTGCAGCTGGAAACGTCAAAGTTTTAGCACCCTTACGGTCTTTCGTTAACTTTTACTCTGAAACGACTGTCGAGTTGTTAACCCTTTAAGCTGCATTTCAGAGCACTTTTAAAAAAACTTTAGAGCCGCGAAACAAACTTCGCGTCTCGGCCCGCTTTCGGGCGCGATCCCCAGATCAGTGTCAGAATCAGGCGGCCGGTTGCACCAGATCATCGGACCAATGAAAACCTGGGCGCTTTACTAGATATGGTGGAAAGGCAGAGCGCATACCACAGCAGCCCCGCAGTCGGGGCCGCCGTTTGGCGGTGATGTTCACAAACATGTGGAAAATGGTCGGGACGGTAAGATTCGAACTTACGACCCCCTGTACCCAAAACAGGTGCGCTACCAGACTGCGCTACGCCCCGGACCGTGCGGCTCTTTAGCCCCGTTCGGCACGGCTTTGCAATACGAAAAACGGCCTGATTGAAATTATCCTCCCGAAGACTCTGCTCCGAGGCGGTCTTCAAGGTCTCCGGCAACGGCTTCGGCCCGTGCGGCAAGCTCGGCGAGACTGTCTGTAAGCGAGGCTGGCACGACAGGCACTTCAATGCGCTCGGCTTCAGGCGCGGGCAAAGCGTTGAGCCGGGCAATCTCGCGTTCAAGGTCTCCAATCCTCTCGTCGCGGGATTTGAGCTTGTCTTCGAGGCCCGCTGTCTTGTCCGCCAGCATCAGCCCCGCCATCAACAGCATGCGCGGCTCAGGCAGGCGTCCGATTTGCTCGGTCAGCGTGCTGGCTTCAATGTTGAGCATCGCGGCGGCGCTCTGCAGGTAGTGCTCTTCGCCCTCTTGGCAGGCCACTTCAAAGCTTCGGCCCCCGATGTTGATTTCAATCTCTGGCATCAGGCTTGCTCCTCTGCTGTGGCGGAGGCTTGGCTGAGCAAGGCCCCTATCGTGTCAACGATTGCGCCAGTTTCAGCTATGTCGACGGCGCGCGCTGCGCGCAGGCCCTCAAGCTCGGCCAACATCGCCTTGTTTATAAGATGTGGCTCGCCGACACCCTTTTCATTGGCTTCGCGCAACGCCGCATTCGAGGCGCGCAACTGTTCATTGGCCGCGCGCATGCGTTGCATTTCCATATCAAGCTTGGCCGTGGCCATGCGCTGTGCCTCGAGCTCGTCGCCAAGGCCTGCACTCTGGGCATCAAGCTTGCTGTGAAGCTTCTTGATCCGCTCTTCGTGTTGCGCACTCACCAGCTTCTCTTCTTCAAGTGCCGCCTTGAGGGCTGCCATCTCTTCCGGGTCAGCCCCGCCTGGTGTCGCTTCAAAGCTCTCTACGCTTTTGCCAATCCGCTCGAGCGCGGCTGTAATGCGCCTTTCTAGCTCGTCAATTTCACTCATAAGCTCTGTCTCGCTCTGGTATTTCGCCTGTTCTGCTGGCTTGAAACGAATCAAGTTACTGCAACTTCGGCCTCCAATCACTTAAGTTTAAGCGATCTTTTCAGCTTTGTGCACCCTGCACCCAGAAAGCGCGTTGCCTTATACTGTGGGCCTGATATTCAACCTGTGAAAAATCACACCGCTCAGATGAGGATGAACCCTTGGATATTGCTGCTCTTCGCACGTCACACCCTGAACACTGGATGCGCGCTGCCGCGATCCGCACATTGACACTTGATGCTGTTGCGGCCGCCAATTCGGGCCACTCAGGCATGCCGATGGGCATGGCCGATGTTGCGACGGTTCTTTTTGAGAAACACCTCAAGTTTGACGCGAAGGCTCCTGACTGGCCCGATCGCGACCGTTTTATTCTCTCGGCGGGCCACGGCTCTATGCTGCTCTATTCTCTGCTGCACCTCACAGGCTATGAGGACATGACACTGGAGCAGATCAAGAACTTCCGCCAATGGGGGGCGATTACGGCTGGCCACCCCGAGTATGGCCACGCCAAAGGCATCGAAACAACAACAGGCCCACTTGGCCAAGGCATCGCCAACGCGGTTGGCTTCGCAATGGCCGAAGAGATCCAGCGCGCGCAATACGGCCGCAAGGTTGTTGACCACTATACATATGTCATGGCAGGCGACGGCTGCTTGATGGAGGGCATCAGCCACGAGGCCATCGGCATCGCGGGCCGACACCAGCTCGGCAAGCTGATCGTCTTCTGGGACAATAACAACATCACAATCGACGGCACTGTCGAGCTGTCAGACCGCACAGATCAGGTGCAGCGCTTCAAAGCCGCTGGCTGGCAGGTGATCGAGATCGATGGTCACGACCCTGACGCAATCGACGCGGCGATCGTCAAAGCCAAGAGCGCTAGCAGCAAGCCTTCAATGATCGCCTGTAAAACGCATATCGCTCTGGGCCACGCGGCACAGGACACCTCAAAAGGCCACGGCGCCCTGACCGACCCTGACCAGCTGGCGGCCGCCAAGAAAGCCTACGGCTGGACAACCGGCCCGTTTGACATCCCAAGTGACGTCAAACAGCAGTGGGAAGCCATTGGCGCACGCGGCGCAACCGAGCGCGCTGAATGGGAAGCGCGATTTGCGACGATTTCGGGCCGCAAGCAGGCCGACTTCACGCGCGCCTATGCGCTGGAAGCGCCCAAAAAGCTTTCAGCCACCATCAAAGCACTGAAAAAGCAGATGTCGGAAGGCGCGCCTAAAATGGCAACGCGCAAGTCGTCGGAAACCGTGCTCGAAGTGATCAACCCGATCATGCCCGAGACAGTTGGCGGCTCAGCCGACCTGACAGGCTCAAACAACACGAAAACGGCTGATCTGGGCGTGTTTGACGTAGACAACCGTGGCGGGCGCTATGTTTACTGGGGTATCCGCGAGCACGGCATGGCCGCCGCGATGAACGGGATGGTGCTGCACGGCGGTATCCGCCCTTACAGCGGCACCTTCTTTACCTTCACCGACTACGCGCGCCCCTCCATGCGCCTCGCTGCACTGATGGGTATTCCGACAGTTTTCGTGATGACCCACGACAGCATTGGCGTTGGCGAAGACGGCCCGACACACCAACCTGTCGAGCACCTCGCGATCTGCCGTGCGACCCCCAACAGCTATACCTTCCGCCCCGCCGACACTGTCGAGACAGCGGAAGCTTGGGAGATCGCGCTCACGAGCAAGACAGTGCCATCTGTGCTAGCGCTCACACGCCAAGGCCTGCCAACCGTGCGCCTTGAGCATAAGAACAAGAACATGACGGCCCAGGGCGCTTATGTTTTGGCGGACGCAACTGGCAAGCGTCAAGCGATCATCCTGGCGACGGGCTCTGAAGTGTCTATCGCGATGGAAGCGCGGGCCTTGCTGGAAGCTGACGGGATCGGAACACGGGTTGTCTCGATGCCGTGCTGGGAGCTGTTTGAAGAGCAAGAAGAAGCGCTGCGGCGCCGCGTTCTGCCCGGGGGACCGGTGCGGGTTGCTGTCGAAGCGGGCTGCCAGACGGGCTGGGACAAATGGCTTTCTGGCGAGCGTGGCAAAGCCAACAAAGCCGGTTTCGTCGGCATGGAGGGCTTTGGCGCCTCAGCCCCTGCCGAAGTGCTTTACGAAAAGTTCGGCATTACGGCTGAGGGCGTTGCAGCGAAAGTGCGCAGCCTGCTCTAAGTAAAAAACGGGAGGGTGCGAGGGGCTGGCCCCTCGCACCCTCCCTAGGATACTTAGAAAGAGAAGAAGACTAGGCCTTGCGCCGGAAGATCGCGCGCCAAACGGGCGTTATGAGCTTTGTGGCAATCGGGATCAGCAGCAGCCCGAGGGCAACACCGAAGATGCCGTCCATCGCTGCTGTGAACACCCATTTCAGCACATCTGTCGGCCCACCAATGGCGTAAGCGAGCATTGAAGCTTGCGCCTTGATCCACTCATAAGGCAGATGCCAGCCCAGCTCATGCAGGCTGTGGATGATGATCGAACCACCGACCCAAAGCATTGCCGCTGTGCCGATGACTGTAAGAAGCCATAGGAAGGTTGGCATCGCACGCACGACCCCTGCCCCGACGCTGCGCGTGAGTGCAAAGCGGCCACGCTCGGCCATAAACAAGCCAACATCATCCGCCTTCACGATCAGCGCGACAGCACCGTAGACCACGACTGTGATCAGGATCGCGACGGCGGCCAACGTTGCCGCTTCCATCCAGAAGGTGCTGGCGGGGATCGCGGCGAGCGCGATTGTCATGATCTCGGCAGAGAGGATGAAGTCGGTCTTGATCGCGCCTGAGGCTTTTTCCTCTTCCAGATGGGCGGGATCATCGACGACCTCTTCCGCATGATCTTCGCTGTGATGTGACACCAGCCCCATAACATGAGCGACTTTCTCGGCGCCTTCAAAGCAAAGGTAGGCACCGCCCAACAGGAGAAGTGGCGAGATCATCCAAGGTGCGAAAGCGTTGAGCGCGAGGCCTGCTGGCAGCAGGAATACCAGCTTGTTGAACATGGAGCCTTTGGCGATCCGCCAGATGATTGGCAACTCGCGAGATGCTGCAAAGCCGTGCACATATTTGGGCGCAACCGCCGCATCGTCGATCACGGCACCAGCTGCCTTAGCCCCCGCTTTGACAGCCTGTGTCGCCACATCATCAACCGAGGCCGCAGCGACTTTCGCCAGTCCTGCCACATCATCCAGAAGAGCAATCAATCCGCTCATACTTCGCTATCCTTTCGCGTGTTAGCGCAATCACATCAGGCCATTGGAAACATTGGCCAAACTTTATCGCTAACATGCCCAAATACCCGAGATTATTCAAGCCTCCCCCCTTTCAGAAAAGCCTTTTGAAGGCTAAGAGGCAGGCAACTGACACGCGCTAGGAGACGAGACATGACCATCACAGTTGGCATCAACGGATTTGGCCGCATCGGCCGCTGCACCCTGTCGCATATTGCGGCGTCTGGCCGCGACGATGTGAAGGTTGTCAAAGTGAACGCAACCGGCCCGCTGGAAACAGCCGCGCATCTGATCAAATACGATTCAGTTCATGGCCGCTTCCCGAATGATGTGAAGCTCGGCAACGGCACGATGGACCTTGGCGCAGGCGAGATGGAAATGTTCTCGACCTACAACATGGAAGAGCTCGACTGGTCAGGCGTTGACGTTGTGATGGAATGCACCGGCAAGTTTAATGACGGCAACAAAGCCAATGTGCACCTTGAGCGTGGCGCAAAGAAAGTGCTGCTTTCAGCGCCCGGCAAGAACGTTGATCGCACCATCGTTTACGGCGTGAACAACGAAGCGCTTGAAGCTGGCCACACGATGGTCAGCAACGGCTCCTGCACCACAAATTGCCTCGCACCGATTGCGAAAGTCCTGAACGACACTGTCGGCATCGAGAGTGGCATCATGACGACGATTCACGCCTACACGGGCGACCAGCCCACGCTTGACCGCCGCCACAGCGACCTTTATCGCGCCCGCGCCGCCGCGATGAGCATGATCCCGACATCTACAGGCGCCGCCAAAGCGCTTGGCGAAGTGCTGCCCGAGTTGGCAGGCAAGCTTGATGGCTCGGCTATCCGCGTTCCGACCCCCAATGTCAGTGCGGTTGACTTGACGTTTACCGCAGGCAAAGACGTCACCGCAGAAGACATCAACGAGATTGTTCGCGAAGCGGCTACAGGCCCGATGAAAGGCGTGCTGGGCTACGAGCCCGCGCCGCTTGTGTCGATTGACTTCAACCATTCGCCAGAAAGCTCGATCTTTGCACCAGACCAGACCCGCGTTGTGGGCAAACGGTTGGTGCGCGTGCTGACGTGGTATGACAACGAATGGGGCTTTAGCTGCCGCATGGCCGATGTTGCCGCGCTTATGGGCCGCCTTTAAGCCAAGCTACAATGTTGCGAAACGAACTCCCGTGCGGCATATCTCACGGGAGTTTTCTTTTGAGGCGCATTCATGAACACCCAAATAGCGATCGGCATCGGGCTGGTGATTGTCGGCCTTATCTTTCTCGACAAGGTTTTCTTTGATTGGGACAATCTGGTATTTTTACTCCGCAAGCTTAGCGACCTGATCGAATGGCTTGCCTTCTGGCGCTAGCGCCAGAAACGTTGCTTGGCAATGTCAGCTAACGCGCGATTTTGGCGCTCTAAGCGGTGCGCGGCACCAAGATCCTCGCGATCAATGCAGCGCTACCGAAGGCCGTATCCGCCTTAGAAAATGCTTTAGGAGTGGGTCATAGCCCATTGTTTTAATTGACTTCACCACCCCCCCCCTCAGCAGCGCGACAGCACGCTTGATGTGACTCGTTTCGCAGCAAAGCCTGCTTCAGGATTTGCCGAGGCGCTCAAGCAGGCGTGCTTTGACAAGAGGCGTCACAAACCTAGTGACATCCCCATCGAGGCGTGCGATTTCCTTGACCAGTTTTGAAGCAATCGCCTGGTGGTTCAAATCGGCCATCAGGAACACGGTTTCGATACTGGCATCCATCGCACGGTTCATGCCGACCATCTGATATTCATATTCAAAATCCGTGACAGCCCGCAGGCCTCGCACGATAATTTGCGCTCCGACGTCTTTGGCGCAATGGATCAACAGATTTTCAAATGGATGCGCGATGATCTCGGTGCCCGTCTCTTTTGACAGGGAGGCACACTCCGCCTCGATCATCTCGACGCGCTCTTCAAGAGTAAACAAAGGCCCCTTATCGCGGTTGATAGCAACCCCGATGACCAACCGGTCGACCAGAGCCGCGCCCCGCTTGATGATATCAAGGTGGCCAAGAGTGACAGGGTCAAACGTGCCGGGATAAAGACCAATGCGCATAGCGAGCCTCGTGAGGTTGATGGCGTAACATTATTACGCTGCAATGCAATATGTTATCACAAAGCGCAAGCCACGCCCGCCAATAAAAGCACTTTAGTGCCCCATGATCATCCCTTGAAGGGCATCTTTTTCCATCGCCAGTTCCTCAAGGCGGGCTTTGACGGCGTCGCCGATGGTGATGATGCCGACAAGCTTCCCGTCATCCACGACAGGCATGTGACGAAAGCGGCCATTGGTCATTTTCTGCAAGACGCTGTCGGCGGTTTCGTCGGTTGTGCAGGAAACCGGGTTGCGCGTCATCAGGTCTGAGACTTTTTCGCTCAGGCAAACCGCCCCGCGCAGCGCCAGTGAACGCACGATGTCGCGCTCCGAAAGGATGCCCTTAACCTTGGTGCCATCCTCGGACACGATCAAACCACCGATGCGCCGTTCGGCCAGAATATTGGCCGCGTCAGCGATCGACTCGCCAGATTTGATCGTAATAACGGGGCCGTCGCCCTTGGATTTCAGAATTTGTTGAACGAGCATTATAGCCCTCCTTTTTCCTCAGGGTTGCGCGGTGTTGGCCGTCTGTCAAGCGCGGCTTTCCAAACGCGCCACTTCCTGACGCACACCCTCGGCCAGAAGTTGGGCAAATCGCGTCAACCGCGCAACACGCTGATCGTCTTCATGGCGGATGAGATAGAAACTGCGCGTCAGGCTGAAGTGGCTCTCCAACACCTTGGAAACCCCTTGCACTGCAGGCAGGGCAAAGTCATGCACCACGCCGACACCACCGCCCTGACGAATAAAGTTTAGCTGCACAGAGGCCGAGTTTGACGCCAACGCCACCCGCTCGAAGGCAGCGCCACTGAGGTAATCAAGTTCGCGGTCATAGATCATCTCGGGGATGTAGCCGACGATGGCGTGGTTTCGCAGGTCATCCAGCGCCGTGATTGGCGGGTGCTGTGCGAGGTAGCTGTCTGAGGCTGCAAGGTGCAACTTGTAGTCTGTCACCTTTTGCACAACCAGCCGCCCAGCTGTGGGCTGGCTCACCGTCAGCGCCATATCGGCCTCGCGCTTGGAGAGGTTGAAGATTCGCGGCAGAGCAACAATCTGGATCTCGAGCTCGGGGTTTTGCGCCGCGATGGCGGCACAGACTTGAGGCAGCAGGTAATTGGCGCTCCCGTCAGGCGCTCCAAGGCGGATCTGGCCGGACAGCTCCCGCCCCTTCCCCCGCATATCGTCATTGGCCTCAAGCATGGTCTGCTCAAGGCGCACCGCATGGGGCAAGAGCTGCTGCCCCTGCGCTGTCAGCACATAGCCTTGCTGTGATTTGCTGAACAAAACATAGCCCAAAGCCGACTCAAGCCGCGCGATGCGCCTGCCTACCGTTGCCGGATCCGCCTTGAGCAAGCTGCCCGCCCCAGACAGGGTTTCAGCCCGCGCCACGGCGAGGAAGGTTTTCATATCGTCCCAGTTTGGTGGCACCGCGCACTCCATCTTGCGTTTTTGCAAAACAACCTTTGGTATCCTGCCTCTGTTCAACGCATTAATGCAAGGCTAATGTAGGCCGGAAATCTGAGCTGGAGGATAAGATGCAAGAACTCACACACTACATGAACGGTGAACACGTCAAAGGCACGTCAGGCCGCTTTGCTGATGTTTTCAACCCCGCGACAGGCGAAGTGCAGGCCAAAGTGCCGCTCGCAAACGCTGACGAGATGGCCAAGGCTGTCGAGATCGCCGCTGCCGCGCAGCCAACCTGGGCCGCAACAAACCCACAGCGCCGCGCCCGTGTGATGATGAAGTTCGTTTCACTGCTCAACCGCGACATGGACAAGCTTGCAGAAGCTCTCTCACGCGAGCACGGCAAAACCCTGCCAGACGCGGCGGGCGACGTGCAGCGCGGCCTTGAAGTTGTCGAATACTGCATCGGCGCGCCCGAGCTTCTGAAGGGCGACTACACCGATGGCGCTGGCCCCGGCATTGACATGTACTCCATGAAACAGCCCCTCGGTGTGAGCGCGGGCATCACCCCGTTCAACTTCCCGGCGATGATCCCGATGTGGATGTTTGCCCCTGCGATTGCTTGCGGCAACGCCTTTATCCTTAAGCCAAGCGAGCGCGACCCGTCTGTGCCTTTGATGCTGGCGGAACTCATGGAAGAAGCTGGCCTGCCAAAAGGAATTCTGCAAGTTGTGAACGGCGACAAGGAAGCCGTTGATGCGATCCTTGACCACCCCGTGATCCAGTCAGTCGGCTTTGTCGGTTCAACGCCAATTGCCGAATATATCTATGGCCGCGGCTGCTCGAATGGTAAGCGCGTGCAGTGCTTTGGCGGCGCGAAAAACCACATGATCATCATGCCCGATGCGGACATGGACCAAGCCGCAGACGCGCTGATCGGCGCGGGCTATGGCGCGGCGGGCGAGCGCTGCATGGCGATCTCGGTTGCTGTACCTGTGGGCGAAGAAACCGCCGACAAGCTGATCGAAAAGCTGGTGCCACGGATTGAGAAGTTGAAAGTCGGCCCATACACCTCAGGCAACGACGTTGACTACGGCCCTGTTGTGACATCAGCCGCCAAAGCCAATATCGAGCGCCTCGTACAAACCGGTGTTGACCAAGGCGCCGAACTGGTTGTCGACGGCCGCGACTTTAGCCTGCAAGGCTACGAAGACGGCTTCTTTGTCGGCCCGCACCTTTTTGACAAGGTGACGCCTGACATGGACATCTACAAATACGAGATCTTCGGTCCGGTTCTGTCCTGCGTGCGCGCACAGACCTACGAAGAAGCGCTCGGCCTGGCTATGGACCACGAAATGGGCAACGGCACAGCCATTTTCACCCGTGATGGTGACGCCGCGCGCGACTTTGCAGCCCGTGTCAACGTCGGCATGATCGGTATCAACGTTCCGATCCCGGTTCCGCTCGCCTACCACACCTTCGGCGGCTGGAAGAAATCAGTCTTCGGCGATTTGAACCAGCACGGCCCGGATGCGTTCAAGTTCTACACACGCACCAAAACGGTTACGTCGCGCTGGCCTTCGGGCATCAAAGAAGGCGGCGAGTTTAACTTCAAACCGATGGACTAAAACAACTCTGGCCCCCAAGCTTGTTTTGGGGGCCATGCTTTGCCGAGTTTTCCTGTAGTCACAGCCAAAAGCGTGCCATAAGAGGTTATCTTCGCAATACAACTCGAGGGCGCGCACTTGCCAATAGAAATCCACCGAAGTAAAACGCACGATGCGCTCGTCGTACGATATCTCAAAGGCAGCACTCTGAACGACGGCACCCAAGCTTTGCACGAGTTTGTGCAACAGAACCCGTCAGAAAACACACCTAAAGTAGTGGTTATCGACGCCACCGATGCCGTTGTCGAAGACCTCACTTTTGGTAAAGTCTCTGCTGAAGCCTCTAAAAAAATTCCTGATTTGGACAAGCTCATCAATTGCCAGAAAATGGCAATGGTGGCTCGCAACGATGTGCAGTTTGGCTTCCTGCGCATGTATGAGGTCATAGCCTTTGAAAAAGTTAGCTTTGAAATGGGTGCTTTTAGCAACGATTCAGATGCCCTGGACTTTGTCGGACTTCCTTTCACTACAATTGATGCCTTGATCGCCGCCATAGGTAGGGAATTTAACGGTAACTTGCCAGCCGGCCCAGAACTGTGCTGAACTGCACACGTGACGCGCCAGCAACATGAGGCCAGACGATGAGCAGCAGCCCAGCCTTTACCATCGGGATCGAGGAAGAATACCTTCTCGTCGACAAGGACAGCCTTGATCTGGCCCCTGCCCCTGAGGCGCTCATGGAGCGGTGCGGAGCCGCGCTTGAAGGCCAGTTCAGCCCAGAGTTTCTCAACTGTCAGGTCGAAATCGGCTCGAAAGTCTGCAAGACGGTCGCCGAAGCGCGCGACGACTTGAAGACACTACGCAGTACCGTGGCGCGCATAGCGGGCGAGTTCAACCTCGCGCCCATCGCGGCCTCTTGCCATCCGTTCTCAGACTGGCGCGACCAGCATCACACTGACAAAGAGCGCTACAACGAGCTCAAGGCCGACTTGGCAGGCGTCGTGCGGCGGATGCTGATCTGCGGCATGCACGTGCACGTTGGCATTGACAAGAATGACCAACGCATCGACCTGATGAACCAACTGAGCTATTTCCTGCCGCACCTTTTAGCACTGAGTTGTTCCTCCCCTTTCTGGCAAGGTGAAGACACGGGGCTTTCAAGCTATCGTCTTACAGTTTTTGACAACCTGCCGCGCACGGGCCTGCCGCCCAAACTTGACAGTTGGGGCAGTTTTGAGCGCTCGGTTGAGGCGCTGGTTGATCTTGGCGTGATTGAAGACAGCTCGAAAATCTGGTGGGACCTGCGGCCCTCCTCTCGCTTTCCGACTATCGAAAACAGGATATGCGATGTCTCGCCGCGCCTTGAAACGAGCCTCACCCTGGCGGCACTGACGCAAGCCCTGACGCGCATGCTCTGGCGGCTGTCGCAGGGCAACCAGCGCTGGCGTCTTTACGACAATTTCTTGCTGGCTGAAAACCGTTGGCGTGCGCAGCGTTATGGGGGCCGTGAAGGGCTGATCGACTTTGGCGCAGGCGAGATCATCCCCTTTGGTGATCTGGTCGAGGAGCTTATCGAGCTTGTTGGCGAAGACGCCCAAGCACTTGGCTCCGTTGCCGAGGTGGAAAACGCCCGAGCGATTGTTCAGCGCGGCACGGCCGCCGACGAACAGCGCGCAGTATATGTGAACGCACTACAGGCCGAGCAATCGCAAGAAGCCGCGCTGCGCGATGTCGTCAAACACCTGACCGAAGACTTTCATTTTGACCTCTAACCCAAACAGGAGAATGCAATGCCAACACGCCGCTCAGTCTTGAAGGCCACCCTCGCAGCCCCTCTATTGATGGTCGCGGGCACAGGCCAAGCCGCCGCCGCCAGCCACAAAGTCCGCATCCAGTCGATGAGTTTCTCACCGTCCAAGCTGAAAGTGAAAGCGGGTGACACCGTTGTGTTTGAAAACCGCGACGCGCTTGAACACACCGCGACAGCCCTTGACGAAAGCTGGGACACCGGAAATCTGCGCGCGGGCAAGTCAGCCACTATCACCTTCGCAAAGAAAGGCGAGTTCAAGTATTTCTGCCGCTGGCATAAGAACATGCGTGGTGTCATCATCGTGACGTAGCCACCTGCCGGAGCGCTTGCAGCTCTGCAAAACTCCTGTAAGAATTGAGAATTAAACAAGCGTTCAATTCAGCCCAGTTGCCGCCAAGGAGCCCCTCATGGATTTCGCACTCACCGAAGAGCAAACACTCATTTTTGACATGGCCAAGGGCTTTGGCGAAGAGCATATCGCGCCTTTCGCGATGCAATGGGAGCGTGAGGGAACCATCCCGAAAGACCTCTGGCCAAAACTGGCCGAGCTGGGCTTTGGCGGGCTTTATGTGCGCGAAGAAAGCGGCGGCTCGGGTCTGAGCCGCCTCGACGCGACGCTGGTGTTTGAAGCCTTGGCGATGTCTTGCCCTGCAGTTGGCTCGTTTCTGTCGATCCACAATATGTGCGGCGGGATGATCGACAAGTTCGGCTCTGAGGAAACCAAGGCCAAGTGGCTTCCTGCCCTATGCAGTATGGAAAAGATCTTCTCCTACTGCCTCACCGAGCCCGGCTCGGGCTCGGACGCAGCGGCGCTCAAAACCCGCGCGGCAAAGACAAACGAAGGCTATGTGTTAAACGGCACCAAAGCGTTTATCTCCGGCGGAGGCTATTCCGACGCCTACGTAACAATGGTGCGCACCGGCGAGGACGGGCCAAAGGGCATCTCGACTGTTGTTGTTGAAGACAGCACAAAAGGCCTCAGCTTTGGCGCGCTAGAAGACAAGATGGGCTGGCGCGCACAGCCCACGGCGCAAGTGCAGTTTGATGACTGCCTCGTGCCCCACGACAACCGTATCGGCGAGGAAGGCCGCGGATTTTCCTACGCTATGGCTGGGCTTGATGGCGGGCGGCTCAACATCGCCGCCTCTGCCCTTGGCGGAGCGCAAAATGCTCTCGACTTAACAATGACTTACATGGCCGAGCGCAAGGCCTTTGGCAAATCCATCAACCAATTTCAGGCGCTGCAATTCAAACTCGCCGAGTATGAAACGAAACTACAATCGTCGCGCATTTTCCTGCGTCAAGCGGCTTGGAAGCTCGACAATGGCGCCGCCGACACCTCGAAGTTTTGCGCAATGGCCAAGATGATGGTCACAGACGCGGCTTTTGACGTGGCCAACGGCTGTTTGCAGCTCCACGGCGGCTATGGCTACCTTGCGGACTACGGCATCGAGAAGATCGTGCGCGATTTGCGCGTACACCAGATCCTCGAAGGCACCAACGAAATCATGCATATGATCGTCTCGCGCCAGATGATCGCCGACGCCTCATGAGCGACATTCTCGTCAACACCAAAGGCCGCGCCGGGCGGCTGACCCTCAACCGACCCAAAGCACTCAACGCTGTCACTTATGATATGGTGAAGGCGATTCATACCGCGCTGGAAGACTGGCGCCATGACAACACGGTTGATCTGGTGATCATCGACGCTGTTGGCGACAAGGCCTTCTCTGCGGGTGGCGATATCGCCGACCTCTATGCAAGCGGAATCGCTGCCGATTACGGCTTTGGCCAGACATTCTGGCGCGACGAGTATCACATGAATGCCGCCCTGCATGACTATGCAAAACCTATCGTTTCCTTCCTTCAAGGCTTCACGATGGGTGGCGGTATGGGGGTTGGCTGCCACGGCTCGCACCGTGTTGTCGGCGAGAGTAGCCAGATCGCCATGCCCGAGTGCGGCATCGGCCTTGTGCCTGATGTGGGCGGCTCGATGATCCTTGCCAACGCGCCGGGCCATTTGGGCGCATATCTCGGCACGACGGGCACGCGAATGAATGCCGCCGACGCTATCTATGCAGGCTTTGCTGACATGTTCATCAGTGAGGCCAAATGGCCCGTTCTGATCGCCGCGCTTGAAGACGGGGCTGACATCGCTGTGCTCACCGCGGCCAGCACGCCCGCGACCGGTGGCACATTGTCAGCGCTGCAAGCCGAGATCGACGCCAGCTTTGACACCGTCACTCTACCCGCCCTCGCCCAGAGCCTTGAGGCGCTTGAAACGGAGTTTGCCGCAAACGCTTTCAGAGCGCTGCGCCGTGGCTCACCACTCGCAATGGCGGTGACGCTCGGGATGATGGCTGACCTTAAGGGCAACACCAACATTCGCGACGCCCTTGTGCAGGAATACCGCTTCACAGCCCGCGCTATGGAACAAGGCGATTTCCTAGAAGGCGTGCGCGCAGCCATCATCGACAAAGACCGCAAGCCAAACTGGAAACACAGCATCGAGACCCTGCCAGAAAGCGCCGTTGCGCACATGCGCGCGCCGCTCGGGCCGCTTGAACTCACATTCTGAACAAAGGAACAGGCCATGAAGATCGGATTTATCGGACTTGGAAATATGGGCGGGCCTATGGCTGCCAACCTCGCGAAAGCGGGCCATGATGTGACGGGCTTTGACATGGCAGATGTCACGATCCCCGGTGTCAGCATGGCCACTTCGGGCGCTGAGGCGGCTTCGGGGCAGGATGTGGTTATCACCATGCTGCCAAACGGGGCTATCCTGCGTAGCGTGGCCACGCACGTGTTGCCGGCAATAGCCAAAGGGGCCGCTCTCGTAGACTGTTCGACTGTCGATGTCGACAGCGCGCGCGCCGTAGCCGAGGACGCTGCCGCCAAGGGTGTTTTATTCGTCGATGCGCCCGTTTCTGGCGGGGTTGGCGGCGCGGAGGCCGGTACGCTGACATTTATGGCAGGTGGCACAGATGAGAGCTTTGCCAAAGCCGCGCCATTGTTTGAAATCATGGGCCAAAAGGCTGTGCATTGCGGCGACGCAGGCGCTGGCCAAGCCGCCAAGATCTGTAACAACATGATCCTCGGGATCACCATGATCGGCACCTGTGAAGCCTTCGCGCTGGCAGACAAGCTTGGCCTTGACCGTCAGAAGATGTTTGACGTTGTCAGCACTTCATCAGGCTACAGCTGGACAATGAACGCCTATTGCCCAGCCCCCGGCGTTGGCCCCGCCTCACCCGCTGATAACGGCTATAAGCCCGGCTTCGCCGCCGAGCTGATGCTCAAGGACTTGCGCCTTTCCCAACAGGCCGCCGAAAGCGCTGACGCCGACACACCCCTTGGCCAAGCTGCGATGGCGCTCTACGAGCAGTTCGTGGAAAGCGAAGACGGGCTCGGGATGGACTTTTCGGCAATGCTGCCACGTTTTGAGAAACGCGGTCGCGGGTGACGCACCCCCAAGGAATGCCGCTTTAGTTTAGCGCGATACATGCGCTGATCTGCGACTTCCAACATCACGTCAAGGCTGCTTGCCTCTCGAGAGAACTGGCAAGCGCAAATACTGACGCTCGGTGTGAAAGGCGACTGGCTCCTTGCCCCATTTTCGGACATCGCGCCGTGCATCCGGTGCATAAGCGCTTCAGCGACGACCTGTTGCCAGGCCCCGCGCATAAGCACGGCAAATTCGCCACCACCCAAGCGCACAACATGGGCTTCAGGGCCACAAGCGTGCTGCAGGTGTTGCGCGACTGCCTTGATCATCTTGTCTCCGGCGGAATGACCCATACTGTCATTAGTCGTCTTGAGCCCGTCGACACCTATGACAAACAAAAGGGCGGTTTGTTTTCCAAGTCTCGCGCGCTCTAGACAGGCCAAGGCTTCCTCCTCAAAGGCACGCCTGTTGAGCAAACCTGTCAGCAGATCTTGTGAGGCGCGTCTCACCAGATTTTTACGCGCGTATGTTGGCGGCTGATGTCGACAACCGTTGAAACAAACACCTCGGGCGCCCCAAAAACCATCGCGCAATACCTTGACACCAAGCTTTGTCCAAAGTTTATCACCGCTTGATGAATAGTAGCGCTTCTTCAGGCTCTAGCTGCCAATCTTGCCAGCAAGTGTTGCTTCAAACAGCGCGCAGCCATCGTCGAGATCACTTTCGACTGTCAGGTCTTGGACGCTCATTCGCTTCAATCCCTGCGTTTCATACCCCCAAAAAGCCCCAGAGACGGGTTGACGCGTTCAAGACGCCCTTGTGGATCAACGAGCGCCAAGCCAACTGAAACGTCGTCAAAAACCTCAAACAGCTTTCCGGCTTTCTGAAAAATCATACCAAAGTGTTCACAAACTTCCCTAAATTAGCGTTAACGTCTGCTTGCCCCGTTTTACAGGCTTTGGTTTTGCCAAACCGCCATGTAGAATAGCGCAAAACAAAGCAGTGAGCAGAGCAGATGGGCCCGAACCAATGCAGCATGTCACAACGTGACTGACCCCAGACAGAATGCAGCCATTTGGTATGCGATTGACGGTTACGACCCTGAAGCCAAGGGCGTAAACGGGCGTCGCGTTGCGGGGGCGTCCTTTCTCAAAGGCTTCGCGCGCCATGGCGATGTCGATGAATTTGTCTCCTTCAGCCAAGGCCCGCGCGCGGCAAAGGCATTTGGCGCGACAATGGACGGGTTTGAAGCCAAAAAGCCATGCCGAAGCGTGTTGTTCAACAACGCTCGCAAAATCGCGCCGCTTGAGACGGTTTATTACCCTGCGCCCAACTACGCCGCCGAGCTGTGGCGACGTCAAAGCCTCGGCCCTGCGGCCTATTCGCTGTGCGGGATAACCCACACCACTGCGACAAGCGCTGTGATGCAGGGGCTGGTTGACTTGCGCAATGCCCCGCAAATGGAGTGGGACGCCGTGATCTGCACTTCGCACGCCGTCAAAGCCAGCCAAGAAGCGCAGATGGACATGATGGACGCCTTCCAGACCGAGAGGTATGGCAAGGCGCCGCCGCGCCCGCAGATGCCCGTAATCCCACTTGGGCTGAATGCCGCCGACTTCGCCCATAGCCCCAAAGCGAGGGCCACTTTGCGCAAACACAAGAAGTGGGGCAAGAACGACATCGTCGTCGCCACACTTTCGCGGCTCACGCCCTATGGCAAGTTTGACCCTTTCCCCCTGTTCATGGCGCTGGAGGCCGCACAGGCCGAGCTTGGCAAAACCCGCAAGCTGCACTTTGTCGCCTGCGGCATCTACGCCGACAAACATTCGCAGAATGTCTTCGCAGACGGTGCAAAGGCCCTGATGCCGAGCGTCAGCTTTACGCTGCTAGATGGCAAGGACGCCAAGGCACGGCAGGCGACACTCTCTGGCGCCGATATCTTCACCTTCCCGATCGACAACATTCAGGAGACGTTCGGCCTTGCCCCGATCGAGGCAATGGCTGCTGGCCTGCCCGTCGTGACAACCAACTGGGACGGGATGCGAGACACGGTGAATGACGATGTCGGCATTCGCGTACCCACACGTGGTCTGAGCGCCAAGCACACGCAAGGCGACGCTTGGGCCTATCTTTCCAATCGTACGAACTACGCGCAGTATGGCAACAACCTGTCAGCACTGACCGAGGTTGACTTACGTGCGCTCACCCAAGCCTTTGTGACGCTCGCCCGAGACGCTGATTTGCGCAAACGAATGGGCCAAGCAGGCCTCGCACGGGCGCTTGCAGAATATGACTGGAGCAAGATCATCCCGCAGTATCAAACGCTCTGGGGCGAGCTTTCAGCGATCCGGCGCAAGAACGGCGCAACCTCCCGCGGCTTTCATGCAAACCCGAGCGCGCCCGCGCCAACCCAGCTGTTTGCATCTTACCCGAGCGAAACCCTGTCAGACACTATCGGCCCCTGTGCCGCACAAAAAACTACCCGCAGCATCGAGGAAATGTTTGTACTTCGCCGGTATCTGGCGCTCAAAAACCCCTTTGAAAAGCCGCATACTCTTCAATCGGTCTATGACGAAGTTGCGCGCGCGGGTGTAGCCGATGCTGCGCAAGTCGGCAAAGCCCTGCGCTTTAATCAAATCACCGTCGCGCGCTGTTTTACGTGGCTATTGAAATACGGCTACTTCAAACGGCAGGATGACGCGTGATGCCCGGTTGGGTCGCGCAATCGGCGGTCTTCTCACGCCTCTCAAAGCCCGAGCAGAGCGCCCTTGCCCGCCTACAGCCCATGCGCGTACCAAAGCAACACACCCTCTTTCACCCTGGCGACATTGCCGAAGCGTTTGTCATTGTCTTGAACGGGCGTATCGACGTTTACCTGACAGGCCCGTCAGGCCGCGAGATATTGCTCTATAGCGTCGCTCCCGGAGAAAGCTGCGTGCAAACAACTGTCGGCCTTTTGGGACAAAAAGCCTATACAGGTGAAGCCATGACAGCTTCGGATTGCGAAGTTGTGCTGATCCCGCGTGCGCTGTTCAAAGACCTCATGGACAGCTCGGCGCCTTTTCGCGAATTTGTCTTTTCGGCCTTTGCTGACCGCGTGCAAGGCATGATGCATGTGCTTGAAAAGGTTGCCTTCCACAAGGTTGAAGCCCGCCTTGCCGCTGATTTGATGGACCGCGCGGAAAGTGGGATTGTAAAAGCCACGCAGGCTGAACTTGCGGCACATATCGGCTCGGCGCGGGAAGTTGTTGCCCGCCAACTCGACGCTTTTGCCAAACAAGGCCTCATCGAGCGCGAACGCGGCGCAATCCGCCTGCTCAACCCAAGCGCCTTGCGAAAAATCGCCGAGATTTCGCAGGAAGTGTGACCAAGTCACAGACAGATCCTGCTTTGGGGAAGTATGTTAAACACATCTCCAGAAACGGGATTCTTGAAAGGACTCTCTCATGCTTAAGAAAAACGTCGGCAACCTCGACAAAATCATCCGTATCGTCCTCGGTGTAGCACTGCTTGCAGGCTACTTCCTCAACGGTGGTGGCGCCTATAGCTGGCTCTATCTGGTGGGCGCTGCGATCGCGCTTGTGACTGCTCTTGTAGGCTCATGCGGCCTCTACACGATCTTCGGGTTCAGCACCTGCCCGCTGAAAAAGTAAGCCATAATCAGACCTCCGGGCGGGGTAAAACCCGCCCTAAGCCACCGCTCTGCTGATCTGGTCTGCCGCATCTTTGGTAATCCGCAAGCCTTCCTCTATCGCCTCGCGCGCGCGAAAAAGATCCATTGTTGTGAAGTGGCTCAGATTTGCTTCAAGCAAAACATCTGGTGGATCAACCGCACTGCGGGTGGCCAACACATAATCAACCAAAATATCAATCGTTACGTCAAGCACGTCAAACAATCGCGGGGTGCTTTGGCTTTCGCTCACGTCGGGCAAGACATCCGTGAGAGCCTTGGGCAGCTGATCGTGCAACTTCTCGGCGCCCAACTGCTGCCAGACAGACCGCAGTTTTTCAGGCGCCCAATGTGGCTTTCCGCCCCGCCCGTTAGGGTTTACCGCGATAATCGCTTCGCCTCCGAGCGCACGAGCCGCGGAGACAGGCACAGGGTTCACCACGCCGCCATCAATCAGCCACGACCCGTTTGTCTCTACGGGTTTCAACATTCCCGGAATCGACAGGGAAGCCCGCACAGCGGGGATCAGCGGCCCCTCGCGCAGCCACACTTCCTTACCTGTCGCTAAATCTGTGGCGACTGTCATGAAGGGGTGCGCCAAGTCTTCGATCCTCTCTGGCAGATCAAGCTCGCGAAACAGCAGCTCCACACCCTGCCCACCTAAAACACCACCCGTTTCAAAGCGCGGATCGAGATAGTTGAGAAGCCCCTTTTGGGTCAGCGCATTCGCCGTGCGTTCCAGCTCGTCCAATCGGTTGGCTGCCCAGGCAGCCCCAACAAGCGCCCCGATAGAACATCCCGCTACAGCCATGGGCAAAACGCCTTGCGCCTCAAGTGCGCGCAGCACCCCGATATGGCACCAGCCTCTGGCCCCACCCGAGCCAAGTGCAAGCGCCACCTGTTTCATTCTGCGGCTGCGCTTTTGAGGCCCAACATCGGCGCAAGGTAATGCCCAGTGTGGCTACGTGGCTCGGCGGCGACCTTCTCAGGCGTGCCAACAGCCACGATCTCGCCACCGCCATCGCCACCCTCTGGCCCGATGTCGATCACCCAATCAGATGTCTTCACCACATCAAGGTTGTGCTCGATAACGACAACGGTATTGCCACCTTCAACAAGCTCGTGGAGCACTTCTAGCAACTTGCGCACATCTTCAAAGTGCAACCCGGTTGTCGGCTCATCAAGGATATAAAGCGTGCGGCCCGTCGAGCGTTTGGACAGCTCCTTGGAAAGCTTCACGCGCTGCGCTTCACCACCCGAGAGCGTTGTCGCCTGCTGGCCAACCTTGATGTAACCAAGGCCCACACGCATCAGCGCATCCATCTTCTCACGGATGCTCGGCACAGCCTGAAAGAAGCCCTGCGCCTCTTCGACTGTCATGTTAAGAACGTCAGCTATGCTTTTGCCTTTAAACTTTATTTCCAAAGTTTCCCTGTTGTATCGGGCGCCTTTGCAGGTCTCGCATTCAACGTAAACGTCCGGCAAAAAGTGCATTTCGATCTTGATAACACCGTCGCCCTGACAGGCCTCACAGCGCCCGCCTTTGACGTTAAAGCTGAAACGCCCGGGTTTGTAGCCACGTGTCTTGGCTTCGGGCAGGCCCGCAAACCAGTCGCGGATCGGCGTGAAAGCGCCCGTGTAAGTCGCAGGGTTCGAGCGAGGCGTGCGTCCGATGGGGCGCTGGTCAATGTCGATGACTTTATCAAGGTGCTCAAGCCCTTTGATCGTCTCGCAGGGTGCAGGTGTCTGGCGCGCCCCGTTGAGCCGCATCGAGGCCGTCTTGAACAGTGTTTCAATCGTCAGCGTCGACTTGCCGCCGCCCGAAACGCCTGTCACACAGACAAACTTGCCCAGCGGGAACTCGGCGGTCACGTTCTTTAGGTTGTTGCCAGTCGCCTTCACAACCTTCAGCTTCTTGCCATTGCCCTTACGGCGCTTGGCAGGAATCTCGATCGCACGGGTGCCTGAAAGATACTGCCCCGTCAGCGACGCCGGATCAGCCATCACCTCGGCGGGCGTGCCTTCGCTGACCACCTGCCCGCCATGCACCCCAGCCCCCGGGCCAATATCAAAGACATAATCCGCCTCTCGGATCGCTTCCTCGTCATGCTCCACCACAATCACGGTGTTGCCCGCATCGCGCAGGTTTTTCAGCGTCGTCAGCAAGCGGCCATTGTCGCGTTGGTGCAGGCCGATCGAGGGCTCATCAAGCACGTAAAGCACGCCCTGCAAGCCCGAACCGATCTGGCTAGCGAGCCTAATCCGCTGGCTCTCCCCACCCGACAGCGTGCCCGAGTTGCGCGACAGCGAAAGATATTCCAAACCAACATTGTTGAGAAAACCGAGCCGCTCGCCGATTTCTTTCAAAATGGCGCGGGCGATCTCGTTTTTCTGCTTGGTAAGGCTTTCGGGAACCGCTTGCACCCAGTCAAACGCCTCGCGGATCGACATTTGCACCACCTCCCCCGCGTGCAAGCCCGCTATCTTGACAGCCAAAGCCTCGTCACGCAGGCGGTAGCCGCCGCACGCGCCGCAAGGGCGGTTGTTCTGGTAGCGTTCGAATTCTTCGCGGATCCAGTTGCTATCCGTCTCGCGGTAACGCCGCTCCATGTTGGGGATGACCCCCTCAAACACCCGCGAAACCTGATAGACGCGCCCGCCCTCATCATAACGAAACGGGATTTCCTCGTCGCCCGAGCCATAAAGGAAGACCTGCTGCACATGCGCAGGCAAATCCTTCCACTTGGTGTTTTTGTCAAACTCGTAGTGCTTGGCGATCGCCTCGATCGTCTGGAGGAAGTAAGGCGACTTCCCCTTACGCCACGGGGCCAGCGCGCCGTCGTAGACCTTGAGCGTTACGTCAGGCACCACGAGACGCTCGTCAAAGAACAGCTCCATGCCGAGGCCGTCGCATGTCGGGCAAGCCCCGAAGGGCGCATTAAACGAAAACAGGCGCGGCTCGATTTCGGGGATGGTGAAACCGCTGACAGGGCAGGCAAACTTCTCCGAAAAGGTGATGCGCTCGCCCTCCCCTTCGCTTGGCGCGGTTTCCAGAATCGCAATCCCGTCGGCGAGGTCAAGCGCGGTGCGCAGGCTGTCGGCAAGGCGGGTTTCAAGGCCTTCGCGAATGACGATCCTGTCAACAACCACGTCGATGTCATGGCGGAACTTCTTGTCGAGCGTGGGCGGCTCGTCGAGCTCGTAAAACGCCCCGTCAACCTTTACCCGCTGGAAGCCCTGCTTGCGTAAATCAAGGAATTCCTTGCGATATTCACCTTTTCGGTCGCGCACGATCGGCGCGAGCAAGTAGCCGCGCGTCCCCTCTTCCATAGCCATCACACGGTCAACCATGTCTTGCACTTGCTGAGCCTCGATCGGCTCGCCCGTCGCAGGGCTAAACGGCGTGCCGGCACGGGCAAACAGCAGGCGCAAATAGTCGTAAATCTCGGTGACTGTGCCAACCGTCGAGCGCGGATTTTTGCTGGTGGTCTTCTGCTCAATCGAAATTGCTGGAGAGAGGCCGCTGATGTGGTCAACATCGGGCTTTTCCATCATGTCCAGAAACTGGCGCGCATAGGCTGACAGGCTTTCGACATAGCGCCGCTGGCCTTCCGCATAGATGGTGTCAAAAGCAAGGCTCGATTTGCCTGATCCGGACAGGCCAGTGATCACCACAAGTTTGTCGCGCGGAATATCAACATCTATCGACTTGAGGTTATGCTCGCGCGCACCGCGCACTTCGATTGCCTTTAGCTCGGCCATATCAGCCCCCTGAATAACACTTGTTCACTCATATTTAACTTCTCACCGAGTTCCAACAGAAAAAGCGGAACATTTCAAGAACAATGCCGAGTGTTTGCTCTGCACCTAAGTGTCTGCCCCGCCTCTGGATGAAACCATGATCCGCAAAAATCGATCTTAACGTTAATATATTCCATTATTGGAATTAATATGTAAGATGGGCGCAACGTGAACCGCGCGCTCCGCGCCAGGCCCTGCCACAAGGACACCACTATGTTTGGATTTCTACGAGCATTCAAAAGAACAGATGCCAGCAGCCTGCTCGCGCGCATCGCCGAGGGTGAAGTCGTGCTGGTAGATGTGCGTGACCCCGCAGAGCTTGCCAGCACGGGGCGCGCCGAAGGGGCCATCAATTTGCCGTTGTCACGTTTACGCAGCGCAGCCGACATGAAGAACACCGCGCGCCACGAAGCCCTTAGCGCTGAAAAGCCAGTCGCACTTTACTGTGCCAGCGGTGCACGGTCTGCCCAAGGCCTGATGATCTTGCGCAAGCTCGGCTACCGGGAAACCTACAACCTTGGCGGGCTCGCTCACTGGCAAGCCGCAGGTGACAGCGTCAAGCGCTAACCCTTTTGCGCCAGGGCCCATGCGCAGATCGGGAAAAACGGATCGTTCGTCAGATCATCTGTGTCAGGTTCATACTTTGGCGGCCAGTCGGGCTCAAGATTGCGCGCCGCACAAGCCCGGTTGCCCCACTCCTCAGCGCGGATCTTGCACTCGCCAAACCCAGCCTCGATCAGCAGGTTTTTCAGCCCCCGCGCTGACCAGCGCGAACAGTCGTTCGGAGCCGCATGAAACGGCACATGAAACGGCACCGCGATCCAGAAATATCCGCCGTCTCTGAGCATATCAAGCACATTGCAAAGCGCCGTGAACGGTCTGTCCAGATGCTCCCATACCTGATTGGCAAGGATCAGATCAAACTGGCGTGGCCTGCCCTTGCCATCAAGGAATGGCCCCTCGCAAATGTCATGTTTGGGGTAGACGAACCGCTCATAGCTCTTGGCGTCAAGCCGCCCGCCCCACTTTCCGGAAATTTCAGCCAAGTCCATGTTTTCAAGCGGCAATTCACGCAGCCAGCTTGCGCTAACGCGGTTCATAACCACCCGGTTCAAACTGACCATACTGCGCCCCTAGAAATGGATCGCGCGCCCATAAGCATCCAGCACGCTTTCGTGCATCATTTCAGAAAGCGTTGGGTGGGGGAAGACTGTTTGCATGAGGTCTTCTTCTGTCGTCTCAAGCTGGCGGCCCACAACATAGCCCTGAATCAGCTCGGTAACCTCGGCGCCAACCATATGCGCGCCCAAAAGCTCGCCCGTTTTAGCGTCAAACACGGTTTTAACCATACCCTCAGGCTCGCCCAGAGCGATGGCCTTACCGTTGCCCATGAAGGGAAAACGCCCGACTTTCACGTCATAGCCAAGCTCTTTGGCTTTCGCCTCGGTGTAGCCGACAGAGGCAACCTGCGGGTGACAATAGGTGCAGCCTGCAATGCTTTCAGGGCGCACCGCATGTGGCTGTTGGCCCGCGATCATCTCGGCAACCATAACACCTTCATGGCTGGCTTTATGCGCAAGCCAGGGCGCACCGGCGATGTCGCCAATCGCATAGACGCTGTCAACACCCGTGCGGCAGTATTCGTCAACGACAACATGGGTTCGGTCAATCTTCACGCCGAGCGCTTCAAGCCCGAGGTTCTCAACATTGCCAACGATGCCTACCGCCGAAATAACGCTGTCAAACTCTTGCGTCTCGACTTTGCCGCCAACTTCGATATGCGCCGTAACTTTGCCTTTGCCGCGATCAAGCTTTTTGACCATGGCTTTCTCCATGATCTTCATGCCCTGCTTCACAAACTGTTTCTTGGCAAACGCCGAAATCTCGGCATCTTCGACAGGCAACACGCGATCCATGACTTCAACAACCGTCGTCTCCGCGCCGAGCGTGTTGTAAAAGCTCGCAAACTCGATCCCGATCGCACCTGAGCCGATCACAAGCAGTTTTTTCGGCATCCGCGGCGGGTTGAGCGCGTGTTTATACGTCCAGACCAAGTCACCATCGGCCTCAAGTCCGGGAAGCTCGCGCGCCCGCGCGCCTGTCGCCAGAACGATGTGCTTGGCTGTCAGCTCCTGTGTGGCCTTCTCGCCTTTGACGCTCACTTTGCCTTTTGCGGGCAGTGTTGCCGCGCCCATGAACACCGTGATCTTGTTCTTCTTCATCAAATGGCTAATGCCACCCGAAAGCTGCGCCGCCACGCCGCGCGAGCGCTTTACGACTGCGTCAAGGTCATAACCGATACTGTCAGCTTTGAGGCCAAACTCTTTTGCGCGGTGCATCAGGTGGAACACTTCCGAAGAGCGCAGCAGCGCCTTTGTTGGAATGCAGCCCCAGTTCAAGCATATCCCGCCCATGTGCTCGCGCTCAACGATCGCGACCTTGAGGCCAAGTTGAGCGCCTCGAATTGCGGCTACATATCCGCCCGGGCCTGCGCCAACTACGATCAAGTCAAAGGATTGAGCCGCCATATCTGCCTCCAAATAGCAAAAGGAATCGCGCGGCGATCGTGCCGTCGAAACATTAGTTTGACGTTAAACTATTTTCCACAGGTCAGCAACGAAAACGGCCGCGCCCTCTCTGCAAGACACTAACCAACTGAAGTAAAAGGGTTATCCCGCAGCTTGAAGCGACTGAACAGTCTGCCCGTAGCCGCCGGCAGAAACATAGGCACGCTCCGAGAGTGTCATCTGACGCTGCAAAGCTGTATTTCTATAGGGAAAGCGGCCGAACTGCCTGATCACTTCACGGTGCGCACGAGCATGCAGCAAGTTGCTTTCGCTTTCCCTCGGCATCCGTTCTTTCATCAGGCGAATGCAGCGTTCTTGATCACACAGGTTTTCAGAGTGCATCATTGGCAAGTAGAAGAACTGCCGCGCAGGCTCGTCTATTTTCATGTCCCAGTTTTTGCTGATCGCGGTTTTCGCAGCACAAAGCGCTTTCCTGTCGCTCGCAAATGCCTTGCCCTGCCCTCGAAACATGTTGCGCGGGAATTGATCCATCAAGATTATATAGGCCAGCATTCCGCTTGGGTACGTCAGCCAAAGGCCCAGTGATCCCTCACAGGCAGCTTCCCAAGTCGCCAGGAACTTCTGGCGGACATTCTCGTCCAAAGCGTCGGTTGAGTTGTACCACCCTTTTGGGCCTATTTCGTCTAGCCAAAAGGACAAAACATCTTCCGGGGTCATCACCGCGTTCATTGGCTTCTCTCCTTAAAAACCGATCGCCCCCTAAACTCTTTTAGGGCCTTAACAAAAGGTTCACACAGAAGGCGCAGCAATAAAAGTAAAGTTTTGCAACAAATTTTAACTTTTTATGTCGTTGCGTTTATGCCGCATCCTCGCTCTCGTGGTCTTCTGCGCCTGTTTCAAGCGCATATTCAACCGCCATAACAGTTGAAGACATCGAGATTGGCGCGTAGCTGCTTGTTTCGTCCAGTTCCAGAGAGGCGCGTTGGGTCATACGGTAGCCCGCGTAGGCAGCGGTGGCGACAAGCAAGACCGCAAGGAACAAGAAATAGCCGTGCGGGCCAACAGCGCCCATAAGCCAAGCTGTGACCATCGGGCCTGAGATCGCCCCAAGGCCGTTGATGAATACCAGACCACCCGAGACAGCCGCCATATCTTCAAGCTCGATGAAGTCGTTGGTATAGGCCAGGAGCAGCGAATAAAGCGGGTTCGATGTGCCGCCAATAAGAAAAGCCGCGATCAGCAGAACCACGAAGTCGCCGCCCGAAAGCATGCCCACAACCGCGCCGAGCCCCCCAAGGAGCGCAACGATCATGATCAGCAACCGACGGTCCATCCGGTCTGACACCCAACCAAGCGGATACTGGATAAGCGTTGCACCAATGTAGAAGGCAGAAACGAACAGCGAAATTTGCGACAGCGTCAGCCCCGCTGCAGTGCCATAAACCGCCGACATGCCAAACTGCGCCGAGAAGACTCCGCCCAGCAGGAACATGCCCACGCAGCCCAGAGGCGAAATCTCCATGATCTCGCGCAGTGACTTGGGCTTGGTTGACTCAAACGCTGGCGTTGGGCTGATCGACAGCAAAATAGGCGCAAACGAGATCGAAACCAGAACCGAGATGATAACGAAGAGCACATAGCCCGAGGGATCAGCCGTTAGCAGGAGGGCTTGCGCGGCCACAATTCCGATCATTTGCACGATCATATAGACAGAAAGCGCCTTGCCGCGGTTCTCATTGTCAGCCGCATTGTTAAGCCAGCTTTCCGCCGTCACATACACCCCCGAAAAGCAAAAGCCGATGATCACACGCATCACCATCCAGGCGTAAGGATTGGCCCAAGCCGCATAAAGCACGAGCACGGCCGAGATAAACGAAGCCAAGGCCGCAAACACCCGAACATGGCCAACACGCCGGATCATCTCAGGCGCCATGCGAGAGCCACCAAGGAATCCGACAAAATAGGCCGACATCACCAGAGACATCTGAAACGCCGAGAAACCTTCAATGTCACCGCGCACGCCAAGCAACGTGCCCTGCAGGCCGTTGCCGACCATCAAAAGCCCCATACCGAGCAAAAGTGCCCATGATGATGAAATAACCTGAAGCACTGCAGCTTCTCCTTATGTGTCCGTCGCAAATGGCGTGAAGCTGGCGCTCTGTCGGGAACAAAAACGACACAACGTAGTCTCTTTTAGCCCCCGTCAGCTTTCAGGGAAAAGCAGCGAGGAATCGCCGTAGGAAAAGAAACGATACTTCTCATGTATGGCATGATCGTAAATACCTTTCACACGATCTTGGCCGATCAATGCCGAGACCAACATCATCAAGGTTGATTTGGGCAAATGAAAGTTTGTCATCAGCGCGTCTGTGACGTGAAACTCAAAGCCCGGATAGATGAAAATATCTGTCTCGCCGCGCCACGGGGCGATCTCTCCGCTGCGCGCAGCACTCTCGATCAACCGCAAAGCCGTGGTGCCAACTGGGATAACCCGCCCGCCCGCTGCCTTGGTTGACGCGATCTCGCGCGCGGCTAGCTCAGTGACTTCGCCCCACTCCGCGTGCATTTTATGGGTTGTCACGTCTTCAACCTTTACAGGCAAAAACGTCCCCGCCCCGACATGCAAGGTAACATGGGTAAACGCAACGCCGTGAGCCGCAAGCGCCTCAAGCAAAGCAGCATCAAAATGCAGCGACGCCGTTGGCGCGGCGACGGCGCCTACAGTCTTGGCAAACACAGTCTGGTAGTCGTCCTTGTCGCGCGCATCGGCGGCGCGTTTGGCGGCAATGTATGGCGGCAAAGGCATTGCGCCTGCCGCATTCAGAGCGGCCTCAAAAGCCTCACCCTCAAGGTTGAATCTGAGCCGCGCCTGCCCGTCGGAACGGCCCTCGCAGCGGGCTTCCAACCCTGCGCCAAACACCACTGTCTCGCCATCGCGCAGCTTCTTGAGCGGCTTGACCAGCGCGCTCCAACCGCCCTCGGCATGCGGGTTCAGCAGTGTCACTTCAAGCGCGGCTTGGGTTTCTCCGGCCTCGCTAACCCGTGTGCGATGCCCGAACAGGCGCGCCGGAATAACCTTGGTATCATTGAGCACCAGCCTGTCGCCCGCCCTGAGCCATTTGGCAATATCAGAGACATGCGCATCCACCAAGGCGCCGCCCTGTGACACAAGCATGCGCGCCGACGAGCGCGGCCGCACGGGGCGCGTTGCGATCAGCTGGTCCGGAAGATCAAAATCGAAGTCGGAAAGTTTCATTGGCTCACTTTGGGGACTGGGCGGCGGAATATCTCGCGAAACATCCCCGGCGTAAAGATCGAAAGCGGGTTAACCTGCACTTTCGGCTCGGTGCCTGTGCCTTTGAGCCTATAGTTAAAGCCGACAAGCCCCTCACCCTTGCGCGTAAAGATGGCCCCGATCCCGTTGAGCAGAAATATGGGCGACACAACGCCTTGCATGTCCATCACGCCAGAGGCAAGCGTGTAGTACCCGTCCATTGAGATGCCCATAGAGGCCCCAACAGCGCTTGAGCGGCTGACGATGACTTGCGTGGGCGTCATCTGAAAGCGCGCTTCAACCGCGTTGAACAAGATGCCCTGGCCGCCGAGTTGATCGAGAAGACCAACGATGCTTGCCGCATTCAAAAGCGCCGCCATCGCTGGGGCGTCCCGCAGCCGCACTTTGGAAATGTCCAGCGCGCCATTGTAAACGCCTGTGGCCTTGGCCGGAGCGAGTGTCAGCTTCATCGCGCCGCCAGTTGCGTTCTTTAAAAGGCCTGCTGCGGCAAGCACACGGCCGCCATTGTCAGAGTTGATCTGAAAGGCGCTCCGGCCTGCCTGTGGCACAATCCGCCCCTCAACCGGCGCCTGGCCGTTAACCAACCCCGAGAAGTTCCCCTCAAAGCCGCGCGCTGTGCTGAACTCGCCTCGAAACTTCGTCAAGGCAATGCCATCGCTGATCTTCATCTCGTCCAGCCGCGCGCTGATCGGCCCACCGTCAGAGCCGCTGCTGCCGCTTTCGGTGAAAGAGGTTTGCGACAGATCCAATCTGCCCCCCATAATATTAAGCGCTGGAGCGCGGCCCTTGCCACGGCTGACAAACTTGAGCGGCACGTTAAGCCAGTTCCCAATTTTTACGCGCTCGAAACGGGCTTCCTTGAAGCCGCCCGCCGCATCAAGAACCACGTCGCCACGCGCATCAAGTCCGGCAGTGTTCAGCAAAATCTGATCAACCCGCATCGGCGCCCCGAAGGCCCCTGTCACACTCAGCTTTCCGGGGCTGCCAGCGGATTTGCGCCAGCCAACCTGCGGAATACGCAACCCGACGCCAGCAAGGTTTGACGACAGGGAAAAACCTGGCTGCTTGCCCTTGGTGAAGACAATGTCAAACTGCGCGCGCCCGCGCCCGGAAACTGCCCCACTGGGCAGGCCGATGTTGAACACTTTGACAGCTTCTGCCGATAGCTCGACGCTGCCCTTGAGCGTGTTGGTTCCGGTGCTTTGCGCCCCCAGTGGCACGGTGAATCTGCCCTCAACTGGGACCGTATCAAGCCGCCCGTCACCACTGACAACCAGCGCCGCATTCGTGGCTTTCACATCAAGCGACTTGCTCGCCAGAACACGGCCCGGAACAAGCGTCGTGCTGCGCACATCCGAAAGCTTGCCCGCCACATTGTAGCGCACCAGTTCGGGCGGCAGCTTCGGCTGCATCGGCCAGCTGATCGCGCCTTGAACCTGCGCGCGCCCGTCCGCCATTGTCACCGACTGTTTGGCCTTGCTCAAAAGTCTAAGCGGCTCTTGGTCGAGGACGCTCAAGAGCGCCGTGATTTGCCCTCTGGCCTGCAGATTCACATTGGCCTGCGCCCCGCCCGGTTTGGTTTCAGGTATGATAAATTCGGTGCCCGCCACATCAAGCTGCCCGCCTTGCGGCGCAGAGATGCGACCCTTGGTTGCTCGTGCGGCAAAGCGCTTGCGAAACAGGCTCGCCTGCCCTGTCAGCCCTGTAATCGTTGGCATCGTCTTGATGAAGCGCAACTCCACATCGGAGTATCCGAACGACAAAAACGTCACTGGCTTCTCATCTGGGTTGGCGCGCAGGCCGAACTGCGCCTCTTCCACGCGGCCAGCCAGCACGTTTCTCGCAACCCAGCCGCGCGTGCGCTCGGCCAACTTGGGAGGCCAGAAGTTGAGCACCTTTTCAAGCGAAACCGCATTAACGCCGGCTTGCAATTGATAGCTCCAGCCTTCCTTGAGCGCATCAAAGTCGCCCTCGACATGAAAACGCGTGGCGCCGTCTGTTAAGCTGAGCTGCCCAAGGTTCACGCGAAACGGATCCAGCCTGAGTTGCAAGTCAGCATAGCCGCCATCAAAACGCACTTCTTCTTGCAGCAAGTCGCCCGCCTTTGCCTTGATATCCGCAAACTTCAATTGGCCGACAAACGAGCTGGGCCAGCCGCTGTCTGACATCACAAGCCCAAGCTTTCCGTCAGCGCGCAGCGTCACCCATTCGCTCTGCAAGGTGATCTCGTCAAACCGCACGATCTGATCCGCAGGATCATAGGTCAGGTAAGTGCGCGCCGTCTCAAAGGGGATGGGCTGCGTCTGGTCTGTTGGTTGCAGCACGCCGTTTTCAATATTCAACGTCGCGCTCAGCGGGCCCAACTCGCCCTCGTCATCCATCGTAACCCGAAGCGCGCCGGAGATAGGCGCGCGCAAGGCTTCAAGCCACGAAAGCGCCGCCGATTGAGACGCCAGATCGCGCGCCGGAAAGTCCGTCAGGTTCATCCCGATTGTCGCCTCATAGGAGCCGATCGGGCTGGCAAAGCTCATCTCGACACCTGCCGCTTCAGCGCCCCCCGTCAGCAAGGCAAAGTCGGCCCGCAACGTCAGGTCCTGCACGCTTTTCTTCAGCTCGACACGCCCGCCATCAACCGTCCAGGCCCGCCGCGCGCGCTCGTCTTCATAGCGTACGGTCATGTCGCTCGCTTCAATGCTGGCAAAGTCGCTGAACTCTGGCCGCAACAGGAGCGTATCAACCTCGCCGACAAGCTGGGCAAAGCTTTTGCCGGGCCCGTCTGTTGTAAGTTCCTCGCCAAAACTGAGCCAGAATGCGCCCGCACCGTCACGTCGCACTTTCAGCCGCGTGCCCGATAGCGCAAGCGAGATGGGCCGCAGTTTACCGCGCAACAGCTGGCGGATCGACACGCGCACTTCGATGTGGTCTAGCGCAACCAGGCGTGCCCCGGCCTGATCGCGCAATGCAGTGTCTTGGAGTTGCAGCCGCGGCACCCAGCCCTCTTCAAGCGAGAGCTCCGTTTTGCCAATCTTCGCGGAGTAAGGCGCAATCGCTCCGTTGAGCTGGTTCTGGATACGGCTGTGCACCCACTCGGGCGCTTCCAACGGCTCTTGTCGCAAGATCAAGAGCCCGATGAACCCACCCACCACCAAGAAAAGCACAGCCAACAGCGCCAAAAAACCAAGCGCTGCCCGCTTGCGCGCCTTCTTTGGCCGCCTCTCGGCCTGCGTCTTGGCACCCTGAGCTTTCGCATCGGGCGTGGCCTCTGGCGTGTCTGGCTTTTTATCAGGCTCTGCCGTCATTTTCTGCCTTGTTTCCTTGGGCAAAGCCCGCAGTGTATAACCAGTATAGCAACCCAATCCGTCAATCGCGCCCATAAAAAGCACGAAAACGCATTGCGCTCCGCTTGCTCGCGATAATATGAAACAAAGTCAGAGAATAGAGGTAAAGCGCCAATGCCAGCTGATACGCCATTTCCTGCCCCCGATGTGACCCTGCCGAGCAGCGGCTCAACAGACGTCACCCTGTCTGCCCTGCGCGGCGCGCCTGTGGTGCTGTTCTTTTACCCCCGCGACAACACATCAGGTTGCACGCTTGAGGCAAAGGGTTTTTCGGCCCGATTGGCAGAGTTCGAAGCGCTCGGCGTCAAGGTCTTCGGCGTCTCAAAGGACAGCCTTGCAAGCCACGAAAAGTTCACAACCAAACAAGAGCTGACAGTGCCCCTGCTCTCGGACGAGCACGGCGCCGCCTGCGAAGCCTTTGGCGTTTGGAAAGAAAAGAAGATGTATGGCAAAACCTTCATGGGCATCGAGCGCGCAACCTTCCTGATCGACGCTGAGGGCCACGTTGTGCAGGTCTGGCGCAAAGTCAAAGTTGCGGGCCACGTTGACGAAGTATTCGCAGCCGCAAAGGCCCTTGTCGGTGAGTAAGACGCTTGCCCAAATGGCCAGTAATGTCCTGACAACCGCCGATGGCGCGGCCAAAACCGCCCTATCACGGCGCTATGCCGCCGACTGGTTTGCCGCCCGTGACGCCGGCACGCCGATAGAGATCGGCACAGCTTCACCCCCTCTACACCCCGCGCGCCCCGATGCGCCCGAGCTTCTCAACCCGCGTGATGTGCCGCGCCGCAAACCGGGCAGCGAAAAGGGCCGCTTGGCGCTGCTGCACGCGGTCGCCCACATAGAGCTGAACGCTGTTGACTTGCACTGGGACATCATCGCGCGGTTTTCGCATGTGCCTTTTCCCATCGGCTTCTATGACGACTGGGTGAAGTCCGCCGACGAAGAATCCAAACATTTCAACCTGATGTGCGATTGTCTTCATGCGATGGGCAGCCACTATGGCGCCCTCCCGGCCCACGCTGGCATGTGGCGTGCCGCCGAAGACACGCGCGATGACATCATGGGGCGGCTCGCTGTTGTGCCGATGGTGCTTGAGGCGCGAGGGCTTGATGTCACCCCCAACATGATCGAAGTTTTTCGCAAGGCCGGTGACACGCAGACAGTTGACGCCCTTGAGGTGATCTACTCCGAAGAAGTCGGCCATGTCGCCTATGGATCAAAGTGGTTCCACTTCCTGTGCGGGCGCCACAACCTAGATCCGAAAGACGAGTTTCACCGCCTCGTGCGGCTATACTT
The DNA here is from genome assembly GCA_947497495.1 of uncultured Lentibacter sp. GTDB lineage: Bacteria > Pseudomonadota > Alphaproteobacteria > Rhodobacterales > Rhodobacteraceae > Lentibacter. The sequence continues at coordinate 398,292 of CANMGT010000002.1, forward strand.
TCACAGCACTTTGAAGCCGCCCTTCAACGTTGAAAAGCGTGCCGAAGCTGGCCTGCCGCCTGACTTTTACTGGCCGCTCACAGAAGACTTGCCCGAAAACTTGCCTGAAGACCCAGCAACAGATCAGACATAACCCGCCGATGCGTCGGCAGGTTTTCGCCGTTTTGTCACTGTTTCCAATAAGATGCATCTCAAATTGGCCAAAAAACTTGCGCCATCAGGATCAGGGCGCTAATCAGTTCCGTGGTGGCCTTGGGGATAGGGCGCCGCTTTTCGGCATGCGCTCTCATCGGTGCCTCCGATACCTAAAGTGGACTAGACCAAGGAACCGATACATTGCGAACGAAGATTGCAATTCGCGTTGACGCATTTCTGGAGCGGTTTTTCCCGGAACGCCGCGTCTTCTTGCGCTCTGACAAAGACACCCGTTTTATCCGCCTGCGCCCTGCTGTGCAGGTGTTTGCATTTTTTGGAGCCGCCGCTGTTGTGGCCTGGGCGATCATCGCCACCGCAATTTTGCTGATGGACTCGATCGGCGCTGGCAACTTCCGCGAGCAAGCCAAGCGCGACCAGCAAACATATCAAGCGCGCCTCAACTTCATTTCGCGCCAACGCGACACCCGCGCCGAAGAAGCCTTGGCCGCTCAGGAGCGTTTCAACACCGCGCTTCAACAGATTTCAGTCATGCAATCGCAGCTGCTGGCCTCTGAGACACGCCGCCGCGAAATGGAAACCGGCATCGAAATCGTCCAGAACACCCTGCGCACAGCGATGAACGAACGCGACACCGCCCGTAAAGAGGCCGTATCGCTGAATGCAGCCCTTAAAGACGGCGGCAGCACGACGCTGACAGCGACAGCAGGCGGTTCCAGCAACGCGGCGCTTGACCTGATAACAGCGGCCCTAGCCGAAACCGCAGCCGAGCGCGACAAGGTTATCGCCGACGCGCAAGACGCCCTGCTCCAGACAGCCGAGCTTGAGCAGCGCATCGCCTTCATGAAAGACCAGAACGACGAGATCTTCCGCCATCTTGAAGAGGCGATGACCGTATCTGTGAAGCCACTCGACAAAATGTTCCGCGCCGCGGGCATGAGCACAGACAGCATTCTCAAGAAGGTGCGCAGCGGCTATTCGGGCCAAGGCGGCCCGCTCACACCGCTGTCGTTTTCAACACGCGGCCAAGAGCCCTCTTTCGCCACAAAGCGCGCCAACCGTATCTTGAGCGACCTTGACCGCCTCAACATCTACCGCATCGCAGCCCAAAAGGCCCCCTTCGCAAACCCCGTAAAAGCGGGCTACCGCTTCACCTCGCCCTTTGGCTACCGACGCGATCCAAAAACAGGCGGTCGGCGCCTTCACAAGGGCGTCGACTTTGCCGGCCCCGTTGGCACACCACTTCACGCCACAGCTGACGGCGTGGTCACACACGCAGGCTGGAGCTCGGGATATGGCCGTCTGGTCAAGATCCAACACGAGTTTGGCATCGAAACCCGCTATGCCCACCAATCAAAAATTCGCGTTAAAGTTGGACAAAGGGTAGTGCGTGGTCAGCGAATTGGTGATATGGGAGCTTCCGGACGGGTAACTGGCCCGCATATTCACTACGAAGTTCGTGTAGGCGGTAAGGCCGTTAACCCAATGATTTACATCAAGGCAGCAAACAATGTTTTCTAAAAGCAAAATCAACGAACCAGGCCCTAAGGCCGACGAAACCAAAGCAGCAGCTGACAAGTCAGCGCCCGTTCCCGCACCGAAGCCTTCAATGGCGCCACAAAGCGAGTTCAAGGCCTCAGCACCCAAGGCCAAGCCGCCTGCCTCTGTCCTGTCTTCCGACTTGCACGTCACAGGCAACCTCAAAACAACTGGCGACATCCAAATCGAAGGCACCATCGAGGGCGACATCCGCGCCCACCTGCTCACAGTTGGCGAAGGCGCCACAGTGAAGGGCGAAGTGATCGCCGATGATGTTGTCGTAAACGGCCGCATCGTGGGCCGTGTGCGCGGCTTGAAAGTGCGCCTGACGTCAACAGCCCGTGTCGAAGGCGACATCATACACAAAACAATCGCCATCGAGAGCGGCGCACATTTTGAAGGCTCTGTGCAGCGTCAAGATGATCCGCTCAACCAAGGTGGCAAAGGCGCGGTTCCAACGGCGTCGCCGAAGCCAACGCCTTCAAGTTAAGCCGGGTTACACGCAAGACATTCCAAGGGCATCGCTTAACCGCGGTGCCCTTTTCAGTTGCCCTTATGCCTCGAGTTCCGCATCCCAATAGAGAAAGTCCATCCAGCTTTCGTGCAGGTGCCCGGGGGGGAACTTGCGACCATGGTTGCGTAACTCGTCAGCCCCCGGTGCGCGCGGCGACTTGCACAGGCTCAACCCCGAACGGTTCAGGCTCTTTGAACCCTTACGCAGGTTGCAGGCCGAGCACGCAGCGACAACGTTTTCCCATGACGTGACACCACCCGCGGCGCGTGGCACCACGTGGTCAAATGTCAGATCCCCCTTTGCACCGCAGTATTGGCAGCAAAATCCATCCCGCAGAAACAAATTAAAGCGCGTGAAGGCCACGCGCTTTTGAGGTTTTACATAGTCTTTCAGAACAACCACCGAGGGGATCCTGATCTTGGTGCTCGGGCTTCTGACTATCCGGTCATACTCCGCCACGATATCAACCCGATCCAGCCAGGCTGCCTTGACGGCGTCTTGCCATGGCCACAGCGATAACGGGTAATATGACAGCGGCCGATAATCAGCATTCAAGACAAGCGCAGGATGCTGCTTAAGGGCCCCGGCTTCCCTGACAAATTCGCGTCTAAAATCGCCGTCCATTCTATCTCTCTGCTCCAGTCCGCAAACATTTGCATAGGGCTGTGCAATTCCAACCCTGCACCCACTATATATCGTGCTCACAATCGGGCAAGCCCCATGATCTGCTCACAGATTGGCGACCCTGCGGTTTAGGGCAATGACAGCAAGTTACCCCAAACAAAAAGGCGCATCCCTAAGAGATGCGCCTTTCGTTTGCTTTGACTGTTGGTTCAGGCCTAGTCGTTGGCCCGCTCAGCCTCAATCGCGCGCCACTTGGCGACGTTCGCGTTGTGCTCGTCGAGCGTCACAGCAAATGCGTGCCCGCCTGTGCCGTCGGCCACAAAGAAAATGTAGTCGGTGCTGTCAGGATCAAGCGCGGCCTCAATGCTGGCGCGTCCGGGGTTTGCGATCGGCGTAGGCGGTAGCGCGTCAATAACGTAGGTGTTGAAAGGGGTTGGTTTGCGAAGTTCGCTGCGGCGCAAACCACGGCCCAACACGCCCTCGCCCTTGGTGATTCCATAGATCACAGCAGGGTCGGTTTGCAGTTTCATGCCTTTGTTGAGCCGGTTCACAAACACGCTCGCAACCTGTCGCCGCTCTTTCGCAACACCGGTTTCCTTCTCGATCAGAGAGGCTAGAACAAGTGCTTCTTCAGGGCTCTTCACAGGCAAGCCTTCGACACGACCCTCCCAAGCGGCTGCAAGAATGGCCTCTTGGCGCTCTGACATTTCGGCGAGTAAGTCAGCGCGCTTCTCGCCTTTCTTGAATTCGTAGCTTTCCGGCGCAAGGCTGCCCTCGTCTGGCACCCCCTCAACCTTGCCCTCAAGCAAAGTTACAGCCTTTAGCCCCTCAACGATCTGCCAGCTTGTCACACCTTCGGCAACAGCCACACGATAGCGCGTGTCGCCTTGAGCAAGGACATCCGTGTATGCCTGTGGCGCTTCATCCGCAGCAGGGTCAAACTTGGCTTTCTCGACAAACTTGCTGGTGGCTGGGTCAAGCTCGCGCACGATGGTGCTAAGTTGCGTCACACCGATCCGGTAGACAACTTCCGTGCCACAAGTCGACGCTCCGCCCTTTGTAATAATCTGCGCAATGTCTTGCATGCTGGCCTTTTCGGGAACCAGATAGCTGCCCGCCTTGAGCTTGCTGGTCTGGTCGGCGTAATCCATGCCAAGTCGCAGCAAAAGCCCTGAGGAGATTGCCCCTTGATCAGCCAGATCCTCAGACACGCGTGACACGTTACTGCCACGCTCGACGCGCAGACAAATTTGCTGATCAAGCGGGCCTTCAGCGCTATATTCGCTCTGCCCCCAAAGGATCGCCCCGCCCAGCAGGAAAATGCCGACAATCAGCATTGTCAGCGCGTTTGACGCAATGTGCCGCCACATAGGGTTAGACTACCTTCTTGAAAACAACCGAGGCATTGGTGCCGCCAAAGCCGAAGCTGTTTGACAGAGCCACATCGATCTTGCGTTCGCGTTTGGCGTTTGGCGCGAGGTCAATCGGTGTTTCCACCGCAGGGTTATCAAGGTTGATCGTCGGCGGTGCAACCTGATCACGGATCGCAAGGATCGAGAAGATCGCCTCAATCGCGCCCGCAGCGCCCAGCAAGTGGCCGGTTGACGACTTGGTTGAAGACATCGTCGCAGAGCTTGCCGCATCCCCAAGCAGCCGCTCAACGGCGCCGAGTTCGATGGTATCAGCCATTGTCGACGTACCGTGCGCGTTGATGTAATCAACGTCTGCAGGCTTAAGCCCCGCATTGTTGAGCGCCGCCATCATCGAGCGGTAGCCGCCGTCGCCGTCTTCCGAAGGGGCGGTGATGTGGTAAGCGTCGCCGGACAGGCCGTAGCCCCCCACTTCCGCGTAAATTTTGGCACCACGCGCAACCGCGTGTTCGTATTCTTCGAGCACAACAACGCCAGCCCCCTCGCCCATGACAAAACCGTCGCGGTCAGCGTCATAGGGTCGTGAGGCTTTCTGCGGGTCATCTACGTATTGCGTGGAGAGCGCTTTGCAGGCATTGAAACCCGCGATTCCGATCTCGCAAATCGCGGCTTCCGCACCGCCAGCAATCATCACATCTGCGTCGCCATGCTGGATAAGCCGCGAGGCGTCGCCAATGGCGTGCGCGCCCGTCGAGCAAGCCGTCACCACCGCGTGGTTGGGGCCTTTGAAGCCGTATTTTATGCTGACCTGCCCTGAGATCAGGTTGATCAAAGCGCCCGGAATAAAGAACGGCGACACGCGGCGCGGGCCTTTTTCGGCCATAAGCAGTGTAGTGGCTTCGATAGACTTGAGGCCACCAATGCCAGAACCGATCATAACACCCGTGCGCAGGCGGCTCTCCTCGTCTTCCGGCATCCAGCCAGCATCATGCACAGCCTGACCAGCCGCAGCAATTCCATAAAGGATAAAGTCATCAACCTTGCGGCGCTCTTTAGGCTGCATCCACTCTTCGTAGTTAAAGGTGCCACCTGTGCCGTCGCCATGTTTGACTTCGCAGGCATACTTGGTTGTGACGCGCTCAGGGTCAAACTGGGTGATGGTGCCCGCCCCGCTTTTGCCCGCCAGAATGTTCGACCACGTATCATCCACATTGCCGCCCAAAGGCGTGACAAGTCCGATGCCTGTTACAACTACTCGACGCATATGATTGCCCCTTCCCTAATCTATTGTCTGCTCTTAGCGCGGCTTGGGGGCGTGGGGCAAGAGAATGCTTGCTATGACAAGGCGCTGAGCACATTTCCCCCAACTTTTCCCCTGTCTGCATTGCCAGGCACACCTGAAGACGGTTCAACTCTTAATTTCTGATAAAATCTTAGGCGTTTGGACCAAGGTTCGCGCCCGTGAATTCCTCTATTGTTAAGTCTTTTATGGGAGCGTGTCATTGAAATGAGTGGCCCGAACCTATGCAGATTACTGTACAATACCTTAAGATCAGCGTTGCTTTCCTGCTGCTGTTCCCTGCGCAACTTGCAGCCGAACAATGCAGTTTTGAGCAATGGATCGTAGATCTTCAAGTCGCGACTGTTGATTTTATCGATCACATCGAAAGTGCAAACGCACGTGAAAAGGCTGGCAAGCTCCAGCAAACGGCCGACAAGCATTCTCTTGTCGCTTTGCGCTCTAAACTAAAGAATGCAGGCCTTGGGGAGCACGACGCGCTGTTCAAACGGTTTTCTGCTCGCCAAAAAATCTTGCTGCAGTCCTTCTTGCGGTCAGGCGCGCAACAGGCAATTAAAACAGGCCAAGTCAGCAAGCTTGAAAATATCCTCAAGGATGTAGAAACCGTTGTTCGCAAACTTGATTGCGCCGAAGATCCCAACTGGGAGCCCACTGCTGGTAGCGTCAGCATGTTTGGTTTTCTTACAAACATGCATCCGGCCTGGAGCTGGGGTGTTTTTCTCTTTTTGGTAACGACTTTCGGCGGGTCCCTCACACTCTATTCTGGCTACCAACAGAAGTTGATCCGTCAAACCAAGCGTTACCCCTGCAATATCGACGTCGATGTCTCGTTGAGCAACCATAGTCACAAAGTCCCCTGCCTCGACATCAGCCAAACGGGCATGAAAGTGCGCCTGAACTTGAAATGTAATCAGGGCACACCTTGTTCAGTTAAAATCGGCACGACAAATACGACGGGAAAAATTGTCTGGAGCAACGCTGAATACAGCGGCGTTGCTTTTACCAAAGGTTTAGAAGAAACCTTCATTTCACACATTGTGAAAACATAAAGCAGAAGAGCGGCCCCGCTTCGGAGCCGCTCTTCCCATTTCAAACAGGTAGCTTAAGGCAAAGCCTATATGTATTAAGCCGCTTCTGTGATGAATTTTACGGCGTCGCCGAAAGTCTGGATGGTTTCGGCTGCGTCATCAGGAATTTCGATGCCGAACTCTTCTTCGAAGGCCATAACCAGCTCAACTGTGTCGAGGCTGTCTGCGCCCAGATCGTCAATGAAAGAGGCGTTTTCGGCCACTTTGTCTTCTTCAACACCGAGGTGCTCAACAACGATCTTCTTTACGCGGTCTGCGACGTCGCTCATGTCTTTAATCCTTATCGTTTTAAGGCCGAAGCCTGTCTTTTGCCCACGCCCAACATGGGCTGGCGGTTTCTGATGCCCCGCAAGGGGCGGTTCGTCTCCCGCTTGGGAGGGCCCGGACACACCGGAAATCTGCGTGGCCTATAGCACATGGTGCGCGCAAGGCAAATGCTTTCACAAGATTATCGTTCGCACAGTCTTTGGCAAGCGTGCAAGCGAAAACCAGCCATTACAGCATGGCCATGCCGCCATTCACATGCAGGGTCGCGCCTGTGACGTAGGCCGCTTCCTCGCTGGCCAAATACAGCACAGCTGCGGCAATTTCTTCAGGTTTTCCCATGCGCGCTGCGGGAATTTGCACGTTGATCTTGTCTTTTTGGTCGTCCGTCAGCTTGTCCGTCATCGCTGTGGCGATGAAACCGGGTGCGACAGCGTTGGCTGTGATGCCACGACTTGCGACTTCATAGGCGATAGATTTGGTCATGCCCACCATACCGGCTTTTGACGCAGCGTAGTTGGCCTGCCCGGGGTTGCCCGTTGCGCCCACGATCGAACTGATGTTGATAATCCGGCCCCAACGAGACTTCATCATCGGGCGCATAACGCCGCGACACAGTCGCATGGTTGAGGTCAGGTTCACATCAATCACGCTCTGCCATTCGTCATCTGACATGCGCATAAAAATCTGGTCACGAGTTATGCCCGCATTGTTGACGAGAATATCAACCGCTCCCATCGCTTCGATCGCCTGCTTGGGCAGCGCATCAACAGCCGCCCCGTCAGAAAGGTTGCAGGGCAACACATGCGCGCGCGCACCAAGCTCGGCCGCCAAAGCCTTAAGTGGCTCCTCACGGGTACCTGAAAGCCCTACCGTCGCGCCAGCCGCGTGCAATATTTTCGCAATCTCGCCGCCAATGCCACCGGACGCGCCCGTCACCAAAGCGCATTTTCCTGTCAGATCAAACATGTCTCTTCCTTCTATGGTTTGCGCAAATTTCTTCGAAGAAATTTGGCAAGAAAATTCGAATTTTCTTGGCCCGGCCTCAGCCGTTCAAAGCTTCAACCGCCGCCTTCACACCGTCTGGCGTGCCAATGTTGCTGCAGGCAATGTCACGGTTGATGCGCCGCACCATGCCAGACAGGGCCTTGCCTGCGCCGATCTCCCAAATTTCGGTGATACCCTTTTCAGCACCCATATACACTACGCTTTCACGCCACCTCACCGAGCCTGTCACCTGATCAACCAACAGTGAACGGATCGTCGTTGGGTCTTGCACAGCTTCGGCCAGAACATTCGCCACAAGGGGCACTGCCGGCTTGCTTATCTCGACCTGCGCCAGCGCCTCGGCCATCACCTTCGCCGCAGGAGCCATCAATTCGCAATGAAACGGCGCACTCACAGGCAAAAGCATCGCCCGTTTCGCTCCATTGGCCTTGGCCAGCTCAACGGCACGTTCAACCGCGGCCTTATGACCGGACACGACAACCTGGCTTGGGTCATTGTCATTGGCGGCTTGGCAGACGTCGCCTTCAGAGGCCGCGGCCGCGATGTCTTTCGCTGTCTGGAAGTCGAGCCCGAGCAAAGCCGCCATGGCGCCCACGCCAACAGGCACGGCCTCTTGCATGGCCTTACCGCGAATACGCAACAGGCGCGCGGTATCGGCAAGGCTGATCGCGCCCGCCGCTGCCAAGGCCGAATATTCACCAAGCGAATGGCCCGCCACCAGCGAGGCCGCCGAGATATCAACACCCTCCGCTTCCAGCGCGCGCATGGCCGCCAGAGAGGTTGCCATCAATGCAGGCTGTGCGTTCTGCGTCAGCGTCAGCTCGGCAATATCGCCCTCCCAGATCAACTTGCTCAGGCTCTCGCCCAAGGCCTCGTCGACCTCGTCAAAAACGGCCTTGGCCGCAGGGTAAGCCGCCGCAAGCTCTTGGCCCATGCCAATTGTCTGCGCGCCCTGCCCTGGAAATACGAATGCTCTGCTCATCTTTGCCCCTCCGCATGAAATTAACGAAGAAATAGCCAAAAGCCTCACGCGGCGCAATGACGTAAGACCGAGACCCTAGAACAGAAAAAAGCCAGCGCATTTCACGCTGGCCCTTTTGGTAGATCTAAATGCTGCTCAGGCCGTGCGGGCAAAGCTTGGGCCGAGGGCCGCGCGCAAATTGTCCATTTGCTCAACCTGCTGGCCAAGCGGCAACTCAACAACCGAGCGGCCTTGGTGGTCGCGGGCAATAAACACACCGCCGCGCACATCAATCTCACTCAGTTCACTGTAGTCATAAGAGGATGAGCGCACTACACGACCAAACTCGTTGCGCATAACAACTTCGAGCCGCTCCGAGCGCGGGTCAAGCTGCACTTCCGGTGTGCGGCGGCGCACAGGCGCCATCAGGGCAAAGCCCGACGCCATCAAAGCAATGGTGATCATCAGTTTAAAGAGCATCAACGAGCTGTCCCAGATCGCGCCAGGCATCGCCCAGAGGCCAAGAGCCGCCAACAAAAGAACCGATCCGGCGAAGACATTAAACAAGCGCATCGGCGGCAAAGCTGTGAGTGAGTGCTTGCGGACTTCGGCTTCTGAAAGCGGAGCTGTTGTTGCGAGGGCTGTCATGTGTTTCTCCCGAGTGATCGTCATGCAATTTGCTGTTGTGAACAACTTGGCGCTCCACTTAGACGAAAATTTGGCACAAGTTGGATACTTAAAGGCAAACCCGCCTCATTTGGGCCGGAATGTGGCACTTGCCCCAACCTTTGAAGTATCGCTTGCGCCATGTGGCAAAGCATCGTATCAGCACCCGTCCTTCTGCCGTTTTTATTGAACCGCGCAGCTCTCGTGGACGGGTCGCAGAAGGTCAGGCCCTCCTATGAAATGCGTCTGAAAAAGGAAAAGCACATGCCGCTCTATGAGCATGTTTTTATCTCGCGTCAGGACTTGTCCAACACGCAAGCAGAAAGCCTCGTCGAACATTTTAGCGCAGTCATCGCAGACAACGACGGTAAAGTCGTTGACAGTGAATACTGGGGCGTCAAAACGATGGCTTACAAAATCAACAAAAACCGCAAGGGCCACTATGCCTTCCTGCGCACAGACGCTCCTGCGGCTGCCGTGCAAGAAATGGAACGCCTGATGCGTCTGCATGAAGACGTGATGCGCGTTCTCACCATCAAGGTTGACGAACACGCTGAAGGCCCTTCCGTGCAAATGCAAAAACGCGAAGAACGTTCTGAGCGCCGCGAGCGCCGCTAATCACCTGAAGAAAGGACACTAAACCATGGCTGCAAAACCATTTTTCCGCCGTCGTAAGGTCTGCCCCTTCTCTGGGGATAACGCACCGAAAATCGACTATAAAGACACGAAGCTTCTGCAACGCTACATCTCTGAGCGTGGCAAAATCGTGCCATCACGTATCACCGCTGTTTCGGCCAAGAAGCAACGTGAGCTTGCCCGCGCGATCAAACGCGCACGCTTCCTCGCGCTTCTGCCATACGCTGTTAAGTAAGGAGACCAGACATGCAAGTTATCCTTCTTGAACGCGTCGCAAAGCTCGGCCAAATGGGCGATGTTGTCGATGTGAAAGCCGGCTACGCCCGCAACTTCCTTCTTCCACAGAAGAAAGCTCTGACAGCGTCGCAAGCCAACATTGCCAGCTTCGAAGCCCAGAAAGCTCAGCTTGAAGCCAACAACCTCGAAACCAAAAAAGAAGCTGAAGATATGGCTGCCCGCCTCGATGGCCAGCAGTTTATCGTGATTCGCCAAGCTTCTGACGCTGGTTCGCTTTACGGCTCTGTCACACCACGTGACGCCGCCGAAGCTGCTAGCGAAGCCGGTTTCACTATTGATCGCAAGCAAGTTTCTGTTGAAGCGCCGATCAAAGCACTTGGTGTTCACAACATGTTCGTGCGCCTGCACCCTGAAGTGTCAGCAACGATCGAAATCAACGTGGCCCGCTCGACAGAAGAAGCCGAGCTTCAGGCCTCAGGCAAATCGATTCAGGAACTCGCAGCTGAAGCAGAAGCAGAAGCTGAGTTCGAAATCGCTGAGCTGTTTGACGACATCGGCGCAGCCGCCTCTGACGACGACGACCTTGCCGATGCGGCTGGCGTTGAAACTGAAGAAGCTGCCGAAGAAGACGCAAGCGACGAAAGCTGAACTGTCTTCCAAGCCAATTAGAAAGCCGCGTAGGTTCCCCCTGCGCGGCTTTTTTCATGGCCCCACAGCACCCTTCGGCAGGATCACGCGCAACGCGCGTAAGGCCACTGGATAAAGCGCGCCATACACGGCTAGATCGGGGCAGGTTTCACAAAACAGGCCATGCCATGTCAACGCCCCGCCGAACCGTCCTTCAATTGCTCTTTGCCGCCGCCCTGATGACGGGCTGTGGCCGCAGTTCCCAAGTCACGGCCCCGACAGAGCCTGCAAAGCCCGTCGAGCCGCCACTCTACCCCAACGAAACGCCCGAGCTGCGGCGGCTGATCAATAAATACGCCGATCTCTATGAACTGCCCCGCCCGCTTGTCCACAAGCTCGCAATTCGCGAAAGCACGCACCGCCCCGGTGCGCGCAACGGCCCTTACTACGGCCTTTTGCAGATCTTGCCAGCGACAGCACGCAGTATGGGGCATACTGGCCCAGCAAGTGCTTTGCTAAATGCTGAAACCAACCTCAAATACGCGGGAAAATACCTTCGCGGAGCGTGGCTCTTGTCAGATGGCGACATAGATACAGCCATCAGCTGGTATGCGCGCGGCTACTATTATGAGGCCAAGCGGCGCGGCATGTTGGTGGAAACCGGCCTGCGCCCCGGTTAAGGCAGGCACAGCGCTTCGCAAGGTTGCCAGCAAATTCGAATTTTCTGGTCAATTTACTTCAAAGAAAATTCCACCGCCCAAAGCGCAACGTAAAAGGCCGCCCCAAAGGAGCGGCCTTTCGTGTCTTTCAAGCTGTGAAGCTTACTCGTCTTCGAGCGCTTCTACAGCTTTCTGCAGATCGTCTTTCGAGACAGTTTTTTCCGTCACAGCAGCCTTTTCGAAGGCTTGGTCAACGACCTTGTCTTCAAACAGTGGCGCGCGAAGTTGCTGCTGCATCTGCGCATTCTGCTGAACAAATTCAAAGAACTGGCGCTCCTGACCAGGATACTGGCGCGCTTGGTTCATGATCGCCTGCGTCATCTCGGCATCAGTGACTTCAACCTCGGCTTTCTGGCCCATTTCGGCGAGCAAAAGGCCCAAACGCACGCGGCGCTCGGCGAGCTTGGTGTGCTCGTCTGTTGTCTCGATCTCCGGGTGGTCGTGGCCCTGAACGTCAGGGTTGTCTTCATGCCACAGCTGGTGCGCGATCTGGCCCGCTTCCGCTTCAACAAGCGATGGCGGCAGGTCAAACGATACCTGGTCATCAAGCGCGTCGAGCAGACCACGCTTCATAACGGCGCGTGCAGCACCAGCATATTCGGCTTCAAGACGCTCTGCGATTTGCCCTTTGAGGGCAGCAAGGTCTTCGGCGCCGAATTTGACAGCAAGCTCATCGTTCAGCTCGGCTGCTTTAGGTTCTTTCACGTCTTTGATCTTGCACTCGAATACCGCTGCCTTGCCGGCGAGAGCCTCGGCTTGATACTCGTCAGGGAAGCTCACTTCGACGTTCTTCTCTTCGCCGGCTTTTACGCCAACAAGCTGCTCTTCAAAGCCCGGGATAAAGCTGTTTGAACCAAGCACCAACGGGTAATCTTCCGCTGCGCCGCCTTCAAAGGCTTCTCCGTCAACTTTGCCGAGGAAGTCGATGACAACCTGGTCGCCGTCTTTGGCTTTTGAGCCTTTCTTGCGTGACTCAAAGTCTTGCGCTGTTTCTGCAAGTGACTTCAGAGCTTCGTCAACTTCGTCGTCGCCGGCTTTAACAACCATGCGCTCGAGTTTGATCTTGGCGAAGTCGACTTCAGGAATTTCAGGAAGCGCTTCATAGGACATTGAAATGAGAACATCGTCGCCCTCTTTCCACTTGTCGCCGTCAACCATTTCGACTTTCGGCTGCATTGCCGGACGGTCCCCCGAGGCTTCGAAGTGCTCTGACATCGCGCCGTCAATAGACTCTTGCATGGCTTCACCCATGATGCGCTCGCCAAATTGCTTTTTGAGCAGCGCCATTGGCACTTTACCTTTGCGGAAACCTTTCATCTCCACTTCTGGCTGTGCTTCAACCAGCTTCTCGTTCACTTTCGCGTCGAGTTCGGCTGCTGTGAGCATGATGTTATAGGCGCGTTTGAGGCCTTCGTTCAGAGTCTCGGTGACCTGCATGTTGTCATCCTTTGCATATCGGCATTACGTCAGAGACCGGTGCTTGTTACACCAGTTAAATCAAGCGCCCTTCTAGGGTTCACGCGCTCACTATGCAAGGGGATATCGGCTCTATCGCGCAGCATTTCAGCACAAACAGTGTTGTGCAGTCGATATGGCGAAAAAGAGAGGGAATGGTGGGTGATGAGAGGCTCGAACTCCCGACATCTTCGGTGTAAACGAAGCGCTCTACCAACTGAGCTAATCACCCGTGCGGCGGTATTTAGCGACAGAGGAGAAGTGTTGCAAGCGCGTTTTTCGAGAAACTGACGATTTCTGCAAAAATACGCGGCGGCGTGCTGCATGGCCCCGAGCAAACGTCTTTTCAAAGCAAAACGCGGCCCTGAAAACAGAGCCGCGCATAAGTATGTGACTGCATGCGAAGAGATTTATTCAGCGGCGTCCTGAATGTCTCCTGCGTTGAATTCGCTCGCCTCTTTGGCGCCTTCAAGTTCTTTGATAACCATGTCTGACTGGCGCAAACGCAGGTTGATAACCCGCCCGTTTGCAACCAGTTTCGTGCGGGCGATCTTAACCTTACCAAGCGGCTTCAGGTTCAGCTCCTGGCCCTCGCCTATCGCTTCGCCCATAATTTCAAGCACAGCTTCAACAACAGGCTTTACGTCTTTGCGTTTCGCGCCTGTGCGCTTTGCGACTTCATCAAGCAGTTGTTCTTTGCGCATTTCGGCAAGGCCAACAACAGGCTCGCTTGACTGCACAACTACCGGCTCAACTTTCAGCGCTTCTGCTGAAGCACTTGGCGCTGCGAGAGGAGCTGGGTTGACGGCAGCTTCAGGTGCTGCCTTCTTGGCCGCCACTTTCACGGGGCTTTTCGCAGCCGTCTTGGCTGTCGCCTTCTTTGGCGCGACTTTTCTCGCTGTGGTTGTCTTGCTCGCCGCCGCTGCCTTGGTTGCCGTTTTAGCCTTGGTCGTCGTTTTTGATGTCGTGGTCGCTTTCGCCATTGTCACTGCCTCTATATATTGTTGTTTTGACAACATTCTTACTGAGTTTTGTTAATCTTTTCTAGACACAATATGTGTCATCTACCCATGAACGGGGAAATTACAGGCTTTGACTTTGAAGCACACACCGTTAAAATTGTATCACTAAACAACATTCCTTGGGGGAAAAATGAAAAAACTCGCATTGGTAAGCGCCGTAGCGTGCGCACTGACAGCTGGCGCAGCACAAGCTGGCAACATGTCTGATCCTGTTCTGGAGCAAGATTTGATCGCAACAGAGGCCACTGCCTCTTCCGTGTCAGGCACGACTTTTGTCGCCCTTTTGGCACTCTCGATCATCTTGCCGATCCTGGACTAAGCCAGGCCACAGGCCTGCCCAATTAGACGCAAAAAGCGCCTCTCTCATCCGAGAGGCGCTTTTTCATTTGTAGTAGCTCAAGTGAACTCAGCCCAAAGTGCGTTCAGTGCGCCGTTGCGCCTGTGCTGGTTTCGCTCGCGACACGTGCGGCCGCAGCGGCTTCTTCAGCCTCTTCGTCCCACTCGATAGGTTCAGGTGTTCCCGTCAGAGCGTATTTCAGCACTTCGCTCACATGCGTCACAGGGATAATCTCAAGCCCCTCTTTCACATTGTCCGGAATGTCCACGAGGTCTTTCTCGTTTTCTTGCGGTATGAGCACAGTCTTGATCCCGCCGCGCAAAGCCGCCAGCAGCTTCTCTTTGAGGCCACCGATCGGCATCGCGTTGCCACGCAAAGAAACCTCGCCGGTCATGGCAATGTCCTTGCGCACGGGAATGCCCGTCAGAACCGACACAATTGACGTAACCATCGCCAAACCGGCACTTGGCCCGTCTTTTGGCGTTGCCCCGTCCGGCACGTGCACGTGGATGTCCCACTTGTCAAAGCGCGGTGGCTTCACGCCAATTTTCGGCGCAATCGAGCGCACATACGAACTCGCCGCATCGATGCTCTCTTTCATCACATCGCCAAGCTTGCCTGTGGTCTTCATCCGGCCCTTGCCCGGCAGGCGCAGGGCTTCGATGTTAAGAAGCTCGCCGCCAACGCTCGTGTACGCAAGCCCCGTCACAACGCCCACTTGGTCTTGCTCTTCCGCAAGACCGTAGCGGTATTTGCGCACACCGAGAAAGTCATCAAGGTTCCCGGAATCAACCGCGACAGTCTTCGCCTCGCCTTTGACGATCATCGTGACAGCCTTACGCGCCACTTTGGCGATCTCGCGCTCAAGGTTTCGAACGCCCGCCTCGCGGGTGTAATAGCGCACCATATCTGTCAGCGCCTCGTCGGCCAGTTTGAACTCCTTGGCTTTCAAGCCGTGGTTCTTCACTTGTTTGCTCACAAGGTGCTGCTTGGCAATCTCGCGCTTCTCGTCTTCCGTGTAGCCGGACAGCGGGATAATCTCCATCCGGTCAAGCAGCGGCCCGGGCATGTTATAGCTGTTTGAGGTGGTCAAAAACATCACATTACTCAGGTCGTATTCCACCTCAAGATAGTGGTCAACGAAGGTGCCGTTTTGCTCGGGGTCAAGCACCTCAAGCATCGCGCTCGCGGGGTCACCGCGAAAGTCCTGGCCCATCTTGTCGATCTCGTCGAGCAAGATCAGCGGGTTGGTTGTCTTGGCCTTTTTCAAGGCCTGAATGATCTTACCGGGCATCGAGCCGATATATGTGCGGCGGTGTCCACGGATCTCGCTTTCATCGCGCACACCACCAAGGCTGATACGGATAAATTCGCGCCCAGTCGCTTTGGCAACCGACTTGCCAAGGCTGGTTTTCCCAACGCCGGGAGGGCCGACAAGGCACATGATCGGACCTTTCAGCTTCTTGGAGCGTTGCTGCACTGCAAGGTATTCAACGATGCGCTCTTTGACTTTCTCAAGCCCGTAGTGATCGTCATCAAGAACTTTCTGAGCGCGCCCCAGGTCTTTCTTCACGCGTGACTTCACACCCCACGGGATGCTCAACATCCAGTCAAGGTAGTTGCGCACAACCGTCGCTTCCGCTGACATCGGGCTCATGTTTTTAAGCTTTTTGAGCTCGGCCTCGGCCTTTTCGCGCGCTTCTTTGGAAAGCTTTGTCTTGGCAACCTTGGCTTCAAGCTCGGCAATCTCTCCCTCGCCCTCTTCGCCGTCGCCAAGCTCTTTCTGGATCGCCTTCATTTGCTCGTTGAGGTAATACTCACGCTGCGTGCGCTCCATCTGGCTCTTCACGCGGGTTTTGATCTTTTTCTCAACTTGCAGAACGCTCATCTCGCCCTGCATCAGGCCATAGACCTTCTCAAGCCGCTCGCTCACATCAAGCGTCTGCAAAAGCTCCTGCTTCTGGTCAACTTCCACGCCAAGATGTCCGGCAACCAAGTCCGCCAGTTTCTCGGGCTCCGTCGCCTCGCCAACAGCCGTCAGCGCCTCTTCGGGGATGTTCTTGCGCACCTTCGCGTAGCGCTCAAACTCGTTGCCAACCGTGCGCAGAAGCGCTTCAACCGTGTCTTCATCGCCCAGTATTTCGTCAAGCGGCTCGGCGCTGGCTTCAAAGAATTCGGGGTTGTCGATATATCCGGTGATCAGCACGCGCTGCACGCCCTCGACAAGCACTTTCACAGTCCCGTCAGGCAGCTTCAAAAGCTGCAGCACATTGGCCAAAACGCCTGTTGTATAAATTCCGCTTGTATCAGGGTCGTCCTCGCCCGGGTCAATCTGGGCGGACAGCAAAATTTGCTTGCCGTCATTCATCACGTCCTCAAGGGCTTTGACAGACTTTTCGCGACCAACAAAAAGCGGCACGATCATATGGGGGAAAACCACGATATCGCGCAGTGGAAGCACTGGGTATGATGCGTTGAGTTGCTCTTGCATGCTCTATTCCTGTTCTTGGGCAAAGCTTTGCGCCCCTCACCTGAGGCAGCTCCAAAGCCTTCCGCGTTTGTAGAGTGTTAATTTGGGTCTTGCCTGCACCCGTTTCAACTGCTTGGCGCCTAGAATGCCCTTACAGGCGCAGATCAGCAAGACCGCATTCGCGCAAATTCACTCGAAAATGAGCCAATTTCTATGCGTTATCTGTCTCCTGACGCCCCGTTAAGAACAACATAGCGCCCGCCCTTTACGCGCCGCTCTCAAATCCCTATATAATCACTCAGGAACACTAAAGGCACAGGTAAGGCACTCCCCATGACCGAGATAATCGACCCGATTGAAGGCACACCGCTGATCGCGCCCTCCAGCACAGAGCACCCGCTTTACGACAACGTCGTAGAGGCCTGCCGCTCGGTGTTTGATCCTGAAATTCCGGTCAATATCTATGACTTGGGCCTCATCTACACGATCGCCATCAATGACGCGAACGAAGTCGAAATTCTGATGTCTCTCACAGCACCCGGCTGCCCCGTTGCCGGAGAAATGCCCGGCTGGGTCGCCGAAGCAATTGAGCCCATCGCAGGCGTCAAGCAAGTCAACGTCGAACTTGTCTGGTCGCCGCCGTGGGGCATGGACATGATGTCAGACGAAGCCCGCCTTGAACTTGGCTTTATGTAATTAAGGCAAAGCCTTAGAGGGATAAGCTCATGTTTGGAATTCCGGGAAAACAAGCTGTCACAATGACAGACGCCGCCGCAAAACAGATCCGCAAATTGATGGACGCCAAGGGCCACACCGGCCTGCGCATTGGCGTCAAAAAGGGCGGTTGTGCGGGCATGGAATACACCATGGAATATGTCGATGAGCTCAACGAGCATGATGAAGTCGTTGAACAAAACGGTGCGCGTATTCTGATTGCCCCGATGGCGCAGATGTTCCTGTTCGGCACCCAGATCGACTATGAAGTCTCCCTGCTTGAGGCGGGCTTCAAGTTCAACAACCCCAACGTCGAAGACGCCTGCGGTTGCGGTGAATCAATCAAATTCAAAGACGTGGAAGCCCTCGCAGCCGACCTTGGCAAAAGCTAATGGCCGTGAGCGACTCGCAGATCGAACAGGTCAAAGACCTGTTCGCTGACCTTGGCGACATCTCGACACGCAAAATGATGGGTGGCCTCGCCATCTATCACCGCGACACCGTCTTTGCGCTGCTGCATTCCTCGGGCCAACTCTACCTGAAAGGCGCCGACGACTTCGGAGAAAAGCTTGAAGACCTTGGCTCAACTCGCTGGTCTTACAAGAAAAAAGACAGTGGCAAGGAAGTCAAGATGCCCTACTGGACACTCCCTGACAGTGCGCTGGACGACCCTGAAGAAGCCTGCCAACTCGCCCGCGCCGCTCTCCAATACCTTTAGGCATTTTTCCCCATCAAATGCACATAGGTCTCGTCATAGCGCTTGGTCAGATAATCGCCCGCCGAGATCGGCTCGCTGCCCTCAGGGGCTACGTTGGTGTCGTAATTGGGGTTAAAAAACATCGGCACGGAAATGCGCTCGGCCCCCGAACCGACAACACGGTGCAAGGTGGCGCGCACACGCCCGCCTGACCACATCTGCAACATCTCTCCGAAGTTGATCACAAACTCGCCGGGTTGAACATCAACAGCGTGCCAGCCCCCGTCTGCCCCTTGCACTTCAAGGCCCGGCGTTCCATCGCCCGTCAGCAGGGTCAAACAGCCATAATCAGTGTGCGCGGCGATGCCAAAGTCGTTGTCGCCAGCCCAATCGGGGCGCGCGGGATAATAATTGCCGCGCAGAAGCGCCATCGGGTGGCTGAACTTGTCGTCAAAATAACCCGCTTCACGGCCCGTCGCCTCGGCAATATGGTGCAACAACGCGCGGCACATCGCGATCGCCTTTGCATAATAGGCCTGCACATCCTCCGCAAAGCCCTCAGGCTGCTCAGGCCATTGGTTCGCGCCATAAACAAGCAAGCCGCTGTCTTTCAAGGCGTCGCCCTCAGCAAGCTCGTAGCCGCAATCATAGACTTCTTTGTAGTCAGGGTTCGCCATCGGATCGACTTGCTCCGAGCCGCCAGCGCCCCAGCCACGATTCGAACCTGTCAGCGACATATCCACACGGCGTTTCTCAGCCTCAGGCAACTTAAAGAACGCCCTGTAAGCCGCTATAACAGAGTCAATATCGCCGTCGCTGATCGGCGCATTCGTGATCCGCAGAAACCCCGTCTCCATGACACCACGTTGCAGCATCGCTTGCGCTTTCGCATCGCCCGCTTCAAGGGCTGCAAAGTCCAGTTTTTCAATCATACGCTCAGGGCTCCTGCTAAGGTTATGCCTTTGTAGCGAACCTTCCCTTGCACGCAAGATGTCATGTTATTTCGCGCAGAGTGATTGGCCCCGCCGCGACTTCCTGTTAATTCATGTGCCATGACATAAAGGAGAGGCTGCATGCGCCGCAAACTTGCCGCAGGAAACTGGAAGATGAACGGCCTGAAAGGCCAGTTGGCCGAGCTCGACAAGCTCGCCGCGGCTCACCCGAGCCCCGAAGTTGACGTGCTCCTCTGCCCGCCTGCCACGCTCTTGGCCGCCGCAGCGCTGCAAAGCCCTTTCTCTATCGGCGCGCAGGACTGCCACGCAAATGATGCGGGCGCGCACACGGGCGATATATCTGCGCAGATGATCAAAGATGCTGGCGGCAAAGCCGTTATCGTCGGCCACTCCGAGCGCCGCGAAGACCACGACGAACACTCCGACATCGTGCGCGCCAAGGCCCGCGCTGCACAGGCTGCGGGCCTCACAGCCATTGTGTGCATGGGCGAAAGCCTGCTTGAGCGCGAAGCGCAAAACACGCTGGACATCATCGGTGGCCAACTCGCAGGCTCCATTCCCGACAATGCCACCGCCGAAAACCTCGTTGTCGCCTATGAGCCCATTTGGGCGATCGGCACAGGCCTCGTGCCCAGCCTTGCCCAAATCGGCGAGGTGCACGCCTTTATCCGTGCGCGCCTTGAGCGTCGCTTTGGCGCGGGGGTGGGTCTTGGGGTGCGCATTCTCTACGGCGGTTCCGTCAAGCCTGACAACGCACGCGACATCTTTGCTGTGCCCAATGTTGACGGTGCTCTGGTGGGCGGCGCGTCTCTCAAAGCGGCTGATTTCTCACCGATTATCAGCGCCCTGGAAGCCAGCTAGGCCTTGTAAAGCCCAGGCACCAAGCTTTCGGCAAGGTCTTTCAACTTTTCCGGCTCGCTTCCGGCTGGCTGCGCAGGCCCGTAGTAGACATCATATGAGCCGCCCAACTTGGAGAGAAGCTCCGAGACATACCGCAGTGACGCCACCCTGCGCCCAAACTCGTCATTGCCACCACTCAGCAGTGCGGCAAGGCGGCGCGTGCGGTAATAGTGTCGCGAATTGCGCATGTTGAGAGAAGCCGGCACAACCGACGCCCCCGTGTTCTGCGAGGTCATCGTAACGCCGTTGCGCCACGGGGGTTCCACAAGCAGCCCGTTTTCCTGCCGCGGCACACGACCAGAGCCAAAAACGATTAACGCACCGCCGCCCTCTACATGCGCGAGCATTTCCGCTCGGGTCTGGCGGGCCGTGAGAACCCTGTCCTTGCGGTCCAGATCCACGGGGATTAAGATGTCATTGCCAAGAAAGCGCTCGGCTTCACGGCCCGCGACAACCTTGAGGTCGGGCCGATGATCCAGCAGCGCCCCCGCATGGGCGATGAAGTCAAATGTGCCAATCGGGTGCGTTGACCCGATCACAACAGGCCCCTCTCTGGGGATGTGCTCAAGCCCATGCGCGGTGATCTTTGTTCCGCCCTTCATCTCGAGCAACGCACGCACAAGCTCTGTGCCAATGCGACCGTCAAGCTCTGTGAGAACCTGCTTCAACTCTCTGAGTGCGAAAAAGGACTGCCCCGTAGCAACACGGTTCAAGGCGTCAAAAGACATCATCCCAAAGCGCAAGGCCGCCAGCCGGAAATCGGCCCCTTCCGGCACTCGCAACCTTGCGCGCAAAAGCTCGTCCAGCGGATTGTCCTTGCTTGGTTGGGTCAAAGTCTTCCCTCCTGCTTGGCCGCTACGGCGTGCCAAAGGCCTCCGGTGTATCCGAAGGCCTCTGGCTTTGATAAGTACCGCTCTTGCGAAACGTGCTTCGCAAGGATCACTTGGTGATAATTTCCGGCCCCATGATCGTGTTGGGCAGGAACGTCGAGATCCACGGGATGTATGTCACCATGATCAGGAAGACAAACAGCACCGCAAGGAAAGGCAGAGCCGCGCGCACAACGCTCATCATCGGCATGCCCGCAACGCCCGAGGTTACAAACAGGTTGAGCCCCACAGGCGGCGTGATCATCCCGATCTCCATGTTCACCACCATGATGATGCCAAGGTGAATAGGGTCAATCCCCAGTTCGATGGCAATAGGAAACACCAGTGGCGCCACGATCACCAGAAGGCCCGAAGGCTCCATGAACTGACCGCCTATCAGCAGGATCACGTTAACCACAACGAGGAACATCACCGGCCCGAAGCCCGCAGAGAGCATAGCACCCGCGATGTGCTGCGGCACCTGTTGCTCGGTCAGAACGTGCTTCAAGATCAGCGCAAAGGCGATGACAAACAGCAGCGTCACCGTCAGCTTGCCCGCTTCAAACAGCGTTTTCTTGGTGTCTTTATGCACGAACGACAAGACAAGCCCGACGATCGAATAGCCAAGACCGCGCACAAACCTCCACAGCCCGCCGCCAAGCGACGCACCATAGCTTGCCTGCACAGCGCTGGCCTCACGCGCCGAGCCGTCCAGCGAATAGGTGAAGATGATCGGCGGCAAAGCCACCATCAGCGCCACCAGAAACGCAAGCAGCGTTGTCAGAACAAATGTCACGTGACTGACCATGCCCGCAGGCACGATTTCTGCCATCAACCCGCCGATGCCGCCCACGGCAGCCGGCACCAATGCATAAAGAGACAAGGCAACAGGGCCAAGCGCCAGCACGGCAGTGATCAGCGTGGCAAACATTGCGCGTTGTGCCGGAAAGGCCAGCAAAAGCCAGCCGGTGCCAACGCAGATGATCACCCAGCCAATGCCAACCATCAGCCCCAGATCACGCGGGTACGCAGCATCGGGGGCCGCGCTGGAGGCAAAGTAGTGCAGCATAAAGCCGATCACCGCGAAGACGACAACGCGCATCCCGAGGCCAAACTCGTCGCGCTCGTCTTCCTCAAGCCAAGGCTTGCCCTTGAGCGGGCCCATGTCGCGGTAGATCGTGACAGCCGCGAAGAAGGCATAGACAGCCGCAACAGCCGCCGCCTCTGTCGGGGTGAACACACCGCCGTAGATACCGCCGAGGATGATGAAAATCAGGAACAGCCCGAAAGAGGCTTCCAGCATCGAGCTGGCGATCTCGTCAAGGCCTTTCCACTCGCCCTTCGGCAGGTTCTTCACCTTGGCCATCACATAGATCGTGACCATCAGCATCACGCCGGCAAGCAACCCGGGAATAACCCCCGCTAGGAACATCCGCCCCACCGAAACTTCAACCGCCGCCGCATAAACAACCATCACGATGGAGGGCGGGATAAGGATGCCAAGCGTGCCCGCGTTACAGATAACGCCCGCAGCAAACTCCTTGGTGTAACCAACCTGACGCATCCCAGCGATGACGATCGAGCCGATCGCAACAACCGTCGCAGGCGAGCTGCCCGAAAGCGCCGCAAACATCATACAGGCCAGAACGCCCGCAATCGCGAGGCCGCCGGGTAAGTGCCCAACGCAAGCGATGGAAAAGCGGATGATCCGCCGCGCCACGCCACCTGTCGTCATAAACGACGAGGCAAGGATGAAAAACGGGATCGCAAGCAGCGTAAAGTGGCCCTCAAAGGCCTCAAACAACGTGCCCGCAACCGAGCCGAGCGTGGCGTCAGAGAAGACCAGCAAAAACAGGATCGAGCTAAGGCCCAGTGAAACAGCGATCGGCACGCCCATGAGCAAAAGGCCCACGACCATGGCAAAAAGAAGCGCGACTTCCATCAGTTATCTCCCAACTGTTCGCGAACTTCCTCAAGCTCGTCTTCAACTTCGTGACTGGCGACAATACGGTCAACCTTGCCTGTCCAGACTTGCCAACCAACTTGCAAGAAGCGCAGCAGCAAGAGCACCATCGAGATCGGCAGGATGATGTAAGGCACAACCTTTGGCAGCTTCTCATAAGCATCGCCGTAGTTGATCAGGTCTTCCAGAAAGCGGAACATGCCAAGCATCGGCACGTCTTGAACCTCGTAAAAACTCTGGCTGCGCACCGAGGTGTCAAACCCCGTAGGGAACCAGCGGCCCGAGGTTGGCGGCAGGTCGGCGAACACGGCCCAGTAGTCGTAGGCGGCCTTCACCATCAGGATCGAAAAGAAGATGCACAGCCCAACCGACACAAGCGCCACAGCCCGTCGCACAGGCGCGCTCAGCATGTTGATAATGGCGTCAACGCCAAGGTGGCTGTGGGTTTTGACAGCGTATGACGCGCCAAGCAAAACCAGCCAGGCAAACAAAAACACCGTCGCTTCAAGCCCCCAAAGCAAGTTGGTCGGCAGGCCCAAAGCCTCAACCATCGGCTTGGCGCTCGGTGTGTCAAAAACATAGCGGATCACAACGCCCGCAAAAGTGATCAGCGTCATCGCGCCCAAGATCACCGCGATCAGGAATTCTTCAACCTGATCCAAGATGCTCAGCTTTCGCTCGCTCATCTCGTCCCCTCCCCCGATTTGCAAAAAAGGCGGGCCACATGCACTGCGGCCCGCCCCGTTTCAAAAGACGCTGCGGCTTACATGCCGTTGATTTTTTGAACCGCGTCGATGTTTTCCTGGCCAACATCGCCTGCGAACTGTGCCCAAACCGGCATCATCGCGTTCACCCACTCCTGGCGCTGCTCAGCTGTCAGCTCACGCACAACACCGCCAGCGTCGATAACCGACTGGCGCGCAGCGGCGTTTACAGCTGTCGACTCTGAGTTGCGCACTTCCGTGACTTCCTTGAGGATGCTCAGGAACTGGTCGCGCACATCGGCGTCAAGCGAGTTGAGCCAGTCAACATTGGTCACAACAAGATAGTCGATGATGCCGTGGTTGGTTTCTGTGATGCCGTCTTGGACTTCAAAGAACTTCTTGCCGTAGATGTTTGACCATGTGTTCTCCTGTCCGTCGACAACACCCTGCTGAAGGCCACCGTAAACTTCCGAGAAGGCCATTTTCTGCGGGCTGCCACCGATGGCTTCCATCTGCGCGACGAGCACGTCAGATGACTGCACGCGGAACTTGAGGCCGTTGGCGTCAGTTGGAGAAATCAGCGGCTTGTTGGCGCTCATTTGCTTCATACCATTGTGCCAGAAGGCAAGGCCCTGCAGGCCACGGCGTTGCATGCTGTCAAGCATCGCTTGGCCTTCAGCCGAGTTCTGGAACGCGTCAACCGCGCCGATGTCTTTGAACATGAACGGCAAGTCAAACAGGCGGAACTGCTTGGTGAATTTTTCAAACTTCGACAGGCTTGGTGCAGCAAGCTGGACGTCGCCCTGAAGCATGGCCTCAAGCACTTTGTTGTCGTTGTAGAGCGTCGAGTTCGGGAAAACTTCGAGGCACATCTTGCCGTTCATCTCGTCGTTGATGCGCTGCTCAAGAAGCGAGGCGGCGATGCCCTTCGGGTGCTTGTCGGTGTTCGTGACGTGGCTGAACTTAACGACAATCTCGCCGTCATCACAGGCCGCAGAAACGGCAGTGGCAGATACAGTCATTGTCAGGGCAGCCACGGCTGCTGTGAAAAACTTCATGGATGTCTCCTCCCAGAGAATAGAATCGTTTGGCCCGCAGGTATTGCGAGCCGACGTCTCATGCTCACGCTTCGGTGAACGCTGCACAAGTTAGTCGTATTTTGACGCATTTACAGACACTTACAGTTTCTGCCGCGCAGCAATGTGCGGAATTACGCACAAAATCAAAGCGCATTCGTGCGATTTTCCGCACAGCCAGGGCAGCACTGCACGGTGCCATTGCCTGTCCAGAACACAGCCCAAAGGCCGCCCTAAAGCAGTTTGCACGCCGATCCGGCCCACTTTACTCACCCTTGGGGCTTTGCTATCGCTGCCCCGACCTCGCGAAAGAAAGCCGCCGCCCGATGACACGCAGAGCAGAAATTGATGGCCTACGCGCTGTCGCCGTCAGCGCCGTCATCTTGTTTCACGCGGGCGTGCGCGGCTTTGAGGCGGGCTATCTCGGGGTTGATGTCTTCTTTGTCATCAGCGGTTTTCTCATCGGGCAGATCATCCTGCGTGAATTGTCAGAGGGGCGGTTTCGCTTTTCGCATTTCTACTTGCGTCGAACGCGCCGCATCCTGCCCGCACTTACCGTCATGCTGCTGGCCTGCGCTTTGGCGGGCTGGGTGCTCTTGCCGCCAACCGGCTTCAAGAACCTCGCCGAGGGGCTGGGCACAACCGTGCTCTTCCTGTCAAACTTCTATTACATGACGCAGACGGGCTACTTTGGCCCGCAAGCCGAGACACTGGCGCTGTTGCACACATGGAGCCTCGCGATTGAAGAGCAATACTACTTGCTCTTTCCGATCCTCGCCGTGCTTATTTTCCGCTTTGCGCGCGCGACCTTCTTCCCGCTGATCACGCTACTTTGTATCGCAAGCTTTGTGCTCGGACTGTCCTTGCAGGCCGGCTTCCCCGAGAAAGTCTACTTCTTCACGCCGGCCCGCGTCTGGCAGATCCTGCTCGGTGTGTTGGCCATACTGGGGCGTGACCGCCTGCCAAGCCGCGCCGCGGACCTCGGGTTTGTGCTGATCATACTGGGCTTCATCGTCGATCGCGGCGCCACAAGCTTCCCGACGCCCGGCGCGGTTCTGGTCTGCCTTGGAGCCGCGATCTACCTGCCAAGTGCGTCCAGCCAACAGGGCGCAGGCCGCCTGCTCTCGCTTGAGCCCCTGCGCCTCATCGGGCTGGTCAGCTACAGCGCCTACCTGTGGCACCAACCGCTTTTCGCCTTCTCGCGTGAAATAACCCAAACACATCTTACGGGCCTTCAGATCCTCGCACTCATTGGCCTGACTTTTCTCGTCGCAACGCTCTCTTACCGCTTCATCGAACTGCCCTTTCAAAATCCGGCCCGCCGCTTGTCGGCCCCGCGCGTTGTCTGGCCACTTGCTTTGCTCACGACAGCTGCACTCTTCGGGTTCGCGTTTCAGGGCCACAAAAACGGCGGCTACCCCGAGCGGTTTTCGCCTGAGGTGCAGCGCCTGTCTTTGCTTGAACAACAAAAGCTGCCCTACCGGAACAGCTGCGGCTATCGGGGTGTCGGAGCCAACCCCGAACACCCGCTAGTGGCCTGCCTGTTTGAGCCAGAAACAGCCGCAAAAGGCGAAGTCATCCTGATCGGCGACAGCCACACAAGCGTGATCTCAAAGCCCCTGATCAAAAGGCTGACTGCCGAGGGCTACTCTGTCTACCTGACATTCTCTGGCGGTTGTACGCCCGCTTTGGGGCTCAAGGTTCAGTTCAAGGATCACTGCGAAAGCTTTATGCAGGCCGCCTATGCCTACGCCGCTCAGCGCCCTGAGGCGACGGTCGTGCTCGCCAGCCGCTTCGCACTTTACATCCAGAGCCGCGAATTCGACAATCTCGAAACCAGCGAGGGGTTGCTTGATGTGAAACCGACAGAGCTGGTCGAGCAAACCGTGTTTCGCGCGCCGCAAGACGCCTCCCGCGTGTCAGATGTTGCGGAACGGATCGCCCAAAGCCTGAGCGCACTGGCCCGCACCCACAACGTACTTGTCGTGGCCCCCATTCCGGAGGCTGGCATCGAAGTTCCCAAGTGGTTGATCAAAAAGCTGATCTCCGGCGGTGAGATACCCTCACTCAGCACGCCGTTTCACGCCTATCAGGCGCGCCACCAGCCCTTCTTTGACGCGCTGCTGGCCAGCGGCTTTGACGCGGGAAATGTCTTTCAGACAGCCGATGTATTCTGCGAAGGTGCGCCGCGCCGTTGTGCTCTCACAAAGGGGCAGACCGCGCTCTACAACGACAACAATCACCTGAGCGAAACAGGCGTTGAAATGTTGGCCGAGGCTCTTATGGCGTTCTTGAGGCCACGGCTCAACTGAGGCGTAAGCTCAGCGGCGGTAGTCTTCGGGCTTCACGCCGTAGCGCGCCAGCTTGTCATAGAACGTCTTGCGCGGCAGTTTGAGCGCTTGGGCCGCTGCACTGGCCTTGCCGTTCTGGCGCCCCAATGCCGCAACCAGCAACGAGCGCTCAACCCGTGCCATCTGCTCGGCCAGCCCAAGCTCGGCGGCGGCCTGAGCGTCGTCGGGCATGCCCAGCACAAAGCGCATCGCCGCACTCATCAGCGAACGCGCATTGCCGGGCCAGTCCTGCGCGATCAGCGCGGACACCAGCTGTTCGGTCACGTCCGGCGGCTCTATTCCGGCTTGCTCGGCGGCCTGCGCCACATAATGGCGAAACAGCACAGGGATATCCTCTGGCCGCTCGCTCAGCGCCGGAATATGCACGCGCATGCCCTCAAGCCGATAGTAAAGCTCGGCGTTGAAAGCCCCCGCGTCTACGGCCTGTGACAGGTCAGCGGTGCTGCCCGCAATCAGCCGCGTGCCAAGCCCCGCATCCAGCCGCTCGGCCAACTCGTATTGCAAAGCCGGCGTTAGCGTTTCGACTTCATCCAGAAACAGGCTCCCGCCTGCCGCCGTTTCCGCCGCCTCGCCAAACGCGGCAGGATCAAGCCCCGCACTTTGTTTGCGCACAAACGGCCCCGCCTGAAGGCTTGAGCTGAGGTGAATCACCTCGGCCACCTTGGAAATGCCCGCGCCGCGCGGCCCTGTGACAAGCGCCTCGATCTGCGTGTTGGCCACGGCGCGCACCCTTGCCCGCAGCGCATCCGACAGCTTTGAAGTGCCAAAGATCATCCGTGCCGCTGCGTCGCCTGCCTCCATCTTTGACTTTAACCTGCGGTTCTCCAGCACGAGGCTGCGCGTCAGCAAGGCCCGTCTCAGCACGCCCACAAGCCCCTCAGGCGTGCTTGGCTTTTCAAGGAAATCAAACGCGCCCTGCCCCATGGCCTTCACAGCCATAGGAATGTCGCCTTCTCCCGTCAGCAAAATAACAGGCAGCTCCGTGTCAACGCTCTGGGCGTAGTCCAGCAAGTGAAACCCGTCGCGCCCCGGCATCCGGATGTCTGACAAAACGACCCCCTCAAAGCCGCGGCTGATATGGTCTTTCGCCTCGATGAACGACCCTGCGCTCACAGGCTCAAGCTCCTCCAGCCCGAGGGTTTGCTCCAAGGCGTCGCGCACCGCACGGTCATCATCAACGATAAGCACTTTACGCGTCATGGCGCATTCCCCTCCCAACGTTCCAGCTCGACAGTAAAGACAGCGCCCTCGCCATCTTCGCCATTGCGCCCGCCAATCTTGCCGCCAAAACTTTGCACCAAACCATAAGAGATAGACAAGCCAAGGCCCATGCCCTCCGCCGTACCAACCTCTTTGGTCGAGTAGAAAGGCTCAAAGATCTTCTCCGGGTCCGCAATCCCCGGGCCTGTGTCGCTCAGATGCACACACAGCCGCGCGCCCGCTTCCAGCGTGATCGTGATCTGCTTTTGGCGGCTCTGCCCCACCATGGCGTCCGCTGCATTGTTGATCAGGTTGACAAACACCTGCGCCAAACGCACCTCGCCACCAAGCGCATAGACAGCCTCAACGGGCGGCTGCCAAACCAGCTTGACGCCTTCATCCCTCAGCCTTGCCTCGGTCAGCTCGACAGAAGTGTTGAGCACCTGCACAAGGTCAACGCGCCCCATCGGCTCGCTTTCATTGCGCGCAAAGGCCCGCAGGTTTTTGATAATCCGGCTTGCGCGCACCGATAGCGCCGAAATCCGGTTGAGGTTGTCGCCCGCAACCTCGGCATTGCCGCGCTCCAAAAAGCGCACTCCATTTTCGGCAAACTGCTGGATCGCCATCAGCGGTTGGTTCAACTCGTGGCTGATGCCCGCACTCATCTGCCCAAGCGCGCTCAGCTTGCCCGCTTGCACAAGGTCGGCCTGCGCCCTCTTAAGCTCGCGCGTGCGCCGCTCGACACGGCTTTCCAACAGCCGGTTGGCCAAAAGCAGCGTGTGTCGACGCTCTGTCACCAAAAACAGGATCGCGCCGAACGCCACACAGACCGCGGCAAATACCGCCGCTTGCAGCCGCGCCAGCTGCTCTGCAGGCGCCACATCAATCAGCGCTTCCGCCCGCATCCCGATCACCGGCAGCTCCTGAACCAAATGCAAAGCACGGCTGGGGATATACGGCCCCCAGTCAAGCGCCCATAGCTGCTCGCCACCCCACGCGCTTTCGCCGATAGGCTGCGTCACCCCATTGGCAAAACGCACCTGCGCCTTACCTGCGTCGATCTGACCAAACAAAAGCTCCGAGCGGTTGGAAATGAAGATTTCGCCTGTTTTGTCCGTAAAGAAAACCGCAGGCCGCGACGAGCGCCAGCCAAACTCGACGTCATCAATGTCGACGACAACCTGCAAAACAGCCCGCACCCGCCCGTCTGTGCCAAAATCAGGCGCCGCGAAAAAATAGGCGCGCTTGCCCAGATCGCTCAGCACCCCATGTCCGGTGCCCAAAGCCCCCTGACGCGCCCGCGTGGCCCATGGCGTGTCAAACCCGATGTCCTGCGCGCCGCGGAAACTATCCGCCAACAGCCGCCCGCTTACGTCGTAATAACTCAGCCCCAAAGCGCCCGTCTTATCCGCTGCACTGCGCAAAAAGTCCTGCGCCTTCTGGCGCGAGCCTCCTTCCAAGAGTTCGCTCAGGCTCGGATGATCCGCCGTCATCACCGCCAGCTCCTGATAGCGCCTCAGCTGCGCATTCAGCCGGTCTTCCGCCAAGGCCAAATCAGACATGCCGCGCGCCTTGATCTGCGAAAGTGCCTGCGAAAACCCATAGCGATAAACGCCAAAGCCGAGCGCCGCCACGACCAGCAAAAAGCCGGCCCAAATCGCTATGCGTGTCCAAAAACCCCGTTCCATACCGCCTGCATAAAGCGAACGCGCGCCCTTGGGAACCAGAGCCCAAGCAATAACGCCCGACACGCGCTCATTGTTTTCGCAGCAAACGTCCCCCTCGTTTCACACTCCTATCACACCTGCCGCGCAATAGGTCTGGCCTCTAAAGCGGCAACTCCGTTGTCGACTTGATCTCTTCCATCGACAGAAGCGCCGTAACATTGTGGATCTTCACTTCCGAAATCAGCGCCTGATAGAAAACGTCATAAGCCCGCGCATTGGGCACCCGCACCTTGAGAATATAGTCAATGTCTCCCGCCAGACGGTGCGCCTCCATAACCTCGGGCCGCGCTTGCAAAGCCCGCAAGAAAACATCCTGCCAATCCGCCTCATGTTCACTGGTGCGGATCAGCACAAAGAAACAGGCCTCAAGCCCAAGGCTCTCGGCATCCAAAAGCACCGTGTTTTGTAGAATTACGCCCAGTTCGCGCATCTTGCGGATGCGGTTCCAGACAGGCGTCTTCGAGCTGCCAGCTTTTTTGGCGATTTCGTCCAGAGACTGCGCGCCATCGCGCTGCAGCTCCTTCAATATCTTGCGATCCAACTCATCAAGCTTGGCAGCCATATCCGTCTCTCCCTCGCGCCCGCCGATAAGGCGAACATTTGTTCGCAAATACGGCACTCACCCAGCCGTTAGCGGGAAATTCTCCCTCCGACAAGTAAAAATGCGCCCGTCAGCCATTCCCGCTTCACCTGATCCAGATCAAAGATTACTGTCAGATACTGGTTTACCCCTGAGCCAACAAACCTAACCTACAGGACAGCCCCGTGACCGACGCCAAACCGATCAAACTCCCGACACTCCCCGACGCCCAGACAGTCACCGAGGTGAAGCACTACACTGACCGGCTGTTCAGCTTTCGTTGCACGCGTCCGGCGTCGCTGCGGTTTCGCTCCGGCGAGTTTGTGATGATCGGCCTGATGGGCGAGCCCGACGCCAAGACCGGCAAGCAAAAGCCGCTCCTGCGCGCCTATTCGATCGCCTCGCCAAGCTGGGACGAGGAGCTGGAGTTCTACTCGATCAAAGTGCCCGACGGCCCGCTCACGTCGCGCCTTCAGCACATCAATGTCGGCGACGAAATCATCCTGCGGCCCAAGCCCGTCGGCACGCTGGTGCATGACGCTTTGCTGCCCGGTAAACGGATCTGGTTTTTCGCGACAGGCACCGGTTTTGCGCCCTTCGCAAGCCTGCTGCGCGAGCCGCAAACCTATGAAGACTATGAAGAAATCGTGATCACTCACACCTGCCGCACGGCGGGCGAGCTGACCTACGGGGCGGGCCTGATCGAGGCGCTCAAAACCGACGAGCTGCTCAATGAAGTCATCGGCGAGGGCTTCTGGAAGAAGATCAAATACTACCCGACGACGACCCGCGAAGAGAGCCCCAAGATGGGCCGGATCACCGACCTGATGCGCTCCGGCGAGGCCTTCAAAGACCTCGGCGTCGAGCCGCTCTGCCCGCAAAACGACCGCGCGATGATCTGCGGCAACCTCGCCTTCAACCTCGAACTCAAAGACATGCTCGAAGACTTCGGCCTCGTCGAAGGCGCCAACTCCGATCCGCAAACCTACGTCGTCGAAAAAGCCTTTCTGGACTAAGGCCCGCCGGAACCGCCCCCAAACCTCATCGCACAAAAAAGCCCCGCTCTTTCGAGCGGGGCTTTCTGTTTCAGAAATCGGCGGGCTTACATGCCCATCGCTTCTTTGATTTTCGTCAAGATCGCTTGCAGCGCTTCAGGGTTGTCTTGAGCTTTCTCAAGGCCAGCCTTTAGAAGGCCTTTCTGCATTGCACCGATCTTGTCTGAACCGTCGATCATTTCGCTAACCTTATCAAGGTTGAAACCGTCAGTTGTCAGCAAGTCAGCCATTGAGCCCGCGCTCTCAGTCGCGGCACCGGCAGCTTCTTCTGTCGCAGTTTCTGTAACCGCGTCTGTCGCTGCTTCCGTTGTTGCTTCAACAGCTTCTGTCGTCGCTTCAACTGCGTCTGTTGCTGTGTCCGTTGCTGCTGTCGCCGCATCGCTGGCCGCTTCTGTCGTCGCTTCAACTGCGTCTGTTGCTGTGTCCGCAACCGCTGTCGCCGCATCGCTGGCCGCTTCTGTCGTCGCTTCAACTGCGTCTGTTGCTGTGTCCGCAACCGCTGTCGCCGCATCGCTGGCCGCGTCTGTTGCCGCGTCAACAGCTTCAGTTACCGCGCCGGCAACACTTTCAGCTGCGCCTTCGGCCGCTTCTGTGGCCGCCTCAACAGGCGCTGCTTCGGTCACAGCTTCTGTGGTTGACTTGACTGCTTCCGTCACGCTCTGGCCCGAGTAGACAAAATAGCCCACTCCCAGAACAATCGCGGCAAGTACGATCCAAAGTAAATTCTTCATAACTCATTCCCCTTAGGTTTTACCCGCACAAGCTGTGCGTTTTGCTCTTTGCTGTTGCCACATGCCTCAGGGCTACAAAAGACACAAGGGGGAAAGCCGCAGCGATAAGCTCATTTCAGCCGATGCAGGTTCCAATTATCGGGGTTGAAACCCCAGCCCCCCAAGTCTACCTTGTCACGCAACATAGTGGTTCATCACATAAGGAAGAAAACCATAGCCCGCAGACCTCACAACGCGCCTCCGCAGCGCGACACCGGCCCCCGCGTAAACGAGCGCATCACCAGCAATGAAATCCGCCTGATCGGCGCCGAAGGCGAAAACGTCGGCGTTGTCAGCCCAGCCGAGGCCATGCGTATGGCCGATGAAGCCGAGCTTGATCTGGTTGAAATCTCGCCAAACGCCAGCCCGCCCGTGTGCAAGATCATGGATTTCGGCAAGTTCAAATACGAACAGCAAAAACGCGAAGCCGAGGCCCGCAAAAAGCAAAAGATCATCGAGCTGAAAGAAGTCAAGTTCCGCCCGAACACGGACATCAACGACTATAACGTCAAGATGCGCAACGTGACAAAGTTCCTCGAGAACGGTGACAAAGTCAAAATCACCCTGCGCTTCCGCGGCCGTGAGATGGCGCACCAAAACCTGGGCCGTGAGTTGCTGGAACGGGTCGCCAAAGACGTGACAGAAGCTGAACTCGGCAAAGTCGAGAACATGCCAAAGATGGAAGGTCGCCAGATGATCATGATCATCGGGCCGACCGCGAGCAAATAAGCAGGCCTCACAAATTGGCCTCGCTCTCCAGAGTTCGAAACGCCCTGCCACTGCGCGGGGCGTTTTTCGTTAACGAAGCCCAGAAAGGCACCCTGTTATGTGGGAAGAACGCTTTCAAACCTCCGAGTATGTTTTCGGAACCGAGCCGGTCGCCTTCCTCAAGGCCCATGCGCACCACCTGAAAGCAGGCCAGACAGCCCTCAGTGTCGCCGAAGGCGAAGGCCGCAATGCTGTCTACATGGCGCAACTCGGCCTTGAGGTCACCACGCTTGAGTTTGCCCCCTCCGCGATTGCCAAGGCTCAGGCGCTGGCCAAGGCTCGCAATGTCACGCTCGACACCCGCGAGGTTGACGTGCTCGCCTATGACTTCCCTGAAACCTACGAGGTCGTCACGGGCTTGTTCATCCAGTTCATGGGGCCAGAACCGCGCCGCGCGCTCTTCAAGAACATGGCCAAAGCCCTCAAGCCAGGTGGGCTGATGATGCTGCACGGCTTCACGCCCCAGCAGCTTGAGTTCAGCTCCGGTGGCCCGCCCTTCGCAGAGAACATGTATACAGACGTGGGGCTGCGCGGCCTCTTCCCGGGCTGGGAAGTGCTGGAATGCCGCGAATACATTGGCGAGCTCGCCGCAGGCGAAGGCCACTCAGGCCAAGCCGCCCTGATCGACTTTATCGCCAGAAAGCCCGCCTAGGCTTTTTCTTGATCCAAATACTCAAATCCTGCGCTCACAACGCAAAACGGCCCCCGCATCACGCGAGGGCCGCTTGCAACTTTGTCCGTGGGTTACTCGGCCGCAACTGCCACGCCGCCACCGCCAATCCGCTCAGGCAGGATAAACGCAATCGCGATGAACGCCGCGCCAAGGATGATCCCAAGAAGATCGCCCGACATGGCCATCAAGCCGTCAAACTTCGAGCCAGGCACAGTGCCAAGGGTGACTTTGCCGCCTGCGATATTATCCAAAAGCCCGCTGGCCTTCCACGCAGGGTAAGTCACCATATAAGCCGCAGCGCCCAAAAGGCCGCCCGCAATGAAGACCCAGGCGTCTTTACGCCCTGAAGCCGCCGCGCAAACACCTGTGCCGGGGCAATAGCCCGCAGCCGCCCAGCCCGCGCCAAGCATCAAGCCGCCAATGAAGACGCCCGCATAGGCCGCTTTCACGCTCATGTGGCCCACGTCAACAAGGCCCGCCATCTGGCCTGCGAACATAAGAACCGAGCCAGTTCCGATCGCCAGCAAGATGGTTTTCATCAAGTGCAGGTTGGTCAGAGCCAGCATTTTGCCGATCCAGTTCGGGCTTGTCGCGCCGATCCGGTCAAGCACAGCGCCAAACGCAGCGCCAATCACGATTGCAAGAACAAGCGACATATCAGTTCTCCTTTCTGTACATAAGTATGGCCACAGGCACGGCAGCCGCGAAGGCCCCTGCCGCAAAAATGTAGCCTGACAATGCAGTCTGCATCATGCCGCTCATCATGTGGCCCGAGGTGCACCCCCCCGCGAGGCGCGCGCCATAAAGCACGATAAAGCCGCTCGCAAAGACAACCGCGTAGCGCTTCATTGGCGTGTCGCCAAAGCTGTTGCGCCAGATCTGCGGCATGCTGCGCTCCTGAGCGCTCAAGCCACCTTTGGCCATGTTTGACAAAAACGCGCCAGCCATCATCGCCAGCACGAATACGAAAGAATAGTTCAGTGGGTTTGCCACTGATTTCGCGTATTTGCCGCCTGATTTCGCAAGGTATGCGTTGGTCGAGGTATAGCCCTCGTCCGTTTTTGTGACGAGTTCGCTGTTCACAGCGTCGCCGATGATGCCGTCCAAAATGACAAACTGCGTGCTGACGCCAATAGGCTTCACAAGCAGGACTGCCAAGAAAAACACGACTCCGAGCAGCAAGCCGCCCAGCTTCCAATCCAAGGTCATTGGTCTTTCCTCCATTACATTCCGATAGCTGAATATCAAGACACGGCCAGCCCGACTTTGACTCAGATCAAACCGCCCCTTCCGATGCCAAAACCCCACGATTGTTTCCAATTTCGAATAAATGCGCGCAATTAAGCTGTAAACTTGACGCTGAATCGCGCAACTGGCATAATTTGCGGAAACAATAACGTGCTAAAAAGCCCAAGAAGGCTGGCACATAAGGCGGCGGGCAGCAGATGCAAACGAACACCAGCACAAAAGCGGGGCGCGTATAATGCGTATCACGGCACTCACTTGCGTGAAAAACGAGGGGCCGTTCCTTTTGGAATGGATCGCTTACAACCGCGTCATCGGCGTGACAGACTTTCTATTCTACCACAACGACTGCACCGATGGCACAGATCGCCTGCTCGCCAAGCTTGAAGAGCACGGTATCGTCAACTCCCTGCCCAACCCCGCCGAGGGCCGCAACTACCAGATGGAAGCGCTGAAAAAGTCACGCCGCCAGCCCGTCGTCAAAGAGGCCGACTGGGTCTGGGTGGCTGATGTTGACGAGTTTCTCAACATTCATGTCGGCGACAACACGATCCCCGACCTGATCAAAGCCTGCCGCAACCCGCAGTGCATTTCGATCACTTTCCAGTTTATGGCCAACGACGGCATCGAGGCTTATGAAGACAAGCCGGTGATCGAGCAGTTCTTGCGCTCTCATAACCCCGACATCTGGACAGGTGAAATGGCGATCGAGGTAAAGTCTTTGGTGCGCCAAGACTTCCCGCTCAACTATTTCGGCGCGCACCGCCCGTTTCACGAAGAGAACGTGCCGCGCCGCAAGCAGCCCCCGTGGAAAGACGGCTCGGGGCGTGATGTTCCGATCCAGTTTATCAAACGCGTCAACAAGCGTCGCATTCGCAAGTTCCCCAGCAAGGGTGCGCGCGACTACGCCACACTCAACCACTACGCCCTTCGCTCGCTTGACAGCTATCTCGTCAAGAATGACCGTGGCGATGTGAACCGCGAATTCCGCGAGTTTGACGACACCTACTGGCGCGAGCGCAACGACAACGCCTACTTTGACGACAGCATCCTGCGCTATTCAAAGCCGCTCGCCAAAGAAATCGCCGCGCTTAAAAAGCTCAAGGGTATCAATGCGTTACACGAAGAGTGCGTCGCCCTACACAAGGCCAAACTTGAAGAGTTGATGACGCAAAAGACATATCAAGACATGCGCAAGCAACTGCAAACAGCTTCACACTACCCGCCCCTTGAGGCGGCGATCCGCGAGTTCATAGGCCTGCCCGCATGAGGGACTTCAAGATCATAAACCTCGGCCTGCCCAAAACAGGCACCACGACGCTCAGCCGTGCGCTGCGCCGCGCCAGCATCCGCACCGTGGACTGGAAAGTGCGCCGCAACCAGACAGATGACGAGGCGCTGCAAGGCAAGCATCTCGGCACGTTGATGTATCGCGACTATTTTGACAGCGGTGACCCGCTCAAACGCCTGCACATGTTCCGCGCCTTTAACGAGCTCAGCCACGCGGGCCTCAAACACTCGCTCTGGCCACAAACCGACTGGGCTTTTCTGGAAGCCATCCTGAAGCACCATCCGGATACCAAGTTTTTGCTCAACTACCGTGATCCCGCCAAAACTGCGAACTCGATCATGCGTTGGACAAACCTTGGCACAATGCGCCTGCCGCTCGCCAATGTGCCCGGCCTGCCAAAAGGTTACGGCGAAGAAGCCCATATTGCCCGCTGGGTGGCTGGCCACTACGCCTTCGTGCGCCGCGTTTTTGCTGGCGCCGACAACTTCCTCGAATTCGACATAACCGATGCTGAAGCGCCCAAGAAGATAGGCGCCTTCATCGGAACCGAGCTGCCGTGGTGGGGCCGCGCCAATGCGAACGCCCAAGGCAAGGCAAGCCCCGCCAAAACCGCAGCCCAACCCGACATTCAACCAGAATTGACAGATAGCTAACATGCGCATTCACCTCCTCATCGGCCCTACCCCTGAAAGCTCGGATCGCTTTCGCACGATCCTGAAAAAGAAACAGGCGCTCTTGGAGAAATCCAATGTGATGTGCCCCGACTGGAACCACATTCGTCTCTACATGGCCTGCGCCGACGAAGAGGCTGTCGGCGTGGTGCGCTTCAAGCGCGGCTTTGCCTCGGCACTGGCGCAGAAGGCGCTCTATGACGAGATCGAGCTGCAACTCACCCGCGCCGTTGAGGAGGCCAAGCCCGACATCCTCGTGCTCGCCAACGGTCAGCTCGGCTCGATGCTGCACAGCCCCACCGAGCTTAAGCGCCTGAAAGCGCTTCTCAATTCCGTGTCTGATGACATTCACATCACAGCCCACGTCGACGAGCAGGCCCGCATTCTGGCCTCGCTCTACTCCAACAAGGTTATGGAAGGCCGCCGCCACTCGCTTGAGGCAGAGCTTGGTCTGGCCAAGTCGCGCAAAGGCTGGTGGGCCGCCGCTCTTGATATGCGCGAAGAAAACCAGCCCTACTACGGGCTTTTCAACGACATCCAGCACCCTGCCCCGTGGCTTGACTACGAAGGTCTGGTCAAAAACTGGGAAGCCGTGTTTGGCAAAGACAGTGTCACGCTGCGCCCGCTTGACCGCGCCCGCCTGCTCTCGGAAGACGCGCCGAGCGAGCTGAACGAGATTTTCGGCATCAAAGACGCCCTTGGCAAGGTTGACGCTGACAAGCCCGAAGGCGTGCACTCTGCCGTCTCCGTCACCCGCGTGCGCCAGTTCAACGACGTTGCGATCAAATATATGCAGGGCAAAGAGTTCTTCACTCCGCGCGATCTCTGGCGCACCATGTCTGGCCACCTGCGCGAGCCGGGTGCGCCCATTGCGCCGGGCTCTCTGGGCAAGGTCTCCAAGAAGTTCACAACCGGAAATACCAACCTTATCAAGCGCTTCCCCGATCTGAAGGGCAGTCTAACGCCCGATGCCCCGCTCGCGGACTGGCAGGAAGTCGACGGCGGCAAGGGCTACCGCGCCACGCAATATCTGACAGCCTTCGCCCACCAGATCCGTAACAACTCGACGCCCGTCGCCGAGTTGCAGGCCGAGGCCAACCAGATCGACGAAGACGCCACCCACTTTGATGATGTCGTGGCTGATGAGCACATCGGCGGCCACTCCAAGACAGAAAAGCAGAAGGTGCTCGACAAGCTCAAGGTCAACCACCAGATCGTGCTGTCCACACATATCCGCCCGCACAACGACATGGGCCGTGTGAATGAGGAAGAGCTGGCCGCGCCTTACGACTTTGTGCCAGTGCGCAAATTGCCCGAGGGCAACTCTGGCAATGTTATTGTCGGCTGTATGAAAAACGAAGCGCCCTATATTATCGAATGGGTCGCCTATCACCGCGCGATGGGGGTTGATAACTTCCTGATCTACACCAACGGCTGCGAAGACGGCACCACAGAGCTGCTCGACCGCCTGCAAGAGATGGGCGTGCTGCAGCACCGCGACAACAACGAATGGAAGGGCAACTCGCCCCAGCAACACGCGCTCAACAACTCGCTCACCGAGCCGGTGATCCAGAACGCCGAGTGGATCATCCACATTGACGTTGACGAGTTTATCAACGTGCGCACGGGCAACGGCACCTTGAACGACCTCTATAAAGCCACGGGCAACGCCACCAATATCGCCATGACATGGCGGTTGTTTGGCCACAACGACGTGCACAAGCTGTCTGATGATTTCGTGATCGACCAGTTCGACACCTGCGCGCCGAAATACTGCCCCAAACCGCACACCGTCTGGGGCTTCAAGTCGATGTTCAAAAACCTGCAGGCATATCGCAAAATATCCTGCCACAGGCCCAACCAAGTCGTCGACGAGAAGCGCGATGAAGTGAAATGGGTCAACGGTTCGGGCCGTGATGTGACGGATAGCTACATCAAGGGCGGCTGGAGAAGCTCCAAGAAAACAATCGGTTACGACCTTGTCCAGCTCAACCACTACGCTCTGCGTAGCGCTGAAAGCTTCCTCATCAAGCGCCAGCGCGGCCGCGCGCTGCACGTTGATCGCTCGATCGGGCTCAACTACTGGATCCGCATGGACTGGTGCGACTTCAAAGACGTCACCATCAAGCGCAACTCGGCGCGCACCCACAAGGAATACGATCTCCTGATGCAAGACGACAAGCTGCGCTCCTTGCATGAGGCGGGGCTCAAATGGCACGAGGCAAAAGTCAAAGACTTGCACAGCCAGGAAGAGTTCCAAGAGCTTTACGCGCAGGCCCTCAAAGTCAAACTGACTGAAACCGAGCGCGTGGCCTATGCCCTCGCTCTTGATATGGAGAGCTGACACATGGATGGATCAGCAATACCGACTTCAGACTTCAAGATGGTCAAATCGCGCGGCATTCTTGTGCCCCGCGACCCCGCAGTTATGACAGCCAAGCTGCGCCGCAAGTTGCGGATGGACGCCTACGAGGCCAAAGAGGCACAAGCCGCGATGCGCTGTGTCTCGGCCGGCGACACCGTGATCGAACTGGGCGGCGGCATCGGTTTTATCTCGACGCTGATAGCCAAGAAACGCGATGTGGCCGCAGTGCACAGCTTTGAAGCCAACCCGCACCTCGCCCCGTTTCACGCCCAGATGCACGCCGCAAACGGCGTTACCACAGTGACGACGCATAACGCCATTCTGGCCGCCCGCAAGGGCAAGCCGCAGCCGTTTTATGTGCGCGAAGACTTTCTTGCCTCCTCCCTTGAAGAAGAGGTGAACGGCATGCCTGTCAAGTCGGTTGAGGAGGTTGAAGTACTGGGCCTCAACGCGGTGTTCAACGAGCTCAAGCCAGACATTCTGATCTGTGACATCGAAGGCGCGGAAGCCGACTTGCTGCCAAACCTCAAGTATGACCGCCTGCGCGGTGCGATCATCGAGTTGCACCCGCAGTGGATCGGCCCGCGCGGTGTGCGGCGCGTCTTTGACGCCATGCACGCTAACGGGCTCACCTATTATCCGCAGTGGTCTGACCAGAAAGTTGTCTGTTTCCGTAAGGACTGGGCCACAAAGTGAGGTTTCTCGCCGTTCTGACGGTGCGCAACGAAGCGCCCTACCTGTTGGAATGGCTCGCCCACCACAAGGCTGTCGGCTTCACCGATTTTCTCGTGCTCTCCAACGACTGCGACGACGGCACCGACGCGATGCTGGACAGGCTGCAAGAACTGGGCCATGTCACTCACATCCGCAACGACGGGCCCTACGACAAGGGCGGCATCCAGTTCACCGGCCTCAAACTGGCCGACAAACTGCCGATCGTGAAAGAGGCTGACTGGATACTGGCGCTTGATATCGACGAGTTCGTCAACATCCATGTCGGCGACCACACCCTGCCCGCCCTGCTCAACGCCCTGCCAGAGGCCACAGCCATAACCCTTACTTGGCGGCTGTTTGGCAGCAGTGACATCGTGCACTTTGAAGACACGCCCGTGACGCGCCAGTTTACCAATGCCGCCCCTGTGGTTATGCACTGGCCATGGCGCTCGGCGATGTTCAAAACTATGTACAAAAACAACGGCTTATACGGCAAACTTGGTGTTCACCGCCCGCGCCAGCCGGACAAGGACAACCTCGCGCAAGCCCGCTGGTTTGACGGCGAAGGCCGCGAGCTGGACGAGCAGTTCAAGACCCGCCGCATCTTCTCGAAC
This sequence comes from uncultured Lentibacter sp., assembly GCA_947497495.1. Lineage (GTDB taxonomy): Bacteria > Pseudomonadota > Alphaproteobacteria > Rhodobacterales > Rhodobacteraceae > Lentibacter. The sequence continues at coordinate 439,182 of CANMGT010000002.1, forward strand.
TATGGCCGCAGCAACTATGGCCTCGTACAGCTCAACCACTACGCCATTGGCTCCATGGAGAACTTCGTTGTCAAAGCCGCCCGCGGCCGCGCCGTACATTCCGAGCATATGCTCGATGTCGACTACTGGGTCGAGCGCAACTACAATACCGAGGAAGACACCAGCATTCTCGCGCTTGATGCTGGCTTTCAACGCGAACTCGCACAGCTGCGCGCTGACCTGCCCCTCGAGCAGCTGCACCAGGAAAGTGTCGAGTGGCGCCAGGCCCGCTTTCTGGCGCTTCTGGAAGAAGAGCCCTACCGCGCGCTCTTTGGCCGTCTGCTTCAAACACCGCCCTCGCGGCCGGTACATCCGACAGCGGCCCAGCTCATGCTCACCCACGCACTGCAAGGCCAAAAGCGCGAACAGAAGCAAAGCAATGAGCAATAAATTTGCACGCATTTAGCGCAATTCTGCCCTAATCACCCTCTAAAACACCCTCAATACAGCTCGGAAAACCGTGCGATGAGGATTGAGACGATGCAGGACAATGAAACGCCCAAAGCGCCAACGCTAGACACCTCGCTTGCCGACATGCCCAAGCGGGACTGGCTTGTCGCCCTGTCCGGTATTGCCGAGGAAAAAGGCCATTTCACAACACTGGGCAAACACCACTTCTCGACATTCATAGAGGGCGGCGAAACCCTGCTTGTCACCTTTGAAAACTACGACAGCATTCAACGCATTTCGCCCAAAGCCCAGCCCCTTGGTTGGGAAGTCGGCAAAGTGCTCGGCTGGTCAACCCTCAACGTGATCTCCGATGGCCAGTCATGGTTTCGCGACCGCAACATCTACGCCTATTTCGATGACCTGATCGACGACGGCTTCTTCGAAGAGTTCGACAATGTGCTGTTTTATGGCGCAGGCCCCTGCGGCTATGCGGCTGCGGCCTACTCCATCGCCTCGCCGGGTGCACGCGTGCTTGCGCTTCAGCCCCAAGCCACGCTTGATCCGCGCATCGCCGAATGGGACGAGCGCTACATCCGCCAGCGCCGCGCCAACTGGACAACGCGCTTTGGCTATGCCCCTGACATGATCGACGGCGCGCAAGAAGCCTTCGTGCTCTATGACCCCGAGCAAACAGAAGACGCCATGCACGCCGCGCTGTTCACGCGCCCCAACGTGCACAAACTCCGCATGCGGTATGTCGGCGAAGCGCTGCAATACTCCCTGCGCAATATGAAGATCCTGTCACGGATTATCGCTCTGGCTGGCACGGGGCAACTCACCCCCGAAGTCTTCGCAAAGCTGTTTCGCGCTCGCCGCGATGACAAGAACTATCTGCGCGTTCTGCTGCGGGATCTGGAAGATGAAGGCCGCGTGAAACTGGCCCATGCGCTGTGCACAAATGTCGTCACCCGTCTAGATGGCGTGCCCGCCTTTGAGCGCCGCCTGAAGTTTCTCAACGAAAAACTTGAGGCCCTGCCCGAAGGCGACAGCTGAAGCCCCTTTCCCATCGCCCGCGATTTGTGTAATCGCATGAGTATGACACAAACGCTCACGCTCCGCCGCCCCGATGACTGGCACCTGCACCTGCGCGATGGCGCAATGCTGGAAGCCGTTCTGCCCGAAACAACCCGCCATTTCGCCCGCGCGATCGTGATGCCGAACCTGGTGCCGCCCGTCGTCACAATGGCAGATGCGACAAGCTACAAAGCCCGCATTCTCGCAGCCATGCCCGAAGGCGCGCGCTTCACGCCGCTGATGACGCTCTACCTCACAGAAAACACCGATCCCGATGATCTCACCCGCGCCTATGCCTCGGGCCTGATCTCGGCGGTCAAGCTCTACCCCGCAGGCGCGACGACCAACTCTGCCTCAGGCGTGGCCGACTTTGACAAAGTGCGCGCGGTGCTTGAGCGCATGGCCGAAATCGGCTGCCCGCTCTGCGTACACGGCGAAGTCACCGACCGCGAAATCGACATTTTTGATCGCGAAGCCGTGTTCATCGACCGCGTGCTCGACCCGATCCGCAAAAGCACCCCCGAGCTTAAAGTCGTGATGGAGCACATCACAACAAAGAATGGCGCCGACTACGTCAAAGCAAATGCCGAGCGCCTCGGCGCGACGATCACCGTGCAGCACCTCATGCTGGATCGCAACGACATGCTCGTCGGCGGTATGCGCCCGCATTATTACTGCCTACCAATCCTGAAACGCCGCGAACACCGCGAAGCGCTGCTCGCCGCCGCCACGTCCGGCGATGCACGTTTCTTCCTCGGCACAGACAGCGCCCCGCACCCGTCCCACGCCAAAGAAGCCGAATGCTGCGCGGCTGGGTGTTTCACAGCCCCCGTGGCGCTCGCCTGCCTTGCACACAGCTTTGAAGAGGCCGGCGCACTTGATAAGCTCGAAGGCTTCACATCCCTGCACGGCCCCGCCTTCTACGGGTTGCCTGCAAACGAAGAGACAATCACCCTGACAAAGTCAGACACGCCCGCACACTTCCCCAAGCAAATCCCGAACGGAGATGACCCGATCACTGTTTTTGATCCGGGGACACCTGTCTTCTGGGCTGTGAGCAACTCTTCTTCTCTTTAAAAATATCCCGGGGAGCGCGAGGGGCTGGCCCCTCGCACCCAACGACAAAGGACAGCGCCATGATCCCGACAAGCTACCCAAACCCCGAAGAAATCGCCCGCCTTACAGCCCGCATGCTGCTTGAAATCGGTGCGGTCAACTTCAACACCGACGAGCCTTACACGCTGGCCTCCGGCCTGCCCTCGCCAAGCTACATCGACTGCCGCAAACTCATAAGCTACCCGCGCATTCGCTCGACATTGATGGATTTTCTCACGATCACAGTCATGCGCAACGCAGGTTTTGAAGCCTTTGACAACATCGCAGGCGGTGAAACAGCCGGCATCCCTTTTGCCGCCCTCGTGGCCGAGCGCATGGCCCTGCCGATGACATATGTGCGCAAGAAACCAAAAGGTTACGGCAAGAACGCCCGCATCGAGGGCGCCATGTCCGAAGGCGAGCGCGTGCTTTTGGTCGAAGACCTCACAACAGACGGCGGCTCAAAGCTCAGCTTCGTTGACGCCATCCGCGACACCGGCGCCACCTGCGCGCATACCGCCGTGATTTTCTACTACGACATCTTCCCTGAAACCGTGAAAACCCTTGGCGATCACGGCGTCTCTTTGCACCACCTCTGCACATGGTGGGACGTGCTCGCAGAAGCCCGCGCGCAAGAGGCCTTCTCGGCAGAAACACTCGCCGAAGTCGAGAAGTTCCTCAAGGATCCGCGTAAGTGGCAAGAAGCAAACAAGAAATAAAACTTATCCACAGAGGGCGGTACAGGGCGGCAAAATCCCGCTGCAAGAATCGCATCGTGACACAGCATTTTGTGGCGCGCACCCTCTGTGCTACAGTATACAGCCTAACACCAAGGCAACACACCTTATCCACAGGGTTATCCCGCGCAATATCCCCAGAGATTTACAGATAGGGATTTGCGCGCAGGTTGGTTATCAAGGCCACGTGGGCAAAACGAGTGGAACAGGGACAGCATGAACGAAATAGCGACATTCAACCCGACAGGCGCCGAAGTCAGTACGCCCGAGACAGTGCCCCACTCGATCGAAGCCGAGCAACAGCTCTTGGGGGCTTTGCTTACCAACAATGATGTCTACGACAAAATCGCCAGCATCATCGGCCCACAGCACTTTTACGACCCCGTGCATGCGCGCATTTTCGAAACAGCTGCCGCCCGAATTGCGAAGAACAACCTCGCCTCTCCGGTCACGCTCAAGGCCTTCTTTGAAGACGATGAGGGCCTCAAAGAGCTCGGTGGCCCCGCCTACCTTGCCCGCCTCGCGGGGGCTGCTATTTCGGCCTTCGCGGTGCGTGACTACGCCCAGCTGATCTATGATCTCGCCATCCGCCGCGACCTGATCGCGCTTGGACAAGAGATCAGCGCCAAAGCCGCCAAGGTCGATGTCGCCTCCGAGCCCAAAGAGCAGATCGTCGAAGCCGAGCAGCAGCTTTACAAACTTGCCGAGCAAGGCCAGACAGAAAGCGGTTTTCAGAGCTTTCTCAAGGCCGTAACCGACGCTGTTAATGTTGCTAACGCCGCTTACCAACGCGACGGCGGCCTTGCGGGCGTCTCCACGGGCCTGTCGGACATGGACACCATGCTTGGCGGCCTCCACAAGTCTGACTTGCTTATTCTCGCGGGCCGCCCGTCGATGGGCAAAACCTCGCTCGCAACCAACATCGCCTTCAACGTCGCCAAGGCCTACAAGCGCGGCAAGTTGCAAGACGGCTCCGAAGGCGCGATCGACGGCGGCGTTGTCGGCTTCTTCTCGCTTGAAATGAGCGCCGAGCAGCTCGCAGGGCGTATCCTCGCGGAAGCCTCCGAAATCAGCTCGCACAAAATCCGCCAAGGCGATATGGATGAAGTCGAGTTCCGCCGCTTCGTTGACGCCGCCAAATCGCTGGAAGCCTGTCCGCTCTACATCGACGACACAGCGGCCATTCCCATCGCGCAGCTCGCTGCCCGTGCCCGCCGCCTCAAGCGGACCCACGGGCTTGATGTGCTGATCATCGACTACCTGCAACTGGTGCGCGGCACCTCTGAAAACCGCGTGCAAGAGATCGGCGAAATCTCGATGGGCCTCAAAGCCATCGCGAAAGAGCTTCAGATCCCCGTCATCGCCCTTTCCCAGCTGTCGCGTCAGGTTGAAAGTCGCGAAGACAAGCGCCCGCAGCTTTCAGACCTGCGTGAATCAGGCAGCATCGAACAAGACGCCGACGTCGTCATGTTCGTTTACCGCGGCGAATACTATAAAGAGCGCGAGAAGCCCTCCGAGCACGAGCTCGACAAAGTTGCCGAGTGGCAAGACGAGATGTCGCGCCTGCACGGCAAGGCCGAGGTCATCATCGGCAAGCAGCGCCACGGCCCGATCGGCACTGTCGAGCTGTCCTTTGAGGCGCAGTTCACCCGCTTTGGCAACCTCGCCAAGTCATGGCAAGGCGGCGGCGAAGAGTTCTAAAGCGACATCAACAGGACATTGACATGACACCCGACTTCAACGCCGAACTCGAAAGCCGGCTGATCCGCTACTGCAAGATCGACAGCCAGTCAGACGCCGACAGCCCAAGCAGCCCCAGCACGGCGATCCAGCTTGATATGCAAAAGCTGCTGATGGCAGAGCTTGAAGAGATCGGCGCACAGGACATCACGCTCACAAGCTACGGCGCAGTCCTCGCGACAATTCCTGCCTCCGAAGGCGTGACAGCCCCCACGCTCGGCCTGTCCGCCCACGTGGACACCGCCCCGCAGTTCAATGCGGCAGGCGTCAAACCCGTTGTGCACCGCAGCTACAACGGCGGTGACATCACATTTGCCGACGCCCCCGAACTCGCGCTTTCCCCTGAAAATTCGCCCTATCTCGGCACCAAGCAGGGCCATGACATCATCACCGCCTCAGGCACCACGCTGCTCGGTGCTGACGACAAATCAGGCGTCGCCATTGTCATGACAGCAGCGCGCCACCTGCTCGCCACCCCAAGCCTTGCGCGCCCGCGGTTGCGCCTTGCCTTCACGCCTGACGAAGAGATCGGCCGCGGCGTGCACCCCGACTTGCCCCGCGATCTGGGCGCAGACTTCGCCTATACGTTTGACGGCGGCGAAGTCGGCAACATCGAATACGAGAGCTTCTCGGCGGACGGTGCGAAAGTCACAATCGAAGGCGTTTCGATCCACCCGGGCACAGCAAAAGACACGATGGTCAACGCGCTGCACCTCGCCGCGCGCATCATCATGGGGCTGCCCCACGTGAGCATGACCCCCGACACAACCGAAGGCCGCGAGGGCTTCATCATGGTGACAGAACTTGCCGGAAACGCCGCCTCTGCCGAACTCACGCTCATCCTACGCGACTTCGAGCTTGAAGGGCTTGCCGCCAAATCCGCCCTGCTGGAAAGCGTCTGTAACAGCGTGCAACTCGGCGAGCCGCGCGCGCGCGTCACCTGCGAGATCAAGCCGCAATACCGCAACATGCGCTACTGGCTTCAGGAAGACATGACACCGGTTGATCTGGCCCACGCCGCCGCCAAAGCCATTGGCCTGACGCCGCGCTCCGAGCCGATCCGCGGCGGCACCGACGGCTCACGCCTGACAGAACTCGGCGTGCCCTGCCCCAATATCTTTACCGGCATGCAAGAGCTGCACGGCCCGCTTGAGTGGATCTCGGTTCAAGACATGAACACCGCGACGCAAATGTGCCTCAAGCTTGCGGAGCTCGCCGCCAAACCCTGACCGCCCGCTTTCTTATTGCCGCAAATATCCTGCCTGAGTCCGCGCAAAAGTGCGCTCTATCGGGTTACGCGCTTGCTATCGCTATGCGCCTAGGGAGGCTGGTAGAGGGTCTGTGGGGCTAGCCCCACAGCTTGGCTGCTTGTCTGGGGGGCTAAGCCCCAATTCACAGCTCGCATGTGCCCATATGCCGAAGCGTGCTGGCGCTTTCCCCCTTGACGCCGCGCGCCCCTCTGCCGACAAGACCCTATGGCAAGTTCAACTCTCACAGTCGATCTCGACGCATTGGTCAGCAACTGGCGCGCTCTGGCAAAAATCAGCTCCGGAGAAACCGCAGCTGTCGTCAAGGCCGACGCCTATGGCCTTGGTGTCTCGCGGGTGGCCAAATCCCTCGCCTCCGCGGGCGCGCGGCAATTCTTTGTCGCCACAGCCGAAGAAGGCGCCGAGCTGCGCCGCGCTTTGGGCGATGGCATCAGCATCAACATTTTCGCGGGCCACATGCCTGGTGACGCCGACATGATCAACGATCTCTCGCTCACCCCGATGATCAACTCGATAGAGCAGCTCCAGCGCCACCTTGAGGCAAATGCTGCGGCGCCCTTTGGCGTGCAGCTTGACACCGGCATGAACCGCCTCGGCATGGAGCCCGCCGAATGGGCCGCGCTGCGCGAGCTGATCCTGCCGCAAGGCCCCACACTTCTGATGAGCCACCTCGCCTGCGCCGATGAAGCGGGCCACGCGATGAACGATCAGCAGCTGCGCACCTTCCGCGATATGACAGAAGGCACAGGCGTGCCGCGCTCGCTTTCGGCCACGGGCGGCATCGCCCTCGGAGAGGCGTTCCACTTTGATCTCACCCGCCCCGGCATCGGCCTTTACGGCGGCAAACCGTTTGAGCTGGCAACACCTGTGGCCTATCTCGAAGTTCCCGTCATCCAGGTGCGCGATGTAGCCGCTGGCGAAAGCGTCGGCTACGGCAACGCCTTTGTCGCCGACACACCGCGGCGCGTGGCCACTCTTGCCGCGGGCTACGCCGACGGGCTCATTCGCGCCATGTCAGGCAAGGCGACAGCTTTTTATGGCCAAACCGAGTGCCCACTCTTGGGGCGCGTCTCGATGGACATGATCGCCGCCGACATCACTCGCCTCACAGAGACACCCGCCTCGCTTACGCTTCTGGGCCGCCAGCAAACCGTCGACACGCTCGCCACGGCAGCAGGCACCATCGGCTACGAAATCCTCACATCCCTAGGCCCGCGCTACACGCGCCGCTACTCAGGTGGCTAAATGAACGCAGTTCTCTCTCCCCTCGCCGCGATTGGCGCAGCTGTGCTTGGCATGCTCGCCGCTCTCGGGCGTGTCGCGCTGTTTGCCTTTGACACCGTCACGCATCTCTTTCGCCCGCCGTTCTATGGCCGCGAGTTCGCCGCCGCGCTGGTGCAAATCGGCTGGCTGTCGCTGCCGGTTGTTGGCCTCACCGCGCTGTTCACAGGCGGTGCTTTGGCGCTGCAAATCTACTCGGGCGGCGCGCGTTTCAACGCCGAGGAAGTTGTGCCTTCCATCGTCGCCATCGGCATGGTGCGCGAGCTTGGCCCCGTGCTGGGCGGCCTCATGGTTGCGGCGCGGGTCACCTCTTCCATCGCCGCCGAGATCGGCACGATGAAAGTCACCGAGCAGATCGACGCTCTGGTGACGCTCTCCACCAACCCGATGAAATACCTCACCCTGCCGCGCGTGCTCGCCGCCACTCTCGCGGTGCCTGTGCTGGTCGCCGTGGGCGACGCCATCGGCATTTTCGGCGGCTATATCATCGGCGTCACGCGACTTGGCTTCAACGAGGCTGCCTACCTCAAGAACACCGTTGATTTCCTCGAACTGTGGGACGTCACCTCAGGCCTGCTCAAAGGCGCGGCCTTCGGCTTCATCGTCGCCACCATGGGCTGCTATTACGGCATGAACTCCGGCCGCGGCGCTCAAGGCGTTGGCCGCGCCACCAAAACAGCGGTCGTCGCGGCTTCGGTCATGATCCTCGCCGCCAACTACCTGCTGACAGAGTTGTTTTTCACGTCATGATAACCCTCACAAACGTCCACAAAGCCTTTGGCCCCAAACGCGTCCTGCAAGGCGTTGACCTGACCATCGACAAGGGCACATCGATGGTCATCATCGGCGGCTCCGGCACGGGCAAGTCTGTCATGCTCAAGTCTGTCCTCGGCCTTGTTGTGCCCGACAGCGGCAGCATCACCGTAGACGGCAAAGACGTTGCCGCCGGTGACCGCGACGCATTCCTCGCCCGCTTTGGCATGCTGTTTCAGGGCGGCGCGTTGTTTGACAGCCTGCCTGTTTGGCAAAACGTCAGCTTCCGCCTGCTGCGCGGCGCTTTGAAGCGCCCCAGAGAGGAAGCCCGCGAGATCGCGATTGAAAAGCTCCGCCGCGTTGGCCTCAAGCCCGAAACGGCTGATCTCTTCCCCTCCGAGCTGTCCGGCGGCATGCAAAAGCGCGTCGGCCTTGCCCGCGCGATTGCCGCAGAGCCCGAGATCATCTTCTTTGATGAGCCAACAACAGGCCTTGATCCGATCATGGCGGGCGTCATCAACGAGCTGATCCGCGAGATCGTCACCGAGATGGGCGCAACGGCGATGACCATCACCCATGACATGTCATCAGTCCGCGCCATCGCCGACAACATCGCCATGCTGCACGACGGCGTCATCAAGTGGAGCGGCCCCGTCAGCAAACTCGACAATTCGGGCGACCCCTACCTCGACCAGTTCATCCACGGCCGCGCCGAGGGGCCGATTGAGGCAGTGCGCTGATGTGCGGTGGCGGCGGTGATCCTTTTCCAGCCGTCACGGAGGCCACAGGCATGAGAACACTTGATATCATCGAACTGGTTTATGTCTTCGCGGCCCCGACCGGCTTTGCCCTATCGCTCATCGCGGCAGTCACCCTACTGAGCGGCAAAGCGCGCTTGCTCGCCGTCGCGGCCCTAGGCTTGGCGCTTCTCTCCACGGTGGCCTTTGTCTACGCCAACCAGCAGCCCTATAGCGCGCGCAGGCAGCTTGAAGCCCTCGGGTTCGCAGCGGCGTTCTCGTCCTTCTTCGCGATCTACCTGCGCCACACTTACTTCCCGACCACACTCAAGTGGGTCAATCTGCCCGCAACGCTGGGCTTTGGTGTCAGCATAGTCTTCCTCACGCTCTATTTGCTGGTTAAGCTCTGAGCCATGTTCGACTTTCTCGGCGCCATATTCGCCCCCATCATCGAGGCCATCGCAAACCTGTTCATCGCGATCCTCACACCCGTCCTCACACCCATCTTCGAGGTGCTGGCACTGATCCTCGGCGCGATCCTGCACTTCATCCTCGCGCTGGTGGCCAACCTCTTGGGCGCAAGCTGGATGGCGGCGCACACCAAGGGCCTCAAGCGGTTTGCCTTCCTGCTTATGGCGCTCACATCGGCACATCTGCTTGCGGGCATTGCCCTCCCGATCCTAAACATCGGCGCGGCCACGCTTCTGTCTTGGCTGTTCTCGGCGGGGGCGATGCTGCTCAGCCTCGCCCTTCTCATTCTCGGCGGCATCCTTGTGCTGGCCGCAGACTACAACGCCCCGCAAGCCAGCAACCCCGAGGTCCAGAAGCCCGCACCGCGCACCCCCTCTGTCAGCGCCGCCAAAGAGCTGATCACCCACGGCATGACGGTTGTCGTTGTGGTCTTGCTGGTTGTCGGGCTTGTCTCGATGAGCACAGCCCAGACCGAGCGCAAGTCACTTCGCCAGCAGCTCTGCGACAGCGCCGCCGCCAAAGTTGACCAGAAATGGAAGGATCGCGGCAGAAAGGCGCTCGACCTGTCTGAGCGGCTTTTCAAGCGTGACCTGTCTGAAAAGCTCCCCTGTCCCGTTAAGGAAGACTAAACGCAAAGCCCCTTGTGTTCACAAACGCCCCCGCCACAAACGCGCCCGTAACTGTATGCACGCGTTCTGCACGGATAGCTGCATACAGTGCTGCATACCGTAGGCACTGGTGCTTTTTGCCCCGCGCGCAAATGTTAACATGACTGTTTGCAGCACTGGGAAAAGCGCGTTTTTTCTCCCCACAAACAGCTATTGTTGTGCGCACAGGCGCTGCATAGCTGCTAAACAGACAAAAACGGATACCATATGCTACGTCTCGCCAACCTGTCACTTCTCGTACTGTTTCCCATCGCTTGGTTTGCACCCTTGATGAAAGCGGGGCTTTTGCCCCTGTTCAAACTCAAGGAGATTTCGGTGATCACTGGCTTACAATCGCTTTGGGGCTCTGATGTGTTTTTGGCGCTCACCGTCACGTTCTTTGCCCTGTTCGCGCCCTACATCAAGACGCTGGGGCTGGCGCTGGTGCAGTTTGACTTGCTCAAACCCTCGGTGCTTCCGGTGCTTAATGTGTTTGGCAAACTGGCCATGGCCGACATCTTCCTGATTGCGCTCTACATAACGCTGGCCAAGGGCATCGGTGTCGGGCGGCTCGAGACAGCTTGGGGGCTTTACCTGTTCACCGCTTGCATCGTCGCCTCGTTAATCATCAGCATGCTAACGAAACAGTCCGTGCAAAAGGCAGCAACTGCTTCCGAAACGTAGACAATTAAGCCTATCAACAGTCTATTTCGCGTTACGGGGCGCGAACCCTGCGTTTTCCCCTGCCATTTTATGAAAATATCGGCATAATCTTGCCTATACCTATTTTACTGATTTCTGGGGGGAAATCATGACCACGTTTTATCACGGTCTTCGTGTACTCGGATTTTTGTTTCATCGGCTGGCGTTCGCGCTTGTCGTTCTGGCGGCAATTACTGCCGTAACAACCACAACGCTGGCGCTGTTTGGCGTGCTTCCATGGCTTGAGATCTCGCTCGCTTTTGGCGGTGAACCTCTCGCAAACGCAGGGGTTTGGGTGCAATCAATCCTCACGGGGCTGGCTGTAATGCTGGCCTTCTTTTTGCCATCCACCAAGCGCATCCTGACACTCGAAAACTCGCACCGCTCGTTCCAGCTTGGCATGCATGATGTGGCCCGCGCCTATCAGTTTGCCCATGCCGCCGACCGCGCGGAGTCATTCAAATTGTCATCAGAGTTTGATTCGGTTCGCGAGCGCCTCGTTTACCTGCGCCAGCACCCCGACTTGGGCACGCTTGAGCCGGAAGTGCTCGAAGCGGCAGCCCAGATGAGCCATGTCTCCAAAGAACTGGCCGACACCTACTCGGATGATGCCTTGGCCCGTGCGCGTGACTTTCTGCGCCAACGCCAGAGTGAGGTCGAGCGGTTCAACTCCCGTCTTGATCAGGCGAAAATGGTCGCAACCGAGCTCAAGCACTGGCTGCATGAAGTCGAGCTTGAAGAGAGCGTCGCCGCCTCCCAGCTTGAGCGGCTGCGCGACGAGCTGCGCGAAGTGATGCCCGAGCTTGGCGTTCAAGTGATGATCGACGCCGAAGTTGAAAGCGAAAACGTCTCGCGCCTGCCCCGCGCGGCCGAGTAATTTCTTTTATGGTTTCGCGTGCTAGCGTTTGTCAGGAGCGTTGACTGTGCGCCTTTGCTCAGGCATCAGAAATAAATGTCAAAAAAACCTGTCTTCGTCTGCAACAACTGCGCCGCCACCACGACCAAATGGGCTGGACAATGCGATTCGTGCGGTGAGTGGAACTCGATCACCGAAGAAAAACCGCTAACCTCTTCTTCATCTTCCAAGGCGATCGGCGGCAAACGCGGCGGCAAGATCGAGCTGACCGCGCTTGATACCGACGAGGTGCCGCCCGCGCGCACGCAGAGCAAAATGGACGAGCTTGACCGCGTTCTCGGCGGCGGCCTAGTGCCCGCCTCAGCCATTCTTGTCGGCGGCGATCCGGGCATCGGCAAATCAACCTTGCTTTTGCAGGCGGCTTCCATGTTCGCCAATAACGGATTGAAAACAATCTATATTTCAGGCGAAGAAGCCAGCGCTCAGGTGCGGATGCGTGCCCAAAGACTCGGCCTCAAAGACGCACCCGTCATGCTCGGGGCCGAGACCAACCTGCGCGATATCCTGACCACGCTTGAAAAAGAGAAGCCGCAACTCGCGATCATCGACTCCATTCAAACCATGTGGGTTGATACCGTCGACAGCGCCCCCGGCTCTGTCAGCCAGGTGCGGGCCGCCGCTCATGAGCTGACAAGCTTTGCCAAAAGCAAAGGCACCTCCGTGATCCTCGTGGGCCACGTCACCAAAGACGGGCAGATAGCAGGCCCCCGCGTCGTCGAGCATATGGTCGACACCGTGCTCTATTTCGAAGGCGAGCGCGGCCACCAGTTCCGCATTTTACGCGCTGTCAAAAACCGCTTTGGCCCCGCCGACGAGATCGGCGTTTTCGAGATGACAGGCGCAGGGCTGCAAGAAGTGCGCAACCCCTCGGCACTGTTTCTCAGTGAACGTGGCACGCCCACCCCCGGCTCGGTGGTTTTCTCCGGCATCGAGGGCACCCGCCCTGTGCTTGTTGAGTTTCAAGCCCTTGTCGCGCCAAGCCCGCACAGTCAGCCGCGCCGCACAGTTGTCGGCTGGGACAGCTCGCGCCTCGCGATGATCCTTGCCGTGCTTGAAGCCCGCTGCGGCATCCCTTTTGCGGGGCTTGATGTTTACCTCAACGTCGCGGGCGGCTTGAAAGTCTCTGAGCCCGCCGCCGACCTGGCCGTAGCCGCCGCGCTGCTTTCCGCACGTGAAGACGCGAGCCTGCCAGAAGGCGCTATCGTATTTGGCGAAATCAGCCTGTCAGGCGCGCTCAGAAACGTCAGCCAGACAGAAAACAGGTTGAAAGAAGCGCAAAAACTTGGTTTCAGCAGTGCTATTATGCCCAAGGGCGAAAAAACTCCAAAGGTCAAAGGTATGGCCACCAACGGGTTTGAGGACTTGACGGAATTTGTGGGTGCGATATTCGGTGCTGGCTAAGCGCCAAGCTAGGAGAGCGACAAGATGGACGGATTTACGATTGTTGACGGTGTCGTCGCGCTTCTTGTCGTGGTGTCCGCACTGTTGGCCTACTCGCGCGGGCTTGTACGCGAAGGCCTTGCCATCGCCGGATGGATCCTCGCGGCCGTTCTCGCGTTTATCTTTGCACCTCAACTTCAGCCGCTGGTCAAGGAAGTGCCTGTTGTCGGCAGCCTGATCTCTGACAGCTGCGAATTGTCGATGATCGCGGCTGCAGCCGCCGTTTTCGCCATTGTCTTGGTGATCGCCTCGCTGTTCACGCCCTTGTTTTCCTCGCTCATCCAGCGCTCGGCCCTTGGCGGACTTGATCAGGCGCTCGGCTTCCTCTTCGGGGTGGCCCGCGGCATCTTGCTCGTCGCAATCGCCTTCTTTGTCTACGAAACGGTTATCACCAGCCAGAACATCTCCGCGATCGACGACAGCCGCTCGGCGCGCGTGTTTGGCCGCATGACAACCAGCATCGAAGACCGCGACCCAGAGCAAGCTTTGGGCTGGATCACCACCCAATACGAAGAACTTGTCTCGGTCTGCGTCGAGTAAGACTGAAAAGCTGCGAAAGTTTTGTGATCGTTTCGTGACATACGCAGCCCGCCCCCGTATGTAGGGGGCAACGTTGATCTCAGGATTCGGAGCTGCTCACCCGTGCCTAACGCCCCTACACCACTCGCCGCCGCCAAGCCCTTTTACGCGCATCCGTTTGATGACGACAAACTCAAGGAAGAGTGCGGCGTGTTTGGTGTCACCGGCGTCACAGACGCAGCCAACTTCGTCGCCCTCGGCCTGCACGCCCTTCAACACCGCGGACAAGAGGCAGGCGGCATCGTCAGCCACGACGCAGAACTTGGCTTCAATTCGGCCCGCCGTTTTGGCTATGTGCGCGACAACTTCACCAAACAATCGCTGATGGAAACGCTCCCCGGCCCGCTCGCGATCGGCCATGTGCGCTATTCGACTGCCGGCTCGAAAGCCGCACAGATCCGCGACGTGCAGCCCTTCTTCGGCGAGTTCTCGATGGGCGGCGCGGCCATTGCCCACAACGGCAACATCACCAACGCCGAAGCCCTGCGCCGCGAGCTTATCGAGCGTGGCAGCATTTTTCAGAGTTCGTCTGACTCCGAGTGCATCATTCACCTGATGGCCCGCAGCCTGCAACGCACCATCCCCGAACGAATGGAAGATGCGCTGCGCCGTGTTGAAGGCGCGTTTTCGGTTGTCGCCATGACGCGCACCAAGCTGATCGGTGTGCGCGACGCGCTTGGCGTACGCCCGCTGGTGCTTGGCAAACTGGGCGACGGCTATGCGCTCAGTTCCGAGACTTGTGCACTCGACATTATCGGCGCCGAGTTTGTCCGCGAGATCGCACCCGGCGAGATGGTAGTCATCACAGGCGACAAGATCGAAAGCAGCTTTCCGTTTCGCAAACAGCCCCCGCGCTTTTGCATCTTCGAACATGTTTACTTCTCACGCCCTGACAGCATCATCGGCGGCCAGTCTGTCTATGAAACACGCCGCCAGATCGGCGTCGAACTGGCCCGCGAAGCCCCTGTCGAGGCTGACTTGGTCTGCCCCGTGCCCGACAGCGGCACCCCCGCGGCGATCGGCTTTAGTCAAGAGTCAGGTATCCCCTACGCGATGGGCATCATCCGCAACCAGTATATGGGCCGCACGTTTATCGAACCGACAGAGCAGATCCGCAACATGGGTGTGCGCCTCAAGCTCAACGTCAACCGCGCGCTGATTAAGGGCAAACGGGTTATTCTGGTCGACGACAGCGTTGTGCGCGGCACGACGTCTCGCAAGATCAAAGAAATGATCCTAGATGCTGGCGCTGCCGAAGTGCACTTTCGCATCGCCTCTCCTCCCACGGCTTGGCCCTGCTTTTACGGCGTCGACACGCCACAACGCGAAAAGCTTCTGGCCGCGACAATGTCAGAAGAGGAAATGCGCGAGCACCTCAACGTCGACAGCCTCAAGTTCATCTCGCTTGATGGCCTCTACCGGGCCGCTGGCGAGGCTGAGGGCCGCAAAAACAGCTGTCCGCAGTATTGCGACGCCTGTTTTAGCGGCGAATACCCGGTCACGCCCGCCGACATGATCGAAAAAGGGTTCGAGCTTAAAACCGCGGCTGAATAAGCGGGTTTCCTCGCACGCGCACCCAAAACAGGCAAGATTTTGCTGCAATGCAGCATGTCCGGCGCATCCCCCTTTTGCTTAGACAGTCTCACGCATAGATGCCCCTTTCGCGCGCTCCTGCGCCAAAAAGGCATTGAGACATGACGAGTGAGACCACCGAGATCAACCAAACCACCGCCGATGCGGCGACCGAGAAGAACAAGCTTCCCCTCAGCAGCTTGCGTCTGCTTGGCGTCATATCGCGCCCTGACAAAACGCAGGCTTTGCTGCGCGCTCCTGACGGGCGCACGCTGATGGTGCAAGCGGGTCACGACACGCCGTTCGGGCGGATCAACGCCGTTGGTGACGACTTCGTGATGATCAACACAGGCATCGGCACGCGCCGCCTTGCCTTGCCTGCGTAAGGGTGGTTGCCAAGCCTGTGGCACAGGTCTAAATCAGGGGCATGACAAAGATTGCTCTCATCACAGGTGCCTCTCGCGGGCTTGGCGCTGGCCTCGCCGAAGCGCTGGCCGCCACACACCACATCGTCGCTGTCGGCCGCACCACTGGCGCGCTTGAAGAGCTGGATGACCGCATTCAAGCGGCTGGTGGCCAAACCACACTGGCCCCGATGGATATCATCAACCCCGACGCAATGGCGCAACTCTGCCGCTCGATCTATGACCGCTGGGGAAGCGTTGACGTCTGGGCGCATACAGCCGCCCACGCCGCCCCACTATCTCCCGCCGACCATATCGACGCGAAAGCATGGGAAAAATCTGTCGACATCAACGTGACGGCCACAGGCCGGCTGATCAGCTATGTCTCGCCCCTGCTCACCCCGACAAGCACCGCAATGTTCTTTGAAGACAGCCACACTGGCGAAAAGTTCTTCGGAGCCTACGGAGCCACAAAGACGGCCCAAGCCGCGCTGGTGAAAGCTTGGGCGGCCGAAACCGCCAAGAGCGGGCCGAAAGTCCACCTGATGCAGCCCAAGCCAATGGCCACAGCCCTGCGCGCGCGCTTTTTCCCCGGAGAAGACCGCAGCTTGCTGGCCCCGCCTCGCGAAGAGGCCGCCCGCCTGTTGGCTACGTTGAACAGCTGAACCCTGTCTTTTTCAGGGGTGATCTCGAAACCTCCCCTCACCCAACTCTGCGAGGGTGCTTTGCGCAAATTGAGTGCAAAGCCTAGCCTAACGATAGCTATTCACGACACAAGACATTCATATGAAACAATTTTTTCTAAAACACGCGCCCGCAGCCAGCCGCCTGTTGCGCATTTTCCTATCGGTTGCCTTAAGCCTGCTGAGCGCAACGATCCTCGCATCCTTTCTTTGGTCGCCCATCGAAGGCCACAGCACGCATCGCGCCGCCAGCGGTCTGTTTCTTATCATGTTTCTATCTGTGTTCATTGGCCCGCTCATGTTGGCAGCAACAGGCGTATTCTTTGTTCTCGACAGAGTGGCGCTGCGTAAAGGCCCGCTATCGGCCAAGCAGAACGCCATACTCCTCGCCATACCCCTCTTCGGCGTGCTGGTTGGGTTTGTCCAACCCATCCTTGGCGTTTTCTGGCTTTTCCTATTGGTCTACTGGCTTCTTACAGGCCGCGTCGCCGGGCGAGAAGGCTGGTCTTTGCGTCATTTCTGGCAGACACGCTGGGACGAGAAGCTCTATCTCGTTGCCATGGTCATTTTGCTAACGCCAGTGCTCACAGATCGGCTCTCAAGCAGCTATTATAGCAGGTTGGCTTATGATGCTGGCACGCCAGCCTACCAACCCAAACATGCCCGCAGACTGAACGCCGACATCAAGAGCGCCTCGCGACGCTTCCCTGACGCGCAGTCTTGTTTGACGGAGGGTGCCGATGCGCTCAAGCGAGAAGACCTTACCAATATGAACTGGGACAAGATCACGACATCCGGCGAAATGCGCGTCTTTACGTTCAGGCTGTTGCACGGTTGGGGCGACGTCACCGAAGCCCGCAGCTGGTTTGAGGCGCAAGGGTTTCGGATGAGCAGAACCACCAGTTCCGAGCACCCCTATGTTGAGCGTGACGCAAGCCTGCGTGTGACAGCCTCTTGGTCGGTTCGCTACAAGGGGCCACGCTACCCGACACGTGGCTGGCTTCGCAGAGTGTTCTCTGCAACCCCTTACAGCATGAGCGTAAACGCAACCTACAGCACTGATGGTAAAACCCTACGGTTTGTCGAAGCAAGCGCGTCAACGCTCTAGGCCGAAAAGTGTCGCATAAACGACTCTATTGAAGCAGCTGCACGCCGAGCGCCGCTTGCCCTGAGCTTGTAGCTCAACTATGCAAAGGCATAGGCAAAGCAGGCACAAATATGCGCATACTTCTAACGAATGACGACGGCATCAACGCTCCGGGGCTCAAAGCGCTTGAGAAGATCGCTTGGGACCTGTGCGGCGCAGACGGCGAAGTCTGGGTTGTGGCGCCTGCATTCGAGCAATCGGGCGTTGGCCATTGCATCAGCTATACGCACCCTATGATGATCTCCAAAATGGGCAAACACCGCTACGCCGCCGAGGGCAGCCCCGCAGACTGCGTGCTGGCCGGCTTGCACGACATCCTGCCTGAACGTCCCGACTTGGTGTTGTCAGGGGTGAACCGCGGCAACAACTCGGCTGAAAACGCGCTCTATTCCGGCACGCTTGGCGGGGCGCTGGAAGCAGCGCTGCAGGGCATCCCCTCGATGGCGCTCTCGCAATACCTCGGCCCGGAAAACTACGAAATCGACAACCCCTTTGAAGCCTCAGAATCCTTCGGGGCCGAAGTGCTCCGCAAGATCCTCAAAACTGACCCGAAGAGCCAGTCAGGCTACCGCCTGTTTTACAACATCAACTTCCCGCCCGTCCCGGCTTCCGGCGTGCTGGGCACCCGCGTTGCACGGCAGGGCTTCCGCGAGGGCACCAACTTCTCGGTTGAGCCACACAGCTCGCCGTCTGGGCGCAAGTTCCTCTGGATCAAAGGTGGCAACCAGCGGGTTGAAACCGGCGAAGGCACCGATGCACAGCTTAACCTTGATGGCTACATCTCGGTCACGCCCATGCGCGCAGACCTGACAGCCCATGACGCGCTCGACGCCCTCAGGAGCATCGAATGAGCGACACCGGCATAGATCCGCTTGAGCAGAAAATGCAGTTTCTCTACACCCTGCGCTCGCGAGGTGTGACAGATCCGCGTGTTCTGGGCGCCATGGAAAAGATCGACCGTGGCCTGTTTGTGCGCGGCACATTTGCCGAACGCGCCTATGAAGACACCCCCCTTCCGATCGCCTGTGGGCAGACGATCAGCCAGCCCTCCGTTGTCGGACTGATGACGCAAGCGCTTGAGGTGGGCCCACGCGACAAGGTTCTGGAGGTCGGCACAGGTTCGGGCTATCAGGCCGCGATCCTCAGTCAGCTGGCGCGGCGCGTCTACACTGTCGAACGTCACCGCCGCCTCGTACGAGAAACCCAAGCGCTGTTCGAGCAACTAGATCTGACAAACGTTATCGGCCTTGCCTCGGACGGAAGCTTCGGTTTGCCCGAGCAAGCCCCGTTTGATCGCATCATCGTGACAGCCGCCGCCGAAGACCCGCCAGGCCCGCTCTTGGCGCAATTGAAAATCGGGGGTATCATGATCGTGCCCGTTGGCCAGTCCGACGCCGTGCAAAGCCTGATCAAGGTGACGCGCCTTGAGGATGGGTTCGACTACGACGAACTGCGCCCTGTGCGCTTCGTGCCGCTCCTGGAGGGGCTCGGAAAAGAAAGTTAAACGCCGCAACCGCGGTGTGTAAATGTTACCAAAGCTCCGGACAACAAGGGGCCACTGCGAGGATATCGAGATGAAATCAGGTTTGACCCTGCGACTGATGACGGGCGCTGCGGCGTTGGCCCTTCTGGCGGGCTGCGACGAGCCGCTCGACCTGGACTTGCGCGGTAAGTTTGACAGCGCGTTTGACACGTCTGCGGCGGCGCGTGGTGCAACAGCCAACCGCCCCAAAGCCGATGACCGTGGGATTATTTCTTACCCGAACTACCAAGTCGCCATTGCGCGCCGCGGCGACACGCTCTCGGATGTGGCCGCGCGGATCGGCTATGACGCGGGCGAATTGGCCCGCTACAACGGCATACAGCCCAACGACAGCCTTCGCAGCGGAGAAGTCCTCGCACTGCCCAAGCGCGTGGCCGAGCCCTCGCCCGCCACAGGAGCAATCACAACAGGCCCGATTCAGCCCCCTGCGGTAGACATCACCGAACTTGCGGGAAGTGCAATCGACAAGGCAGAGCCGACACAGCCCGTGGCCGCGGCCAAGAAAGGCCAAAGCGGCATTGAGCCCATTCGCCACAAAGTCGTGCGCGGCGAAACCGCCTACACGATTTCGCGCCTCTACAGCGTCTCGGTACGCTCGCTTGCCGACTGGAACGGGCTTGGCAGCGACTTCGCCCTGCGTGAAGGGCAGTATTTGCTGATCCCAACAGCGCTCACAGAAGCGCCGCTGCAAGCAACCCGGCCCACTGAAGTAAAGGCCGAGGAAACCACAAGGCCGGGTGATGGCTCGCCCACACCTGTGCCGCCAAGCGCCGTCAAGCCCCTGCCCCCGAAAGAGCCCGCCCCAACGGCAAAACCCGCCGCCGTGGCAACGCCGGATTTGAGCAAGTCCCAATCCAAACCGGCAAGCTCAGGCAAATTCGCCTATCCGCTGCGTGGCAAGATCATACGTGACTACTCAAAGGGCAAGAACGATGGCATAGACATCGCCTCGTCTTCAGGCAGCGCAATTGGCGCCGCGGCGGCGGGGACAGTCGCCGCCATTACATCGGACGCGGACCAAGTGCCGATTATTGTGGTGAAACACCCCGATAACCTGCTGACGGTTTACGCCAATGTGGGCGAGATCAGCGTGAAAAAGGGCGATACTGTGAGCCGCGGCCAGAAACTTGCGCAGGTGCGCAAGGGGGAGAGCGCTTACCTGCACTTTGAAGTGCGCAAAGGCTTCGAGAGCGTCGATCCGATGCCCTATTTGCAGTAGGGTTTGCGCCGCGCTACGCGCGTCGCGGTGCTGGGGGCTGCGCACCCAGCCCCCCTAAGCCTGTTGCGACAGGCATCGTTCAACCTATTTGTGCGCGTTTGCTGCAGGGACACAGGCCGGATATTTTTAGCAATAACAAAGAACCGGTTAGATTAGCGCAACACCTTGGCGGCCAGCCAGATCAGTGACGTATTGCCAAGCAACGCGGCCCGAGCGGGCCCCACGCGTGGCTTGCCATTCGATGGCTTCCGCACGCAGCGTTACGGCGTCAATTTCGATGCCGAAATGTGCGCAATAGCCGTCGATCATAGCGAGGTACTCGTCCTGGCTACAGGGGTGAAAGCCGAGCCAGAGGCCAAACCTGTCGGACAGAGAGACTTTTTCTTCTACGGCTTCAGAGGGGTTAATACCGGACGAGCGTTCATTTTCGATCATATCGCGCGGCATCAGGTGCCGGCGGTTGGATGTCGCGTAAAAGACGACATTCTCAGGCCGCCCCTCTATGCCGCCATCAAGCACCGCTTTGAGCGACTTATAGTGCTGGTCATCATGGCTGAAGCTGAGATCATCGCAAAACAGCACAAAGCGCGCCTCGCTTGTGCGCAGGATGTTCAGAAGCCGCGCCACGCTTGGCAAGTCTTCACGCTGCAGCTCGACAACCTTCAGAGGCAACCCTTCAGAAACGATCTGGGCATGCACAGCCTTCACCAGTGAGCTTTTGCCCATGCCGCGTGCGCCCCAAAGCAGCGCGTTGTTGGCAGGCAACCCACTTGCAAACTGGCGGGTGTTTTCAAGCAGCGTGTCGCGTGCGCGCTCGACCCCTATCAGCAGCGAAAGATCAACGCGGCTGACCTTGGTAACGGGCTGCAGATGATCCGGCTCGACGTGCCAGACGAAAGCGTCGGCGGCAGCAAAATCAGGCGCGGGTTGAGGCGGAGGGCTAACGCGCTCCAAGGCCTCTGCGATCCGCTTCATCACCGCATCAGACATCAGGTTTTGTCCACCATACCGTCGTCATCATCACCGTCATTATCCCCATCAGCTTCCTCGTCGAACTCGCGCATCAGCGGGTCGTCCCACTCTTCTTCTTCGTCGTCAAAGTAGCCCTCTTCACGCAGCTTGTCGTTGCGCTTGGTTTCAACGCGACGAACGAGGAAAATCGACACTTCGTAGAGGCCGTAAACAACGGTGAACAAGATAAGCTGGGTGACAACATCAGGCGGCGTCACCAAGGCGGCGAGAATGAGAATGCCGACCATCGCATATTTACGCACAGCTCCGAGGCCGTCGGCGCTCACAAGGCCCGCTTTGCCCATCAGCGTCAGCAGCACAGGCAACTGGAAGCACAGACCAAAGGCGATAATAAACTTGAGGGTAATATCAAGGCTCTCGTTGACCTTACCAAGAAAGGTGATCTGAAGGCCGGTTTCTGTTGTCGGCACAATCGCCGCGTCAGCGGGAAGCTCGTCGGCGGCCGAAGACAACAGGCTCGCGAAGATAGAGCTGACGTCCGCGAAGCCGAGGAAAAACTGCATCGCCAGCGGTGTGACGACGAACTGCGCAAAACTTGCCCCGATCAGGAACATCACAGGCGAGGCGATGAGGAAAGGCAGGAAAGCGCCCTGCTCTTTCTTGTAAAGCCCGGGCGCCACGAAACGCCACATCTGGTAGGCGATCACAGGGAAGGCAAGGCCGAAGCCGAAAACCATCGAGATGCGGAACAGTGTGAACAGGTATTCTTGCGGCGAAGTGAAGATCAGCGTCGGGTTCGGATCTCCCATTTCGCGCAGTACTCGCACGATCGGCTCAACGAGGAAGTCAAGGATCGGCTCGGCGACCGTGAAAGCCACAACGATGCCTATGATAAACGCGATAACAGAGCGGATGAGGCGCGTGCGCAGCTCGGCCAGATGCTCGATCAGCGGCGCGCTGGAGCCGTCCATTTCGTCAGGCGTGTCGGTTTGGCTCATGCTTTACCCTTG
Source organism: uncultured Lentibacter sp. (assembly GCA_947497495.1). Lineage (GTDB taxonomy): Bacteria > Pseudomonadota > Alphaproteobacteria > Rhodobacterales > Rhodobacteraceae > Lentibacter. The sequence continues at coordinate 461,601 of CANMGT010000002.1, forward strand.
GCCGGCTTCTTAGCGGCGGCTGTCTTCTTGGCTGTTGGCGTCTTGGTGGCTGGCTTTTTCGCAGCGGGTTTCTTCGTGGCTGGCTTCTTAGTCACTGGCTTCTTAGTGGCTGCCGGCTTGGCCGTAGGCTTTTTCGCGGCAGGTTTCTTGGCAGCCGCCTTCTTGGGGGCAGCCTTCGCGGCCTCGGCGGCTTCGCGCGCTGCATGTGCCTCGCGCACCTCTTTGGCCTGACGGGCCGCAGCGGCGTTGGCCGTGGCTTCCTGAATTTTCTGCTTGGCTTCCTGGCGTTCGGCGGCCAGCTTGGCTGTCTCGCTGTCGGGATCCCATTTCTTGAAGTCGCTGACGGCGTCTTTGACGCTATCAAGCCCCATCTTCTTCGGGTCCGCAATCGAGCGCAGGCTTTCGGCGGTTTCTTTCATCCCGCTCTCGTCAGCGGCCGCGTTCATGGCGGACGAAAACTCGCGCGCCATGCCCTTCATGCGGCCAACGAACTCGCCCGCCTTGCGAAACAGGATCGGCAAGTCTTTGGGGCCGACCACGATCAGCGCCACAATGCCGACAACCAGCAGCTCGGTCATGCCAAGGTCAAACATGACGTGTTTACGCCTTGTCTTTTTCTTCTGCCGGCGTCACGTCTTTGGCCTCGTCTGCCAGCTTGTCTTCGATCTCTTCAGCGCCGTCTTTCACGCCCTTCTTGAACGAGGTGATGCCTTTGCCGACTTCGCCCATGATCGAGCTGATCTTGCCGCGCCCAAACAGGACAAGCACGACGACAGCGATGAGAAGAATGCCTGGAAGGCCGATATTGTTGAGCATAGTTTTTCTCCCTTGCTTCGGGGCGACGTTGAGCACCCGAATGATAATGTCAGACAGGTATCTAAGCACTCTGGGCGCAAGTGAAAAGATACAAAGGGGCGCAATCTGGCGAAAATTGCCCGTAAGGCAAGGAATTATCAACAAAGTTGCGCATAGCTCGTGACTGATCTGTCTTGCAGTGCCCCAGCAAAGGCGCTAGCCAACCTGAATGACAGAGACAACAGCCCCCACCGACAGCCGCGCAAAACGCAATGTTATCATCCTTGTGATGGCGCAGGCCTTGCTTGGCAGCCAGATGCCGATGATCTTTACAATCGGCGGATTGGCGGGCGGTGCACTGGCGTCAAACCTGTGTTTTGCCACCCTGCCGATCTCGATGATCGTGCTCGGCTCAATGCTCGCGGCGACCCCGCTGAGCTGGTTTATGCAAACATACGGGCGGCGCGCGGGCTTTATCCTCGGCGCGTCCTGTGGCGCGGCAGGCGCCGCGATTTGCGCCTACGGACTCACCCAAGCCTCCTTCCCGATCTTCCTGCTCGGCAGCCTGATCACCGGTGTCTACATGTCTGCGCAGGGTTTTTACCGCTTTGCCGCAGCCGACACGGCCTCTGAGGCCTTCCGCCCCAAAGCGATCTCCTATGTCATGGCGGGCGGGCTTCTGGCCGCCATCATCGGCCCCCAACTGGGCAACTACTCGTCGATGGCCTTTGGCCCGATCCCGTTTGTCGGCACCTACCTCACGGTTATGGGGCTCAATATTTTCGGCTCGATCCTATTTCTGTTTCTCGACATTCCCAAGCCTCCTGTGCCTGACGCTGACGCACCGCACGGGCGCAGCCGCATCGAGCTTTTGAAAACGCCGGTCGTGGCTGTCGCGATAATCTCGGCGATGGTGTCTTACGCGTTGATGAACCTAGTGATGACATCAACCCCTCTGGCCGTTGTCGGCTGCGGCGTGGGCGGTGAAACCGAGATCCCGAGCTGGCTGATCGGCATGGTGCCCGATGGCAGCCTGCGCGACCGCTTCCAGTTTATCGCCGGCTACGTTGTTACGGCGCACGTGCTGGCAATGTATGTGCCAAGCTTCTTTACCGGCCACCTGATCGCCAAGTTCGGCACCGAAAAAGTTGTCGCTGCGGGCCTTGCTATCTTGGGGTGTGCGGGCGTTGTGGCGCTTATGGGCGTTGATCTGGAGCACTTCTTTGTGGCGCTCATCTTGCTCGGCATCGGCTGGAACTTTGGCTTTATCGGGGCCACAGCCATGCTCGCAGGCTCGCATGAAGCCCATGAGCGCGGCCGCTTGCAGGGCATGAACGATTTGATCGTCTTTGGCGGCGTGTTTGTTGCCTCGCTAGCTTCCGGCGGCTTGATGAACTGCTCGGGAACCTCTGCACAGGCGGGCTGGGTGTCTGTCAACCTTGCGATGGCCCCTTTCCTGATGCTGGCAGGCGGGGCTTTGATCTGGCTGGTGCTGCGCCCTAAAGAAGAAGCCTGAATTTCGAATTTCGCTACGCGAAATCCGACCCAGCGAGGGGCCAGCCCCTCGCGCTCCCCGGGATATTTTTGAAGAGAAGAAACGGTTAGAGCGTTTTTAATATCGCTTTGCGAGCCAAGCGCGCGCGGGAACGGGCGGCCGATATCGGAAGCGTTCCAGCCAGGACACGCTCGGGCGCGCTTGCTGCGCGACGTAGGGTCGGCTCGGCCTGCCAGCCGGCGAGCAGCACTGTGCGCGCCGCTTTTGCAGGGTTTGATTTGCGATAGGATGCCAGCTTTGCAAGGCCTGATGCGGCGAGATCGGCAATGTCGGCAGCGGCTTCGCTGGGAAGCGGGCTGCGGCCAGCCGACTTGAGCGCAGGCACAGCCGTAAGCCAACCCGCCAGCCCGACAGCCGCTGCGTAGTCGAGCGCCGCTGGTGTTGACACCTGCCCAGCCTGCTCAAGCGCGACACCCAAAAGGCTGCCTGTGGTGGACTGCAGATGTGCCCAAAGTGCGTCGCTATCCGGGAAGCTGTCACTGTAGATGTCCCAACGGCGTGCTTCCACGAGCGATTGCAAGCGCACCGCCTGCTCCGGCGACAGCAAAACAGCCAGCGGCGTGACAACTTCATGACGGCGCACAAAACCGCCAGCGATGACCTCGCCCAAGGCGTCGTGCCACCACTGCAGGCGCATCTCCGCGATCATAACCTCGCCCGTCACCCAGGGGGCGCGTGCGACTTCAATGTTGAAAGCATAGAGCGGCAAAAGCTTTTCGCGCAGCTCAATTGGCGCGGCCATGGTGGCGCGAAAGCGGTCAGGATCAGCCTTGTAAACGATCTCGGCACAGGCGTTCAGATCGTCGTTTAAGTCGCTAGAACTCACTCAGATACTCCCGGATCAGCGCTTCGGTGCGCGCATGGTCTACGATATCCAGATGCGCAGCGCCATCGACAACTTCGTAGCGGCCCTTGTCGGACACGCCAGACATGAGCGGCGCATAGCCTGTTGCGTCAAACGCCTCGTCATCTGCCCCCGCGATCAGCAGAAACCTCGGCAGCTTGGCCACATCTGCAAGGTAGTCAGCGCGCGGTGCATAGGATTGGTTGAGCCGCCAGCTATAGGCCGTGGTCGCAAAGCCGCCCATCGGGCCGTCAAGCACGGCAGCGGGCATGTTGAACTGGATCGCCGTCAGCCCGTCAAGCGCTTGAATACCCACGGCATTCAACATCGAAAGCCCGATGATGCGCCGCGTGAGCGCAAAGGCCCAACCGCCCGAATTGGGCTTGGTTGTGGGTGCGTTGTATTTGAGAAACGGGGCAAGCAGGATCACGCCATCGGCAAGGTGCCCATGCGCACCGCCCGCAAAACGCACAGCCAGCCCGCCGCCCGAAGAATGGCCAAGCAGAATAACCTTGCGCTCGGTCTCGCCAATCAGATCAGCAATGTCGTCTTCAAACTGGCCAATATAAGCAATGTCGCCACGCTGCCCCCGCGCCGCGCCATGCCCTCGTAGTGTCAGCGCCTTGACTTCGGCAACGTCGCGCAAGGCCCACGCCAGAGCGTCAAACTGGCCGCCATACCAGCCCGATCCGTGAAGCATGACCACCAAAGGCAGCGCTTCTGCCCCGTCTGTTCTGACATGCGTAAATGTCAGCTCACGGCCGTCGCGAGCTTTGAAACGCGCCCGCTCAAAACCCGCGCCAGCAGGCTCTTCATACAGGCTAGCCATCGCCTTGGAAAAATCAAGCCCGTCGCGTTCGGGCAAGTCCGCCGGCCGCTGAGACGCGATCATCACAAGCGCGATCACAAGATATACCGCTACCGAAATTGAGATTGTTATCAATATCTTGATAATCATATTTCACTTCTCAAGTTACAGGCAGCGCTTGCCGGACAAGTTGCAAATAGGCTCCTGAACCGGGCCTCACTATTTTGCAGAATGCGTGCGCAGCAGCTTCCAGTTGATCGCATCAAGAAGCGCGTCAAAGCTAGCGTCAACGATGTTCGCCGAAACCCCCACAGTTGACCACCGCTGCCCCGCAGCATCCTCACTGTCGATGATAACCCGAGTCACAGCCTCGGTGCCGCCTTGGGTGATGCGCACCTTGAAATCAACAAGCCGCATATCCGCGATCGCCTCGCCGTAGCGTCCCAGATCTTTGGACAGCGCCTTGGACAGGGCATTCACAGGCCCGCGATCAGAGCCGGTTTCATCCATGCTCTCGCTGACAGACAGCCGCTTCTCGCCGTCTACTTTGAGCACAACAACCGCCTCGGAGAGCGAGATCATCTTGTTATACTTGTTCTTGCGGCGCTCAACGCTGACGCGGTAACGCTTGACCTCAAAGAAACTTGGCATCTGCCCCAGAACCCGCCGCGCCAGAAGCTCGAAACTGGCCTGCGCGCTGTCATAGGTATAGCCCAGCGCTTCGCGAGTTTTGATCTCGTCAAGAATCTGCTGCAACGCGGGGTCGCCCTTGTCCACAACAAGCCCCGCGTCAGCCAAACGCTTGCGCAGGTTACTCTGCCCCGCTTGGTTTGACATCGGGATGATCCGCGCATTGCCAACCGTCTCGGGCGTTATGTGCTCGTAAGTGCTCGGGTCTTTCAGAATGGCACTGGCGTGTAGCCCCGCCTTATGGGCAAAGGCGCTGGCCCCCACATAGGGCGCCTGACGCATCGGCACACGGTTGAGAATGTCGTCAAGCTTGCGGCTGACATGCGTAAGGCCCTTGAGCGCCTCAAGGGTGATGCCTGTCGTGAGCGCGCTTGAGTAGGGTTCCTTGAGCAGCAGCGTCGGGATCAGCGTTGTGAGGTTGGCGTTGCCGCAGCGCTCGCCTAGCCCGTTCAATGTCCCCTGCACCTGCCGCGCGCCTGCATCGATGGCCGCGAGGCTGCACGCCACAGCGTTCTCAGTGTCGTTATGGGTATGGATGCCAAGCTTGCTTCCGGCGATCCCCGCGTCGATTACAGCTTTGGTGATCGCGTAAACCTCGTGTGGCAGCGTGCCGCCGTTGGTGTCACAGAGCACCAGCCAGCGCGCTCCGGCCTCGTCTGCGGCTTTGAGACACTCAATGGCATAGTCAGGGTTTGCCTTGTAGCCATCAAAAAAGTGCTCGGCGTCAAACAGCGCTTCACGGCCCTGCCCCACGATGTAAGCCATGCTCGCGCGGATGTTCTCGGCGTTTTCCTCAAGCGTAATGCCCAGCGCGGTTTTGACGTGAAAGTCATGCGTCTTGCCGACAAGGCAGACATGCGCGGTGCCCGCGTTCATCACTTCGGCCAGCACATCGTCGTTCTCCGCCGAGCGCCCGGCGCGCTTGGTCATCCCGAAGGCGGTAAACTTGGCCCGCGTCTTGGGGGCTTCGTTGAAAAAGTCGCTGTCCGTCGGGTTCGCCCCCGGCCAGCCGCCTTCGATGTAGTCCACGCCCAGTGCATCAAGCATCTCCGCGATCTGGTGCTTTTCAGGCGTGGAGAACTGCACACCTTGGGTTTGTTGTCCGTCCCGCAGCGTGGTGTCGTAGATGTAGAGGCGTTCCTTGCTCATGACGTGCTCCCGTCTGGACAGCGCCCGAACCGCATGGGGCGGCTCTCAGCTTGCCCGCACGCATGATCCACTCGAACGCTCCAACGCTTGGCAAGCCGCCCGCCAAAAGCGCCCGCCCCGTGGGGGGCGGTTCGGGCGCTGCCCAGACAAGCTGGGCGGTTGCTCTGTTTGAGAATGCTCACAACAAACCCTCCAGCTTGGATGGATCGAATTTATCGCCCCGTAAAATCTCGATGCCAGCCTTGCTCATTCTCACTTCCAAGCCCGCCTCCAAATACGCTGCTTTGAGCTTATCGACTTCGCTAAAGTCCTTAGTTTGCATCGCTTCGCCTCTAGCGGCTTCAAGATTGGCAGAAAGTGTCAGGAGTTCAGGAAATTGAGCTTTTGCCATTATGCCCGAGAATGCCTGCGAGGCGCCGAGATTATGCTTTTCACCCAACCCCAGCAAAGCCAATGTTTCCTTGAAGTTAGCAAGATCTTCATCTGTTTCTGCCCCTTTGAATAGCTCGTGCAAGCGAGCAATCGCCAGCGGCGTGTTCAAATCGTCAGCAAGTGCATCAACAACAGCTTGGTCAGGCGCCCCTTTCCCGAGTCTCTTGTTGATCAGTCCGCCTGTGGTAAACGCAAGCGTCCACTTCCTCAGCGTCTTCTCCGCCTCAGCTCGCTTCGTCTCCGTCCAGTCCATCGGCTTGCGATAGTGCGTGCTCAAGAACACAAACCGGATCACCTCGCCCGGGACACCCTGCTCCAACAAGTCGCGCACGGTGAAGAAGTTGCCAAGGCTCTTGGACATCTTCTTACCCTCGACCTGCAACATCTCGTTGTGCATCCAAACGTTGGCAAAGCCGTGCCCAGCGCATTTAGACTGCGCGATCTCGTTTTCGTGGTGCGGAAACTGCAAGTCGTTCCCACCTCCGTGAATGTCAAACTCGGCGCCCAGAAGCTCGGCCGCCATGGCAGAGCATTCGATGTGCCAGCCAGGGCGACCGCGCCCCCAAGGTGATGTCCAACCCGGCAGATCATCCGACGACGGCTTCCAGAGAACAAAATCCATCGGATCTTCTTTGTAAGGCGCCACTTCTACACGCGCGCCAGCGATCATGTCGTCCACAGAGCGGCCAGACAAAGCGCCGTAGTCAGCGTATTTGCGCACTCGAAACAGCACATGCCCGTCTTTCTCGTAGGCAAAGCCATCCGCCATTAGCCCTGCTATCATGGCCTTCATCTCGTCAATGTAGCCCGTCGCGCGCGGCTCATGGCTGGGCCGCAATGCCCCCAGCGCATCCATGTCATCGTGATACCACTCGATCGTCTCATCAGCGCGCGAAGCGATCAGTTCTTCCAGCGTGCCTTCGGCCCCAGCAGCCTTGCGCTTCTGGGCTGTCTCGTTGATCCTGTCGTCCACATCCGTGAAGTTGCGCACATAAGTCACGTGCTTGTCGCCATAGACATGCCTAAGCAACCGAAACAGCGTGTCAAACACGATCACAGGCCGCGCATTGCCGAGATGGGCGCGGTCATAGACCGTCGGCCCGCAGACATACATGCGCACATTGTCAGCGTCGATCGGAGTAAACGGCTCCTTGGAGCGCGTCTTGGTGTTGTATAGCTTTATTTCGGTCATAGTCGCCCTCATGCGCACGCATTTCATCCAGATTTGCTCCGGTGCGGGCTTAGCAACTTCAACTCAGATATGGAATAAAGAACAGCAGCCCGCGTGATTTCTCAGCAGGTAATAATGCAGCAGATAATGCAAATTTGCTTGTTCATGACGCGACGCTACCCCAGAGCCGCGCCCCTGCCAAGACAAATCCGCTCGACGCGCCGCAAAGCCCGCGATACGACTTGGCAAAACCACAGGCTGAAACCAAGCCTAAACCCAAACATCACGAGGCCCGCCCATGCGCATGTCAGACAAACTCAAATCCATCGCAGGCGAAGGCGGAGACGGTTGGGAGCTGTTCATTCGCGCCCGCGGAATGATCGCCGCTGGCACCCCCGTCACCGAGCTGACAATCGGCGAGCACGACATTCGCACAGCCGCGCCCGTTTTGCAGGCCATGCATGAAGCCGCAAAGGCCGGCAACACGGGCTACGCTATCATGCACGGACAGATGAGCCTGCGCCGCGCCGTCGCCGCGCGTGTGCAAGCGCGCACAGGTGTGCCGACAACATATGAGAACGTGCTGATCACCCCCGGTGGCCAGTCAGCCCTCTTTGCAGCCCATATGGCCAGCCTGGACGCAGGCGAGACGGCGCTCTACATGAACCCGTTTTACGCCACCTACCCCGGCACCATCCGCGCGGTGGGCGGCGTCGATAGGCCCGTGCCTGCGCGCGCCGAGAACGCCTTCCAGCCCCAGCGCGCCGACTTGGAAGCGGCGATTGATGGCAAGACACGCACGCTGCTGATCAACTCGCCCAACAACCCCACGGGCGTTGTCTACACCCCCGAGACGATGCAGATGATCGCCGATGTGGTGACTGAAAATAACCTCACCCTCATCTCCGATGAAGTCTATGACACCCAGATTTGGGAGGGCGAACACATTTCGCCACGTTCTCTTGAAGGCATGGCCGAGCGCACACTGGTGGTTGGTTCGATGTCCAAAAGCCACGCCATGACAGGCAGCCGCTGCGGCTGGCTCGTGGGCCCTGCGGACATCATCGACCGTCTGGTTGACCTCTCCACAGTCACAACCTACGGCGTGCCGGGTTACATTCAGGACGCGGCCCTGTTTGCACTTGAGCAAGGCGAAGCCTTTGAAGAAGAGATCGCCGCGCCGTTCAAGCGCCGCCGCGAGATCACCCTAAAAGCGCTCGCAGCTCAGAACATCCTCACCCCCGTGCCCGCCGCAGGGGCGATGTATGTCATGCTCGACGTGCGCCAAACGGGCCTTACGGGTGACGAATTCGCCAACAGGCTTCTGGACGAAAAACACATCGCCGTTATGCCCGGTGCCAGCTTCGGCTCCGAAGCCACAGGCCACGTGCGCGTCGCCATGACAATCGAAGACAGCGCATACGAGCAAGCCTTGAAGGATATCTGCGCTTTTGCGGCGGAGATTGCGTGAAACGAAGCCAAAAGTCCGCTGTGCGGGACGAAGTGAGCTTTCGCTGCGTCAATGTCCGCTGAGCGATGGCACACAGGCTCAACTGATGCGTGAGCAAGCATGGTTTTCATGCTAAGGCACATCACGAGCCTTCCGGGTAGTCTTGATACATGAGCAAAGGATACTGGTGTTTTGCCACGTCAGAACATGCGCTGTCTATTTCAACCGTGACAATCGGTTCGGCATCAGAGGTTTCAGCGATCAGCACGCCGTCGGGTCCGTAGGCCCAACTACCTCCTGTAAACCAATCTCGATCAAAGGATCGTCGATTTGACCCAATGACAAATGCGCCAGAAGTCGAGGCAGAAAGGACGGACGCGGCGCGCCATCGCGGATGATCACCAGTCGCACGCGATTGAATAATGATGTTTGCGCCATTCGCACCGAGCTTCCGAGGCACTTCAGCGAACATCAATTCGCTACACAATTGGATGGCAATGCGGTGACCAAGCAGGTCAAAGACCTCACCCGGCCTGTCGCCCTTGTCGAACCACGGCATTTCGACAGCCGGAAATTCATTTGGCAGATAATACTTGCTTCGTAGAGGTTGCACCTCGCCAGATGCATCAAGAAAGATCACCTGATTTAGGCGCTTACCTCCAACATTCGTTGGACGTGACGTAACTAGGGGAACCTGAACGGTCCGAAAGAAGCGATGAAGCCAGGTTTCGTGCTCCTTTACCGCCCGATCCCAAACAGTCTGATCAAACACCTTCGTATGAAACACCCAAGGGGTGAATGGCATCTCGGGAAGAACGATTAGGTCTGGTTGACTAACTTCGACATGCTGAGCAATCAAATCGATGCTTGCTTCGTATCGGGCACTCTCATCTGGAAATTCGGCGGAGGCAATTTTCATGGTATTTCATCACTATTCTTGATTTTCGGGGCGCTCGATGGGCAACGAAGCCGTTTTTGTTGTGGATACTAAAGAGCAGTCATTGAAACCACAGACTTTATCAAGAACTTTGGGCTCAAACCCGTCGTTGAACGTCCTCGCTATTCACTGTCTCTTGCCAATCGTCATCATTGCGCCAAACCAACCCGCCGCTATACTCCGCCCCACTTAACCCCGTGAGGCCCCCATGCGTGCAGTTTCCCTTGTTCTCCTAACTCTCCCCCTCCTCTGGCTTGCCACACTGGCGCAAGCCCAAGAGCTGCCTGCGCCTCTGTCGCCCTATGTGAGCGACTACGCAGGGCTGCTCACAGCCGAGGAAGACGCTGCCCTCACCAAGCAGCTCACCACCCTGCGCCGCGATGACGGCATCGAGATGGCCGTGGTCATCATGAACTCGCGCAGCGCATACGGCACGGGCGAAAGCCTTGAGGCCTTCGCGACCCGCCTGTTCGACACCTGGGGCATTGGCGACAAGTCCCGCAATGACGGCATCCTCTTTCTGGTGCTCAAGGATGATCGCAAAACCCGCATCGAGCTTGGCAAGTCCTACGCCCACGACTGGGACGGCACAGCCGCCCGCATTCTTGATCGCGACGTGCTGCCGCATTTCAAGAACGGCGAATACGCCCGCGGCCTCTCGGACGGCACGAGCGAGATCATCGCCACGATAGCCCTGCCGCACAAGTCGGGCGCCACGGCCCCCGCCCCCGGCCGCGACTGGGCTGGCTTCATCATCATGTCACTCATGGTGCTGGTCTTTGCCGCTGTCTTCATCCCGCTGCTGTTTGGCCGCTTCCTGCGTGACAGCTTTACCCGCATGTCGCGCTGCCCGAACTGTGGCCAACGCACGCTTGATGTCACCCGCGAAACCACGCTCAAGGCCAAAAAACGCACCAAAGGCCAGAAGCAACGCACAAAACGCTGCCGCAACTGCGACTACCACGACACCCAGATCTGGGCCTACTCGGCGGCTGTGTCCTCAAGCTCGTCGAGCAGCTCCTTTGGTGGCGGCAGCTCGGGCGGTGGTGGCGCATCCGGAAGCTGGTAGCGCCTGAAAGCACCAAAAACGACAGAATGTCGCAGTTGGGCCAGATTGCCTCCAAAAGCCGCGCCTTAATCAGGCAAAGCAACCTTGAGGCACGCCCATGCAAGCGCCAGACTGCATCATCAATCTTGTGATCGTCACCATCGGTGCTGAGCGCGGGCGCGCGGCGCGCGGACGGCCCTGAGCGGCTTTTTCGCCCTCAAACGCCCTCTCAAGAAAGCCCCGACATGAATGATCAAACGCCTCGCCGCTCTGGTGGCCGCAACGCGCGCCGCGCCTCACGCGCCGCCCCCCTTTCCGCTGAAACACGGCCCATCCGCGCAGGCCTGACAGGCGGGCAATACAAGCCGCTCTCCGACGCCGATGTGCTCAAAATCCACAACGCAGCGTTGGAAGCGCTCGAAACCATCGGCCTCGCCGACGCGCCGCCTTCGGGCATCAAGCTGCTCACCGAAGCAGGTGCGATCCTTGGCGACGATGGCCGCATCCGCTTCCCCCGCGCCTTGGTGGAAGACATGCTCGCCAAGGCCTGCAAAACCGTCACATTGCACGGCCGCGCGCCCCAACATGACCTCGACTTGTCAGGCCAGCGCGTTCATTACGGCACAGCAGGCGCCGCCGTGCACCTCGTTGAGCCTGACGGCAAAACCTACCGCGAAAGCACCGTGCAAGACCTGCATGACGCCACCCGCATCGCCCACAGGCTCGACAACATCCATTTCGTGCAGCGGCCCATGGTCTGTCGTGACATCCTCGACAATTGCGAGATGGACTATAACTCGCTCTACGCCTGCACCTCGGGCACAACCAAACACATCGGCATGTCCTTCACCGAGCCTGACTTCGTGGCGCCCGCACTCGAAATGCTGCACATGATAGCCGGCAGTGAAGCCGCTTGGCGCGAGCGGCCCTTCATCAGCAACTCCAACTGCTTTGTCGTCCCGCCGATGAAGTTTGCCACAGAAGCCTGCGAAGTCATGGAAGCCTGCATTCGTGGCGGCATGCCTGTGCTGCTGCTCTCGGCGGGCATGGCCGGCGCAACCGCGCCCTCAACCGTGGCGGGCGCCATCGTGCAGGCCTGCGCCGAATGCCTCGCTGGCATCGTCTACGTCAACGCGCTGGCCCCCGGCCACCCTGCCGTCTTTGGCACATGGCCCTTCGGCCTCGACCTGCGCACGGGCGCCATGACAGTCGGCTCGGGCGAACAAGCCCTGCTTACAGCGGGCTGCGCGCAAATGCACGCCTTCTACGGCGTCTGCGGCGGTGCAGCTGGCGGCGCGTCCGACAGCAAGCTGCCCGACATGCAGGCCGGATGGGAGCAGATGTGTTCCAACGTCATGGCCGGGCTTTCTGGCCTCAACATGGTCTACGAGGCGGCAGGCATGCACGCGTCTCTCTTGGGCTTTTGCCACGAAAGCCTGATCTTGGGCGACGACATCATAGGACAAGCCCTGCGCTGTGTGCGCGGCATAGAGGTTGACGACGAAACCCTCGCACTCGACCAGATGCGCGAAGTCTGCCTCGGCGGGCCGGGACACTATCTCGGAACTGACGCCACTCTCGCGCGCATGCAAACCGACCACGTCTATCCGACACTGGGCGACAGAACCTCTCCCAAAGAATGGGCTGAAAAGGACAAGCCCGACCTGATCAACAAGGCCACAGCGCTTAAAGAGGCCATCTTGGCCAAACGCGCCAGCTCCCGCTTCGCCGCCGACCTCGACAAAGCCCTTCGGGAACGCTTCAACATCCACCTGCCCGCCTAACCGCACTCAATTGGCTTTTTCTTGAAAAAAATACTCTGGGGGTGTGGGGGCTAGCCCCCACCCTTCGTTTTCGAAACTGTCAAATCGTTGCCTCAAATTTCCGCTCTGCGGACGAAGCCAACCTTGGTTCAATATGCGCCATAGTCCGCTTCGGCGAACCGTTCGGCAAACGGTGGTTTTTGGAAGAACGGAGTTGCCAGCTAGGAACCAAAATTCACGCCCACCGACACCCTCTCTTGGCCTTGACGGTTGGCCGATTGCACCTTGAAAATAACGGCGGGAAGCTGAAAGTTAGCCAAATGACATAAAGTCTTGATACGGGTCTTACGAAAGATGAGCTGCTTCAAGCTTTCAAAAGAATCGAAGTTGCATATGCAGCAAGGTTAGAAGAACGTGGCGAACCGCGTAACCTATTTGTTCACTGCAAAAAGGTTCTACGTGAATTTGAGGAGAAATTCCCTTCGGCTTCGCCAAAAGAGATAAACACTCTGAAAAATAATTTCTTACGTAGACACATGTAAAGTTAGAAGGGAGCAGTGTCTTGGCGGTCAACCTTGGCGCAGATTCCAAAAACACTCGTTTGTGGCACGGTCGCAAAAGCCGCAGTTTAATGCTTCCATAAACTCTGTTCAAAACCTGAATGGTTATTGACCGTTTTTGCCTTCACTAGGATAGCAGACATTAGCCGCGATGTAGAAACGTTGTAAGGGCTATTTCTGTTGAAAAACTCTTTTTGATTTGAGGAGTTATGGCTGATTCAATTTACCTGTGAATGCAGGGGATTGACGATGTTAGGACCGAAGCAAGAAGCCCAGGGCGCACTGTTTTATGTGTTCTCGATAGACGATCATGTGCCATAAGATCATCTGCTACGGTCGATTGAGCGGTTCGTCGATTTGGACGACATCCGTCAGTATCTCGCAGATTCTTACAGCCATACAGGCCGCCCATCTATTGATCCTGAACTTTTGATCAGGATGCTATTGGTTGGTTATTGCTTTGGTATACGGTCGGAACGCCGCCTCTGTGAAGAAGTGCATCTGAACCTCGTATATCGTTGGTTCTGTCGTCTCGATCTTTCTAATCCCATACCCAATCATTCGACATTTTCCAAAAATCGGCACGGGCGCTTTCGGGAAAGCAAACTGCTGCGCCACCTGTTTGAGAAGACCGTCGCACGTTGCATTGCAGATGGTTTGGTGAGCAGACAACGCCTCGCGGCAGATGCCAGCTTGATCGAGGCCGACGCGAACAAACAGAACTCCACGCCAAAGGAAGATTGGATCGCAGTACCATTGATCCAAACGATGAGCCGCGTGCTGTGAAGGAGTATTTGGATGTCTTGGATGACGTGGCCTTTGGTGCTGCGTCCACCGTGGAACCCAAATTTACGTCCCATTCCGATCCATCCAGTTAGTGGACAGCGGCTCGTAAAGGACCAGCGTTCTTTAGCTATTCCACAAATTACCTGATTGATACCGATCACAGCGTGATCGTCGATGTGGAAGGCACAAGATCGATCCGACAAGCAGAAGTTGGGTCAGTGCGCACCATGTTGGATCGGATCAAGGAACAGCATGATATTGACCCAGAACGGCTTATTACAGACAGCGCTTATGGATCAGGGCCAATGCTGGGATGGCTCGTTGACCGCGACATCAACCCCCATATTCCTGTACTGGATAAAGCGGGTCGGACAGACGGCACACGGAGCCGCATCGACTACGAATGGGACCCCGGGAACAACCAATACATCTGCCCTGAAGGTGAGCCGTTCAAACAGTTCCGCCGCAACTATTCTGATCCCAATCGCGGTCCAAGTGGCAAGGGCGTCGCCAAGTACCGGGCACTGAAGCACACCTGCCAAGCCTGCCCGTCAAAGATGAAGTGCTGCCCGAACGCAGATGCGCGCAAGATCACCCGCGAAGAACACGAGGAGGCTCGACAAGTCGCCCGCGACATCGCAAAGACCACACAATATGCCATCTCAATGCGTCTGCGAAAGAAGGTCGAATTGTTGTTTGCTCACCTCAAACGCATCCTCGGGCTGGGACGGCTGAGATTACGTGGCCCATGCGGCGCAAATGACGAATGCCTCCTCGCCGCAACCGCCCATAACCTCCGCAAATTGGCCAAGATATTTCCTGCACCGCAGCAAATGCGCAAAGCCTGATAAGAAAGGTGCTCGTACTCTGTTTAAACCGCTACTTTCTGCGCCCGCAACACGTTGTTTTTCAACAGAATTCAGACAAAGCCGCCGTTCGCCGCAATCGCACACCCGTCATTCCCCAAGCATCCACTCCCCCTCAGGCCAGAATGCGTGGAAAGCGAAGGCGAACATCACGTCATGCGCCACATCCTTGCCCACTGCGTCGCGCACCCGCACGTTGCCCACATCACGGCCCGCGGCCACCGAAGAGCTGTCCAAAGCCGAGGCCTGCCCGGCCTTCCAGCTCAGCACGAGGCCTGCCTCGCGGATTTCGCCGGCCTCAGCCAGCCGCGTGAGCACCCACGCGCGGTCGCCCACGCGCACCACGCGCTGCAACGCATCAACGCCATGCGGCGGCATTTCTCCACTATAAAGGAAGGGCCGCGCCGAGCTGTCGTATCCCACGTAAGGGTTCTGTCCGTAGGGGCGGCTGTGCGTCGGCTCGGCCATAACAATCCCGTCAGGGCGGCGCGCGCGAAAACTCTCCCAGCTTTCCATCCAGCTCGGCAGCGTCGCAAGGCTCACCCCGTTCATCTCGCCAACGATGCCCTGCCCGATGGCTTGCTGCCACCAGCTCTCTGTCTGGCGGTCATACATCACCATATCGGAGTTGCGCAGCATGCCCGAGACGCCAAACTCCAGCACCTTGCCCTGCACCCGTCGATCAAAGGTGATCGCCGAGTTGCACAGCGGGCAAAACGTCACCGCAACAGGCACGCCACCGACTTTATCGTTCACGATCTCATGCCACGTCAGGTAGCGCAGCGGATAAGCCCGTGCGCGCGCACCTTCCATTTCCAGCACGATCACCGCCTCCTCGGCGCCAATCCGCGTTTCGCCCGCTGCGTCAACAAACTGCGGATCAGACAGCGCCGGAATGCCGTCTTTGCCTGGCCCGCCAGACAAAATCTCGCGCCAGTTGTTCACGGAGGTGTTGGTAAAGTCGGTCTTGGGCCAAACGTGCTTCCAAAAGCTCGGATCGGCCAGAGCAGCGCTGCCAAGCAGCAACATCAAACAGAGTGAAAGCAGGTATCGCATGGCTATCTCCTTTTAAGGGAGAGCATGCGCGATGGGGCGGCTTATTGATAGCCGCCCCACGCAGAGTTGATTATTCCGTGACAGTCACTGACTTCATCTGGTCAGGCTTGCCAATCACAGAGCCGTTCTGGCCCGTGCCGCGCTTGATCATGTCCAGCACATCAAGCCCTTCGGTAACGCGGCCCACAACAGTATATTGGCCGTTCAAGCCCTCGTTTGGCGCAAACATGATAAAGAACTGGCTGTTGGCTGAGTCAGGGTTCATGCTGCGGGCCATGCCAACAACACCGCGCTCATAAGGAATGTCTGAGAACTCGGCTTTAAGGTCGCCCAGATCCGAGCCACCCCGGCCCGCCATCGCCATGTTGCCGCCTTCCATGCGGCCAAACTCAACGTCGCCCGTCTGCGCCATAAAGCCGTCGATCACGCGGTGAAACACCACGCCGTCATACTTGCCGTCTTTGGCGAGTGACGTGATCTGCGCCACATGGCCCGGGGCCACATCTTCCAACAGGTCGATGACGATCGTGCCGTTGGCCTCGCCTTCCACCACGATCTCAAGGCCAGTGGCCATGGCCGAGCTGGCCATCAGTGAGAATGCGAGCGCAAACTTATACATCGGCAGCCACTTTCACGCTGATCATGCGGTCTGGGTTCATCGGCGGCTCACCTTTGGCGATCGCGTCAACATGCTCCATGCCCGAAGCAACCTGCCCGTAAACGGTGTATTGGCCGTTGAGGAAGTCGTTGTCTTTGAAATTGATGAAGAACTGGCTGTTGGCGCTGTTCGGGTTGGCCGAACGGGCCGCACCAAGGCTGCCGCGCGCATGCGGGATGCGACCGAATTCGGCAGGCAGATCAGGCAAGTCAGAGCCGCCAGTGCCTGCGCGGCCCGGGTTGTAGTCAGATTCCATGTTGCAGAACTGCACGTCGCCCGTCTGCGCCATAAAGCCGTCGATCACACGGTGAAACGCGACATTGTCATACTTGCCAGCGCGCGCCAGCTCTTTCATCCGCTCACAATGGGCCGGAGCCACATCGGGCATCAGCTCGATCACGACAGTCCCGCCTGTCAGTTCCATCAAGATCGTGTTTTCGGGGTCTTTATAGTCGGCCATCGGGCGCTCCTGTCAGTTTGATTTGCCTGTTACCTAAGACGCATTGCCGCGCGGGACAAGCCAGAGCTTGACGATTGAGCCAGATCGCGCGAAGACACGCCCACAATAGTGAGGAGACGCGACATGGCTTGGATGAAACTCGACGACCTGGACTTGGCAGGCAAACGTGTGCTCACCCGCGTTGACATCAACGTCCCTGTCCAGAACGGCGTGGTCACAGACGACACCCGCATTCAGCGCATCATCCCCACCATCGAAGCTATTCTGGCCAAAGGCGGCACGCCTGTGCTGCTGGCGCATTTCGGCCGCCCCAAGGGCAAAGTCGTGCTCGACATGAGCCTGCGCGTGGTGCTGCCCGCGCTGCAAAACGCTCTGGGCCGCAAAGTCGCTTTCGTAGAAACGCTCGACGCCGCCGAAAACCTCACAGAAGAGGCGCGCGAAGCCGACGTGATCTTGATCGAGAACATTCGCTTTCATGCGGGCGAATCCGCCAACGACCCCGCATTTGCAAAGCGCCTCGCAGGCCTCGGCGACGTCTACTGCAACGACGCCTTTTCGGCCGCGCACCGCGCCCACGCCTCAACAGAGGGTGTCGCACACCACCTGCCCGCCTGCGCGGGCCGTCTCATGCAGGCCGAGCTCGAAGCGCTCGAAGGCGCGCTCTCTGCGCCCAAGCACCCCGTCGGCGCTGTTGTGGGCGGTGCGAAAGTCAGCTCCAAGCTCGACTTGCTGTCAAACCTTGTTGAAAAGCTCGACGTGCTGATCATCGGCGGCGGCATGGCCAACACCTTCCTCATGGCGATGGGCGCACAGCTCGGCGGCTCTCTCGTTGAGGCCGACCTGCTGGAAACCGCCCGCGAGATCATGATCAAAGCCGAGACACGCGGCTGCCGCATCATCCTGCCTGTCGACGGGCTTGTCGCACGGGAGTTCAAAGCTGGCGCGGCCTACGACGTGATCGCCCTCAACGAGGCCACGATTCTGGACGCTGACCAGATGGTACTTGACGCAGGCCCAGAGGCCGTCACCGTCATCAACGACGAGATCAAAAAGCTCAACACGCTGATCTGGAACGGCCCGCTCGGCGCGTTTGAAATCGCCCCGTTTGACACCGCCACAATCGCCGCAGCGCGCGCCGCCGCGAGCGAAACAAAGGCAGGCCGCCTGATCACGGTCGCAGGCGGCGGTGACACGGTCGCCGCTCTCAACCAGGCCGAGGCCGCTGACGACTTCAGCTACATCTCCACAGCGGGCGGCGCCTTCCTTGAGTGGATGGAAGGCAAAGCCCTGCCCGGCGTCAAAGCCCTCGGATAGGCCTTCCTAAACGCAAGCGGCAGCGCTACGCTCCCGCAAACGAGGAGGTACGCACATATGCCCGACTACTGCCTGATCACCGGCGCCTCCGGCGGCCTTGGCGTCGAGTTTGCCCGCCTGGCCGCGCAAGCGGGCTACGCGCTTATCCTGTCGGCCCGCTCCGAAGCCCGCCTGGCCCCCTTGGCGCAAGAGCTGATCGCCAAAGGCACAGAAGTCCACATCCTCACAGCAGACCTCGCCCAAGCTGGCGCAGCCCAAGCTCTCTGGCAGAGCGCCGAAGCGATCGGCCCTGTCAGAATCCTCGTCAACAACGCAGGCCTCGGCGTGCATGGCCTCATCCAGTCGCCAGACACATGGGCGCAAGACACCACGCTCCTCGCCGTCAACGTCACAGCCGCCGCCGACTTGATGAAGCTCGCCGCCATCGACATGAGCACCCGTGGCCAAGGCCGTATCCTCAACGTCGCCTCCTCGGCAGCCTTCATGCCCGGCCCGAGCATGAGCCGCTACCACGCCTCAAAAGCCTTCCTCCTCAACCTTTCGGAAGCCGCCGCGTCAGACCTCAAAGGAACAGGCGTCACCGTCACAGCCCTCTGCCCCGGCCCGACGGCAACAGGCTTCTTTGACGCCGGAAACGTCAACGGCGCCCTCGCCCTCAAACTTCTCCCCAAAGCCAACGCAGCCTCCGTCACACGCTCGGGCTGGCGCGCCATGATGTCGGGCAAAGCCGTCCATATTCCCGGTGTGCTCTACAAGATCATTGCCTTCGCCATGCGCCTCACCCCGCGCCCGCTGGCCACCACTATCGCCAAACTCTACTGGCGCAAGTAACCGTAGGCGCAAGCCGCCAGCCCTCTACCCGTCAACGCCGTCGCGCCCTTGAACAACCATCATACTCGCCGTCAAATGCGCGATCTCGGCCGCACCCGAAAACGCCCGCGCCTCGGCAAACATAACCGTCCGCCCCGCCTTCATAACCCGCCCCTCAAAGCGAAACAGATCGCCCTTGGCGACGCGCATCAGCGAAGTCTTCAGCTCGATCGTCAAAACAGCAGCGCCTTCAGGCATCAGGCTATAGGCCGCATAGCCCGCCGCCGAGTCGAGCACCGTCGTCACCACCCCCGCATGCAAAAACCCGTGTTGCTGCGTGAAATCGGCGTTGAACGGCATTTCCAACTCGACAGCCCCCGCCTCAATACTTGCGATCCGCGCGCCAAGCGTCTGCATAACCCTCTGGCGCGCAAAGCTTTCCCGCACCCGCGCCTCAAAGTCGCCCTGCGTTTCAAATGTCATATGTCTCTCCCGCATCCGCACGTTGTCGCCCTATTGTGACAGGAAAATTGTGACATGAAAGACTCTCTCTGTGGCAGAAATGAAGGCAATTCCGGCTTTCCTCAAATGAGCCGTTCACGTCAAAGGCAACTTGTGTCAATGTCGCCATGCGTCATCAAGAACGCGATCCAACCATAAACGCAAATGCGCAAAACGAGGCAGACAAGCGATGAAACCCCGCAAGACACCAGCGTTTGGGACGCTGATCTTTTTTGCACTGGCGTTCAGCTTGTCACTCTACTTTGTCTTCGCCGCCATTCAAGGCGACTACGGCCTGTTCCGCCGCGCCGAAATCAATGCCGAGCAAAAAGCCCTCTCCCGCGAGCTGGCCAGCCTTCAAAAGCGTGTTGACTGGATGGAAAACCTCACAAAGCGCCTCTCGGACGACTACCTCGACATTGATCTGCTGGATGAACGCGCCCGCGACACGCTCGGATATGTGCGCGCCGACGAAATCGTTATCCGCTAAGCCCCCCTTTTTGACAATTCGAAACGCTTTCAGAGCGCCGATAGGCTGCACCCTGTAAAAACATCTCGCAACATGGGCTGCTTTGGTGTATCAAATAGTTTAACGCTAAACTAATTTACGCCAAGGGAGATGTGCTTTATGGCCACCCGTAAAAGCAAAGCGAAGTCAAACACTTCGCCGGAAGAGTTGAAAAGCTTCTATCGCGACATGCTGCTGATCCGCCGATTCGAAGAAAAGGCAGGGCAGCTCTACGGAATGGGCCTGATCGGCGGTTTCTGTCACTTGTACATCGGCCAGGAGGCGGTTGTTGTCGGCCTTGAGGCCGCTGCCAAAGAGGGCGACAAACGCATCACCTCCTACCGCGACCACGGCCATATGCTCGCCTGCGGGATGAACCCGAACGGCGTCATGGCCGAGCTGACAGGCCGCGAAGGTGGCTACTCCAAGGGCAAGGGCGGCTCGATGCACATGTTCAGCAAAGAGAAGCACTTTTACGGCGGTCACGGCATCGTCGCAGCCCAAGTGCCCCTCGGCGCAGGCCTTGCCTTCTCGGACAAATACAAAGGCAACGACAACGTCACCTTCACCTACTTCGGCGATGGCGCTGCCAACCAGGGCCAGGTCTACGAAACCTTCAACATGGCCGCCCTCTGGGATTTGCCAGTTGTCTTCGTGATCGAGAACAACCAATACGCCATGGGCACCTCGCAGCAGCGCTCAACCTCCTCACCCGACATTTTCCACCGCGGCGAAGCCTTTGGAATCAAAGGACAACTCGTTGACGGGATGGATGTTCTGGCTGTCAAGGAAGCGGGCGAAATCGCCGTGGCCCACTGCCGGGCAGGCAAAGGCCCCTACATTCTTGAAGTCAAAACCTACCGCTACCGCGGCCACTCGATGTCAGATCCGGCCAAGTATCGCACCCGCGAAGAAGTCCAGAAAGTGCGAGAAAAGTCAGACGCCATCGAACACGTGCGCGAGCTTTTGCTGCAAGGCAAACACGCCACGGAAGACGAGCTGAAAGCGATCGACAAAGAGATCAAGGCCGTCGTCAACGAAAGCGCCGAATTCGCCAAAACTTCCCCCGAACCAGCGCTCGACGAGCTCTGGACAGATATTTACGCGTAAGTCGGACGAAAGGACACACAACATGGCTATAGAAATTCTCATGCCCGCCCTCTCGCCCACCATGGAAGAAGGCACGCTCGCAAAATGGCTCGTCAAAGAGGGCGACACGGTTCAGTCAGGTGACATCATCGCCGAGATCGAAACCGACAAGGCGACAATGGAGTTTGAAGCGGTTGACGAAGGCGTCATCGGCAAAATCCTGATCGCAGAAGGCACCGAGGGCGTTAAGGTTAACACCGCCATCGCCATTATCGGCGAGGAAGGCGAAGACATGAGCGCAAGCGCGCCAGCCGCCCCTGCCGAAGCCGCGCCCGCCGCAGCCCCCGCCTCTGTTCCCGCACAAGCCGCCGCCCCCGCAGCCCCTGCCCGCGACGTCACGCCAGACTGGCCCGAAGGCACCGAGCTCAAACAACAGACCGTCCGCGAAGCCTTGCGCGATGGCATGTCCGAAGAAATGCGCCGCGACGACGGTGTATTCCTGATGGGTGAAGAAGTCGCCGAATACCAAGGCGCTTACAAAATCTCCCAAGGCATGCTGGAAGAGTTTGGCTCCAAACGCGTCATCGACACGCCGATCACCGAGCACGGTTTTGCCGGCATCGCCACAGGCGCAGCCTTTGGCGGTCTCAAGCCCATCGTCGAGTTCATGACATTCAACTTCGCCATGCAAGCCATTGATCACATTATCAACTCGGCCGCCAAGACGCTCTATATGTCCGGTGGCCAGATGGGCGCGCCAATGGTCTTCCGCGGCCCCAACGGCGCAGCGGCCCGCGTGGGCGCACAGCACTCACAGGACTACGCCGCATGGTATGCCATGGTTCCGGGCCTTAAGGTCGTCATGCCTTACTCCGCATCCGACTATAAAGGCCTGATGAAAACCGCGATCCGCGACCCGAACCCGGTAATCTTCCTCGAAAACGAGATTCTTTACGGCAAGTCCTTCGACGTGCCTGTGATGGACGACTACACAGTGCCGTTTGGCAAGGCCCGCATCTGGCGGACCGGCTCTGACGTGACCATCGTCAGCTTCGGTATCGGCATGCAGTATGCCTTGGAAGCCGCTGATAAGCTTGCAGAAGATGGCATTTCTGCTGAGGTGATCGACCTGCGCACATTGCGCCCGATCGACTACGACACAGTGCTCGCCTCGGTGCAAAAAACCAACCGCTGCGTGACCGTCGAGGAAGGCTGGCCTGTCGGTTCGATCGGCAACCACCTCTCCGCCACAATCATGGAGCGCGCCTTCGATTACCTCGACGCACCGGTGATAAACTGTACAGGCAAAGACGTGCCCATGCCCTATGCCGCCAACCTCGAAAAACACGCGCTGCTGACAACCGATGAAGTCGTCGCAGCCGTCAAACAAGTCACCTATCGTTAAGGGAGCGCACAGATGCCAATAGAAATCCTCATGCCCGCCCTCTCGCCCACCATGGAAGAAGGCACGCTGGCCAAATGGCTCGTCAAAGAAGGCGATAGCGTCCAGTCAGGCGACATCCTCTGCGAAATCGAAACCGACAAGGCAACGATGGAGTTTGAAGCGGTTGACGAAGGCACCATCGGCAGAATCCTTGTGCCTGATGGCTCCGAAGGCGTCACTGTCAACACAGCCATCGCCGTGCTGCTTGAAGACGGTGAAAGCGAATCTGATATCGGCGCAGCCCCCGCCCCAAGCGCCCAAGCGGCCCCCGCCGCGACAGCGGGTGCAGAGGCGGCCCCTTCAGGGGGCTCCGATAAGCCCGCAGCCCCTGCGCCTGCCGCTCCGGCCCGCGATGGCAGCCGCGTATTCGCCTCGCCGCTCGCCCGCCGTATCGCCGCAGACAAGGGCCTCGATCTGGCGCAAATCGCAGGCTCCGGCCCAAAGGGCCGTATCGTCAAAGCCGATGTCACAGGAGACGTCAAAACAGCTGCTCCAGCCGCTAAAGCGGCACCAGCCGCCGCAACCGCACCCGCTGCTGCCGCCATGCCCGCAAGCCCCTCCGCCGACATGGTCGCGCGTGCCTACGAGGGTCGCGAGTACGAGGAGATCGCCCTCAACGGCATGCGCAAAACCATTGCCGCGCGCCTCACCGAGGCCAAGCAGACAGTGCCGCACTTCTACCTGCGCCGCGAAATCAAGCTCGACGCCCTGCTCGCTTTCCGCAGCCAGCTCAACAAGCAACTCGAAGCACGCGGCGTGAAGCTTTCGGTCAACGACTTTATCATCAAGGCCTGCGCCCTCGCGTTGCAGGCCGTGCCCACGGCCAATGCCGTCTGGGCGGGTGACCGTGTCTTGCAAATGAAAGCCTCTGACGTGGCCGTTGCCGTCGCCATCGAGGGCGGGCTGTTCACGCCCGTGCTGCAAGACGCCGAGCAAAAGTCGCTCTCGTCGCTCAGTACCGAGATGAAAGATCTCGCCGCCCGCGCGCGCGACCGCAAACTTGCGCCGCACGAATACCTTGGCGGCAGTTTCGCAATCTCCAATCTCGGGATGATGGGCATCGAGAACTTCGACGCCATCGTCAACCCGCCCCATGCGGGCATCCTCGCGGTTGGCGCGGGCGTCAAAAAGCCCGTGGTCAACGCCGAGGGTGAGCTGGCCATCGCCACGGTGATGTCTGTCACCATGTCTGTTGATCACCGCGTCATCGACGGCGCCCTTGGGGCCGAGCTGCTCAAGCACATTGTCGACAACCTCGAAAACCCGATGGCGATGCTCGCCTAAGGGGCCATTTCAAAGCCAAAGCGCGCGCTGCATTAACCAATGCGGCGCGCGTTTTTCGTTTGAAAACTGTATGCACGCGTTCTGCACGGAGAGCTGCATATATAGCTGCATACCGTAGGCACGGCCACTTCTGGGCGCATTTCGCGCGTTAACCCGTCTGAACACTGGGGTTACGTTTCGTTAAAACGCGCCCGTAAAGCGCTCGGGCAGCTTGAACTGAAGCTCGTAGTCTGGCCGATCAAACTGGTAAAACCCGGTATCGCCGCGCGGCTCGAATGTGTCGATCATCGCTTGGCGGAATTTGCCCACGTCAAAGCCCTCCTGCATCTCGTAGTTGCCGAGCTTTTCGAATACTTCGCGGTCTTCCCCGCGCGCATCGGCAAACCAGTGCCCGCCGATCGCAGCATCGCGCTTGGACGCGCCGATTTTCTCGGTCACGGCGTTGCGCCTGTCCATGCCCTTTGTGTATTCCCCAAAGTCACAAAACTTGAGGTGAAACAGGTAAAGCCCCTCGGGTGCATTGATCTTTTCATACTGCGTGAAATGCCCGCCACGGGCGATCTTGACGCCAGCCGAGATGATGCAGGGCTTGGAGTAGTGCGGTGCAAGTCTTACATGAAGACGAGGCCCCAAGACTTTGTCCTCAATAGGTTTATCTTCCAGATCAATCCTATGGATAACTTCAAGGCCCAGAGGTGTGATCACCTGCCGTTGCTTTTGCGTTGCCAGAAATTCCGGCAGGCTCAGCCCCAACTCTGGGTCGATCACAACAAGCTCGTCAACGTCGCCGACAATCACATGGTCGTGGTAGGCGTTCAGCCCCTGCACGATGTTGTTGAGCAGTCGCCAGCGCTTCATGTCAAAGTTCTTGTGGTGGTGCCCAGGGATGCCGATCACGTTGCAGCCCTTGGCCATTTCGGCCACTTCCGGCGTGTGGCCGTGGTTGACGATATAGCAGTTCTCGCGCCCCAGCATTTCGCCGTAGTGCGCCAGCCATATTTTGAGGTAAAACAAGTCATCGCGCAGCATGGTGACGGCGGCAACGCGGGCTTTCTTCTTCGGTGGCATGTTCTGCTCGCTCTCTTGTTCGGGCGGTTTAACGAACATTAACCCGTGAAAGCCAAAATGAGAATCAATTTGTTGGTCTGCTGAAAAGTTCCGCGAG
Source organism: uncultured Lentibacter sp. (assembly GCA_947497495.1). Taxonomy (GTDB): domain Bacteria; phylum Pseudomonadota; class Alphaproteobacteria; order Rhodobacterales; family Rhodobacteraceae; genus Lentibacter. Next base: position 486,744 of record CANMGT010000002.1, read on the forward strand.
TTTCGCAAAGACCAAAAGCCAAGGCAGCCCATGCATCAGCATGTCAAACACATCAACCGGCCGTTGAAGTTCTCCTGTGGCGAGCATCTTGAGCTTCTCCCAGACATGCGGCTCGGGGAAAAAAGGAGCCAGCCCAAGGGTTAAAGCCGCCAGAACGGCAACAGGCCAGGGGATGTTGCGCAAGAGATTTCGCATATGCCACCTATTGAAAGGAAAAGTGGCGCGGTTGACGGGGCTCGAACCCGCGACCTCCGGCGTGACAGGCCGGCACTCTAACCAACTGAGCTACAACCGCGCAACGCGCTCTTTTGCATCTTCGGGGCAGTGGTGGCGCGGTTGACGGGGCTCGAACCCGCGACCTCCGGCGTGACAGGCCGGCACTCTAACCAACTGAGCTACAACCG
>CANMGT010000003.1 GCA_947497495.1 uncultured Lentibacter sp.
CACGCTGCATTAAGTTAATTTGCGTTAAGGATTGACCCCAAAAACGTATGCACGCGTTCTGCACGGATAGCTGCATATATAGCTGCATACCGTAGGCACTGTCCGAGTGAGGGCTCAAATGTGCGTTAACCACAACGTGCGTTGCTTTTGCGGCCGAATGTGACGTTGGCGAAATAGTTATGGTCTGAATTGGCATTTCGCGCGTAACCCTCCTACATTAGTCTGAGCCGTACTAAAGGGGCACGCATATGAACAAGCCGACATCAGAGCTGCTCGCAGCACCCGACCGCACCGAAGCTAAAGAGGCTTTAGAGCGCCTGCGGGCTTGGGCAAAGAGCGCGACCCCGGAAGAGGTTGCTGATCTTGATCCGGTGATCTCGCGTTTGCTCCCCTCCGGCGAAGTTTCGAATTATCCCGCACTTGCAAGGGCTTACCCTGAAGAATTTGAGGTTGATGATGCCTATAAGGCGACATTGCCTGACTTGCAAAACGGCCCGTCGAGCCTGATCAAAGGTGCCCCAAGGGTGATCCAACATGTCGGAATTTCCAACTTCCGCCTGCCGATCAAGTTCCACACCCGCGACGATGGCGACCTGTCCTTGCAGACCTCGGTAACAGGCACAGTGAGCCTTGAAGCGGGCAAGAAGGGCATCAACATGTCCCGCATCATGCGCAGTTTTTACAAGCATTCCGAAGCGACGTTCTCTTTTGAGGTCATCGAAGCGGCGCTTGACGACTACAAATCAGACCTCGAAAGCTTCGATGCCCGCATCCAAATGCGGTTTTCTTTTCCTATGAAAGTCAATAGCTTACGCTCTGGTTTGCAGGGCTACCAGTACTATGACTTCGCACTTGAGCTGATCGAAGTTGAAGGCCTGCGCCGCCAAATCATTCACATGGATTATGTCTATTCGTCAACTTGCCCATGTTCGCTTGAGCTGTCTGAACACGCACGACAAAGCCGCGGGCAACTGGCAACCCCACACTCGCAGCGCTCTGTTGCGCGAATTTCGCTAGAGGTGAACAGCGGAAATTGCCTTTGGTTTGAAGACCTTATAGAAATGTGCCGCGCGGCGGTTCCGACGGAAACCCAAGTTATGGTCAAGCGCGAAGACGAGCAGGCCTTTGCCGAGCTTAACGCCGCCAACCCGATCTTTGTGGAAGACGCTGCACGCCTGTTTGCGCAGAGACTCGAACTTGACGAGCGGGTCGGTGACTTCCGCGTCATTGCCAGCCACCAAGAGAGCCTACACAGCCACGACGCGGTGAGCGTGCTGACAGAAGGCCCGCTCTTTGAGAGCGAAAGCCTTGATCCCAAAATGTTTTCTACGCTGTTCCATGTCGGCTAAGCCCTGCGCGTAAGGGCTTTCGGCTATGCGCATAGAGCATTGGTAATGTCATGACTGCTGACCTATCTGTCTCATTGACACAGAGACAATCAGTAGGAAAACTCGAAATGGCACAGGCAGTTTCAGCCCCATCACCCACAGCCGCGCGCACAGGCTTGCTCGCCCGCATCACAACATGGCTGACTAACGTCGCCGAGGCACAAGCGCGCCCGTTGCGTCGTGAAATCAACGAGCTGCACGCCAAGACAGACCGTGAACTGGAAGATATGGGCATCCGCCGTGACGAGATCGAAATGCGCGTGCTCGGCAGCCTTTCCCTCATGTAAGCCCCTCAAGTTGATACACAAAATGAGGCGCAGCCTAAGTGGTTTGCGCCTTTTTTGCGCCCTCAAAGCAGAGCGCGGCTTGACAGCTGCACAGCATAAGGCCAAGCCTTCGCCTCATGTTTGATATTCGCCCAGTTGGATACGTTATTGGCCTGCTCGTCGCCATTCTTGGCCTCACGATGCTAGCGCCGCTTGCCGTTGACCTTGCCGATGGAGCGGGGCACTGGCCTGCATTTGCCGAAAGCGCGGTGATTACGTTGCTTGTCGGTGGGCTGGTTGCGCTGGCCTGTCAGAGCGGCGTGCGCCAAGGCCTGAGCATCCAGCAGACCTTCTTGTTAACAACTGGCGTTTGGGTCGCCTTGCCTCTGTTTGGTGCGCTGCCGTTCATACTGGGTGCGTCAGAAGCAAGCTTTGTGAACGCTTTTTTTGAAGCAATGTCCGGGATGACAACAACAGGCGCGACAGTCTTGACGGGGCTTGATGACATGCCCAAGGGCATATTGCTTTGGCGCGGTATCTTGCAGTGGCTTGGTGGTATCGGGATCATCGTTGTTGCTATGGTGTTTTTGCCTGAACTTCGTGTTGGCGGTATGCAGATTTTTCGCGCTGAGTCTTTTGATACTATGGGGAAAATTCTTCCGCGGGCGACGCAGATTGCGTCGCAGATTTTCGGCATTTACGCTTCCGTCACTGTGGCTTGCGTCGTCACCTACTATGTCTTGGGCATGAACGGATTTGACGCAATTGTTCATGCTTTCACCACGGTATCGACAGGCGGCATGGCAAACTACGATGCAAGCTTTGGCACGTTCACGGGGCCGCACGAGTATGCTGCGAGCCTGTTTATGATCCTCTCGGCCCTGCCTTTTGTGCGCTACGTGCAAGTTCTCAACGGCAACCTGAATGCGCCGATCAACGACGTCCAGGTGCGTGGGTTCTTTTACACGCTGACGTTTCTAGTCATCCTCACGAGCTTCTTGCTGACGCAGATTTTCCCACATCATTGGGAACAGGCCTTTCGCGAGGCACTGTTTAACATCACGTCGATCATCAGCGGCACTGGCTATTCGAGTGTTGACTATATGCTGTGGGGACCATTCCTGATCACGATTTTCTTTTTCATCGGCCTGATCGGCGGATGTGCGGGCTCAACTGCTTGTTCTGTAAAGATATTCCGCTACCAGATCCTTCTGGCCTCGGTGCGCGCGCAGATCCGCAAAATCAAGACGCCACATGGTGTTTTCACACCCAAATACGGCGGCATCGCGATCAGCGATGATGTCTTGAACTCGGTCATGAGCTTCTTTGTTTTCTTCATCGTGACGCTGGGTGTTGTCGCTGTCGCTCTGTCCTTTACGGGGTTGGATTTTGTGACCTCGGTATCCGGCTCGGCGGCCGCTTTGGCAAACATTGGCCCGGGACTGGGTGATATCATCGGCCCTTCGGGAAACTACTCTAGCCTCAACGAAGCGGCCAAGTGGATCCTGATCGTCGCAATGCTGATTGGCCGGCTTGAGCTGCTCGCCGTCTATGCGTTGCTCATGCCGGCTTTCTGGCGCGGCTGAGAAGCGCGCACCTGAAGCCAGTTCGGCGCCCTTGCCAAAGCCCAACCCTACGAAGTGTTGCTTTTGGTGTTATTCCCAGCAGCTGACAAGCACGGTAACAGCCGAGGCTTCGTGTGTCAGATCTTCCGGGGCGATGATGCTTTCGCGGTCTGAAGCCGTTGCAACCAAGCCTGCTTCTTTCGCAACTTTGAGAATTGTCGCGGCATCTATCGCAAAGCTCACTTGGTCTGGAAGTTTTTTGCCGTCCTTCGGCGCGGGCAAAAGCATTCCCAGAACGGTTCCTGTATCGTCAAACACGGGGCCGCCTGCGTCACCCGGCAGCGCGTTGAGCGCTAGGCGTTTCAACTCGGTTTCTCCGGCCAGGCCTTTGACGTCGCTCAAGCGCCCAAACGTCAGCGTCGGCGCGCCCAGAATGCCCTCGTAGGAGAAACCGGACACAGCAATTTCTGATTGCAGACGCGGGGCCGCGGACCGCATTGTCGCGACGCGCGCCGGGCTGAGGGGCACCGTTGAGCGCAGAATGGCGATACCTGAGGCATCAGCCAGCACTTCTGCTTCGTATTCGTCATCCAGAGTGATCCGGCTGCAGCCCGCGACTGCTTCTGACGTGGTCACGATATGGCCTGTGCCATCAAGGAAGAACCCCGAACGGGACAGTTTCGGGCGGCGAATTTCCAAGCCCGAGATCAGATCGATGCTCTGGTCCTCGGTTCCTGCGGCCGGGTCCATGGCGCCGATCGTGCGGCTAAAGCTTGCACGCATCTCGCTCAGAACGCGGCGGCGGCGTTCCTCGTCGCCAGCTGGCCAAATCAGAGTGAAGCCTTTGATCTCGCCATCTTCCAGAGAGGCCTCGGTGTGGGAGATCGCTGTCGGGCCTTCGCCAACAAGTGTGAAGCTGTTTTCTTTGCGCTCTCGAGGGCCGTTCTCGGGAACGATCTCGAGCGTCTGCATAATGTCATATAGGCCATAAAGCGTATTCTTGTCGCCTGACTGGCTGATCAGGATAACGCGCGCATCTATGTCGCCTGTGCTGTCAAAATGCACGAAAGGCGGGCTATATTTGGAAAGCTTAACAATAGCCGTCGGCAGCATCATTTCTATTCCGGCTGTGTCGTCACGCATCAGTTTCATGCCAAGACCATCAAGAATAGCGTTGTATTTTCCGATCAACTCAGCACGCTGAAGAGTGGTGAGAATACCGGTTGGCTTATGGGCGTTCTCTTCCTGCCAAGCCGCCATCGAGCGGCGTGTTCCGCGGCCAAAAGCGCCATCAATGGCTGCGTCGTAGAATCCCGCCCATTTGAGAGCAACCTGAAGCTGCTCGCGCTCTTCACGTGTCAATGCGCGCTCGGAGGCGCGCGCTTGGCTTGGTGTCTCGTCCGGCTCGGCGATCTGTGGCTCGGGCGCCGCTTCTGCGACGGTCTCTGGTTCGGCTGTCGCAACTTCCGGGGCCTCCACCACGGCTGTTTGCGCGGGCTCTTCGGCTACCAGCGGTGTTGCTGGAGAGGGCAGGCTCAATAGGTTTGCCCCTACGGGCCAGAACTGCTGCCTAAAGCTCGATGAGTAAGCGATGTAAGAATCTCTCGGGATCTGCCCTTCGCGACGATAGACACGCAGAACTTCCCGCGCATCGTCGGGCAGATAGGGGCCAAGTGCGATGCCATACCATCCGCCACCCAAAGCAAAGCCGTTCACATCGGGCAGGGCGGCAGACAGCTCGCGGACACGTTCTTGAGCGCGGCTGAGGCTTGGTTGCGCTTCAACCTGAACCCAGACAGGATCTGGCGTTTGAGCAAAAGAGGTTCGCGCTGCCAAGGTGACGACCAAGAAAAACGAAAGAAACAACCGTGTCATATGAAAATTCATTCCTGTCCAAGCGCCCCAATTGGCGCAGTTTGCGTCGTTTTAACAAATTGTACGGGGAGGTCACTCAAATAAAACGTGAAGAGCCGCAAAATAACACAGTTTCCTGATTTTGCCCCTCGCAAAGTCACTTGGTTTGATTGACCTGCCTGTTTAGGGCGCTTAGGTAGAACGCGAAATGTAGCGTCATCGAGAGTGGCGAAGGAATAGGGCAGCGACATGGCCAATGCGATTGAAAAACCACGTAGCTTTCAGGAGATCATCCTGCGGCTGCAAGCCTACTGGGCGGAAAAGGGCTGCGCTGTGTTGCAACCCTATGACATGGAAGTTGGCGCAGGCACGTTTCACCCCGCGACAACGTTGCGCTCGCTTGGCTCAAAACCTTGGGCTGCGGCCTATGTGCAGCCTTCACGGCGGCCAACTGACGGGCGCTACGGCGAAAACCCGAACAGGCTCCAGCACTACTACCAGTTTCAGGCACTGATCAAGCCAAGCCCACCAGACTTGCAAGAGCTTTACCTTGGCTCCCTGCAAGCGATCGGAATCGACATGGAGTTGCATGACATTCGATTTGTCGAGGACGACTGGGAAAGCCCTACGCTTGGTGCTTGGGGCCTTGGCTGGGAAGTCTGGTGCGATGGCATGGAAGTGAGCCAGTTTACGTATTTCCAGCAAGTTGGCGGCCACGATTGTCACCCTGTCTCGGGCGAGCTGACATATGGCTTGGAGCGGCTGGCCATGTATGTCCTTGGCGTCGATCATGTGATGGACATGCCCTACAACGATCCGCAAACACCCATCGCGCTAACCTATGGGGATGTATTTCGCCAGACGGAAGAGGAATACAGCCGCTGGAACTTTGATGTGGCCAACACCGAAGTTCTGCTAAAGCATTTTGAAGAGGCCGAGGCCGAATGCCAGATCATTCTGGCGCAAGAGGCTCAAGACCCAAAGACAGGCAAGCGCATCATCATGGCGCATCCGGCCTATGACCAGTGCATCAAGGCGTCGCATCTGTTCAACCTCCTTGATGCGCGCGGCGTTATTTCGGTGACGGAGCGGCAGGCCTATATCGGGCGTGTGCGTGCGCTGGCAAAAGCCTGCGCCGACGCTTTTGTTCTGACAGAAGCGGGAGGTCACGCGGCATGAGCCATGCGCTCGCCAAATTGCGTGTTGAAGCTCGTGCGTTCCTCCGGAAAATAACCGGAGAGAAAAAACGCGCGAGAGCTCTGGCCGACGCCGAGTTTGAAGCCGCGCTTTCCAACTTGAAAGCGGGTGATCTTGCGATCGATCTGGGGGCGAACGCCGGTATCTTCACCGAGAAAATGGCCGCGACAGGTGCTGATGTGATCGCGTTTGAACCTGATCCGCATGCGTTTGAAACGCTCTCAAAGCGCGTCGGAAGCCTTGAAAACGTAACGCTTCTCAACGCAGCTGCTTCCGAAACCGGCGGCACTATGACGCTCTATCGGCACGTAAATTTTGCGGATGCGCCAGAGAAGCACAGCACCGGATCGAGCCTTGTCGAAGGCAAGGCCCGCACGAGCGACGCAATGGCTGTTAAGGTGGATGTTATTGATTTTCCGAAATTTCTCGAAGAGAAGAACCGTCAGGTTGCTTTGCTCAAAGTAGACATAGAAGGTGCCGAAGTTGCGCTTATCGAGGCACTTTTGGTGTCATCTGCGGGTAAGCTTGTGGACAAAATGTTTGTGGAAACCCACGAGCGGGTTTTGCCGCAACTCGCGGCGCGCACGGATGCGCTTAAAAGGCAAACAGTCGGGGCATCGTCTCCGGCCATCAACTGGGATTGGCGCTAATGGTTTCTCGCATACTTGTATTGGGGATTGTCATGATTTCTCTGCTCACCGGCTTTGCTATCTACTACCTGCAGGTCTACGCCTATTACGAAGAAGTGGTTGCCGATGGGCAAACCGATGTCGCGCTGGTGTCTCTCGCGAGCGGTGTACCCGAACCGATCTTGTATGACGGTTTTGAAGCCATTGATGCCAGCAGTTCCCCCATCCGCTATCGCGCTTGCTTTAAAACCGAACAAAGTATCGCGATGATAACGGAAACATACGAAACATATGAGGGCGCCGAGCCTCTTGTCGCGCCAAACTGGTTTGGGTGTTTTGATGCCGTCGAGATAGGCGAAGCCATTGATAGTGGTGCCGCTTTTGCCTTTTTAGGGCAGCGCAATATAGAGTACGGTATCGACCGTGTTGTTGCCATCCTGCCTGATGGTCGCGGCTTCACATGGCACCAGATCAATGAATGTGGGAAGGTTGTTTTTGATGGCCGCCCGGCCCCCGAAGGCTGCCCGGCAAAACCCTGATCTCTCAACCCTGACCACCAAAGCATGACCGCCCAAACCTGACTTAAGAAAGCTCAAGAAGATGCCCAATCTGCTGATCGAACTCTTCTCGGAAGAAATTCCGGCACGCATGCAAGCGCGCGCTGCGCATGACTTGCAAAAGCGCATGACAGACGGCCTCGTCGAGGCTGGGCTGACCTATGCCGGAGCCAAGGCTTTCTCAACGCCTCGCCGCCTGAGCCTTGCTGTTGATGGTCTTTTATCAGACAGCCCGACAACGCGTGAAGAGCGCAAGGGTCCCAAAGTTGGCGCGCCAGAGCAGGCGATCGAAGGCTTCTTGCGCGGAGCAGGTATAGAGCGTGAGGCTCTGGAAGAGCGCGAAACCCCGAAAGGCGACGTCTATTTCGCTACCATCGAAAAGCCCGGGCGGCCCGCTGCCGAAATCGCCGCTGAGGTGCTCGAGGATGTGATCCGCAACTTTGCTTGGCCAAAGTCCATGAGGTGGGGCGCCGGAAGCTTACGCTGGGTGCGTCCATTGCACTCGATCCTGTGCATTCTGGAGGATGAAGCGGGGGCCAGCATTGTTGACCTTGATGTCGACGGCATCAAGGCAGGCGACACGACGGAAGGCCATAGGTTCATGGGGGCTGGCCGCTTTGCTGTGACGTCATTTGAAGACTATGAAGCCAAGCTTAAGAACGCCAAAGTGGTTTTGTCAGCGCAAGAACGCGCCGATCACATCTGGCAGGACGCGACCAACCAAGCGTTCGCCGCGGGCCTTGAAGTCGTCGAAGATCAGGGCTTGTTGGCCGAAGTTTCAGGGTTGGTAGAGTGGCCTGTCGTGCTTATGGGCACAATCGACGAAGCCTTTCTCTCGCTTCCCGCGGAGGTGCTGCAAACCTCGATGAAAGAACACCAGAAGTTTTTCTCGGTCAAGGCCAAGAAGACAGGCGGTATCGAGCGTTTTGTAACTGTCGCCAACCGCGAAACGTCGGATGATGGCGCGACGATCCTTGCTGGCAACCAGAAGGTGCTCGCGGCGCGTCTGTCTGATGCCAAGTTCTTCTGGGAGAATGATCTGAGGGTTGCCAAGGCAGGCATGTCTTCATGGACGGAGCAGCTCGCCAATGTGACATTCCACAACCAACTTGGGAGTCAAGCCGAGCGGATCAAACGGATCGAGGCGCTTGCACGTGACATAGCCCCCTTTGTGGGCGCAAATCGCGAGGAAGCCGGTCAAGCCGCGGCCGTTGCCAAAGCCGATCTGAGCTCAGAAATGGTGTATGAATTCCCAGAATTGCAGGGCCTTATGGGCCGCTACTACGCAGAGGCCGCAGGCCTGCCTGAGGCCGTGGCGGCTGCCTGCGAAGAACACTATTCGCCGCTTGGCCCGTCTGATGATGTGCCCGCAGCACCTGTGTCAGTCGCGGTTGCGCTGGCCGACAAGATCGACACCCTGACAGGGTTCTGGGCGATTGACGAAAAACCGACAGGCTCAAAAGACCCGTTTGCACTGCGCCGTGCCGCGTTGGGCGTGATCAGGCTGGTTCTGGCCAACGGGCTCTCCCTAAAACTCGACCGCTTTATAGATGCACAGCTCGTGCGCCACAAAATCGCGCTCAACCGTGCGGATGTGGAAGATGACGAGATCGACACCTTGGAAGAGATTCTTGAAGAGATTGCGGAGTACGGAGTGTTCGGCGCGGCCTATCGCGCAGTGCTCGAGCGCCGCAGCGGCGGCAAGGTCACGGAAATGCTTGGTGCGAACGTGCCGGACGTTTCGGTAGATCTGCTCAAGTTTTTCCACGATCGCCTCAAGGTTCACCTGCGAGACGAGGGCATTCGTTACGACGTGATCGATGCCTGCCTTGCCAAAGAAGGCAATGACGACTTGGGCCTCGTTGTCAGCCGCGCCGGAGCACTAGGGACGTTCCTTGGGACAGATGATGGAGAAAACCTCATTCAAGGTTTTAAACGTGCCAACAATATTCTCACGCAAGCCGAAGAAAAAGACGGTGTCGAATACAGCTATGGTGCCGATGCTAAACTGGCTGAAACCGATGAGGAACGCGCCCTGTTTGAGGCCCTAGAACGGGTTGAGGGGGCCATCGCAGAAGCTCTGCGTGGGGCTGACTTTACAGCCGCAATGGCGGGGATCGCACAGTTGCGCGGGCCAGTTGATGCGTTTTTTGAGGCCGTGCAAGTGAACGCGGACAATGAGATCGTGCGCCGTAACCGTCTCAACCTCCTCAGCCGAATCCGGACTGTCTGCGGGTCGGTCGCTGATCTGACGCGTATCGAAGGTTAAGCACATGCCAAGGAATGCTTGCCACGGCACGTGAGTGCGCATAATCTGCCGCAGTGCAGAAACCTGATGCAAATATTACGCTGATCACAGCGACAGCGCCTTTGGCTGCAGCCACTCATGGCGGGCGCGCCAAGTGTTTGCAACGCCTTGTGCGGCTTGACTTGCCAGTGCCCACAACTGTGGCTTTGTCATTTGATGCAGTTCATCAAATCGCCGCAGGTGACATTCCAAATATTGAGGCCCTGTTGGAGCCCTTCGGAGCTGCGCCTTTGCTCTGTGTGCGCCCGTCTTCGGAAGATCCGGATTGGGGCGGCCCTGGTGCTGTTCTGAACATCGGCATGAATGATGCGCGCTATGTTGACCTTTGTGAAAGGTTGGGGAAAAGCGCTGCCGCGCAGATATATCTGCGGTTTGTGCAGGCCTACGCTATTCACGTCGCGCGGCTTGATCCCGATCTGTTCGAGGACATCGAGAAGAGTGGGCAGGAGGGGCTTTCAGAGGCCCTGCGCGCCTATGAAGACGAAGCGGAAGAAGAGTTTCCGCAAGACCCGAGCGTGCAATTGGCAGCAGTTTTGCGCTCGATGGCGCGGGCTTGGGAAGGGACAACGGCGCGCCTTTTACGCCAAGCCAAAGGCGCTCCAGCTGATGCGGGTCTAGGGCTTGTCGTGCAGGACATGGTGTTCGGCATTGGCACGGGAGAAAGCGGGTCGGGTGTGATCCAACTGGTGAACTCCACCACGGGCGAGCCTCAACTCACAGGGCGCTACCTGTCGCAAAGCCAAGGCCGCGACGCGCTTGAAGAAGGCGCAAAGGCTTTATTTTTGGAGGTTGACGCTCGTGGGCCATCGCTTGAAGAGCTTGCGCCGGATGCATTTTCGGCCCTCAAAAAGCACACGGCATTGATGAGAGAGAAACTGCGTGAAGAAATGCAGGCCGAGTTTGCAGTTGAAAACGGCCAGGTGCATGTGCTTGACGGGGTGCGCGTGGCACGTAGTGCTCAGGCTGCAGTCAAGATCGCGGTTGCCTTGGCGAATGACAAGATCATATCAAGAGAAGAGGCGCTGATGCGGATCGAGCCGCGCGCGCTAAACGAAATGCTGCACCGTCAGGTTGACCCGGAAGCGAAGAGAGACAAGATAGCGCGCGGCATTGCGGCGAGTCCGGGCGCGGCGACAGGGAAGATCGTGTTTTCCTCAAACGAAGCGCAAGCAAGCGCAGCGCGCGGCGAGCCCTGTGTGCTGGTGCGTCGTGAGACGTCGCCTGAAGACATTCGCGGAATGCACGCAGCTGTTGCCGTCCTCACCGAGCGTGGCGGGATGACAAGCCACGCGGCAGTTATCGGCCGTGGTATGGGCTTGCCTTGCGTCGTGGGGGCCACGAGCCTGACTTTCAATCTGCGCAAGCTGACCATTACTTCTCCGGACGGGCGGGTTTTTCGCGCAGGGGATGTGATCACGATCGATGGCACGTCTGGTGAAGTGTTGGCTGGTGAACCCAAGATGCTTGAAGCCGCTCACGACGATTCCTTTCAGGAACTTATGGATTGGGCCGACGATGTGCGCGACATTGCGATCAGAGCGAACGCAGACACGCCCAAAGACGCCGCGACTGCCCGTAATTTTGGCGCGCAGGGCATCGGGCTTTGCCGCACCGAACATATGTTTTTTGAAGCTGACCGTTTGACGCCGATGCGCGAGATGATCTTTGCCGACAAGCCGGAAGACAGGCGAGAAGCGCTTGAACGTCTGCTTCCGATGCAGCGCGCTGATTTTACTGAGTTATTCCAGATCATGCAGGGGCAACCTGTCTGTATTCGCTTGCTTGATCCACCTTTGCACGAGTTCCTGCCGCACGATAAAGCGGGTTGCCGTGAGCTGGCGGAGGCGCTTGATTTACCTTTGTCGGTTGTCACAAGGCGCGTCGAAGCTTTGGGCGAATATAACCCAATGCTCGGCATGCGAGGGGTGCGTCTCGGAGTAACAGTCCCTGAGATCTACGACATGCAAGCGCGGGCAATTTTTGAAGCCACGATCGAAGCCAGCCGCAATGGCGAGCCAGTTGTCCCGGAAATAATGATCCCTCTGGTGTCAGCCAAACGCGAGGTTGAGCTCGTAAAGTCGCGGGTTGATGCTGTTGCCGCAGCTGTGCGGTCTGAAACGGGCAAAGACTTCAAATATCGCTTGGGCGTGATGGTCGAAACACCGCGCGCGGCACTTCGGGCTGCCGATATCGCGCCGCATGTGTCGTTCCTAAGCTTTGGCACTAACGATTTGACACAGATGACATATGGCCTGTCACGCGATGACGCGGGGCGATTCATGTCGGAGTATGTGCAGTTGGGTGTTTATCCCGAAGATCCGTTCCATACGCTTGACACAGAAGGTGTCGGCGAGCTGCTGGAAATTGGCGCAACGCGCGGTCGCAATGCCAAAGCAGACCTGACTTTATCGATCTGTGGAGAACATGGCGGCAGCCCTGAGTCGATAGGATTCTGCCGTAACGCTGGCTTCGACTATGTGTCTTGCTCTCCGTTTCGTGTGCCTGTGGCGCGACTTGCCGCGGCACAGCTCGCGTTGAAGGACAACATAGAGTAGTCCTTAACGCCTGAAGCCCAACATAGGTGCATCGGCGTCTCAGTCGGCGTAAATTCGCAACATATGCGTGCAATTGCATGTGGTGGAAACTTGCCCAAACCCTAATAAATCCCTAAATACCTGCCGATGCGGACCGTGCTTTCGCACAGCCCCCGAGGAGGCCGGAACGATGCAAAGACTTTTCATAGCGCTCATTTTGGGTATGGCCGTGGCGACATCCGCTGCCGCTGACGTGCCTATAAAGCGGCTTTTTGACAAAGAGCGCCGCTCTCTGGGGGCGATTCCGCAGAGCCACCTGACGAGCCTTATGGTGAAGTCGAAAGAGGCGAAGACTGTTGCCGGTGGGATCACGTATTCAAAAGCCTGGTTGGCAACTCAGCCCAAGGCACGTGGAGACAGCCAGTGGCGTTGCCTCGCAGAGGCACTCTACTTTGAGGCTCGGGGTGAAAGCGTCAAAGGACAGTTCGCGGTTGCAGAGGTTATCATGAACCGTGTTTCAAGCCCTCGATATCCGGACACAGCCTGTGGCGTGATCAATCAGGGAACCGGGCGCAAGTATGCCTGCCAATTCACCTATACTTGCGATGGCAAAGCAGAAGTGATTGCTGAACCCAAGGCTTTTGAGCGCGTCGGAAAAATCGCCAAGATAATGGTCAATGGCGCCAAGCGTCCTCTGACAAAAGGCGCGACGCACTATCATACCAAGGCTGTGAACCCCAATTGGGCGCGCAAGTTTCCCCGCACGGCTACGATAGGGTTTCACTATTTTTACAAGCAGCCAACGCGCTTGACGAAAAAATAACTGCCGCGTTTCGCCCCAAATAGGGCGGCGTGAGGGGTTCACATGCGCACTTGAGGCTGTATAGCCAAAAATAGCATAAGGGAGCGCAGGTAAATGAGTGAAATCAGACAAGCTTTTGAACACCCGGACGAGCGCTCAAGGGCGACGTCGCATGACGGCCCGCTGGACCGTATTTCGGTGCGCGACCACATCGTGGCTGTCGAAATCGGGGCGTTTCAAGCCGAGCGGGGAACAACACAGCGCGTTTGCTTCAATGTTGTTGTGGAAGTGCGCCCGGTTGGGAGCATCGTGGACGACGACGTGGACAAGATCCTGTCATACGACAAGGTGACAGAGGCGATTTCGACGGCCCTTTCAGAAGAGCGGCTCAATCTGCTTGAAACGCTTGCCGAACGTATTGCAGAGCGGATTCTTGCAGAGCCACAAGCGGAACGCGTCTTTGTTCGTGTCGAAAAGCTTGATCGGGGGCCGGGGGCACTGGGCGTAGAAATCGTCCGAGCCGCGGAGACTGAGACTGCAGCGGCTGGTCTTGACGAGAAGCCCCACCCACAACTGGTTTACCTCTCCAACGAGGCGATTCTGTCCGAAAACCTCGCGGGCTGGCTTGACCAGTTGGAAGGAGCCAAAAATCCGCCTTTGCTGTGCGTTGGTGCGCCGAGTGTTGCGGCACCACAGGCGGGTGCTACGCTTGCGCAACGGCGCATTGACCTGCTGGCAATCGAGCAAAATGCATGGGTTTTGGCTGGCCGTGACAAGCGCTGTGTTGTTGTCCAAACCAAAACTGAGCTCGAATGGGCTATGAAGAACGGGCAAATATGCGTCTGGGCGCCTTCCAAAATCGTCCTGGATGCGATTGAGCAACCCGAGCGTGGCCACGACGAAGGGCTAGAGCTGGCGATCTGGTTCGCTGCTGAAATGGAAGCGTCCGATGTTCTTGTTATCGGAAGCGTTGACGCGGCCATTTCTTTGGAACCGCCGCTACGCCAGATTTCCACGGCGGCAGAAAGCATCTGAGGCTTGCACAGCCTACCCTTATTGCGTCAAGTGAACCTATGAGCCGTTATTATTATCGCCCACTCGCCCAAATAGGCCCGCATAGGCCAAAAGAGGCGCTGCCGCTTGCTGGCGGGCCATGCTGGTTTACCCACGTTGAAGTCATCACGCGAAAAGACCGGGGCAACTATGTGCCTGCCGCGCATTTGCCTGACGATGTGCACGCCTTGCTTACCTCTCAAAGGGCGCCTATCGCCGGGCTTTCGCTTGATGAGCCTCGTATCATGGGTATCCTCAATGTGACGCCTGACAGTTTTTCTGACGGAGGGCGCTTTGCCGGTGCAGGCAAGGCTTTGGCACACGCCACACACATGGCCGCGAGTGGTGCAGATGTTTTGGACATCGGCGGCGAAAGCACCCGTCCGGGCGCTGCCGAAGTGCCCCATGAGGCAGAAATTGCGCGCACGGCACCAGTGATCGAAGCCATTCGCAGCAAACTGAGCATACCAATTTCGATTGATACGCGTAAAATGGTTGTCGCGAAGGCTGCCCTTCAAAATGGCGCAAACATGGTGAATGACGTTTCTGGCTTCACATTCGATGCCAAGCTTGCATCGTTCTGTGCAAAAGAAAAGGCGCCTGTGTTTGTAATGCATGCACAGGGTGATCCGATGACCATGCAGAAGAGCCCTTACTATCGCGATGTTTTGTTAGATGTCTTTGATTTCCTGGAAAAACAGGTTGCCTACCTTGAGAGTCTCGGCATTGATCGCGATCGCATTGTGCTTGATCCAGGTATTGGGTTTGGCAAGACGATTCCGCACAACCTCGCTCTCTTAAACGGGATAGGCCTCTTTCAGAGTTTGGGCTGTGCGGTTTTGTTAGGTGTGTCGCGTAAAGGATTCATCGGTAAAATCGGGCAAGCGGCCGAAGCCGAAACACGCGCGCCCGGATCAATTGCAACGGGGCTTGCAGCATTGGCGCAGGGGGTGCAAATGTTGCGGGTGCATGATGTGGCAGAGACAAAACAAGCGATCAGGCTTTGGCAGGCGGTCACGCGAGGAGAGCAGGTATGACAAAAAAGCTTTTTGGCACCGATGGAGTTCGCGGAACTGCGAATACCTATCCGATGACCGCGGAAATGGCCCTGAAAATTGGAGCCGCTGTTGGGCGTTATTTTCGGCGCGATCACTCGGCTGCACACCGCGTAGTTATCGGCAAAGACACGCGCCTCTCCGGCTATATGTTCGAGAACGCACTGACTGCCGGACTGACAAGCACGGGCATGAATGTCCTCCTTCTTGGCCCCGTTCCGACACCCGCTGTCGGGCTTTTGACAAACTCGATGCGCGCGGATCTTGGCGTGATGATCTCGGCCAGCCACAATCCGGCGGTCGACAATGGCATCAAGTTTTTCGGGCCCGACGGTTTCAAGCTCTCCGATGAAGCCGAAATGGAGATTCAGTCTTTGGTTGAAGCCGGCGTCGAGCCGGTGCAGGCCCGAAATATCGGGCGTGCAAAGCGGATAGATGACGGGCGTTTCCGCTATATCGAGCGTGTCAAATCCACCTTTCCTCAAGGGATGCGCCTTGATGGCATCAAAGTGGTGGTCGATTGCGCCAATGGCGCTGCGTATAAAGCCGCACCTGAGGTGCTTTGGGAGCTTGGGGCAGAAGTCATCCCGGTTGGCGTGTCGCCAAACGGCGTCAATATCAACGAAGATTGCGGTTCTACAAAACCGCAGACTGCCTCTGAGACCGTTGTCGCGCATGGCGCTGACCTCGGAATATGCCTTGATGGTGATGCGGACCGTGTTGTTCTGATTGACGAAACAGGCGCCATAGCGGATGGCGATCAGATTATGGGCCTGCTCGCCGCGCGCTGGGCAGAAGAAGGGCGTTTGCGCGGTGGGGCTCTCGTCGCCACGGTGATGTCAAATCTGGGGCTAGAGAAATTTCTCAATCAAAAGGGCATCGGCCTTGAGCGCACAAGTGTTGGCGACAGATATGTTGTCGAGCGCATGCGTTCTGGCGGCTTTAACCTCGGTGGCGAGCAGTCGGGCCATATTGTCATGACCGACTATGCAACAACGGGAGACGGGCTTATTGCCGGTTTGCAATTCTTGTCCGAGTTGGTGCGCAGCGGTAAGCCCGCTTCCCAGCTTGCGCATGTTTTCGAGCCGGTGCCTCAGCTCTTGAAGAACGTGCGTTTTGAAGCCGGGCAGGTGCCCTTGGAGGATGCCCGTGTCCAAGCCGAGATCGCCAGGGTTGAAGCCGAGCTGAAAGGCAGTGGCAGGTTGCTTATACGAAAGTCTGGCACCGAGCCGCTGGTCCGCGTCATGGCGGAATGCGAAGATGAAGCTCTGTTGAATGTGTCGGTCGATGCGATTGTGTCTGCTGTAGAAGCAGCACTTTAAATATGCCCGAAAAGCCTTCTAAGCGCTCCATACTGGCTAAGCGCGACGCCAGACAGTGTTAGAACGAGCGCGAGCAAAAGGCTTGAGGGTAATGGCTCTCCCAAGATAAGCGCCCCCAACAAAACCGACCAGATCGGAACTTGGTAATTGGTTAGGCTCATAAACACGGGGCCTGCAGTGCGGATCACGTAAACGCGCAGGAATGTGGCGCCTGCGGTTGGCACCAATCCGAGGAATGCCAAGATCAAAAGTGTTCTCCCGTCGGGTAGGGCTGGCGCGCCCTCTGCGAGATAGGCGATGGGGATGACCACGGCAGCGCCGAGCAGTAGTGGCACAGAAGACAGCCCGATCGCGTCGATCGCGGGGAGGCGCCGTATGATCACAGAGCTTACAGCATAGCAGCCAGCAGCCAAAAGACACGCGACGCGCCCTGCTGTTTCCCATACGGAGCCTGTGCTTTCAAATGCTTGAGCGCCTATCAAGATGATGATGCCCACAAAGCCTATCAGAAAGCCAAGGGAGCGGCGAAACGTCATCTGCTCACCGGGAACAAGATAATGCGCAAGCGGCAAGACCATAAGCGCGACGCCAGCCATGGAAACGCCCGCAAACCCTGAAGACACAAACTGTTGCCCCCAACTGAGCAACATGAACGGAACCGCTGTGCTGAGCACGCCGACAACTACGAGAGAGCCCCAAGCACGTTCCTCGGACAGCCACAATTTGCCTCCCTTTACCCGCCAGACTAGAAGGATCAGAACGGCCGCAAAGCTGATGCGCGCGGCAGCCAGCCAAAGCGGGGTTATGCCTTGCAGCGCCAGTTCGATGACGAGAAAGGTGCCGCCCCAGATCAGGCCGAGCAGGGCAACCATGAGCCAGCTTTTAGGTTTAATGTCAGGCGTCTGGTTCATGGGTTTCTTTCAAGGAGCAGAAAACGAAAAGACCCCGGCACAAGGCCGGGGTCAAGTCTGTAACTCTTCGCGGAGTAGCGACTAGTTTTTCGCTTTGTCGACCATCTTGCCGGCTGAGATCCAAGGCATCATGCCGCGAAGCTTGGCGCCTGTTTCCTCGATGCCGTGCTCGTCGTTTGCACGACGTGACGCTTTCAGAGTTGGTTGGCCGACAGCGTTTTCAAGCATGAAGTCACGCACGAACTTGCCTTGCTGGATGTCTTCCAGAACCGCTTTCATGCGGGCTTTGGTTTCGTCATATGGCAGGATGCGTGGGCCGGTGACGTATTGGCCGTATTCCGCAGTGTTCGAGATAGAATAATCCATGTTGGCGATGCCGCCTTCATAGATCAAGTCAACGATCAGTTTCACTTCGTGCAGGCATTCGAAGTAAGCCATTTCAGGCGCGTAGCCCGCTTCGACAAGTGTTTCAAAACCACAGCGGATCAATTCTACAAGGCCGCCGCAGAGAACAGCTTGCTCGCCAAAGAGGTCAGTTTCACATTCTTCACGGAAGTTTGTTTCGATGATGCCGGAGCGGCCGCCACCGATTGCTGAGCAGTATGACAGCCCGATCTCGAGTGCTTTGCCTGAGGCGTCTTTGTCGACAGCTACAAGGCAAGGCACGCCGCCGCCTTTTGCATATTCGCCGCGCACAGTGTGACCCGGGCCTTTTGGCGCCATCATGATCACGTCAACGCCTTCTTTTGGCTCGATAAGGCCGAAGTGCACGTTGAGGCCGTGGGCGAAAGCGATCGCAGCACCCGGCTTGATGTTGTCGTGGACGTATTTCTTGTATGTCTCTGCCTGAAGTTCGTCGGGCATGGTGAACATGATCACATCGCACCAAGCCGCGGCTTCGGCGATGCCCATAACTTTGAGGCCTTCGCCTTCAGCTTTTTTCGCTGAGGTTGAGCCCTCGCGCAGGGCAACAACAAGGTTTTTCGCGCCTGAGTCGCGCAGGTTCAGCGCGTGGGCGTGGCCTTGTGAGCCATAGCCGAGGATGGCGACTTTTTTGTCTTTGATTAGGTTAATGTCGCAATCGCGGTCGTAGTAAACGCGCATTTTGGCGCTCCTTTATCAGGGTTCATTCTACGGCCCAAACTAAAGGGTTCTGAATGGAGTATCTTTCATTTTTCATTGAAGTGGCACTAAAATCGGAATAGTAATTCTTCAAATAACAATTTTTGGACATTTTTATGCTTGATGACGCGGATCGGCGCATTCTAAGGCAGATACAGTCAGAGCCTGAGTCGGCGATTGCTGAGCTTGCCCAGCGTTGCAACCTCAGCACGGCGGCTTGTTGGCGGCGAGTGGAGAAATTGCAAGCAAGTGGGGTGATTGGAGCGCAAGAAGTGCTGATCGACTGGCAAACCCTTGGCTATAGCGTGGAGGTAAGCCTGCGCATCACGTTGGATAAAACTCAGACGAATGCGTTTGACGCCTTCATTGTGGCAGTGCGCCTCGTGCCTGAAGTGCTCGAAATTCAAACGTTTCTCGGGCGTGTAGATGTGCGCCTTTCGATCATTGCGCGGGATATGTCGCATTATCAGGAAATATACCGCAGCCGCATTCTGAACTTGCCGCATATGGCGGATATCGAAGCGCTAATGCATGTCGCGCGGATCAAGCAAGATGAGGCGTTGCCGATATGATCGTGCTTGATGACAAAGACCGCGAGATATTGCGGGCGCTGGTGCGGGACGCAACACTGAGCGCCAGTGCGATAGGTCAGCGCCTTGGGCTGTCGCAACCCGCAACCTGGCGACGGATCAAGCGTTTGAAAGAGGGCGGTGTTATCCGCGGGCGCAGGCTTGTGCTCGACAAGGAAAAACTGGGGTTTGGCGTGACGGTTTTCCTGGGGGTAAAACTGGCAACAAAAGGGCGGGTGAGCCTTGAAGACTTCGAGCGTGCTGTCTCGGCTATCCCGGAAGTGCAGACAGTCGAACATGTGCTGGGGTTATATGACTACCGCCTCAAAGTCGTCGCCCGCGACATCTCTGACTTCGAGCGTGTGCTGAGGCGCAGAGTCATGACGCTGCCCGGAGCGGGGGAAGTCGAGGCCAATGTGCTCTTGAGCGAGGAGCGGCTCTTGGGGCCGCTTTAGCCGACTAGTGCGCAGGCTTCGAGACGGTTCATTTCGTAGCGCGTGAGCGGTGCAGGGTCTTCTTTTTCGAGCTCGGGAAAAAGTGAAATGATCTCGGCGCGCGACTGATCCGAGACAGTTCCCAAAGATCTCTTGCCAGGATAGAGGCTCTCGGTTGGGCAGCCTTCTGCGAAAACGATCTGGTGCGCGTCAAACAAAAAATGAAAGTAATCAATCGTTTCGGTCGGCGCCTGCGTGATGGTGTCACCGTTTAGCAAGTGCTTCGCTGCTACGAGAACCTCGTGCTCGCCCGTGATGAGTGCAGGGGAGACTCCTGTCATGAGCATCCTATGGTTGGGCGAGACGCGTAGATCGCGAATGTTGCCCAAAGCGCCCGCCTTGAAGGTTATCGGGGCGTTTTCGCCTGTTCCGTCGACGCGCCGCGAGCCGATCCATCGGATCGGTTGTGCTCCTTGGTCGAGCGTATTGACGAGGTCGCCTGCGCGCAGGCTCTCGATGAATTTGGGCCCTTCCGGTGTTTCGATCAACGTGCCCTTGGCAAAGCAGATGACGGCAAGGCCGCTGATGGCCGAGGAAAAGGTGCCGTCTCCAACTTCGTCACCCGAGATGACGCCATCGCCGTTGAGGTCTATGTCCTGGCTTGTGTCGACCTCCAGAGGTCCAGACGTGCTGTCTAGTGCCGAAAGAACGTCGACACCTGCAGTGAAAATCATATCGCCTAGTACTGGTGCGCCAGGATCAGTTGACAACAAATCGCTCGCGTCAAAGCGCAAGTAGCTGTCGCCCATGCCATTTCGGTTTGAGGGGATCGAGGCGCCCGGGCTGGCTGTGTAGGTGTAAAGCGCGACATCGTTGTAATAGTCAGAAGCGTTGTCGTAGACGATGATCCCGGTGATCACGGTGTTCGAATTGAACGAGCCATCATCATTCGCACCGGAGACTTCATACATGACGATATCATCGGCCTCGAACACTGCTGACCCACTGTGGATCATCAGTTCGCCACCACCACTTGCGTTGGTGTTGGAGTTCAATGGAGCACCCGACCCGCTGACTTGCGGATCACCGATGATGCTGAACCCGTTTGCTAGAAAGGTCGTGTCAGCCATGTTTCTGCTCAATCATGCGGACCGTTTGCCGCCCGCTCTTAGCGCAGGGCATACCCCTGCTTTTGTATTTGTGTCAAATTATAGACAAATTGTGGCAAGATTAGGGCCAAAGCGATTTGATTGAAGAAATGCTCGTTAGACGTGTTTCCCGGCGCGTACTTTTCATTTGATCGGTGAAGCCTTAAGACTTGGGCCTGCCCGCATCACAGGAGGTTCGCATGGCATTGCTTGATACAGTTGACCCGACAGGTCTCGATGAGTTCTCGGTTGTTTTCACAGACCGCTCGCTCAACCATATGAGCGCCGCGTTTCAAGGCGTGATGAACGACATCTCGGCAATGCTGAAAGAGGTGTACAACGCCGATGCGGTAGCTTTGGTGCCGGGTGGAGGCAGCTATGCAATGGAGGCAGTCGCGCGCCAGTTCGGCGCAGCAGCGCATGCTCTTGTCGTTCGCAACGGATGGTTCTCCTATCGCTGGAGCCAGATACTTGATGCAGGCAAGTTTGCCGAAGGCGTGAGTGTTTATAAGGCGCGCCAAACAGGCAACGGCGTTGATACGCCTTTCGCGCCGGCACCCATTGAAGAGGTGACAGCCGCGATCGCCGAGGCCAAACCCGACGTTGTTTTTGCGCCGCATGTCGAGACATCGGCAGGCTTGATTTTGACAGATGAATACATCGCAGCGCTCGCAGAAGCCGCGCATGATGTTGGCGCGTTGCTGGTTCTGGATTGTATCGCATCAGGTTGTGCGTGGATCGATATGAAGGCAACAGGTGTTGACGTGCTCATTTCGGCACCTCAAAAGGGCTGGTCTGCATCGCCTTCTGCAGGCTTGGTTATGATGTCTCAACGGGCTCTTGAGCGGCTTGAGAAAACCACGTCAGACAGCTTCGCCATCGACTTGAAAAAGTGGCATGACATCATGAAAGCCTACGAGAACGGCGGTCATGCTTACCACGCAACTATGCCCACTGACGCGCTGCGTGCCTTCCGCGATACGATGCTTGAAACGCGTGACTATGGCTTTGAAAAGCTTCGCGATGCGCAATGGGCCCTTGGCAATGGCGTGCGGGAGATGCTGACAACCAAGGGCGTGAAATCAGTCGCGGCACAAGGTTTTGGCGCGCCGGGAGTTGTCGTGAGCTATACAACTGACCCAGACATTCAAAACGGCAAAAAATTCGCAGCCCTAGGCATGCAGATCGCGGCGGGTGTGCCGCTCGCTTGCGACGAGCCTGACGGGTTTATGACTTTCCGGTTAGGCCTTTTCGGGCTCGACAAGCTCTATGATGTCGACGCCACGATGAAGCGGCTCAAAGCGGTGCTTGATCAAGTGCTCTGACTTTTCACACCAAGCCCGAGCTGCATGAGTGTCTTGCGCACGGGCTTGACGCCGTAGATGGCGTTGAGCCCGAAAGCGCGCAGGTCTCGTAGTGGGCGCGCTTCGGCCATAGACGCGCGATTGAGCAAATCAATTCCGGTGATCCGCGTCAGAACTTCGGCATGTCGCGTTTTGTGGTATTTCTCAAGCATATCACGGCTACCGAGAGTTTCTGGCGCAGCCTTTATAAGATCAACCAAGACGCGCAAATCCCCGAGAGACATGTTTAAACCCTGAGCACCGATAGGGGGCACGACGTGCGCGGCTTCGGCGATCAAAGCCGTTCGCTCCCCACTCATCCTCTGGGCATATTGCGATATAATCGGCCAGATCGAGCGCGCGCCCGTCAAGCTCAAAGGGCCAAACAACAAACAGGAACGCGCGTTCATTTCGGCTTCAAATGCTCCCGTAGGAAGCTTCTGCAGGCGCTCAGCTTCCGGGCTGCGCTCCATCCAAACGATGGCAGAGGCGGGCGTGCCGTCCACGTCGGGCAAAGGAACCAGGGTGAAAGGCCCACCAGAGCGGTGAATCTCAGTAGAAACGTTTTGATGCGGAATGGGATGCGTCACAGTGAAGGCCAGCGCTTTCTGCCCGTAACGCAGCGTTTTCGCATCAATTCCGAGAGCCTCGCGGACAGGGGAGTTGCGTCCGTCAGCACCAATAAGCAAACGTGCTTGCAGCTGCGTGCCATCACTCAGCGTTATGCGCGCATTTTCCGAGCGCGTGAGAACGTTTTTGACGCCCACGCCATGTTTCAGAGTTATTGACGGCCGCCGTTCGATCTCTGCAAGGCACTCGCGACGTAAAAGCCAGTTTGGAAAATTCCATCCAAATGGTTGTTCTGAGATGTCCGCCGCATCAAACTCCGATTGTATCCGAGGCTCGGAAACGTCACCGCCCGCATCAACGATCCGCATAACCTGTAGCGGGGCGGCATGTGGCGCAAGTTGGCCCCAAAGTCCGGCGTCTTCCAAAAGAGTGCGCGCAGGCTGTAGGAATGCCGTTGAGCGCATGTCGGCACCTTTGGCGTCTTGTGAGGTAACCGGCGTCGCCGGATCCACACAAACGACTGAAAAACCAAGTTTTTCGAGTGTGATTGCCGCTATCATTCCGGCGATGCCACCGCCCGATATGACAATATCAGTCTGAATTCTCTGCATGATGCGAACTCCTAGTTGAGGACAAAGTAAGCGCCATCCCTACCAAAGCCAAGGTTTCGAGGCGCGTGATTTTGGCGCAATCAACAAGCTCTTGATGCTTGAGCTACATTCTAAAATAGCAAATTGATGGCACTTATTCAGACAATCTTTGCCAGAAAGCGCGCAAGGTCATCTGTGTGATGGTGTATGTGATCCGCAAATTCTTGCTCTGGCGCAACATGCACCGTCTGCAGACCCATTTGATGGGGTACTGAAAGATTGCGCGCGTCATCTTCAAACATAGCGGCGCGTTCTGGGTTTACCCCAGCTTGCGAAAATACCTGTTCGAATGCTGGCCGTTGAGGCTTGGGGCAATAGCTTGCATGCTCTATCCCAAATACGCCATCAAACAAGCCTGAAAGCCCGCGCGCTTTGAGAACGTTTTCAGCATAAGGAGCAGTGCCGTTGGTAAAGACAATCTTGCGCCCTGGTAGCTCATGAATTGTTCGAGCAAGGCCCGCATCGGGGCTGAGTGGCTCAAAGGAAATGTCATGAACTTCAACAAGATATGGCTCCGGGTCCACGCCATGACGATGCATGAGGCCAGCTAGCGTCGTCCCGTATTCGGCCCAGTATTGCTTCCTGAGAGCGTTGGCTTCACCTTGCGCAACACCGATTTCACGCATCATAAAGCGCGTCATTTTCTCTTCAATTTGGTCGAACAATCTCATATTTGAAGGGTAAAGCGTGTTGTCTAGATCAAAGACCCAAGTGTCGATGTGGCTGAATGAATTGCGTAGCATGCCGCGACGCTACGTCTGATTGCCCCAAGGCACAAGACATGCAGACTTGCTTTGAAAGCACAGGCCGCTAGTCTGGGCAAACCGAAGTGTGCAGGGATGCTATGATAGACCAAAAAAACCAACAAAAAGACGCCTATACATTGATTTTGGAAGCCATAGATCTCGGGGTTTACAAACCTGGCCAAAGGCTTGTGGAAAACGAGCTTGCCGAGCGTTTTGGTGTCTCGCGAACCCCGATCCGGGAGGCGCTGCAACGCCTGGAAACGCAATCGCTTTTGTCCCGGGACGGGCGCAGTTTGATTGTCGCCTCACTTGATCACAATCAGATGGCGGAACTCTACGCGGTGCGGGCGGAGCTTGAAGGTTTGGCAGCTCAACTGGCAGCGCGCCATGCAACGGACGAGGAAATGCGCGTGCTTCGCGACATGGTGGAGGACGATATCGCACTCGTGGACAACCCCACTCTTCTTGCGCAAGCTAACCGGCGATTTCACCATCAACTGCACTTGGCATCGCATAACAGGTTCTTGATCCAACAACTCAATCTGGTTCACCAGTCAATGGCGCTTATGGCGACGACATCACTTGCCGCTGAAGGGCGCAGCAGCAAGGCGCTGGAAGAGCACGACCAGATTGTCAAAGCCATCGAAGAACGAAACGAGCAGGGCGCAAGAGATGCACTTAAAAGGCACATTTCAAAAGCATTTGTAACGCGCTTAAAGCTCGACGCTGGGAGTGCCTAGGGGCAAGGCTTGCGAACTTGTTTCGACGTCTAGTGAAAGACCATGCTGTGTTTTGTCCCAGTAAAAGGGGTCAAAGACGAGTTCATACAGGGCTTTGTAGGCGGCAATAGCCCCCAGCGGATAGTAAAAATGCATCGTAGGAACCCACGCCAGAAGGTGTTTGTGGCTCGGACGTGCGACGGCGGTTGCATTGATCAGCGCATTCAGCATTTCTATGGTCAGAAACGACAAACCTAGCATCAAGAGGACTTCATGGCTCACAAAAGCTTCGAGCGGGTGTGGCAGGCCGAAAAGCACCAGCCAAAAACTCCAGAGCACGGGGGCCAATATGAACTGTGAAAGCGCCGTTACAAAGTGCGCTTGAAAGCTCAAAAATTTCCAACTCCCGAGTTGTTGCCACAGTTTACGCGGTTCACGCATGTGCACCAGATACGTCACAAGATAGCCCTTTAGCCATCGCGACCTCTGGCGAATCCAAGGCCAGAGTTTGCAATTGGCCTCCTCGCCAGTGCGGGTTGAAATGACTTGCGTGCGGTACCCGTGCCGTGCCAGTCGAAATCCCAGATCAGCATCTTCCGTGACGTTGTGAGCATCCCAGCCGCCAAGTTCTTCCAGCGGCTTTCGCTTGAAAAACAGTGTGGTTCCGCCAAGCGGTATGGCCATGCCCAGCTTCGCCATTCCCGGTAGGATGAGACGAAACCAAGCTGTGTATTCGATCGTGAAACAGCGAGCCAACCAATTTTGAGTCGAGTTGTAATAGTCTAGAACACCTTGTAGGCAGACAACGTCATCTGGCGCGCTCGCAAAATGCCGCGCGACATTTTCAAGTTGGTCGGGAGCAGGTGCGTCTTCTGCATCCCAAATGCCGATAATGTCACCAGAACAAAAATCGAGAGCATAATTCATTGCACGCGGCTTTGTTTTTGGGCTGCCTTCAGGAACAACGACAACTTTCATCCAGGGCGGGAGATCACTTTGCGCAATCGTGTCTCGTGTTAGCTCGTCATGTTCTTCTACTGCAAGTACAACCTCTAGCTTTGCTTTGGGGTAACTAAGGCGCACAAGCCTCCTCAACAGTGCACTTGCGATTTCACGTTCTTTAAATAGCGGTACAAGTACAGAAATTTTAGGCAGTGCATGAGGCGCGCAAGGGGGCGGCACGTCCTCTGGCGGGCTCGACATCTCGGCAACGTAGGCCGAAACTCTGACGATAGCAGATACTATCAAGGTCGCGGTGGCCCAGAATGCAAACGTAGCGAAAACGACACGGGGATAAAGAACAGTCACTGTCAACAAGACAATTAAGACAAGCAAAGTTGTCAGAAGACGCCACAGGCTGGTGCGTTTATCCCAGCTGCGGCAACTTTCTCGCAGTGGAACGCGAGCCGAGGCGCGCGCGACCAGAATTTCGCGATGCGTTGTCATGAGGAAATCGACGATCTGCGATGGTTTGGCCACGACCATTTCATACTGTGAACGTGGTCCATTAAGCTGCGCCAGAAAGGCGCTATAGTCGTCAGCATTGGCCGCCGCAATAAGTGTCTTGGCGCCTGATCTAGCCCAAGGAAGCACACGATATCGCAGCAAAATGGCGGGGTCGAAAAGTGTAATAAGTGATGGTTCGGGCTTAGCATTTTCAAATTCTACTAGCGGTAGAAAAAGGTAGGAAGCAGTCGCCTTAGAGATTTCGTCATCACCCAGTATTCCCTCCGCAAGAAACACATCATTCAGGTTGCAGTTGAGGTGGCTGGCTTGAGCTCGCGCACGCATGAGCTGGCTCGCTGAGATGCGGGTGGTGCGCGTTAGGTAGCTCCCGAAATCTTCGGGGAGGGCGGCAGCTTGGGTGAGGGCCGAGTTTGGCATGGTGAGACTAACTCCTAAGGTTAAGGAGTTTAGCATCACGAGGTTAATGCAATGTTAAATTAACCTTAACAAAGGGTTAATCTGGCAACTTAAAGCTTAACGCGCCGCCATGTAGTCCGCGAACTTTTCGAACAAATAGAAGCTGTCTTGTGGCCCTGGGCTTGCCTCCGGGTGATGCTGCACGGAATAGACCGGACGACCCTGCATCGCTATGCCGCAGTTTGAGCCGTCAAACAGGGAGACATGTGTCTCCACGACACCCTCCGGCAGCGACTGCGCATCGACTGCGAACCCGTGGTTCATCGAGGTGATCTCGACTTTGCCGGATTGCCTGTCTTTCACCGGATGGTTGGCGCCGTGGTGGCCGTGGTTCATCTTGACAGTCTTGCCGCCAAGCGCGAGCGCAAGCATCTGGTGCCCAAGGCAAATGCCAAACACCGGAAGGTCTTTGTGCTGCAGAATTTCGCGGATCATCGGCACGGCATATTCGCCCGTCGCCGCAGGATCACCGGGGCCGTTGGAGAGAAACACACCATCCGGCTCATGCGCCAGAATTTCTTCGGCAGTGGCGGTGGCTGGCAGAACTGTCACGTCACATCCGGCAGAGGCGAGGCAGCGCAAAATGTTGCGCTTGGCGCCAAAGTCGACCGCAACAACCTTGTGCTTGGCCTCTTGCTGGCGGGCATAGCCGTCTGGCCACGCCCAACGCATCTCGTCCCAGCGATATGACTGCGTGCAGGTCACTTCCTTGGCAAGGTCCATCCCTTCCAAGCCGGCAAAGCCGCGCGCCGCCTCCACGAGGGCCTCGGTGTCGAAGTTTCCGTCGGGGTCATGCGCGATAGCGACATGCGGTGAGCCAAGCTGGCGAATGGCACGGGTGAGGCGGCGGCTATCAACGCCACCAATGGCGATACGCCCACGCGCCGCAAGCCACGATCCCAGATTTTCCGTTGCGCGCCAATTGCTTGGCGATGTCGGATCCCACTTCACAACCATGCCCTCGGCGCCCTGTTCTCCGGCCTCATCGTCTTCGATGTTGATGCCGGTATTGCCGATATGGGGGAAGGTGAACGTCACGATCTGGCCCGCATAGGACGGGTCTGTCATGATCTCCTGATAGCCTGTCATGGCGGTGTTGAAGCAGAGTTCTGCAACACGCTGGCCCGTGGCGCCAAAGCCTTTTCCGTAAAAAAGGGTGCCATCTGCGAGGGCGAGGCATGCGGTTGGGTGCGAGGGGGTTTCCTGCGCCATGACGAGTCACTCCTGCTTAAAAATCTGCCGATAAGTATGCCTCAGGGCACCTCGGGTCAAGGGGGGCTCAGGCCTGTTGTCAGCGCGGCGCAGTTTCGCTAGGGTGCGCCACTGACGAACCACTCAACAACACCTGACACTGACATCCGAAGAATGGATTTACGCAAATGCGAGATAAGCTCAACAGCGCCCTGAAACAGGCGATGAAAGATAAAGACGCCAGCCGTCTGTCAACGCTCCGGCTCATCAACGCAGCGATCAAAGACCGTGAGATCGCGGCGCGCGGCGAGGGCCGCGAAGACGGCGTGAGCGAAGACGAAGTGCTTGCGATCATGGGTAAGATGGTCAAGCAGCGTCAGGAAAGCGCGCGTGTCTATGAAGAGGGCAACCGCCTTGATCTGGCCGAGCGCGAACTCTCCGAAATCACCATTATCGAAGAGTTTTTGCCACGCCAGCTTGACGCTGCCGAAGTTGAAAAAGCCGTCGCACAGGCGATCGCCGATACGGGCGCTGAAAGCATCCGCGACATGGGCAAGGTCATGGGCGACTTGAAAGCCAAATATACCGGCCAGATGGACTTCGGCGCCGCTGGCCCAATGGTTAAGGCCGCGCTCACGGGCGGCTAAACCGGCACGCTCCAAAGCACGGTTGGTTAACCCAACTCAAACCTCCTTAACTCTGCGCACAGCGTGGTTAACGCTGTTTGCCGCCCCCGAAAAGGCAGTGCCTACGGTATGCGGCTTTGTATGCAGCACTCCGTGCAGAACGCGTGCATACAGTTTTGCGGCCGCCAAAGCTGGCCAAACAGGTTAACGCGCCGCGCGCCGCAGGGCTGCGCACGGTCGTCTCAGGCTGCGTTAAGACATCGTTGATACTTCCTTTTTCGTGTGAGGGCACAGGCCCCCAAACGAGTTGCAATGAGCAAACACGCCGCGGCGTGGGAAGGATATTTATGAACAAAGCGATAACTGATGGTGTGCTCCTGGCCCCCCCCGCCTTTGCGGGCGGGCTTGATGTCTGGTCAAGCCAGGACGGCACGCCCGGCTCGGACACCTATGAAAACAGCGCGGCTGCTGCCTTCGTCCCCGCGGACGCCGATTTTGGTGGCTGCCTTGAACTTGTCAAAACAGACGCCACGCAAAAGCTGCGTTACATGGGCGAAACCCCGTTGCTGCCCGGCTGCTACGTGCAGGTGCGCGCCCGCGTAAAGGCCGTGAGCGGCCCGCTGCCGAGCCTGCGGATCGCCGCATGGGCTGGCGGCGCTGGCGGCGCGCATGTTGGCGGTGTCCTTGAGCAGGGGCCAAGCATCACGCTGACGACCTACGGCGAAGTTGTTGAAATTACGGCAATTATCGGTGCCGGCGCGCGCAATGGTGTTGACATGGTCTGGGGCGCTGAGGCGCTTTACGCCCATATCGGCCTTGACATGACAGGCACAACGGGCGGCGTTGTGCGCATTGATGACATCGAAGTCGAGGACATTACCTCGGCGTTTTTGCGCGACATGCTGGCGATGGTCGATGTGCGCGACTATGGCGCTGTGGGCGACGGTGTGACCGACGATCTGGCCGCTTTTGAAGCCGCCGACGCCGCCGCCAACGGGCGCGTTGTGCTGGTGTCAAAGGGCACTTACTTGCTGGGGGACAGCATGACTTTCGAAAGCCGGGTGCGCTTTGAAGGCACTGTCGAAATGGCGCCGGAACATGTTTTTGCGCTGACCAAAGATTTCAATCTGCCTGCTTATATTGACGCCTTTGGAAACGAGGAACTGGCCAACAAGAAGGCCATTCAGGCACTGTTCCAGAATGTTGATCACGAGTCACTGGACATGGACGGGCGGCGCATTTCTATTGACGCACCGATTGACGTGAGTGCGGTTGTCGGGCGCACGAATTACGCGACCCGCAGGCTCATTCACAACGGGCAGTTTGACGTGCAGGCGGGTGCCGCTTGGGACACCGAGGTTTTCACCAGTCAGGCGACCTATTCGCTGAGTGCGGATTACACGCTTTCGGGGGTGACAAACATTGCCTCTATCCCTGTTGGTGCCTTGGTTGAGGGCAGTGGTGTTGGCCGCGAGGTTTATGTGCGTGCCAAAAACGTGGGCGCGCAGGAGCTGACCCTGTCAAAGAAGCTGTATGACGCTGCAGGCACGCAGAACTTCACCTTCCGCCGCTTCAAATATGTTCTTGATTTCAGTGGCTTCGACGACCTTGGCCGCTTTTGCATGTCAGACATTGAGTTTCGCTTGAAGGGCGAGGCGAGCGGCATTTGCCTTGCGCCTAAGGGGTTGATCTTCTCGGTGGAGAACTGCTTTTTCACGGGCCCGAAGGACCGCGGGATTTCAAGCCCCGGCGAAGGCTGTCAGGGGATGCTGATCGATCGTTGCCAATTCTTGTCGGACGAGGGCCAGACCGTGAGCCAGGACAGGGTTTCGATCGCGCTCAACGCAAACGGCAACGACGTGAAGCTGCGCAACAACCGCGTGGTCAAGTTCCGCCATTTTGCTGTTCTGGGCGGCTCCGGCTCGATCATCAGCGGCAACCACTTCTTTCAGGGCGATGGTGAAGACGCGGGTTTGCGGGTTGCGGGGATCGTGCTGACGGGCACGAACTGCCGGGCGACGATTGATGGCAACTATATCGACAATTGCTTTATCGAGTGGACAAACGAGCACGACAACGAGCCAGACTTCGCGTCGGAATACAGCTTCAGCCAGCTCAACATCGCTGACAACATCTTCCTCGCGAGCCATGTTGCGCCTTGGTTCAGCTTCATCATCGTCAAGCCCCACGGCCCCGGCCACTTTATCAACGGGCTCAACGTGCAGGGCAATTTCTTCCGCGTCATCGGCAACACGATCGACCGTGTTGAAAGAGTCGACACAAGCTTTGCCGGCTTTGACTACTCGCGGATGAACAACGTCAACTGGAACGACAATATGTACAACGCGATCGGGGTTTCGACCGTCAATCCGCTTGTCATCACCCATAAGGAGCAAACCGAGAGCGACACATGGCAGATCAGCGGGGCGCCGCAATTGCCCTTCGGGGGCTGGGCGCGCAAGGTTGAATCTGTGGTGGCCGAAGGCGCTATCCGCAATGCTGCCAACGTGAAGCGCTTCGAGATGCCCTATGTCGAAGTCGGCCAAGGGCTCGAAAAAGACGAGGTGCATGTGAAGTGGGAGCAAGCAGTGCGTGGCACCGTCGTAGTGTCCATGCGGGTTGATTCACCGATCTAGTGAGAGCCAGACACACCGGCCCAACAGGTCAAGAAGGGCGCCTTTCGCGGGCGCCCTTTTCGCGTTCAAAACGCCCGCCAGAGACCAGCCTTAATGCCGTAGGCTTTCGGCCCGCGCAGCTCGGTGGAAAAACCAAGCTCAAAGTGCATCTTGCGCCCCATAGGCATCGCAAAAGAAGGCGCAAGCCGCGCAAACCCGTTGTCGCCCCGCTGCTTGCCAAGCTGCAACTGCAAGATCGACTTGAAGCCGCGCTCGTGGTTAAACCCCAGCGTTATATCGGCCTTCACATCGGTATGGCCGCGGTCGATGTGGTGCTCAAACAGCGAGTCGAGCGTAAACCAGCCTTTACCGATCCGGTTTTCAAAGCCAAAGCCATAGTTCAGCCCTGGTCGCACGACGGTGTCGCCCGCGATGCGCCCAAAGCTGATTTCGGCGGCGAAGTGGTGTTTTTCGCCAAGCGTCGCAATCGGGTAGCTGAGAAACAAAAGCGCCTTGGAGTTGCCCGACACGCTGTGGCCCACGTCACTGCCAAGGGTGAGCTTGTCGGTCAGGCCGAACTCGACATAGCTGCTGGTGTAATAGCTGACAGGGCCGGAGAGGCTGGGGGCCGTGGCCTGAAGGCTCACCATAGCAAAGCCGTTGCCCTTGCCGCGCGGCCAAGCGCCGGCATGGGCTACACTGGCGAAGGCCAGCAGGAGAAGGGCGAGGCGTATCATCATGGTTAACTCGCCGTTCACCTTGATTAATAAGGGTAAAGGTTTGGTTAACGTGGCTGGGGTTTCCAACAGACGCGCGCTCCTGTTGTGACCGAGGCTGATAGTGCCGTTTTTGGGTGCTTGTTGGGGCCTTCCGTTCGCTGGTTTGCCGCCTGTTCCACCTTGCAATGGCGGTAGAAAATATCGAAGATGAGTGTCACGCGTTCAGCAGCAAAAATAGGGGATGCCACTATGCACCGAATTCTGACACCACTTGCTTTATGTCTTACTCTGGCCACGCCTGTAGCCGCGCAGGAGTTGGTGGGAAGCTATGTGGCCTACATCAGCCGCGATGATCTTTACAGTTCCAAGGGGACGCGCCTTAGGGAGCCTTGGCAAGTATTGCGTCAGGACAGAGCGAACTTCCACCGGTTCGGAATTCGTCAGGCCGGAGATGAAACCGATAGCTTTTTTGCTAGCAAAGAAAACCGTGGCATCATGGAACGGATGATCATGAACGGTTCGATAGATCCTGCCGCGGCACGCATCCTTACGCAGGGCGGCGCGACCGTATTTGTGCGTATTTATGGCAGCGGCAGTCGGGGAACCTCTGTTCGGGTTACGGTTGTCGACTGATCTGCCTTAGCTTGACGAAATAAAATAATATTGCCGGAATTTCCCGCAAGTATGATTTTAGGACGCGGCTGCGTTTGGTGCCCGTGAGCGGCGGGCAATCGGCTTGTGCGTTGAGGCCATAGGCGCGTGCCGTCATCATGGCGCGCGGGGCGTGGTACTTGTCGGTCACGATGGTGACGTTGTCGGACGCCAAGAAAGGATGTTCGCGAAGCGCTTGGGCGATGTTCTCTATCGTGGTGGCGGAGGTCTCTTCCAGAAAAAGGGCTGAATCAGGCACCCCGTTGGCGCGGCAAATCTCGCGGGCTGCCTGTGCTTCGCTGGGGGGCGTTCTGCCGATACCACCCGTCAGAACGATGCGCTCCACGGCGCCTGATAGGAAAAGCCCGGCTGCATGCTCGCTGCGGCGTTTTAGTGTTGGTGACGGCCTCCCCCCTGGCCAGACGGCAGCGCCAAGAACGATCGCCGTGCGCATCACCGCCCCCGCCGTTTCACGTTCCCACCACGTTGCCCCGGGCGGCCAGCTGTTGAGCGGCCCCGGGACTTGGTGGCATTTTCGCTTGCAGCCTCAACGGCGGACTGGCGTGCGAGCGGGTCATCGTGAATCGCCAGATCAACCGCCTCAAGCCGTTTGACTTCGTCCCTAAGCCTTGCAGCTTCCTCAAACTCCAGGTTCTCGGCAGCTTTGCGCATGTCGGTGCGCAGCCCTTCGAGCACGGCCTTCAGGTTGCCGCCTGCCAGCCCGTCGTCGATTGTCGCGGTCACACGGTTCATGTCGACGTCGCCTTGGTAGAGGCCCGAGAGCACGTCATCGACGTTTTTCTTGACGGTTTCGGGCGTTATCCCGTGCTCAAGGTTGTAGGCGTGCTGCTTTTCGCGGCGTCTGTCTGTCTCGCCTATGGCGCGTTCCATGGAGCCTGTGATGCGGTCGGCATACATGATGACGCGGCCTTCGGCGTTGCGCGCGGCGCGGCCGATTGTCTGGATCAGCGATGTTTCGGAACGCAGGAAGCCTTCCTTGTCAGCGTCCAGAATTGCCACCAGCCCGCATTCGGGAATGTCGAGCCCCTCGCGCAGCAGGTTGATGCCGATGAGCACGTCAAACGCGCCGAGGCGTAAGTCGCGCAGGATTTCGATCCGCTCGAGCGTGTCGATGTCGGAGTGCATATAGCGCACGCGGATGCCTTGCTCGTGCATATACTCGGTGAGGTCTTCGGCCATGCGCTTGGTGAGCGTGGTGCAGAGCACGCGAAAGCCCTCAGCGGTGACGCGTTTGACCTCATCCAGGAGGTCATCAACCTGTGTTTCGACAGGGCGAATTTCGATCACCGGATCAAGCAGCCCTGTAGGGCGGATCACCTGCTCGGCAAAAACGCCGCCTGTTTGCTCCAGCTCCCACTTTGACGGGGTCGCGGAGACGAAAACCGACTGCGAGCGCATGGCGTCCCATTCCTCGAACTTGAGGGGGCGGTTGTCCATGCAGGAGGGCAGGCGGAAGCCGTGCTCGGAGAGGGTAAACTTGCGCCGGTAGTCGCCCTTATACATGCCGCCGATCTGCGGCACCGAGACGTGGCTTTCGTCGGCAAAGACAATCGCGTTGTCGGGGATGAACTCGAACAACGTGGGCGGCGGCTCGCCCGGCGCACGGCCCGTGAGGTAGCGCGAATAGTTCTCGATGCCGTTGCAGAAGCCCTGCGCCTCCATCATTTCCAGATCAAAGTTGGTGCGTTGCTCAAGGCGTTGGGCTTCAAGCAGTTTGCCTTCGCTTGTGAATTGGTCAAGCCGCATCCGCAGCTCTTTTTTGATGTGCTGGATCGCCTGCAGGAGCGTTGGCTTGGGCGTTACGTAGTGCGAGTTGGCGTAGACGCGCACCTTGTCCATCGTGCCGGCTTTTTCGCCTGTGAGCGGGTCAAACTCCTGTATGCTTTCAAGCTCTTCGCCAAAGAAGCTGAGCTTCCAGGCGCGGTCTTCAAGGTGCGCAGGCCAGATTTCGAGACTGTCGCCGCGCACACGAAAGGAGCCGCGCTGAAAGCCCGCGTCGTTGCGTTTGTATTGCTGCGCGACGAGGTCTGCCATGACAGAGCGCTGGTCGTAGTCGTTGCCGACGATCAGGTCTTGCGTCATGGCGCCGTAGGTTTCCACAGAGCCGATACCGTAGATGCACGACACCGAGGCGACGATGATCACATCGTCACGCTCAAGGAGCGCGCGGGTGGCCGAGTGACGCATCCTGTCGATCTGCTCGTTGATCTGGCTTTCTTTCTCGATGAAGGTATCCGAGCGGGCCACATAAGCCTCGGGTTGGTAGTAGTCGTAGAACGACACGAAATACTCGACAGCGTTGTCGGGGAAGAAGCCTTTCATCTCGCCGTAAAGCTGGGCCGCGAGCGTCTTGTTGGGCGCAAGGATGATCGCAGGGCGCTGGGTTTCCTCGATGACTTTCGCCATGGTGAACGTCTTGCCCGTGCCCGTCGCCCCCAGCAGCACCTGGTTGCGCTCGCCCTCAAGGATGCCTTGTTTGAGCTCGGCAATCGCGGTGGGCTGATCGCCCGCAGCGGTAAAGGGCGTGTGCATGACAAAGGCCTTGCCACCCTCAAGCTTCTCACGCTCCCGCACGGCGCCAACAGGGGCGTTCATCAGGGCAGGAGAGGTGTCGGTGTGGGCATGGGGCATGGGGCGGCAGCTCGCTTGTTGTCAGGCTCTCAACCTGTGGCTTTTGAGGGCCGATTGCAAGGGCGGGGCGCGCCACCTACTGACAGAATTTGGCAGGAGGATCGCATTCACCATAGGGCCAATTCCGGCTTGCGACTTTTGCAGAAATCCCCGATAAATAGTCAAGTAATTTGGAGCCAAACCATGCGCGCACGTATTTATCAACCCGCCCGAAACGCTATGCAGTCAGGCACTGGCAAGACAAAGCACTGGGTTCTGGAGTTTGCGCCGGCGTCGCGTCGCGAGGTTGATCCGCTGATGGGCTGGACTTCGTCATCTGATACGCAAGCGCAGGTGAAGCTCAAGTTTGACAGCAAAGAAGCCGCGCTTGAGTATGCTCAGGCGCATGGGATTGAGGCCGTTGTGCAAGAGCCCCACAAGCGCAAACCCAACATTCGCGCAGGCGGCTACGGCGAAAACTTCGCCACCAACCGCCGCGTGCCCTGGACGCACTAAACACTGGCATCCGCAAGGTGAGCGCGCAGGCGTGGTCGCGCGGCTGGCTGAGCGGGCGCCCTTCGTCAAAAAAACGGCCGTTTGTGCTACCCGCGGCGAATGTCCGGCTCGAGCCCACATTGACGAATGTTGCGACCTGTATGAATGGCTGGAACAGGATCTTAGGACGCTGCGAGAATTCTTTTGCCAATCTTGCCAACTTCTGCCGCAACGGCGCGCACTTTGTTTGATGTGCGGTTGTCTTGATGCCGCAAAATCCACGCAGAGTTCTGTGTGACGATTGGCTCAGCGGGCATGCGAACCAGCGCTTCTTGGTTGTTCGCAACAGCTGTCGGCAATAGCGCCACCCCAAGACCATGCTGAACAGCCAATAACATGGTTTGAAGATCATTTACGAACATCGTGCGCTTCGGGGCATCTTCCAGAGCGAACCATTGATCATGATGAACCGGCGCGTGCGACATTTGAATGAAGGTAATGTCGGCATAACGCGTTTTCTTGAATAACTCAGCATTGGCCGCTGTACCGTACAGCCCCAATCGCACCGAACCGATCTTGTTGCCGATAAGATCTTGAGGCGGGGTCTTGGTAAATCTCAAGGCTAGATCGACATCGCCGGCCTCAATACTACACATTTCGTCCTGAGTGATCAGGTCGAATGATAGATCCGGGTACTTGGACTGAATTTCCTTCAACGCGGGGAGAACGATCAAATCCATACCCCAACTCACAGACGAGATTCCAACTCTGCCAGAATATGCTTCTGCTTCGTTGTTCGACAGCCGAAGGACTTCATGAGCCTTTTGCTCCATTTGCTGAGCGACAACCAAAACATCCTTTCCTTTTTGGGTAAGGGTCCATCTTTGGCCTGATTTGTCCGTCAATCGAACCCCCAGTTCCTTCTCGAGGGATCTCATCCGCCTGGCGACCGTTTGATGGCTATATCCGAGCTGATCCGCTGCCTTTTTCAGACCACCGAACGTGTCGAGCGCCACAAGAAATTTCAAGTCATCCCAATTGATCTGCCTGTCCATATTTGGCCCCCAGATGTCCTTTCTTGTCCATTTTTTCCTTTATACACTTCGCTTAAGTTTGAGCGAGGGCAAAGAGAAAGGGACGCAGCATGAACTTACCGATGGCTTTACTACTTATGGGCGGCCTGCATGTGATTTTGTTGCTCTTCCATGGGTCCTATATTGCTGTCGCGCACGGGCTGCGCTGGGGCTTAGGCCGAAGGTCAGAGGCGATCAGGAAACACGATTTTGATCGACGCATTGAAAGATCCATTGCTAACAACATCGAAAGCTTGGCGGCATTTCTCCCTATTTGCGCCGTTGCTCTCTATCTGAATGCAGACGGTCCTATTTACGACGCCGCTGCCCTTGTTTATGTTGTTGCTCGGCTCGGCTTTGTTGCGGTCTACCTCGCCAACATTCCCTACATTAGGACGGCGTTCTGGTTCCTTGGTCAAGGTGCCATCATGGTCCTCTTTGTCACTTCCTTCACGGCACTCAGCGGCCTGGGATAAACGTCAAAAGATGCTCTAAACAGCTAGGAACCGCGATAGAAAGCGGAACTTCGCCATGGCAGAACAATCGGCAGCTCCGTCCCGCAAAGCGGTCAAAGCGTGCGCAGCGGAAGCGGGGTGGCATCGCGTTAGCCCTTCGGGGTCTGGAGCTCGTCGCTGATCACGCGGCCTTCTTCCATCGTGATGATGCGATCTGCCATTTCCAGAATGCGGTTGTCGTGGGTGACCATGACAGTGGTTGTGCCACGTTCCTCGCCGAGGGTTTTGAGCATTTTCACAACCGTATGGCCTGACTCCTTGTCGAGTGCAGCTGTCGGCTCGTCCGCGAAGACAATCTCGGGGTTGGAGACCAGCGCGCGCGCCACGGCAACGCGTTGTTTTTGGCCGCCCGAGAGACTGCTTGGCAGGTAGTCGAGCCTGTCAGACAGCCCGACAAGCCCCAGCATGTGGCGTGCGGCCTTGCGCTGTTGGGCGGGGTTGCCCTTGCCATGCACTTGCAGCCCCATCAGCACGTTTTGTGTCGCCGTCAGGCTTTCGTGCAGGTTATGCGCCTGAAAGATAAAACCCAAGCGGCGGCGCAGGCTTACCAGCTGTGCCTCGGGGGCGGCGCGCAA
Organism: uncultured Lentibacter sp.; assembly: GCA_947497495.1. Taxonomy (GTDB): domain Bacteria; phylum Pseudomonadota; class Alphaproteobacteria; order Rhodobacterales; family Rhodobacteraceae; genus Lentibacter. Next base: position 37,757 of record CANMGT010000003.1, read on the forward strand.
CTCTTCGCCGAGCAGCTTTACCGAGCCGCTTTGCACTTCACGCAGGCAGCCCATGAGCGTCAGCAGTGTTGTCTTGCCTGAGCCGGAGGGGCCCATGAGGATTGTCAGCTTGCCGCGCTCCAGCGTGAGGTTGATGTCAAAGATCGCCTGTTTGCGCGCTTCACCCGTGCCAAAGAAATGGTCGAGCTGCGATAAGGTGAGTGCAGGCGCGCTCATCAGAACAGATCCGCCGGATCAGCGGCCGCGAGGCGGCGAGTGGCGATAGCGCCAGACAGCGCACAGGCCAGCAATGTGCCGACAAAGACATAGACAATGCGCGCGCCGTCCATCTGGACGGGCAGGGAGGTGAGGGTTGTCATCACCTGATAGAGCCCGAACGAAGCGAACAGACCGGGTATGTAGCCCAGCACCGCGAGAATGATCGCCTCTTCCGTGACGATGCCGAGGAAGAACCGCTGGTCATAGCCCATGGCTTTGAAGGTCGCATATTCGCGCAGGTGATCGGCGACATCGGTGCTGAGCACCTGATAGACGATCACGATACCAACGATCGTGCCCATGATGACGCCAAAGCCGAAGATAATGCCGGTGGGGCGTTCTGTAGTCTGAAAGGCGAGGTCGGCTGCGGCGAAGTCGTCGAGTGTTTCGATGGTGAGCGCCTGTCCCTTGAATTTGGCGCGTAGCCGTTCCAAAACCACGGTTGGCGAGACGCCATCTGCAACCTTGAGCAAGATGTGGTTGGGTGCGCTGCTCGTGCGTTTGCCAAAAAAACGCAAGAAGGTTTGATCGGAGACAAACATGGTGCCGTCCGCTGTGAAGGTGCCGCCTACCTCGATGGTGTCAACAGCGTTGAGCGTTTGGCCGTTCACTTCGAAAGGGTAGGGCTTGCCTGCCTTCAGCTCTTCAAAGATCGCGGCATCGACACCGCGGGTTTTGACATCAATCAGCGCGGTGTTTTCAAGCGCGAGCTGATCAAACTTCGCCGCAACATCAGCTGTGGTAAAGGCTTTGTCGGAAACACTGAAGCCGAAGGTTTGCAGGGTTGTCGGCACGCCATCAGGCTGGCGAAACTCCAGAATGCCAATATAGGCCGGCGCGCCGCTGGCGACTCCGGCCACGCCGAGCGCCTGAAACAGCCGCGCGCGGGCCACATTGCTGCGGTCGGTCAGGGTGCTGCCGTCATTGGCCGAGATGATGATGTCGGCGTTGAGCAAACTATAGGGCATCAGCGAGCCAATCTTCATCGCCCCCTGGATACCAAGCTGCATGAGCACAAGCAGCGTCGCGAAGGCCACGCCCGCTATGGCGGCGGCAAAGCGCCCCTTGTTGTGGCTCAGTTGCAGCCAGCCGATGGGCAGGCGGCCAATCAGGCGTTCCAGCAGCTTGTTCATTCTCCGCCAACCGCGCTGGCGCGGCCTGCATCTATGCGCACGATGGCCTCAAGATTAGTGAAGCGTTCTGCCCGCTGGGAGGAGGGCGCATCAAGCTCGATGATCACGTCTACAACGCGCGCATCGGTGTTTGCGGCAGGGTCATCGGAGGTGATCGACTGGCGGTTGATCTCAAGCCCGATTGCCTGCACGCGGCCTGAGAGCGGCGCGCCAAGCGCTTGGGCGGTGATGGTGACAGGGTCGCCAATGGCGACGCGGCCGATCATGGTTTGGTAGACTTCGGCTTCAACCGTCATTTGCGAGGTATCGCCAAGGTCAAGCAGGCCCGCGCTGCCGGGCCGCTCGCCAACGCGGGCGTTTATGTCAAGCACCGTGCCGGAGATCGGCGCCCGCACGAGGGCGTGGTCAAGATCAGATCTGGCGCGCGTGACTTCGACTTTGGCGGCATAGACATTGGCCTCGGCGACAGCGATGTCGGCTTGCACCGCACCGGAGCCAGCCTCATAGCGCGACAGCGTTGCGAGGGCGCGTTCCACGTCGCGGGCGGCCTCATCGGCCCGTGCTTGGGCGGCATCGATTGCCGAGGCGGTTGTTACGCCGCGCGTCAGCAGGGGCGTGAGGCGGTTCAACTCGGCTTGCGCCTGCGCCGCCGTTGTCTGGGCGCGCGCGAGGGCAGCTTCGGCCTCCTCGCGGCTGGCGCGGATCGTTTCCTGAACCTGTAAGAGGTTGGCTTGGCTGACCTGCAGGTTTGCCTCGGCGCCGTTGAGTGCGTTTTGCAACTTCGCCCGGTTATCAAGCACCGCCAGAATGTCGCCCTTAGCGACTGTCTGGCCGACGGTCACGTCAAGCGACTGCACGCGCGCGTCGCTTGAGCCATAGGGCAGCGCCACCGCGACAACCTTGCCAGCAGGCAGCAGCCGCCCCAGTGCAACGATGTCGCCCTCGCTGATCACGGCAACCTCTTGCTGGGCCTGCACCCGCTCGATAGCCTGCGCGATGGGCGTGTCGGTTCCGCCGCCCGGTGTCAGCCCTGTGAGGCCAAAAAAGGCTTGCAGGCCAGGCGGTTGGAAGTAGAGCCCCATCACGCCGCCGAACATGACAAAAAGCGGGATCACGAAAAGAAAATGCCAGCTTGGCCAGCGCACCCCGCCTGTTTTGGCCGTGGCCGCAGCTTTTGCACCGATACCGCCGATACCATTGTCTGGCAGCGGAAGTTCTTGTGAGGCAGGTTCGGGGCTGTTTGACATGAGGTTTCCTAAAAACAGGCGTCTTGGTAGACATATGGTAAAGCCAAAGCCGAACTCAAGGCACCTTTCTGACGCAGCGCTCTTGCCTTTGCTGGCAGCTTTGCGCAAATAGGGCGCAGCGGTCCTGTAGCTCAACTGGATAGAGCACCTGCCTTCTAAGCAGGGGGTTGGGGGTTCGAGTCCTCCCGGGATCGCCACGTATTTTTCTGCGCATCTCACCTCTGCAAACAGGACACCCAGCCATGACCGCCAACAAACGCATCGCCCTTTCAAGTGACCACGCGGCAATCGAGCTTCGCCAAGCGATTGCGGCACATGTTGAGGCGCTGGGTTGGGAGGCTGTCGATATCGGGCCGACTTCGCCGGAAAGCACGCATTACCCAAAGCATGGCGAAGCGGCCGCGCGGCTTGTTGCCTCGAGCGACTGCGCACTTGGCATCATCCTTTGTGGCACGGGGCAGGGGATCATGATGGCGGCGAACAAGGTCAAAGGCATCCGTTGCGGCACCTGCGCTGACACCTTCTCGGCCCGCATGATCCGCCAGCACAACAATGCCAACATGCTCTCGATCGGCGAGCGTGTTGTCGGGGCGGGGCTAGCGATTGATATTGTTGATGCTTTCCTGAACGCCGAGTTCGAAGGCGGGCGTCACGCAACGCGCGTTGATATGATAGTCGCGCTTGAAAGCTGATGTTTCGGCAGTGCTGGCACGCCATCGCGCCAGCACTTTTCGCTTGAGACAGGCTTAGCCGCCGTGCTTTTTGATCAGCGCTTTGGCCTCGGCGATCAGCTTGTCACCGTCGATCCCCTTTTCGGCCATTTGAGCCACCCAAGCCGCGATAACGGGCTGGGCCTTTTCTTTAAAGCGCGCAACTTCTTCCGCGGGAAGCTGGATGATGTTGTTGCCCGCTTCTTCGGCAATCGCACGTCCGGGCGCGTCTTTGGCCCACATCACTTCACTGGCGAACTTTGACAGTTTTATGCCGGACTCAGCGTCAATCGCGGCGCGAATGTCGTCAGGCAGGCTCTCGTATTTGGCCTTGTTCATCACCATAATGATCGTCGCCGTGTAGAGCGCCTCGTCGCCTGTAAACTCGGTGTGGTTGTCGACAAGCTCAGAGAGTTTGATCGCCGGCGTGACTTCCCACGGGATCACCGTGCCGCCGACAACGCCCTTGGAGAGTGCTTCGGGAATGGCAGGCAAAGGCATGCCAACCGGCGTCGCACCGAGCTCTTCCAGAAGGTTGTTGATAACCCGTGTCGGGCCGCGCACTTTCAGTCCTTCCATGTCCTCAACTGTCTCGATCGGCCGATCCGCGTGGATCACGCCGGGGCCGTGAACCCATGCGCCCAAGACTTTAAGGTCTTTGTATTCGCCTTGCTGCAAGTCGGTTTCGACCATATCCTGAAACGCCATAGACGTGGCGACAGGGTTGGTCATCATGAAGGGCAGTTCGAACACTTCGGTTTTCAGGAAGCGGCCGGGGGTGTAGCCGACAACTGTCATCGTAATGTCGGCGACGCCATCAATGGCTTGATCCATAAGCTCGGGCGGGCGGCCGCCAAGCGACATCGCATCAAAATGCTCGATCTTGAGCTTGCCACCAGAGGCCTCTTCCACGCGGGTGGCCCAAGGCTTGAGAATGTGCTTTGGCACAGTCGCAGGCGGCGGCAGAAACTGGTGCAAGCGCAAGGTAACGTCCTGCGCGGCAGCGAGGCTTGGGCTGAGCCCTGCTACAAGAGCCGCGGCTGCGGCTGTCTTGATGAGGTGTCTTCTGATCATGGTGTCGTCTCCCTTTTGGTTTGGTTTTTTATAGTTGGTTAGGTCAAAGTTACGGGCAGGCTGAGTGGCCCGCGAAACCCGAAGCCGGAAAACTTGACAGCGGCAGGGTCGGGCAAGGACATGTTGGGAAACCTGTCAAACAACATTGGCAGGATGATTTGCGCCAGCATCCGGCGCGCGATATGCGTGCCCTGGCAAAAGTGTGGCCCGTTGCCAAAGGCCTGATGCGGTGTTTTAGGGCGAAACAGGTTGTAGTCTTCGGGGCGCTCGTAAAGCTCTTCGTCGTGGCAGGCCGAGGCTTGCACTGTCATCACAACCTCGTCTTTCGCGATCTCGAAACCGCCGATTTCAGTGTCTTGCATCACGCGTCGCGAGCTGACTTGAATGGGCGCGACCCAGCGAACACCCTCCTCAAAGGCTTCATTCCAGAGCGCACCTGCCTTGCAGGCTTCAAGCTGCTCGGGGTTGGTGAACAGCCCGTAGAGTATTGTCAGCAAGGCGTCGCGCGGCTCGTTGATGCCGCCGCCGATGGCGATTTTGACGTTCGCATAAATCTGGCTTGTTTCGATCGGGTTCTCGGCATTGACCATCGCCGACAAGGCCGACTGGTCGGGCGTGCGGCGCACGCGCTTGACGCAGTCGTCAAACAGCGCGTTCATCTCGGCATTCGAGCGGTCAGACCTCTCGAAAAGATCGGGGCGCTCGCCGAAGTTGCCGGCCCCGTCGATCAGGTGTTGTGACCAGCGGATCATCTCATCGTCACTCGCTTCAGGGATGCCAAGCAGATGTGTGAGGCAGCGGGCCGCATAGGGCGCCGCGAGGGCTTGAAACAAGTCAACCGTCTCGCCACGGGGCAGGCGCGCGATATAGTCCTGCGCGACTTGCGTGTAGATTTCCTGCCAACAGCCCTTGATGTTTTTCGGTGAAAACGCGGGCGCCATCGCGTTGCGCTCGCGTTTGTGCGGCTCTCCGTCTTTGCGCATCAGGGTGTGGGCCTGAAAGGCGCGGGTCATCGGGGTGCGCGGATCATCCGAGCTGAACAGCTCCCAATCCTCCTTCACGCGCTTGGTGTCGGCGGCCTTGGTGAGCATAATGCGGTTGATGCTTGGCACCCGCGTCACAGGCGATTGCGCGCGCAGGCATTTGTAAATGTCGTAGGGCGCGTCGATGAGCGCCTCAATCGAGATGGATTCATCTGTTGGAACCCCAGAGACCGGTTTGGTGAGCATCGCCTTCCTCCCGTTGGCAGCTTGAAAACGGTACTCAAGCCGTTGACATAGGGCAATCCGATTGATCTGATGAAGACTATCGGGAATTTCGATGGAGAAGCGTGATGGCATCAGACATTCGGGCGCTGGACTTTGCCTCGCTGCGCACCCTGCGCTTGGTGCATGCCCATGGCAGCTTTTCGCAGACGGCCGACACGCTTGGCGTGGCACAATCGACGGTAAGCTACACTGTCGCGCGCCTTCGAGAGGTGTTTAGCGATCCGCTTTTTGTGCGCCAAGGCTCGGCTATGGTGTCAACCAAACGCTGTGACGAGATCGTCGAGCAAAGCAGCGCGCTTTTGGACAAGTTCGAGGCGATGGTTGCGCCGCGGGAGTTTGATCCGGCGGTTGCTGCTCTACGCATCGGCATCAGTTGCAACTACTACGAGCGGGTCACGATCATCCCCGAAGTCGTGCGCGTTTTGCGCCACGAGGCTCCGGGGATTGCGCTCAAGATCATCTCCTCAACGGTGCAGGGCAAAAGCCAGCTGACACGCTCGGAAAGTGACATTCTCATCGGCCCTATCCAGATCAACGAACCGGGGTATTTCAAGCGCACGCTGTTGCGCGAAGACTATGTCTGCATCATGGATCCGGCCAACCCGCTCGCCAAATCCGTGATGGATGTCGAGACTTTCGTGAATGCACCGCAAGTTGTGGTGAACTACGGTGGCAACTTTCAGTCGCGCTTTCTGAGCGTCATGGAGCGGGCGGGCTACGCGCCAAACACGGCGATGGAAGTGCCAAGCCCTGCGAACCTGCAAGACATCATCTGCGGAACCGATATGATCGCGACGGTGCCCACACGGGTTGCGCGCACCTTCGGCGATGCGATCGTTACCGTGGCCTGCCCGTTTCGGGGGCGCTTTCCGATTGATATGTTCTGGACAGCCCGCACCCATGCTTCGGCGCCGCACGCCTGGCTGCGCACGATCATCGGCACCGCCGCAGCAAACGCCGCCAAAGCCTGAGGATTTAGCTGTTCGGGCGCACGCGGGCCGCGCTTTTGTCAGCGAAAGCCGCCAAGCGCGCACGCGCGTCAGGCTGTGTGTTGACGACACCCGCCACCACAGATTCCGCGTAGGCGGCATCAAGCGCCGACATGTTTTGCATGTGGCTTACCGCCGAGCAGATCGCGAAGTTTGACAGCGGCAGGTTCTGCGCGGCTTTGCGGGCAAGCTCCATGGCCGCATCAAAGCTTGAGCCTTCGACGATATACTGCGCCAAGCCGAGATCAACCGCCTCCTGGCCCTGATAGACACGGCCTGTCAGCATCATGTCGATCATGCGGGCTTTTCCGACGAGGTCTGTCACGCGGATGGTTGCACCGCCGCCTGTGAACAAGCCGCGCTGGCCTTCTGGCAGCGCGAAGTAAGCGGTTTGGTCCATCACGCGGACATGGGCCGAGCTGGCCAACTCAAGGCCGCCGCCAACAACGGCACCGTGCAGCGCCGCGATGACGGGCACACCGCCGTATTCCATTTTGTTAAAGGCCTCATGCCAGCGCAGGCAGAGATGCATGAACTCGGCCGGGCTGCGGTCTTCGCTATGATGTTCGACCAGATCAAGCCCCGCGCAGAAGTGATCGCCAGATCCGGCCAGAACAACCGCGCGCACACCCGCACGCGGCGCAGCGGCGAAAAACTCGACCAACTCTTCAACCGTGTCCGCGTTCAGCGCATTGCGCTTTGTCGGGCGGTTGAGCGTGACGACCCAGACGCCATCGTCATGGGCTTCAATGGCTAGGTTTTTGAAACGGGAAGTGTCGATCTGAAGTGTCATGGCATGTCCTTAGGTATCGCGAATTAGAGCGTTGCAATTTGGCAAAATGCTAGCCTCGCTTAAAGGCAAATGCGAGCGTCGTTTTCAAAAATTCAACAGATCTGTGCCGTTTGACGTTAGGTAAGCCAAGCGCGGCTGTCTTAGTTGCACGTCGCGCCAGCGGGCGCGCAGAACAGGCGATAAAGCAGCGAGATAACCTCGGCTGTGTTTTCATCTGCAAGCGAGTAATAGATCGTCTTGCCTTGGCGTCGGGTTTCTACCAACCCATCTTCGCGAAGGCGTGCAAGCATCTGGCTGACAGCCGCTTGGCGCATCGACAAAAGCTCTTCCAGCTCGCCCACTGACTTCTCGCCAGAGCCGAGATGACACAGGATCATCAGACGGCCCTCATGGGCCAGCGTTTTGAGATAGGCGGCGGCGTTTTCGGCGCTTTGAGCCATTTCTTCAGGGGGCGCGGAGATCTGGATGTTCATAACGGTCTTACAACTCTTTCGGATAACTCACATAGCGTGATTGCTATGTATCACAGTCTTTTAAGGATGGCGAGCCATTCGCTGCTATTCGCTGCCAGCGGGAGCACCGCCCTGAAAGTTGTTGCCGTTCTGATAGTCGCAGGGCTCTTCGCGCATCTCCAGGTGCAGCGCCTCGCCGCGATAGGGGTGCGCGCGCGCCAGCTCTTCGTTGACCTCAATGCCAAGGCCCGGGGCCTCGGAGAGCCGCACAAAACCGTTGTCGACGCGAATAGAACTGTTGATCAGCGCATCGTGGAAGTCTGTCTCGATGGTTTCGGCGAGCAGCAGGTTGGGAATTGAGGCCGCGAGGTGCAGGTTGGCGGCCCACTCAACTGGCCCGGCGTAAAGGTGTGGCGCCATTTGCACGTTGAAACACTCGGCCATGGCGGCCACTTTCTTCATCTCCCAGATGCCGCCCGCGCGGCCCAAGGCCGGCTGGAGGATCTCGGCGGCACCGGCGCGCAGCACGGCGCCAAACTCGGCCTTTGTTGTCATCCTCTCGCCAGTGGCCACGGGGATGCGCACGTTGCGCGCAACCCGTGCCATGTCTTCAATGTTGTCCGGCGGTGTCGGCTCTTCATACCAGAGCGGTGAGTAGGGCTCGAGCGCTTGGCCAAGTCTGATCGCGCCACCTGTGTTGAACTGCCCGTGGGTGCCAAACAGCAAGTCGGCCTTGTCGCCGACGGCTTCGCGGATAGCTTTGCAGAAAGCGACCGATGTCGAGATATCGCTCATCGCGGGCATGTGGCCGCCGCGCAGGGTGTAAGGCCCTGCCGGGTCAAACTTCACCGCAGTGTAGCCGCGCTCGACGCAGTCCAGCGCACTTTCGGCGGCGGCGTCAGGGTCTGTCCAGAAGGTTTCCATGTCGTGGTGCGGCAGCGGGTAGAGGTAGGTATAGGTGCGGATGCGCTCGTTCATCCGCCCGCCAAGCAGCGCGTAAACGGGGCGTTCGCGGGCCTTTCCCAAAATGTCCCAACAGGCGATCTCGAGGCCGGAGAAGGCCCCCATGACTGTGAGGTCGGGCCGCTGCGTGAAGCCCGACGAATAAGCGCGGCGGAACATCAGCTCGACATTCTCGGGGTTCTCGCCTTCCATGTGGCGCGCGAACACGTCCTCGATGACGGCGCGCATGGCCTCTGGCCCGACAGAGCTTGCATAGCATTCGCCCCAGCCGGTGATGCCGGTGTCTGTTGTGAGCTTGACCAGTATCCAGTAGCGCCCTCCCCAACCGGGGGCTGGCGGCGCTGTCACGATGATGTCGAGGTCTTTGAGGTGCATGTCAGGCTCCTAAATGCTTATCGACGATGCGCTGCACCATCGGGGCAAAATGCCAGTAGTCAGGCGTTTGCATGTCCGGGTGTTTGCCCGCCTCATCAAGGTAGCGGACTTGGATGATCTTATCGAGGTTGGGGTTTTGCTCGAAGACGGCGACTTCTTCCGCGCTCATCGGCCCGCCTTGCAGGTTGAGCGAGTGGATCGAAGCCTCGGAGAGCCTGTCGTAGTAAGACGGCTTGGTGGCGCAGAGATAGCGCTTGGCGGCCACGTGATGGCGCACGCAATCTGTCACAATGCTGGGGAAGAACTCGGCCAGCACTTCTGCACCGGCCTCCTCATGGAAGCGGTCTTGCGTGTCGTCCATGCGAAAGGTGCCGAACTCGGAGGTGAAATGCCCGATATCATGCAAGAGCGCGGCGACGATGATGTCTTCCGGCAGGCCTTGCTGCTCGGCAATCGTGGCGCCTTGCAGCATATGCTCGGCCATTGTGACAGGTTCGCCGAGGTATTCCTCATGCCCGCAACGCTCGAAGATGTCGCCCAGAAAGGCCACGATCGTCTCGCGTGTCGGGGCCTTCACAGGCTTTCCTCAAGGGCTGTGAGCGTTGACAGCAGCCCGTCCTTGTCGGCGTAGCAGCCCTGTAGCCAGCGCGTGCCTTCGCCCGAATAGCCTTTGCGCGCATGCAACACGCGGGTGTTGTCGACGATGAAGGCCTCGCCGGGCGCGAGCTTGAAGGTCACCTCCATCTCGGGGCTGTCGATGATGTCAGACAGGCGGCGGTAGGCGCGGTAGTAGGCCTCCATCGCGTCAAACGGCACGTCCGTCAGCGGCGCGATCGAGCGCGCGTTAAAACGGATGGCTTGCAGCGTGCCTTCCGGGCTGACCTCAAGGATCGGACGGCGCGAATGCAGCGCAACTCCTTCGCTGCCGGTGTAGGCAAAGCGGGCGGAATAGTTGCAGAGTGCAGCGAAGCCTTCCGGGTCTTCCCCGCGCAGTCGCAGCGCACAAGCGAAACCGTCAACCACCATGTTTTCACCGCCCTCAGCCGAGTTCTCCAAGCAGGCGAGAACTTGCAAAGTTGGCTGCGGGTCGCGGTAGGGGTTGTCTGTGTGGGCCTGCAAGCCAAGGCCCGTGTAGGCAAGGTTCACGGGGTTCACCTCGGTGCGCACTTCAAAGTGACGGCCATAGTTTGTCTCGCGCACGAAGCCGAAAACGTCAACGATTTCAAACAGCTCTTCCGGCGTTCCCTGCATGTCGGTGACTTTGGCAAAGCCGTAGCGGCGCACTGCGTCAAGCCAGCCGAGGCGCGTTGCTTCAAAGTCTTTCAATGCAGCCAGAGGCGCGCTGGGCACGGCGGCTTGCAGCCCGCTGCCCCAAGGTTCGACATGCTCTGGCGGGTGGCCGAGCGCGCATTCATGCGCCTTGTCATAAGCGTTGGCCATAAGCCAGCGGACAGAGTAGGCCACAACCTTGTTCTCAGGTGCGAATGTCAGCGTGAGCGTGTCACCTTCAACTGCGGCTTCGCGGATGCTGACGTCAGCGGGCAAGTCGGCCAGTGTGATCAGCCGCTGGCCATTGCCCGCGTCCCGCGTGGCCGCGTCTTGGGCGTTGTCGCGCAGCCATATCGCATGAAAGCGCTTTGTGCCGACTTTCAGCACATCTCCGGTGTCGCTGAGCGTTACCTCGGTCATCAAAGCCTCCCTCGCGGGCTGTTAAAATACAATCACATTGCGCTTGGCGCTGCCTGTTTTTGTGTCGGCAATCGCCTCGTTGATCTGCTCAAGCGTCCAGCGGTTCGAGATCAGCTCGTCAAGTTTGAGGCGACCCTGCTGGTAAAGATCAACCATCCACGGGATGTCGCGCTGGATAACCGTATCGCCCATTTTCGAGCCGATCATCGACTGCCCGACTGCGGCAAAGTTTCCCGCTTCATAGGTTGAAGAGGCGCCCACAGCTGGCATGCCCACCATGACAACCTTACCGCCATAGCCCAGATATTTTGGAGCATCGTCATAGGCCTTGGCCGCGCCAACTGTCACGAGAACAGCATCGGCGCCTCGGCCCAAGGCCACTTTCGCCGCGCGCCAAGGGCTTGATTTGGTTGCCAGAACGCCGTCTGTTGCCCCGAACTGCTTGGCGATTTCAAGCTTTTCTTCGCTCATATCAACCGCCACGATGCGCCGTGCGCCAGCGATGCGCGCGCCCTGGATCGCGTTGAGGCCAACACCGCCAGCACCGATAACGACAACGTCTTGGCCAGCCCGCAGTTGCGCCGCGTTCACGACTGCGCCGACACCGGTGATGACGCCGCAAGAAATCAGCGCAGCCGCATCTTTGGGCATGTCTTCAGGGATGGTCACGATCTGGCTCTGGTCAACCACGACTTTCTCGGCGAAAGCCCCGCAGGCCATGGCTTGGTGCAGCTTGCCGCCGTCGGCTGTTGTGAGCGGGCCTTTGTCGCCATCATAGGGCGTGCCGCAAATCGTGGGTTTGCCACCCGCGCAGGCAGGGCAGGTGCCGCACGCCCGGATCAGCGTGACGATAACACTGTCGCCAACCTGAAAGCCGGTTGTGCCGCCGCCAAGCGCCGTAATGCGCCCCGCCGCCTCGTGGCCATAGACCGCAGGCAGCGAGCCGCCCCAAGCGCCTTCGGCGTAGGAAATATCGGAGTGGCAGATCGCCACTGCGTCGAGTTTGACTTCGATCTCGCCCATATCGGGCGCGCGCAACGCGACGGTTTCGACTGTCAGCGGGGTTCCGAAAGCGTGGCAAACGGCGGCTTTGATGGCTGTCATGTGATTACTCCCTTTGGGAAGACCCTGCCGCGCCATTGCCAAAGCTTCAAGCCAGAAACGCGACTTTATGACGTCGCGTTCTGGCCAAGCTGTGTTGATTTGCTGGCCAGAAACAACCCGAGGCTGACGAGCATGATCAGCGCCGCCACAAGGAAAGGCGCGCCAGGCAGGTAGAGAGGGGCATGGGCGGCCGTGAAATAGGCGAATATACCTGTCATCAACAAAGGCGAGATGATCATCGACAGCGAGGAGAGCGAGCCGCTCACGCCCTGCAACTCGCCCTGCGCATTGTCGGCGACGTTACGTGACATCATGCCTTGCAGCGCGGGTGTCGAAATAGCTCCGAACGAAAAGACCGGGATGAGCGCCAATAGCACCGCGCCATTGGTCACGAACCCGAGGAAGACCAGCGAGACAATGTCAACGCAAAGCCCTACAACAACGGCGCGGCGCTCGCCCAGCCAAGCGATGGAGGGCTTCACCAACAGACCCTGAACCAGCGCGAAGAACACGCCGTAAACCCCGAGGCTCAGGCCTATCATACGCGGTGACCAGTCAAACCTTTCGGTGACGAAATAGGCCCAGACGGCGGGGTAAACATAATGCGCAACTTGGAAGAAAAAGTAGACAGTGAGCAGTGGGGTGAGGCCTTGAAAGCTGCTGATCGAGCGCAGCGCCCCCAGCGGGTTGGCGCGACGCCATTCAAAGCGGCGGCGTTTGCGCTTGGTCACGGTTTCGCGCAGCACGAATGCGCCGAACATGGCATTGGCAAAGGCCAAGGCACCCGCAGCCCAAAACGGCGCGCGCGTGCCATATTCGGCGAGCAAACCGCCCAGAACAGGGCCAAACACGAAGCCTATGCCAAACCCCGCGCCAATCAGGCCAAAGCGCGCGGCCTTTTCGTGGGGGGCTGAAACATCTGCCATATAGGCCATCGCGGTGGAATGTGTCGCGGCTGTGATACCGCCGACAATGCGGCCAACAAGCAAAAGCCAGATACTTCCCGCCAAAGCCATGACAACGTAGTCGCCAGCCATGACCAAAAGACTAACGAGCAGCACGGGGCGGCGGCCGAACCTGTCTGACAGCGCCCCGATGAGCGGCGAAAACAGGAACTGCATGACAGCGAAAGCTGTTGTCAGGATACCGCCCCAAAGCGCCGCGCTGGCCAGCGTGCCACCTTGCACCTCCTGGATCAACTCCGGCATCACCGGCATGATCAGGCCAATGCCCATAGCGTCGATGACGACAGTCATCACAATGAAAACTATGGGCAGGCGAGAAGGCATGAGGCGGGCCGATCAGGTTGCGCGAATGGAGGCAAGATAGGTGCGACGCGCCAAACTGCAAGTGCTTTGGCGGTTGCCCGAACGTAAAACGCCCCGCCGTTTCGGGCAGGGCGCTCTGAAGGTTTTAGCGTCGCGACTTAGCTCATGCGTGAGGCGACGTTTTCCCAATCAACGAGGTTTTTCAGGAAGTTATCAAGGTATGCCGGACGCTTGTTGCGGTAGTCGATGTAGTAGGAGTGTTCCCAAACATCGCAGCCAAGCAGGGCCGTTTGGCCAAAGCACAGCGGATTCACGCCGTTTTCTGTCTTGGTTACAGCCAGCGAGCCGTCGCTGTTTTGCACAAGCCAGCACCAGCCCGAACCGAACTGGCCAGCGCCTGCCGCGGCGAAGGCTGTGTTGAAATCAGCAACCGAGCCAAAGCTCTCGTTGATCGCCTTTTCAAGCTCCGTCGGCATCGTTGATCCGCCTGGGCCCATCATCTCCCAGAATTGGTTGTGGTTCCACAACTGGCTGATATTGTTGAAAATACCGTTCTGCGCGACAGATGATTTGTCGTAGGTTCCGGTGATGATCTCTTCGAGAGACTTGCTCTCCCACTCGGTGCCAGCGATCAGCTTGTTGCCGTTGTCGACATAGGCTTTGTGGTGCAGGTCGTGGTGGAATTCGAGCGTCTCGGCTGACATGCCAGCGCCTGCAAGCGCGTCGTGGGCGTAGGGAAGATCTGGAAGTTCAAAAGCCATGATAGGGCCCCCTTAAAGTTCGCGTGAATATCCCCTTCAGATGGGCCTTGCGGGCGGGGAAGGTCAAGCCCTTCCTGATAAAAATTATCGGAATCTTAAGGCAGCGAACCGCTTGGTTAACGGCTCAAACGGGCCAGTGCCTAAGGTATGCAGCACTGTATGCAGCTCTCCGTGCAGAACGCGTGCATACAGTTTTGCGGGCCGAAAATTGCTTAACGCCGCGCGCGCAGCAGGCGCCAACAGGAGGAAGGAGCGGATAGCGGATGACGACATATCCTGTGCGCGCTTGCGCGCTCCGCCTTATTCTGTGTCGATCAGAATAGCGCCGTGGCGGCCAGCGGCTTCAACCGCCTGATGCGCCGCGATGGTGTCTTCAAGCTTGAACACTTTATGCACCCGCGCGCTGAGGGCCTTGTCGGCCAGAGCCGCTGTGACCTGCTTGATGGCGGCTACGCGCTCGGCTTCGCGCAGGATATAGACCAGTGCTATGTCGATGGTGACAGCCTTGAACAAGAGTGTGCGGAAGGGCAGCATGGGCGTCATCTCAAGCTGTGAGCCATAGGCCGAGATCACACCATTGGGCGCGATAACCTCGGACAGCGTGTTGATATTCGCCCCGAACTCGCACTCAACGGCACGGTCGATGGGGTTGCCCGATGTGGCTTGCAGGATTTGCGCTGCCAAGTCCGGTGCGCGGTGATCCAGCACCACATCGGCGCCAGCTGCATAAGCGTGCTCGGCACTTGGCCCCGCCGACGCCGTCGCGACGACGCGCGCGCCCGCCCATTTGGCCAGTTGCACCGCCATAAAGCCAACAGAGCCACCCGCGCCGGAGACCAGCAGGGTTTTGTTTTCGACGGGTCCGCCGCCAAGCACCGTGTGCGCCGCGGTGAGCGCGGGGATGCCGAGCGAGGCACCCACATCATAGCTTTGATCATCCGCGAGTGGCACCGCCTGCGCCGCAGGCAGCGCGATATATTCGGCGCAGGTGCCGTCTGCGCGTTGCCACTGGCCGTTCCAGATCCAGACACGCTCGCCGACGCGCGAAGCGTCTACGCCTGCGCCGACAGCCTCGACAACACCAGCCCCGTCAGAATGCGGGATGACCTGCGCAAAAGCGGGCGCGGTTGCGCCGGGTGCGCCTTGGCGCGACTTCACATCAGAGGGGTTCACGCCCGAACGCGCCACCCGCACCAGCACTTCGCCGGCCTTGGGCGTAGGTGTGTCCAGCTCTGAAAGTGTGAGCACATCGACGGCCGGGCCGAGCTTGGAATAGGTTATCGCGCGCATGGTATCTCTCCCTGAGGTTTGCATGATTTGTGCGCTTGGCCTCAGGCAGGGTCAACCCCGTCCGCTGCGTCACAAAAGGCCTCGCGCTTCAGGCTGACGCGCCCGTTTTCAACGCGTATGACGCCGACTTCGGGGGCTTCCTCGGGAGGGTTGAAACTGTCCCAATTCCAAGCAGGGCTGGCAGGCATGGCCTGAAAGATGACCGCCTTGAGCGCCGCATAGGGCAGGCCGTTTACGACACCATCGGCGTTCATATGGACATGGCCGAAGAATATTTGCTTTACACAGGGCTGGGCTGTGAGCCGCGCAAGCAAGGCGTCGCCTTGCACCAATCGGCTCGGATCAAGCGTCGGATGGCCGAGCTCCATCGGCGGATGGTGCAGAAAGACGAGCGTTGGCGTCGTGCTGTCTTGCGTAAACTGATCGTCAAGCCAGCCAAGGCGTGCATTGCAAAGCGAGCCTGCGTCATCGCCAACGGCAAGCGTGTCGAGACAGACGATGCGCGCTCCGTTTTGGGAGATCGCATATTGGATGAACTCAGGCTGTCGGCCCTCCGGCAGGGGAAGGTGCGCAGCAAAGGCTTCGCGCGCATCATGGTTGCCTGTGAGCGGCAGGAAAGGCATTCGCAACGCTTGCAACCGCGCCGCAACATCAGCGTAGTTTTCCTCGGTTGGGACATCGGCAATGTCGCCGCTGATCACGCAGAATGCCGCGTCAGCATGGTGCTGGTTCACATAGTTGATCGCCGCTGTAAGGCGCAGGCGCGCATCGTGACGGTGCTGCTTTCCGCTGCTTTTAAAGTGCAGGTCTGTCAACCAGACGAGCTTCATTCAGGTGCGGCGCAGGCGGATCACGACGTCAACAGAAGCTATCTCGGCACCCTGCGGGACGTTCGGAAGATTGGTGATCTCCATGCGCTCGGTTGAGGCATCTGTCAGCTCGCTGGTGTCTTCCCAGAAGAAGTGCGGGTGCTCGGAGGTGTTGGTGTCAAAATAGCTTTTGGCACCATCCACCGTGATCTCGTGCATCAGCCCCACGTCACAAAACGCGCGCAGCGTGTTGTAGACAGTCGCAAGTGAAACCTGCCCCTTGGCACTGGCCGCCTCAAACAGGCTCTCGGCTGTCACATGGCGGTGCTTGCCGTCACCAACCAGAAGCTCGGCCAGAGCAAGGCGCTGGCGCGTCGGGCGCAGGCCCGCACTCGAGAGCCAGTTGGTGCTGCGTGCCTGAGCGGTAAGGCCAGTTGTCATGGAGCTTCTTTCGCGTTCGTGGGCGTCTTCAGGGGCGTCATTGTACGGCTCAATATAGGGGCAAAACCCCGCTGTTTACAAGCGATTGTGCAAGTGGTTCGCATTTGCCACGCCCGCCAAGCCTTGCAGGAAGGGCGAGGGGGGTGCTAGAGGAAAGGGAACACTCCGGAAACGCTCCGGAAACGCGCCCGAAACGCGACTGTAACCTGAAAGAAAGATGCCCTGACTATGGCCCAGTACCCGACCAGTTTTGACCGTGACGACCTGCTCAAATGCGCCCGTGGCGAGCTTTTTGGAGAGGGCAACGCCCAGCTTCCGGAGCCGCCGATGCTGATGATGGATCGCATCACCGAAATTTCGGATGACGGCGGCGCACATGGTAAGGGGCACGTTTTGGCCGAGTTTGATATCACGCCGGACCTCTGGTTCTTTGACTGTCACTTCCCCGGCAACCCTATCATGCCCGGCTGTTTGGGCCTTGATGGCCTCTGGCAGCTCACCGGCTTCAACCTCGGCTGGCGCGGCTGGACAGGCCGCGGCATGGCCGTTGGCGTTGGTGAAGTGAAACTCAAAGGCATGGTCCGGCCCGACCGCAAAATGCTGACCTATAAGATCGACTTCAAGAAGGCTTTGCAATCGCGCCGCCTGACAATGGGCGTTGCCGACGGGATCGTCGAAGCGGACGGTGAAGTGATCTACGAAGTGACGGACTTGAAAGTGGCTTTGAGCGACGCTTGATTTTTCTGGAGTGGTGCGCAGTGAATGCGCACCTTTCGGAGAGTTGAAACTGTGGAAATTGTTCTTCTGGCCTTTCTGGGCTTTGGCGTTTGGTTCCTTGCGCTACGCAAGAAGAACGCTCGTCGCTACCAGCCGCCTCCAAAGCAAACTGTCCAGCGTAGCACCGTTGCTAGAAAGCGAATCCAACCGTTTGATCGCACTGAGTTGCGGCCCACACCGACACAGACGGAAATCGTTGGTAGGGCTTATGTTGTTGATGGCGATACCATCACGATCAAAAAGACCCAGATCCGGCTATTTGGCATTGATGCGCCAGAATCGAACCACCCCTTCGGTAAGAAGGCCAAATGGGCAATGGTGGCTTTGTGCAAGGGGCAGGAAATACGGGCGGAAATCACTGAACAAGATGCACATGGCCGCACTGTGGCAAAGTGTTACTTGCCGGATGGGCGCGATCTTTCGGCGGAGTTGGTAAAACAGGGGCTAGCGATCGACTGGCCGAAATTCTCTGGCGGCATCTACCTTCATTTGGAAGTGGCTGACGCGCGCAAGAAGATGTGGCTGGCGGATGCCCGCCAGAAAGGGCGTATGCACGTTTGGGAGCAGTTTGATGCTCGGCATAAGAACCGTTCTTCGAATGGGTGAACCTCGCAACCACCTTGCCCCTCCGCCCACGCTGTCCTAAACATACCTCAACGGTTTAACAGGAGGCACCATGCGCCGAGTAGTTGTCACAGGGATGGGCGTTGTCTCATCGATCGGGAACAATGTTGACGAGGTGCTTGCCTCGCTCAAGACGGGCAAGTCGGGGATCACGGCGAATGCCGACATGGCCGAGCACGGGTTTCGCAGCCAGATTGCGGGCAATGTGAAGCTTGATGTCGCCGACCACGTCGACAAGCGCACGCTGCGCTTTATGGGGCCGGGTGCGGCTTACGCGCATATCGCCATGGGGCAGGCCATTGCCGACGCGGGGCTTGAGGAAAGTGACATTATCAACGAGCGCACGGGGCTTGTGGCAGGCTCTGGCGGGCCGTCTACCTCAGCGATGCTCGCCGCGCACCAAGCAGTTTTGAAAACCGGCGCGACAAAGCGGATCGGGCCTTTTGCGGTGCCTAAGACGATGTGTTCGACAGTCTCGGCGAACTTGGCGACGGCCTACCAGATCAAAGGGATCAACTATTCTATTACCTCGGCCTGCTCGACATCGCTGCACTGCATCGGCAACGCGGCAGAGCAGATCATGATGGGCAAGCAAGATATCATGTTTGCGGGCGGCGGCGAAGAGCTTGACTGGACACTCAGCTGCCTGTTTGACGCCATGGGCGCGATGAGCAGCAAGTATAACGACACGCCGGAAAAAGCCTCGCGCGCGTTTGACGCGAACCGCGATGGCTTTGTTATTGGCGGTGGCGGTGGCATCCTTGTTTTGGAAGAGCTTGAGCACGCCAAAGCCCGTGGTGCGAAGATCTATGCGGAAGTGACAGGTTACGGCGCGACTTCTGACGGCGCTGACATGGTTGCCCCCTCAGGCGAGGGCGGCATGCGCGCCATGAAGCTTGCACTTTCGACGCTGCCGGAGGGGCGCCAAGTTGACTACATCAACGCGCACGGCACCAGCACACCTGTTGGCGATGTCGGCGAAGTGGAAGCTGTGCGGGCGGTATTCGAAGGCACCAAGCAGCCGGTTATCTCATCGACCAAATCGATGACGGGCCACTCGCAAGGGGCCACGGGGGCGCAGGAGGCGATCTACTGCCTGCTGTCGCTGGAGCATGACTTCATCATCCCAAGCATCAACGTGGAAACACTTGACCCGGCCATTCGCGAGGGCGAGATCGCAACCAAACTGGTGGAAAACGCAGGGCTGGATTCAGTCATGACAAACTCATTCGGCTTTGGCGGCACCAACGGCTCGATGATCTTGAGCAAATATAAAGGGTGAGCACCATGGGGTCGATGACAGGAAAACGCGGGCTTATCATGGGCGTCGCCAACGAACGCTCTATCGCTTGGGGCATAGCCAAGGCGATGGCGGAGGCGGGGGCCGAACTGGCGTTCACCTATCAGGGCGAGGCCTTTGGCAAGCGGCTCGCGCCACTGGCGGAAAGCGTTGGCAGCGACTTTATGGTTGATGTCGATGTGACAGACGATGCGTCATTGGACGCCGCATTCGAGCAGCTCGGCGGGCGCTGGCCGACGATCGATTTTGTCGTCCACGCGATTGCTTACTCTGACAAGAACGAGCTGACGGGGCGAATTTTGAACACCTCGCGGGACAACTTCAAAAACTCGATGGATATCTCGGCTTACTCGTTCATCGAAGTCGCACGCCGCGCGCATCCTCTGATGGTCGAGAACGGCGGCACGCTTTTGACGCTGACTTACATGGGCTCAACCCGCGTAACGCCAAACTATAACGTCATGGGCGTGGCGAAAGCGGCATTGGAAGCGACAGTGCGCTATTTGGCGAATGACCTTGGCCCTGAGGGCATCCGCGTGAACGCGATCAGCCCTGGACCGATGAAAACACTGGCGGGTGCAGCGATTGGTGGTGCGCGGGCTACGTTCAAACACACCGATAAAAACGCGCCATTGCGCAGCAATGCGACGCTTGACGCGGTTGGTGGCACGGCCGTTTACTTGGCGTCGGATGCAGGGGCCTTTACCAGCGGTGAAATCATCCGCGTTGATGGCGGCTTCCATGTTTTGGGCATGCCCCAGCAGGAAAACCTCTAAGGGGTCGGATTTTACTTCGCAAAATCCGACCAACTGGGGGCCAGCCCCCAGACGTAGGCTTAACTGGGGGCCAGCCCCCAGACGTAGGCTTAACTGGGGGCCAGCCCCCAGACCCCCGGAGCATTTCTGTCAAGAAAAAGCAGGCGTGTTCACTTGGTATTGACCATAACCCGTGAAGGCTAGGAGTGCGTTACAGGCTGGAGAGCCGATGGACGCTCAAGGAAAAGCCGCCCTGTTTGCGCGGTTGTATTCTGTTCGTGTCAGGCAAGCCGTCGCAAGTGGGGCGCACCTTTGGGCTTTTTCTTGATGAAAATACTCAAATCGAAACGCTTAAGTCTTACGAAACGTCAGATAGTGGGGCGTTCGGCCTTCGCGCAGGGCTTTTTGCTCGTAGCGGGTTGAAATCCAATCAGGCCATGAGGTGCGCCAGTCGTCGGGGCGTTCGGCGAGCCATTCGAACCCGTGTTTAGGAACTTGCTCAAGCGTTTGGCGGACGTAGTCGGGGATGTCTGTGGCGACGCGGAAGATCGCGCCGGGTTTGAGCTTGCGGGCCAGCGGCGCGAGGTGTTCCGGCGTGACAAAGCGGCGGCGGTGGTGGCGCTTTTTGGGCCAAGGGTCAGGGTAGAGCAGGAACGCGCGAGACAGGCTTTCGTCTGGCAGGACGTCAAACATGTCGCGCGCATCACCCGGGTGGATGCGGATATTGTCGCATTTGGCATCGCGAATTTTGCCAAGCAGCATGGCGACGCCGTTGATGTAGGGCTCGCAGCCGATAAAGCCGACATCGGGGTTTTGTGTGGCTTGGTGCACCATGTGCTCGCCGCCGCCAAAGCCGATTTCAAGCCAGAGGTCTTTGCCCTCAAAGAGTGCATCAACGTCGAGAGGCTTGCGTTGGGGATTTTCTTCCCAGCTGACAGCGCCGGGGGAAAGCTGGGCGAGATCTTCCTCAAGCCATGCTTCTTGCGAGGCGCGCAGGCCTTTGCCCTTGAAGCGGCCATAGAAGTTGCGCCACGGCGCGCCGGAGGGGTGGTTCTTTGGGGGTGTCTCTTCGCTCATGCGGCGTCTTTAGGGCGCTGGCGAGGGCTTGTCAAAGGGCCGCAGAGGGGCGGGCCGATATCTTGTCAAACCAGGCTTGGGTTTTCGGGCAGGCTTCTGGGATGCGCAGGCGGATGACGCGCGCGAAGTCGACGAACACATAGGCCGTAATGTCGGCCAGTGTGAAGCTGTTTGTGGCGAGGTAATCGCTCTCTCCCAGTCGCGCTTCGAGCGTGTCAAAGAACGCCTCCGCGCGTTTGAGGCCGCGCTCTGCGAGTTCGGGGATTTGCGCAAGGTCAAGTGGGCCGGGCAGGGCGCGGTTTTTCATGGCGGGGTGCGAATTGCGCAAGGCTTCGGCGATGGGCATCCCGCCTTGCTGCTCGGCGATCGCTGTCCACATCATGACATTCGCCTTTTCGTCGGGCGTTGTGCCCATCAGCGGTGGCTCGGGGTGCGTGGCTTCAACGTATGTCGCGATGGCGAGGTTTTCTGTCAGCACGCTGCCAGCGTCAGTGACCAAGACAGGGACAGTCGCGCGCGGGTTGATTTTGTGAAAGGCCTCAGAGTGTTGCGCGCCGTGGGCGAGGGAAATGTCGTGCGTTTCCAGTGTCAGCCCCTTTTCGGCCAGAAACATGCGGGCGCGGCGCGGGCTTGGGGCCGTGGAGCAGTCGTAAAAGATCATGCAATGTCCTTTCCAGAGAGGGGCCGGCAAAATGGGCAGAGCCGAAACGAAAAACGCAGGCCTAAGCCTGCGTTTCTGTCGTTAGACTGCTTTCTTGAGAGCTTCGACCAGATCGGTGCGCTCCCAAGAGAAGCCCCCGTCTGCCGCAGGCTCGCGGCCGAAGTGGCCGTAGGCTGCCGTGCGCTCGTAGATCGGCTTGTTGAGGCCGAGGGCTGTGCGGATGCCGCGCGGCGTGAGGTCCATGATGCTGTCGATGGCTTTTTCGATCGCTGCGTCTTCGACCTGGCCTGTGCCGTGCGTGTCAACGTAGATCGACAGAGGCGCGGCAACGCCGATGGCGTAGCTGAGCTGCAGGGTGCAGCGTGTGGCCATGCCCGAGGCGACAACGTTCTTCGCCAGATAGCGGGCCACGTAAGCGGCCGAGCGGTCAACCTTGGTTGGGTCTTTGCCCGAAAACGCGCCGCCGCCGTGCGGGGCTGCGCCGCCGTATGTATCAACGATGATCTTGCGGCCTGTGAGGCCCGCGTCGCCGTCTGGCCCGCCGATGACAAACTTGCCAGTCGGGTTAACGTGCCACTTTGTTTCGGGGGTGATCCAGCCCTCTGGTAGGGTTTCCAGAATGTAGGGCGCAACCACGGCGCGCACATCTTCCGATGTCATGCTCTCGTCAAGGTGCTGCGTTGACAGCACGATCGAGCTGACGCCAACAGGCACACCGTCTTTGTATGTCACCGAGATCTGCGACTTGGCGTCCGGGCCGAGCGTTGGCTCGGTGCCGTTTTTGCGCACTTCCGCGAGGCGGCGCAAGATCGCGTGGCTATACTGGATCGGCGCGGGCATGAGCGCGTCTGTTTCGGAGCAGGCATAACCGAACATGATGCCTTGGTCGCCTGCGCCTTCGTCTTTGTTTTCGGCCGCGTCAACGCCTTGGGCGATGTGGGCTGACTGCTCGTGCAACAGGTTGGTGATCTCGCAAGTTTTCCAGTGGAACTTGTCTTGCTCATAGCCAATGTCTTTGATGCAGGCGCGGGTGATGTCTTCAATGCGGCCCATATATTCAGCCAGTTTGGCTTGGTCCGAGAGGCCAACTTCGCCGCCGATAACGACGCGGTCTGTTGTGGCGAAGGTTTCGCAAGCGACGCGCGCTTCGGGCTCTTCGGCCAGAAAGGCGTCAAGGATCGCGTCTGAAATGCGGTCGCAGACTTTGTCTGGGTGGCCTTCGGAAACGGACTCCGAGGTAAAGGTATAGTTCTGTCGTGCCATGGGGAAGTGCTCCGGTTCTATGCTCTGTTGTCCACCCCGTCAGGAAGCCGTTGGGGCAGTGTTATGGGCTGTAGGTCGCCCTTGGCGGCGCAAATGTCAATGTCTATTCGCTTTTGCGCGCGCTGCGGCGCTTCGCCGTGAGGGCGCTGAAAGCCAGCAACGCCAGGATAACGGCCAGCATGAGCCAGTCGCCCGTGCGGGCGTAAAGCGTTGGCGCAAGGGCGTTTGGCAGCGCGACGTCGATGAAACCAGCCTCGCCGAGCGGCAGGCTGGCTGTGATCTCGCCTGTCGGGCCGATCATCGCCGAGACGCCCGTATTGGCGGCACGGATCATCGGCAGGCCTTGCTCGATGGCGCGCATACGGGCTTGGCTCAGGTGCTGGTGGGGGCCGGAAAACTTGCCAAACCACGCATCATTGGTGATCTGAAGCAGCACGGCGGGGCGGCTCGGCGCAGCGGAGACGTCTTGCGGGAACACCGCCTCATAGCAGATCAGCGGCAGCGCTGGCCCGATGCCTTCAAGGGTGATCAACTGCGCGCCGGGGCCGGCGGAATAGCCGTTGCCGTGTTGGGCGGCGAGGCCGTTAATGCCAAAGCGCGAGAGGAAGTTTCCCAGCGGCATATACTCCCCAAATGGCACGAGGTGATATTTGTCATAGAGCGCGCGGCGGCTGCCGTCTGCGCCCAGAAGAAGTAGCGAATTGTAGAGCTTTGGCCCGTTAAAGCGTTGCAAGCCAAGGACGACTTGTGTGCCGCCCGCTGCCTCGGAGATCATCTCCAGCGCGCCGTCCGCGCGGCCCAATGTCCAGGGGATAGCCGTTTCCGGCCAGACGATCAGGCTTGGCGCCCGTTCGCGTTGCGGCGGCGCCTGCGTGTAGTCGATCTGGCGCTCCCAGAAGGTGGGGATCAGCTCGGGATCCCACTTCTCGTGCTGCGCCGCGTTCGGTTGGATCAGGCGCACGATGGGGCCGATTGGCATGTGCTCCTCATGGGCCTGCAAATAGCCTAGGCCACCAAAGAAGGCCAAAGGCAAGAATAAGAGCGCGAGAACCGGCAGCACGCGGTAGCCTCTGAAGGCTGAGGCGAGGCTTGCCGCTATGGCGAGGGTCAGCAGCGTCAGCCCGTGGGAACCGACAAAGCTGGCATGGATTGCCAGCGGCGTTTCAGACCACAGATAGCCGATGAGCGCCCAAGGAAAGCCTGTGAGCACATAGGCGCGAGCGAGTTCGGCCAGCGCAAGCGCCGCCACCCAGCCAAGCGCGCCCAAACGGTGCGAGGCCGCGCCTGCCGCGCCCCAAAACAGGGCGAGGCCAGCAGACATGAAAACCAGCGCGAAGGGTGCCATCCAGCCGTGTTTCCACGGTTCAATGAAGAATGGCTCGACGATCCAGACAAGCGCGAGGGCGAAGTAGCCCGTGCCTGCGGCCCAGCCGACAAGCGCGGCAGCGCGGCGTGTCTGCGCGGTTTGAGCGAGCAGGTATACACAGGCCAAGCCGACCAGCGCCAGCGGCCAGAGGCCAAACGGGGCCAGCCCCAAAGAGCCTGTGAAGCCCGCCAGCGCCGCGAGGACAAGCTTTTGGCGCAACGTGCAAGACGCGAGCCAGCTTGTTAGCTTAAGCATTGTGGCCCTTTGGCGGGCGTACGCGCAGGCGTTTGATGCGGCGCGGGTCTGCGTCGATCACCTCGAACTCGGTACCGGAGGGGTGTTTGACAACCTCGCCCCGCACCGGCACGCGGCCTGTGAGCATAAAGACAAGCCCGCCGAGCGTGTCGATCTCTTCAGGGTCAACATCGTCAACATCTGTCAGCGACAGGCCCAACTCGGCTTCAAACTCGTCAAGCGGCGCTTTGGAAAACGCCAGATAACTGCCAGTTTTCTCAAGCGTCCAGAGAGCGGCATCTTCGGCGTCGTGCTCGTCTTCGATCTCGCCGACGACCTGTTCGATCAGGTCTTCGATGGTCGCGAGTCCGTCAACGCCGCCGTATTCGTCGATAACCAGTGCCATGTGCTTGCGCTCGGCCTGCATCTTGGTGAGAAGCACGCCGATGGGCATGGAGGGCGGCACGAACATCAGCGGGCGCAGCATTTTGCGCAGCGCAAAGCGCCCCTTGGCGCCGCCGTTAAAGCCGTATTCAAGGGCAAAGTCCTTGAGGTGCGCCATGCCGATAGGTGTGTCGAGCGTGTCTTCATAGACGGGCAGACGCGTCAGCCCGCTCTCGCGGAACACCTGCACCAACTCGTCTTTGGTGATCGTGGCAGGCACCGAGACAATGTCGGCTGAAGGGATCATCACGTCTTCGACGGCCATGCGGCGCAGGTTAAAGACGCCATGGGCGCTGTCCGCATGGGTGGAAGGCATGTTCTGATCAGCCTCGTCCCCAGTGTCGGACGGGCTCAGCGCACCGATGATGCGCCCAAAGAAGCTGCTTTTGGGTTCTTGTGAGGCACCGTCTTCTGCCTCTGTGATATCAACCTGCGCGCTGAGCGCTGCACTAGATGATCCGTCGTTACTGTCGGCCATTATACCTTTCCTGAGCGGCAAACCCGCTTGTCTTGCTCTAATATGGGTCAGCAATGCCCAATTTGCCAAGTATGCTGACTTCAAGGGCTTCCATCAACGTGGCATCTTGGTCACGAATATGGTCATAGCCCAGTAAATGCAGGGTCGCATGGACCATGAGATGCGTCACATGCGCCTCAAATTTCTTACCTTGCTCGGCGGCTTCCCGCGCGCAGGTGTCATAGGCTATGGCGATGTCGCCGAGAAAGCCCTCGGAGAGGCCGTTTGCTTCGGGCAATGCGGGCGTTGCGCCCTCAGCCTCTGGGGCGAGGTCAACCTCTGGCCAGCTGAGCACATTTGTGGGCGTGGGCTTGCCGCGAAATTCGGTGTTGAGCGTGGCGATGCGCGCGTCATCACAGGCCAGCAGAGCGATCTCGTGATCGGCAGGCTTGAGGCCAAGGTGCGCAAGCGTGGCCTCTGCCACACGGGTGGCCAGCGGGCCAAGGCCTTGGGCCTCCCAGCGGGGGTCTTCTATGATCAGATCAACGGGCATGGCGCCTGTTAGCCTGTCTTTACCAGCCGTAAAAGAGAAATCGGCTTGACGGGGTGGCATGAATTTTATTACCTGACAAAAATAATCATGTTTAGGTATCAAATAATGACCACACGCAAAACACCCCGCCTTGTCACCCCACGCCGGATCGCTCTGGCCACTGTCGCCGGTATGGCCGTGACGCAACCGCAGACTTTAGCAAACCTTTTCGCTTCAAAGGCCTATGCTGCGGGCGCCGAGCAGGGTGAAGCCGGAGAGGCAGGCGTTGAGCTCAGCGAAGGGCCAGCGCAGTTTCTGACCAAGCTTGGCTACTTTGAAGGCACCTACCGGATTGCCGCGAAGCTTTACTCGCAAGGTGCGCATAAGGGGGCTGCAGACCACCTCGAAGAGTCGCACCATGCCTTTTACGAAGACATCGAGCCTGCATTGGCGGAATACAAAGCTTCGGGTTTCGCCGCAGAGGCCGAGGCGTTTGATACAGCTGTCGCAGAGGACGCGGGCGAGGAAGCCGTAAAGGCCGCCTACGAGGCTTTGATGCAGGCGGTTGCTGCGAGTGCCGAAAGTGCCAATGCCAGCACCTATGACAAGCTCATGTCACTGCATGACCTCGTGACATTGGCGGCGGCCGAGTATGACGGCGGCGTAAGCGAAGGCGTGGTTGAGCTGCCGATCGAGTTTCGCGACAGCTGGGGGTTTTACGAGACCGCGCGGGCGCGGGCCGAGGGCTATGCAGCTCATGCGGATGCGGCTCTGGCCAATGCGGGGGCCGAAGTGCTTGAGCAACTCGCCGGAGCTGACGTGCTCTACCCGTCGCTGACCTCGGACACCGGCGCCAAAGACCCGTCGCAGCTGACAGTGGCGGCGGGCTGGATCGAGATCATCGCGTTGAGGGCGAAGTAGCATGGCGATTGTTCTGAGCGATGTGCTGAGTGCTGCGGAGGCGCGTGTGCTTTATGAGGCCGCCGCAGGCTTGCCATTCGAGGATGGTGCCAAGACGGCAGGGCGCGTGGCCAAGCAGGTTAAGGACAACTTGCAAGCCAAGCGTTGCGCCGAAACCGAGGCGGTGCTGGAAAAGCTGCGCGGCAGCTTGATGCAGCACGCCATGTTTGGCGCGGTGGCTTATCCGAAAGCCTTTGCGCGGATGATCGTCTCGCGTACCGAGGACGGAGGCCACTACGGCGACCACGTTGACAACGCCCTGATGGGCGGCGCGCGCACTGACCTGTCGTTCACGATGTTTTTGAGTGAGCCAGATAGCTATGACGGCGGCGAACTTGTGATCGCAGACACTCTGGAAGAGCGTGCGGTAAAGCTCGGGCAGGGCGAGGTGATTGTCTATCCGTCTGATATGATCCACCGCGTTGAGCCTGTGACACGCGGCGTGCGGGTTGTGATTGTCGGCTGGATCACCAGCCATATTCGCGACCCGAGGCAGCGGGAGGTGCTGTTTGACTTGTGGCAAGCGGGGTTGGCGGCAGAAGCGGCGGGCGACAGTCAGCAGCTGCGATTGATTGCCAAGGCGCGTAGCAACTTGTTGCGGATGTGGGCCGAGTAGGCTTCGGATTTCGCTGCGCGAAATCCGACCCCGCGGGGGGCTGGCCCCCGCACCACAGGACAAGCGGGGGGCCAGCCCCCCGCAACCCCTAGGATATTTATGAAGAGAAAAAGAGGGGAAGGGGCCGTGAAGGCTTTGGCCTTTGCCTGAGCGCAAACAGGCGTTTGTAAATGTCCTAACCGAGTGGCCCGTCTGCGTCGTAGGCTTTGATGATCGCGGCAACGAGGGGGTGGCGCACGACGTCATCGGCTGTGAAGTAGTTGAAGCTGATGTTGGGGATGGTTTTGAGCAGGCGCTCGGCGTCCATGAGGCCGGATGTGATGTGTTTGGGCAGATCGACTTGAGAGCGATCACCCGTGATGACCATGCGGGAACCTTCGCCGAGGCGGGTGAGAAACATTTTCATCTGCATGGCCGTGGCGTTTTGGGCCTCGTCGAGGACAACATAGGCGTTGGAGAGCGTGCGGCCGCGCATGAAGGCCAAAGGCGCGATTTCGATGCGCTTTTCCTCGATCAGCTTGGCCAGTTGCTTGCCTGGGAGAAAATCGTTGAGCGCGTCGTAGAGCGGCTGCATGTAGGGATCAACCTTGTCTTTCATGTCACCGGGTAGATAGCCGAGCTTTTCGCCGGCCTCGACCGCGGGGCGCGACAGGATGATCCTGTCAACATGGCCCTCGATGAACATGTTCACCCCGACCGCAACGGCGAGGTAGGTTTTGCCCGTGCCAGCAGGGCCGATGCCAAAGCCGAGCTCGTTGGCGAACAGGTTTTGCACATAGGCTTTCTGCGCCTCTGTGCGCGGCTCGACGGTTTTCTTGCGGGTGCGGATTTCGACGCGACCGGACTTGAACATTTCCATCTGGTCGGCAGGGGTTGTCGGGTTTTCGGCGCCGGATTTATGGAAACCTGTGTCCATGCGAAACTCGCGGTCGATGTCGGCAGCCTCGACAGAGCGGCCCTCTTCGAGGCGCTCATAGAGCGAGGTGAGCATGTCTTCGGCGGCCTTGGTTGTGGGCTCGTCGCCGAAAATGGCCAGCTGGTTGCCGCGCCGCAGGATTTGGACGCCGAGCTTTTGCTCGATATCCGAGAGGTTGCGGTCATATTCGCCGCAGAGATCGACCAACAGGCGGTTGTCGGGAAACTCGATCAGGGTTTCGACCAGCTTGTCAGGGTCGGAAACCGATGTGTCGGGGGCGGGGGACTGCGGGGAGGTGGCCAATCAGATCTCCTGAGCGGAAGGGTTTGGATGTAGAGTGCCAAGCAGGCTGCGCAGTTGCAACGCAGGTTTGGCGAATTTCACCTTTTTGAAACAAAAAAGGCCGAAAGAAAGAAGGCCACGGTGCGTGTGCAACGTGGCCTTCCCGATGTAAGCATTTTCAAACAAACCTAGAGCGGATCTGTGATTGTCTGGTCGCCTTTATACGGGCCAATCGCCGTGTTGGGCGGCGCGATGCCTGAGCAAACGGGTTTGCCGTATGGGTCAAGGCGGGCTGACAGATAGCCTTCGATGCCATCATCGATGATCCAGTGGTCGCAACCGTTTGGATCAACCCAGATACCGGCGACGAGGTTTGACAGGTGCTCTTCTTCTCCGGAGCCTTGGCCGTAGTCGAAGGTTTTGTCAGTCTTCACGCGGCCTCGTCCACCTTCGCCGGAGAGGTTGGCGATGACAGATTCTGTACAGGCGGAAAGAACGAATGCGCTTGTGAGAAGTGCGGCAATTTTGAAAGATTTCATGATCGCGCTCCCTTAGCGTACACAGATGATTTCAACGCGGCGGTTTTGTTTCATACCCCCGGCTGAACGGTTTGAAGCAACAGGCATACGCTCGCCATAGCCACGCACGTCAACGACGCGCGCGCCGACTGACTTGGCAACACCTGCAACGGCGTTGGCGCGGTTGTAGCTGAGGCGCATGTTGTATTCATCGGAGGCGCGGCTGTCGGTGTGACCCGCGATGATGAATGACGTGGCTTGAGCTGTCTGGAAGAACTGCTGTAAGCGGGCTTTGCCTGACGCGCTGATGCGGTGCGAGTTTGTTGCGAAGAACTGGTCTGAGTTCATCGTGCCGCAAACATTCCCGCGGTGGCAGACCGGGATACCCTGGCGGTTTGTGTGAGGCGTCATGTAGCCCTCAAAACCGTCATCCATGACCCAGTGTTCGCATCCATCTGGGTCAACCCAGATCGTAGGTGCATATCGTTCGCCCGTTACGGTGCGTGTTCCTTGCTGCGCATCTGCGGCGCTGACGGTCATCACCGCGCCCAGAGCAAAGGCAGCAAGGCTGGTTACTGATTTGGAAAGCAAATTCGCCACAGCCGGTGTCCCTTATTGTTATTACCCCCTACCAGCGGAGCACGTGTAAATGACACAAGCCAAACTGGTAACATTGGCCTAGTTTAACAATATTGTGAGGCTTGTGAAGCGCTGATATTACAATATCTTGTGGTCAGCAGCTAAGAATTAGCCAAACTCGGGCTGTTTTGCACAAAGACCACGCGATAAACCAGATGCCGCCGCTCTCGGGGCTGTCAGGCAGGGAATCACTCGAGGGAGCCCGCTTAGCTTTCAAAGGCGGCCTGTGCCGCAGCGCCAACCCCAACTGATCCGGAGCCGATGTGAAACTACGCTTGATACTTGGTGATCAACTGAGCCGGAGCATATCCAGCCTTGCGGATGTTGATCCGCAACGCGATATCGTTTTGATGTGTGAGGTGCGAGCAGAGGCAACATATGTTCAACACCACAAGAAAAAGATCGCGTTTGTGTTTTCGGCGATGCGCCATTTTGCGGCCGAATTGGCCGAACAAGGCTTGCCCATCCAATATGTAAAATATGACGATGCGAACAATTCGGGAAGTTTGATCGGGGAGCTTTCGCGCGCCGCCCTGCAGGGCGACTTTGACGAAGTGATCATAACCGCCCCCGGCGAGTATCGGTTGCAGGCCGAAATGGAGAGCTGGTCTGCGCGCCTT
Source organism: uncultured Lentibacter sp. (assembly GCA_947497495.1). Taxonomy (GTDB): domain Bacteria; phylum Pseudomonadota; class Alphaproteobacteria; order Rhodobacterales; family Rhodobacteraceae; genus Lentibacter. The sequence goes on from CANMGT010000003.1 coordinate 68,422, forward strand.
GGCCTTCCTGTGACCCTCCGGGAGGATGACCGGTTTCTGTGCAAAGCTTCCGAGTTTGCGGAATGGGCTGCGGGCCGCAAGCAATTGCGGATGGAGTATTTTTACCGTGAGATGCGGCGCAAATATTCGGTATTGATGGGCCCCGATGGCCCCGTTGGAGGCCAGTGGAACTACGACGCCGAGAACCGCAAACCACCCGCTGAAGGGCTGGATGTTCCGCAGACTTATAAGGTGCAGCCAGATGACGTGACCCAAGAGGTCATGGCGCTTGTGGAGCAGCATTTTGCAACGCACTTTGGCGATCTGTCACCGTTTCATTTTGCCGTGACGCGCGCGCAGGCCCTGGCGGCGTTTGACGCATTCATCACAGGGCGGCTGGCGCTCTTCGGGGACTACCAAGATGCCATGATCGAGGGTGAGCCCTGGATGTATCACAGCCACATCGGGCTTTACCTCAATTGTGGCCTTCTCACTCCGCTGGAATGCATCGAGCGCGCCGAGGCCGCTTATCATGCGGGGGAGGCGCCTTTGAACGCGGTCGAAGGCTTCATCCGGCAAATTCTGGGCTGGCGAGAGTATGTGCGCGGCATCTACTGGCTCAAGATGCCTGACTATAAGGCGGCCAATTTCCTTGAGGTCAAACGCGCCTTGCCTGACTTTTACTGGACAGGTGAGACGCAGATGAACTGCATGCGCCAGTGTATTGCCGAGACAAGGCAAAACGCCTACGCGCACCACATTCAGCGCCTCATGGTGCTTGGCAATTTCGCCCTGATCGCGGGGCTCGCGCCAGAGGACGTGAACACCTGGTATCTGTTGGTCTACGCGGATGCCTATGAGTGGGTCGAGCTGCCCAATGTCACGGGCATGATCTTGTTCGCAGACGGCGGGCTTCTGGGCTCCAAGCCCTATGCGGCCAGCGGGGCCTATATCAACAAGATGTCCAACTATTGTGGCTCTTGCAGCTATAAGCCAACCGTCAAGAACGGGCCAAAGGCCTGCCCGTTCAACTACCTGTATTGGGACTTTGTCGGCCGCAATGAGGCCAAGTTGCGGGCCAACCCGCGCATGGGGTTGGTGTATCGCAGTTTTGATCGCATGAGCGAAGAGAAGCATCAGGCCATCAGGGACGATAGCCGCAGATTCTTCAACGCGCTGGAAGCCGATGAAAAAGTCTGATTTGCCGCAGAAAACCTGCGCGACATGCGGGCGGCCTTTCACATGGCGCAAGAAGTGGGCGAAAGTCTGGGAGGACGTGCGCTATTGCTCCGAGCGGTGCCGCCGCGCGCGCCCCTCAAAGCCGCCGGAAGCGGGCGGCGAGGCCTGAGGTGCGCTGCCTATGCCTCTGGTGCCTCTGGCTTAAACGAGAACGCCACCCAACGAGTTGCGCACGCTTTGCACGATCTTGACGCGGCGGATGTCGCCACGCGCGGCTGTGCAATTGTCAACGTGCACGGCGTGCAGGTAGCCTGACTTGCCGACCATCTGGCCCGGATCGCGGCCGGGCTTTTCAAACAACACGTCAACCTCGCGGCCAACCATGCTGTCTTGCACGGCTTTTTGCTGCTGGGTGAGCAGCGCTTGCAGCTCTTGCAGGCGTGCGTCAGCCACGGCGGCCTCTACTTCGCCGCGCTCGGCGGCAGGCGTGCCGGGGCGGGGGGAATACTTGAAGGAGTAAGCCTGCCCGTAGTTCACTTCGCGGATGAGGTCGAGCGTATCGGCAAAGTCTGCATCGCTCTCTTCGGGGAAGCCAACGATAAAGTCGCCAGACAGCAAGATGTCTGGGCGCGCTTCGCGGATGCGCTCAATCAGGCGCAGGTAGCTGTCACGGGTGTGGCTGCGGTTCATCCGCTTCAAAATACGGTCAGAGCCGGACTGCACAGGCAGGTGCAGGTAGGGCATCAGCTTGCTGCAAGTGCCGTGCGCCTCGATCAGCTCGTCTGTCATGTCGTTGGGGTGCGAGGTGGTGAAGCGGATGCGCTCGAGGCCATCGACCTTGTCCAAAGCCCAGATGAGCTGCGCGAGGCTCTGCTCGCCGCTCTCGGAAGCACCGTGGTAGGCGTTGACGTTCTGCCCCAGAAGGGTGATCTCTCGCACGCCACGCTCGACGAGGTCACGCGCTTCGGTGAGGATGCGATCAACAGGGCGCGACACTTCGGCGCCGCGCGTGTAAGGCACTACGCAGAACGCGCAGAACTTGTCGCAGCCTTCCTGAACCGTCAGAAACGCCGTTGGCCCGCGCGAGGCTTTGGGGCGGGCTTTGAGGTGCTCGAACTTGTCTTCCTCGGGGAAGTCTGTGTCGAGGGCCTTCTCGCCGCGCTGGGCCTTGGCTTCCAGCTCGGGCAGGCGGTGATAGCTCTGCGGCCCAACGACCAAGTCAACCATCGGCTGGCGGCGGATGATCTCTTCGCCCTCGGCCTGCGCCACGCAGCCCGCAACGCCGATCTTGAGATCAGGGTTGGCGTCCTTGAGCACGCGGTAGCGGCCCAGCTCGGAATAGATCTTCTCGGCGGCCTTTTCACGGATGTGGCAGGTGTTGAGCAGGATCATATCCGCGTCATCAGGCGTTTGTGTCTGCTCATAGCCCTCCAGAGCCTCGGCCATGCGCTCGGAGTCATAGACGTTCATCTGGCAGCCGTATGTCTTGATATAGAGCTTTTTGGGCGTGGTCATGGGCTTTGTCCTGTCTGCGCGGTGTTGAGGCGGGGCCTATCCAAAAGAGAGGCCACTTGCAATGCACGATGATTTAACCGATTCTGCTGCAAAAATAACAGGTGCCACACGCAATGAAGTTTGACAGTCTTGAAATTTTTAAGAAGTCGGGCGCAGAATTCCTGCGCAAAGGCCCGATCGCGCTTGTCTTTGCGGAAGATGACGCCGAGCTGGATACGACGCTTCGCCACCATCAGCAACTTGGCTTTGCGCAGGTCGTCGGGTTTATGCCCGCTGCGTTTTCGCTGCCCGCTGATCTGGACGACACTGTTGTGCGCGTGACCTATTCGATGCTCACCGAGGGCGCGCTGGAAGCGGCTGTGAACACCGCGATCAACATGGCTCAGGGCCAGTGGATGTTCTACTGTTACAACGCCGAATACCTGTTCTACCCGTTCTGCGAAACACGCACCGTTGGCGAAATGCTGTCGTTTCACACCGAAGAGCGCCGCGATGCGATGCTGTCTTATGTGGTTGATCTCTACGCAGACGACCTTGACGCTTACCCTGACGCCGTCTCGCTGGACCGCGCGTTTATCGACAGGTCGGGGTATTACGCGCTCGCGCGCCCTGACGCTGCCAACCACAACCACCCCAAAGAACGCCAGCTCGACTTTTACGGCGGTCTGCGCTGGCGCTATGAGGAGCATGTCCCGCTGCCACGGCGCAAGATCGACAGGATATCGTTGTTTCGTGCCAAACCGGGCCTTCAGCTGCGCGGCGACCACACGTTCAACGACGAGGAATACAACACCTTCGCCTGCCCGTGGCACAACAACCTGACGGCCTCTATCGCGTCCTTTCGGACAGCAAAGGCGCTCAAACGCAACCCCGGCTCGACGTTTGATATCCAGTCGTTCACATGGCACAACTCAGTGCCCTTTGAGTGGCACTCGCGCCAATTGCTTGACTTGGGGCTTATGGAGCCAGGCCAGTGGTTCTAAATGTGGTTCCAACCAGTAAGACCAGCCAGTGGTTTTGACAGGCTTGATCTAGACCTCTTCGCAGCGCTGGGCTAAAGCCTTTTCCAACAGAATACGAGGAAGCGATATGTCATCCCACGGTGAGCCTATTCCGATGATTGCACGCAAATGTGCTGGCCTGAAAGGCGAGGCGCATGTGCCGGGCGACAAATCTATTTCGCACCGCTCGCTTATTCTGGGCGCTCTCAGCATTGGCGAAACCCGCATCACGGGGCTGCTTGAAGGCCAGGATGTGCTCGACACAGGCCGCGCCATGCAGGCGTTTGGCGCCGAAGTGGAAGACCTTGGCGGCGGCAACTGGCGGGTGCAGGGCGTTGGTGTGGGCGGATTTGCCGAGCCGGACAATGTGATCGACTGCGGCAATTCCGGCACCGGCGTGCGCCTGATCATGGGCGCGATGGCGACATGCCCGATCACTGCGACGTTCTCTGGTGACGCCTCGCTCAATGGCCGCCCGATGGCGCGGGTGACAGACCCTCTGGCGCTGTTTGGCGCGCAGGCCGTTGGCCGCGAAGGCGGGCGCCTGCCGATGACGATCGTCGGGGCGCGCAACCCCGTGCCGGCGCGCTACACCGTGCCTGTGCCAAGTGCGCAGGTGAAGTCGGCAGTGTTGTTCGCGGGGCTGAATGCACCCGGCGAAACTGTGGTGATCGAGAAGGAAGCCACCCGCGACCATACCGAGCGGATGCTGGCAGGCTTTGGCGCGTCGGTTTCAACCGAAGTGACCGATGAGGGCCGCATTATCACACTACAAGGCCAGCCCGAACTAACGCCGCAAAGCATTGTCGTGCCGCGTGACCCGAGCTCGGCCGCTTTCCCCGTTTGCGCGGCGATCATCACCGAAGGCTCTGACGTTTTGGTGCCCAACATCGGGCTGAACCCGACACGCGCGGGGCTGTTCACCACGCTCATCGAGATGGGCGCTGACCTGACTTATGAAAACATGCGTGAAGAGGGCGGCGAGCCTGTCGCTGATTTGCGCGCAAAGTTTTCGCCAGACCTCAAAGGCATCTCTGTGCCGCCCGCCCGCGCGGCGAGCATGATCGACGAATACCCTGTGCTCTCTGTTGTCGCGGCCTTTGCCAGCGGCACCACGGAAATGCGCGGCGTGAAAGAGCTGCGCGTCAAGGAAAGCGACCGGATCGACGCGATGGCGCAGGGCTTGCGTGCGGCGGGCCTGACCGTGGAAGAAGGCGAAGACTGGTGGACAGTCGAGGGCCGAGGCTTTGGCTCTGTTGCGGGCGGCGCGACGGTTGAAAGCCGCCTTGATCACCGCATCGCGATGTCCTTCCTCATCCTTGGCATGGCCAGCGAAAAGCCGATGACCGTTGATGACGGCGGGCCGATCGCCACGTCTTTCCCCATTTTCGAGAGCCTGATGGCGGGCTTGGGCGCCACTGTTGAAAGGCTCTGAATATGGGTTTTGCAATTGCTATCGACGGGCCGGCTGCGGCGGGCAAAGGCACCATCTCAAAGGCTGTTGCAGCGCATTTCGGCTTTGCGCACCTCGACACGGGACTGCTTTACCGCGCTGTCGGGGCCAAGGTTCTGGCAGGGGCTGACGCGATCGAGGCGGCGCAGAATTTGGCGGCCGACGACTTGAACGATGACAGCCTGCGCACGGGAGATGTGGCACAGGCGGCGAGCCGCGTTGCTGTGATCGCAGAGGTGCGCGCGGCGCTTGTGGACTTCCAGCGCGCCTTCGCGCGGCGCTCGGGAGGCGCCGTCTTGGACGGACGCGACATCGGCACTGTTATCTGCCCTGACGCGGAGGCGAAGCTTTTCGTGACAGCGAGCGCGGAAGTGCGTGCCGAGCGACGCTTTCTCGAGCTGCAGGCCCGTGGCGCGGATGTCACCCGTGAGGCCGTTTTGGCCGACGTCAAAGAGCGCGACGCGCGCGACATGGAGCGCGCAGAAGCGCCCTTGAAGCCCGCGCAAGACGCTGTCTTGATCGACACGTCAAACATGGCAATTGACGACGCCGTTCAAGCTGCGATTGCAGCCATCACCGCAGGCAGGGAGAGCTGATATGAAGACGCGCAAACTTGGCAAACACGGGCCTGACATTTCGGCAATCGGCTACGGCGCGATGTCGTTTTCCAACTTCTACGGGCCGACAAGCGAGGCCGAAAGCCACGCCATTCTCGACCGTTGCCGCGAAAAGGGGCTGACGCATCTGGACACCTCCAATGTCTACGGCATGGGGCGCTCTGAAGAGGTGATCGGCAGCTACCTGAACCAGCACCCCGAGGCGCGGAATTTCTTTGAGATTGCGACCAAGGCCGCGATCACGAAGGACGAGAGTGGCGCTCGAACTTTTAGAAATGACCGTAAGTACTTGGAGGCGGAACTTGATAAGTCACTTCAACGTATGGGCGTTGACCAAGTGGCGCTTTTCTATGTCCACAGACGCGACCCTGAAGTGCCGATTGAAGAGGTGACGGAGAGCTTGGCTGCGATCGTGAAAACAGGCAAGGCGCGGGCCTTTGGCTTCTCGGAAATTGCGCCCAGTTCGCTGCGGGCTGCGAATGCTGTTGCCCATGTGGCGGCTGTGCAATCGGAGTATAGCTTGCAAACGCGCAGCCCCGAGATGGGCCTTGTTCAGACCTGTGCCGAGCTTGGCACTGCGCTTGTCGCCTTTAGCCCTGTGGGCCGCTCGCTTTTGACAGACACGCCGCTGAGTTTTGAGGCTGTTCAGGAGCTTGATTTCTTACGTGGAAACCCGCGGTTTATGAAGCCCAACTATGAGGCCAATATTTCCGCGACGCAGGCGTTTCGCTTGCTTGCTGCCGAGATGGGGGTGAGCGCGGCGGGGCTTGCGAACGCGTGGCTTCTGGCGCAGGGCGAACACGTGATCCCGATCCCCGGGACGCGCTCGGTTGCACATCTGGACGACTGCTTGCAGGGCGCCGAGCTAGAGCTCAGCGCGGAGGATCTTGCGCGCATCGAGGCGGTGTTGCCTGTTGGCTGGACGCATGGCGACCGCTACTCGCAAGATCAGTGGGTCGGGCCGGAGCGCTATTGCTAGGCGACGCGCGAAGGCTGGCGGCGCTCTATGGCCCCCAGCCGTTTGTTTTAAAAGAGTTTCCCTACTGCTGAATATTAGTCTTTATTAGTCTGTAGACTCGCCTTTGATTGGGCCGAGTTTGAGGTAACTCCCCTTTTTCTTCACCGATGTGTCTGGCGTGGGCTTATTTGCCAGCGTCAGGTCTTGGAAGTTGGCTTTTCCCGCACCGCTGCCCGCGACTGTTTTCGAAGGTGCTTCGGTTTCGCCGTCTTTCGGGGCCATTTTGGAGACCGTCCACTCGTTGGCCATTTTGCCTTTGGACTCGGCTAAGGCGGATGATGTCAGAACGACACTGGCGGCAAAAGCGGCGATGATGGTTGATATTTGTTTCATTGTGTTATCTCCTGGGTTTGCCTGATGAGTATGGCGGAACGGCTGCGGCGAACTATCCCCCAGATTGGTGAAAATCTTGGTTTTATCTTAACGTAAGGCAGGAGGCTGCGCGCAGTGAGGGCGTCAGGCAAAGACAGGCCTGTTTGTGCGCAGAGGCCTTGCAAACTGTGAGAATCCGCCATATACGCGCGGCTGTCGAACAAGGCGGGGCAACCGTCGGGCAAAAGTGAGCAGGGTCGGAACCATCCGGCCCTCTTTGTTTTACTGCCCGCAAGTGCCGTCTGACACTGTAACCCGTCCTGCCCTCAAGTAACGAAGGGACAGGGCACCCATAAAGACCGGCGGAGACAACCGCACGGCCAGAAACACTTTAAAGGAATGAAACGCCACATGGCTAGCAACGTATCTATGGAGGAATTCGAAGCCCTCCTGAATGAAAGCTTCGAAATGGACACGCCCGAAGAGGGTTCGGTTGTCAAAGGTAAGGTTATCGCGATTGAAGCGGGCCAAGCCATCATCGACGTAGGCTACAAGATGGAAGGCCGCGTCGACATCAAAGAATTCGCAGACCCCGGTGAAGCCCCCGAAATCGCCGTTGGCGACGAAGTTGAAGTCTTCCTGCGCTCGGCAGAAAACTCGCGCGGCGAAGCGGTTATCTCACGTGAGATGGCACGTCGTGAAGAAGCTTGGGACCGTCTTGAAAAAGCCTACGCTGACGAAGAGCGCGTTGAAGGCGCTATCTTTGGTCGCGTTAAAGGCGGCTTCACGGTTGACCTCGGCGGCGCGGTTGCGTTCTTGCCAGGCTCACAAGTTGACGTGCGCCCAGTGCGCGACGCTGGCCCGCTCATGGGCCTCAAGCAGCCGTTCCAGGTTCTCAAAATGGACCGTCGCCGTGGCAACATCGTTGTGTCGCGCCGTGCGATCCTTGAAGAGAGCCGCGCCGAACAGCGCGCCGAAGTTATCGGCAACCTCGCTGAAGGCGACAGTGTTGACGGTGTGGTCAAGAACATCACTGAATACGGTGCCTTCGTTGACCTCGGCGGCGTTGATGGCCTCCTGCACGTCACAGACATGGCATGGCGCCGTGTGAACCACCCATCGGAAATTCTGGCCATTGGCGAGACGGTGAAGGTTCAGGTGATCAAGATCAACAAAGAAACACACCGCATCAGCCTCGGCATGAAGCAGCTGCAAGACGATCCATGGGATCTGGTTGCTGCGAAATACCCACTCGAGAGCACACACACCGGCCGCGTGACAAACATCACGGATTACGGCGCGTTTGTTGAGCTTGAGCCAGGTGTTGAAGGCCTCGTGCACGTTTCTGAAATGTCTTGGACGAAGAAGAACGTTCACCCAGGCAAGATCGTTTCAACATCACAAGAAGTCGAAGTTATGGTTCTCGAGATCGATGGCGCGAAACGCCGCGTGTCTCTTGGCCTCAAGCAGACACAGCGCAACCCATGGGAAGTCTTTGCAGAGCAGTTCCCTGAAGGCACTGAAGTTGAAGGTGAAGTTAAGAACATCACCGAGTTTGGCTTGTTCATCGGCCTCGAAGGCGACATCGACGGCATGGTTCACCTCTCAGACATCAGCTGGGACGAGCGCGGCGAAGACGCGATCCAGAACTACCGCAAAGGCGACATGGTTCAGGCCGTTGTCTCTGAAGTCGACGTTGAGAAAGAGCGCATCTCGCTCAGCATCAAGGGCCTCGGTGGCGACAAGTTCGCAGAAGCCGTTGGCGGCACGAAGCGCGGTTCGATCATCACGGTTGAAGTAACTTCAATCGAAGATGGTGGCATCGAAGTGACGTATGAAGGCATGAAATCCTTCATTCGCCGCTCAGACCTGTCACGTGACCGTGCAGAGCAGCGCCCAGAGCGCTTCTCGGTCGGCGACAAGGTTGACGTGCGTGTCACAAACGTTGACGCGAAGACACGCCGCCTTGGTCTGTCGATCAAAGCACGCGAGATTGCTGAAGAGAAAGAAGCCGTGGAGCAGTTCGGGTCATCAGACTCAGGCGCGACACTCGGCGATATTCTCGGTGGCGCTCTCAAAGGCGGCGACGAGTAAGCTTTTCGCCTTATAAGATAAACGAAGAGGCCCTGCACAATGTGTGGGGCCTTTTCAGTTTGAAGGGCTTTGGGCCTGAGCAGGGGGAGGTTTGCGGCCTTCGAATCATTCGCGCGGCACGGATCAGGAGGCTCACGCTGCAAAGCAGCATGTTGCGCCGCAGCTGCTCGGAGCCTGCATTTTCGCATTGGCTTGGCTGAAAAGCGCCGCTTTTTGATGTTTTTTCAGTTCCTTAGGTGTTTCTCCGCAGAAGTTTTCTTTCTATAGTCGTGAGAGAAAAAGCAAAAAATTGCGACTGCCTGGGGAGACAGAAGAACCATGATCCGCTCGGAACTAGTTCAGAAAATCGCGGACGAGAACCCGCATTTATATCAACGTGACGTTGAACGTATTGTTAACACCATCTTTGAAGAGATTATTGAAGCCATGTCAAAGGGTGACCGCGTCGAATTGCGCGGCTTTGGGGCCTTCTCGGTGAAACAACGTGATGCGCGCACAGGTCGCAACCCGCGCACCGGAGAATCGGTGCAAGTTGAGGAGAAGCACGTGCCTTTCTTCAAGACGGGGAAGTTGCTGCGAGACCGACTAAACGGAAAGTAAGACATGCGTTACCTAAGGTATCTTTTTCTCGCTGCCCTCGCGGTGGCTCTTATTGTGATTGCTCTGGCCAATAGCCAAATCGTGACGTTGAAGGCCTTGCCGGAACCGCTCGCTCAGGCGACGGGTTATAGCTGGTCGATCCCGCTGCCGCTGTTTGTGGTGGTTTTCGCGGGCATCCTTGCTGGCCTGCTGATCGGGTTTTTCTGGGAGTGGCTGCGCGAGCATAAGCACCGCGCCGAAGCCGCCAAGAAGCGCGGAGAAGTCAAAAAGCTGCAAGAGGAAGTGCGTCGTTTGAAAGGCGTACAAGCCAAGGAAGAGGGCGACGAAGTGCTCGCGCTTCTGGACGAGGCAAGCTGATCTGGCATCACGCCAGTTAAGACGGTATGAGAAAAGCGCGAGGCATATCTCGCGCTTTTGCTTTTTGAGAGGGACACATGGACACGCGGATCAAGATTTGCGGCATGCGCGAGCTGGCAGACATTGACGCCGCCGCGAAAGCCGGTGCGCACTATGTCGGTTTTGTCTTCTTTGAGAAGTCACCACGTCATCTGAGCCTTGAACAGGCGCGAGCCCTTGCGCTGCAAGCTCATATGGGCCTCGCCAAGGTGGCGCTGACTGTGAACGCGGACAATGCAGCGCTTGATGCGCTTCTTGAGGCTGTTCCGCTGGATATGTTGCAGCTGCACGGCAGTGAAAGCCCCGAGCGTGTTGCTGAGGTCAAAGCGCGCTATGGGCTACCTGTGATGAAGGCGATCGGGATTGCCGATGCGTCTGATCTGCCCGCGATCGCGCAGTATGAAGATGTGGCTGATCAGCTGCTGATCGACGCGAAGCCACCCAAGAACGCCGCGCTTCCCGGTGGAAACGGGTTGGCGTTTGACTGGCGCTTGCTGGCGGGGCGCAAATACTGGCGCAAGCCGTGGATGCTCGCCGGAGGGCTGACGCCTGACAACGTGCTGCAAGCGGTGCAGATGACAGGCGCGCGACAGGTTGATGTCTCGTCGGGCGTTGAAAGCACTGTAGGTGTCAAGGACGCCGCGCTGATTGAGGCCTTCTGCAAAGCGGCACAGGCACGATAGGCATTTACGCCTGTAGCGCCTTGGGCTACATCGGAACAAACACGGTTTGGAGCACTTGGCATGGATGATCTTTTCAACTCCTTTATGAACGGCCCCGATGAAAATGGCCGCTTTGGCGACTTTGGCGGGCGGTTCGTTTCCGAAACGCTGATGCCGCTCATTCTCGAGCTGGAAGCCGAGTACGAGAAAGCCAAGACCGACGACAGCTTCTGGGCCGAGATGGACGACTTGTGGGCGCACTATGTGGGCCGTCCAAGCCCGCTTTACTATGCCGAGCGGCTGACGCAGCATCTTGGCGGCGCGAAGATTTACCTCAAGCGCGACGAGTTGAACCACACGGGCGCGCACAAGATCAACAACGTGCTGGGCCAGATTATTCTGGCGCGTCGGATGGGCAAGACGCGGATCATCGCAGAAACGGGCGCTGGCCAACACGGCGTGGCAACGGCGACGGTTTGTGCGAAGTTTGGCCTCAAGTGCGTGGTTTACATGGGCAAGCATGACGTCGAGCGCCAAGCGCCCAACGTGTTCCGCATGCGCTTGCTGGGCGCTGAAGTTATTCCTGTCACAAGTGGCCGCGGCACGCTGAAAGACGCGATGAACGACGCGCTGCGTGATTGGGTGACAAACGTGCGCGACACGTTTTACTGTATCGGCACTGTCGCCGGCCCGCACCCATACCCCGCGATGGTGCGCGACTTTCAAAGCATCATCGGCAAGGAAGTGCGCTGGCAGCTGGCCGAAGCTGAAGGTGAGGGCCGTTTGCCCGACACGCTGATCGCGGCTATTGGCGGCGGCTCAAACGCGATGGGGTTGTTTTACCCGTTTCTTGACGACAAGTCTGTCAATATCATCGGCGTTGAAGCCGGTGGTAAGGGCGTGAACGAAAAGATGCAGCACTGCGCAAGTCTGACAGGCGGGCGCCCCGGCGTTCTGCATGGCAACCGCACCTATCTGCTGCAAGATGACGACGGGCAGATCCTTGAAGGCTTCTCGATTTCCGCAGGCCTTGATTACCCCGGTATCGGCCCGGAGCACTCGTGGCTGCACGACACCAAACGCGCCGAATATGTGAGCATCACCGATGTAGAAGCGCTTGAAGCCTTCCAACTGTCGTGTGCACTTGAGGGCATCATTCCCGCGCTTGAGCCAAGCCATGCGCTGGCGCATGTGATGAAGATCGCGCCAAAGCTGCCAAGCGACCATATTCTGGTGATGAACATGTGCGGGCGCGGCGACAAAGACATCTTCACTGTTGCACGCCACCTTGGCTTTGACATGTCAGACACCGTTGGCCGCGACGCGGGCTGACGAAGCGTTCGCCTGCGGCGCGGATTGCGCCGCCGCAGTTGCCTGTGGCATGTGGGCGGGCAGTTCTTCTTGGATAAGGTCGTCGATGAAAATGCTCAACAGCTGAGGCCGCCCGCTCACACCTGCCTTACGGTAGATAGCGTTCGTCTGCGCCTTGACGGTGCCCTGTGAGGTACCGCGCAATTCGGCGATCTCGTTGACTTTCATGCCCTTGAGCGAAAACAGTGCCACGTCGCGTTCTGCTGGCGTCAGGCCCCACTGCGCAAAGTGCTCGGCCATCACTTCCATAAAGGCGTTTGATGCTGCACGGAGCTTTTGCTCGGTCACCCTCGACTGTTTCATGCTGCGGCGCAATTCGCCCCAGCCCAGCACTGTGCCCACTGTCAGCCCGATGGCAACGCCGGATCGTAGAAGCATTTTGCTATCCCAGCTGAGGGCCATTGAAGCGTCGTCTAAAAACTCGACGTAAGTACCAAACAGGAAGATTGCGACACATAGAGCTTGAACCAAGAAAATGATACGAAGTTGTGTTACTGAAAGCTTGCCCACACCACGGCTCCCGTTTGTCTGAAAACGAATGCGGTCAGGTAGTGAGAGCGCGACTTCGCAGACAGTTTAGGTATGAACGTTGGGTCTGATTTACCAGTGCCAAAGAGGCAGGTAACAGAATGGTGTAAGCGATTTTGCCCGCCCTGCTATAACAGGACGGGCAGGGCGCTGCATCAATGCTGCGCGTTAGGCACCACGGTCAGCTTAGCTGCCGAAGTTGGCTTGGTGTGCCAGAGCGGGATCAGACGACAGAGTTGTGATTTGGATGTGCTCAATATTGCCGTTCTGAACGACGTCGACCTTGTCGACTGTCGCCGTTGCTTGTTGCTGTGAGACGTGCTGGCTGATGTAGTCTTTTTCCAGCGCGTCGACGCCTGTTGCGCTATCGGCGAAAGCGGCTGAACCTGCGAGAAGAGTTGCGGCGGCGACTGTTGTTGCGATGATATTTTTCATTGTTTTACCCTTTCAAGGTGTTTGATTTGTCGTTCGTTTTTCTAAGTCGTGATCGCGATGACCGCGGCTTGTGGACTGAATGAAAGGGTTCTTGGCGGTGCTCTCCATTGGCAAAAGGTTTATCTGCCGCGATACAAACGAAAGGTTTGCGCAAATAAACGAACAGCATATGTCTGAGGTGATGCCTCTAAACGCTCGGCCTATGGATAGGCAGTGCGTCAGGCAGTAGGGTCGGTTTGGTGCTCTTGCAGCACTCTGAGCGGAACGATGTCGAGCGCGCGCATATGCGTGGCGGCGAGCGAAACACGCGGGGCGCAGCCCTCGTCGTGGGCTTGCAGGAAACGCGCAGCGCATAGGCACCAGCTGTCGCCGGGTTTTAGCCCAGGAAAGCCGAACTCGGGCCGTGGCGTGCTGAGGTCGTTCCCGACATATTTGGAGTAAGCGAGGAACTCGGCTGTCATCACCGCGCAGACAGTGTGGCTGCCCGCGTCGGCTTCGCAGGTGTTGCAATGCCCGTCGCGAAAGTAGCCAGTTAGCGGATCGGTGCTGCAGGGCGAAAGCGTGTCGCCCAACACGTTAAGCGGCTTGTCGGGCTCTGCCATCATTGGGCCGCCTCCGCCATCGCGCGAAACATCGAAAGGTTGCTTTCAAACGCGCCGTCTGTCCGGAATTTTCTGTCAGCCGAGTTGACGGCGACAACAACGCCGAGCGGCTTGTTGATGTAAAGGTATTGGCCGTAGATACCGCGGCCAAAGAATTCGCCTTCGCGCGCGTCTGACGCCATCCACCATTGATAGCCATACTGTCTTTCGCCGGGGTCGGTTTTGGCCGAGGGGCGAGTGCTTTCTGCAAGCCACGCCGCAGGGACGATTTGCTCATCCTGCCAAGCGCCGTTTTGCAGCACCATCTGGCCAAAGCGCGCATAGTCACGTGTTGTCAGGTTGAGCCCGCCGAGCACAAAGGCTGTCTCGTGGCCGTCTGTCAGGTAGTAGGGCGCGGCCTCAAGCCCCATTGGCGCGATGATCTTCTCGGAGAGAAGTTCAGAGATGCGCTTGCCTGTGGCACCGCGGATGACCATGCCGATGATATGAGTGTCGATAGAGACATATTGCCAGCGCTCACCGGGCTTGGCCTCTGTCGCGGTGAGGCCTTCGGCGAAACTGTCCATGGACTGGCCAAGCGCCAGCACACGGCCCATTTTGTTGATGTCAGACCAGAAGTCGAGATAGTCCTCATCAAATGTCACACCACTGGACATTTGCAGCACGTCTTTGATGCTGGCGCTCTCATAGGCGCTGCCCTTGAGAGAAGGGGCATACTTGACAACAGGCTCATCGATCGAGGCGATCGCGCCGTCTTCAAGCACCACCCCCATGAGCGCCGAGAGGAACGACTTGGCAACCGACCATGAAATGCGCCGATCATCCGGCCCTGTGCCGAGGTAGTAGGCCTCATGGCGCACCAGCCCGTCTTTTAGTACGACAGCCGCTGTTACGCTGCGCGTGCTGACCCAAGCGTCGTAAGCCTCGGGCAATTCAAGCGGGCCGCCGAGGGCCAGCTCACTGACAGGGCCATCGCCGCGCGAGACCGGCGCTGAGAGGAACAGCTCGTTCATGTGCGAAAAGTTGGTCACGATCTTTTCTTCGGAGAACAGCGAGTTAACAGCCATCAGCCGTTTGATCTGCTCGCCTTTGAAAGCCCAGGCCGTGAGGCCTAGCACCACGAGAAGCAAAAGCGTGCGGCCAAGCCATTTTCCGAATGTGCGCATGATCTCTCCCTTGAAACTTTGGGGGGGAGTTTGCACAGAACTGCGCTTTAAGGCAATGCGGCGGTTGCCATCTGGACCCAGCGTCCGTGAAAGTCGGCACGGCCGATCTCAACGTGGTGATCGCCCGGCCAAAGCCGCAGGGTGAGGGCTGCGCCATCTGTGGCGCCGTCGTTTTCCATGGAGAACCACGCCAAGGGTGTGTTTTCTGTTGCGCGCGCTCCGGCGGCTTCCAGAAGCTCTGTGCCGCGGGCCTGTGCTGACTTAGGGAAATACTGCCAGGCGATGGTGGAGTAGACGAGGTGCAGGCTGCCTTGTTCGGGGGTCGCGAGGCGCTCTTCAAGCCACGCGACAGCATCGGCCTTGTCGAGCTGTGCCTCATTGAGCGCAATCGCCGCACGGGTGCGCGACAGGCGTTCGGGCTGATCAGGCCAGAGGTAGGCGAGCAGGCGCAACGCGTCGTCGGCATCCTTCGGGTTCAGCGGGTTGAGATCGACGCCGCGGCGCTCGCTGACTGTTGGCGTGGCGGCGGGCGGCAGGGGGCCCGTCCAGTCAGGTGAAAGGGTGACGCTTGCGCCGGACGGGCCGTAGGTGTCGTTTGGCAGCGCGAGCGCGAACTTGTCCCACATGAGGTTAAGCCCGCCGCTTGCGCCCAGCTCTGACAGGCGGATCGGGAGCGCGAAACGCGCCGCCAGAAGTTGCCCTGCCGCAATCAAGGCTGCCGAGCGCCTCACTTCGTTGGTTTGCGGTGCGTTGTCCATCCAGGCCTCAAGAAAGGCGGCGTGGGTGAACATCGCGGCTTCAACAGCGGGCCAAAGGGCTGTGGGGGCGTTGGGCGGATACTGCTCTGCGAGCTGTTGATCCTGCCCGCTCAGAACCAGCGCATGCAAGCCACCCGCAAGGCGCAGCGGCAGAGATGCGCCAGCCGGGCCAATGTCGCCCACCCAGGCCGCGAGCCGCGGCGCGAGGGGGATATCTGCATGCCAGTTGTCGGCCAGTGTTGTGAGCAAAACCTCCATGAACGGAGAGCCGAGGCGCGCGCAGTGGCCAGCCTGGTCGCGAAAGGCGTCGTGTAGCGTCATTTGAATTTATCCATCAGTTTTTGCATCGGGTTGCGGGTGTCTTCCGGTGTGGGCGTCTGCTCTTGAGGCTTTGCCGCGGGCTTGTCCTTCGGGGCTTTGTCGCGCGGAGGATTAACCCGCAAAGCGACGGCGTTCATAAAGCGGCCCGTGTCACCGCTTGCCAGATCAGCGGCGCCGTCGGCGATGCCGCGCAGAACGTCATCCAGCCAGCCTTGGTCAGCCTTGGCGAAGTCATGCAGCACATAGCGTGCAACGGCGTCTTTATGGCCCGGGTGGCCGATGCCGAGGCGCACGCGCTGATAGTGTTCGCCGATATGGGCGTGGATTGAGCGCAGGCCATTGTGCCCTGCATGGCCGCCGCCTTGCTTGATGCGGCACTTGCCGGGGGCAAGGTCTAGCTCGTCATGAAAAACCGTGATGTCGTCTGGGGTTAGTTTGTAAAAGCGCATCGCTTCGCCAACGGACTGGCCAGAGAGGTTCATGAAGGTTTCGGGCTTGAGCAGCACGACCTTCTCAGAGCCAAAGCGCCCCTCGGATACCTGGCCTTGAAAGCGCGCCTTCCAAGGCCCGAAGCCATGCGCCGCGGCGATTTCGTCAAGCGCCATGAAGCCGATGTTGTGACGGTTCTGCGCATATTTCGCGCCGGGGTTACCTAGGCCTACAAATATCTGCATCGCGCTCTCCGGAGTTTCGCTTGGGTTTAGCCAAGTGTCGGCAAAGTTTCAACGATAGAGGAGGAAGGGGCGTAAGTGCATTCTCTTTGTGGGGGAGGGGTTGACTTAGTTTATCTATGTAATAATGTAATTACATGATTACTAATTGTGACACAACCGATTCCAACATGGATGCAGTTTTCCACGCCTTGGCACATAGCTCGCGCCGCAAGATCCTTGATCTTGTGAAGGAGAGTCCGCGCATGACTGTGGGCGAGTTGGCGGCGCACTTTGATGTAAGCAGGATTGCTATCATGAACCATCTCGCGGTGCTCGAGAAGGCCGGGCTGATCCTATCCGAGAAGGACGGGCGGACGCGGCGGCTGATGCTCAACGTGATGCCGATTGCCGAAATTCACGCCCGCTGGACAGACGCCTATAGCGCCTACTGGTCTGACCGCTCGCTGGTTATCAAACAAGTGGCCGAGGCTGCAGCACGCACGACAAAGGAGCTGAAAGAATGAGTGAACCAGTTTTTGAGAAAGCGATACATAACCGCACCTTTATTAACGCGCCAATTGAAACAGTCTGGAGCACGCTTGTCGCAACTGACGAGCCGCTGCCGTTTTTCTTTGGGGCAATCTGCGAGACACGAGAGCGCAAAGTCGGGGCAAAGCTGCGCATGGTGCACACCAACGGCAAAGTTGTGATGGTGGTGGGAGAGGTGCTCGCATTTGAGCCGCCGCACCGCTACGCGCACAGTTTTCAGATGACAAACATCGACGAGCCACCCTGCAAAGTGACTTACGAGCTAACCGAAAAAGACGGCGGCACCGAGTTTAACCTGATCATCGAGAACGCAGCGGTGGGCAGCAAGCTACTCAAGGAAATGAAAAGCGCGCAGGGCTTTATTTCAGCCAACCTCAAAGCGCTTTGCGAAACGGGCAAACCAGCCCTTTCAGGCCGTATGGTTGGCCTTTTTGGGCCGATATTTGGCCTGCTGGCGAAGAAACAGCAGCGCATTGAGCACTGGCCGTTGGACTAGGTGATCGGGCGGAAACCCTATCGTCAACCACATATTTTGAAAGGAGTTAACATGGCTATTGTAAATGAAATGACTTTGAGGCGAAGCTTGCCTGTTTGGCTTAAAGCTATCGCAGGGCTTGGCGTGGTTTGGTATGCCTTCGGGCTGTTACAAATGTGGCTCGGCTTCACGCTCGACACTGCGGCGGCGGAATCTGCCGGGGCGATTACATCTGCGCACCGGGCGGCTATTGACACCACACCAATGCTGATCTGGGCATGTTTCGCGCTGGCCTCAGGAGCTGGGCTTGTCGGCGCGGCGTTGTTGTTTGTTGGCTCGAGGCGGGCGTTTGGAGCTTTCGCAGTGTCTCTTGCATCCGCCGTTGTCTTTTACGCTTGGATCTATGGGCTTTCGGGGACAGGGGGCGCGCGGCCCTCAGAAGAAGCCGGAATCGCGGTTGTGGTTGTCGCCGTGACACTTGGCTTAACGTGGCTTGCGTCGCGCCGACGCTAAAGAGGCGTCACTACAAACAGCAAAAAGCCCGCCAGAGTTGGCGGGCTTTTCGTTTGTTGCAAAGTTGCGGGCGAAGATTACTCTTCTGCGGCCGCTTCGTCGCCAACTGTTGGCACTTCGACGTCTGCTTCTTCTTCCTCGTCGTCGCCTTCCGAGCGCAGGCTCGATGGGGCCGAGATGTTGGCAATCACGAAGTCACGGTCAACTGTAGGCTTGGCGCCTTCTGGCAGCGTCACGTCCGAGATGTGAACGATGTCGCCAACGTCCAGACCGTCAAGATCAACAGTGATGCTTTCAGGGATGTCACCAGCAGTAACTTCCAGCTCGACTTCGGGGCGCACAACTGTCAGAACGCCGCCTTTTTTGATGCCAGGCGCTTCTTCTTCGTTGATGAATTCAACGTGGATGAAGAGCTTGATCAGAGAAGTCCGGCGCAAGCGCAGAAAGTCGACGTGTGTTGGCAAGTCTTTGACAACATCGCGCTGAACGTTCCGGCAGATAACGCGAACGTCTTCCTGGCCTTCAACTTTCATGTTGAAAAGCGTCGAGAGGAAGCGGCCCTCTTTGAGCTTTTTGAACAGTTTGTTGAAAGGAATGTTGATCGCGAGCGGTTCACCGTCGCCACCATAAACAATACCAGGTACCATACCGTCGCGGCGTGCTTGACGAGCGGCGCCCTTGCCTGTCCCCGTGCGGACCTCGGCGTGAAGATCAGGGATCTTTCCAGCCATAATAAATACTCCATAAGTTAGGGCGGGGATCCTCCAAGGCTGTATCCCCGCGTGAAGCGCCGCCAATAGCTTGGATTCATGTGTTTTGCAAGAGGGTAGAGCAGGCTTTTCAGCCGTATTCCAACTCTAGGTGCCCGCCCGCGTCTAGAACACGATTGTAGAGTGCATAATCGTCCTTACGGGCCGTTTTAAAGGCTTTCAGCATATCGCTGCTCAAAGGCGTATCAATTTCGGGCGAGGTGTTGATCTTGGGCAATTCGATCGTGCGGCCAAACCGCTGGCTGAGAAAGCCGAGGAAGACAGGTTGCGCCTCGTAGGCAAAAATGTGGTGCAGCGGCACAACGCCTTTCTTGTCGGTCAAGAACCTGTGCTGCGTTCCCACATTCGCGCAAGGCGTGGTGGGGGCTGTGATCGCGATCTCGACGAACTCCTCAAAACTCATGCCTTGCGTCGAGCGCTTGCTGCCTTTCAAACCATCGCGGGTGCGATATTTGAACCAGCTGCGCAGATGCTCCAGCGGGTCGCGTATGACAGCCACACGCTCGGGCGTGAGCTTGTAAGTCGCCTCCAGAAACGGGGCGCATTGTGTGTCAAATATCAGCGCCGACATATGCTTGCGCCGCCCTTTGAAGACGATGTCAGCCTTGCCTTTGAGGGCTGTTTCATAGGCTGTCGTGCCGGTTTTGGGCACTGCCAAAATCGCCAAATTCTGTTTGAAAAATACCTGCACGTTGCGCGTCCTCTTTGGGCTGACGTTACGGTGCAATTTACCGCGCCGTCAATCTTTGCGCTTTCTTATTGCTCTAAGTATCCTAGAGGTGTGGGGGCTGGCCCCCACGTCATCCTTCGAGCGGTCGCACGCGCCAGCGTGCGAAACCCCGTTTCAAACTTGCCAATCGCCCTCAAACCCTTTGGGGATCATCAGTATGTTGCGATCAACGTCGCGAATGTCTGTTTTGCCGCAGAGCGCCATGGACAGGTCGAGTTCTTTATGGATCAGCTCAAGCGCCTTGCTCACGCCGGCTTCCCCCATCGCCCCAAGCCCGTAGACGTAAGCGCGGCCGATGTAGGTGCCTTTCGCGCCCATCGCCATGGCCTTCAAGACGTCCTGACCCGAGCGAATGCCGCTATCAAGATGCACTTCAATCTTGTCGCCAACGGCATCCAGAATGGCCGGCAATGCGCGGATCGAACTGAGCGCTCCGTCAAGCTGGCGCCCGCCGTGGTTTGAGACGACAATCGCGTCAGCGCCGACATTCAGCGCCTCAAGGGCGTCGCGGGCATCCATAATGCCTTTGATGATCAGCGGCCCATCCCACATCTTGCGGAACGCGCGGATGCGGTCCCAGTCAAGCGACTGGTCAAAGGCCTCAGCTGTCCAGGTTGTCAGCGAGCTTGCGTCCTCAACACCCTTTGCATGGCCCACAATGTTGCCAAAGAAGCGCCGTTTGGTGCCGAGCATCTCTAGGCCCCACTGGGCTTTTGTCATCATGTTCGCGATCGACTTTACCGTCAGCTTGGGCGGAGCGGAAAGCCCGTTCTTCAAGTCTTTGTGCCGCTGGCCAAGCAGTTGCAGATCAACCGTGATCACCGCGGCCGAGCACTTGGCGTCTTTCGCACGATCAAACAGCCGCGTCATGTAGTCGTCGTCTTTGAGCGTGTAGACCTGCATCCAGAACGGCTTGCCGGTGTTCTCGGCGACATCCTCGATCGAACAGATCGACATGGTCGAAAGCGTAAAAGGCACGCCGAACTTTTCAGCAGCTTTTGCCGCTTTAATCTCGCCATCGGCATTTTGCATGCCCGTCAACCCGACAGGGGCGAGCGCGACTGGCATCGCCACGTCCTGCCCGATCATCTGGGTGGCGGTTGAACGCCCCGCCATGTCCACGGCCACGCGCTGGCGCAGGTAGAGTTTCTCAAAGTCCGAGGTATTCTCGCGGAAGGTTTGCTCTGTCCAGCTGCCACTTTCGGCATAGTCATAAAACATCTTAGGTGTGCGCCGCTTATATATGCGTTTCAAATCGTCGATGTTGGTAATGACTGGCATTGGGAGCCCTCTAGATAATTGGTTAATGTTTCTTACCAATTATACACATTCGTTGCAATTATTATTGGCCGGTTTAACAACGCCTTTACCTCGCCTTTGTAATTTGGCCTCGAAGATTTTGGAGGGCCAGATGAAAGGCATTGTTTTTGTTGAGTTATTGTCGATGGCGGAAAGCGTTGCTGGAGAAGGTGCTGTGGATGAGGTGCTGGACTCTCTTTCGCTTGAAAGTGACGGCGCCTATTCATCTGTCGGCAAATATCCATGTGCAGAGTTGTTTCAGATCGTCGATGCTTTCAGCGCACGCCTCGGCCAGTCTCAAAGCGATTTAAAGAGAGCATTCGGCAAATGGATGCACGGGCGTTTCCTGGCGCTTTACCCCGAGTTTTTCCAGGATAAATCAACCGCTTTTGACATGCTCGAAGGAATCGAGAACGAAGTTCACGTTGAAGTTCTAAAGCTTTACCCGGATGCGGAGTTGCCCAGTTTCGAGACCCAGCGTGAAGGGAATGCGCGCTTGACGATGATATATCGCTCCGAGCGCCCTTTAGGGTGTTTTTGCATGGGGCTAATCGAGGCTTGCCTCGAACATTTTGGAGAAAAGGCGACCATCAAAGTTGACGACCATTCAACGCAGGGTGGTTCACATATATCGTTCCTGATCGAGCGCCAAAGAGACTAAACCCTATGCTCGAAAAGCCAAACCCTTCTACCGAGGATGCACCCGTTTCGCGGCGGCGGTATGTGCGCGAGCGCACCGCGCGGCATGTGGCGGAAGGGTTGCTGGAGGCAAAGAGCCGAGAGCTTTACGAAGTAAACCAGCGGCTTCAGGCGCAAGCCGAGGCGCTTGAACAGGCGGTACGAGCGCGCACTGCCGAGGCGCTGGAGGCGGCTTCTGCGCGCTTTGAAGCGGAACAGGCAAGCGAGGCGAAATCAAACTTTCTAGCCTCGATGAGCCATGAAATACGCACGCCTCTCCATGGCGTTATGGGCATGGTGAGTGCGCTGCAGGACACGCAACTCAGTGCCGAACAGCGCGAGATGGTGGGTGTCATCACTGAGTCGGGCCGCGTTTTGGACACTGTCATCAACGACATCCTCGACCTGAGCAAAGTCGAGGCGAACAAACTCGAGCTGGCGCCAGAGCAGTTCTTTTTGCCCAGCATGTTCTTCGAGCTTGAACGCCAGTATGCCACGCCTGAAAACACCTCAGTCGTGCCCGTGACATTCACGCTTGATCCAAGTGCGCAGACGTGGGTTTCAGGAGACGAGATGCGCCTGAGGCAGGTCGTTGGAAACCTGCTGTCGAACGCAAAGAAGTTCACAAGCCGCGGTTCTGTATCACTCGTGGCCAAATTGGGCCGTGTAAATGGACAACTACGTTTGAATGTGCGTGTGAAAGACACAGGCATCGGCCTGACAGATGAAGTGAAGTGCAGCCTGTTTGAGCCCTTTGCGCAAGCGAATGCGCGCATCGCCCATCAGTTTGGGGGCAGTGGTCTGGGCCTGATGATCTCACGAAGAATATGCCGCATGATGGGCGGTGACCTGTGGCTTGAAAGCGAGGCCGGCGTTGGAACAGAGGCAATTCTTGACGTGGTTTTGACGGCCGCGAAGCCTCCCAAGGCCGAGCCAGTGCAAGACGACATTGCAGGAGTGGAAGCTGTCCTTGGCTCGCGCCGTTGGAAAGTCCTGATTGTTGATGACAGTGTGGCCAACCGCAAAGTGGCGGTGCAGTTTTTGAAAAAGTTTCAGCTAGATATTGTGGTCGCGAACAACGGTGTTGAGGCCATTGCAGCTTGGAAGGAGCAACACTCGGATATCATTTTGATGGATATCAACATGCCAATTATGGGAGGTGTTGAGGCAGCTATCGAGATCAGGAGAGACTGTCGCGAGCTTGTCGCAGGGCATGTTCCAATCATCGCGGTGACGGCTAATGTTATGTCACACCAAGTGAAAAACTATCTGGAAGCCGGGCTTGATGCGCATCTGGCCAAGCCGATCACGCGCAAGAAATTGCTGACGGTAATCGCCAACCATTTGCAAAAGAGTAGCGGCGGGGCGCGATAGCCTAGGCGCGGTGCGCGCCGCTTGAAAGCGATTTAACGAAGGCCAACACATCGGCGGTCGACTCGCCAGCTGCGATTTTGCTTACGATCGCGGAGCCGACAACAGCACCATCGGCAACCGAAGCGATCGCTTCTGACTGCTCTGGCGTCGTGATGCCAAAGCCCACGATGACGGGCAGGTCTGTTTTGGCCTTGATGCGTGCCACTTCCGGAGCAACGTCAACAGCCTGCGCGGCGGCCGCTCCTGTGATGCCTGTGATCGACACGTAGTAAACAAAGCCCGAAGTGTTCTGCAGCACTTTTGGCAGGCGCGCGTCGTCGGTTGTCGGGGTTGCGAGGCGGATGAAGTTGATGCCTGCAGCCTGCGCGGGGATGCACAATTCGCTGTCTTCCTCAGGCGGCAAGTCAACCACGATCAGCCCGTCGATACCGGCAGCCTTCGCGTCGCGCAAAAAGGCTTCTACGCCATGTGAGTAGATCGGATTGTAGTAGCCCATCAATACGATCGGCGTTGTGTCGTCGCCTTTGCGGAACTCTGTGGCCATTGCCAGCGTCTTGTTGAGTGTCATGCCCGCATCAAGCGCGCGTCCACCTGCAAGCTGGATGGTCGGGCCGTCGGCCATCGGATCGGTGAAGGGCAAGCCCAGTTCGATGATGTCGACACCGGCTTCTGGCAGGCCCTTCATCACTTCGAGCGATTTGGCTTCGTCGGGGTCGCCCGCCATGATGTAGGAAACGAAGGCTTTTTTGCCTTCAGCTTTGAGGGCGGCAAATTTGGCGTCGATACGTGTCATGGCGTGAGCTTCTCGTCTGAGGGTGGTTCGCTTTGGTGGGTATCAGATTATGCTCTCAGATCAATGCAAATATGCGCATTTACTTGCGCAAGCGCGCGCTGGGCCGTAGAAGCTGCGCAAACATCAGATGGAGATGAGCCATGGGCTTTAAGATGGGTATTGTCGGCATGCCGAATGTGGGCAAGTCAACGCTGTTCAACGCGCTGACCAAAACAGCGGCGGCGCAGGCGGCCAACTTCCCGTTTTGTACGATCGAGCCCAATGTGGGCGAAGTCAACGTGCCCGACGCGCGGCTTTACAAGCTGGCCGAGATCGCCGCTTCAAAGGCGATCATCCCTGCGCGAATGACCTTTGTAGACATTGCCGGCCTTGTCAAAGGCGCGAGCAAGGGCGAAGGGCTTGGTAACCAGTTCCTCGCCAATATCCGTGAGGTTGACGCCATTGCCCACGTGCTGCGCTGCTTTGAAGACGGCGATGTGACGCATGTCGAAGGCCGCGTTAACCCCGTTGAAGACGCCGATGTGATCGAAACCGAGCTGATGCTGGCCGACCTCGAGAGCATCGAGAAGCGCCGTCAGGGCCTTGTGCGCAAGATCAAAGGCAACGACAAGGAAGCCGCCCAGCAAGACAAGTTGCTCGCCGCGGCGCAAGCGCTGCTGGAAGAGGGCAAGCCCGCACGTATGGTCGAGGTGGATGCCGAGGACATGAAGGCCTGGAAGGGCCTGCAGCTTTTGACATCCAAGAAGATCCTGTTTGTTTGCAACGTCGACGAGGGCAGCGCAGCTACGGGCAACGCGCATTCCGAAGCGGTTGCAAAAATGGCCGCCGAGCAGGGGGCAGGGCATGTGATTATCTCTGCGCAGATCGAAGAAGAGATAAGCCAGCTGGAAGATGACGAGGCCGCGATGTTTCTTGAAGAAATGGGCCTTGAGGAAGCTGGCCTTGATCGCCTGATCCGCGCTGGCTATGAGCTTTTACACCTCGAAACCTACTTCACGGTCGGCCCTCAGGAGGCTCGCGCCTGGACGATCAAGGAAGGCACCCTTGCGCCGCAGGCTGCTGGCGTCATTCACGGTGACTTTGAAAAAGGCTTCATCCGCGCCGAAACCATCGCCTTTGAAGACTTCGTTGCTGGCGGGGGCGAACAGGGCGCGAAAGAAGCGGGCAAAATGCGCGCCGAAGGCAAGAGCTATCTGGTTAAAGACGGCGACGTGATGCACTTCCTTTTTAACAAATAGGGGTTCTTCCATGCGGTTGTTGGGCGTCATTTGTTTGAGTTTGTTCGCTTTGGTCGGGTGCTCTGCCCAAACGCTCATCAGTCAGGCTTACCCTGATCGTGAGATCATAAGTTTTCGCACGAGCGACGGAGCCGATGTGAACACCTATGCTTGCGTAAAGGGCCCGAGCGCAGAGGCTACTAAAGCGCGTGCCGCCAAGGCGCACCGCTATTTTGACAAGCGGCTCAACGCGTTGGCTGGGAACTACGCCAGCTAGGCGATCAACGGTTTTGACAAGAGCGCAAAGCCGAACTTCAAGGCCCTCAATGCTCAGCTTAAAGAAGGCGCAGAGCAGGCGGTTGAAGCGACCGAAAAACGTTACCAGTGCTTGTTTTTTGACTCCGCGGCAAGCTGATCGACCAGCTGCCTTGATGTATTTTGGCAACGGCAGTTCACGCGTCGATTTGAGTTTTCTGCATCGGCCTGCTAGGCTGGAAACATGAACACCACACTGTAAGCCTATGATTTCAAAAGCGCTGCACTCCTTTGAGTGCAGACTTTGCGCATGTGGTGCTCTCCATTTTCAAAATGTCAGAAACCTCGCCCGCATGCAGGTGCTTTGAGGCATCAAACAATTATAAGCCGCTTCGAGGATCGGCCAATTGAGCAGGTACACCATGACAAAGACACTTCGCACACCCGTAGAAGGCACAGCCATAAAAACAGAGAATAAAGGCCAGATTGATCCGCGCAGCGTGCGGGAAAAGGCGGGGCTTGAACCTGCAGAGATGGCCAAAATAATGGGCATGGGGGAATACGGCTATACGGCATGGGAACGTGGAATCCGTAAACCGGGCGGGCCAGCCTTTCAACTTCTGAAAGTCATCGCCGATGCGCCGTCGCATGTGGTGCCACTTCTGCAAGAAGGAGATGCCTAAAAAGGGTGTCTTCACTTAGCGGCGCAGTTTTTCTCCCTCGGCCCATATTTCGCCTTGTCACGCTCGCTGAGCGCAGATAAACCCACCGGCGGAGACGTGGCCGAGTGGTCGAAGGCGCTCCCCTGCTAAGGGAGTAGGCCCGGAAGGGTCTCGAGGGTTCGAATCCCTTCGTCTCCGCCACCCACCATCTAAAACAATGACTTAGGGGTTGGGTGTGTGAGTGCGACACGATGTGGAGCGCGCAGTTCATGAAACTGCTCGCCTACGTTTCACCATCCATAGACAGCATCGTGCATTTGCGTTGGCCATTTAACAATGGCCTCGGAACGCAAGCGCGGAACGGCCCTGAATTCCTGACGCATTGAACACTCGGATCGCGCTGACGATCTTGACTGGCATCTGCATGCCAAGTGGGTAATTGCAGGAAAACAAGGCCTACATGCGCCAGACATACGAAAAGCGCGCCTCAGGGAAGATGTTAAACTAGCTGTACATAATGACAGACAACGCTTGCTCACTTGCCATAGTAAAGTCTTTGAACATGAGCTGCTTCTGCGAAAAAGAGCCACCGGCCCGCAGCGACGCCGAAGAGGTGTGAGAGGATCGCGATAAGGGCTGTCGTGTGATGCACTGTGAACAAGAGCATCAACGCAGCTGGCAGGGCATAGCCAAACACCAGAGACAGGACGCGCAGCTTTTGCGCGTGCTTGCGGCCAACGTCATAGGCCATTTCCTTGAGCAGGTAGTTCTGCCCGGAATGCGGCGGCTCAAGCAGGCGCAGTTTGCCAATGCGGCCAAGGCCTGTAGCCGTTTCCATGGTTGTACCGCCGAGCCCTTTTTCGTCGCCTGTGATCCAAGCCCAGACCATAAGAAAACCTAGCAAAATAAGTGAAACAGCAGCCAAACGCGGCTGGCCCGCGAGCAGCGCGCCGCCACCGATCGCATGGAGCAGGAAGATCGGTGGGGTTGTCCACATGTTCCAGCGCGGCACAGTTTTGAGCTGCGTGTAGATCATCGATGTGGTGAATACCGTTGTCAGGCTCAGCAGCGCGCCGAGAGCGCCGACCGTGCGCAGGCGAATGTCAAAGAACACCAGTGCAATGGCAAAGACAGCCATGACGAGCAGGGAGGCAACAGCGAAGACCCCTTCGCGGCTCAGCCAGCTGGAACGCCATTCGCGGAAGGCCTTGATGGCGTTTTTCTTGTTGGCGAGGTGCGTGACCGATGCCAAAAGCCCGCCGACGGCCAGTACGTAGGCCAGACAGAAAAATACGAAAGCGACCCAGCCTGTCACGGGAGGCAAGCCAAGGCCAAGGAAAGCGAGCAATCCAAAGCCAAGGCCAGACAGTGTTGTGAAAAGGATGACGGAAGGAGCCGGATGCATCAGAGTTTCTCCAGCGCTTTGTCGAGCCAGGCAAAGAGCCCCTCGGGTGTTTTGTGTGTCGCTTCAAGGGTTGCGTCAGAGGGCGCATCCTTAAGCCGTGGAGGCAGGTATTTGTTCACGGGTTTAGTGCCCATCTCCGGCATCAAATCCATCCCGCCACGCGCAGCAACAAGGCGGCTCACGTCGCTGTCTGGGTCGCCCAAGTCGCCAAAGTGGCGGGCGCCAGCGGGGCAGGTGCGCACGCACGATGGAACGCGGTCTTCCTCGGGGATGTTCTCGTTGTAAATCCGGTCAACGCAAAGGGTGCATTTCTTCATCACACCGAAGATCTGGTCAAGCTCGCGCGCGCCGTACGGGCACGACCATGCGCAGAGGCCGCATCCCATGCAGTCAGCCTCATTCACCAGAACGATGCCATCTTCCTCGCGCTTGTAGCTTGCGCCCGTCGGGCAGACTGTCACGCAGGGCGCGTCTTCACAGTGCAGGCAGGACTTTGGGAAATGCACGGTTTGGCTACAGCCGCTTTCCGGCATGGCTTCAAAACTGTTTACGCGGTTCAGAAACGTACCCTGTGGCTCGGCGCCGTAAGCGTCAACATCCGAGAGAGCAGTGCCGTAGTTTGAGGTGTTCCACTCTTTGCAGCTGACAACGCAGGCGTGGCAGCCGACGCATGTATCAAGGTCGATCACAAGGCCGAGTTTTGTCTCGGTGCTTTGGGGTAGGCTTGTCATACGGCCTCCTGTCGGGCTTGGGTTGCGAAGGCGGCGAGCTTGGCGTTAAAGCGCGCGGGGTGTTCAGCGAAGGGCGCGTGGCCTGTTTCGTCCCACAGGGCGAGTGTGCTGTTGGGCAGGGCCTCGTGGGAGGCTTCGCCAACCACGGGTTCAACCACAGCATCACTTGCGCCATGGATGACGAGCGCAGGCTTGGTGAAGCCTTGCCAGATGGGCCTACAATCCAAGTCGCCCGCAAACAGCGCGCGGCGTACGAGGGGTGAAACAAGCATATTCGCCCCGACTAACACGCCGTAGACAGCGCGCGGGAGAGGCCTGTAAGTGCAGGCATCAACAAACTGCGCTGTGGCCTCGATCAGGCGGGTCTGGTCGGATGTGTAGAGGTCGCGGTTGCGGCCCGGACTGCCTTCGCCAACCATCCAGGGCTCGCGGTATTTGCCGATGGCGATGACGCCGCCGACAAGAACGATACCTGCCAGCGCGTCTTGGCCGTAAGCACTGACGTAAGAGGCGATCACGCGCGCACCGTATGACCAGCCGATCAGCGTGGGCTGTTTTAGGCCCAACTCGGAGATTACAGCGTTGATATCATCTGCCCAGAGCTGCGTGTCGGTATAGGCGGCTTCGTCTTGCGGCGCGTCAGAGCTGCCGTGGCCGCGCAGATCAAGTGCGACGACGCGAAAGGCCTCGGACAAAGGCGCCTGTGCCTGCCAGCAGATGTTGTGTTGCG
Source organism: uncultured Lentibacter sp. (assembly GCA_947497495.1). GTDB lineage: Bacteria > Pseudomonadota > Alphaproteobacteria > Rhodobacterales > Rhodobacteraceae > Lentibacter. The sequence goes on from CANMGT010000003.1 coordinate 97,263, forward strand.
CCCAGCCGTGAATAAACAGCAGCTCAGGCGCATCTTTTGGGCCTTGGTCGGTGACATGCAGCTTGAGCCCGCCGCCGCCTGTGACTGTGTGCGTGCGCATCAGAAGTCATCCCCGTAGGTGACGTCTTTTGGCCCTTGCCCAACAGGGCTTTTTTGCGCCTTGAGTGTCGGTTCTGATGGGCCGCCTTTTGGTGCTTTCTCGATCCTGACACGCAAGTCAAACCACGCGGCTTGGCCTGTGACCGGGTCGGAATTGGCCCAGCGAAGCCCGTCGCCTTTGGGCGGCAATAGCTCGTTGATCAAATGGTTGAGCAAGAAGCCTTCCGTCGCCTCTTGGGCGTCGTCACTCAAGGCCCATGCACCGCGCTTCTTGCCGATCGCGTTCCATGTCCAAAGCGTCTTGCCGTTCACACCGTCCATACGTGCAACGGGAGCTTTGATGCGGCCATGCGGGGAGGTGACATAGGCCCAGTCGCCGTCTTCAAAGCCGTGCTCTTCCCAGACACCTCCGGGCACGAAGAGCTTGTTTACGCCAGTGATCTGGCGCAGCCAAGCGTTTTGGCTGCCCCATGAGTGATACATATGCATGGGCCGCTGGGTGAGGGCGTGCAGCGGGTAGTCTTCCTCGCTGACAATTTCCTGTTCAAACGGTGCATACCAATGTGGCAGTGGCGTCATGGCCTTTTTCAACTGCGCGCGCAGGTGTTCGGGCGGCTGCCTGTCGCCATAACCTTCCGCCGCCAGCTGTATTTTGCGCAGCGGCTCTAGGTAAAGGTTGAAGACATAGGGCGCGGCTTTATCAAACAACCCGATCCTGACAGCCCAGTCCTGATAGCTTTGGTTCCACGGCTTATAGAACTGTGCGTCATCAGGCAGGTGTTCGCTCCAGAAGCCACCATTTTCGATATACTTATCAATTTGTTGCGGGTTGGGTGCGCCCCGTCCACTCTCGGATCCGTCACCGCGGAAGCCGGCAAGCGGGCCAACACCGGGGCGGCGCTCGTGACTTGTGATATAGTCGGCGTAATCTGCATATTTCTGGCTACCGTCTTCGTTGACAAAGCCGGGGAGGCCAAGTTTTGCGCCCAGATCACAGAGCGCAGACTGGAAGCCCTTGACGTTGCGGTCAGGCTCCACAACAGGCCAGCGGATCGCGTCGGCGACGGCTTCGGCTTCGCAGATCGGGCGGTCAAGCAGCGAAATGCAGTCGTGGCGCTCAAGGTATGTCGTGTCTGGCAAGATGAGGTCGGAGTAGGCGACGGTTTCCGAGCTGTAGGCGTCCGAGTATATGATGTGGGGGATCACATAGTCGCCGTTCTCGTCTTTGTCTGTCAGCATCTCGATCACCGAGGAGGTGTTCATCGAACTGTTCCACGCCATGTTCGCCATATACATGAACAGAGTGTCGATCTTGTAAGGCACGCCGGCGTGGGCGTTGGAGATCACCATATGCATGAGGCCATGGGCGCTGAACGGGTTTTCCCACGAGAAGGCCTTGTCGATACGCTTGGGGTTGCCTGCGTCATCAAGCAGTAAGTGCTCTGGCCCGAGCGGATAGCCAAGGTGCGGCCCGTCAAGCGGCTGATTGGGCGCATGGCCCGCGTGGGGCTTGGGGTGTGCCTCGGGTGGCTTGGGGTAGGGCGGCTTGAAGCGAAAACCACCAGGAACTTCGACGCTGCCGAGCAGGATTTGAAGGATATGCAGCGCGCGGCAGGTTTGAAAGCCGTTGGAGTGTGCCGAGATGCCACGCATGGCGTGAAACGACACGGGCCGCCCGATCATCTGATCATGCTTTTCGCCTTTCCAGTCTGTCCAAGGCTGGTCGATCACGATCTCTTCTTCGAAGGCGACTCGGGCCAGATCGGCGGCGATTGCACGGATGCGCCTTGCGGGGATGCCGCAGCGCTCTTCTACGGCTTCCGGCGCGTAACTGTCGCTCATATAGGCTTCTGCAAGCAACTCGAAAGCTGGGCGGTAGGTGTCTCCAGCTTTGCGGAAATGGCCTGTAAGCTTGGGCTTGACGGATTTCCCGTCGTATGGAGCGGGCTTGCCTGTGGCCTGGTCGAGCACCTGTGCCGTGCCATTCTCGTCGCGCAAAAACAGCCCCGCGTCTGGGCCCGTGTCCGCGCAGTTTACCAAGAAGCCCGCGTTGGTGTAGCGGGTGAGATAGTTGAGGTCGATCTGACCAGCTTTGATCAACTCATGAATGAGCGCCATGATAAAAAGGCCGTCGGTGCCCGGTGTGATGCCGACCCAGTCATCAGCGATGGCGTTGTAGCCAGAGCGTATCGGATTGACGCCGATCACCCGCGCGCCGCGCTCTTTGAGCTTGCCAAGGCCGATCTTGATCGGGTTGCTGTCATGGTCCTCGGCGACGCCAAAGATCATGAAAAGCTTGGTGCGATCCCAGTCAGGTTGGCCAAACTCCCAAAAGGCTCCGCCCATCGTGTAGATGCCAGCGGCAGCCATGTTCACAGAGCAAAACCCACCGTGAGCGGCGTAGTTGGGCGTTCCAAAAGCTTGCGCCCAGAGCGACGTGAAGCTTTGGGACTGATCGCGCCCCGTGAAAAACGCGAGCTTTTCCGGGGCTGTTTCGCGGATCGGGCCAAGCCAGCCAGCGGCTATGTCATAGGCCTCGTCCCAACTGATCTCCTCGAATTCGCCCGAGCCACGTGGGCCGACACGCTTCATCGGCGCCTTGAGTCGCGAGGGCGCATAGTGCTGCATGATGCCGGCCGAGCCTTTGGCACAAAGCACCCCTTTGTTAACGGGGTGGTTTTTGTTGCCTTCGATATACTTAACCTTTCCGTCTTGCATGTGGACATTGATGCCGCAACGACAGGCGCACATATAACAGGTTGTCTGACGGATCTCGTCGGAGACTTTCGGGGACGGGCGCGCGGGCACCTTGTTTTTACTCATGGCCATCGTGGGTAACTATCCGCCTGACTTAATTGTTTCGGACTGGCGCGCTAGCCAGACCTCTCCCTTGGGAAAGAGGATGGTCCAGCGGCTCAAGGCCGTCAAAGGAAAATCTGACCAACGCTGGGGGCTTGAGCCCTGTGACCCGCAAAAAAGGCGTTCAAAGTGGCTTGAACCCCAAACTGGCATGAAGCTTGCAGGTAAACTGGCTACATGCCGTCACTTTGATGGTTCTCCGGAAGTGACCCAGAGAGGGTGTTGAGCGACTTGAGGGCTGATAGAATCAACTTGATGTAGTTAGTGCTTTCTAAGCGGGGCGTTGAATGGTCACAGCAAAACACCTTTTCGAAATTAGAAACAATCAAGCTCAACCTTAACGAGATCACATCATTCGTGAAGTCTAATTGTCGGGCGGTGGCCTTGCGTCAAAAATTGACCGGATGAATCGTAAGAAGCGGCGATATCCGAAGAAAAGTCAAAGTGGAGAAAGACAAGTTATTTACCCTGAAATGAGACAGATTCTTGCGTCATTGTAGAGGGTGAGGCAATTGTCGGGAAATTCCCCTTATACTGTTTCCATTTTGCTAGTAATTTTCACTCAAAGCGTAGGGGCTTTCCTGAGCGTGCGGCAGGATGCGTATTCAGGCGTGAGCACGTAGTTTCAGGGTTGTATGCAAAGCAGAGTGACCGTTGTCATTAAGGGATGTTTCCAAGAGGTAGACAAGGCTCCCTAAGCACTTTGTTTTATTGAGGATTTGACTCAAAAACGAAGTGCAGTTTAACAGAAGTATCAGGGTGATGTCAGAGACGACATTTTCGTAAGGCTGACATTCTGAAATGCACTGTAAAAGCACCGTGGGGCGTGTTTTGGTAAATTTGAATTCAGCGATGGCCAAGCTGCCGGACGTCGCAAATCGGGTTCAATACACAGGGCCGATTGTGCCAAGCCTTCGGGCTTATAGCAACACAATGGCCTGTGTCTTTTTCGGCAGAGAAGTTTGAAGGTTAAAGCCTTGGGGAAGGTCATGAACGAACGCGTGACAAGTCAACTGAATTTATCCGAGCTGCGCAAGTTGCTCGACGCAGAACCAGTGCGTTTTGCGCCTGGTTTCTATCGGTCGAATGCGAAGCGCGTTCTCGATGTTTTGCTTGTGCTGATTTCGGCTGTCCCGACTGTTTTGATCTTGCTGCCTTTGATGGCGTTGATCGCGCTTGACGGGCGCGCTCCGATATACACGCAGCGGCGCCTTGGCAAAGGAGGCCGCAGCTTCAAAATGTTCAAGCTGCGGACGATGGTCGCAGATGCCGACATTATTCTTGATGAATATCTCGACAATAACCCAGAGGCGCGAGCGGAGTGGGACGAGCACCAAAAGCTCAAGCATGACCCGCGGATCACGTTTTTTGGACGCTTTTTGCGCAAATCATCGCTGGACGAGCTTCCACAGTTGTTGAATGTACTTTTTGGTCAGATGTCGATCGTTGGGCCGCGCCCTATGATGGAAGGTCAGGAAGGGCTCTACCCAGGCCGGGCCTATTTTGCGATGCGCCCAGGTATTACCGGATTTTGGCAGATTTCGGAACGCAACCAAACGAGCTTCTCGCAGCGCGCGGAGTATGACACGCTCTACTTCCGCCAGCTGTCGTTTAAAACCGACTGTCGCGTCATCGCGCAGACTGTTCGCGTGGTGTTTAAGGCGACTGGCTACTAACCCCGTTCACCAATCCTGCTTTCAAAAATCATTCTTACAGACTTTCCCCAAGCATCCCAGTTGAGTTGAGTGTCAAAGGCCTTGCGCGCTGAAAGACGCAGGGCTTGATAACGCGCGGGGTCTCTTAGGTAGCTGTTGATGATCTCGGCGAATTCGGGTGCGCCGGCGCCTTCGGGCAGTGCATGGCCTGTGATGTCGTCGCGTACCGGCACGCCGCCCACGTTGAGGCAAAGCGAGGGGAGGCCAAAGGCAGCCGCCTCGCAAAAGGCAAACCCCCAGCTCTCGAAACTTGGCTGAACGAGGAAGTGTGCCTTCGCAAAGGCCGCCTCAAAGAGCGCTTTCTCGGTGGGCACTGCCTTGTTTAGAGATGGGTGGACAGTGACGTGCTCGTTGAGATGAAACTCTGGTGGAGTTGTTCCGATCACCGTGAGCTGCGCGTCGACACCTGTTGCGCGTAAAACCTGCAGTGTTTCAAAGGCCTGCGGGCCACCTTTCGAAAACCAGTCGCGCCCGACGACGAGCAGCCGGACAGGCGCATTTGCGTCAATCGGCAGGGGGGTGCCTTCTGCTGCGGGCGTATCAATATTGGCGCCCCACGGCAAAACGAGGCTTTGCGCATCGCTTAACCCATAGAGGGCATCGGCCTCGCGTTTAAGCCATTCGGACGGCCAGAGCATCAGATCAAGATTGCGGTAAATCTTGTGCTCCGCACGTAAAGTGAGCGGATCAAGCAAGTTGCGAGTGGCCCAGGATGCTCCGAAATTTTGCCCAATTTGCGAGCGGCGATAGGCTGTGAACGTTGCATCGGCCGTGTAGGCTTTTAGTATCGGGTAGGGTGTCTTTAGGGCGGCCAAAGATTGAAACGAATAGGCCCCAAAGACCACATCATATTTTTTCTGAGAGAGTGCTCGCGTCACGTTGCGGGCAATGATGGGCCCGAGGGCGAGGTGCAGGCGCCACCTCAGGCGCAGGTTGGCCCTATCTGGCAAAGCATGAACCGCTTGGCGCAGGGGTTCGGCGACACCCCAGCTTTGTGGCAGGATATCAACCTCACCGACATGGGTTTTCAGCGCGTTGTAAATGCGCGCATTGCCGCCGGAATAGGGCTGCGTGTGCTCGGGGCTGATGTCGCACAAATAGGCGATTTTCATGTCAGGCCTGTCCTCAAGTTCTCTCGGGTTCTGAAGCCACAGACCCTGCGGCCACCCATGTAGCCTTTGTGTGGGTTATATTGCCCACGATTGTCGGCGAATTTATGTCGAATTAGAAGAAATATGCGACAATAAAGAATTTGGCTGGTAAAACCGATTTGAAGCTGGGCAGGGGCGTAGCGGGAACAAACACGACGATATGCCAAACCTACTAGCCTTTCTCGTACTGGCAAGCTGGCCACTCGTTTCACTGGTGCTCTTTTTGAAGTTGCCAGTGGGGCGAGCTGTTCTGTGGTCGCTGCTGCTGAGCTATCTGTTTTTGCCGCCACCACCAACGGTTTTTGACTTTCCCGCCATGCCGCCGCTCAACAAAGAGAGCATTCCCTCGCTGACGGCCTTTCTTGTTTGCTTTTTCATGTATGGCAATCAGATGGTGTTTTTCCCTAAAAGTCGTGTTGTGCGCATTCTGATGGTATTGTTCGTGCTCACGCCACTCGCCACAGTGTTGACCAACGATGAGCCTATATTCTTTGGCCAAGTCGGGCTTCCGGGCCTCAGGCTGGTTGAGGGCGTTGCCTTGATGGTGCAGCAAGCTATGGTTCTTATGCCTTTCATTCTGGCTTACAACTTCCTGCGTACCGAGAAAGATCAGCGCGATATCCTCGTTGCCTTCGTGGCCTTGGGGGCGGTCTACTCGCTGCTTATGCTGATAGAAGTGCGGCTAAGCCCGCAACTGAACCTATGGATATATGGCTACTATCAGCATCATTTTGACCAGTTGATGCGCTTTGGTGGCTTCCGGCCTATCGTGTTTCTGTATCATGGCCTGTGGGTGGCTTTGTTTGCCTTCATGATGCTTGGCGCGTCTGCTTCGCTATTTCGGCATTCGCGTGGGACGGCCAAGCTTGTCTATAGCGGCTTCACCGCGTATTTCGCCTTCGTTCTCTTTGCCTGTAAGTCTGTCGCGTCCATGGCCTATGCTGGGGTCATGGTTCCGTTTGTTTTGTTCATAGGGCGCATTTGGCAGTTTCGCCTCGCCGCAGTTCTGGCCTTTTTGGCGGTTGCCTACCCTATCTTGAAAGGCGTTGAGTGGGTGCCTGAGCAGTATATGCTTGAGCAAGCGGCGGTGATTGATCCTGACCGTGCCGCTTCTTTGAGGTTTCGCTTTGACAACGAGCGCATACTGCTTGATCGCGCCTATATAAAGCCTGTGTTCGGCTGGGGCAGTTGGGGGCGCAACCATATTCTTGATCCGGTGACAGGCCGCTTGCTGACGGTGACAGACGGACGTTGGATCATCACCATTGGCGTCTACGGCTGGGTCGGCTATCTGGCCGAGTTTTTGCTGTTCAGCTGGCCGTTGTTTTTGCTATTTGCGCGCAGCTTTGTGCTGACACGCGAAACCCCTGCGTCGCCTTATCTCGGAGCGATTGCTTTGATCCTTGGTTTTAACCTGTTCGATTTGTTGCCAAATGCGACGATCACATCGCTCACATGGATGCTCGCAGGGGCGCTTCTGGCTTACATCGAAGTCTATTTGCCATCTCGCAAAGAAGCGAAGATGAAAATCAAAACGATCATGTGAGGCCTATATTGAAGACGCGTTTGAAAGTACTTGTGATCGCGGAAGCCGCCAACCCCGAATGGGTTTCGGTGCCGCTGATCGGCTGGTCTCTGTCGCAGGCTTTGGGCCGCCTGTGTGATGTTCATATCGTTACACAGCTGCGCAACAAGGAGGCTTTTGAGCGCGCTGGGCTCATCGAAGGGCAAGACTTTACCGCTATCGACAGTGAAAAGCTCGCGGCGCCTATGTGGAAGCTCGGCCAAGCCTTGCGGCTGGGGGAGGGCAAGGGCTGGACGATGATGCAGGCGGTTTCCGCGCTCTCCTACCCCTATTTCGAAAGGCAGGTCTGGAAGCAGTTTGGAGCTGCCTTGCGAGCGGGTGACTTTGACATCGTGCATCGCGTGACGCCTCTGTCTCCGACAACAGGCTCTCCCATCGCACGCCGCTGCTTCAAGGCCAAGGTGCCCTTTGTTATGGGCCCGCTGAACGGTGGCGTGCCGTGGCCCAAGGGCTTCGATTCCGAGCGGCGCCGCGAAAAAGAATGGCTTTCCTATGTGCGCGGCATTTACAAGTTTCTGCCTAACTGGCGCGCGACCATGAAATCTGCCGCCGCGATTATCACAGGCTCGCGTCACACACAGGGTGAAGTACCCGACGTTTTTTCCGACAAGACAGTTTACATCCCCGAGAACGCGATTGATCCTGAGCGATTTTCGACCGCGGGAGGGCCGCCTGCTGGGCCTCTTCAGCTTTGTTTTGTCGGCCGGATGGTACCTTACAAGGGGCCGGACATGTTGCTTGAGGCCACAGCCGAATTGGTTCGCTCTGGCAAAGTCGAGATCGACATGGTCGGCGACGGGCCTTTGCTTGAAGGACTGGAAAGTTTTGCCGCAGAGCAGGGCCTGAGCGCAGGCGTGCGGTTTCACGGCTGGATGGCGCATGAAGAGGTGCAGACGGTTTTGGGGCGCAGTCACTTGCTGGCATTTCCGTCGGTACGCGAGTTCGGTGGCGGTGTGGTGCTTGAGGCTATGGCGTTAGGCGCGGTTCCGATGGTCGTTGACTATGCAGGGCCAGGGGAGTTGGTCACGCCCGAAGTTGGCTTCGCGCTCCCGATTGGCACGCGCGACGAGATCATAGCTGAGTTTGCAAAAGCGCTGGACGCGCTCGCACATGACCGCGCGTCGCTTTCTGGGATGTCACAAGCCGCGAAAGCGCGTGTGGCTGACAAGTTCACCTGGGAGCGTAAGGCCGAGCAGATTGTCGAAGTCTATAGATGGGTGCTGGGGCAGGGTGGCAAGCCAGCCCCGTTTGAGCCGCCTGTGAATTAAGTTGAAATCACTTTAGCAGGGATGCCCGCAACGGTGACCCCCTCGGGCACGTCCTTTGTGACGACAGCATTGGCGCCGATCGTAACGTCGCTGCCAACTGTCAGCGGGCCGATAAGCTTTGCGCCTGCTCCGACGTCAACATGCCCCCCGAGAACAACCGGTCCCGCCAGCGTAGCTTGATGAAATATCATACAGTTAGGCCCGATCACTGCGTCAGGATGAATGATGATACCGGTCGGATGGGTGAGCCGCAGCCCACCGCCAATCCGCGTGCCAAGGTGAATTTCGCTTTGGGTGACAAGCGACCAGAACCAGTGGTTCAATACCCAGTACTTTGAGTAAACTCTGGCGATTGCCCCGCCTTTTGAGCGAAGCTTCTGATAGCGGCGTATCGCGCGCAAAAGCTTGCGCCCAGGATCCCAGAACGATTGCACGCTCTCGCGGCTCCAGTCGGGTTCGCTGGCGGATACGTTTAGGTCGTTCGGCATAATGCTCCCCTAAAGTCGCGGTTTGGGCTAAATGCTGCCCTTTTCGCTCTTCATTCGATGCTTGCAAGACTTATCTGTAAGGGCAACACTTGGCTAGCTTTTTTGGGGAGGCAAAATGCTTGGAAGACTAATGAGCCTGGCGCTGGCGCTTACGCTGGTCGCCTCAGGGGCGACAGCAAAAGATGCGCGCGTCTACTTCTTTGGAAATTCGCTGTTAAACCATTTGGAGGGGGGAGATGAAACGACAGTTCCCTATTGGCTTGCACAGCTTGCAAAGGCAGATGGCAAGGGCTTTGCCGCTGACGGGCAGTGGGGCTTTTTGCGTGACTTTGCGCGCGAAGGTAAGCCAATTTCGAACTGGTCTTTCAAAGGTGTGCGCCCCTCTTGGGATCGCGACAACGTCGCCTTTGCCTCTGTTCCTTTTACCGCGATCGTTACAAACCCTGCGAATTTCATCCAATACCAAGCGCCGGACATGCCGTTTGATGGCCCAAACCCGGATAAGGCGTCGCCTTTGTCAACGCTGGTAAAGCTATACGACACGCATGTTGGGCCGCGGCCTTTGCTGGTTTGGGAAGGCTGGGCCGAAATGGCTGGACTGGCGGGGAATTTCCCTCCCAAAGCAAGCGGAGAACGAAAGTATCATGGCTATAACCGTGGCGACTATCACGATTGGTATGTTGATCTGATCGCGCAGTTTGCGGCCGAGCGCCCAGATGCCGAGGTGGCTTTGGTGCCCGTCGCAAGTATATTGTCGACATTGTTCTCCGAGGCGCCGCTGAACAAGCTTGAGGCGACTGATCTTTATATTGATGACGCCCCTCACGGCACGCCGACGCTCTATTTTTTGGCCGCACTTGCCACTTACCCCGCTCTGTTTGAGGGGCCTGCACCTGAATTGGCGAGGCTGCCCGAGTCAATTCACCCTCTGGTGCGCGATAACCTGTCGCTGATCATCGCGCGTTTGGCCCAATTGGAGGAGCCTAATGAGGAGGCGCAAATGGGCCCCCCTGCGCAACCTGTTCAAACACAGGAAGCTGTTGCCCAGCCCGAGGCAAAGCCGACTCCGGTATTTTCGCGCGCGCGTTATGAGGCTCCAGATGATCAAGTCGAAAATCCGTCGCTTGCTTTTGGCATCAACGGGATTGCCGACTGGTCAACACAGCACCCTTTTTTGAACGTCATGAAAACCGCGCGCCCGTGGGTTGGGCATAGCGCCGCTCAGTGGGGGGCTTTCAGCGCCGATGATCTGGCGGCTCTTGGCGTGTTGGACAAGAACGGCTATCCGACGCGCTTACCAGAGGGCGCGCAAAGGCTGGAAGCCTTCTTGCTGACAGACCAGCTCGAAGAGAACACCAACATTGCCGGGCGCTACCGTATTCGCTGGAAGGGCGAGGGCAAACTCTCGATTGCGGGCCGAGGAGCTGTCGAACGTATGAGTGAAGCGGACAATGAAACCTGGCTGAACTACACACCTGGCGAGGGGCTTGTCGCGATAACCATCAATTCGACTGACCCGAACGCGACGGGAAACTACATTCGAGACATCGAAATGGTGCGCGAAGATCATATCCCGCTGTATGACGCCGGAGTAGTTTTTAACCCCGAGTGGATAGCCGTTGTCGCCAACGTGCGCTCCATCAGGTTTATGGACTGGATGCTGACCAACGGCTCGCCGATCACAAACTGGAGCGAGCGTCCGCAAGTCGACTTCTTTTCTTACGCATGGCGCGGTGTGCCCGCCGAAGTGATGATCGAGTTATCAAACCAGATCGGCGCTGACCCTTGGTTTTGCATGCCCCATGCCGCCGATGATGCTTATTCTTTGAACTTCGCCAAACTGGTCAAAGACAGGCTTGATCCACGCTTGAAAACCTATGTTGAATACTCCAACGAGATTTGGAACCACATTTTTCCGCAAACAAAGTGGAATGTGGAGCAAGCCGAAAAGCGCTGGGGAAAAGACGCCGAAGGCGACGGCTGGATGCAGTTTGCCGGGTTGCGCGCGGCTGAAGTGATGAGCCTTTGGGCGTCGGTGTTCACAGGTGCAGATGCGGGCCGGATTGTGCGCGTCATGGCTGTACACACGGGCTGGCTGGGTCTTGAAGAGCCGTTTATGGCAGCGCCGCTGCTTGTCGCGGAGGGCGGCACCCCCCCGTTGGAAAGCTTTGACGCTTATGCTGTGTCCGGATACTTCGGCTTTGATCTAGGGTTGGAAGAGGAAAGCTTGCCTCAAGTACGTCAGATCGTTGCCAAATCGCGCGCGCGTGTCGAATCTGCAGCCCGCAAGAAAGGCTTGAAACGCAAAGCGCTTGAGGCCGAGATCGCCCCCGTCAAGTTTGACGAAGCCTATTCGAAAGTTGCCCAATTGCTCTGGAATGGCTCGTTTGCTGAGCTGACAGATACATTCTGGCCTTACCATGCGCGTCAGGCCCAAAAGCACGGTTATGAGCTTATCATGTATGAAGGCGGCACGCATGTAACACCTCACGGCGGAGCGCTTGATGACGAAGAGCTTGTCGAGTTTTTCATTTCGTTCAACTATAACGGCGAAGTTGGAAAGCTATATGAAGAGCTGTTGCGGCGTTGGCGTGCACAGGGTGGCAAGCTGTTCAATGCCTTTGTCGACGTAGCTCCCGCGTCAAAGTATGGCAGCTGGGGTTCGCTTCGCCACCTACAGGACGAGAATCCGCGTTACGATGCTTTGATAGCGGCCAATGCCATAGGCCCGGACACGCCACAGCGTGCGCCGGGAACGTTTCTACACGGCGTGACACGCTACGGCGGGCAGGGGCCGGACGAATTGATCGGCACGCCGGAAGAAGACGCGTTGATCGGCGGCCCCGGAGACGACTTCATGCTCTCCAAAGGCGGGAGCGACCATTTCCACGGTGGGGCGGGAACAGACACCGTTGAACTGCCTGGCCGCGCCGCCGACTACAAGTTACGCACGCGCGGCCCTCTGTTGCTCGCAACCAATGGGCAGGACACGTCCTATCTGCGCGATGTCGAGAAGCTCTACTTTTCGCAGGAGCCAACCAAGAAATACCTCATTAAAACAGCTCCCTAATTGTCGTGAATGCCGTCGAGCAATGTCTGGGCACCTCGCGCCGACCCAAAGCCCTCAACGACGCGCTTGCGGCCTGCGCGTGACAGGTCTTGCAAGCGCTCAGGGTCAGCTGCCAGATCGGCGATTGCTTCGGCCAATAGAGGCGCATTTTTGGGTGCAACGAGAACACCGTCAACGCCATCTGTAATGAGTTCGGTTACGCCACCGGCATCGGTTCCGATGGTCGGAACCGCGCAACTCATCGCTTCCATATAGGCGACGCCGAGTGGTTCGTGCCAACTTGCCAGAATAAAGATGTGAGCCTCAAGCAGCCTTTGCTTCACGGCGTCAGCGTCGATTGCACCCAAAAGCGTCACATGCTCGTTCAAGGCCAGTGCGTCTATTTTTTTCTGTAAAACAGAGCGGTATCCCGAGCCGCCGTCATCATCTTGACCTGCGATTTCAAGCTTTGCGTCAACCTCTTGATCGCGCAAGAGTTTCACCGCGTCTATCAAGTCCTGATGGCCTTTGACGATGTTTAGTCTACCACAGGAAAACAGCCTGACAGGCCCGCCGCTTATGGGAGGTTCATAGGCGTCGTTACGTTTGAGTGCGTCAGTATCAACCCCCATTGGCTGAAGATACATCTTGTGAGGCATATCAGGCCCAAGGTGTTGCTCGAGCTCGCAGCGCAGCTTTTCGGTGATCACGGTGCCGAATTTCGCATGCCGCCACTTGAAGCCCTGTCCAACCCCATAGTCCGAAACAGGCCCATGGAGTGTGAGGGAATACTCAAGCCCCCAAACGACCTTTGCCAAGGCGCAGATGGTTGCGGCGCGGCGTGCGGAGTGCGCATGAACATGGGCTATACCCTGCTGTTTGCAAGCCTTGGCAAGGCGTCGCGCTGCGGGCAGTGAAAGAAGGACATCTTGGAAGAAGGCACGTGGCTCGCGCCGCAAGTCGGCCCACACCATAGCAATAGGAAAACGCAGTAAGGCCAAGGCAGCGTTCAAGGCTTTAAAATCGACGAGATAGGTTGTAGTCTGTATCGCCTGATCCGACCAATCGTGCGAAATTAACCCCGCTGGCGGTGGGCGGGTGCTAAAGAGCGTCACATTGGCGCCCATTTTTTGTAGTTCAACGATCTCGCGCCAAAAGAACATATGTGTTTGGCCGGGAAATTGAGGAATGAGAATGCCAATTTTTTTGCCATTGCTTTCAAGGGCTTCGCTGGTTTTTTGCAAAGATAGGCACTTTCACTCTGGTAAAGGCACGCCTGAAACATGCGGCGCGCAGATTTTTCTGTTTGAGCGATTTTGCACTGCACTTCGTGTTGCGTGCAAGTCTGTCTGTCGCTTGGAGGCAAGATGGCTGGCCTGAGTGTTATTATCCCCGCAAACAACGAAGCGGCCCATATTGGCGCTTGCCTTGAAGCTTTGCTGAAATCGAACCCGAAGCCGGGCTATGGATCTGGTTCGATCCCAGTTCCGATGCCGATCGAAGTGATCGTGGTTGCGAATGGGTGTGAAGACAAAACAGCGGCTGTCGCACAGAAATTTGACAGACGTTTTGCGGCGATGGGGTGGGATTTTTCGGTGCTGGATTTGCCTGAGGGCGGGAAAATGGCTGCGCTTAATGCAGGCGACGCCACCGCGATGCACCGAGCGCGTGCCTATCTGGATGCCGATGTGCTGTTGAGCCCAATTTTGCTTGATCAGATGGCGCGCGTTTTACAGACAGAGAAGCCGGTTTATGCGAGTGGGCAGTGCCGGATCACACCGCCCGAAACTTGGGCCACAAAAGCCTATGCACGCATCTATGCCCAAGTTCCGTTTATGACGCATGGTGTTCCCGGCTGCGGCTTGTTTGGGGTCAGCAGTTCGGGGCGCCGGCGTTGGGGTGAATTTCCGGATATCATTTCGGACGACACATATGTTCGGCTCAATTTCGCGCCAGATGAGCGTCTAAAACTGCGCGGCACCTATGAGTGGCCGCTGGTTGAAGGCCTGCAAAACCTTGTCAAAGTTCGAAGACGTCAGAATGCGGGTGTTTCAGAAATAAAAAAAAAATATCAACGTCTTATGGGGAATGATGACAAGCGCCGCTTGTCGGGATTTGCCATAGTGCGTCTTGCTCTGCGAGACCTGCTTGGCTTTGCAGTTTATTCTGGTGTGGCCGTAGCATCTAAGTTCGGGAGCAAATCAGGTTGGAGCCGCGGACGATGAGCACGGGAACAGGGCCTTTCGGGACGGGCCTTCTCAAAGGCGATAGCCTGATTGCACGCGCCCTGAGAGGGGCGGGGCTGACGATTTTTGGCTTCGGCTGGAGCCAAGCTCTGCGACTGCTGTCAAACCTCGTCCTCACGCGCTTGCTGTTTCCGGAAGCCTTTGGACTGATGGCCTTGATCAGCGTTTTTCTGATGGGGCTCAACATGTTCTCCGACGTGGGTGTCGCGCCGGCCATATTGCAATCCAAGCGGGGCGATGAACGCGATTTTCTCGACACGGCGTGGACGATCCAGGTTATTCGCGGCTCACTCTTGTGGGTCGCGGCCTGTTTGCTGGCTTGGCCCGCAGCCCTTATCTACGATGTGCCGGAACTGGCAATGATGTTGCCTGTGGCTGCGCTGACATTGGTGATCAAGGGCTTCAACACCACACGTTATCAAGAGGCCAACCGGCACCTGCGCTTAGGGCGGATCACGGTGATTGACATGGTTTCGCAGGCCATCGGTGTGAGCACCGCTATCGTGCTTGCGTACGCATTACAGTCGGTTTGGGCGTTGATTATTTCGGGCATCATCGGGGCCGTTGCCGAGCTTCTCATCTACGAATTAGCCCTACCTGGAAAGCGCAACCGCTTTCGGTGGGAGGCCGCCGCGGCGCGCGAGCTTATCCACTTCGGAAAGTGGATTTTTCTGGCGACGGTAGCAGGATTTGTGATCAGTCAGGCTGACAAGCTGCTGATCGGGAAATATCTGCCGCTTGACCAGTTCGGCGTCTACAATATTGGCTATTTTCTGGCGTCTTTTCCAATGCTTATGGGGGGTGTTCTGGTGAACCGGATGCTGATCCCGATTTACCGAGAGTGGCCGCCTTTGGAGAGCCGTGAGAACTTTCTGAGGCTTCGCAAAATGCGCTTTATCGTGTCGGCCTCTTTGCTAGCGCTGGTTGCCGTGCTGGGCATGCTTGGGGTGTGGCTGGTCGAGGTTCTTTATGATCCGCGCTACGCTATGGCGGGTGCGATCACGGTCATGATTGCTTGCATGCAAATCCCGACAATCATCGCGCTGACCTATGATCAAGCCGCGCTCGCCGCGGGAGACAGCAAGCGTTTTTTTGTACTGGCCGCGAGCAAGGCGTTCTTGGTGGTGCTCTTTCTGCTGGTTGGGCTCAATGTTGCGGGGCTGATGGGCGCGATCATTGGTCAGGGGCTGGCGATGTTGGCAGCCTATCCTGTTGTTGTCTGGTTGTCGCGACACACCGGCGCTTGGGATGCCGTTCACGACCTCACGTTCGGCGCGATAGGGGCGGTTGTGATCGGTCTGTGCGTCTGGGCCAACGCGCCTGCACTGGTGGGTTTGGCACGCATTGTTAACTAAATGAGAACAATGTGTTTCCTCGCGGGGCATCAGACCGTAAACTGCTGAAATATAGCACTTCGCCCAATTATTAACGCATTTTTATGGAATATTTCGAGAGTGCATTACGTCCTTTGGGGGTGACTTTAACCATGTCTATCGTTTCAACAACAAAAGCTTATGGCGAAAATGACATTGCTATAGTCGGCATGGCGGCTCACCTTCCCGGAGCTGCCGATATCATGCAGTACTGGCAAAATCTTCGCCAAGGTGTTGAATCAATTAGAAAACTTTCGACAGAAGAATTGCGCAACGCGGGAGTGCCCGAGTTTATGATCGCGCGCCCAGATTTTGTTCCGCATGCAGCTGTCTTGGACAAGTTCGAGTATTTTGATGGAGACTTCTTCGGCTTTTCCCCCAAGGAATCGGCGATTCTTGATCCCCAGCACCGCCAGTTCTTGGAAGTGGCTTGGGAAGCTTTTGAAAATTCTGGCCACACACCAGAGAGCGCAAATGGCCCTGTTGGCGTTTTTGCGGGCTGCGGTATGGGCAGCTATTTTTACTTCAACATATGTTCCAACCCCGACCTTGTGGACGATGTGGGTATGTTTTTGCTGCGCCATACGGGCAACGACAAAGATTTTCTTAGCACCCGTGTGAGCCATGTGTTCGATCTGAAAGGACCGTCGATAAGTTTGCAGACGGCTTGCTCGACATCGCTTGTCGCGACGCATTACGCAGCTCAGGCGCTGCTGACAGGCGAGTGCGACATGGCTTTGGCTGGTGGTGTCACGATCGAGCTGCCGCATGGGCATGGTTATGTCTACAAAGAAGGTGAAATCCTGTCGCCAGACGGGCACTGCCACGCATTTGACCACCGCGCAGAGGGGACGGTTTTCGGCTCGGGCGCTGGAGCTGTCGTCTTGCGCCGCATGGAAGATGCGGTGCGCGACGGTGATCACATATGGGCTGTCATCAAAGGCAGCGCAGTCAATAACGACGGTGCTGCCAAAGCGGGCTACCTCGCGCCTTCCGTCGACGGGCAAGCGGCCGCCATCCGCGAAGCTCTGGCAATCGCGCAAACACCTGCGGATACGATCGACTATGTCGAGTGTCACGGAACAGGAACTTATTTGGGAGATCCGATCGAAGTTGCAGCGCTGACCGAGGCTTTTCAGGCGACAACGGATGAAACAGGCTTTTGCCGGATCGGGAGTGTCAAAACGAACATCGGCCATCTGGACACCGCAGCCGGAGCCGCGAGCTTGATCAAGGCCTCACTGGCACTCAAGAACGCAGAAATGCCGCCTTCATTGGGATTTGAGCAAGCAAATCCGACGATTGACTTTGAGCATTCTCCGTTCGAGGTAAACGACAGGTTGAAACCTTGGAGCAAAACCGTTGGCCCGCGCCGCGCGGGGGTTAATTCACTCGGTGTTGGTGGCACGAATGCGCATGTTGTTCTTGAAGAAGCGCCCGAACGCAGCGCGAGTGAGCCGAGTGACTGGCCTTTTCAGCTCCTGACGGTCTCTGCGCGTTCCAAAGCGGCTCTTGAAGCCAACTCGGCGGCGCTTGCCTCGCATCTTCGAGCGCATGAAAGCGAGAGCCTTGCTGATGTGGCCTTCACGCTTAAAGAAGGCCGTCGCGCCTTTGAAAGGCGGCGTGTTACCGTCGCTGAAAATGCTTCTGAGGCGGCACAGTTATTGGAGCAAAACGACCCGAGGCGCGTGTTTACACATCTGGCAATGGACATGCCCGAGACGGTTTTCATGTTTCCGGGAGGGGGCGCGCAATACGCGGGTATGGCGCATGATCTTTACGAGACCGAACCTGTGTTCGCCGAGTGGATGGACCGCGGCTTGGACATTCTGCAACCGCGTTTGGACTATGACATCAAGGCGCTGTGGTTGCCGCAACCGGAAGACCGCGCCGCTGCTGAGGAAACCCTGAAGAAGCCCTCGATTCAGTTGCCACTGATTATGATCGTGGAATACGCGTTGGCGCAACTTTGGATGAGCTGGGGCGTCAAACCTGATGTTCTGGTCGGGCATTCTATGGGCGAAAACACCGCTGCCTGCCTCGCGGGAGTTTTGAGCTTTGAGGACTGTATTGGCCTTGTTCATCTGCGCGGGCGACTGTTTGACACGGTGCCAGCCGGCGGCATGCTGTCGGTCTCGCTGCCAGCGCGCGAATTGCGCCAGCACTTGGGCGATACGCTTGATCTGGCCTCAGATAATGCGCCGGGGCTGTCTGTTGCCTCCGGCCCCGACGATGAGCTTGCTGCGCTTCAGGAGCGGCTGGAAGCTCAAGATATCGACTGTCAGCGCGTCGCAATTGATATCGCGGCGCACTCGCGCATGCTTGAGCCCATTTTACAAAGCTTTGGTGACTATTTGCGCAGCATAACACTCAAGGCGCCAACAATGCCTTTGATGTCTAACCGCTCGGGCGCGTTGATGACAGACGCCGAGGCAACTGACCCAGAATACTGGGTGGCGCATTTGCGCGGGACTATTCTGTTTGCGGATTGCATCCAGACGCTCGGTGCACGTGGCGAGCGTATCTACATTGAAATGGGCCCGGGTCGAGCTTTATCGTCACTCGCGCAGCAGAACACAAATATCAGGCGTGATCAGGTCATCTCTGCGCTGCGCCATCCGAATGACGATATTGCAGATGACAAGTGGTTTGTCGCCCAGCTTGGCCGCGTTTGGGCCATGGGCGGCGCGTTTGACTGGAGCCAGATCTGGGGGGATGCGCGGCGCAATCGCGTGCCTTTGCCGAGTTACCAGTTTCAGCGAAAGCCATACTTTATTGAAGCGAGTAAGCCTCAAACTGTGCAAGCCCCAAGCCACTTGGCAAGGCTTGCAGAGATCAGTGACTGGGGCTTTGCGCCGCATTGGAAGCCCACAGCTGCGGATTGCAACATTGATGTTTTGGCCGCGCTCGAAGACGCTCCGAAGCAAAGCTGGCTCGTCTTTATGGACGACACGGGGCTTGCCAGCGATGCTGTGCAAAAGCTGCGTGGTTCTGGCCATCAAGTGGTTGAGGTGCGTGCCGGTGATGCCTTCGCAAGTGACGGGAACGGTGGGTATCTCATCTCGCCAGAACGCGGCCGCGAAGGCTATGATCTGCTTTGTGAAGCTTTAGCCGCCCGCGGCATTCAGCCAACGCGTGTCGCGCATTTCTGGCTTGTGACTGACAATGAACAACACCGCGCGGGTTCCAGCTTTTTCCATAGAAACCAAGAGCAGGGCTTTTATGCATTGCTGTTTTTGGCGCAAGCGATGTCAGCTGCGGACTGGCCACCCGTCGCGATAACCGCGTTCACGACTGGGGCTTGCAGCGTGCGTGGCGAGGCTTTGGCCTACCCGGAGAAAAGCACGGTGACGGGCCCAATCAAGCTGATCCCTCGCGAGATGCCGGGTGTGACTGCGACAGCGCTTGACATTGTTTTGCCGCCCTTGGCACGTAAGGGGACGCGCTTTGAGGCGCTCACACCCTTGGTGCTCGAGGAGATGCTGGCCGAGCCGGCCAATACGATAGCGGCCTTGCGGGGAGAACGGCGCTATGAGCGGGTTTTCAACCCCATGTTGCTGCCCGAAAGTGCGCAGGCTGATCTTCCGCTGCGCGACAAGGGTACCTACCTGATCACCGGTGGTTTCGGGGGCATCGGGTTGACCTTGGCTGAAAGCCTCGTGCGCAGCCATGAAGCGCGCATCGTATTGATGGCCCGCACACCGCTGCCGCCGCGCACAAGTTGGGAGGCGCATAAGCTGCGCCACGGTTCGCATGATGGAGTGTCACGGCGTATTGCCGCTGTCGAGAAACTCGAGAACCTTGGCGGGCAGGTCCTGGTTGTCGCAGGAGATGTCGCCAACATTGAAGACATGCGAAGCGCGCTGGAAAAAATGCAGCTTAGGTTTGGGGAAGTGCACGGGGTGATCCACGCTGCGGGGATGATCAACGACGCCCCGATGCTTGGCAAAACACCAGCTGATATCGAGGATGTTTTTACACCCAAGTTGCATGGCACCGAAGTGCTGGGCGAGTTGTTCCCAGATGGCGCACTCGATTTCCTGGTTCTGTTCTCATCGACCTCGACTATCACAGCTCCTGTCGGGCAGGTTGACTATGTCGCTGCAAACGAGTTTCTGAACGCCTATGCGACGATGCGTGCGGGCGACAAGACGCAGGTGTTGTCGCTCAACTGGGGGATATGGGCCGACGTCGGCATGGCGGCAGATGCGCTCGGGCTGACCAAGGAAGAGCCCGACCAACGCCAGCAAGACATAAACGCCTCTCTGATTGATGTTGCCACGTTTGATGTGAACGGCAACCGGCTCTTCAAGTCAGAGTTGAGTACAGAACGCTGGATATTGGGCGAACACCGCACGAAGCAAAACCACGCCTTGATGCCTGGCACAGGCTATCTGGAGCTGGCCGCTGAAGCCCTCGTAGCACAGGGTGAAACAGGGGCGTTTGAGCTGCGCGATCTTTACTTCTTACGGGCGCTTGATGTTGCGGATGGCGAGCGGCGCGAGATGCGCGTGACTCTGAGCCGAACCGATACCGGCTATGATTTTAAAGTTCAGTCCGCGCGCGAGGTTGATCGGCGTGTCGGGTTTGAAACGAATGTTACGGGCACAATCGTTTTGTCCGACATGACACAGCCTCCTGCGCTTGATTTTGCACCAATCGCTGAGCGTTGCACAGAATACGATTTGGCGGAGGAGGGACGCACATTGCGCTCCCCTCAAGAGGAACATCTCAATTTCGGCCCACGCTGGCGCGTCTTGAAAGAAACCGCGATTGGCGATGGTGAAGGGCTTGCACGGCTTGTTTTGCCTGCTGCGGCACAGGCAGACGTGTGCCGTCTGCACCCGGGCTTAATGGATCTTGCGACAGGCTGGGCCATGAAGCTTGTGAAGGGCTACGCGCCAAGTCACCTATGGGTGCCCGTATCTTACGAGGCCTTGCGCGTGTATCGCGACTTGCCAGATGAAGTCGTGAGTTGGGTGCAAAACGCGGGTGAAAACCGTGCGGACGCAGGGGCTGCGAGCTTTGATGTGGTTTTGTGCGACACAAGCGGCGAAGTCTGCGCAGAAGTGCGCGGCTTTTCGATAAGACGCTTGGATGAGGTCGAAGGCTTTGCGATAGCGCCTCTCAAGTCATCTGATCTGACCTTTCCAGACCAAGAAGCAAAGCGCCCGGTTTCTCCCGCCGAAGAGCGCTTGCGGCATAATCTCAGTCAGGGGATCACTGCCTCTGAAGGCGCTGAGGCCTTTCGCCGCGCGCTTGCATTGGGCAAGCCGCAAGTGGTTGTTAGCTCGCTTGATTTGGCGGGGCTTGTTACCCAAGCCAAGGCCAGTGCAAGCCAGCAGGTCAGCGAGGTTCAAACCTTCCAACGCCCCGATCTGGACACTGAGTATGTCGCGCCAGAGGGGGCAGTTGAGCAGAAGCTAGCCGAGTTTTGGAGCGCATTGCTCGGTGTGGAGCAGGTTGGCGCTGAAGACAATTTCTTTGATCTTGGCGGCCATTCCCTCATCGCAGTACGTCTGTTTGCGCAGGTAAAAAAGGCTTTTGACGTTGAGTTTCCGATATCAGTTTTGTTTGAAGCGCCGACAATTCGAAAATGCGCCGAACTGATAGGTGCACAAGGAGTTGATCTGGGCTTGTCTGAAGGTTCGGGCAAAGAAGCCCCTCGCGCGCCTGAACGTCGGTTCACACATCTTGTTCCGATGCATCAGGGCGAAGGCGGGCCGCGCAGGCCCTTCTTCCTTGTTGCGGGGATGTTCGGCAACGTGCTGAACCTGCGCCATCTCGCTAACCTTTTGGGAACCGACCGCCCGTTCTACGGCATGCAAGCGCGTGGACTTTACGGCGATCAAGAACCTCACCGCTCTATCCCTGAGGCGGCGGCGGACTACTTGAAAGAGATCAAGCAAGTGCAAGCAAGCGGCCCCTATATGCTCGGCGGGTTCTCCGGCGGCGGCATCATAGCGCTTGAGATTGCACAACAGCTTCATAATGCTGGCGAAGAAGTGCTGATACTGGCCATGCTCGACACGCCTTTGCCGCAGCGTCGCCGACTTGAACTGACAGATCGTTTAATGATCCAGATGCAGGAACTCAAAGCAGGTGGGCCGCTTTACCCGTTCAAGTGGCTCGCCCGGCGCGTTGCCTGGGAGTTTCAGAAGCGAACAGCCCAAACACAAGCCACAAGCACTGGCGAAGTCGCCTTCCATAATTCCGAGATTGAAGCCGCCTTCCTTGAGGCCGTAGCCAGTTACCCCGTCAAGCACTGGTCAGGGTCGCTCGCGCTTTTCCGCCCACCTTTGGTTGGGGCGTGGAAAGTTTCAAACGGTGCGTGGGTTAGCTCGGAGCGCAGTTATGTGACGTCGGACAATGACTGGACGGCGTATGCACCGCTCGTGCAGGTTTTCGAGGTGCCCGGAGATCACGATTCAATGGTGCTAGAACCAAATGTGCGCGTCCTAGCTGCCCGTTTGAAACGCTGTATTGAAGATGCCGAAAATCCTGCGGCCCGTGCCGCGCGGGTGGCGGCGCTTCCGAGTCATGTTGAAAAGGCGGGTTAAATGGACGAGCCGCGCATACTAGCAATCATTTTAAACTACAAGACGCCTGAAATGACCTTGCAGTCTGCCGAGGCCGCTCTCGCCGCGCTTGAGGGGCTGGATGCGGAACTCGTTATTGTAGACAATGACAGCGCGGATGGTTCGTTTGAGGCGCTTTCGCAAAGTGTTGACGCCAGGGGCTGGCCAGTGCGCGTTTTGCAGTCTGGCCACAACGGTGGCTTTGGGGCTGGCAACAACTTTGGCATTCGTGCGGGCCGATCAGACGGGAAGCCGGCGGATTTTTACTATATCCTCAATTCCGACGCCTTTCCGGACAAAGATGCGATCGTATACTTGAAGGGCTATCTGCTCAGTCACCCCAATGTAGGCTTTGCGGGCAGCTACATTCACGGCCCCGATGGTATTGTGCATGAAACGGCGTTCCGCTTTCCTTCCGTCTTGGGAGAGTTGGAAGGGGCGATGCGTTTTGGCCCTGTCTCTCGGCTTCTGAAAAACTATATCGTGCCATTGCCCGTGCCCGAGGAAACTGTGCTGGTGGACTGGCTTGCGGGCGCCAGCATGATGATGCGTGCAAGCGTGCTCGACGAGATCGGACTTTTTGACGAGACGTTCTTTTTGTATTTCGAGGAAACAGACCTGTGTTTGCGCGCTTCCATGGCCGGTTGGCCGACAGTCTATGTGCGTGAAAGCCAAGTTGAGCACATTGGCTCTGTCTCAACAGGCATGAAGGAATGGGCGTGCGTGCCGGGCTACTGGTTTGATAGTCGATGGCACTATTTTGTAAAAAGTAACAACGTTATGTACGCTGTCCTTGCTTCGATACTTCACTTTCTAGGTGGGGCGTTTTACCGGATGCGATGCGTGCTAGAGCGTAAGCCTGCGCATATGCCACCGCATTTTCTGCGTCATTTGGCAACACATAGCTTAAAATCAGTTTTCAGACGACAACCGCGCAGCAAAGCTCAAGCTCTTAACCAAGCGGCATCAGCGCAAGGAACTTCAAAATGACCCTCTCAGCGATCTTCATCGGAAACGAAAGCCTTGCCCAGCAATGCGCCGAAAAGTGGCTCGGCGCAGGGCATACGATAGCGGCTCTTGTCACGCGCAACGACGATCTGCGCACATGGGGTCAGCAACGCGGTTTTCATGTGCTCAACCCAGGTTCTGGGCTTGCTGTCCGACTCGCGGGTTATAAGCCTGACTGGCTCTTGTCTGTCGCAAATCTTGATATTCTGGATGATGATACTCTCGCAATTCCGCACCGCGGCGCGGTAAACTTTCATGACGGCCCATTGCCACGTTATGCGGGCCTCAATGCGCCTGTCTGGGCTCGCCTGAACGGCGAAAGCAAGCATGGGATCACGTGGCATCTCATTGAAAGCGGCGTCGATACGGGTGATATCGTTAGCCAATCCACGTTCGACATTTCTGCAATTGACACTGCCCTCACGCTCAATACAAAAGCCTATGAAGCGGCGTTGCGCAGCTTTGATGATGTGATCGAGCGGCTCGTGCTCGACCCTGTACCCGTCGTACCGCAAAAAGCGGACGAGCGGAGTTACTATGGTAAGTTCATGCGGCCCTCTGCTTTTGGCGCAATCAATTTTGCAGCAAGCGCGGAAGAAGTGATCGCTCTGGTTCAGGGGCTTGATCACGGCCCATATTGGAACCCGTTGTCAACTCCTTGGTTTTCTCACGGCCACCAAAAATTTGCGGTTAAAGGCGCTGTTGCGTCTGGCTTGCCGAAAGCCAGCGTAGCTGCCGGAACCGTCCTTGATGTGACGGAGCGTTCACTCACAATCGCAACGACAAGTGCACCGGTTGTTTTGAAAGATATCTGTGATTTTTATGGACAGGCCATAAAACCCAAAGACTATTTCACCAAAGGCGATGCCGTGCCCGAGCTCGGTGAAGACGACAGACTTGCTTTGGATGCGCTTCAGGCCATCACGGCGCGGGGTGACCAACATTGGCGCGCTAAACTGGCGACATTTACACGCGCGTCTCTGCCTTTGGTGAAGGCGCCAAACTCTGAGCCACATTGGCAAACCTTGGCACTTGATCTGCCGAGAGGCCTTGCAAGCAACCTGCTCTTTGAGCGTATCGCAGGTCTTGTCGCGGCGCTGAGCGAGACGGGTGTCGCCGATCTGGCCTACGCCTGGGAGCAAACGCCTGCCGCCACGAACCACGCCTCAAACTGGGTGCCCCTGCGCTTTTCAAGCGATTTCCAAACTGCGCTAGAAACGGCTCGAAAGCATCCGAGCTTTGCACTTGATTTGCCGCTGCGCGCTCCCGAACTGGCGCAACCTGAGCAGCCTGACATCGGTCTTTCCGAAGCGGGCGCAATTGCGGGCTGTGCGCTCACGGTTACTCCGGATGCGCTGCACTTTGACACAACGCGCGTGAGTGCAGAACTCGCCGATCTCTGGGGGGGGCGCATAGAACATATTGCGGCAACTAGCGCGCTGAGAGATGCGCCGTCAGAATGGCCTCTTATGCCCACTTCCGAGCGCAACCTGACGCTTGAGACCTGGAATGCCACCGAAACACAGTATGATGATCAAGCCTGCATTCATCACTTCTTTGAAGCACAGGTGCTACGCACGCCTGACGCAGAGGCGCTGGTGTTTGAAGGCGAAACCCTCAGTTATGCGCAGCTCAACACGCGGGCCAACCAAGCGGCGCATGTTTTGCGTGACATGGGTGTGAAAGCGGGAACGCTTGTTGGCCTAGCCGTCCATCGCGGCCCACAGCTGTTGATTGGTGCACTTGGCATCCTGAAAGCGGGCGGGGCCTATGTGCCCATCGATCCAGCCTATCCGGCGGATCGTATTGCGCTATACATTCACGACAGCGCAGCACCTGTAATTGTCACTCAGAAAACACTCGCAGCCGACCTTCCCGCAGGGGCTGCGCTACTTCTGGAGCTTGACCGCGACCCACGACTTGAAGGCGCGTCAAAAGACAACCTAGAAGGTGGCGCAACCGCTGAAGACCTTGCCTATCTGATCTACACCTCAGGTTCGACGGGTAAGCCCAAGGGCGTGATGGTTGAACACCGCAACGTCTCAAATTTCTTCACCGGAATGGATGCGCGGATATCGCACAGTTCGGGCGGGGTTTGGCTGGCGGTCACGTCTTTGTCTTTCGACATTTCTGTGCTTGAGCTGTTTTATACGCTTGGCCGTGGCTTCAAGCTTGTGCTCGCGGGCGATGAGACCCGCACGATGGTATCTGAGGGCCGCATTTCCATGACGGAGAAAGGCATGGACTTTGGCTTGTTTTACTGGGGCAACGATGATGGTCCGGGCAAACAGAAATATCATTTGCTTCTCGAAGGTGCCAAATTTGCGGATGCGAACGGGTTTAGCTCGGTTTGGACGCCGGAACGGCACTTCCATGCCTTTGGCGGGCCATACCCGAATCCTTCGGTGACAGGCGCCGCTGTGGCTGCGGTCACGAAAAATATTTCCGTGCGCTCGGGCTCATGCGTGACACCGTTGCACCACCCCCTACGCGTCGCGGAAGAGTGGGCTGTGATTGACAACCTCACTGACGGGCGGGCTGGGCTGTCCATTGCTGCGGGCTGGCAGCCCGACGACTTTGTGCTGCGTCCCGAGAACGCCCCGCCAAACAACAAAACGGCGATGTTTGAAACACTTGACATCCTGCGCAAACTATGGCGCGGGGAAGCTGTCAGCTTCCCCAATGGTTCGGGCAAAGACGTCGAAGTTGTCACTCAGCCTAGGCCTGTTTCAAGGGAGTTGCCGATTTGGGTAACAACTGCTGGCAACCCTGCGACCTGGCGTGAAGCTGGCGAGAACGGCGCAAATGTACTCACACACCTGCTTGGGCAATCGATTAACGAAGTCGGCGCGAAGATCAAAATTTACCGCGAAGCCCTTGCGGGGGCAGGGCACAACCCCGATGATTTCACAGTCACATTGATGCTGCACACCTTTGTCGCCGATACCCGCGACGAGGCGCGTGAAACGGCGCGTGGCCCGATGAAAGACTATCTCAACGCCGCCGCAGGCTTGATCAAGCAATATGCGTGGGCCTTTCCTGCATTCAAGAAACCAAAGGGCGTGGACAACCCGTTTGAGCTTGATCTCGAAATCCTTGGAGAGGACGAGCTTGATGCGATCCTTGAGTTCGCATTCGAGCGCTACTTTGAGGACAGCGGGTTGTTTGGAACGGTCGAGGACTGCCTTGATCGCGTCGAGCAGCTTAAACGCATCGGCGTTGATGAGATCGGTTGCCTGATCGACTACGGCATCGCGCCTGATGTTGTTCTTGAGGGGTTGAAGCCTTTGGCAGAAGTCCATCGCCGCACCAATGACGTGGGCGGTGCAGCCGAGGGCGACTATTCGCTCGCAGCCCAGATCGTGCGTCACGGCGTGACCCATTTGCAATGCACCCCTTCGCTTGCACGGATGCTGAGCATCAACGAAGAAAGCCGCATGGCCTTGTCGCGGGTCAAACACCTGATGATTGGCGGCGAAGCATTGCCCGGTAACCTTGTCACGGACCTTATCGCTCTGACCGAGGCCAATATTGAAAACATGTATGGGCCGACAGAAACGACGATCTGGTCAACGACGGAAACAGCCCGAAAACCGGAAGATACGGTGAACATAGGCCGCCCGATCTCGAACACACAGACCTATGTTTTGAACGAACTGGGCGAGCCTTGCCTCATTGGACAGCCAGGAGAGTTGTTCATTGGTGGTGCCGGCGTGACGCGTGGCTATTGGCAACGCGATGATCTCACCAGCGAGCGCTTTCGGCCAAATCCTTTTCACGCGGGCCGGATGTATTGTACGGGCGACTTGGTGCGCTGGCGTGATGACGGCCGTCTGGACTTCCTCGGACGGGCTGACAATCAAGTTAAATTGCGGGGCTATCGTATCGAACTTGGAGAAATTGAAGCGCGTTTGCACGAGCAGCCGTCTATTAGGCAAGCCGTTGTTATGGCACGGGAAGACACGCCGGGAGACTTGCGGCTTGTGGCCTATGTGGTGTCTGATAAGACGCCAGATGAAACGGGTTTACGCAGCGCGCTAGCGCGTGATTTGCCGGAGTTTATGTTGCCCCAGCACTTTGTTCGCTTGGAAGCGTTTCCACTGACGCCCAACAAAAAGGTTGATCGCAAAGCATTGCCGCAGCCGCAAGCTGCCAAGCCCGCTGCGGCCAACGAAGGCACAATAGGTGCATTCAAATCCGATGATGCTGTTGAAGCCGAGATCATGCGCGTTTGGACCCATGTCTTGGGTGTGCAGAGCATCTCTTCGCGCGACAGCTTTTTTGATCTTGGCGGGCATTCGCTGCTTGCCGTGCAGGCGCACCGTGAAATTCGGGAAAGCTGTACGGTTCCTAGGCTTTCGATAACCGATATCTTCCGCTTCCCGACGCTATCAGCTCTGGCTGGTAGGGTGCGTGACTTGGGAGCAACCGTTGCTGGCAAGAAGGCTGAACCCGCCGCAGCGGCTTCATTGCCTACGCCCCCCGTGGTTGTTGATGAAACGATGTCGCGGCGTCGCCAAATGCGGGCTCGGCGCGAAACGGCCCGCGCGTCGTGAGCTTGAAGGCGCTCTCAGATGCACTGTCACAGGGGCTTCCCGCGGGTATCGGCTTTGCGATAGAAGATCCGAGAGTTTCTGAAGAAGGGTTGCATTCCCTCGAGTTGGCATCCGTAGAGCGGGCAGTTCCCAAGCGCAGGCGTGAGTTTGCAGCCGGTCGCCGTGCTGCGCGTGCTGCATTTGCAAGAGTAGGGCTTCCCGAACGTCCAATTCCTGCTGGCCAGGACAGAGCTCCGGTCTGGCCTGAAGGCACAATCGGAAGCATCAGTCATTGCGATGACGCTTGCGTGGCAATATGCGCAAAAAACATTTTTTATCAATCCCTTGGTATAGATGTCGAAGCCAAGACAGAACTGGCAGCAGAACTTGTCGATGAAATTTGCACGTCACACGAACTTGAGGCCCTAAAGGCAGGAACGATGCCCGTTTTGTGCGCTGCAAAGCGGCTGTTTTCTGCAAAGGAGGCTGCGTTTAAGGCGCAGTTTGCAGTGACGGGAAAAATGCTTGGGTTTCGAGAGTTGTCCGTTAAGTTTGTCAACAACACCGAATTTATTGCGTACTTTGTAAACCCGCGGAGCGCGTTTGAGAAAACGTTTGAAGCGAAAGGTCGGTCTTGGACAACTGACGTTCACTTTATGCACATCATGATAATAGCTTAACTTTTTTCAGAAAACCAAGGGCCTTGTCCGCAAGAGTGAGGTTGCGAGAGTGGAAACACTGAGTTTCATCTTGATGTGTATAAATATTGGTAAAATTAAGGCAGATAGATTATATTCAAAGTAGTGAGGCCAATTGCATCTGGGGCAATCTGGAACCCGCTGTTTTTCTAGCAAAATTCCTGCGGGGGCAGGGGATGGCGCCTTGTTAGTGGAGTTGGACAATGGGCCAGATCCAGTCGTTTGGTGATTTTTGGAGCATGCTGCGTCGGCGCTTTTGGTTGATCGCACTCATTGTCGTTTGCGGCACATTGGTTTCGATCTATTGGGCCTTGGGTCAGAAGAAGATTTATGAAGCGACAGCTGTCGCCCAAATCGAAGCACCAACGATTGTAGATGCCGGAACGCGAGCGGGAGGCACCACGTCGATTGATAGACGCCTCAGATTGCTCGAGCAGCAACTTATGGCGCGCGACAATCTCGTCAGCATCATCAAAAAATACGGTCTCTACTCAGGTGCGGAATTGTCGCTTAACCTTAAGGTTTCTGCATTGCGCGATGCGGCTCGGATCCTTCAAATCACGGATCCCAACGCAAGTTGGGGAGCCGCAAGAACCCCGACTGGTATGGTCATTACCGTTTCGGATACAGATCCGGAGATGGCTGCGCTGCTCGCAAATGAGTTCTTGCAAAATCTTCTTGATCTCAACAATCAACGCCGTTCGGCGGCTGCGTCCGAGCAGCTTTCATTTTTCCAAGCGGAGAAAGAGCGCGTTGAAGCGGAAATAACCTTGCTTGAAACACGTATTGCCACATTTAAAGAGCAAAACGCACCTTACTTGCCAGCAGGAATAGCCTCGCAACGTGAAGAACTCACCGAGCTTCGTTCAACCTTGTTGCAGCTTGATCAAAGCCTGATTGAGCTGGAGGGTAGTGGTGCGCGCCAAAGGAACATCGTCAACCAGCGCGCCTTGATCAACGAACAGCGCGAGCTGATCAGCGAACGGATTTCGGAGATCGAAGAAGCGATTACGACAGCGCCGGAAGTTGAGCGTCAGTTTAGCACGCTTGAGCGCGAACAAGAGCAGCTCAAGGGCCAGTACACCGTAATCACGCAGCGCGCGACAAGTGCCGAAATGAGCCAGGCACTTGAAAATCAAGACCAGTTTGAAAGAATAGAGGTTCTGGAGACCGCCTTGGTTCCTGAAAATCCTGTGTCTGGAAGCCGCAAGAAAAAAGTAATTCTAGGGTTTGCTGCCAGCGGTCTTATCGGCTTGGCTCTTGCGTTCCTGCTCGAGTTGGTGCGACCAGTTATCCGCACGCGCGAGCACTTGGAACGCCAGCTCAATGTCAAAGCTGTTGTTGCGATCCCTAGAATTGAAAAGCCGAAAGGCAAGAAGAGAAAGAAAGTCATGCGTGCCGCACTTCTCGTTGGCCTGCTGGCGCTTGCAGCTATCATCTTTGGTATTTTGAGAGACGGAATCGGCGGTTTGTTGGGGCTTATTCAGCGCAAAACAATTGGCTGAGCATCGCGCTCAATAGCCGTAGCTATAGTCACTACCGTCTTCGCCTTCGGCTTGGTTCAGCACGACGCCCAGCAACGGCGTGTCCTCACCCAAGCGACGCATAACTTCACGCACTTCTTCCGGGCTCGTGCTGCCACCGCCAACAACCATCAGAACGCCGTCAAATTGCTTGCGAAACGCGATAACGTCGTCAAACGCAAGCGCAGGTGGCATGTCAAACAAGACAATATCAGGTGACATTTCCTGCATCATCTTGTCGAGATGAGTGCCGGTTGCCGGATCTTGCGCGAGTTCGGCAGCATAGGGTTCGATGATCCCATTAGTGCCTATCGCAAGACTTGAGCCGATATTAAGGTTGTTCTTATCAAACTTGACCAGAAAGTCTTCGGCAGGCGTCACACCACGCAGGAAGTCGCCCATACATCCGGGGTTCGGATCACCGATGACGCCGGCAACCGAAGGGTTGCGCATGTCCATATCGAGCAGAATCGTACGGTTGGCTTCATAGCGAGACAGGGAGATCGCGAGGTTCACAGCAGTGAATGTCTTGCCGCAATTTCGCGATGGCGAGGTGATCGCAACCCGCTTCCAGCCGTGCTCAAGCAAAGTATGAACAAGCCGTGTGCGCAGCACATCAAACGCGCCGTGCGCAGGCTCGTTGCGGCTGGCTGTGATAACAAGGTTTTCCTCCAGATGCGGCACATTTACAGGCATTACAGCCAGTTTGTTCCACAAATCTGCAGGTTCGTGTGATTGCGGGACCTGTGCTGTATTATAGGCATCGCGCAGTTTCTTCTGCGCGGCCAAATCAGCAGCGCTTAGCCCCACCGGCGGTTCAGCCTCAAGCTCGTCTTCAACCTTTTCCATTGACGGCGCGGGCTCTGCCGGAGCGTTTTGCAAAGCCTGCGTTGGCTCGCCAAGGTGATCGCTTACTTCAGCCGGTTCAACTGTCTGCTCAAGTGATATGTCTTCAGCGAGGGGTGTAGTTTCTATTTCAGCATAAGCCATTTCGGGCTGCTGCTGTGAAGGCGCTTCGGTAGTTTCGAAGCCTTCCTCCCCCTTGATATCGTGAGAAAGCTTGAAAAGGGCTTCCTCGACAAGCGCATTGTGCTCGCGTATTTTGGCGCGGGCTTGTTCGGCTGTCTTTTCGCCACGGATATCTGACAGTTCTTCGTCGAACTCGGCATCAAGCGCATCCAGAGCCTCAAAGCTGTCTTCGAGCTTGGACTTTTGCAGGGTGGCGGCAGGTTTGGGTTTTTCGGAAACATGAGGCATATCGCCTCCCAACATATCTTCGATCAGTCGGTTGCGGTCTTCTGAACTGAGTTGTTTCCGCGCAGTCCGGCTATACGTACGTCGCTCACCCATGACTCATACCTCCCGGTGTCGTCATGTGCATTGCAATGCAAAATCTATAATGCGCTGGCCTCAAGTGTCACCTGTAAATTCGACGCTAACGTTGTAGCATCACATAAGCTTTGAGGCTCTTAAACCAAGTGAATCGGGCGAAATTATGCCAATCTAAGGCCGAAATGCCGCGTTAGAAACCAAATAGCCCTGCCTCTTCAATTGCGATTTTGACAAAGGCATCCCGTTTCTGCTCAGGCGCCCAGCCGAGAACCGTTTTGGGTTTGGCGTTGTCAAATGGCGAGAAATGTGCGCGGCTCTTCCAGTCGCGCAGGCTTGGCCTGGACAGGCCTTTCCGGCGCAGGACTTTGGTTTTCAAGAAAAACTTGACGGCGTCTGAGGCGAAGAAGGGGAAAAGTGGCCCGCTAGAGACGCGAATTTTCGCGCCGAGTGTTTTGTGAATCGCGTCAAAATAGTCGCGCGCTGTGAGCATTGGTTCACCGATCAGATTGAAACTTTCGCCAACAGCTTCCTCACGTTCAGCCATCATGATCAGCCCATCAGCGACGTCATCAATCAGAACAAACGGCAGCGTGTGCCGCCCATTGCCCCAAAGTTTCACAGCACCGGCACCGTGCCAACGTCCAATGCCCCAGTGCTGTAAAGGGCCGCCAGCCCCGACAACGATGCCGGGACGCGCGATCGACACAGGCAAGCCTTTATCTTTATGGAGTGCCATAAGCCGCTTTTCACATTCGGCTTTGGAGCGCGCGTAGATGTTGCGCTCTTCCATCGCCTCGCCAAATCCTGTGTTTTCACGGATTGTCACGTTGGGGTCAGACATATCGTATGAGGCAATCGTGCCGGTATAGACCAGCCGTTTTACGCCAGCATTGAGCGCTGCCTTGGCGATGCGTTCGGTGACGGCTACATCGTTTTCGAGCGCGTCAGCCCAAGTTTTATCGTCAGATTTTGCGAGGTCATAGACGTGTTCGATGCCTTCCATCGCGGCCTCGAGCCCTTGTGCATCGCGTAGCGATACGCCCACTGTCTCGACTTTGCTGGCAATGTCATCAAACGGGCCCGTCTTGCCGCGCGATAACACGCGCACATGTGTGCCATTGGCGACGAGTTTGCGCGTCAGGGCGCGCCCGATGAACCCTGTTCCGCCGATCACCAGAGCGGTTGGCCTTGGCCTACCACGTGGCTTGGCCGGTTTTGTTTCTGGGGGTAAAAGGGCGAGCGTCTCATCAATTGCGCGCATAACCTTTTCGGCACTCTCACCGTTAAAGCGCGCATCAACAGGGCGGCCTTCAGCAAGGGCTCCGTAGACTTCGGCGCACATGCCTCTAAAGCTCAACCCGTAGGGTGATTTCTGATTGAGAGAGCTTAGCTGGCGCAGGCCGTTCACCACACCTTCACGCAAGTGGGAAACGCCCAAGCCAAGCGCGTTTCGCAGCGGGTTGATCACCAGATCCGAGGTGTTCACACCCGACACAACGAGCGTGTCGTTTGCATAGTCAAGCCGCGCCATCGCAGATGAGCCTCGTAACACAACCGAGCGGTCATCGAATGTTTCAACAAGCGCAAGGTTAAGCGTAACATCAACGTTCCCAGCCCGCGCCAGAATACGCCAGCCCTGAGGGCGAGTTCCCCCGCCAGGGAGAGCGATCGGGTTGGAGGTTTGAAGATGCAGGATTTCGACATCGCCGAAGAGATCTTGCATGAAAGCAAAGAGATGCGGTCCGAGTTCCTGCAAAAGATTGCGGGTATCTCGTATCAGCCAGATGCCATATGGGCCCGAGCGCAGCGGCCCAAGCGGAAAGCACCAATTGATTTCAGCGCTGGAAACACGGCCCATCTCGCCCGATGCCACCTTGGCTTTGAGCCGCTCGTATGATGGCAAGCCCAGAAAATTGTGACCCGCGGCAAACTGTAGGCTGCGTCCGGAAGCCGCCTTGGCCATGCTTGCTACATCCAAGGAGGAGAGCGCGACGGGTTTCTCGACAAGCACATGCAAACCGCCGTTGATACATTCCATGGCAACTGCATGGTGGTAATCTGGCGGCGTGAGCACATGAACTGCGTCAGCCGCCCCGGCTGCGAGCATCTCGGCTATAGAGCCAAAAGCCGCAATCCCGCGCGCTGCAGCAAAACTTTCGGCAGCCCCTAGATTGCTATCGACAACACAGGCGAGTTCGGCGCCAATTGTCGCCACGATAGCATCGGCGTGCCAATCGGCGATGTAGCCGGCCCCGATAATTCCTACACGTGTGGTTCTAGTCATGTCTGGCTCACTTATACTCGATAATTACCATGTCAGCGCCGGTGCGCTTACGTTTGCGATAAGTTGCGGCCCCGATGATATTGGGAAACTTTGATAGAAACAGATAGAGCGCATGGTGCGCTGCCTGAAGGCGGGGCAGTCCGGCCTTTTCCAACCCACGCACAGACCGCACATAAGAAGTGGCAAACACTGCAAGAACAATTGCAAGTAGCGGCCAAGACATGACAGCCCCAACGAGGCCCAGAAAAGGCAAAGCCGCGCCGTAAACCCACATTCGCAGGCGCTCGCGTTTGAAATACGAAGGGTGCAGATCATTGACCTGCTCAAATCCGTGGCCCGTGCGCACGGCACGGCTCCACCATTGTTTGAAGGTCAGCATATTCGCATCGTGATGGGTCATCGGGATGGGAAGACGAAGCAGACGCCAGCCTTCCTTGCGCAGACGCGTGCAAAACTCGTCATCTTCAGCCGCGATCACGTGCGGGTTAAAACCCTCCACGGCTTCAAATGCGTGTGCGCGCACCATCATGTCGCCCCCGCAGGCTATGATTTCACCCGCAGGGCGGTGCCATTCGAAGTCGCACATCGCGTTGTAGACGCTTGCGTTAGGGTCACGTTCCGCGCGCCAACCCGTGACGAGCGCTAGGCCTTTATCGCCTATGAGAGCTGCAGCGGCGTGTGTGAGGTACCCTTTCTCAAGCGTGCAGTCGCCATCCACAAACTGCACCACGTCCGGTGCGTCGGGCCGTGCCATGATGCGCTCAAAGCCCGCATTTCTGGCACGCGCAGCCGTGAAGGGAGCATCATCGTCCAGCAAAACGCAATCTGCACCGAGTGCGCGTGCGGCTTCAACCGAACCATCCGTTGAGCCGCTGTCGACATAGACAATCAGATCGACTTCGCTTTGCAAGGAGTTGAGGCAACTCACCAAGCGCTCGCCTTCGTTGCGGCCGATGACAACGGCTCCAATGTTCACAGCTTCGTTCATTGATGCGCATCCTTTGGGTCAGGTCGGCAGGGCAGAGCGGCTCCATGTTGGGCGGCCTCAAAAAGCGCGGCCAGCCTCGCGGCTTCGGTCCTCGCCTGAAAGCCAGCTAGAACCGCCTTTTGGCCAGCTTGACCCATGGTTTTGGCCAGCTCTGGGTCGTCTGCGATTTTGTCGATAGCCGCGGCCAAGGCTGATGCATCACCGGGCGATACGAGCAAGCCACTTACGCCACCCTCAACCAATTCGGGAATGCCGGCAATCCGGGTTGCAATAACGGGCAGGCCTGCTGCCATGGCTTCCATCAGAACGACAGGAACGCCTTCTGCAAAACTCGGCAGCACCAGAACATCACTTTCGCCAAGCAAGTCGGCAACGTCGCTTTGTGAGCGGTACCCGAGGAAAGTAACCTGCGAGCTTAAACCGCTAGCTTCGACCACGGCTTCCAGAGTGGCGCGATCTGGCCCATCGCCCACTATAGTGAGGTGCAAGCCCTTGGTTTTGGCACTTTGCATCGCTTCAATCAGAACCGGAAGGCCTTTCACTGCGGCCAAGCGACCGACAAACAAAAGCCGTTTGCCTGTGTTGGCGTCGCTACGCTGGCGATAGCGCTCCGGTTCAATGCCGCAGTGCACAATGTGAAGTTTTCCCCAATGCTCTGTCGCCGCAAAACTCATGGCTTGAGAGCGGCAGAAATGGCTGATGCAGGCGACAAAACTTGCCCGTGCGATCTTCTCGTCGAGCCGCCAGTGGATGGGCTCAAAGAAAATGTCAGGCCCGTGTAGCGTGAAGGAATAAGGAATGCTTGAGAGTTCGCTTGCAAGCATTGCGACGGTGCAACTTGATTTGGCAATATGGTTGTGCAGGTGTGATACGCCCTCAAGTTGCATGTGTCTGGCGAGGATCCCTGCTTCTGCAAAATAGATCATCTGATAAGCAAAGGCTTTCAGCCCGCCTGGTGCGGTTTTGGCAGCCAAACCAAGCGCAGTAAACCAGCGCTTGGGAGATCGAACCATCAGCGCGCCATGTGCTTTAAGCAAACGTATAGGCTTTAGAGCGGCGGGCAGCACATTAAAAGTCTGCGCGGCTTCTTGAACTTGCTCTGGGCCAACATGGTGCGACGCAACCGTGCGCCGAATTGAGCAAGTCAAAACGTCAAGCCCCGTGGCGCGCAGCCCTGCGACTTCGCGCTGGATAAACGTATCGGTGGCGCGCGGGTATTCGCCTGTTAGGTAGGCCAACTTGCTCACTTTACCCTCTCCGCCGAGTTGCCAAACCTTGAAACCGGCTCCCAACCGAGCCGCGTCTTTGCGCGGTGGTTTGGGTAACTTGCTGGCCTCATTCGCGCGGCCAGAACACGCGGACGCAAGAGACCAGGTGCGCGCGCGCCGAGAACGCCTTCTACCAATACGGCAAAAGGCATCAGTACTCTCCAAGAAAATGGCAGATGCGGGCCCCTATGAGCGTGTCTGATAAAGGCTGCGCGCGATGGCAGATTGTCATCAACAATGTTGAGTGCCTCAAACCTATGTTGAGGCGTGGTTTCGGCTGCCAACACAAGTGCTTCTGCGGCATTTTCAACGTGGCACAGAGGCACGCTCCCGCGACGAGACAGGCTAACCAGTACTGGGCCAAAGACTGGCCCGATGTGGGCGTTCCAGTTGCGACCCGGCCCGTAGAGCGCGCCAATCCGCAGCGCCCAAACTGGCAGATTTGCCTCTTGCGCCTGTATCTCCTGCACCAGTTTCGCGCGCATGTAGCCCTCACGCCGCGCCAGATCGGTTTCTAGAGGCGCGTCTTCGTCTATGGAGCTGCTGTCCTGCGCCCCGTAGGCGTCATAAACCGAGATCGACCCTGCGAGAACAAGGCGTGCGGAGCCTGCATCTCGTAAGATCGCCTCTATGAGCGAAGTTGTCGCTTGTGTTGTGTCGCGTGCCAGAAACGCTGGATCATTGCTCATCGCCGCTGCGATGTGGATCACCGCATCCACGCCAATCAGAGCCTCCGCTGGAACGCCTTCGGCGAGATCGCAGTGAATAACATCAACAGCCTCAGGCAAAGCAGGTTCGTCACGGCGCACAAGGGCACGCACCCTGTGGCCATGGGCCAGAGCAGCGGCCACACAGGCTTGGCCCAGAAAGCCGTTTGCACCAGTGATCGCCAGCGTCATCGTGCCCATGGCATCGACTCCATTTTGCCGCATTGGCTGATCGGGATGTAGGCGCCCCCCTCAAGGCCGGCGTTTTGAATGGCCAGCGTTATCTCGGTGAGGTGTAGGGCAAAGGAGCCCGCTATACGGCTGGCTTCCCCAGACAGTATAGCCTCGAGCATTTCTGCGGGCCCCAAGGCAAAATTCATGGCAGCAGCGCCCTTACGGGGCAATTTTGGGTGGGTCTTGCGCGTAGGCAGTCGAAGCCGTTTTCCAAACGGGTGCTCCAGCAGGCGGCGGCGGATGCGCATACGCCTGTAGAACGTAACCGGCGCAGCATTGTCCCACGCCTTGTTGAGAGAGAGCACACCATTATCGCCGATAATGCGCAGCCTGTGATCATGGGGGGCTGCGATCGAGCATGTCAGCCGCACCACAGGTCCGTTTTCAAATTGAAGAACCGCAACAGAAAAATCGGGCGCCGTATCAGTAACGCCGCGTTTGTCAGGCAGCACCTCAGCCGAGCTTGCGAGCACGCGCGTCACAGATCCGAACATCGCGATCAGCCAACTGAGGTAGTAGCCAGCATGCTCTAGCGTGCATCCAACTTGAAACTCGTCCTCATAAGGCCAAGGAGCGCCGCTTTCACTGGCCCAACATTCAAGCGGCGCTTGGGGCACGAAGCCATCATCAAGCTCGGCGTAAACCAGTCTGGGTGTTCCGCCAACGCCCTGTGAAACGGCTCGGAACAGCGTTTGCGCGGCTTCTCCCAAAACGGAAGAAGGCGCAGAGCCAAGTTGGAGGCCCTTTGCCTGGGCTAACTCACAAAGCGTTTTTGCCTCCTCAAATGAGAGCGCCAATGGCTTTTCGCAAAAAACGTGATGCCCGGCCTGAAGCACAGCCAGATTGACGGCGTAATGAGATGACGGATTTGTTAAGTTCAGAACCAAACCATCTTTCGGAAGTGCAGACAGCAGCGCTTCAAGGTTGGCGGCGGCATCCACTTTCCAATGCTTGGAAAACGCTTCCAAACGCGCCTCGGAACGATCGGTGACGCAGGCCACGCGAATGTCGGGAAACGTTTTTAAAGATCGCATGTAAAGGTCGGCAACAAAACCGCAGCCGACAATCGCAACTGTCTTCATTGGGCGCCTCCACAGGCAATTCTACCGCACTTCAGTCTAATAAGGCTGGTCGGGACTGTAATTTTTTTAATTCAGCCTCATTTTGGCCGTGAAAAGTGGCAAGACTGGGGCGAATGTCAAATTTAAGGCGAATTTTGCATTTAGAAACAAAATGAGTCGCTGATTTTGGGCGGAAAAGTTTAAAAATTTGGGGTAAACAGTGATTTTTAAGGCAAAAGGGCAGACAATAGCCGTCAATCTCGCCAACGGAGATTCTTTGCTGGCAGCTGTCGCGCAAAGATTCGCCGACAAGCAAGGTTTTGCACTCGCAACGATCAATCTCGACCATCTGGTGAAACTGCATCGCTCGGAACGCTTTGCGCGTGACTATGCTGAACAGGATTTTGTCGTCGCGGACGGCAACCCGATTGTCTGGTTGTCGAAAATATCACGCCGTCCAGTGGAACTTGTGCCTGGTTCTGATATGGTGCTGCCGTTGGCCAGTCTGGCCGCCGAGAAGGGCGTGAAAGTCGCGTTGTTTGGTTCGACCGAGAAAAGCCTCACCGACTCTGCCGCGATGCTGCAAGCCAAGGTGCCCATGCTTCAGATCGCGACGTGTATCGCCCCTCCGATGGGGTTTGACCCCGAAAGTGACGACGCTTTGGCCATGCTGGAAGACTTGGCAGCATGTGGCGCCGGGCTGGTCTTCTTGGCGCTCGGCGCACCAAAGCAGGAAGCCTTCGCAGCACGTGGTCGCAAGGTCACGCCAACTCTCGGATTTGCCTCAATCGGAGCAGGGCTTGATTTTGTTTCGGGGGCGCAGACCCGCGCGCCCAGATGGGTGCGCGCTTTGGCGATGGAGTGGGCATGGCGTATGTTCAAGTCGCCAGCACGCTTGTTGCCGCGCTATGCGCAGTGCTTTGCCATTCTGCCTTCGCTTCTTTTAGAGGCTTGGGCGCTTCGCAACGACAAGCGTTAACCTAGAGGCCAGAGAGACTGCGTGGCTTGGGCCTTTGCATCAACACCAAGTCTTTCACGCGGCGTTTGAGCGATCGGGGCGGGAGCAGCTCGGTGTTCATCTCAAAGATACTGCCCGTCAGCGACGGATCATGCCAGAGAGCAAGTTCAGCCCCCCAAGAAGCGGCGTCAGAGGGCGAGAGGCCGTCAGGGATGCCCATTTGCGTGGCGAGCATGCCGGGAAGCCAGTCAGATATCACGATGTCGGGAAACCTGTCTGCCAAGTCAGCAACAAGAGCACGGGTCAGAATGCGTGATGCACCCTTTGAAACGGAGTAGGCCGACGAGGCCGGCAGCGGCGCGATGTCGGCAAAGCTTGCGACATTCAAAATGCGCCCGAAGCCGGTTTGGGCCATGTCATCAAGCGCCAAACGGGTTGCGCCGAACACACCGCCGAGATTTGTCGCGAGGGTTTCCATAAAGCTCTGGTGGCTTTCGTCAAAAACCCCGCGGTGCGGGTAAACGGCGGCATTGTTTATGAGCAGGCTAACAGGTCCAAGCTCGCTTCTGAGCGATGTGAAAGCCTGCTCAAGCGCGCCAGGATCAGACACATCGCAGGCGAGCGGCAAGATGTTGTCATGCTCTGCGGCCGTCTGAACGAGAGGCTCGCCTCGGCGCCCAAGAGCCACCACACGCAGGCCTCGCGCAGCAAGGGTTTGCGCCAACGCGCGGCCAAGCCCCGAACCAGCGCCTGTGATAACGGCGACACCTTCCAAAAGCCTTTGATCAGGTTTCGCCATGGCTTTGCCTTTCGATAATTGCATCTGCCACGCGCAGCGCTTGGGCGGCTATAGCGAGTGACGGGTTTACCCCCATCGAAGACGGCATAAAGCTGGCATCCGATACATAGAGGTTGGAAACATCATGCGCCCGTCCGTCCGCCCGCAAAACAGCGCTCGCTGCATCTTGGCCAAAGCGCATTGTGCCGCTGGGATGCCCGAAGTTTAACTCTGGCGCGTTGAGCAGGAACATTTTGCGCTGGCCTTTGAACGCGCGTTTGATCTCGCGTTGAAACAGTTTGCGGCGCGCATATAGCTCGGGTCGCATGGAATATTCAAAGCGAATCGTGCCGTCTTGCGTTGGAATAACACGGTTGTCGTCATAGGACAGGTCTTCCATCAGGCCGAGGAATATCTTGGCGCGGCCAAGAACCTTGGCGGCAATGGCGGCAGGCAGGCGCGCCCCGTCTTGGGCAAAGCGTTTGCGGCCAAGAGTCGTGCGCGCAAGCCTCAGGCGCATATAGTGCAATATCTCGCCATAGGATGCATCAACCCCCATTGACTGCACCATTCCGAGGCGCTGGCCGTCAACCCACATCAAGTCGCGCATCCCGAGCGCCTTGGATTGTTCGCGCCCTTTGGCACCGGGCCATACGGCAAACATTTCGTTGGTATGAAACATCAGTCCACGCCCAACTCTGTCATTTGTGTTGGCCACGCCGTGGGGAAAGGCTTCAGACGTGGATTGAAAGCACAGCCGCGGTGTCCCGAAGGCGCCCGCAGCCAGCAAAATGACGGGGGCAGAGAGGCTGTGCTTTTGCCCGCCACGTTGTAGCCGGATGTGGGTGATCCGGCGGCCATCCCCGCACAGAGCAGTCACCTCGGCCATGTCCAGCAAGGCTGCATTTCCGGTTGCTAAGGCAGGTTCGACACCGGCCGAGCGCCCGTCCATCTTGCAGGGTTTCGGGCATTTGAAGCCAAAGCAGTTCAGGCAGCCCTCAACATTGCGCGTGGCGCTGTGAAGTTGGTAGGGGTGCATGCCCGTCGCTTTGAGCCTGTCAAATATGAGCTTGTCTACAGCATCCACCGCAGGCGGCGTTGCAAGCAAAGACGGATGCTCAGCGAGAGGGTCTTGCTCCCCGTGAACATGAAACTGGCGTTCGGCTTCTGTCAGGTAAGGGGCAAACTCGCCATAGCTTATTGGCCAGCCACCCGTGGGGTGCGGGCGCGCGTTGCTGTGCTCAAGGTCGTGCATTTCGGGGCGCTCAAGGGTTGCGGCGTAGAAAGCACTGCTGCCGCCGAGGCCAGCTCCAAGTGGAGCGTAAAAGGCCTCGTCACGCCCGTTGATGCGCCCGTGAACTTGGCTTGGCCACAGCCCCCGCGCAAGCCGCGCTTCGGGAACGAACATCTCACTGTCTAGGCGGGTTTGTTCGGCGCGAAAGCCCGCAGGGCCTTTTTCAACGAACAGCACTTTGAGGCCCGCTTCTGCCAAGCGCCGCCCCGCCGTGCCGCCGCCAATTCCGGTGCCGATCACGATCACATCCCACTTTTGGGTCAGCAGTTCACTCATTGGTTTGCCTCACCACGGAACAGCGGTTCAAACCGCTCTGATATCGCACGGGCGGCGTGGTTGACGATGTGGTTGTTATCAAAATACCAGCTCTTACCCTCATGCAGCGCATTACAGTTGCCGTCTGCACAAACAGCGCTCCAGGTTTCGAGCGTTGGCCAATTTTCAAGTATCGCCATGGCGGCGCCTTGCCGCTCCTTGACTTGCGCCAACGGAACTGTTGCACGTTTGGCTATCTCTGCAGCATCGACGCTCTTATGGGCCAGTAACCGCGCGGCCTCGCGGCTGTCATATTTTGGAACCTCGGGCAGTTGCTGCAAAACAAGCCCTTTAAGACCGTGTTTTCGGAACTCATTCATCGTCGTTTCGAAACCACGCTTAAGAACCTCGGCAGCATTGCTTCCGCCAAGCCCGCTGATCACAATTGTGTTGCCCGCATCCAAGCCAATGCCCGCGCCCTCCGTGTAGTAAGCCCAGCGGCCCACAAGCAACACGCGCTTCAAGCTTGGAAGGCTTGCAAGTGCGGTTCTCATTTGCGCCTTCTCAGTGCTGCAGGCCGTGTCCTGCGCTGGGGTCGCGTAGCTTTCAGTTTTTGAGACGTCAAACAAGGGGGGGCAGCCAGCATGCCAGATGATGAGTGCCGGTGTCTGCATGGCAAAGGCGGCTTCTTCGAGGCCTTCCTTGATGGCCCTGACATGGCTGTCGCCCCAGATCAGCACTTCGGGGTCGCCTTGCGGGCCAATGGGGCATAGCTCCATGCCTTCAAAGGCACCCGTGAGCGGACGTTCGCAGCGGCTCCAGTCTTGCAAGAAATCGCCGCTTGCGTCGATGTGCGCGCGGGTCTCTGCACCAAACCTGTTGGGCAATCCGTTTTGCATGTAAATCAGCGCGCCCGCGCCAAGTGCGAGGGCTGTCGGCACTGTTAGAACCGCCAAAACAGCGCGCCCGCTCACGGCCTCCTGACGCCGGAAAGGTGTCTCGATAAAGCGCCACGACAGGATAGCGAGAGCAAGGCTCACCAGCATCCAGAAAACGGCCTCTGGACTGCCGGAATACCCATCGCGCCAGTTACTTGAGAGCACATAAACAGGCCAATGCCAAAGATAGAGCGAGTAGGATATCTTGCCGAAGAAAACCGGAACGGATTTTGAAAGGCCCGCGTTAACAGGGTTGCACTGCTGCCCGTTCGCCAAAAGCAACACCGTGCCGAAGACAGGTGCGATCACTTGCCAGCCGGGGAAGCCTTTGGTTGCGTCAATGAAAACAAGCCCAGCCGATACGAGTAAAAGCCCAAGCCAGCTTGCCCATGCGCCGAGTCTCGGCAACTTGCCTTGAACAGTTGCGATCGCAAGCAAAACGCCAGCCAGAAGTTCCCATGCGCGGAAAGGAAAGAGATAGAAGGTAGCCGTTTGCGCGGTCGGCGTGAGCCAGACAGAGCCAATCAAAGAGGCCATGAACCCGACGGCCAGAAAGGCAACGAACAAGCGCCGCCAGCGCGAGAGTAAAACAAGAAACAATGGCAAGACGATGTAG
Organism: uncultured Lentibacter sp.; assembly: GCA_947497495.1. Taxonomy (GTDB): domain Bacteria; phylum Pseudomonadota; class Alphaproteobacteria; order Rhodobacterales; family Rhodobacteraceae; genus Lentibacter. Next base: position 140,151 of record CANMGT010000003.1, read on the forward strand.
AATTGCTCTTCGACAGAGAGCGACCATGTGTGCAGCAGGACTTTGCTGTCAGCGCCGATGTCAAAGTAGCCCTCACCTCGGTAAAACAAAACATTGGAGAGATAGACAGTTGCCGCAATGAGCGACTTGCCGAACTCACGGAATTCAAACGGCAACAGGACGAACCAGCCGACAATTGTTGCTGCAAAAGCCATCGCGAAATAGGCGGGTGCCAGTCGCTTGACGCGGCGTTTGTAGAAGGACGCGAGGTTAATGCGCCCGGTTTCCTGCACTTCACGCCAGAGAAGGCCGCCGATCAGGTATCCGGATATTACAAAAAACACATCTACACCTGCGAACCCCCCGCGAAGGCCTGGCATGCCGAAATGGTAAAAGACGACTGCCAAGACAGCAATCATCCTCAGCCCGTCGATCTCGGGGCGATAGCGCAGTTGTGCTTGGGTCATGGGTGTCGTGCTTTTGTTACCTGCGATTTGTATTGAGTATAAACAAAAATGCGGCAGGAGTTAGGGTATTTAGTGCAATTGGTGACTGAATGCGTTACGAGATTCAGAAAAATTTTAAAAATTAGTAACGCATTACTTGCTTCGAATCAAAGCAAGGGTCATACTCGCGCTTGCAACAGGACTTACGAAGAAGGAACCGCACGTGGCTGAAGCCTATATTTGCGATGCAACTCGCACACCCATTGGCCGTTATGGTGGCGCGCTTAGCTCGGTGCGCGCCGATGATCTGGCTGCCTTGCCAATTGCCGCCCTGAAAAGCCGCAATCCCGGTGTGGATTGGGCCAAAGTCGATGATGTTATCTTCGGCTCTGCCAATCAGGCCGGAGAAGACAACCGCAATGTCGCGCGCATGGCCGCTCTTTTGGCAGGCCTACCGACGGATGTTCCCGGAACCACGATCAACCGCCTTTGTGCCTCGGGCATGGATGCCGTTGGCATGGCAGCCCGTGCGATCAAGGCGGGGGACTATGACATGGCCATCGCTGGAGGTGTCGAAAGCATGAGCCGTGCACCTTTCGTAATGCCTAAGGCAACGAGCGCCTTCACGCGGGCCAATGCCGTTTATGACACGACCATCGGCTGGCGTTTTGTGAACCCGAAGATGGACGCGATGTATGGCACTGAGTCGATGCCGCAGACGGCTGACAACGTCGCCGCTGACTATAACATTTCACGTGCAGACCAAGACGCCTTCGCTGCGCGCAGCCAGGCCCGCTATGGGGCAGCGGCCGAGGCGGGGCGTTTTGACGCTGAAATCACGCCTGTCAGCGTGCCGCAACGCAAGGGTGACCCTGTGGTTGTGAGCACTGACGAGCATCCGCGCCCAGACGTGGACGCCGCCAAACTTGCCAAGCTCAAAGGTGTCAACGGGCCAGATCTGTCGGTTACGGCAGGCAATGCCTCGGGCGTCAACGATGGCGCCGCCGCCCTGTTGCTGGCGTCTGGCGAAATGGCCAAGCAGCAAGGCCTCACGCCGATTGCCCGCATTGTGGGCATGTCAGCCGCAGGCGTTGAGCCGCGTGTGATGGGCATTGGCCCGGTGCCTGCGAGCCAGAAGGTGCTCGCGCGCGCGGGTCTAAGCATCGACGATATGGATGTGATCGAACTCAACGAAGCCTTTGCCAGCCAGGGCATCGCGACGCTGCGCGCGCTGGGTGTCGCGGATGATGCGGAGCACGTAAACCCCAATGGCGGCGCAATCGCGCTGGGCCATCCGCTGGGCATGTCGGGCGCAAGGCTGGTTATGACAGCGGCTTACGAGCTGCAACGTCGTGGCGGGCGTTACGCGCTTTGCACAATGTGCGTTGGCGTTGGCCAAGGCGCAGCACTAATTCTGGAACGGGTCTGAGGAGGGCTAGCTCATGTATGCACAGATGGTAAAATCAACCGGCGAAGGCGTGAAGTCGCGCGACGAAATGAGCCCTGAAGAGGCCGCGTTTCAAGATCGGATCGATCAGGATATTAAGATCGAGCCGAAGGACTGGATGCCTGAGGGCTACCGCAAAACGCTGATCCGCCAAATTGGCCAGCACGCGCACTCCGAGATTGTCGGGCAACTGCCGGAAGGCAACTGGATCACTCGTGCGCCGACACTTGAGCGCAAGGCGATCTTGCTGGCCAAGGTGCAAGACGAGGCAGGGCATGGCCTCTACCTCTATTGCGCTGCCGAGACACTTGGTGTCAGCCGTGATGAGCTGACAGAAGACTTGCTCTCGGGGCGTATGAAGTATTCCTCGATCTTCAATTACCCGACGCTCAACTGGGCGGACATGGGCGCTGTTGGCTGGCTTGTCGACGGCGCCGCGATCATGAACCAAGTGCCGCTTCAGCGCACATCCTTCGGGCCATACTCACGGGCGATGATCCGCATTTGCAAAGAAGAGAGCTTTCACCAGCGTCAGGGCTACGACATCATGATGAAGATGGCGCAGGGCACTGAAGCGCAAAAGAAAATGGCTCAAGACGCGCTGAACCGCACTTGGTATCCGGCGCTGATGATGTTCGGCCCAAGCGACAAGGACTCTGTTCACAGCGCCCAGTCACTCGCGTGGAAAATCAAGATCGACACCAACGACGAGCTGCGCCAGCGCTTTGTTGACCAGACAGTGCCGCAGGCCGAATACCTTGGCCTCACGATCCCCGACGAGAACCTCAAATGGAACGACGAGAAGGGCGGTTACGACTTCTCCCAGCCAGACTGGGAAGAGTTTTTTGACGTCGTGCGCGGCAACGGCCCCTGCAACGTGGACCGCCTCGCCGCCCGCAACAAAGCTTGGGACGACGGAGCCTGGGTGCGTGACGGCCTTCTGGCCCACGCCGAGAAACGCGCAGCCCGCAAAACAGCTGCAGAATAAGGAAAATAGACATGTCAAAAGAATGGCCCCTCTGGGAAATCTTTATCCGCGGCCAGCATGGCCTCTCACACCGCCATGTCGGCAGCCTACATGCGCCGGACGCTGAAATGGCGATCAAGAACGCGCGCGATGTTTACACGCGCCGCAACGAAGGCCAGAGCATCTGGGTGGTTGAAGCCAAGCATATCTCGGCGTCAAACCCTTCAGACAAAGGGCCTATGTATGAGCCGAGCGAAAGCAAGGTTTACCGCCACCCGACGTTCTTTGATATCCCTGAAGATGTGGGTGCGATGTGATGAGCGCGCTGTTTGAATTCTGCCTGCGTATGGGCGACAACACATTGGTTTTGGGGCACCGCGTCAGCGAATGGTGCGGCCATGCACCTGTGCTCGAAGAAGACATCGCCTTGGCGAACACGGCGCTTGATCTGATCGGGCAAACGCAACTCTGGCTTGGCCTCGCGGCCGAGGTTCAGGGCGAAGGCAAATCAGCCGATGACCTGGCCTTTCTGCGTGACGCATGGGACTTTCGCAATGCGCTGCTCTGCGAGCTGCCAAACGGCGACTTTGGCCAAACTCTCATGCGCCAGTACCTGTTTGATGAGTGGCACTGCATGATGCTGAACGCGCTGCGAAGCTCAACAGAAAAGCGCGTATCAGACATTGCGGACAAGGCCATAAAGGAAGCGAGTTATCACCTTGAGCGCTCACGCGACACTGTCATCGGGCTGGGTGATGGAACCACCGAAAGCCATGCCCGTATGCAGGCCGCGCTTGACTATCTCTACCCCTATGTGGGCGAGCTTTTTGTGGCTGATGGACATGATGAAGCGGCAACGAAGGCAGGCATAGCGCCTGACTTGGCGAGCCTACGTGACGGTTATGATGCCGCCCTGAGCGCAACAATGGCCGCAGCGATGCTGACAATTCCTGACGACAAGTTTGCCCATAAAGGCGGGCGTACAGGGCGCATGCACACCGAGCATTTGGGCCATATGCTGACCCAAATGCAGTGGCTGCAACGGGCCTATCCGGGCGCAAGTTGGTAAGTGCAGTGACACAGGCTGCACCTCAGGAGATAATGCAATGGCTTGATGATGTGCCTGATCCGGAAATTCCGGTGATCAGCCTTGTTGACTTGGGCATCATCCGCCATGTCGAGTGGGTGGGCGAGACTTTGCAAGTCACTGTGACGCCAACATACTCGGGCTGCCCTGCCACCAGCGTGATCAACTTCGAGATCGAAAAAGCGCTGCGGGAGCATGGGGTTAAGAACATCATCCTCAAGCGTCAGATCAGCCCGCCCTGGACAACCGACTGGCTGAGCCAGAAGGGCCGTGCCAAGCTTGAGGAATACGGCATAGCCCCGCCTCAGCCTGCGGGTGGGCCGGCGCAATGCCCGCGCTGCCAAAGTCACGATCTCGAGAAGCTCAGCCAGTTCGGCTCAACTCCGTGTAAGGCCCAATGGCGCTGTAAAAGCTGCCTTGAGCCTTTCGATTATTTCAAATGCATCTGAGGTGTAAACATGCCCCGATTCCACGACCTTGAAGTTACTGACATCCACAAAACCATCCGCGATGCCGTGGTTGTCACGCTGCGCCCCGTTAACGGCGCGGCGGACGAGTTTGACTTCACCCAAGGCCAATATCTGACGTTCCGCCGTGACTTTGACGGCGAAGAGCTTCGCCGCTCCTATTCCATTTGCGCGGGCAAGAGCGACGGTGTCTTGCAAGTCGGCATCAAGCGGGTTGATGGAGGCGCCTTTTCGACTTGGGCCAACGAAGAACTGGCCGTCGGCGACAAGCTTGAAGCCATGCCGCCAATGGGGCGCTTTTTCACACCGCTCGATGCGGCCAGTGAAAAAAACTACCTCGGCTTTGCGGGCGGCTCGGGCATTACGCCGGTTCTGTCTATCATCAAAACCACGCTAAACGCCGAGCCGAATGCGAGCTTTACACTTGTTTACGCTAACAAGGGCGTCTCTAGCATTATGTTCAGAGAAGAGCTCGAAGATCTTAAGAATATCTATATGGGGCGTTTCAACGTCATCCATATTCTAGAGCAGGACGCGCAGGACATCGAGCTGTTCACAGGGCTGGTCAGCGAAGAGAAATGCGCCGAGCTGTTCAAATCATGGATCGACATTGCAGCTATCGACACCGCCTTTATCTGTGGCCCCGAGCCGATGATGCTGGGCATTGCCAAGGCGCTGAAAGACCATGGGCTCAGCGAGTCGCAGATCAAGTTCGAGCTTTTTGCTTCGTCCCAGCCGGGACGCTTGGCCAAAAAGGCGGCAAGCAAAGCGGCGGGGGCGGCGGCTCAAACGCAGCTCTCTGTCACACTTGATGGCGCCACACAAACCATCGAGGCCGATGGGAGCCTGTCGATCCTCGATGCGGCCCGCGAGGGGGCGATGGATGCGCCATATGCCTGTAAAGCAGGGGTTTGCTCGACGTGCCGTTGCCGCGTTATTGAGGGCGAAGTCGACATGCGCGCCAACCATGCGCTCGAAGATTACGAAGTCGAGAAGGGCTATGTGCTGTCGTGCCAGTCCTTCCCTGTGAGCGCAAAAGTTGTCGTGGATTTCGACCAGTAAGTTTAGAAAGCGAAGCAAGCATGGACATTGATACATATCTTGAAAACGGCGGTGTTCTGAGCAACCCGTCCAACGTGCCGCCACGCTATCGGGCGGAACTGCTTAAACTGATGGCGACATTTGTTGACAGCGAGTTGGCAGGGGCCGCAGGCTTTGCAGAGACAATCAACGCAGGCCCCGGCATTAAAGAGCGGATCGCAGCTGCGAAGATCGTGCTTGAAAAGACAAGCCACGCCGAGAAAGTGCTGAGCCTTATGGGCGAGTTTGGCGCCGACGAGCAGCGCTATGTCGAGCACCACCCTTGGACAGCTCGCTTGCCGCGCGACGCGGATGTTGGCACCCAGCGTAGCGAGCACGACATGCGCCTCGCGCTGTTCAACTATCCGCTGCAAGGCTGGGCCGATGCGGTGACGATGAACCTGTTGATGGGCCGTGCTGTTGGCGTACAAATGCAGGGCTTTAGCGGCGTGTCCTACCAGCCTCTGGCCGAAGCCTTTCGCGAGATCGCGCCTGTTGAACAACGCCATGCCGAGCTTGCCCGCGAAGGCCTTGAACGGCTTGTCAGCCAAGGGCAGGGCGCACAGGTTGAGGCCTCTGTCGCCTATTGGATGCCGCGCGTTGCTGCGAGTTTTTCAGGCGCCAGTGGCGACAAGCTTGTACGACTGAATAAGCTGGGGTTGCGCCAGACGGACGGAGCCGACGAGCGCAAGATTTGGCAGTCGCAAGTGCTGGAAGAGCTGGAACAGATCGGCGTTAAGGCCTAAACCTGACACACAGGAAACCTGCAACAACGCACGAACCGGAGACGCCCATGCCTGAGGGCCATTCGCCCCAGTTTGAAAGAGCGCTTGAAGCCCTGCAAAAGCAGGGGCCGCTCAAGACATGGTCGCTGATCGTCACGCTGTTCGGAGACCTTGCCCCGCGCCAGACGCAGGCTCTTGAAAGCCAGTTTTTGCAACACGCCTGCGTGCCCTTCGGGGTGAAGCCCGAAGCGCTCAGAGTGGCGCTGCACCGTTTGCGCAAAGACGACTGGATCAAGGCGCAAAAGCACGGGCGGCACATGTCTTACCAGCTGACCGAGCTTGGCCAGAAAGCCACCAGTGAGGCCTATGAGCGGATCTATCGCGGGGCGGCACAGGCCCCCGAAAGCTGGATGGTCACGCTTGCAGAAGACGCGCGAACCTGCGGCAACCAAGAGAGTGTTCTGGTCGCGCCGAACATCACCGCCGCGCTTGAAAGGCCCGCCTCTGACGCGGATGTTCTGACTGTCAAAACGAGTTTTGACGCGGTGCCAACATGGATGAAATCGGCGATCGTTGACACGCAAACAGCTTCAGAGTTCGCCGAGTTCGAGGCTGTTATCCGCAAGATCACGCCGCCAGAAACAGAGGCATCAAAGCTGTGTTTGCGCCTGCTTGTTTTGCATTACTGGCGGCGGTTGCTGTTGCGTCAGGATGACCTGCCCGAGCTGTTACTTGGCCCAGATTGGCCGGGATACGGCGCGCGGCTGCAAACGACGGGTTTGCTCGCGACGCTCAAAACGCCCGAGACCACGGCGTTGAACGTGTTTGACAGCGAGAAAATGACATAAAAACAAGGCCATCCCCGCAGTTTACCTTAAAGAGCTTAGTCTTGGTTAAAACCACCGTTCAGAAGTGTTAACGCCGATAGTTAACCGTGAAACGAAACTGCCAACCCTATGCAGCTATCCGTGCAGAACGCCGTGCAGCATGCGTGCATACGTATTGGCAGATTTGGGTTAACAGAAATTAACTTAACGCCGCGCGCGCTGGTCACGGTTTTGCGTCGCCGCCCTTTTCAGCCAGCGCCTGCAAGTTTAGCTCAAGCTCTTTTTCAAGCTCGCGCACCCGCGCCATATAGGCGGGGTTGTCGGCGGCCGAAGTGTCGGGTTGCCAGATGTCGGCAAGCTCTTTCAGAGCCATCCTGTCATGAGAAAAAAATGCCTGCTCGGCCTCGGCGGCTTCAAACTCTGTCATGCCGACGTTTTCAAGCACGTAGCGGCCAGCGCGCAGCGAGCTGTCAAACAATTCGCGGACAATGTCGTTAGCCCCCGCTTCATAGAGCGCGAAAACATGGCTGCGATCGCGGGCGCGAGCGATGATGTGCAAATCAGGACGCACCTTGCGGGCATGGCGCACAAGGCGCAGCGCCGCCTCGGCACTGTCAAGCGCCACAACCAGCACCCGCGCATCACGCAGCCCCGCCGCGCGCAGAAGTTCAGGGCGGGTCGGGTCGCCCAGAAAGGCGCGGTAGCCAAAGCTGCGCATCAGTTGGATACGCTCCAAATTGTGGTCAAGCACCACGGTTTTGAAGCCCGAGCTTTCCACAAGCCGGTTGACGATCTGCCCGAAGCGGCCGATCCCCGCGATGATCACAGGCCCCGAGCTGTCGATCTCGTCTGGCTCGGCGCTCGGCTTGGCCTTTTCCAGCAGCTTGGAGATAAAATCATAGGCCAGAAACAGCACAGGCGTCATCAGCATCGACAGGGTGATGATCAGCAGGATGTCCCCGCCCAAAGCCTCGCTGAAAACGCTTTGCTGGCTGGCGAAAGAAATCAGCACAAAGCCGAACTCGCCGGCCTGCGCAAGGCTGAGCGCGAAGAGCCACAGCTCGCGGTGGCGCAGGCCAAAGCCAAAGCCCAGCACAAACAGGACGATGCCTTTGAGCGCGATAACCGCAAAGGCCAGCCCGATCAGGCGCAGCGGCTCGGCCGTGAGGCTGACAAAGTCGATCGACGCGCCGACGGTTATGAAAAACAGGCCCAGTAGCAGGCCTTTGAACGGTTCGATGTCGCTCTCAAGCTCGTGGCGAAACTCGGAGTTGGCCAGAACGACGCCCGCAAGGAAGGCCCCAAGCGCAGGCGACAGGCCTAGCAGCGTCATCAGATAAGAGATGCCAATGACGATCAGAAGGGCAAGCGCCGTATACATTTCGCGCAGGTGGGCTGCGTGGATAAACCGGAAAATCGGCTTGGTGAGAAACACACCCGCAGCGATGATCGCCGCCACTGTGGCCAGTGTGGCCAGCGCGATGCCCCAAGCCGGCAGCCCTTCAAACAGGGTAGCGCTATGAGCAGCGTCTTTCGCCAGTTTGGTGATCGAGCCGTCTGGCGTAATGGCGACGGGCCCCGCGATGCTGAGCAGCGGTATGAGCGCCAGCAGCGGCACAACGGCGATGTCCTGTGTGAGCAGGACCGAAAACACCGAACGCCCGCCCGGTGTTTGCACAAGGCCTTTTTCTGTGAGCGTTTGCAAGACGATAGCGGTCGAACTGAGCGAGAGCACAAGCCCGATCGCCAGGCTTGTCTGCCACGGGTAGCCCAGCAGGGAGGCCCCCGCAAAAAGTGCGAGGCACGACAGCAGGATCTGCAATCCACCCAGCCCGACAAGCCTGTGGCGCATGTCCCAAAGCAAACCGGGGGCAAGCTCGAGGCCGACGATAAACAGCATCATCACCACGCCAAATTCCGCGAAATGTTGCAGGGCGCGGGTTTCTTCGCCGATGCCGGGCATGAGGCCGATGACCATGCCCGCACTCAAGTAACCAAGCACCGAGCCAAGGCCAAGTCGCGCGGCCAAAGGCACAGCGATCACCGCAGCAAGCAAGTAGAGCGTGGGGAGGAAGAGGACAGAATGCATCAGGCTGGCAACGGCGCGTCTTGTTTGATCTGGCTCATCACGATCTGGCTGTGCACACGGCTGACGGCCCCGTGTGGCAGCAAGATGTCGTGGATCAACGCATTCAACGAAGTCAGATCGCGGGCGTAAATGCGCAGCAAGAGGTCGGCGTCGCCTGTCATCGTCCAGGCCGAGACAACTTCAGGCCGTGCTTTGATGAGTTTGTTAAAGCCATCCGAATGGGCGGGCGCGTGGGACGTAAGCTGAACCTGCACAAAAGCCTGTACACCAAGCCCCAATTCGGCAGCGTCAAGCTGAGCACGGTAGCCTTTGATCACTCCCTGCGCTTCCAGCCGCTGACGGCGCCGCGCGGCTTGGGACGCCGACAACCCCAAGACATCGGCCAACTCCAGACTGGTCAGCTGTGCGTTTTCTTGAAGCGCTTTGATGAGTTTTGAATCGGTCGCATCTAACATGCGTATGATTTAGCAAAACCAGAAGGTAGCTGCGAGAAAATTGCGCGAACAAAAACAGAAGTGCGCGAATACACGCGCATCTGGCTTTCATAGTGCTACAAATATCCTGAGGGGGGAGGTTAACCCCAACCTGAGCGACGCATGTATGCGGCGCAATTAGCCGCGTGGCATCTTCAGTGTCACGCTCCGGCCGTTCTTGCGGTAGAGCAACTCGGTTTCGCCAATAGCCGAAATCTGGCCGCCATCAATCCGGTCGCCGACTTTCACTTTCTTGTAGCGCCCGTTGGCCATCCGCACCAATGCGCGGCGGCTTGAAGGTTTGCCATAAACACCAATCAGGTTGACGCGCTTGAGGTTGATCGCATTGCGCACTGTCGCCTGTTTGGCAACAGAGGCCGTTGAGGGAATACGCGGCGTCACAGTCTTGGGCGCAACTACGGCGACATTTGTCACCTGTTCCTTATTGGCCTCGGCGCGTTTCACGATCCGCGAGAAATTGCGCGGGCGATACTTGGGCTTCACAGAGCGCGCCACCGCTTGTGGTGTTGCGTTCGGGTCAAGGTCACGGCCGGGCGTTGTGGCCACGTCAGGCAGTTTGATCGCCACAGCGCCAGGCGTCTGGGGGATCTGTTCAGGCGTCTTCACCTCGGGCACAACAGCTTCAGCTTTGGCGGCGGCGAGGTCGCGCACGGACGGTGGGCGCAGCTTCGGGCGGAGCGAGGCGAGCTCTACAAGCGAACGGCCGCCAAGCGTGGCGCGTTCGTTGTTTTCGGCCAGCGTAGCGGGGCGCAGCTTGGGGCGGAAAGCCGCAAGGCGGGCCATCGCGGCATCCGGCACAGCGTTGGCCGCCGCGGCGCGTGTTTCGCGGTCAGGCAAGCTGCGCGGCACATAGGGCGGCTTGCCAAGAAAGACGCGGTGCCCGTCAGGCGACAGAGCGCCTTCGCGGGTCGCGATCACCAAGCCGCGCGCATCCAGAGCAAACTTTACACCGCGCTCTGAGGGGTTGGCTTGCTGGCCCATGCCACGGTCTGACAGGTCAAAGTCAAGCGCGGGCAAGGCGAGCGCGTCGTTGCTGCCAACGTCGCGGTCGATGGAGGCGACATAGAGGTCGTCCTCGCCCGTCGGCAGGGGCATATCGGGGGCGGCGGGTGGCATCACCCAGATGCCGGTGACCGCATATTTCATGCGGGCCTCTTCTTCGGTGATCGGGTCAATCGGTTTGGGCTGAAGCTGTGGCTGCACGCGGGTTTCGGTGTCAGGGTCGAGCGAGGCCAGTTCTATGGTGCCTTCGGGCAGGCCGGCCTCTTCGCCCTCAATCAGTGTCTCGTCGGGGGCGTCGGGCATGGCGGCAAAATCGGTGTCGCTGCGCTTGAAAAAGCGCGAGAGGCCGTCGTCTACAAAGATCGAGGCCCAAGCGGCGACGCCAACCAGAAAGACAAGCAGCACGGCTGTCAGGATCAGCCCCAAAAAGCGCGGCTTGCCGCCGATCGCGCGTACATTTGCGGGCTTCTCGGCCTTGCGCGCCCCAAAGACTGTCAGGCGTTGCTTTTCGCTTGCAGCCGGAGGCACGAGGTTAGGCGGCGGCATCTGCGTCTGGCGCGGCTCGGGGCTGCGGCGCAGGTTTTGCAGGCTGAAGTTGGAGGTTGCCTTGGCGGTGTCTTCACGCGGCTCGGCCTGTGCCTGTTTCTCGGAAGCAGGCTTGGCGCTGCGGCGGCTGAAGAATGACATGCCCTCGGCTTCGGGCGCAGGCAGCGGGCGCGGAGGCGGCGTGCTGGCTTCGCTCAGATCGGAGGTGTCTATCGGTATGGACGCCGCGACAACATCCGGCTCGGCGCGGGTGACGCCTGCCAGTTTCGGCGCGCTGCCTTCGCCGCTCGCGTTACTCTCGCTGCGGCGCGATGTGAAGGCGGTGGGGGCGTCGTCAGATGCGACAAGCGACGCCGTGTCAGGCTTGCTCGGCGTGCCGATGATCGCGGGGGCCACAGGTGGATGAGCAGGTGCGCCAGCAGGTTCACCGACAGGTTCTTCGGCGGGCGCTTCGCTGGTGTTGGACGTGTCTTTTGTGACGTCTTCTGGCGCATCAGAACTCTCTGCGCGCACAAACATCGGCGCAGGGGCGTCTTCAGGTTCGGATTCTGCGTCACCTTCGGCCCCGATTTCGGCGTCTGGCGCGATCTCTGGTTCAGCTTGGACAACGACTTCTGGCACGACTTCTGGCGGACGAGCGATGCCGACGATTTTGACCGCTTCAAAGTCAGGCTCAAGGGCGCTTGCGGAGCCGTCCGTTTGAACAAAACTCTGAGTGAAATATTGTGTTGGGCCGAAGAACGGCTCTTTGCTGAAGCGGCCCTGTTTGGGCATCGCGGCAAAGTAAAGCGGCTCGAACCCGTGATCGGCGGCAAAGCTTTCCGCCTCGGCGAGGGTTTCGTGGGCCACGGCGGCGATGTGCAGCATCTGGCCATCAACCGTCCAGTCATAGGCCAGCTCGTCAAGCGTGTAGGGTGTGGCCCCGTCAAGCGCGTGGCGCACGGCCTCGGCCTGAACGTTTTCGCCGCCCTGCGGGTCTACGATTGTGAGGTATTTGATTTGCTCGTCAGGCAAGATCAGCTTGGTTTGCAGCGCGCCTGAGCCAAGCTCGTCGGCGGAGCGCTTGAGCACACCCAGAGCCGCTGGCAAGTCGGGCACGTCGAGCGGCACTTCGCCAACACGCTCCCATCCTGCGGAGGCCTCGTTTTTCGCGCCGGTTTGTGCACGGCGCAACAGGCCTATCCCGTCAAAGGAAAGCGTAAGAGCAAAATTTGGCTTCATCCGGCAGGCCCTAACCCGTTGGAAGTGTCAACTATGTCTCTATTATATCAAGGAACTTGCCAAGAAAACAGAGGTTTGCCCGATGCAGCTGTCTGCGCATCGGGCCTCTCTCTATCTTGCGGAGCTTACCGGTCAAAACAAGGGGAAAACCCTTGTTTTTAAACCCTCAAATCAGCTTGAGGCCGCTTTGAGCGCTTGGTCGAGGTCTGCGATCAGATCGGCTGCGTCTTCGATGCCGATCGAAATGCGCACCACATTGGGGCCTGCACCGGCAGCTTCTTGCTGCTCGGGGCTGAGCTGACGGTGGGTTGTGGAGGCCGAGTGAATCACCAGTGAGCGTGTGTCACCAAGGTTGGCGACGTGGCTGAAGATCTCGAGGTTGTCGACAAACTTGATGCAGGCATCATAGCCGCCTTTGAGCGCGATGGTGAACAGGCCACCAGCGCCTTTGGGGCAGATACGCTCGACACGACCGTTGTAGGGCGAGGACTTGAGGCCTGCGTATGTGACGTAGTCAACCGCGTCATGGCCCTCAAGCCAGCCAGCGATTTCTTCGGCGTTCTGCACGTGGCGCTCCATGCGGAGTGACAGCGTTTCGATGCCCATCAGTGTGTAGTGCGCCGCCTGCGGGTTCATCGTCATGCCCAAGTCGCGCAGGCCAATGGCGATACCGTGGAACGTGTAGGCCAGCGCGCCGAATGTCTCGTGGAACTTGAGGCCGTGGTAGGCTGGCTCGGGCTGTGACAGCGAGGGGAACTTGTCAGAGGCTGACCAGTCAAACTTGCCGCTGTCAACCACGCAGCCGCCTGTGACGGTGCCGTTGCCTGTGAGGTATTTCGTGGTTGAGTGCACAACCAGCGTTGCGCCATGCTCGATCGGGTTGCAGAGGTAGGGCGTGGCCGAGGTGTTGTCTACGATCAGGGGGATGCCCGCCGCATCGGAAATCGCGGAGATCGCATCAAGGTCGGTGATATAGCCGCCCGGATTGGCGATGCTTTCGCAGAACACAGCGCGCGTGTCGTCGTTGATCGCGGCTTTGACGGCGTCCAGATCATCAAAGTCAACGAAAGTTGCCGACCAGCCAAAGCGTTTGATGGTTTGGCTGAACTGCGTAATTGTCCCGCCGTAGAGGCGCGTTGAGGCGACAACGTTTTTGCCCGGGCTCATCAGCGGGAAGAGCGCCATCAGCTGTGCTGCGTGGCCAGACGAGCAGCAGACAGCACCTTGGCCGCCTTCGAGTGTGGCGATGCGCTCGGCAAGCACGGCAACTGTCGGGTTGGTCAAACGCGAGTAGATGTAGCCGACTTCTTGCAGGTTGAAGAGGGCTGCTGCGTGGTCTGCGTCGCGAAAGACATAGGCCGTCGTCTGATAAATCGGCGTGTTGCGCGCGCCTGTTGTTGGGTCAGGCGCTGCGCCCGCGTGAATTTGAAGTGTGTTGAAACCGTATGCCATGACTGATGCTCCCAATGTCTGTGTCGGGCGGCACGTTAGGCGAGATGTTCTGCAGCGGCAACGGGCAAGGCGCATATGAGCGCTTTTACAGCGGAAATTCAGGCACCGCCAAGGTCACTGGGAAAATGGACTGAAAATCAGCATTGGTTTGGAACAGGTGTTTGGGCCGCCTCAAAGCTCAGCGTGGCTTGCGGGTGAAGACCATTTTTTGTTCGCGGAGCTTTTCACGGCTGCCATGCCATGCGTAAAACAGCAGGGCAGGGTTGTTGTCGCCAACGGTGATGCGGTGCAAATGCTCGGGCGGGTTGAAGATAAGCGAGCCCGGGGCGTAGACGCCTTGGTCATTTTCGCTCACAGCCCCCGAGAGGCAAACATAGCTTTCGGTGATCCCGTCATGGGCATGAGCCGGGTAGGTGCAGCTTGGAGCAAAAAGCACGAGGCCGAGGATGACGTCATCGGTCAGCACAGGTCCCGTGGGGCCGGCAAGCTCGGCATAGGCGTATTTTTTCTCCAGCCCACGGGGGACTTTCTCGTAGCCAAATTGCCATGTGAGACGGTGTTGGATGGCCTCGATGGCGCGGATGAACGGCGCGTGGCGCTCAAGGCGTCCGTTGTTGAGCGCGCGGGTGAGGTGGCTGACCACGGGCTTTGTGGCGGGTTCGGGAAAGCGCAGCTCGGCGTTGGCTTTGATCACCCGACTGATGCCTTCACGTACGGCGCGCTGATGCGAACGAATCTTGGGGCTGCCACCGGCCGACTGGCGGCGGTAGAGGTCATAACTGTCGCGCAAAAGATAAGACCAATCGGGCTGATCTGTAAGGCGGATTGTTTCTGTCATGAGGCACCTAATGGGCGATTCTGAATTATCAGACTTTTGCAGAATTTGTTCCGATTGCAATCAGAGCTTTAGGCTGCATCGCTTGATATGCTCACCGCATCCAAAACCCTTCGCGTTTGATGCGGTTGCGGATTGCTTGCTCTTTGCGCGGCAGATCGTCCTGATCAAACAGATCGCGCACTTTGTGGCCGCGGCCTTGGTAAACCATGCGCTTGATCGGATCGTAGTTTTTCAGCGCTTTCTTGATCTTGTTGGGCGCGCTGACCTCTTCGAGCACTTCGACAACCTTGTCGCTTTCGCGCGCATAGAGCAGCGGGAACAGGCGGTAATGGCAGCTGACGGCATCGTCCAGATAGCCCTCGGGCAGGGTGTTTAGCCCGCCACCCAAGGCGTGAATCACAAGCGGCAGTGCGACTTGATCAAGCCATGGGTCAAGCGTCTGGCAGACCAGCTCGTAGGGGGCGTCGTCGCGGATCGCCAATGCGTATTCAAGGAATTTTTCGCCAAAGGCATGCGGGCATTTGTAAAAGAAAAAGCCGGCGTTGAAGTAGAGGTAGCGCTTCCAGTATTCATCGGGCTGGGAGAGGTCGAGCGAGCTTTCGTAGTCAAGCCCGAACTTGTCATAGAGCGACTTCCAGATTTGCCCATAGCCCGGCCCATAAAGCTCAAGCGTGGGCCAAGTGCCGGTGCGTTTGAGCGAGGCTGTCGGCTTGTCAAAGTCAAACGGCACATCGCAGAGTTCGCCGGTGATCAACGTGTCGGTGTCAAAAAACACGAACGGCTCGCCTTCGGGCAGGGCCGTGAGCGCCTCGATTTTGTTGCCGTAAGCGTAGGCTTGGCCGAAGTGCTTGCTTTCAAACGGGATGATTTCGACGTCAAGCTCTTCTAAAGCCTCTAGCACCATGCTGTCGTTCATCCGCGGATCGCGCTGCCACAGAGGCCCCGGCTGGGGCTCGGCCACGATCAGGCGGCCTTTGAAATCAGGGCTGTTCTGGCGCAGGGAGGCGGCGAAAAGCAGGGCCTCATATTGCAGCCGGCCGGATTGGCCGATCACGAAAACATTGAAATTTTCGGTTTTCTTGGGTTTTCTGGCCATAGGGTGCTGCTCGGTCTGCGTATTATTGTTGCTAGTATAGATACAATCGCAGGGGGCGTCCAAGGGCAATGCTTAAAAGAGGAAACAAAGTTATGAAATACCTAGCATTCATCGCGGCATTGGCGGGGACGCCTGCATGGGCCGAGTTTGTCGCGCAGGACCAAACCCCGACTGGCAAGTTCACCACGGCTGCCGAAGTGAAGCAGATCATGGAGGTGACCAAGCCCAACTGGGTGGCGGTGCGCGCCTATGAAGGGCAGGACTGGGTCTATCTGACGCAACTGCTGAGCTGGCGCTGCGGGCTACATGAAGTCAGGTTTTCTGTAAACGACGGCGAGATGCAGGTCTGGGAGATGCCAACCTGCCAGATGGACACCTCAACGCCGAACGCCTTTCCTGACGACCAGTCTTTGATGATCTTGAAGACCTATGCACTGGACTCTGTGCAAACGATGCAGGTCGAGGTGCTTTTGGATGACATGAGCGAAATGAGTGCAAGCTATGAGCGCAAGGATGTGTTGATCCCTTAAGGGAGTACATTGCAAAGCTGGGTGCTGAAAGTGGTCGGCGCCCCTGGAATCGAATTTAGCATGATTTTTAAAGATGCATCTTATCTCATAAAATCAAATTACTAGCGTTATTGTTGTCTTGCTGAACATCCGTATTGTATCGAAAAATAGTCAAGATGTATCGAAGCCACTACTTCCAATCTTCACCTCGATCCGCGAGTGCGCCCAACTAAGGCGACCTCGGGGTCGAAGGTTGGAATCCGACATGTAGTTCGCTACGCTTCTTTTGAGCTAGCTTGGGCAAGCAAGGTACTCGCGGCCAATCTTCCGAAATCATTGGCTGCTTGTGGGCTTGCACCGGTGATCAAGCGGCGGTCAATGTGGCACGAATTATCTGCCTTTTTGTTGATGATTTGTGCGTCCAAAGCGTTCAGTTTCTCGCAAACCCACCACGGCATTGGGCCGGGCAGATACCCGATCATTGGGGTTTGTTTGTCCACTGAATCAGGAAAGACGGTCATTTTGTAGCCCGAGTACAAGAAGCCATCTTCATTTTTTGCCGCCAGCAAGGCTGATGGTCCGTGGCAAAGTGCGAGTGTGTACAAGCCCTGACTATGCGCCCAATGCAGCACTTTGCCGACATCGGCATTGTCCGGCAACCCAAGCATGGCACCATGGCCACCCGGAATATAAACAGCGGCGTAGGGCGCATTATCGGTCATTTTGTTGGCAACGAAATCGGCAAGACTACCGGGGTTTGCAAACGCATCCGCATAGTCGCAGTATAGTTTTTGGACATCTGCGTCGTCGCTGGGCATTGCCCACATCTCGATTGCGACGGGTGCGCCTGTCGGCGTCACTATTTCAATTTCGAATCCGGCGTTGATGAGGTGCAACATGGGCAAACCCATTTCGACGGGATGATTACCCGTCGAGAATTTCTTGCCGTTCGCCATCGTCATGTTTCGCTCTTCGGTGCAGATCATCAGCACCTTTGATTTGTCGCCTTTGTATTTGGAAGCGTACACGCCGCCATCATAGTCCGTGGTGGACGATGTGCCCAGCCTTATCGCTAGGGGTGACGGGCTAAATGCGCCATCTGATGTTGGCGTTGGCGAGGCACGAAAAAGTTTGCGAAGAATGCTCATATCAGTTGACCTCTGTGACGATGGTGTCGCGGGATTTGCGCACTTTTCCCATTGGTAGCAACCAATCGCCGCTTTCGTCACGATACCCCAAAGGCAGCAGGACAACAGAGCGTAGGCCTCGTTCTCTCAAGCCTAAAATGTCGTCGACTTGGGCAGGGTCAAACCCTTCCATCGGTGTGCTGTCGACTTCTTGTTCTGCGGCAGCAACGAGGGCCACTCCCAATGCGATATAGGCTTGGCGGGCTGCATGTGCGTAGTTCACCTCGGCGTCACGAGGAACATAATTGCTTTTCAGATTGTCGTAATAGGCGTGTAGCATTGGCAGGTCACCACGTGCTTGAACGTTGAGATCGACAACTTCGTCGATCCGATCCGATGTATAGTTATCCCAAGTCGCAAAAACCAAAAGGTGAGAACCCTCCGTAATTTGGGCCTGATCGCCTGCGGCCTTTTGGATTCTTTCCAACACGTCCTTGTTGGTCACAACGACCACTTCAAAGGGCTGGGTGCCGCTTGATGTAGGGGCCATGCGGATAGTCTCGATGATCGTATCCAACTTCTCTTGTGGTACAGATTTGCTGGGGTCCATTTTTTTGGTCGCATAGCGCCAATTCAACTGTTCGATAAGGGTACTTTTAGTCATGGGAACGTTCCTATTGCTGGTATTTATTTGGTGAGGTATACTTTTGTTACCGACTATGTATTCAGAACCTAAGAGCGCCACAAGAAGGCACAAAAATGACCCTCGGTCACACAAAGGGAACCAACATGCTTGACGCAGAGCGATGTCCTGATTGCAAACGTATCAACGAAGTACTCTCGCGTGTCGGTGATCGTTGGAGTGTTCTCGTCATCATATCGCTGGCCGAGTACGGAACGCTTCGTTTTAATGAATTGAAGCGAAACCTGGGCATATCACAGCGCATGCTGAGCCTCACCTTGAAGGAGCTTGAGCGAGACGGTCTGGTCAATCGCACCTACCACTCGACGATCCCGCCAAAAGTTGAGTACAATCTAACGCCTTTGGGAGAGTCATTCCGTGAACCAGTTGTCGCATTGGGTCACTGGGCGCTTGGTAATCTTTCGACCATCGACACCGCACGTGCGAATTATGATGAAGCCTCAGGCAACTAAAAGCCCGTGAGAGCAACAGCGATGTGTGAATACGTGGATAATGCGGGTAATTTATTGTAATTATTACGAAATATCCGAACGTCTCTTGAGAAAAGAAATTGTTGCCCATGCGTGATCGATACATTCGTGTTGGGGTGTAGATGTTTTTACTGTTAACTTTCAAGCGCTTAGAAAGTGGGGGGCGACCCTGGAATCGAACCAGGCGTGCGTCTCCGCGAGGGAGCCTCAGGCGGCCGTTGCCACAGCTTGCACCGCGTAGGAAACGCATGCGTTTCCCGCGGTTGGTGTGTGTTTTGGGTGTGCTTGGGATAAGTGGTGGGCGACCCTGGAATCGAACCAGGCGTGCGTCTCCGCGAGGGAGTTACAGTCCCCTGCCACACCTTGCGGCCTGTCGCCCACTGAGGGCGGTGATTACTTGCCTCTCCAAGGGTCGTCAACCGCAAATTGACGTGTTAAGCGGCTGAGCAATAAGTTTGTTTGAAATTACGCAAAGCAGGGTGCTCGCATGAAGAAGCCAAAGTGGGTTGTTAAGAAAGAACAAGGCGAGAAGCGCGAGGGCAAAGAGACGGTTTGGCTCTTTGGCTTACATGCTGTGCGCGACGCGCTGAGCAACCCTGCGCGCAAGAAGCTACGGCTTGTTTTGACCAAGAATGCGGCGGACAGGCTGGCGGATGTGCTGCCAACTGCGGGCATTGAGCCGGAAATGTGCGAGCCGCGCCGCTTTTCTGCCCCGCTTGACCCGAACTCGGTGCACCAAGGGGCTGCGCTTGAAGTGATGCCGCTGGATTGGGGCAATGTCAGCGAAGTGTGCATTGGCGGCGGTGACGAGCGGCCAGCGCGCGTGATGCTGCTGGATCGCGTGACCGACCCGCATAATGTCGGCGCGATTCTGCGCTCGGCTGAAGTGTTCGGAGCGCGGGCTGTGATAGGCACCAAGCACCACAGCGCGCCGGAGACGGGCGCATTGGCGAAAACGGCCAGCGGCGCGCTGGAGCGCCAGCCTTACCTGAGAGTCGTGAACCTTGGTCGCGCGATTGAAGAGCTGAAAAAGGCCGGATACTTCGTGATCGGGCTTGATGGCGAGGCGGAAAGCGTGATGGAAACCCACTTTGAGGAGCTTGGCACACGCCCGATCGCGCTTGTCTTGGGCGCCGAAGGGCCGGGCTTGCGCGAGAAAACCAAAGAACTCTGCGATGTTTTGGCCAAGATCGAATATGCAGGCGCTTTTGGCTCGCTCAACGTGTCAAACGCGGCGGCTGTAGCGCTTTACGCGGCGACGCGAGCGAAATAACGCGCATCATCGGCGGAAAGTGA
The DNA here is from genome assembly GCA_947497495.1 of uncultured Lentibacter sp. Taxonomy (GTDB): domain Bacteria; phylum Pseudomonadota; class Alphaproteobacteria; order Rhodobacterales; family Rhodobacteraceae; genus Lentibacter. The sequence goes on from CANMGT010000003.1 coordinate 160,019, forward strand.
CCTGTTGTTCACAGGTTCTTTACAAACCCTTCATAACCTCAGTTTCGTACCTACATCATGTTGGGAAGCAGGCCGGAACACCTGCTTTCAGTACACTGTCCCTCGTTCCGTAACTGCGCCCAGCCTCTTGGCTTGGGCGCTTTTTTTTGGCACTGATGGACAAAAGGGAGCCAGTGGATGTCAGAAACCTATACAGACGCTTTTTTGAAACGTGTTTTGAAGCGCGCGAAGGTGCTGGGCGTTGTGGGGTTGTCATCAAAAACAACGCGGCCGAGCTTTTTCGTGGGGCGCTATATGAAACTGCGCGGCTACCGGATTGTGCCGGTGAACCCGGCTTATGTCGGGCAGGACTTCATGGGCGTACCTTATGTGGGCGCACTGACGGAGCTGCCGGAAGAGACGGATTTTCTCGATCTTTTTCGCCGCTCTGAAGATGTTTTGCCGATTGTGGAAGAAGCGCTTGAAGGCCTGCCGAACTTGCAGACGATCTGGATGCAGATCGGGGTTGTCAACCAGGAGGCCGCGGCTCTGGCGCGTGCGCGCGGTGTTGACGTTGTGATGAACCGGTGCCCTAAAATTGAACACCAGCGGCTCTTTGGCGAGTTGCGCAAAGGCGGGTTCAATACTGGCGTGATTTCTTCCAAGCTTTAAGTGCGTTGCGCCGCTTACGCGTCGCGGTGGGGCGATGCCGAAGGCAGCGCAAACCTGACACAGAACGACTTGCCGGGACTTAAAACAGCGGCTTGGGTTTGCTGCGCCTGTTGGGTTAGATATTCACAGCGATAAGAAAAGCTTAGCGGGACGCTTTTTCGGCGAGGCCGGATTGGGACTGGCGGCGTTCGAGCTCTGATAGGACGTCACGAATATGCACGTCGTTGGCGTGAAGCGTGACGAGCAGGTGATAGAGCAGGTCAGCGGCCTCTGATGTGAGGCCCGCTTTGTTGCCTTTGACCGCTTCGATCACCGTTTCGATGGCTTCTTCCCCGAGCTTTTCGGCGACTTTGTCGCTGCCCTTCGCGAGCAGTTTGGCTGTCCAGCTTTCGTCGGGCGAGGCGGCGGCACGGGTGGCGATGATGTCTTGGAGCTCTTCGAGGGTCATGTCTTGATCCTTAATTTTCGATCCGCATCGGGATGCCAGCGGCTTGCATGTAGTCTTTGGCCTGCGCGATTGTGTAGGTTCCGAAGTGAAAGATCGACGCGGCCAAGACGGCGGAGGCGTGGCCTTCGCGCACGCCTTCAACGAGGTGGTCAAGCGTTCCCACGCCGCCCGAGGCTATGACAGGCACGCTCACTGCGTCGGCGATGGCGCGGGTGAGGGGCAGGTTGTAGCCGGCTTTGGTGCCGTCGCGATCCATCGAGGTCAGCAGGATTTCACCAGCGCCGTTTTTAGCAACCAGTTTGGCGAACTCCACGGCGTCGATGCCTGTGGGTTTGCGGCCGCCGTGGGTGAAGATTTCCCACTTGCCCGGGGCAACGGTTTTGGCATCGATCGCGACGACGATGCATTGGGAGCCAAAGTGGGTAGAGGCCTCACCGACGACATCGGGATTGGCGACAGCGGCCGAGTTGAAGCTGACTTTGTCCGCCCCCGCGAGGAGCAGGTCGCGCACGTCTTGCACAGTGCGCACGCCGCCACCGACTGTGAGCGGGATGTAGCACTGTTCGGCGGTGCGTGTGACCATGTCAAACATGGTGCCGCGGTTCTCGTGTGTGGCGTGAATGTCGAGAAAGCAAAGCTCGTCGGCGCCTGCAGCGTCATAGGCTTTGGCCGCGTCAACCGGATCACCCGCGTCGCGCAAGCCAACGAAGTTGACGCCTTTGACGACGCGCCCGTCGGCGACGTCGAGGCAGGGGATGATGCGGGTTTTGAGCATGGCTGTGCCTCTAGCAGGAGCAGTGCTTGGGGCCGGCCACTGCGCTATTGAGTATTTGGGTCAAGAAAAAGCTTACGTGGGGTTTAGCGGGGAAGGGGCGCGAGATCAATTCGCTTTGTTTTTGCGGGCGCGTTTTAGAAGCGCGGCAAGGATGAAGCCTGACCCGATCAGCACTGTCGGTGGCGTGCTGAGAAGTCCGATCCAAGAGGCTGCGAAGAGGGCTTCACCGTAGGCCTCCATGGTCTGCTTGCAACCAAGAAAGACGGTTCCGCCTGTGCAATCGGTTCCGGCGAAAAGCGTTGAGGAGATTAAGAACAGGGTTGCGGGGAAAACCGCGCTCGCAAGTGTGAGCCACATCCAGCGTTTGAAGCGGGGGTGGCTCTTGCTCGCGGGGGTGGCTGAGGCCAAAGCGAGGACGCCGAAAACCAGAGCTGGAAGGGTTGGCAGGGCGATGAGGAAACCCACTGTTCTCTTTGGCCTCGTTAAGACCGCAGCAGCGCGAGGGCTTCTTTGAGATCAATCGCGCCGTCATAGAGCGCGCGGCCTGAGATGGCGCCGTTGAGGGGCGCGCCGCAGGTTTTGAGTGCCTGCAAGTCGGCGAGGGACGAGACACCGCCCGAGGCGATAACGGGGATGGAGACGGCGTTGCCGAGGGCGGCTGTCTCGGCCACGTTGGGGCCTTTCATCGCGCCATCGCGGTTGATGTCGGTGTAGATGATGGCGCTAACGCCTGCGTCTTCAAAGGATTTGGCGAGGTCGGTTGCGTTGACGTTTGTCTCTTCCGCCCAGCCTTTGGTTGCGACCATGCCTTTGCGGGCATCAATGCCGACGGCGACTTTGCCAGGAAATTCGCGCGCCGCGTCACGCACCAGTTGCGGATTTTCGACGGCCACTGTGCCAAGGATCACGCGGGCGAGGCCACGGGTGATCCAGCGCTCGATGGTGGCCATGTCGCGGATGCCGCCGCCGAGTTGGGCGGGCACATTTGTTTGCGCAAGGATCTCCTCGACGGGGCGGGCATTGACGGGTTCGCCCGCAAAAGCGCCGTTAAGATCAACCAGATGCAGCCACTCGCAGCCCGCAGCGACAAATTCGAGCGCTTGGGCGGCGGGGTTCTCGTTGAACACGGTTTCCTGGTCCATTTCGCCGTGCACAAGGCGCACAGCGCGGCCATCTTTGAGGTCAATCGCGGGGTAGAGGATCATCTTGGTATTCCTGCTTTCAGAGAGTTGAGAGCTTTATGCACGGGCGGGCGCGAAATGCAATGTAACCTCAAGTCAAGCTTGATTGGAATCGCCATCAAGGCGCAAGATAGAGCCAATAGGGAGAGAGACTATGAAAAAGACACTGATATTGGCAGCTTGCGGTTTTTTTGCGGCGGGGGCAGCTTTTGCTGATCCGGCCCTTGGAACGTGGAAAACCGAAGTGGATGACGGGGCCTATGCCCATGTAAACATGGCGCCTTGCGGCTCAAATGTCTGCGGCACCATTGTCAAAACGTTCAAGGGCGGCTCTGAGTATAACTCGCCAAACAAGGGCAAACAGATCGTGCGGGGGATGAAACCTGCGGGCGGCGGCTCCTATGCTGGCAAAGTCTGGCGGCCCTCTAACGACAAAATATATGTCGGCAAAATGCAGGTAAGCGGCAAGAAGTTGACACTCAAAGGATGCGTCGCTGGCGGCCTTATCTGCGCAAGCCAGAAATGGACGAAACTTAACTAAGCCAAAAAGCGCTTATGCGCGGCTTGCTCTGAAAAGAATGAGTCGCGTTTAGCGCAATTGGGCGTATAGCCAGCGTTGAAGTCCGGCTGCGTGGTGCAGCTGGCCCTGTGTTGGAGATACGACGTGGGCAAACCATTTTTTGTTGCATTGATGCTGGCCGTTGCCGCCCCTGAAATGTCCTTTGCGGACAGTCCGCGCGGGCTTTGGAAAACCGAACCTGACGACAAGGGTCAGATTGGCATTGTCAGCGTCGCGCCCTGCGGCAAGGCGCTTTGCGGCACGATCACGAAAGCCTATGACAAGCAGTCAAAGCCTGTGAGCACGCCCAATGTCGGCAAGCGCATTCTGTTTGATATGGTCGAAACCAAGCCCGGTTTTTACGAGGGCCGCGTGTTGATCCCCAAATTCAACCGCACGCTTGAAGGCAAGATGCTGGTGCAGGGCGCCAAGATGAAGCTCAGCGGCTGCGTCAAAGCGGTTTGCGGCAAGCAAACGTGGACGCGCACGAACTAGCTTGGCTGCCAGCTCAAGAAGTTGGAGATCATCCGCAGGCCTGTTTCCTGACTTTTTTCGGGGTGAAACTGCACCCCGACGATGTTGTCCCGCCCGACAACGGCGGTAATCGCTCCGCCGTGATCTGTACTGGCGAGGCGCTCGGCGGGGTTGGCGACAACGAAGTGGTAGGAGTGCACGAAGTAGCAGTGCTTGCCTTGTTCAATGCCGTCAAACAGCGCGTGCGGCTGCTCGATGTTCAGTGCGTTCCAGCCCATATGCGGCACGCGAAACTCAGTGCCTGAAGGCTCGATGTGCTTCACCTCGCCTTTGATCCAGTCAAAGCCGGGTGTTTCCCGATACTCCAGCCCGCGGGTGGCAAGCATTTGCATGCCGATGCAGATACCCATGAAGGGGCGTTCTTTGCGGATCACGACCTCTTCGATGGCTTCAAAGATGCCTTTATGGTCAAACAGGGCCGCGTGACAGGCGGGGTAGGCGCCGTCACCGGGCAGCACAATGCGGTCAGCCTTGAGCACCACTTTCGGATCAGAGGTGACGACTACCTCGCCACTGCCTGTTTCATTGGCCATCCTCTCAAACGCCTTTTGGGCCGAGTGCAGGTTGCCGCTGTCGTAGTCGACGATGACCGTCAGCATAGAGTGTTCCTTTCGCGCCTCTTATCCGAAAACCGGCATCCAATTACGGGGATGCGCTCAGAGCGTGCCTTTGGTTGACGGGATCGCGCCAGCAGCGCGCGGGTCGGCCTCAAGGGCCACGCGCAAGGCACGGGCAACCGCCTTGAAGGCCGCTTCCGCGATGTGGTGCGAATTGAAACCGTGCAGCGCGTCAACGTGCAGCGTGAGGCCGCCATGTGTTGAGAAGGCCTGAAAGAATTCGCGCACCAGCTCGGTGTCGAACGTGCCGATCTTGGGAGTTGGCAGATCAAGGTTCCAGACAAGGAAGGGGCGGCCTGAAATATCGAGGGCAGCGCGCACAAGCGCGTCATCCATCGGCAACAGGCAAGACCCGTAGCGGTTGATGCCCGCCTTGTCGCCAACGGCCTTCGCAAGCGCTTGGCCAAGGGCGATGCCCACGTCTTCAACTGTGTGGTGATCGTCAATGTGCAAGTCGCCTTCGCAACGCACAACCATGTCCATCATCGCGTGGCGCGCCAGCTGATCCAGCATGTGGTCAAAAAAGCCAACGCCTGTCTGGTTGTCGTATTTGCCCGTGCCATCAAGCGTAAGCTCGACGCTGATTTTGGTTTCGTTGGTGTTGCGGGTGATGACTGCTTTGCGCATGGCGTATTCCTTTGTTCTGAGCTGCTTATAGGGTGGCAGAGCGGGCGCGCCAAGGGGGCAGCCACAAGAGCCGTTGCGCCTGTTGCGCGGGCGTGGCACTGTTTGGCGAAGATAGCTTGAGGAGTGCGCCAAATGGCCGATTGTGTGTTTATTCAACTGCGCTGCAAACCGGGAACGACTTATAAGGTCGCCGAGGCGATTGTGCTGAAAGAGTTGCACTCCGAGTTGTTCTCAACCAGTGGCGAGTGGGACTTGCTTTTGAAGGTTTATGTGCCCGAGGGCGCGGATGTGGGCATGTTCATCAACGAGCACCTCCTGGACATCGAAGGCATCGAACGCTCACTGACAACGCTGACGTTCAAGGCTTTCTAGCCTGCCGTGTTTCGACGAGATATGGGCGATTGTCCGCTCTGCGGACTTTGCTGCCATTGACCTGTGCTTCCGCATTCAGTTAGCTGTCAGACCATGCAAAATGATTCTTAGGTATCGCAATTGGGTTCAACGAACGGCATGGCCGAAGCAAATGCATCAAGCGGTGCTTCAGGCTTTCCCGAAATTCTTTCGACACTGCTGGAACTCGTTCAGCACAGTGACAATGATCTATCTTGGAAAGTCAGTTTAGCTCTGAAATTTTTCCTCGAAAGGGAGTGTATCTCTGGCGATGCTGAGTGGTTAAGCACTGTCGAGGCCTTTCTTGCATTCGAAGACAACCTTGCCGTCACAGTGGGCTCTCGATCAATAAAGGAACTTCGTATCAGTCCGAAAGAACGCGACAATTTTGCTTACGAGATATTCAGTAGAATTGAACGGAAAGCGACTAATGCTTGGCGTCATGCTTACATATTGAAACAGGCGATCTGCGTGCCCGGATTGCAAGATGATGTCGTAGATTATTTACACGCCAATTGGAGTGTCGACGAAGAAGTAACATCGCATCTGCTCTATGTGGTTTGGGCCGTTGAAAAGTCAGTAAATTTCAACGCAACACTAAATGATATTAGCGAAAATGCCATGTCTCAGGAACTCAGGGAGCAGGCGGCTCAAACGCTACGGGTGAGACGAGAAGTAGAGGCTTGGCAGGCGCAAAACCTAGAACAGTAATCGACCGATTGGGCTCAAAGCAGACATCTACGCAGCACGCCGAGTGTTTCAGTTTGAGCCAACAGACGTGTGCTGCCCGAAACGACGAAGGGCCGCCCGAGGGCGACCCTTAGTTCGTTTGTCACTTGGGGTAAGTGACCCAATTGGAGCGGGCGAGGCGATTCGAACGCCCGACCCTAACCTTGGCAAGGTTATGCTCTACCCCTGAGCTACGCCCGCTTCCTTTGGTAGGCGTGATCTAATTAATGCGGCGCGGTGCTGCAAGAGGAAAAGTGCAAGAACTTGCGATTTTTTTGGTGCGACCAGTTTGCGGGCGTTAAAACGCCAGTGCAATGTTGCTGACTGCGCTTAGGAGAAGGGCTGCGAATGTCAGATACATCCCGTTTTTGCGCAGCAAAACGATTTGCGGCGTGCGCCCGAAGCCGTAAGCGTGAAGGCTGCGGCCAATCAGGATCAGCGCGCCGAGCAGGTGAACAAGCCACGCGGGGCCGCCCTGAAGCTCGGCCATGGCGACGAGCAGCAGGGTGATCGGGGCGTATTCTGCGCAGTTTGCCTGCGCGCGCATGGCTTTGATGACGTCTTGTGAGCCGCCATCGCCAACAGAAACACGGTGTTTGAAGCGCATACGGACAACATTCGCACTCAGGCCGAGAAACAAAAGCCCGATAAGAGCGGCATAAACAGGGGTAATGGAAAGCATGGAGAAGCCTTTCAGGGGTGAACTTTGAGCGACAAGCCGTTGAGCAGCTCTTCTATGGTGGGGGGGTTTCCGTTGTCTTCTGCAACCTTCAGGCTTTCGCCAAGTTGCAGTGTAGCGAGCCCATGCACCAGCGACCAGACAAGAACTTCAGTGGCGTTCGGGTGCTCTGTAACAGGCAGATATGGCGCGCAGGCGTCGTGCAGTAGGCCGTAAGCCCGCGCCGAGGTGGCTGCGAACTCTGGGTCCGTTTTGTCTATTTCGCCGCTGGTGTTGAACATCAGTGCAAACAGGGCGGGGTGCTCTTTGGAAAAGCGCATGTAACCGGTGCAGATGCCCGTGACTTGGCCGAGAGGCGTTGGCGGAGCTGCCTTGCGGTCTTCCTCCATCGTGTCGGCAAACTGGGTAAACCCTTTGGCGATGATTCCCGTGATCAGCCCTGACAGCCCCGAAAAGTGGTGTGCAGGGGCCGCATGGCTGACGCCGACGCGGGCGGCACATGCCCTGAGCGTGAGGGCGTTCAGCCCGTTTTCTTGAAGGATTTCAAGGCCAGCCGTGATGAGCCGCGTGCGCAATGTGTCTTGTGTCATGGGGGTATCTTGACTTTTGACTTGACACTGTCAAGCGGTCTGGCTTTACACTGTCAAGTAAGCGCAGGCCCAAGTAAGCGCAGGCCCAAGGAAACACGCCCGAGGAGATGCCATGACACACGCAAGGCCCCACAACTGGATCATACTGGCCTTTTCAGCCGCTATTGCCCTTTTGAGCTACCGCTTTCTGGCGCTTGGGCTTGATGTGGCGTTTGAAAGCATCCCCGAGCATTTGTCGGAGCGGCGAAACTGGTTTGGCCTGCACATCAGCGCCGCACCTGTGGCTTTGCTGCTTGGCGCGGTGCAGTTTTTCCCGAGGCTGCGGGGCATGTTCCCGACGGCGCATGTCTGGATCGGGCGCACGTATTTTGCCGCGATCCTTCTGGCGGGTGTTGCGGGCCTTGTGCTTGCAATGGGCGCCACCGAGCGGCCCATGGCGGTGTTGGGCTTCGTGCTTTTGAGCGGGCTTTGGATCGTGTTCACGACACGTGCCGTCAGGCACGCCATACGCGGTGAAGTGGCCGCGCATCGCCGCTGGATGACGCGCTCTTTCGCACTGACCTTTGCAGCGGTGACATTGCGTGTCGAGATCCCGCTTCTCATGGTGCTCGGCTATGAGAACTACGCGCAAATGTCACCGGTTCTGGCGTGGGCCTGCTGGGTGCCGAACTTGCTGCTGGCCGAGTGGATCATCCGCCGCGCGCAACGCGCCGCCGAGGCCAAAGCGTGATGCGCCGCTTATACCTCGGGCTCTTGCTGGCCTTGAGCGCCACCTACCTGACCATGCTCCTCTGGTCGCTGCCCCATCTTAGCAGGCTCGCAAGCGACGCTCTAATGTTTGATTTGCGGCCAATGGGGTATAGCTTTAAAGCCGCTGATGAGCTGATTGCCGATCTCGGCGAGGCGGGGCGGCACTTTTACCTCACCACACAGCACAGGCTCGACACTCTCTTTCCGGCCTTGGAGCTGATCGTGCTCATCATGTCGTATTTTCGGCTGTATTCCCCAAGGGTGGCTTGGCTTGTCGCTCCACTGGCGGCGGCAGGCGTGGCTTTTGATTTTCTCGAGAACGCGGCAGTGGGTGTGATGCTGCGCGCGGGGGAGGGGCTCACGCCAGAAATGGTCTTGACGGCAAGCCGCTATACGCAGCTTAAGTCGGTTTTTGTCAGCGTCGCTCTGACAGTGCTTCTGTTTGGCGCCCTGCGCCTGTTGTGGCGCAGGGTGAAGGCTTGAGGCGCTGCCTCAGTCGCTCTCCAGCTCGATCATCAAGTCTTTTGCGTCGATCTGCCCGCCAGCCTGAACGTGCACGGCTTTGACCGTTGCCTCGCGCTCGGCGTGGATGCCGGTTTCCATTTTCATGGCTTCGATCGTGAGCAGCATGTCGCCCTCTTTGACTTTTTGGCCCACGCTCACAGCGACAGTCGCGACAACACCGGGCATGGGCGCGCCGATGTGGTTCGGGTTGCCTTCTTCTGCCTTGGGGCGCTGGGCGGTGGTTGATTTCACCAAACGGTTCGGCACGCGGATGGTGCGCGGCTGGCCGTTGAGCTCAAAAAACACCTTCACTTCGCCGTTCGCGTCTGTCTCACCAAGGGCGGAGAGGCGGATTTCAAGAGTTTTACCTGGGTCGATTTCGGCGGTGATCTCTTCTCCCGGTTCCATGCCGTAAAAGAAGGTGCGAGTGGGCAGCGTGCGCACAGGCCCATAGGCGCGGTGGCGGCCCATGTAGTCCATGAAGACTTTGGGATACATCAGATAACCGTTCAGGTCTTCATTGTCGATTTTCAGGCCTTCCAGCTCATCCGTCAGCCGGGCACGGGTGGCTTCCAGGTCGACAGGCTCAAGGTGCGCGCCGGGGCGGGCGGTGTTGGGGGCTTCGTCTTTGAGCACTTTTGTGACGATCGCCTGAGGGAAGCCGCCGGGAGGCTGGCCGAGGTTGCCGCGCATCATGTCGATGACGCTGTCTGGGAAGGCGACATCTTTGCTCGGGTCTTCCACTTCTGCGCGGGTGAGGCCTTGGGACACCATCATCAGCGCCATATCGCCAACGACTTTCGAAGACGGCGTGACTTTGACAATGTCGCCGAACATTTTGTTCACATCCGCATAGGTTTTGGCGACCTCATGCCAGCGCTCTTCAAGGCCAAGCGAGCGCGCCTGTGCCTTGAGGTTGGTAAACTGGCCGCCGGGCATTTCGTGCAGGTAGACTTCCGAAGCCGGCGCGGGGATGCCTGACTCAAACGCAACATACTGCGCGCGCACCTGCTCCCAGTAGCCCGAGATTTCGCGGACGCTTTCAGGGGCAATGCCCGTGTCGCGCTCGGTGTGGCGCAGGGCTTCCACGATAGAGCCGAGGCAGGGCTGGGATGTGCCGCCCGAGAAGGCGTCCATCGCCGCATCAACCGCGTCAACGCCCGCTGCGGAGGCTGCAAGGATCGTCGCGCCAGCAATGCCCGAAGTGTCGTGGGTGTGAAAGTGCACAGGGATGCTGACTTCGTCTTTGAGGGCCTTCACAAGCTGCGTGGCGGAGGCGGGTTTAAGAAGCCCCGCCATGTCTTTGAGGCCAAGCACATGCGCGCCTGCCGCTTCCAGCTCTTTGGCCATGCCGACGTAGTATTTCAGGTCATACTTGGCGCGGTCAGGGTCAAGGATGTCGCCAGTGTAGCAGATCGTCCCTTCGCAGACTTTGCCATTTTCCTGCACCGCATCCATGGCGACGCGCATGTTTTCAACCCAGTTGAGGCTGTCAAACACGCGGAACACGTCAACGCCCGTCTCGGCGGCTTGGCGGACAAACTCCTGCACCACGTTGTCAGGGTAGTTGGTGTAACCAACCCCGTTTGAGGCGCGCAGCAGCATTTGCGTCATGACGTTGGGCATGGCGACACGCAGGTCGCGCAAACGCTGCCACGGGCACTCCTGCAAGAAGCGGTAGGCGACATCGAATGTCGCGCCGCCCCAGCACTCGACGGAGAGAAGCTGCGGCAGGTTGGTCGCGTAGGCGGGCGCGACTTTGATCATGTCGATACTGCGCATGCGGGTGGCCAGAAGCGACTGGTGCCCGTCGCGCATTGTGGTGTCGGTCAGCAGCAGTTGCTTTTGCGCCAGCATCCAGTCGGCGACGGCTTTGGGGCCTTTCGCCTCAAGCAGGTTGCGCGTGCCTTGGGCAGGCTCGGCAACGTGTCGCGCGGGCGGGCGCGGGTCTTTCAGATCAGTCGCGGGGGCGGGCCTGTCTGTTGTCTCGGGGTGGCCGTTGACAGTTATGTCGGCGATATAGGTTAGCACCTTTGTGCCACGGTCACGGCGCTTCTTGAAGTTGAAGAGATCGGGCGTCTCGTCAATGAATTTGGTGGTGTACTCATTGCTCAGGAACGTCGGGTGCTTGAGCAGGTTCTCCACAAAGGCGATGTTGGTGGATACGCCCCTGATGCGGAACTCGCGCAGGGCACGGTCCATCCGCGCGATGGCCGCTTCCGGCGTTTGCGCGTGGGCTGTGACCTTAACCAGCAAGCTGTCGTAGTAGCGCGTGATGACGCCGCCCGAATAGGCGGTGCCACCGTCAAGGCGGATGCCCATGCCCGTGGCGCTGCGGTAGGCGGTGATGCGGCCATAGTCGGGGATGAAGTTGTTTTGCGGGTCTTCTGTGGTGATCCGCGTTTGCAGGGCGTGGCCGTTCAAGTGAATGTCGGCCTGTGAGGCTTTGCCAGTGGCCTCTGAAAGCGTTTTGCCCTCGGCGATCTTGATCTGGGCTTGGACGATGTCGATGCCGGTGACTTCTTCTGTCACGGTGTGCTCGACTTGCACGCGCGGATTCACCTCGATGAAGTGGAAGGTGCCGGTGTCCATATCCATCAGGAATTCGACGGTGCCGGCGCACTCGTAGTTTACATGCGCACAAATCTTACGGCCCAGCTCGCAAACTTCTGCGCGCTGCTCTTCGGTGAGGTAGGGCGCAGGGGCGCGCTCGACAACTTTTTGGTTACGCCGTTGCACCGAGCAGTCGCGCTCATAGAGGTGATAGATGTCGCCGTGGGTGTCGCCCAGGATTTGCACTTCGACATGACGCGCCCGCACGATCATCTTCTCGAGGTAGCCTTCCCCATTGCCAAAGGCGGCTTCGGCCTCGCGACGGCCTTCCATGACTTTCTCGGGCAGCTCTTTGGCGTTGAAAATCGGGCGCATACCACGCCCGCCGCCGCCCCAGCTTGCCTTGAGCATCAGCGGGAAGCCGACAGCTTCGGCTTCTTTGATGATAGTGTCCATATCATCGCCCAGCACTTCGGTTGCGGGAATAACCGGCACGCCTGCTTCAAGCGCCACACGTCGCGCGCTGGCCTTGTCGCCGAGCGCGCGCATCGTGGCAGCCTTCGGGCCGATAAATGTTATGCCGCTGGCTTCGCAGGCATCCACGAGTTCGGGGTTCTCGGAGAGCAGCCCGTAGCCTGGGTGTATCGCGTCGGCGCCAGACTGCTTGGCGACGCGGATGATCTCGTCGATAGAGAGATAGGCCGCAACCGGCCCCATGCCTTCGCCAATGCGGTAGGCTTCGTCCGCTTTAAAGCGGTGCAGGCCTAGCTTGTCTTCCTCGGCGTAGACAGCCACCGTCTTTTTGCCCATTTCGTTGGCCGCGCGCATGATGCGAATGGCGATTTCACCACGGTTGGCGATCAGGATTTTCTTGAAATCTGGCACGAGAGGGCTCCTTGAGCTGATGGGCTGGATCGATTCTTGGCTATTGGTAACATTTTCTTACCAATTGAGGCTAGGCCTCATTCATATTCGCGTGAGGATCGTGATTTGTCCTTCAAAATACGGTGAAATTTGCCGTAAACACGACGAAACGAACCCGACAACTGGAAGCGCCCCTTGATCCACTTAACAAGACGTCTGTTTGTACTCCTTTTGGCCGCCACGTGTTTTGCGACAGTTGTGCAGGCCGAGCCGAAAGTCATGTCAGCGAAAGAGGCGTCTCGCGCAGTTGCGGCGGGCGAGATCGTGCTGATCGACATTCGTACGCCCAAGGAGTGGGCCGAGAGCGGCGTTGCCAAGGGCGCTTGGCCGATCGATATGGTCTCAAGGGACTTCGGCACGCGCATTCAGGCGCTTTTGAAGGCCGAGGCGAACAAGCCGATTGCGATTATCTGCGCGACGGGCGGGCGGACGTTGTTTTTACAAAACATCATTTCGCAAAACGGTTTGGGCGAAGTCTGGGATGTCGGCGAGGGCATGTATGGCTCGCGACACGGACAGGGCTGGCTGAAAGAGAAGCTGCCTCTGGTCAGCGCAGAGGAAGCTTTGGAGGGGCTGCCTGCGGCCTACCTCTCGGCTTATTGAGCGACCAGCCGCGCGGGAAGATCGGCGAGGTGTTCAACTCCGATCTGGCCGAGGTTGGAGATGATATCTTTTGTGAACATATCTGTTAGATGCGCTGGGCCTTTCTCGCCCAAGGCCCCCAAGGCATAGTGCCAAGCACGGCCCATCATCACGAAATCGGCGCCAAGAGCGAGGGCGCGCAACACGTCAAGCCCGCCGCCGATGCCGGAATCAAAGATCAGCGGCAGCGAGGTCGCGGCGCGAATCTGTGGCAGGGCATCTATGCTGGCTGGGGCCCCGTCAAACTGGCGGCCGGCGTGGTTGGAGACCCAGAGCGCATCAATGCCTTCCTCCTCAAGGCCGCTGATCTGGCGCGCGTCCATCACGCCTTTGAGGATCAGCGGGCCATCCCAGGCGTCACGCACGCGCCGCACATAAGATATGTCGGGGGATGTGCGCAAAAGATAGCCGATGTGCTCGGTTGAGGGCAGGTTGCGCATGTCTTTGATATAGTTGTCTAGCAGACGCATCCGAGGCTGGCCTTCGCGGGCGATGCCCAGGGCCCACGCGGGGCGCAGGGCGGTTTGCGCGAGTATGCGCGGGGTAAACCGCGGCGGTTGGGTGAGGCCGGAGCGTGTCTGGCGTTCGCGGCGCGAGGCGACAGGAACATCAACCGTCAGCGCGAGCGCTTTGAAGCCCGCGGCCTTCACCCGCTTGACGATGTCTTTCAGCACGGCTTCGTCTTTAGGCGGGTAAAGCTGAAACCAGGCGTTGTCGCCCAAGACAGGCGCGACATGCTCGGGGGTTTGGCTGGCAACGGTCGAAAGGCAAAAGGGGATATTTGCGCGCGCAGCTTCGGCCGCGAGGAGCCGTTCGGCATTGGGCCAGATCAGGCCGGACATGCCAACGGGGGCGATGCCAAAGGGCAGGGCGTAGTCAAGGCCGAGCAGCGATGTTGTGAGGTCTGGTGTTTGGGGGCCATGCAGGATCGACGGGTGAAACTGCACCTCTTGGAGTTTTGTAGCGTTGCGGTGGGTTGTGGCCTCAAGGCCTGTGCCACTGTCAAGATATTCGAAGACAAAACGCGGGATACGCTGTTCGGCGCGTTTGCGCAGGTCATCTAGGCCGGGGTAGCGAGTGTGTAAATCCATGTTGGCTATAGAGCGAAGTGGTGCGGGATTTGTCCAGAGCGAAGTTTGGCGCCGTGCTTGCGCACGCCGTGGTGGTGGGCTGTGCCTACTTGAAGGCTCATGTGGGGGCCAGCCCCTACACACAGGCCTAAGTGTGGGCAAGCCCCCACACCCCTCGGGATATTTAAAGCGAAAAGAAAGGGAAAAGAGGCGCGTTGGCGGGAACACAAGGCGAACATTGCTTTGACACGCGGCGCGAAATTGGTAGGAAGGGGGCCAAGTGAGGCGCAACAAGAGAAGTGGCAGAAACGTGGTATCCCTATCTGAGAGAGCGCTCGCGCAACGGCCGACACCGTATCTGGACGAGTTGAACCCTGCGCAGCGCGAAGCTGTCGAGACGCTGGACGGGCCTGTCTTGATGCTCGCGGGGGCTGGCACGGGCAAGACCAAGGCGCTGACCACGCGGATTGTGCACTTGCTGAACACGGGTCGTGCGCAGCCCAACGAGATTTTGGCGGTAACCTTTACCAACAAGGCGGCGCGAGAGATGAAGCTCAGGGTGGCGCGCCTGATGCAGCGCGACGTTGAGGGCATGCCTTGGATGGGCACATTTCACTCGATCTGCGTGAAGATATTGCGCCGCCACGCCGAGCTTGCGGGTCTGAAGAGCAATTTCACCATTCTGGATACGGATGACCAGCTGCGGCTTTTAAAGCAACTGGTGCAGGCCGAGCAGATTGACGACAAGCGCTGGCCTGCGCGGATGCTGGCGGGGATCATCGACAGTTGGAAGAACCGCGCGTGGACGCCTGAAAACCTGCCTGCGGGCGAAGGCAGCGCCTATAACGGGCGCGGGGCAGAGCTTTATGCGCAATACCAGCGGCGCTTGCTTGAGTTGAACGCTGTTGATTTTGGCGACTTGCTTTTGCATGTCGTGACGGTTTTCCAGAAGAACGACGACATTTTGCAGCAATATCAACGCTGGTTCAAATACGTGCTGGTGGACGAGTATCAAGACACCAACGTGGCGCAGTATTTGTGGCTGAGGCTGCTCGCGGGCGGGCATAAGAACATCTGTTGTGTAGGCGATGATGACCAGTCGATCTATGGCTGGCGCGGTGCGGAGGTGGGCAACATCCTGAGGTTTGAAAAGGATTTTCCGGGAGCGAAAGTTGTTCGGCTGGAGCAGAACTACCGCTCGACGCCGCATATCCTGGCGGCCGCGTCGGGCGTGATCGCGGGCAACGAAAACCGGCTTGGCAAGGAGCTTTGGACCCAATCTGAAGGCGGCGAGAAAGTGCGGCTTATCGGCCATTGGGACGGCGAGGAAGAAGCGCGCTGGGTTGGCGAGGAAATCGAGGCGATGCAGCGTGGCACCCGCGGGCTTGAGAAACTGGGGCTGGACAGTATGGCCATTCTGGTGCGCGCCTCCCATCAGATGCGCGCCTTTGAAGACAGGTTTCTCACCATCGGCATGCCTTACCGCGTGATTGGCGGGCCGCGGTTTTATGAGCGGCTCGAGATTCGCGATGCCATGGCCTATTTCCGGTTGGTTGTAAGCCCCGAAGACGACCTTGCCTTTGAGCGAGTGGTCAACACGCCCAAGCGTGGGCTTGGCGATGTAGCGCAAAAGAAGATGCAAGTCGCAGCGCGCGAGAATTTTCTGCCGCTCACTGGAGGCGCACGGCATTTGCTCGAGGCAAAGGGGCTTGGCGGAAAGGGCGCTGTGGAACTGGCGCGATTTTTGGACAACCTCGAGCGCTGGCGGGCGCTGGCGAGCCAGCCACAAGCCAGCCATGTCGAGCTGGCCGAGATCATCCTTGATGAAAGCGGCTACACCGAGATGTGGCAGAACGACAAGTCGCCAGAGGCCCCCGGACGGCTGGAAAACCTCAAGGAGCTTGTGAAAGCTCTGGAGCAGTTTGAGAACTTGCAAGGGTTTCTCGAGCACGTCAGCCTGATCATGGACAATGAACAGGGCGAAGACGAAGAGAAAGTGAGCATCATGACGCTGCACGCTGCCAAGGGTCTCGAGTTTCCGGCGGTGTTCTTGCCCGGTTGGGAGGAGGGGCTGTTCCCCTCGCAACGCTCGATGGACGAAAGCGGCATCAAGGGCCTCGAGGAAGAGCGCCGGCTGGCCTATGTGGGCATCACCCGCGCTGAAGAAATCTGCACGATATCTTTTGCCGGCAACCGGCTTGTCTATGGGCAGTGGCAAAGCCAGATGCCGAGCCGCTTTATTGACGAGCTGCCCGAGGCGCATGTTGATGTACTGACACCACCCGGCCTATACGGCGGCAACTATGGCGCTGCGCAGCCGTCTGCACAGTTTACGGGGCCCTCAAACCTTGAGACAGCGGTTTCAGAGGCAAACGTCTACAACTCTCCGGGGTGGCGGCGCATGCAAGCCAATGCGGCCCAACGCGGGGCGAGCCAGCCGAAAGCAAAGAGCAATCTCGTGATCGACGCGGTGGCCGTCTCTGCGTTTACGGAGGGCGAGCGCGTGTTTCACACCAAGTTCGGCTACGGCGAGATCATCGCAGTCGAGGGCGACAAACTTGAGATCGCCTTTGACAAGGCGGGCACCAAGAAAGTTGTCTCGCGCTTCATTGTTGCGGCAGCGGATGCGGGCAACATACCGTTCTAAACTTGGGCGTTAGACAAAAAATGGCGGCGAACCTAAAGGGAGGAGAGGTTCGCCGCCGTATAATGTACCGGTAAAAGGGAGGAGAAACCGGCACAAATTTTTGCGTGGACAAAAGGGAGGAGAAACCCACGCAATCTCGGAAAGTCGTGTTAGCCGTAGACGGCCATGTAAGCTGTGGCGCGGATGGCTGAACGTGTGAGGCCCAGATCAGCCAGCTCGTGTGAGCTCAGCGCTGACAGCTCGGAAACTGTTTTGCGATACTGGCGGTTCAGTTTGACTGTCTCACCAACATTCATTGTCGCCGAAACGGCTTTGCCGATGGTTGAGGCAATTGCCATACCAACTGCGCCGGATGTGTTTGTTAAAACGTAGTTCATATCTCGTTACTCACTTGTGTGACTAAGTTTGTGTCTGTGTTGAGTGTTATTTAGGGGAATGCTGCAGGTGCGAAAAGGGGGCGAATGTGCAATGCCGCTATGCAGCATTTGCATAGTTGACCTTGAGTAAGTTGTTGAAGACATTACGCCTTAAAGATGTTTCTCCTTGTAATCTTTGGCCCAAGGCGCACCTATGCTGCGAAGAATAAGGAAGAAAACTATGGCGACAAAAGAAGATGTGCTGGCCGAACTGGGCCGATTGCAACTGCCTGACGGGCGCGACCTTGTTTCAGCGGGCATGGTGCGCGCGCTGGCGGTTGAAGGGGCGGTTGCGCGCTTCGTCATCGAGGCCGCAAGCCCAGAAGACGCACGCCAGATGGAGCCGATCCGGCAAGCGGCTGTAGAACTTGTGCAAAAGCTTGACGGTATCAGCGAAGTTTCGGCTGTGCTGACGGCGCATGAGGCAAAGCCTGCGGCTAAAGCCCCGCCCAAGCTTTCCGTTGGCGGGCATCCCGATCCGAAACGCAAAGACATTCGGCCCAAAGACGTGCAGCGCGTCATCGCTGTCGGCTCGGGGAAGGGCGGTGTCGGCAAGTCAACCGTCAGCGTTAACCTCGCGGTGGCGCTTGCCCGAGAGGGGCTGAAGGTTGGCTTGCTTGATGCCGACTTTTACGGCCCCAGCCAGCCGCGCATGTTGGGGGTGAACAAACGGCCCGGCCAAAGCCCTGACGGGCTGATCGATCCGCCCGAGGCATTTGGCATCAAGATGATGTCGATCGGCCTGATGGTTGATGAAAAGCAGGCACTTGTCTGGCGCGGGCCAATGCTTATGGGCGCGATCCAGCAGATGCTGGGCGACGTGGACTGGGGCACACTTGATGTGCTGATCCTTGATCTGCCGCCGGGCACAGGCGATGTGCAACTCACTCTGGGCCAGCAAAAAGTGCTCGACGGGGCTGTTATTGTCTCAACCCCGCAGGACGTGGCGCTGATAGATGCGCGCAAAGCGATAGATATGTTCGAGAAGCTCAGCATTCCGGTGCTGGGGCTGGTTGAGAACATGTCGCTCTATATATGCCCCGCGTGTGGGCATGAGGCGCATCTGTTTGGTCATGGCGGCGTTGGCGCGGAAGCCAAGACCATGGGCGTGCCGCTTCTGGCGCAACTGCCGATAGACTTGGACACCCGCCTTGGTGGCGACGCAGGCACACCCGTCGCGGCGGGCGAGGGGGCTGCGGCCGATCTTTACCGTGAATTGGCGCGAAAACTGGTCTAGGCTAGAGCAAAACAGCAAAATGCTGGGAAAGCATGGGAGCGCGCATGGGAAACCATGGGCGCTCTTTGTTTTTTGGCGCTCAAAAAAGCGAATCAAAGCGCCTCCAGCTGGTGGAATTGGTGGTATTCTCGAAATTTTCGCCTGTTCGGGGTCGGCTTTTGAGCCTGACTTACATGTGATGGCAAAATAAATGGGATTTTGTGGGCGC
Source organism: uncultured Lentibacter sp. (assembly GCA_947497495.1). Classification (GTDB taxonomy): domain Bacteria; phylum Pseudomonadota; class Alphaproteobacteria; order Rhodobacterales; family Rhodobacteraceae; genus Lentibacter. The sequence continues at coordinate 178,750 of CANMGT010000003.1, forward strand.
TTTGGCAGTGGCGCATCTGGGCACTACATTTAGTAGTAAGTGGGCGGGCTTCCGCCACAATTGGTGAGAAATTGGCTCGAACTCTCTACTACATCTAGTTTTTCAGGGAGCTGAAAGCTATATGATGTAGGATATCCCAAATTTTTCTATTGATTACCATGTAATCCCATCGTATCCCTAGTTCACAAGATGAGGTTGGAGACAAAGGGGCGCTAAACGACCCCGAACATAAAAACTCCAAGTCAGGTTTCATACAGGCACCGACTTCATCAGAACGAAGAGATCCGGCGCGCGGGCGAGCAGACATCCCCCCAGGTGGCGCGCGCAGCTGGACACCCCGCAACGCGGGACGAGGGCGGCGGTTGATCAGTGGCAGCAGATCAACCGCCGTTTCCTTTTCAAAGGCACGAATTTTGGGGAAACGATAGAGAGGCGGCCCACAGTGGTTGTTAGATTTCGCGGCGAAAGCCACCATAAGGTGGATGCGAAGGGGCGGGTGTCAATCCCAGCCTCTTTTCGGCGTGTTCTCGAAGCCTCTGATCCGAATTTTCGCGAAGGCGACACGCCCGAGCTGGTGATTGTTTACGGTGATCACCGCCGCGCTTTTCTGGAATGCTATACTGTCGAGGCTATCAACGAAGTTGACGAGAAGATCGCTTCTCTCCCGCGGGGCAGCACCGAACGCAAAATCTTGCAACGCCTCTTTCAGGGCCAAAGCTTGCCAACAAGCGTAGACGAGACGGGCCGCCTTGTGCTGCCGCTCAAGCTGCGCGAGAAAATCGGCCTTGATAAGGAAGCCTTTTTCATAGCTGCCGGGGATACCTTTCAGATCTGGAAGCCGGAGACCTATGAGAAAGAAGAACTGGCGAAGACCGAAGAGTTCCTTGATGAGCTGCCAGACGATTTTGATCCGCTAATTTACCTTGACCAAGCAGCGGATAAGGCGAGCAGAGAGGGCTAGAGACGATGACAGCTGCCGCTTCAGACCGCCCTCACATTCCTGTCTTACTTGACGCCATTTTGCAGCGTGTCGCCCCCGTTGGCGGCATCTGGATTGATGGCACCATGGGAGCTGGCGGCTACACGCGCGGGTTTCTTGAAGCGGGTGCCGACAAGGTAATCGGGATCGACCGCGACCCGCTGGCGCATGAAATGGCGCGCGACTGGGGCGCCGTCTATGGCGACAGGCTTGAACTCGCGCAAACCGTTTTCTCAAAACTTGATGACGTGGCGCAGGGTGTTGACGGCGTCGTGCTCGATTTGGGCGTAAGCTCCATGCAGCTAGACCGCGCCGAGCGGGGCTTTTCGTTTATGAAAGACGGCCCTCTGGACATGCGGATGAGCCAGCAAGGCCGCTCTGCCCGCGACATTGTCAACGAAGACAGTGAAGAGCAAATTGCTGATATTCTTTATCTTTTCGGTGAAGAACGTGCCTCTCGCCGTATCGCACGTGCGATTGGCAAAGCGCGCGAAGCTGCGCCGATAGAAACGACAGCTCAGCTCGTCGAGATCATCGAAAGCGTGATGCCGCGCAACAAGAAACCGGGCCAAAGCCATGTCGCGACGCGCAGCTTTCAAGCGCTGCGCATTGCTGTGAACAACGAATTTGACGAGCTTGTCGAAGGCCTGCAAGCCGCTGAGCGCGCGTTAAAGCCGGGCGGCATTCTCGCGGTTGTATCGTTTCACTCGTCCGAAGACCGCGTTGTAAAGCGCTTCTTGCGCGAACGCGCTGGCCTTGCGGGCGGGGGCAGCCGCCACGCACCCGTGCAAGACGTGGCTGAACCGACATTTAAACTGAGTACCAAGAAGGCCATCGGGCCTGACGCCGACGAGCTTGCGCAAAACCCGCGCAGCCGCAGCGCGCTGTTGCGCTTGGCGAGCAGAACAGAGGCGCCTGCACGGGCGGCGACAGCGTCAGAACTTGGCGCGCCGGAATTGGAAAGGCGGGGGGCATGAGAACAATTATCGTATTGATAACAGCACTTTGTGTGATCGGAAGCGCCTTCTGGGCCTATCACGAAAATTACAAAACGCAGGAAGCCTACAGCCAGTCTGACCGCTTGCAACGTGACATCGGGGAGGCCCGCGCACGGCTTGCCGTTCTGAAAGCTGAATGGGCCTATCTCAACCGTCCGGACCGACTGCGCGAATTGGCCGAACTCAACTTCGAGCGCATCGGCCTTTTACCCCTTGCCCCTGAGCACTTCGGGGCGATCGACGAAGTGGACTACCCCGCAGCCGTTGACGAGCTGGAGTATGATCTGGACGGCTCGGTTGCTGTTTCAAGCGATGGAGCCGACCAATGACACGCATCCCCCTGCGCCCCCTCGCGACCATTCTGGACGCCCGCAAGAAGGGCTCAGACCCCGACGCAATCGAGCGCCGCAACACCAGCCAGCGCCATAGCGTGATGCAAACCGAAATGCGCGGAAAAGCAGAAGGCCGCTTGCTGGTTCTTGGGGTGATTTTTCTTTGTGCCTTCACGGTCATTGGAGCGCGGATGGGGCTTCTGGCAAGCTCACAAGCCGCCGAGCCGCGCTTGGCCGCTGGTGGCCACGACATTCTGGCGCAGCGCGCCGATATCGTTGACCGCGAGGGCCGCGTGCTGGCGACAAACATCGAAACCCACTCGCTTTATGCGCAGCCTCAAGAGATGATCGACCCTGAGCGCGCGGCCGCCGAACTGGTGAAGATTTTCCCTGATCTTGAACTGGCACGCCTCAACAAAGACTTTGGCGGAAAGCGTAAGTTCTTGTGGATCAAAAAGAAAATCAGCCCCGAACAGATGCAGCTGGTGCATGACATCGGCGAGCCGGGCCTGCTTTTTGGCCCACGTGAAGCGCGGCTTTATCCGAACGGGAAAATGGCCAGCCACGTTATGGGCGGCACGAGTTTTGGCCGCGAGGGCGTACATGCCGCCGAGGTGATCGGCATTGCGGGCGTGGAAAAGACGTTTGACACCTATCTGCGAGACCCTGCCAACGGCAGTAAGCCGCTGGAGTTGTCAATTGACATGTCGGTGCAAACCGCCGCCGAACGTGTGCTGTATGGCGGTATGAAACTGATGAATGCCAAGGGGGCTGCGAGCATTCTGATGGATGTTCACACCGGTGAAGTCATCTCGGTTGTGAGCCTGCCAGACTTTGACCCCAACAACCGCCCTGTTGCGCCAACGGAAGGCAGCCCTGACGACAGCCCGCTGTTCAACCGCGCCTTGCAGGGGGTTTACGAGCTTGGTTCAACCTTCAAGGTTTTCACCATCGCGCAGGCGATCGACTTGCGTCTGGTCAACCAGAACACCATGATCAACACCCGTGGCCCGCTCAAGTGGGGCAAGCACAAAATCAGAGATTTTCACAACTACGGCAACGAGTTAGACGTTGAAACCGTTTTGACCAAAAGCTCCAATATCGGCACAGCGCGGATCGCGCAGATGATCGGGGCCAAGCGTCAGAAAGAGTTCCTTGGCGCGCTCGGGATGCTTGACATGACCGCGATCGAGATGCCCGAAGCTTCTGGCGGCAAGCCTTTGACCCCGAAGAATTGGTCGGAGATTTCGACAATGACGATCTCGTATGGCCACGGGCTTTCGGCCACGCCCATGCACCTCGCGGCAGCCTACGCGACCATTGCCAATGGCGGCCACAAGATTATGCCGACGCTGGTGAAACAGTCGGCGCCGCAATACGGCCCGCAGGTTTTGTCGCCGCAGGTGGCCAAGCTGATGAACGGTATGATGCGCAAGGTCGTCACAGACGGCACAGCAAGCTTTGGCGATGTGGCAGGCTATTCAGTGGGCGGCAAAACAGGCACCGCCGACAAGCCCAAGCCGCGCGGCGGCTATTACAAAGACAAGGTTATCTCGACATTCGCCAGCGTTTTCCCGACAGACAAGCCGCGCTATGTTCTGATCGTAACGCTTGATGAGCCCGAGGTGTTTACCTATGGCGAAAAGCGCCGGAGCGCGGGTTGGACGGCGGTTCCCGTCGCCGCCGAGCTTATCAACCGTGTTGCGCCCCTGCTGGGATTGCGTCCAGAGATTGAACAGGGTGAATTGGCTGGTATAACGCTCACATCAAACTAGTCAAAACGCGAGGCACCGGTGGGGCAAATGAAACTGAGTGAGCTGGGGCTAACGGCCCTGAGCGGCGATGTCAGCATCACAGGGCTTGCGGTTGACAGCCGACAGGTGAAAGAGGGCTTTCTCTTTGCGGCCCTGCCCGGAACACAGGTTCATGGCGGCGAATTTATCCAGTATGCCCTGCGCATGGGGGCGGCGGCCATCTTGACAGATACCGAAGGTGCCGAGATCGCAAAAGCCGAGCTGGCCAGCTCTGACGCCAAGCTGATCCTGTCCCAAAACCCGCGCCAGACATTGGCCTACACTGCGGCTTTGTGGTTTGGCGCACAGCCTGACGTGATGATCGCAGTGACAGGCACCAACGGCAAGACAAGCGTCAGCACATTTGCGCGCATGATCTGGCAGGAAATGGGCAAATGCGCCGTCAACCTTGGCACAACAGGTGTTGAGGGCGACTGGAGCGCGCCGCTTGCGCACACCACGCCCGAGCCGATTACGCTGCACCGCACCTTGGCCGAAGCTGCCGAGGCAGGGGTGACACATGCCGCGATGGAAGCCTCCTCGCATGGTCTGGCGCAGTATCGCCTTGACGGGGTGCGCCTCAAGGCCGCCGGTTTTACCAACTTCACCCAAGACCACCTCGACTTTCACCACACCTTTGAGGAATATTTCGCCGCCAAGGCTGGCCTGTTCGGGCGCGTTTTGAGCGACGAAGGCGTTGCGGTCATCAATATCGACGATCCACGCGGGCCCGAGATGGTCATGGTCGCGCAAGACCGTGACATCAAGGTGCTGACAGTCGGGCGTATGGACGGCGCCGACATTCAGCTTACCGCGCAGCGCACTCACGCCACGGGGCAGGAAGTTTTCTTCAAGCATGAAGGCAAAGGCTACCGCGCCGACTTGAAGCTCATCGGCGGTTTTCAGGCCGAGAACGTGCTGCTGGCGGCGGGGCTGGTTATGGCCTGTGGTGAAGAGCCTGCGCGTGTATTTGAAACGCTTGACCACATGAGCACAGTGCGCGGTCGCATGCAGCTTGCCGCAACACGCGACAACGGTGCGGCGGTGTTTGTTGACTATGCCCATACGCCTGACGCTGTGGCGACGGCGCTCAAGGCGATGCGTCCACATGTCATGGGGCGCATCATTGCCATTGTCGGCGCGGGCGGGGACCGTGACGTTGGCAAGCGCCCTCTTATGGGGGCCGCTGCTGCGCAATACGCCGATGTTGTGATCGTCACCGACGACAACCCGCGCAGCGAAGAACCGGCCAGCATTCGCGCAGCGGTTATGGCGGGCTGCCCCGAGGCCAACGAAGTGGGCGACCGTGCAGAAGCCATCCTGCGCGGCGTTGACTTGCTGGAGCCAGGAGACGCTTTGCTGATCGCGGGCAAGGGCCATGAAAGCGGGCAGATCGTCGGGGACGATGTGCTGCCATTTGACGATGTCGAGCAGGCCAGCGTGGCTGTTGATGCTCTGGAGGGCCGGATATGACACCACTTTGGACGGGCGCCGAGGCGGCTACGGCGACAGGCGGGCAGGTCCGCTCCGACTGGGAGGCAACGGGCGTTTCTATCGATACGCGCACTCTGGCGAAGGGCGACTTGTTTGTCGCATTGAAAGCCGCGCGTGACGGCCACGAGTTTGTTGCGCAGGCGCTTGAACAGGGGGCTGCAGCGGCTCTGGTGAGCCATGTTCCTGAAGGACTGGAAGACAGCGCGCAGCTTTTGTTGGTCAAGGATGTTCTGCAAGGTTTGGAAGCGCTCGGCGTGGCCGCTCGGGCGCGCACAGCGGCCAAGATCATCGGCGTGACAGGCAGCGCGGGGAAAACCTCGACGAAAGAGATGTTGCGCGAAATACTGGGCCGCCAAGGCCTCTGCCACGCAGCGGAAGCGAGTTATAACAACCATTGGGGCGTTCCCCTGACGCTGGCGCGGATGCCGCGTGAGGCCGAGTTTGCCGTGATCGAGATCGGCATGAGTAACCCCGGTGAGATCGGTCCTCTGGCCAGAATGGCGCGTCCGCATGTGGCCCTGATCACAACGGTCGCAGCGGCGCATATGGCGGCTTTTGAAAGCCTTGAAGGGATTGCCCGCGAGAAAGCCGCTATCATGGAGGGGCTCGAGCCGGACGGAACTGCTATCTGGAATGCCGATATTTCCACGGCTCAAGTGTTGGCCGATGCTGCGAAGCGTCTGGCCGCGAAACCTATGGATTACGGCGTTAAATCAAGTGATTACACGCTCGTCTCGACCAAACTTCACGGGGATATGACTGTCGCGGAAGCGCGCATCAACGCCGAGCCGCTGGTGTTTAAGGTGGGTGCCGCTGGCCAGCACTTTGCGATGAACGGCCTTGGCGCGATTGCCGCCTGTGAAGCCGTCGGAGTTGCACGCGCTGTCGCCGCCGCTGACCTTGCCTACTGGGCGCCGCCAGCGGGTCGTGGCAAGCGCGAACTTCTCAAGCTTGATGACATCGAAGACGATACGATCGAGCTGATCGACGACGCTTTCAACGCCAACCCCGCGTCGATGGCGGCGTCCCTGCAAGTGCTTGCCGACATCCCGCAAAGCAAGGGCCGCAAGATTGCAATAATCGGGGATATGCTGGAGCTGGGTCAGGAGGAAGCGCAGTTGCATGCACAGGTCGCGCGCTTGCCTAGTGTTGAGGCGCTCGACACGGTTCACTGCGTCGGCCCTCTCATGCAGAACGCTTTTGCGGCCCTGCCTGCCGACAAGCAGGGCGAATGGTTTGAAACTGCTGACGAGTTGGCGCATAAGGTGCGCCATTACCTGCGCGCTGGTGATATCGTTTTGGTCAAGGGATCAAAGGGCATCGCCGTCAGCCGCGTTGTTACGGCGATCCGCTCTGCGATGCGCCCAAAAGCTCTTAAAAGAGAGCCAGAAACGAGGAAAGAGTAGATGCTTTATTGGTTAACCCTGCTGTCTGACGGTGGTGATTTCTTCAACCTTTTCAGGTATATTACGTTCCGCGCTGGTGGGGCTTTTTTGACGTCTCTACTGTTTGGCTTCATTTTTGGCCCCCCCCTGATCAACGTGTTGCGCCGCCGCCAAGGCAAGGGCCAGCCTATCCGCGATGACGGCCCTGAAAGCCATCTGGCGAAAGCGGGCACGCCAACCATGGGCGGCTTGCTGATTGTCGGGGCGCTTTTGACATCTACACTCCTTTGGGCGCGGCTTGATAACCCCTTTGTATGGTTGGTTTTATTCGTCACCATGAGCTTCGCAGCCATCGGCTTTGCGGATGACTACGCAAAGGTATCCAAACAAACGTCAGCGGGGGTTTCGGGCCGTGTGCGCATGCTCTTGGGGCTGCTGATCAGTGCGATCGCGGGCTACTGGGCCGCCTGTTATCACCCCGATGCGCTACAATTCAAACTGGCGATGCCGGTGTTTAAAGACACGCTGATCAACCTTGGCTATCTCTTCGTTCCCTTCGCGATGATCGTCATCGTCGGTGCCGCGAATGCTGTGAACCTGACAGACGGCCTTGACGGCCTCGCCATCATGCCTGTCATGATCGCGGCAGGCACTCTGGGCGTGATCGCCTATGCTGTCGGCCGTGTCGACTTCACCGAATATCTTGACGTGCATTATGTGCCAGGTACGGGCGAGATACTGATCTTTACAGCGGGTATCTTCGGCGGAGGCCTTGGCTTTTTGTGGTATAATGCCCCTCCCGCAGCCGTCTTCATGGGCGACACCGGTTCGCTCGCTCTGGGCGGGGCCTTGGGCGCAATCGCCGTGTCGACCAAGCACGAGATCGTGCTGGCGATCGTCGGTGGTTTGTTCGTTGTGGAAGCGCTCAGCGTGATCATTCAGGTGCTCTATTTCAAGCGCACGGGCAAGCGTGTTTTCCTGATGGCGCCTATCCACCACCACTATGAAAAGAAGGGCTGGGCCGAGCCGCAGATCGTGATCCGCTTCTGGATTATCTCGCTCATTCTGGCCATGATCGGGCTTGCGACCCTCAAACTTCGCTAGGCTAGGAGCGCGCGAATGATCCCTGTTGTTGGCTATGATGGCCTGAAAGTTGGCGTGCTGGGGCTGGGGCGCAGCGGGCTCTCGGCCGCGCGGGCATTGCGGGCAGGCGGTGCCACCCCACTGTGTTGGGATGACAACCCCGACGCGCGCGCAACAGCCGAACGCGAAGGCTTTGAGTGCCGCGATCTGGGACGGGAAATGGAGGGGCTTTCGCTGCTTATGGTCAGCCCCGGGATCCCGCATCTTTACCCTGAGCCAAACCACGTGATCGCAGCGGCTTACGCGGCCTCTGTGCCTGTCGACAACGACGTCGGGCTTTTCTTCCGCTCGATCGGGAGCGATGAGTGGATGTCGCTGGATGTGCCGCCTCGTGTGGTTGCTGTGACGGGTTCTAACGGCAAGTCAACAACGTCAGCGCTGATTGCACACCTCATTGAAAGTGCAGGCAAACCTGCGCAACTTGCCGGCAATATCGGCCGTGGTGTTCTGGACCTTGAAGAGCCGCATTCCGGCGAGGTGATCGTGCTGGAACTGTCGTCGTATCAGACAGAACTTGCGCGCAACCTGACGCCTGACATTGCCGTGTTTACCAATCTTAGCCCTGACCATCTTGACCGCCACGGCGGCATTGGGGGTTACTTCGCGGCCAAGCGACGGCTGTTTGCTGAGGGCGGGCCAGACCGGGCGGTGATTGGCGTGGATGAGGCAGAGGGACGGTTTCTGGAGAACCAACTCAGCCAGGGGGCGGGTGACGACCGGGTTATTCGCGTGTCTGTGGAGCACAAGCTGTCGGGCATTGGTTGGAACGTTTTTGCCAAGAAGGGCTTCCTTGCAGAGTGGCGCAAGGGGCGGCAGGTGGCGTCGATTGATTTGCGCTCGGTGCCGGGGTTGCCTGGCGCGCATAACCACCAGAATGCCTGTGCGGCTTACGCTGTTTGTCGCGCTTTGGGCATTGCGCCTCGCGAGATCGAGAAGGGGTTTCACAGCTTTAAGGGCTTGCCGCACCGCTCGCAGCTTATTGCCGAAAAGGACGGTGTGCGCTTTGTGAATGACAGCAAGGCGACGAATGTGGATGCGGCGGATAAGGCTCTGAAAGCATTTAAAAATATCCGCTGGATTTGCGGCGGTCTGGAGAAGGAAGGCGGGCTTGACGGGCTTGCTGAGGGGCTGTCTTCGGTGCGCAAAGCCTATGTGATCGGCCGTGAGGCGGCGCAGTTTGCGATGCAGCTTCGGGGGGTTGAGGCCGAGGTTTGTGTGACGATGCAAAAGGCTGTCGAATCAGCGATGAAAGACGCTGAGGCGGGCGACGTTGTGTTGCTCGCGCCTGCCTGTGCGAGTTTTGACCAATATAACAGCTTTGAAACACGTGGTGAGGACTTTACCCAAGAAGTCCTAAAGCGGCTTTAACGACAAATCCCGCGCGTTTTTGCCCCGTCCCACGGCAGACTAACCTTCTGGGGAATAACAAGATTTCCGAGGGGAAAGCCCGTTTTTAACAGCGCTTCGAGCCGCTTTGTGCGGGGCGCTTTCGCGTCGAGCGTCTTGCAGCAAACGTATTCCTCCACAAGGCTGGCCTGCTGCTCGTAGGGGTAGTCAAAAAAGCTGTTTTTCGTATTCACATCAAAGAGATAAGGGTCTTCCATGACGCCGTGCTCGGCGGCGGCTTTGAGGGGGTGATAGCCCGTTACCTTGCGGTTTTGCCACTGCCAAATGTGGGTGGCTTCATGGCCAAACAGCATGGCGGCGTAGAGGTTCATCGCCTTCGGGTATTCTGGCAAATAGTCGTTTAAAAAGAAGTCTTTAGTGAAGAAAACATGGTTGAACAAAGCCACGGCGGCGGGGCTTGTTGTGACGATTTTTTCTTCCGGCTCGGGGAAGATACGCTCGCGGCAGGTGAGGCGCGGGCGCTTCTGGCGTTTGAACGTCACAGAGCCGACGAGAGCACCATCATGAAAACGCGCGCGCTCGGTGTTGAATGTTTCGCCATAGACTTGATTTAAAAAGGTTTTCTCGCCTGTCGAGAGCGGGCGGCCACAGGCTGCGAAAGCGAAGATGAGGGCAAAGGCAATGAAACGCATGAGGCCACGTTAGCGGCGATCCGCCGAGGGTTCCAGAAGGTTAACGGGGCATTTTGGCCCAGTGCCTACGGTATGCAGCTATCTATGCAGCTTTCCGTGCAGAACGCGTGCATACAGTTTCGGGCGGATTTCATGTGTTAACGCAGAGCACGCCTTAAGCTAGGGTTAACGCAAATAGGGAGACAGTTATGAGCCAGTTTTTAAAGTTTGCCGCTTGGATGATGTATGGATCAGCCGCGCTGCACTTGGTGTCGCCCGCCTTCATCGGGCTGACGGGCGGGGCGCTGACATTGGCGGTGATCGGCGCAGTTTGGGCGGTGCTGGCTTGGCTGCTGGTGACACGCGGCGCGCGCTGGCTGGCGTGGCTGTGCTTTGTCACGGCTCTGGGCGGCATGTGCGTGGCGCTGAGCGCGCCTTGGGGCGCGCCGACTTGGCTCGCCAACGGCTTCGCGCTGTTTGACGGGCTGGCGGCGGCGGGGCTGTTCGCGGCTCTGTGGGGTGACAAGCGGATTGCTGAGGCTGCTTGATGGCGCTCGCAACAGAGGGCAGCGCCTGACCCTGGGTGGGCGCAGAGCAGCGGTTTTGCTGTGCGGTGTTGGTGCAGAGTGTCCGACGGTTGTGAGGTGTGAGACGTTGCAAAAGCGCCCTCCCGTGGGGAGGGTCGGGCGCTGCCCGTGCGATGCACGAGCTAAGTGCTACTTACATTGAACTGACTTTTGGATCCCCATATAAGAGCGTTTATACTTTGAGTTGATTAATTTCGAGATTGATAGATATGAACGATGAAAACTCCGACAAAACCTCTGACAAGTTAAATGCTGTAGCGAATTTGGCGAAAGCTGTGCCGGTTTACGATGACGCCCTGAAACCGATTGCTCAGGAAACGGGGAAAGCACTTGGGACAGTTGGAAAAGCAGTAAATACCTGCCTTGCACCAATCCGTGGTTTTGTTTGGGGGGCTGATCAAGTTGAAGATTGGCTTGTTAACCGTGTTTCTAAGAGGCTAGAGAACACACCCGAAGATGAAATCCAAACCCCTGATCTGGCCGTGGCTGGCCCTACTATTGAAGCACTTAAGTTTAACGGCCATAAAGCTGAACTGAGTGAAATGTTTGCTGGATTGTTAGCTGGCGCAATGCGAAAATCTACAAGCGAAAAAGCTCACCCCACATTTGTAAACAAAATCAGTTCGATGACTGCTCTTGATGCAAGGATTTTTGAACTGATTTTTAGTAGAATTGCCATGCCAACGATTCACATTGGCAATCAGACAGTTGGACAGGCTGGATATTCAACCATATGGGGGTTTTACAACCCTGACTTTTGGGAAATCGCCAATGAGCTTGGAATATCTTACAATTCAAGGGCTTCGCTTGTTCAGGCAAGCATTGAGAATTTGAACGAGCTAGGACTCATTCGAGCCAAAGATGATGGTCACTTGACCGCTCCTGCGAACCTAGAGCGGTATGTGGAACTAGAAGAAAGTGAGGTAGTGAAAGGCTTCAAAAAAGCAGATACTGAAGAACGAAAACTCATTACCAAGCGTTCTTATGTTACGACCTCACAGACAGGAAAACTATTTGCTGAGGTCGTTTTGAGCTCATCTTAGCATGTCCTCAAACATCCAACTCCTCAACAAACCTCGCGTTCTCGGAGATATACTGAAAGCGCATCTCCGGTTTTTTGCCCATCAGGCGTTCTACCAAGTCCCCAGTTTCGCCCGGCTCGTCTTCGTCGATTGTCACGCGGATGAGCTTGCGAGAGGCGGGATTCATTGTGGTGTCTTTCAAGTCTTTCGCGTCCATCTCGCCGAGGCCTTTGAAGCGCTGCACGTCGATCTTGCCTTTGCCGCCCAAGCCTTTTTCCATCATCCGTTCTTTCTCCGCGTCGTCGGCGACATACAACCGTCGCGCGCCTTGGGTGAGACGGTAGAGAGGCGGGCAGGCCAAGTAGAGGTGTCCCGCGTCGATCATCGGGCGCATTTGGGTGAAGAAGAATGTCATCAAGAGGGCTGCGATGTGGGCGCCGTCGACGTCAGCATCTGTCATGATGATGACTTTGTCGTAGCGCAGGTCATCAACGTTGAACTTGGAGCCAAGGCCGACGCCCAGAGCTTGGGTGAGGTCGGCGATCTCTTGGTTGGTGCCGATCTTGGAGGAGGCGGCGCCGAGGACGTTGAGGATTTTGCCGCGCAGGGGCAGGAGCGCTTGTGTCTTCCTGTCGCGCGCCATTTTGGCCGAGCCGCCCGCAGAGTCGCCTTCCACGATGAACAGCTCGGTGCCTTCGCGGGTTTTTGACGAGCAGTCAGTGAGCTTGCCGGGCAGGCGCAGCTTGGCGGTGGCTGTCTTGCGCGATGTCTCTTTTTCCTGACGGCGGCGTAGGCGCTCTTCGGCGCGCAGCACCAAGAAGTCGAGGATCGCGCCCGCTGATTTGGTGTCGGCGGCGAGCCAGTTGTCAAAGTGGTCGCGCACCGAGTTTTCGACCATGCGCTGCGCTTCAACGGTTGCGAGGCGGTCTTTGGTTTGGCCAACGAACTCGGGCTCGCGGATGAAGCAGGACACCAGTGCGCCTGCGCCTGTGGTGAGGTCTTCGCGAGTGATGGTCGCGGCTTTTTTGTTTCCGACCAGCTCGCCGTAGGCCTTGATGCCCTTGAGGATCGCGGCCCAGAAGCCAGCCTCGTGGGTGCCGCCTTCGGGGGTTGGCACGGTGTTACAGTAGCTTTGGATGAAGCCGTCGCGTGAGGGTGTCCAGTTGATCGCCCATTCGACTTTGCCGGGGGCGTTGAACTTCTCGAATGATACGGTGCCTGCGAAGGGGGCTTCTGCGTAGGTTGTGGCGCCGCCCATAACTTCTTTGAGGTAGTCAGCGAGGCCTCCGGGGAAGTGGAACGTGGCTTCTTGCGGTGTGTCGCCGTCTTGTTGGGCCGTTTTCCAGCGGATCTCGACGCCTGAGAAGAGGTAGGCTTTGGAGCGCGCCATTTTGAAGAGACGGGAGGGCTTGAGCTTGAGTGTGCCGAATATCTCGGCGTCAGGGTGGAAGGTGACGGATGTGCCGCGGCGGTTGGGCGCCGCGCCGATTTTTTCGAGTTTGCCTTGCGGGACGCCGCGGGAGAACTCCATCGCGAAGAGCTCTTTGTTACGGGCCACTTCGACGCGCAGGTGGTCAGACAGGGCGTTGACAACGGAAGAGCCGACGCCGTGCAATCCGCCTGAGGTTTCGTAGCTGTCGCCCGAAAACTTGCCGCCCGCGTTGAGCGTGCAGAAGATGATCTCGAGCGCGGATTTCTCGGGGTCTTTCGGGTGTGGCCCCGTGGGGATGCCGCGGCCGTTGTCGCGCACCGAGACATGCCCGTTCTCGTGCAGCTCAACCTCGATCCAAGTGGCGTGGCCGGCGACGGCTTCGTCCATCGAGTTGTCGATGATCTCGGCAACCATGTGGTGCAATGCGCGGTCATCCTTGCCGCCGATATACATGCCGGGGCGCAGGCGGACGTGCTCCATATCTTCCAACACCTGAATGGAGGAAGCGTCGTAGCTGTCTGCGCCCGTGCTGGCGCCATTTAAAAGATCGTCTGACATTACCGCTGCTCTTTGTTTTTTGGTTTTGCCCATTATGGCAGAGCCGCGCGCGCGGGGGAAGTCGGGAGTTTTACGAGTTTGGGGGCCGCTTTGCTGGTGAAGCTACCAGTTGCAATTTTCAAGACAATGCCCGCTTGTGCGCGGCTCAGCCAATTGTCTTTGGCTCATGAGAAGCAACAGCACGCCAGCTCACCAACTCACCAACACTAGGTCGTATGACTGACTATGAGTATCTTGAGAAACCTACTAATCTTAAGCGTTTTCGCTTCAAATGCACTTGCTGACAAGGTGGGACCCCTCGAAAACCGCTCATTTTTCGCGGCCCACGTGAGCGAAACCAATTGCAAGTCAGCCCTCGCTGTTTGCGACGTTCAAGTGCACAATGCAGGCTGGTTCGCTGAACTCTCGGGTCTAACACAACTGGATGCTAAGGCTCGTTCATCCACAACACCTCATCGCACAATGCGCAGCGCCCTTGCCTCTGGCGGCAAAGCTGGCCTTGCTCTGCGCCATGTCTGACTTCTGACGTAGCGAAACATGTGACGCTCCAGCCACTTTATGTGAGCTTGTGCTCTCAACACGGTGAGGAGACGAACAATGGAACTTGGCCAAGCAATGCGCGGGCGGCGCAGCATCCGGGGGTTTACCGACAAGTCGGTGCCGCGCGAGCTGCTGGAAGAGATCATAGAGATGGCGAATTGCGCCCCAAGCTCGATGAACACCCAGCCGTGGCATTTGCACGTGGTGACAGGCGCGGCGCTTGAAGCCATTCGCACAGGCAACAGCGAGCGCATGCTCGCCGGCGTCCCGCCCGCCCGCGAAATCCCCGATCACGGCGACTACACAGGCGTGCACCGCGAACGCCAGATCGAGATCGCCAAACAACTCTTCGCGGCCATGGGCATCGAGCGCCACGACAAGGCCATGCGCCAGGACTGGGTCATGCGCGGCTTCCGCCAGTTTGACGCGCCTGTCTCGATCGTGGTCACGTTTGATCGCTCGCTGCTCGACAACGGCACAATCGCCCACTTTGACCTCGGCGCAGTCACTTACGGCCTCGTGCTGGCGGCGTGGAGCAAAGGCCTCGGCACCGTGATCAACGGCCAGGGAATCATGCAGTCGCCCGTGGTGCGCGAACACGCCCAGATCCCCGATGACCAAGTCATCCTCACATGCGTCGCCCTCGGCTGGCCCGACGAAAGTTTCGCTGCTAACGACGTCAAATCAAACCGCCGCGCTGTGTCAAACACGGCCCGCTTTGTGGGCTTTGACTAAAGCCTCAATCGGCCTTGGTTTTTTTCTTGAGAAAAATACTCTGGGAGAGCGCGAGAGGGCAAAGCCCTCTCGCATCGGTCGGATTTGGCGAAGCCAAATTCGAAACCAAATCAGCTCTCGCCTCCGCATTTCTACGCAGCCTCGCTAGACTGACAAGCCAGACTGATGCAAACTCCGAGCCAAAGGAGACATCATGCGCAGCTTTGAAGAGATCTACGACATCGCCGCCAAGCGTAAAGGCGGGGCCGAGGCGCTGGAAGCCTTACTCGACACCCCCAAAAGCCCCGAGGCCCTCGCGCAGATCCCTGAAGACCGCTGGCTGGCGGAAGTGTCAAAGTTCGTCTTTCGCACAGGCCTTGCGTGGCAGGTGATCGAGAACAAATGGGCCGGCTTTGAGGCCGCGTTTGACGGCTTTGACATCGGCCGCTGCGCCTTCATGGATGACGAGAAGTTTGACAGCTTGCTCACCGACACGCGCATTGTGCGCTCGGGCCCCAAGATTGCCTCGGTGCGCGACAACGCGGCGTTTTTTCTTGAGTTGCGCGCACAGGGTGGCGTGGCAAAGGTTTTGGGCGAATGGCCCTCAAGCGACTTTATCGGCCTGCTGGACATGCTCAAAGCGCGCGGCACACGGCTGGGCGGGCAAACGGGTGCTTACAGTCTGCGCATGCTGGGGCGCGACAGCTTCATCATGTCGCCCGACGTGATCGCGCGTCTGGTGGCAGAGGGGGTTGTCGACAAGGCGCCAAGTTCCAAAACCGCGATGCGCGCTGTGCAGGCTGCGTTCAACGACTGGCGCGATCAATCTGGCCGCTCGCTCACCGAAATAAGCCGCGTACTGGCGTTTAGCGTCTAGCTGCGGCGTTCAGAACGCTTGAAATACGGGCCGGTATGCGCAAAAAGGGCGCATGAGTGACAAGAAGCCAAACAGCGCCCTGCCGCAAACCAACCGCTCCCTGCCGATCGCGATGCTGCGCGCGCGCGAGAACATCATGGCGCCTTACCGAAAGATGCTTGGCAAGGTCGGCGTGACCGAACAGCAGTGGCGGGTGTTGCGGGTGCTCGACGAGCGCGGCACGATGGATCCGAAAGACATCGCCGACGCGGCCTGTCTTCTCAACCCCTCGCTGACGCGCATCATGCAGCTTTTAGAGCGCAAAGGTTTCATCGCCCGCCGCGCGCACCCTGACGACAAGCGCAAAGTGCTGGTTGACATCACAGAGGGCGGAAGTGCCTTGATTGCCGAGGCGATGCCCGAAAGCCAGGAGATCAGCGACAGGCTCGAAGCCCGCTATGGCCCCGAGCAACGCCGCGCGCTGCTCAACCTGCTCAACGAGTTGTCCGAGCTCGACTTGGGGTAATCCGCTATGGCGCATGTCAACAAAGTCATCCGCTCTATAAACCTGCAAGGCGAGATGATCTGCGTTGATCTGTTCTTGCGCACAAGCGGCAGTTACGGCTTTGACGAGTTTCGCCGTGACCCCGAGGATAGTGGGCGCGGGTGGTATAGCATTGGCCACCACGGCGCAGCAGAGTTCCCCAGTTTTGAGGCGGCTTTGGCTGCGGCCTGCAATACCGTGGCCTGGCTTGAGGATGCGCTGTAATCGCCGTGCGCATAGCTTGACAGTTTCCTGCCTGCGCCTAGGCTGAGCCAAAGCTTGGGAGGGCCACAGCATGCGCAGGGTTGTTGAAACGCAGGATATGGGCATCGTGATGCCCGACGGGTGCCGCCTGTCTGCACGGGTCTGGATGCCTGAAGATGCGGGGAGTGAGCCTGTTCCCGCGGTGCTGGAGCACCTCCCATACCGCAAGCGCGACGGCACCACGGCGCGTGACGCGTTAAGCCACCCGTGGATGGCGGCGCGGGGCTACGCGATGGTGCGGGTTGACATGCGCGGCAATGGCGACAGCGAAGGCCTGATGGCCGACGAGTATACCCAACAAGAGCTGGATGACGCCGTTGCGGTGATCAACTGGCTTGCCGAGCAGCCGTGGTGCAACGGCAATGTCGGCATGCAGGGGATCAGCTGGGGCGGGTTCAATTCCTTGCAAGTGGCGGCCATGCAGCCCGCGCCTTTGAAGGCTGTCATCACGCTTTGCTCGACGGTCGACCGCTATGCAGACGACATCCACTACAAGGGCGGTTGCCTGCTCAACGAGAACTTCGGCTGGGGCAGCACGATGTGGGCCTACTCAAGCCGCGCCCCTGACCCTGCCTTGAGGCCGGATGACTGGCGCGAGATCTGGCTGGAGCGGCTTGAGAACGAGCCGTTTCTGGCGGCGGAATGGCTCAAGCACCAGCGCCGTGACGCTTACTGGAAGCATGGCTCGGTCTGCGAGGACTTCGACGCGATCAAGGCCAAGGTCTTGGCCGTCGGCGGCTGGGGCGACGCCTACAAGAACGCCGTGCCGCAGCTTGTCGAGAAGGTCGGCGCGAAGGGGATCGTCGGGCCGTGGGTGCACAAGTATCCGCATTTTGCGGTGCCCGAGCCGCGCATCGGCTTTCTGCAAGAGGCACAGCGCTGGTGGGACAAGTGGCTGAAAGGCATCGAGACGGGCGTTGAGGCTGACGCGCCTTACCGTGCTTACGTGATGGACGGGCTGCGCCCCAAGCCTTGGTATGATGTGCGGCCCGGCCGTTGGAGCGCGCGCCGGGGCCCCGCAACCGACCATGCGCAGATGGGCTTCGGGGCGCAAGGCACGCTTGGCAAGGCGGGGGCGTTTGAAACCCGCGTCGCCTCTCCTGCGCATTGCGGGCTGGCCTCGGGCGAATACTGCGCGATCTGGCTTGGGCCGGAGCTGCCCGGCGAGCAACGCGGCGATGACGCCTTTTCGGCCTGCTTTACCGGCACGCCACTGCAAGATGATCTTGAGATCATCGGGGCGCCGAAAGTGCGGCTTAAACTGTCCTGCGACAAGCCTCAGGGCCAGATATGCGTGCGGCTCAACCACATTCACCCGGACGGGGCGAGCGCGCGGATCAGCTACGGCGTACTGAACCTGAGCCACCGCATGAGCCACGAGCACCCCGAGCCTATGGTGCCAGGACAGGTTGAACAGATCGAACTGACGCTGGATCATATCGCCTACAAGCTGCCCAAGGGGCATCGCCTGTCTGTGGCTGTCAGCTCGGCCTATTGGCCTTTGCTGTGGCCGTCGCCGGAAGCTGCGGAGCTCACGCTCTCGGGCGGTGTGCTCGACTTGCCGCTCAGCCCTGCGGGGCAGGGGGACGAGTGCAGCTTTGAGCCTGCCGACAGCGCACCACCCTGGCAGATCGAGGAGCTGCGAGCGGGCAGCAATGCGCGCAAGTTTGAGCATGATATGGTCACAGGTGTCATATCGCTGATCATCGAAGATGATTTTGGCAAGCGGCGCGACAGCGATCATGGGCTTGTTTCGGGCGGGTGCGCACGCGAGCGCTGGAGCATCCACCCTGATGATCCGCTCTCGGCCAGCGCTCAGACTCACTGGACCGAAGAGATGGAACGCGAAGGCCTTGCCCTGCGCACCGAAACCTACGCGACGATGCGGTCAGATGCCGAGAATTTTTACCTCACAGGACGGCTGGAGGTCTATGAAAACAACGTCTTGATCTATGAGCGCGACGTCACGGAAACCGTGCTGCGCGACATGCTTTGAGGGGGCGCAGGGCCTTCATAAGACTCAGAAAACCCTTGCGACCTTGCGGCTGATAGGTTTTGTTAACTGAAAGATCAACAAAAACGCCGGGCACACCGGACGACTTTAACTGGGAGACCACCACAATGACCAACGAACTCGACTATCTCAAGAAACGCGCAGGCCAAGGCAAGCTGTCACGCCGCGAATTTATCGGCAAGACCGGCGCTTTGGGTGTCTCTGCTGCGGCAGCAGGCACGATGTTTGCCACGGCTGTGCACGCGGAAGGCCCCAAAAAGGGCGGCGTTTTCAAGCTGGGTTCAATCGGCGGCGAAAGCACCAACTCGCTTGATCCGGCCACATGGGCCAGCCAGATGCCTTACCACATTGGCCGCCAGTTTGCGGACCCGCTTGTAGAGGTTGCGGCAGACGGCAGCATTGAATCGCGCCTCGCGGAAAGCGTTGAAAGCACGCCAGACGCGAAAACATGGATGTTCACGCTGCGCAAGGATGTCGAGTTCCACAACGGCAAAACCATGACGGGTGACGACGTTCTCAAAACGATGGAACGCCACAGCAACGAAGAGTCAAAGTCGGGTGCGCTTGGCATCATGAAGGGCATCGAGAGCATGAAAGTCGATGGCGACGTGTTCAGCGTAACGCTGAAAGACGCCAACGCTGACTTGCCTTACCTGATGGCCGACTACCACCTGATGATCCAGCCAAACGGCGGCATGGACGCACCAGACGCAGGCGTCGGCACGGGCCCCTACAAGGTTGACGTAAACGAGCCAGGCGTGCGCGCCGCGTTTAGCAAGTTTGAAAACTATTGGGGCGACGACGCGCACTATGACGGTGTCGAGATCATCGCGATCAACGACTCCACGGCGCGCACAGCGGCGCTTCAGTCGGGTCAGGTTCACGCGATCAACCGTGTTGAGCCTAAGGTTGCCGGCCTGCTTGGCCGCGCGCCAAACATCAACGTGAACTCAACGCCAGGCCGTGGCCACTATGTGTTTATCATGCACACAGACACAGCCCCGTTTGACAACAACGAGCTGCGCCTTGCCCTCAAGTATGCGATGAACCGCACTGAAATGGTTGACAAAATCCTGCGCGGCTATGGCTCGGTTGGCAACGACATGCCGATCAACGCGGCTTACCCGCTGTTTGACGCCAGCATCGAGCAACGTGAGTTTGACCTCGCCAAAGCGGCCGAGCACTACAAAAAGTCGGGCCACGACGGCAGCCCTATCATCCTGCGCACAGCTGATGGTGCCTTCCCGGGGGCAGTTGATGCCTCGGCTCTGTTCCAACAGACAGCCGCGCAAGCAGGTATTCCGCTTGAGATCAAACGCGAGCCAAACGATGGCTACTGGTCAGAAGTCTGGAACAAGCAGCCGTTCTGCTGCAGCTACTGGGGCGGCCGCCCTGTGCAAGACCAGATGTATGCGACAGCCTACCTCTCGACGGCAGACTGGAACGACACCAAGTTCAAGAATGAAGACTTCGACAAGATGCTCTTCGCGGCGCGTGCCGAACTCGACCCAGCCAAGCGCAAAGCGATCTACTCGGATATGGGCAAGCTCGTGCGCAACGAAGGCGGCCTGATCTGCCCGATGTTCAACGACTTCATCGACGGTGTCAGCACCGACATCGCCGGCTGGGAAACAGACCCAAGCGGCGAGCTGATGAGCGGCCAGATCACACGCAAAACATGGTTCGCGTAAGCGAGACATAGGTTATGCACCCCATTATCAAATTGGTTGCCCAGCGTTTAGCGCTGGGCATCCTGCTCCTCTTCGCCGCCTCGGCGATGATCTTTGGTCTCACCGAGGCCCTTCCGGGTGACGCGGCGCAAGCCGTTCTTGGCCAAGCGGCCACGCCTGAATCCCTTGCCAACCTGCGCGAGGAAATGGGCCTGAACGAGCCCGCAATTACCCGATATTTTGATTGGCTCGGTGGCATCATGACCGGCGATCTGGGCACCTCGATCGTCAACCGCCTCGACATTGGCGAGAGTGTCGGCAAGCGGCTTGGCAACACGCTGTTTCTGGCCTTCTGGGCTGCTGTTGTCTCGGTGCCGCTCGCGATTTTCTTGGGCCTGTTGGCCGTGCGTTACCGCGACCGCTGGCCTGACAAGCTGATCTCGGCTGTGACGCTGACGACGATCTCTATTCCTGAATTCCTGATCGGCTATGTGCTGGTTTACTTCATCGCTGTGAAGCTGGGCTGGGGCAGCGCCTTGGCAATGGTCAACGACAGCATGAGCCTTGGCCAGAAGCTGAACGCGATTGCGCTGCCTGTTCTGGTGCTGACGCTGGTTGTGCTGGCGCATATGATGCGGATGACGCGCGCGGCCATTCTCAATGTGATGCAGTCGCCCTACATTGAAACCGCCGAGCTGAAGGGCCTGAGCACCTTCAACGTGATTGCCAAACACGCCTTTCCAAACGCGGTTTCGCCCATCGTGAACGTGGTGATGCTCAACCTTGCTTACCTTGTGGTGGGCGTTGTCGTTGTCGAAGTTGTGTTCGTTTATCCCGGCATGGGGCAGTTTCTGGTAGACGCGGTGACAAAGCGTGACGTGCCTGTTGTGTTGGCCTGTGGCGTCATCTTCGCCGCAATCTACATTGGCCTCAATATGATGGCAGATATCATCTCGATCCTCGCGAACCCAAGATTGAGGCACCCGAAATGATGAAAAACATTCCTATGGCGGCCCTCATCGGGCTGACGATTACGGTAGTCTATTTCCTAGCCGCAATCTTTGCTTCGTTTATCGCGCCTTACGGCATGGCCGAGATTGTCGGCGACGTTTGGGAGCCAGCAAGTGCCGAGCACCTCTTGGGCACCGACAACATTGGCCGCGACTTGCTCACACGGATGATTTACGGCGGTCAGACGACGATCTTTATCGCGACGATGGGCACGATCCTGTCGTTTGTGACGGGCTCTTCGCTTGGCTTCCTCGCGGCTGTTCTGGGCGGCTGGGCGGATCAACTTTTGAGCCGCACGGTTGATCTGATAATGGCGATCCCCTCGCTGATCATGGCGCTTGTTATCTTGGCGATGGTGCCTGTGACGGTGCCTGTCTTGATCCTTGTGATGGGTTTTCTGGACGCGACCCGCGTGTTCCGGCTGGCGCGCTCTGTCGCTGTCGATATCAACGTGATGGACTACGTCGAAGCGGCGCGTCTGCGCGGTGAGGGTGGCGCTTGGGTGATCTTTCGTGAGATCCTGCCAAACGCGCTCAGCCCGCTTGTGGCCGAGCTTGGCCTGCGCTTTATCTTTATGGTTCTATTCATCTCGACGCTCAGCTTTCTGGGCCTTGGCGTGCAGCCACCGCTCGCAGATTGGGGCGGGATCGTGAAGGAAAACAAGGATGGCATCGTCTATGGCATCGGCGCAGCCCTTTACCCCGCGATCGCGATTGCGACACTGGCGATCAGCGTCAACCTCGTGGCCGACTGGGTGCTCAACCGCACCACCAGCCTGAAAGGGGGCCGCGGATGAGTGAGCCAATGCTGAAAGTCAAAAACCTCAAGATCGGCGCGACGGTTTATCCGCCCGGCGAGAAGCCGCATGATATCGAGATCGTGCACGGGGTTTCCTTCGAGCTGCAGAAGGGCAAAGTGCTTGGCCTGATTGGCGAAAGCGGCGCGGGAAAGTCAACCATTGGCCTTGCAGGCATGGCCTATGGCCGTGGCGGCGTTGAACTGACGGGGGGCGAAGTCTGGGTCAACGGCCGCGAGATTTTGCACACAACGCGCAGCGACTTGCGCAGCCTGCGCGGCGGTGAGGTGACCTATGTCAGCCAGTCGGCGGCGGCGAGCTTTAACCCTGCCAAGCAGATCATGGAGCAAGTCACCGAGGCGGCTATCAAGCACGGCAAGTTCAGCAAAGCCGAGGCCGAGGCGCGGGCTGTCGAGCTGTTTGAGAAGCTCGGCCTGCCTGAGCCTGAAACCATCGGCAAACGCTATCCGCACCAAGTGTCGGGCGGGCAGTTGCAACGCTGTATGACGGCGCTCGCGCTTTGCCCCGAGCCTGACTTGGTGGTGTTTGACGAGCCGACAACCGCGCTTGATGTGACCACACAGATCGACGTGCTGATGGCGATCAAGGCCGCTATCCGCGAGACGGGGGTTGCGGCGCTCTACATCACCCATGACCTCGCGGTTGTGGCGCAGGTGTCGGACGACATCATGGTGCTCAAGATGGGCGAGATGGTTGAATATGGCTCTGTTGACCAGATCATCAACTCGCCAAAGGAAGACTACACCAAGGCGCTGGTGTCCGTGCGCTCGATCGAGCACGAGGAGAAGGTCCCGACAGACGATCCTGTGCTTAAAGTCGAAAATATCACCGCGCGCTACAAGGGCACAAAATTTGATGTTCTCAAAAACATCAACGTCGAGCTGCACCCCGGCCAGACGCTGGCTGTGGTGGGCGAAAGCGGCTCGGGCAAGTCAACACTGGCGCGGGTGATCACGGGCCTGTTGCCGCAAAAAGACGGCAACGTGCACTTCGCGGGCCGTGACTTGAACCCAGTGATGAAGACACGTCCGCGCGAGGATTTGCGCGAGTTGCAGATGATCTACCAGATGGCAGATACTGCGATGAACCCGCGCCAGACTGTTGGCACGATTATCGGACGTCCTCTGGAGTTTTACTTCGGGCTTAAGGGCGCAGAAAAACAGAAGCGCATTCAGGAGCTTTTGGACGAGATCGAGCTGGGCGATGGCTTTCAGGACCGCTATCCGGCCGAGCTTTCGGGCGGGCAAAAACAGCGGGTCTGTATTGCGCGTGCGCTGGCGGCCAAGCCCAAGCTTATCATCTGTGACGAGGTGACGAGCGCGCTTGACCCGCTGGTGGCGGATGGCATCCTCAAGCTGCTCTTGGATCTGCAAAAGCGCGAAGATGTGGCTTACCTGTTTATCACCCACGATCTGGCGACTGTGCGGGCGATCGCGGACAGTATTGCCGTGATGTATCAGGGCGAAGTCGTGCGCTATGGGCCAAAGTCGCAGGTGCTGTCTCCGCCGTTTGACGACTATACCGACCTGCTTTTGAGCTCCGTTCCGGAGATGAAACTGGGCTGGCTTGAGGGCGTTATCGCCAATCGCAAGATGGAAAGCGCAGGAAACTAAGCGGTTTCGCGTGCTGGCGCACGCGACCCGCGCGAGAAGGGCGTTGCCCCCTCGCGCTCCGCTTGTTTCAAGCGAGAGGGGCGTTGCCCCCCTCGCGCTCCCCCAGGATATTTGCAAAGAGAAGAAGAGGCGGGTTTGCGCTTGGTTTGAACTGTTGGCTTGAGCTTGGCCTTCTAGCTTGTCAGGTTGGCGTCATTGTTTTGGAGGACTGACATTGAAGACGGTATTTGCGCGGCGTTTTGGCCTGTTTGTCTTGGGGTTTGTGGCCCTGTTTCTGTTCCGACTGGCTTATGGCTATGTGAGCCAGCCCAATGGCGAGGTGATCAACCAAGGCTATGGCATGGTGCAGGTGAGCTCTGATTTTGCGCTGTCGCGCAAGAATTACGCGGGCCAGAAGAAGGACGGTGCGGGCGGAGCGCCGACATCGGTTGATCAGCGTTACGAGAAAATTGCCACGCTCGGGCTTGTCTCGGACAGGTTTGACGAGGATGAAGCCGCGTTGCGCGGCATTGCCAAGACGGCCGAGGCCCTGATGCAGCATGAGCAGGCCTTCGGGCTCAAGGGGGCGCGGCATTTGCAACTGGCGATCGGGGTGAACCCAGCCTTGTTTGACGAAGTGATCGGGCAGGTGCGCGAGATCGGCAGGGCGGTGAGTTTTCAGGTCAATAAGACAGACAAGACCAACGAGTATCAGGAACTCCTGGCGCGTCAGGAGAGCTTGAGAAAGTCACGCGACAACCTTGTGGCGCTGAAGAGCCGTGAGGCGCAGCTTGGGGATCTGATCGCGCTGGAGACGCGCATTCTGGACCTTGAGAGCCAGATCCAGTCGCTGGGGGTGTCTGTGGGCGAGTTTGACGCGGAGTATGAATTTGTGACCATCAAGCTGACGATGCGCGAAGTGCCTGCGCCTGTGCTGCGCGACATTGGCCTGATGGCGCGCTCTAAAGTGGGGCTGGAGTGGGCGGTGCGCTATTACGTTGGGCTGATGGCCGCGTTCTTCCTGTTTGCCAGCGCCGCGTTTTTGGGCATGCTGGCCCTACGCCTATTGCGTCAGGTGGCTGGCGCGGGGGAAGACACAGGAAATGGCACTGCTAAAGGAATGGGCAAATGAAACGTAAACTCCTGCTGATTATTCTCGACGGTGTGCCGCTGCGCAACTTTCGTCGCCTGTTTGGCAACCTGGAGGGCTGGGTGAGCAGCGGCGAGGCGCAGACATGGACGGTGCGGGCAACGCTGCCGTCGATCTCGGCCAGCTGCTATGCGAGCATTCACACCGGTGTCAGCCCGCAGGTGCACGGCTGCACGGGCAACGGCAACGTCTTTCGCCTCAAGGAGGAAGATGTGTTTGCCTCGGTGCGCAAGCGCGGCGGCGTGACGGGGGCTGTGGCGCACTCGTTCTGGAGCGAGTTCTTCAACCGCCACCCTTTTGATTACGTGCGCGATGTGGAGTATGACGAGCCCGAAAGCGCGACTATCAACCATGGGCGGTTTCACACGATGACAGGCTACGGGGCGAACAACCAGATGACGCCCTCGGATGTTGATTTGTTTGCGACGCTGACCAACCTCTGCGCGCGCTTCGACCTTGATTATGGCATGCTGCACACCTGCACGCTTGACAGTATGGGGCATCGGTTTTTTCACGAGAGCCAGGAGATGGACCATGCCTGCTTCGTCATGGACGAAATGCTGGCCCCTTTCATCTGGAAATGGCGCGAAATGGGCTATGAGGTGATCGTGACGGCAGACCACGGGCAAGACGAGCGCGGCCATCACGGCGGTCGGGGCGACTTGCAGCAACTCTCGGCGCTGTATTACTTCGGTGCGGGGCAGGGGCCGGCAAGTGATGTCGAGATCGACCAGCTGCAGCTGGCACCGACGATCCTGAGCCGCCTTGGCGCGGATATCCCCGAGACGATGCTTGGCGAGGTTTTCCTGACCGGCGGGTGAGGCGGGAAACACTGTAAAAAAGCCCATTTGCTTGAGCGCTCAGGCGTCGATGCTCGCGGGGGTTGTCGGGGCAGGCGCTCAAGTCAGCTTCTGAGGCGCAGGTGTGAACTTTCCCCGTATTTGCTTGACTCTAGGGTGTGAGCTTCGCGTAAGCCCTTATTTTGCGCCTAATTCCTGCCATATTGCCGTGAAATTTGTTGCAGCCTTGCAACGAAAATCACTCTAAATATCTGCTATGACCCACTATTTGGGGGGTGAAGGGAAATTAGGCACTAGTCGGCGAATCATTTAGCTGATACATATTGTGTCAGAAATGCGGCGCAATAAATGACGTCGCGTGTGTTGAGGCAAATGGTGGTGTCATGAAACCTATTAGTTTCGTTTCCCGTGGTAGCACGGGTAGCGTCGAGCATGGTAATGTATCGACAGGAAATATTACAACAATTCAAGCTGAAGCCGGTGCGGACTATTCGTTCAACCTGCGCCAGAGCGACATCAGCGGCTATAAGCGGCTGGGCGGCAATCTTGAAATTACGCTGGCTGACGGCCGGATTATTTTGATTGAAGACTTCTTTAATGTCGCGGGCGCGCCCGTGGCAGACCTTTTCGTGTCGTCCGACACTTACATCAGTCAAGTCAGCTTGGTTGAGGGCGCCGATGGCGACCTGTACGGACAATACGGCGTGGCGGAAGCCTGGGGCAAATACGGCGACACTGACGAGCTGATCTTTGTGGATGGCACGGAAGTTGCACATGTCGACATGGGTAACGATGACGTCAGCATGTTGGGCGCAGGCCTGCTCTCGGGCCTTGGTGGTCTCGGAGCAGCTGGCGCGGTTGCTGGCGGTGTGGCTGTTGTTGGCGGCATCACAGGTGGCGGCGGTGGCTCGGGCCCTGTTCCCGTTGAGCCAACGGTCAATGACGGCGCGGTTGTTATCGGCGGTGACGACGTTACCGAGGCTGACGAGACGATTACTGTGACAGGCACGGCCGAATCCGGCTCTGATGTCGAGGTCGTCATTGGTGGAACCACTGTCTCGACTGTTGCAGATGACAACGGCGAGTGGGTTGCTGTCTTTGAGGGCGATGATTTCCCCGCAGACGGCGTTTATGACGTGGCAGTCACGATCACCGAGCCAGACGGCACGGTGACTGACCTGACTGGCCCGAGCATCACGATCGATCTGACTGGCCCCGAGATCGTTATGACCGAGGGTGTGCAGTCAACCGGTGATCTGGTCGACGGTGACGACTATTCCGACGGCGTCGAGCTGAGCGGAACAGGCGAGGCTGGCGCAAGCATTTCGGTAACGATCGGCACGGTGACACATGAAACAGTGGTCGGCGAAGACGGCAGCTGGGAAGTGTCCTTCTCGACCTCTGAGGTTGAAGGTGGAGAGTATGAAACCGATGTCACCATCGTTTCGACGGACAGCTACGGCAACTCGACAACAACTGTCGAGACGCTGGTTGTTGACACCGTCAGCAACGTGACATTTGCAGGCGCAAACACGGGTGATGATGCGATCGTCAACGGCAACGAGCACGGCGAAGGCGTGACGCTGACAGGCACAACGCAGCCCGGCTCGACGGTTGTTGTGACGCTGGACGGTGTCGAGCACAACGCGACTGTGGATGCCTCAGGCAACTGGACAGTAACCTACAGCTCGAGCGAAGTGCGCACAGGCGAGTGGACAGGCGACGTAAGTGTCGTTGCGACAGACGCGCATGGCAACATGTCAGACACCACAGGCACTGTAGAGTTTGACACATTGGTGCGTGACTACGCGATTACGACAACAACGGGCGGCCAGGATGGCGTTGTCAGTGGCAGCGAGCAGTCGGCTGGCGTTACGTTTGGCGGCTCGGTCGAGCCCGGCTCAACTGTTATGGTTAACTTCGCGGGCATTGACCGCGCGGCAACTGTTGACGCAAGCGGCAACTGGACAGTGAACTTCTCGTCTGGCGAAATCCCGCAAAGCGACGGCGGCACCATCATGATGACGGCAACCGCAACAGACGCGGCCAACAACAGCACGCAGCTGACGCAGGGTGTTGTCGTTGATAACATGGCTGGATCACTGGCGCTCAGCACGGCTCCGATCGAGGGTGACAATATTGTCAACTTTGACGAAGCTTCAAACGGCGTTGATGTGCGCGGCACCTCGGATGCGGGCAACGTAGTTGAAGTCCAACTCGGCGACGCCACTGTGTCTGTCGTGACGGATGCAAGCGGCAACTGGGTGGCGCATTTCGGGCCAGACCAGATCGAGCCAGGCACCTATGACGCTGATATCATTGCAACAACCACCGATGCTGCGGGCAACTCGCGCGAAGTGACGGGCACGGTTCACATTGATACCGAAGTTCTCAACCTCGGCGTGTCGGCCGACATGGTTGCGGAAGATGACGTGGTCAACGGCACCGAGCGCCTCAACGGTGTCGAGTTTACCGGCACAACCGAGCCAGGCACGCAGAGTGTTGTCGTCACGATTGACGGTGAATCGCGCAACGCGGTTGTCAGCTCAAGCGGCAGCTGGTCGGTGACCTTCCCGTCATATGACTTGCCGCAGGGCGAAGACACCTACACGCTGGAAGTCGATGTAATAGACAGGGCAGGCAACACAGCCTCAACAAGCCGCGAAGTTGTCTTCGACACATTCGTGAACGAGTTGACAGGTGGCGCGGAAGCCGAAGGCTCGCAGGCGACGTATAATGCCAGCGAAGTCTCTGACGGCGTCAGCGTAACGGGCACAGTCGAAGCGGGCTCAACTGTTGTGGTTAACTTTGACGGCACAGACTATGACGCCACGGTTGATGCAAACGGCAACTGGAGCCTTGATCTGCCAGCTTCCGCCTTCGCGGCCGAAAGCTACAGCGCAGAGCTGGTAGTCACCGCAACAGACGCAGCCGGCAACGAGCTTCAGTCAACCGAGACACTGGTGATTGACGCTGATGTGCCTGATGCACCTTCGGTTGAGGGCTACTCACGCGATCACACAGGCTACACAGCCGTGCAGGTTGCGGACAGCGATGCGACCCAGACTGTCTATGAAGTTGACGGAAACTCTGTCAGCGAAGTGGCGACTGGCGGAATTGACATCGGCGCAAACAACTACTTCGGGCTCGACCCGGTTGTTCAGGACGGCTCACACCTTGTTGTGTCGGCTGAAGACGCAGCAGGCAACGTTTCAAGCACATTCCTTGTGCTCGACGACCCTGTCACATCGGATGTCGACATGAGCAGCGTCAATTCAGGCCTCGCGGGCCTCGAGATCGAAGCGATTGATCTGACTTTTGCGGAAGACACCAACCTTGTGCTCTCGCTGGATCAAATCGAAGCCTTCGCCGAGAACTCTGATACGCTCGCGATCCACGGTGGGGACGACGACACAGTCACCATCACCGGCGCGACACGCACAGGCGCAAGCGTCAGCGAGAATGGCCAGACATATGATGTCTACACCATCGGCGACGACGCAAATGTGCTGATTGACGACGACATCAACGTCATCATCTAAACCATTTCGGAGCGCGTGTGCAGGCGCGCGCTCCGCACCCACCAGACCAAGCAAATAATTATAACGCCTAACAAATAAAAAGAGGCGAGCCATGGGGCAGAGTGTATTTTCAAGCGGCAAGGCCGTGGGGATTTTGATGGCGATGACAGCCCTGAGCGGGTGCATGGCCGACGACGGCGGCGTGGTGAGCCGACTTAAGAACGCACCACTTGGGGCAGGCCTTGCTGGCACGAAAGAAACAGCAGACCAAGGCTCTTTTGTTATCACAAGTTTGCAGGCGCGCAGCAGTGTTTTGCCGGGCGGTAGCGCCTACGAGAAAGTGGCGACGCCCGTTCTGGCGGCCAACTCGCGCGCCGCTGAGAGCGAGCTGAAAAGCGCACGCCTTAGGGCTGAGGCGCAATCGAAAAACTGGCTTCCAACGATCGGCCCGAGTATTTCGCTGACCTCGCTGAGTGACGCGGTTGCGAGCATCGTTGTTGACGCGGTTCTGTTCTCGGGCGGGCGCAAGAAGGCCGAGCGCGCGTTTGCCAAGGCTGATGTCGAAGTCGCCGCTGTGAACCTCGCGATTGACACCAACGAGCGTGTCCACACCGCGCTTTCGCTTTATCTGGGCGGGCAAGAAGCGCGCGAGAAAGCCGCGACGTTGAGCACCGCTTTGAAGGATATGAAGCATTTCGAGTGGATCATGACCGAGCGCGTCAAGGGCGGCGTGTCGGATATGTCTGATCTCAGCGTGATCCGCCACAAGCTGGCGAAAATGCAGGCCGATTATGCGTCAGAAACCGACAGGGCCTCCTCG
Organism: uncultured Lentibacter sp.; assembly: GCA_947497495.1. Taxonomy (GTDB): domain Bacteria; phylum Pseudomonadota; class Alphaproteobacteria; order Rhodobacterales; family Rhodobacteraceae; genus Lentibacter. Next base: position 208,804 of record CANMGT010000003.1, read on the forward strand.
GCTTTGGCCGAGTTGAACGCGATGTCGGTGCGAAAGCTTGACGCTGTGCAAGGCGTGAGCCAGCTGCCCGTTTCCAAAGGCGCGGCACAACCGCTGAGCGTTATGCTGGCAGAGGCCGAGAAGGGCCGCTCTATTGCCAGCGCCAAGATCGACCGCGCAGGCTATTTGCCGACGGTGTCTGCCTCGGTTGACAGCAGCGGCGGCGGTTTGACAGGCTCGGTTGCGCCGACAAATCCGATCGGCGTGGGCATGGGGGCCAACCTTCAGGCCATCAAAGCCACGGAAGAGGCCGCAGGCCGCCGTGTCGCACAGGCGCAGGAAGAGGCCAACCGCCGTGTTGCCAAACACGAGGCGCAGATTGTCGCCCTCAAGCGCCAAGCAACCTCTGCAAACACGCTCACAGCACAGGCCAAGGCCAACCTTGATCTGTTCCAGACGCAATACGACGCGGGCCAGCGCCAGGTGATGGACGTGGTCGGCGTCTACGAAACCTATGCCGCGCAGGCGCAGTCCGAGATCGAGCTGAAGTATAAACTTGCGGCGGCGCAACTGGCCATGGCCAACGAGCTGGGCCTCTTGGCCAACGGGAGCGACATTTGAGCCAGAAACCAGTAGCGCTGACCATCAAAGCCGGGGGGAAGACCCGGCTTAAGGCGGTTGGAGAGGTTGGTGAGGCGGCCAATAGCCCAAAGATGAAGATCAAACCGCGCAGCAAACCTGCGGCTCAGGCTACAGAGCAGGCCACACCGCCTAGCACAGCCAAGCCAGTGGCAAGCGAAAAGCCCAAGTTGCGGATGAAACCGCGGGCCAAGCCGGCTGAAACCAAGCCGGAGGTAGCGCGTCAGGCACCACAGGAGGTGTCAAAGCCGAAGTTGCGGATGAAGCGACGTGCGCAAGCCGCTCCCGCTGAGCCACAGTTACAGCCTCTCGCCCGTATCGAGCCCGAGCAGGTGGCAAAACCCGCATCCGAACCAGCACTCGGCAAGCTGCGCCGTGCCAAGGCTGAGCTGAAGTCAAAAGCCAAGGCGAAAGTCAGGGAACTCACCCGCGCCAAGCCGTTGCCAGAGGCCGAGACACAGCCTGCGGCGAAAACAAAGCCCGTCACAAAACCTATCGCGAAGGTTGCCGCCTCGCAGGCAAACAACGCCGACAAGACAAAGTCGCGCGCCGAATTGGCCGCGACCTATGCCAGCCTTCTGGGCGTTCAGACAGTCGCGCGGGATGTTCTGGATGTGATCATCCACCGCGAAAACGCCGCTGACGACGCACAGCCGCATGTTCTGGCCGAAGGGCTTAAGGCCGTCGGGCTGCACAGCGCGGTTGAAACAGTCAGCCATTCGCTCAACGCCCAGTGGCCCGCCTTGGCGCAGATGACGAGCGGCCAGTTTATCCTCGTTTTGGCGCAGGACGATGGCGAGATGGTGCTCTATGACACCACATGCCCCGACAACCGCGCACAAGTGCCTGTTGGCGAGTTCGAGCCATATTTCACGGGCCTGATTGTGAAGGCCGAAGCGCCTTTGGAAAAGATATCCAAGGCCCATGCGCCAAAATCCGAAGACCCGCATTGGTTCTGGGGGCAGTTCGCGGGCTTTCGCAAACACTTCGTGGAAGTGGCGCTCGGCTCGTTTGTGGCCAACCTTCTGGCTGTGTCCATCGCGCTGTTCAGCCTTCAGATTTACGACAGGGTTATCCCGCATCAGAGCGAGGCGACCCTTTGGGTGCTGGCCGCCGGTGCTGGCCTTGCGGTGTTTATGGAAGCCATGCTCAAAGTCGCGCGTTCGCGCCTGATGGATGGCGCAGGCCGCCAGATCGAGCTGAATGTCCAGAAGCTGCTGATGAACCGCATCCTTGGCATGCGCAGCGAGCGGGCAGGGCAGCAACCCAGCCAGATTTTCTCCTCGATGCGCGAGTTTGGCTCGGTGCGCGAGTTTTTTACCGCCTCGACCGTGGGCGCGCTGACAGACATTCCGTTTATCTTTGTCTTCCTGCTCCTGGTGTCTTCGATCGCGGGCAATGTTGTCTGGGTGCTGATCATTGGCGGCCTTCTCATGGTTGTTCCCGGGTTCTTTTTGCAAAAGAAGATGATCGCGCTGACCAAAGAAACGCAGGGCGCTTCGGCCAAATCGAGCCGGATGCTGCATGAGGTTATCTTTGAACTCGACACCGTAAAAACACAGCGCTCGGAAGACCGCATCAAGCGTGTCTGGGAAGAGCTGACGACGCTCTCCGCCTTGAAGTCTTCAGAGCAACGCAAGCTGGCCTCGACGCTCACCTTCTGGAGTCAGGGCGTGCAGCAGGCGACATATGTCAGCGCTGTGATCATGGGCACTTACCTTGTGTTTGCAGGCGAGTTTACGGTTGGCTCGATCATCGCTGTCGGGCTTTTGACGGGACGCACCCTGAGCCCGCTGACGCAGCTTGCTGGCACGATGGCCCGTTGGGGCAACGTCAAGGCGGCGCTGGACGGGTTGGACGCTATTGCGGATGCGCCGCAAGACCGCCCCGAAGGCAAAAGCTTTTTGCGCCGTGAAAGCCTTGAGGGCCGCTACGAACTGTCTGACGTCAAGTTCGAGTACGACGAGGGCGGTGCCCCTGTGCTCGACGTGAACGGCATTGCGCTGAACGCGGGTGAGGCTGTCGCGGTGCTGGGCTCCAACGGCTCGGGCAAGTCAACGCTGCTCAAGGTGCTGGCGGGGCTGTACGCGCCAACGTCTGGCCGCGTGCTGCTTGACGGCACCGACATGAGCCAGCTTGACCCGCGCGATGTGCGCCGCATGGTGGGCTACCTTGGCCAAGAGGTGAAACTCTTCGCCGGAACCCTGCGCGACAACCTCAACCTCAACATGCTTGAGCGCAATGATGACCGCCTGCTTCAGGCGCTTGATTTTGCCGGCCTTGGCCCGTTTGTGAAGAACCACCCCAAGGGCCTCGATGTCGAGATCCGCGATGGCGGAATCGGGCTGTCTGTGGGTCAGCGCCAGTCGATCGGCTGGGCGCGCTTGTGGCTGCAAGACCCGAAGATCTGCCTGCTTGACGAGCCGACAGCCGCGCTCGACCAAACGCTTGAGAACGTGCTGGTTGACCGCCTGCAAACCTGGCTCAAGGGCCGCACGGCCGTGATCGCGACACACCGCGTGCCGATTTTGCAGCTGACAACCCGCACCGTCATTTTGCAGAACGGGCGGATGGCGGTTGACGGCCCGCGCGATCAGGTGCTTGAACACCTCTCCAAACGCTCGGGAGGCAGCAAATGAGTGCGCACTCAACAGACTTAGCAGGTCAGATGAACGCCAAGCTGCGCGGGCCGAGCCTGATCATCTGGCTGTGCGGCGCGACGGTTATGCTGTTTGTCGCATGGGCAGCTTTTGCATGGGTTGACGAGATCGTGCGCGCGGATGGCGAGATGATCTCTTCCTCGCGCCCACAGATTATCCAGAACCTTGAGGGCGGTATTCTGGCCGAGCTTCTGGTGAAGGAGGGACAGGTTGTCAGCGAGGGCGACGTCTTGGCCAAGCTGCGCGGCACGAAGTTCCAAAGCTCGGTTGATGACTTGGGGGACCAGATCATCGCGCTTGATATTCGCCGCCGCCGCATCGAAGCCGAGATGGAAGGGCGCAGTGACTTTGGCGTGCCCGAAGCCTTGCAGCTGCGCAGCCCCGAGATCGTCGCGTCCGAGCGCGCGCTTTTGGTGGCGCGTCAGACGGATTTTGCCTCTGCCAAGAGCGGTGCCAAACGGGTGCTTGAGCAAGCCGCGCAGGAAAAGCAGCTGATGGAAAACCTGCTTAAAAAGAAGATCGTCGCGCTCATCGAAGTGACGCGTGCACGCAAAACATTTGCCGATGCGCAGATCAGATATGACGAGATTGTCACCCAGACAGAGCTTCAGCGCGCGGAGGAATATTCCGACACGCTGAAAGAAATCGCAACGCTCAAGCAGAACTACAAGGCCAGCGAAGACCAGCTTGAGCGCACGGTGTTGCGCTCGCCTTTGCGCGGCATTGTGAACGGCATGGCCGTGACGACCATCGGCGGCGTTGTGCGCCCCGGTGAGGAAATTTTGCAGATCATCCCGCTGGATGAAGAGCTGTTTGTAGAAGCGCGAGTGAAGCCCGAGAACATCGCCGGTGTGCGCCGCGGGCAAGAGGCGACAGTCAAACTGTCGGCCTATGACTACACGATTTACGGCTCGCTCAAGGGCCGCGTCGACGTGATTTCGGCGGATACGTTCAAGGACGATCGCGCGCGTGACCCAGAGGCCTCGGCGCATTACAAAGTCACCGTGCGCGTTGATATGGACCAGCTGACCGACCGTCAGACCAGCATCGAAATTCGCCCCGGTATGCAGGCCAACGTCGAACTGCACACTGGCTCAAAGACGGTTCTGCAGTATCTTTTGAAACCGCTCTACAAGTCGCGCGAAGCCTTCCGCGAGCCATAGGCCCGAGTTGGGCATAGGCGTTGCCTTCGCGGTTCGGCTCTGCAAAGCTAATGGCATGAGCGAAACATACACGGGAAAATGCCTCTGCGGCGCTGTCAGCTATGTGCTGACTGGCGCTCCGGTTGTGGTTGCACAATGTCACTGCGAAGCCTGTCGCCGCTTGAGCGGAACGGGCCACAGTGCCGGTGCGATGTTCCCCGCTAGGGCTGTGAGCGTAAAGGGGCAACTCGCGGAGTTCAGCTATACGTCAGACACAGGCTCGGTTGTGACACGGGCTTCCTGCGTGCGGTGTCACAGCCCGATCTTTGGCAAGAACACGCATGGACCCGAGCACATGACATTTACACTCGGCACGCTGGATGATGCGCGCGCGCTTGAGGTTTCTGTCGTCATTTTCGACCGCGAAAAGCCCCATTGGGACGCGCTGCCAGACAACACTGAGGTGTTTGAAACCCAGCCTGACTGGACAGCAGAGCCTTAGCGCCTAAGCCGCTTCAAAGCGCAGGACAGCCGTGAAGCCACGGGAGCTGCCGTTTTGTGGCGAGAACAGCTCAAAGGTGCCGCCTGACTCCTCGCAAAGCTCTTGCACAATCGACAGCCCAAGCCCGAACCCCTCGGTCACCGAGGCCTTGCGGATGCTGCGCAGTTTGATGGCGTCCAAGTCTTCGGGCGAGAGAGCCTCACAGTCGTTGCTGACGCTGATCTGGCCTGTCACGCTGGCATCAACCACCATCGGCGCGGGGCCGGAGGCATGCTTGAGCGCGTTCTCAAACAGGTTGTTGAGCATGATGCCGAGGGCGTCCGGATCAACCCGCAGGAGCCAAGGGCCTGTCGGCGGCAAAATCACGAGCCTGTCGTCGGACGGCTCCCGCACGCGCAGCTCATTGAGGAGGAGATCGACCACTGGAGCCAAGTCGCGCTCTTCGGCGCTGGAGCCAAGGCCCGACTGCGCACGCGACATTTGCAGCAAAGTCTCGATAAGCCGCACAAGCCGCTTGAGGCCTTGCTCGATTTCACCCGCACTCGCGGCTGTCTCTGTGCTTATGCCTGCGTCTTGGAGCTTGGCTTTCAGGCGCTGCACATTGGCGAGCGAGATAGCGACAGGCGTGCGCAACTCGTGGGCGGCATTGGTGGCAAAAGCGCGCTCTGCGGCCAGCGCCTTGTCGAGGCGGGCCAGCAGCGCGTCGAGCGTATCAACGGCGGGTTCAAGCTCGGCAAAGGCGTTGGCGCGGTCTATCGGCGTGAGGTTCTGTGGGCTCTTGCTGGCGATGTTCGCACTCAGCCTTGCGATCACACCAACCGAGCGACGCACGGCCAGAAAAGCCGCCGCCGCAAACAGCAGGCCAAGTAGGGTGAAGCCTGTCAGAACTCCGAGCAAGACATCGGTGACCGCTTCGTTGCGCTCCGTTAACGGGGTTGCGACAACCACTTCATGCGCGCCGCCCGAGGAGGCCACAACAAAGCGAAAGCCCTCAGCGGTGTGCAGCCCCTCGCTCGGGGCAAGTTCAAGCAGCTGTTGTGTCGCTCCGGGGGAGGAGACAACAACCTTTCCGGCGAGATTGAGGAGCCAGTAGAGCGAGCGTTCGTCAGGTTCAAGATCGGGGATTTCAAACGCAAGCAGCGTTGACAGTCCGGCGTCGGAGGGCAGCGCGCCGTCTTGGGCCAGAGCGTCATAGAGCGCGAGGATAAGCTCGGCCTTGCTTTTCAGGCCGTTGTCCTGCAGCTCGTCGTATTCTTCGGTGACGAGGTTGTAGACAAGCAAAACCCCGATGAGTGCGGCGACACCTGCGGGCAGCATAAGCGACTTGAGCAGCGTTTTCAGCAGGCTTTGGCGAGGTTGGCTCATGGCTCAAGCCTATAGCCCAAGCCGCGGTGCGTTTTGATCAGGTCTTTGCCAAGTTTGGCGCGCAGGCGGCTGATATGCGCCTCAAGGGCGTTGCTTTCCACGTCTTCGTCGTAGGCATAGAGCGCGGCTTCGAGGCTGTCTTTGGGCACGATCTTTGACTTGCGCCGCATCAGGGTTTCAAACACCTGCCACTCTTTGGCGGTAAGGCGGATCGGCTCTCCAGCGCGGGTTATGCTCTGGTCAATCAGGCTGATGCTCATGTCACGCAGGGTGATTGTCTGGCTCAGATCAGCGGTGCTGCGGCGGCAGACCGAGTGAATGCGCGCTGTAACTTCATCAAGGTCAAACGGCTTGACGATATAGTCGTCAGCGCCGCGTTTGAGCCCTTCGATCCGCTCGGTGACCTTGTCACGCGCTGTGAGAATTATTATCGGGGTGTTGTCTTGTGCGGTGCGCGCCGCGCTGAGAAAGTCGAGCCCGTCCCCGTCAGGCAGCTGCAAATCAAGCAAGATAACGTCATAGGCGTTTGCGCTGATTGCGCTCTGGGCTTCGTCCAGTGTGGGAAACCATTCAACAATATGGTGGTCCGCTTCAAGGTGTTCCTTAAGAGGGCGGGCCAGCGCGGCCTCGTCTTCAATCAGCAGGATGCGCATGGGCTTGCTGCAGGGCGGTTTGCTTTTTGTGCGCTCTGTAAGACAGCGGCAAAGACAGCAGGTAAAGGCAGTTCGCCACAATCAGCGTCGGCCACGGGTAGACCATGAGGCAGGCGACAAGGATCACCGAGGCGACGATCGCGAAAGGCAGCAGCGCACGCGGGATCTTTGCGTGTTTGATCGACACTGTCGGAATCGTGCTGATCGCCAAGAGGCCAATGCCCATGACGTAGAAGGCACGCAGGATCGGCAAATCGGTGGTTTGAAACCCATAAAGGTGCATGAAGATCGGCATCAGGGCGAGGCATGCGAGGGCAGGAGCAGGCACGCCAACGAAGAAGTCGTCGGTAGTGAGTTTGACCTCGCTGCTTTTCATCGACAGGTTGAAGCGCGCCAGCCTGAGCGCACAGCACACCGCGAGGATCAGAACCGCCAGCCAGCCGAGGCTGGAGTAAGGCGTGTCGATATAGAGCGTGGTGTAAAGCAAAATGCCGGGCACGATGCCGAAGTTGAAAAAGTCGGCAAGCGTGTCAAGCTCGGCGCCAAAGGGGCTGGCCGTGTCAAGAAAGCGCGCCAGCTTGCCGTCGGCAGCGTCAAGGAACACCGCCAGCAAGATGTAGTAGAGCGCGAATTCCAGATGCCCCTCAAGGCTCATACGGATAGACGTCATGCCAGCGCAGATTGCGAAAACAGTCACCAGACTGGGAACGATATGGCGTAGCTTGATGTCGGAACGTTTGTTCATTCGGGAAGGCCTTGGCGTGTTTGCTGCGGGTTGACCAAGTCAGCGAGGATCGTCTCGCCGGCGACGGCTGTTTGGCCGACAGCCACAAGCGGAGCGACACCCTCAGGCAGGTAGATGTCAAGGCGGCTGCCAAAGCGGATCAGCCCGAACCGTGCGCCAACGCCGAGGGCGTCGCCTTCGCTGACAAAGCAGACGATGCGGCGCGCCACGAGGCCCGCGATCTGGACAACCCCGATACGCACACCGTCAGAGGCTTCGATTGTCACGCTGTTGCGTTCGTTGTGCATGCTGGCCTTATCAAGCGACGCGTTGAGGAACTTGCCGTGGTGATAGACGACGTTTGTCACCTTGCCCGCAATCGGCGCGCGGTTCACGTGGCAGTTGAACACGTTCATAAACACCGAGACACGCGTCACAGGTGCATTGCCAAGGCCCATGTCGGCAGGCGGCGTCAGCTCTTCGATCAGTGAGACAATGCCGTCGGCGGGGGACATCACAAGCCCCTCTTCCTGAGGGATGATGCGCACCGGATCGCGAAAGAAGTAGTAGCACCAGACAGTGACGCCCGCACCGATCCAGAACAGCGGTTGCCAGATCAGCAGCAGAACCAGAGAAATGGCAGCGAAGATCGCGACAAACTTGCGGCCTTCCTTGTGCATCGGCACGGCGACGATCTTGAGCATGTTCATAGTGTATCTTTCGGGTCAAATAGGGCTGGGGCCGTGTGGCGCACCGGTTTGCAACTTGGGTTTGGCGGCATTTGCCAGTGGAGAAATAGCAGAGAGTCGCGCCAGTTCACAGCTATATAGCACCGCCCGCGCCAGAGGCCAGCCTGATAGGCCTTGCGCGCGATACACCCAGTCAGTTGCCCGCAAGGGCCTGTTCGCTTTTGCAGGAGGCGAAGATGTCCAGAGCCGCGTCTTTTGCCCCTGTTTCGATGTCAAGCAACCCGAGCAGGGAGTGAAAGAAGTTGTCGTGCGACAGCGTTTCAGAAGCCTTTTGCGCGAGGCAGCTTCGCTCAAGGCCGAACATGGTTTGATAGGCGTCCGAGAGCCACAGGAGCATCGGCACTTGGGTTTGCTCTTTCGGGGCCATAAAGTAGGGTGCGCCGTGCAAGTAGAGGCCGCCTTCTCCAAGAGACTCGCCGTGATCGGACAGGTAGATCAGCGCCGTTGTGAGCCTGGTTTCTGATTGAAGCATCTCGATCATTTGCGCCAGAACTTCGTCGGTATAGGCGATGGTGTTGTCATAGGCGTTTGTGATTTCTTCCTTTGTGCAGCTTTTGAACTCGGCCGTCCGGCAGGCGGGCGTGAAGCGTTCAAGCTCTTCAGGGTAGCGCAGATAATAGGTCGGCCCGTGGCTACCGATCTGGTGAATTACGAGCACAGTGTCCTCGGTTATGCCGCTCATGTAGTCGCGCAGGGCCTGCATGAAGATCCCATCCATACATTCGCCAGACGCGCAGAACCTGTCGTTCCTAGCGTTGGTAAAGCGGCGCAGCGTCGCGCGTTTAGCGAGGTTTTTGTCGCCTGTGTTGTTGTCCCACCACTCAACATGCAGGCCTGCGTACATAAAGACATCCAGCACATTCTGGTTGGCGAGGCCTTTCTCGTGGGAGTAGTCGGCGCGTGAGAATTTGGAAAACATGCAGGGCAGCGAGGTGGCGGTTGCCGTGCCACAGGAGGACACGTTGTCAAAGTTTACAACAGGCAGGTGCGCAAGCCTCGGGGTGGTGTCGCGCGCGTAGCCGTTGAGACCGAAGTTCTGCGCGCGGGCTGTCTCGCCCGCCACGACAACCGTGAGAACAGGGGGGCGGGCTTTGGAGGCATAAGCCGCGCCCTTGGTGGCGTCTTCGCCGAGGGGTTGGGCGGTGGTGTTTACCGTTTTGGACAAGAGCCGCACATAGCGGACAGCCCCGACCAGAGGCGCGCCGGGCTGAAAGCTGCTCATGTAGTCTTTGCGCTCACGCAGGATCGAGGAATAGGCTTTCAGGTCGGCCATAAGTAGGCCGACAGTGAGCGCCACACTCACGGCGCTGGCGGCCACGGGCAACAGAAAGCGACGCAGCGGGCGTTGCGGCTTGAGCTTGACTATCATCACCAAGGCGGCGGGCAAAATGCCGTAAACCACGAGGTGACTTATGAGGCTGGCGGTAAACAGGTGTTTTGACTCAGTCAGAGTTGTCACCATGACATTCTGGATCATGTCGCGGTCGATAATGACGCCGAGGTTGTCCATATAGTAGGACGTCGAGGCGCTCAGAATGAGTATGAACGCCAGAAACGGCTTCACCACATAGGGAAAGGCAAACAGGCTGAAGAGCGCCATAACAAGCAGGAATATGGCGAGGTTATAGCCTGTGAAAGATAACCGGTGCCCGGCGAAGATGTCTCTCCCCAAAGCCCAGTATGTGGCGTTGTCAAAGCAGAACACAAAGACGGTTGTTAAGAAAGTCAGCGCTAGCGGCGTGAGCGGCCATGCATTTCTGAAAGCCGTGATGCGGGAAACGATCGTTTGGAGAAGGGCCATGGAGAAATCTTCGCGGTTGCTTATTAGCGCTCTTAACCACGTGAACCTTACGCGAGCCTTACGCAGCGTTTATGCTGCGACCTGGACGTGTCCTGCGGCCTTTGGGGTCACAAGGCTTGCCCTGCAAGTTTCTCGGGCGTAAGTCTGGCTGATGTCTCAAACGACGCGCGATCATATCAAGGCTTATCTGCTGCTTGGCTTGCCGCTTATCGGCAGCCACGTGGCGCAGTTTGCGATCCAGCTGGTCGATACGATCATGCTGGGCTGGTATAGTATCGAGGCGCTTGCTGCACAGGTGCTGGCGGGCACTGTGTTCTTTGTGGTGTTCATTTTCGGTTCGGGGTTTGCCTTTGCCGTGATGCCCAAAGTGGCGCAGGCCGAGGGTGCGGGCGACGAGCGCGGGGCGCGGCGCGTGACGCGTATGGGCATTTGGGCGTCACTGATGTTTGGCGTCGTCGCGATGCCGGTCTTCCTGTTTGCCGAGTCTCTTTTGCTGGCGCTCGGGCAGGAAGCCTCTCTGGCGAAGATGGGTGCTGACTACCTTGCTGTCGCGGGCTGGGGGCTGTTTCCGGCGCTGATCGTGATGGTGCTCAAGAGTTTTCTCTCGGCGCTCGAACGCACGCAGGCTGTGCTCTGGATCACGATTGTCGCGGTATTTGCCAATGCTCTGGTGAACTACGCGCTGATTTTCGGCAACTGGGGCGCGCCCGAAATGGGCATCGTCGGGGCGGCTTGGGCGTCCTTTGCAGTGCAGACCGTTTCGCTGATATTGATCGTGGGTTACACGCAATATGCGACGCCTGAACACGAGGTTTTCGTGCGCTTCTGGCGGCCCGATTGGGATGCGCTGAAAGATGTGTTCCGGCTTGGCTGGCCGATCGGCGTCACCACTTTGGCCGAAGTCGGCTTGTTTGCGGCGTCTTCGGTGATGATGGGCTGGCTTGGCACCATCCCACTGGCCGCGCACGGGATTGCACTGCAGATCGCCTCGCTCACGTTTATGGTGCACTTGGGCCTGTCAAACGCCGCCACAGTGCGGGCCGGGCGCGCGCACGGGCGCGGCGACTATGATGCGCTGCGCCAAGGTGGCTTTGTTGTCATGGGCATGTCGGCTGTTGTCGCGCTTCTCGCGGTGATCCTGTTTCTAAGCATCCCCGAGCTGTTGCTCGGCACATTTCTTGACCCACGTGATCCTGACACTTCAGCCGTGCTTGCGATTGGCGTCGGGCTGATGGCGGCGGCAGCTTTGTTTCAGGTGGTTGATGCCGCACAAGTCATGGCGCTTGGCATCCTGCGCGGTGTTCAAGACACCAAAGGCCCGATGATCATCGCAGCCATCGCCTATTGGGTGGTTGGCGTTCCGGCCTCCTATGTGCTGGGTTTTTCCCTCGGCCTCGGAGGTGTCGGCGTGTGGCTTGGGCTGGCGTTAGGGCTGGCTGTTGCGGCTGTCTTGCTGATCTGGCGGTTTGTGCGCTGGCAGCCCTAGTGCGAAGGCCACACTAGATACACAATCACCAAACCATAGCCCCATTGCTGCCGAGTTTCAGATGCAACCTATCGGTGAGTGTGCGCACGAACAGTTGGGAGAGCCAGTGTGGAGCTAAAAGGACTATTGATGATCGGGGCCGTTCTCATTGGAGGGTTCTTTGCGCTTTCAGAGCTTAAAGGCGCTAAAATTGGCGGTCCGGTTGCCGCGTCGTCCTATGTGAACCTGTCAGGCCCGACCCGCGCCCAAAAAGACAAAGCGACCAGAGGACAAGGCACCGCTGAAGACCACGTGATTGTGGGCTATTCCGGCGAGGTCGCTTCAGGGCCGATCTTTGCACATGATCGCTCCAAGGCTGTTTTCATCGCGGATGCCCTGAAAGGCTGGCGCCCTGCCAGCGCACGAGACGTTTTTGGCAAGGTGCAACTGATCGCCCCCGTCAAAGGCTGCGACATGCCGGCACCAGCCGCAGGCTCGCGTGTGGTCAACCTGTTTGTGAACGGTCAGACCCAAGAAGTCGGCATGTATTCCTTTTCCCGATCGGAAGTCGTCAGCAGTGCGAAGGCGTGGCTTGGGAACATTCGCAGAGGCGAGGCTTCCAAGGTTCCGCGCTGGCGGGTGAGCCCGCAATTTCACGCCTTTGATGTCGTGGTGACAGAAACACGCGCGCCGGTTCATCTGGTTTTGCAAAGCCGCACCGAAGGCGTCATGCAGACATTGGCCCAGAGCCTTGTGTTTAACTTGCACCTCGCGGAAGGGGCGCAAATCTCGGGGATTTCCATAATCGGCGGGCGTGCCAGCGCGGTGGCTAACGTTGCGGCGAGCGTTCCGATAGCTGTGATTCCGGATGACGCGCTGGAGCGCTGTGGCGTGACGATGGCGACGCAAGGCGTTGGCGAGCGGCTGATCAAGAAGAAACAACGCGGCGGCCAGTTGAGCCGCGAGAAAGACCTCAAAGAAGCACAGCGGGCGCTTCGCCGAAAGGTGGAAGCCTACAACATCTGGTTCGCCCGACAATTTGGCATACGCTCGGATGCAACTGTCTACGGGTTAAACCTTGCCGGTGGCGCGTTGGTGGGGCCGGTTCCAGGCACGCCGGAGCAGGCGGTGCCTTACCACCCGTTGAGCGGCGCCTACATTGCGGCGCAAACGCTTGATCACATCAAAGTTGCTGGGCTGCACAAGTGGCCTGAGGCCTATCAGGAAGAGGTAGTCAAACTGACGACCTGGGCCGCAGGGGGCAACCCTGTCGCGATTTCGCGACCAAGATTTCAAATTACGGAGAGACTACGATGAGCAAGACTGATCTTATCGCAATTTGTATTGCTCTGGCGATTGGGGCGTATGTTGTGAACACGCAGATGAAAACCTCAAACATGATGTCCGAAGCCGTGAGCTCGGTGATGGAAGCGCATGTCGTTCCCGACGTTGCCGCGCCGTCAGAACCGCCAAAAGTCGAGAGCGCACAGGCGCCGCTGCCACCAAGTGACTTCAAAATTATTGACGCACGCGGCAGGACTGTGAAGCGTCGCGAGGCCGCAGCTCTCTTGCAGCCTTACAAGTTGACGCGCGGCAGAACAGCCGAGCTGTTGAGCTTCGTTGACCCGAAGGACTTGTTGCGCGACGGCGAGGACATGCCAATCGGCGAGCTGCGCGGCCTCATGGTTGAAGCCCGCTCGGCCTTTGTTGCAGACCGCGCTTGCGGGGCGCTGCTAAAAACACTTGCCGCGCAATGTGGCGTGAAGACATATGAGACAGCCTATATTGGTGAGCTGGACTGCGAGACCTGTGACGCGGCTGAGCGCTTGCGGCGCAAATCCTTTGTCGGGCACTATCAGATTGTCACCGAGATGGCCTTTACGCCCAAGGTAGATACCGGCGTTTTCCCCGAAACGAGCGAGGTGTTGTTCACCGAAAAAACATTCGAGCTGGAAACACTCTCGCTGAAAGGGCCTGACGGCGCAGCTGTCGAAGACAGATTTGCCTATATCGTAGAGGCCGCAACCCGGGCTTGCGAAGACATCAAGGCCTTGCACGGAAACTGTGTTGTGAGCAACATCACGTTGTCAAAGAAGAGCTATGGAAAGAGGCATGACTTCGGTGATATCCCGAGCAGCTTTACACTGGCGTATTTCTCGCCACTCGGGAATGGCTAAACACGGGCTGGCGGCAATTCAAACACGGCTTTCACGCTCTGCGTGAGGGCTTCAATCGTCGCTCAGACGCTCGGCTTTTTTGCGCACTAGCACCGTGCGCAAGTCGTGCATGGCGAGCAAAAGCGCGTCTGTCACGGCCTCTAACTGCTCGTCGGTTGCTTTGCTTTGCGCCCATTGTGTCGTGGTGTTGAGGTAGTCAACAGCGCGGTGGATGTCGTCAATGTCGCGGTAGGCGAGCAGCTCAAGCCGCTCCGCCATCCATGTCTTGATCGCCTCGACGTCCTCATCGCTCAGCTCACGTTGCCCCTGCGGTTTGATCTCACCATTGCGAATGTTCACAACCGCGATCTGGTCCATCTCGATGCGTCGCTGGCGGTTTTCCGTGTCTACACGGAATACGAAAGCGCCATTGTCACGCACGCGAAAATAGTAGTTTGGTAACTCTGCAACCATGAAAACGCCCCTTGTTTATGTTAGCGCGCCGCAGAATGCCTGAATGCGCGAGCACGCTTCTGTGAGCGCTTCGTCTGATGTGGCATAGCTTACACGAAAGCAGGGGCTAAGTCCAAAGGCTGCGCCAAACACCACAGCCACGCCCGCTTCTTCCAGAAGCGCTGTCGCGAAGGCTTCGTCGGTGTCGATCAGCGTGCCAGCGGCGGATGTCTTGCCGATCAGCCCAGCAATGCTGGGGTAGACGTAAAACGCGCCTTCCGGCGTCGGGCAGTCTATGCCGTCAACCTCGTTGAGCATTTTGACAACGAGGTTGCGGCGGCGCACGAAAATCGCGTTGTTCTCGGCGATAAAGTCGTGCGGCCCGTTCAGCGCCTCAACCGAGGCCCATTGCGAAATGGTGCAGGGGTTTGACGTGCTTTGCGACTGGATCTTGCGCATCGCTGCGATCAGCGCGACCGGCCCAGCCGCATATCCGATGCGCCAGCCCGTCATCGCGTAGGCTTTGGAGACGCCGTTACAGGTGAGCGTGCGCTCGTAAAGCTGTGGCTCGACTTCGGCAGGGGTGCAGAACTCGAACCCGTCATAGGCGAGGTGCTCATACATGTCGTCTGTCATCACCCAGACATGCGAGTGCTTCATCAGCACGTCTGTCAGCGCCTTGAGCTCGTCGCGGGTGTAGCCAGCGCCTGTCGGGTTGGAGGGCGAGTTGAAGATCAGCCACTTGGTTTTTGGCGTAATCGCCGCTTCCAGCTCGTCCGCCGTCAGCTTATAGGCGTTTTCGGCTTTGGCCGGGGCAATAACCGGCGTGCCCCCCGCGAGCAGCACCATGTCAGGGTAGCTCACCCAGTAGGGCGCGGGGATGATAACTTCGTCGCCTTCATTCAGCGTCGCCATCAGCGCGTTATAGAGAATTTGCTTGCCGCCCGTGCCGACGGAGACTTGCGCAGGCTCGTAAGTTAGCCCGTTGTCGCGCTTGAACTTGGCGCAGATCGCCTGCTTAAGCTCGATGATACCATCCGGTGCAGTGTACTTGGTTTTGCCCGCCTTGATCGCGGCAATGCCCGCTTCAGCGATATTGGCTGGCGTGTCAAAGTCTGGCTCGCCCGCACCAAGGCCGATCACATCGCGGCCCGCTGCCTTTAGCTCGGCAGCTTTGGTTGTAACGGCGATCGTCGGAGAGGGTTTGACGCGTGACAGGGTGTTGGAGAGAAAGCTCATGGCAATAAACCTAGTTTGAATTGGCTGACTTCTGTCATAGGTTGCCCTCAACAGCGGATCAAGAAAGATCGGCGGAGATGGAGTGTTATGAGCGAAGAAATGACAAGCGACTGGTTTGATCCGGAGACATCAACCTTTGGCGACCGCGTTGCAGGCGCGCGCGAAGTTGCGGGGATGACGCAGGAAGAGCTGTCAAAGCGGATCGGCGTCAAACTGATAACGCTGCAGAACTGGGAAAACGACATGTCAGAGCCGCGTGCCAACAAGCTGAGCATGTTGGCGGGGATGCTGAATGTCTCGATCATGTGGCTGCTGGAAGGCGAGGGCGAAGGCGTGACGCCGCTGGTCGGCGCGCAGGCCGATGCGGACATGGAGGAGATCATCGCCGAGATCGTTGACCTCAAAGCCCGTTCGATGCGCACAGCCAACCGTCTGAGTGCCCTGGAAAAACGCCTGCGGGCGAGGGGGGCGTAATGAGCACAGAAACAGCAGAGCACCGTCTGAAGCGCCTCAGGATGCGCTCGATGCGCCGGGGAATCAAAGAGATGGATCTGATCTTCATGCGCTTCGCTGATGCGCGCCTTGACGCGATGAGTGCGCAGGAACTTGACGCATACGAGGCGCTTTTGGACGAAAACGACCAAGACCTCTACCAATGGGTGAGCGGGCAAATCGAGGCGCCAGACCCCCATAAAACACTGGTCTCAGAGATTTCTAACCTCGTTTATTCAGATTAGATGCCTCGCATTTTAGCGAACTCGCTGTCAGTTTAACTCATTTTTTGGCTTTTTGCTGCAGTTTCCGTTTGAGCAGTTTCGACGGAGACAAGAATGAGCTTACATATGAACATGACAAATGGGCCTTCGGGCTCAGGCCCTGAGGCGGGTTTTATGGCTGGCTATTTAGATGCGCTGGCTTTGGTGGAGCGGCTACACCGCCTCCTCCTTGACGTGATAAAAGACGAGTTCGAGCGTGTTGGCGTGCTTGAGATCAACGCAGTTCAGGCGCTGCTGCTTTTCAACATTGGCGACAATGAAGTCACCGCCGGCGAGTTGAAGTCGCGCGGTTACTATCAGGGCAGCAACGTGAGCTACAACCTCAAGAAGCTGGTGGAAATGGGCTATATGCACCACCAGCGTTGCGAGATTGACCGCCGCTCGGTGCGGGTGCGCCTCACAGAGAGCGGGCGGGCGATCCATAAGGTGATGTCCGAGCTGTTCTTGCGCCATGCAGATGGGCTGGTGTCAAAAGCGGTGCTTTCCAACGAAGGGTTGGAAGACATCACCAGCGCTTTGAAGCGGGTTGAACGCTATTGGACAGACCAAATTCGCTATATTTATTAAGGATTTTAACCAGTCTGCTCTTTAATGGTGCGGTTGGCGCAGGTGCTTTTGACAGAAAGCCCTGTGCCAATTCGCGTTTCAGCTTGCGCGCCATGGCCTCTTCATAAGCGTCAAACCCGAGCGCGACTTCGACAAAGGCGTCGGCTCCGGTGATCACATAGGCGCGAAAATAGGCCGTTAGCTCGCTGATCCCTACAGGCCGCGCTTCGCTGGCGTTTGGCCTGTCATCTCCGATCACCAAGGCGTTGACGGTAACACCCGCTTGCGCTGCACGTGCTTTTGCCAAAGACGGGTGCGGGCCGGAGTTGCTTTTACCATCTCCAGAAATGTCGAGGGTGTGTTGCCAGCATCCGGGGTGTTGCGCCAGATAGGATCGGCCCACATCAACCGCGCGGCCAAGCGCCGTTGCGGGCGGTGCGGCTTGCCTTTGAGCCGTGCTGAGGCGGGCGGCAAACTGCTCAAGCGCCGCTTGGTTGGGGATCGGACTCCACGGCGCCAGCACCCTCTGGAATTCCGGGCCAGACCACTCATAGACTAGCAAAGACACGGGGGCTTCGGGCTGCGCAAGCAAGGCATGGCCCACATCCGCGCGCCTTAACGCAGCGATCAGACCGCCAACTTGCAAGGCATATTCGCGGCTGTCCACAGAGCCTGAGACATCAAGTCCGAGCGCGAGCGCGAGGCGGCAGGGGGCGTCAGCACGTGCGGGCTGCGCGAGCAAACACGCTGCGAGTGCGAGCAGATGAACGCCTTTCATCTTCCTGCCCATTGCGCATCAACCGCGCGGGCGTGCGGGGGGGGGGTAACGTGCCAACGAACCCCGGTGCAACTTCACGCTCAAGCTTGCGGCGCATCGCGCGTTCGAAGTCTTCAAACCCTTGAGCAACCTCAAGAAAAGCGCCAGGCCCATGCAGCACTTCATCGCGATAGTAGGGGATCAGCTCGGTTTCGGCTTCATAGTCGGCGCCATTGATCGCGAGGCCGTTGACCGTGATGCCGCCAAAAGCAAAGGCTTTATAGGCCCGTTTCGGCCCGAAGCCCTCGTTGTTTTTGCCATCGCCTGAAATGTCGAGCGTATAGGCCGCGCAGCGTGGGGCTTGGCGCATCATCGTGACGGCATGCCCAAGGGCATAGCCCATGGCCGTCGGAAACTCATTGTGGCTGCGTGTGTGTGCGACGATTGTCTCGGCGGCGGCCAGCAAATGCGCGCGGCTTTTTACCAATATCCAGTCCTGCACCGTGACTTGGTTGTAGCGCCCCGACCACTCGTAAACCGCCAGTGCCACAGGCTCAGGCGAGGCCATGAAGGCGCGCACGACGTCGGGCGACACCAGCGCTGCGGCCAAGCCCTTGGTTTGAAGGGAATATTCGAGCATATCGACGGAAGACGACACATCAACCGCAAGCAAAAGCGCCAGCCGACAGCTTTCTGCACGCGCCACAAGCGGTGCGAGGCAAAGCAAAAAGGCCAGCGCGAAGTGGCGCATTACCAGCTTCCGGTGCTTTCCATGCTGGCCCAAGGCTCGGCGGGCGCGAGGGGCTCGCCTTGTTGGAGCAGCTCGACGGAGATGTTGTCGGGCGAGCGGATGAAGGCCATGCGCCCGTCGCGCGGCGGGCGGTTGATGGTCACGCCATTGTCTTGCAGATGCGCACAGATTTCGTAAATGTTGCCGACTTCATAGGCGAGGTGGCCAAAGTGGCGACTGTCAGAGGGCAGGCCTTCGTCGCCATCCCAGTTGTATGTCAGCTCGACGGGGCATTCCGGCTGCTCTGGCGGGGCCATGAAAATAAGCGAAAACCGGCCTTCCTCACTGTCGTAGTGGCGCGTTTTCACCATTCCGAGAAGCTCGAAAAAGGCGATCGTTTTGTTGAGGTCTTTGACCCGAACCATCGTGTGCAGATACTTCATGTGCATGGTGCTCTCCCTGTTGTTGTCCAGAGAGTAGCGGATTTTTGGCCCGCGCCAAGGCTAGAAGTTGGACGAAAACCCGATAGAGAGCGAGGCTCCATCGGTTTCAAAACGGCTGATGTTGGAGGTTGTCTTGTAGTATTCAAGCGAGGCAGTCGGGATAAACCCCGAGACTTCGTAGTCTACAAAGCGCATATCGAGCTTGCTGAAAACGTTCTTGTCCTGTCGCCCGCCCGGCACGGGAATGAAGCCGATGCGGTAGATGTCGTAGTCAGTGTTCCGCGCCCCGAGTGTCGCACTGAGTTTGGCAGGGCCGATTTTCTGCGCAAAATCGTAAGACAGATAGCCCGTCACCGAGGTGTTTGTGGAGTTGCCGCGCTCGCTGTCAACATGGCCAAGCACAAGGCCCGTTGAAAACTGCGCACCGGAGGCGAGCTTTTGCACATAGTCTGTGCGCAGTTCGTATTCATCGGCCTCGTTGCGCGCGGCGTTTTTGTAAAGCGTTTTCCGGTAGGAGGCGCCAAGGCTTAACCTGCTGCTTTCATTCAGGGAAAAGCTGCGGCGTGCGGAGAGTTTGGCGTAGTCGCCATAGGGGTCACGCCCCGAGATATTGCGCCCCAGATTGAAGCCAAGCTGGCTTGTGCCTGCTGTTTTGCCGCTTCCGGATTTGCCAAAGCGCACCACGCCGATGTCATAGGTCGCGCTGGACAGATCACTCGAGGAGAGGGTCGGGGCCATCGCCTTGGCGGCACTGGAGAGGGCGACTTCGCGCACATAGGCGCGGCCCGTGAGTTGCCATAGCGCCGTGCTGCTTTGCTTGAGGCGGTAGCTTGCCTGCACATCGGCTTTCGCCACAACGCCAGAGAGCGCCCGCGAGGCCCCGTCAAGTGAGCCGACAACAGGCAGACCGTCGATGATGAGATAGGCTTCATCGGTTCCGGAGTTGACGTTGTCAGAAGGTGTTGCTGAGAAACTGGCGCGCCAGTTTACCCGCTTGAGGCCTTGCACCCGCCGGAAATCACGGATGGTTTGCGCCCGCAACTGGGGGCTGGGGGCCGTGTCAACGGAGCGGCGCAGCCAGTATTGCGCGAGGGTGTACTTCTTTTCCTGCAGGGAAAGCTTGGCCGCGACTTGAGCCGCGACAAACCTGTCAGTGCCGTCTTTGGCGTTGCTGAAGGCCTTGCGCGCGGCGCGACGGGCTTCGCGCCCGTTGCCAAGCCCCGCCTGAGCCGCGGCAACGATGTAATGCGCCGCGCCATTGTTCGGGTTGGCTTGCAAAAGCGCCATACCAAGCTGAAGCGCCAGCGGATAGTTCCCCGAAGCCAAGGCTTCGCGCGCCGCCATTTGGGCCTGAGGCAAGCTGAATGTCACCGAATTTGACGCATCCGCCTGAGCCGCCCCAGCCAGTGAGGCCAGAGCGAGCGCCGCAGTTGTCAGAGCTGCAAAAGCTGGTTTGCGCATGGCCTTATGGACAAAGTGTGCTGGTTTGGGCTCCGGTGCCGCATGCGTCGAGCACGAAAGTGCCAATTTCCAACTCGGAATCCAGAATCAGGTCGTTGCCTTGTGAGTCCACAAGCGGGTTGCCCGCTGCGTCTGTCATCTGGTGCTCGCTGTTATCAAACTCGGTGAGGCTTACAACACCGCCCATCGCCTCGGCATCGGGGCCGCCGAAGATTCCGCCGTAGTCGCCGATATCTGTGTCCAGATCGCCGTCATATTCGACAACGCTGCCGAAGAACGTGCCATCATCGGCGATCTCGCCGGTTGTCAGCGCGATATCGGCGAGGTTCGCGCCATTTTCGTTGATCACTCGTTCGGTGATCGCGCCTTCAACACTGTTTTGGTTGAAGTCGACGTTGATCAGAATGTGGCCTGATGTTGTGAGGGCTTGTCCGGGCAAATATGCGTCATTCGTTCCTGTCCCCACTGGGAGAAGGTCTCCTCCAGCGGTGGCCTGAATGTTGGTGATGCCAGCGTAGGTGCCAACATAGCGGACATGGCCTGTTGTCGGTTGTGTATAGGTGCCGTTCCGTTCGTAGAAGCCGCCGTTGTGGATACGGTTGAACTGGCCACCGGTAGAAACGACGCCAGCCGTGACAGAGCCGCTATTGCCCGACTGGCGAACATAGGCAATCGAGTGGCGAAACAGACCATCGTCTTGAACGGTGTAGGCGTCATAACCGCGCGTATCGAAGGCAGTGTTGCGCGTATATACCGCAGTAATCGGAGAGCTATCCTGGGTGATGCCAGTCACGGTGATCGTGTTGTCACCGGGGTTATACGAGAACGACTTAAGGTCGCCGGCGAGTGACTCGGGGATGGTGCCGTCAGTAGTGCCGCCTGTGCCGGGGTCTGTGGCGCCTGAGTCGTCGTCAAACGGGTTGGTGCCGCTTCCACAGGCTGTGAGAAAACCCAACAGTGCCAATACTGATATCTTGCGTTTCATGATTTACTGCCCTCAAAGACCAATTTTTTATTAAAAATCGCGCGCCTGATACCTGTTGTCAACTTTGCGGCAAGAACATTGGTAGATGAATTGTGATGCGTTGCAAAATAACGCGCGCTCTTGTGCTTCATTACTGGGCATTCACTAGATATAGTCGCCAGCGACTCATCTGCGACTCAGACGTTTATTACAAGGATTGCCAAAATGCCTCTTAACTCTGACCAAAAGGCCGAAATCGAGGCGCAGCGCGCGACGCCCCAGAGCACTTTGCGTGCCGTGAGCGAAGGCATGGAGGCGCATCTTTACACCGCATATCCTGTACTTGATCACGGGTTTGTCCGCGTGATCGACTATATGGGCGACGATGCCGCGATCTGCCAAGCCGCGCGGGTGAGCTACGGCAAAGGCACCAAATCTGTCCAGAACGACGAGGGGCTGATCCGCTATCTGATGCGCCACTGGCACTCGACGCCGTTTGAAATGTGCGAAGTGAAGCTGCACGTCAAACTGCCCGTGTTTGTGGCGCGCCAGTGGATCAGACACCGGACGGCGAATGTGAACGAGTATTCGGCGCGCTATTCCATCCTTGATCGCGAGTTCTACATTCCCGCGCCGGAAGACTTGGCGGCGCAGTCGGTTATCAACAATCAGGGCCGCGGCGAGGCCTTGTCTGGCGAAGAGGCCGAGCGCGTGCTGCGCTATCTGCGCGACGATGCGATGCGCGCCTATGACCACTACGAAGAGATGATCTCGGACGAAGGCCAGCAGGGGCTTGCGCGCGAGCTTGCGCGGATGAACCTGCCTGCCAACATCTATACACAGTGGTATTGGAAGGTTGACCTGCACAACCTGCTGCACTTTCTGCGTCTGCGGGCTGATGCGCATGCGCAATACGAGATCCGTGTCTATGCGGACGCGATCTGCAAGGTTGTCGCTGACTGGGTGCCAGCAGCCTACGCGGCTTTTGAAGACTACCGCATGGGCGGCGCGACGCTGTCGTCCAAGGCGCTCGACACGGTGCGCAAGATGCTCAAAGGCGAAGAAGTGACGCAGGAGAGCTCGGGCATGAGCAAAGGCGAATGGCGCGAGTTTATGGGACTTATTGAGGAGTAAGGCTTGGTTTTGCAGGGATTTCCCTGCTTTTCAATTGACCTTTCGACGACAATCAGTAGCCTAGGGCAAAGCACGCACAACATTTTGGGTGAGGGACACATAATGAAAATGAAAACACTTATCGGAGCGGCCGTTGCTGCCATGATCGCGGCGCCTGCAATGGCAGAAATGCCGATCTATCCTTATGGCGGGGCGAACAACTGCCCGAACGGCTTGTCGCCGATCGTCATGGGCGGGGTTATCTGCTGTGGCACGCCAAACCAGTCGCAGTCATATGCCAGCATGATGGCGCACCCTGTGAAAAAGAAGAAGCGGGTTTACCGCGCCAAGCGCGTTGTGCGCCACGTCTATAAAGACACATGCGTTGAAGGCGCAAAAGGCTGCTACTAAGCCTGACTGACAGTTAAACAAAGCGCGCGAGGGCAACCCCGCGCGCTTTTTGTTTGCGCAGTCTGATCAAAGCAGTTTGATCTCCGCCGCCATTTCACGCCCGTCGCGCCCTTCTTGCAGCTCGAAGCTGACTTTTTGGTTGTCGGCGAGGCCTGTGAGGCCTGATCTCTCGACAGCCGAGATATGCACAAACACATCCTTGCCGCCGCCTTCCGGCTCGATAAAGCCAAAGCCTTTTGTGGTGTTAAACCATTTCACGGTGCCACTGGGCATGCCGCTTCTCCTTCTTTCTTTCGGTGGAGCCATCCGTGGCGGGCCCCGATGCGCCAAACGTCACTCACTTTGCATCGTGGCGTCCGGCAGCTGTCTGAACGGAGCTCAGAGAAAGAAAGTTACCTGTTGAAGATTGCACGATTTGTGTAAAAATCAAATGAAATTGGGAGGGCAGCCATGTCTCAGCGGATTTACGGGCTTAAAAATTGTGACACCTGCCGCAAGGCGCTCAAAGCTTTGGCGGGGTATGAACTGGTTGATCTGCGCGCCGACGGGATCACCGACGCTCTGCTTGAGGCCGCGTTCAAACAGTTCGGTGATGCGCTGTTGAACACACGCTCCACGACATGGCGGGGCCTGTCTGACAGCGAGCGCTCCGGCGCACCACTCGCGTTGATCCGTGCGCATCCGGCTTTGATGAAACGGCCACTTATTGACGCGGCAGGAGTGCTTTATTTGGGCTGGGGCAAAGATGTGCAGGCTGAACTGCTTGGATAGCGTGCAGTTTACCCTTATGTGCTAAGGGAGCAGCAAGGAGATTTTCATGCGAAATGCAGCGCTTATGTTGGGCATCATTGGTGGCTTGATCGCCATGGTGATCGGCTTTTTCGGCTATGGTTACACCGAAGTTATCGAGCGCCATGGCGAAATCGATGGCATTGCCAAACAGGTCGACAACGTGACGCTGATCCGCGTTGCGAGCTTTCTCGCCCCGATGCTGGCAATCGCCGGAGGGGCCATGTCAAAGATGCGCGCCTTGGTTGGCGGCGTTCTGATGCTCGCCGCTGCCGGGCTGGTTTACTACGCTTTCGGCTTTGGCGTGTTCACCATGTTCCCGATCGGAATGTGCGCTTTGGGCGGCATTCTGGCTGTTGCTGCGGGCAAACCCGACCAGCCGGCCTCACACTTTTGAGCGCGTGAGCCAGCGGTCTACGGACAGCCAGCCACCGCCGAGCATCACCAGAGTTGTGAGCAGGAAGACCCAGAACGTGCGCTGATCGAGAATGGCGCTGTCGGGCATCCTGTCAAACCACGCGCCGAGCGTTTCGGGGTGTTGGGCGCCGCCATGGCCAAACAAGTCCGTGAGGCTTTGCACCACAACGAAGCCTATCATCGCGAGGGCGGAGAGGCGTGTCAGAAGCCCGATGGTTATGAGTAGTGGCAGGGCGAATTCGGCAACTGTTCCGCCGACTACGACGGCCCAGTGAAACCAGCCCAGTTGCGAGACATCATAAACGACAGCCTCCATAGCTTTGGGAAAGATCTGCGCGTAAGCCCCTGTTGTTGGAGACAAAAATCCGAATAGCCCGTCTCCCAGTTTGGTTGCGCCTGAGGCCCAGAAGTAAAGCAACAGAACCGCCGCAAATGTGAAACGCGCGAGCAGAGGCAGCATGTCGGCGGCTGAAGCGGACAGGGTCTCGGAAACGGCTTTATAGCGTGATATCAGGGTGTTCATGGGGCTTCCTTAAAGTCGATGCGCGAGATGGCCTGCGCGTTTAGAAGTGTTGATAAAGCTGTGGATAAGTCGAATTCACTATTTAATTCAGCGGCTTGTGTGGCGGATTGTTCAAGTGTGTTTTTGGCCTGTAAGGCGCGCACAAAAGCCTGGCCGCCTGCGGGCAGCAAATGCGGCGCCGGATCAAACTCGGGGCGCGTGATCAACACGCTTTCAGCGCGTGCGGCGGGTTTTGCGGCATTTGCTTGCGTGTTGTAGGCCCAAAGCGAAAACACAGGCCATTGCGACACAAGACAACGCGTTGACGGGGATAAAACCAGCCGCACCTGCCCAAGGTTTTGGGTGGGGATTTCGGCCAAGGCCTGCGGCGTTATCACGGGTGCATCTGCGGCGTGATAGCTCTCGCGCAACAGGTATTCCAACCGCGCCACATCGGGGAGATAGCCGTATTTGGACAGGGGTTCAAAACCTTCCAGGAAGTCGGCAAAGCCAGCGCCGTAGAGCATCATCACTGCCGAGGCCGGCGGCTCACGGCGCAAGTATTCGTGCGCGATATTGGTGAAGTTCTCCTCTCCGATGAGCTTCCGGATAGCCGGAAACCCCGCTTCTAGGGCTTCGATCAGCGAGACCGTGACGTTGTTGCAATAAACGGAAAAGCGGCGCCCGGCGGGGTTGCCGAAGCCGTCTTGCAGGCCTTCCGGCTCGGGCTGGGCAGGGTCAAGCAGGGCTTTTGTGAAAGTCGCCTGGCTCATGCGCAAACCACCGAGAGGGCTTGCTGGGCACGGTTTGCTTCTGCGGCGAGCGTGGACCAGTCAGGCACATCGTTGTCCCACTCGATCAGCAAGGGGCAGGGGCCCGCGCGCTCAAGCGTGTAGTCGAGCAGCGCCCAAACCGGATCATCGACTTCGCGACCGTGACTGTCGATCAGAAGGGGGCGCCCTGCGTCGTCTTCGTCTTCGTCGTGGCCGCCAAGATGGATTTCGCGAACCTGCGCGAGCGGGAAGGCGTCGATATAGGCTTGCGGGCTAAACCCGAGGTTGGTTGCCGACACGAAGACGTTGTTGACGTCAAGCAGCAGCCCGCAGCCCGTGCGCTGAGCGATCTCGGCCAGAAAGGCGGGTTCGCTCATGTCGGAGGCCTCAAACGCCAGATATGACGAAGGGTTCTCCAGCAGCATCTGGCGGCCGAGAACGTCTTGTAACTGGTTGATATGGCTCACAACACGGCTCAGCGTGGCGGCATTGTAAGGCAGCGGCAGCAAGTCATTCAGAAACGCGCTGTTATGCGACGACCAAGCCAGATGTTCGGAGAAACTGGCGGGGTTGAGCCAGTCGCAAAGGTGTTTGAGGCGCGCAAGGTGATCGCGGTCAAGCGGGGTTTCACCGCCGATAGACAGGCCCACGCCATGCACGGAAATGGGAAATTTGGCTGATAAATGCTCAAGCTGCGCGATCGGACGGCCGCCTGCACCCATGTAGTTCTCGGCGTGGATTTCAAGCCAGCCGACAGGGCGGGCATCCGCCATGATTTCAGAGAAATGCTGGGGCTTGTAGCCAACACCGGGGGCGTTGGGCAACTCTGAAAATGGCGTGCGGGTATCAAGCATTATAAGGCCTCTCGCAGAAAGCAAGGGCGGGAAAACCCCGCCCTTGAGAGTTCGATCAGGTTTTTGGAAGATCGCGGTCGAGCGCTTCGAGTGAGCCTTTGCGCGCCATGCTGTCCATACCAGCTGGCAGCTCGATTTCCATGCAGGTGCCTTTGTCGACGAGCGACCATGCGTTGCCTTGGTAGTCAACTTTCGAGGTGCCTGCGCATGTGGTGCCCGCACCGGCGGCGCAGTCGTTTTTGCCCGCAAGAGCAACGCCGAAGCACTTTTCTTTTTCGGCGGCTGAGGCTGTTGTGGCGTGGGCGCTGAGGGCGGCTGCGACGGCGCCTGCTACGGCAACTGTTTTCATCATGTTAGACATTGGGAACTCCCTTGAACGTTAAAATCAACCGCGTTTTGCGGTGTGATAAAACTAGCGGGGAGAGGGGCACACAGGCCATTCACGGCATCGTGCATCACGCTAAAGCGAGCGAAGGCGCACCTTTTTGTGATGTATTTTGCCGAATTGGGCCGTAAAATTACAAAGGCGGGCGCAAATGAATACGCCCGCCAGTTGAATTTGGATCAATTGTTACAAAAGGTCGGGTGGCGTTGCGGCTTTTGACAACTCGCTCACGATATCCGCAAAGCTTGTAACACTTGTCTGCTTCTCGCCAAGACGGCGCACAGTAAGCGTGCGCTCTTCGACTTCGCGATGCCCGATCGCGAGGATGACAGGCACCTTGCCAAGCGAGTGCTCGCGAACTTTATAGTTGATCTTTTCGTTGCGCGTATCGACTTCGGCGCGCACACCAGCGGCGACAAGCGCGGCCACAACTTCATGTGCGTAGTCATCGGCATCCGAGATGATCGTCGCGACAACAACCTGACGCGGGGCCAGCCAGAAGGGCAGCTTGCCTGCGTGTTCCTCAATGAGGATGCCGATGAAGCGTTCAAAGCTGCCCAGCGTCGCGCGGTGCAACATATAGGGCAGGTGCTTGTCGCCGTCCGCGCCAACATAGGCGGCATTGAGGCGTTCGGGCATGTTACTGTCAACTTGCAGCGTGCCACATTGCCACTCGCGCCCGATCGCATCGGTCAGGGTGAACTCGAGTTTGGGGCCGTAAAACGCGCCTTCTCCCGGCAGCAGCTCATACTCGTGCCCAGCCGCGTTACAGGCGTCGCCCAACGCGGCTTCGAGCTTGTCCCATGTCTCCTCACTCCCGATCCGCTTTTCAGGGCGGGTCGACAGCTTGATGGTCCAGTCATCAAAGCCGAGGTCAGAGTAGACAGCGGCGAGGAAGTTGATGAACTTGGCAGTCTCGTCAACGATCTGATCTTCGGTGCAGAAAATGTGCCCGTCATCTTGAGTAAAGCCGCGCACGCGCATGATGCCGTGCAGGGCGCCCGAGGGCTCATAGCGGTTGCACGAGCCGAACTCGGCCAAGCGCAGCGGCAAGTCACGGTAGCTTTTGAGGCCTTGGTTAAAGATCTGGATGTGGCACGGGCAGTTCATCGGCTTGAGCGCGTTGATTGTCTTTTCGCGGGCGTGGTCTTCATCCACTTCCACGATAAACATGTTCTCCTGGTAGCTCTCCCAGTGGCCCGAGGCCTCCCAGAGTTTGCGGTTCACAACCTGCGGCGTGTTCACCTCAACATACCCGCCTGCGCGCTGGCGACGGCGCATATAGTCTTGCAGCTCAGTGTAAATGCGCCAGCCGTTCGGGTGCCAGAAAATCTGGCCCGGAGCCTCTTCTTGCATGTGGAACAAATCCATCTCGCGGCCGAGCTTGCGGTGGTCGCGTTTGGCGGCTTCCTCAAGCATGTTGAGGTGCGCTTTGAGCTTTTCCTTGCCCGTGAAGGCCACGCCGTAAATGCGCTGAAGCATCTCGCGGTTACTGTCGCCCCGCCAGTAGGCGCCTGCAACGCTCATCAGTTTGAAGGCGTCAGCAGGAAGCTGGCCTGTGTTTTGCAGGTGCGGTCCGCGGCACAGGTCTTGCCAGTCGCCGTGCCAGTACATGCGCAGTGGCTCGTCGCCGGGAATGGCGTCGATCAGCTCGACTTTAAAGGGCTCGTTGTTGTCTTTGTAAAACTGAACAGCCTTGTCGCGTGGCCAGATTTCTGTGCGCACATCATCACGCAAGTTGATGATTTCTTTCATCTTCTTCTCGATGAGCGCAAGGTCTTCGGGCGTGAACGGCTCTTTGCGGTCAAAGTCGTAGTACCAGCCGTTGTTGATCACAGGGCCAATCGTGACTTTGACATCCGGCCACAGCTCCTGCACGGCGCGGGCCATGACATGCGCAAAGTCGTGGCGGATCAGCTCATTGGCTTGCTCTTCGTCCTTGAGCGTATGAAGCGCAATTTCGGCGTCAGCCTCGATGGGCCATTGCAAGTCCCAGTGCTGGCCGTTGACTGTTGCCGAGATGGCCTTCTTGCGCAGGCTCGACGAAATGTCAGCCGCCACATCGGCAGGGGTCATGCCCGCCTCGTAGCTGCGTGAATTGCCGTCAGGAAGTGTCAGGGAAATCTGGCTCATGGCCTAGCTCCTCGTCAGTTTGGCGCCTACAAAAGCGCCCGGTTGCGGGTTGGGTTCGCGAGGGTTTTGCGCTTTTGGCCTAGGCAAGTCAAGCGGGGGCTTGTGAGGGGTGTGAGCCTGTTGCAAACTAGGCCGAACACGGCGCCAAACACGGGGAGGGCCAGCATGAGCCATACGCAGTATTTTGACACGCCACAGGGGCGGCGGATCGCCTATCACAAACAGGGCGGGCAGGGGCCATGCATAGTATTCTGTGGCGGCCTGAAGTCTGACATGGAAGGCACCAAGGCTGTTCACCTTGAGGCTTGGGCCAAGGACAATGGCTATGCCTCGCTGCGGTTTGACTATTCTGGCCATGGCGAAAGCTCTGGCCGCTTTGAAGAGGGCTGCATCGGCGACTGGCACCAAGACACGCTTGCCATTTTGAAAGGCGTGACAGCTGGCCCGCTGCTGATTGTCGGCTCCTCCATGGGAGGCTGGCAGGCGCTGCTTCTGGCGCGCGCTATCCCCGAGCGGATCGCGGGCATGGTCACGATCGCCGCATCACCGGATTTCACCGAAGACAGCTATCTCCCAAGCTTTTCCGATGCGCAAAAAGAAGCCCTTGAGCGGGACGGGTTTGTCGAGCTGCCCTCGGACTATATGGATCCCTATATCGTCACCAAAAGGATGATCGAGGACGGGCGCAACCACTTGGTTATGCGCGATAGGCTCGTGATGGATTTTCCTGTCAGGTTCTTGCAAGGCACGGCTGACGAAGCTGTCAGCACGGCCCACGCTGTGGGCCTTTTAGAGCACGCCGAGGGGCCTGATATGCGCCTTACTCTGGTGAAAGATGCCGATCACCGCTTTTCTGATGCCACCTGTCTGAAACTTCTTGAAGAGGCGCTGGCCGACGTGATCGCTCGCATATGAGACGGTTTGGCAGATGGCTGGGCAGGTTGCTTTTGGCGCTCGCCGCCGTCTGCTCGCTGGCATATCTGTTTGGCCCCTACGAGAGGGTTGATCTTGCGGCCCAATTTGAGCCCCGCAAGTTTGGCGAGGGGGTGCAGGTTTACTTTGAAAGCATCGAAAGCGCTTTCGAGGACATCACAGAAGGCGTTGAAAAACGCGTTATCTGGGCCGGCCAGCAGGAGGTGCGCACGCCGCTGTCACTGGTCTATATCCACGGGTTTTCAGCGACATCCGAAGAGATCAGGCCCGTGCCGGACAGGCTCGCCGCTGCCCTTGGCGCCAACCTTGTTTACACACGACTGACAGGCCACGGGCGCGGCGGAACGGCCTTGGCAGAGGCCCGCGTTTCCGACTGGATGCACGACACCGTCGAGGCCTTGGCCGCCGCGCGCGCTGTCGGTGACGAGGTTGTCGTGCTGGGCACATCGACAGGCGGGACATTGGCCGCACTTGCAATGCTTGACGACGCACAGCAGGCGAAGATCAAGGGGATCGTGTTTGTCTCGCCCAACTTTGGCATCAATGACCCGATGGCCCCGCTCCTGACCATGCCTGCCGCGCGCTATATTTTACCGCTGGTGGCTGGCCACGAGCGCTCGTGGAAGGCCGCGAATGGGTTGCAGGAGAAATACTGGACAACACGTTACCCGACAGTTGCCGTTTTCCCGCTGGCCGCCCTCGTAAAAGAGGCCGCATCGGCAAGCTACAGCGCGCTGAGCATTCCTGCGCTTTTTCACTACGCGCTTGATGACCGCGTCGTTGACGGGGCCGCGAGTGCGCGCGTCTCCCGCGACTGGGGCGGAGCTGTGACTGAGGCAATTTTGCCCGAAGATGCGAAAGTCGGGGCGAGCCGCCATGTCATTGCCGGAGACATCATTTCCCCCGCACAGACGGCGGCCACGACTGAGATTATACTGAATTGGATCAAAGGGTTATAGCATGGAGCAACGGATATCTCTGATCACGCTTGGCGTGTCGGATATAGCGCGTTCGGCGGCGTTTTACGAGGCCCTTGGCTGGCAGCGCGTTGACAGCCCTGATGGGGTTGTCGCGTTTGATCTGATCGGCATGACGCTGGGGCTTTACCCGCGCGCCAAACTAGCGGAAGACATGGGGCTGAGCGAAACGGAGCTTGGCCACGGAGCCATGACGCTGAGCCATAACCTGCGCGAAAAAGCAGAGGTTTCAGAGCTGATGAAAGCGGCTCGTGAGGCTGACGCGCGTATCCTCAAAGACGCAAGTGACGTGTTTTGGGGCGGGCACCACGGCTATTTCGCAGACCCTGACGGGCACATCTGGGAGATCACGTTTAACCCGTTTTCGCCCCTGTCCGATGAGGGCGCATTCTGCTGGAACGGTTACAGCTGATGCGGCCCCCAAAGAGCATGTGGAGCCTTGAAAAACTGGGGCGCGTGCGGCTTTCAAAATACTTTTACATGCGCGAATTTCTTTACTCGGAGATCGCCAATTTCCATGCCCTACAAAACATTCCGGAGAAGCCGGAGCTGGCGATCGCCAATGGACGGGCGTTTTGTGAGGCCTTGCTTGACCCGCTTGAAGAAACCTTCGGGCGCGTGGCTGTGCGCTCGGGCTACCGTTCAGGCACACTCAACACTTTTGGCAATGAAAACCGCCTCAACTGCGCCCGAAATGACTATCCGCAGGAGTGCCATATCTGGGACAGGGGCGAGGGCACGGAGGCGATCGCAGGGGCCTCCATCGCGTTGCCGTGGTTTGCGGACCACTATGAAAAAGGGCGTGATTGGAGGGACTTGGCCTATTGGATCCATGATCACTTGCCTTATTCCGAGCTCTGGTTTTTCCCAAAGCTCTGCGCGTTTAACATCAGTTGGCGGCCAAAGCCCTGGCGCATGATTTCAAGCTACATCGCGCCGCGCGGCACCTTGCTGGCAAGAGGGGCCGAGCCAGAGGAAAGCCTTGCCGCGCGCCAGACAAGATATGCTGATTTTCCGCCTTTTCGCGGGCTGGTCGGATTCGAAGGTTGACGTGCCAGCGCGGTGTGCGAAGTTGGCGCGCAAGACAGTCACAAAGGCGCAAAAGCGATGACAGAACCCCTTCTGCTGATCCCCGGAATGATGTGCGATTCACGCTTGTTTCAAAGGCAAATCGAGCATTTTTCGTTGGAGAGGAACGTGATGATCGCGTCGATGGGAAAGGGCGAGCGGATCGAGGAAATTGCCTCGGAAATTCTCATGCAGGCGCCGCAGAAATTTGCGCTGGCTGGGCTGTCGATGGGCGGCATCATCGCGATGGAAATTTTGCGCCGTGCGCCTGAGCGTGTGACGCGTATCTGCTTGATGGACACCAACCCGCTGGCGGAGACACCGCAAAGCGCGGCGGCTTACGAGCCGATGATTGTGGGCATCAGATCAGGGCGGATGATGGACGTGATCCGCGGCTTCTTGAAGCCCGAATACCTTGCCCCGGGAGCCGGGCGCATGGCTGTTCTGGCGCGCTCGCAAGAAATGGCTGCAAGCCTTGGACCAGAAGCTTTTTTGCGCCAAATCAGGGCCTTACAGCGCCGGCGTGACCAACAGGCCGTCCTGCGCAAGTGTCGCGTTCCCGCGCTTGTGGTGTGCGGTGCGCATGACGGGCTGACCCCGCCCAAGCGGCACGAGTTTATGGCCGAGCTGATCCCCTATGCGAAGCTGCAGATCATCGAAAATGCGGGCCATATCCCGACATTGGAAGCGCCGGAAGAAGTCAACGCGCTCCTCACTGATTGGCTGCAACAGCCCTATGTTTTGCGCGACTGACAGCCCGCGTTAACGAATGCCAGTTCTGCGGGAATCAGCAGTGCCTACGGTATGCAGCTTTGTATGCAGCTCTCCGTGCAGCACGCGTGCATACAGTTTTTGGGCGATCTGGCGGGGTGTCAAACGTTAAGGCTGCGGGCGCCGCGCGGGCCAAAGGCGCAACCAAGTGCCGCCCAAGGCACGTGACTGCGCGCCCACTCCAAGCTTGAAACGCGCGAGGCTGGCTGAGGTCTGCGTGTCGACGGTGCCGAGATCCAAGCGCTCGATGTTGCGGGCCTTCAGGCTTTGCATGGCCTCCCAGAGCAACAGGTTGTGCGCGCCGCGTTTGCGCCCGCCGTCGCCCGACCATCCGATATGATAGCTGGCTGCGCGCCCATGCAGCAAGAACAGCATCGCGGCGAGGGGGGTGCCCTCTGCTTCAAGCGTAAACATCCGCAGGGATCTGGGGGCGGCTTGTGACATCGCCAGCACCATCGCGGGCGGAAAAGCCCGATAGCGGCGTTGCTTTTGCTGGGCGGCCTCTTGTCTAAGCAGCCAGCTGTCGCGCGCGGGCTTGAAAGCGCGGTGCAGCAGTTTGCAGCGGCTGGGCAGGGCGGCCTCTGCGGCGGTGAGGCGGTTGCGCCATTTGCCGTGCATGTTTGCGCGCAACTGCGCGACTGGCAAGGTCAGATCCAGCTCGGCGATATGCGCTGATGTGAGGATCTGGCGAAATCCGGCGGCTTTGAGCGCCGCCGAATCGGCGGGAAACTCGGCGTTAACAAGCCGCACGCCTTGCTGCGCCGCGCTCTGAAAGCTTTCCGTTCTTTCGGCGAGACTGGGCGCACTGGTTGAACTGGGCGCACTGGTTGAACTGGTCACATCAGTCGAACTGGCCCACACAGGCCCCCGTGACACAAGTGCAGGCAAGGGGCGGCGGCGCAACGCAAAGGCGCGCCCATGCGGCAACTCCAGGCTGACAACCTCGCGGCCCATGAGCGCGAGCGCGTCATTGAACAGGTTGGACTGTTGCAGGGGAGCATTTTCAGCTGTCATGGGCTTGTTAAGCCAAATGAAACCTAAAACGTGGTTAATCTCAGCTTATGAAAACGCGGAAATCCGTCTTCGGGCTGCAAATAGCCCCTGTCAGCCTGACACCCCTCGGGGCAGCACTTATGGCGTTCACCATTGCGCTGCCCGTGGGCTGTGTCTTGTGGATCGCAGAGTGGCTCTGGGCTTAGGCGACGTTGCTGTTGGCCGCTTTCTTGGCCTCTGTCGCCTTTGTCGGCGCTTCCGCGTTGGCGTCGATAAAGTCGAGCACCAGCGGGCGAATGTTGTTGCGCCAGCTTTTGCCCGCGAAAATGCCGTAGTGGCCAGCACCTGGCTCAACGTGTGAGGCTTTTTTGCTGTCGGGCAGGCCGGTGCACAAATCAAGCGCGGCGATACACTGGCCGGGCGCTGAAATATCGTCGTTTTCACCCTCAACGGTTTTCACCGCGACAGTTGTGATTTTGCCGATATCGACTTTATGGCCGTCAACGACGAACTCGTTTTTGGCGATCTCGCCGTTTTTGAAGATGCGCTCGACTGTCGAGAGGTAGAACTCGGCGGTCATGTCCATCACGGCGAGGTATTCGTCGTAGAATTTGTTGTGCTTGTCGTGCTCAGACGCTTCGCCACGTGCGACACGGCCGATCTGATCCTGGAAGGCTTTGGCATGTGTTTCGGAGTTCATCGAGATGAACGAAGACAGCTGCAAAAGGCCGGGGTATACTTTACGGCCAACACCTTTGTGCTTGAAACCAACACGCTGGATCATGGTCTCTTGCAGCTGGCCCATGGACACGCGCGAGCCGAAGTCTGTGACTTCTGTTGGCGTTGCATCAGGGTCGATCGGGCCGCCGATGAGCGTGAGCGAGCGTGGCTGCGCATCGGGGTCGATTTCGGCCAGATAGGCTGTCGCCGCGAGCGTCAGAGGCGCTGGCTGGCAGATCGCGATGACGTGGGTGTCAGGGCCAAGTTCGCGCATGAAATCAACAAGGTAGAGCGTGTAGTCTTCCACGTCGAACTTGCCTTCGGACACCGGAATGTCGCGCGCATTGTGCCAGTCTGTGATGTAGACTTCGCAGTCACGGATCAGGCTTTTGACGGTTGAGCGCAGCAGCGTCGCGTAGTGGCCCGACATGGGCGCAACAACAAGCACTTTGCGCTTGGCAGGCTCGCGGCCTGTGACATTGAAGTGGACCAGATCCCCAAAGGGGCGTTCGACAACGTGCTCGACGTTGATGATATGGTCGCGGCCATCTTCACAGGTGAAGGTGTCAATGCCCCAGTCGGGTTTGGCTGTCATTCGCTGGAAGCTACGCTCTGTCACTTCGCCCCAAGCGGCCATCCATTCCAATGCAGGGTTTGGCACCATCGCAAATGCGGGGTAAGATGCCACGGAAAGCGCTGTCGCTCCGAGCCACTGGTTGGTGTTGCGGATTGTCTCCATCCAATCGTAGCTTGCCATATAGCGCATTTGCGGCTTCCTTGTTCAAAGGTTGTGTTTACCAAAGGTAAATCACTTCGTAAGGTGTGACTGTCACGGCTCAGTTTATGCCGCATTGCAGAAAAAGCTAGGGGAATTTTATTAAGATGACAACAACAGATGATGTCGCAGGCGAGAATCTTGATAAAATGAAGGCCAATCTGGCCCGTGTCGAGGCACTGACCGAACGCTTGATGGGAGCTCTCGGGGCACGAAAGCCGGTGAATCCGAGCCTGAGCGCGCCAAACCCCGAGCTGTTTCAGAGCGCTGCAGTGAACTACTGGGCCGAGATGGTGGAAAACCCGCAGCGCCTCTATGAGCATCAGCTGTCTTATTGGGGCAAGTCTGTTGGCCACTTTGTCGAGGCGCAGAAAGCCTTTGTGGAAGGCGGCTTTAAGGCACCGGAAGACAGCGGGGCAGCAGATAAGCGCTTTTCCAACCCGTTATGGCAGACAAACCCCTATTTCAACTTCGTCAAGCAGCAGTATATGATCAACGCCGAGGCGATCCGCACCGCTGTTGAGGATGTGGACGACCTTGAACCAAAGGACAAGCGGCGGCTGAAGTTCTTCTCGGATCAGATTATCGACATGCTGGCGCCAACCAATTTTCTGGGCACCAACCCCGATGCGCTTGAGCGCGCCGTTCAGACTGACGGCGAATCTCTGGTACAGGGGCTTGAGAACCTTGTGGCCGACATTGAAAGCAACGGCGGCGAGATGCTGGTGCGACTGGCTGACGAGAGCGCCTTCGAGCTTGGCCGCAATGTGGGCGCTTCCGAGGGCAAGGTTGTGTTTCGCAATGATATCCTCGAGCTGATCCAATATGCGCCACGTACCGAAGAGGTGCACGCGACACCCCTGATCATTTTCCCGCCGTGGATCAACAAGTTTTACATCCTTGATCTAAAGGCAGAGAACAGCCTGATCAAATGGATCACCGAGCAAGGCTATACTTTGTTTGTGGTCAGCTGGCGCAACCCCGGCGCGGCAGAGGGTCGGTTTGGCATGAGCGACTATGTGGAAAGCGGCATGCTGGAAGCGGTCCGCGTTGCCAAAGAGATCACCGGTGAAAAGCAGGTGAACGCGGTTGGCTATTGTATCGCCGGAACGACGCTGCACATGACGCTGGCCTACATGAAGGCCAAGGGCGACAAGTCGATCAAGTCGGCGACGTTCTTTACAGCCCTGACCGATTTCAGCGAGCAGGGGGAGTTTACACCCTTCCTGCAAGACGACTTCGTCGATGGCATCGAGGAAGAAGTGAATAAATACGGCGTGCTGCGCTCGGTGATCATGTCGCGCACCATGAGCTTTCTGCGCTCCAACGACCTTGTCTATGGGCCCGCTATCAAAAGCTATATGATGGGTGAAACGCCGCCCGCCTTTGACTTGTTGTTCTGGAATGGTGACAGCACCAATCTGCCAGGCACCATGGTGATGGAATACCTGCGCGGCCTTTGCCAGAAGAACGAGTTTGTCACAACCGGCTATGAGATGCTCGGTGAGAAGCTGCATATCAAAAACGTGACGATCCCGCTGTTTTCCGTCACCTGCGAGACCGATCATATCGCCGCGTGGAAAGACTGCTATCGCGGCTTCACCCAGACAGGCGCGAAAGACAGAACCTTCCTTGTCAGCCAGTCGGGCCATATTGCGGGCGTGGTAAACCCACCCAGCAAAAAGAAATACGGCCATTACACCAACACCGACCTGTCGCAAGACGCAGAAGGTTGGATGGCAGGGGCCACGTTTAACGAAGGCTCGTGGTGGCCGCGTTGGGAGGGCTGGCTGTCCAAGCGCTCTGGCAAAATGGTGCCTGCACGCACACCAGGGGGCGCGGGCTATGAAGCGCTCTGCGACGCGCCCGGCACATATGTCACGCTCAAACCCGTGGTCTGAGTCGCCCGTTTTTTAGGCGAGGCAGGCCAAAACCAGCATATTTCTGTTTGTGAAAATTTGCCCCAAAAGAATGCTGCAATGCGGCATGTACTTGAATTTCGTTATATTACAAAGGGTTGCCCTTGAGTAAGTTGACCATGCTGCAATGCAGAAAAAAGCTTGAAATGCCGCGCTGCAGCATGTATATCAGTGTCATCACTAAAGAAACGAACGGGCCTTCAGCGCCTCAACCAAAGGATTAGACACATGACAAACGCAACAGATTTCACAGCGACACTCAAAGAAATGATGGGCGCATTCCCAGTCGACACGAAAGCCTTTGACGGCGCGTTCAAAAACCAAGCCGAGCTTGGCGAGAAATTCTCAAACGTAGCTGTTCAAGCCGCCGAGAAATCAGCCGAAATCTCAGGCAAATGGGCGACAGACACGCTTGCAAAACTGACAGACATGTCAAAAGCCAAAGCCGAGCCAGCTGACTACGCAAAAGCGATGACAGACTTCGCCTCAGCTCAAGCTGAAGTTGCCGCCGAAAACATGGCAGCCTTCGCCGAAGTTGCGAAAAAAGTACAACTCGAAACAGTTGAACTGATGATGGCAGCTGGCAAAGACGCTTCAGAAGAAGCTCAAACAGCTGTTAAAAAAGCAACTGACGAAGTTACAAAAGCAGCCAAGAAAGCCACAGCTGCCAAGTAAGCTGACGGTAACTGGTTCGCGCTTTTTTCCCCTCCCTGAAAAACAGCGCACCAAAGTGGAGCGGGCCTGAGAAGGCTCGCTCTTTCTTTTTGTTTGCAGCTCAACTAAGCTTTGCTGCAGCGCTGCATTTACCAAGGCGCTTCTTCTGGGAGGAAACCCGCATGACGGATACTGAAAAGCCACTGCTGATTAAACGCTACGCGAGCCGCAGGCTGTATAACACCGAGACAAGTGACTACGTCACACTTGATGATATTGCTGCGTTTATTCGCGATGGCCGCGAAGTCCAGATTGTTGATCTGAAAAGCGGCGACGACCTGACACGCCAGTATCTGCTGCAAATCATCGCCGAGCACGAAAGCCGCGGTGAAAGCATGCTGCCGGTGCCGGTGCTCAACGACATCGTGCGCAGCTATACCAACCAAGCCACCAGCATTATGCCGCAATTCTTGCAGGCCAGCTTTGACATGCTCCGCGACGGGCAGTCAAAAGTGATGGAAAACATGGTGAACCCGATGAGCACTGTGCCGGGCTTTGAGGCGATGAAGGCCCAGCAACAGGCCTTTATGAATGCCATGACAGGCGGCATGACTGGCGCTGGCAAGAAGGCAGCCCCGACCGAGCCCGCGCCTGAAGAGGACGCCGAAGACGCCGAAGGCCTTGACGAGATCAAAGCCGAATTGGCGGCCTTGCAGGCCAAGCTCAGCAAGATGGGTAAGTAAGCCTTCATGGCGGAAGCCTCAGGCAAGATTACCCTTTGGGGCGTGGAAGTTTTTATCGCGACCGCCGAGGAGCGCTCGATCACAGCTGCTGCAAGGCGGCTGGATGCGAGCCCCTCTGCTGTCTCGCAGCAACTTACCAACCTCGAAGGCGCTCTTGGGGTGACGCTGTTGCAGCGCAACGCGCGCCCTGTCTTGCTGACGCCCGCGGGCGAAATTTTCCGCCGTCGTGCACAAAATATTCTCAACGAAGCCGAGCAGGTGCGCGCCGAGCTGGCGATGTCGGACTTGGCGGCGCTGACCCGCTTTCGCCTCGGGATGATCGAAGACTTCGAGGTTGACGTGACGCCGCAGCTGCTCACCCAAATGGCAGGCGAGTTGAAAACCTGCCAGTTTTTGCTTGAGACGGGTGCTAGCCACTTTCTCTACGATCAGCTGGACACCCGCGCGGTTGACGTGATCGTGGCCGCCGAGATGGGCGCGGTTGCTGACTGGATGGAGGTGCACCCGCTTCTGGAAGACAGTTTTGTGGTTGCCGCTCCGAAAGGCGCGATCGACCAGAAAGGTGATGTTTTAAAGCAGCTTAAGCGCTTGCCCTTGGTGCAATACACCTCGCGCCACTACATGGGCCGGATGATCGCCAGTCACCTTGCGCGCCAGAACCTGCGGCTTGCGCACCGCTTCGAGCTTGACAGTTATCACGCCATTCTCGCTATGGTGGGGCAGGGGGCCGGCTGGACGATCCTGACGCCGCTCGCCCTGATGCGCGCGCGCCGCTTTGCCCCCAAGATTGACGTGATGGAACTGCCCTTTGAGCCGCTGTCACGGCGCATAAGCCTCACCGCGCGGGCGGGGATCTTGCAAGATATGCCCGCTCAAGTGGCTGAAAAGCTGCGCCCTGTCTTGCGCGACACGGTTGTCACGCCCGCTTTGGCGACCTTCCCGCAGATCGAAGGCACGATCAAACTGCTTTAGCGTAGGCCCCTTTGACGTCGCTCGCCGCGCTGGTGAGCGCTTCGATAATGCTGTCGAGCTCCGGCATGGTGAGCCGCGCGGGCAGGCGGGCATCACAGGCGCGCATCAGCATTTTGCGGGTTTGCGGCAACTCGGGTGCCCCCCCGGGGATGAACTCCCAGTTCCAGAAGGCGCGGGCATTGTCTGTGGACAGCCCGAAAACCTGCACTTTCACGCCCCGCTCGGCGGCGGCTTCGGCAAAGGCGCGGGTCTCGTCGTCGCTCATTCCCACGAGGTTGAACTGGATCGAATCCGGCGCGCGCTCTTCGGGGGCAAGCTTGTCTGGCACAGTGATCCAGGGGCTGTTCTCAAGGGCGTTTGCCACATAGTCGTGGTTGCGCAGCCCGTCGCTCACGCGCCGTGCGAGGTGGCCAAGCTGGGGGCGAATTACCGCTGCCGACAGGTTTGACATGCGCAAATTGTAAAGTGGCAGCTTGTTCTGCCAGCGCTCGAAAGCGGCCTCAAGCTCGGGCGAGTTGTCCCCGGGGGCCATGTGTTTGCGCCAGTTGTGCTCATAGGCGCCCGACATGATAACCGCCCGCGCAACGGCGTCTGCATCGTCGGTGATCAGAATGCCACCCTCGCCAGCGTTGATCATTTTATAAGACTGAAACGAAAAGCAGCCGATCCGCCCGATGGTGCCGATATTCTCGCCATGCCACTTGGTTCCAAGCGAGTGGGCAGCGTCCTCGACAACGGGAATGTTACGCGCCGCACAGAGCGCCATGATCGCGTCCATGTCTGAGGTGTGGCCGCGCATGTGCGAGATGACCACTGCGTCGATACTATCCTCAAGGCGCGCCTGAAAGTCATTGATATCAATGCGGTAATTCTCGCCGACTTCACAAAGCACTGGCACGCAATCCGCATGAACAACCGAGGAAGGCACTGCCGCAAAAGTAAACCCGGGGATCAGCACGCGCGCATCGCGGGGCAGGCCCAAAGCCTTGAGAGACAAGAACAAAGCAGCGGAGCATGAACTTACCGCTAATGCATATTTCGCCCCGAGAAGGGCTGCAAATTCACGCTCCAGCAGGGCAACAGGCGCATCTTCTGGCGCCGTATAGCGAAACAAGTCACCCGTTTGCAGCAAGCGATCAATTTCAGCCCGCGCTTCTGCGGGAATAGGTTCTGCGTCGTAAACGGAAGGGATGTTCTGCTGTGTCATATTTAGGTTATCCGAATGTTACTTTCGGATAACCTAAATTATTTATGCAAAAAACAAAAGCCCCGATCGGCAGCAAAACGCCACCTCCTGCTCTTTCTTCTCTTTCTAAATATCCCGGGGGTGTGGGGGGCTGGCCCCCACTAAAGCCTGCGTGTGGGGTCGCCCCCTACGTCGTCTTGTATGTGGGGGCAACAACGCAGGCTGCCGGCCTACACGCTCGCTTGCGCAAAACGCTTTGTCGGGTTTGCGCCGCTAACTTCGATCCGGAAAACTAGGCCTGCGGAACGATCAGAACCAGCCCGTCAAACTCATCCGCCGCAACGATCTGGCAAGACAGGCGTGAGCTGGCCTCGCGCTCGGCCTCGGTGGCATCCAGCATCGCGTCTTCAAAGTCGTCAACTTCGCCCGTCTTTTCAGCCCAGTCTGCGTCGACGTAAACATGGCAGGTCGCGCAGGCCAGAGAGCCGCCGCATTCGCCGATGACATTGGGCACGTTGTTGGCCACAGCCGCTTCCATCATGTTGGTGCCATTGGCAACATCTGCCGAAATTTCGCCGCCGTCAGGCAGTTTCCAAGTAACTTTCATGGGTCTCTCCGATCAAACAAAATGCACATAGAAGTCGCGCAACGCGTCGCCTTCCAGATCGCGTGTTTTCTTGAATTCCTGCTCTTTCATGTAAACATGGTTGGCGCAGAGCATGTCTCCGACGGCTTCGCACAGCACGGTGTCGGCCTTCAAATCCGCCGCGGCCCCCTTGAGGTCAGAGGCGCAGCCAACTGTCGCGTCGGTCTTTTCAAAGCCGTCGCCCGTTTCCATCGGCTGAAGCGCATAGCCCTTCTCCACGCCCAGCAAGGACGCCTGCAAAACGGCGGCGACGGCTGTGTAGGGGTTGGCCGAAGCGTCGGCCATCCGGTGCTCAAGTCGCGCCTTCACGCCGCCCTCCGAGCTGATGCGCGTGGTGACATTGCGGTGGTCGCCGCCCCAGTTCTGCCAGTAGCCCGAGAGCGAACCAGGTTGCAGCCGCTGATAGCTGTTGGCAGTTGGCGCGATCAGCCCCGCGAGGCCTTTGTGGTGGTGCAGCAGCCCCGCAAGGCAGCCGCGGGCGAGGTCGTTCATGTGCTCGGGCCCGCCTAGTTCGCCCGAGGACAGCGCATTGGCGCCGCTCTTGTCGGTAAACGAGAAGTTGATGTGCATGCCAGAGCCGCCAGCCTCGGCCAGAGGCTTGGGCATGAAGCTGAGCAACACGCCATGCTCGAGCGCGATTTCCCGCGCCATCAGGCGGAAAAGAACTATGTTATCAACGGCTTTTAGCGCGTTGTCGAATGTGAGGACATATTCGAACTGCGGGTTGTCAAACTCCGAGGTGATCATCTCGATCGGAAAGCCAAGGCGCTCGGCTTCCTCCCAGATCGCGTCGTTAAAGCGCAGCGGGTCGGAGAAAGGGCCCGTGCCATAGACAACGCCGCCGGGCGCGTCGTAGGGCGCCAGGCGGCCTTGGTCGTCGGTTTGCAGGGCGAAGCATTCAAGCTCGATGCCGACTTTGGGCGTCAGCCCTTTAGCCTCCCAAGCGGCAACCGCGCGTTTCAAGGCGCCGCGCGGGCACAGGGGCAGGGGCGCGCCCGCGTCGTCATACAAGTCGCCGATCACGATCTTGGTGCCATCGTCCCAGCTGTCGCGGATCTCGTCATGCTTCCAGCGCAGCTCCATGTCGGGGAGGCCTTCCATCATCATGGCGCCGGGGGCGTTGAGCAGGTCTTTGTCGTAATGCACCCCGAAGGTTGAGCGGCAAAACCGCGTGTCATTGTCTGAAATCTTGCTGGCGGGCAGGTATTTGCCCCGCATGATCGAAAGATGGTCGCAAAAGAGTGCGCGCAAACGGTCTGGCATGATGGTTCTCCCTGATGGGGCTTTTGCCCTCTAAGATAGGCTTTTGCCCTTTGTGTGTTAGGCGCGCTTGATGCGCACGGGTAGTGACTTGATCCCGCCAACGAAGTTCGAGCGCAGGAACTTGTGCTCGCCGTCAGCTTCGATGTGTGACAGCCGTTTGGCAAGGGCCTGAAACAACACCCGCACTTCAAGGCGCGCCAGCCACATGCCAAGGCAGACATGCGGCCCGCCTTGCCCGAAGCTCAGGTGTTTGTTGTTCTGGCGCGCGAGGTTGACGCGGAAGGGCGCATCAAATGCTTCTTCGTCGCGGTTGCCCGATGACCACCAGTAAAGCACCTTGTCGCCTTCGCGGATCAGCTTGCCGTGCGCTTCGTAGTCTTGCATCGCAGTGCGGCGGAAGTAGAGCGCGGGCGTGGCCCAGCGGATGATCTCGTCAGGGGCGGTAGCCCAGATGTCAGCGTGCTTCATCTGCTCAAGCA
This sequence comes from uncultured Lentibacter sp., assembly GCA_947497495.1. Taxonomy (GTDB): domain Bacteria; phylum Pseudomonadota; class Alphaproteobacteria; order Rhodobacterales; family Rhodobacteraceae; genus Lentibacter. Next base: position 251,484 of record CANMGT010000003.1, read on the forward strand.
GCTCCGGCTGGTGGCACATCGCCTGAATGCCCGCCGCGATAGAATAGCGCGTGGTGTCATTGCCCGCAGCCACCAGAAGGCAGAAGAAGTTGCGAAACTCTTCCTCGGTGATGGTGCTGCCGTCTTTGCCCTCTTGCAGGATCATATGCAGCACACCCGAGGTGTCGCCGGCCGCTTCCTTTTTCGCCATAAGCTCTTTTGCATACACGAAAAGTTCAGCTCCTGCAGGGGAGTTGAACGGCATCATGCGGAACTCGTCGGTGCTCATTTTGTCAAGCACGTGGTCGGTAAAGTCGGGGTCGGTGTTGGCGATAAGCGCATCGCCTTTCTCCACCAGCCAAGGCAAGTCTTCCTCGGGCAGGCCAAGGATACGGCCCAGCATTTGCATCGGCAATTGCCGCGCGATTGTCTTGGTCGCATCAAAGCTGTCTACGCTCAGCGCCTCGTCGAGGATATCGTCGCAGAGCTTGGTGATCTCGTCGTCAAACTGCGCGATCACCGGCTTTGAGAAGGCCTTGGCAACCTTGATCCGCGTCATCATGTGCTCGGGCGCATCTGTCTCTTGGAAAGTGCGGCGCGCGAGATATTCTTCATAGCTTTGGTCTTCCATGCGGATGCCACGCGCCGAGGAAAACACTGCTGTGTTGTGGTTCATTTCCAGAATGTCGGCTTGGCGGGTGATCGACCAGTAGTTCTCTCCGCCGTTGTATTCTGTCCAGCTTACTGGGTCTTCGCGGCGCAGGCGCGCGAAGGTGTTGTGCGGCGCGCCCTTCTCGAAGGTGTCGTGGCTTGAGAGGTCGGCATAGCCGTCATCCGTCGGGTTCCAGACAGTCATAGCGCTTTCCACCTTGTTGTTGATATGTTAAGTATATTATAAGTGACTTTAAATATGTAAAGACATTTCTCAACCGGAGGCCCAAATGCGCATAGCCGTTTTGATGACAAACACCGACGAAAGCGCCTTTTCGCAGGCTTGGCCAAAGGATGGAGAGAAGTTTCCGGCCATGATGCGCAGGGTGCGCCCTGAATGGGACTATGTCGTCTATTCGGTGAAAGACGGCGTCTTTCCCGACAGTCTTGAGGGTATCAACGGCTTTCTTATCACAGGCTCGCCGCATTCTGTGAACTCCGGCGAGGCTTGGGTTGAGCGGCTCTTTGCGCTCATCCGCGAGATCTACGCCGCAGAGATTCCGATGTTTGGCGCTTGCTTTGGCCATCAGGCGATCGCACTGGCCTTGGGCGGCAAAGTGGGAGCCAACCCCGAGGGCTGGGTCTTTGGCCTTGTCGAGGCGCGCTACCGCGACGGCACCAAGCTGCCGCTCTACGCAAGCCACAGCGAGCAGGTCACACGGCTTCCCGAAGGGGCCGAAGTGCTGGCCGAAGGCCCTGACTGCGGCGTCGCGGCTTTCGTCATCGGAACGTCTGTGATGACAACGCAGTATCACCCGGAAATGGAGCCTGATTTCATCGCCGCTTTGGTGGAACACTTGTCTGGCGAGTTGCCGCAAGACGTCACCGAGCGCGCGCGAAAATCGCTCACGGAAGACGCGGACATGCTCGGAATGGCCGAGCGTATTGCTTTGTTTTTAGAGGAAAACTAGTCCAGCACAGCCAGCAGATCCATCGCGGTGATGTGGTCAAAGCTCACATGACTTTCCATGGCTGCTTCTGCGCCGTTTCCGTCGCGCGCCACGATCAAATCTGCGATCTTGCGGTGCTCAACGGCGGATGTCGCAATGACGCCCCTGTAGTGGTAGCGCGCCCGATAATAGGCCATCAGCTTGCGCGCATTCAATTTGATCATATCGAGCAAGAAAGCGTTGCCCGCAGCCTCTGCCACCACCCTGTGAAAATCAAGGTTGAGCTGGTAATAGGCGTCAGGCGCGCCGTCGCCATGTTCTGCCGCATGGGCCTCACAAGCCGCGGTTGCCGCCTCAAGTTTCTCCGCATGCCGCTGTGAAAGCCGGCGCGCAGCAAGCCCCGCAGCTTGGCCTTCGAGTTTGGCATGAACTTCCAGAATGGCCAGAAACTGCTCAAGTGTCGGCTTGAACACAACCGCGCCCTTGCGGGGCATACGCTCGATCAGGCCTGCGGTTTCCAACTGGATCAAAGCCTCGCGCAAAGGCGTGCGCGACACATCATGCCGTGCAATCAACGCACTCTCCTCAATGATATCGCCTGGGGTCAGAGCCCCACTATCGATGTCGCCGAGAATGCTCGTAACAATGGTTTCTGTTTGTCCGGCCATAGTGCAACTCTGAGCCATATCGTTGCCCCAGTCCAGCACAACGTATATTTAGCAGAAAAATGCGAAATGAAGTTACACGCGCCCGCGCCAGAGTTCCGCAGTTGCCCGTGCCGTCTTGGCCAGCATCAAGACATCAATGCCCACAGCCAAAAACTGCGCGCCCCAGCTTTGGTAGTCTTGCGCGACGGCATCATCGACAGCCAGAATGCCCGCGGCTTTGTTTGACGCCGCGATCTTGCCAAGGCCCGCCTTGATCGCCTCTTTCACTTCGGGCGCATTTGAGTTGCCGAGGTGGCCCATGTCTGCGGCCAAGTCAGCGGGGCCAATGAACACGCCATCAACGCCCTCAACCTCGAGTATGGCCTCGAGGTTTTCCATGCCGCGCAGGGTTTCGACTTGCACAAGCAGGCACATCTGCGCGTTGGCTGTCGGCACGTAGTCGGCGATCGCCGAAAACTTCGAGGCGCGCGCAAGGGCTGCGCCCGCGCCGCGAATGCCTTCGGGCGGGTAGAGCATGGCGCGGGCCATGTCGCGCGCTTGCTCGGCGGTTTCCACCAGCGGAATAAGCACCGTTTGCGCACCCGCATCAAGCACCTGCTTGACCAGCCATTCGTTGCCAACAGGCAAGCGCACAACGGCTTCGGAGTGCTCACCATCTAGAACAGAAACCTGGGCTGACAGGGTTTGCAAGTCGTTCGGGGCGTGCTCGCCGTCCACCACCAGCCAGTCAAAGCCCGCGGTGGCCAGTACTTCTGTCGGGTAGGGGTGGGCAAAGCCCGCCCAGCATCCGATCTGCATGTCACCGGCTTTCAGCGCGGCCTTGAAGCGGTTTGTCGGGGCTGGCATAGTCTCTCTCCTTATAGGGTGGCGGCGATCTCACAGATCACGTCATAAGCTGTCATAACATCTTCGCGCGTGGCGTCCCACTGGCCCGCCTGAAAGCGGATCACCAGCTTGCCCTGCGTGCGAGTCTGGGTGATGTAGATGCGCCCGTCGTCGTTGATCGCGTTGACCAGCCGCAAGTTAAGATCATCCAGATCATCCAGATCCTCCAGACCTTTGGGCGCAAAGCGGAAGGTGAACAGCGACAGCACTGGCTCGGTGATGACTTCAAAGTCTGGCGTGTCGCGAAGCTTTTCGCAAAGTTCTTCCGACCACGCCACATGGTTGCGGATCATGCCGCGCAGCCCGTCAAGCCCGTAGGCGCGAAACAGGAACCACAGCTTGAGCGCGCGAAAGCGGCGGCCCAGCGGAACAGACCATTCCGAGTAGTTGATGATCCCGTCTTTGCCGTGGGTTTTCAGATATTCCGGCTGGATCGCCAATGTGCGCGTCAGGTCTTCAGGCGCGCGCACGAAATGGGCAGATAAGTCAAACTGTGTGCCCATCCATTTGTGCGGGTTCAGCACGATGCTGTCGGCATGTTCGACACCGGCCCAAAGCGCGCGAAATTCTTCGCAGAGCATGGCCGAGCCAGCCCATGCCGCGTCAACGTGCACGTAAAGCCCGTGTGCCTTGCCGACAGCGCAGGTCGCGGCGATCTCGTCGCAAGCGCCGGTGCCCGTGCCGCCCGTGCAGGCGATGACGCCCGCGGGCTTATAGCCTGCTGCAATGTCGGCTTTGATGGCTTGGTCGAACAGCTCTGGGTCCATCGCCCGCAGCGGCCCCTTGGTGGGGATGCGCACGAGGTTGTTTTGCCCGATGCCCGATATCCAGATCGCGCGGTCAACCGAGGTGTGCACCTCCTCCGAGGCATAGATGCGCAGGCGCGGCATGTCAGACAGTCCGTCTTCGTTGCCCGCCCAGCCGAGAGCTTTCTCGCGCATTGTCAGCACCGCTGCGAGCGTCGCGCCGCTGGCGCTGTCCTGAATGACGCCGTGGAACCCTGTGGGCAAGCCAAGGGCATCGCGTAGCCATTCCATCATCCGCGTTTCCATTTCGGTGGCGGCGGGGGATGTCTGCCAGAGCATACATTGTGGTGCCATGACGGTGCTGAAATAGTCGGCCAGAACGGCAGCAGGCGAGGCGTTGGACGGGAAGTAGGCAAAGAAGCGCGGATGCTGCCAGTGAGTGATGCCGGGCATGACGATTTTCTCGAAATCCGCGATCACATCTTCCATCGGCTGCGCCAGTTCGGGGGCGGCGAGGGGCAGTTGCGCGGCAATGTCGCCCGGCTTGGTTTGGGCCCGCACGGGTCGCTCGCGAAGTGTCGCGTGATAGTCAGCTGCCCAGTCGGCAACGTAGCGGCCCCACTTCGGAAAATCTGTCCAACGCATGTTTTGCTCCCCTTGTTAGTTACCATGTTAACTAAAATACTTTTCGCCGCAAGCAAATTCATACTGTTTTCGTCTTGAATGGCGAGCCCAAAGCTTTACCTAACAAAAAAACTAAGCTTAGGGAGAGACGCGCGTGGCGAAACCGATTATGGGACTATCGGCCGAGATTTTTGCAGGGTTGTTGCTGGCGGGTGCAGCTTTGTTGGGGGTTCTGTTCGAGAACATCGACGCTCTGACGCCGCTCTATGACAGCTTGCTCGGCACCAAGGCGACAGTCGCGATCGGCGACGGCAAGATCTCAAAACCGCTCCTGCTGTGGATCAACGACGGCTTGATGGCGATCTTCTTTTTCCTCGTCGCCCTTGAGATCAAACATGAAGTGAAGGCAGGATCGCTGACCTCGTGGCAGAAGGCCGCGTTGCCTGTTTACGGCGCCATTGGCGGCATCGTCGTGCCTGCGCTGGTGTTTCTTGGCATCGTCGGCTTTGAAAGCGCCGAAGCACAGGGGTGGGCCATTCCCGCGGCAACAGACATTGCCTTTGCGCTCGGCGTGCTGAGCCTGTTCGGCAACCGTGTGCCGCCGATCCTGAAAACGTTCTTGCTGACATTGGCTGTTGTTGACGACCTTGCAGCAATTGTCATCATCGCCCTGTTTTATACGTCAAACCTGTCACTTTACGCGCTCGGCATTGCGGCCATGTGCTTGGTGGCCTTGCTGACGCTCAACCTGCGCGGATTGCGTTCCGGCATCGCTTACATCATCGTCGGGCTTATCTTGTGGACGGCTGTTTTGAAGTCCGGCGTGCATGCCACGCTAGCCGGTGTCGCGCTCGGCTTTGCCATTCCCTACGCGCCTGACAGGTCTGGCCGCAGCCTCGCCAAAGACTGGGAACACGCGCTGCACCCTTGGGTCTCCTACATGATCTTACCGATCTTTGCTTTCGCCAACGCGGGTGTGCCGCTCAAAGGCCTCAGCCTTGAGATGTTGCTTAACCCGCTCAGCCTTGGCGTGGCCGCGGGCTTGTTTGTGGGCAAGCAAATCGGCGTATTCGGGGCTGCCTTTGCCGCTGTTAAGCTCGGCCTCGCCGTGCGGCCAGACGTGCTGACATGGCGCAAGCTTTACGGTGCGGCCTGCCTTGCGGGGATCGGCTTTACAATGTCTCTGTTCATCGGCTCGCTAGCCTTTGAGGACATCGAAAGCCAGAACGCCGTGCGCCTTGGCGTGATCGTCGGCTCGCTGATGTCGGGCCTGCTCGGCGCACTCGTTCTCAGCTTCAGCCGCGATCTGAAGCCAGGTCAGGCGCGCATAACGCCCGGCGTTTAAGCCTTGCTGCGCTGAAGGCCTGTCTTTCAGCGCAGTCTCAGCTTTCGGCCACTGGCTTAGGTGTCGTCCGCCATGATCGCGGCCATTTTCTGAGACAGCTCGTCTTGCCAGATGGTCAGCCCTTTCGTGACATTCTCCATGAACTCGGGGTTTTGCGTCGGGGGCACCCCGAGCTTATAGGTTGGCGCCACTTCCAGCATGATGCGCCTGTCAGACGCGTCGAAGGCCTCCACAAGCGCCGTCGCTTTTTCGCGGCTCAGCCCGAGCGCTTCAAACACCGAGCGGCTCATGCGCAGGGTGCTGTCATAGGTCTCGCGGATGATGTCGTGAGCGCCATGTGCGTAGAGATCATAGACATGGTTGCGGTCCATCGCGCGGGCAACAATGTGCACATGCGGGTGGTTTTTGCTGACATACTGCGCGATCTCCGAGATCTTCTCTTTGTCATCAATCGCGATGATCAGGATGCCGGCCTCGTCGATGCCGGCCGCGTGCAGCATGTCAGGCCGCGAGGCGTCGCCGTAGTAGTGCTTTGTGCCAAACTGCGCCAGCATATCAAGCTGGGCAGAGCTAAAGTCGATCACCGTGGTGTCATAGCCTGCAGGGCGTAGCATGCGCGATACAAGTGCGCCCACACGGCCGGCCCCCGCGATGATGATCTTGCGGTTCTCCTCGATCGTATCAGCTTCGCGATCCCGCCCAACGGAATAACGCGGCGCGATGAGCTTGTCATAGACGATAAACAAGAGCGGCGTCAGAAGCATCGACAGCGCCACCACCAGCAAGAGTTGGTCGGCAATCGCTTTGGGAATTACAGCGTTGGCGACTGTAAAGCTGAGCAGCACAAAGCCAAACTCGCCCGCCTGCGCAAGGCCGAGGCCAAACAGCCACTTATCGGCGCCCTCAAGTTTGAAGATACGCGCCAGAACCAGCAGCACAGCAGCCTTGAGCGCGATGAGCCCAAGCGTGAGGCCAACAATCATGCCGAGGTTCTCAGCCAGCAAGGCAAAGTTGATGCTTGCGCCGACTGTCATGAAGAACAGCCCGAGCAGAAGGCCCTTGAACGGGTCAATGTCGCTTTCTAGTTCGTGTCGGTATTCGGAATTGGCCAGAACAACCCCCGCAAGGAAGGTGCCAAGCGCCGGAGAGAGGCCCACAAGCGTCATCAAGAGCGCAATGCCGATGACGATCATCAGCGCCGCAGCCACGAAGAGTTCGCGCAGGTTCGCCGCCGAGATAAAGCGAAACAGCGGCGAGGTGAGCAGCGAGCCCGCAACCAGCACAAAGCCGACAGCGCCAAGCGTGACAAGAGCGGTTTGCCAGCCCGACAGCCCCGCAACAAGCGACAGCTCGGGGCCGTGGCCGCCTGCTGCGTGGTCGGCGGTGTGGCTCAGAGCGTCTTGCAACTCGGGCAGCGCCAGCAGCGGGATCAGCGCCAACATCGGGATCACGGCGATGTCCTGGGTGAGCAGCACAGCGAAAGACGACTGCCCGCCATCGGACTTCATCAGCCCCTTTTCGCTTAAGGTTTGCAGCACGATGGCCGTTGACGAGAGCGCCAGCACAAGCCCGATGGCAAGAGCAACGCTCCAAGGCTGGCCAAAGGCAAGGGCAACGCCCATGACGGCAAGCGTCGTCAGCGCAACTTGGCCGCCGCCAAGCCCCAGCAGACGGTGGCGCATGGCCCAGAGCATCTTTGGTTCAAGTTCAAGGCCGACGATAAACAACATCATCACCACGCCGAACTCTGCGAAGTGTTGGAGCGAGACAACATCAACATGCAGCCATGTGAGCAGCGGGCTAATGGCGATCCCGGCGATGAGATAGCCAAGCACCGAGCCAAGGCCGAGCCGCGAGGCGATCGGCACGGCGATAACGCCAGCCACGAGGAAGATCGTTGCGAGGAGCAGAAATCCGGTCATGTGAACCCTGTTTTTGTTGTGACATTGCCGCCGTTATTGAAAACGGTGTTTGGAAACTGTGCGCGTCCAAACACTCTAGGCGCTCACCCGTGTGATGCAACTTGCCATTTGCACCAGCCTTCAACGCCACAGGCCTTTAATGCCACGGGGGCGGCCGCGTCAGCGGCCGCCCCCGTGGCGGTTGGCACCTTGGCGAAGCCAAGGCGCAACCCATTCAAGCTTCAGGCTTTGCGTTTGGCAGCGTTGATCGCCGCGCTCAGAATGTCGCGATCGCCGATATGGTTGGCCAAGATCAGAAGAAGGCGCGCGTTGTAGGCGTCGCTGTCTGCTTTGCTCAACCCGTCATGCGCATTGATCAGCTCTTCGTAGAAATCATCGCCACCAGCGATGTTCGGGGTCAGGATAAGCTCTGCCATCGGGTTACTCCTTGCCTGTCGCGCGCTTGAGAGCTGCACGGAAGAGGTTTTCGTCATAAGCTTCGCGGCGTGCTGCTACGTGCTGGTCGGGGCGGATAAGGTAGACGGCTGATTTGGCCTCGCCCAGATAGCGCGCGGCGAGTGCGCCTGTTTTGTCGTCACTTGAGTTCAACGAGAGGACATTTGCGGTGATGCCATCTTCCGTGAGCGCCTCAGGCGCCTCCGCGTTGATCGCCAGCAAGGTGAATTGCCCACCAAGTTTTGGCAGCAGGAACCCGTCGGCAAGCGGCGCATCGGGGCAGGGCGCTCCGGGGCGTGTGCGGGCTGGTCCGCCGATCAGCGCATCCGCCGAGTTCAGCGATGAGCCGTCATAGACGCAAGGCACCGAGAGGCGGCCCGAGTTCACCAAAGGGCGGGCGAACTCGTAGTGCTCGGAGAGTTCCAGAACCGCGTTGCGCAACAGGTGGCTCATCTCGCTTTTGGGCGTGATGAAGTCGGTCGAGCGCGTCGAGTTGAGGATGTTTTCCTCCGCCCCGTGCACGCGCTCGCTGTTGTAGCTGTCCAGCAGGCTTTCGGGCGCTTGGCCGTTGATAACCATGCCGAGTTTCCAGCCGAGGTTGTCAACGTCCTGCATCCCCGAGTTGGCCCCGCGCGCGCCAAACGGCGAGACTTGGTGCGCCGCGTCGCCTGCGAAAAGCACCGGCCCGTGGCGGAAGCTTTCCATGCGTTTGCACTGGAACGTGTAGATCGACGACCAGACCATCTCGTATTCCACATCATCGCCCAAGAAGGCGTCGAGGCGGCGGCGAATGTTTTCTTCTTTCATCTCTTCCTTGCGGTCGATGTCCCAGCCGATCTGGAAGTCAACGCGCCAGACGTCGTCGGGCTGTTTGTGCAGCAGCGTCGAGGCGCCCGAGCCATGCGACGGCTCAAACCAGAACCAGCGTTCTGTCGGGAAGTTGTCGTTCTTCATTTTGATGTCCGCAATCAGGAAACTGTCCTGAAAGACCTTGCCGGTAAAGTCATAGCCCAGCATCGTGCGCAGCGGCGAAGAGGCCCCGTCCGCGCCGATAAGCCAGTCGGCTTCCAGCGTGTAAGGCCCATCCGGCGTCATCACTTCGATCACGACATGGTCGTCTTTGACCACCACGTTATCAACACGGTTTTTGCCGCGGATCTGGATCGGCGCGCCCTGCTTTTGCAGCTCGAAGGCGCGTTCGATCATGAAGCTTTCAAAGTAGGGCTGCTGCATGTTGATAAAGGCTGGGAACTCGTGGCCCTCTTCGGGCAGCAGGTTAAAGTCAAACACCTGCCCGTCTTTGTGAAAGACTTTGCCGATGTTCCAGACAACGCCTTTCTCAACCATAGGCTTGGCCGCGCCGTAACGGTCGGCGATCTCGAGGCAGCGCTTGGCAAAGCAGATCGCGCGGCTGCCCATGCCGACGCCTTCGTGGTCATCGAGCACAACAACGGGAATGCCCTGTTGGCCCAGATCAACCGCCGTGGCGATGCCGATTGGCCCGCCGCCCATGACCACAACGGGGTGGCGCACAGGCGTGTCCTTGTCCTGATCCGCGTGCCGCTCGTAAGGGTAGAGGCGGTAGGCGAGGGTATATCTGTCATCAAACATCTGGTGTTTCTCCTCCTAGATCGTCTTCGTATTGGCCAGCTGAAAGGGCAAAGCCTGACTGCGGGTAGGGCGCAAGCACCCGCCCATTGGGGGCGGTCGGGCGCTGCCCGAAGCTGCCCGGCGTTACCGCCGGGCGGTGTGTCCATTCTATCGACCTGCTCACTCCCGGCAGGCCGGTCTTCTTTAGCCCTGCAAGTCGGCCCACATGGCCAAATCGCGTTCGGCTGTCCAGATGCGGGGCGTGTCGATGCCGCGGGCCTCGTCAAAGGCGCGGGCGACGTTGAAGGGCAAGCAGTGCTCGTAGATCGCGTAGTCGGCGAACTTGGGGTCACATTCCGCGCGCACCGCGTCCCATGCTTCTTTGAGTGTGCCGCCGCGGGACGCCACTTTGTAGGCCGGCATATAGGTGCTGAGCACAAAATCGCGGGTGTTCTCGATCGCGGCTTCGACCATGTCTTTGCCAACCAAAGCATCGCCACGACCCGGCGCGATGGCGTCAACGTCAAAGCTGGCGATGTTGTCGAGCGTTTCGCTCCAGTCAGAGAAGTGACCGTCGCCGCAGTAGCAGGCCGAGTGGTATTCAACGATGTCGCCCGTGAACATGACGTTCTCGTCGGGCACATGGATGACAATGTCACCCGCTGTGTGGGCGCGCCCGAGGTGCATGAGGTCAATCCGGCGGTTGCCGAGGTAGACTGTCATATCGTCCGAGAACGTTGTTGTCGGGTAGGTCAGGCCGGGGATGCTCTCGTGGCCTTCAAAGAGGCGCGGGAAGCGTTGGAACTCGCTGTCCCAGTCTTCCTGACCACGTTCAACAACCATGGCGCGGGCGGCGTCGCCCATGATGATCTGATCAGCGCCGTAAGCCGACGCGCCAAGCACGCGCACGGCGTGGTAATGCGTGAGCACAACGTGGCTGATCGGCTTGTCTGTCACCGAGCGCACGCAGTCGATGACTTTGTTGGCAAGACGCGGCGTGGCCTGTGCCTCGACGATCATCACGCTCTCGTCGCCGATGATCACGCCTGAGTTCGGGTCGCCCTCGGCTGTGAAGGCATAGATATCTTTGCCAACTTCGTCGAAGGTGATCTTCTTTTCGCTCATGTCACCTTGGGATGCGAATGCTTTTGCCATGGGATTAATCCTTCAGAATTTTGATGATCGCAGGTGCAACGGCTTGTTGCATTTGCTGCATTTGTGGGGCGAGCTGCCGGAGCGCGCGGTTTGAAAACGTTACTGACTTAGACAGGATGGCCGAGCCTTCCGGCGTTGAGTAGAAGGCGAGCATGGCCTTAAGCTCGGCCTTGGTGAAAACGCGTGCGGCGTCTTTGATCATGATCTTGTTGAACGCAGGCAGAAGCTGCATCATCGCTTGGGACATGACATTGCCCATGCGACGTTTCTTGGAGTTTGAAATCTTGGCATTCGGCGGAATGCTGGCTTTCATTTGCTCATACATGGTTTCAGGAGAAAACATTTCGACCATCATCTTTTGCACACCGGGAAGCTGCACATACTGGCGCGCAAGCTCGAGGCGGCTTTGGGCTTGGGCTGTGCCTGCAAATGCCACAAGAGCAAGGGCGAAGGCGAGAGATGTGAGCAGTCTTTGCATTTAGGTGCGTCCTTTCGGGCAGTGCGCCTTTGGCATCGGTTGGAGCCACTGGCGGGGATGCTTTTAAAGAGAAGAGGGCCTAGCTTGTGAATGGATCGTCAAGGGCGGGCAGGATTTTTCCGACGCAGTCGCCAAAGCCGATGGTGAAGCCGTCGCCGCGTGCATTGCCGCGCAGTGTCATGGTGTCACCGTCTTCAAGCCAGCTGCGCTGTTCGCCGCTGTTGAGCGTGAAAGGCTCTTTTCCGGCCCAGCCCATTTCCATGAGCGAGCCATATTCTGTTTTGGTTGGCCCCGAGATGGTGCCTGATCCGAGCAAGTCGCCCGGTGTCATGCCGCAACCGCCGACGGCGTGGTGTGTGAGTTGCTGGGCTGCCGAGTAATACATGCGGCTGTAGTTTGTCTTGGTGAGCTCGGTGACGGTGTCGCTGCCTTCGGGCTGCATGAGCACTTCAAGCTCGATGTCATAGAGGCCGGGCTTTGTCTCTGCGAGGTAGGGCAGCAGCTCTTTGTCGCGGGGCGGCACCGATGTGCGAAACGGCTCAAGCGCCTCTTTGGTGACAATCCACGGGCTGACCGACGTGCCGAAAGCTTTGCCCTGAAAAGGGCCGAGCGGCTGGTATTCCCAGCCCTGAATGTCGCGGGCTGACCAGTCGTTCAGGAGCACATAGCCAAAGATCATTTCGTCGGCTTTTGTGGTGCTGATCGGGGCGCCAATGTCGCAGCCAGTGCCAACGATCGCACCCATCTCAAGCTCGATATCAAGGCGCTTGCATGGCCCGAAACTTGGCATTGCGGCATCGGGGGCTTTCATCTGGCCAAGCGGGCGGCGGATGGGCGTGCCGGAGACAACCACGGAGGAGGCGCGGCCGTTGTAGCCGATGGGAATGTGCAGCCAGTTGGCGGGCAGCTCGGGGCCGCCACGCAGGATGGCGCCCATGTTTTCAGCGTGCTGGCGGCCTGCGTAAAAGTCGGTGTACTCGGAGACGAGGAAGGGCATGTAAAGCTCGGCACCTGCCTGAGGGTAGAGCAGGGATTGGGCCGCAGCTTGATCGGGCGAGCCTTCTGCGAGGATAGCTGTGATGCGCGCGCGCAGGGCGGCCCAGAGCGCGGGGCCTTCTTCCATCACCTCGTTCCAGAACGGCACGTCAAACAGTGCGCCGACATCCATGTCGACGAGGCCAGCCGCCTCGGCTTGCGCCATGTCAAAGATCATGTCGCCGATCGCGACGCCACAGCGCGGGTCTTCCTCGCCAACGGAGAAAACGCCGTAGGGCAGGTTGTTGAGCGGGAAGGGGCTTTCGGCAGAATTGGCCGAAGCGACCCAGGATTTTTGCAACGTCATGTGTTTGTCTTTCGTCGTTAGATTGGGGCGCAAGATTTTTCCAAAATCTTGGCAAGAAAATTCGAATTTTCTTGGCGCTATTTCTTGCCGGGGGTTCCGTCGAATTTCTTTTCGATGTCTGTCCAGCAGTCGATGTAATCGTCTTGCAGCGGGGCCTCTTTGCCTGCAAAGGCCGTGAGGTGCTGCGGGAAGCGTGTTTCGAACATGAAGCTCATGGTATTGTCGAGCTTCTCTGCCTTCAAGTCGGCATTGCTCGCCCCTTCAAAGGCGTTCTTGTCGGGGCCGTGGGGCAGCATCATGTTGTGCAACGAGATGCCACCGGGGATGAAGCCCTGCGGCTTGGCGTCATACTGGCCGTAGATGTTGCCCATTAGCTCGGACATGATGTTCTTGTGATACCAGGGCGGACGGAAGGTGTCTTCGGCAACCATCCAGCGTTCGCGGAACAGAACAAAGTCGATGTTGGCTGTGCCCGGTTGGCCAGAGGGTGCTGTGAGCACCGTGAAGATGCTGGGGTCAGGGTGATCAAACAGGATCGCGCCGACGGGGCAGTATGTGCGCAGGTCATACTTCACCGGGGCGTAGTTGCCATGCCATGCGACAACGTCGAGCGGCGACTGGCCGATCTTGGTTTCGTGGAACTGGCCGCACCATTTGACAGTGACCGTCGAGGGCACTTCGCGGTCTTCATAGGCCGCCACGGGTGACTTGAAGTCGCGCGGGTTGGCCATGCAGTTGGCGCCGATGGGGCCACGGCCGGGCAGCTCAAACTTCTGGCCGTAGTTCTCGCAGACAAAGCCGCGCGCCGGCCCTTCCAGAACTTCAACGCGGTAGAGCAGGCCACGCGGAATAATGGCGATTTCTTTTGGCTCGATGTCGATGATTCCCAACTCCGTGGAGAACCGCAATTTGCCTTCCTGAGGAACAATCAGCATCTCGGAATCAGCCGAGAAGAAGTACTCGTCTTCCATGCTTTCGGTCACGAGGTAGACATGCGTTGCCATGCCGACTTGCGTGTTCACATCCCCGGCCGTTGTCATAGTGCGCATGCCCGTGAGCCACGTCAGCGGCGTGTCGGAATGGGGCAGCGGATCCCAGCGGTATTGCCCCAAAGATGTGACGTCAGGGTCAACATTCGGGGCGGATTTCCAGTAGGGGAGATCAATTTTTTCGTAACGGTGCGAGTGCTTTACGCTTGGGCGAATGCGGTAGCACCACGTGCGCTCGTTCTGGTGGCTCGGCGCTGTGAAAGCCGTGCCGGAGAGCTGCTCGCCGTAGAGCCCGTAGTTGCATTTCTGCGGGGAGTTCATGCCTTGGGGCAGCGCGCCGGGCAGGGCCTCTGTCTCGAAGTCATTTCCCCAGCCAGGCATATAGCCCTTGTGGGTGCTGCCGTTGTGCGGCGCTTGGATCATGCGGTTGGGTGCAGTTTGTTTGTTCATGGCGCGTCTCCCGAAATTATTAGTTGCGTAGTTAACGGTTGATTTTGTAACTAACAAGGTAGAGAGAGGCAGCATGACACAAAAAGATGACTTTAAACTGCAAGATTTTTTGCCCTACCTGCTCAATCAGGCAGCAGAGGAAAGCGGTCTTGCATTCCAGCAGATATACAAAGACCGCTACGGGATGCTGCGCACCGAGTGGCGGGTGCTGTTTCATCTCGGCATGTATGGCCGGATGAGCGCCAAAGACATTGGCGAACGAAGCAAGATGCACAAAACCAAGATCAGCCGTGCGGTTGCCAAGCTGGAGGCGCGGCGGATGCTGACGCGCGAGCGCGACGCAGCTGACAGGCGCCTCGAATACCTGACGTTAACGCAGGCGGGGAAGGCCGCTTACATCGACTTGCGCGGCGTCGCGAAAGCCTATGACACAGGGTTGGCGGGGCAGTTTTCGCAAGAAGACATCGACAAGCTGCGCCTTATGCTGCGGCACTTGGCGGGCATGAAGTGAACGGGTTGCCAGAGCACAGCAAAGGCCTGCTGATCACGATGGTGGGGGTTTTGTTTGTCATCCCTGACTCGCTGTTTATTCGCCTGCTTGACACGCCGCCGCTTGAAACGGCCTTCTGGCGCTCGTTCAGTTGCGGGTTGCTGCTGCTGGCCTACGTTCTTTTGGCGCTTGGGCCACGCTCTGTTCCTCTGGCGTTTACGGGCGGGCGCTATTCCTGGTTTTACCTGATCGCCATGAGCAGCACAGGCATTCTGTTTACCCTCGCGGTGAGCAACACAAGTGTTGCCAATGTGGTGTTTATCATTGCGTCGATGCCGGTTTTCGCAGCCATTCTTAGCCGCATTTTTCTGGGTGAGCCGATCCGAACGCGCATGATGCTGACAATGTTGGCGGTGTTCGTTGGGCTCGCGGTGATCGCCTACGGGTCTGGCGAAACAGAAGGCGCGAGCCTTGTGGGAGATGCCTACGCCGTCGCAGTGTCATTTGTTTTTGCCGCCGTCCTGACAGTGGCGCGGCGGGTGCGCAATGTGTCGATGGTGCCGTTGCTGCCGTTTGCCTATTTGCTTGCGGCCTTGGCTCTGTGGCCCTTTCTTGACGCCTTGAGTTTGCCAAGCGGGCAATACGCGCTTGTCGTGCTTTATGGCGTGTTCATTGCCATCAGCTCGATCGGGCTTGCGCTTGGCCCGCGCTACATTCCCTCTGCAGAAGTCGCCCTGCTGATCTTGCTTGAGTCGGTGCTTGCGCCTTTGCTGGTGTGGTCAGTGCTCGGTGAAGATCCGGGCTCTTATGCACTTGTCGGCGGGGCTGTCGTGATCGGGGCTTTGGCTGTTTCAAACGCCGTCTTGCTGCTCAGAGCACGCCGCTCTGGTAGAGCCTGACTTTGAGGCCACCGTGGGGCACATACGGCCCTGCGGTAAGCTTGAGGCCAGTGGTTTTCGCCAAGCCCGGCTCTGACGTTACAAGGCCAACGCGCCAGCCTTTGAACTCGCGTTTTAGCACTTCGCCGAGTGAGGCGTGCAGCGCGTAAAGCGGCTTTTTGTTACCAATACGCGCGCCGTAGGGCGGGTTGATAATGATAAGGCCTTTGGGGCCGTCTGGCGCTTTGAGGGCCGTGATCGGCGTGCAGGAAAACTCGGTGATGTCTGCCACGCCCGCCGCCTCGGCGTTGCGCTGGCTCATGGTGACGGCGCCTTGGTCGCGGTCAGAACCGTGGAATTTGAGCTTGGTCTCTTGCGGCGTGATACTGGCGCGCATCGCGTCCCAAGCGGCAGCATCAAAGCTTGCGAGGTGCTCAAAGGCAAAGCTGCGCGCACGGCCCGGCGCAAGGCCAAGAGCGCGCTCGGCGGCTTCGATCACGAAGGTCCCTGAGCCACACATCGGATCAAGCACTGGTATGTTGCCGTCAAAGCCGCAGTCGCGCAAGAACATGGCAGCGAGGGTTTCGCGCATCGGGGCTTTGTTGACGGCGGCTTTGAAGCCGCGTTTGTGCAGGCTTTCGCCCGAGCTGTCGAGTGAGAAGGTGACGAGGTTGTCATCAAACCGCGCCTTCAATACCAGCGCAGCCTCCTTGCTGATCGGTGCGCCGAGTTCTTCGCTAATGGCCCGTTCGATCCGCTCGGTGGCGGCCTTGGCGTGATATATCTTGGAGCGCTTGTTGGTTGTCACCTCAACGCGCAGGGGCACGTCAGGCCGCAGGATATCGGCCCAAGGAAACTTGCGTGCGCGCTTGTCGAGCTGGGCGAGATGGAAGGCGCGGAACCCGCCAATGCGCACCAGCACCCGCACCGCGCCGCGCAGCATCAGGTTGGCGCGCCAGACATCAGGCCAGCTGCCCTTGATCTCGACGCCCCCCGCAACCGCCTTGGCGGGAGCAAAACCCGCCTCGGAAGCCTCCTGCGCCAAAAGCGGCTCAAGCCCCGGGGGGCAAATGAGGAAAATGTCCAGCTCGGGCAGGGCGCTCATCAGAAGTTGATGTCAACGCCGGGCAACTGAAGCGACTTCATCATGTCGCGCAGCTCCTGACGGGCGGCAACATTGGAGATGTTGAGCTTTTGCACGCCGACATCCTTGAGGTCGAGCAACGTCAACCCGCGCGGGAACAGCTCGCGAAAGATCACCCGCTCGTTAAAGCCGGGGGCGACGCGAAAGCCGATGCGTTTGGCCAGCGCGTCAACCGCGCGTTCCATCTTGTCTTTATTGACCATGCGTTGCGCCCCGAGGCGGTTGCGCATCACGATCCAGTCGATCGGTTTGAGGCCAGCCTGAGCGCGCAGCTGGCGGGCCGACCAGACCATCTCGGAATAGACAGAGGGGCCTTGGATTGTCTCGCCATCGCTGTCGATGTGGGCGAGCAGGTCAAAGTCGATGAAGCTGTCGTTGAGCGGCGTCACCAGCGTGTCGGCGAGCGAATGCGCGACCTGGCTCAGGCGCGTGTGCGAGCCGGGGCAGTCGATCAGGATGAAGTCGCTGTCAGGCTCAAGCGTGGCGACGGCGGCAGAGAGACGGTGGTCATAGACGTTCTCGCCGGGGCGCAGAGTTGATTTGTCGATCTCCGGCAGCTCGTGATATTCGGGCGAGGGCAGATCAACGCCCTGTTTGGCCAGAAAAGCTTTGCGGTTCTCAAGGTAGCGGCCAATGGTTTTCTGGCGTAAATCCAGGTCAAGCACCGAGGTTTTGTGCCCCATGCGTGCAAGCGCTGTCGCGATATGCATCGAGACGGTGGATTTACCCGCGCCGCCTTTTTCGTTCCCCACAACGATGATATGTGCCATGGCCCGTTGCCCCTTAAAAACCAGCAGTTTTCCTGCGTCGATTGTTACTTGGGCGAACTATACTGCGCCTTGGCACATTAGAAAAGCGCTTGTCGCAAATTTCGGAATAGCACATCGCAATGAAAGGCTTGGATTCTGTTTGTTTGCGCGCTAGCCTCTGCTGGATACCGCTCAAAAAGGGCGGAGACCAAGGGAGACTACCAATGAATTATCTAGCAAAAGCGGCTGTTGCAGCCGTCTCGATGAGTTTTGCCACTCAAGCTTTGGCGACAGAGTGGAACGTGTCGGTTTGGGGCAAGCGCCGCGCCTTTACCGAGCACGTTGAAAAGCTCGCAGAGCTTGTCGCAGAGAAGACAAACGGCGAGTTCACCATGAATGTGAGCTACGGCGGGCTGTCAAAGAACCGTGAAAACCTCGACGGCATTTCTATCGGCGCGTTTGAAGTTGCGCAGTTCTGCGCGGGTTACCACCGCGACAAGAACCGCGCGATCACTGTGCTAGAGCTGCCGTTCCTCGGCGTTGAAAACCTCGCGCAGGAAGTGGCCATCAGCCACGCTGTTTACGCGCACCCTGCTGTGACCGAGGAAATGGCACAGTGGAATGCCAAGCTTCTCATGACCTCGCCAATGCCGCAGTATAACATTGTGGGCACAGGCGAGCCGCGCGACGAACTCAAGGAGTTTGAAGGCATGCGCGTGCGTGCAACGGGTGGCATCGGGGCGGCCTTCAAGGCTGTCGGCGGCGTGCCGACATCTGTGACGGCAACAGAAGCGTTTCAAGCGATGGACTCAGGTGTTGTCGACACCGTGGCCTTTGCCCAGCACGCGCACCTGAGCTATGGCACGATCAACGAAGCCGATTGGTGGACAGCCAACCTCAACCCCGGCACTGTGAACTGCCCTGTTGTTGTGAACATCGACGCTTATGAAGCGCTCTCAGACGCCGAACGCGAAGCGCTGGACAGCTCGATCCCAGAGGCGATTGATCACTACCTTGCCAACTATGGCGAGCTTCTCAAGAAGTGGGACGGCATTCTCGAAGAGAAGAAAGTCACCAAAGTGATGATCAACGACGAAGAGCTTGCAGAGTTCCGCAAAGTGGCGGCCGACCCGATCCGCGACCAGTGGATCAAGGACATGAGCGCGCAGGGGCTGCCTGCCCAAGAACTCTATGACCTTGTCGTCAGCACGCTCGCTGAAGCCAAGAAAGCAAACTAGTTTGCGCTTAGGGGGCTTGAACCTCTGACACATAAGACAAGGCTGTGCGAGTTTCGCGCAGCCTTTTTACGCATCAGCTTTTGGCAAACCGGACGGAGACACAGCTATGGCAGGACCCGCGGCAGTTCTGGAAGATTCGAGCTTACTGAGCAAACTTGATCGCATGTTGCTGCCCCTTGAGCGCTTTGGTGCCTTGCTGAGCGGCCTCGCGGTGTTTTCGCTGATGTTTCTGGCGGCTTACTCTGTCACCGCACGCAAGTTCTTCGGCAGTCCGCTGCTGGGATATGTTGACTACATCGAAGCGGCGATGCCACTCATCGCCATTGCGGGCGTCTCCTATGTGGCGCGTGACGGCACCCATATCCGCATGGACATGCTGGTGAACATGCTCAAAGGCCGCGTGCTGTGGTTTTTTGAACTGGTCTCGGTGCTGCTCATGCTGTTGCTCATCATCGGGCTAACATACGGCGCTTGGGAGCATTTTGACCGCTCGTTTGACTGCTCGCGCCCGTTTTGCTCACGCGATAGCTCGATTGATGTCAGCCTGCCGATCTGGCCGAGCAAACTGGTTGTGCCTGTCGCGTTTTCCATTCTGGCGCTGCGCCTTATCTTGCAGGCTTGGGGCTATGGGCGCGCCCTTGTGCTGGGGCTTGAAAGCCCAGTCGCTGTGCCGCTGTCTTTGACGATTGAACAACAGGCCATGGCGGAAGCTGCGATCATGGAAGGGGACGAGTGATGGAACCTATCCAGATCGGAATTTATGTTTCTACTGGCATGTTGGTGCTGGTTATTCTCGGGATGCGCGTGGCCTTTGCTGCGGGGCTTGCAGGCTACGTTGGCCTCATATGGCTGCGGTGGAACGGGTTTGACTATGACCCGGAGCGCTTTTGGAAGGCTGTCGAAATCAGCACCAAGATCGCGGGGTTGACGCCGCACTCGAAAGTAAGCGCGCAGGTCCTGAGCCTGATCCCCGTGTTTATCATGATCGGCTATCTCGCTTACCACGCCAAGCTCACGACGGCTTTGTTTGAGGCTTGTAAACGCTGGTTTGCATGGGTTCCCGGCGGCTTGGCTGTCTCGACAGTTTTCGCCACAGCGGGTTTTGCAGCGGTGTCCGGCGCGAGCGTGGCGACGGCGGCAGTGTTTGCCCGTATCGCCATCCCCGAGATGCTCAAGATCGGCTATAACAAGCAGTTCGCGGCGGGGGTTGTGGCGGCTGGCGGCACTCTGGCCTCGCTCATCCCGCCCTCTGCGATCTTGGTGATCTACGCGATCATCGTCGAGCAGGACGTGGGCATGCTCTTGCTCGCAGGCTTTGTGCCCGGTGTGTTCTCGGCGATTGTCTATGCGGCGCTGATCATTGGCATCGCGGTGTTCTGGAAAAACGTCGGCCCGCCCGTAACCGGCTTCACGTGGAAAGAGCGCTTTGAGAGCCTGCCGCCTGCGCTGCCGATTGTGGCGGTTGTCGTGATCATTATCTTCTTCGTTTACAACCCCTTCGGCGACGCCTGGGGCACGCCCACAGAAGGCGGCGCGGTTGGCGCATTCATTGTCTTCCTGATGGCCCTTTACAGGGGCATGCGTTGGGGCAAGCTCAAGGAAGCGCTGCTGGAAACCGCCAAGCTCACAGTGATGATCTTCAGCATCATCTGGGGCGTGCTGATCTACGTGCGTTTCTTGGGCTTTGCCGAGCTGCCCGACGCCTTCGCAGCCTGGATCACCGCGCTTGACATGGCACCGCTCACCATCCTGATCTGCATCCTGCTGGCCTATGCCGTGCTGGGCATGTTCATGGATGCGATCGGCATGCTGCTGCTGACACTGCCCGTGGTTTACCCCGCCGTCATGGCCCTGAACGGCGGTGAAAACGTCGCGGCGATGGACAGCGCCTTTGGCATGTCCGGCCCGATGTGTGCGATTTGGTTTGGCATTCTGGTTGTGAAAATGGCCGAATTTTGCCTGATCACCCCGCCGATTGGCCTCAACTGTTTTGTGGTCGCGGGCGTGCGGGATGACCTGACGGTTCAGGATGTTTTCAAAGGCGTGACGCCGTTTTTCGTCGCCGATGCCTTCACCATCGCTGGCCTCGTCGCTTTCCCCGGCATTGTGCTTTGGTTGCCGTCTCTGGCGAGTTAGGCTCTGAAGCGGAATATGACGGAGAGCCTGCCAACACGGGGTGCCTTCGCTTGCGCGTAAATGCCGATGTGGCCCTCTGAGAGCACTCTCTGAGCTGGCCGTGGCCGGAGCAGCTGTGCTGAATCAGCGACATTGCTAAGCGCGATGAACCGTGTCTTATATAGTGAAACTGAAATGTGTTTTTGAGGAGCATTGCTATGGCACGGTTTGGCACAATTGCGGCGCGACTATTGAGCTTCGCCATTCCGGTTGCTCTGGGTCTTATGACTATTGTTTACTCGGATACGCTCAAGCAGTCGCCAGCGGCAAGTGAGGCCAGGCAAACTGTTGTTCCGGTGCGGGTTATGACGCTGGAGCCGACGCCGATCATCCCGCGCGTTATCGGGCATGGCACGATCGGCCCCGCCCGTGAGTGGCGCGCGGTGGCACGGGTTGAAGGCGAAGTTGTGCAAACCGCGCCTGACCTCGCTCCGGGAACAATCGTCTCGGCAGGAGAACTTCTGCTTAGGATAGATGATACGGATCTTCTTCTGAACCTTGCCCAGATCAATGCGCAATTGGCAGCATCCGACATCAAGGACGAGACACTCGCGGCCAGCCTGAAAATTGCCAGTGCTGACCTGAGCTTGATGCAGGTTGACCTGACGCGTCAGGAGCAACTCGTCGCGCAGGGTGTGGCAACACGCGCCAGCTTGGACGCTGTCCACCGACAGGAGCTTACGGCCCGTGCCAAGACAACCGAGATCAGCAACCAGCGACAATTGGCCAAGGCAGAACGTGAAATCCTTGTCACGCAGAAGGCGATCGTGGAGCGTGCGCTTGAATTTGCACAACTGCGCGCGCCCTATGATTTGCGGCTGACGGATGTTTCCGCAACCGAAGGGCAATATGTCAGCCGTGGCCAGACCATGCTGTCTGGCGAAGGCATCGAAGCCGTTGAAATCGCCGCGCAGTTCCCGCTGGGGCGGGTTGGCCCGCTGTTGCGGCTGGCCGGTGGCGGCAAAACGGTTCTGGACCTCAAAGCGCGGGTGCGACTGGCAGCTTCCGGGCATGACGTTGTTTGGAAAAGCACGGTTGTGCGCGTCGGTGACGCCATTGATGCACGCACGCAGGGCACCACGATCGTGGTGCGTGTCGAAGAGCCTCTGACCCAAGCCGCAGCGGGGGAACGTCCACCGCTGCGCCGCAACATGTTTGTCGAAGTCCTGCTTATGGCGCCCCAAACCGAAGCCTTGATTGTGCCCACAGAAGCCGTGCGCGACAGCACGGCGTTGGTTGTCAGCTCCGAGGACAAGTTGGAGAAACGCAAAGTGTCACTCGCCTTCACGTCGGGCAACCTGGCCGTTGTGAGCAAGGGGCTTGTCTTTGGAGACATGCTGGTGATCACCTCTCCGACAGTGGCTGTTGAGGGGATGATGGTAAAGCCGGTTGAAGACAGCGAGCGCAAAGCTGCGCTTTGGGCCGAGGCGATGGGCAAAGCACCACCCGAGGCAAGCGATGCGATGCAGGGCAAAGGCAAATCCCAGGAGACGGAGGAATGATCCGCCTTTTTGCCGCGCACCCGACGGCGTCCAACATTCTGATGATCGCGTTTCTGGCCTTGGGCCTGCTCGCGCTGCCAAACCTGCAACGCGACACCTTTCCCTTGGTGGCCGCTTCCAATGTTGAAGTGCGCATCGCCTATCCCGGCGCGACGCCCGCCGAGGTGGAGCGCGGTGTTTGTGCCGTGGCGGAGCCTTCGTTGCGCGCCATCGACAACATGAGCGAGCTGACATGTCTGTCGCGCGAGAACACTGCCGTGATCAACGCCGAGATCGTCGAAGGCGCCGACATGACGCGGTTTCACAACGATATCAAAGCCGCGGTTGATGGCCTTTCCGGCCTTCCTGACAAGGTTGAAGATCCGCTCACGCGGGTGGTCGAGCGGATCGCCTCGGTTGCATCTATCGCTGTGACGGGGCCGGATGATCCGAAGGCTCTGCATGCTTACGCCGTGGCCTTGGCCGAGCGCTTAAGGGCTGATCCTGCGATATCCAATGTTGAGGTAAGCGGGTTTTCCGATCGCGAGATCGCGATTGAGATTGACGCCATGGCGCTTGAGCGCGCCGGGCTTAATATCGCGCAGATCAGCGGCCTTCTGGCACGCCACAACCTTGATCTGCCAGCAGGCACGCTTGAGGGGCGTGACGGCGATGTGGCGATCCGGTTTCTGGGTGAAAAGCGCAGCCCCGCTCAATTGGGCCGCATTCCTCTGGCTCGCAGCGATGCTGGCGGGCAGGTTTTGCTGGGCGATGTGGCCAGCATCCGGCTTGGCTTTGAAGACCTGTCGCAGGCGGCTTATTACAACAACAAGCGCGCCGCCATCATCGCCGTCAGCAAGGCCGAAACGCAAGACGCGCTGCGGGTCAAAGCGGCGCTTGACCAGCAGATCGAGCGGGCGCGGGCCGAAGCCCCGGGCGACATAGACCTGGCAATTTCGCAGGACTCAACGGGCAACATTCGCGACCGTCTGCGCATTGTCGGTGAGAACGGATTGCAGGGTCTGGTGCTGGTGCTGATCGTGATGTGGCTGTTCTTCGGGTTTCGACTGTCTTTCTGGGTGGCGATGGGGCTGCCGGTGTCGTTCCTTGGAGCGGTGTTCGCGATGCAAATTTTGGGGTTTACCATCAACATGATGACGATGGTTGCGCTCTTGGTCGCGGTCGGGTTGTTGATGGATGATGCCATCGTGATTTCAGAGAACATCGTGCGGCGGCGGGAAGCTGGAGAAAGCCCTCAGGATGCCGCCGTCAACGGGGTGCTGCAGGTGGGGCCGGGGGTGTTCGCCTCGTTTCTAACCACGGTAATGATCGTTGGGCCACTGGGGTATATGTCGGGCAGTATCGGCGCGGTGTTGAAATACATCCCGATTGTGCTGCTTCTGACGCTCGCGATCAGCTTGATCGAAGCGTTTCTGATCCTGCCAGCACATATGCATCACGCGCTGCGTCAGGCCCCAAAGCTTAGCCCGATCAGCCGCGCGGTAAACGCGGGTTTTGCGCGGTTTCGCGATGCTGTGATCGTGCCCTTGGCGGGGCTGGCCCTGCGGTTTCGCTATGCAACACTGGGGATCGCGGTGTTTCTGGTGATGCTCTCGCTGGCGCCCTTCACGGGTGGGTTCATCAAGTTTCAAAGCTTTCCGCAGCTTGAGAGCGACACGGTTGAAGCGCGGCTTCTCTTGGCAGAGGGGTCTCCGTTGGGGTTGACCGAACAGCGCGTTGCCAAGGTTGTCAAAGCGTTGGAGCAGATGAACGCGGAGCTGAGTCCGAACCAGCCCGACGCTCAAGCTTTGGTGCAGAGTTATACCATCACCTTTGGCACGAATGCGGACGCAGCAGGCATTGGGCCGCACATGGCCACGATCAGCGCAAAGCTGCTGCCAGCAGGCATCCGCACGACAGATGTCGCCGACATTCTAGACCGCTGGAAGAAGCTCTCTGGCCGCTTGCCCGACATGACGGCCTTTCGCATCACCGACAAAGAGCGCGGTGCGGGCGGCAAGCCGATTGACCTGATGGTGAAGGGGGATGATCTTGAGGAGCTGTCAGCAACGGCCAAAGAGCTGCGCCGCTTTTTTCGCGAATTCGCCGGTGTGCGCGACGTGACCTATGATCTGCAAGCGGGCAAGCCGGAATACGTTGTTCAACTGATCCCCGAGGTGGCCAACACCCTGGGCGTTACACCTCAAACCATCGCCACGGAGATGCGCGCTGGATTTCGCGGCGATAGCGCCGTGCGCTTTATGGATGATCTGGGGCAGGTGGATGTCGTGGCGCGGCTTGCTGCCTCGGACCGGATGACGCTGGCGGATATCCTCAACCTGAAGGTTTCCGCAGGGCAGGGTGCGCTGGTGCCGCTTTCGGCTGTTGCGACAGTGACGCAGTCCCGCGGCTTTGCGGCTGTCAATCGCGTAGATGGCCAGCGCAGTGTGCGTGTTCAAGGCTCGATCAACCCCTCCATTGCCAATGCACGGGAATTGATGAGCGCCTTGAAGTCTGACTACCTGCCTGAACTCGCCGAAAAGCGCCCCGGTGTGACAGTGCGTATCTTGGGAGAGGCCGAGGACACGGCAACGACAGGCAGTTCTCTGGCGCTCAACATTGGCGTTGGCATCGCGGGGGTTTTCCTGTTGCTGGCCTTCTACCTGAAGAGCTTCATTCGCCCGATTGCCGTGTTGGCCGCGATCCCGCTGAGCCTTGTCGGCGTCATGTGGGGGCATATGGCACTGGGGCTGCAAATCTCGCTGCCGAGTTTGGTTGGTCTCGCGACACTTGCAGGCGTGGTCGTGAACGACTCAATTTTGCTGGTGAATTTCATTGATGAGAAGGTGGCGCAGGGCATCGACGTTCTGGAGGCAGGCCGCGAAGCCGTGCGCGACAGATTTCGCGCCATCTTTTTGACGTCGCTGACCACGGTGGTTGGTCTTGGGCCATTGTTGCTGGAGCAAAGCACGCAGGCGCAGTTCTTGCGGCCGATTGTGGCCAGCCTTGCCTTTGGTCTGACCGCGGCCACTTTGTTGGCTTTGTTTGTAACACCTGCGGTGATGGCCGTCTTGCATGATTTCAAACTGGGGCACAGCAGGACGAGCCGCTGAAAGCCGTGGACATTCAGGAGTTGTGATGCGCGTCTCCGACGAAGCAACAAACAGCCTTTGCGCCGAGCGGCTGTTCGTGTTGCCAAGATGTGCTAAACGGGTGCACGCCAGAATCAAAACCCCCGAAAGTCCGGTGGAAACCGGGGAAATCTCGCTACACGACATTTGCGGGGATATGGAGCTAAAACTTTGAAAAATAACGCACAAAAAGCTGCGCGTTTAAGTGTGGCTCCGATGATGGATTGGACAGACCGACACTGTCGGTTTTTCCACCGTTTGATGAGCCGTGAGGCCTTGCTTTATACCGAGATGGTCACATCGCCTGCGCTGGTGCGGGGGCGGGCGTTGTATTTGCTCGACTTTAGCCCTGAAGAGCACCCCGTTGCGCTCCAGCTTGGCGGCACTGACCCCGTCGAGTTGGCCGAGGCTGCGCGGATCGGCCAAGAGGCCGGCTATGACGAGATCAACCTCAATGTCGGCTGCCCCTCTGACCGTGTACAATCCGGCACTTTTGGCGCGGTGCTGATGCGCGCGCCCGAGTTGGTGGCCGAGTGCTGCGCGGCGATGCGAGCAGTAGTGGACGTGCCTGTGACCGTCAAATGCCGGATCGGCGTAGACGACCAAGAGCCGCGGGATGTGCTGCCGGACTTCTTGGAGAAAGTCTCGGCGGCGGGCGTGTCGCGCTTTACGATCCACGCACGCAAGGCTTGGCTGAAAGGTCTCTCGCCCAAAGAAAACAGGGATATTCCACCACTCGACTACCCGCTCGTGCACGAGATGAAAGCCGCCTTTCCGGCGTTGCACCTTTCGATCAACGGCGGCATTGCAACGCTGCCTGAGGCTGTAAGCCACCTCGAGCAAGGGCTTGACGGGGTGATGGTCGGACGGGCGGCTTACCACCAGCCCTGGGACGTTCTGGGCGAGGCCGATGCGCAGATTTTCGGCTCTGAGAACCCCTGTCTGACGCCGCAGGAGGCCGCGCGCGCCATGCTTCCCTACATTGACGCCCATGTTGCCAATGGCGGCAAACTCGGCCAAGTTTCAAAGCACATGCTGGGCCTGTTTACGGGCCGCCCGGGGGCGCGCGCTTGGCGGCGGGTGCTGTCGGAAGGGGCGCACAAACCCGGTGCTGGCGTGGCGCTCGTTGAGGCCGCTATGGCCGAACTAGATTAATGGAGATCGCAGATGCCTGACACTGGATTATTACTGCAAATGCTGGCCTTGCTTGTCGTGATCGGCGGGGTTGCGGGCGTGCTTGCGGGGATGCTGGGCGTGGGCGGTGGCATCGTTCTGGTGCCTGCGTTTTTCTATACATTTCAAACGCTTGGCTATGACGGCCCGCAGCTTATGCAGGTCTGCCTTGCGACCTCGCTTGCGACGATAGTTGTCACCTCGATGCGCTCGGTTCTGAGCCACAACAAGAAGGGCGCCGTTGACTGGGATATCCTGCGCACTTGGGCGCCGGGCATCGCGATTGGCGCTGTGGTTGGCATGTTTGTCGCGGCGTCGTTGCGCTCGGTGACACTGCAGGCGCTGTTTGGCGTTTTGGGCATTGTTATAGGCCTCTACATGGGCTTCGGGCGGGCCGATTGGCGGCTGGGGCAGGCGATGCCAAGGGGCGTAAAACGCGCTGTGCTGTCGCCCTCTGTTGGCTTTCTGTCGGTGCTTATGGGCATTGGCGGGGGCAGCTTTGGTGTGCCGCTGATGAGCCTTTTCAACACGCCCATCCACCGCGCTGTGGCCACGGCTGCGGGTTTTGGTGTGATCATCGCGGTGCCAGCTGTGATCGGCTTTGTGTTCATGTCCATCGAGGGGGCGCCGCCCTTTACGCTGGGCGCTGTGAACCTTGTGGCCTTTACGATTGTCATTTGCATGACGCTGATCACCGCGCCGGTCGGGGTGAAACTGGCCCATGCGATGGACCCGAAACCGCTGAAACGCGTTTTTGCGGTTTTCCTGACGCTTGTCGCGCTCAACATGCTGCGAAAGGCGCTTGGATATTGACAGATTTCGCCCGCAAAGGCTGGCGCAAGTTTCCGGCTGATCCGGCGCTTCTGGCTTGGGCGAAGGCCGCCTTGGAGCCTGCGAAAGAAGCTGCCCAAGCACCGAAAAACGCCCACTGGCACCAGTGCGAAGGCACTTGGTTTGTTGGTGTTGATGCTTTGGAAAACGACGCGGCAGGGCGCATTGCCGGGGTTCCTTTCGGGGGCGCGGCTTACGCGTTTGCGCAGTCTTTCTTTGGGCCGTTGGCGCAGCACCGCGCGCAGGTGTCTGTTGTCTATCCCGGCTACCCGAAAGCGCGCGCTGGTGAGAGCGCGGCGGGGCTTGCTTACCGCGTCAAACGCGATGCGGCGCATTTGGACGGGTTGAAACTTGGCAACAATAAGCGGCGCTTCATGGACGAGTATCACGCCTATATCCTTGGCGTCGGGTTAACGGGCTGTTCGCAGGACGCGAGCCCGCTGGTTGTCTGGGAGGGGAGCCACGAGGTTTTGCGCAATGTCTTGCAAAAAGCGCTTCAGGACACGCCGCCGGCGCGCTGGCACGAGGTTGATCTGACGGAGGCCTACCACGCCGCGCGGCGGAAAATTTTTGAGCAATGTCAGCGGGTTGAAGTGAGTGCGCAGCCCGGTGAGGCCTATGTTGTACATCGCTTTGCGCTGCACGGCGTGGCGCCTTGGGGGGTAGGTGCATCAGCCCCCGATGCGGGCCGGATGGTGGCCTATTTTCGCCCCGCGCTGGCCGACCGCACCGCTTGGCTTAACGAAGCGTAACAGCTGCGTTCAGTCAGGTTAACGGGGGCTGGCGCGCGAAAATGCCCGTGCCTACGGTATGCAGCACTGTATGCAGCTCTCCGTGCAGAACGCGTGCATACGATTTTGCGGCAAAGGTTAAGGCGCATTCACTTAATGCAGCGTGCGGTACTTAGGGGTCGATTGTAATGCCCTTGAGGCCCAGCCAATGATCAAAGTCGACGACGATCATACCATCTTGGGAGCCAAACTCTGAGACGGCCTTTCGCTGGCCTTGAAAAGATAGGATTTCTTTGATGGGCCGCCCTGAGAACAGCGGGTTGTCGGCCTGTTCCTCGATCATACTGAAGACGTGTTCAGGAACGCTGTAGTTCGGCTTGAAATCTCCGGTTTCGTAGCTGTCCCATCTGCTGAGCGCGACTTGGCAGAGATGCTCTTTGTCTTTGGCGAGGTCCGTCGCGGCGACGGCTTCTCCTAACCAGGTTCCGACGCCTTCGACACAGAAAATTTGCGCGGCTGTGCCCTTGTCGCAAGTGTCTTGATCAAGCATCCAACGCATGACCCTATCGCCCGCATCGTAGTTCCAGGTGAGGGCAACATTGTGCCAAGTCTCGGGCGTTTGCTGTTCAAGCCAGGCGATGATCTCGTCGGTTTTATTCGCGTCGATGATTATATAATCGGGCTCGGCCCAATATTGGAATAAGGCGTCCATATGCTTCATCGGGCGTATCCTTTCAGTTTAAGGCCTAGCGCTTGAGGCGGGCGGCGCGGCCGCCGCGGCGGCCTGTTGGGGCGGCGTTGCGGCTTGGCAGTTCGGCCATTACGGCACGGCGCTCGGGGTTGCTCATTTTTGACCACTTGGTGATCTCGTCGATCGAGCGCGCACAACCCGTGCAGAGCCGCGTTTCCGGATGGATCACGCAGATCTGGATGCAGGGGCTTTCCGGCTCCTCGCGGCTCCAGATATCTGATGGGGTTTCACTCATGGCGCTCTCTGAATGTTTTGCAAACGGTCTAGCAACCCTTGAAGGATATAGGAGGCGGCGACATGGTCGATCACCTCTGCGCGACGCTTTCGTGTCGTATCCGCCTCTAAAAGCGCGCGTTCGGCGGCGACTGTCGAAAGGCGCTCGTCCCAGAACGTGATCGGCAGCTCGGTGAGGCGGGTCAGGTTGCGCGCAAAGGCGCGGGTTGACTGGCAGCGCGCGCCTTCCGTGCCGTCCATATTGCGGGGCAAGCCGAGCACAAAGCCTTTGATGCCGCGCTCAGTGGCCAGCTCGAGCATGCGGGTGACATCGGCAGTGAACTTTTTGCGCCGGATTGTTTCAAGCGGCGAGGCAGAGCTGCGGAAGGTGTCGGACACGGCGAGGCCGATGGTTTTGTCGCCCAGATCAAGGCCCATAAGCGCGCCCATGTCGGGCAGGGCGGCGAGGAACTCTGTGCTGTCGTCGGTGATCATGATGTTGCGCCGATCACTGGGCGACGCCTGCGCGTTTGGCGCCTTCGCGCACCACTGCGAGGGCGTCGGGCCTGTCGGCAAAGCGGGTTTGCGCTTCGTTCCAGATGGCTTGAGCGCGGTCTGTTTCGCCCAAGATACCGTAAGCGCCGATGAGGCGTGACCACTCTTCGGGCGTGCCGCCTTCGGTGGCGAGGCGATCAGACAGGCGCGAGACCATGCCGCGGATCATATCCTGACGCTCTTCGGCAGACATTTCGGCGGCGTTCTCGACGTCGTCTGCAGTGGGGCCTGAAAGCATCGGCGCGTCGCTGCGCGCTTCAGGCTGGGTGTATTCGCGGCCCGCGAGCCAGGCGATGTCGTCAATGCCCTGACGGATCGGCGCGATCCACGGCGCGGCTTCCGGCCCTTCGGTGAGCAGCTTTGACCAGAGCTGGAATGTCTTGTCGGGCCTGTCGTTCTGCACCCACATCTGGCCGAGGAAATAGCGCGCGACAGGGTGGTTTGGCGTGTCTTTGAGGGCGTCGCGCAGGGCGGTTTCGGCCTCGGGCGAGACATAGCCCTGAGCGTCGGAAATATACATCTGCGCCAGTGTCAGATAATCCGAGGCGTTCGCCGCGTCGCCCTTGATCCGGATCACAGCCTTCTGGGCCTCTTGAGCCGCCGCGTAGTTGCCAAGGCGCGCTTCGCTGGTGGCCAGAAACTGCTGGCCTTGCAGCTCGTCTGGGTTATCGGCGACGGCTTCGCGCAGCTTGGTGATCAGGTCGGTGTAGGACTGGTCGATCTGCGGGGCGGGCCGTGCGGGCAGTTTGGCAACAAAGTCGGCCTGCGTGGCGCGGGCTTTGTAAAGCTCGGTGGCATTTGCGAGGCGAGCCTTGTGCGGCAAGTCTTGCTCGCCGGGGTTGCCGATGGTGTTGTAGAGCGCCAAGGCGCCTCCGATCAGAACCAGCGCGCTGCCAAAAGCGGCGAAGTTTGTCAGCCCCGTGGGTTGATCGCCTGATTGCGCGGCCTTGGAGAGCTGCGCATCAGCCGCGATCACACGGCGGCCCACTTCGGCGCGGATGCGCTCGGCATCTTCTGCGCCGAGCACACCGCGGGCCACGTCGCGCTCGACGTCCTTGAGTTGGTCGCGGTAGACCCGCAAATCGTATTCGGCGGGGTGTTCACTGTCGGCACGATTGCGAAACAGGGCCATCGCCAAGAGCGTGGCCACAAGAACGGCGAGGACGGAGGTTATGATCCAGAATAGCATATGCTCCATTTAGTGTGCAGACAGCTTTCGCGAAAGAGCAAAACGCACAGAATCCGTAGGGGGCGCGCCAATGTCGCAATTGTGAGCGATTGCGGCGGTTTGAAACGGGGCGTAAAACGGGCGGTAAGGCACTAAGCTTTAAGACATGTCAGCAGATCGGATTCTATAACGCCATGAGACGCTATTCAGCCTTTGCCGTGGCCCGCGAGGCCGCACGCTTCCACACCGGTTGGGAGCGCGCCTGGCGCTCTCCAGCACCCAAGAAGAAATATGATGTTATCATTGTTGGCGCAGGCGGGCACGGCTTGGCCACGGCCTACTACCTTGGCAAGAACTTCGGCATCACCAATGTGGCGATTCTGGAAAAGGGCTGGCTGGGTGGCGGCAACACGGGGCGCAACACGACGATCATTCGCAGCAACTACCTGCAAGACCCGTCAGCGGCTTTGTATGAGAAAGCGCGCTCGCTTTACGAGACTTTGTCTCAGGAGCTGAACTACAACGTCATGTTCTCTCCGCGCGGCGTGATCATGCTGGCGCAGACCGAGCATGAGGTGCGCGGCTACAAGCGCACAGCACATGCCAATATGCTACAAGGGGTGCCGACGGAGTTTATCGGCCCTGAGCGCGTCAAAGAGCTGGTGCCGATCATCAACCTGAATGGCCCACGTTACCCTGTGCTGGGCGGCCTCTGGCAAGCGCGCGGCGGCACGGGCCGTCACGATGCTGTGGCTTGGGGCTACGCGCGGGCCTGCTCGGATATGGGGATGGATATCATCCAGCAGTGCGAGGTGACGGGCGTGCGCTCTGAAGGCGGCAAGGTTGTTGGCGTTGACACGAGCAAAGGCGCGATTGACTGTAACAAGCTTGGGTTGGTTGTCGCTGGCAACTCCGGCGCGCTGGCCAATATGGCGGGCTTCAGGCTTCCGATGGAAAGCGTGGCGTTGCAGGCGCTTGTGAGCGAGCCGATCAAGCCTTGTATGGACGTGGTTGTCATGGCCAACACGGTGCACGGCTATATGAGCCAGTCCGACAAGGGCGAGATGGTGATCGGCGGCGGCACCGACGGGTTTAACAACTACACCCAACGCGGCAGCTTCCACCACGTGGAAGAAACTGTAAGAGCGCTGGTTGAGACTTTCCCGATGGTCAGCCGCCTCAAGATGCTGCGCCAATGGGGCGGGATCGTTGACGTGACGGGCGACCGCTCGCCCGTGATCGGCAAAACGCCACTGGGCAACTGCTTTATCAACGCAGGCTGGGGCACGGGCGGCTTCAAGGCCATACCGGGCGGCGGCTGGGCGACGGCTGAGCTTATTGCAAAAGGCGAGCCGGGGCCGCTGTCAGCCGAGTTCGGCATGGAACGCTTCATCGAGGGCCGCTTCATCGACGAGAGCGTGGCTGCGGGGGTGGCGCACTGATGGCGCGTCCGGGGGCTGGAAATTTCTTCCAAGAAATTTGGCAAGAAAATTCGAATTTTCTTGGGTGCAAGACAATGAACGGAGTAGCGACATGCTGATCCTTGAATGCCCATACTGTGGGGTCAAAGGCGAAGAGACGGAGTTTCACGCGGGGGGCGAGGCGCATCTTAAGCGGTTCGGGCCGGGCTCGTCGGATGAAGACTTCGAGACATATCTGTTCATGCGCGAGAACCCAAAGGGCGTGCACCTTGAGCGCTGGCGCCATGCGAACGGCTGCGGCAAGTGGTTTCACGCCGCGCGCTGCACGATGACACTGGAAGTGTTCGGCACCTATAGCGCCCAGACACTCGAGCCACCCAAAGACATCAAAGACGCCATCTCTGCCAAGCGGCCGGGATGGAGCTGGAGGAACTTCTCATGAGCACACGTCTGGCCAATGGCGGCGCGCGGATCGACCGCAGCAAGCCCGTAAATTTCTCGTTCAACGGCAAGAGCTTCAAGGGCTTTGAGGGCGACACGCTCGCCTCGGCGCTTCTGGCAAATGACCAGATGATGATGGGCCGTTCGTTCAAATACCACCGCCCGCGCGGGGTTGTCGCGAGCGGGGCCGAAGATCCGAACGCCTTGATGAACATGGGCGAGGGCGCCAAGTTCGAGCCCAATCAACGCGCCACCACGACCGAGCTGTTTGAGGGCCTCAAAGCGGGCTCCCAAAACCACTGGCCAAGCCTCGAGTTTGACGTGGGTGTTGTGAACAACGCTATGGCACGCTTTTTGCCGGCGGGCTTTTACTACAAAACATTTCTCTTCCCGCGCTTCGCGTGGAAGCACGTTTACGAGCCGATTGTGCGCCAGTCTGCGGGCCTTGGCAAAGCGCCTGACAAAGAGACGCTTGACGCGGACACTTACGAGCACTTCTATTTCTTCGCTGATGTTGTTGTCATCGGCGGCGGCATTGCGGGCTTGCAGGCGGCGAAAACCGCAGCCCTGAGTGGCGCGAAAGTGTTGATCATGGAGCAAGACCCGACATGGGGCGGCCGCGCTGTCGTGGACGGCGGCGAGCTGGGCGGAATGCCCGCTGGCGACTATGTCAGCAAGCTCGTCGGCGAGCTTGAGGCGATGGACAATGTGACTCTGCGCAGCCGGATGATGGGCGCGGGCGTTTACGACCACGGCTATGTCATGGGCTACGAGCGCTTGCGGGATCATGCACCGGAAATGGCTGGCCCACGGCACCGCCTGTGGCGCATCCGCGCTGGCCAGATCATCACCGCAACAGGCGCGATCGAGCGGCCTCTCAGCTTTGCGGGCAACGATGTGCCGGGCGTTATGCTCGCCTCGGCGCTGCGCGACTATATGGCAAGCTACGGCGTCAGCGTTGGCGACCGTGTGGTTGTTGTGACCAACAATGACGACGCCTATCGCACCGCGATGGCTGTCAAACAGGCGGGCCTTGATGTGCCGGTGATTTTGGACGCGCGCGCTGGCGGCGGCGGAGCGATTGCTGGCGAGGCACGCGCCTTGGGCATCCGCGTTGAAAATGGCAAGGGCATTGCCAAAGTCATGGGCGGCAAGCGGGTGAAGTCTGTCAAGATCTGCGCGCAAGCGGGTGAGGGCGGCGTGCTGGAAGAGATCGCCTGCGACGCGGTGGCCATGTCTGGCGGCTTCTCGCCCGTCGTGCACCTGTGGAGCCATTGCGGCGGCAAGCTCTTGTGGGACGAGGAGCACGCAATGTTCCGCCCCGACGAGAGCCGCCCGCCTTTGGGCGCGACTGGCGAAGGCTTTGTTGTGGCTGCGGGTGCTGCGAACGGCGTGATGGACATGGGCGTTGGCCTTGCCGACGGTGACCACGCAGGGCGTGTGGCTGTCGAGGCTTTGGGCCTGAAAGCGGCAGACGTAAATCTGCCGGAGTTTACGCAGGCCGCCGAGGCCCCCTTGGAACCAGTCTGGATGATGCCGCAGGGCGCGGGGCCAAAATTGCGCATGAAAGCATGGCTCGACTACCAGAACGACGTGAAAGTCTCTGACGTGCAACTCGCGGCGCGCGAGGGCTACGAGAGCGTAGAACACACCAAGCGCTATACCACTTTGGGCATGGCGACGGATCAGGGAAAGCTGAGTAATATTAACGGCTTAGCGGTTCTTTCTGAATCGCTAGGTCAAGCTATTCCTGACACGGGCACAACCACGTTCCGCCCGCCTTACACGCCGATCAGCATGGGCTCGATCGCGGGCGAAGCGCGCGGCGAGGTGTTCCAGCCGCTGCGCCGCACGCCGATGCACGCGTGGCACGAAGCCAACGGTGCGCATTGGGAGCCTGTGGGCCATTGGCGCCGTGCTTACACCTACTTGAAGGGCGGCGAGAGCGTGCATGACGCTGTCAACCGCGAGATTCTGGCAACGCGCGAGAGCCTTGGCCTGCTGGACGCCAGCACGCTTGGCAAGCTGATCGTCAAGGGGCCGGACGCGGGCAAGTTCCTCGACATGTTGTACACCAACATGATGAGCAGCCTGAAGCCGGGCAAGTGCCGCTATGGTTTGATGTGCTCGGAGAACGGCTTTCTCTCTGACGACGGCGTTGTTGTGCGCCTCGATGAGGAAACATTCCTCTGCCACACCACAACGGGCGGCGCCGAGCGTATCCATGGCCACATGGAAGAATGGCTGCAAACCGAGTGGTGGGACTGGAAAGTCTACGTCACCAACGTGACAGAGCAATGGGCGCAGATCGGCGTTGTCGGGCCAAACTCGCGCAAGGTGCTTGAAAAGCTAGGCGGCACGGATGTCAGCCCCGAAGCGCTGGCGTTCATGGAATACAAGCAAGGCAAGCTTGGCGCGTTTGATGCGCGCATCTTCCGGATCTCCTTTGCCGGTGAGCTGAGCTACGAGATCGCCGTGCCTGCAAGCCAGGGCCAAGCGCTTTGGGATGCACTCATGGAGGCGGGCGAAGAGTTTAACGCAACCCCCTATGGCACCGAGGCGATGCACGTGATGCGCGCCGAGAAGGGCTTTATCATGATCGGCGACGAGACAGACGGGACGATCATTCCGCAGGATCTGGGCCTCAACTGGGCGATTTCCAAGAAGAAGGAAGACTTCATCGGAAAACGCGCACAGGAGCGCACATTCATGACCAGCCCTGACCGCTGGCAGCTTGTCGGCTTGGAGACGACCGACCGCAGCGTCATCCCCGATGGGGCCTACTGCGTGGCCGAGGGCGAAAACGCCAATGGCCAGCGCAATGTGCAGGGGCGCGTAACCTCGACCTATTACTCGCCGACACTGGGCCGCGGCATC
Source organism: uncultured Lentibacter sp. (assembly GCA_947497495.1). Taxonomy (GTDB): domain Bacteria; phylum Pseudomonadota; class Alphaproteobacteria; order Rhodobacterales; family Rhodobacteraceae; genus Lentibacter. The sequence goes on from CANMGT010000003.1 coordinate 287,140, forward strand.
GCTATGGGCTTGCTGCATGACGGGCCAAACCGCATGGGCGAGATCGTTGATTTCCCCGGCACCGACGGGAAGATCTATCAGGCGAAAGTTGTCAGCCCTGTGTTTTATGACCCTGAAGGGGAGAAGCAAAATGTCTGAACTGGTAAGCGCACTTCCAGGGGCGGTGTTTGACGGCATCGCACGCATTGAAGAAGCCGGATTGCGCGGCATGATCAGCTTTCGCGGCGATCTGAGCGCAACCAAAGTCAAAAACGCCGTAACAGGTGTGACGGGCGTTGACATGCCCGCTCTGCGCGGCTGCAACGTCGTCGGCGAGAGTAGTTCAAGCAGCGGTTTGGCGTGGATGAGCCCTGACGAGCTTCTGGTTATGGTGCCCCATAGCGAGGTGGAAACGGTGCTTGAAACCATGGCGAAAGGCTTGAAAAAACAGCACTATATGGCTGAAAACGTCTCTGACGCACGGGCTGTTTTTACCGTGACAGGCCCCCATGCGCGCGAGGTGATCGCCAAACTAGCGCCGGTTGATATGAGCGGTTTTGCCATCGGCGAAATCCGCCGCACACGGCTGGCGCAGGTGGCTGCGGCCTTCTGGATGCATGCGGATGATGCCTTCACCGTGGTCTGCTTCCGCTCCTCGGCCGACTATATGTTCGGCGTGCTTTCCGTGGCCGCCCAAGAGGGCAGCGAAGTGGGTGTCTACTGAGCGGTCAGGCGAGGTGATCGCGGAGATTACAGCGAAGGGCGGGTCTGAGCCCTGAGTGACCGAATGCTGAGGCAGTCGTGAACGGCAGCATTGCGCAGAGAGTGGGCTTTGCAAAGTCAATCAAACGGCCCACTACGGCATGCAGTTTTATACTTTGAAGATGCCTAACTAGAAACAAATCTAGCGTTTTTTATTCTTACTTCCCGGTTGGAGTGATCAACTTCGAATGACACTTCGAGTTGTTCCGCCCAATCTTCGATGTTGATGTGAACGCTGGTGACGGACAGCGTTTTCGACCGCCGCTCGTATGCAGACTGGGTTGCTACAGAACACTTGTATGAGCCTAACCTCCGGAACAGGCCAGTTCCTGTCGATGCTAGGCAAATATGAGGCCTGTCTTTCTGCCCATTTGCGCCAACTGCTTCGATTCTTCCAGATTCTCCAAAAAAGATATGGCACACGTCCGCGTCAATGTTTCGTTGGGTTTGAGTTTTAATTGATGCGAATATGCCGTTGCGGCTTTTGATGCTGATTTTCTTTGCGCCATTGATCCGAACGTCAAAGTAACCTGATTGGTTGGTGACTTTGGCATCGCCGATGGTATTGATCAGACCAGGTTTTTCGGTTTGAACTGGCACCTCAAAAATAGCTACACTCGGGCCATCACCACCCACACTAAGTTCTATTTCATCTTCAAAAACCTTATGCACGCCGAGTTCATTTGTAATTGTTGCACGAGATAAAGTCATTGACGACGGTGTCCCACCTTCGCTCCTGATTTCCGCACGAAAGGGGAGTTTTCCCTGTGCAATCATCTCACCAACCTGTCTGAACGCCGCTTCGTCATCGCGGCGTTTTTTTTCCAAAAGGCCGCTGTGCTCCTCGGTCCTAAGATAGCCACATTTCTTATATTTTTTCCCGCTCCCACATGTGCATTCTTCATTGCGGCCGTTCTTACTCATTCTTCCCACCTTCACGTTGACCAGCACTTAGGAGGGCCAGTACGTAGACTTACCATTACGTGAGCTTCCTTCCCTAAATATTTCTCGCTACTGCTCTGCAAAGAAATGTTTGTGGAAGGTTTGCATTCATAGCTGAGCCCAAAATCCACCAACTGTGACAGACAAACATGTCCGCTTCGGGCTGGTAGCGAACTTTGGTGGAGAAAGCGGGTGCTTATGGCTGGATTTCAGGCAAAGATGCAGCGCCTAGTCATGATAGGCTTTTCATAACGCCCTGTCCGTATTATCTAGGCTTTATGCAACAGGACAAAACTTTCAAGCGCCCCGTCGTGGGCATTATCAGCAACCAGCATCTGATAAACGAGCAGTATCTCACCCATGCGGGCGGGGCGATGAACAGCGAGGCGATCGCCTGTGTGTCGGGCTGTATGCCGCTGCTCATTCCGACAGATCCGCGCTATGTGAGCGTTGAGGAGCTGATGCAGACCTGTGACGGCTTTCTCTTCACAGGCGGGCGGCCCAATGTGCACCCCGAGGAATATGGCGAGGCCGAGACGCCTGCGCACGGCGACTTTGACCGCGCCCGCGATGCGATTGCACTGCCGTTGATCCGCGCCTGTGTTGAGGCTGGCCAGCCTGTGCTGGGCATTTGCCGCGGCTTTCAGGAGGTGGCGGTTGCCTTTGGCTCGACGCTGCACCCCGAAATCCGCGATCTGGAAGGCCGTGACAACCACCGTATGCCGCCCGATGGCACGCTCGAAGAGAAGTTCGAGCTGCGCCACAGCGTCGCCTTTACCAAGGGTGGTGTCTTCAGCAAGCTGATGGGCGCTGACGAGGTGATGACCAACACGCTGCACGGGCAGGGCATTTGCCATGCGGGCGCGCGGGTTGTGATCGACGGCTATGCGCCTGACGGCACGCCCGAGGCGATCTATATCAAAGATGCGCCGGGCTTCACGCTGTCGGTGCAGTGGCACCCAGAGTGGAACGCCGCAAACGACCCTGTCTCAAGGCCGTTGTTTGAAGCTTTCGGCGAGGCGGTGCGCGCATGGAGTGCCAAACGGCAAACTGAGGCGGCGGCAGTTTAGGCCACGCGCAAATGCGTTTTCGCAGCGGTTGCTGGCGCAAAGAGTTTGGCCAGAAGCGCTTGGCTTTCCCAGTTTTTCAGGCAGCGACGGGCCGTTGGCCCATGGGCCGCAGGGTTGGTCTTGAGCGCGGGGTAGGCGGCAAAGACTTCATCATGCGCCTTGGGGTGCAGCGCTTTGCAGCTGTCGGCGCTGTAGTGGAAGCTCTCCGTTTCGGCGCCTTCCGCAAAGATGATCTCGTGGGTGTCCAGCATCAGGTGAACATATGTGACCGCTTCGGCAGGGGCCGCTTCAGCGCCTTCACGGCCCAGCATATGCACCGCAGGCACAAGCACTTCGCTGTCTTCAAACAGCAGCTCGGCGCGCCAGTGCGTGAGAAGCATCCGGTGTTGCGGCGAAACTGTCATGGCGCGGCGTGCGCCTGTGAGGCTTGGCGCGAGTGTGATCGGAGCAAACTTGCCCGTGCCGTTGACTGTGCTGCTGCCGACCCAGCCCAAAGGCTGCGCGCCGTTGTCTTTTGTCAGCACCATGTCGCCCGCTTTGAGCGTTTCAACCGCGCGCTCGCCGCCAGGTGTTGCGATCATCGTGCCGGGGGTGAAGCAGATGATGTTTTCGATGTTGGTGAACGTCAGCACAGTGCCGTCGTTGAGCGTGATCGAGCCATCATAAGCGTCAGGGTCAGAGGCTGAGGCGGTGGTGACCAGTGTGGTGCGGTCTGCCAGACCGTTCAGGTCAAGCGTGTCGCCGCCGGGCTCGCCCGTGGTGCCGCCGTCAATGCTGATCGTGCTGCTGCCGGCTTCTGCGTAGTCTGTCAGCAGGAACAAGTCTTCGCCGTCACCGCCTGTTACCACGTCGCCTTCGGCCACATTGATGGTGTCGTCGCCAGTGCCGCCGTCGATCGTGTCGGCGCCCATATTGCCTGACAATACGTCGTTGCCTGCGTCGCCAAAGAGCAGATCGGCGCCCGCGCCATTGCCGCCGGTAACGGTGTCATTGCCGTTGCCACCATGCACTTCATCAGCGTTGCCTGTGTTGCCGCCGCCTTGGACAAGGTCATCGCCGTCGCCGCCATAAAGCGTGTCACTGCCAACCCCGCCGTCAAGCGTATCGTTGCCCGCGTCGCCAAACAGGTTGTCGTTGTTGGAGCCACCGTCGATGCTGTCGTTGCCAGCACCGCCGAACAGGTTGTCGTCGCCTGTTCCGCCAAAAATCGTGTCTTCGCCGAGGTCACCATAGACGGTGTCCTCGCCTGTTCCGGCGTCGATGTTGTCGTCGCCAATGCCTGCGTCAACGGTGTCGTTGCCCGCGCCGCTGAGGATGGTGTCATTGCCCGCACCTGCCACGACGCTGTCGTCATTTGAGCTGTCAGAATGATCGTTGTTGTCGATGATGTCCCCATCAGGATCACCGAAATAGCTGCCGTCGATCAGCTCGCCCGCTGCTGTGCCTTCAACGATGTAGTTCGGCACTGTGGCGTCGCGAAAGTCGACGTCGTCCGTCATCGGGGCGGTGCCTGAGCCGTCGCCATCGCTGTCTGTCAGGGTTGATGCGCCTGTGCCGTCGACATCGGTGTCGTTCACATCCCAGCCAACCACATCGTCGACCACATCCATGATGCCGTCACCGTCTGAGTCGGCCGAGGCGTCGATCGTGCCTTGAGGTACGCCGTGGCCGGCTTCTGCTGCGTCGGTCAGCCCGTCGTTGTCACTGTCGGTGTCCAGCACGTCGGCTGTGCCGTCGCCATCGGTGTCAACCGGCGTGAGGCCACCTGCGTAGGCGTCATCGACACCGTCGTTGTTGGCGTCAACGCCAGAAGGGGCGACATAGCCCGCCGTTGTCTGGGCTTCGACGTTGTCAGTGATCCCGTCATTGTCGCTGTCCAGATCAAGGTGATCAGCGATGCCGTCACCGTCGCTGTCGGTTGTTGTTTCGGTCGCGACAACGTCAAAGGGGATATCAAGCTGGGTGCCGAAGTTCGGGTTGCCGCCAGTGGTGTATACTTGGGTGCCGTCGATATCGATGGTGACTTCACCGTACTCGCCGCCTGAAATGCCATCGCCAAAAGTGTCGTTTATTGTGAGCGTGTATTCACCGAGATCGGTGACGGATACATTCGTGACTTCGATGGTGGAGTTGGCCGGATTGCCACTCGCGATCAGGGTGCCGGATGCGTCGTAAAGCTCCCATGTGTTTTCAGCGCCAGACCATTGGTCACCATCGAAGGTGATGGTGATTGTGCTGGGGGCTGTTGAGGAGACGCCTTCATCGGTGTCGAGGATACCGTCGCCGTCGTCATCCAGATCATCGGTGTCGATGACGCCGTCAGTGTCGGTGTCCGTAAAATCAAATTGCAGATCGTATCGCTCGGCTGACATGCCATAGACATTAGTGCCACCAGAGGCAGCGGCCGTGCCAAGCGTAACCGACTCGATAGGCTGCGCTTCGAGCGCGTCGCCGTAGGCGCTCGGGCCGGTCGTCGGCGGGAGGAGATAGAGGTTGCCGTCCGTGTCTTGCATGACAATGGCGTCAACCGTCACGGTTGTCCCGTCGGTATAGGTGATGGTCGTGTTATTGTAGAGCATCGTTGCGTCGTGGGTCAGTGTCTGCCCGTCGATCACAAAATTTTCTGTACTTGCGTTATTGTCGGCATCATAGGCCGTTGCCGTCGCGCCTCCGGTATAGGAGTTGGTCGCGTCGGGGCTGAGCGTTTGGATGCTCGCGTAGAGACCTGCACCACCGCCATCAAACGTGAGCGTTTCTAGCGCCAGATGGTTTTCCGAAGTCAGGTTGCCCTCGACAGAGTCGATCTCGGGCGCTGTTCCTAGATAGAAAAGTGAAAACGTTGTAGGCATGTCTGTCGTCTCTTCTGCTCAATGTGGCCCTCTGATGAGGCCGTTTCCCGCTTGTGCGGGTGTTTGTTTCCAGAAGAGATACAGACTGTATGGGGCGCCAATGTGCGGCAATTATGTTAATTTTGACACAAATTGGGGGGGTTGCCTTAAAGTAGCCCCAATTGAGCTGGGGCGGATTTGCGCGCGAAGGCCTTATAAAACAGTGCGCATGTGCCATAGCTCGGGGAACAGCTCGACATCCAGCATGCGCCGTAGATAGCTCACCCCGCCGGTGCCGCCGGTGCCTCGTTTGAAGCCGATCACCCGCTCGACTGTGGTAACGTGGTTAAAGCGCCAGCGCCGGAAATAGTCTTCAAAGTCGACAAGCTTCTCGGCCAGCTCGTAAAGCTGCCAGTGTTTCTCCGGCGCGCGGTAGATTTGCGCCCAAGCCTCGGTGACGGCGTCGCTTGCGGCGTAATTTGCGCGCAAGTCGCGCTTGAGCACGGCCTCGGGCAGGGGCATCGTCTCGTTGAGCATCTGAAGCGCTACGTCGTAAAGCGAGGGCAGCGCCAGCTCGGCTTCCAAAAGCGCCAGCGTGTCGGGGCGGTGTGCATGGGGGCGCAGCATCGCCTCGTTGCGGTTGCCCAGCATAAACTCGATCAGGCGGTATTGATGCGATTGGAAGCCAGAGCTTTGCCCCAGATCATCGCGAAAGCGCGTGTAGTCGGACGGCGTCATGGTGCGCAACACATCCCACGCGCTGTTGAGCTGCTCAAAAATACGCGCAACGCGGGCCAGCATCTTGAAAGCCTGCGCCAGCGCGCCGCCCTGCAGCGCGCTTCGGGCCGCCGCCAACTCGTGCAGCGCCAGCTTCATCCACAGTTCTGATGTCTGATGCTGGATGATAAACAGCATCTCGTCATGCGCGTCCGAGCGCGGCGCCTGAGCGCCAAGGATCGCGTTAATCTGAAGATAGTCGCCATAAGACATGCGGCCATCAAATTCCATCTGCGCGCCATCAGTGGCGGGGTCATAAGCTTGGGTCATTCGGGTGTTCCTGTTGTTTGAAAAAGGGGGGAGGCGGCGCGCGCGTCTACCCGTTCAAACAAGACACCATAGCAAGCCTGCGCCACGTGGCGATCCAGCCCGCTTGGCGCAATTCGGTGTGTTGGCTTACAGATGCTGTCATCTTTCTACTGTCTCCCAACCTCCCGACAAAGTCAAAACTTCTTGGCATTCTTATTGCCGTTGAAGGATACCCCCTTATCAGACCTGACCACCGGAAATCGCGATTTCCTGACCGCTGATGCTCTGAGAACCCGGCCCACAGAGCCACATCGCGGCGGCTGAGACTTCTTCGGGTTGCAGCAGGGTTTTGTGGCGGTTGCCCGAGGCCATATAGGCGCGAGCTTCGGCTTCTGTCTGGCCCGTGCGCGCGGCGATCGAAGTCATCTGGCGGGTGACAATGTCGGTTTCGACATAGCCCGGGCAGAGCGAGTTAAACGTATAGGGCGAGCCCATGTATTCTTCCGAATACGAGCGCATGAGGCCAATGACACCGTGTTTGCTCGCCGCATAGGCGCCGGCGCCTTTAAGGCCGCGCAACCCCGCGATGGAGGACACGGTGATCACGCGGCCCCAGTCGGTTGTGAGCATCGACTTCATGCTTTCGCGCACCGTCAGAAACGCGCCATCAAGGTTGGTGCGCATGATCTTCTGCCAAAACTCGAGGTCGGTTTTTTGCATCGTCTTGCCCTCGGCGATGCCCGCGTTGGCGACACAGATCTGCACGGGGCCACGGGCGGCCACGGCGGCGGCGGTGCCCTCAACGATCGAGGCTTCTTCTGCGACATCCATCTGCAACGGGTGCAGCCCTGTGCTGGCGACCTCTTGCAAAACCTCAAGCCTGCGGCCCGTTATCGTGACTTCGGCACCCTGCGCGGCGAGGGCCTTCGCGATGGCAAGGCCAATGCCCGTGCCGCCGCCTGTTACAAGCGCGTGTTTGCCTTTGAGCGTTGCAGTCGTTGTCATGGTTTCTCTCCCTTATCCGGTTTTGGAGAGCTTGCCTTTTGGCCCACGCCACACGCAAGCGCGACGCTACGGCTTCTGTGCAAAACGTTCGACATTCACTGACGTGAATGTGTATAAGCCGAGGGAAACCCCAGGAGGAGATTCCCGTGAGATTTTTTATTTCGACTGCCATGCTTTGCGCCGTTGCAGGAGCGACCTACGCCAGCGAAGACATTGAGGACCAATACCCCCAGTCGGAGCTTTACTCAAAGCCCTACGAATTTGTCACAGGTGTTTACACAGCCATCGGCGCGACGGCCCCTCCGACTTACGAAAATTCCGGCCACAACAACAACCTCAGCTTCGTTGTGACGGGCGAGGGCGTTGTTGTTGTCAACGGCGGTGCCTCGGCGCGTTTGGCTAAGGCGCTGCATGACGAGATCAAGCAAGTGACAGACCAGCCTGTAAAGCTTGTGATCAACGAAAACGGGCAGGGCCATGCCTTTTTGGGCAATTCCTACTGGGCGGCACAGGGCGTTGACATCTTGGCGCATGACGACGCGATTGCCGAGGGCAAAGCGCATGGCTTTGACATCCTTGAAGGCATGAAGCGCTACAACCGCGAGAAGGCCGAAGGCACAGTAGCCGTTGTGGCCAACCTGAGCTTTTCCGACCGCTACGACTATGAGCTTGGCGGCATGAAGTTCGAGATCCTGCACCTCGGGCCAGCCCACGGGCCAGGCGACACGCAGGTCTGGATTCCGGCGCTGCAAACCATGATCGCGGGTGACATCGCCTTTCACGAGCGGATGCCGCCGATCTTCCCGGACACCTGCACGAGTTGCTGGGTTGAGACGTTTGAAACCAAACTCATCCCGATGGCCCCGACATATATCATCCCCGGACATGGCCACCCGACGAACCTTGAAGTTATCACCACGGGCACTGTCGGCTACCTGAAAGACTTGCGCGAGAAGATCGGCGCGCATATCGACGAGGGCGGCGACTTGGCTGGGGCTTACTACGTGGATCAAGAGAACTGGAAGCATCTGGACACCTTCGAAGAACTGGCCACCAAGAATGCGGGCCGCGTGTTTGAGGAAATGGAATGGGAATGAAGCCACTCGCACTGGCGGCACTGCTGTCTCTGGGCCTTCCGGCGCAGGCTGAAGACGCTTTGAGCGAGGCTGTCGGCGACTACATGGATTTCGCGACCTACGAGCAGGGCCTCATCCTGCCCGCGCAAATCGATGCGGATGTTTTCGCCTCCGCGACATTCGTTGACACACGCAGTGCCGAGCAGTTTGAAGCGGGCCACATCAAAGGCGCGACACATATAGAGTGGCGCGAAGTTCCCGCGCGGCTTGACGAGTTGCCGGAAAGCGGCCTTGTCATCCTCTATTGCAACACCGGCAGCCTGAGTGCGCAGGCTACGTTTGCAGCCCGCCTTCTGGGGCGCGAAAACGTGGTTGTTCTGCAAAGCGGGATCATCGGCTGGAAAACTGACGCAGCGTATATTCCAAAGTGAGAGAGATGATCGACATTCCGCCGCTCTGGCTTGCGCTCTGCCTTTTTCTGGCATGGCTTCAGGCCACGTTTTTGCCCGTTTGGCAAGGTGGTCTGACAGCCCCGTTCGGCTTTGCGCTGATCATCACGGGGCTGCTTGCCATGCTGGCTGCTGTTTGGGAAATGTACCGCCACAAGACAAGCTTCATACCGCGGCGCACGCCCAAAAACATAGTGACAACAGGGGTTTTCATGCTCAGTCGCAACCCGATCTATCTGGGCGACTCGCTGGTGCTTGCGGGCGCAGCACTCTATTGGGGGGCATTGCCTTCGCTGTTGCTGGTGCCAGTCTTCATGTGGTTTATCAGCTGGCGGTATATCGAGGGAGAAGAAGCAGGGCTTAAAGCGGCTTTCCCTAAGGAGTTCGCGGCTTATAAGAAAGAAACACGACGCTGGCTGTGAGGCCGCTATTATGCAACTGCGGCATTTCGGGCCTTCAAGCCTTGCGCAGTTTATGGCAAGGTCTCGCGAGAGAAACGAAATTTTATTGCTCGGAGATTCTGGGCAAGTGACCAAGAAGAGGGGACACACCGGTGATAATTGGAACGCCTAAGGAAGTCTTTGAGGGAGAAGCCCGTGTGGCGATGACCCCGGACTCCGCCGCGCAGCTGCAAAAGCTGGGCTACGAGTGCATGATCGAAAGCGGGGCCGGAGCCGGCGCTGGCTATTCGGACGCTGACTACAAAGCCGCTGGCGTGACTGTCAAAAAGACAGCCAACGCGCTTTGGAAAGACGCTGACATTATCGCCAAGGTGCGCCAACCGGACGCCGAGGAGCTTAAGCACCTCAAAGCCGGTAAGACGTTGATTTCATTTTTCAACCCGGCGGCAAACGACGCGGGTATGGAGGCCGCCAAGACCAAAGGCGCAAACGTGATCGCTATGGAAATGGTGCCGCGGATTTCACGCGCCCAGAAGATGGATGCGCTGTCTTCCATGGCCAATATCGCGGGTTACCGCGCGGTTATCGAAGCCGGTAACAATTTTGGCCGCTTCTTTACGGGCCAGATCACAGCCGCCGGTAAAGTGCCGCCCGCCAAAGTGCTTGTTGTGGGCGCGGGTGTTGCGGGCCTTGCCGCGATCGGCACTTCAACCAGCCTTGGCGCGATCACCTACGCGTTCGACGTGCGCCCCGAAGTGGCAGAGCAAGTCGAATCAATGGGCGCCGAGTTTGTCTACCTCGACTTCGAGGAAGACCAGCAAGATGGCGCGGCGACAGGCGGCTATGCTGCGGTGTCCAGCCCCGAGTTCCGCGAAGCACAGCTTGCGAAGTTCCGCGAGTTGGCGCCGGAAGTTGATATCGTCATCACCACAGCCTTGATCCCCAACCGCGAAGCGCCGGAACTGTGGACAGAAGACATGGTCAAGGCGATGAAGCCTGGCTCTGTGATTGTCGACTTGGCCGCTGAAAAGGGCGGCAACTGCAAGCTGACAGTCATGGACGAGAAGATCGTTACCGACAACGGCGTAACGATCATCGGCTACACCGACTTCCCGAGCCGGATGGCGACGCAGGCCTCAAACCTCTATGCCAACAACATCCGCCACATGATGACAGATCTGACGCCTGAAAAAGACGGCCAGATCAACCACAACATGGAAGACGACGTCATTCGCGGCGCGACTGTAACGCATGAAGGCGAGATCACCTTCCCGCCGCCGCCACCAAAAGTGGCAGCGATTGCCGCACAGCCAAAGACCGAAGTGAAAGAGCTGACGGCGGAAGAAAAGAAGGCTGCCGAAGCCGCGGCCTTTAAAGCGCAGACCAAAAATCAGGTTACGCTGATCGTGGTAGGCGCGGTGCTTTTGCTCGGCGTTGGCCTCGTGGCCCCTGCGAGCTTTATGCAGCACTTTATTGTGTTTGTTCTGGCGGTTTTCGTCGGTTTCCAAGTGATCTGGGGCGTGGCGCACAGCCTGCACACGCCGCTCATGGCGGTGACCAACGCGATCAGCTCGATCATTATTCTCGGGGCGCTTATGCAGATCGGCTCAGGCTCGTTCCTTGTCATTCTGCTCGCAGCTCTCTCTGTCTTCATGACAGGCATCAACATTTTCGGCGGCTTTTTGGTAACACGGCGTATGCTCGCCATGTTCCAGAAGTCTTAAGGGGGGCGGATCATGGAATTCGGTTTTACAACAGCGGCTTACGTCGTCGCAGCGGTTCTTTTCATCCTCTCGCTTGGCGGCCTTTCGGGGCAGGAAAGCGCGAAACGTGCTGTCTGGTATGGCATTGCAGGCATGGCCTTGGCCGTGGCCGCAACGCTTGTTGGCCCCGGTGCCGGCTATTGGTTCCTGTCGATCCTGATGATCGCAGCAGGCGGTGCCATCGGCTATCAACTGGCCACCAAAGTGCAGATGACGCAGATGCCGGAGCTTGTCGCAGCGATGCACTCGCTCGTCGGCTTGGCGGCGGTTTTCGTGGGCTATATTGCGCACATCGAACTGGGCCGCGTCATGGCCATGGACGATGCCTCACGCAAGGCACTTGAAGGTTTTGCCGGCTTGCTCGCGAAGAAGGACGGCGTTGAAATTGCGATCCTGCGGGTCGAGCTTTTCCTCGGTGTCTTCATCGGTGCTGTGACATTCACTGGCTCGGTGATTGCCTATGGCAAGCTTGCGGGCAAGGTTGACAGTGCGGCGAAAAAACTTCCCGGCGGGCATATGCTCAACGCGGCGGCAGCGGGCATTTCTGTTCTGACGCTGATCTGGTATTTCAACACAGGTGGCTTCATGCCGCTGTTCATCATGACACTGGCGGCGCTGTTTATCGGCTATCACCTGATCATGGGCATCGGCGGTGCCGACATGCCTGTTGTTGTCTCGATGCTCAACAGCTACTCGGGCTGGGCGGCGGCGGCGATTGGCTTCTCGCTGGGCAACGACTTGCTCATCGTGGTTGGCGCGCTGGTTGGCTCGTCGGGCGCGATCCTCAGCTACATCATGTGTAAGGCGATGAACCGTTCGTTTGTCAGCGTTATTCTGGGTGGCTTTGGCGGCACGACAGGTCCGCAGATGGAAGTGGAAGGCGAGCAGGTTGCAATCGACGCCGAAGGCGTTGCGACGGCCCTCAACGAAGCTGACAGCGTCATCATCATCCCCGGTTACGGCATGGCCGTGGCGCAGGCGCAGACGGCAGTTGCCGACCTCGTGCGCAAGCTGCGCGCCAAGGGCAAGAACGTGCGTTTCGCCATTCACCCCGTTGCGGGGCGTTTGCCGGGCCACATGAACGTGCTGCTCGCCGAGGCCAAAGTGCCTTATGACATCGTGATGGAAATGGACGAGATCAACGAGGACTTCCCGGATACGGATGTTGCCATCGTGATCGGCTCAAACGACATCGTGAACCCTGCGGCGCAGGACGATCCGAACTCGCCTATCGCGGGCATGCCCGTTCTGGAATGCTGGAAAGCCAAGCAGGTGTTCGTGTCAAAACGCGGCCAGGGTACAGGCTATTCGGGCATCGAGAACCCGCTGTTCTTTAAAGAGAACACGCGTATGTTCTACGGTGATGCGAAGGCGAGCCTTGATACGCTTCTTCCAATGATCGACTGACGCACCAGAGGTGCGATGATCGTCAGATCAAATGCTTATGGAAAAGAGAAGGGCGCTCCAAGGGGGCGCCCTTTTTTGCATGCCGAGAAGCCTCTTTGCATACCAATGTATTCCGCTAAATCCTTGTTTTTGCGACAAAAAGCGCATTTACTTATGGGGCGCTTTCGCTAGGGTCGTCCGAAAGGAGCGCCCCTATGCCGCCTATTGCTGACCACCCGCTGCGTTACCGGCTTGCCAATGAGCTGCACGCGCGCCCGTTCCCGTCGATCGACGCGCCCGCCACGGCGGCTTACCTCGCGATCAAACGCGAGCATGACGCCGCCTCGCGCGACCGAGCGCTTGATCTGGCGCATCTGTGCGCCTTGCTGGACCGCTACGGCGCGCCGCATCCGCAACCTGGGGCCACGCATTACTTTGGCCAGATCGGGCGGCACTGGCTGAAGTGGGAGAGCCACACCGAGTTTGTCACCTACACGGCGTTTTCAAGTCACCTGAGCGAGCGCCCGTTCGACCCTGCCGACTTTGAAGTCTTCCCCGAGGCGTGGCTGTCAGATGCCCCCGGCGGGCGGATCACCAGCGCTTTGTTGCGGATCGACCAGATGGGCGAGGCGGGCGCCATGGGCGACGAGATGGCCGACTGGTTTGTCCACGAGAGCCTTGCTGTAAGCCGTGTGCTGGACGGGGTCGCGCTGATCGCGGGTGATTTCTGCATCGACCCTGCGGGGCACCTGCGCTTTGCTGTCTTTGTTGACAAGGACACAGGCCCAAGGCGCGTTGGCCGGATTGTGCAGCGCCTCTGCGAGATCGAAACCTACAAGGCAATGTCGATGCTCGGCTTTGCCAAGGCGGGCGAGCTGGGCCCGAAAATGTCACGCTTTGACGCGACGCTGTCAGGGCTGATGGACGACATGACGCTGCTGGAAAGCCCCGCCGAAGCCACGCTGGACGACTTGCTGGGTGTTTCTGCCGAGCTTGAGAAACTCGCCGCTGAGACAAGCTTTCGCTTTGGCGCAACCGAGGCCTATGAGGCGATCGTGCACGAGCGGATTACGGTGATGCGCGAAGAGCGCTTCCAGGGCCGTCAGACCTTTGCGGAGTTTATGACGCGGCGCTATGACCCTGCGATGCGCACGGTGGCGTCAACCCGCTCGCGCCTCTCGGCGATGGCCAACAGGGCGATGCGCGCGGGTGATTTACTGCGCACGCGCGTCGAAGTCGAGCGCAGCGCCCAGAACCAGGAATTGCTGGAAAGCATGAACCGTCGTGCTGACTTGCAACTGCGCTTGCAGCAGACTGTCGAGGGGCTGTCTGTGGTGGCGATCAGCTACTATGCGGTCAACTTGGTGACATATGCGCTCTACCCCCTCGCCAAGGCCTTGGGGGGCTTGGAGAAGGGGATGCTGAGCGCGCTGGTCACTCTGCCGGTTGTAGCGCTTGTGTGGCTGGCTGTGCGGCGGATCCGGAACCGCTTTCATTAAGGACGAAGGCTGCCAGCTTGGCTCCGGAGATGATCGAGATCATGGCAAGGATGGCCGAGACGCCCAGCGTCGGGAGGCCTGAAAGGCCCGCACCGAGCGTGCAGCCGCCCGCAAGCACGCCGCCAAACCCCATGAGCAACCCGCCAAGAGCGTAGCGGCCTGTTTGGGCGGGGCTTTCAAAGCTCTGCCAAACAAAACGGCCCGCTACGAGCGCTGCGATGGCGGCCCCTGCAACAACGCCGCCAATCAGGCCAACGCCAAAACCGGGGGTGATGGCTGTGCTGGCGATGCCCCAGAAAAGCGTGTCTGCCGAGGGCAGGGTAAAGCTAAGGCTCTGAGCGGCGATCGGGTCAAACTCGTCAAACAGGATGAAGCCCGTGCCAACCCAGCCAAGCGGCACCAGTGCGCCGATAAGCGCGGCCAGAGTCAGCGCGCCGAGGCCTGCGCCCGAGCGCAGCGCAACAGCGAGTGCGACAAGCGCGAACAGGCCAGCCCACAGGACGCCACCGCCGGGCAGCGCACTCAGCGCAGCGTAGTCGCCAAGCGGAACGGTGACGCTGCCAAGGGCTGTGCGCAGAGGCGCAAGCACGCCCTTGAGCGTGGCGTGGGCGGTGATTGCGAAAAGCACGATGACAGTGAGCGCGCGCACGTTGCCGCTGGCCGCAAGCACCGTGAGGCGCGAGGCGCAGCCGCGTGTGAGCACCATGCCAAAGCCGAAGGCGAGGCCCCCAAGGGCGATGGCAAGGATCGGCAGATCCGCTGCCAGAAGGCGGTGCGCCTCAAACGAGATATAGCCCAGCGACACAGCGGCCTGCGTGCCGACAAGGGCCACTGCGAGCGCTGCCAGCCAGACGCCACGGGCTTGGCGTCTGTCTGTGCTGTCTGCGCCGACAACCGCGCGGCGCAGGCAGAAACGGGTGATTTCGGCGAGCACGCCAAAGGCGGCTCCGAGGGCCAGCGCAAAGTAGAGGCTGGCGGTGACAGGTGTGAGGGCTTCAAACCCGAATGTTTCAAACATGACGCGTCTCCTGAAGGGCGGTGTTACGCTTCATTAGGGGGCGTGCCTGCCCGCAGGCAAGGCTTAGAGGGGAGGCTGTAGCGGCTTGCGCCGGAACGGTGTTCTAGCCCGATGAGCAGGCCAGACCAGCGTTATACGTGGCCCTCAAAAGCAGAACGCGCGGCCTGCAAGGAGCGAGGCCGCGCGAACGGATGTTCTTATTTGAGGCGGGATGCCTTAACGGCCCCTGATGCGCGGATCAAGCGCGTCGCGCAGCCCGTCGCCGAGGTAGTTCACCGCGAGAACCGTCAGCGAGATCGCCACACCCGGAAGCATCACGCGCTCGGGGTATTCCTGCATCCGCGGCACGGCGTCTGCGAGCATTTTGCCCCATGTCGGGAAGTCTGATGGAAAGCCGACCCCGAGGAAAGACAGCGAGCTTTCGGTGATGATCGCGGTGGCGAGGCCGAAGGTTGCCGAGACCACGATGGGCGAAATCACGTTTGGCAACAGGTGGCGCGTGATGATGCCGCGTGACGTGGTGCCAGCCGAGCGGGCGGCCAAAACGAACTCGCGCTCTTTGAGGGCCAGCACGTCACCGCGCACGATACGGGCGGTGTGCATCCACGAGGTGATGCCGATAACGCCGACGATCAGCACAAACATGCCCGCTTCGGGGCTGCCAAAGGCGGTGCGCAACGGCTGGCGGAAGAGTGTCACCGCGACCAGCAGCAAAGGCAGGATCGGCAGCGACAGGAACAAGTCGGTCAGGCGCATGAGCGGCCCGTCGAGCTTTTTGAAGTAGCCTGCAAGCACGCCGATCATGGCGCCAAGGAACAGCGAGAGCAGCATCGCCGCCCAGCCCACGGCGAGCGAGGTGCGCCCGCCCGCGATCATGTTGGCAAGCCCGTCACGGCCGAGCTGGTCGGTGCCGAGAGGGTGGTTCCAGCCGGTCTTGGCCTCGCTGTCCCAGAGGGCTGTGTAGATCGGGTGGTAGTTCTTGGCGCGGATGTCGAGCTTGCCCGGATCAACCTGCCAAATCAACGAGCCAAACAGCACCGCGAGGGTGATGAACAGCAGGAAGCCGCCGCCCATCATCGCGCCTTTGTGCTGGCGGAATTGTAGCCAGATTTCCTGACCTTGCGAGCGGTGAGGCTTGAGCGGTGCATTGTCTTGCAGCGCCTCGATGGCGACGATTTCTTCAGTCATAACGGATCCTCGGATCGAGCACGCCATACATGACGTCGGCGAAAATATTGGCGAGAACAATCAAGATGGCGAAGATGAACGTGAGGGTCATCACCATCGGCATATCCGAGGCAAAGAGCGCACCGATTAGCGCATCGCCGATGCCGTTCACTTTGAAGACCCGCTCGGTGATGATCGAGCCGCCAAAGATACCGGGGATCGCCAGCGCGATCACGGTGACAACCGCGATCATCGAGTTGCGCAGCACGTGCACCAACACAACCGCCATTTCCGACAGGCCCTTGGCACGGGCCGTGCGCACATAGTCTTGCTTGAGGTTGTCGAGCATCGAGGCGCGCATGAAGCGGCTGATCTGGGCTGTGACTTGCAGCGCCAGCACCATGACAGGCATGATCATCTGTTTGATCTGTACAACCATGCTGTCCCAGTCGTTGACCACATGGGTTGTGTCATAGATCGAGGGAAACCAACCGTAGTAAACCGAGAAGATAACGATAAGCAGCGGGCCTGTGAAGAAGGGCGGCACCGAGAAGCCGATCATCGTAATGAACGTGCCGGCCTGATCAAACACCGAGTATTGTTTGTAGGCCGAGTAGATGCCGATCGGGATGGCGATCATGAAGGCCACCACATAGGCAAGGCCGACAACCCAGAGTGTTTGGGGCAGGCGTTGGATGACCATGTCCATCACCGGTGAGCGTGTCTGCCAGCTGAGCATCCGCAAGTCGCAGTCGCCTTCCACCGTGGGGCCACAGGGCGTGTAGAAGTCGGTGTTGGGCAGCCAGCTAAACCAGGCGCTGGTGTTGGTCAGCCAGTCGATGAACACCATCGGCTCGATGATGAAAAACTGCTTGAGCCACTTGAAAAACTGGATATGGGCAGGCGCGCCAAGGCCGAGGGCTTCGCGCATTTTCTGCTTCACTTCCGGCGGCACTGTCAGCGGCACTTGTGCCATCGGGTCGCCGGGGGCGAGTTGCAGGAGCATGAATATCGCAAGAGCGATGAACAAAAGCGTCGGAACAGAAAGAACCAACCGACGGATCGTATATGTCAGCATGAAGCGGCGCCTTTGGTCATGGATCTAGGGTGGGAAAAAAAAGGGTGCCCCGCGCGAAGCGGAACACCCCTAGGCTTGAGAGCTTACTTGATACGGTGCCAGTCGGCAGCATCCCAGAGCTCTGAGTCCCAAACGTTCAGAACATGGCCACCAAGTGTGTTGGATTGCCCTGACACGCGACCGCGGTGAACGAGGCCCACGATTGTGTGGCTGTCCTTGGTCAGCATGTTGTTCATCTTGATCGCAAGCTCACCACGCTTGGCGATGTCGCCTGTGCGGCCGAGTTCTTCGATCAGAGCGTCATAGGCCGGATCACAGAAGCGGTTGATGTTTTCACCCTGCCATTGGCTTTCAGGCTTAGGTTCACCACCACACTTATACGCTGCAAGGTATTGCTGCGGGTCTGTGCCGTTGAAGGTGTTCGCATACATTTCAACGTCAGCGTAGAACTTCTGGAACGTGTCGGGCGAGCCCGGGTCACCACCAAAGAAGACAGAGGCGTCAAGGTTGCGAAGTTCAACTTCTACGCCGATCTCTTCCCACCACTGCTTGATCAGGGCTTGGAAGTCCTGACGCACAGCGTTGGTGGATGTTTGGTAAAGGATCGACATTTTCACGCCGTCCTTGTCGCGGATGCCGTCGCCGTCGCTGTCTGTCCAACCGGCTTCATCAAGAAGCGCGTTCGCACGATCCATGTCTTGCGTCATGCAGAAGTCGTTTTTCGCCGCGTAGTTGTCAGGCGATGGCACGAGGTCACAGGTTGGTTTGCCCGCTTTGCCGTAGCCCACTTCAACGAGGAGTTCACGGTCGATCGAGATCGACAGAGCTTCACGCACTCTGGCGTCCGAGAGGAACGGATGCGGTGCTTTGACGGTTGAGCGCGTGTCAGCGTCAAGGTCAGGCGAGGGGTCTGTCAGGTTCATCTCGAGGCGCTCGACCAAGGGGCCGAAGCCTGCGATGGCCTTACCTTTACCGCCTTCTTCGAACTTCGCGATCACGTCGGGCGCGAGCTGAAGGTTCCAAGCGTAGTCCATTTCGCCGGTTTCAAACACAGCACGTGCCGCGCCGGTTGCGTCGCCGCCACCTTTCAGCGTGAACGTCGCGAAGGCCGGCTTTGAGGCGTCGCGGTAGTTCGGGTTGGCCGAAAGCGAGACCACGTCGTTTGGCTTGAATTCGTCAACCACGAAGGGGCCTGTGCCGATCGGGCCAAAGTTTGCCTCGGTGCATTCCGGGGCTTTCGCGCCCATGCAGTTTTCAAACTGTGCCGCCTGAAGAACAGGTGACTGGCCGCCAACGAGCGGGCCGTAAGGGTTTGGCTTGGGGGCGTCGAATGTGATCTTGAGGGTCAGGTCATCGACAGCTTCGATGCTCTTGACGCCTTCAAAGAACGAGGCCTGCGCGCAGCCGCCTTCAGGGTGCATACAGTATTCGGCGGTGAACTTGGCGTCATTTGCCGTCACAGCCGAGCCGTCTGACCACTTGAGGCCTTCTTTGATTTTCCAGGTGATGGACGTCAGGTCGGCGCTCACGCCGCCATTGGCCACTGTCGGAATTTCGGCAGCGATATAAGGCGTCAGCGCGCCCGTTGCGTCGTAACGCGCCAGAGGTTCGATTGTCAGCGAGGCCGCTTCGATGTCTTTTGTGCCGCCTGAAAGATAGGGGTTCAAGATCGATGGCGCCTGCCAATAGATGATGCTTACGTTGCCGTCCGAGCCGCGCTCAGCCATAGCCGCTGGGGCCATGACGAATGCCGCTGCTGCGCCAAGCAGAAGGGTTTTAACAGTCATTGTTCACTCCGTGTTGCGCAAGCTCGTGTGGCTTGCTGTTGGCTTTTCCGCATTGATTGCGGTTTGACAGGAGGAACAATGGCAGCGCTACCAATGATGGCAGCAAGTCACCGGATCCCCCGTCCTACTCCCCATACGAAACGTAGTTTGAAATAATTGCAAGCCCTTTGGTCATTCTTATTTGAAGCTGCCACAACGTCAGGCAAATGCAATTCGGATGCACAATGACTCGGCACTGCAAGATATATTGAGGGTTGGCTGGGTGTGGGCGCCGCTGGCGATTCTGTGGCGGTGCTGATCGCGTTTGACAGTTAAAGGCATCCCTGCGTAGCGTATTGGCAACCTCTCATTTGTGGAATTCTGCTATGCTCGACCAACCGCTTGTCTCAATAGAAAACCTCCGCGTCGAGTTCCAAACCAAAGACGGGCCTGTGGTTGGCGTCGAAGATGTTTCTTTCAATGTAAACCCCGGCGAAACCGTTTGCATTGTTGGAGAATCCGGCTCGGGAAAATCGGTTTCCTCGCTCTCTGTGATGCGGCTGATCGAATACGGTGGCGGAGACATTGCCGGCGGCAAAATGATGTTTGATCGCGGGCAAGGTGACGCGATCAACCTCGGCGAAACCGACCAATCCCTGATGCGCACGATTCGCGGTAACGAGATCGGAATGATCTTTCAGGAGCCGATGACAGCGCTGAACCCTGTGTTCACCGTGGGCCGCCAGCTTACCGAAGGGCTGCGCATCCACAAAGGCATGAACAAGGCCGAAGCCGAGGCGCGCGCGCTGGAACTGCTGCAACAGGTGCGCATTCCTGAGCCCGAGCGGCGCTTGCAGCAATATCCGCACGAGCTGTCAGGCGGGATGCGCCAGCGTGTCGTTATCGCCATGGCTCTGGCCTGCGAGCCGCGGCTGCTGATCGCGGATGAGCCGACAACCGCGCTTGATGTGACCATTCAAGCCGAGATCCTTGCGCTGATGGACCGCCTCAAGCGCGAAACCGGCACAGCGGTGATGTTTATCACCCACGACATGGCCGTGGTGGCGCAGATGGCCGACCGTGTCGTTGTGATGTTTCGCGGCAAGAAGGTTGAAGAGGGCACCGTCGAAGAGATCTTCGAGAATCCGCAGCACAACTACACAAAGGCGCTGCTCGCTGCAGTGCCAAAACTCGGGGAGATGAACGGCACAGATTACCCCGCGCCGATGAAGCTTCTGGGCCGCAAAGACCAGAACCTTGACCCGATTGTCGGCACCGACGAAGTGCTGCTCGAGGTGAAGGGCCTGACAACGCGCTTTCCCGTCAAGGGCGGCTTCTTTCGCCGCACGGTGGCCAATGTCCACGCGGTGGAAGACCTGTCTTTCAACATCCAGAAGGGCCGCACGCTGAGCCTTGTGGGCGAAAGCGGCAGCGGCAAGTCGACGGTCGGGCGCTCAATTCTGCGGCTTGTTGAGCCCCAAGGCGGCAGCGTGGCATTCGAGGGCAAGGACGTGCTGTCGCTCAACACCCACGACATGCACAAGATGCGACAGGACATGCAGATGATCTTTCAGGATCCCTTTGCCAGCCTGAACCCGCAGATGAACCTGATGAGCCAGGTTGCCGAGCCGCTCAAGAACTACGGCATCGCGAAAGGCCGGGAGCTTTACGACCGCATCGAAGCGCTGTTTGACAGGGTCGAGTTGCCGCGGTCCTTCCTGCGCCGCTTCCCGCACGAGTTGTCCGGTGGCCAGCGACAGCGGGTTGCGATTGCCCGCGCGCTGGCGCTTAACCCCAAGCTTATTGTCGCTGATGAAGCCGTAAGCGCCTTGGACGTGTCTGTGCAGGCGCAGGTGCTCAACCTGATGATGGAGCTGCAAGCCGAGCTTGGCCTGAGCTACCTGTTTATCAGTCACGACATGGCCGTGGTTGAGCGCGTTAGCCACGACGTTGCGGTGATGTATCTTGGCCGGATCGTTGAAATGGGCCCGCGCCGTCAGGTGTTTGAAGACCCGCAGCACCCTTACACCCAAGCGCTGATGAAGGCGGTTCCCATCGCCGATCCGCGCAAGCGCATGGCCGAGAAGGACTTGAACTTCAAGCCGATCCCGTCGCCGATCCACCCTGTTGAGTATGTGGCCGAGCCCTGCGTCTACAAAGACGTCGGGCCGGGGCACAAAGTTCTGACTTCTGAGAGCGGCTACTGACATGGCCGAGGTTCTCACGCCGCTTGAGTTGATGACCAAGCTGATCAGTTTTCCAACCGTCAGCCGCGACCCCAACACTGATCTGATTGACTGGGTTGAGGGCTATCTGACCTCTCATGGCATAGAAAGCCACCGTCACTGGCGCGATGAGGCCAAAACGCATTGCGCGCTCTTTGCCCATGTCGGCCCGTGGGAAGAGGGTGGCGTTGTGTTGTCGGGGCACACTGACGTTGTGCCGATTGACGGTCAGCCCTGGAGCAGTGACCCGTTCACTGTGACCGAGCGCGACGGCAAGTATTTTGGCCGCGGCACCTGTGACATGAAAGGCTTCGATGCTCTGGCACTCTGGGCTTTGGTTGAAGCCAAGCGCCGCGGCGTGAAGCGCCCCTTGCAGATTGCACTGAGCTATGACGAGGAGGTCGGCTGCACAGGCGCGCCGGCGATGATCGAAGCCATGCAGCCTGTCTTGCCCAAGGCTGAGCTGGCCATCATCGGCGAGCCGAGCAACCTCAAGGTTGTAAACGGCCACAAGGGCGGTGTCGGCGTGGCGACGCATGTTGTGGGCTTTGAAGTGCATTCCTCGATCATGCACAAGGGCGTCAGCGCTATCATGGAAGCCGCCAAGATCATCGACTGGGCCAATGAGGCCAACGCGGCGAGCATGGCGACAAAGCCGACAGCCCTCGCCGCGATGTTTGATCCGCCTTGGACAAACGCACATGTAGGGACAATTACAGGCGGCACGGCCAACAACATCACTGCGAAAGACTGCGAGTTCATCATGGGCTTTCGCGTCGTGCCGGGCGAGAACAAGCAAGACTGGGTTGACCGCTATACTGCGCGCGTGCGCGAGATTGAGGCCGAGATGCAAGCCGTGCACCCGGAGGCGCGGGTTGATTTGGCGGGTTTTTTTGACGTGCCGGCCCTCAAGCCCGAAACCAACGGCGCAGCCGAAGCCTTCGCGCGGCGTATCACAGGCGACAACGCCAGCCACGTTGTAAGCTATGGCACCGAAGCAGGGCAGTTTCAGGAGGCCGGATATTCCGCCGTTGTCTGCGGCCCTGGCAGCATCGAGCAAGCCCACCAGCCCGACGAGTTCATCACCATCGCCGAGTTTGAAGGCGGACACCGCTTTATGGAGCGCCTTCTGGAAGAGCTTGCGGGCTAATGGGCATTCCGCTCGGGCTTTCCCTGCCAGCCGAGCACGTCGGCGCGCTGCCTCGCGAGGCCGATGCGGTGATCATCGGCGGCGGGATCATCGGCATTTGCACAGCTTACTACCTCGCAAAAAAAGGGCTTAAACCACTTGTGCTCGAGAAGGGCCGCGTTGCCGCCGAGCAAAGCTCGCGCAACTGGGGCTGGATCCGCAAGACCGCGCGCGACTATGCCGAGCTGCCGATTGTGCTCGAAAGCCAAGGCCTTTGGGAGGAGCTTGCAGCAGAGGCTGACGTTGACATGGGCGTCAAGCGCTGCGGCGTGACGTTTCTGCCGGAAAGCGAAAAGCAACTGGCCGACTACGAAGCATGGCAGGCCGAGTTCGGGGCCACGGCTGGCACCGAGATGCTCAGCGCGGCACAGGTGAAGGCGATGTTTCCGGATGCCGTAAACCCGTGGCGCGGCGCGATGTACACCGCTGACGACATGGTTGCCGAGCCCTTCGTGGCTGTGCCAGCGATTGCGCGTGCGGCCGTAAAGCTGGGCGCTGTCATTCGCGAGGGCTGTGCCGTGCGCGGGCTTGAGCGTGCAGGTGGGGCCGTCAGCGGGGTTGTCACCGAGGCAGGCGCTGTCAAAACCAAGCTGGTTCTGGTGGCGGCTGGCGCTTGGTCCTCACTGTTTTTGAAGCGCGAGGGTGTGAGCATCCCGCAGCTTTCCGTGCGCTCCAACGTGATGCACACCGCCCCGATGCCAAGCTTCTTTGATGGGGCAGCGGGCGAGGACAACATGGCCTTTCGCCGCCGTGCGGATGGCGGCTACACCATGGCCTCGCTGGGCTTTAACGAGCTTTGGGTTGGCCCTGATGCCTTTCGCGCTTTGCCTTACTACCGACAGCTACTGATGGGAGGGTCCTTCCCGATCAAGCCGCGCTTTGGCACGCCCAAGGGCTGGCCTGACGGGTGGACAACCAAGCGGCGCTGGAAACTTGACAGTATCAGCCCTTTTGAGAAGATGCGCGTGCTTGACCCCGCGCCAAACGATGCAGCACTTGACCGGATGCTAACCAAATTCGCCGAGCGTTTTCCGTCTGTGGGCCGCCCCAAAGAGGCGCGTCGCTGGGCGGGCCTGATCGACGCGATGCCCGATGTCGTGCCCGTGGTTGACGCAGCCCCCGTTGAAGGGCTGACCATTGCCACAGGCATGTGCGGCCACGGCTTTGGAATTGGCCCGGGGTTCGGGCGGATCATGGCGGATCTGATGCTGGGCCGCGAGGCGGGCCACGACATGCGCCGTTTCGCCTTGTCGCGCTTTGACACTTACGCCAAGCTGGAACTTGGCCCCGACGTTTAGGAAACCCCATGCCCGTTCACAACCGATTTGCCGACTTCGCCGAAGAGCTGACCGCGTGGCGACGCGACATTCACCGCCACCCCGAGACGCGCTTTGAAGAGCACCGCACCGCAGGCCTGGTGGCCGAGCGGCTACAGGCCTTTGGCTGCGACGAGGTTGTGACAGGCTTTGGCAAGACGGGGGTTGTGGCCGTGATCAAGGGGCGCCAAACCGCATCAGGGCGCAGCTTGGGCTTTCGTGCCGACATGGATGCGCTGCCCATCGAGGAAGCGACAGGGCTTGACTATGCCTCTGAAACGGCAGGAAAAATGCACGCCTGCGGCCATGACGGCCACACCACCATGCTGCTCGGCGCGGCGAAATACCTCGCAGAGACGCGCAACTTTGATGGTGAGATCGTGCTGATCTTCCAGCCTGCGGAAGAGGGCGGCGGCGGCGCTCGCGCCATGCTTGACGAGGGGCTTGTCGAGCGCTTTGGCATTGACGAATTTTACGGCATGCACAACTGGCCGGGCATCGAAGCGGGGCAATTTGCCGTGCTGGAGGGCCCGCTGATGTCGGCGGCTGCCTCCTTCACCATCACCGTGAAGGGCAAGGGCGGGCACGGGGCGATGCCGCATATGTCGGTTGATACATCACTGGCGGCGAGCAACATCGTCATGGCGATGCAATCTGTCGTGTCGCGCAATGTGAACCCGCTCAAGTCTGCCGTGATCTCGATCTGCGGCATGCGCAGCGACACCGACACTTACAATGTGATCCCGGACAGGGTCGAGCTCAAAGGCACGTTGCGCTATTTTGACAAAGATGTGCGCAAGGTTATCGGCGAACGGATGGAAACTGTCGTGGCCCATGCGGCTGCTGCCTATGGTGCCGAAGCAACGCTGAAACACTGGAAGGGGGCAGTCGGGCCGACAGTCAACGACGCGCAAGCCGCCGCCCATGCGGCCACTGCAGCGCGCGCCGTGACGGGGCAGGAGCCCTTGCAGATTGACCCTGTGATGCCCGCCGAAGATTTCTCGGAAATGCTAGACGCCAAGCCGGGCTGCTATGTCTTTATCGGCAACGGGCCGAGTGCGGATTTGCACAACCCGCTCTACAACTTCAACGACGACATTTTGCCCGTGGGGGCCAGCTGGTTTGCCACGATGGCCGAAACACGACTGCCACTCAAGTAAGGAAGAAACCATGCCCGTAAAAAACAGATTTGCCGAAATGCAGGATGAAATCACCGCATGGCGCCGTGATATTCACGAGCACCCCGAAGTGCTGTTTGACACGCATCGCACCAGTGCTCTTGTTGCGGAAAAGCTCAAGGAGTTTGGCTGCGACGAGATCGTAACAGGCATTGGCCGTACAGGCGTTGTTGCTGTTATCAAAGGGAAATCTGACGCCTCAGGCAAAGTCGTGGGCTTGCGCGCCGATATGGACGCGCTGCCCATGCAGGAAGAAACCGGCTTGCCCTATGCGAGCAAAACCGATGGTGCGATGCATGCTTGCGGCCACGACGGCCACACGGCGATGCTGCTTGGCGCGGCGAAATACCTTGCCGAGACGCGCAACTTTGACGGCACGGCTGTGGTGATCTTCCAGCCCGCCGAGGAGGGCGGCGGCGGCGGGCGCGAGATGTGCGAAGACGGCATGATGGCGCAGTTCGGCATTCAGGAAGTCTACGGCATGCACAACTGGCCCGGCATGCCTGTCGGCTCGTTTGCGATCCGCCCCGGAGCATTCTTTGCGGCGACGGATGTTTTTACCGTCGAGCTCACTGGCCGCGGGGGCCACGCAGCCAAGCCACACGAGACCATCGACACAACTGTTATGGCCTCGCAAGTGGTGCTGGCCTTGCAGACAATCGCCAGCCGCAACGCTGACCCGATCGACAAAGTCGTGGTCTCGGTCACCTCGTTTGAAACCTCCTCCAAGGCTTACAATGTGATCCCCGAAGGCGTGACACTCAAAGGCACCGTGCGCACCATGAGCCCCGAGATGCGCGACTTGGCCGAGACGCGGATCAACGAGATATGCAGCGGGATCGCAACGACATTCGGCGGCAAGGCCGAAGTCGACTACACGCGCAACTATCCGGTGATGATTAACCACGAAGGCCAGACAAAATTTGCCGCCGACGTGGCCAAAGCTGTCTCGGGAGACTGCGTGGAGGCGCCTTTGGTCATGGGCGGCGAAGACTTTGCGTTCATGCTGGAAGAGCGCCCCGGTGCCTATATCCTCTGCGGTAACGGCGACACGGCCAATGTGCACAACCCGCTTTACAACTTCAACGATGAGGCCATTCCGGCAGGCTGTAGCTGGTGGGCGGGCATTGTCGAGCAACGCATGCCGGCAATAAGCTGAGGCTTGCGGGCGCGGGCTTTGGCGCGTAAATCATCAGCTATGAGCAAGCCCCGCACCATAGCCTATCTGGCCGAGCCTCACGCTTTCAAAACGGCGTTTTTTCAGGCGGTCGGAGACGTGGCTGGCGGCACAAAACGGCAGCCGACATGGCGCCTGTCAACGCGCGCATTCCCTGAAACGCGCGCGCGCGCCGAGGCGGCTTTGGCACGGGCCAAAAAGCAGCCCAAGGGGCCGTTCGGGCGCTGGTTGAAGGCCGCTTTCCTGAGAGGACGTTACAACTGGGCGCGACGCTATTTCGCGGCGCACCCCAGCGAGATCGCGCTCTGTTGGCAGGGGCTAACAGGCACGCGCCGCGCCTTCATGGAAGGTGCGCAGGACGCGGGCGTGCTGCGCTTGTTCGCCGAGCTTGCACCTTTGCCTGGGCGGCTGACGCTTGATGCGCAGGGCGTGAATGCTGAAGGTTCTGTTCCGCAAGGAGCTGAATTTTATGATGAAATATCGCCTGACGCAAAACTCCTCAGTGATTTGAAAAACAGCTTCAAGGCCCGCGCGCCGCGGAGAAAAGACGTTGGCCAAGCGACAGGTGCGATTTCTGCCAAGGAGAGGTTTCTGTTCGTGCCGTTGCAAGTGCCTGATGACAGCCAGATGCTTTTGTTCGCGGGCTGGTGTGGCGGCTTGAGCGGCTTCGTTGACGCGCTGGTCAAAGCCTCACAAGCGCTGCCGGAAGGCTGGTTTTTGCGGCTCAAGGAGCACCCCAGTTCGAAAGTCGCGATGACAGAGCAGATCACCGCCCATATCAAGGCCGGCGCGCGGATGATGCTCGACAACGACACCGACAGCTTCGCGCAGATCGAGGCCAGCCAAGGAGTTGTCACTGTCAACTCGTCGATGGGCTTGCAGGCGATGTTCTTTGACAAGCCTGTGGTTGTCACGGGGCAGGCGTTGTTTGGCTTTGACGGGGTGGCGACGCCTGCGGACAGTTTTGAAAGGCTGGTTGAGGCGTTCAAAAGCGCCGGTGAGCTGAGCTTTGATCAGGGGCTGCGGCAGCGCTTTCTCACCTGGCTTGCGCGCGACTATTACATCGAATTCGATGGCACCAAACTGGCAAAACCCGAGCAGGTTCTGGCCCTGATCTCGGCAGATAAGAGGCACTGAGCTATGGCGTTTTTCAAACCGCGTGTGATCAGTAAACTCACCTTGAGTCCACAAAAGTCCATGCCTGACAGGGCTGGAGTCGCGATCGCAGTTATCGTTAAGAACGAGGCGCAATACATTGAAGAATGGGCGAAATTTCATTTGGCAGCTGGTGTCAACCACGTCATCGTTTATGACAATGGCTCGACAGATGACACCGTCGCCAAGTTGCGCCAAACGCTGCCGCAAGAGGCGCTGACGATAACCCCTTGGGCGCAAAAACTGCAGGACGGGCGCAGCGGTGCGGAGCTGCACAACCAAGTCCTGGCCTTTGCCCATGCTCTGGTGAACTACGGCCCACGCTTTCGCTGGATGGCCTTCGTGGACATCGATGAATTCATCGTTCCCAAAGGGGTTGCAAGCATTGGTGAGGCGCTGGCCGAGTTGGGCGACGCAGCGCATGTTTCCTTGCCGTGGCATATGTTCGGGCGCGGCGGCAATGCCACGCCGCCCAAAGGCGGGATCATCTCTAACTACTTGATGCGTATGCGAAATCCGCAAGATGCCAGATACGCGCTCAACTGGAAATGCATCGTTGATCCGGCTCGTGTGACGGGCGTGCGCGTCCATGGGATGGACGTGGATGGCAAGGCTGAAGGGGTCAACGATGTGGGCCAGCACGCCACGCATAAGGCGCGGGCTGAGGCGGCGTTCTATTCAAACGCGCGGTTGCAGCTCAACCACTATTACACGCGCTCTGATCAGGATTTGCAGCGCAAACTGGCCGAATGCCTGATCGCCTCGGTCGAGTTGCAGAAACATGCCAAACGGGTGATGCGGATCGTCGACGAGATCGAGGCTGACGAGGTCGAAGACCGCGCGGCGCTGGACTTTTTGACCGACAAAACAGCCGCGCGTTAACTTTTCGAGTCAGGCTCAAAACGCCAGTGCCTACGGTATGCAGCTATATATGCAGCTTTCCGTGCAGAACGCGTGCATACGTTTTTGGCGCTGTGGAGCGGCGCTTAAAAGTTAAGGCAGCGGGCGCAGCAGGGCCTCAAGGCGGGCAAATGTCCGCGCGGCGGCCCCCGAAGCCGCGTCGCCGCCCCGGTCGGCCCATGGGGCAAGACGCGCGGTTTGCGCAGAAAGGCGCGCGCTGACTGTTGCGCCGAGGGCGGCTCCTTCAGCGACTTGCCGCGCGTAGCCATCGCGCGCAAGGCGCTGGTAGGCGGCAGCAAAATTGGCCACATGCGCGCCGTGCAAAACAAAGCAGCCAGCGCGGGCGGGCTCATAGGGGTTGTGGCCGCCATCTGCGCCAAACGAGCCCCCGAGAAAGACAGTCGGCACTGCTGCAAAGGCTGCTCCTGCCTCGCCGAGCGTGTCGATCAGAAAGATCGCGGTGCTGGCGTTAGGCATTTGCCCGTACGAGCGGCGGGCGAGGGGCAAAGACGTGGCTGCTTCGATCGCCGCAGCACGCGCCGGATGGCGCGGCAACCACAAGAGCAGCGCGTCGGGCTGAGCGGCCAAGACAGTTTGATGGGCGGCAAGCACTGCGGCTTCGTCGGCCTCATGGGTTGAGACCGCGGCCCAGACAGGGCGGCCCAGTGTGGCGCTCTGAAAGGCCGCCAGCGCTTCGGGCGCGGCTTGAGGCGCGGGCAACCCTGCCTTCAAGTCGCCGAAATAGGCAAGCTGTTCAGGCGCAAGCCCGATCTGCGCGAGGCCCGCCATGACCTCTTTGCTCTGCGCGGTGAGCAGCTTGAAAGGGGCCAGTAAGGCGCGCGATGTGCGCGGGAAGCGGCTGCGCGAGCGCGAGGCGCGCGCATTGAGCAGCGCAGCTGGCGTGGCGCGTGCGGCAAGTGCGGCGCTCATCCGTGGCCAGACATCCCCCTCGGCAAAAAGCGCAAGGTTTGGCTGCCAGTGGCTGAGAAAACGCCGCACGGATTTGGCCGTATCGACGGGCAGGAACTGGTGCAGCGTGCCCTCCGGCAACACTTCGGCGGCGCGCTGCGCCCCAGTCTGTGTGGTCGTGGTGATTAGCAATGTGGCGCGCGCCGCCAGCAAGGGCGCAAGGGCTGCAAGAGACTGAACCTCTCCTACAGAGGCCGCGTGAAGCCAGATGAGCGCGCCTTCAGGGCGGGGCAGGCTGGCGTGGCCCAAACGCTCGGAAAATCGTTCCGGATCAGCGGCTTGCACGGCATGGGCCTTGCGCGCCATGCGTGTGAGAAGCCCCGGGGCAAGGGCCGTCAGGCCAGTGTAAGCCCAGAGCAGCGGCGTGGACATGTCAGCCCCCTTAGCCGCCTGTGTGGCTCATGTGGCGTGTCATTTGCCCGCCAACTGTTTGACGGTCATAGTCAAAGTCGTGGCCCTTTGGCTTGCGGGCAATCGCGGCGCGAATGGCCTCTTCGAGCGGCGCGGTGCTGTTGGCGTCGGCCCGCAGGGGCGCGCGCAGATCGGCGTTGTCTTCCTGGCCGAGGCACATGAACAACTCGCCTGTGCAGGTCAGGCGCACACGGTTGCAACTTTCGCAGAAGTTATGCGTAAGCGGCGTGATAAAGCCGATCTTCTGGCCGGTTTCCTCAAGCTTCACATAGCGGGCGGGGCCGCCTGTGCGCTCGGCAAGCTCTGTCAGCGTGTAGCGTTCGGCGAGGCGCGTACGCAGATCTTTGAGGGGCCAGTATTGGTCGATCCGGTCTTCATTGCCGATGTCGCCCATGGGCATGACTTCGATGAACGTCAGGTCCATGTCCTCGCGCGCGCACCACTCGGTGATGCTGAACAGCTCGTCTTCGTTGAAGCCCTTGAGAGCGACAACGTTGATCTTGATACGAAGTCCCGCGTTGCGCGCCGCGTCGATGCCCTTGAGAACCTGCGGCAGGCGGCCCCAGCGGGTGATGTCGGCGAACTTTGTCTCATCAAGCGTGTCGAGCGAGACATTGACGCGCTTCACCCCTGCGGCGACCAGATCAGGCGCGAAGCGTGCCAGCTGGCTCCCGTTTGTTGTCAGCGTCAGCTCCTTGAGCGCGCCGCTGTCAAGGTGGCGTGTCATCGACTGAAAGAATGTCATGATGTCCCGCCGAACCAGTGGCTCGCCACCCGTGATACGCAGTTTTTCAACGCCAAGCCCGATGAACGTTGTGCACATCCGGTCAAGTTCTTCCAGCGTCAGAAGCTCTTTCTTGGGCAGGAATGTCATGTTCTCGGACATGCAGTAGACGCAGCGGAAATCGCAGCGGTCTGTCACGGAGACGCGCAAGTACGAGATCGGGCGGGCGAAAGGGTCAATCAGCGGTGTTGTCATGTCAAAACAGTTAAGTGCTGCGCGGGGGCGGGGCAAGGGTGTTTCTTGCTGGCCAAGTTTGAGGCGGCGGCTTATCTTGGCGCCATGAGACATGTATTTACGAGTATAGTTGTGGCCTGCGGGCTGAGTGCTTGCGCGATTGCGCCCAAGCCTGCGGTTGAAGCCCTGCCGGATGCGGCGGCCTCCGAGGGCGGCATCACGCGCCCCGTGGCACGGCCCGCGACGCTGAACACAACGCTAGCGGCACGCCCGCCTGCGGGGGCGCGCACCGCCGCGCAGTTTGACACCACCTCGACCGCCGAGAAAGCCGCCGCCGTGGAAGCTGCCAAAGACGCGGCCGCCAGCGGAGAGGGCCGCGCACTTGGCGCAACCATTGCCTCGCTGGGCGACCCGACGCAGCCGGGCCTTTGGATCAAGTCGCCGCTGGTGAGCGCTGCGGGCAAGGGCCGCGTGGTTTACCCGAAAAACGGCAAGGCGGTGGAGCTTGATCTGATCCCGCTGGAGGGGCCCAAGACGGCTGGCAGCCGGATGTCGCTGGCCGCTTTGCGCGCGCTGGAGGCACCGCTGACCGACCTGACCGAACTTCAGGTTTTCGCGAATTGACGGGGTCCGCAGAAAAGCCAGCAGAGACGCCAGCTGAGAAGCCTGCCCTGAACGCGGCCTTTGGCTATGGTGTCTCCAAATCTGGCAAAGCGAGCGCGCTTGACGTGGCCCCTGACGGGCGCGGCGCCGAGGCCGAGCGCGCGGAAGGCACACATGCCTTCACATGGCTGCACCTGCAAGGCACGTTGGGTGCGCTTGCGGAGGCCTTGAAACACCACAAGCTCGACACGCTCACCCAAGCCGCGCTGACCGCTGAGGAGACGCGCCCGCGCAGCAGCCCGCATGAGGGCGGCGCCATCATCGTGCTGCGCGGAGTGAACCTCAACGAGGGCGCGCAGCCTCAAGATATGATCTCGCTGCGGATCTGGGTCACAGACACGCAGATCGTCACCTGCGGCATCCGCCCGCTCAAGGCTTTGGGCGACGTGCGCAGCATGGTTGAAAGCGGCCGCGCGCCGCGCTCGACGGCAGAGATGGTTGCGGCCCTTGCTTTGCGCCTGTCCGATCGCGCTGAACCCGTCGTCGCCGAGCTAAACGAAGTCGTCGACAAGATCGAAGAAGGGATCGACGAGGCTGCAACAAGTGACTCGCGCCGCGAGCTGGCCGAGGTGCGCCGGGTGGCGATCGCACTCAGGCGCTACATGTTTCCGCAACGTGATGCGCTGACAACCTTCGAGGTCGAGGGCTTCTCGTGGGTGTCAAAGCTCGGCCATAGCCACCTGCGTGAGGCGGTTGACAGGATCACACGGCTTTGCGAGGAGCTCGACAGTATCCGCGACCGCACCCAAGTTGTGCATGATCAGGTGATGGATGCGCGGGCCGAAAAGATGAACAAGCAGATGTTCGTGCTGACAATTGTCTCGGCGTTTTTTCTGCCGCTGGGCTTTTTGACGGGGCTTTTGGGCATCAACGTGGGCGGCTTGCCCTTGGCGAGCAACCCGCTCGGCTTTGTCATCACCTGCGCTGTCCTTTTGGCGGTTTTGGTGGGCGAATACTGGCTGTTCAAAAAGCTCAAGCTGTTTTGAGACACGGCGCCTCAACTGAGACGCTACTGCGACCCCACTGCTGACTTGCTTCAAACTTGCTGTTTACACCGCCGCCAAGGCGGGCAAAGCTATGCGCGAGATAACACCAAAGGGAGAATGACCATGGCTGGATTTAACAGAAGACAGACACTTGGGCTGCTGGGCGCGGCGGCAGGCACGGCACTGGCTGCTCCGGCGATTGCCAGCGGCAAGAAGATCGTCGTGGGGGCGCTGCCCTTCACCTCGCACTCGGGCAGTTTTGTCGCTTTTGAGCGCAACTACTTTGCCGATGCGGGCCTTGACGTTGAACTAAAGTTCTTTCAGGCCGCGCAGCCTATGGCTGTCGCGATCGCATCTGGCGATGTTGACTATGCGGTCACGGCGGTTTCCGGCGGGCTTATCTCGCTGGCCGACAAGGGCGCGATCAAGGTGATCGGCGGCGCGCTGAGCGAGGAATCCGGCATTGACGGCCAGAAGATCCTCGCGTCAGACGCGGCCTTCAAGTCGGGCCTCACATCGCCCGCGCAACTGGGCGGCAAGAGCTTTGGCGTCACACAGGCGGGTTCGTCGTTCCATTATATGGGCTCCAAAGTGGCGCAGGCTGAAGGCGTCGACGTGTCCTTCAAGCCGCTGCAAAAAGTCGGAGCTGTCATCGGCGCGCTCAAGTCGGGCCAGATCGACGCTTGGTCGATCGTGCCGCATATTGCCAAGCCTTTGGCGGGCTCGGGGGCTGTGCATATCATCGGCAATATCTCGGATTATCTGCCGGCGTATCAAGTCACGACGCTGTTCACCTCGGCCAAGAACGCTGCGGACGAGAAGGGCCAGACGGGCGACTTTGTGAGCAGCTTCTCAAAGGGCGTGGCCGACTATAACGCTGCGATGATCGCCAAAACCGGCGGTGAGGATGGCGTCAACGCGATGGTCGATCTCATTCACAAGTATGTCTACACCGACCGCCCGCGCGAGAAGGCGGCAGGCTCGATCATCAACGGCACCATGCGCCTCAACGAGGGCGCCAAGCTGAACGTCGCCTCGATCGCGGATCAGTTGGCGTGGTTCCAGTCCGAGGGGCTTGTGGGCGGGGATATCACCCTCGATACGCTTCTGGACACAAGCTACGTGGACACGTTTGAAGCCTAAGGCCTAGAAAGGGCAGGGCGCGGCTGTAATGGCCTGCGCCCTGCCACCAATTCAGCCCGCGTTTTGAAAGACTTGCAGCATGGACATTCGCCTTGAGGGCATCAGCCATTCCTATGGCGACACCGAGGTTTTGCGCGACATCTCACTTGAGGTGAAGAGCGGGCAAATTGTCTGTCTGGTGGGGCCTTCGGGCTGTGGCAAGTCAACGCTTCTGCGCTTTCTGGGGGGGCTTGAGCGGCCCACAAAGGGTCGTGTCCTGCAACTCGGCGCCCCGCCAGAGGGCTGTCTGAATCCGCTGACCTATGTGTTTCAGGACTTTGCCCTGCTGCCGTGGCGGAGTGTTTCGGGCAACATTTCCCTAGTGCTGGAAGACCACGGCATTCGCGGCACGAAAGCGCAGGGCATTATCGACGATGTGCTGGCTCGCACGCGGCTGAGCGACTTTGCCAATGCTTTGCCGCGCCAGCTTTCGGGGGGCATGAAACAGCGGGTGGCGATTGCCCGTGCGCTGGCTGTGAATCCCGCTGTCATGCTGCTGGACGAGCCGCTCTCGGCGCTGGATGCGCAGACGCGCGAGCTGCTGATGGATGATCTTGTCAGCCTCTGGACGCGCGCGCCTTTCACAGCGGTTTACGTGACCCACAACTTGGCAGAAGCTGTGCGACTTGGCCACAAGATCGCCGTGCTGTCGCGCAGGCCCGGGGAGATCCGGGAAGTTGTGAGCATTGACATGCCGCTGGGGGAGCGCACCCATGGCAACGCCGAGCTGGACGCTGTGCAAAAGCACCTCTGGGACATGATGCGAGAAGAGGCCAAGGCCGCAGACGAGGAGTTGCTGGATGTCTGAGCGGTCACCTGATCCTCAAGAAGTCCGATTTCGCGGCGGCGGCTTTGCGCCAAGGGCGCGGCGTGGCGTCGGGCTGGCCGTTTTCGTGGCGCTTATTGCGCTGGCCGAATGGGGCACGCAGAGCGGCTGGATCACGCCGCTGACATTGCCCAAACCCTCGGACGTGCTGGCCACGTTTGGCGAGCTTTGGCAAAGCGGCTTGCTGATGAAACACCTCGCGCCCTCGCTGACGCGGCTTGTTGTCGGCGCAGCGCTTGGGGTGAGCATCGGCATGTCTGTCGGCGTGCTGATCGGCTTGTTTTCTTACGTGCGTGCGGGGCTTGTGCCCTTGGTTGCTGCGCTGTTTCCGATCCCCAAGATCGCGCTTTTGCCGCTCTTCGTGATCTGGTTTGGCATTGATGAAGGCTCGAAATATGCGCTGATCGCCTTCGGGACGTTCACGCCAACCGTTGTGGCCACCTACGGCGCGGTTGATAACGTTGACCGCGCGCTGATCAGGATGGGGCAGAGCTTTGGCCTTAGCTGGTTTTCGATCGTGCGCAAAATTGTGCTGCCGGGGGCGATGCCGGGCATCCTTTCGGGGCTGCGCATCAGCCTTGCGATTGCGATTATCCTGCTGGTCGCCGCCGAAATGCTGGGCGCGGAATACGGCATTGGCGCGTATATTTTGCAAGCCGGATCGCTTTACGACCTTGAGCGCCTGTTTGCGGGTGTTGTCATCCTGTCGCTGCTGGGCGTTGTCGTGAGCACCACCATTGGCCTGATTGAAAAACGCATGCTGCGCTGGCGCGCCTAGGCGTTTTTCAGGGGCTGGTTGCCTATTCGTACCTGATCACGAAGTTCATGCGCAGAGGCGTTGTGTCAGCGTCGCGCCGCAGAAGTGGCGGCACGTCATGCCAGACGCTTGGCCCGAGGATATTGATGCACCCCGGAAGATCATAATAAACGCGCAGGCGCTCGTCGTATAGAACGCGGATACAGGCTGTTGCGTCGAAGGTCACGGGAAGCAACATGTTCACCCGATCTCCAAGCTGGGCATCATTGTGTATGCTCAGATAGTCGCCTTCGTCATAGGCAAAAATCTTGCAGCCGACAAAGCGTGTGACGCCAGTTATGCGCTGCAACACAGGGGTCATGCTGTGCGCAATGGTTTCGGCCGTTTGGAGAAGTTTCTCCTGTGTCTCGAACCAGCCTTGGTCCCCGTGCCGATCGGCATCTATTTCGGCTTCCAAAAAGATGCGCGACAGGCTGAAGCCGGTATGAGCCTTGGAGATGTCAGGCCTTTCCGGCTTGAGCGCGTGGTTGAACTGCGCACGGAAGTCCTGCGCGATCTGGCGAAATGGGACAGCGAGGTTGTCGCGGTTAAATATCCCTTCCATCTGCACGAACCCGACTTCTTTGAACTCGGCACATTGCTGTGCGATGGCTTCTTCCGTAAGGGCGGCCGCTGCCCTTGCAAAATCGGCTTGAAGTGCGCTCAGGTGCTGCTCAAACAAGGCGGCGCGGTTGCTCTTTGCTGGTTGGGCCGTCAAGTGTGAGCCTCCTCCATGTCACTGTAGCGATGCGGCACCGCTTCCCCGAAGGACGGAACACCGCAAAGCGGGGCACGTTTGGCTTTTTGCTGAACATGTTTCAATTGCTTGCCGTTCCAAGCGTCGCGGAATGACAGGTGTTTGAGGTCTCCAAAACAGGTGTCTTTGTTGGCTGAGTAGAAGCATGGATAGGCATGAAGGTTGCTGTCGATATAGGCCTTGCTGAACGCGCAACAACAGTGTTCCAGGCCGTCGAACATGGCGCCAAGCCCCGCTTCGGGGGCCGCCGCGCGCGGACTATGCAGCTTTAGCAGCGGGTTCTGTTCCATCCGCATCTGCAGACGTTTGTAAAAGCCGTCGAGCCTGCGCATGTAGGCGCCCTGCACCAGTTCCCTGTTTTCATCAGATGTTGGAACCTGGGGGAAAAAGCGAAAGTTGGTGACCGACGGAAAGAACATGTCGATCAGCATTTCGGCGGTGTCAAAGCTCTCGGGCGTCAGGACAGATGAGATGCAGACAGAGTGCTTCAGCTCTATCAGGTTTCCTATGGCGCGTAGGGCCTGTTCGCCCCCTGCGCCACGGTGGAGATCATTGATCGAGATGTCTGGAGTGTCGATGCTGATCGCGACAAGACTGTCCGGCGCAGCACGGTGAAACGCGTCTGCGTAGCCTCTGTGAGAGAGGCGTATGCCGTTGGAGTTGATCAGCACTTCAGGAATGCCAGCCGCCGCTCGCGCGATGTCGAGGAAACCGGGGTGTAGCGTGGGCTCGCCCCCCGACAACAGCAATGAATGCACTTGCAGCTCGCCGAGTTCGCGGACGATCTCCTGAATGCGATCCAAAGGGGCAATCGCGCCGGAAAACGGGGCTGCAGAGCAGTAGTCGCAATTGAGCTGGCAGGACGACGTTACCGCCAGCTCAACGTGAAGTGGCGCTGACAGATGTGCACCGGACCGATGATCAAACATCGGGTTACAGCTTGATCTTGTTCGCTTCGAGTTGGCTCATGAACGCTTTGTAAGCCTTCTCGTCTTTTTTGAGCGCGTCAGCGTTTCGGTTGTCGCGAACTTGCGAAAGGGCTTCGTAAGCTTCGTCGTCAACCGTATACACTTGGCCCGTTGGCCCATAGACAAACAAGCCGCCCCATTCTTCTTTGCGCAGGTTGATGACAGACAGCGTCGCGCTGATGTCAGGGTCGCCAGATGCGGGCCCGTGCTCATAGCCGTTGAACGCAATGTCACCAGTTCGCTGGGCGCGGTCATAAGACACGCGATTGAGAAGCAATTCGATTTTCATAGCTAGTCCCCCTGATTGATCAGGCTGACCAAACTCTATTTAAGATCAGCCTGGATGTGGCTAAACTTTACCTAAGGTTGCGTAAAAATCAATGCTGTTCTTCAGGGTGGGGTCTCCGGCCCGGCAAGCCGGAGCGCATTGCAAGGCGTCGGGCTGCCAGTCAAACAGTTCTAGACGGGCTAAGCCTGATCAAGGTGTTTGGCCGCCTCCTTGCGCGCGAAGGGCTTCATTTTCTTGGCGTGATGCGCGAGGAAGTATTGCACGCGATCAGCGTCGTGTTTGCTGAGGTCGCGCAGCCACCATGCGACAGACTTCTGGATAAACCACTCGGGGTCTTCGACATAGCGCACGGCCCAGCCCAGCACGCGCTTGCGGATCGCGAGCTCGTCTGGCTTGGGGTGGTTTTGCTTGGTGTAGGGCAGGGTCACGACCATGGCGGCACGGCGCACCCAGTGCTCGCTTGAGTGTGTCCATTCCTCAACCTGTTCAATGCGGCCCGGCTCCGCCACGAGGCGCTTCTGGCCCGCCATCATCGCGTGGTCGGCGATGGCCCAGCTGTCAAAGTCGGGCACCCATGAGACGATCAGATCCCAGACCGCCTGGTCAGGGCTGATACGGGCCTGCGTGAGCAGCTTGGCGGCGGCGAGGCGGGCTTCAAAGATGTTGGTCTGCCAGAGGGCATCGGCCAGAGCGACACGCTCCTCAACGCTCAGCTTGCCGCGCCATTCTTTGGCGAGGTCGTTGATCGCGGTGTTGGGCACGCCCAAATATTCACGCGGGACTTTGTGATAGTCGGCCATGCCTT
The DNA here is from genome assembly GCA_947497495.1 of uncultured Lentibacter sp. GTDB lineage: Bacteria > Pseudomonadota > Alphaproteobacteria > Rhodobacterales > Rhodobacteraceae > Lentibacter. The sequence goes on from CANMGT010000003.1 coordinate 325,105, forward strand.
CGGCGCGGCCCTCCTCGGCGGCGGCTTTGAGGGCGGTGAGGGCGTCATCAAGTGTCATTTGGTGGGGTATCCGTCAATTGTTTGGCTGTTGCGTTCGTGCCAGTAGGTTTTGATGTCATCCGGGCCGCGATCCTCTGTCCATTTGTCGAGCGTATCACGATCTTGCTGAAACTCCATGAACGGAACAGCATAGCCGCAAGATGTCTGGACCAGATCAATGGCTTGGTCATATATCTGACGCGCGCCGTCATGCTCTGTGAAATGCGTGTTGAGCTGGGCCCAGTCGGGGCATTCGGGAGTGACGCAGCGGGCGGTACCGTAAGTGCGCAAGATCAGCGGACGTGTCGCAAACGAACACCACATCAGCGTCATGCGGTTGGCTTTGAGCAAATGCCCTGCCGTCTCGTTGCCAGAGCCTGTGAGGTTGCGCCAGATCACACGGTTTGGCCCAAGCACGCGCAGACAATCGCCCCCTTTGGGCGAGATATTGACACGGCCGTCCGGCGCGGCGGAGCCAGCAAAAAACATATGCTGCTCGGCGATGAACTTGCGGTGCGTATCGTCGAGGGCGGGGAACTGTTTGGCCATTATTCAACAGTCACAGACTTGGCCAGATTGCGCGGCTGATCCACGTCGGTGCCTTTGGCAACGGCGGTGTGGTAAGCCAGAAGCTGCGCGGGCACGGCGTAAAGGATGGGCGTGAGCACGGGCGGCACTGTGGGCATCACGATGGTGATCCAGGCTTCGTCGCCCGCCTCCGAGGCGCCAGCGGCATCGGTGATCAGGATCACCTTGCCGTCACGCGCCATGACTTCCTGCATGTTGGACACAGTCTTCTCAAACAGCGCATCCCGCGGGGCTTTGACAACCACTGGCATCGTCTTGTCGATCAGCGCGATGGGGCCGTGTTTTAGCTCACCCGATGCATAAGCTTCGGCATGTATATAGCTGATTTCTTTCAATTTAAGAGCGCCTTCATGGGCGAGGGGAAACATCAGGCCGCGACCTAGAAAGAGCACGTCACTGGACTCGGAAAGCTTGAGGCCGGCATGGGCAAACTGCTTGTCGAGCCCCAGTGCTGCGTTGACAGCCGAGGGCACAGAGCGCAGCGCCGAGAGGTGGTCACCAAGCTCGGCGTCGCTGATCTTGCCACGGTCATGCGCCGCCTTGAGCGCAAGCAGGAAGAGCACTGTCAGCTGACAGGTGAAGGCCTTGGTTGAGGCCACGCCAATCTCGGTGCCCGCAAGGATGGGCAGGGCCAAGTCACTTTCGCGAGCGATCGAGCTTGTTGGCACGTTGACAACCGAAAGGATGCTTGAGGCTTTGCCCTCGCAATAGCGCAGAGCGGCGAGTGTGTCGGCGGTTTCGCCCGACTGGCTGACAAACAACGCAGTTGTGTTTTCGGTGATCGGCGGTTCGCGGTAGCGGAACTCGGAGGCAACATCGACTTCGACAGGCATCTGCGCAATCTGCTCGAACCAGTATTTGGCCGTCAGACAGGCGTAGTAAGCCGTGCCGCAAGCAACCATGACCATGCGGTCGGTCTTGGTGAAGTCATGGCCCGCGCCGGGCAGTTTGATGCTGCTGGCGTCGTTCGACATGTAGTAGCCGATCGCTTCTGTCAAAACCCGCGGCTGCTCGGCAATTTCCTTTGACATGAAGTGCTTATGGCCGCCTTTGTCGACTTGGCTGTGGTCGATGTCGATGGTTTTGACCTCGCGGTTGGCAGGGCGGCGCGCGGCGTCGAGGATTTCGACGTCAGAGCGGCTGACCACGGCGAAGTCACCTTCTTCGAGGTAGGTGATCTTGTCTGTCATGGGTGCGAGCGCGATGGCGTCGGAGCCGATGAACATCTCGCCAGTGCCATAGCCTATAGCCAGCGGCGAGCCTTGGCGCGCGGCGATGAGTAAGTCATCCTCGCCTGCAAACAAGAAACACAGCGCATAGGCCCCCGTCAGGCGCGCCACAGTGGCCAGAGCGGCCTCGCGCGGGCTTTGGCCTGCGTCAAGATAGGCCTGCGCCAGAAGCGCGATGGTTTCGGTGTCGGTGTCTGTGGTGTGGCCCACGCCGTTTGCGGCGAGTTCTTCGCGCAATTCGCGGTAGTTTTCGATGATCCCGTTGTGCACCACAGCGACTTGGCGGGTGCTGTGGGGGTGGGCGTTTTTCTCGTTGGCAACGCCGTGCGTGGCCCAGCGGGTGTGGCCTATGCCGGCTTTGCCCGTCAGCGGCTCGTGCACCAGCCTGTCGGAGAGGTTGACCAGTTTGCCAACCGCGCGGCGGCGGTCAAGGCGGCCGGCGTCAACCGTTGCGATGCCCGCGCTGTCATAGCCGCGATACTCAAGTCGTTTGAGGCTTTCCACCAATAGGGGCGCTGCCTCGTGGTCGCCCAGAACACCTACAATACCGCACATTTACTTGCCCTCGTCTTGTTGGCGGGCCTTCTTGGCCCTGAGTTTGTCAAAAAGGCGGTAGGCCACCTCTGGCTTGTTTTCCTGCGGGGTGCGGGCGATGGCCATGGCGCCGTCCGGCACGTTCTTGTTCACCACGGCACCTGTGGCTGTCATGGCCTCGTTGCCGACAGTGACGGGCGCAACAAGCATGGTGTTTGAGCCGATGAACGCGCGTGCGCCGATGGTTGTGTGGTGTTTGAACACGCCGTCGTAGTTGCAGGTGATCGTGCCAGCGCCGATGTTGGTTTCCGGCCCCACGGTTGCGTCGCCGATATAGGAGAGGTGGTTGGCCTTCGCGCCTTCCGCCAGCGTGGCGTTCTTGATTTCGACGAAATTGCCGACATGAACGTTCTCGGACAGCTCGGCGCCAGGGCGCAGGCGGGCGTAGGGGCCAACCACGGCCCCGCGGCTGACATGCGCCCCTTCAATATGGCTGAACGCGCGGATGTGCGCGCCGTTCTCTATGGTCACATCGGGGCCGAAAACGACGTTCGGCTCGATGATCGTGTCCGCTCCGATGTAGGTGTCATGGGCGAAAAACACGGTTTCGGGCGCTGTGAGCGTGACGCCGTTCTCAAGCGCCTCGGCGCGCGCACGGGCTTGAAAGGCGGCCTCGGCAGCGGCCAGATCAGCGCGCGAGTTGACACCCATGGTTTCGGCCTCGGCGCAGGCAACGGCCGTGGCCGAAAGCCCTGCAGAATGCGCCAGCCCAATGATGTCGGTCAGGTAATATTCGCCAGAGGCGTTGTCATTGGTGACTTGGCTGAGCAGCTCGAACATATTTTTGTTTGAGCAAAGGATAACGCCGCTATTACAAAAGGTTATGGTGCGCTCTTCATCTGAGGCATCTTTGAATTCGACGATGCGTTGCAGGCGCGGCCCGTCCATCACCAGCCGCCCGTAGCGTGCCGGATCGGCGGCCTCAAAGCCCAGCACGACCACATCGTAGCGCGCGCGTGCGGCTTGCATGTTTTCCAGCGTCTCGGCGCTGATAAAGGGCGTGTCACCGTAAAGAACGAGCGTGTCGCCTGTTGCCTGCGCGAGCGCGTCTTTGGCGCAGAGCACGGCGTGGCCTGTGCCGTTTTGCTCGGTTTGCAGCACAATCTCGGCGGCGGGCTGATAGTCTTGCGCGGCGGCGGCGACGTCTTCAGCACCGTGGCCTGCGACGATGATCATTTTGGAGGGTTCAAGCGCCATGCCTGCTTTCATCGCATGCACGAGAAGGGGCGCGCCGGCGACTGCGTGCAGCACCTTTGGCATGTCAGATTTCATGCGCGTGCCTTTGCCCGCTGCCAGTATGATCAGGTTGGTGCTCATGTGGTTTCTCTTGCCTTTTTGCCCTGCGCCCGTTTTATCCACTCTGGCGCATAGCACAAGGGCGCATGCATCAAGCAATGTTGCGGGATGTGACAAGGTAAGCAGGCGGGGCAGCATGAAAACGGTTATTTTTGATTTGGACGGCACTTTGGCGGACACCAGCGGCGACTTGATCGCGGCAGCGAACCACTGCTTTCGCGCCATGGGCGAGGGTGACGTGCTGGACGTTACGCGCGATGCGGGCGTGGCCCTGCGCGGTGGCAAGGCGATGCTGCGGGCCGGGCTTGAGCGGCTCGGGCGGCCTGACGAGGCCTTTGTGGAGGCGCATTACACCAAGCTTCTGGACGCTTATGGCGAGGCGCTTGATACGCACACTGTGTTTTATGACGGGGCTTTGGAGGCGGTCGAAGCGCTTAAGGGCCTCGGCTATGGCGTGGGCATTTGCACCAACAAGCCCGAGGCTCTGGCTGTTGAACTGATGCGCCGTTTGGGCGCTTTGGACATGTTTGCCTCGCTTGTGGGGGCAGACACTTTGCCCGTGCGTAAGCCTGACCCTGAACCGCTGTTTGAGGCCGCGCGGCGCGCAGGTGGAGCGCCGGAGCGCTGCTTGCTGGTGGGAGATTCAGACACCGACCGCAACACTGCCAAAGCGGCGGGTGTGCCGAGTGTCCTGGTGACATTCGGGCCCTCGGGCGAGGACATGGCCGCCTTGAAGCCCGAGGCTTTGCTGGATGACTTCGCCGATTTGCCCGCCGTGGTGCAGCGTTTGCTGGGATAGCTTATGCGCTTTGCGGCGCGCCCACCCGCCCACCCCGCGCCACAAAGCGCATAGGCGGGCCGAAACGGCGGCGTTTGGTGAAAGCTAGGCTGAGTATTTGCGTCAAGAAAAAGCCTGGGCTGCGTTAGAGAGCCGCGTTTTTAGAGCGGGGCGAGCAGCAGTTTCGAGAGGCTGTGCAGCGGCTTGCTGTCGAGGGTCTCGAGTGCGTTTTCAATGGCATCAGCACGGCTCTGGCCCAATACGGGATCCGCGAGGCTGTGGTATTTGGCGCGTAGCTCCGCCTCTGTTGGTGGTGCTGTGTGGTCCCATTTGGGTTCCATCCAGTCTGACGTGAGGCTTTGCCCGTCTGTCAGTGTCAGCGTCACCCGCGCGAGGCGCTTTTGCGGGAAAGGCGCATTGGCATGGGCGTCTTCGACCATCTCTGTTGCATGTGACAGGCGCAGGATTTCGGGGTCTGTCAGCGCGTCGTCGGCTATGTCGGCGGGGCCAACCGTGCCGCGTGCCAGCGCCACGGCGACGGGGAAGGATGTGCTGTATTGGGCTTCTTCTGTGGTTTTGGGCTCTGCCGTGGCGAGGCGTATGCTTTCGTGAAATGTGGCGATGCGGACATGGGCGACCTGGCTTGAGGTGAGCGCATGTGCGCGCATCAGGCTCAGGGCGGCTTCGATCGGGGCTTGGGCCCAGCGGCAGACGGGGTAGGGCTTGTAGTATTGCTCGTGCATATACCAGCGTTCGCCCAAGTCGGCCCAGTGCTCTGGCGCCTCTTCAACCGTGATGGCAGGGGCCCCTGTGAAGCCTTTGGCGGCGAGTTTGGCCGCCGAGACGCCTGTCATCGCGCCCCAGCCGGAGCCGTCTTTGAGCATGGTCGGGTGGTCGATGCAGCGCATCATCTGACTGCGCGGCCCGTGGTATTCGGCGATGCCAAGCGCGTGGCGGGTTGTCTCGTGTGTCAGGCCCATGAGCTTTGCGCAGGCCGCCGCCGCCGTGACAGCGCCCCAACTGCCGGATGTGTGGTAGTCGGGCACTGTGGCGTGTTGCGCCATGGAGGCGCGCGCGCCGAACTCGTAGCCCATGGTGATCGCGGCAAGAAAGCCAGCTCCCGAGGCGGCAGTTTCATGCGCCAGTTCATGCGCCATGGCCAATGCGGCGGGAAACAGCGGGCAGCCGATGTGCCCCTTGGCAGGGTTGAAGCCGTCGTGGCCGTCAAGGCTGTCGAGCGTCATGCCACCGGCAAGCGCTGCGCCTGCGGCCGAAGCCGTATAGCGCGAGAACAGGATCGGCTGGGCACCGCCCCAGTTTTCGGCTGCATGTTCGGCGATTATGGCGCTGAGGCGGGTGCCTGTTCCGCCTGCGGCCACGCCGATCAGGTCAAGCAGGCTGAGTTTGGTTTGCGCGCGTGTTGCGGGCGCGATATCGGCCCAGTGCAGGCCATGAACAAAGGCGACAGGATCAGTCATCCTGTTAGTTTGGGCCTTATGGGGAGCACCTGCAGCCAAATTCGCGACATATGAACACCACGTTCGCGACAGCTTAAAAGCTGCGTTGAGCGATTGACGCGCGCGCATCGGCAGCGCAGAAAGGCACCATGACAGAGGTTTTTAAAGGCAGCTTTACCCAGCAAGAGCCGATCCCCGATGAGGGGATTGCCGCCGCGCTTGAGGTTCTGAAAAGCGGGCGCTTGCACCGTTACAATGTGGCGGAGGGCGAGTTGGCGCAAGCCGCTTTGCTGGAGCAGGAGTTCGCCGCCGCGATGGGCGCGCGCTTCTGCCTTGCTGTGGCTTCGGGCGGTTATGCCATGGGCTGCGCTCTGCGTGCGCTTGACGTGAAGCCGGGCGCGCGCGTGCTGACAAACGCCTTCACGCTCGCGCCAGTGCCCGGAGCCATCGCCAGTGTCGGCGCGGTGCCGGTGTTCGTGGGCGTCACCGAGGATCTGACGATTGATCTGGAAGATCTTGCCGCAAAGGCCAGTCAGGCCGATGTGCTGATGCTCAGCCATATGCGCGGGCACTTGGCCGATATGGACGCGCTCATGGCGTTGTGTCGCGCCGAAAACATACAGGTGATCGAGGATTGCGCCCACACGATGGGAGCGTCCTGGAGGGGCCGGATGTCGGGCACCGATGGCATCATCGGCTGTTACTCGACGCAAACCTACAAGCACATGAACTCGGGTGAGGGCGGTTTGCTGATCACCGATGACGCGGAGGTCGCAGCGCGCGCGATCATCCTGTCAGGCTCTTACATGCTTTACGAGCGCCACTTGGCCGCCCCAGCCCCCGAAGTGTTTGAGCGCGTGAAATACGACACGCCGAACGTCTCTGGCCGGATGGACAACCTGCGCGCGGCAATCCTGCGGCCGCAACTGGGCAATCTCACGGCGCAATGCGAGGCGTGGAACGCCCGCTACCGCTGCGTTGAAGAGGGGCTGGCTGCAACGCCGGGTCTGACCTGTGTCAGGCGCCCTGACGCCGAGCACTATGTCGGCTCCTCGATCCAGTTCCTTCTGCTTGACTGGCCCGACGCCAAAATCAACGAGGTGCTGGCGCGATGTGCGGCGCGCGGCGTCGAGCTCAAATGGTTCGGCGGTGCCGAGCCGACAGGCTTTACCAGCCGCTATGACAGCTGGCGATACGCGCCAAGCGCGCCGATGCCCAAGTCTGACCGGGTGCTTAAAGGCATCCTCGACATGCGCCTGCCACTGACCTTCAGCCTGCAAGACTGCGCCCTGATTGCCCAGATCATCAAAGCCGAAGTCAGCGCCGTCTTCCAATCGCGCTAAGCCCTTTCTTCTATTTCAAAATATCCCGGGGGGAGCGGGGGGCAGCGCCCCCGCCGGGTCGTCCACCGCCGAAGGCGTCGGACGAAAAACCACGTCATCTCTCGAAACAGTTGATCCGAATCGAGCACTCCGCTATTAAATGAACAACTGTTCAATAAATCGGGAGAAAAGCTCATGTTCATGGGATCAATGAAGTTTGATTTGGGTGAGGATGTCACCGCGCTGCAAGATATGGTGCATCGCTGGGCGCAAGAACGCGTCAAGCCTATGGCCGCAGAAATCGACACCAAGAACGAGTTTCCTAACGAGCTTTGGAAAGAGATGGGCGACTTGGGCCTCTTGGGCATCACAACACCCGAGGAATACGGCGGTGCGGGCATGTCCTACCTCGCGCATGTTATTGCGGTTGAAGAAATCGCCCGCGCCTCGGCTTCCGTCAGCCTCTCTTACGGCGCGCATTCCAACCTTTGCGTCAACCAGATCAAGCTCAACGGCACCCACGAGCAAAAGCAGCAATACCTGCCCAAACTGATTTCGGGCGAACACGTCGGCGCTTTGGCCATGTCCGAACCCTCCGCAGGCTCTGACGTTGTCTCGATGAAGCTGCGCGCCGAGAAGCGCAATGACCGCTTCGTGCTCAACGGCTCCAAATACTGGATCACCAACGGCCCTGACGCCGACACGCTTGTTGTCTATGCCAAGACAGATCCAGACGCAGGCCCCAAGGGCATCACTGCGTTTATCGTCGAAAAGTCGATGAAAGGCTTCTCCACAAGCCCGCATTTTGACAAGCTCGGCATGCGTGGCTCAAACACCGCCGAGCTGGTGTTTGAAGACGTCGAAGTGCCGTTCGAGAACATCCTTGGTGAAGAGGGCAAAGGTGTGCGCGTGCTCATGGGCGGGCTTGACTACGAGCGCGTCGTGCTCGCAGGCATCGGCACCGGCATCATGGCGGCCTGCATGGACGAGGTCATGCCCTACATGGCCGAGCGCAAGCAGTTCGGCCAGCCGATCGGCACTTTCCAGCTGATGCAGGGCAAGATCGCGGATATGTATACCAAGATGAACTCGGCCCGCGCCTACGTTTACGAGGCCGCGCGTGCCTGTGATCGCGGCGAGATCACCCGTCAGGATGCAGCTGCCTGCTGTCTCTATGCTTCTGAGGAGGCGATGGTTGTTGCCCACCAGGCCGTGCAGGCCTTCGGCGGCGCGGGCTTCCTCTCTGACAACCCCTGTGGCCGCATCTTCCGCGACGCCAAGCTGATGGAAATCGGCGCTGGCACCTCTGAGATCCGCCGGATGTTGATTGGGCGCGAACTTGTGAACATGCATCTCTGATGCTGACACGCGCCGCGACATATGAAGAGGTGAGGAGAGGCTTTGACTGGGCCATTCCCGCACGTCTGAATATGGCGGCGCAGACCTTGGCGCACCCGCCTGAACAGGTCGCGATCCTTGATCTTTCGGCGGGGCGGCACGAAGTCACTTACGGCGAACTGGCTGACATGGCCGGGCGCTTGGCCTTTGCCTTGTCAAGCCGTGTGCGCCGCGGCGATCGTGTCGGCGTGCTGTTCTCCCAAGACGCGTGGTGCGCCGCGGCGCATATCGCGATCTGGAAAATCGGCGCCATTTCCGTGCCGCTGTTCAAGCTCTTCAAACGCGACGCTTTGGACAGCCGGATCAGCGACAGCGGGCTAGAGCTGGTCGTGACAGACGCCGAAGGCGCGGCGATGCTGGGTGATCTGGCCGAAGCCGTCTTGCCCTATGATTTGCCTGCGGGCGATGTGCCGATGGCGGACACGGCCAGCGAAGAGCCTGCTGTGCTGATCTATACCTCTGGCACCACAGGCAAACCGAAAGGGGCGCTTCACGCGCACCGGATGCTGACAGGGCATCTCCCCGGTGTCGAGTTGAGCCATGATTTCCTTGGTCAGGAGGGCGATGTGCTCTGGACACCCGCCGACTGGGCGTGGATCGGCGGGTTGTTTGACGTGTTGATGCCGGGCCTTGCGCTTGGCGTGCCTGTGGTCGCCGCGCGGTTGCCAAAATTCGCGGCCAAAGAGGCGGCGCGCATCTGCCAAGAAGGCGGCGTGCGCAACGTGTTTTTCCCGCCAACAGCTTTGCGGATGCTCAAGGCCGCAGACCAGAGCATCGCTGGCTTGCGCTCGGTTGCTTCGGGCGGCGAGCCTTTGGGCGCAGAAATGCTGGCTTGGGGGCGCAGCGCTTTTGGCGTCAGCATCAACGAGTTTTACGGCCAGACCGAGTGCAACATGTGCGTGTCCTCCTGCGGGGCGTTGTTTGAGCCATTGGGCGGCGCCACGGGCAAGGCTGTGCCCGGTTTTGATGTCGCCGTGATCGACGAGGCGGGCAAGGCGACTGCCGCGGAAGGCGATATCGCCGTAAAACGCGGTGCAGCGAGCATGATGCTGGAATACTGGGGCAATCCTGTGGCCACCGGAGAAAAGTTTCGCGGCGACTGGCTGCTCACGGGCGATAAGGGCGTGATGGAGGGCGATGTCATCCGTTTTGTCGGCCGCGAGGACGATGTGATCAGCTCTGGCGGCTACCGGATCGGCCCCGCCGAGATCGAAGATTGCCTGATGACGCATCCTGCCGTGGCCACTGTCGGCGTTGTCGGCAAGCCCGACGCGCTGCGCCATGAGATCGTCAAGGCTTACGTTGTCCTCAAAGACGGGGCCAAGGCCACGGAGGCCGAGTTGCAAGACTGGGTCAAGGCGCGGCTGGCAAGCTACAGCTACCCGCGCGAGATCGCGTTTCTGGACGCGCTGCCGATGACAGTGACCGGCAAGGTGATCCGCAAGGAACTTAAGGCCCGCGCTACAGGAGAGAGCGCATGAGGGCTGTGCTGGCATATGCGTTTTGTGCGGGGGCCGCGCTGGCCCAAACGCCAGTTGAGCGGCTTGAGACCTTGCCAGACTTCGCGAGCTGCAAGGATGGCGAGATTGCGCAGTTCGAGCGCGACCTCGCCCGCGCGCGCTCAACGAGCTATCAGGGGCTTGCGCCGCATCTGGATGTGCGCGGCATCGACGTTTGCGGCGTTGGCGGGATCATCTTATGCGACCGCACCGAAGCCCCTTTGCCCTGCCAGCACATGTTGGCCGACAAGCAGGAAGCCCTGCGCGGCCAGATTTTGCAAACGCTGCCCGCGCCAGAGGCTGCGGCATCAACAGGCGGGCTTTACGGCGCTGTCTGGGCCTTGGCCAAGGGCAGCTCGGCGGGCGACGACTGCGCAGGCGCAACACCCGTGATGCAAGCCTGGTGCGAAGCGCGCGAGGCCACACGCCGTGTCGAGATGGCCGTGCTGGCCTACCAGCTTGCGCGGGAAGGCGGCGACATGGCCTCGGCCTTCGAGCTGGGCTGGGCACAAGTGCCAGCCCCTGTGCGGCCAAAAGCCCGCGAGGCGCACACACCATGATATTCAGACCATTCCGGAAATTGTCCAAATTGGAGACAGCATGAAACTGCAATCCCAAGCGATCCCGACCAGTGAACAGTTCAAGGCCAACGTTGAAGGGCATGAAGAAGCCCTGCGCGTGGTGCAGGAGGCGGCCGAAGCGGCGGCGCTGGGTGGCGGGGAGCGCTCGCGCGAGCGCCATCTCAGCCGCGGCAAGATGCTGCCCAGAGATCGCGTTGCGAACCTGCTTGATGCGGGCAGCCCCTTTCTTGAGGTCGGCGCCACGGCGGCACATGGCATGTATGACAACGCGGCCCCAGCAGCGGGTGTGATCGCGGGGATCGGCCTTGTCAGCGGGCAGGAGTGTATGATCGTCTGCAATGACGCCACCGTCAAAGGCGGCACGTATTTCCCGATGACCGTGAAGAAACACCTGCGCGCGCAGGAGATCGCGGAAGAGAACATGCTGCCCTGTATCTACCTTGTAGACAGCGGCGGCGCGAACCTGCCCCAGCAGGATGAAGTCTTTCCCGATCGTGACCACTTTGGCCGGATTTTCTTTAACCAAGCCAATATGAGCGCCAAGGGCATTCCGCAGATCGCCGTTGTTATGGGCTCTTGCACGGCGGGCGGCGCTTATGTGCCTGCGATGTCTGATGTGACCATCATCGTGAAGGAACAGGGGACGATCTTTTTGGCGGGGCCACCTCTTGTGAAGGCCGCGACGGGCGAGGTCGTGACGGCGGAAGACCTTGGCGGCGGCGATGTGCACACGCGCCTCTCGGGTGTGGCCGACTACTTGGCCGAAGATGACGCCCATGCTTTGGCGCTTGCACGCCGTGCTGTGGAGCATCTGAACCGCCAAAAGCCGCTGACAGTGGACTGGCGTAGCAACGAAGAGCCGGCCTACGACCCTGCAGAGATATTTGGTGTCGTGCCTGCCGACTTGCGCACGCCCTACGACATTCGAGAGGTTATCGCGCGGCTGGTGGACGGCTCGCGCTTTGACGAGTTCAAGCCGCGCTATGGCGAGACGCTGGTGACAGGGTTTGCCCATGTCAAAGGCTGCCCTGTCGGGATTGTCGCCAACAACGGTGTGTTGTTCAGTGAGGCCGCCCAGAAGGGTGCGCATTTCATCGAGCTGTGCAGCCAGCGCAAGATCCCGCTGGTGTTCTTGCAAAACATCACAGGCTTCATGGTAGGCCGCAAGTATGAGAACGAAGGCATCGCACGCCACGGCGCCAAGATGGTGACGGCTGTGGCCAGCACCAAGGTGCCGAAAGTCACCATGCTTGTCGGCGGCTCCTTCGGGGCGGGCAACTACGGCATGGCAGGGCGGGCTTACAGCCCACGTTTCCTGTGGACATGGCCCAACAGCCGCATTTCTGTGATGGGCGGCGAGCAAGCGGCGGGCGTTCTGGCGACCGTCAAGCGCGACGGAATCGAGCGTAAGGGCGAGGCATGGTCAGCCGAAGACGAAGCCAAGTTCAAACAGCCAACGATTGATATGTTCGAAAAACAAAGCCACCCGCTCTATGCCAGCGCGCGGCTGTGGGACGACGGCATCATTGACCCGCGCAAGAGCCGCGAAGTGCTGGCCCTGAGCCTGCGCGCAGCCCTCAACGCGCCGATTGAAGACACACGCTTTGGCGTGTTTAGGATGTGAGGCCGTTTTGGAGAAACGTCCTTATCGGCTGGCTTCTTGTTATGGGGCTTTGGGCCAGCACCGCGCAGATGTTCGACAAGACTGTTGGCAAAGAGGGGCTGTGTAACGTGGGCTATGTTTATGACGGCGACACGGTTGCCTTGCGCTGTGGCGACAAAGAACAAACCGCGCGTTTGGTGGGCTTTGATACGCCTGAAACCAAAAAGCCCATGTGCGAGGCGGAGCGGGTGCTTGGCAACAAGGCGACGCTGCGGTTGCGCGGGCTTTTGGCAAACGGTGCTGCCAGCTACCGCTCGCAGGGCTATGACAAATATGGCCGCGAGCTGATTGTGCTCAAGGTGGACGGTGTGGATGTGGCCGAGACTTTGGTGCGCGAGGGGTTGGCTGTGGCCTACACGGGCGGGAGCCGGATCAGCTGGTGTGCGAAGCTGGGAGGGGGCGAATGAGTATTTGTATCAAGAAAAAGCCAGATTGGCAGAGCAACCGGAACGGGCAGCGCAAGAGGAGAGCGGCATGAAGAGCTTGCAAGAGATCATAGATGCCAACCCCGAAGCTGAGACCTTCCGGTTTGGTGACAGCAAGAAACTCTGTGACGAGATTTTGGCGCTTGTGCGCGCAGGCAAGAAGACGGCCACCTGTGAAGCGCTGGGCGTATACGGCAAGGGCGGCGACGAGATGCCCCAAGTGGGCCGTCGCGACGTGGCGCTTGAGTGGGACGGGCGGCCAGCAGTCATGCTGGAGACGGTCGAAGTCACCACACGGCGCTTTAGTGATATGGACGCAGAATTTGTCGCAGCACAGGGCGAGTTTCGCGACTTGAAACACTGGCAAAAGGGTTATGAAGCCTATTTTGCCCGCAACGGAGGGTTTGACCCTGACATGGAGCTGATGTGTGAGCGGTTCCGCGTGGTAGAGGATTTTGGAGGAAGCAATGTTTGATAAGATACTGATCGCCAACAGGGGCGAGATCGCCTGTCGGGTTATCGAGAGTGCGCGTGGCTTGGGCGTTAAGACGGTTGCGGTGTTCTCGGACGCTGACCGCGCCAGCAAGCATGTGGCGCTGGCTGACGAGGCTGTGCACATAGGCGGCAACGCGCCCGCGGAGAGTTACCTGAAGGGGGATGTGATCATTGCTGCTGCTCAGGCCACTGGCGCGCAGGCGATCCATCCGGGCTATGGCTTTCTCAGCGAGAACCCCGATTTTGTGGATGCTGTCGAGGCGGCGGGGCTTACGTTTATCGGCCCGTCAGCGGATGCGATCCGCGCGATGGGCCTCAAGGACGCGGCCAAGGTGCTGATGGAGAAGGCGGGCGTGCCCGTCGTTCCCGGCTATCACGGCAAGAACCAGGAGCCCGAGCACCTGTCAGGCGCCGCTGACGCAATCGGCTATCCGGTTCTGATCAAGGCCGTAGCGGGAGGCGGCGGTAAGGGCATGCGGCTTGTCGAGACGGCGTCCGAGTTTATGGACATGCTGGAGAGCGCCAAGAGCGAGGCCAAGACAGCCTTTGGCAACGAGGATGTGCTGATCGAAAAGTTCGTCAGCCAGCCGCGGCATATCGAGGTGCAAGTCTTTGGCGACGGCAAGACAGCGGTGCATCTCTTTGAGCGCGACTGTTCGTTGCAGCGGCGCCACCAGAAAGTCATCGAGGAAGCGCCAGCGCCGGGCATGACCGAAGAGATGCGCCACGCCATGGGCGATGCGGGCGTGAAAGCCGCAGAGGCCATCGGCTATAAGGGCGCCGGAACTGTCGAGTTTATCGTTGATGGCTCTCAGGGGCTGAGGCCTGACGGCTTCTGGTTTATGGAGATGAACACACGGCTGCAAGTCGAGCACCCCGTAACCGAGGCCATCACTGGCGTTGATCTGGTTGAGTGGCAGTTGAGGGTGGCTTCAGGCGAAGCGCTGCCCAAGCGGCAAGACGAGCTTAGCATCAATGGCCATGCCTTTGAGAGCCGTCTTTATGCGGAAGACGTGCCCAAGGGCTTTCTGCCGGCCACAGGCACGCTGGAGCGGCTGAAGTTTCCCGAAGGGGCGCGCAGCGACAGTGGCGTGCGCCAAGGCGACAGCATCAGCCCGCATTACGACCCGATGATCGCCAAGATCATCACCCACGGGCCAAGCCGCGAAGTGGCGCTGAGCCGGATGGCGGCAGCCTTGGAGCAAACTCAGGTGGGCGGCACTGTCACCAACCTCGGCTTCCTCGGGGCGCTCTGCGCACATGGGGGCTTTGCCAAGGGCGAGGTCGACACGGGGCTGATTGGCCGCGACATCGACAGTCTTGTCGACGCGCCCGAGCCGACTGATGCTGACGTGGCACTGGCTTCCTTGGCGGCGCTGGGTGTGCTCGACACAGCTTGGGACACTGGCTTTGGCCTCTGGAGCGCGATGCAGCGCCAAGTTGCCCTGCGCTTTGGCGAGGAGGAGACAACGGCTGTTGTGCTCAGCCTTGGGCCTGACGCGCATGACGTGCGCCTTGGGGAGGCTACGTTGCAAGCGCGCCGAGTTGGCGGGCGCTGGTGGGTGGCGGGCATGCCTGCGCCTGAGGTAGCGGTAAGTGGCGCCAAAGTCTTTGTCTTTGCGCAATACGGCCTCGCGTTTGACGTGGTTGACCCGCTGGCGCGCGATGTGAGCGCCGCTGGTGGCGGTGGCTTGATTGAAGCGCCGATGCCCGGCCTTGTGAAGGCTGTCTTTGCCGAGGTCGGCCAGCAGGTGAAAGCCGGAGACAGGCTGGCGATTCTGGAAGCGATGAAGATGGAACATGCGCTTCTGGCCGCCCGTGACGGGGTGATCGCGGAGGTGCTGACAGAGGCGGGCGCGCAGGTTGAAGCCGGAGCCGCCCTCGTGCGCCTTGAGGAAGAAGAGGATGAGGCCGCGGCATGACGCCCGTCCTAACCGCCTTTCAAGACAGCGTTTATAGCTGGTGCGCGAAAGCGGGGCTGGCGGCGAAGGGTCTGGACTACGTCTATGAGGAGCTAGACCCGTTTGACGCCAGCGGCCAAGAGCAGCTTGCGGGGCGGCACCCGTTTGGCCGTGTGCCTGTGCTGAGCCATGACGGCTTCACGGTTTACGAGACTTTGGCCATTCTCACATACATTGATCAGGCCTTTGACGGGCCAAGCTTGATGCCGCAAGGCACCAAGGCCCAAGCGCGGGCTTTGCAAGTCTGCGAGATGGTCGGGGCCTATGTCTATTGGCCCTGCGTGCGGCAGGTTTTCTCGCACGGGGCCTATCTGCCCATGAGGGGAGAGGCGTGTGAGCCGTCGGAGGTCGAAGTGGGCCTCACGGCGGCAAAGCCAGCTTTGGCCGCACTGGAGGACATCGCACAGGAGGGGCTTGTGCTGGATGGTGCGGCTCTGACGGTTGCAGAGCTGATGTTAGCCCCTATGCTGCGGTATTTCACGGCGCCTCAACAAGGCGCGGCGGCGCTACAGGCCTTTCCGGCCCTTGGCAGGCTGTTAAGCTGGGCTGAAACCCGGCCAGCCTTTGCCTCAACGCGCCCCAAGATGCTTGATAAAGCGGGAGAATGCGCATGATCACCCTTCACCATGTCCCCCAGAGCCGCTCGATGCGCGTGCTCTGGCTGCTGCACGAGATTGAAGTGCCGTTTCAGGTGGTGATCCACCCGTTTGACAAATCCTTGCGCGCGCCTGAGTTCCTGTCGCTTTCTCCAGCAGGGCGGGTGCCTGCACTCGAGATCGAGGGCGAGCGGATGTTCGAGAGCGGCGCGATGATCGAATATCTCTGCGAGCGCTTCTCTCAGGAGCGGATGGGGCGTATGCCCGGCGTGCCGGACAGGATGGCTTGGCTCACGTGGCTGCACTTTGCCGAAACCGTCTCGGCCCACGCGGCGACACTGACCCAGCAGCATATCATGCTCTATGACGACAAGATGCGCTCGCCCTATGTGATGAAGCTTGAGACCGCGCGCTTGGCGAAATGCTATGAGGCGATAGAGGCACGGCTCTCGACACCGATCGAGAACCGCGACTATCTGCTGACAAGCGGCTTCTCGGCTGTTGATATCGCGGTGGGGCAGGCTGTTTACATCGGCAAGCACTTCGCCAAGATCGACGCCTTCCCCGAGTTGAGCGCGTGGTATGAGCGGATCACCGAGCGCGCGTCGTTTCAAGCGTCCTTGCCGCAGGGCGAGCAACGTGTCTACGGGCAGGCGTTTTACGCGCCTTGGACGCTTCCGGAAGAGGGCAAAGCATGAGCGGATATGTAGAGATATTTGAAGTTGGCCCGCGCGACGGGTTGCAGAACGAAAAGCGCCAGATCCCCACAGATGAGAAGATCGCTCTGGTGGATTGCCTCTCAAGTGCGGGGTTCAAGCGTATTGAAGTTGCCAGCTTTGTCAGCCCCAAGTGGGTGCCGCAGATGGCGGACAGCGCGGATGTGTTGGCAGGCATAGTGCGCGCCAAGGGTGTGTCCTACGCGGCGCTGACGCCCAACATGCGCGGCTTTGAGGGGGCTGTTGCTGCCAAGGCTGACGAGATCGCCATTTTCGGCTCGGCCTCTGAAGGCTTCTCGAAAGCCAACATCAACGCCAGCATTGCTGAAAGCCTTGAGCGGTTTGCGCCCGTGGCCGAGGCGGCCAAGTCAGCAGGCTTGCCTGTGCGCGGCTATATTTCCTGCGTGACAGACTGCCCTTACGACGGGCCAACGCCGCCTGAAGCTGTGGCAAGGGTTGCGCGCGCCTTGAGAGACATGGGCTGTTACGAGATCAGCCTTGGCGACACCATCGGCCAAGCCACTCCGGAGAGCATCGACGCGATGCTGGCGGCGGTCTTGAACGAGGTGTCCGCAGAGGCCGTGGCAGGGCACTACCACGACACCGCGGGCAGGGCGCTTGCCAACATCGAAGCTTCCCTTGCGCGCGGCGTGCGGGTATTTGACGCAGCCGTCGGCGGGCTGGGCGGCTGCCCCTATGCGCCGGGTGCTGCGGGCAACGTGGCGACAGAGGCGGTGCATGACAGGCTCACAGCGCTGGGCTTTGAGACGGGCCTGTTGCGCGACACACTAACAAAGGCGGCCACCATGGCACGCGCCATGCGGGAGAGCAGCGATGACATATAACACAATCACCATAGAGGCCGACGCACGCGGCGTTGCAACGCTCTGGCTTGATCGCGCCGAAAAGCACAACGCCCTGTCAGCCGAGATGATCCGCGAGCTGACTGAGGCCGCCGGGGCGCTGGGCAAAGACGAGAGCGTGCGCGTTGTTGTCCTCGCCGCGAAGGGCAAGAGCTTTTGCGCGGGTGGCGATTTGCGCTGGATGCAAGACCAGATGGCGGCAGACGCTGACACGCGGCGTGCGGGGGCGCGCGAGCTTGCGATGATGCTCAACGCGCTCAACGAGCTGCCCAAACCGCTGATCGCCCGCGTTGAGGGCAACGCCTTTGGCGGCGGCATTGGCATGATGTCGGTTGCTGACGTGGCGCTGGGCGTGCCGGAGGCAAAGTTCGGCCTGACGGAAGTGAAGCTCGGCCTTATTCCGGCAACGATCAGCCCCTATGTGCTGGCGCGGATGGGCGAAGACAAGGCGCGGCGTGTGTTCATGTCTGCGCGCCTGTTCGGCGCTGAGGAGGCGCAGGCACTGAACCTGCTGGCGCGCGTTGTGAGCGCTGATGACATGGATGCAGCCATCGAGGCCGAAGTGCTGCCCTATCTGAGCGCCGCGCCCAAAGCTGTCGCCGCCTCAAAGGCACTGGCGCGCAGCCTTGGCCCAGCGATCACCCCTGAGGTGATCGACGCCACGATCGAGCGGTTGGTGGAGACATGGGAGGGCGCAGAAGCCCAAGAGGGTATCGCCGCGTTCTTTGACAAGCGTAAGGCGCCTTGGGTGTCTTGACGCGCGCCAGCCTGTTGCACCGGGCCTTTGAGGCGGTCTGGTTACAAGGCGGGCTAACACCTTCATTTTACTGAATGTGTGCTCCGTCCGGTTGACCCTGCGAAGGGGCAGGAGTAAACCCTTTCTCAATACGTATGCTGCCACAAAGATGCGCAAGAATCTGTGCATGAAAGGAGCCTCGACATGGAAGAGATGCTTCGGGAATATCTCCCAATTCTCATCTTACTCGGAATTACCATCGCCCTTGGCCTTGTGCTGATCTTGGTGGCCGTTGTTTTGGCGGTCAGAAACCCTGACCCGGAGAAGGTTTCGGCCTATGAATGTGGGTTCAACGCCTTTGACGACGCTCGGATGAAGTTTGACGTGCGCTTCTACCTGGTGTCGATCCTGTTCATCATTTTTGACCTCGAAATTGCCATGCTCTTCCCTTGGGCTGTCGCGTTTAAAGACGTCAGCATGGTCGGCTTCTGGTCGATGATGGTGTTCCTCGGGGTGCTGACTATCGGATTCGCTTACGAATGGAAGAAAGGGGCTTTGGAATGGTCATGACCTCGACAGGTATCCAAACCGGCCTCAACACCGCGGGTGTTGATCAGGAAGTTGCGACGCAGGCGTTGAACGCCGAGTTGCAGGACAAAGGCTTTTTGCTGACCTCCGCTGAAGACATCGTCAACTGGGCGCGCACAGGTTCGCTGCACTGGATGACATTTGGCCTCGCGTGCTGCGCTGTCGAGATGATGCACACCTCTATGCCGCGCTATGACGCCGAGCGCTTCGGCATCGCCCCGCGCGCCTCCCCACGCCAGTCGGACGTGATGATCGTGGCGGGCACTTTGACCAACAAGATGGCCCCCGCGATGCGCAAGGTCTACGACCAGATGCCAGAGCCGCGCTATGTGATCAGCATGGGCTCCTGTGCCAATGGCGGTGGCTATTATCATTACAGCTATTCGGTTGTGCGCGGCTGCGACCGCATCGTGCCTGTCGACATCTATGTGCCGGGCTGCCCGCCAACAGCGGAAGCGCTGCTTTACGGCATCCTGCAACTGGCGCGCAAAATCCGCCGCACCGGAACGATCGCGCGCTAAGCCCGCGTTGGAAGGAAGAGTACTATGAGCGAAGAGCTGCAAGAACTGGGTGCGCTGATCGAGCTGAAACGCCCCGATTGTGTGCTGGGCTGGAGCGTCGCTTACGACGAGCTGACTGTTGAAGTCGCGCCTGCGAACATTGTCGGCATGGTCGAGTTCCTCAAGTCGGACAACGCCTGCAAGTTTTCAACGCTGGTTGACGTGACCGCGGTTGATTACCCCGAACGCGCCAAGCGCTTCGAGATGGTCTATCACTTCCTCAGCATGTATCAGAACCACCGCATTCGCCTGAAAATGGCCGTGCGTGAAGACGAGATCGTTCAGTCGATCACATCGGTACACAAGGCCGCCAACTGGTTTGAACGCGAAGTCTTTGACATGTTCGGCATCCTGTTTAGCGGCCACCCCGACTTGCGCCGTCTGCTGACAGACTACGGCTTTCGTGGCCACCCGCTGCGCAAAGACTTCCCGACAACCGGCTATGTCGAGCTGCGCTATGACGAAGCCCAGAAGCGCGTTGTCTATGAGCCGGTAAAGCTGGTTCAGGAATACCGCCAGTTTGACTTCATGAGCCCATGGGAGGGCGCGCAGTATATCCTCCCAGGCGACGAGAAAAGTGAGGGGGCGAAGTGATGGACGGCTCAAAGCACGAAGACACGCTCACAGGCGAGCAGCAAATTCGCAACTTTAACATCAACTTCGGCCCGCAGCACCCTGCGGCGCACGGGGTTTTGCGCCTTGTGCTCGAGCTTGACGGCGAGATCGTCGAGCGGTGTGACCCGCACATTGGCTTGCTGCACCGTGGCACCGAAAAGCTGATGGAAAGCCGCACCTACCTGCAAAACCTGCCGTATTTTGACCGCCTCGACTATGTCGGCACGATGAACCAGGAGCACGCTTGGTGCCTTGCCATCGAAAAGCTGACAGGCGTGGAAGCGCCGCGCCGCGCGAGCTTGATCCGCGTGCTCTACCTTGAGATGGGCCGCATCCTCAACCACCTGATGAACGTCACTACGCAAGCGCTTGACGTGGGGGCGCTGACGCCGCCTGTCTGGGGCTTTGAAGAGCGCGAAAAGCTGATGGTGTTTTACGAGCGCGCCTCTGGCGGACGTCTGCACTCAGCCTATTTCCGCCCCGGTGGTGTGCATCAAGATCTGCCACCAGAGCTGATCGACGACATTGATGAATGGGCAGAGGGCTTCCCGAAGTTCTTGGATGACTTGGGCGGGCTGCTCACAGAAAGCCGCATTTTCAAGCAGCGCAACGTCGATATCGGCGTTGTGACAGAAGAAGACGTGCTCGAGTTTGGCATGTCCGGCGTGATGGCGCGCTCTGTTGGCATGGCGTGGGACTTGCGCCGCGCGCAGCCCTACGAGTGCTACGACGAGTTTGACTTCAAAATTCCCGTCGGCAAAAACGGTGACTGCTA
Source organism: uncultured Lentibacter sp. (assembly GCA_947497495.1). GTDB lineage: Bacteria > Pseudomonadota > Alphaproteobacteria > Rhodobacterales > Rhodobacteraceae > Lentibacter. Next base: position 345,879 of record CANMGT010000003.1, read on the forward strand.
TGACCGCTACATCATGCGGATGGAAGAGATGCGCATTTCGGCGGATATCATGCGCCAAGCCTGTGCCAAGCTGAAAATGCCGGAAAACCAAGGCGATGTCTTGGCGCGCGGCAAGCTGACGCCGCCCAAGCGCTCGGACATGAAACAGTCGATGGAAGCCCTGATCCACCACTTCAAGCTTTACACTGAAGGCTTCAAAGTGCCCGAGGGCGAGGTTTACGTCGCGGTTGAAGCGCCCAAAGGCGAGTTCGGCGTGTTCCTTGTTTCGGATGGTTCAAACAAGCCTTACCGCACCAAGATTCGCGCGCCGGGCTATTTGCACTTGCAGGCGATGGACCATGTCGCGACGGGCCACCAGCTTGCTGATGTTGCCGCGATCATCGGGACGATGGATGTCGTGTTCGGGGAGATCGACAGGTGAAGCCAACCCGCTTCATAACACTGCTTTGCGCGGGCCTTGTGCTCGCGGGCTGTGCGGCGCCGCTTCCGGGCGGAGTGAGCCGCGCCGATATTGCGCTGTTTGAAGAGGGTATGGCGCAAGCGGGCTGCGTTGTGACGGGCGACAAGGCCGCCGCCGTGGTTGAAAAACACACTGGGTTTGGCGAGGCCAAGCTCAAGGAAATATCAAGATACATGCTTGAACAAGAGCGCCTTCAACATGAAGGCACCGGAATCAAGCTTACGACTGGGAACTGTGCCGATGCTTAGACGTCTTTACCACGATCAGCCCGAGAGCTTTGCTTTCACACCTGCCAACGCGGAGTGGGCCCGAGGCCAGATCAGCAAATATCCGGAAGGCCGCCAAGCCTCGGCGATCATCCCGCTGTTGTGGCGCGCCCAAGAGCAAGAAGGCTGGCTCAGCCGTAAAGCGATCGAAACAGTTTGTGACATGCTTGGCATGGCGCATATTCGCGGCCTCGAAGTGGCGACGTTTTACTTTATGTTTCAGCTGCAACCTGTTGGTTCTGTTGCGCATTTGCAAATTTGCGGCACGCTGAGCTGCATGATTTGCGGCGCGGAAGACCTTATCGCAGTGTGCCGCGAGAAGATCGCCGACAAGCCACATGCCCTGTCGGCGGATGGCAAGTTCTCTTGGGAAGAAGTCGAATGCCTTGGCGCCTGCTCGAACGCTCCGATGGCACAGATCGGCAAAGATTACTTTGAGGACCTGACAGCAGCACGCCTTAGCGAGATCATTGATGATCTGGCGGCAGGCAAAGTGCCAGCCCCGGGCCCGCAAAACGGGCGCTACGCCGCAGAGCCGCTGTCGGGCCTCACAAGTCTGACAGAGTATGACAGCGGCAAGACGCAGTATAATGCGAGCGCTCAGGCTGCCGTAGATTTGGGCGAAACCTTAAAGCGGATTGATGGCACCGAGGTGCCGATTTTGACGCCTTGGCTGGATCGCACTGATAAGAACACCGGCAAGAACACTGGCAAGTCGGCTGGCAAGGCCAAAAAGCCAGCCGTCAAGAAGGCAGAGACAGCGAAGGCTGCGGCCACGAAGAAGCCGGCGGCCAAGGCGACTGCAAAGACAGCCGTGACGCCAGCTTCTGAAGCGACCAAAGAGAAAAAACCCAAGACACTGAGCGCGCCGCGCAAGGCCGGAGCGGATGATCTCAAGTTGATCAGCGGTGTCGGGCCAAAGCTTGAAGGTACGCTCAACGAGATGGGCTTCTGGCATTTTGACCAGATCGCCAAGTGGGGCCCAAGCGAGATCGCCTGGGTCGATAGCCGCTTGAAATTCAAGGGGCGTATCGAACGCGACGACTGGATGGCACAGGCCAAGATTCTGGCCGAAGGTGGCGAAACTGAATTTTCTAAGCGTAGTAAAAAGTAACCGGGAAAATCCGGTACAGGGGGACGAAACATGAAACATAATTCTGGATTGGGAACTTGCGGCTGGGTCATTTGGCTCTTGAGTTTGATTGCGGGCGTCGTGGGCTATCTGGCCTCGCGCGGTGCTGTTGGCTGGTTGCCAGCCGTTCTTGTGGGCCTCGCGATTGCGATTTTCCTTGGGCTGGTTCTGACAGCGATGTTCTGCAAAGGCAGCAAAGCAGAGAGTGACGCAGCGAACGGCTCATCAGACGTACAAGCCGCATCGGCAAGTTCAGCCACGGCGTCAACAACAGCGGCTGCGGCCGTTGGTGCGGGTGCCGTTGTGGCGGGAGCCGCGGCAACAGCGAGCACGGCGAAAGCCGAAAAAGCAGCAACTGACAAGGTTGCAGCAGAGAAGGGCGCTGCGAAAGCTGCCAGCACCGCGCCAACAACCTTGATGACGAATGTCGAAGGGGCTGCAGACGCGCCTGCGAAAGCCACAGCGAAGACAACTCCGAAAAAGCCTGCTGCCAAGAAAACAGCTGCGAAATCTTCCGGAACCGCAAGCAAAACAGCTTCAAAACCGGCGGCGAAAGCAACCAAAGCAGCTGCAAAACCAGCAGCGGCAAAACCAGCGGCCCCCAAGTCAGCGGCCAAAACGACAACTCCAAAGGCCAAGACAGCGACCAAAGCGGCGACGAAGCCAGCTGCGAAGACGACGAAAGCAGCACCGGCCAAGTCTTCTACAGCCAAGTCTGCCACGGCGAAGACGGCCGCTGCCAAGCCAGCCGCGAAGGCGCCAAAGGCCAAAGCAGCCGCAAAGCCCGCCACGAAGGCGGCGCCAAAGGCTGCGGCCAAGAGCGCGCCCAAAGCTGCCGCCAAGACAACAGCCAAGTCGACAGCAGCTGCGAAAAAGCCAGCCGCCGCCAAGAAGCCTCGCACCATGAAAGCGCCGCGCAAGTCCGGCGCTGATGATCTGAAACTGATCAGCGGTGTTGGCCCCAAGCTTGAGCAAACGTTGAACGGCCTTGGCTTCTGGCACTTTGACCAGGTGGCAAAGTGGACAAAAGCCGATGTTGCATGGGTTGACGACAACCTGAGATTCAAAGGCCGTATCGAGCGCGATGACTGGATGAAACAAGCCAAGATCCTCGCGGCGGGTGGCGAAACCGAGTTTTCAAAGAAGAACAAGAAAGCTTGATAGGACAAAATTATGAGCGGCGACGATAACAGCCAACAAGAGCGCAAGGGGCGGGTGGCTTCACTCGTGATTGCAGTTTCGATGTTGGTCTGGATCGCCGCTCAATGGCTTGGCCCTGCCGTGGGGCTGCCGGGGCGCTATGCGCTTCTGATCGATTTCGCGGCCATCGGGGCGCTCCTCTGGGCGCTCGTGGTGACACTTCAGATTTGGCGCGCGCGCCGCGACAGTTAAGGACGAGAGCATGCTCAAAGACCAGGACCGGATCTTTACCAACATCTACGGGATGCATGAGCGCACCTTGAAGGGTGCCGAGGCGCGTGGCCATTGGGACGGAACCGACAAGCTCATCCAGAAGGGCCGTGACTGGATCATCGACGAGATGAAAGCCAGCGGCTTGCGTGGACGCGGCGGCGCGGGATTCCCGACGGGCCTCAAGTGGAGCTTCATGCCCAAAGAGAGTGATGGGCGGCCATCGTACCTCGTGATCAACGCGGATGAATCAGAGCCGGGCACATGCAAAGATCGTGAGATCATGCGCCATGATCCGCACACGCTTATCGAGGGCGCGCTTCTGGCGAGCTTCGCGATGCAGGCGCATGCCTGCTACATCTATATTCGCGGTGAATATATTCGCGAGAAAGAAGCGCTGCAGGCCGCGATCGACGAAGCCTATGAGGCGGGCAAGCTGGGCGTGAACGCCGCTGGCTCAGGCTGGGACTTTGACCTTTATCTTCACCACGGAGCGGGCGCCTATATTTGCGGCGAAGAGACAGCGCTTCTGGAAAGCCTTGAAGGCAAGAAGGGTATGCCGCGGATGAAGCCGCCGTTCCCCGCGGGCGCGGGCCTTTATGGCTGCCCGACAACTGTGAACAACGTCGAGAGCATCGCCGTGGTGCCGACGATCCTGCGCCGCGGCGCGGCTTGGTTCTCAAGCTTCGGACGCCCGAACAACGCGGGCACCAAGCTGTTCGCCATTTCGGGCCATGTGAACAACCCTTGCGTTGTCGAAGAAGAGATGAGCATCCCGTTTGAGGAGCTGATCGAAAAACACTGCGGTGGCATTCGTGGTGGCTGGGACAACCTCAAAGCCGTTATCCCCGGCGGATCTTCTGTGCCGCTGGTGCGCGGTGAAAACATGCGCGACGCGATCATGGATTTTGACGCGCTCAAAGAGAAGGGCTCCTCGCTTGGCACCGCCGCTGTCATCGTGATGGACCAGTCAACCGACATCATCAAAGGCATCTACCGCCTCGCGAAATTCTACAAGCACGAGAGTTGCGGCCAGTGCACGCCGTGCCGCGAAGGCACCGGCTGGATGATGCGGGTGATGGAACGGCTGGTTGAGGGCAACGCCGACCCAGAAGAGATCGACATGCTCTGGGACGTGACCAAGCAGGTTGAAGGCCATACCATTTGCGCTCTCGGCGACGCGGCGGCTTGGCCTATTCAGGGGCTCATCCGCAACTTCCGTGACGAGATCGAAGACCGTATCAAAGCCCAGCAATCGGGCAAATCAGTGGCGGCGGAGTAAGACAGTGCACCTCGCAGAACTCAACATTGGCCGTTTGACTGCCCCCGTGGATGATCCGCGGGTGGCTGAGTTCATGGACAATCTTGACCGTGTGAACGGCATGGGCAAACGCATGCCCGGTTTTGTGTGGATGATGGAAGGCTCGGGCGAGCCTGGCACGGGCAACACCGAGAACAACATCGACGATGATCCGCAGTTTGTCGCCAACCTGACGGTTTGGGAAGACGGCGAGAGCCTTGGCAACTTTGTGTTCAACACCGTGCACAAGCAGTTTTACGAGCGCCGCGCCGAGTGGTTCGAGTTGATGGGCGAACAGCACTTCGTGATGTGGCATGTGCCCGAGGGCCATGAGCCGACGCTTGAAGAAGCGCTGGAGCGTCTTGAAATGCGCAAGGCAAACGGCGACAGTGACGAAGCCTTTGGCTGGGACACCTTGAGAGCGATGGGCCTGACGCCCCGGCAATGCGAGGTGGCCGCCGAATGAAAGCCATGCTTGACGGAATCCAGAGCCTCGTTGCCGCAGTTGTTTTTGCGGGTGTCGGGCTTGTGCCAGCTTGGTTCGCGCATCTGGCGATCGCGGGGGCGCTTGCGCCTGCGTGGGGCTATGGCGCGATTGCCCTTCTGGTGGTGTTCACCGGCATGATGGTGTTTTCTTTCCTGCGCAAAGCGGGTTCGGGCATCGGCCCGCTCAGAGAGCGGAGGCGGTGATGAAAGACACTCATGACAGCCAAATTCGCACGCTTTTGGGGCTGGAGAACGCCTTTGAAGATTACGCGTTTGATGAGTCACGCGTTGATTTGTCCGGCTGGAACTCGACGCATCCTTTTTTCCGTCGTTTGCTGGAAGAGTTCAAACCCAAGCTCATCATCGAGCTGGGAGTGTGGAAGGGTATGTCTTCGCTGCACATGGCCGTGCAATCCGGCAAGCTTGGATTGAAAACCGAGATATTGGCGATCGACACATGGCTCGGATCGTCTGCGCATTTGTCAAGTGATGGCCGCCGTGACGAGCTCTCGCCACGCAACGGTTATCCGACGCTTTACGAGACATTTTTGGCGAATGTTTACTCCAAGAAGCAGCAGGACGTCATCGTGCCGCTGCCGATGGATGGCACTTCAGCGGCTTTTGCTCTCAAACGTCTGGGTGTTAAAGCCGACCTGATCCACATTGATGCGTCCCACGAATACGAAGCCTGTTTGCAAGACTTCCGCAACTACTGGGAGATTTTGGCTGATGACGGCGTGATGCTGTGCGACGATTACGGAATATGGCCTGATGTGAGCCGTGCTGTTTGCCAATTTGCGGCAGAAGTCGAACGGCCAGTTTGGGCGAGCATGGCAAAAGCCGTAATTTGCAAAGATGCCAGCGTCGGGTTTGATCTTACGCTTGATAAACGCAGGGAGATACGGGCATGACAGGACTTTCGTTTGCGATCCGGAGCGCCATTGCTTTGACACTCGCTGTTCCTTTGATGGGCTGTGATCAGGCCAAGGCCAAGTTGGCACGCAACTCCTATTTTTATCAGGGCGTGACGTTCAAATCCAAGATCGAGAAGTCCAAGGAAAGCCGCCAAGACTTTCGGGTAGTTGTGCCCAACGCTTCGAAGGGTTTGACAGGCGCACGCGAGGCGGCCCGTGTCGGGGCCAACCGTTACTGCATTGAGAATTATGGCTCAACCGACATGACATATGCGGGGCAAAGCCCTGACAGCGAGAATGAAGATCTGATCCTCACAGACGGCAAGCTTGTGTTCAGCGCACGGTGCGCCGGGTGGTGATTGCGCCGACATATCACGGCGCAATTTGGCGAAAACCTGCACAAAACATCGGGTTTGTGGCTTGTTATTGCATAACAAAGCCGCGCGCTCCCATGTCACGCAGAGAAGGGGGCCCTCTGTTGGCGCCCCACAATCGCGTGAGAGGAGAACAAGCATGCGTGTGATGACAGGAATGACGACAGCCCTAACAGTGGCCATCATGGCCAGCACTTTGGCCGTGAGCGCAGCAGCCGCAAAGCCTGCGCTGAAGGATGTCAAAGAGATCGACGACAAGATGTTGTACGTGGGCTTGGCACTTGAAGTGTCCGAGCAATGCAGCAGTATCGCTGCGCGTAAAATGAAAGGCATCTCCTATCTTTGGGCCGTTAAGAACCGCGCCAATGATTTGGGCTATACCGACGACGAAATCGATGCGTATCGCAAGAGCAAGGCCAACAAGGCCCGCATTCGCGCGCGCGCAGAAGACTATGTGAAATCCAAAGGGCTCGATCCGAAGAGCGCTGCCGACTTATGCACCCTTGGCAAAGCCGAGATTGCAGCGGGCAGTGTGATCGGGAGCCTGCTGAGAGCAAAGTGAGACGACATGAGTGATTTACGCAAGATCATCATTGATGACAAAGAAGTAGAAGCCGAAGGCGCCATGACGCTGATACAGGCCTGCGAGCAGGCTGGCGTCGAAGTTCCGCGCTTTTGCTATCACGAGCGGCTGTCTATCGCGGGCAACTGCCGGATGTGTCTTGTGGAAGTTGTCGGCGGCCCGCCCAAGCCAGCGGCATCTTGCGCCATGCAGGTGCGTGACTTGCGCCCCGGCCCGGAAGGCCAGCCGCCTGTCGTGAAGACAAATTCACCTATGGTGAAAAAGGCGCGCGAAGGCGTGATGGAGTTCCTGTTGATCAACCATCCGCTCGACTGCCCGATCTGCGACCAGGGCGGCGAGTGCGACTTGCAAGACCAAGCCATGGCTTACGGCGTTGATTTCAGCCGCTTCCGCGAGCCAAAGCGCGCGACGGAAGACCTGAACCTCGGCCCGCTCGTGGAAACCCACATGACGCGCTGCATTTCCTGCACCCGCTGCGTGCGCTTCACCAGCGAAGTTGCCGGCATCACCACAATGGGCCAGACGGGCCGCGGCGAAGACAGCGAGATCACCGCTTATTTGGGCGAGACGCTCGACACCAACCTACAGGGCAACATCATTGATCTGTGCCCGGTTGGCGCTTTGGTGAGCAAGCCCTACGCCTTTACAGCGCGCCCGTGGGAGCTGACAAAGACCGAGACGATCGATGTGATGGACGCTCTTGGCTCCAACATCCGCGTTGACACGAAGGGCCGCGAAGTCATGCGCATCTTGCCGCGCAACCATGACGGCGTGAACGAAGAGTGGATTTCTGACAAAACACGCTTTGTCTGGGACGGGTTGCGCCGCCAGCGTCTTGATACGCCCTACATTCGCGAGAATGGCAAGCTGCGTAAAGCCGGTTGGGACGAAGCCCTGACGCTTGCCGCAAGCAAAATCAAAGGCGCGAACAAACTGGCCGGCCTCGTCGGTGACTTGTCGTCGGTTGAAGCGGCTTTCGCGCTCAAGCAACTGGTTAAAGGGCAGGGCGGCATGGTCGAGTGCCGCACGGACGGTGCGAAGCTACCAGCTGGCAACCGCTCGGGCTATGTTGGCACAGCGACGATTGAAGACATCGACAGCGCCCAGATGATCCAACTCATCGGCACAAACCCACGTGATGAAGCGCCAGTTTTGAATGCGCGCATTCGTCAGGCTTGGACGCGTGGGGCCAATATCGGCCTCGTCGGCCAACCTGTTGATCTGACATATGAATATCACCACGTTGGCGATGACCGCGCAGCCCTGGACGATCTCTTGGGGCGCAAGTTCAACGAAGTCCTTGACGTTGAAAGCCTTGTGATCGTTGGCCAAGGCGCGATCCGCGAAGCCGACGGCGCTGCCGTTCTGGCGGCGGCGATGAAGCTCGCAGAAGCCACGGGCTCCAAGCTCATGGTTCTGCACACCGCAGCCAGCCGCGTCGGCGCGATGGACATTGGTGCGGTTACGGATGGCGGCCTGAAAGCGGCGACGGAGGGGGCAGACGTAGTCTACAACCTCGGCGCTGACGAAGTCGACATTTCTGAAGGCGCCTTTGTGATCTACCAAGGCAGCCACGGCGACCGTGGCGCACACCGCGCTGACGTAATCTTGCCGAGCGCTGCCTATACGGAAGAGCAAGGCCTGTTTGTGAACACCGAAGGCCGCCCGCAACTGGCACTACGCGCGGGTTTTGCACCCGGCGAAGCCAAGGAAAACTGGGCCATCTTGCGCGCCCTTTCGGCTGAAATTGACGCCAAGCAGCCGTGGGACAGCCTTGCTGGCTTGCGCCAGGCGCTTGTTGCGGCAGTTCCGCATCTTGCCGAGATCGACTCGGTGCCAGAGAACGCATGGATCGCGGAGAAGACAGGCAAGCTCGGCAAGGCCAGCTTTGTGTACGCCGTGAGTGACTTCTACCTCACCAACCCGATCGCACGCGCTTCGGCCCTGATGGGCGAGTTGAGCGGCAACGCAAAAGCGCGTGGCCAGAAAGTGGCGGCCGAGTGAAGCTTAACACTCTCATAACGCTTGGCGCTTTGGCGCTCACGGCTTGCGCGCCTGTCAGCGAAGTGAGCCGTGCGGCCCCCGTGGCTGATGTGAACCGCGTGCTGAATTACGCGGGCATTGAGACGCGGCTGCTGGACGGTGATCTGGTGCAATTTGTCGTCAAGATGACGGGCGAACCTGTGCCAACAGACGTGAGTAACTACGCAGAATGCGCTGCGGCGCAGTATTCGCTGATCCGCGGATACGGATTTGCGCGCCATGTGCGCACAAATGTTGAAAATAAGGGTGGTCAGTGGCTCGGAGATGCGGTTTATACCATCTCAGCTGCACTGCCGCGCGGTTTGAAGACAATTGACGCTGAAGTCATTGTTCAGAACTGCTTGGAAGACAAGATACCGATGGTGTGAGGGGCTAATGGCTGAATTCTTTACGAACACGTATTTGGGGATATTCCTGCTGATTGTCGGGCAATGTCTTCTGATCATTGTGCCGCTTCTCGTAGCGCTCGCATTCCTGCTGTATTTTGACCGCAAGGTCTGGGCGGCTGTGCACATGCGCCGTGGGCCCAACGTTGTTGGCGTCTTCGGCCTCATGCAAAGCTTCGCGGATTTCATTAAATACGCGGTCAAAGAGATCGTCGTGCCGGCGGGGGCTGACAAGTTTGTCTTTTTCCTCGCGCCACTGGTGAGCTTTGTACTGGCCATGGTGGCTTGGGCCGTTATCCCGTTCAACGACGGCTGGGTTTTGGCCGATATCAACGTGGCCATCCTCTATATCTTCGCCTTCTCCTCGCTTGAGGTTTACGGGGTGATCATGGGCGGTTGGGCGTCAAACTCCAAATATCCGTTCCTCGGCTCGCTGCGCTCCGCGGCGCAGATGATCTCATATGAAGTCTCGTTGGGCCTGATCATCATCGGCCTCGTGATCTCGACCGGCTCGCTGAACCTGAGCGACATCGTGAACGCGCAGAAGGGCGACTACGGCATCTTCAATTGGTACTGGATACCGCACTTCCCGATGCTGTTCTTGTTCCTGATCTCGGCCATGGCCGAAACCAACCGCCCACCGTTTGACTTGCCTGAGGCTGAGTCCGAGCTGGTGGCTGGCTATCAGGTTGAGTACTCATCGACACCGTTCCTGTTGTTCATGATCGGTGAATATGTCGCCATCGTTCTGATGTGCGCGCTTACATCGCTGTTCTTCCTCGGCGGTTGGCTCTCGCCCATTCCGGGCTTGCCAGACGGCATCATGTGGATGTTCGGCAAGATGTTCCTGATATTCTTCATCTTCTCGATGGTGAAGGTTATCGTGCCACGCTACCGCTATGACCAGCTGATGCGGATCGGTTGGAAAGTATTCTTGCCGCTCAGCCTTTTCTGGGTGGTCTTCGTGGCCTTCGCGGCGAAATTTGACTGGTTCTGGGGCACTTTCGCCCGCTGGGCAGTAGGGGGCTGATATGGGTAATATCGACTATAAGCGCGCGGCGGGTTACTTCTTCCTGTCGGATTTTTTCAAAGGCTTCGGCCTTGGCCTGCGGTATTTCTTTGGCCCCAAAGTGACGGTTAACTACCCGCACGAGAAAGGCCCGCTTTCACCGCGCTTTCGCGGGGAGCACGCCCTGCGCCGCTACCCGAACGGCGAAGAACGCTGCATTGCCTGCAAGCTTTGCGAAGCGATCTGCCCTGCACAGGCGATCACGATTGACGCCGAGCCACGCGACGACGGCAGCCGCCGCACCACGCGTTATGACATTGACATGACGAAGTGCATTTACTGCGGTTTCTGCCAAGAGGCTTGCCCTGTTGATGCGATCGTTGAGGGGCCAAACTTCGAGTTTGCCACCGAGACCCGCGAGGAGTTGTTTTACGACAAAGCCAAACTTCTGGACAACGGCGACCGCTGGGAAGCCGAGATCGCCCGTAACCTAGAGCTGGATGCACCTTACCGATGAGTAAAACGCCGTTTGAATTGATGATGGAGCAAGCGCAGGAGATTGCGAAGAGCTTTTCTCCGAGCCTTGAGACGTTCTCGACCAAAGGGCTTGAGGCGCTTTGGCCAACGATGACCAAAGAGATGATGGAAGCCACTTTCGGTAAAGGCATCAGCGAAAACGGCCTTGACGCCAAGACGCGGCTTTTGCTGACACTTGCGGGCCTGACAATGCAGGGCGCGCAGGCCGAAGCGCAGGTGCGCCTCACCGTGCGTCACCTTGTTGAAGTGGGTGCAACCGAAGAAGAAATTGCCGAAAGCATCGCGATGATGTCGATGTTTGCGGGTATTCCGGCCATGACACGCGCGATGGACATCGCAAAAGACGTGATGGCGACACAAAAGGATGACGAGACATGAGCGTAGCCACATTGGCCTTCTATCTCTTTGCTGCCGGCGTTTTGACAGGCGGATTTTTCACCGTTCTCAGCCGCAACCCGGTGCACTCGGTGTTGTTTCTGATCCTGGCGTTCTTCAGCGCTTCAGGCTTGTTCGTGCTGCTCGGCGCCGAATTTATTGCCATGCTTTTGCTGATCGTCTACGTCGGCGCTGTTGCGGTTCTCTTCCTGTTTGTCGTGATGATGCTTGATGTCGATTTTGCAGAACTCAAGGGCAGCATGGCGCAGTTTTTGCCGATTGGCTTGGCGATTGCCGTGGTGCTTCTCATGGTGCTTGGCGTAGCTTTTGGCGACTGGCACATCTCTGAGGGCGCAGAAGCGGCCCGCGCGGCGGCAACCCCTGAAGGCGTGGAAAACACCGCTGCTTTGGGCCTGCTGCTTTACGACCAATACTTCATGATCTTCCAACTGGCGGGGCTTATCCTGCTGGTGGCGATGATCGGCGCGATTGTTCTGACATTGCGCCACCGTGATGGTGTCAAACGCCAGGACGTGCTGCAACAGATGTGGCGCGATCCGAAGGACGCAATGGAACTGAAAGACGTTAAACCGGGGCAGGGGCTGTAAGCCGCTTTCTGGATGAATAAACAAAGAACCGAGGGACGACATGATCGGACTTGAACATTACCTGACGGTGGCAGCAGTGCTGTTTGTCACTGGCATTTTCGGGCTCTTCCTGAACCGGAAGAACATCATCATCTTGCTGATGTCGATTGAGCTTATCCTCTTGTCGGTGAATATTAATTTCGTCGCCTTCTCGTCGTTTCTCAATGACATGACAGGGCAGGTTTTCACACTCTTCGTGCTGACGGTGGCCGCCGCCGAAGCCGCGATTGGCCTCGCGATCCTCGTGGTCTTCTTCCGCAACCGTGGCACGATCGACGTTGAAGACGTCAACGTGATGAAAGGCTGATCAGATGATTTACAAAACCATCCTTTTCGCACCGCTCATCGCCGCCATCATCGCAGGCTTCGGTTGGCGCGTTATCGGCGAAAAGACAGCGCAGTGGCTCACAACAGGCGTGCTCTTCCTCGCATGTGCTTTGAGCTGGACAGTCTTTCTTGGCGGCGCAACCGAGCCAGAAGCTGTGCACATTCTCGACTGGATCCAATCCGGCTCGCTGGATGCGGCATGGTCGATCCGCGTTGACCGTTTGACCACAATCATGCTGATCGTGGTCACATCGGTTTCATCGCTCGTGCACCTGTATTCCATGGGCTATATGGCGCATGACGAAAACTGGGGCGAGGGCGAGGCCTACAAGGCGCGCTTCTTTGCTTATCTGTCGTTCTTCACCTTCGCGATGCTGATGCTGGTGACAGCTGACAACCTCGTGCAAATGTTCTTTGGCTGGGAAGGGGTTGGCGTTGCCTCCTATCTTCTGATCGGTTTTTACTATAAGAAACCAAGCGCCAACGCGGCGGCGATCAAGGCGTTTGTTGTCAACCGTGTTGGTGACTTTGGCTTCGCGCTTGGAATATTCGGGCTGTTTTTGCTGACAGACAGCATCAAGTTTGACGACATCTTTGCAGCCGCACCGGCACTGGCGGAAACGCAGCTGCACTTCCTCTGGACAGAGTGGAATGCCGCCAACTTGCTGGCCTTCCTGCTGTTCGTCGGTGCGATGGGCAAGTCAGCGCAGTTGTTCCTGCACACTTGGTTGCCTGACGCGATGGAAGGGCCGACGCCTGTGTCAGCGCTTATCCACGCTGCGACGATGGTGACTGCCGGTGTTTTCCTCGTGTGTCGCATGTCGCCGCTGATGGAATTCGCGCCGGAAGCCAAACAGTTTATTGTTTTCATGGGCGCCACGACGGCCTTCATGGCGGCCACGGTCGGCCTCGTGCAAAACGACATCAAACGCGTGATCGCTTATTCGACCATGTCGCAGCTTGGCTACATGTTTGTGGCCGCGGGTGTTGGCGTTTACTCGGTCGCGATGTTCCACTTGCTCACGCACGCCTTCTTCAAGGCGATGTTGTTCCTCGGTGCGGGCTCGGTCATTCACGCGATGCACCACGAACAAGACATGCGTAACTACGGCAACCTGCGCAAGAAGATCCCCTATACCTTCTGGGCGATGATGATCGGCACTTTGGCGATCACCGGTGTCGGCATTCCGCTCACACATTATGGCTTCGCGGGCTTCCTCTCTAAGGATGCTGTCATCGAGAGCGCCTATGCGGGCACCAACGGCGGCTATGCCTTCTGGATGCTGGTTATCGCGGCGCTGTTCACAAGTTTCTACTCATGGCGCCTTATGTTCATGACATTCTACGGCAGTGCGCGCGGCGACAAGCACACGCACGAGCACGCTCACGAAAGCCCGATGGTTATGTTGGTGCCACTCGGAGTTCTGGCGCTTGGTGCCGTCTTCTCGGGCATGGTTTGGTATGGCAGCTTCTTTGGTGACCATAACCAAGTGAACAAATTCTTCGGTATTCCGGCACATCATGCAGCGGCTGATACAGGCCACGGTGAGGAAGCAGGCCACGGGGAAGAGGCTACACACGGCGCAGCTGCGACAGCCGAAGAAGGCTACGCAGCGATGGATCAACACCACGGCGAAGCGCCTAAAGGGGCGATCTTCATGGCGGCTGACAACCACGTGATGGACGACGCGCACCATGCTCCGAAGTGGGTCAAGGTCTCGCCCTTTGTCGCTATGCTTCTCGGCTTCTTTACGGCTTACTGGTTCTACATTATCAACCCGTCACTGCCCAAGAAACTCGCTGAGAGCCAACGCCCGATGTATCTGTTCTTGCTGAACAAATGGTACTTCGACGAAATCTATGACGCGATCTTCGTGCGCCCCGCCATGGCCATTGGCCGCTTCCTCTGGAAAAAGGGCGACGGCAACGTCATTGACGGCGCGCTGAACGGCGTCGCCATGGGCATCGTTCCGTTCTTCACGCGCCTCGCAGGCCGCGCGCAGTCGGGTTACATCTTTACTTACGCATTCGCTATGGTGATCGGGATCGTTGTTCTTGTCATCTGGATGGCCTTTACCGGAGGTGCCCGCTGATGGACAATCTTCTCTCCATTGTCACCTTCATCCCCGCGGTTGCGGCCTTGATCCTTGCGCTTTTCTTGCGCGGCGACGACGACGCTGCCAAGCGCAATGCCAAGTGGGTTGCGCTGCTGGCCACCGCGATAACCTTCCTTGTGTCGCTGTTTATCCTGTCGGATTTTGACGCCTCAAACACCGGCTTTCAGATGGTTGAAGAACGCTCGTGGTTGATGGGCCTCACCTACAAGATGGGCGTTGACGGGATCAGCGTGCTCTTCGTGATGCTGACAACCTTCATGATGCCGCTGACGATTGCCGCAAGCTGGGGCGTGAACACACGCGTCAAGGAATACATGATCGCCTTCCTGCTGCTTGAAACGTTGATGCTTGGCGTGTTCATGGCGCTTGATCTGGTCTTGTTCTACCTGTTCTTTGAAGCGGGTCTGATCCCGATGTTCCTGATAATCGGCATTTGGGGTGGGGCGAACCGCATTTACGCCAGCTTCAAGTTCTTCCTCTATACCTTCCTTGGTTCGGTTCTGATGCTGGTAGCCATGGTTGCAATGTATGCCGACGCGGGCAGCACCGACATTCCGACACTGATGAACCATAGCTTTGGCTATGAGAGCTTCAGCATTCTCGGCATTCAGGTTATCGGCGGTTTGCAAACGCTTCTGTTCCTGGCCTTCTTCGCCAGCTTCGCGGTGAAAATGCCGATGTGGCCTGTGCACACATGGCTCCCCGATGCGCACGTTCAGGCGCCGACAGCGGGCTCTGTCGTGCTGGCGGCGATCCTGCTGAAGATGGGCGGCTATGGCTTCTTGCGGTTCAGCTTGCCGATGTTCCCTGTCGGGGCTGACGTGCTCACACCAATGGTGCTTTGGATGTCGGCGATCGCGATTGTATACACCTCGCTTGTCGCGATGGTGCAGGAAGACATGAAAAAGCTCATTGCTTACTCTTCAGTTGCGCACATGGGCTTTGTGACCATGGGCATCTTTGCGGCCAACCAACAGGGTGTTGATGGCGCGATCTTCCAGATGGTGAGCCACGGCTTTATCTCTGGCGCGCTTTTCCTCTGTGTCGGCGTGATCTACGACCGGATGCACACCCGCGAGATTGATGCTTATGGCGGCCTCGTAAACCGCATGCCAGCCTATGCGCTGATCTTCATGTTCTTCACCATGGCCAACGTCGGCTTGCCGGGCACTTCGGGCTTTGTGGGCGAATTCCTCACGCTTGTCGGGATCTTTCAGGTCAACACATGGGTTGCGGCTGTGGCCACGTCCGGCGTTATCCTGTCGGCGGCCTATGCGCTGTGGCTGTACCGTCGCGTGGTGTTTGGCGACCTCATCAAAGAGAGCCTCAAAAGCATCACCGACATGACAAGCCGCGAGAAAGCGATCTTTGCACCGCTGGTTGCCATGACGCTGTTGCTTGGTGTCTACCCGAGCCTTGTGACCGACATCATCGGGCCATCTGTGGCTGACTTTGTCACAAACTACGAAACCGCCTTGCATGACGCAGGCCGCGCCGCCACCACCATGGCGCAATCGCACTAACGGAGAGAAACTATGCAGGCCGATCTGAATACAATCCTGCCGGAAATCCTGATTGCCGTCTATGCGATGCTGGCTTTGGTCTTCGCGGTCTATACCGGCAAGGACAAACTCGCAGGCACTATCACCTATCTGACGGCGGCGGTGTTTCTTGTTGTTGCGGCCTTTATCGGGCTTGGTGGCAGCGGGGCGCAGAGTGCCTTTGGGGGCATGTTCCAGGACGATGCTTTTGCGCGCTTTGCCAAGGTGACGATACTGCTCTCAGCGGCGGCTGTGCTTGTCATGGGCATGGGCTTTCTTGAAAAGCGCCAGATGATGAAGTTCGAGTATCCGCTGCTTGTAGCACTCAGCGTTGTCGGCATGATGTTCATGGTTTCTGCAGGTGACTTGATGGCGCTTTACATGGGGCTTGAGCTGCAATCGCTCGCGCTTTACGTGATCGCTGCCATGCGCCGCGACTCGGTGCGCTCGACGGAAGCAGGCCTGAAATACTTCGTGCTTGGCGCGCTCAGCTCGGGTCTGCTGCTTTACGGCTCATCGCTGGTTTATGGCTATGCCGGCACAACGATGTTCACCGGAATTATCGCCGCAGCGGGCGAGGGGCTTGCCCCCATCGGCTTGCTCTTTGGCCTCGTCTTCGTGATCGCGGGGCTTGCTTTCAAAGTCAGCGCCGTGCCGTTCCACATGTGGACGCCGGATGTCTATGAAGGCTCGCCAACGCCTGTAACCGCTTTCTTCGCGACGGCTCCCAAAGTGGCGGCTATGGCGCTGTTTGCGCGCGTGTTGCACGACGCATTCGGCGGAGTCTCTGCCGACTGGAGTCAGGTTCTCGCGGTGCTTTCCGTTCTGTCGATGTTCCTCGGGGCGATCGCGGCGATCGGGCAGACCAATATCAAACGTCTGATGGCCTATTCCTCCATCGCCCACATGGGCTATGCGATCATCGGCCTCGCGGCGGGCACAGCCCTCGGTGTCGAGGCGATGCTGACCTATATGGCGATCTATGTGACGATGAATATCGGCACGTTCGCATTCATCCTCAGCATGGAACGTGACGGGCAGCCTGTCACTGATATCAGCGCACTCAACCTCTACTCCAAAGCCGAACCCGGCAAGGCGCTTGCGCTGCTGATCCTGATGTTCAGTCTTGCGGGCGTGCCGCCGATGCTTGGCTTCTTTGCCAAGCTGGGTGTCTGGCGCGCGGGCGTTGATGCGGGCTTGTTCTGGCTGGTTGTTGCGAGCGCTGTTGCATCGGCCATCGGGGCCTTCTACTACCTGCGCATCGTCTACTACATGTATTTCGGCGATGAGGCAGAGCAGGGTCTCGACGAGGTGCGCGCACCTGTGCTTTGGGTTCTGTTGATGGGCTCTGCTGCGATCATGCTGGTCGGTGTTATCAACCTCTTCGGAGTTGACGGAGCGGCGGCTGCAGCGGCTGCGGCGCTGGTAAACTAAGGCTTTTGACATGAACCCGATCTGGCCACAGGGCTATGGCCAGCGCGTTCTGCAAAGCGTCGACAGCACCAACACCGAGGCCACGCGCCTTGCCGGCGAGTTGGCAGGGCCTACTTGGGTTTTTGCCCATGAACAAACCTCTGCACGCGGGCGGCGCGGGCGCGGCTGGACACAGCCCAAAGGCAACTTTGGCGCCAGCTTGTTTCTTCCCAATCTGACAGATCCGGCGGCGATGAGCCTGCGCTCGTTCACCGCCTCTCTGGCGCTCTATGATGCTTTGCGCAAGGTCGCCGGGCCCGAGGCGCGGCTGTCCCTTAAGTGGCCAAACGACGTGTTGTTGAGCGGCGGAAAACTGGCGGGCATCCTGCTTGAGAGCCTGCCTGCGGGGCTTGTGATCGGCATAGGTGTAAACCTTGCCGAAGCCCCCAAAGCCGCAGATGTGGAAGAGGGCGCGCTCAAGCCTGTGGCGCTCAAGGCCGAGACAGGCGCAGATCTGACGCCGCAGGATTTTCTCGGCTATCTCGCGCAGGCCTATGCACCGTGGGAAGCGCAGTTTGCTCAATACGGGTTTGCTCCCATCCGCGAGGCTTGGCTGGCGCGGGCAGCAAAACTCGGAGAACCCATTCGCGCCCGCACCATGCGCGATGAAACACATGGTGTTTTTGAAACGGTGGACGAAGTGGGACATCTTGTTCTATCCACCCCCAAAGGACGTGTCGCCATTCCGGCGGCAGATGTGTTCTTCAACTAAGGAGCCTCGGCGATGTTGCTGGCAATTGACTGCGGGAATACCAACACCGTTTTCTCAATCTGGGATGGGGAGAAGTGGCTGTGCACCATGCGCACATCGACCCACCATGCGCGCACCGCTGACGCTTACTTCACGTGGTACACAACCCTTATCAAGCACTACAAGATCGAGGCGGACATCACCGATGTTGTCATCAGTTCGACAGTGCCGCGCGTTGTCTGGAATTTGCGTGTCTTTGCCGACCGTTTCTTTGACTGCCGCCCGTTGGTTGTTGGCAAACCCGAGTGCCTGTTGCCGGTAGCGCCGCGCGTTGACCCAAGCACAGGCGTTGGCCCCGACAGGCTGGCCAATGCGGCGGGCTGTTTTGACAGGCACGGCGGCAATGCGATGGTGATCGACTTTGGCACTGCAACCAACATTGATGTGGTCGCCGAAGATGGCGCCTATGTCGGTGGCGTCATCGCGCCTGGCGTGAACCTCTCGCTGGAAGCGCTGCACCAAGGGGCTGCAGCGCTGCCCCACGTAGACATTACACAGCCCGAAAAAGTGATCGGGACCAACACGGTCGCCTGTATCCAGTCGGGTATTTTCTGGGGCTATGTCGGCCTTATCCAAGGGCTGACAGAGCGCGTGCGCAACGAGTACGGAAAGCCGATGAAAGTGATCGGAACCGGCGGGCTGGCCCCCCTTTTCGCGCAGGGCGAAGAATTGTTTGATACAATCGAAGATGATCTGACAGTGCACGGTTTGCGCGTCATCCACCAATATAACAAAGAGCAGGGCAACGCATGAGCACCCAACGGCTAGTTTACCTCCCCCTTGGTGGGGCGGGCGAGATCGGCATGAACGCCTACGTCTATGGCTATGGGCCAGAGGGCCGCGAGCGCTATATTCTCGTTGATCTCGGGGTCACCTTTCCGGATATGGACACCAGCCCCGGGGTAGACCTGATCTTTCCCGATATGAGCTGGTTGATAGAACGCAAAGACCGCCTTGATGCGATCTTCATCACCCACGCGCATGAAGACCACGTTGGCGCAGTTGGCCACTTCTACGGCGAGCTCGACGCACCCGTTTATGCGCGTGCCTTCACGGCCAACATTGCGCGGCGCAAACTTTCCGAGCACGGCCACGGCGACAAGGCTGTCACGACTGTTTCACCTTACCCCGAGCGGGTTGAAGCTGGCCCTTTCAAGGTAAGCTTTGTGCCCGTGTCACACTCCATTCCCGAAAGCGCGTCTTTGCTGATCGAGACAGAGGGCGGGCGTGTCTTTCACACGGGGGACTTCAAGATTGACCATGAGCCGATCGTCGGGGAGCCGTTTGACGACGCCCTTTGGGAAGAAATTGGCAAAGGCGGCATCAAGGCGATGATCTGCGACTCAACCAATGTGTTTTCCAAGAGTGCGGGCCGCTCCGAAAGCGAGCTGGGCGGCAACCTTGAAGCACTTGTCAGAGGCGCGGAGAGCTTGGTCGTCGCTACGACATTTGCCTCGAACGTTGCGCGGGTAAAAACACTGGCCGAGGCGGGCGAGAGGGCAGGGCGCTCAATCTGCCTGATGGGCCGCTCCATGCGCCGGATGGTCGAGGCTTCGATAGAAACTGGGGTGCTCGGATCGTTCCCGACGGTTGTGTCTATTGAGGATGCACGCAGCGTGCCGCGCGAAAACCTGATGCTGCTGGTCACTGGCAGCCAAGGCGAGCGCCGCGCGGCGAGCGCCCAACTGGCGCGCGGCAAGTTCAACGGCATCTCGTTGAAGGAAGGCGACTTGTTCCTGTTTTCCTCAAAAACCATTCCGGGTAACGAGCGTGGGGTGATCTCGATCATCAACCAGCTGTCGGAAAAGGGTGTTGATGTCGTTGATGACAATGACGGGCTCTACCACGTTTCTGGCCACGCAAACCGGCCTGATCTGGAAAAGGCGCAAGACTTGATCAATCCGGCGATGGTGATCCCGATGCACGGCGAGCACCGGCATCTGCGCGAACACGCGCGCCTAACGCAAGACAAGGGCCGCCAGAGCATTGTCGCGGTCAACGGGATGATGATTGATCTGTCCGGCAACGCCCCGCGCGTCGCGGAATTTGTCGAAACGGGGCGCCGCTACCTTGATGGCTCAACCCAGATCGGCGCACTTGACGGCATCGTGCGCGACCGTATTCGCATGGCGCTGAACGGCCATGTGATCGTCACGGTAATCATTGACGAAGATGACGAGCCGCTAGGAGACCCTTGGTGCGAGCTGAAAGGCATGCCGGAAACGGGCCGCAGCAAGACGCCTCTGGTTGAGGTTCTGGAGGAAGATCTCTCACAGTTTTTGGGCCGCGCGGCGGAGAAAACGCTCGCGAATGATGCCAAAATCGAAGAAGAGTTGCGCAAGATTGTCCGCCGGACGTGCAGCGACGAGATCGGCAAAAAGCCGGAGGTCAGCGTGATTGTAAGCCGGCTCCAATAAGCCGGCTTACGCTATTTAGTCTTGAAAATGGGTTGGCCTACATGCGGTCTTCAAAGCTTTTGGCGATGAAGCTTGGCATGTCGTCGCCCAAGCCAACAGTGCGGTTGTTGTTGCCGCCCTTGTTTTGGTCGCTTGAGCGGCCTGATTTGCTTTGATCAGATGAGCGGCCACCGCGCGAGCGGCTGCGTGACGACGTCTTGCGCGGTTCGTCTTGAGGCTTTGCTTCCGTCTGCGTTTCAGCAGTCGGTGCTTTATGCTCAACCGCCTCAGCCTCAGACTCGGCCTCAGGCTTTGACGCTGGCTCTTCTGTCGCTGCGGCTTCCGCCTTTGGCGCTTTGTCGCCACGAGGCTTGCGCGTGCGCTTTGGCTTTTCCTCACGCGCGGGTTCATCACTTAATGAAGCTTCAGTCGCTGGTTTTTCAGCCGCTTCGCCAACCCGCGGGATTTCGTGCTTCACGAGGCGTTCAATGTCGGCGAGGTTGCGCTCGTCGCGCGGCACGCAGATCATGATCGTGGTGCCTTCTTTGCCCGCGCGGCCTGTCCGGCCGATGCGGTGAACGTAGTCTTCGGCATGGCTTGGAACGTCGTAGTTGAACACATGCGATACATCAGGGATGTCGAGCCCGCGCGCAGCGACGTCGGAGGCCACAAGAAAGCGCAGGCTACCATCGCGGAACTCGGCGAGGGTGCGCATGCGCTGCGATTGGTCAAGATCACCATGGATAGCAGCGGCATCAAGTCCGTATTTCTTCATCGACTTGGCGACGATATCAACGTCAGACTTTCGGTTGCAAAAAATGATCGCGTTTTTGCACTTCTCGCCTTCGCTTTCGATCAGCGAGCGCAAAAGCTTGCGCTTTTCGGTTGCTTCACGGTCTTTGCGCGAGCCTTTGAACATCACCACAGACTGGGTGATCGTCTCGGATGTCGTCGCCTGGCGCGCAACTTCAATGCGGGCGGGGTTGGACAGGAATGTGTTGGTGATCCGTTCAATTTCAGGTGCCATTGTCGCCGAGAAGAACAGGGTTTGGCGCGTGAATGGCGTCAAGCTGAAGATCCGCTCGATGTCGGGGATAAAGCCCATGTCGAGCATCCTGTCGGCCTCATCAACAACCATGATCTGAACGCCGGTCAGCAACAGGCCACCGCGCTCGAAATGGTCAAGGAGGCGTCCCGGGGTGGCAATAAGAACATCAGCGCCACGGTTGATCACGGCCTCTTGTTCTTTGAAGCTGACGCCACCGATGAGCAGCGCTTTGGTGAGTTTTACGTGTTTGGCATAGGTGTCGAAATTCTCGGCAACCTGCGCGGCCAACTCGCGTGTCGGGCAGAGCACCAGAGAGCGCGGCATGCGGGCACGCGCCCGTCCGCGGGCCAGCATCGAGATCATCGGTAGCGTGAATGAAGCTGTCTTGCCTGTGCCTGTCTGAGCAATGCCCAAGACGTCACGACCTTCAAGTGCTGGGGGAATCGCCCCAGCCTGAATAGGCGTGGGTGTTTCGTAGCCAGTTTCGGCCACGGCTTTGAGAACCTTAGGGCCAAGATTCAAATCTGAAAATTTTGTCATGTTTATCCGTGTTTTACGGACAATTCATGCCCGTAGCGTCTGGTTTGGGTTCGGCCCGTCTGGCCCGGCTTTTTGCCTGTGCAACCCATGGGCGGTGTTTACATCAAAAGACCAAGCAGGGTCAATCAACTGGGTTTTTTCATGCGAATTTGCTCGCTTACGTGGTATTCTTGTTGTGTACTTCGCAACAATCCCCGTGCATTCGCGCTATTCTCCTAGAGTGGGGAAATGTTTCCGGCACTTTGCGGCCAGGTCAAGGTTGAGGCTGTAAAGCAGCCCGAAGTCGTCAAGCTGCGCGCGCAACTCTGGTGTGGCGGTGCATACCTCGGTGTAAAAGGCGCGTAGCCCGTCTTCCCCTTCAGTTTGCTCAAGGTAGGTTAACAACTCATGCAGGCTCAGTCCGCCCTGCTCGCGCGGGCGGTTGGGCTTCAGTTCGGCGCGGTACGCCCCTTTGGAAAGACGATAGCGATAGGCGGCCATCCAAGCGTCAAAACTATGCGCATGCATATGGCAAAGCTTGGTTCCCAGCAGTTCAACCTGTCCGGGGTTTTCGTCGTCGCCGACGTAAAAGTTGTGAATCTTGAACGTCGCGTTTTTATGGCCCGTCCGCGCGAACACCTTTCCAGCCACATGGCTTAAAAAACCGCCATTCAACTGGGTTCCAAATGTTGGAAAAATGGCCTGCGTTTCTGCGAGCCTTTGCTTGCGATCATTTGTCATCGCCTTGAAATATGTGGTGTTCCCGGCGGTATTCTCTGCTGTGTTTTGGCTGTCCGCGGCGAGGGCTTCTATGGGGCGCACGCGGGCCGCCTGGCAGGCCTCGGGCAAGGCTTCGAGCTGCTCGCTGATGGACGTCTCTGGCCAGAGAAATTCATCAACATCGATATGGGCGAGCCAGTCGACGTCGCCTGCTTTGCGGCGGTAGGCGTGGCGTGCGTTGGCGGATTGGCGCGCCTGGTGTTTTTCAGGGCGGTTGGCGCTGCGCCAATGTGCGCCCGTGGTGCGGAGCACGCGGATTTTCGGGTGGGTTTTCAGGAGTTCATATGCGTCTTCGCTGTCGTCGTCGAGGTAGATGTAAAGCCTGTCAGCGCCCAGCTCCAGATGATGTGCAGCAAACTCGGCAATGCTGCGTGTATCGGCCTTAACGGTGGTGACGATCCCCCATTTCATGCATCACGCTCCTTCAAGGTTTGCGCCCTTTGGCGACGGGCTTTCATCGCGTTCAATCTGCGAAAAACTGTTCCGCTGTCGGCGTTGAGTGCGTTGAGCAAATTTAGTGCGAGTTGGCCTGTCGCAAGGCAGTTTTGGGCTTGCTCAAACAAAGGGGCCAAAAGGGCAATGTCCAAGCCACCGTTGTTGAGCGAGTATTGGTCCATTTCAAGCGGCATGGCCGCATCGGAACGATGGCCAAAACGCCACGGGTTCTCAGGGCGTTGGCCAGAAAAAAGTCTTTCGAATTCGTAGAGTTTTATCAGCCCGAACAACATCTTGAAGGATGACCCTAATTCTCTTTCGAGGCTTGCCTCTCCATGGTCTGCAAAGGTGATCATGGACGAAACCTGCCAGCGCAGGTCAAGCTCTTGAAGCAGGTGTTCGGGCTGCTCGGCCCAGAGGCGGCGGAACAGCGTCACAGCCTTTTCAGGCGCGTTCTGGCGGCGTAATATTGCGATCAGCTGGGCATTGAGAAAGGCAAGCTCGGAGCGCCCGACAAATTCGCCCGCGATCTGGCAGCGTTTTGCTGTCCATTTCGACTTGTGCGCGCGGGCTGTTGTCGCCTCTTCGGTGACCCTCTGGCTCACAAAGCCTTCAAAGTCCGTGTCAGGCAAGGGAAGGTCATCATCGAGGAATTCGAATGGCTCCCGACGGGTGTTCCACTGCGCGATTAGCTCTTCCGCGCCGCCAGCATATGTGAGTGTTCCGTCGCTCATAAACGCATAGTGGCACGTGCCGCTCAGCTAGACCATCATTTCCTTGGTCGCGGTGAGTGTAACATCTGGATAGTCGCGCTCAATACGGTCGATATCCCACTGCAGACGCGTGAGGTAGACAACATCACCATCATTGTCATGCGCAATGTGCTGTTTGTTGCTATTTACAAATTTATCAACAGCTTGCGCCTCACCATTAACCCATCTAGCTGACGTGAATTGTGAATTGTCAAACCGCACAGGCAAGCCATATTCAAGCTCGATCCGGCTGGCGAGAACTTCAAACTGAAGCGCCCCCACAACCCCGACAATAAAGCCTGACCCTATGGCCGGTTTGAAGACTTTCGCCGCGCCTTCCTCGGCAAATTGCATCAGCGCTTTTTCGAGGTGTTTGGCTTTCATCGGGTCGCCCGCCCGTACGCCTTGCAAAAGCTCAGGCGCGAAGGAGGGGATGCCCGAAACGCGCAGCATTTCGCCCTCGGTGAGCGTGTCTCCGATGCGCAGCTGGCCGTGGTTGGGAATGCCGATAATGTCGCCCGCCCAAGCCTCTTCGGCCAGCTCGCGGTCGGAGGCGAGAAACAGCACTGGGTTGCTGATCGCCATCGGTTTCTTTGTGCGCACATGTGTCAGTTTCATGCCGCGTTTGAAGTGGCCCGAGGCCATGCGCACAAAGGCGACACGGTCGCGGTGCTTTGGGTCCATATTGGCTTGCACTTTAAAGACAAATCCGGAAACCTTTGTTTCTTCAGGAGAAATTTCCCTTGGCGTGGCCTTCTGAACCTGCGGTTGCGGGCCGTAGTCGCCGATGCCGTCCATCAGTTCTTTGACGCCAAACGAGTTGATCGCCGAGCCAAACCAGATCGGCGTCATGTGGCCTTCGAGCACGGATTGCGGATCAAGCTTGGGCAGCAGTTCACGCGCCATTTCGACGTCTTCGAGGAACTTCCCAAGCAGGTGCTCAGGCACATGTTTGGCAAGGTTGGGGTCATCCAAGCCATTGATTTCAATGGTTTCCGCGACTTTGTTGCGATCCGCGCGATCCATCAACTCAAGTCGGTCATTGATCAGGTCATAACAGCCCATGAACTCGGCGCCGACACCTATGGGCCAGCTGGCTGGTGTCACGTCGATCGCCAGCATCTCTTGAATTTCATCAATAATTTCAAAGGTATCGCGGCTCTCGCGGTCCATTTTGTTACAGAAGGTCAGGATCGGCAGATCGCGCAGGCGGCAGACTTCAAACAGCTTCTGCGTCTGGCTTTCAACACCCTTTGCGCCGTCGATGACCATCACCGCTGCGTCAACCGCTGTGAGCGTTCTGTAGGTGTCTTCCGAGAAGTCAGAGTGGCCCGGCGTGTCAACGAGGTTGAAGCGCAAGCCTTTGTAATCAAAAGACATTGCCGACGCCGAGACAGAGATGCCACGGTCTTTTTCCATCTGCATAAAGTCAGAGCGGGTGCGCCGTGCTTCGCCCTTGGCACGCACCTGACCCGCCATCTGAATAGCGCCACCATAAAGGAGGAACTTTTCCGTCAGCGTCGTTTTACCAGCGTCGGGGTGCGAGATGATCGCAAACGTCCGACGGCGGGCAATTTCAGGGGGCAGTTCTGGGCGGTTTGAGGCGGTATCAAGCATAAGCGCGCGTATAGGTAAGGTTTGCGGGTTTGGCAAGAAAACACGGTGCCTACAGTATGCAGCTACATATGCAGCTATCCGTGCAGAACGCGTGCATACGTTTTTGCGCTGAAACGGCGTTAAGGATGCTTAACAATGTGTGAAGCTTTTGGCACCGTGTTTTTTCAGGCCGTTTCAAACAAACTTGGTAAACCATGCTCAAGAGGTGGTCGGCAAACCCGATCCGAGCACGAAGCATCTTTGAAACAGAGTCACTGTCAGAGCGGATATATATGGCTGGAATGCGGGACAAAGCCGCCTTTTGCGGGTGCAGCGAGTGCTGATGCAGCATTTCCTCGCATGTGCAGCGTCGCTCATTTGGCAGTGCAGCACATTTCACCGAAGCGGTCGTTCGGATACGTCGATATTGGCGGGTCTCGGACCGACCGTTCGCTGCGGTCGGTGCCGATAGTCTAAACGCGGGACCAAGCGGTCGATTATCCTTTGCGAACGAAGGTCTGCTATGGAATTGAAAGTAAATTCGATTGGAGATGCGCATTGCATGATCACTACGAAGAAGGTTCGCAGATCCTTAAGTCGCTAAAATATGACCTAAATCATTGGAAAAAGTCAACAGAGGCGCCATCCAAGATGATAGTGGATGCAATCGATGACAAAATAATGGCGTGAGTTCTAATGCTAAGGTTCCTTGTAAAGTCCGCAATCCGGGCGGTCGCAGCTAGTTACAACACACCTGAAAGAAGGGGCGCTAGAGGTGAACGGTTGGTTCACAATGTGCTCACATCTGTTCTGAACGAACAAGAGTATCGGGTTTTGACGGATGTTATCTTGCCAGTCGCCGGTGGCACAACTCAGATTGACCATCTTGTGCTATCTCGCTTTGGGATATTTGTGATCGAAACCAAGAATATGTCCGGCTGGATTTTTGGTGGTGCCAACCAACAGAAATGGACGCAGGTGCAAAAGCGCAGCAAACGTAGATTTCAAAATCCACTTCGACAGAACTATGCACACGTAAAGGCCGTGCAGGACATTCTGCAAGTCGATCAAGAAGCTCTACACAATCTTATTGTGTTTACGGGGACAGCCGAACCAAAGACGGCAATGCCGGATAGCGTTGCTTGGGGTTTGAAAGATCTTGGCAGACTTATCGCGCTTCAAAGGAAGCAGATACTAACTGATGTGCAGGTTAACGCCTACGTAAAAAAACTGCGCGATCAGGCTCTAGATAACACGAAGGCAACGCGCAATGAGCACTTGCAAAATTTGGAAAAGAAGGCGGCAGCCAAGAAGCAGACCCCAGCCAAAGAAACCGCTGTCAACTTGGATCAAATAGCATGCCCGAAGTGTGGCAAAGAGATGGTTAAGCGAACTAACCGTAAGACAGGTGATGCTTTCTGGGGCTGTGCGAGTTTTCCTAAGTGCAGAGGTACTCGAAAAGCTGCTAATCGTTGACGGCCTGTCCAGTCGCATAGCGGACATTCGTGCAACACGCAGCATCGGCAGCTTAGGGCTCAGACCCGCCGTTCGCTGCTTGACGCTCGAAGGTCCGCTTTGAGGCGCGCAATACTAGCCGCCCTTGCTGGCGCGCAGTAGTAGTTCGGCGGCGTCAGGGCGGTTGAGCAGGCGTTTGCCAACTTCAAACTCTCCCTGTGCGCGCTGTTTGTGACCGGCCAGCGTGCCGCCAAGGGTTTCGGCGACGTTTGCGGGCAGGGCAGAGCGTGTGCGCGGATCAATCAGCAGGGTTTCGGCCGCGATGCCTTCCGCAAAGACGATCTGGTGAGACTCAAACAGGATCTGGAAGTAGTCAACAAAGCCGCCTTCCTGCACGAACACCGTTTCGCCATTCACCAGATGCGAGGCTTTGAGCAGCACTTCGGCGCGGCCCGCCCCGAGCCTGTCGGAGCGCTGGTAGATAAACAGGCGGTGGTCGGGCGAAACGAGCAAGTCGTTTTCGTTGTGCAGCGTGCCTTTGGTGATCATCACCGGAGCGAAGTCGCCCATGGCGCGCACAGTGTGGTGTCCGATCCAGCGCACAGGCTGCGGGCCGTCGTCACGCGTGAGGATTTTTTCGCCGATGCGCAGGGTTTCGACAGCGCGCTGCTCGCCTGTTGCCATTGTCAGCTTGGTGCCGCGGGTGAATGACACGCAGGCGACCTGTGCAAAGCGCAGCGGCGCGTTTTCAGTGTCGATGCCAACGAGACGGTAGTCTTGTTTGGGCATGAGCGGGGCCAGCGGCATCGCATAGATGCGCGCAACATGGCCTTCGGCGTCAACCTCGACCAGCACAAGGCACTCGACGGCCTGACTTTGCATGTCCATCAGCGTGATACAGCTGTCGAGCACGACAGTCGCGCCTGCTGTGCCAACTTCGGTGTCCTGCGCCACGCGGAAGTGCCCGTTTTCAAGCGCATGCAAGCCAAGTTTGAGCGGGGCAGCCGCAGGGGCAAGCTGGTAGCTGTCATCAAGGATCAGGTCAGCCGCAAAGCTGAGAACATCACCGACATTGGCTCCGTTGCTCACTGGAAGCATCTCTGCGGGGTAAACTTGCAGGGCTTGGGCTGTCTCGCTCAACTCACTCATCGAAATATGCCTTAAGGGGTAATGCCTGTGCTGTCTAACCCATGATTTGGGCGAAAGCGGGGCATTTGCCTCGGTAATTCGCTGGCAATCTTGGATGATTTGGGCTTCTTTTAGAGGAAAAAGGGAGATTGAACATGGATTTGGGAATCGCTGGTAAGAAAGCGCTGGTCTGCGCGTCGTCGAAGGGGCTTGGCCGCGGTTGCGCGGAAGCCTTGGCCGAGGCGGGTGTTAACCTTGTGATGAACGCGCGCGGGGCAGAGGCGCTTGAGGCCGTCGCCGCTGACATTGCGGGCAAATACGGCGTTGAAGTTGTGACTGTGGCGGCAGATGTAACCACGGAGGAAGGCCGCGCCAAAGTGCTCGCGGCAGCGGGCGATGTTGATATCCTGGTGACAAACGCAGGCGGCCCGCCTCCGGGCATGTGGTCTGACTGGGAGCGCGACGACTTTATTGCCGCCCTTGACGCCAACATGCTGACACCGATCGCGCTGATGAAAGCGCTGATGCCGCAGATGATGGAGAAGGGCTGGGGGCGTGTTGTGAACATCACCAGCCAGAGCGTGAAGGCGCCCATTCCGGTGTTGGGCCTGTCCAACTCTGCGCGCGCGGGTCTGACAGGCTATGTGGCGGGTACGGCGCGGCAAGTGGCGGGCAGCGGCGTGACGATCAACAACCTGCAGCCGGGCATTCATGCGACAGACAGGGCGGTTTCGCTGGATGGCGGCGTGGCCGCGCAGCAGGGCATCACGCCTGAAGAGGCCAAAGAGCAGCGGGCCAAGACTATTCCGGCGGGCCGCTATGGCACCGCCGAAGAGTTCGGGGCGACCTGTGCGTTTTTGTGTAGCCAGCATGCGGGCTTCATTGTCGGGCAGAATATCCTGCTGGACGGTGGCGCTGTTAACTCGACAATGTAAAACACCGCGTGCCAGCGGGCGGTGGAAAGTTCTTTCAAGAATTTTGGCAAGAAAATTTGAATTTTCTTGGGCGCTAGGCTTTTAAGCGTGTCGCAGGTGCCGGCAGGAGGCCCTTTTCGAGAGCGCCCGTCAGGGCCGCTTGGCCAAACGCCGGATTGCCGTGCTGGCCATCGTCGTGTTTGAGCGCATCGGGGATGAGCCCGTCTTCGCCTGCCAGGCTTTCGTTGGGATCATAGACGCTGATCCCCGCACTGCGCACAAGCGCTGTAAACTCGGCTTTCAGTGCGCGTTGCAGGGGCCAAGTGCGAAACACCGGCGGCACAATGACGACCAGCGGAGCAACCTGCGCTATGGCGCTCAGCCCCGCGAGAGCCTCGCTGTGTTGCTCGCGCACATAGGCGCGGGTGAAGCGGCTTGAAAGCACGCTCTGGCGGGTGCTGCCGTGGTCATCGGCGAGGTAGGAGCCAAGCTTGTGCCAGCGAAGATCCGAGACAAACTGCGAGACGTCAAAGCACAGGCTTGCCACCACAGGCACACCCGACAGCAGGGGTGCTTTTGCACCGACGTCTTCTGCAAAACCCTCGATCTTCTTACGCGCACGGGCACGGTTTGAGGTGATTTCGCCAGCGGCTGTGAGGCTTACAGCGCCGTCGCGCCAAGCGCCTGCGGAGTTGGCATAGCTTGCCACGTCATAGCCCAGTGCCATTGCGCCATTGGCCAGAGCGCGCGCGTGGCTGTCGCCGACAATTATCAAGTCCTTCATGTGGAAGCCTCCGCATCGAGCACGACTTCTTCGCAGGCAAGCTCGGCGGCTGCGTCAGAGGCTTTTATCGCCGCGCGGCGTGCCTCTTCGGCTTTGTCCGTTTGAAGCAGGTTCTTGCCAAAGCGCATGCCTTTGAAGAAGTGCGACATCACCAGCTTCACGCCTTGCGGCGCGACAGAGCGCATGTTCGGCTCAAAAAAGATGCCCCGCGTCGGGGCTGTCGCGATGATCTCGTAGGAGGGGAAATAGTCAACGTGCCCATTGCTTGCAGCCAAGTCCCCCGCCACGGCGCGCAGGGTTGATTTGCTGTAGGTCGTGGCCAGCAACACGTGATCAGAGCTTGCCGTGGCCGTCAGCGGCACCGGCGACACTGTGAGCAGCACCTTGATCTGCGGGTTGATCGCCCTAAGCCCTGCGATGGCCTCTTCCATCGAGGCGTGAATGTCAGGGTAGCTGGCGTTGTGAAAGGCATGCACCTTTGCGTCATATGTGCCCGCGAGCGTGCCGGGGCAGAGTGCGTAGGGCTGGCCTGTGAGAATGTTCTCAAAGCCTTCCGTGAGGCCCATCGTAAAGACAAACACCTGCGCCTGCTCAACAGAGCGGCGGAACGCGCGCGCGGTGTTTGAGAGCATGGCGGCGCATTCTTCTGCCGTTTCAAACCCTTCAGGTTCGATCATCGGGCGCAGGCTGTCGCGAAAGCCGCCGCCCTTGTCCGAGCCGTCTTCCCAAAGCTCGACTTGGGCTGCATCTTCGGGAGATTGCGCCAGCGCAACCCAGTAGGCGAGCATCTTGGCGGTGTAGATATTTGCGGTGCGTGAGGAGTAGACGCCATAACCATATTGGGCAGCAAGGGCCGGAGAGGCGTGCTCGGGGCAGGGCTCGGCGTTGACCCATGGCTTGCCGTTGGCTTGCAGGGCGCGCGAGATATGTTGGGCAAAACACGAGCCATAGGTTGCGAAGGCGGCATTGGCGGGCAACTTCCACTTGGAGCGCCAGAGGTTCTCATAGCTCCATACACCGGGATCAGCGACGCCGGTGCGCCAGAACGCCTGACGTGGTTGCTTTTTGTAAGGTGTATTGCTCATAGCTCTGTAACCTGCTGCGCTCTGCTCTGCTGTCACGGCTTAGCGCCGTTTTATCTTGGCAAAGATAGTAATTTGTTAATTGCAAAAAGGCTATCCTCAACCGAACTTTTCGAAAGTTGCGCTTTCAGGCGAAAAAATATGGTTAACAGCGACAGATTGTCATTCACTTGAATGAATATGACTGTATACAAACATGCACCAATTCAATATCGTGAATTTAATCGAAAGGGAGGAGGCTAGATTCTATGACATCCAGCTCTAATGGAAGCGGCCAGTCGCGCCGCGCGTTTTTAAAGGGGGCAGCTGCTGCTGTGCCCGCAGCAGCCGCCGTGGCAACCACGGCCCAAGCGGAAGCTGATCCGCTGATCACAGAACTGCAAGACTGGGCTTCAGGCCTTGGGGATGGCGTTGACGCGACACCCTATGGCTTGCCAATTCAATATGAAGGCGACGTGATCCGGCGCAATGTGGAGTGGCTTACAGCCGACACGATCAGCTCGATCAACTTCACGCCGATCCACGCGCTTGATGGCACGATAACCCCACAGGGCTGCGCGTTTGAACGCCACCACTCGGGCGCTATCGAGCTGAAGAAAGATGACTACCGCCTGATGATCAACGGTTTGGTCGATCAGCCGCTGGTGTTCTCTTACGCTGACCTCGAGCGCTTCCCGCGCGAAAACCACGTGTATTTCTGCGAATGTGCGGCCAACTCCGGCATGGAGTGGGCAGGCGCACAGCTGAATGGCGCGCAGTATACCCACGGTATGATCCACAACATGGAATACACGGGCGTAAGCCTGCGCACCCTGCTGGAAGAAGCAGGCCTCGGCGCGGCGGGCGACTTGAAAGACAAGTGGGTTTATGTGGAAGGCGCCGACGCGTCCTCCAATGGCCGCTCTATCCCGATGGAAAAGGCGCTTGATGACGTGCTTGTCGCGTTCAAGGCCAACGGCGAGGCGCTGCGCAAGGAGCACGGCTACCCTGTCCGCCTGGTTGTTCCCGGTTGGGAAGGCAACATGTGGGTGAAATGGCTGCGTCGCATCGAAGTGACGAACCAGGCCATCGAGAGCCGCGAAGAGACGTCAAAGTATACCGACACGCTCGCCGACGGCACCAGCCGCAAGTGGACATGGGCGATGGACGCGAAGTCGATCGTGACATCTCCGAGCCCGCAAATGCCGATCCTCCATGGCAAAGGCCCGTTGGTTATCAGCGGCCTCGCATGGTCTGGCAAAGGCGCGATCACGCGAGTTGATGTCTCGAAAGACGGTGGCAAGACGTGGGAAACCGCGCGCTTGGCCAAGCCCGGCGAGAAAATGGCATTGACGCGCTTTTACCTCGACACAACATGGGACGGCGAGGAAATGTTCCTGCAGAGCCGCGCCATGGACGAGACGGGTTATGTGCAGCCAACCAAAGACGAGTTGCGCGCCGTGCGTGGCGAGAACTCGGTCTATCACAACAACGGTATTCAGACGTGGTGGCTGAAAGCAGACGGGGAGCTTGAAAATGTCGAAATTTCTTAAACTAACAACGGCAACAGCCCTTGCTCTGACACTTGCAGCCCCTGCCTACGCAGAGAAGTTCGGCCTTGGCCGCGCGGCCCTGCCTGAAGAGGTTGCGGCTTGGAACAAAGACGTCAGCCCTGACGGAACAGGCCTGCCCGAAGGTTCGGGCGACGTGCTGACAGGCGAAGAAGTTTTCGCCGATCAATGCGCTGTCTGCCACGGCGACTTTGCCGAAGGTGTTGGCAACTGGCCCAAGCTGGCTGGAGGCAAAGACACGCTGGCCGACAAAGATCCGCTCAAGACGGTTGGCTCATATTGGCCTTACCTTTCAACGACTTGGGACTATGTGAACCGCTCGATGCCATTTGGCAACGCGCAGACACTGACGCCTGACGAAGTCTACGCGATCGTCGCTTACATCCTCTATTCAAACGACTTGGTTGATGATGATTTCGTGCTTTCAAAAGAGACGTTTCTTGATGTCGAATTGCCCAACGCTGACGGCTTCATCCTGGATGACCGCCTGACAGCCGAAGCGCATTTCGTGCGCGAACCCTGCATGAGCGACTGTAAGACTGGCGAGATCGCGATCACCAGAAACGTTGTGTTTAAGGGCGATCCGAACTCACCGGATGATCCTGTTTCGGAATCTGCCGGAGAGGCTGCCAAGGCGGCTGCGCCCGCCGAGGAAGAAGCCAAGGCAGAAGAAGCGCCAAAAGCCGAAGAGGCTGCTGTTGTAGAAACAGCCGCTCTTGATGCGGAGCTTGTGAAAGCCGGAGAGAAAGTCTTCAAGAAGTGCAAAGCCTGCCACCAAGTGGGCGATGGCGCGAAAAACAAGACTGGCCCTATCTTGAATGGTGTCATGGGCGCCAAGCTTGGCCATATTGAAGGCTTCAAATATTCCAAGACCATGCTCAGCATGGGCGAGGAAGGCGTGATCTGGGACGAGGCGACTTTGGCCGAGTTCCTGACAAAGCCGAAAGCTTTCGTGAAGAAGACCAAGATGTCTTTTGCCGGCTTGAAAAAAGAAAAAGATATCAAGGCTGTGACCGAGTATCTTAAATCATTCTCTGAATGATCTTTATGCAGGGGCGCTGGCTGAGGCGCCCCTGTTTGCCATGCTGGGAGGCCGTGGCTAAGATTAGGCAACACTCTGGGAGGAGGCCGGATGCTTTTTGCAAGAAGACACCACAGCTATGTGCCCGCTTTGGCGGCACTTTTTGCGTTTGGGACGCCGGCTTTTGCCGAAGACATCGGCGATGCCCAAGCAGGCGCCGAAGTCTACGAATATTGTTCGGGCTGTCACGAAGTCGGACAGGGTGCCGAGAACGGCATCGGCCCGCAGCTCAACGGTATTTTTGGCCGCCCAGCCGGGGCGATTGAAGGCTATAACTACTCCAAAGGCTTGGTGCGCGAGGGCAAGAACGGGCTGGTTTGGGAGCTTGATAAGCTCAACGCCTACCTTGAAAACCCCAAGGCACTGGTCAGCGACACGCGAATGTCGTTTGACGGGCTGGAAACGCAGGAAGAGCGCAACGATGTGATGGCCTACCTGCGCCAGTTCTCGGACAATCCGCAGAACATTCCGGAAGCCGCGCCAACCGCGCGCGCCCATGAGGTTGTGCTGCCCCCCGAAATTCTGGCCATCGTCGGAGACCCTGAGTATGGCGAGTATCTGGCGACAGAATGCACCACTTGTCATCAGGTTGATGGTGACTATGACGGTATTCCCTCTATCACGCAGTGGCCGCAGGAAGACTTTGTTGTCGCCATGCATGCCTATAAGGTGAAGGTGCGCCCACACCCGGTGATGCAGATGATGGCGGGCCGTTTGACGGATGAAGAGATCGCCGCTCTGGCTGCGTATTTCGCTGAATTGGAGTGATTTAGAATTAACGAAGCGTAAGGGAGGAAACTACGCATGACACTGAACAGAAGAGCTTTTTTAGGAACCGGTGCAGCCGCCGCCGCCGCGCTCAGCGCGCCGCACGTGCGGGCTGACAATCACGCAGGCAAGCCGAAAGTCGTCGTTATCGGCGGCGGGGCGGGCGGGGCCACAGCTGCGCGTTACATCGCCAAAGACAGCAAGGGCGAGATCGACGTGACACTCGTTGAGCCAAGCCGCATGTATTATACCTGCTTCTTTTCCAACCTCTACATGGGTGGTTTTCGCGAGCTGAGCTCGATCGGCCACTCTTACGGCGGCCTTGCCAAGGGCGGCGTCAACGTGGTGCATGACTGGGCTGTCGGTGTTGACCGCGCGGCCAAGACTGTCACGCTCGCAGGCGGCGCTGTGCTGAGCTATGACCGTCTCGTTCTGAGCCCTGGTATCGACTTTGTCGACGGTGCGGTACCCGGCTGGGATGTCACCAGCCAGAACAAGATGCCGCACGCCTATAAGGCCGGCTCGCAGTCAGAGCTGCTGAAAGCGCAGATTGAAAGCATGCCACAGGGCGGCACATTTGCCATGGTCGCGCCGCCAAACCCGTTCCGCTGCCCTCCTGGCCCGTATGAGCGGATCAGCATGGTCGCGCATGTTCTCAAAGAGAAGAACCCGACTGCAAAGATCATCGTCGCTGACCCGAAGGCGAAGTTCTCGAAGATGGCGCTCTTCCAAGAAGGCTGGGCCAACCACTACGATGGCATGATCGACTGGATCGGTGCCGACTTTGGCGGTGGCAATGTCGAGGTGAATGCAAACGAGATGACTGTGAGCATCGACGGCGAAGTCACCAAGGTTGACGTTTGTAACGTCATTCCGGCGATGAAGGCGGGGCGCATTTGCGAGCTGGCAGGCATCACGGAAGGCAACTGGGCGCCTGTCCACGGCGCGACCATGCAAAGCCGCGTTGACGAGAACATCCATGTGCTGGGCGACGCCTCGGCACAGGGTGACATGCCCAAATCAGGCTTCTCGGCCAACAGCCAAGCCAAGGTTTGCGCCATGGCCGTGCGCGGCGCTCTGACGGGCAGCAAAGTCTTCCCGGCGAAGTTCTCCAACACCTGCTGGAGCCTCATCGACACCGACGATGGCGTCAAAGTCGGCGCGACTTATGAAGCGACTGACGAGAAAATCGCTAAAGTCGACGGGTTTATCAGCGCAACGGGCGAAGACGCCGACTTGCGCAAAGCCACGTTTGAGGAAAGCGTCGGCTGGTATGCTGGCATCACATCAGACATGTTCGGCAGCTAATACGCCTGAAACTCACAAGGACAGCCTCTGCGCGAGCGGGGGCTGTTTTTGCTTTTCGGCGCCTGAGGTGTTCACAACTTGTTAACCAAGTTTTTCCGCTCAGCGCCCCGTGTGCCCTTGCAGCCCCCTGAGCGCACCACTAAGACTCCATTAGGAATGAGACGCTATGGTCTCCTGAAATTTTGAGGCAGGACAAGATGACAGACCCGTTTGAGACATACATGAACACGCTGGTGCCAATGGTCGTTGAGCAGACCAGCCGCGGTGAACGCGCCTACGACATTTTTTCGCGACTTTTGAAAGAGCGGATCATCTTTCTCAGTGGCCCCGTGCACGACGGCATGAGCAGCCTGATCGTGGCACAGCTGCTGCACCTTGAGGCGGAAAACCCTTCAAAAGAGATCAGCATGTATATCAACTCGCCCGGTGGCGTGGTGACAAGCGGGCTGTCGATCTATGACACGATGCAGTATATCAAGCCGAAGGTTTCCACACTTGTGATCGGGCAGGCGGCGTCTATGGGCTCGCTTTTGCTGACAGCCGGTGAGCCGGGCATGCGCTTTTCGCTGCCCAACTCGCGCATCATGGTTCACCAGCCCTCAGGCGGCTATCAGGGCCAAGCCAGCGACATTATGATTCACGCGGAAGAGACGCTCAAACTTAAGCGTCGCCTCAACGAGATCTATGTGCGCCACACCGGACAGTCGCTTGAAAACGTTGAAGCCGCTCTTGAGCGTGACAACTTTATGAGCCCCGAAGAAGCCAAAGACTGGGGCCTGATCGACGAGATCGTCGAAAACCGCGCCAAAGGTGACGACGAGTAAGTCGCTGCGCGGCGACGCGCCGCGCGCGAAATTTGCGATTGTGGGTCAGCAAAGGCTGGCCTAAGCTAGAAGATGTTTCCTGAGGGTGCCGATGCGCCCGCAACGAAAAGCCAGAAAGGGCGCGCCAATGTCCAACAGTTCGAGCGGCGACAGCAAAAACACGCTCTATTGCAGTTTCTGCGGCAAGAGTCAGCACGAAGTGCGCAAGCTCATTGCGGGCCCGACAGTGTTCATCTGCGATGAATGTGTTGAGCTTTGCATGGATATTATCCGCGAAGAAACCAAAGGCTCTTCGCTGAAATCAAGCGAAGGCGTGCCAACGCCGAAAGACATCTGCGATG
Source organism: uncultured Lentibacter sp. (assembly GCA_947497495.1). Taxonomy (GTDB): domain Bacteria; phylum Pseudomonadota; class Alphaproteobacteria; order Rhodobacterales; family Rhodobacteraceae; genus Lentibacter. The sequence goes on from CANMGT010000003.1 coordinate 382,771, forward strand.
TGCTGGATGACTACGTGATCGGCCAGGCGATGGCAAAGCGCGTGCTGTCTGTGGCGGTTCACAACCACTACAAACGCCTCAACCACGCCCAAAAGGGCGGGGACATCGAGCTGGCGAAATCAAACATCTTGCTGATGGGCCCAACGGGCTGCGGCAAAACCCTGCTTGCACAAACGCTGGCACGCATTCTGGATGTGCCCTTCACGATGGCCGACGCAACCACTCTCACAGAAGCGGGCTATGTCGGCGAAGACGTTGAAAACATTATCCTGAAACTGCTTCAGGCCTCCGAGTATAACGTCGAGCGTGCGCAACGCGGCATCGTTTATATCGACGAAGTCGACAAGATCACACGCAAGTCCGAGAACCCTTCGATCACCCGTGATGTGAGCGGCGAAGGCGTGCAACAAGCGCTCTTGAAGCTGATGGAAGGTACTGTTGCCTCGGTCCCGCCACAAGGCGGGCGCAAACACCCGCAACAAGAGTTTTTGCAGGTTGATACTACGAACATTCTGTTCATCTGCGGCGGCGCTTTTGCCGGGCTTGATAAGATCATCGCTGCGCGTGGCAAAGGCAGTGCGATGGGCTTTGGCGCTGATGTGCGCGACCAGGAAGCCCGCGGCATTGGCGAGGTCTTCAAGGACCTTGAGCCAGAAGACTTGCTGAAGTTTGGCCTGATCCCAGAGTTTGTAGGCCGTCTGCCCGTTCTGGCGACGCTCGAAGACCTGGATGAAGACGCGCTTGTCACCATCCTGACCGAGCCAAAGAACGCTTTGGTCAAGCAATACCAACGCTTGTTCGAGCTTGAAGACGCGAAGCTGAGCTTCACCGATGATGCGCTTCAGGCCATCGCCCGCCGTGCGATTGAGCGTAAAACAGGCGCACGGGGCTTGCGCTCGATCCTGGAAGACATCCTGCTCGACACGATGTTTGACTTGCCAGGCCTTGAGAACGCGGAAGAAGTTGTTGTGAACGAAGAGGCGGTTATCTCTGACAGCGCGCCGCTTATCATCTACGCGGATGCGAAAAAGAAAGACGGCACAGCGAGCTAAAAAGCGAAATTCAAACAAAAGGGGCTCCGGAGTGTTTGTCTCCGGAGCCTCTTTTTGTGCGGGCGCGCCTGCTCAGATAGTGCGGTAGCCTTTGCCCAGCAACTTGCGAACTTCGCCTTCGTCAAAGCCTTCCCAAGTCTCGGGAGAAGCTTCGATAAAGCCGCCGAGAAGCAGGGCGTCTTGCAGCGCGGGAAAGTCGATTTCGCCCAAAGCGTGGCGGGTGCGGCTCTTGTCTTTGGGCATCCAGGTTCGGGTGAGGGCGTCAATGCTGGTGGCCTCAATGCCGGAAAACGACTTCAGATGCGCCTCGATGAAGCCCGTTGCAGAAGAGCGGCGGCGCACCACAATCGCGACTTTCTGATGGGGTTGCGCCACCATCGCCAGCATATGAATGGCTGAGCCTTCTGAAGCGATGATCTGCTTTGCAGCCCGATAACGTGCAATTTGTGTTGCGATATCATGGTCTTGCGGATGGAAAATCTCGTAACCCTGCTTTTCAAGCTGCGCTTCAAACTGCGCTTCCCCGATGAGAGAGCCTTTGCGGAACTCATATTTCGAGCGTGATATGTAAAGCCGTTCGGGGCCTTCTGGGGCAATCTCCTTGCCGAAGTTTTTCGCCATAAAGCTGCGAAATTCCGGCGTGCCTTTGGAAATATCACCAAGCCCGAAGCCTTGGCCCGGAACGACGAGGTGCTCGACTTCTGTTGGCGTGTCGACAACTTTAACAGGCATGCCGGGCGCCAGTTGTGCGAAGAACTTCCACTGCCAGCGCTTGATCAGGTTGCCATAACGCGGACGTTTTGGCGTGAAAAGGATGCCGTCAATCTTGCCCTCATAGGCGTCAAGCGCCCATAGTCTTGGCGTGCTTTCCGCGATGAAATGCCCGAAATGCAGCCAGAGCGGGCCACCCCAGAGCCATGTGCCTTCCAGCTTTTCGGGCGGGCTTTGCGGCTTGTCTGGCTTGGTTGTTATTGCGCGACCACGACGCCACAACGCGCCCTCGGCGACATAGTCACCCGCTTGGGTGAGAACGCCAGTCTGCTGAATGAGCGCACTTTCGGTTGCCGGAACGACAACCGCACCGTCAACTTGGCGGATCTTGCGGCTCCAGCCCTCTTGGGAATTCGGCGCTGTGTTGGTGTTCTCGGCGCCGCGCACGCATGTCCAGACAGTGCGCGTGCTAACATCATTGACGCGCCCGAAGCCCGCCTCGCGCAGGATGTTTTTACACTCGCGCATGCCGTCCTTGCCGTAAACTTCAGGGTGAAACTCAAGCACAATCGCGCGCAGGCCTTCAAGGTTAGCATGGCGCAAAAGCTCAAGCTCGCCGCCTTCTATGTCCATCAAAAGCACGGTCGGCTTGAACGATTTGCGCATCTCTTCAAAGCGCGCAGTGGGCACGCTGACGGCTGTTGTCTGGCGTTTGTCATTGTCTGTGAGCGACGAGCCAAGGAAGCTGTTGCGCAGAAAAAATTCAACGCTTTCAGGCGGCTCCGGCTCCGACAGCAGCACTTTGTTGTTGAGCTTGATCTTGGATTTGATCCGGTTGAGCGCGTAAAGCGCCTCAATGTGGGGGATCATGTTCGGGTTGGCCTCATAAGAGATCATCGCCGCAGGTTTGGCGTTGAGCTGCGTCACCGCGCCAACGACGCCAAGGCCAGCGCCAAGCTCTAGCACGCGGTCTTGCGGGCCGGTGACATGCAGCGCGCCGGCTATTTCCTGGCCCTCGTAGCGGGCAGCATTGATCCGCTCGATGCGCATTTCGTTCAAGTAGGGCGACGGCGGGACTTTGACACCCAGACACTCGGCCACATGTGTTGGCATTTCTTTGACACTCATCTGCACTGCTCTTTTTTATGTTTTACTGCTTATTAACGCATTTCGGGGCATCCTGCTACGACTTTGACCAAAGTGATAGGGAAGATTGCGCCGATTTAGGCATTTTGGCCTCGTCTGTCTGGACGTTGCTCGAAATTTGCGCCATATCAGAAGCAACGAAAGCGGAGGCTGCTATGGGCATTCTTAAATCTATTTTGCGAGTTGTGACTTGGTGGAACGGCTCAACGCTCAACACCCAGCTCTGGTCGTGGCGCAAGGGCGTCAAAGTTGGCGAGGATGCCGAGGGAAACACTTATTACCAAACCCGCGACGGCAAGCGCCGTTGGGTTATGTTCAACGGCGAGGCCGAGGCGAGCCGCGTGAACCCCGACTGGCACGGCTGGCTGCACCACACCTTCAAGGAAGCCCCGACAGACCGCCCGCTCGCCCACAAAGCTTGGGAAAAACCGCACCACCCGAACTTGACGGGCACGGCGCAAGCCTATGCGCCTGCAGGCTCTTTGCGGCACGCCGCTCCGGCTCAGCGCAGCGATTATGAGGCGTGGTCACCCGAGTAACGGGGCCAAACGGGCGGAGAAGACCATGTCTGAGAACACCACAGAAGTGCTGGTTGGCGGCGCTGTATTGGCGGCCGCAATCGGCTTCGTAATCTATACTGGGCAGGCGACAGGCTTTACCGGCAGCTCGGCGGGCTACCCGCTGACAGCGTCTTTTCGCTCGCTCGAAGGCGTCACTGTCGGAACCGACGTGCGCCTCGCAGGTGTCAAAGTGGGCACAGTGAGCGGCGTGACTCTCAATCAGGAAACCTTTCGCGCAGATACGGTTTTGAGCCTGCGTGAGGGGGTTATGATCCCCGATGACAGCGCTGTTGTTGTCAGCTCAGAGGGCCTGCTCGGAGGCAACTTCGTGGAAGTCATGCCCGGCGGCTCGCCTTTCTTTTTTGCCTCTGGCGATGAAGTTCTCGACACGCAGGGCTCTGTTTCACTGATCTCGCTGTTGCTCAAGTTCGTGACTGGGGACAAGTCTGAATGAGAGGTTTTCTCGCAGCTTTGTACCTTGTAGCAACGGGGGCCGCAGCAGAAGAGGCGAGCCTCGGTGCAGGTGCGGTTTTGCGCGGGCTCGACAAAGTCAGCGGTAGAACTACCGACATCGAAATGGGCAACGGCACCACGGCAGAGTATGGCCGCTTGATCATTTCACTGGGCGAGTGCCGCTATCCGGCTGGCAACCCGTCGGGCGACGCTTGGGCCTTTGTCACGATCCGCGACAAGGGCGCAGCAGACAATGCGTTTTCCGGTTGGATGGTGGCTTCATCGCCGGCACTTAACGCGCTTGACCACTCCCGCTATGATGTCTGGGTCATGCGCTGCAAAACCAAGTGAGCGTCTTGTTCGAGTGGTGTTTGTAAGAACTTTCCCTCACGCTCCAACGCCTCGGCCAGCTTGCCGTGATAGCTGGCGCGGCTTATTTCGCAGGCGCCAAGGCTTGCAAGATGGGGCGTTAAGAACTGCGTATCAAACAGGGTAAAGCCAGCGCGCCTGAGGTGATCCACGAGGTGGGCGAGGGCCAGTTTTGAGCCGCCCGTGCGCGTGCTGAACATGCTCTCGCCAAAGAATGCGCCGCCAAGCGCGAGGCCGTATGTGCCGCCTGCGAGGACGTCGCCTTCATAGATCTCGAAAGAATGCGCAAAGCCCTGCCTGTGCAATTCGGAGAAAACCTCAAAGATTTCTGCGTTGATCCATGTTTCATCACGATCCGCGCAGGCGCGCATGACGGCGGCGAAATCCTCATTGAGAGCAGGGCGGTATCCGCCTTTCTTAATCTGCCTCGCAAGGCTTCTGGAGATGTGAAACCCGTCCAGAGGGATGATGCCACGCTCACGCGGATCAACCCAGAAAACCTCCGGGTCCTCGCGGCCCTCCGACATCGGAAAAACGCCCGAGGCATAGGCGTGCAGCACAAGTTCTGGCGTCAGGCTCATGCCTCGCTGTTGGCGTCGCGGGCCGCGTCACGTTTCTTTGCGGCCATGCGCTCATAGATGCGAAGAAAGTGGTGCGCCTTGCTTTGGTGGTTGTGCTCCATACCATCAATCAGCGGCTCGATCTGCGTGAAGCTCCAGCCAAAGTCACTATCAGCAATATCCAAGCTTTCGGTGCTCACAATGAGAGCGTCCACATCCACGGCGTCCGGCTTCATCATCCACGTAAGGAAACGCAATGCGGCGATAGTGCTGCCTTTAAGCTCACCGCGCTCGACAACTTCGGTGGCGAGGTTTAGCGCCTGCTCTTGCTGGCCAGAGAGCATCAGGCCCTCAACAGCATTGGCGTGCAGGCTGTCTTCGGCTTGGATCTTGTTCTCAAGTTCGCTGCGTTGCACAAGATCAATCGCAAGCTCATAGGCGGTGCGGCCAGCGGGCAAGGCCTGCAACTCGTTGAGGACGTAGATCAGTTTGTGCAATGCGATCAGACCGATCTGGATCGCCTCGGGGTGCTGGCGGCAAAACAGCGCTGCAGCGGGCGCCAAAAGCTCTATTGCTTCTCTGTCGACGTCTTCAGGCTTCTGTTCCGCGAACCCCATAAGGCCTTTCATCAGGTTTTTGGTGTCTTGCTCGTTCATTGGCACAAAGGCCAGTGTTTTGAGTGTCCAGGCAAAATAGAGGCAGGGCGTTGTCAGGTGTTGGGGCTTCTGGAAGAGCCTTGAAATTGTTGCAATCTTCTCTGAAATCTTGTCCTTCAGAACGTCCTTGCTCTCCTCATTTTCCTTGAGATCAGCGATATCATAGTTATCTCGCAGCCAGCTGACGAAGGCCACAAGCATACCCGTGTTCTGGGTGATCTCTGATTGGCGCGTACTTGTCATGATGAAATCGGTGTTGATCAGGATCGGAGGCAGTTGCTGGTGCTCAACATCGAGCAGTTCTTGTGGAAAAAGAGACGCGTCTTTGCAGGCGCCGCGCAACCGCTGTGCCGCCAGTTCCAAGTCTTCAGGGCTGTAACCGGCTCTTTGAAGAAGCTTTTGCAAGTCTTCCGGGTGCTGCACAGCGAGCTCGGCAAATTTCGCAAGCTCTTCTGTGAAGGTTCTGATGAGTTCGTCTTTCTGGAACTGCGACAGGCCCGGGTAGGAGAGCAAGACGCGGAATTTTTCTAACGGGTTGAGCGCGTGCGAAAAAAATGCGGCGTCCAGAACAGGATCATAGTCCGGGTCTTGTTCTTCCCCGGTTGGCGCCATGGCAGCCCGAATGCTTTTGAACGCTTCTGCCCAGTCTTCGGCAAAATCGAAAGGCAGGTTTTTCTTGATCTCGGGAAGTGCCGCAAACACGGCGTCTTCTTCAACCGACGTGATAGGCCCGTCGTCGTTGACGGCTCCAAAGAACGAAAGGCTCTTCTTTTCGGCGTCGTTCGGAGAGGCCGAGCGAAAGTTAGCGCCTTCATAGAAGCGCGGGTCAGCTCCGGCAATACGGGCAAGTTCCGTTAGATCATCGGTATCGGCGAGTAGGATGTCAAAGACGTTTTCAACCGACTTAGTCATCTTGCGGGCCTATGCTTTCGGCTTCCTGTTCCGCGAGGACAATTTGAGTGTTGTCCCGCCAGAATGGCGTTTGCGTGAGGTGCTCGAGCATAAGGTCACGCAAAAAACATTCGGCGGCGGCTTTGCGGCGGTCTTGCGCGTAAGTGTCTGTCCGGCTCTCGGAGAGGCGTTCCAGCTCTCTCAATTTTTCGCCATCGTGGATCTTTCCTATGGTGATCACAAGGTTCTTACGCTGAAACATCACCTTGATCGTGACCATCGGCTGCACATTGTTGGCGACATCACGATCTATCCGTTCTTGAGAGCGGGTGTCTTTAATCGAGGCGAGGACAAAATCGTTATCTTCGTTGAAAACGTCGCCTTCAAATGTCTCGAAGAGTTGAGGCGTGATCTTGACTTGACGCTTTTTAGGGCTGCGTTTTGTGACGTCTGTTTTGTAGACATCCTGCTGATATTGCAGCGTGTCAGATTGACTGCTCTTCCCAGTCAATTTGGCTTTCATCTTCCCCAGCATGCCGGTGCCGCCGTTCGCTTCAACTTCTGCTGAAGCCTCTTGCCCGGCGGCGTTAGTTACCGTCATTGTCTGTGTTTTTGTCGGGGGAGTGGTTCTTGGGTGGATTTTTAGCGGTGACAGCAAGTCAGTGCTGGCTTCGATCTCCACAGCTCTGAGCTGGGCTGTGAACTCAAGCGGCGAGCCCTTGTCAGCGCCAATGTTGGCCGTGTTGACCGAAAGGTTCAGGTAGACATCGCGCACAGCCCCTTGGGTATCAAACTCGAAATGATACCCATTGAGTGCAATCAGATCGCTAACTTTGGAAAGCTCGTTATCCACCTGAACCTAAACCCCTAGTTTGTTTTCATGCCTCGCCGAGGTTCTCTTCCAGCCACTTTTCGAGCCAGTGGATGTTGTATCCTCCGGAGTGGATGTCTTCTTCCTGCAAGAGGGCGTGAAAGAGCGGCACGGTTGTGTCGATGCCGTCAACGATAAGCTCGCCAAGGGCGCGGTTGAGCCGTGCAAGCGCTTCGCGACGGTCGCGGCCATGCACGATCAGCTTGCCAATGAGGCTGTCGTAATAGGGCGGAATGGAATAGCCGTCGTAAAGCGCACTGTCCATCCGCACGCCAAGCCCCCCGGGGGCGTGGAACTGCGTGATTTTGCCCGGGCAGGGCGAGAAGTTTGGCAGTTTTTCGGCGTTGATGCGCACTTCGATCGCGTGACCGTTGATCTCGAGCTCGTCCTGACGGAACGACATCGGCAGCCCTTCGGCCACGCGGATCTGTTCGCGCACCAGATCGACGCCAAAGATGGCCTCGGTGACGGGGTGCTCAACTTGCAGGCGGGTGTTCATTTCGATGAAATAGAACTCACCGTTCTCATAGAGAAACTCGATGGTGCCCGCGCCGATATAGTTGATGTTCGCGACAGCGTCGGCGCAAACCTTGCCGATCGCTTCACGCTCTTCAGGGCTGATCGAGGGGCCGGGGGCCTCCTCAAAGACTTTCTGGTGGCGCCGTTGCAGCGAGCAGTCGCGCTCGCCGAGGTGCACCGCGTTGCCCTTACCGTCGCCGAACACCTGAATTTCGATATGGCGCGGCGTGGTGAGGTATTTCTCGATGTAAACCTCGTCATTGCCGAAGTTTGACTTGCCCTCGGCGCGCGCGGTTTGAAAGGCGCTTTCCATGTCAGCTGCGGTTTGCGCAACTTTCATGCCTTTGCCGCCGCCGCCCGCTGTGGCCTTGATGATCACCGGATAGCCGATCTCTTCGCCAATGCGCTGCGCGTCGGCCAGCGTTTCAACGCCGCCTTCCGAGCCCGGCACAACAGGAACGCCAAGTTTGATCATGGTTTCCTTGGCAGTGATCTTGTCACCCATCGTGCGGATATGTTCAGCCGTTGGGCCGATAAAAATCAGGTCGTGGTCTTCCACGATCTGCACAAAACTCGCGTTTTCTGACAGAAAGCCATAGCCGGGGTGAATGGCCTGTGCGCCGGTGATTTCGCATGCGGCGATGATCGCAGGGATGCTCAGGTAGCTTTCGGTGCCTGCGGGCGGGCCGATGCAAACGCTTTCGTCAGCCATGCGCACATGCATCGCGTCACTGTCGGCAGTTGAGTGTACGGCAACGCTACGGATTCCCATTTCGCGGCAGGCGCGGATCACCCGCAGGGCGATCTCGCCGCGGTTGGCTATGAGGATTTTTTCTATCATATCAGGGCCTTACTCGATGATGACGAGCGGCGCGCCAAACTCAACAGCTGCGCCATCTTCAACCAGTATACGCGTGACTGTGCCAGCTTTAGGCGCTGGAATGTGGTTCATGGTTTTCATCGCTTCGATGATCAGGATTGTGTCGCCCTCGGAGACTTTCGCACCGACGCTCACAAATGTGGGCGCGCTTGGTTCGGGGGCGAGGTAAACTGTGCCAACCATCGGCGAGTTTACGGCACCGGGGTGAGATGTCGGGTCTTCCGCAGGGGCTGCGGCTGCGGGAGCTGCTGCTGTGGCGGCTGGCGTGGCGGCCATGGAGGCTGCCGGAGCGGCGACTTGCGCAACCACTTCTTTGCGGCGGCTCACGCGCACATTGAGCTTGTCGTTGTCGCCATAGTCGCGCTTCACGTTCAGCTCGGTTAAGTCGTTTTCATTCAGCAGCTTAGCAAGTGCTTCAATAAAGGCTACATCGCTCTCGTGGGTGCCGTCTTTTTTTGTCATTTTGTCCTCGAATGCTTGGCTCGGTCATGTTGACCGAACGTCAGGATTTGGTGCCTTGTAGCTTAAGTGAAGCGGCGTGAAAAGCCGCATATCTCGGATGATACTTGGTGTTTTTTTGCGAAAATGCGAGCGAAAAGCGCTCCTGAACCGCCCTCACAGCGGCATACCCGAAAGTTTGGCCACCAATTCCGCCAGTTTTCGCGCGCCAAACTTCTCTTGCAGGCGGGCGCGGTAGACTTCGATTGTGCGGTAGGACAGGTCTAGTTCGCGGCCGATTTCCTTACTGGTCAGCCCGCGGCATGTGAGAATGGCGACTTCGCGCTCACGCTGGGTGAGGCTCACGACAGGGCGTTCTTCCGAGAGGTCGGCGAAGCTCCAGACACCTTGCTGGAAAGGCGCTTCAGGCGTCAGTGACTGGCCCCGAACACGGCACCAAAACAGCGTGCCATCGCGGCGGCGCATGATGCGCTCGTCAGAGTAGCTGCCTGTTTTGAGCATCGCCGCCAACCCGCGCGCGCCGATGCGCTCGAAGTCCTGCAGCGAGGCGTAAAGCTCTTGCAGGGGCACATCGGTGTAGTCGCAGGGCGCGCCGCCAAACACCTGCGCAAACTTGGCGTTACAGCGTTTGATCACGCGGTTTTCCAAGATCACGAGGCCAATGGGGGCGTTGGCAAAAGCCAGTTCTGCTAGGGCGTCATGTGTCATGGCGCTAAAGTGGCTGGTTTCTGCGTGCCCTGCAAGGTCGCGTATTTCTACGCAGTTGCGCGAATTGGCAGAGCGGTATTTGGTAAGCGCAAGGGAGACAGACATGAATATTGCCGAGTATCTGTACCGCACGGCCCAAATCCAGCCCGCGCGTGAGGCGCTGTTTTTGGGGCATGAGTGCGTGGCAACATATGCCGAGTTTGCCGCCCGTGCGGGCCGTGTTGCGACTTGGCTGCAAGCGCGCGGCGTTGTGGCAGGCATGCCTGTGGCGATTTTTATGAAGAACCTGCCGGAGTATCTGGTCGTTCAATACGGCATCTGGATGGCCGGAGCAGTGGCTGTGCCGATCAACGCTAAACTGCACGGGCGCGAAGCGGCGTGGATCATCGAGAATGCGGAAGCTGGCTTGGTGTTCACCTCAGGCGGGCTGACGGAGGCGCTCAAGGACGCTGGCTGCACAGCCGAGCTGGTGAGCGTGCAGAGCGCTGAGTTTGCGGGTATTGAGAGCGTGATATCGCTGAGCGCGCCGGTTTCACGCCAAGCCGACGATTTGTGCTGGCTGTTTTACACCTCGGGGACGACAGGGCGGCCCAAAGGCGTGATGATCACAAACAGGATGCTACAGGCGATGGCGCTTTGCTATTTTGTTGATGTAGATCAGGTGTTTGCCGAAGATGCTGCGCTTTACGCCGCGCCCGCCAGCCACGGTGCGGGCATCTATAACATCATGCATGTCATGGTGGGTTCCAGGCATGTTTTCCCACTGTCGGGCGGGTTTGACGAAACCGAGATATTTGATCTCGCAGCGCATTACGGCCGCGTGCATATGTTTGCCGCGCCGACCATGATCAAGCGGATGACACTGGTTGCCAAAGACACGGGTGCAAAAGGCGAGGGGCTGCGCAGCATCGTCTACGCGGGCGGGCCGATGTATAGCGCCGACATCATCGAGGCGGTTGAGCATTTCGGGCCGATTTTTGTACAAATCTACGGGCAGGGCGAGTGCCCCATGGGCATCAGCGCGCTGTCGCGCCATGATGTGAGCGAGCGTTCACACCCGCGCTGGCGCGCGCGGCTTGGCTCTGTCGGGCGGGCGCAGTCGGCAGTTGAAGTGATGATCGCCGACGCTGAGGGCAAGCCTCTGCCCACAGGAGACATCGGCGAAATCATGGTGCGCGGTGACACCGTGATGCCAGGCTACTGGAAGAACCCCGAGGCAACCGCCAAGACGCTTGTTAACGGGTGGCTGATGACGGGGGACATGGGGGCGCTCGACGCGGATGGCTACATCACCATGCACGATCGCTCCAAAGATATGATCATCACAGGCGGCTCAAACGTCTACCCCCGCGAAGTAGAAGAGGTGCTGCTGGAGTTGCCCGAGGTTGAGGAGGCCAGCGTCATTGGCCGTGCGCACCCCGAATGGGGGGAAGATGTGATCGCCTTTGTGGTGATGGCAAAGGGGCAGACGCTTGATCCCGCGCGCCTTGATGCACATTGCCTCGCAAACATTGCCCGTTTCAAGCGGCCCAAAGAGTATTTACCGCTGCTGGCCTTGCCAAAGAACAACTACGGCAAGGTGCTCAAGACTGAGCTGCGAAGGCTTCTGAAGGAGCAAAAGTGACTGATTTATCGGGGAAAACAGCCTTGGTGACAGGTTCGGTGCAGGGCATCGGGCTTGCCGTTGCCAAGGCGCTTGGCGCGGCAGGCGCACGCGTGGCGTTGCACGGGCTGGCGTCTTCGGAACGGGCGCGAAATGCCTGTGCCGAGGTGCTTGAAGCGGGTGCGCCTGAAGCTAGGTTTTTTGGCGGCAACATGCGTGAGCCTGACACTACCGCCGCCCTGATGGAGGAGGTCGCGGGTTGGGGGGCGATCGACATCCTCGTCAATAACGCAGGTATCCAACACACTGCGCCGCTTGCTGACATGCCTCGCGACAAATGGGAGGCTATCTTGAGTGTGAACCTTTCGGCTGCGTTTTACACCATGCAAGCCGCGATGCCCGCCATGGCCGCACGCGGCTTTGGACGAGTTGTGAACATCGCCTCGGTGCACGGGCTTGTCGCCTCAAAAGACAAGGCGCCTTACGTTGCCGCAAAGTTTGGTCTTGTCGGCCTCAGCCGCGTGGCCGCGCTTGAGTATGCAGACAAAGGCAGCAAGGCTTCGGGCGGTGTCACCGTCAATTGCATCGCGCCGGGCTGGACAGAAACCGCCATTATCGAGCCGCAAGTCGCCTCGCGTGCGGCTCATCATGGAGGAGATCGCGACGCCGGCATTGCGGACTTGCTGACTGAGAAGCAGCCCTCAAAACGCACGTCCGACCCTGCCGAAATCGGCGCACTTGCAGTGTGGCTCTGCGCAAATATTGCGCACAACATCACCGGAACAACGATCCCGGTTGTTGGCGGCTGGGCAGCCCAGTAATCACGAGGCTGGCGTCACTTGGCCATGCTTTCCTGCACATCCGCCAGCTCTTGTTGGAGGCGCATTTCGGTCAGGTAAGCGGCCACGAGCGAGCCTGAGGATAGGCTGGAAAGGCTGGTTTTGCCCGTGATTGGCACGTTGCTGTGCTGGGAACTCCGGCTTTCCATCATCAGGCGCGCTGATTCCATCGCTTGGCTCGGGCGCACGGCTTGCTCTGTGTGAACGGTCGTTGCGCGGGGCGCGGCGTTTGCGGGGCCGTGTTGCAGGCGCTGCTGCATGGCTTGCGCAGTTTGGCTGCGCGGTTGCGCATTTGTTGCCGTTGTGTCGATATATGTCATTTTTGGCTCCGGTCTTGGAGCCCCCACCACCTGCAAGACTGCGCTCAAGGTCTTACCAGAGCGTTAAGGAACAGGGTTTGAGACAAAGTTGAATGACATTGCTTCAAGCGAGTTTGGTGTGGCGGAAAACGGGTTTTTGGCTGCCGTCATAGACATGCACAACTTCGGCCACGAGATCATGCGCATCGTCAACGCGTGCAGCGCGTTTGCGTTTGAGGCGCAAAACAATCGCCGTGGATGAAATCAAAACCCAGAAGATCTGGATCATCGCGGAGGCAAAGTTGAAGCTTGCCGTCAGGCTGACGAGCACCAGTGTTGCGGCAGCGAGGTTGATGCCAAAATAGAGCGCATCATGGCTGTGCAGCCGGTGGAACGTGAGCAAAGTATAGTTGGTAACGTAAAGGCCAAAGCCTGCGACGCCCGCCATCTCGAGGGCGTAGGGGTCAATGGTGGCGAAAAATTCGAGCATTGGACTGCCTTTCAGATGAGAGAAGCTGGGAAACAGATGCACTGATAAGAATTTGGGAACACTATGGTTCAAGCCTAGGGCAGGGGGCGCGTCCCTGTCAGGTAAGGCATTCCTGACCTCGGCTTTAAGAGCTTGTTGTTAAATGCAAAAAAGGCGCTCCGAAGAGCGCCTTTTCAGGTGAAGTGGCTGTGGTTCAGCGTTGAATCACGCCTTATTTTCTCTGTTTTCGATGAGGTCTGCGACGACGGATGGGTCGGCGAGGGTCGAGATGTCGCCGAGGCTGTCGTAGTCGTTTTCGGCGATTTTGCGCAGGATGCGGCGCATGATTTTGCCGGAGCGGGT
>CANMGT010000004.1 GCA_947497495.1 uncultured Lentibacter sp.
CCCCCCCCTTCCACCCCCCATTTCTTTTTCAAAAAACTACTATACATTTGGGGGGGTGGGCCGGGGGGGGCCGGGGGCGCCCCCCCCCCCCCCCCCCCCCCCCACCCGGCGGAGCGCCTTGGCAAAGCCAAGGCGCAAAACCTGCGTCACAGCGCGCGCTTGAATGATCTGCGAAAAACGATTAGCAGACCCTCGACAAAGACCAATCAGGACACCCCGCATGACATATATCGTCAATGATGCCTGCATCGCCTGCAAATACACCGACTGCGTTGAAGTTTGCCCCGTAGACTGCTTCTACGAGGGTGAGAACATGTTGGTCATCCACCCCGACGAATGCATCGACTGTGGCGTCTGCGAGCCCGAATGCCCCGCTGACGCAATCCGCCCTGACACGGATGCCGGCACAGAGAAATGGGTTGAATTCAACCGTAAATACTCCGAACTCTGGCCCGTTATCATCACGAAAAAAGAGCCGCTCCCCGACGCCGAAGAGCGTGACGGCGAGGAAGGCAAACTCGAGAAATACTTCTCCGAGGCGCCCGGCGAAGGCGGCTAAACCCGCTGCGCTTTTATTTACCCCTGATTCGTGGTATACTTACCTCAGAAATGATGAAACCTGCCTGATACCATCCACCCAAGCCTCGGCTTGATGGGTGGTTTTGTTTGTAAGAAATATCGCCCGTTTTGCAGCCCGCTGCAAAGGCCGCGTGCCCTTCTCACAGCCTCAAAACCCAGCCCGTTTCAAACCCAATGTAAGGAAAAGACTGCATGAGCAAGTCCAAGAAGCTTGATTTTCGGCCCAATGAATTCGTTGTTTACCCCGCCCATGGCGTTGGTCAGGTCGTCTCGGTTGAAAAGCAGGAAGTGGCCGGTTTTGAACTCGAACTCTTTGTCATCGCTTTTGAAAAAGACAAGATGACCCTTCGCGTCCCAACAAACAAGGCCATCGAAGTCGGCATGCGCGGCCTTTCAAGCCCTGAGATTGTCAGCCAATGCATGCGCACGCTCAAAGGCAAAGCCAAGGTCAAACGCGCCATGTGGTCCCGCCGCGCGCAAGAATACGAACAAAAGATCAACTCCGGTGATCTCATTGCCATCGCCGAAGTGGTGCGCGACTTGCACCGCTCTGACGATCAGCGTGAGCAAAGCTACTCAGAGCGCCAGCTCTATGAAGCCGCGCTCGAGCGTTTGACACGAGAAGTGTCTGCCGTTTCTGGTGGCGATGATCTTGGCGCTGCCAAACAGATCGACGACGTATTGGTCAGCCGCGCCGCTTAAGGCAACCCCGACCCGCTGAAAGGCCACGCCCCACACAGGGCGTGGCCTTTTTCGTAGCTGCCAAGCACCCAATAAAGAAAGGCGCCGCAGCTTTCGCCACGGCGCCCTATTGTGTCTATTGCTTGAAACTTAGCCGCGTGCGCCGCCCACAAGTTTCCAAGCTGCTGGCAGCAAGACGGCTGCCAAGGCCAGCTTCACAGCATCGCCCACAAGAAACGGCGTCAGGCCCCATGCGAGGATCGGCTTATCGAAGCCGTAGAGCATGCCCAGCCAAATCAGGCCCGGCACATAAATCAGCGCGTTGCCGATCAGCATAGCACCCGCCATCTTGCCAACCGAGCGGTCCCAGCCCGCGCGCGCCAACGTGCCCAGAGCCAAAGTCGCCAGCACGTAACCCACCAGATAGCCGCCTGTGCCGCCCATCATATAGGCAAGGCCGAACTTCTCAGCCGATGAGCCTGCAAACACGTCAAAGCCCATCACGCCAACCAGCATGTAGGCAGCAATCGTTGCCAGCCCAAGGCGTGGGCCATAGGCCGCACCCAGTGTCAGGACAGCGAATGTGCCCATGGTCATCGGAACAGGCCACATCGGCACAGCGATCTTGGCTGAAATGGCCAGTGCCATAACGCCTGCGAGCACAAGAGCCATGCGTTTCGCCCAAAGGGCCGTGCCTTCACTCGCACCAAATGTTTCCGTCAGAACTTTTCTCGATTGGGCCAAAGCCATTGCAGCATTCTCCTCTATTGCTTTGCCAACTTTCTGCACCAGCAGCATGGCTCACGCAAGCCGATTCCCGCCACATGGCGTATATACCGTATTCATACGATAGGCCTTCTTCGGCCCGCGCACCTGCCAGACAGTTTCAAACTGCGGCCAGTTTTCAAATTTATAAACAACATGATAGCTATCAGGGTCACACCAGTGCTCGGTTTTCCCGCCCCCTGCGGGCACCGCGTGAAAGAAGCGCCCGTCGTCAAACCACACGTTCAGCGCCTCGTCCCAGAAGTAACTTCGCTGCGCCCGCATTGGAGTCAGCGAGCCAACTCGCAGTTCCCCGTCTTCTACATAACTCATGCCGCCCGCCCGCCGCGTCCAGCAGGCCGTGCCGGTGAAAGCCGCATCAAGCCCGCCTTCATTGGCGATGGTGCGCGCCACGTGCCAAGCCCCCTCAAAGTCGTCCAGCACCCGATCAGCGCACATGAGATGCCTCAAAAGCTATAATTATCAGGGCAAAGAGTCTCATATATCCGGTCTCACCTTGAGCTTACCTGAGGGTCGGTCTATGACCGCCCTAACCCCAACCTATAAACACGAAGGCGTCAACATGATCGAGCGTTATTCCCGCCCTGAAATGGTCTCTATCTGGTCAGCAGCCACCAAGTTCAAAATCTGGTACGAGATCGAAGCACACGCCTGCGACGCGATGGCCGACATCGGCGTCATCCCCCGCGAAAACGCCGAAGCTGTCTGGAAAGCCAAAGACGTCGAGTTTGATGTTGCGCGCATCGACGAGATCGAAGCCGTCACAAAACACGACGTCATCGCCTTTCTCACGCACCTCGCCGAGCATGTCGGCTCCGACGAGGCCCGCTTTGTCCACCAGGGTATGACAAGCTCCGACGTGCTCGACACCTGCCTCAACGTGCAACTGGTGCGCGCCGCCGACATCCTGCTCAAAGACATGGACGCGCTGCTCGCCGCGCTCAAAACCCGCGCGATGGAGCACAAGATGACAGTCCGCGTGGGCCGCTCACACGGCATCCACGCTGAGCCGACAACAATGGGCCTCACGTTCGCGCGTTTTTACGCCGAGATGGACCGCAACAAAAACCGCCTCGAAAAGGCCCGCTGGGAGATCGCCACAGGTGCTATTTCCGGCGCGGTTGGCACCTTCGCCAACATTGACCCCGCGGTTGAAGAGCACGTCTGCGAGAAGCTGGGCCTGCGCGCCGAGCCGATCAGCACGCAAGTCATCCCGCGCGATCGCCACGCCATGTTCTTCGCCACGCTGGGCGTCATCGCGTCTTCAATCGAGAACGTCGCGATCGAGATCCGCCACATGCAGCGCACCGAAGTGCTTGAAGGCGCAGAGTTTTTCTCGATGGGACAGAAAGGCTCCTCGGCCATGCCGCACAAGAAAAACCCTGTCCTGACAGAGAATCTCACAGGCCTCGCCCGCCTCGTGCGTATGGCCGTTGTGCCCGCCATGGAAAATGTCGCCCTCTGGCACGAGCGTGACATTTCGCACAGCTCGGTTGAGCGCGCGATCGGCCCTGACGCCACAATCACGCTCGACTTTGCTTTGGCGCGCCTTACAGGTGTCGTCGAGAAAATGCTGATCTTTCCGCAGAACATGCTCGACAACATGAACAAGTTCCCGGGCCTTGTGATGTCGCAGCGCGTGCTTCTGGCGCTCACACAAGCCGGCGTATCGCGCGAAGATGCCTACTCTATGGTGCAGCGCAACGCTCTCAAAGTCTGGGAAGAACGGCTTGATTTTCAAGAGCTTCTCCTAGCCGATGAAGAGGTCGTCGCGGCTCTGGGCGCGGATGCGATCAAAGAGAAGTTTGACATGGATTATCACACCAAACACGTCGACACGATTTTCGCACGCGTGTTTGGCAAGAGCTGATCCTCGCCAGCACCTAAAGAACTGGCGGCTTTGGGGGGAAGCCAGCAAGATGCAAACCATCAAGACACTCATGGGGCTGGCGGCAGTTTTAACACTGCTCGCCTGCACCCGCCCGATCACGGTTGACCGCACCGAGCTTGCCCGCGTCGGCGCAGCGGCCTCGCTTGAGACATGCTGCAACACCCCGCAAAAAACCCCCGCGATCACCCGCATCGCCGAGAGCTGTGCTTTGCCCACCACCAAGCTGATCCAGAACATGGGTTTGCGCAAAAGCTACCTCCAAGACCAGCCCGCCGCGCATGAGGCCGTGCTCGCCAAGGCTCAACCGCTTGATATCTTCGCTGCCGCCTTCAAAGGAAGGCTCGCAGGGCGGCTCAGCTTGGGGTATTTCTCGCATGTCAGCGTGTATGTGGGCGGCGAGAAGGCCCTGCGCGCTGCAGGCGTCTGGGACGATGCAGCCGTGCGGCCTTGGCACGCGCAGCTTAAACAAGGCCCAATGGTGATCGAGGCTATGGCGCCCGAAATCGCGCTGGCGGGGAATGACAAGATATTTGACGCCGACGCCATCGCCGTGATGCGCCCGACAGGCCTGACCAAGGCCCGCAAGCGCGCCGCCCTGCGCGATATGTTCAAAGCCATAGGCACGCCGTTTGACGCACATTTTGACGCGCGCACCCCTGAAAAGCTCTTCTGCTCGGAGCTGCCCGCGCGGGTGATCCCCGAGCTGAACCTGCCGGTGCGCACCATCTACGGCCGCCCGACCTACCTGCCAGACGACACCGTTGCACAGACCTTGCAAGGCAAGCTGCCCCTGCGCCTCGCGCTGTTTGTTGTTGGCGATGCGACAGGCTGGAAGCAGGCTGGCCCTCAGGAAGTCGCCGCGCGCATTCTCGAATACTGGCCAAAGTCGGGCGGCGCGAGCTAACCGAAGCCAACACACAGCAGTGGCTTCGCCTTTGAGGACAGCTCATATGAAACAGCACATCAGGGCCCTTGTGGCACTTACTGCCGCCTTAGCGCTGCTCGCCTGCACCCGCCCGATCACGCTGGATCGCGCCGAGCTTGACCGTGCCGGTGCCGCAGTTGCGCTAGACGCCTGTTGTGATGCGCCACAGAAAGTGCCGCAAGCCGTCGTGCGCATGGCCGAAAGCTGCGCGCTGCCTCTCACCACATCGCTTTCACGCCTGCGCCTGCGCCACGGGTATCTTCTGGGCAAAGCCGGGGCGCAGGCCCATGTTTTAGCACTGGCACAGCCGCTGGACGTCTTTGCAACAACCGTGAAAGCGCGCGCGGCGGGGCAGCTCAGCTTGGGGTATTTTTCGCATATGAGCGTCTATGTCGGAGACGCCGCGGCCCTGCGCAAAAGCGGCCTCTGGGACGATCCGGCAGTAACACCCTGGCACGCGCGCCTCATGCAAGGCCCGATGGTCATCGAAGCGCGCGCACCGGCGATCAAGCTGGTCGGGCGCATGCGGATGTTTGACGCCGACGCGCTGGCCGTCTTACGCCCCACGGGCCTTTCGGCTGCGCGCAAAAAGGCAGCACTGCGCGACGTCTTCAAAACAATCGGCACCCCGTTTGATCCACATTTTGACGCCCGCACCTCTGACAAAGTCTTCTGCTCGGAACTGCCCGCAAGGGTGCTCCCCGAGCTTAACCTGCCAGTGCGCACCGTTTATGGCCGCCCGAGCTATATCCCCGACGAGGCCGTCGCCCATAGCCTTCAGGGCAAAATCCCCCTTCGGTTCAGCCTGTTTGTCGTCGCCGATCAAGACGGCTGGAAGGCCCAGCCTCCAAGTGAAGCCGCCGCGCGCATTCTTGAATATTGGCCCAAACCCGCCACCAACTAGGCGAAACCACCAAACTGTGCTATGCTATCCGCTCAACCGGAGAAGAAAGACAGATGACCAAATTTCTTTTGACAACCGCCTTTATCTTCAGCGCAAACCTCGCAACCGCGATGTGCGACAAAAGCCACGACGCCGCCATGAGTTGCGCCGCAGGAAGCGCCTATGACAGCGCCACAGGCACCTGCCAGCCCGTCATCAACAGCTAAAGCGCTGAAATTTTAGTAACAATTTTAGCCAAACTTCATGTAAGTTCTTGGCACAAATTCTTTACGATGGCCGGTTTTCACGCCTGCAGAAAGCCTTTCTTAGCCAGCTTAGGCTAGCCTCTCCCTGACAGTTTCAAGGGAGTCCCATGAGCACACTTCAGCCCCTCGCCCAACTCGCACCAGCCAGCCGGACGGCCCTTGCGCCCGCAGCAGCCCAACTCACGAGCAAGCAAAAAGCCGCCATCATCGTGCGCTTCCTGCTCAAGGAGGGGGCCGATGTGCCGCTGCAACGCCTCACCGAGGCCAGCCAGACAGCCCTCGCCCAGCAGATGAGCGCGATGCGCTACATCGACCGGGACACACTGGCCAATGTGCTCGCAGAGTTTGCCGCCGAAATCGAGGCGATGGGCCTCACCTTTCCGCAGGGCCTCGCCGAAGCGCTCGCAGCCCTCGAAGGGCGCATTTCGCCTCAAACCACGGCCCGCCTGCGCAAGGAAGCCGGCGTGCGCCAGATCGGTGATCCATGGGAGCACATTCGCGCGCTGGACGTCGAAAAACTGCTGCCCATAGTTCAGGAGGAAAGCACAGAAGTCGCCGCCGTGCTGCTCTCCAAGCTGCCCGTGGCTAAAGCCGCCGACTTGCTCGCTAAACTCCCCGGCCCCCGCGCCCGCAAGATAACCTACGCAGTCTCGCTGACGGGTAAAGTCACGCCCGAAGCTGTCGACAGGATAGGGCTGTCGCTCGCCGCCCAGTTCGAAACCGTCGCGCCACGCGCCTTTGAGGAAGACCCCGTCGAACGCCTTGGCGCGATTCTCAACATCTCCGCCTCCGACACCCGAGACGAAGTCCTCAGCGGCCTCGAGGAAGACGATATGGAATTCTCCCAAAAGCTGCGCAAAGCCATCTTCACCTTTGTGCATATCCCCGCCCGCGTCGGCCCTGTCGATGTGCCAAAGATCATCCGCGAAGTTGATGGCGACGACATCCTGGTCGCCCTCACCCATGCCAAAAGCAGCGGTGACGAAGACCTCGACAGCTCGGCGGAGTTTATCCTCAACAATATCTCAAAACGCATGGCCGAGGGGCTGCGCGAGGAAATCGCCGAGAAAGGCAAGGTCAAAGCCAAAGACGGCGAAGCTGCTATGAACGCAGTCGTGGCGGGCATCGGGGCGCTGGCAACCACAGGCGAACTCACCCTCGTCATCGAGGAAGAAGACGACGACAGCGAGGCGTGACAACACCGCTTTCACACGGCGCAGAAACTGGTTAACCTGTGATCAAATCATACAGGACGGCCCATGCCCCTTTCGCCCAAAACCCGTGCCATCCTGCTGATGATCCTCGCGATTTTTTGCTTCTCGACGATGGATATGTTCGCAAAACAACTCGCCGAACGGATCGGAACGATGACAACGCTCTGGGTGCGCTATCTCGGCCAAACCGTGCTTGTCACCCTGATCGTGCTGCCCCGCCTCAAAACCATCGTGCGAACCCGCTATCCCAAACTCCAGCTCGCCCGCTCGGTCTTCCTGCTCTGCGCGACATGCTTCTTTTTCTTCGGCATCTCCAACATCGGCCTCGCAGAAGCGGCCTCGGTCATGTCCACCAACCCTGTGTTCATAACCCTCGGCGCGGCGGTGTTTCTGGGCGAAAAGTTCGGCCTGCGCCGCGCAATCGCGATCGCTGCGGCCCTTGTCGGCGCGCTTCTCGTCATCCGCCCGGGCTCTGACCTCTTCTCGCCCTTCGCCCTTTTGCCCCTGTTTGCGGCGGTCTGCTACTCGGCCTATGCGCTGGCCACACGCTTTGTCGGCCGTGACGAGGACGCCTGGACATCGCTGTTTTACACCGCCCTGTTCGGCGCCGTGCTGCTCACTTGCGCGCTGCCGCTTTACATGGCGCCGCTCACTTGGGCCGAGGCCCCGTTGATTCTCGGCATTACGGCCTGCGCTACGGTGGGCCAGCTCGCGCTTATCCGCGCGCTGATGCAGGGCGAAGCCGCCATGCTCGCGCCCTTCGCCTACACCGGCATCCTGTTTTCCATTGTCTATGGCTATTTCGTCTTTAGTGACGCGCCCGACGGCTTCACCCTGCTGGGCGCCCTTGTGATCGCGCTGGCGGGCATTTATGTCTGGCACCGCGAAACTTTCGGACAGAAAAGCAGTTAAACCGACATGGCCGCCAAAGAGCTCTCCTTCGCCAAAAAGGCGGAATATTTTGCCTCAAATCTCGTGATCCGCGGGATCATCGGCGCTGCGCTGCTAATGCCTTACCGCCTGCGCGTGCCAGCTGTCGGCTGGGTCGTCTCGAGCCTGATCGCCCCGCTGGCGGGCTGGCGCAAGAGAATCCGCGAAAATCTGGCACTTGTCGAGCCGGACATGCCCAAAGATGAGGTCGAAGCAATCTGCCGCGCGGTGCCTGACAACTTCGGCCGCACGCTGATCGAGATCTACTCCGGCGAGGCCTTCAAGAAACGCGCCATTGCGGCGCGAATCTCCGGCCCCGGTCTGGAAGCGCTTGAAGCCGCCCGCGCCGAGGGCCGCCCCGTGATCTTGGTGACAGGCCATTTCGGCAACTACGACGCGGTGCGCGCCAGCCTGATCGCGCGGGGCCACAACATGGGCGCGCTCTTTCGACCCATGCGCAACCCCTATTTCAACGCGCATTATGTCCATGCGATCTCGCAAATCGGTGAGCCTATGTTTGAGCAAGGCAGGCGCGGGATGATCCAGATCGTCAAACATCTGCGCGCTGGCGGCGTGCTTGGCATCCTTACCGACCTCACCTTTGGGGCGGGGGCGCAACTCGACTTTTTCGGCAAACCTGCGTGGACATCCCTCATAACCGCCGAGCTGGCCCTCAAATACGATGCGGCTCTCATTCCCGTCTATGCTGCACGGCAGGAAAATGGCCTCGATTTCGAGATTATCGTGCAAGAGGAAGTCACCCCCTCGGACCCCGAGACCATGACGCAGACAGTCAACCACGGGCTTGAAGCCCTCGTGCGCGAGCATCCCGGGCAGTGGTTCTGGATCCATCGCCGCTGGAAGGGCCGTCGCTGGAACTGAGGTGTCACGCCGCCCCAATTCCCCCTCTGATTGCAACCTAGCGGGCGTTTTTCGTGCACTATCCTGTTGATAATCGCACCCAAATCAACGCTTTTACAGTGATGTGTTGCGCAAAGAGCATAGCTTAACACACTGTATTTACTTCACTTTACCAAAATCGAAGCAAAGCCAGCCCCCGCGAATCCAAATCGTCACTTTTTCGCCCCATTTCATCCTTAACGAGGACAGGAAGGGCAGCGACAAGTCTGCCTAACGACAAAAAACTGAGGCAGAAGCTGATGATGTTGAAGAATTCGACTGCTCCACATGCGTGTGTGCAGACGGGAGCGAATGCTCTTGTTGCGCCCACTATGGTGACGAAGCTCTCTGCTCGCTTGCCTCTGCAAGGAGCCCTCTGATGCGCAAGGTGCTGCTCCCCGTCCTGATGTCGCTTGTTGGCTGTATGCCTGGCCACATGTCCGACACGCCCTCACGTGGTTTTGTGCAAGAGTCTGTCTCCGGCATGCCGCCGCTCAAGTCGTTCACAACACCCACCCCCGAGCGCCCGACGCGCAGCAATATTGACATCGCCCGCGACTTCCTCGAGCTGTCCTTCAGCCTTGAATCGGGCCGCGAACTGCCTGCACTCACCCGCTTTGAACAGCCCATTTCGGTGCGCGTCACAGGCGCCCCGCCCGCGACGCTTCTGCCCGACCTGACCCGCCTGATCTACCGTTTGAAAAGCGAAGCGCGCCTGAACGTCGGGCTGACAAAATCCGCCGATGCCAACATCACCATCCAAGCAGTCAGCCGCGCCGACATTCGCAAGAACCTGCCGCAAGCCGCCTGCTTCGTGGTGCCAAATATCTCCGACATTTCCGAGTATAAAGCGGCCAAGCGGACCTCTAAAACCAACTGGGCCCTGCTGCGCAACCGCGACAGGCTCGCGATTTTCGTGCCAAACGACGCCAGCCCACAGGAAGTGCGCGACTGTTTGCACGAAGAGCTTGCCCAAGCGCTCGGCCCGCTGAACGACTTGTACCGCCTGCCCGACAGTGTCTTCAACGATGACAACATCCACACCGTTCTCACCGGCTTTGACATGCTCATCCTGCGCGCCTACTACGCCCCCGAGCTGCGCACCGGCATGAGCAAACGCCAGGTCGCGGCCAAGCTTCCGGCCATCCTCGCACGCCTGAACCCGCGCGGTGAAGGCCTCTCGCCCGAGCGCCCCAACCCGACGCCGCGCAGCTATATTGCCGCCGTTCAAACAGCGCTTGGCCCGGGTGCCAGCATGCCGCAACGCCGTAAGGCCGCGCAAAAAGCCCTCGACGTGTCACGCGCCTTTGGCTGGCAGGATCACCGCCGCGCCTTCGCCCATTACGCCATGGGCCGCATCGCCACGCAGTCAAACCCCGCCGAAGCACTCAAGCACTTTCAGGCCGCCGACCAGTTCTATGCCCGCACCGGCGCGACAACCCTGCACCGCGCCTATGTCGCCTCGCAGCTTGCCTCCCACGCCATCAGCCAGGGCAACGGTGTGCGCGCCCTGTCGCTCGTCAATCCGGCGATCCATATTGCCAAAACGCACGAAAACGCCGCCCTGCTCAGCACCCTCATGCTGCTGCGTGCAGAAGCCCTCGAGTTGACGGGGCGTTCTTCCGAAGCACAGCACGTCAGGCTGGACAGTCTCGGCTGGGCGCGTTACGGGTTTGGCTCGGAATGGGCCGTTCGCGCCAAGATGCGCGAAATCTCAACGCTCAGCCCGATACGAGGTAACCGCGGGTAGACAAACATGTTCGTTGCAATATTTGCACTTATCGGAGCCGCAATCGGCGCTCTTCGCGCCCGCAAAGGCGGCGGAAAAACACTTGATATGGTGCAGTATGGCGCCGCATTCGGCGTTATCTTCGCCATCATCGGCCTCTTCATAAACATCGCCCTGATCCGCTTCATGTAAGGGGCGCGCGCGATGTTTCTTCCCTTTTTCGAGAACCTTCGCGAAGCCAACATCCCGGTTTCCCTGCGCGAATACCTGACGTTTCTGGAAGCCGTCAAAGCCGGCCTCGTCACCTATGACATCGAAGCCTTCTACTACCTCGGCCGCGCCGCCATGGTCAAAGACGAGCGCCACCTTGACCGCTACGACCGCGCCTTTGCACACACCTTCAAAGGGCTTGACGATGTCCCGCTCAGCGACGTTCTTGAAGCTGTCGATATCCCCGCTGACTGGCTTGAAAAGATGGCCGAAAAGCACCTGAGCGCTGAAGAAAAAGCCGAAATAGAAGCCTTGGGTGGCTTTGATAAGCTCATGGAAACATTGAAAGAACGCCTCAAAGAGCAAGAGGGGCGCCACCAAGGCGGCAACAAGTGGATCGGCACAGCCGGCACCTCGCCTTTTGGCGCGCATGGCTACAACCCTGAAGGCGTGCGCATCGGCCAGAACGAAAGCCGCCACCAGCGCGCTGTGAAGGTCTGGGACAAGCGCGACTTCAAAAACCTCGACGGTGACGTCGAGCTGGGCACTCGCAACATTAAAGTCGCGCTCAAGCGCCTGCGCGCATGGGCGCGTGACGGGGCCCATGACGAGCTAGACTTGGACGGGACCATCCGCGCCACAGCCGAGCACGGCTACTTGGACGTCAAAACACGCCCCGAGCGGCGCAACGCCGTGAAGGTGCTGCTGTTTCTTGACATCGGCGGCTCGATGGATCCGCACGTGAAAGTGCTCGAAGAGTTGTTCTCGGCGGCGC
This sequence comes from uncultured Lentibacter sp., assembly GCA_947497495.1. Classification (GTDB taxonomy): domain Bacteria; phylum Pseudomonadota; class Alphaproteobacteria; order Rhodobacterales; family Rhodobacteraceae; genus Lentibacter. The sequence continues at coordinate 11,770 of CANMGT010000004.1, forward strand.
GCTCCGAGTTCAAGCACATGGAGCATTTCTACTTTCACAACTGCCTCTACGAAGGCGTGTGGCGCGACAACAAGCGCCGCTGGGATCAGCAGACCCCCACATGGGACGTGCTGCGCACCTACGGCTCCGACTACAAATGCATCTTCGTCGGCGACGCCTCGATGAGCCCCTACGAAGTCGCTTACGCGGGCGGCGCAAACGAGCATTGGAACGCCGAAGCAGGCTCTGTCTGGCTTCAACGTGCGCGCGAGCAGTGGCCCAACCACATCTGGATCAACCCCGTGCCGGAACAGCACTGGGGCTACACACATTCGATCAACATGATCCGCGAAATCTTTGAAAACCGCATGGTGCCGATGACACTTGATGGCATCACCAAGGGCATGCGCGAGCTGATCTGATGCAGCGCTGGTTGGCTATCTTCCGGCACCATCCGCTTATCTCCCTCGCCCTTGCCCTCGCCCTTGCGCTGGTGTTGGTCTTTGCCACGGGCTTTGTGCGCCACGCCATCTACTGGTCAGACGCGGCCCATCAGGCCCAGCCGATTGAGGGCTGGATGACGCCGCGCTACATTGCCAACTCATGGCACGTTGACGGGCACGCGCTTGCCCAACACCTCGGCATCACCGAGCACACAGACGAGCACACTGGTAAGCGCCCCACGCTGCAAGACATCGCCGACAATCGCGGCCTGCCTGTCGAGGAGATCATCGCAATCGCGCAAGACTATCTCGCAGCGCACACGTCCGCAAAATGACCGATACACTGTTTCAGCTACTCGCCAGCTACGGCGTGCCCCTACTCGCACTCACCACATTTGCCTCCTGCCTTGCAGCGCCTGTGCCCTCCTCGCTGATGATGCTGGCGGCGGGCGCTTTTGTGGCCGCTGGCGACTTGGGCCTCAGCGCAGTCGCGGGCGCGGCCTTAACAGGCGCCATTGCGGGCGATCAGCTCGGCTATGTGGCAGGACGGCGCGGCGGTGCCATTGTGGAACGCAAGCTCGCCAGCCGCCCCAAACGCCGCCGCCTTTACATGCGCGCGCGGGCTTATCTGCTCAGCCACGGCGGCTATGGCGTGTTTCTCACGCGCTGGCTGTTTTCTCCGCTCGGCCCCTACGCCAACTTGGCCGCAGGCGCCGCCAAACTCCGCTGGGCACGTTTCACGCTTTGGGCCACGGTGGGCGAGGCTGTCTGGGTTGCGCTTTACCTGTCGCTCGGGCAGGCCTTCTCACACAACCTGACAATGGCCTCCGACATGATCACCCAAGCGCTCGGCCTTTTGGCGGCCCTCGGAGCCAGCGCTTTTCTGGGCAGATGGTTGCTCAAACTCTCAAAGCTGCGCACGCGGCGTTAACAGCGGCGGTTTTGCCAAAACGTATGCACGCGTTCTGCACGGATAGCTGCATATGTAGCTGCATACCGTAGGCACTGGTGTTTTGGCCCGTTAACTATTGTGAAAACAGCCGCCCCGGCCCCCAGCTCCTCGCATCGACCCCGGCAAGCTTGAGCATATGCCAGATAAGCGCTTGATTTGACGAGATAACTGGCACCCCGACAGCCTGTTCTGCCGCCTCGATGATGCCAAAGCTGCGCAGATTGGTGCAACTCACGAAAACAGCATCGCAAGCACTTGATTTTGCTGTATTAATAACAGCTTCAAGCGTTGATTCCTCGCTGATTCTCGCAACGGTTCTGTCGTCTGATTGCTCAAACGCCCCTTCGGCAACCGGGCTAAAGCCTTCGGCTTTTAGCAGCTCCCGCATTGGCCCGTTGACCTCTTTGACATAGGGGGTCACGAAAGCAATATTCTTTGCTTTCAGAGCGTTAAGCGCGGCAATCACGGCGCTCATAGGGTTGGTGACAGCCGCCTCGGGTTGGTGCATCCGCACCAGTTCGGCCACGCGCTCCGTGCCAATAACCGTTGACGCCGAAGTGCAGCCATAGCCCACCGAAAGCAGGCCTTCGGGCAACAATTCGGCTGTGGATGGAATGCGGTTTTCCATCATTTTCAAGGCTTTAGGTGTCACTTCTGATTCAGCTGGTATGCGGGTGTGAACAAGGCTCACAACACGCCCCGCCAGCACCTGCCGCGCTTCGTTCTCCAAGGTCTCATCCGTCGAGAGCACGATCAGCCCAAGCTTAGCTGCGCCTCCAAACCCTTGATCTAATTGATAATTCAAGCCCATGCCGATACCTCTCGAAAACCGCGATCCCGCAGGTTAACCTAACCACATGAGCAATGCCCCTGTCATCCATATTGATCCAGTCGCTTTCGCCGCCGATCCTTACCCCGACCTCGCCCGCATGCGCCGCGAGGCCCCCGTCGCTTTCGTGCCCGAGCTAAGCGCCACCCTGTTCACAAGGCGAGACGATATTTTCGTTCAGGAAAAACGGGTTAGCACCTTTTCCTCGCGCCAGCCACACGGCTTGATGACCCGCCTTATGGGCGAAAACCTGATGCGCAAAGACGGCGACGCGCATATACGCGAACGCAAAATCCTCTTCCCCGCACTCAGCCCCCGAACAACCCGCGACACATGGTTAGCCCCCATCAGAGCCGCCACCGAAAGCATCTTGAAGTCACTGAAACCAAAAGGAAAATGTGACCTCGTGCGCGATTTCGCCATGCCCGTGTCCGCCGAGGCCCTCAAGCTGGTGACAGGGCTCACAAACATGTCCGCCGCCGAAATGGACCGAGTCAGCCAAGGCATGATCGACGGCTGCGCCAACTACGCCGGTGACGCGAAAATCGAAGCCAATTGCAACGATTGCACCGCCTCGATCGACCGCCACATCGACGAGATGATCCCACAGCTCGAGGCCAAACCGAACAGCTCGGCACTGTCCGTGCAACTCGCCTCCAACCTGGACATGGCCGCCACACGCGCCAACATCAAACTGATCATCTCCGGAGGCCAGAACGAGCCGCGCGATGTCATCGCCGGTGCGGCTTGGGCGCTGCTCACGCACCCCGCGCAACTGCATTTGGTTCAACAAAACAAGGCCTCTTGGGGTGATGTCTTCAGCGAATACGCACGCTGGATGTCCCCCATCGGAATGTCTCCGCGCGAGGTTGCACAAAATGATGAAGTCTGCGGCGTGAGCTTTGAACAAGGCGATCGCGTGTTCTTCATGTTCTCCTCAGCGGGCCACGACGAAGCCCATTTTGAAACGCCGGAACGCTTTGACATCACCCGCAACACAGGCCCCAGTATCCCCTTTGGCGCGGGGCCACATTTTTGCGGAGGTGCCGCCGTCGCGCGCGCCCTGATCACCGAAGTCGCGCTCCCGCTCCTCTTTCACGAGCTGCCCAACCTGCATCTCACCGGCGAAGTTCCCTTTCAGGGCTGGGCTTTTCGCGGCCCGACAAAAATGCCCGTTGCGTGGTGAGCACTAAGGCCCCATATCAAGCCCATGCTCAAGATGCTCCCCATACTACTGCCGCTGCTCTATGGTTTGATGATCTACAAGTTCTCCAGTTGGCGCACGCTCAAGGAGCTTGATCAGCAATCCACCAAGCTGAAAGACGCTGCATTCACGCCCACGCTGGAGCGCCTTGCCGTCGCGCTTGAACTTCCTCAAATCTCTGTAAACATTTACGAAATCGAGCCGGTGAACGGCCTTGCCGCGCCCGATGGTCGGATATTCATCACCCGCGGCTTCTATAACAAGTTCGAATCCGGCGAGGTGAGCGCCGACGAACTGGCCTCCGTCATCGCCCATGAGCTGGGCCATGTCGCGCTTGGCCACTCGCGCCGCCGGATGATCGACTTTTCGGGTCAGAACGCGCTGCGGATGGCGCTAGGCGCCATACTTTCACGCTTTTTGCCGGGCATCGGGCCCTGGATCGCAAGCCATGCGGCCAACCTGCTCGCGGCGCGGCTTTCCCGCTCTGACGAGTATGAGGCCGATGAATACGCCGCCGCCCTGCTCACCAAAGCGGGCTTTGGTGTCGCGCCGCAGATTGCCCTGTTTGAAAAGCTCGAGCACCTCACTGGCGCCGTCGCGGGCAAGCCGCCCGCCTGGCTTCTGAGCCATCCTAAAACCGAAGAGCGCATCGCCGCAATCCGCCAGCTTGAGGCGCGCTGGAGCAACCCCTAGCCGAGGCCGTCGAGCGCTTTGGCAAGCCGTGGCAGACGGGCCTTCTTGAGCAATCCGCGCATCGTCCAGTCTTCTGCGGAAAGCCTGCGTGCCGTTGCCAGAACTTGCACGGCGACAGCTTCAACAAGCGCGGGTTCAGCGGCCCAAAGCCCCCGTAGAAAGCTGTCAGGGTCTGAACGGCTCAGGCCCTCTTCCGCCAGTATTTGGGCTGGAAAGTCCTTTTTGTTCAATGTGATGATCACATCAGCCGAGCCCGCAACAGCCGCTGCCAGCACATGGATATCGCCCGCATCCGGAAGCCAAAGCCGCTGCTCAAGCGCCTCGCCGTAGCGCACCCGCGCATTCGGCCAGCGCACATTCAACAGCGCAATTTCGCCTTCCGCAAAGGCCCGTCCGCCGCTCTGGTGCTTTTCTGCGGTATGCGCCCACTCGCCTTCGATGGTGGCCGACCACAGCGGCTCGAACGCGCCGGCATTGGCCACGCCAAGAAGCATCTCGCGCATCACCGTCGGGTAAAGCACGCAAGTGTCGAGCAAGGCCTTCAAAGGCGGTAGAACAGCGCTTTGAGGTATCCGCTTTCTGCGAGCTGCGGCATGAGGGGGTGGTCTGGCCCCGCAAAGCCCGTGTGAATGAGTTGGGAGCTGCGCCCCGCACGGCCTATCCCGCGTGATGAAGCCGCGCGGAACTTCGACAAGTCAGCCGCGTGCGAACACGAGCAAAGGCCGAGGTAGCCGCCGTCTTTCACCAGTGGTGCCGCAAGTCTCGCGATCCGCTCATAGGCGCGCAAACCCGCGTCGAGCGCTTTTTTGGAGGGCGCAAATGCGGGCGGATCGCAAATCACCATGTCAAATTTGCGGCCCTCTTGGCCCAAGGCTGCAAGCGCGTCAAAAGCATCGCCACACCGCGTTTCAAAACGCTCGGACATGCCACTGGCCGCCGCGCCTTCTGAGGCGAGCTCAAGCGCTGCGGCCGAGCCATCAACCGCCAAAGCAGACCTGGCCCCGGAGGCAAGGGCCGCCAGAGCAAAGCCGCCAACATGGCTGAACACATCGAGTACGTCAGCGCCCTTAGCCAAACGGGCAGCAAAGGCTTGGTTGTCGCGTTGGTCAAAGAAAATACCGGTTTTCTGCCCGCCTGTTAGGTCGGCCATATAGGTCGCGCCGTTCATCAAGACAGGCAGTGCGCCTTCGGGCGCCGCTCCGGCCAGAACACCGCTGACATCGTCAAGCCCTTCAAGGCCGCGGGCACGGCCCGAGGCGTTCTTCAGCACGTTCACAACGCCCGGCAAGCTCACCAGAGCTTCTGTCAGCGCGTCAAGGTTAGCCTCGGCCCAAGCCGCGTTGGGCTGCAACACCAGCGTGTCGCCAAACCTGTCGATCACCACGCCGGGCAGCCCGTCAGATTCGGCATGAACGAGGCGGTAGAATGGCTCATCGTAGAGCCGCTCGCGCAGCGCCAATGCGCGCTCAAGACGGGCCTGAAACCACGCCACATCTATCGTCGCGCCCACATCGCGTTCAAGCATGCGCCCGGCGATACGCGAGCCTGCGTTAAAGCCCACAAGGCCCAGCGGGGCGTGCTCACTGTCTTCCAACAGAACGATCGTCCCCGCAGGGATGTTCTTTGTGCGGCGATCAAGGACAAGCTCGTTGTCAAACACCCAAGGCGCTCCAAAGCGGATCTTGCGGGCGTCGGCCTTCGGCTTGAGGCGAATAACGGAATAAGGGGACTGTGTCATACAGCCCCCTTACAACAGTTTGTGTTGGCTTTGAAAGCCTTAGTAGACGCCGCCGATTCCGGCATTTGCAGGAAGGGCGACAGCGTTGCGTGTCACGACGGGCGCTTCAACGGCGACACCACCAGCGATCTCGGCTCGAATGACGTTGGCAAGGTGCTGCGTGATACGAAGCTTTTGTGTCTCACCGCGCGCATCAGCCGCGATAGCATCCTGGCCGCCGTAGGCCTTCAAGTCAGCCTTGATCTTGCGAGGCGCGATCAGATCAACGCCTGTTTGCGGATCTTTCAGGCGCATCATAAAGCTGATCGAGTGCACACCGCCAACCGTGTAGCGGGCCTTGTCTGTCAGCGCATGAAAACGCAGCACGTCGATTTCGAGGTTGGCTTTTGTTTCGCCCTCAAGAGCGGCGCTGGCCTTGCTGGCGCTTTCCTGAAAGATTGCGCCAACCTGCTGGTAGCGGTCGCCCCGCGCTTCACCGCGCCAGACAATGTCGGCGACAGGGTAAAACAAAGCGGCTTCGGACACGCGAAGCTCGTGCGACACAGTCACTTTGACATCAGAAATCCCGACAATTTGGTTCAGGGTTTGGCTTTGTTGCGGGGCCGCAAAAGAGGCGTTCCGTGTGGCGACATCCAAAGTCGCGCACCCGCTTACCGAAAAGCCTAAAACGGCGATCATTGCTGCTTTCATCATCTTCATTTCCATTCTCCTTCAGGCATTTGCCCGTAACTGCTGGGCTTTTTGCCCTTTACTGCTCAGGAATGAGAATGACGGCGGATTGAGACAACTTTTAGGCAACTTGTTGGTAATTGAGTGCCGCCTCGCGTCGGCGATCGACACGAGAAACCACTGAAAAAATGTTAAATAATACAGCGTTATGACTTTCTTCGGCCTTGCCACCCACCGCGCCGCCGCGCTGTCGACATCTTTTGAAGGCCATCTTGCAGCACTTCAGTCATAGGGTGGCCCTCAACCCCATGGCGCGCAAGCAGCACACCAATCGCGCCTTGCGTGTCTTGATCCTCAGGCAGGCTCAATGCCCAATCCAGAAATATCGTCCGGCACTCGGGCGCTGTGATGCCTTCAATGTTATAGGCCTCGCGCACCAGCGCTTTCGGGTCATAGATATCGCCCTTCATACAGGCCTCCTTATCAGCATTCAGGATCAACTTTCAGCGCACGCCCGATGATCTTGGCAGCTTCATCAATGCGTGTTTCTAGCGTGAGGGCAAGCTCTGTCATGTCCTTCATGCCCGTTTCGCGCAGCAACAAAAGCGTGGCGCCCTCTCCTGCGGTGGCGGGGTTAAACGGCTTGTTGCTCAAAAAACGTGTTGTCAGGTTGAGCGTCCAAAGCAACTCGTAAGTCTGTTCCAAAGCCGCAGCCTCTCCGGCCGTGACCAGCCCGGAGCTTGCTAAAGCGCGCAGCCCGTCCTCTATGCTGGTGTCGCCCGCCCCCGCGCCAAGCACACCGGCCTGTGCGAACAACTCGATGTCTTGCAAACGGCCCGCGCCGATCTTGGCGTCCCAAAGGCTTGTCGGCGCTTTGGCCGCCGCGATCTTGCCGCGCATCTCGGCCACGCCCTGTCGCGTGCGCTCGGTGTCGCGGCCTTTGTCTGCAAGCAGCTCGGTGCGGAAGGTTTCAAACGCTTCGCCAAGGCTTGCAAGCCCGCAAACGGGGCGCGCGCGCACCAAGGCCAGATGCTCCCAAAGCCATGCTTCGCCTGTTTGATAGTCGCAAAATGACTGCCAGCTCGTGGCTACGGGGCCTTGGTTGCCGGACGGGCGCAGGCGCATATCGGCCTCATATAGCCGCCCCTCGGCCATCGGCGCACTCAACGCTGTCACCATCGCTTGGGTCAGGCGGGCATAGTAGGGCCGCGTCGCCAAGGGGCGCTTGCCCTCTGACGCTTCCGCTTCAAGGGGCTCATAAAGCGCGATAATGTCCAGATCAGAAGTCGAGGCAAGCCGCCGCGCCCCGAGCGAGCCCATGCCAAGCACCACAGCCCCAGCCCCCGGTGGCGGGCCATGCTTTGTCGCAAACTGCGCCTGCACCTCAAGGAACAGCGCGCTGAGTGTCGCCTCTGCCAAGTCAGCATAGTGCCGCGCGGCTTTGGCCGACGGTATCATTCCGCGCAGAAAATGGACCCCGATCCCGAAGTGCCATTCCTTCTGCCAACGGCGCGTCAGATCAAGCTTGCGCTCATAGTCTGGCTCGGCAGCCAGCAGCTTTGCAAGCTCTTCTCTCAAAGCCGGAAGGCCGGGCCACGGCCCCCAGAAATCGCCGCCGATCACCGCATCAAACACCGAGGAATGCCGCGCCAGATGCGCCGCCAACTCAGGCGCTGTGCTGGCGATATCAACCAGCAGGTCAACAAGCTGCGGGTTGGCTTCAAAGAGCGAAAACAACTGCACGCCAGCGGGCAAACCGGCCAGAAAGCCGTCAAACGCCAAGAGCGCGCTGTGCGGGTCTGCGGCTTTGGACAGGCGCATCAGGATGTCCGGCTTGAGGCGGTTGAAAATCGCCGTGCCACGCTCGGAGCGCAAAGCAGCATAGGTGCGCCAGCGGCTGATCACATCCGCATCAAGGCCTGTCTCAACCACGCGGGGCCGCTCGCTTTCGGCTGCAAAGAACCCCTCTGTCAGCTCGTGCACTTCGTTGAGCCGCTCAGTGAGCCGTGTCTCAAGGTCGCGCTGGTCTTCCCCCATGAAGGCCGCAAGCTGCGCCATGCCTTCCGGCGAATTGGGCAGCAAATGTGTCTGCGCATCGTTGATCATCTGCACGCGATGCTCGACTTCACGGTGCGCGCGGTAATGCGCACTCAGGGTTTCCGCCGTGTCCTGTGGCACCCAGCCAGCCCCGGCCAGCAGCGCGAGGGCCGGCACGGTGCGCCGATCCCGCAAGCTGGCATCGCGCCCGCCTGCAATAAGTTGGCGGGTCTGGGTGAAAAACTCGATCTCGCGGATGCCCCCACGCCCAAGCTTCATGTCATGGCCTTGAAGGTTAATCTTGCCCCCCACCCCCTTATGCTCGCGGATCCGCAGGCGCATGTCATGGGCGTCTTGAATGGCGGCAAAGTCGAGGTGTTTGCGCCACACGAACGGCTTCAGCGTTTTCAGGAAGCGCTCGCCTGCTGCAATGTCGCCTGCCGCCGTGCGGGCCTTGATGTAGGCCGCCCGCTCCCATGTGCGCCCGAGGCTTTCATAGTAGCGCTCTGCCGCTTCCGCCGCGATGCAAACAGGCGTGACCGCAGGGTCTGGCCGCAAGCGCAGGTCGGTGCGAAAGACATAGCCCTCGGCTGTCAACTCGCTCAGCATCGCGCTCATCTTGCGGGTGGCGCGCACAAAACTCGAGCGGGCTTCGTGAAAGTCTTCAGGCGCAAAGCGGGTCTCGTCGAACATGCAGATCAGGTCGATATCCGAGCTGTAGTTCAGCTCATGCGCACCGCCCTTGCCCATAGCCAGTACAAACATGCCGCCCAGATCATCAGCCTCGGGGTTATCAACCCCCGGCAACTTGCCGCGCTTGATCTCTGCGCCGACAGTCGCCTTGAGCGCCAGCTGAACAGACAAGTCAGCAAAGTCGGTGAGCGCGCCTGTGACGTCTTCAAGGCTGAAAACGCCCGCCAAGTCGGCAAGGCCCGCCAGCAAGGCCACGCGGCGCTTGCCTTGGCGCAAAGCATCCGGCAACTCCGCAGCACTCACCCCGTGAAGCCGCGCAAACTCGGCCTCAAGCGCCGTGTCATGCTGCTCAACCGCTTGCACCAGCCAGTCGCGTTCTTTGGCCATAAGCCCGCTCAAGTAAGGGCTACAGCCTGCCGCGCCCTCCACAAGCTCCGCCATCTCGTCAGAAAACTCGGGGAAAAGCCCGCGTGCCTCGGCACCACGGGTTTTCTCAAAAGGTCTCGGCAGGCGGGTTATTTTTTGTGCAAAATTCATGAGCAAACGATGCGCCCAAGCCGCGCCAAGGTCAATATCCCTTGAGAGCTCAACGCGAAAAATTCGCTGTAACCCCCTGTTTTTATTTGTTTCTCAAAAATAATGTAAAAAAGATTTACATTAAGCATTGCAATTCACACCGCCTCCCCCAATCTTGGTAATGTGAAAGGCATTCACATTCAACGCAAACACAACCAAAGGAGACACACATGACAACCGCCGCCACAAACGCCCCGACACAAGGCTGGCTCTCCCGTTCGGAGGCGTGGCTTGACGAGAAAGGCAAAGGTGCCTGGATCGCCGCCATGGTGCTCGGCTTTATTTTCGTCTGGCCCGTCGGCCTTGCCCTTCTCTTCTACATGATCTGGAGTAAACGCATGTTCGGTAAATCCTGCCACAGCCGCCGCGCCCACCGCCGCGCACATTTTCATCAGACGCGTTCGTCAGGTAACAGCGCCTTTGACGCCTACAAAAACGAGACGCTTCGCCGCCTCGAAGAAGAGCAGGAAAACTTCGAAGCCTTCCTGCAACGTCTGCGCGACGCCAAAGACAAGTCCGAGTTTGATGACTTCATGGATGAACGCGCCGAGGCCGCAAAAGCCCCGCGTGAGGCAGACGAAAAAGAAGACGCCTAAGCCTTCCTAACAACGCTTGCTCCGGTTAACTCTGGGGCAAGCCCACCCTTTAAGGCCAGACACGAGAGCAACATGACAAACGAAACATGGGCCCTGCCCGACCCCCACTATCAGCCCGAGTTTTACGCCGACGTGCCGATGAAACGGCTTATCGCATGGGTCATCGACACGGTTTTGATCGTGCTGATTGTCATTCTCATCGTCCCGTTCACGGCCTTCACGGGCTTGTTTTTCCTGCCGCTTCTGACGTTCTTTGTGAGCTTTGCTTACCGCGTCGTGACCCTGTCAAACGGCGCTGCAACGCTGGGCATGCGCTTCACAGCAATCGAGTTTCGCAATGCACACGGCGCACGGATCAACTCCAGCGAAGCCTTCTTGCACACGCTCGGCTACACGCTGTCCTTCGCCATCCCGATTGTCCAGTTCGGCTCGATCATTCTGATGAGCACCTCCGAGCGCGGTCAGGGCCTCACCGATATGGCGCTCGGCACTGTCGCCCTAAACCGCCGCGCCCGCAGCTAACCCAAGCCTCACTGCCAAACGCAAACGGCCGCTCAAAAGAGCGGCCGTTGTTCGTTTTCAATCGCGATTTACTCCAGAGAAATCGCCACAAACCGTGGCTCACCCGAACGGCGCACCAACAACAGAAGCGACTTGCGGCCCGCCTCCTTGGCTTGCTCGACCTGCTTTTTCAGATCAGACGCGCTGCTCACTTTCTGCTGGCCCGCCTCGGTGATTACATCGCCCGCGCGCACACCCTTTTCAAAAGCATCTGACGCCTCGCTGACATCCGTCACGACAAGGCCAGTGGCGTCGTCTGACAGCTCAAGCTGGGCGCGCAGTTCATCGCTGATCGCGGAAAGAGTCAGGCCGAACATCTCGGTGGTCGCAGGGCCCTCTTCTTCGGCGCCCTCCTCGGTTTGCACCGCAGGCACTGCCCCTTCGGCCTCTTCGCGGCGCGCGAGCGTCACTTTCAGCGTTTGGGTTTTGCCCTCGCGGAACACCACAATGCGCACTGTTTTGCCAACATCCGAGTTGCCAACCTGACGCACGAGGCCACGTGTGTCTTCAACATCAACCCCGTCAAAGCTCATGATAACATCGCCCGCCAGCATGCCCGCTTCCTTCGCAGGCCCTTCAGGCACATCCGTCACCATAGCGCCGGCTGTCTTCTCAAGGCCAATCGCCTCGGCCACATCCTCTGTCACGTCTTGAATGCGCACACCAAGCCAGCCACGGCGGGTTTCCCCGAATTCGCGCAGCTGGTCGATCACCCGTACAACCACGTTGGAGGCCATCGAAAAGCCGATGCCGATCGAGCCGCCATTGGGGCTGAGAATGGCTGTGTTCACGCCAACAACTTCACCGTCCATGTTAAACAGCGGCCCGCCCGAGTTGCCCCGGTTGATCGCAGCATCCGTCTGGATGTAGTCGTCATAGGCGCCCTGCAAAGCGCGGTTGCGCTGGCTCACAATGCCCGCGCTGACAGAAAACCCCTGCCCGAGCGGGTTGCCAACCGCCATCACCCAGTCACCGACACGCGCAATGTCAGAATTGCCGAAAGGCACAAAGGCCAAAGGCTCTTCACTTTCGACTTTGAGCAAGGCGATGTCTGTTTTCTTGTCCGTTCCAACAAGCTTCGCTTCAAGCTCCTCGCCCGAGAAAAACTCGATGATGATTTCGTCAGCGCCGTCGATCACGTGGTTGTTGGTGACGATAAAGCCGTCTTCCGAAATCACAAACCCCGAGCCAAGCGCCGAAGAGCGCCGCGGACGGTCGCCCTGATTGTTGCGGTCTTGGAATTCTTTGAAAAAGTCTTCAAACGGGCTGCCCTCCGGCACAATCGCGCCGGGGCCTGTTCCGCGTGCAACCATAGTTGTCGTCGTGATGTTCACCACTGCGGGGCTTACGCTGTCTGCAAGATCAGCAAAACTGTCAGGCCGCGCACTCGCGGCTATGGCCTGCGCCAACACCAAACCAATTGCAAGCGCAGCAAGCCAAAGCCCGCGCACCGCGTTTGAAACCTGAAAATCGCTTGCCGTTCTGGCAACCACTTGTCTGCTCACACCGAATACTCCTTCATCTCGTGAGATGCCCGGGCTTGCCCGAGTGTCTTGTCTGAATGTAACCCTGATGCCAAACTTAGCAACTGCAAGTCAGTGAACTTCTGTGAAGTTCTGCGCACTTTTTGGTAAACGGAACGTGATCTGCTATTTTTCGGCTTGATTTGGCCTACGCTCCGAGTGCCTTTGCCCCATAGACCAGCAAAAGGCCCAAAACCGCCATCAGGGCGCCAACCATTCTGCGCGCCTCAACGGGGATGTCGCGCAACGCTTGCAAGAGCTGCTCAACGAGCGAAGGGGCCAGCACATAGACCAGCCCCTCCAATAGTAATACAAGCCCGAGGGCCAGAAGGGCGTTTGCCCAGATCACTTGTCCCGGCTCACTTGCCGCTGTCGCTATTGAGGTAGTTAAAGAACTCCCCATCCGGCGACATGACCATGCTGGTGTTACTGCCCTTCAACGCGCCACGATAAGCATTCAGCGAGCGATAGAATTCAAAGAATTCTTCGTCAGCACCAAAGGCTTTTGCGAAAATGGCGTTGCGTTTCGCGTCGGCTTCACCACGGGTGATCTCGGCTTTACGCTTCGCATCCGAGACAATCTCGACCTGCGTTCTGTTGGCCAGAGCGCGCACACGTTGCGCGGCTTCGTTACCACGGGCAATCTCGTCGGCAGCTTCGCGTTCGCGCTCGGCCTGCATCCGCCCGAAGGTGGCCGCGAGGTTGGCGTCCGGCAAGTCCGTCCGCTTGAGGCGCACGTCGATAATGTCGAGGCCCAGCGCACGCGCATCAGAGATAGCTCCGTTGCGAATGCGCAGCATCAACGCGGCACGATCCGACGACAGGATGTCGTTTGAGGTAACCGAGCCCAAGACTTCGCGAGTTTTGGAACGCAGGATACTGTCAAGACGGCGTCCAGCCACTTCGATGGCAATGTCGCCTCCAGCCGCTGTCGCCTGGCGGAAGCGCTCGACGTCAGAGATGCGGTAGCGCGCAAAGGCGTTCACTTCGAGGCGGCGGTCATCTGACGGGGTGATCTGGAACTGCGTCACATCGCGGCTCAGGATACGGTCATCATAGCGCACAACTTCCTGCATCAGCGGGATCTTGAACGCGAGGCCCGGCTCGTCTTTGATCGACACGACTTTACCGAATTGCAAAACCAGCGCTTTTTCACGCTCGTCAACGATAAACACTGACGACAGGATGCCGGCAATCGCCAGAACAATCACTGGCAGGATATATGTAGAAGTCCGCATCAGTTGTTCCCTCCGGCTGAGTTTTTGCGCAGCTCGTTGAGCGGCAGGTAAGGCACAACGCCCTGTCCGCCCTCTTGGCCGCCGAGGATAATCTTGTCGACGTCGCCAAGGACATCTTCCATCATCTCAAGGTAAAGTCGCTTGCGCGTGACATCGGGCGCCTTCTGGTATTCCGTCAAAACCGCTGTGAAACGGCTGGCTTCACCTTCGGCTTCGTTGACCACGCTGGCGCGGTAACCTTCGGCCTCTTCCAGCACCTGAGCGGCCTCACCACGCGCCGCCGCGAGCACTTTGTTCGCATAGGCATCGGCTTGCTTTTCAAGCTTGTCACGCTCTTGCGCGGCTGATTGCACGGCAAAGAAGCTGTTGATAACTTCGGCAGGCGGGTCAGCCTTGTCGAAGTTGGCACGCACAATCGTCACGCCGCTGTTGTAGCTATCCAGCGTTGACTGCACGAGCGTTTCAAGCTGCTGCTCAATGATCCCACGGTCGCGGTTGAGGATCGGCGCAAGCTCGCTCTGCGCGATGATCTCGCGCATCGCTGATTCCGAAACCGCGCGAATTGTTGCTTTCGGGTCGCGCAGGTTGAACAGAAATTCTTCCGCGTTGTTGATGTTCCAAACAACTTGGAAGTCGATATCAACGATGTTCTCGTCGCCCGTCTGCATCAGGCCTGCTTCCGAGCCAGTGCCGCCACCAATGTCTTCAATGGTTTCACGCGTCACCGGAACGACTTCGTAAGTCACAACAGGCCAAGGCGCAAAGTTAAGCCCGGGGTTGCCGACACATGGGCTGTTGCATTCCCCAAGGAACAACTCAACCGACTGTTCTTCAGGCTTCACAGTGTAGAAGCTCTGGAACAGCCAAAGGCCGAAGACCACAAGCAAACCAAGGCCAACAGTGCCGCGGTTCAGGCCCGGCCCGACAGGCCCCTGGCCGTTTGCGTTGCCGCCGCCTTTGCCACTTCCGCCACCGCGGCCGCCCATCAGGACGCGCAGTTGCTCTTGGCCTTTCTTCATCAGCTCATCAATCTCGGGGATCTGCGGCTCACTGCCGTTGTTGCGCCCACCCTGTGGACGCTCATCGCGATCATCGCGATCATCTCCGCCGTCATTTCCGCCGCCGCCCCATGGGCCGCCCGAATTGCCTGCCATTTAAAGCATTCCTCTCTTTTAATGTCCTAAGACGTTCTGTCTAACCTTGTGTGCCTGCACGCGAGTTTCAACCCTTGCAAACGGGTTTCAGCCCTTACGAACCGGCTCTTTCATTGTCACAAGCTCTTCGCTCATGGTCGGGTGCACGGCAACCGTGCGGTCAAAGTCTTCTTTCGTTGCGCCCATCTTTACGGCAATTCCCGCCAGCTGGATCATCTCGCCCGCGCCGGGCGCGACAATGTGACAGCCCAAAACCTTGCGGCTCGCCTGTGAAACAACAAGCTTCATAAGCACGCGGTCAGCGCGCCCCGCAAAGCTCTGCTGCATCGGCTTGAATGACGTGCAGTACACTTCAATTGGCTCCTGCTCGCGCGCATCTTCCTCGGAAAGGCCCACTGTGCCCATCTCCGGCTGTGTGAAAATAGCCGTCGGGATCAGCTCATGGTCTGGCTTGGTCGGCGTGCCGTTAAACACGGTTTGCACAAAGGCCATGCCTTCGCGGATCGCCACGGGCGTAAGGTTCACGCGGTCTGTCACGTCGCCCACCGCATAGATGCTGGGCACCTGCGTCTGGGAGTAGTCGTCAACCAGCACTTCGCCCTTGCGGCCCAGCGCAACGCCAGCCTCCTCAAGGCCCATGTTCTCGGTGTTTGGCGCGCGTCCAGTGGCAAACATCACATGGTCAAACACCTGCGTGTCACCGTTGGTTGCCTTGACTTCAATGCCGCCCGCGACCTTCTCCATCGACAGCACATTGGTGCCAAGGTGCAGGTTCACGCCGTTCTGGATCATCTCGTCTGAGACAAGCCCGCGCGCCTCGCCGTCAAAGCCGCGCAAAATCTGCGCGCCACGGTAATACTGCGTCACCTCGACACCAAGGCCGTTGAGAATGCCCGCAAACTCGCAGGCGATATAGCCGCCGCCCACGATCAGGATCTTCTTGGGCAGCTCCGGCAGGTGGAATATGTCGTTTGACGTGATCCCAAGCTCGGCGCCGGGCTGCTCGGGCTTCACAGGCCGCCCGCCCATCGCCAGCAAGATGTGCTTTGCACTCTTGCGCGTGCCATCAGCCAGCTCGACCTCATGCGCACCGACAACCTTGGCGCGCATGTCAAACGTCTCGACACCGTTGTTCTTCAAAATGCCGCGATAGACGTTTTCCAAACGGTCAAGCTCTGCGTCAAGCTTGGTTTTGAACACGCTCCAGTCAAAGCCGCCCGCATGCACTGTCCAGCCATAGGCGGCCGCATCGGCAATGGCGTTCGGGAACTCACTGGCGAAAACCATCAGTTTTTTAGGCACACAACCGCGAATAACACAGGTGCCGCCGTAACGGTCTTCTTCGGCCAAGGCCACTTTCGCGCCACCCTGCGCCGCGACACGCGCCGCGCGCACACCACCCGAACCGCCGCCAATGACGAAAAGATCGTAATCAAAGCTCATAGTCGCACCCTTCAGTCCATCAAATCTGTAAACAGGTTGTCATCATCCACAAAGTCGAGCCGGTCGATCTCGACAGTGCCCGCATTGATATCACGTATCTCGACTTTGCCGTCGCCATAGCCCACGACGACCTTGTCACAAATATCAATGAACAAGCCGTTTTCCACTACACCAGGAATCTGGTTCAGCACGAGGCTCATTTGCCGCGCATTGCCGATCCGCCCCAAGTGCAGATCAAGGATATGGTTGCCCTCATCCGTGATATAAGGCACCGAGCCGTTCATCCGCAGCGTCGTGTCGCGGCCCAGCACATCCATGCTCACCAGCGTTTCTTCGAGCAGCGCTTTGGTGGTCTGCCAACCAAATGGGATGATCTCGACAGGCAAAGGGAACGAGCCGAGCCGCTCGACTTCTTTGCCCACGTCGGCGATCACGATCATCTGGTCAGAGGCCGTCGCAACGATCTTTTCCTGCAAAAGCGCTCCGCCACCGCCTTTGATAAGGTTCAGCTCGCCGTCAAACTCGTCAGCGCCGTCAATCGTCATATCCAGCCACTTGGCTTCATCAAGGCTGATCACGTCGATGCCCACATCGTGCGCCAGCTCGGCGGTACGGGAGCTTGTCGGCACCCCTTTGATCTTGAGCCCGTCTTTCTCGACCATGTCACCAAGACAACGCACCAACCAAGCCGCCGTGCTGCCCGTGCCAAGGCCAACGCGCATCCCGTCTTCGACAAACTCGGCCGCCCGCTTGGCAGCAACGAATTTCGCCTTATCAATGGGTGAAAGTTCTCCGGTCATGGCAGCCTCGTGTCGTTATCCCCTCACGCCTTATAAGAAACTTGCTCCAAGGGTGCGAGGGCTATTTACACGCGCGGTTCACCGTAAGTTAGCTATCACTTTTTGCATCGTACTCATCAGACTTTGGCGTTCTTCGTTGCTGAAGCCAGCAAGCGCCTTCGCATTGGCCGCCAAAGCTGCCTCTTTAGCGGGTGCCTCAAGTGCTTTTGCCGCATCGGTGACAAACACCAGTTTGGCACGGCGGTCGGAAGGGCTTGGGCGCATTTGCACAAGCCCGTCGCGCTTCATTCTTGCCAGTGTGTTGGCCATTGTCGCCTGCTCAACTCCGATACGCTCAACCAGCTCGGCCTGCGTTAGCCCGTCTTGTGACCACAGATCCATCAGCACCATGAACTGGGCTGGGGCCAAGCCCAAGTGTTGCACCCGCTTAGCGAGCGTCATCGCAAACAGGCGCGCCATATGATTGGCCAAATATCCAGCTGACTCTGTTTTCTCTAATGTCATGCCGCAAGAAAGCACTTGCATAGCGTGCTATGCAAGTTAATAATGCATAGCACGCTATTCTTTAGGGGAATCAAAATGAAACTGCGCATCCACATCGTCACCGCAATGCTCGCTTTGGCCTGTATTGCAACATTCTGGCTTTCAACTGCCATCAGCGAGCTTTTCGCGAGCCACGCCACTATTGCCAGCGTCAAGATGGGCGTTCTCTACGGCATGGCGCTGCTCATTCCTTGCATGGCGACGGCAGGTGCAACCGGGGCCTCCCTTGGAAAAGGCTGGCGTTTGCCCCAAGTGGCACGCAAATCAAAGCGGATGAAACTAATTGCCGCAAACGGCTTGCTTATCTTGCTTCCAAGTGCCGTCTTTCTGGCGCTTCGTGCGCAAGCAGGGCAATTTGATACAGGGTTCTACGCGGTTCAGCTGCTTGAGCTAGTCGCAGGCGCCACAAACATTGCATTGCTGGCCCTCAACATGCGTGACGGAATGCAACTACGCCAACGT
Source organism: uncultured Lentibacter sp. (assembly GCA_947497495.1). GTDB lineage: Bacteria > Pseudomonadota > Alphaproteobacteria > Rhodobacterales > Rhodobacteraceae > Lentibacter. The sequence goes on from CANMGT010000004.1 coordinate 29,903, forward strand.
AGGTTGGCCCGAGCAGCCTGAAGATGCTGCGCAACTCAAACTCAAACTGTCGCTTTAAGGCTGGGCGGGCAACTCGGCCCGCTCTACACTGCCGCCATGACATACCGACTGCACTACGCCCCTGACAATGCCTCGCTGATCATCCGGCTCGCGCTGGAAGAGCTCGGCGTGCCCTATGACACCTTGCTGGTTGATCGCGCCGCCAAGGCCCAGAGCGCGCCTGCCTATCTTGCGCTCAACCCAAACGGGCTGATCCCGACGCTGGAAACACCCAGTGGCGCGATTTTCGAGACAGGCGCTATCTTGCTCTGGCTCACGGAAACACACGGCGCGCTGGCTCCCGCCCCAGGCCACAAGGCGCGTGGCGATTTCCTCAAATGGCTGTTTTTCCTGTCAAACACCGTCCACACCGAGCTGCGGATGATGTTTTACCCCGACAAATACATCGGCGCTGACTTGGCCTATTGCACCAAGCTGCGGGCGGGGCTGCAAGTCAGCCTGCGCAAACACCTGCAAAAGCTCGACGCACTCACTGGCGAAAAGCACAACTGGCTCGGCTCGGCGACCGTGACGGTACTTGACCTCTACCTCGTTACGCTGCTGCGCTGGATGGCGCTTTACCCCGCCTCTGGCACAAAGTGGTTTTCTCTTACCGACACGCCGCATTTGCACGCGCTTGCGTCGCAGATCGAAGCCCGCAACAGTGTCAGGCGTGCGAGCCACGCTGAGGGGCTTGGCCCCATGCCGTTCACCAAGCCACGCTATGCCCGCCCACCAGAAGGATCAGCCACCTAATGTTTCTGTCGGTTTTTGATATGTTCAAAGTGGGCGTCGGCCCCTCGTCGTCGCATACCATGGGGCCAATGGTGGCTGCCGCGCGTTTCCTTGACGCCATGCGTGCCTCGCCATTTGTGTTTCACGGGCTGAAAGCCTCGCTGCACGGCTCGCTGGCCTTCACAGGGGTTGGCCACGCCACCGACCGCGCCACTATACTGGGCCTCGCGGGCTTTCTGCCCGAGACATATGATCACGATAAAGCCGAAGCCACGCTTGAGGCCATCCGCGAGACAGGACTTATCACCCCGCCCGACTTGCCCCCGCTGGCCTTCCACATCAAAGATGACCTCGTCTTTGACTACGGCCCAGCGCTGGAAGGCCACGCCAACGGGATGATCCTGATGGCGACCGACGCGCAGGGAGACGTGACACTCAGCGAAACTTACTACTCAATCGGCGGCGGCTTCGTTTTGACAGAGGCCGAACTGGCCCAAGGCAAAGACACCGACGACACCGGCCCCGCCATCCCCTACCCGTTCAAATCAGCCGCCGAGATGCTGCAAATGGCAACCACCTCGGGCAAGAACATCGCCGAGATGAAACGCGCCAACGAAGTCGCGCGCGGCGGCCACGACAACCTGCGCACAGGTTCAGCCCGCCTCTGGCAAGTGATGAACGACTGTATCGAACGCGGCCTGCACACCGAGGGCGAGTTGCCGGGTGGGCTTTACGTGAAGCGCCGTGCCAAGGGCATCTACGACGCGCTGCTGGCGGAGCGCGGGATGAACCTCAACGCACCGCACACCATCAACGACTGGATGAGCACCTACGCCATGGCCGTCAACGAGGAGAACGCGGCGGGCGGGCAGGTTGTCACCGCGCCAACCAATGGCGCAGCAGGGGTTATGCCCGCCGTCATCCGCTACTGGCTTGACCATGTGCCGGGCGCGACCGAAACCAAAGTCGAAGACTTTTTGCTCACAGCTGCGGCCATCGGCGGGCTGGTGAAGTTCAACGCCAGCATCTCGGGCGCCGAAGCGGGTTGTCAGGCCGAAGTCGGCTCTGCCGCCGCCATGGCTGCCGCAGGCCTCTGCGCAGTTATGGGCGGCACGCCCGAGCAAGTCGAGAACGCCGCCGAAATCGCGCTGGAGCACCACTTGGGCATGACATGCGACCCCGTCAAAGGCCTCGTGCAAGTGCCCTGCATCGAGCGCAACGGGCTGGGCGCTATCAAGGCCGTCTCTGCCGCGTCTCTGGCGCTTAGGGGCGACGGCACACACCTCGTACCGCTGGACGCCTGCATCGAAACCATGCGCCAAACGGGGCTCGACATGAGTGAAAAGTATAAAGAGACGTCACTGGGCGGCCTCGCCGTCAATGTGCCAAACTGCTGAAATCTGCGCCCAAGAAAATTCGAATTTTCTTGTCAAAATTCTTGAAAGAATTTTCCCCGGCCCGCCCCCTACGTTCCAGAGCGAACCGTTAGGGCTATCGCATTGCTTCCGTCTTCCTTAGCGTTGCACCAAACCGGAGGCCCATCATGCAAAACCGAACCACCCTCGGCATCGCCTTCATGGTCGCCTTCGCGCTGATTGCGCCGATCATGGACGCCTGCGCCAAGGCCACGCCCGACTATATCCCTGTGATGGAAATCCTCGGCTTTCGCTTTGGCATCCAGCTTCTGCTGCTCTTGCCCCTCGCGCTTGCCCTCAAGATCGCCCACCGCCCCGGCCTGCGCGAAGCCGGCTTGCACCTTGCGCGCGGCTTTCTGATCATGGCCGCGACAGGCCTGTTCTTTGCGGCCCTGCGCGACATGCCACTCGCCAACGCAATCGCGATCTTCTTCGTTGAGCCCTTCATCCTCACGGTCTTGGGCGGGTTGTTTCTGGGCGAAGCCGTCGGGGTGCGCCGCCTCACGGCCTGCGGCATCGGCTTTGCAGGTGCGCTTCTTGTGATCCAGCCTAGCTTCTCCGAGCTCGGCCTCGTCGCGCTTTACCCGCTGGGTACAGCGCTCTGCTTTGCCCTCTACATGGTGATGACCCGCCGCATGGCCACGCGCATGAGCCCGATTACCCTGCAAGCCTACACGGCCATTGCCGCCACCCTGCTGATCCTGCCTCTGCTTGCCGCGTTTGACGGTACGGGCAACACAGCCCTCGACCCTGCTATGCCCTACGGCATCGCCATCTACACGCTGCTTGGCGTTGGTGTTGTCTCGACACTCTCACACCTCTGCATCAGCCTCGCGCTCAAGTTTGCCCCGGCTGCCACCATAGCACCATTGCAATACCTCGAGATCGTCTCTGCCTCCGTGCTGGGCTACCTCGTCTTTCAAGACATCCCCGACAGGCTGACACTGCTCGGCATTGCGATCATCGTCGGCTCAGGGCTTTACGTGTTCATGCGCGAACGCCGCCTGGAGCGCAGCCTGACACAACCAACAACAGCCCCTCACACGCCCTAGGCGCTTCGCAAATACAACCTTAGGAAGTTTTTCGCCAATCAACACAACCCAGATTGCCAACCTGAAAACATGCGGCTAACCTCCCCGAATGTCCTATGATCGCCCCCTTCTTGGCATCTCGCTTATGCTCGGCTTTTGCATCATCGCCCCGCTGGGGGACGCCTTTGCAAAGCTGATAGGCCAGTCGATCGCGGTTGGGCCCATGCTTTTCCTGCGCTTTCTGGTGCAGGCTGTCTTGCTGGCGCCTTTCATTGTGCTCTCCCTAAAGCCATGGAAGCTGTCCCGTCGCGCGGCTTGGCTCTGCCTGATCAGAACCTTGCTGCACATCACGGGCATCGGCCTCATGTTCGCCGCGCTCAAGTATATCCCGCTGGCCGACGCTGTGGCGATCGTCTTTGTGCTGCCCTTCATAACCCTGCTGCTAGGCTGGCTCTTTCTGGGCGAAGAGGTTGGCCCCGTGCGCATCATCACCTGCGCCATAGGCTTTGTCGGCACGCTCTTGGTGGTGCAGCCAAGCTTTGCGCAGATCGGCTGGGTGGCAACCTTGCCTCTGCTGGTCGCGCTAAACTTCGCCGTTTTCATGCTTATCACCCGCCTCATCGCCCGCGAGACAGACCCAATAGGCCTGCAATTTGTCTCGGGTGTCATGGCCTCGGCACTGCTGCTGCCTTTCCTGCTGCTCGGCCAGCTGTTCGAGTTTCCCTCGGTCAACTGGCCCGATCCGACAGGCTTTGAGTGGTTCCTGCTGCTTGGCGTCGGCGTGCTTGGCACATTGGCGCACCTGCTTATGACGTGGTCGCTGCGCTATGCACCCTCAACCACAGTCACCCCGATGCAATATATCGAGATCCCCATCGCGGCGCTTGTTGGCCTTGTGGTGTTTGCCGAGTGGCCTAACGCACTGGCCATGCTTGGCATGGCGATCACAATCGCCGCGGGGCTGTTTATGCTGTTTTACGAGCAGGCCAAGGCGCGCCAGCGCCACGCAGCGCAGCAACAACAGAGTCCAGCGCCTGCAGCGGCAGGATGACAAGCAGCGCCGGAGCGTCACAGCTTAGCGTGACAGGCCCGCTGACTTCGTTCGACGTGCCAATCTGCCCGCCCGGCGCGAAGGCCACTTCGTCAACAGGCCAAACCAACCCCTTTGAGCGCGCCCGCACAGGCCCCATAGGGAACAGCGAAAACCGCGAGCCAACCGGCAGATCAAGCGCCAAACTTGGCGGCGCCAGAAAGGTCACATCTTGAGGCCCGATCAATAAACAACGCGTCCCAGCGTGGCGCAGCAACCCGTGGTAGCTTGCCAACTGGTGGTCAACCCGCCCGCCGACAAAGCCAACCCCGATCACCAAAGGCGCAATGATCCGACTTAAGCACTTCTCGAAGTCGGTGGTATCTTGCTCGTTAACCAAGAGTGCACGGCTTGGGCCTAGTTTGGTGCGAACCGCTGGGGATATTGAATCAAAATCCCCAATAACCATGTCAGGCGTGATATTATGCTTAACAAGCCAATCGGCTCCACTGTCGGCAGCCACAATCTTACGCGCAAAGGGGCGCCCCTGCTCAAACCCCTGCTTGCGGTGTTTTCCGCCCCCAACGAGCAAAACTGGTTCTGAATCGTGAACAATGTGAGGATTCATGGCGCTTTTACCTTATTTAAGGAAACGAAACACATTGTTGACACCAAATGATACGTTAAAATTCTTAGAATCGGTCAGCTTTCGACCATCTGAGCCTGCATTAACTATCGCAACATAAAAAATTCTGTGGCGAGCAATAACATGGTTAACAACAACAAGATCCTTACGGTCTCCTACGGCACCTTCTCGTGCACGCTAGAGGGATTCGACGATTCTTTTGGCACTATGAAAGCCATTTCAGAGTATTTCCGCGACCTCGCAGCAGATGACCGCTACTTCGGCGCCGAGCCTCCGACGCCTGACGCCGAAATGCTGGCCCGTATCGCAGAACGCGAAATCTCGCGTCGCGTTGCCGCGCACCGTGAAGACAATACATATGTCTTGCGCGCCGATCCCGGCTCTGTTTTGCCCGTCGCCGCCAAAGCGGCTGCCACAGCTGTTGAAGATGCGACCATTGAGGCCCCAGTTTCAACACCAGCCGTGACACCAGAGCCCGCAGCCGCCCCTGCCGCTGCCGCTGCCGAACCCGTTGAGAAAACCGCGCCTGCAGTCGAGATCGTGCAACCAACTCCGATTGCAGAAGCCGCCGCCACGCCCGATCTCAGCGGCCTTTCGGCCCTCGTAGCCGAGAGCGTTGCCACAACAAACGACACGCTCAAGCCAGAACCTGCACCAGAAACTGCCGTTGAAGAGGTAGAAACAGCCGAGCTCGCAACCCCGTTGCGTCGGCAACCTGACCCGGAAAGCGTTGCCGCCAAACTGCAACGTATCCGAGACGTCGTCTCAAAAACCTCCGGTGAGAGCGACTATTCAGAAGACGAGCACGCAACTGAGTTGTTGCTGGATGACGAGGATGCAACCGCATCACTAGTGAGCGAGGACGCGCAAGACGAAGCCATCGACGAACTCGCCGCGATGCTTGCAAACGACACGCTTGAAACAAAAGCTGAAGAAGCTGCCGTTGAAGAACCTGCCGCCACAGAAGCTGACGCTGACCTCGACTTCGACTTCGAAGACGAAAATGACGCCGAAGGCGAAGACGATGACATCAACGCTCTTTTGAGAGAGATGAGCACTGATGACGAAATGTCTGATGAGGACGACTTTGAAGCCGAGGAAGACAACCTTGAAGATGAGGCCGAAGTAGCCCCGCTGCGCGCCCGCGTTATCAAAATGAAGAAAGCCGACTTTGAAGCCGCCATTGCCGACGGATACATCGAAGAAGATGGTGAAGACGACGACGGCTTCGAAGACAGCGAAGACGACGGTGAAGATGACAACGCTGGCGTTTCAGACAAAAGCTCTTCAAGCCTCTCGGACGACGACGAAGCCGAGCTTCTGAAAGAACTCGCCGAAGTCGAAGCCGAGTTGGGCCAAGCCTTTGACGAGGTTGAAGACGACTTCGACGACGCCGATGGCGATGGCGAAGACACCGCCGGCAACCTCTTCAGCGATGACGCAGAAAGCGCATCCGCGCCACGCCGCGCCCGCCTGAAAGATGACACAGACGCCCAAATGGGCCGCATTCTTGAAGAAACCAACTCACAGCTTCAGGAAGAAACCGGCAAAGGCCGTCGCAACGCGATCGCCCATCTGCGCGCCGCCGTTGCGGCAACCGAAGCCGAGCGCGGCGCTGGCGGTGACCTTGGCGCCGATGGCCGCGACACGGAAGTCTACCGCGATGACCTTGAAACAGTTGTGCGCCCCCGCCGCCCCGCTGCGACCTCACATACAGCCCGCCCGTCAGCGCCTCTCAAGCTGGTGGCCGAGCAACGTATCGACACGCCAAAGCCGGAAACGCCAGTGCAGCCCCGCCGTGTGCGCACTCCGGCTCCGGCTGCCGTGAAGCCAACGCAAGACGATGAATTCGCTGACTATCTTGACGATGTCGGCGCCTATAACCTCGGTGAAGTGCTCGAAGCCGCGGCCTCTTACATGGCCTTCGTTGAGGGCCAGGAAGCCTTCTCGCGCCCGCAGTTGATGTCAAAACTCAATAGCACCGAGCACGCTGATACTTCCCGCGAAGACAGGCTGCGCTCGTTTGGCCAGCTGCTGCGCGAAGGCAAGATCCGCAAACTTGGCGGCGGCCGTTTTGAGGCCTCCGAGCATATCTCTTACCGCCCCGAAGTCCGCGTGGCCGGAGCATAAACCCCAACCCTACTTACAGAACGACCCCTGACTGCTCAAACTCGGGCGCCCCTCGCGGGCGCCCATTTTTCTTGCCAGCCCTATATCGCCCTCCCATAGTCAAACCAATGGGAGGGAAAACATGCTCATCGAACCCGCTACAGGCCATTGCGGCGCAGAAATCCGCGAGGTTGATCTCAACGCGCTGACAGACAGCAGTTTCACCTCCCTGCAAGACGCGCTTTTCACCCATGGTGTCATCTTCTTGCGCGACCAAAGCCTCTCGCCAGAGGCCCACGTCGCCCTTGCGCAGCGCTTTGGCGAGATCGACATCAACCGCTTTTTCACCGCCGTAAAAGGCCACCCCGAGATCGCCGAAGTGCGCACAAAAGCCAGCCAGAAGAACGTCATCGGCGCGGGCTGGCACTCCGATCACTCCTATGACACGGCTCCGGCGATGTGCTCGATCCTTGCCGCGCGCGAGCTGCCAACCCACGGCGGCGACACGCTTTTTGCCTCGGCAGGCGCAGCTTACGACAACCTCTCAGACGGGCTGCGCGCTACGCTTGAAGGCCTCAAAGCTTGGCACTCCGACGGCTCTTTCGCCAGTTCCAAGATATTTGATCAAGCCGATATGGAGCAAGCCGTCACCAAACCCAGCCTGCACCCCGTGGTCGTCAAACACCCGCAAACCGGCCGCAAGGTGATCTTCGTAAACGGCGATTTCACCACGCATTTTGACGGCTGGACAGCCGCCGAAAGCGCGCCACTGCTCGCCTATCTCTACCGCTATATCAGCCAGCCCGCCTTCATGTGCCGCTTCCGCTGGTCTCAAGGCGCCGTCGCGATCTGGGACAACCGCCTCGTGCAACACCTCGCCGTCGCGGACTACCAAGGTCAGGCGCGGCTCATGCACCGCGTCACGGTCAAGGGCCAACCGCTAGGCTAAACCCTGAACAAATACGCGCCTTTGGGCCAAAAATGTCCCTAGAAAAACCGCATTGCCACGGCAGACTGCTCACATGGGAATCACGTTTCGCAAAGCACTCCTCAGCGCCTTGGGCAGCTCCGGGAAACCACTTGAGCAAATCGCGCAAGAGGCAGAAATCGCCCTTGAGCAGCTTGAAGCTCTGGTCTTGTCAGATGAAGCTATTTTTTCGGTCGATGATGCGATCAAAGTCGCGCAGAGTTTCGGAACTACTCTGGATCAGTTCCTTGAGGACAGCTCATTGTCAGGCCATGTTCAGATAGCGCAGCTCTACTCTTCGTTACCGCCTTTGCTAAAAGCTCAACTCGAAGCCTATGCCCGAGAGCTTGCTGACGGGCTTGATCCGGCTCAGCCACCCAAGCCTCAATAGAAATGCGTTCTTGCAAAGACACCTGCAACCTCGTTTAAATCGCTGATATCGTATAAGTTGCGCCGAGCCTGACTCTCTGTCAAAACAATGTGGAAAATATCTACATATGTGGAAACGAGCGCCATGATCTCCGAGAAAATTACACATTTGTGTAAACTTAAGGGCATTACGCTTCGCGCTGCCTGTCAGGCTGCCGGGCTTAAATACTCCACTTTGCACGCCCAGATTGCAAACGACAGGCCCATACCGTTTCTGACGATCGACAAACTCTCGCGCACGCTCAATGTGCCTGTGAGCTATTTCTCCGACCAGCAGCCTGTTTTCCAGTTTGAGCCACCAAAAGACACACCCCAAAGCGCGCTGACCGTCACGCTCGAACGCGCAATCAACGAACACACCAAGGAGCTTGCAGGGCATGGCCTGCACATTAGCATCGACAGCGTCCTGGACTGGCTCGTCCAGAACGACTTCAGGCTCACAAACTCCGACTGGCTCAAAGACAGGATCGATCTATTTTACCCTCAAGATCCGGATGAGCCGATGATCTACCCTGCGCGTATCGGCGAGCAGAGCCTTTCATCCCAGTTTCTCGGCCTGAAAAACGGCGCAGCATTCGAAGATTACCTGACCAAGGTCGACTCCACCTACATCAAACGCATTGCCGCAGATTACGCTGAAGTCGCGCATCGCAAATACAGCGTTACCGATCAGGCTATTGATGTCACGCTCAATGACGCGCGTGTGCGCGGAAGCTACCGAAGGCTGCTCGCGGGCGTTACCGATCCGGAAGGGCAGGATTACACGCTAGTGTTTTGCCGTCTCATCCGTTTCATCAATGGTTAAGAGGTGAAGCAAATCAACCTTTTCCATATACCAGAGCACCTGATCATCCGTGTGCATATATGGCTTGGGGTCGTTCCATCTTAGGGCATAATGCGTGATCATGGGAAAGCCGAACAGCTGCTGCATGCCCCGATGTTCAGAGCGCGACATCGCATACATCCAGTTGAAGTTAGGCCAGGTCATCGCCGCAAGAACAACGGACAACCGCCCGAATTCTTTCAAAGCGCGTAGCTTTCCGCGCCCTTCGTCAGAAAAGTAAAGCTCTCCGAAGTAGATAAGGTTGCCTTTCAGCCGTGCATTCACGGGTGCGGCGACTTCTTTGAGTGGCCGGTCAAGCCCGAACTGCCCGCCAGACACCCGATGCATGTAGTCACTAAAACTCTCGTCACCCAGCTCAATAGACTTAGCCGCCAACCCTCCGACAACCTTCCCATCTCGCGTTAGAAATATCCAAAATGCTTTGCCAAGAGTGAAATCATTGCGCCGCAAGTCAAACATCGGCGAGCGCAGAGGTTTGCCTGTCTCTTTTACAAGCGTCTCGACTTCAGCAAAATTATCTGTCGCCACAACATCATAGCCAAGCTCTTTGAGCTTCGCCAAATGCGCGGCGGCACGGCTCGTCAAATCCATCTGAAACATCTACGTCACTCTGCCCGAATACTGCCTGAGCGTTTTTGTTCGCCCTTGGCAAGCTTGATGCACCAGTCAGGCGCGCAATGCAACTATAAGCAGATACAGGCGCAAACGCGCCAAACTGGCTGCTGGCGTCGGCTGAGAGGGCTAATCTGCTTGAGGGAGAGGCCTGAAACCCGGCGAGGGCAACCCGCGAAAACGCAGGTATTGGTGCGGTCGGAGGGACTCGAACCCTCACGAGTGTTACCTCACAGCGACCTCAACGCTGCGCGTCTACCAATTCCGCCACGACCGCAAGTCTTGACTGGTGAGCGGCGTCTTAGCGCGCGCTTGCGCGGATGTGAAGAGAAAATAAGCCTCGCTGGCAGAATTAATCTCGTAGGCTGTCTCTCAAAGCCGCTTCCAGCGCCTGCCCAGCGCGAAAAGCCCCACAGCCCCAAGCCCTAAAACAACGCCAAATCCCAGTGTTTCATGGCCCACCAGCAGAACATCCGACAGGAGGCGCCCCGGCAGCAGCGTAAACAGCCCGGCGCCAAGCAAGCCCGAGACGGAGCCAAGCAGCGCCGCCTTATGGCCGCAGATGTCGCCCGCCCGCGCGCGCTGCACCGCCAAAACCAGCGTAACCAGCGTAACCAGCGACAAAATGTGAATCGGGCTCCAAGCCCCCCAAAGCCTGATCGTGCTGATCCAGAACGAACTCAGCGCCGTTACAGCCATCGCGAAAACCCATACCTGCCCAAAGAGCCTGTGCCGCGCGTCGCCCTTGCGGCGCAGCAACATCACAGGCGTTATGGCAACGGCCAGCAGTGCCGCCGCCAAGTGCAGCTGTATGGCGAGGGGCGCGGTTAGGATCGGCTCTAAAGTCATGTGAAAGCTCCTTTGTCTTAGCTTGGAATTGGGCCTGCAAATGGGCTAAGACAGCACAAGGCCGGTGTCATGCACCGCTGCACCCAAACGCGAGACAAATACGTGAACGACAGCCCATCGCATTACGCGCTTCGTGAAACGCGACGCTACTTTACCACGCCGCGCGCCCTGCTTGCGCTGGCGGCGGTTGCTGTGCTGCTCGCGCTGTCCGGCCCCTTTGGCACCCTGTCGATGCGCTTTCCCGCGCGTCTCGCCTACTGGGCCTTCACCGTCCCGCTCACCTTCGGGCTGGGCGGGTATATCTCGGCCTACATGGGCCAGCGCTTTGCCAGTGCGACGAACACATGGGCCGCGCCTGTGGCCGTGGCCTTCAGCACAGCCCTCGGCGTGACGGCTCTGGTGATGCTGCTCAACTGGCTCGCCTTTGGCCTGGCCCCGACAGACCCCGCCTATCTGGCTGGCCTTGCCGCCTCCGTGCTTGCGACGGCTGCGATCGTGGCGCTAGCGCTGCATTACTTTTCCCACAGTACGCCGGACAGTACGCCGGACAGCGCGCCTGAAGGCCCGCCTGCCCTGCTTCAACGGCTCGAGCTGGCCAAGCGCGGCCCGCTGGTAAGCCTGTCGATGCAGGACCACTACGTTGACGTCGTCACAACAAAAGGCGCCTCGCTTGTGCTGATGCGCCTGTCCGACGCGATCAACGAAACAGGCTCAAACACTGGCATGCAGGTGCACCGCTCGCATTGGGTTGCGCTCGATCAAGTTGCCAGCGTCACCCGCGAGGGCGACAAGGCGCGCATCACCCTCAAAGACGGGCGCGACATCCCCGCCTCGCGCAGCTATATTCCGGCCCTGAAAGACGCGGGGTTGTTACCGAAGTGAGCGAACAGATGATCGAATGGAAAGTAAGCGACGGACTGACAGACTACGCCGAGGCCCTCGCCTTCATGGAGGCGCGCGTGGCCCAGATCCGCGACGGCACAGCGCCCGAGTGCATCTGGTTGCTCGAGCACCCGCCGCTCTACACGGCAGGCACCTCTGCCAAGCCTGAAGACTTGGTCGCCCCCGAGCGCTTCCCCGTCTACGAAGCCCGTCGCGGCGGACAATACACCTACCACGGGCCGGGCCAGCGGGTTGTCTACGTGATGCTCGATGTTGCCAAACGCGGACGCGACGTGCGCTGCTTTGTGCGTGATCTGGAGGCCTGGGTGATCAAAACCCTCGCCGAGTTCAACGTGACAGGCGAAATCCGCGAGGGCCGCGTTGGCGTCTGGGTACAACGCGACGACAAGCCGCTCACGGCATCAGGCGCACCTCAGGAAGACAAAGTCGCCGCCATCGGCATCCGGCTGCGCAAATGGGTCAGCTTCCACGGCATTTCCATCAACGTCGAGCCGGACTTGGAGCACTTCAGTGGCATCGTGCCCTGTGGCATCACCGAGCATGGCGTCACATCGCTGGTAGACTTGGGCCTGCCCGTCGGCATGGATGACCTCGACGCAGCCCTGCGAAAAACCTTTGTAAATGTCTTTGAAGACTGAGCAAAACTTCGCCAAGCCAGCGCTTGCTGCGACAAATCACCCGAACACTATCAGTTGAAACCGGGCGGCTTCCGGATATATCAAGGGAGCTGAATATTTTGCAATCCAACGAGGTTACACATGAAAACTCTCCTGACAACGACAGCGGCCCTTTTGGCACTTTCCGCCCCTGCCCTCGCTGAAGGCGACGCGGAAAAAGGCGAAAAAGCATTCAAGAAATGCAAAGCCTGCCACATGATCGTCTCTGATGACGGTGAAACGATTTACAAAGGCGGCAAAACCGGCCCGAACCTCTACGGCGTGATTGGCCGCGTTGCGGGCACAGCCGAAGGCTTCAAATACGGCAACGGCCTGAAAGACGCCGCCGCAGCCGAGTTTGTTTGGACAGAAGAAGAGCTGGCCGCCTACGTTGTCGACGCCAAAGCCTGGTTGGGTGACAAAGGCTATGCCACCAAGTCAAAAATGAGCTTCAAACTCAAGAAGGGCGGCGAAGACGTAGCAGCCTATCTCGCCTCTGTTGGCCCCGCCATGGAAGAAGCCGAGACAGAAGCTGAAGAAACCACAACTTCAAGCGACTGATCTTTCGCTGATTGCATCAAGGCGCCCTGTCTTCTGACACGGGCGCCTTTTTTGTGCGCAAAGCCCAATGCTTCGGGCCGCATTTTCAAAAATCGATGAGAACAGGAACATCCTGCCGCTGGCGAACGGCATCAAGCGCGCTTTCAGCGGCGTGGCGGCGTCACTTCTTGTCGCGCGCGGCTTTTTCTTCACGGGTCAGCTTGTTGTTCCAAACGTTGTTGCTCAGGCCGAGTTCGGCTGCCAGAGGTTTGGTCTTGCCAACTTTGACTTCGCCACCCTTGTTCAGGAATTCCTGAATAAGCGCGTCATCCGTGGTTTCTTTGGGGACATGTTTCATGCGCCAAGCCTAGCCCCTGCGCCAAGTGGTTGCAACACGGCTCACACGCCTCGTTCACATATCCACCAGCGTTTCAAAGCCGCCGAAGATCATCCGCTTGCCGTCAAACGGCATCTCGCCCATGGCTTCCCACGCCGGGTCTGTCTGCATCGAGGCGTTGCAAGCGTCCCACGTGGCCTTGTCGGGCCATTCGATCCAGCTCAAGACAACCGTCTCGCCCTCAGCGAGCTGCACCGCCATAGGAAAAGACGTCACCTCGCCTTCAGGCACATCAGTGCCCCAGTTCTCCACCATCCGCAGGGCACCATGTGCCTTGAAAAGCGGCCACATCTTGCGTGCAAACGCGACATACTCTGCCTTTCGATCTGTCTTAACAGCCGCAACAAACCCGCCAACATACGCCATCTTCAAACTCCCAACTTAAAAATATGGTTTAATCCACTCAGGATAGCGCAGATCGGGCTTTTCCAAAACCCAGCTTCCAAACCTGGCTTCCAAACCCTGCGCAAAGTTTCTCATGGCCTGGATTTGACCCAGCGCAAGTAGGGTGCGACAATATATATTGATCTGTATCAAACTCAGGCGTTGCCCCGCCTGCTTACACATTCTAAAACATGAAGTGATACACCGTGCGCGCGGGGATTCCCCGTCGCATTAAAAACACTGCACCTAAAGGGAGGCACGCATGGCAGACGCAGCCATTCACGGCCACGATCACGAAGATAACCGCAGCTTCTTCACGCGCTGGTTTCTTTCGACAAACCACAAAGACATTGGTCTTTTGTATCTCATCGTTTCGGCCTTCGTTGGCCTGATCGCTGTCACATTCACCGTTTTCATGCGCCTCGAGCTTATGACACCGGGTGTTCAATACATGTGTCTCGAAGGCTTCCGCCTGTTTGACACGGGTGGCGAATGTACCCCGAACGGCCACCTCTGGAACGTTCTGATCACCTACCACGGTGTCTTGATGATGTTCTTCGTGGTTATTCCGGCGCTCTTCGGCGGCTTTGGCAACTACTTCATGCCGCTGCAAATCGGCGCGCCTGACATGGCCTTCCCGCGGATGAACAACCTCTCGTTCTGGATGTATGTTGCCGGTGTTGCGCTTGGCGTGGCCTCAATGCTCTCCCCGGGCGGCAATGACCAGCTCGGCTCAGGCGTTGGCTGGGTCCTTTATCCGCCGCTGTCGACAACAGAAGCAGGCATGTCGATGGATCTCGCGATCTTCGCGGTTCACGTTTCGGGTGCCAGCTCGATCCTGGGTGCGATCAACATGATCACAACCTTCCTCAACATGCGCGCACCGGGCATGACGCTCTTCAAAGTGCCGCTCTTTGCATGGTCGATCTTCGTCACAGCATGGCTGATCCTTCTGGCCCTGCCAGTGCTCGCGGGCGCGATCACAATGCTCCTGACAGACCGCAACTTCGGCACGACATTCTTTGACCCTGCCGGCGGCGGTGATCCGATCTTGTATCAGCACATCCTGTGGTTCTTCGGGCACCCTGAGGTTTACATCGTGGTTCTGCCGGGCTTTGGCCTTGTCTCGCACATCTTCGCGACATTCTCGCGCAAGCCTGTGTTTGGCTACCTGCCAATGGTCTGGGCGATCATCGCGATCGGGGCCCTCGGCTTCGTCGTCTGGGCGCACCACATGTACACAGTTGGTATGTCCCTGACGCAGCAAAGCTACTTCATGCTCGCCACGATGACGATCGCCATCCCGACAGGGATCAAGGTCTTCTCATGGATCGCGACAATGTGGGGCGGCTCGCTTGAGTTCAAAACGCCAATGCTCTTTGCCATCGGCTTCTTGATCCTGTTCACAATCGGTGGCGTAACAGGCATCGTCTTGTCACAAGCCGGCATCGACCGTGCCTACCACGACACCTATTATGTCGTTGCGCACTTCCACTACACGATGTCTATGGGCGCCGCTTTCACCATCTTCGCCGGTATCTACTTCTACATCGGCAAGATGACGGGCCGCCAGTACCCCGAGTTCTGGGGCAAGGTGCACTTCTGGATGTTCTTCATCGGCGTGAACGTCACCTTCTTCCCACAGCACTTCCTGGGTCGCCAAGGCATGCCACGTCGCTACATCGACTACCCAGAGGCATTTGCCTACTACAACTACATCTCAAGCTGGGGCGCGCTCCTGTCGTTCGCTTCGTTCATCCTGTTCTTCGGCATTGTGTTCTACACACTCTTCCGCGGCGCAAAAGTGACCGAAAACAACTACTGGAACGAGTATGCCGACACGCTCGAGTGGACGCTGCCTTCGCCTCCACCAGAGCACACGTTCGAGCAGCTTCCAAAGCAAGAAGACTGGGACAAGCAGCACTCGCATTAAGCGGATGCTCTAGGCAGACAACGCGGGGCTCCGGAGCAATCTGGGGCCCCTTTTCTTTTGAGGACATGCCATGTTCACGCCCAGCCTAACCTTGGTGCTCTGCATGCTCGCACCAGCCGTCGCGCTTTGGCAGACATTGCGCAAAACCGCGCCGCACATGCCCTATGTTTACGCAACGGCCCCGCTCGCCATTGCAGCCATTGTCGCAAGCGTCGACAGCTTGCCAGTCTGGGTTGGCCGCAACGTGCTCAATGGCTCAATCCAAGTCGACTTGTCCTATCAACCGCCATTGGCTCAAAGCCTGCTCCTGTTACTCTGCGCCGCTCTGCTCTGGCTACAACGTCGCAAGAACTTGCTTTTCTATCCCGCGTTCACGCGCGCGCTCGCAGCGCCCATGTCCCTTGCCGCTGCCGCAATGGTGCCGCTCGCTTTCGCATCCCCCTACCTGTTCGGGATATTCAAATGGGAATTCGCCTCACCAGCCGTAAAAACAGCAGGCGTGATCGGCATTGCCTGCATGGCCCTCGCAACTCTAGCACTGCTCGCCTTCATAACCCAGCTCGTTGCGAGCTTGCTGAAAGCCCTGCGAGGCCAAAGGAGCACACCTTAATGCCCTACCGCTGGAAACGCACAACCGAGCGCGAAACGCTCACCCTCTGGCCGCACCGCAGCCTGCCGATAAAGGGCTTCGCCGCGACGATTCTTGGCGTTTTCACACTCG
This sequence comes from uncultured Lentibacter sp., assembly GCA_947497495.1. Taxonomy (GTDB): domain Bacteria; phylum Pseudomonadota; class Alphaproteobacteria; order Rhodobacterales; family Rhodobacteraceae; genus Lentibacter. The sequence continues at coordinate 46,143 of CANMGT010000004.1, forward strand.
CTATCATCCCGCTGTTCGGGCTGATCGGCACATCGCTCCTTTGGGGGATGCTGCCCTTTGTGCTGGCCACGCTCGGCGGCCTCTGGTGGGCCTTCATGCACACCTACCGCACGGGGGATGCCACCGAAGTTCTGACGATCACACACGACGACGTGCAACTCACCCACACGCCCCACAAAGGCGAGGTGAAAACCTGGGCCTGCAACACTTACTGGGTGCGCGCGCAGATTTACCCGCGCCAAGGCCCCGTGCCATTTTACCTGACCCTCAATGGCAATGGCCGCGAGGTTGAGCTGGGGAAGTTTCTGTCGGAAGACGAGCGCAAAATGCTGATCGGCGAACTCAAAGAAGCGCTCGGCGCAGCACGTTCCAAAACGCCCTAAGCCAAGAGCACCCAATTTTCTTCAGAAAGAAAATTACCAAGAAAATTCGAATTTTCTTGCCCCGCCTAGGCCGACAGTCCGGGCGCCTTCAGCAGCGCCACCCCGTTGATCTGCCAAGTGCCATCGGCTTCGATCATCTCATAAGTCAACGTGTAAAGCGTGCCGACCGCGTCGCGCACACGCACCTTCTGCCAGATCCCCCCTGCATGGGGCAGGCTCTCGCCAAAGGCGACATCCGAGGGCCGCCAGACCATCGGATAGCCCTGCCGAACCATCAGGCCAAAGTTCTCTGGCGTGCGAAAAATGCTTTTCACTTTCGGGCTGGCGTAGGTGAAGGCTGTCTCGAAATCGTCAGCCTTGAAGGCTTCGATCTGAGCGGTAATAACAGCTTCTATCGCCGCATCATTTGCTTCCGAGGGTTTCACCCAGAAGGCCAATGCAATCATCGTGGCTAGAAAAATCTGTTTCATCATTTCGTCCCCCTTGATTGCGTCGATTACGCAGCCACTGGACGATCAGATCACTTTTCAAGCCCCAGCCATGCAAAAGCCTGCTTCAAGGCCGCCGCGCCGTCGTGCTCAAACCACGCCCCATGTGAGACAATCACCCGCGCAGGAGCCCATGCCAGCATGGTTTCAATATGTCCACGCAGCACGGTCTTGTTGCCCATAAAGCTGGCCCGCATGTCGCGTGGCATGCCGCCTTTGGGGGCCAGAACACCGCCCAGCCACAGCAAGGGATGCAGCCAGAGTGGCATGTTCTTTCCCTCGAAGTTCTCGATCAGGTCAGTCAGGATCAGCGTGCCTGAGCCGCGGTGAAAGAACACCGCCTCGGAATGCACCTTGCTTCCGGTGACGATCAGCTGGTCAATCTCGCCCGCCCAAGGGGCCTCGGCCACAGCCCCCAGATCGTGATCAAAGCAAATGTCCACGTTCCGCCTCGCCGCACGCGCGACCACCCCCGGCGCGGCCCATGCCACGGCCTCAGGGTAAGCCGCCTGCCAGTCTTTGAGCGAGACGTAATGGATCCAGTTCGGCGCGATCAGGTGCTGCACAGGGCCAAGCGCAGCAAGCTCGGCCTTGAGCGTCTCTGTCAGCATCGTCGGCGAATGCACCCACAGCCCGCCGTTCGCGAGCCGCACCACCGTGCAGCGCGTCGAAAACGGCAAGCCATAGAAGCTCACATGCGGCGCATCAATCAGCCAGATGTTGTCGGCAACGGGTTTGAGCGTGTTGAGCGGCTCATACCCCGTCACTTTCACGACAATTCGCCGTTCAGCCCCTGCTCGATGAGCGCAATCGTCTCCTCAACGCCGTAAAGCGCTGCAAAGCTGCCAAAGCGCGGGCCTTGGGACGCCCCCATCAGCACTTCATAAAGCGCGCCAAACCACTCGCGCAGGTTCTCAAAGCCGTGGTTTTTGCCAACCGCAAAGACGATGGACTGCAAGTCATCGCCACTGCTCATGTCCAAGTCAGCCACAGGCTCGTCTTTGCCCATCGCAGCGTTCTTCTGCTCGATCATGGCCTTCGCGGCGGCCGGATCACGCAGCGCAACGACAAGGTCTTCCATAGCCGCCCGCTCCTGATCAGACGGCGCGCGGAACACACGCGCGGGCTTCACGAAGTCCTGATAATAGCGCACGGCATAGCCCGCCGCCGCGTCAAGCTGCGGGTTTTTCTCGGCACTTGCCTCAGGCGCATAGCGGTTGATAAAGCCCCAGAGCTGCTCTTTGTCTTCGGCACTCGCCACGCTCGCCAAATTCAGCAACATCGTGAAGGGCACAACCATGTCTGACTGCGGAACATCGCCGCCGTGAATGTGCCACACAGGGTTGTTGAGCTGCGCCTTGATGTCCTGGCCGTGATAGGCTGCAAGCTGCTGGGCGTATTCGTCCATCGCCTTGGGGATCACGTCCCAATGCATCCGCTTCGCCGTTTTGGGCTTTTGATACATGAAGTAACTCAGGCTCTCGGTGCTGGCATAGGTCAGCCATTCGTCGATAGAAACGCCGTTGCCCGACGTTTTCGAAATCTTCTGGCCGTTCTCGTCAAGGAACAATTCGTAAGTGAAATGCTCGGGCGCGGGCCAGCCGAGGATACGGCAGATGCTGTCGTAAATCGGCGTGTTGGTGCTGTGGTCCTTGCCATACATCTCGAAGTCAACTTCCAGCGCCGCCCAGCGTGCGCCAAAGTCGGGCTTCCACTGAAGCTTCACGTTGCCGCCCGTCACAGGCAGCGTCCACTCACGGCCGTCTTCGTCGTCAAAGGTGATCGTGTGATCAGCGGCATTGACCGACTTCATCGGCACATAGAGCACGCGGCCCGTCTCGGGGTGCAGCGGCAGAAATATCGAATAAGTCTGGCGGCGCTCTTCACGCAGCGACTTGAGCATCACCGCCATGATGTCATCATACTTCTCGACCGCGCGCTTGAGAATCTCGTCAAACTGGCCCGTGCTATAAAACTCGGTCGCGGAATAGAACTCATACTCAAAGCCGAACGTATCAAGGAAGCGGCGCAGCATGGCGTTGTTATGATCGCCAAAGCTGTCGTGCGTTCCAAACGGATCAGGCACGCTGGTCAGCGGCTTCTGGAGGTGCTCATGCAGGCTTTCGGCGTTGGGCACATTGCCGGGCACTTTGCGCATCCCGTCCAAATCATCCGAAAAGCAGATAAGCTTTGTCGGGATGTCGGAAAGAACCTCGAAAGCGCGCTGGATCATCGTGGTGCGCGAGACTTCTCCAAAGGTGCCGATATGCGGCAAGCCTGAGGGGCCATAGCCTGTCTCGAACAGCACAAAGCCCTTCTCGGGCGCGCCCTTCTGATAGCGTTTAAGCAAACGGCGGGCTTCTTCAAAAGGCCAGGCTTTTGATTGCATCGCTGCATCGCGCATATCAGACATTGTCATTCTCCAATTGGGGCTGCGGCACATCGCCGGGCCAAACTTAGCATCTCTTATTGGCAAGCGGGCATTTGGTCAATATTCTGCACTGCAACAAAACCGCTTAAGGAAAGCTTACCATGAACACCCCCACACCGCACCCGATGTCCCCCCAAGACTGCCTCGTTGCGGTAATGGTGGCTGTCTCCGCCTCCGACGAAGAGATTCGCACAGCCGAACTCGTCAAAATCGAAACCGCAGTCAACAACCTGCCGATTTTTGCAGGCTACGACATCGACCGTATGAACACAGCCGCGCAAACCGTGTTTGATTTGTTTGAGCAGGAAGACGGGCTTGATGCGCTCTTTGGCCTCGTGCGCAACAACCTGCCAGAACAGCTTTTTGAAACGGCCTACGCGCTGGCCTGCGACGTGGCCGCCGCAGACGGCACCCTGCAAGAACCCGAACTGCGCCTGCTGGAAGAGATCCGCTATGAACTCGAGATCGACCGCCTGCACGCCGCCGCGATCGAGCGCGGAGCACGGGCGCGCCACATCACAATGTGAGCGCAGTGTGGGTGCAGTGTGGGTGCAGGCGCATCTTGCCCCCACTACGCTGTTTCAAAAGTAAGGGATTCCGGAATTGAACTGCGCGGGGTTTCGTAGCATGTTTAATTCTATTGAACTTTGAATTTCTTGGGGGAAAGATGATGCGCCAGCTAACAGCCTTCTGCTTGGCTCTCGTTTTTTGCACGGTCATAGGCAGTAGCGTTTTAGCGGGCGTCGTGGCGAAAGTTGATATCTCCGAGCAAAAAATGCGGGTCTATTCGAACGGCAAACACCTATATACTTGGCGCGTTTCGACTGCGCGCAAAGGCAAGTGGACACCCCGAGGCACGTGGACAGCCAAGTGGTTGTCGCGCTATCATAAATCAAGCCGCTACAACAACGCGCCGATGCCCTTCTCGATCTTTTACACCGGCAACTACGCGATCCACGGCACGAATAACATTTCTCGCCTCGGACAGCCCGCCTCTGCTGGCTGCATCCGCCTGCATCCGGACCACGCTTCTGTGCTCTATAACATGACGCGCAATGTCGGGCTCAAGAACATGAAAGTCGTCGTTCGGGACTAAGCTGTGTGGGACTGACATGAGCGGAACGACTCCGCCACCAACCAACGCCCCGCCAAACCAACCAAGGCCTCCCGCCGTTACGTCGCGCCTTACAAGCTTTGCTTGCAAGGCAACTCCTCACCGTTGGGCCTTGCGGGGTGGCGCAAACCCTCAGCTCCCGTAAAGCGCGCCCCATCTCTCGATCAGCCTTTGTTGTAGCTGCTTGGCACGTTTATTCCAGCTGCGCGCCCCCGACGGCTTCTCGCGATCGTCGCGTTTGATTTTTGCGCGCCGCCCCGTATCCGCCGCGAAAATCGCGAAGCTCATAACGGTTCCATCCGCCCCCCGCGCATAGCCCGCCAGCGCCGAAACAAAATTGAGTGTTCCCGTTTTCGCGTTGACCTTCACCGGGTGGCTCTTGTTGACCTTGCCATTCTCGTGGCGCAACGCGATGGGCTTCAAGATCGGTGCAATCACACCGCGCGCCTTTACCAGAGCCAGCGCCATGTCTTGAGCCGTCACGCTTGACGCTTCGCCCAACCCCGAATGATCCACCAGCTTGCTCGTCTTCATCCCCAGTTTGGCGCCTGCCCAACGGTTCATCTCGGCTGCACTGGCCTTGAGTGACGTCACCTTGCCCTTGCGCGCCCGTGTCGCCGCCAACCCCACCATCTCAGCCGTCAAGTTGTTGGAATACTTGAGAAACCCCTGACAAATCTTGCGCAACTCAACGCTCTGCTGACGCACAAGAACCTGCCCCGCGCGCCCCTTTGCAGCCCGCGGTGCGCCCAGCTTGATTCCCTGCGCGCGCGCAAGAGCCTGAAACACCTCGCCTGCGTAAATCTCGGGTTGGCGCACAGGCAGCCAGCGCGAGCCCCCCTTGCCAAGCGCCTTTGACGCGACAGTCCAGTGGTCTTGTCCGCCCTTGGCCTGATAAGTGTAAACAGGCAGGGAGCGGCTGGCGATACGCATCTTGGCAAAGCTCACCTTGGGGCGGTGCTTCTCCGAGCGCGCGTCCATCGCCGTCACCCACTTGCCGCCAGACTTCTTCCACTCAAAGTGCACGCGGTTATAATTGAGGCAAACCCCTGAAATCGCGGGGTTATATCCAACATGATCAGGCTGGTCCTTGTCGATGCGCTCAAGCGACGGCAAAGCGCTCCCGTCCACGATAAACTTGCCACGCACCTCGCGGATGCCCGCCTTTTTCAAACTCGCCGCCATGCTGGCCAGCCTGTCCGTGTTCAGCGTCGGGTCGCCCCCCCCCTTGAGCACCAGATCGCCTTTCAAAACACCGCCGCTGACAGGCCCAACAGCCACAAGCTCGGTGTAAAACCGGTGCCCGTTGCCAAGTACATCCAACGCGTAAAGCGCCGTTACCGCCTTGGTGACACTGGCAGGCGGCAGCCCGCGCTTGCCGTCGCCACTTTCCAGCAACAACCCCGTCTTGGCGTCGGCAACCGCAAAGCCAACCCGCCCGCCAAGCTGCGCATCCTTGATAAGCGCCGCGGCACTGGCGACTTTGGGCGCAGGCGTGGCTGCGGCCTGCGTTTGCCCCGCAGCCCCCGGCCGCCCTTGCGGGCGCAGGCTCTTGTCGGGGGCTTTGCCAAAAGCGCGGCTGCCCAAAAGCCCGCCGAAGACAGACAGGCCACCCGAGAGAAAAAAACGTTTTGAAATATGTTTGATCATAACGCTGATTTAACCGTATCGCGCCGAGAGCAGCAAGCACACAAAGCTGTGACACAAGTGTCTTTGAAACCGCCATTCAGCCCTTCGGCCAACCGCCCGCCTGCCGAATCTGCGTTGACGATGCATCCGTCATCGGCACGTTTACAAAACACCACGCAGGCGCCTCAGCGCGTCCCAACAACTGGCTCTGCGCGCGCCCCAACTGAAAGCGCTTGTACACCTCGGCCGCTTTGGACCCGCGCGCCGCACCCCGCTGCCCGGGCCGCGCCAACACACCAACCGGCACGCTCTCCAGTATCCAGCGCCAGTCGCGCCACTGATCAAACTGCACAAGGTTGTCTGCCCCCATCAGCCAGACAAACCGCGCCTGCGGATACGCCACCATCAGGGCACGCAATGTCTCGGCCGTATAGCGCGTGCCAGCCCGCGCCTCAAAATCGCTGATCCGCACCCGCGGATGCGCGATAACCTCCCGCGCCCGTGCCATGCGCAACTCAAGCGCCGCTGGCCCCTTGTCCTTCAAAGGGTTCCCCGGGCTCAAAAGCCACCAAACCTCATCCAGCCCAAAGCGCTTCAAAGCCTCGCGAGTGATATGCGCATGCCCGCTGTGCGCAGGGTCAAACGAACCGCCCAGCAAGCCGATCACGCGGCCCCGTTTTAGTCCAGCAGGCACATATGGCAAACCTTGTTTCATAAACCCGTTCTCCCCAGAGCCACGCCATAAGTCAACTCACACAACGCCCCTGCTTTTTCTTGACCCAAATACTCATCCAGGCTCACAACAACGCACAGCAGATAGCTGATTGCCCCTGCGCCCGCCAAAGGCTATCAGAGCAGCCAACACATTCACACGCATCACACGAGGTCTCCAATGGCTGCTTACCAATACGTTTACCACATGCAGGGCGTCTCCAAGACATACCCGGGCGGCAAGAAATGCTTCGAGAACATCCACCTGAACTTCCTCCCCGGTGTCAAAATCGGTGTCGTGGGCGTCAACGGCTCGGGCAAATCGACCCTGATGAAAATCATGGCGGGCATGGACAAAGACTTCCAAGGCGAAGCATGGCACGCCGAAGGCGCCAAAGTTGGCTACCTCCCGCAGGAACCAAAACTCGACGACACGCTCGACGTGCGCGGCAACGTGATGCTCGGCGTGGCCGAAAAAAAGGCCAAACTTGACCGCTACAATGAGCTGGCGATGAATTACTCCGACGAAACCGCCGAAGAAATGGCCGAGCTGCAAGACGTGATCGACGCCGAAAACCTCTGGGATCTCGACAGCCAGATCGACGTGGCGATGGAGGCCCTGCGCTGCCCGCCCGACGACGCCGCCGTGGCCTCGCTCTCCGGCGGTGAAGCCCGCCGCGTGGCGCTGTGCAAGCTGCTGCTTGAAGCGCCCGACATGCTGCTGCTCGATGAGCCGACAAACCACCTCGACGCCGAGACAATCGCTTGGCTGCAACAGCACCTGATCGACTACAAAGGCACCATCCTCTGCGTCACCCACGACCGTTACTTTCTTGACGATATCACCAGCTGGATCCTCGAGCTCGACCGTGGCCGCGGCATCCCCTACGAGGGCAACTACTCGGCGTGGCTTGAGCAAAAAGCCAAGCGCCTTGAGCGCGAAGCCAAGGACGACAAGTCAAAGCAAAAGACGCTTGAGCGCGAACTTGAGTGGATGCGCCAAGGCCAGAAAGCCCGCCAAGCCAAGCAAAAAGCCCGTATCAACGCCTATAACGACTTGGCCAGCCAGTCCGAGCGCGAGAAGCTTTCGCGCGCCCAAATCGTCATCCCCAACGGCCCGCGCCTCGGCGACAAGGTGATCGAAGTGGAAGGCCTCAAAAAGGCGATGGGCGACAAGCTCTTGGTCGAAGACCTCACGTTCAGCCTGCCGCCCGGCGGCATTGTCGGCGTCATCGGCCCCAACGGCGCGGGTAAATCGACGCTGTTCAAAATGCTCACAGGCCAGGAAAAGCCCGACGAAGGCACCGTCACCTACGGCGACACGGTTGACCTGAGCTATGTTGACCAGTCGCGCGACGACTTGGACGACAACGCAACCGTCTGGGAGGCCATCTCGGGCGGCAACGACATCATCGTGCTGGGCGACGCCGAAGTGAACTCGCGCGCCTATTGCTCAAGCTTCAACTTCAAAGGCGGCGACCAGCAGAAGAAGCTTTCGCTTCTCTCCGGCGGTGAGCGCAACCGCGTCCACATGGCGCGCCTCCTCAAAGAAGGCGGCAACGTGCTGCTCCTCGATGAGCCGACAAACGACCTTGACGTTGAAACGCTCCGCGCGCTTGAAGACGCCCTCACCGACTTCGCCGGCTGCGCCGTGGTCATCTCCCACGACCGCTTCTTCTTGGATAGGATCTGCACCCACATGCTCGCTTTTGAGGGCGACGCACATGTCGAATGGTTCGAAGGCAACTTCGCGGACTACGAAGAAGACAAGAAACGCAGGCTGGGCGCTGATGCGCTTGAGCCGAAGCGCTTGAAGCACAAGAAGTTCAGCAGATAAAAAGAGCCGCCCCTGACCGCGGGTGGGGGTGAAGCCCCCGCCCATGGGGGGCGGTCGGGGGCTGCTCGGCCTTGCCGAGCAAAGTTGTGCCGAAGCGGCGGCGTCATACTGGAAGTCTGCCTCTGGCATGACGATATGCGGGCAGCTTGCAGCTGCTATTCTGCATGGGTTTGTAGGCCAACAGTTGCTAACAATTAAAACCTGAAGTCGCGTTTTTATATTTGCAGTCTATGGGTCAGTGGCGCACACTCGACACACATTTAACTAACTTTAGGAATTATAAATTGAAGACCAAAACAGTTTTCGCTGCCGTAACACTCGTATCTATTTCGCTTGGCGGTGCGCTCCATGCCAAAGAGCTGTCTGCGCCAGAAGCTATCGCCTTGCTAAGTGGCAAGTCTCTTAACTGCAAAGCTGAAGGCCAGCCTGTCAGGATCGACTTTGGCAAAGTCGATGCAAAAGGCCGCGTCAAATACAAGGCAATTGTTAGCGGGCGGAAGTTTTCAGACAGCTATCGCAGCAACAAAAAAGGCAAGCTTGTTCAAGGTTCGTCCAACGCACCGCGTAGCGTTTCAGTCGACGGCAAAGGCTTAATAACCCTCAAAGGCCGCGGCATTCCCACGGCCGTTTGCAAATAGGCCATTGGTGCAGCCTCTGGTTCCAACGGACACAACGCCGTCCTTGACGAAGGCAGCGTAGCGCTATGAGTGCGCCCAAAGCCGAGGTTGTCATTCTCAACCAGCATGCCCATTTTGCGGGAAAACGTGCCTGAGCCATCGGGGATGAATGTGATGCTATTTCACCTGCCCCGAACGCCCCATTAACCAACTTCGCGCTCCCTAAACCCGCAAAAAAACGTATGCACGCGTTATGCACGGGGGGCTGCACGGAGTGCTGCATACCTCAGGCACTTTCGTTTCACGGTTAACGACCTCGCGTTAACCATACCGTACGCACCTCTGTGTTACTCAGCCCACTTCACGATATCATTCATCCGCATCGCACCAGCCTGCCGCTTCACTTCACGGCCCTTTTCAAAGCGGATCATCGTCGGGATGCCTTGTATCCGGTAGGCTTGCCCCGCTTTCTGGTGCTGCTCGGTGTTCAGCTTCACCAACCGCGCCTTACCCTCTAAGGTATTGGCAGCCTTACTAAATTCCGGCCCCATCATCTTGCACGGGCCACACCACGGCGCCCAGAAATCAACCACCAGCGGCACATCGTCGTTGCGCGCAGCCTTCTGGAGTGTCGCAAAATCAACCTCCTGCGCCTTGCCTGTTATCAGCTTCGCGCCGCATGTCGCGCAAATCGGCCCGTCGCCCAAGCGGTCTTCCGCCACACGGTTCACCTGCCCGCAGTCAAAGCATGTCATTTTTTTGCCAGCCATATCAGCACCTTACGATTTTACATTCCATAATCACTATATAATGAAGCGCCGCATAAAAACAAGCGCCACAAACAAACCCTTGAAAAATTTGCGAGACACTGCCATATCAACCCTGCCTACGATCTACGACTCGACCACCTGTTTTCCGATACCGGCTCACAGACTTCGAACGTTCCGTGACTACGCCGGGCTGCCGCACTACCGCGGGCAGCGCAACATAAGGAAAATACTGATGGCTACTGGCACAGTAAAATGGTTCAACTCAACTAAAGGCTTCGGCTTCATCGCACCAGACGGTGGCGACAAAGATGTATTTGTACACATCTCTGCAGTTGAACGCGCAGGCCTTACAGGCTTGGCAGACAACCAAAAAGTAAACTTCGACATCGAACCCGGCCGCGACGGCCGCGAAGCTGCTTCAAACATCACGCTTGCATAAGCCTGACTGTTGGACATTTGAAAGGCGCGCTTGTTATGAGCGCGCCTTTTTTAATTCAAAAACAAAAACTTAGGCCGCTTTTTCTTCAACATCATCCGCGGCATCAACCTCACCTTGCACAGCCTCGGGGGCCGGCAAAGCCAGCGCTTCATCGGGCATCTGCTCTGGCAGACCCAACTCCAAAGCGCCTGTTGAGGGATCAAACGTAAGCCTCGGCTTCACTTCTAGCTCCGCCACAATCGCGTTGATCTCGGCCAAAGCCCGCTCCACCGTCTGGCGCTGCGTTTCGGCCTGCGCCTTGCTGACTTTTCCAAACAAATACTTAAACATAATCGTCCCCCAGTTTTCTAGATCTGCTCAAGCCTAGCGCGCCTCTTAGGTCATTTTCAGGGGAAAGCAGCGAGGCTCTTCCCATCCCCGTGCAGCTCGCCTAGTCTTCAGCCGAACTGCCAAAAAAGGAGCGCCACAATGGCCGAGATTACCCGCCACCACACCAACCAACGCATGAGCCAGATCGTCACCCACGGCGAAACGATCTACCTCGCAGGCCAAGTCGGCGCGCCCGACAGCGGCGTCGCCGCTCAAACGCAGGAATGTCTTGATAAGGTTGATAAATTGCTGGCTGAAGTTGGCTCGGACAAGACAAAGATCCTGCAATGCACAATCTGGCTGGCCGATATGGCCGACTTTGCAGCCATGAATGCCGTCTGGGACGCTTGGGTCGCCGAAGGTCACGCACCTGCCCGCGCCTGTGGCGAAGCCAAACTGGCAACGCCTGACTATAAAGTCGAACTGCTGATAACGGCAGCAAAGTAGGCGCTTAACCCTTGCTCAGGCCCTCTTCGGGCACTAGGCGGGGGCGGCCCTCCTCGTCAATCGCAACATAGGTAAAGCGCCCTTCTGTCACCTTCTCGCGCGCGCCCCCCAAACGGCGCAGCGCCCAGGCTTCCAGCCCGATCGCCATCGAGGTGCGCCCCACACGCTCGACAAAGGCGTAAACACAGAGCACATCTCCAACTTGCACAGGCCGGATAAACTTCATCGCGTCCACCGCAACAGTCGTTACACGCCCTTGCGCGCGCGCCGCCGCGACGATCCCGCTGGCGATATCCATTTGCGCCAGCACCCAGCCGCCAAAAATGTCGCCGTTCACGTTCACATCCGACGGCATCGCGACTGTGCGCAACGTCAACTCACTTTGTGGTATCTCTTCGCTCATCTGTGCCTGCCTTTCTCGCGATTAACGTTTTCGAAACATATAGAGCATAGGCTGCTCTGAGGTGCCAGTCCGCCAAGGGTTTTCCCTTTTTGCGCCACATTCTCGCCCGAATCCAAGCCCAATGTTCATGGAAGGACAACCTGAGGTTAGAATATGATCATCGCTGCTATCATGATTGGAAGTTTCGTCGGCACATTGATTGCGGCAGTTGGCTACTTCGCCTTTGGCATAACCTTTTTGTCAGCGGTGACAGTCTACCTCGCCACAGCGCTCGTTCCGGCTGGCTTGGCAGCGCTCAATCTCCTTGCTCTCATGCTCAGCGACACAGAGCAAAGCCTGACATCCAAAATCAGCGGTTAACTCAGCACAAGCGCGGCTACTTCGCCTCGCCAAGCGTATTTACAAAATCCCGAACCTGCGGCCCCAGAGCCGTGACAATACGCGAAACACCTTTCGCAGTGGGGTGAATTCCGTCTGCCTGCATCCACTCAAGCGCCTCAGAGGGCGTTTCGCCCAGCGGGGCCAGATAGCTCGGAACCAAGGTAAGCTCGTATTTCTCGGCGAGCGTCGGATAGATCGCCTCGAATGCCGCCTTATACTCTGCGCCATAGTTCATAGGCGCATCCATTCCGATCAGCATCACAGGCTTGCCCCGCTCTTTGGCCGTAAGCACAATTGCCTCAAGGTTGGCCGCGGCTTGCTCGGGGGGCAGCCCGCGCAACATGTCGTTGCCGCCCAGCGTCACGATTACAGCGTTGATATCCTCCGACAGGCTCCACGCGATCCGCGCTGCTCCTCCCGCCGTCGTGTCGCCAGACACGCCTCCGTTGACAAGCGTTGCCGCAACACCCTCAGCATCAAGCCAGCCCTGCAATTGCGGCACAAGCCCGTCCTCCTCCGGCAGCCCGTACCCCTGTGTCAGACTGTCGCCAAATGCCAAAATTGATAGGTTTTTCGCCTCAACGGCCCCGCTGAACAGCAAAACAATTGCAAACGCCTTGCAGACCCCCGCCAACAGCCCATATCGGTAAGGCACCCCATTGTTTGGACATTTCTTCATGACATCTTCCGTTCTCGAGCTTTCAAATGTCGGCCTAACGCTGGCTGGCAACGCAGGCCTCACGCAGATACTTCACAGCATTTCGCTCGATGTAAAGCCAAGAGAGACACTCGCGCTCATCGGGCCGTCGGGTTCTGGCAAGTCTTCGCTGCTCATGCTCATGGGCGGGCTAGAACGCGCCACCTCGGGGCAAGTCACAGCTCTTGGCCACGATCTGGGGGCGCTTGATGAAGACGCCCTCGCGCGGTTCCGACGCACGCATATGGGCATCGTTTTTCAGTCGTTTCACCTAATCCCGACGCTCACCGCGCTTGAGAACGTTGCCCTGCCGCTTGAACTGGCTGGCGCGCCCGACGCCTCGGAACGCGCCCGCGCCGAACTCTCCGCCGTTGGCCTCGCAAGTCGCGAAACACACTACCCTGCACAGCTTTCGGGCGGCGAACAACAGCGTGTGGCACTTGCCCGTGCATTGGCCCCACGCCCCGACATCCTGCTCGCCGACGAGCCAACAGGCAACCTCGACAGCTCCACAGGCGAAGCCGTTGCCAACCTCATTTTCGAGCTTTGCGAAGCGCACGGCATCACCTTGGTTCTGGTCACCCATGACGCCGACCTCGCCCAAAAATGCAGCCGCATCGTGCGCCTCAAAGATGGCAATATCACCCCAGCCGAGGCCGCCTCGTGAGCGCGAAAACAGCCCTAACTCTCGCCCGCCGCGAGCTGCGTGGCGGGCTTAAGGGCTTCAACGTCTTCCTGCTTTGCCTCACCCTCGGAGTAGCCGCCATCGCGGCCATCGGCAGCCTGCGCGTGGCGCTTGAAACTGGCCTCACCGAGAATGGCGCGACACTTCTGGGCGGTGACGCCGAGGTCTCACTCACCTACCGTTTTGCCAACGACAAAGAGCGCGCGGCGTTTGAAGCCGTCTCGATTGAGATGTCCGAGATCACCGACTTTCGCTCTCTCGCGGTCAGCGGCGACACGCGCACGCTCACCCAAGTCAAAGCCGTCGATACGGCTTACCCGCTCACAGGCCGCGTCACCCTCGCGCCAGACATGCCGCTCGCCGAAGCGCTCGGCACCCACGGTGGCCTGCCAGGGGCCGTTCTGGATCCCGCCCTGATCGCCCGCCTTGGTTTGCAAATCGGCGAAAGTTTCGCACTTGGCGAAGGCCGGTTTCGCCTCACAGCGGCCCTCCTCAGCGAGCCTGACAGCGTCGCGGCAGGCATCACGCTTGGCCCGCGCACGCTGCTCTATCGCGAAGCGCTGGAAGGCTCGGGCCTGCTCAAGGCGGGCACCTTGTTCAACAGTTCTTACAGGCTCACGCTGCCCCGCGGAGCGGACCTGGACCGCCTCAAAACCCAACTCGAAACAGAGCTGCCCGAAAGCGGGCTGCGCTGGCGTGATGCGCGCAATGCCGCGCCACGTGCCGCCGAGTTCATAGCCCGCCTTGGCGCTTTTCTGGTGCTTGTCGGTTTTTCGGGCCTCGCCATGGGCGGCATCGGAGTCTCGATGGCCGTTGAGGCCTACCTATCGCGCAAAACCAAAGTCATCGCCACGCTGCGCAGCCTTGGCGCCGAGCGACATCTGATCTTTCTCACCTATGGTTTCCAGATCGGCGCGCTCGCCTTGTTGGGTGTGACGCTCGGGCTTGTCATCGGCGCGGCACTACCTGTTTTTCTGGGGCCAATGCTCGCCTCGCAGCTGCCCGTGCCCGCCAGCTTCGGTTTCTACCCCTCCCCGCTGATCGAGGCCGCAATCTACGGATTGCTCACCGCCGCGATCTTCACGCTTTGGCCCCTCGCACAGCATGAAAACGTGCGCGCGGCCTCGCTGTTTCGCGACAGTGATGCGCGCGGAGCCGCCCTGCCCCGCTGGCCCTATCTTGCTTCAGTCACAGCGCTTCTGGCGCTGCTAGTCGCCGCAGCTGTCTGGTTTTCCGGCAACCTCTGGCTCACGCTCTCGGCCGTGTTTGCGCTGACCGTCGCGCTAGCAGCCCTTGCGCTTACAGCGCTCGCCTTGCGCGCGGCAGCCCGCGTTTTGCACAACCGCCTCAAGCTTGGCCCGATGTTCAAACTCGCGCTCGCAGCCATTGGCGGCGCACGTTCCGAGGCGCTGGCAACGGTGCTCTCGCTTGGCCTTGGTCTGTCGGTGCTCGCTGCCGTGGGGCAAATAGACGGCAATCTGCGCAACGCCATCACAGGCGATCTTCCTGAAGTCGCGCCATCATATTTTGTTATCGACATCCAGAAAGACCAGATGCCGCCGCTCCGCGCCACTCTGGAAGCCTTTGAGGGCGTCAACAGAATCGAAACCGCACCTATGCTGCGCGGCATCGTTTCCAAGATCAACGGCGTGCCAGCAAGCGAAGTGGCGGGCGACCACTGGGTTGTGCGCGGCGATCGCGGCATCACATACTACGATGCGCTCCCAGAAGGCTGGAAGCTGACCGAAGGCACTCACTGGCCCAAGGGCGCAAACGGGCCGCCGCAAGTCAGCGTCGCCGCCGAAGAAGCCGGAGAGCTTGGCCTCAGCCTCGGTGATATCGTCACGCTCAACATCCTTGGCCGCGCGATTGACGCCGAAGTCACAAGCTTCCGCGATGTTGACTTTTCCACAGGTGGCATCGGCTTTGTCATGGCGCTCAACCCCGGCGCTGTCGCAGGCGCACCACACAGCTTCATTGCGACTGTCTACGCCAACCCCGTCTCTGAAGCGGCTATTTTGAACGACATCTCAAAGACTTACCCCAATGTAACAGCGGTGCGTGTGCGCGACGCAATCGGGCGTGTCTCCGAAGTTCTCAGTGCGCTTGCCTCCGCCACACGCTGGGGCGCAACTGCGGCCATTGTCGCGGGCTTTGTCGTGCTGATCGGCGCAGCAGGCACCAGCGCAGCCGACAGAGGCTATGAAGCCGCCATCCTCAAAGCTTTGGGCGCCACGCGCAGCGCGATCCTTGGATCGTTCCTGATCCGCGCCATCCTGCTCGGCAGTTTCTCAGCCCTAGTCGCCCTCGCCGCAGGCATTGCCGCCGCCTGGGCTGTCGGGCACTTTTTGTTTGAAAGCGACTTCACAGTCATCTGGCAACAAGCCCTGCTGATCATCGGCTGTGGCATCCTCGCCAACCTTGCCGCCAACGCGGCCTTCAGCCTGCGCGCCCTTCGCAGCCGCCCCGCCAGCATTTTGCGCAACCGGAGTTAAGCCCATGCATGTGTTTTCTGCCCACGAAGTCCAGCAGCTGATCACGCTTTTGCGTGACACGGCGCGCGCCGAAATTCTGCCGCGGTTTCGCAACCTCGAAGAGGGCAGCATTCACACCAAAGCGCACGCGTTTGACCTTGTGACGCTGGCTGACACCGAAGCCGAGAAAGCCATAACAGCCGCACTCAACGCGGCCTACCCCGACGCTTTGGTTGTCGGAGAGGAAGCCGTCGCCGCCGACGCAACCATCCGCGCAGATCTTCCCGATGCGCCGCGGGCCTTTCTCGTTGATCCGGTTGACGGCACGTGGAACTTCGCGCGCGGCCTCGCCACTTTCGGCACCATTCTCGCGGCAACGCACTTCGGCAAGCCCATCCTGGGACTGATCTATGATCCGATTGGCGACGATGTGATCTGGGCCAGCCATGAGGGCGAAACTCTGTTTCAAAACGCGCATGACGCCCAACATACCCTCTCAACAGCGGCGCCAAAACCCCTCGATCAGCTCGCTGGCTACATTCACCTCAAGCTTTTGCCGCAGGCCAAACAACCCGCCGTCGCAGCCCTTTTTCCCGAAATCGGCCAACCCGGCGCACTGCGCTGCTCCGCGCATGAATACCGCTTGCTTGCGCAGGGCCACGTTGACTTCGTGCTGTCCGGCACCATGACACCGTGGGATCACGCCGCAGGGGTGCTCATGTGCCAAAACGCAGGCGGTGTCGCACGGATGCTCGACGGCTCGGACTACTCGGCAAACCTGCCCGAGGGCATATTGCTGGTCACGTCCTGCGAAGAGGTATGGCGCGAACTTCATGCAAAGTTCGCGCCCATCTTACTGGGCTAGCGCCTATTCGGCGGCATCCGCGTAGTCAGACAGCGGCGGGCAAGTGCAGACAAGGTTCTTGTCGCCGTACGCATTGTCGACACGGTTGACCGGCGGCCAATACTTGTCGACACGGAATGCCCCTGCGGGGAAGCAAGCCTGCTCGCGTGTGTAGGGCCGCTCCCACTCTCGCACCAGGTCTTCCATCGTGTGGGGGGCGTTTTTCAGCGCGTTGTTTTGCGCGTCCATGCGGCCTTCCTCGATTTCGCGAATCTCCTCGCGGATCGACAACATCGCGTCGCAAAAGCGGTCAAGCTCGGCCTTGGTTTCTGACTCCGTCGGCTCGATCATCAGGGTGCCAGCCACGGGCCACGACATTGTCGGCGCGTGAAAGCCACTGTCCATCAGACGCTTGGCGATGTCATCAACCGTCACACCGGCGCTTTCTGCATACGGTCGCGTATCCAAGATACACTCATGCGCCACACGCCCCTGCCCGCCCTTGTAAAGAACGTCGTAAGCTCCTTCGAGGCGCTTGGCGATATAATTGGCATTCAAGATCGCCACGCGTGTCGCTTGCGTCAACCCTTCGCCGCCCATCATCAAGACATAGGCCCAGCTGATCGGCAAGATAGACGGAGAACCATACGGCGCTGCACTGACAGGCCCTTGCGTACCGCCCAGCTCAGGATGCCCCGGCAAATGCGGCACCAGATGCGCCTTCACACCGATCGGCCCCATGCCTGGTCCGCCGCCGCCATGCGGGATGCAGAATGTCTTGTGTAGGTTGAGGTGGCTCACATCGCCTCCCAAGTCGCCGGGCCGGCTGAGGCCGACCATCGCGTTCAGGTTCGCCCCGTCGATATAGACCTGCCCGCCATAGCTGTGTGTGATCTCGCAGACGTCTTTTACCGTCTCTTCAAACACCCCGTGGGTTGACGGATAGGTTATCATACACGCCGCCAAAGCGTCTTTGTGCTGCTTGGCCTTGGCGCGGAAATCTTCCAAGTCAATATCGCCGTTTTCTGCCGACCTGACCACAACAACATCCCAGCCAACCATATGCGCCGAGGCAGGGTTGGTGCCATGTGCGCTCATCGGAATGAGGCAAACCTTGCGGTGTTCTTGGCCGTTTGCCGCGTGGTAAGCGGCGATTGACAACAACCCCGCATACTCGCCCTGCGCGCCCGAGTTGGGCTGCATCGAAAAGCCATCATACCCTGTGATGTCACAGAGTTTCGCGGTCAGATCATCCAGCATCTCCTTGTAGCCAAGCGCTTGATCTTGCGGAACAAACGGGTGAATCATGGAGAACTCACGCCAACTCACAGGCATCATCTCTGCCGCCGAGTTGAGCTTCATCGTGCACGAGCCAAGCGGGATCATCGCACGGTCAAGCGCCAGGTCACGATCACTCAAACGCCGCATATAGCGCATCATTTCCGTCTCGGCGCGGTTCATGTGAAAGATCGGATGGGTTAGGTAATCTGACTTGCGGTGCAAGCCTTCCGGCACACGGTAATCCGGTGCAAAGTCGTCGTCCTTGCGTGCGATCCCGAAGGCGCGCCAGACGGCCTCAAGCGTCTCTGGCCGTGTCGCCTCGTCAAGGGCGATGCCCACGCGGCTCTCGCCCACACGGCGCAGGTTGACGCCCTCATCAAGCGCTGACTTCATGACCGCCGCTTGCAGCGGGCCAACGTCAACCGTGATCGTGTCAAAGAAGCTCGCCGGATCAACCTTGAAGCCGCCCGCCTCAAGCCCCTTGGCCAGCCGCACTGTCTTGCGGTGAATGCGTTGGGCGATCGCCTTCAAGCCTTCAGGCCCGTGAAAAACCGCATACATCGAGGCCATGACAGCCAGCAAAGCCTGCGCGGTGCAGACATTGCTCGTCGCCTTTTCGCGGCGGATATGCTGCTCGCGGGTTTGCAGGCTCAGGCGGTAAGCGCGGTTGCCGTGACTGTCGACAGATACGCCGACAATCCGCCCCGGCATTGCGCGTTTGTAGGCTTCCTTGCAGGCCATGTAAGCCGCATGCGGGCCGCCATAGCCCATCGGAACGCCAAAACGCTGCGTGTTGCCAACAGCGATATCCGCGCCCATTTCACCAGGTTCTTTCAGCAAGGTCAGCGACAACGGATCAGCCGCCACAATGCCGATGGCCTTATGCTCGTGCAACTGCGCGATATGGTCGGTGAAATCCCGTACGTGCCCGTATGTTCCGGGATACTGGAACAGAGCGCCAAACACAGCACTTGCGTCCATCTTGTCGGGGTTACCAACGATAACCTCGATACCAAGCGGCTTGGCGCGCGTCTGCACCACGGCAATGTTTTGCGGGTGGCAATCGCGGTCCACAAAAAACGCCTTCGCCTTTGACTTGCTCACGCGCTGTGCCATGGTCATCGCCTCGGCGCAGGCCGTCGCCTCGTCCAGCAACGACGCATTGGCAATCTCAAGGCCCGTCAGGTCAGTCACCATGGTCTGGAAGTTCAGAAGCGCCTCCAGACGCCCCTGCGAAATCTCCGGTTGATAGGGCGTGTAGGCCGTATACCAAGCAGGGTTTTCAAGGATATTGCGCTGAATAGCCGGCGGCGTCACCGTGCCGTAATAGCCCTGCCCAATGAGCGAGCGCAGCACTTTGTTCTTGCCCGCCGTCAAACGCATCCGGTGCAACAACTCGCGCTCAGAGAGCGGCTTGCCAAAGTCCAGCGGCGCCTCTTGTCGAATGCTCTTGGGCACTGTCTGGTCTATCAACTCGTCAAGGCCACCCACTCCGAGCACCTCAAACATCTTGTCCATCTCCGCTGGGCTTGGCCCGATATGGCGGCGGTTGGCAAAATCATATGGCAAATAGTCAGTGGGCGTGAACGGCATCCGATCCTCCAGAGCGCAACATTGCGCTTTCTTATTGCAAAATTTCCCCGCCGGAGGCTCCTCCGACAGCCTCAGGCTCAGCCGATGAATTTCTTGTAAGCCGCTTCATCCATGTAGTCGTCCATCGGGCTCAAATCCGTGACTTTCATCTTGAAAAACCACGCATCCCCCAGCGGGTCTTCGTTCACCTTGCCAGGATCATCCACAATGGCCTGGTTCACCTCGACAATTTCACCATCGAGCGGAGCAAGAATGTCCGAGGCCGCCTTGACGCTCTCGATCACGCAGATGTCTTCGTCTTTCGTCACTTCCATGCCCTCTTCAGGCAGCTCGACAAACACGACATCGCCCAGCTGCTCGCTGGCGTGCTCGGTGATGCCCACAACATAGACACCGTCTTCTTCGCGGATCCACTCATGCTCTTCAGTAAATTTCATCATCTCTCTCCTGTTAGATTTATCGCTTAAAGTTTGCCGCAACGAAGGGCAGTTTGGCCACGGTGACAGGCAGGCGCTTTCCCCGTACGTCACCGTATAGTGTTGTGCCTTCCGCGCTCAAATCGGCAGGCACATAGCCCATCGCCATAGGCCGCCCAAGTGTCGGCCCGAACGCGCCCGAGGTGACACGGCCAACAGCCTCGCCGCCCTCCTCACTGGCAAAAAGTTCAACGCCTTCGCGCATCGGCGCTCGGCCCTCGGGCGCAAGGCCCACACGTTTGCGCGCAGCCCCCTTCGCCAGTTCGCCCAAGACAACAGGTGCTCCGGGGAAGTTGCCCTCGCGGTCGCCTCCGGCACGCCGCACTTTCTGGATGCCCCAAGTCAGCGCCGCCTCAACAGGCGTTGTCGCATCGTCTATGTCATGACCGTAAAGGCACAGCCCGGCTTCAAGCCGCAGGCTGTCGCGCGCGCCCAGCCCGATAGGCTCAACCCGTTCATCAGACAGCAAAGCCCGCGCCAAAACTTCGGCAGCCTCGCTTGGCACCGAAATCTCGTAGCCGTCTTCGCCCGTATAGCCCGAACGCGAGACCCAGCACTCTGCTCCGGCCAGATCGACCGTCAGAACATCCATAAACCGCATCTCGGCCACTTCGGGGTTAAGGGCCGCCAAAGCCGCCGCCGCCTCTGGCCCCTGCAAGGCCAGCAACGCGCGATCCACAAGCAGCTCAACCGAGACATCCGGCTCCAAACCCGCTTTCAGGCGCTGCACGTCCGCGTCTTTACAGGCCGCATTCACCACAAGCAGCATATGGTCGCCGCGATTGGCAAACATAAGATCGTCTTCGATCCCGCCATCATCATTGGTGAAAAACCCGTAGCGCTGACGGCCCTCTTTCAACCCGATCACATCCTGAGGCAGCAGGCTTTCAAGCCGCGCCGCCGCGTCAGCCCCCCGCAAAACAACTTGCCCCATGTGACTTACATCAAACAACCCCGCCTCGGCGCGACAATGCAAATGCTCCTTCATCACGCCCAGCGGATACTGCACAGGCATGCTATAGCCCGCAAACTCAACCATCTTGGCCCCAAGCTCGCCGTGCAATTCAAATAGCGGTGTGTGTTGCAACTCAACCATCAGTCTCTCCCCATAGCCGACAGGCTTGCAGCACGTCGGGCACTTACAGAACACGCAATCCGCGTGCCTCAAATGCCCCCTCTGTCCTTTCGCCTGAGATCGCTATCCCTTCGGCGGGCGCATGATAGCGCCACTCTCCAGAGTCTAAAGCATCCCCTCGGTCCTGAAGCCTGAGAGTTTCCGGGGCGGTTGCTCCTTCGGCACTGGCGCGCGGCCAGTTCTCCCGTGGGGTTGGTGTGGGTAAGTTATTATGAGGCTTACCTGGCGGCAAGCCCTAATCTGCGGTTCCGCCTATGCGCCCGCACATTCAAAGCTGCCCATGATGGCACGCAAAGGCGCGTTGTCACAGACCAAAGCATCTAGCGTGATGTCGTCCAGATGGGCATAAAACGCTTCGGCAGCGTCACCAATGGCAATGCGCAGACGGCAGGCTTCCGTCAGCGGGCACGTGTTGTCTGCATCGGCAAAACACTCCGCGAGGGGCACTTCGCTCTCAAACTGACGGAAAACATCGCCGATAATGATCTTCTCGGGAGCATGCGCCAGCCTGATTCCCCCGTTGCGCCCGCGTTGGGTGTGGATAAAGCCCGCTTGCCCCAGCTTGTTGATCACCTGCGCGAGGTGATTTTCCGAGCTGTTACAAGCCCCTGCGATCTCGGATTTGGTGACAAGCCTGCCTGCGTTCACAGCGCAAAACATCAGAATTCTGACGGCGATATTTGTTCGTTTTGTCACGCGCATGGGGTGGCTCCTCTGCCAAATCTGCACTTTAGATACACCATTAAGGCGCAATAGCATTTGACTTATATCAAACGGGGCGGCATCTGCGCACAATGGATCGCGCATATTTCTTTGGATACGGCTCTCTCGTCAACCGTGACACACACAGCTTTTCAGACGCGCACCGCGCCTCGGCCAAGGGCTGGCGGCGTGCTTGGCGCCACACCAATCTGCGCGCTGTCTCGTTTTTGACGGCTGTGCCCGACGCGACTTGCGAGATAGATGGGCTCGTAGCCCACGTTCCCGGCGACAATTGGAAAGCGCTTGATGAACGCGAGCACGCCTACGAGCGCATCCCCGCCGAGCACGCCATTTCGCACGCCCTGCCAACGCCGCCCGCTTCGATAGCGCTCTACGCCATCGCGGCCCACAAGCACTTTGACCCGACCGATGAACACCCCATTCTGCTCAGCTACCTCGACGTTGTCGTTCAGGGCTATCTGCGCGAATTCGGCGAAGACGGTGCGGTGAAGTTCTTTGACACCACATCAGGCTGGGATGCGCCCGTGCTCGACGACCGCGCGGCACCAATCTATCCGCGCAAACAAACGCTCAAACCAAGCGAGCGCGCCTTTGTTGACACCCAACTCACAGCACGCGGTGTGCGCCTTATCGGCGGAACCTGAACAAGGCGATCAGCCGGCTCTGGCGTGCGAATGTATCATCTCCCGCCTCGGCACCTGCCCCCTTCGCCATAACGCGATGCGCCAGAACAACCGCCAGCAGCCCGAACAAAACCCCGCCAGCAGCCTGCCCCATAAGCACCCCCGGTGCCCCGAACCATGACGCGCCTAGAACAACAAAAGGGATCGTCCCGAGCGTGTGACGTCCCCAGTTGATCCAGGTGCTGTAAAACGGGTGGCCAAGGTTGTTGAACGTCGCATTGCCGACAAAAATGACCCCGTTGAAAAAGAACATAAGCGCAAGAGGCCCGCAAAACAGATAGACAAGCTCGCGCATCTGCCCCTGCGCCGAGAAAGCGTCCGCGATGGGCGCGCGCAAGGCAAACAAGAGCACTGTCACAAGCACAACGAAAATGCCCGTGAAGACGATACCATCGCGAAACGCCCGCCTCACACGCGCTATCTCCCCCGCGCCGAAGTTCTGCCCGATAACAGGGCCAATCGCGCCGGACAGCGCGAAGAGTACCCCGAAAGCAACCGGCGTCAAACGCCCGACAATCGCCATGCCCGCAACTGCGTCTTCGCCAAATTCTGCCATCGAACGTGTGACATAGGCCTGCCCAACGGGCGTCGCCAGTTGCGTCAAGATCGCCGGAAAGGCAATGCTTGCCAAGGGCTTGAAGTCGGCTTTCATCTCGGCAGAATCGGGCCATGCCAGCCCGCCAAAGTCGCGCATCAGAGGGTAAAACGCTGCCACGGCAATGCTCACCCGCGCCGCCACAGAAGCCAGCGCCGCGCCCGTCAGTTCAAGGTCAAAGCCGAAGATCAGAATAGGATCAAGCACAGCGTTGACAGCCCCTCCGACCAGCGTCGCAACCATCGCCTTCTTGGCCGCGCCATGAGCGCGCAAAATGGCGCTGCCCACCATGCCAAACATCAGCAATGGCAAGCTCGGAAGGATGATCGAAAGGTAATGCGCGCCGAGTTCCAGCGTCACGCCGCGCGCGCCCAAAAGCGTCAGAAGCGCCGGAATGTTCCACCACACGATCGCCGAGAAAACCGCGCCAAATCCGACGCCGTAAATGAGCGCCGAACTCGCCTTGCGCCGCGCGGCCTCGCGGTCCCCTTGCCCAAGGGTGCGCGCCACCAAAGCCCCCGCCCCGATAGACATGCCGATGCCAAAAGACGTTGTGAAAAACAAGATCGCACCAGCATAGCCAACAGCCGCCGCAAGCTCGTCGCGGCCCAGCATCGAAATGAAAATCATATCGACAAGATCAACCAGAAAGATCGCCACGAGCCCCACCGACGACGTCAACGCCATCACTGTGATATGCCGCATCAAAGAGCCTTCCAGAAAAACGGCGCGCTCTTGTTCCATGGTCTCATCCTTCAGAAATGCCACCAAGGCAGGCACCCGCCCGACGAAGCCGCTAAAAGCGGATGAGGAGACATCCAGCCTGCGCTGTCAAGCGCAGACAATGCGGTCACTTGGCTTTGATAACCTGCAAAAGCGGTAAAAGCTGGCTCATGTCCGGTCCGTGCTGCATGCCCGTCAGCGCCTTGCGAAGCGGCATAAACAGGCCGCGGCCCTTGCGGCCCGTCGCGTCCTTGACGGCCGCCGTCCACGTGCCCCAAGTTTCTCCGTCGTGGGGCGTATCGGGCAACAAAGCCATGGCTTCTTTCACGAAGTCGGCATCTTCCGCATCAATCTGCGGCTCGGCCCCAAGGCGCATCAACTCCCACCAGCCCGCGAGGTCGGCGCGTGTGTCGATGTTCTCGCGCACCACGTTCCAGAAGGCCTCCGCCTTGTCAGCAGGCACGCCCACATCAAAGATAGCCTCGGCCATGTCGGCATAGTCAAACCCGTGCAGATACTTGGCCGTCAGCGGCGTCAGGTCAGCCACGTCAAACTTCGTCGGCGCCGTGCCAAAATGCGAAATGTCGAATCCGTCGATAAGCTCGGCCATGTCTCGGCGTAGCTCAATAGGGTCGGACGAGCCCAAGCGCGCCATCTGGCTCAAAAGAGCCATCGGCTCGATGCCCTGCTCGCGCAAGTCGCGCAGCGCCAATGTGCCAAGGCGTTTTGACAGTGCCTCGCCCTGTGGCCCCGTCAACAGCGAGTGGTGCGCAAACTGCGGCACAGCCCCGCCCAGCGCCTGCATGATCTGGATCTGCGTCGCAGTGTTCGTCACGTGATCGGCGCCGCGCACAACATGCGTCACGCCCATCTCAGTATCGTCCACAACGCTGGCGATGGTGTAAAGCACTTGCCCGTCCGCGCGAATAAGCACAGGGTCGGAAACGCTGGCCGCATCAATCGAGGTGTGCCCGCCAATCAGGTCGTCCCACTCGATACGCTCGTGATCAAGCTTGAAGCGCCAGTAGCCGCCACGCTCGGCGCGCAGGGCGTCTTTTTCTGCTTCAGACAAAGCTAGCCCCGCACGGTCATAGACAGGAGGCTTCTTCATGTTCAGTTGTTTTTTGCGCTTCAGGTCAAGCTCGACAGGCGTTTCAAACACTTCGTAAAAACGGCCCATCTCGCGCAGCTTGCCGGCGGCTTCAGCGTAGCGGTCAAGCCGCTCCGACTGGCGCTCGACACGGTCCCACGTCAGGCCAAGCCATTCGAGGTCTTCCTTGATCCCGTCAACGTATTTCTCCTTGGAGCGCTCGGGGTCTGTGTCGTCAATCCGCAGGATAAACTCGCCGCCCGCCTTGCGTGCAATCAGAAAGTTCATCAGCGCCGTGCGAAGGTTCCCGACGTGAATGTAGCCAGTGGGCGATGGGGCGAAACGTGTGACAGTCATCAAAGCTCTCCGAAATAAGCTCGCGCTCTGTCCCATAGACAGCGTGCTTTGTCCAGATGCGGCGGGCAAGCGAGCTCACCCCTCAAATTTGCGTGATTGTCATCTAATCGGGCAAAAGCCGCGTATAGTTATCACAAGAAACCAACGGGAGACGAAACATGACCAACAAAGCTTTCAATATCACCCGCCGGAACGCGCTCATGGGGGCCGCCGCCATGCCGCTCGCCGCCGCGGCTTCAAGCCCAGCGTTTGCCGCCGCCGAGATGATGGGCATCGCATCCACGCGCTTTAACCGCTTCAAACTCGGCAGCTTTGAAGTGACCGCCCTTCTGGCGGGCACCAGAACAGGCCCCAATCCGCAGTCCATCTTCGGGATGAACGTGACACCTGAAGAATTTGCCGAGGCCTCGGCCATGGCCAATATCTCAACCGAGAAGGCGCAGTTCTTCTTCACGCCGACAGTTGTGAACACCGGCGAAAAGCTGGTGCTGTTTGACACGGGCCTCAACGCTGGCGGCATCTCTGGCGCGTTGAAAGCGGCAGGCTATTTGCCCGAGCAGATCGACACAGTCGTCCTCACCCACATGCACGGCGACCACATCGGCGGGCTGATGGACGAGGGAAGCGCTACCTTTGCCAACGCCGATTACGTGACAGGCGAAGTGGAGTATGATGCAATGGACATGGCCGGCAACGACGGCTTTGAAGCCAAAGTGCGCCCGCTTTCCGAGAAAACCACGATGATCAAAGGCGGCACTTCTGTCGCCTCGGGAATCACAGCGATGGAAGCCTTCGGGCACACGCCGGGCCACATGGCCTACAGGCTTGAAAGCGACGGCCAACAGCTTGTTCTGGGCGCAGATTTCGCCAACCACTACGTCTGGTCGCTCGCCTACCCCGACTGGGAAGTAAAGTTTGACCGCGACAAAGCCGCCGCCGCTGCGACCCGCCGCAAGATGCTCGACATGATGGCCTCCGAGAAGATCCCCTTCATCGGCTACCACATGCCATGGCCCGCGATGGGCTATGTCGAAAAACGCGGCGAGGGCTTTCACTATGTGCCCGCCAGCTACCAGATGATGATGGATTAACGAGTGTGGGGGCGCGCATCCCTCGCGCGCCCCCGGTTGTAGGCATTGGCTCAGTCGTAGCTGACAACTTCCCACTCTGTCGCATCGTGATCCTCAAAGTAGAACCGCCGCCCCGGCTCGTAGTCGGCGTGGCTGTGCGGTGTGAGCCCCGCGGCTTTGACCTTGGCCTCGACGGCATCCAGATCATCAACCACAACGCCAATGTGGTTTAACCCACCTGTTGTTGTGTAAGTGTCTATCGGCTTGGCGCCTTGGTTCTCGTGCTGATACAGCGCGACATAAGTGTCATCGCCACCCATATGTGCGCTCTCCCCTTTGTGGATAGAACTTCCCCGCCAGCGCAACCGCCAGCCGAACAGATCCGCGACAAGAGCAATTGAGCGATCAAGGTCACTCACGGTGACATTCACATGTTCCAAAACTGCAGGCATCGAATTTCCTTTCAAAATTACCTTCCAGAATCACTGTTATGAGGGCAACTTAATTGCTAAAGTTAACTTTAGCTCAAGGTATTTCTTTCATGGCTTCCCCGAACGACATGCTGCCCATCGGGCATATCGCCAAACGCACTGGTCTCGCGGTGTCGGCGCTGCGGTATTACGAGGCCGAAGGGCTGATCCGCGCCATCCGCACCGAAGCTGGGCAACGGCGGTTTAAACGGGCCGACATACGGCGGATATCCTTCATCAAAATCGCGCAGGGCTTTGGCTTTACCTTACCGGAAATCAAAGCGCGGCTTGCTGGTTTGCCTGAAGCCCGCACCCCGAATGCTGCCGACTGGCGGGTGATCTCGGAGGAGTTTCGTGCGGCGCTGGATGTCAAGATCGCGACGTTGGAGCGCTTGCGCGATGATCTGGACGGATGCATCGGCTGTGGCTGTCTGAGCCTAGAGAAATGCCGGCTGTATAATGCGCACGACGTTGTGGCGTGCAAAGGCAGCGGCGCACAGTTGTTGTAGGGGTTGCTTTTGGCGCTTTGGTGTCGAACTTTGCGCATTGGAGCTGTCGCGCACTTGTCGCGCGGGCGGCGAGCAAAAATCCGACCCGGCGGGGGCCAGCCCCCGCGCCCCCGGAGTATTTCTCTCAAGAAAAAGCAGAGGCCAGATTGATCAGGTCGGATCGCGCCAGCGGTTCACGATGGGGTAGCGACGGTCAAGCCAGAAGGCACGTGGGGTGAGGCGCGGCCCCGGGGCTGACTGAAAGCGCTTGTATTCGCTGATATAAATCAGGTGTTCGATGCGTTTCACTGTCGCGCGGTCGTGGCCTGCGGCGACGCAGTCTGCAACGGATTGCTCCTGATCGACGAGCCGATCAAGGATGTCATCCAGCACCTCGTAGGGCGGCAGGCTGTCTTCGTCTTTCTGGTCGGGGCGTAGCTCGGCTGAGGGCGGCTTATCGATGATACTGGTCGGGATCACCTCGCCGTCCGGCCCCTGCATCCAGTCGCGGTGGTTGGCGTTACGCCAGCGGCACTGTTCGAAGACGCGGATTTTGTAGAGGTCTTTGATCGGGTTGTAACCGCCTGCCATGTCTCCGTAAATCGTCGCGTAGCCGACAGCAACTTCGGATTTATTACCGGTTGTCAGCAACATCTCGCCAAATTTGTTGGACATCGCCATGAGCAAAAGCCCCCGCAGGCGTGACTGGATATTCTCTTCGGTGACGTCGTCATCGCGCCCTTCAAAAAACGGCGCGAGCGTCTCGGTTACGGCGTCGCGGCCTGCTTTGATTGGCACGTAGTCGTAGTGGCAGCCCAGCCGTTTGGCGATGTCTTCGGCGTCCTCAAGCGAGCTTTGCGAGGTGTATTCCGAGGGCAGCATCACGCAGCGCACGTTTTGAGGCCCGAGGGCGTCGGCGGCTATTGTCGCGACGATGGCGCTGTCGATCCCGCCGGAGAGGCCAAGCAGCACCTTCTTGAAACCCGTTTTGCCCATGTAATCGCGCAGACCTTCGACCATGCAGCGGTAGTCTTGCTCCCACTCATCGGGGTGTTTGCTGATCTCGCCCTTGGCAATCCGCCAGCCCTCAGGCTTACGCTCAAGCTCGACAACTTGGGTGAGCGCATCAAAGGTAGGCATTTTGAACGCCAGCTCACCACCGGGGTTGAGGCCAAAAGAGCCGCCGTCAAAGACTTGGTCATCCTGTCCGCCAACCATGTTGAAATAGATCAGCGGCAGGCCACTTTCGACAACGCGTGCCACCATCGTGTTCATCCGCACGTCAAACTTGTTGCGGTAGTAGGGGCTGCCGTTTGGTACGAGGATGAACTCGGCGCCGCTTTCTTCCAGCGTTTCGACAACGTCCTGATGCCAGGCATCTTCACAGATCGGCGTGCCGATGCGCACACCATCAACGACATAGGGGCCGGTAATGTCGCCGCTGTCAAAAATGCGCACCTCGTCAAACACTGTCTCGTTGGGCAGGAAATGTTTGTGAACGCGTGACGAGGTCTGGCCGCCCTTGAGCACGTAGTAGGCGTTGTAAAACCCGTCGTCGTCTTTGGCGGGGCCACCGATGGCAAGCGCGGGCCCTTCGGCACAGTCCTGCGCCAAAGCCTCGATCGCAGCAATCGCCGCGTCGCGAAAAACAGGCTTCATAACAAGGTCTTGCGTGTTGTATCCGGTGATAAACATCTCCGGCAGCGCGACCATGTCAACGCCCTTCTCACGGCCCTCTTGCCACGCGGCACGCGCTTGAGCGGCATTGCCTTCGATGTCCCCGACTACGGGGTTGAGCTGACAAATCAGCAAACGGAATCTATCGGCCATATCCTGCTCCACACGTCCTGTTCATCGCAGATTTAGCATAAACCACGCGAAGGGAAAGGCTAACCATTTGCCACTAACCATTTGCCCCTGCCGCGGCTCTGGCATAGTTTTCTTCCAAGCCGGAGACAGGCTCTCCAATGGATAAGGGTGAAACGATGTCTTTTCATAACTCTCTACGTCTTGTGGCATTGGGCCTGTCGCTCGCCCTTGCCAGCCCTACGCTGGCTCAGGTCACCAGCAAGCAATACGACGACGGCGGCGTTTACGAGGGCACCTTCAAGGATGGCTTGCAGCACGGCACGGGCACCTACCGCCTGCCCAACGGCTATGAATACTCGGGGGATTGGGTTGAAGGCGAAATCAAGGGGCGCGGCACGGCGCGGTTTGCCAATGGCTCGGTTTATGAGGGCGAGTTTGAAAAGGGCAAACCGCACGGCG
This sequence comes from uncultured Lentibacter sp., assembly GCA_947497495.1. Classification (GTDB taxonomy): domain Bacteria; phylum Pseudomonadota; class Alphaproteobacteria; order Rhodobacterales; family Rhodobacteraceae; genus Lentibacter. The sequence continues at coordinate 75,814 of CANMGT010000004.1, forward strand.
CTGGCAAGATCGTCTTTGCAGACGGCGGCACCTTTGAAGGGGGCTGGGTCGAGGGCAAGATCGTCGGACAGGGCGTGGCGCAATATGCCAACGGCGTGCGCTATGAAGGCGCTTTCCTCAACAAGATGCACCACGGCAACGGCGTCATGACAAGCCCCTCGGGCTATAGCTATGACGGCACATGGGTGAACCACGTCAAGGAAGGCCAGGGGCGCATCACCTACCCTGATGGCTCGGTCTATGTCGGGGCGGTTTCCAAAGGCATCCGCTCGGGTGAGGGCAAATACACGCGCCCCGACGGGCTGGCCTATGAGGGCCTCTGGGCGGGCGACCAGATCGACGGGATCGGAACACTCACCCAGCCCAACGGCGACGTCTATAAAGGCGAGTTCGCCGAAGGCCGCCGCGAGGGCACCGGTAAAGTCACCTACGCCAATGGCGACAGCTATGAAGGCAGCTTCAAAAACGATCTGCGCGAAGGCCAAGGCACGTTCCTCGGCCAGGACGGCTACAAATATGTCGGCTCGTGGCTTGCGGGGCGCATCGAGGGCGAAGGCCAGGTCACCTACCCTGACGGCGCTGTCTATATCGGCCAGTTCCGCGCCGACCAGCCCGATGGCATTGGCACGATAACCTACGCTGACGGCTCAACGTTTGAAGGCGCATGGCGCGCAGGCGTGATCGAAGGCAACGGCAAGGCCACCTACTCCAACGGTGTTGTCTATGAGGGCGGCTTCGTTGACGCCAAAAACGAGGGCTTCGGCATCATGACATACGCCGACGGCTACCGCTATGAAGGCGCATGGAAAGCAGGCCAGCGTCACGGTGAAGGCAAGGCGACATACCCCGACGGAACCGTCTACAGCGGCATGTTTGAAAACGGCCAACGCAACGGCATGGGCAAGATAACCATGCCCGACGGCTTCACCTATGAAGGCGCTTGGGTGATGGGCGAAATCTCGGGGATTGGCACGGCGACTTATGTCAACGGCGACACCTACAACGGCAGCTTTGCCAAGGGCAAACGCCAAGGCCAAGGCACGATGACATACGCCTCGGGCGAAAGCGAAAGTGGCAAATGGGAAAACGGCGTGCTGGCTGATGACAGCTGAGCAACTCCCAAACACCCAGGCAACTGAACGGCTTTTTGCAAGGTGTCAAAAGCATTGGCCTGACTTCGGGCAAAAGCCAATTTTTGATGTCGGGGCGAATGTCGGCCAGTCCTATAGGCTATTCCGCCACTGCGCGCCTGCGGCCCCCATTCATGCCTTTGAGCCCGCGCCAGAAACATTCACAGCGCTTGAGCGCGCCATGCAGTCAGACGGCAATGCAACGGCCAATGCTTTTGGTCTCGCGGCCCAAGCGGGCACTGCCCTGTTCACCACGGGGCTCGACACCGCCAACCAGAAAGTCGCCGCAGGCCAGGTTTTCAAGAACACCACAGACGTGAGCTTCTCAACGGGTGACAATTACTGTTCAGACAAGGACATTTCCCAAGTCGGCTTCCTCAAGGTCGACACTGAAGGACATGACCTTGAGGTTCTCCTTGGCTTTGCGACCCTGCTTCGAGAGGGCCGCATTGACTGCCTTCAAGTCGAATGCACCACAAACCTCGACAACCGGTTTCACAGCCATCTTGAGCGTTTCATTCACTTCCTGCACCCGTTCGGCTACCGCCTGAGTGACATTCTCGAACCTCACAGACGGGTCAATAGAACGCGGCAGAACCTGCGCGGTATCTGGTATTGCAACGCTGTTTTCATGCGGGAAGTCAGCGCACCAAAACTGCGCCGCGACGGCGTTAACTGACTTCAGGCGCGCCGCAATCGCAACGCATTGCTGACCACAAAGACCGAGCTCAGCGCCATGGCGCCTGCCGCCAGCATCGGCGACAGCAGCCAGCCGGTCAGCGGATACAAAAGCCCCGCCGCCACCGGAATAAGTGCAGCGTTGTAAGCGAAAGCCCAGAACAGGTTCTGCCGGATATTGCGCATCACATCACGTGCCAGCCCCAGCGCCACGCGCACTTTGTCAGGGTTGCCCTGCATCAGCACCACTTCAGCGCTCTCGATCGCCACGTCGGTGCCTGTACCGATGGCAATGCCCACATCCGCCGCCGCAAGCGCAGGCGCGTCGTTGATCCCGTCACCGACGAAAGCAACTGCCCCCTCGGCCTGTAGCGCGCGCACCGCTTCAAGCTTGCCCTCGGGCAGCACTTCGGACACCACGCGCGAAATGCCAGCTTGCTGCGCGATATGGGCTGCCGCCGCCGCGCTGTCTCCGGTGATCATCACAACCTCACAGCCCATGCCCAGCAACGCGCGCACCGTTTCAACCGCGCTCGGCTTGAGCGCATCTGAGACAGCCAGAACAGCCGCCAAAGCCCCGTTCTGCGCCACATAGGAAACAGACTTTCCAGCCGCCTCCAAAGGCTCGGCGTCAAGCGCGGTGATGTCCACGCCGCGCTCAGCCATCAGCCTTGCGGTGCCAACGAGCATGTCCTGCCCCTCAACCTTTGCAGCAATGCCAAGCCCTGACAGAGCCTCAAAACTCTCGGCCTCAGGCGCGCTCTCAACCGTCGCCACCAAAGCCCGCGCCACTGGGTGTTCGCTCCCCTGCTCTGCTCCCGCCACCAGCCGTAAAACGGCCTCTTTCTCAAAGCCCTCAGCGGCGACAAAATCGGTCAGCACTGGCTTGCCTTCGGTCAGTGTTCCCGTCTTGTCAAACGCCACTGTCTTGACCTCGGCCAGGCGCTGCAAAGCGTCGCCCTTGCGAAACAAAACGCCCAACTCGGCAGCCCGCCCAGAGCCAACCATGATCGACGTCGGCGTCGCCAGCCCCATGGCGCAGGGGCAGGCTATGATCAGCACAGAGACCCCCGCAACCAAGGCCTCCGACAGCCCCGGCCCAAACGCGAGCCATGCAGCAACCGTCAGTAATGCCAGCCCCATCACAGCGGGGACAAACCACATGGTCACACGGTCAACCAGTGCCTGAATGGGCAGTTTTGCGGCCTGTGCGTCTTGCACAGTGGCCACGATGCCCGCCAGCACAGTGTCGCGCCCGACAGCCTCGGCGCGCACCTCAAGCGTGCCCGCGCCATTGACGGTCCCGCCGATCACGCTGTCGCCAGCCGCCTTGCTCACAGGCAAAGGCTCGCCCGTCAGCATGGCCTCATCAACATGTGACGCGCCGCGCACAACCGAGCCGTCAACCGCGATCCGCGCACCGGGCTTGAAGCGCAGCACATCGCCCACGCTGACCTGCTCCAGCGCGCGTTCGACAAAGCCGTCGCCTTGCAACACCTCGACACGCGAAGGCGTCAAGGCCACGAGCTTGGCAATAGCCTCACCTGTGCGGCCCTTGGCGCGCGCTTCCATGTAGCGGCCCGCGAGAATGAGCACGACAATAACTGCCGCCGCCTCGAAGTAGACAGCCCGCGCCGAGGCTGGCAAAAGCGAGGGCAGGAATGTCGCGATAACCGAATAGATGTAAGCCGACAGAGTGCCAACAGCGACCAGACTGTTCATATCCGGCGCGCGCTTCACAAGCGCAGGCAGCCCCAGCGCATAGAACCGCCGCCCCGGCCCGACAAGCACCAACGTCGTCAGCACAAACTGCAGTGTCCAGCTCTGTTGCGTTCCGATGGTGTGCATCACCCAGTGGTGAAACGGCGGGTAAAGATGCCCGCCCATCTCGAGAACAAACACAGGCAAAGCCAGCAAGGCCGCAAGAACCAACTCGCGCTTTAACCCGCGCGCCTCCTGTGCTTGTCGCTCAACGGGCGAGAGCGTATCATCTCCTTCAGGCGCGGCCGTATAGCCCGCAGCCGCCACGGCGCGCAGGATGTCTTCTGCGACAACTGCACCCTCGTAATACTGCACAGACAGCCCCTGCGTGGCGTAATTCACGCTCGCGCTGGCAACGCCCTCCAAGGCAGCAACAGCCGCCTCGACACGGCCCACGCAAGACGCGCAACTCATGCCCTCAACCGCAAAATCAGCCCGCACCAGCCGCGCAGGGTAGCCCGCCGCCGACAGCCGCGCCACGACATCGCCCAAAGCTGCGCCCTCAAAGCTCGCCTCGGCCGTGGCAAGGTTAACGCTCACCGCGCTTGCCCCGCTCTCGCCAATCGCGGCTTCCGCACGGCGCACACAGCCTGCGCAACTCAGCCCTTCTATCGACAGTCTCATAATGCTCACCAAATGGTCTTTCCCTCTGGATAAGCCTTCCCGTTAGGGGAAGGTCAAGGCTGCGACAGGGCCCAATTTCAAAAAAGGGGTTTATCTCGGCAAAAGCCGCGCTATAACTTTGCCCATGAACACCGAGACTCGCACAAAAGCTATCGCAATAGCGCCCGCTCAAAGCACAGCCCCGCTGGCCGTGCTATGCGGTTTCGCGATCTCAGCTCTGCTACTCCTTAGCTGCCTCTGAGCGTGCCCATTTGGCGCGACCGCTCAGAGGGTAAGCCGCGCCGCACATTCAAAACACGCACAAGACCACGCTAAGGACATCTCAAATGCACAGCATTAATCTCGCCGAAAAGCTGGCGCTCTTCTCGTCCCATTGGGACCCGAAGGTCATCGCCAGTTACAATGACAACGACATTATGGTTGTGAAGTTTCAGGGGGAGTTCCCCTATCATCTTCACGAAACCACCGATGACTTCTTCCTCGTGCTTGAGGGCGAAATGATGATGGACTACGAAGGCAGCGAACCTGTCAAAGTCAGCGCTGGCGACGTTCACATCGTGCCAAAAGGCGTCACACACCGCCCCCGCGCCGTTGAGGAAGTTCACGTGCTGCTGATCGAGCCCAAGGGCGAACCGAATTCTGGCAATGCCGACCGCGCAGCTGCCCCCAAAGACCACATTTGAAAGAGCCGAACATGACACAAGCAATAGATAAATCCCGCGTCTTGATCTTTGACACCACGTTGCGCGACGGCGAGCAGTCGCCCGGTGCGACGATGACACATGAGGAAAAACTCGAGATCGCCGAAATGCTCGACGACATGGGCGTTGATATCATCGAGGCGGGCTTTCCCATCGCCTCCGAAGGCGACTTTAACGCAGTCAGCGAGATAGCGAAGCGCAGCAAAAACGCCGTGATCTGCGGCCTCGCGCGCGCCAACTTCAAAGATATCGACCGCAGCTTCGAGGCCATCAAACACGCCGCCCAACCGCGCATCCACACCTTTATCGGCACCAGCGAACTGCACCGCGCCATTCCCAACCTCACGATGGACGAGATGGCCGAGAAGATCCACGAAACCGTGACCCATGCACGCAACCTCACCGACAATGTGCAATGGTCGCCCATGGACGCGACCCGCACCGAGTGGGACTATCTCTGCCGCGTGATCGAGATCGCCATCAAGGCGGGCGCTACCACGATCAACATCCCCGACACTGTCGGCTACACTGCGCCGATGGAATCCGCCGACCTCATCAAACGCCTGATCGCCACTGTGCCCGGCGCGGACGATGTGATCTTCGCAACCCACTGCCACAACGACTTGGGCATGGCGACAGCCAACAGCCTTGCCGCCGTCGCGGGCGGTGCGCGCCAGATCGAATGCACAATCAACGGCCTCGGCGAGCGCGCGGGCAACACTGCCCTTGAAGAAGTCGTCATGGCGCTCAAAACGCGTCACGACATCATGCCGTGGCACACGAATGTGGACACCACCAAGATCATGAACATCTCGCGCCGTGTCGCAGCGGTGTCGGGCTTTGCCGTGCAGTTCAACAAAGCCATCGTCGGCAAAAACGCCTTCGCCCACGAGAGCGGCATTCACCAAGACGGGATGCTGAAAAACCGCGAAAACTTCGAGATCATGCGTCCTGAAGACGTGGGCCTCGCAGGCACGTCTTTGCCACTGGGCAAACACTCGGGCCGCGCGGCGCTGCGCGACAAGCTCGAGCACTTGGGCTTTGAGCTTGGCGACAACCAGCTCAAAGACGTCTTCGTACGTTTCAAAGACCTCGCCGACCGCAAGAAAGAGGTGTTTGACGATGACATCTTGGCCCTCATGCGCGTCGGAACCGACCCTGAGAAAGCCCGCCTCAAGCTTGTCACGTTGCGGGTTGTCTGCGGCACGGGCGGCCCTGCCGACGCAACCTTGGTGATGGACATCGACGGGGAAGAGAAAACCGCGATTGAGAAAGGAGACGGCCCGGTTGACGCCGCCTTCCGCGCGATCCGCAAGCTGCACCCCAATACGGCGCACCTTGAGCTTTATCAAGTCAACGCCGTCACCCAAGGCACCGACGCGCAAGCAACAGTCTCGGTGCGCCTTGAGGAAGATGGCAACATCGCCACAGGCGAGTCTGCTGACACCGACACAGTGGTTGCCTCGGCGAAAGCCTACATCCACGCGCTCAACCGCCTTCTGGTGCGCCGTGGAAAAACCGGCGAAGACGAAAAAGAGATCAGCTACAAAGACATCTGATCATAGACAAAAACATGAGAGCGCAGCGAAGTTTGCGCTCTCTTTCTTTGGTCGGCGCAGGCAATGCCGCAAATGGCGGGTTTGAGCCCAACCTGTAAACTCGACTATCGCGCTTGCGACGAGGCATTTGCAGCGGCGCAGCGAGTTCCACAGAACCGATCGTTCATCCGTGTTGACCTCGCCAGCTTCTAAGATTCCAAACCGCCCGTTCGCTGGGGTCGGTCTTGACAATCGAGAAGCGAAGAACGCGCAATTTGCTGGGTTCTCGCCAGTGGTGGCTTTGGAACTTGTATGGCACCCTGCTAGGGTCGTGAGAGTGGTCAGCGGCCATCCGAAACCAGCTTCGCACAATCGAACAAGGGTTGTTTCTGTACCCGTTTCAACGGTTGTAAGATGCCATAATTCTTTTCAATCGGGCGTAGTCCAATGCTTTCCAAGTCTTGCCAGCAGGTTTGACCATCGCGGTTGTTTCCGCCGCAATCAAAGCGTTCAGGATCGCTTCTTCAACAGCGTCCACTGCAGATTCGTAGACGGCTTCGATGTAATGATCGCCCAAGGATTGCATCGTGTTGAACAGCGGATGCTCGTCGGCCATCATTCTTGGTAGGCCAATGTCGTTGCCCGTTGAAAAGGCCAGTATGATGTCGCCAGAGTAGTGCCCGCCCGCAGAGCCTGTCCGCCCGATGCCTAATGCACCACGTTTTGCCAAGCGTTTGAGCTGATTGGGCAAAAGCGGAATATCGGTGCCAATTGTCACGATGATCGAGCCTTGTTCCTGTGCTCCCATCTCGGACAGCGGCGCGTCTTCGGGCCATTCCTTTCCCACGGGAACGCCCCGCACCATTAGGCTGTGGCGGCTGCCGAAATTCGATTGGACAAGCGCCGCGACGGTAAAGCTGTCGCCACCCAGATCTACCCTGCGCGATGAAGTGCCGGTCCCGCCCTTGAATTCATATGTCATCATGCCGGTGCCCCCGCCGACATTGCCTTCGGCCACCGGACCGGACGTGGCGCTGTTCAGGGCGGCGAGCGCATGAGCCTCGGTGATGTGACGTCCGCATATGTCATTGGCCGGACCGTCATAGGTTTCGGCCACGACCGGCATGGCCCAGCCGTGATCGTCTTTGAAATGGCTCTCATATGTGTCGATCATCCATCCGGTCGCCGCATGATGCACCATGCCGACCGAGTGTGTGTTGGTGATGCAGATGGGCCCAAGGAAATAGCCGGCCTCGTTGATCCAATGTGTGCCCGTCATCTCGCCATTGCCGTTGAGATTGAAGTGCCCGGCCCAGACGGGACCCGGGTCGCGGCGTTTCCCACGCGGTAGGATGGCGGTGACACCGGTGCGAATGGGGCCTTTGCCCACCTCAAGCGGCCCGCCTCCTTCGATCAACGTGGTAAAGCCAACTTCGACACCGGGAATGTCCGTTATTGCGTTCAGCGGGCCGGGCGTTCCGTCAAACGGAATGCCGATGTCACGCGCGCGCGGTTTGGTCATGTCTTACTCCATTCGTTTTATGTGCAGGAATAGCTCGATAGCCGCGATGATCACGTAGCTTGAGCGCCCTAGGTGTTGCGTCCTTTTTTACAGCTGGTTTCGTGACCGGCCTCATATCTCAACAATTCAGTCTGGTCGTCTTTTGCGCACCAGTTCATTTTGGACAACTACCGAGAAACGTCACCAAGCCCAAGGTCTCTGAACGTAGCTGAGCGAGATGTTTCGATATTTCATTCTTCAATCGCCTGACCTCAAAGCACACAAAATCCGATCCATCATCGCGTCACACGCGCTCAGTTCGGTTTTATCCAAACCCTCATCTGGTTTGTGTCCATCCGAGGCCATATCGCCGGGCCCGATGACTACGGAGTTCAAGCCAAGTTCCGCAAAGAATCCGGCCTCTGTCCCGAAGGGCACACTTGTTGTTCCCATATTCCCAGCCAGTTTGTCTGCTCTTGCCACAGCTACGTCAGCCGGGTCGGTGTTCAAGCCGGGGTAGGCATTGATCGCTTCAACCTTGATGGGCGGCACCGAGGGAAATTCCGCGGACACCTGCTGCGCAACCGCTTCGATTTTGCGTTGGATGTCGTGCGCTGGTGTTTCGGCAAGATGGCGAAACTCCAAATCCAACTGCGCGCTGTCAGGCACGATGTTGAGTGCCCGTCCACCGACAATCCTTCCGATATGCACCGTCGAATATGGAATGCTGTAGCTGTCATCACGGTGGCCTTCCGCGATTTGATCCTGCAGTTCTTGGATGTGATGCACAAAACTGGATGCGACGTGGATCGCATTCACAAACTGCGGCGCAAGCGCGCTGTGTCCGGCTGCGCCATGGCACGTCACTTTTAGGGCCGTCTTGCCTTTGTGGCCGGTTGCGACTTTCATCATGGTCGGCTCTCCAACGACAACGAGACCGGGCTTCCCGATGAGGTCTTTCATCTCGGGCATCATCTGGCGGATGCCGATACATCCGATTTCTTCATCATAGGAAATCGAGAGGCTCAGCGGAGCATTAAGCCTGGCTGTCGCCACCCGTTCGGCCAAGGCCAAGGCAGAGGCGAGAAAGCCTTTCATATCAGTCGTGCCGCGCCCAAAGACGCGGTCGCCTTTGCCGGTCAGCTTGAACGCGGGACGTGTCCAGGTTTGGCCATCCACGGGCACGACATCCGTATGGGCGGACAAGCAAACGCCGCCATCCACTTTGGGGCCGATACGCGCAAACAACCCTGCCTTGGTGCGATCCGGCGACCAAATGCGCGTGACGTCAAAATTGGCCCTTTGCAGCAGGTCCTGCACCCAGTCGATCAGATCAAGGTTGCTGTCACGGCTGACGGTCGGAAAGGCGATGAGCCTGTCCAAAATCTCCAGCGTTCTGGTGAGGTCCGTCATGTGGGGGGCTGCCTTTGCTTAGTCCTGAGCAAGCTGTGTGATCTCGCGGCGGAATGGAAGGGCATCGCCGATGCTCCCCCCGTCCAATTCACGAGCATAGCGGTGGCCTGCGTAGGTCGCCCATGCAATCGGCCCCGGTGCGTTTGCATCACCGATCAGTTTGACCGACTTGATTCCCGCGTCGGCCCACTCTGCCTCACGAGCTTTAAGATCATTGTAAACTGTGTTGTTTTCTACTCGCGATGATACCAGCAAAACACCGGTGCATTCCAGTGGGCGTCTCACATCCGTGAACATGCAATTAGTTTCAACGTGGTCTTTGCCGATGGCTGTGATCCCGCGGTTGAGTTCGATAGTCACACCCATTGTGGCCAATCGGCGGTGGATTTCATGCTGTTCCAGCGTGTTCAGGGTCCATTCGCTGACGTAGGCTGCGGGCGTCACAAGCGTGACCTTGCAGCCCTTCTGGATCAGCAATTCGGCCATGACCCCGCCCATATAATAATGATCATCGTCATAAACCACGACGTGACCAGTCGGGGTGGCTCCATCCATCAGATCATCGGGTGTGAACAGCGGCATGGCTGCGTCAGTTGCAAAAGGCACCACGTGCTGGCGGGACACACCGTCACGCCGCCACTTTGACCCAGTCGCAATGCAGACGTTCTCGAATCCGAACTCAAGGATGCTTTCTGCGTCGAGTTCGCTATCAAAATAGCGCTCAACATTGGCCTTCTGGCTCAACTGGTATTCTCGGTAATCGGCAACGCGGCCCCATGCGCTTAGCCCAGGCAAGTGACGTTCGCGCACCACGCGCCCGCCCAGAACTGTGCCCGCCTCGGCCAAGGCCACGTCATAGCCGCGCTCGGCCACAGCGCGCGCAGCCTCCAGCCCCGCAGGTCCGGCGCCGACAACCAAAACATTCGAACTCTCTCCCTTTGTGTTCATCCGTTCGGGATGCCAGCCTTTGCGCCATTCCTCCATGAACGTCGGGTTCTGTGTGCAGCGGCTGATCGACATGGTCATGTCACCAGTGACACAGATGTTGCAGCCGATACATTCGCGAATGTCTTCGATCCGCCCCTCTTCGATCTTTTTTGGCAAGAACGGATCGGCAATCGACGGACGCGCGCAGCCGATGAAATCCAGAGTGCCTGCCTTGATCATCTTCGCCATCACATCAGGGCTGGTGAACCGACCTACGCCAACGATGGGTTTGTCCGTCAGCTCATGGATGCCTTTGACCAGCTCGTGCTGTGCGGCTTCTTCTTTGAAACGCGAGGGTCCCGAGCAATCCTCCCACGTGCCTTGGGCCAGATCCCACAGGTCGGGCAGGTTGCGGTTCATCTCGACAAACTCGCGGACTTCGGCGTTAGAAAAGCCCAGATCGCCGATGGTTTCATCCAGCGATACGCGTAGGGTGATGCCCATGGTATCACCAACCGCGTCGCGCATGTCGGCAATCACTTCGTTCACAAACCGCGCGCGGTTCTCCAGACTGCCGCCGTATTCGTCAGACCGGTGGTTCGTGGCGCGGCTCAGGAAATGTTGAAAAATCCCAAACCCATGCGCACCATAAAGACAGATCAGATCAAAGCCCGCTTCCTTGGAGCGTTTGGCCGCGTTCACGAACCAACGGCGCAAATCCTTGATGTCTGACTTATCAAGCGCGCGCGCCTGAACCGGGTCATTGGTGAACGTGCGAATAGGCTGCGCGGAGACTGCCATTGGCACTTCTTTTGAGTAAAGATTCGGCCCGTTTACACCGGAATAAGCGAGCTGAATGCCTGCCAGCGCCCCGTGTTCCTTCATCTTGTCCGACATTTTGTGGAGCATGGGGATATCTTTGTCTTCCCATAGGCGCAACTCGATGAAGGGGGTGATCTCAGACGTATGGTGCATCTCGCATTGCTCGGTGAAAATGACGCCCCAACCGCCTTCGGCCTTGGACCCGCGCATCTCGGCCGCTGCCGACGGGTCGCGATACCCGCCGCCGTTGCAATGCGGCACCTGGTAGAACCGGTTCTTGGCTGTCACAGGACCAATCTGCATCGGCTCAAAAAGGATGTCGTAGCGGGGGTCGCGCACGGGGATTACTCCTGCAGGAAAAAAGGCTTCTATGCAGTGGTGACAGAAATATGGGTTAGGCTAAAGTCACGGTTATGAAAGCATGGCTTAGGCTGGGGTTAACTGCCGTCTGAAACAGGCAGGCCAGGGTAGCCCCAGTTGGATATTGTTTGTGACGCATGATCGATAAAGGCGTTCACCGACAAGATACTGCGCGCACCAATTGGCACGATAAACCCCAAACGCATGGGGCGCAGCGTGCCCTCAAGCGGAATAAAGCTCAGCGCGCGACCATCTGGTGACAGATCAGAATGAGGACGGATGTTGGCCACTGAAAACCCAAACCCGTTCGCCACCAGCGATCGCATCACCGCCATATCGCGGGTTCGTTCGACAATGTTCGGCGTGACGCCAGCGCGCTCAAATGCACTTAGGAAATAGGTGCGGCTGATCGGCAGATCGAGCAACACCATCGGGTAATCCACCAATGTTTCCACCGAAACCGACGTGTGTTGCGCCAACGGGTGACTGGCTGCCACTACGGCATAAAGAGGTAAGGACCGCAACGGTATGAATTCTAAATCGGGTGGCACCTCAAGATCGTAACTTAAGGCCACGTCAATTTCGGCCCGCCGCAGCTTTTCGATAAGGGCCTGTTGATCACATTCGATCTGCGACACCTGCACGTCTACATGATCTTGCTGAAATTCACGGCGGACGGCGGGCAACACCACTTGCGCAAAGGTCAGAAGGCATCCGATGCTGAGGGGGCCTTGCACGTTGCCGGATATAGAACCTGCAAGACGATTAAGGCTATCCGCCTCGGCCAAAACCTTGTTTGCTTGCACAATAAACTGTCGCCCCGCCTGCGTCAGGCTCAGTCCATGGGCGTGTTTGCGCACGAACAGCGGCAGCCCAAATTCTTCTTCCAGCTGGGAAATAGCGGCCGAAATCGATGGGGACGACACATTTACCTGCGCACTGGCCTGCGCAATTGATCCGAGTTCGCCAACGGTGACGAAGTATTCCAATTGCCGAAGAGTGAACCGCAAAGCCATTGTGCGATTATGTGTTAAGTCGCATACTTAATCCACGTCGTTTTTAGGGCCGTGTATTTCTCAAAACTGTGCAGCGACAGATCACGCCCAAAACCCGACTGTTTCATGCCCCCGAACGGTGTCATCGCGCTGAGCGCATCCACAGTGTTGACCGACACAGTTCCCGCCATAAGCCGCTCAGAGACGCGCAACGCGCGGCTGAGATTGTCTGTCCAGACCGACGCTGCAAGGCCGTAGATGCTGTCATTGGCCATGCGAATGGCGTCCTCTTCTGTGTCAAACGGAATGACCGACAGCACAGGGCCAAAAATCTCGTCGCGGGCAAGCGGATCATCATGGCGGACGTCATTGAAAATGGTCGGCTGCACGAAGCATCCCTTGCCTTCGATCCGAACCTGCTCACCACCTGCGACAAGGTCGGCTGTCTGTTTGCCGGCCTCCACAAACTTCATCACGCCTTCGGTCTGTTTGCGATCAACGATCGCGCCCATCTTGGACGCAGGATCAAGCGGATTGCCTGGCTGCATGCCTTGCGCACGCGCGACCAGCTTTTCGACGAACTCCGCTTGAATCGAGCGTTCCACATAGAGCCGCGAGTTGGCGGAGCACACTTCACCCTGATTGAAGAAGATACCAAAGGCCGCCATGTCGGCTGCCGCATCCAGATTCTCGCAATCTGCAAACACAAGGTTGGGGCTTTTGCCGCCTGTCTCTGGCCAGACTTGCTTCAGGTTGGATTGGCCTGAATATTCCATAAACTTCTTGCCAATCGCGGTGGAGCCTGTGAAGGCCAGACAATCCACATCCATGTGCAGCCCTAGGGCCTGCCCCGCCGGGTGCCCAAATCCGGGCACGACGTTGAACACACCGTCCGGCACGCCCGCCTCGACGGCCAGCTCGGCCAAGCGAAGCGCGGACAACGGCGATTGCTCTGCGGGTTTCAGCACCACAGAGTTACCTGCTGCCAACGCAGCAGCGGCTTTCCATGTGGCCATATCTAGTGGGAAATTCCATGGTGTTACGGCCCCGACCACACCCAAGGGCACGCGGGACACGAGTGCCAGATCACCGGGAGCGGTTGGCGCGACTTCGTCATAGATCTTATCGATGGCTTCGGCGTACCACTGGAAGAAATGCGCCGATCCAGGTGCGTCGATTGTCGCCGCATCCTTCACGAGCTTGCCCATGTCTAGGCTGTCGAGCAGGGCAAATTCTTCGAGGTTTGAGCGGATCAGATCGGCAAGTTTCAACAGCACGGCTTTGCGGTGCGCAGGATCGGCCCGTGACCAAACGCCCGCCTCGAACGCCGCACGCCCTGTAGCGACCGCACGGTTCACGTCCTCAAGATCGCAAGCAGCCACATCGGCCAGCACGGCATCGGTCGCAGGGTTGATGGACTGGAACGTCTCTCCGGACGCGGCATCGACGAACTTGCCGCCAATGAAGGCCTGATGGCGCAATGTCAGGCCGTCGGCGCGTTTAATCCAGTCTGCTTTGGTGTAGTCCAGCATCTTGATAACCTTCTGCTATTCGTCTCCGGGTACGCCGTATGACGGCGCTTCGCGTGGATCAATCGCACGCTGCACATAGGCGTCCATTTGCGGTTTGTAGATGTCCCAGGCCGCCGCGATGTTTTCGATCGGGCACTCCTCGGTCCAGTCACAGCGCAAATCCGCCACGGGCCACGCAACATTATCGACCATGAGCATCCCCGCGGAATGGACGGGCCCGGCTTCACCACCTGCGGCCAGACCCCCGCGCATCGCGGCAATCAACCGATCGCCAAGATGGCCGGAACTGGACAGGAACGCGTCAACAATGGCCTGAGGCACACCGTCGTTGGCCAGCATATTGCCGCCTGAGGCCACGTCCGGCCCTTGCGCCTGCGTCCAGATTCCAAGCGAATTTGGCCCTGAGTGGATCGCCGTCGCACCTGTCTTGTCCACCGCCAGAACTTGACGGTACTCGATAAACTTTCCCTTAGCGCGGACGCCTTCGATTGCCTCTGCCGCGCTCATGCCGCCTTGCATGAGGTCGAGCGCTAAAGGCCCTAATGTCGGATCAGTAACGTTTTGCGAGGCCACGGCGCCCACACCTGCGCGTGCGTAGGTGCAGCGTGCCGCAACTGCGGGGGAGGACGACGAGATTGCCAATCCGAACATGCCTGTCTCGGCGCAGCGGGCGACCAGTGAAAACGTCATTCTGGAATCACCGCCGTGCCGTCGATTTCGACCAACCATTCCGGGCGCGCAAGCGCCTGCACGACCAAGCCCGTGGACACAGGATGCACGCCTTTGATGTATTCACCCATAGTTCGGTAGATGGCCTCGCGGTGGCGCACGTCCGTGATGTAGACGACGACCTTGACGAGGTGCTCCATCGATCCGCCAGCTTCTTCGATAAGCTGACGGATGTTTTGCATGACTTTATGAGTCTGTTCGACGGGATCATGGCTGTCGATATTCTTGGCGTCATCCAAATTTTGCGGACACTGCCCGCGCAGCCAGACTGTCTTGCCGCCCTGCGTAACAACGGCCTGACACAGGTCATTGTCGAGGTTTTGTTCTGGGTAGGTTTCGCTCGTATTGAATTTGCGAATGCGTGTGTGTGCCATCGGGGTTCCGTTCGGTTTTTGGATTACTCGGCAGCCGTTGCTACGACCTCGGCCTGGCCATCATAGTCGGCATAAGCGCGTTGAATGGCAATCTGGTCGGCGACAAACTTTGCATCATGCCAAACGCCCCAGAGGAACGTTGATCCGCGCCGCGACTGCCATGGGAGGCCAAGGAAATAGAGCCCGGGTTCTTTGGACACGCCACGCTGATGAACGGGCGCACCTTTGTCGTCAAACGCATCCACCTTCAGCCAGTCAAAGTCCTGCCGATAGCCCGTCGCCCAGATGATCGTGGTGATCCCCTCGGCGGCAAAATCAAGATTGCGGATCGGAGTGGTCAGGCTGTCTGGGTCAGGCCATGTCTGGCGCGCGTCCGGATCGAGCGGCAGATCGAGCCCCATTGCGGCCACATAGGCATCGGCATCATCCAGCAGCTTATTGTAGTTGTCATCGCCCGCATCGACATTCTTGCGCACATCGCCTGCAAAGGTCAGCGCGCCATTCTGATAGCCTTCGGTGCGGCCAAGGAGCGTCACGCCCTCGCTGGCGAGGCGGCGGAAATCCATAGTGTGGCCACCATATGCACCGCTCACGGAAATCGTGACATGCTCGGTGCCCGGCTCTTGCGCGGCGCGGTCCCACAGGCCCAAGACGCCAAGCCACCAAACGAAATCACGGCCACGATAGCGGCGCGGCGGGCGGTCATGGGGGCCGACGGACAGAAACACTTTGCGACCGGCCCTGTTCAACTCATCGGCAATCTGCGCGCCTGAGGACCCTGCGCCGACGACCATCACAGCACCCTCAGCGACCTGCTCGGAGTTGCGATACGACTGGGAATGCATCTGATGAACACTCGCATCCTCACGGACTAGGGGCGGGATAACTGGGTGTTGAAACGCGCCTGTGGCCGACACGATCCGCGTCGCCTCGATCACGCCGTCGGATGTCTCGACCCGAAAGCCTGCACGGTCCTTGAACGGCTCGGCACTCAGCACAGTGACCCCGGTGCGGACGGGCGCATTCACCATATCGGCGTATTCTTCGATGTAGTCGGCCACACGGTCCTTGCTGACGAACTCATCCGGCGCGTTACCTTTGAATTCAAGATTTGGAAAACGATCATGCCAAACAGGACCGTTCGTCACCAAAGCATCCCAACGCGCTGTGCGCCAAGCTTCCGCGATGCGGCTTTTTTCGAGAACCAGAAAGGGCACGCCATGCTTACCAAGATGTTCGCTCAGCGCGATGCCTGCTTGTCCTCCTCCAACGACAAGGGTGTCGATCTTCTCAATTGACATTCTATGTCCCTCCCAAACGGTCGCCGCCAGAATTGCCATTTGCGAGGGGCGCGAAAAGAACAGTCTGCATTAGCCTTGGTTAGGGTTTGACTAAGGCCTCAATCCGATTGTTAGGTTTCACCTAAGTCACCCTTCGCTATTTGCGTGGTGACAATTTGCGGACTCCGCCGCTACCGTTCCTGAAGAGCAATGGGGGCGTGACATGAATGACAACGTAGAAATCGCTGTTGATGTGCGTGATGCGATCAAGCGCTACGGCGATTTTACTGCCTTGCAGCAGATTTCTCTGAGCATCAGGGACAATGAATTCTTTACGTTGCTGGGCCCTTCGGGCTGTGGCAAGACAACGCTCTTGCGCATGATTGCAGGCTTTGAAGACGTAACCGAAGGCGGGATTTATCTGTTTGGTGACGAGATCAAAACGCTGCCGCCCCACAAGCGCCCGGTGAATACCGTCTTTCAGAACTACGCCCTTTTTCCGCATATGACGGTGCTGGAAAACGTGGGCTTCGGCCTTGAAATGAAGGGCAGCTCGCGCAAGGACGCGGCAAAGCGCGCAGCCGAGATGTTGGAGTTGGTGCAGCTGTCGCAGTTTGCCAAACGCAAGCCTGCTCAATTGTCAGGCGGACAGCAGCAACGTGTGGCGCTTGCCCGCGCTCTGGCCCCTTCGCCCAAGGTGCTGTTGCTGGACGAACCCCTCTCTGCGCTTGACCTGAAGCTGCGCAAAGCCATGCAGATTGAGCTGAAACATATTCAGCGCGAAACGGGCATCACCTTCATCTTTGTGACCCACGACCAAGAGGAAGCCCTGACCATGTCAGACAGAATCGCTGTGATGTCTGCGGGCGAATTGCAGCAACTCGGTGCACCCCGCGATATTTACGAGCTGCCGCGCAACATGTTTGTGGCCGATTTTATTGGCGACACCAACCTGCTTGAGGTTTCCGTGGACAAAATCGAAGGGGGGCGCGCCCAATGCCATATCGGTGGTGGTCATGAGTTGATCTGCGATGCGGTCGACGGGGTGAACGTCGGCGCCAAGGTCCATCTGTCTGTGCGCCCGGAGCGGCTGGTTTTGTCTGACCAGGCGTCAGACGGGAACAGCCTGAAAGGCACTGTGACCGAGAATATCTATATCGGCACAGACATTTCCACGATGCTTGATCTTGAGGACGGCCCGAAAATTACGGTGCGAACCTCCAACACCGAGCGTGGCAACAAGCGGCTGATCCAACCAGGAAGCCCTGCGTTCGTTAACATGGAGGCAGGTGCTGCGCGCCTGTTGGTAGATTAATGGCGGGTGGTGCGGCCTCTGGCGGCAGTGCCGCATCAGACACCTATAAGCAGGCTCGTCACTGGCTGTTGATGCCATCGTGGTTGGTGCTCGGGCTTTTCGTTTTTGCGCCCGTGTGCGTGATGGTCATCTACTCGTTCCTGACCAAGGAATTTCGCGGGGGCGTCATCTGGGAGCCGACGCTGACAGCCTATGACCAGTTCTTCTTTGATCGCGGGCTGTTCGGGGATAGCGACCCCGTATTGCAATGGACCTATATCGGAATTTTCTGGCGTTCAATCTGGCAGGCGGGGCTGGCGACGATCCTGTCGCTGGTGATTGGATTTCCAACTGCCTATTTCATCGCAACGAGGCCTGCTAAAACACGCGCGCTTTGGGTGTTCTTGGTGACGATCCCCTATTGGGTGAATCTGTTGATCCGCACAGTTTCCATGAAATTTCTTCTGCGCGATGAAGGGCCAATGAATGATGCCTTGCTCAGCGTCGGCCTCATTGGTGAGCCTTTGCAGATCGTCAACACCAACCTCGCCGTCCAACTGGGTCTCTTCTATAGCTACCTGCCATTTATGGTGCTGCCGATCTATGCCTCGGTCGAGCGCTACAATTTCGCCATGTCGGAGGCCGCCGCAGATCTTTATGCCACCAAATGGACGACCCTTCGGCGCATCGTCTTGCCCGCCGTGAAGCCCGGTGTGATCGCAGGATGTGTGCTGGTGTTTGTGCCCAGCCTTGGTGCCTTCCTCGCGCCGGACCTTTTGGGCGGGGCGAAGAACTTCATGATTGGCTCTTTGATAGAAGATCAGTTCAAGGGCAACGCAGGCAACTGGCCGTTCGGAGCGGCGGCTTCCATGATCTTGCTGAGCATGGTGCTTGTAGTGCTGATCCTCTTTGCCCGTCAGCAACGCCGAGCGGAGGCCGTGACATGAGTGCCAAGACAGACGTCAGAACCTACGCGGGCTTCCGCGCCATGACCCTCCTCTGCCTGTTCATTCTCTATGCGCCGCTGGTGGTGGTGACGATCTATTCGTTCAACGCATCGCGCTCGCTCACTGTTTGGGAGGGTCTGTCGCTGCGTTGGTACGCTGATGTCTTTGTCGGGCCGGAAAGTGCAAAGTTTCAGCAGGCCGCCATCAATTCGTTCTCGATCGCGATCATTGCAGCAACAGTGGCCACCACCATTGCGTTAGCTGCGGCAACGGCAATCGTGCGGGGCGGAAAATTCCGGCTGCGTGCCCCTTCCTTTGGTCTGATTACATTGCCGATCATGGTTCCCGAAATCGTGCTGGCCGTGGCGACGCTGATTTTCTTTAATTCCATCGGGTTCACCCGCGGATACATGACGATCCTTGTGGCGCATATCGCGTTCTGCATTCCGTTTGCCTACCTGCCCATTCAGGCGCGCATGCAGGGTATCGAAGACACATATGAACATGCGGCGATGGACCTGTATGCGACCAAAGCGCAGGCCTTCCGGCGCATTCTTCTGCCCCTGATGATGCCAGGTATCATTTCAGGATTCTTGCTGGCGTTTATCGTCAGCCTCGACGATTTCATCATTACTAACTTCGTCAAAGGGGCCGGTATTGAAACCTTGCCCACAGCGATTTTTGGTTCGGTGAAACAAGGGCTAAAGCCCAACATCATGGCGATCTCTACGATGCTGCTTGGCCTCTCAGTCGTGATGGTGACAATCTCCTACTTCGCCTCGAAGTGGGACAATACAAAGTAGCAACAGGGAGTTAACAAAATGAAATTGCTCACGACATCAGCCATGGCGCTTGCGCTTCTGGCAAATTCGGCCGCCGCTGAAGGCGAGCTCGTCCTCTACCACTGGTTTGAATATATCCCGGCTGAACTTCTGGAAAAGTTCACGGCTGAAACCGGCATCAAGGTGACGATGGACACCTACGATTCCAACGAAGCCATGCTGGCCTCTCTCAAGGCCGGCGGCATCGGGACCTATGATCTTGCCGTGCCGACAGATTACATGGTTTCGATCATGATCGGCGAAGGTTTGCTCGACACTGTCAAAGAGGGCGAGTTGGCTAAAAAGAGCAACATCAGCCCCGAGTGGGCTGACCCGTCGTTTGACCCCGGCCGCATGCATTCGGTGCCCTACCAATGGGGGTCCACATCCTTTGCCGTCGACACGGATGTGTATACCGGCGACATCAACACGACAGATATCCTGTTCAACCCGCCCGCTGAACTTTCCGGCAAGATCAACATGATCGACAGCCAGGGTGAAGTCATGGCGCTGGCATCGGTTCACATGGGTATTCCGCAATGCACGAATGATCGTGAGCAACTAAAAGCGCTCAACGACATGCTGCAGAACGCAAAGCAACATTGGGCGTCATTCAATTCAGACACCGCAAAAGAAGTGCTGGTGTCTGGCGACGCGACAGTCGGTATGATCTTCGACGGTTTCAGCGCAAAGGCCCGTGAAGAGCGCGCGTCCATCACCTATGCGTTTCCGACGCAGGGCTATCTCGTTTGGATGGATAGTATCGCCTTGCTGAAAGACGCGCCCAACCGCGACAACGCGATTGCCTTCATGGACTTCATGCTTGAGCCTGAAAACATCGCTGCCGTCTCCAACTTTGCCCGCTACGGATTGGGTGTTTCCGGTGCAGAAGAGTTTCTCGATCCGGCGCTTGCCACTCTGCCAGAGGCAAACCCACCTGCGACCGCTGGCGAAGGCGTGTTTGTCATTCCTTGCGATCAGGAAACACAGGCTGTCTACGACCAGATCTGGACGAACCTGAAAAACTAAGCCACGCTTGGTCTGATCAGTGGCGGCCCCCTGCCTCGGGGCCGCCGTTCTCATTCGAAAGGACGGGAAATGGAAACGATTTTTTCCGAACGCCACAACCTGCGGAATTCAAAGACCGAGCTTTTTGGCGGGCAGTTGGTTGAACCGTTTGAGCGTCCGTCGCGTGCTGAATACATCATCGGGCGCGTGCGCGAAGTAGGTCTTGGCCAGGTGAGCGAGCCGGATGATTTCGGAATTGCTCCGATTTTGGCGGTTCACGACGATGCTTTTGTCGCGTTCTTGCAAACCGCATGGTCCGACTGGCAGGCCGCCGAGTTCAAAGGCGAAGCCATGCCAACCGTTTGGCCCGCAAGGCGCATGTCCAAACATATTCCGACACATATCGAGGGGCGGCTTGGGTACTATGCCCTGTCCTGTGAGACCTCAATCTCAAATGGCACATGGGAGGCGGCCTATGCCTCTGCCCAAGTTGCTTTGACGGGCGCGCAGCGCCTGAACGATGGTGCAAAGTCGGTATTTTCCCTCTGCCGCCCACCAGGCCACCACGCCGCGATCGACATGTTTGGCGGCTATTGTTTTATTAACAACGCTGCCGTCGCCGCCCAGCATTTGCTGGACACGGGTGCCAAACGCATCGCGATCCTCGATGTCGATTTTCACCATGGGAACGGCACCCAAGACATCTTTGAAGCTCGCGACGATGTGCTGTTTATCTCACTGCACGGCGATCCGATGGATGCTTTTCCCCACTTTCTTGGCCATGCAGATGAGACCGGCAGCGGCGCGGGGACAGGCTTTACCGTGAACTACCCCATGCCCCCCAATACCGACTTTGCCACATGGCGCGCGGCACTCGCCAAAGCCTTGGCGCAGATCGCCGACTACACCCCCGACACGCTGATCATCTCGCTTGGGGTGGATACTTTCGAAACAGATCCGATAAGTTTCTTCAAACTCAAATCCGAGGATTTCACGACCTATGGCGCAGACATCGCGTCGCTGGGTCTTCCGACCCTGTTCGTCATGGAAGGCGGATATGACATCGCTGAAATCGGCTTGAACACGGTCAATGTGCTCCAAGGGTTCGAGAGCGCATCTTGAACGTCATTGACGCCTCTATCGCGGACCTGCGTGCCGCACTTGAAAACGGTGAACTCACCAGCGTCGCCCTTGTGCAAACCTACCTTGATCGCATCGAGAAGTATGATCGCAATGGCCCCTGCCTGAATGCCGTGCCAGTGCTCAACCCGGATGCGCTGGTAGAGGCCGAGGCGTCCGACACGCGGCGCGCAAATGGTGAAACCCGCGGCCCGCTTGATGGCATCCCATACACCGCCAAGAACAGCTACAAAGTCAAAGGCCTCACCGTGGCCGCCGGATCGCCCGCCTTTGCGAAACTGGTGGCGACGGATGATGCGTTCGCGGTTGCCCAGTTACGTGACGCAGGAGCGATCCTTCTTGGCCTAACGAACATGCCCCCGATGGCCAACGGCGGGATGCAACGCGGTGTCTATGGGCGCGCTGAATCCCCGTATAACGCAGATTACCTGACCGCTGCTTTTGCGTCCGGCTCCTCAAACGGATCAGGGACTGCAACAGCGGCCAGCTTTGCCGCCTTTGGCCTTGGTGAGGAGACATGGTCCAGTGGCCGTGCGCCCGCATCCAACAACGCGCTGTGCGCCTACACGCCTAGCCGCGGCGTTATATCAGTGCGCGGAAATTGGCCCTTGGTGCCCACAATGGACGTTGTCGTGCCACACACACGCACGATGGCCGACATGCTCGAAGTTCTGGATCTCTTGGTGCAAGACGATCCCGAAACCCGAGGAGACTTTTGGCGCAGCCAGCCGTGGGTGTCCCTTCCGCTTGCTTCGCAGCTCCGGCCGACATCCTACAGCGCCTTGGCGGGCAAATCCTTGGTCGGGAAGCGCTTTGGCGCCCCTGCGATGTATATCAACGAAGACGCGCACGCAGGCATTGGCGAAACCATCGGAATCGGCGGCCCCACAGGGCAGAAAATCATGACCCGCCTGTCAATCATGACCCTTTGGAACGCGGCAAAACGCGCGCTCGAACAGGCTGGGGCCGAGGTCGTCACAGTCGATTTTCCTGTTGTCACGAACTACGAGGGTGACCGTGAAAATGCCCCGAACATTCATACCCGTGGCCTTCTTCCCGTAGACTACCTACATCATGAAATCACCGATCTATCGGTCTGGGCCTGGGATGACTTCCTGAAAGCCAACGCTGATCCCAATCTCAATTGCCTGGCCGACGTGGATGGTGCGCAGATATTCCCTGCGCCTGATGGCAGCCTGCCTGACCGTTATACAGGTTTTGAAGATGGCATTGCAGACTATCCCGCCCATGCACGTGCAAACCCGCTAGACGACTTTCGCGGTATCCCTACGCTTGAAGCGGGATTGCACGGGTTAGAGGAGACACGGCGGATTGACTTTGAAGACTGGATGGATGGGCTGGCGCTTGACGCGGTGATCTTCCCGGCTGTTGCGGATGTTGGCCCTGCGGATGCGGATACAAACCCGGCGTCGGCTGACATCGCATGGCACAATGGTGTTTGGGTCGCCAACGGCAATCTTGCGATCCGCCACCTTGGCATCCCAACGGTGACTGTGCCCATGGGCACCATGGCAGACATTCACATGCCCGTCGGTCTGACGTTCGCTGGGCGTGCCTATTCCGACAACACGCTCTTGGCGCTCGCCTGCGCCTTTGGGGCAACCGGCCCATATCGCACCCCACCAACGAGAACAGCATGAAAATAGCGCTCTACCAGATGATGTCGACGGACCGTAGCGTCGCCGAAACAACCAGGGTCCTTGATCAAGCCTGCGCTGATGCCAAAAAAGGCGGGGCGGATCTGATCATCTTCCCCGAAATGGCGCTCACTGGGTATAACATCGGTGCCGAACGCATCCGTCAACTGGCCGAGCCAAGCGACGGCCCGATGGTGCAAAGTCTGATCGATATGGCAAAGCGACACGGCATAGGGATCCTGTGTGGCTTTCCTGAACTTGACAGGGAACGTGTTTTTAACGCGGCTGTCTTGGTTGACGCCTCAGGCAAAGTCCTTTCGGTGTGTCGCAAGGCACATCTGTTTGGTGATGTAGACCGCGCAGCATTCACGGCGGCGGACAGGCTGTGCCCATTGGTGGAATTTGGTGATTGGTCCGTCGGTCTCGCCATCTGCTATGACGTAGAGTTCCCGGAACTCGTCCGCGCATATGCGCTCGGTGGTGCCGACGCCGTCTTGGTCCCCACGGCGAATATGCAGCCCTATACGGGTGTGGCGACACGGGTTGTCCCAACCCGCGCTGAAGAGAACGAGATCTTCGTTGCTTACGCCAATCGCATGGGTGTTGAAGGTGCGTTCGAATACTGCGGATTGTCCTGCGTGACAGGCCCTGACGGCATCGACATTGCACGCGCCGGTTCGGGCGAAGAGATGGTTTTTGCCGACCTTTCAAAAGACGCGGTTGCGCGGGTTCGAAAATCTCTCTCGCACCTTAAAGATCGCCGGAGTGACTTGTATTCTTAACATTTGAAAGCGGTTGAGTTGCAGGCCCTCGGCAGTAGAACAATCATTCCCTCCAAGATCGTCAACGGCAACTCAGTCCCCGCCTCGATGGCCGGTACCTTTTGTTGTAAATGGACGGCCTGAGCTTCACGCATTAGATTGGATTTAAATGACCGCTTTAGCGACACCTTCTGCAACGCAGCGATAAATGCGCCGCACGTGCGAGCAAGTGCTGCGTCAACGAACACCCGGAATGGCAACAGCCGCAGAGTCCCCATTCTTCTCGGTAGCAGCAAAGTTTCACGCCCATTTGATTGGCTATTTGCCTCCAGAGCCGTCATCTGGTTACCTATGCCTAAGCTATTTTATGCCAGAGGGGATTCTGACCATGCTCACACGCCGCCATTTTATCGCCACAGGGGCCGCGCTCTTTTCAGCGCCGATTGCCAGCAGCCTGCACGCAGCGCCAACCTCGCCGCCGTCGATGTGGAGCAAGTGGGATGCCCAGATCACCCCTGTTGACTACGTGCCAGAAACCTCAAACCCGTGGGGTTTTCACCCGCGCTTTTTACCGCAGATGGTCAAGGCCAACGAGGGCCTCACTGTCGGCGATGTGCACGTCGATGCCGTCGCGCGTTATGTCTACCATATCCGCGAGGGCGGCTTGGCCATGCGCTACGGCTGCGCCATTGCCAAGGGCAACCTCTACGAGCCGGGCACCTACACGATCAAAGTCAAGAAAAAGTGGCCGACATGGACACCGACGCCAGCCATGGTCGAGCGCGAGCCAAACAAGTATAAACAATACGAAGACGGCATGAACGCGGGGCCAAGCAACCCGCTCGGATCACGCGCGCTCTACCTATTTGACGGCAACCGCGACACCTTCTTGCGCATCCACGGCTCCCCCAGCCCCAAGTCGATCGGCGGGCGGGCCAGCTCGGGCTGCGTGCGGATGGTCATGGCGCATATCAACGGCCTCTACGATCACGTTGCCGTCGGCTCAAAAGCCTACCTGCACTCCCCCGAGCGCACAGTCAGCGCCTAAGTCAGCGCCTAAACGCACGGGATTTTTCGGACCAAGCAATGAGGGCGACTTTCGATGTCTGAGGAAGTATCTCTGCACGAAAAAAGCTTTGGCGCTGTCTTCAAAATGTGCCTCGCCAGTGTTCTACTTGCAGTCTCCGTCGTCGTCGGCATGGCGGATGAAGCAAAGGTTGACTACAACTGCGCAGGGCCTGGCCGCGGGGCTCCGTGGCTTGAACACGTCGCAGGATACTCCTCTCGTGCCCCCGCACCGCAATCCTCACCGTATTACGCGGGCTTCTTTACGCCAGGGGGCGGCTTCCACCTGTTCCTGCCTGTGAAAACAGCAAACGGCGTGCCCGTCTCGACCGATGACGCGCACAGGATGGTGTGCAAGTTTCACCCACAGTTGGGCGGAAGCGGCCTGCGGCTTCTGACCAACGAAGAAATTCATTCCTTCGGCTACGACTGGGAGTTTTCCGACGAGCACTCAACGTTTCCACCGGAATTCTACACCGACGACCTCCCGCTGGCGGCGAACGAAGCCTATATGGCCGACGGGCAGACAATTCGGCTCTACTGGCTGCCCGACATTCCTGATGCGATCTTGAAGACTTTGCGCAAAGGGACGGCTCCGCCCCCGAAGAAGACCAAGCCTTCAGAAACGCGGCGCTGGAGTGTCGCCATCGCCGGTTACGAGATCGACGAGATGGACCCGTACTGGCGCCGGACAACCAAGGTCAGAGGTTCGGTACGCTTCGATTACCTCCTCGAAGCTGAATTCACGACGATCAAAAAGGACGACAAGTGGGGCTTCGGAGCGGGAACCATCACCCGCGCGACCCTCGACTACAACACCGAATACGAGCCGAAGAATGCATGGGCACTCAAGGCGCCGAGCTGTCCAAAGTGTGATGACCCTCCCATCGGCAGACCGCTCAGAGGCAAGGTCGAGGACGACGGAAAACTCGTGCTCAATTGGGGCCGGTTCAGGCCGACGGTTGAGATTGAGGCGCAAATCATCGCCCCATGTATCCCGATGCCGCGTTGTGCGATGTGGGGCAAAAGACTGTTTGTCTCGGAGTCGTTCTTCGAGATGCTCAACATCCATCACCTCACACTCGCTGATGGATGGTCGGATAGATACACGACTACGCCGAGTGGCCAGAACCCCGACCGCGTGGTGGTTTCAGTCATTCTGAAGCAATTGCCCAGCCCCTGAGAACGCGCGCCGACAGGCGCTTTGGGGTGATCCGGGTCAGCAAGCGCCAGTTTGGCGCAACCCCGGTCACGCTCCAAACCGCGACCGCTAACTGCCCTGCGGATGCCGGCAACCAGATTGATGCGCACCCTCCAAAAGGCAAGGTTTGTCGTTTGTGAAATTGACACGGAATTTCCCAAATCAGGGCTTCCAATCTAAAATGAGCCTATGAACGGCCAAAAATGTCTAACGTGTCAGGAGGCGAGATAGATCGGGCGCAGAGCATTCGTATTTGTCGCAAAGAACGTCTCTGGTGCGCGCGACCAGCGACAAGCTCACACAAAGAGTGTAAATTGATCATCAAGACCTGATCCGTTTCAGATATGAAGGACAGCCAGAATGAAACGACTTACCCTTGATGCCGCAGACATCCGCATTTTGAGTGCTCTGCAGCAGCATGGCCAGTTGAGCAAAGCCAAGCTGGCAGAGATTTGCAGCCTTTCCGCGACTCCCTGCTGGGCGCGGCTGACGCGCTTGAAAGCGGCAGGATATATTCAGGGCTACCATGCTGAGATCGTACTTGGGCAGTTGGCTGATTTCGCCCAAGTGATCGTGACAGTATCGCTCAGCCGTCACCGCAAAGTCGACTTCGACAGGTTCGAGGCTTACATCAACGGCCGAGACGAGATCATTGACTGCATCGCCACGGGCGGAGGGGTCGATTACATCATGAAGGTCATCAGCCCCAGTTTAACTGCGTTTCAAGACTTCGTGGACGACATCCATGCGGCTGACCTTGGCATCGATCGATACATGACTCACTTCGCGACGCGGCAGGTGAAAACGGCTTTGCCCAACATCGCTAAGCTGGCCGCTGCACGCGCCAAATAGGCGGTGCGGCCCAAACAGTCCAAATTGCATCAACAAAATAGCCTGATTGGTCTGGAAACTCTGAATCTTCAGGCCGCTTTCTCAGCCAATATCGAACTACATCTGTGACCGAGATTAACAGTTTGTGGTCGGGAGCATCACAAACAAACGGGAGGACACCTCGATGCAAGCAGATGATTTTGGTTTCGGAACACAGATCCGCAAGTCGCCTTTTTTTGACGCCACAGTGCGTTGGGGCGCGCAAGGGTTTTCCGTCTACAACCACATGTATATTCCACGTGACTTCGGCGACCCCGAACAGAACTTCTGGAACCTCGTGAACGAGGCAATCCTATGTGATGTGGCCGTGGAGCGTCAGGTTGAAATCACCGGACCCGATGCTGCCAAGTTCACCCAGATGCTGACCTGCCGCGATCTGTCCAAGATGGCCGTGGGCCAATGTAAATACATTCTAATCACCAACGCAGATGGCGGCATTCTGAACGATCCGATCCTGCTGCGCCTCGCGGAAAACCATTTCTGGATTTCGCTGGCCGACAGCGACATTCTGCTCTGGGCGCAGGGTGTTGCAGTCAACTCTGGTCTTGATGTGACGATTGGCGAGCCTGATGTCTCCCCCCTACAGCTTCAAGGCCCCAAGTCAGGCGAGATCATGAAGGCGTTGTTTGGCGACGACATCATGGACCTGCGCTACTACTGGCTGCGCGAAGTTGAGTTGAACGGTATTCCTCTGATCGTGTCTCGCACCGGCTGGTCAAGCGAGCTGGGCTATGAGCTTTACCTGCGTGACGGATCCAAAGGGGACCTGCTGTGGGAAACCATCATGGCTGCAGGTCTGGAATTCGGGCTCAAGCCCGGGCACACCTCGTCCATTCGCCGCATCGAAGGTGGGATGCTGTCCTATCACGCGGACGCCGATGCAGGCACCAACCCCTTCGAGCTGGGCTTTGACCGTCTGGTCAACCTCGACATGGAGGCAGATTTCATCGGCAAGGCGGCGCTGCGCCGCATCAAGGACGCAGGTGTCAGCCGTCAGCAGATTGGCCTGATCATCGATGGCGAGCCGCTCGCCGGCCCAAACACGACATTCTGGGAAATCAACTTCGGAGGCGACAGCATCGGCAAGGTTACATCTGCGGTTTACTCCCCGCGTCTGGAGCAAAACATCGCGCTGGCGATGGTATCTGCCGAGCATGCCAATATCGGCGCAGAGGTCGAGGTCGTGACAAAATCTGGCCCGATCCGTGCAACGATCTGCGAGCGCCCGTTCTACGACCCCAAAAAACAGATCGCAGCCGCTTAACGCACCGCCAAAGGAAAGCAGACCCAAATGTCAGACCTTTCGATCGCTTTGCATTGGCACCGCGCCACACCTGCACTGCAGACTGGTGGCTACTCGAACGAACATACAGTTCAATACAATAGCCACTATGACATGCTCGTGGACTCCGCCCCAGACTGGGGCGGAGATCCGAACAACACCAATCCCGAGCAGGCCCTCGCCTCAGCGCTTTCGAGCTGTCACATGATGACCTTTCTCGCGCTGGCCGCAAAGGCAGGCTGGCCGGTTGCAAGCTATCACGATTTCGCCGAAGCGCATTTGGGCAAGAACCCTAAAGGTCAGATGTCTGTGACGCGGATCGACCTGCACCCAGTCGTGCGGTTCGATACCGGCTTTGCCGTCAGCGAAGAGGAAATGGAACAGATGCAAGACCGCGCTCACCGCTACTGCTTTATCGCCAATACTCTGGCCGATAGCGTCGAGATCAACATCCTCTAATACCCGCAAAGGCACTCTCCTGATGGCACAATCTGATATCTTGCTGCACGATCTGGATGCAACCGGCATCCTGCGCCTGACCCTGAACGACGCGGGGCGCCGCAACGCCCTGTCGGAAGCGATGCTGGCCGAGCTCAAGGAGGCTTTCGCGGATGCTGGATCAGATCCTGCGGTAAGGGTCATCGTTCTGGCCGCTATTGACCCGGCTTTTTGCGCGGGCCATGATCTCAAGGAAATGACTGCAGGGCGCGCGCGTGACGACGAAGGCAAAGCCTATTTCGCACATGTCATGTCCATGTGCGCAGGTGTGATGCAGGGCATTGTGAACTGCCCCAAGCCCGTGATTGCCGAAGTGACAGGTGTGGCCACCGCCGCGGGCTGCCAATTGGTTGCAAGCTGTGATCTTGCCATAGCGGCTGACACGGCGCAGTTCAGCACACCGGGTGTTCATATCGGGTTGTTCTGTTCTACGCCCATGGTGGCCCTGTCGCGCAACGTGGCAGACAAACACGCAATGGAAATGCTCCTGACGGGCGATATGACCTCTGCAGCGCGCGCCGCAGAAATCGGGCTGGTGAACCGTTCCGTTGAACCTGAGGCGCTACAAGAGACCACGATGGAGATGGCGCGCAAAATCGCATCGAAATCCAGCATGGCCTTGGCAACAGGAAAGCGCGCCTATTACGCACAGCGCGAAATGGGCTTGGCGGATGCCTATGATTACGCCTCTGGTGTGATGGTCGGCAACATGCTGGCTCAAGACGCGCGTGAAGGCATCGGCGCGTTCCTAGAAAAGCGCACGCCCCTTTGGCAGGACACTTGAGCGATGGATTCCAACCCCTATAACATCGGCCTGGACCGCAATCCTGCAAACCACACACCGCTGACACCGCTGACATTTCTGGAGCGCGCAGCCTCGGTTTTCCCAGATCACATTGCGATCGTGCATGGCGATTTGCGGCGCAATTACGCGGCGTTTTACGCCCGTTCCCGCCAGCTTGCTTCGGCCCTGACGCAACACGGCATCGGGCGGGGCGACACGGTGTCGGCCTTGCTGGCCAACACGCCCGCGATGCTCGAATGCCATTACGGTGTACCGATGTGTGGTGGGGTGCTCCACTCCGTCAACACACGCCTCGATGCTTCGGTGATTGCATTTCAACTGGACCACGCCCAGTCAAAAATCGTGATCGTGGACCGGGAATTTATCGCTTTGATGCAGGACGCATTGGAACTGGCGACAGTGACACCATTGCTGATCCAATACGATGATTCCGAATTCTTTGCGCCCGCAACCGCATCAGATGCCGTGGATTACGAAGCTTTCCTGTCTGCAGGTGACCCTGAGTTTGACTGGCTGATGCCCCTGGACGAATGGGACGCAATCTCCATCAACTACACCTCCGGCACCACGGGCGACCCGAAGGGCGTCGTCTCTCACCATCGTGGCGCTTACCTGCTGGCGCAGGGCAATGCGCTGACGACGTCGATGGCCAAGCACGCAGTCTATCTATGGACCCTGCCGATGTTTCACTGCAATGGTTGGTGTTTCCCTTGGACGCTATCAGCCATCATAGGAACCCACGTTTGCCTGCGACAGGTGCGTGCCGAGCCGATCTGGGCAGCGCTCGCCGACGAAGGCGTTACACACCTGTGCGGCGCCCCCATCGTGATGTCGTTGATGATCTCTGCCCCTGAAGCCGAGAAGCAAAAACTCAATAATACCGTGCAATTCTTCACCGCCGCAGCGCCTCCGCCGGAAAAGCTGCTGGCGGATATGAAAATCGCGGGCTTTGATGTGACGCACCTGTATGGGCTGACGGAAACCTATGGCCCTGCCGTCGTCAATGACTGGCATCAGGACTGGTCCGACCTGCCCGCAACCACACAGGCCGCACTCAAGTCACGCCAAGGCGTGCGCTATCTGCCGCTCGAAGGTCTCGACGTGATGAACCCCGAAACCATGACCCCCGTGCCGCGTGATGGTGTCACCATGGGTGAGGTAATGTTTCGCGGCAATGTCGTGATGAAGGGTTATTTCCGCAATCCCAAAGCCACTCAAGAAGCCTTCGCGGGCGGCTGGTTCCATTCCGGCGATCTGGGCGTGCGCCATCCTGACGGCTATATCCAACTCAAGGACCGCTCGAAAGATATCATCATTTCAGGCGGCGAAAACATCTCCTCGATCGAGGTGGAAGAAGCGCTGTATCGACATCCGGCAGTCGCGATCACAGCGGTCGTCGCCATGCCCCACGACAAATGGGGCGAAACGCCCTGTGCGTTTGTGGAACTGGCCGCAGGTGAAACCGTCGACGCCGCAACCCTGCGCACGTGGTGCAAGACCCAGCTTGCCCCCTACAAAGTACCGGGACAGATCGTGTTTATGCAGATACCACGCACTTCTACTGGCAAGATCCAGAAATTCGTTCTGCGCGAACAAGCCCGTGAGATCGCGCAAGCCCCCGGTGCAGACGAAATGACCAAAGTTTGAAGGTAATGTTTGGCTACACGGGTTTTTTGTAGCCGTTTGTGCAGTTTGCAAAGTCCCGCACTCTGGGCTCAGCACGGCCTGATCCGCATTATAGGACGTTCCTGGAGCAAACGTTTGAATATTTGCGGCCAGCAGCTCCCAGCAGCTCAGTGATCGTGCCAGAAGTTATCCCGTCGAGCGCAGGCCGCTCGAAAATTGAACTCTCGGTGTGAGCTCATAGCCGACAGTCGACACCCGTCTGAAAATCTTTTCTCAAGATTGCCGCGTTTTTAGGTGTGGGTGAGAGGGGCCTCAGTTTGAACCACCTTCAGCAAGCACTTTGCGGGCCGCGCGAAAGCACTCAAGGCCTTGCGGCACACCGCAGTAGATCGCGATGACATGGATGATCGCGCGGATTTCCTCTTTGGTGACGCCGTTGTTTAACGCACCACGACAGTGAAGTTCCCACTCGGTCATCTTACCCAGC
Organism: uncultured Lentibacter sp.; assembly: GCA_947497495.1. GTDB lineage: Bacteria > Pseudomonadota > Alphaproteobacteria > Rhodobacterales > Rhodobacteraceae > Lentibacter. Next base: position 107,663 of record CANMGT010000004.1, read on the forward strand.
GCGCCGATCATCGACAGGTTCATCATCGAGCGGGTTTTGGCGTCGATGACGTCATCGCCCCAGCCAAAGCCCCAACACCATGCTGTCATGGCCTCCTGAAACGGTTGGGTGAATTCGTCAGCCGCAGCGAGGTTTTTCTCGACATATTCGGCACCAAGCGTTGCCTTGCGTTGCTCCAAGCCTTTCAGGAAGAGATCTTCGTCAAATGCGCTCATGGTGGTATCCTTGATGATTGGCAGGTTATGTCTCAGGCAGGCCTTCAACGATCACAATGTTCGCTGTGCAAGCGCCTGCCCGTTCGTTGCGTGCGGCCCTGTATTCTGGTGAAGTGTAGCACGCCAAAGCCTGCGCACGGCTTTCAAACTCGACGACAACATGCCGCTGCCACGTTTCGCCCTCAAGCGCTGTCGCCTCACCACCGCGCACAATAAAGCGCGCGCCATATTTGGCAAAGGCTTCAGGCGCCAGCGCTTGGTAGCCCGCATATGCCGCGGGGTCAGTCACGGTAACAAAAGCAATCCAGTATCCCTTAGGCATCATTTACCGCCTTTGCCGCCTCATTGCGCAAAAAGCGTTGCGCAATTGCGGATGCATCAAGAATGTGGGCCTGCACAGCGGCCTGAGCAGCGTCCGCATCGCGGCTGAGAATAGCCTCATAGATTGCGGACATATGGCTGATCCCCGGCTTGGGGCGGTCTTTTGCAGACAGCGTGAGAACCCGCAGGCGGCTGATCCGCCCATTCAAGCGCTGTACGATGTCCCAAGCAATCTCATGGCCAGCCTCAACGAAGATGATCTCGTAGAACCGCGTGGTTGCGCGCATGACGCCGATCCACTCGGAATCGTCCATCGTGGCGTTGAGAGCCGTCAAAGCATCGCCCAGTCGCAGGGCAAAATCGCCGCTGTGGCACTGGGCGCAAACCGCGGCGGCCGAGCTTTCCAGCTGTTTGCGAATGTCGTAGATTTGCTCGGCTTGTCTCCAATCAAGCAAGGCAACAATCGGCCCGCGATTGGGGATGATCTCAACCAAGCCTTCGGCTTCCAGATAGCGGATCGTCTCGCGAATAACGGTGCGGCTCACGCCGAGCTGTTCGCAAAGCGGCCTCTCGACCAGCCTCTCACCGGGGGCAAAATGCCCTTCGATGATCGCGGTGCGCATCCGCTCTTGCACGATATCGCGCAGAGTTTGGGGGGCGTGCTCGATCTTGGGTAAGTTTGACTTCTCAACATTCATAGGAGTTTGATACCGGTTCTCAATGCGGGCTTCAAGCAAGATTGACATATGATATGATGGTATACCATGATATCGGAAGATTCGATTACCCAAAGGAAACTGCCCGTGCCCGCAGAAATCAGAAAAACACTTCTTCACGTTGAAAACACGCTCATCGAAGGCGGCAAGGCGGCTGAAAAACCGCTGACCTTGATCGCGGCGATGGCAGTTATCCGCAACCCTTGGGCAGGTCAGGGTTTTGTCGAAGACCTGTCTCCCGCCATTCGCGATTGCGCGTCTGGCCTTGGGCAAATGCTGACGGAAATGGTGCTTGAGGCCGCTGGTGGCGGTGACAAAGTCGAAGGCTACGGCAAGTCGGCGATTGTCGGGCTGAATGGCGAAGTCGAGCACGCCTCGGCGCTGATCCACACGCTGCATTTTGGCAACCACTATCGCAATGCTGTCGGGGCAAAGTCATACCTGTCTTTCTGCAATACACGCGGCCCCGCGAATGCGCCGCTGATGATCCCGCTGATGGACAAGAACGATGGGGGGCGTCGATCACACTATCTGACGATCCAGACATCCGTGGCCGACGCACCTGCGGCTGACGAAATTCTCATAGCCCTCGGGGCGTCTATCGGTGGTCGCCCGCATCATCGGATCGGTGACCGCTATCAAGACCTCAAGGAGCTGGGCCATGACGTTGACAACCCTGCATCTGTCTAACTCGGGTGCGACCGCCACTTGCCTCGACCAGGGCGCAGGCGCGCCGCTGATCTTGCTGCACGGTGTCGGCATGCAGTCGGCAGCCTGGAAGCCTCAGCTAGAGGTCTTGCAGCGTGAGCAGCGCGTCATCGCGGTTGATTTGCCCGGTCATGGCGGGAGTGATCCCTTGCCCCACGATAGCGCCCTGCCCGCATATGTCGCATGGTTGCAGGACGTCATCTCGACACTAGGCCTCGGGCCGGTCAATCTTGCGGGCCACTCGATGGGGGCCCTGATCGCGGCGGGTTATGCCGTGACACACCCTGACATGACTCGCCGTGTTGCGCTTTTGAACGGGGTCTACCTTCGCGATGACACCGCGCGTGCAGCCGTTGTCGCACGAGCCGCCGAAATCCGGTGCGGCAAGGTCGACATCCAAACCCCGCTGGCACGCTGGTTTGGCACCTCGCCGACTGACAGCAAAGTTCGTGCGCAGGTTTTGGACTGGCTCAGTGCCGTTGATCCAGCAGCCTATGGAACGGCTTACACGGCCTTCGCCAATGGCGACAGAACCTATGCAGATCAGCTCGCGCAGATCACTTGTCCTTTTCTCGCACTCACCGGGGATGGAGATCATAACTCCACTCCGGAAATGTCGCGAGTGATGGCCGCTCAGGCGCAAGATGGGCAGGCCGTGGTGATCAAAGGACATAGACATATGGTAAACCTCACTGCGGCGGAGCAGGTGAATGCACATTTTCTCGCGTGGCTCAAAAGGCCGGAAACCAGAAAGGACTTGCTGTGACACAAATTGATCCACGCGCTCTGCGAAATGCCTTCGGGACTTTCATGACAGGCGTAACCGTCGTGACGGCCCATGACGTGAACGGCGCGCCACTCGGCTTTACCGCGAACTCGTTTACGTCGGTCTCGCTTGATCCGCCTCTGGTGCTTGTCTGTGTCGCGAACACGTCAAGGAACTTTGAAACTCTGGTGAAGGCAACAGGATTTGCCGTTAACATCCTCGCCGAAGACCAGACCAATGTATCCAACACTTTTGCACGGCCCGTTGAAGACAGGTTTGCCACTGTTGGCTGGCACAAGGGGCCACACGGCGCGCCCATTCTGGATGGTGTCACGGCGTGGTTTGATTGCAGTATGCACAAGACCGTCGATGCAGGGGATCACACCATCCTGATCGGCCAGGTCGAAGGGTTTGACGCAGCTGCGACACCGGGCCTTGGCTATGCTCGCGGGGCCTACGTGACGCCCTCAACAGCCGTCGAGGCCATCGAGCCTAGCCCGAACTTGGTCGTCTCAGCGTTGATTGAACGGAACGGGGAGATTTTGCTTCTTGAGGATGGCAAGGGAGGCTTGGCGCTGCCCGAACAGCGGGTAAAAAGCGAAGGCGTTTCGGCCTCTTTGACGCAGCTTATAGCATCGACGGGTCTGAAGGCAGAGCCGGGGTTTGTCTATTCGGTGTTTGACGACGGAAAGCACCAACATATTTCGTTTATGTGCCAGACCGCCGAAGGCGAGCCCTCAAAAGGCGCCTTCGTTCCGATGACAGCCGAGGCGTTTGCGGGCGTTTCCGATCATGCGATCCTGTCGATGCTCAAGCGCTTCGCCACAGAAAGCCCGCTTGGCAATTTTGGCATGTATTACGGCAACCAACACAGCGGCGAAGTGCGCCCCGTTCTAAAGGAGAAGTAGGCACATGCGGTTTTCCCTTTTTGCTCATATGGAGCGCCTGTCTCCGGATCAGGACCAAAAGCAACTTTATGACGAGTTTGTTGAGTTGGCCAAGATCGCTGATGCAGGTGGCATGCACGCTGTCTGGACGGGCGAGCACCACGGTATGGACTTTACCGTTGCCCCGAACCCGTTTCTAAACCTCGTGGATCTGGCGCATCAGACCAAAAATGTGCGCCTTGGAACGGGCACAGTCATTGCCCCGTTCTGGCATCCGATCCGGCTGGCGGGTGAAGCGGCGATGACCGATATCATCACCGAAGGACGCCTGGAACTTGGCATTGCGCGCGGTGCCTATTCCTATGAATACGAGCGCATGGTGCCGGGGATGGACGCATGGGACGCGGGTCAGCGTATGCGCGAGCTTGTCCCCGCCATTCAGGGGCTTTGGCAGGGCGACTACGCCCAAGACGGCTCTTATCATTCCTTCCCGGCAACGACATCTTCGCCCAAGCCGATGCAGGCGGGTGGCCCGCCGATCTGGGTGGCGGCACGTGATCCGAACAGCCATGAGTTCGCCGTGTCAAACGGCTGCAACGTGCAGGTGACACCGCTGTGGCAAGGTGACAGCGAGATCACCAAGTTGATGGAGACGTTCAAGGCGGCCTGCGCCAAGTTCTCCGACCTGAAACGCCCCGAGATCATGCTGCTCAACCACACCTATATCGCGGCAGACGCCGCTGATGCGCAGCAGGCCGCAGAGGAAATCAACAGCTTTTATTGCAACTTCGGAGCGTGGTTCAAAAACGAACGCAGCGTCAGCCAAGGCAGGATAGAGCCGCTGACAGAACAAGACATCGCTGCGCATCCCTTCTACACCGCCGAGGCCATGATGCGGGACAATGTGATCGCCTCGCCTGAAGATGCGATCAAGCGGCTCAAAACCTACGCAAACATGGGCTATGATGAGTATTCATTCTGGATCGACAGCGGAATGAGCTTTGAGCGCAAGAAAGCATCGCTGCTGCGGTTCATCAACGGTGTCATGCCAGCGTTTGCCTGAAGTGAGCCGCCAAAGATCCGAACAACAGAATTGTGGCGACACGCCCACAACACTGATATGTCATACAGCGCTCGCCTCTTGTCTTCCTCAGGCTAAAGGCGAGGCGCTTTAAAGGAAAAACAATGCAGAAATTCCAGCAATATATTAACGGCGCATTCTCTGATGGCACAGCGCATTTTGAAAGCCGCGACCCTGCGACAGGGCAGGTTTGGGCGTTGATGCCCGAGGCGCGTCGTGATGATGTAAACCGCGCTGTCGAGGCCGCCGAACGCGCGTTTTTTTCGCCTGAGTGGGCCGATATGACAGCCACAGCACGCGGCAAACTGCTGATGCGGCTGGCGGATTTGATCGCGGAAAATGCCGAGACCCTTGCAAAGCTGGAAACACGGGACACTGGAAAAATCATCCGCGAGACATCGGCGCAGATCGCTTATGTGGCTGATTACTATCGCTATTATGCAGGGCTGGCCGACAAGATCGAAGGCGCGCATCTGCCGATCGACAAGCCAGATATGGAAGTCTGGCTGCGCCGCGAGCCTCTTGGTGTTGTCGCCGCAATCGTGCCGTGGAACTCGCAGCTTTTCCTGTCGGCTGTCAAAATCGGCCCTGCCCTTGCGGCCGGCTGCACGGTTGTTCTGAAGGCATCCGAGGAAGCCCCCGCACCGATGCTCGAGTTCGCGCGCATCTTTGATCAGGCAGGTTTCCCGAAGGGCGTTTTGAACGTCATCACCGGCTTCGCAGCCGAGTGCGGCGCGGTTCTCACGCGCCACCCGAAGGTTGACCATATCGCCTTCACTGGCGGGCCTGACACCGCGAAACATATCGTGCGCAACTCGGCAGAAAATCTCGCGTCGACCTCGCTGGAGCTGGGCGGAAAATCTCCGTTCATCGTGTTTGAAGACGCTGACATCGAAAGCGCGGTCAACGCGCAGGTGTCTGGCATATTTGCGGCAACAGGCCAAAGCTGCGTTGCAGGGTCGCGGCTGATTGTCTCGAGCAAAATCAAAGAGGCGTTCCTCGCCCGCCTGAAGGAAAAGGCTGAGGCCGTGGTGATCGGCGCGCCTGACGACATGGCAACCGAAGTTGGCCCGCTGTGCACCAACGGGCAGCTACAAACAGCCGTTGATCTGGTGGCTGCCTCCGAGAAAGCGGGGGCTACCGTGATCACAGGGGGCAAACCGTTAGACCACGACGGGATATACTTCCCCCCGACGATCATCGATTGTTCAGCAGCGCCAGATGCGCCCTGCCTGACCCACGAGTTTTTTGGCCCCGTGCTGTCTGTTCTTAGCTTTGATACAGAAGCCGAAGCCTTGAGCCTTGCCAATGATACGGCCTTTGGGCTTGCCTCTGGTGTCTTCACAAAAGACCTGACCAGAGCACACCGGATGATCCGCGGAATTCGTGCTGGTATCGTTTGGGTGAACACCTATCGCGCGGTCAGCCCAATCGCGCCTTTTGGCGGGTCTGGCCTCAGCGGGCACGGGCGCGAAGGCGGGCTGCAAGCCGCGCTTGATTACACCAAAGTCAAAGCCGTGTGGCTGCGCACCAGCGACGAGCCGATCCCCGACCCATTTGTGATGCGTTGAAGTCGCCTGACCTGATCAAAGCCATTGACCACTTGTCCTTGCAAACTGGCGCTGCAACATCAGTCAATTTGGGCACAAAGCCGACCTTCGCTGTAGGAAGGGCCACCCTCACCAAAGCAGCACTGTCCAAAGTAGTACTGCGCCGCCAAATTGTTTCACTGCCAAATCATGTCGGGCAGCTTCGCCTCGCTTGACCGCTCAAACCTCTGGCGAGGCCAAGCTTACTCGGGGGCGCGGGTGCAGATCGGTTGGCCCTTGGCGGTGCGCAGTGGTAGAAACGTCGTCTCGACGGGGCCGTTGTGCTGGTATTCATAGCAGCCATCCACGGGGTTGATGCGGATCGCCTTCAAGTTCTGGTTCGGGGCTGCAACTTCAAGCACGCTCTCGGGAACATTGGCCAGAAGCATGCTGTTGGGCGCGCCCTCCATACCTTCGAAAGGCTCACAAGCCGAAAGCGACAGGGCAGCAAGGCCAAAGGCCCACGTTTTTCCAAATTTCACAACAAATCCTTCCAAGCAGCAACAAAACCTGACCCCAAACTTGAGCGATTCTGCGCCAACATACCAGCGTAATTCCGCCATGTCCGGCTCTCGGGGTCGCAAGCTTCCGTGATCAGCGCCCAAATCGCCGCCCTGAAGCTGCATTTGGCAAAAACCCGCCCCGCAAGCCCGTGATTGCGCAGCCGCGGCGTCCTTTTCCCTTTCGTCACGCAGGGAGCGCGCTTATATACCGCTCAACCCCTTGCGAGTCACATGCCCAAATTTGCCTCGTTTTCGAACTAGCCCCGCAGGACTTCGCGCACCTATGTCATTTCTTGATAAACTTCCCGGACTTTTCGCCTCGGACATGGCCATCGACCTTGGCACAGCAAACACGCTTGTCTACGTCAAAGGCAAAGGCGTCATTCTCAATGAGCCCTCGGTCGTTGCCTATCATGTCAAAGACGGTGTGAAAAAAGTGCTCGCGGTGGGTGAAGACGCAAAGCTCATGCTTGGTCGCACCCCCGGCACCATCGAGGCGATCCGCCCGATGCGCGAAGGCGTGATCGCCGACTTTGACGTGGCCGAAGAGATGATCAAACACTTCATCCGCAAAGTTCACAAACGCTCGACCTTCTCAAAGCCCAAAGTCATCGTCTGTGTGCCGCATGGCGCGACACCGGTTGAAAAGCGCGCGATCCGCCAGTCGGTTCTGGGCGCGGGCGCGCGCCGCTGTGGCCTCATTGCCGAACCGATCGCCGCCGCCATCGGCGCTGGCATGCCGATCACCGACCCGACAGGCAACATGGTTGTCGACATCGGCGGCGGGACAACAGAAGTCGCCGTGCTCTCGCTCGGCGACATCGTCTATGCTCGCTCCGTGCGCGTCGGCGGTGACCGCATGGATGAAGCCATCATCAGCTACCTGCGCCGCCAGCAAAACCTGCTCGTGGGCGAAAGCACAGCCGAGCGGATCAAAACATCCATCGGAACAGCGCGCATGCCCGACGACGGGCGCGGCACCTCCATTCAGGTGCGGGGCCGTGACTTGCTCACCGGCGTGCCAAAAGAAACCGAAGTCAGCCAAGCCCAGATCGCCGAAGCGCTCGCAGAGCCAGTGCAACAAATCTGTGAAGCGGTCATGACCGCGCTTGAAACCACCCCGCCCGACTTGGCCGCCGATATCGTTGATCGCGGCGTCATGCTCACAGGCGGCGGCGCGCTCTTGGGCGATCTTGACCTCGCCCTGCGCGAGCAAACGGGCCTTGGCGTCAGCATCGCCGATGAGTGCCTCAACTGCGTGGCGCTGGGCACAGGCAAGGCGCTCGAGTTTGAAAAGCAGCTTTCCCACGTGATTGACTACGACAGCTAAAGCGCCGACCTTACGCTATAAGGAGAGGCACCGTGGCAAACGAACCGCTCAGAACCGACGAATTCACCGGCCCGCTCAAGCGGCTGGTCGTCGTCGTTCTGACGCTTCTGCTGATCGGCGTCTTCATCCTCTGGCGGATCGACAGCCCGCGCGTCGAGCGCTTCCGCACCGCCGTGGTTGACAGGGTCGTGCCCAACTTCGACTGGGCTATGGCCCCGGTCACGGCCACTGCCAACATCATCAGCGACTTTCAGAGTTATCAGAAAATTTACGCGCAAAATCAAGAACTTCGCCGCGAGCTGCAGCAAATGAAAAGCTGGAAGGAGGCCGCGCTCCAGCTTGAGCAGGAGAATGCCCGCCTGCTTGATCTCAACAACGTGCGCCTTGACCCGCGCCTCACCTACATCACAGGGGTCGTGCTGGCCGACAGCGGCTCGCCCTACCGCCAAACCGTGCTGCTCAACGTCGGCGCGCGCGACGGCATCCTTGACGGTTGGGCCGCGATGGATGGCATCGGCCTTGTCGGGCGCATCTCCGGCGTCGGCGAGCGCACCAGCCGCGTTCTGATGCTCACAGATGTCGCCTCGCGCGTGCCTGTCTCGATCCAGCCCTCCGGCCAGCGCGGCCTCATCATCGGCGACAACACCCTCGCACCACCGATTGATTTCATCGAAAACCGCGACTTGGTCCGCCCCGGTGACCGTGTCGTATCAACGGGCGACGGCGAGGTCTTTCCGGCGGGCATTCTTGTCGGCCATATCGCCATCGCCCCCGGCGGGCGGATGCGCGTGCGCCTTGCGGCTGACTACGAGCGCCTCGAATTCCTGCGTGTTCTGCGCAACTACGGCAGCGAACGCATCTCTGATCCGGGGCATCTTGTGCTGCCCTCGGTGCCGATCGTGCAGCCGCAGCCCCTTCCCCCGGAAGATGGCACGCAGGAAGGCACAAATGACTGAGAACTCCGTCAGCCGCCTGTGGTTTATGCGCATTGTTTTCGTCGCCCTCAGCGTCGCGTTGGTCTTCACGCATGTTCTGCCGTTGCAAACCGCGCCCACCCGTTGGGCCGCGCCTGACCTGGTCCTGGCGGGTGCTTTCGGCTGGGGCTTGCGGCGGCCCGACTTCGTGCCAGCGACGCTGTTTGTGATCGTTGTCTTCTTTGCCGACCTGATGCTTGACCGCGCCCCCGGCCTGCTCACGGCCATCGCACTCTTGGCGCTTGAGGGCCTCAAGGCGCGCGCGGGCCGTGTGCGCGACATGCCCTTCACTGTCGAGTGGTTTGCCGCTTCCGTGGCCATTGCCGGCACGATCCTGCTGTATCGCATCATTCTGGCCCTGTTTCTGGTCGAGCAACTCTCGCTGAAGCTGGCGATCACACAAATTGCGCTCACAATCTTGTGCTACCCTGTTGTTATCGCCATTTCTTGGTTATTCTTCGGTTTGAAGAAGCCCTCGCTCGGCGAAGTCAACGCGCTGGGGCAACGGCTGTAAACGCGGCTCGAAACAAGGTGTAACATGCGCAAAAGTGCAAGCGAAAAGACCCAGAGCCAAGCGCTCGTCACCCGCCGCAGCTTGCTGGTTGGCGGGTTGCAGATGGGCCTTGTCGGGGCCTTGGGCGCGCGCATGCACTACCTTCAGGTGCAAGAGAGCGACCAGTTCCGCTTCCTCGCCGAGGAAAACCGCATCAAGATCAGCCTCATCCCCCCCGCCCGCGGCGAAATATTTGACCGCACAGGGCGGATACTCGCCGAAAACGTGCCCAGCTATCGCGTGACGATCACCCGCGAAGATGCTGGCGACGTTGAAGAGACCCTCGCAAACCTCGCCCGCATCATCGAGCTTGACCCCGAGTATCTTGCGCAAGCCCATGAAGAGATCAAAAAGCGTCGTGGCGACACGCCCGTTACCGTTGCCGACAAGATAAGTTGGGAAGCTCTGGCGCGGGTCGCTGCCAACGCCCCCGCCCTGCCCGGTGTCGAGCCGCAAGTCGCCCTCTCGCGGCGCTACGCACTGGGCGCCGACTTTACCCATGTTGTAGGCTACGTCGGCCCTGTGTCGGACTACGACTTGGGCCGCATCCAAAACCCTGATCCGCTGCTGCGCCTGCCGCGTTTCCAGATCGGCAAAACGGGCCTTGAGGCGCGTCAGGAAGACGACTTGCGAGGCAAGGCCGGCACCCAGCGCGTCGAAGTCAACGCAGCAGGCCGCGAAGTGCGTGAGCTGGACCGCATCGAAGGCAAAAAGGGCAGCGATGTTCAGCTGACCATCGACCACAACCTGCAAAACTACGTGCAGGCCCGCCTCGGCGAGGAAAGCGCCGCTGCCGTGGTGATCGACTGCGAAACAGGCGACCTGCTCGCCATCGGCTCGGCGCCCACCTTTGATCCTAACCTGTTTGTGAACGGCATTTCTGTTGCCGACTACAAAACCCTCATCGAAGATGACCACCGCCCGCTTGTGGCCAAATCGGTGCAAGGCACCTACCCGCCCGGCTCGACATTCAAGATGGTCACAGCCCTGGCGGCCCTCGAAGCGGGCGTCGTAACAGCTGAAGACACGTTTAACTGCAAAGGCCATCTCGACGTCAGCTCGCAAAAGTTCCATTGCTGGAAGCACAGCGGCCACGGCAACGTCGGCCTCGTGCGCAGCCTGCGCGAAAGCTGCGACGTCTACTACTACGAGCTGGCCTTGCAAGCGGGCATCGAGAACATCTCGGCCATGGCGCGCCGCCTTGGCTTGGGCGAGCGTCATGACATCCCCATGAGTGCTGTCGCGCAGGGGTTAACCCCCACAAAAGACTGGAAAAAGCGCGTCAAAGGCGAAGACTGGGTGCTTGGCGACAGCGTCAACGCCTCGATCGGACAGGGCTTTGTTCTGGCCTCGCCTTTGCAGCTCGCGGTGATGACAGCGCGCATCGCAACAGGCCGCACCGTCACGCCGCGCCTTGTCAAAACAATCGACGGCGTCGAGCAACCCAGCGGCGCAGGCGAGCCCTTGGGCCTCAACGAGAACCACCTCCGGCAAATCCGCCGTGGCATGTTTGAAGTCGTCAACAACGCGCGCGGCACCGCCCGCAGCAGCAAGATCCTCTCGAAAGCCAACCAGATGGCGGGCAAGACAGGCACCAGTCAGGTGATCTCGCGGCGTGTGAAGGCCTCCGAGGTGCCATGGGAGCAGCGCGACCACGCGCTCTTCGTGGACTTCGCCCCCTACGATAACCCGCGCATCGCCGTGGCTGTTGTTGTCGAGCACGGCGGCGGCGGCTCCACGGCAGCGGCGCCTGTGGCGCGCGACATCACCCTGCAAGCGCTCTACGGCGAAGACCCGCCCCTGTCGGAATACCCCGCGCGCGACCGTGGCCGCATCCGTGCCCAGCAAAACAGGCTGCGCGCCCTGCGCCCGCCTGACGTCAACGGAACGGCTGACCGCGCATGAGTTATCTTGAGTATAACGTCAAATATGTCCCCACGGGGCCTCGCAAGTTTCTCTACATAAACTGGCCGCTGGCGCTGCTGCTTGTGGCTGTCGCAAGCGTCGGATTTCTGATGCTCTACTCTGTCGCTGGCGGCAATATAGCCCGCTGGGCCGAGCCGCAGATGAAGCGCTTTGGCGTTGGTTTCATAATGATGATCGCGGTTGCGATGGTGCCGATCTACTTCTGGCGCAACGTCTCTGCTGTGGCTTACGGCGTCTCGCTTTTGCTGCTGGTCGCGGTCGAGTTTTTCGGTGATGTCGGCATGGGTGCACAACGCTGGATCGACTTGGGCTTTATGCGCCTGCAACCCTCCGAGCTTATGAAAATAACACTCGTGATGCTGCTCGCCGCCTATTACGACTGGCTGCCGCTGAAGAAAATTTCGCACCCTCTCTGGGTAGCGATCCCTGTCGCGCTGATCCTCTTGCCCACAGCCCTCGTGCTGCGCCAGCCCGACCTTGGCACATCGATCCTGCTGGTCACGGGGGGCGGCGCGCTGATGTTTATGGCGGGTGTCCACTGGGCCTATTTCGCCGCTGTTATCGCCTCGGGCGTGGGGCTTGTGACGGCCGTCTTCCAGTCGCGCGGCACCGACTGGCAGCTGCTCAACAACTACCAGTACAAGCGCATCGACACCTTCCTTGACCCCGCCGCAGACCCGCTCGGCGCGGGCTATCACATCACCCAATCCAAGATCGCCCTCGGCTCCGGCGGCTGGACAGGCCGCGGCTTCATGCAAGGCACCCAAAGCCGCCTCAACTTTTTGCCCGAAAAGCACACCGACTTTATCTTCACGACCCTCTCTGAAGAATTCGGCTTCGTCGGCGCGATCGGCCTGCTGGTGCTCTATGGCCTCGTCATCATGTTCTGCATCAGCTCGGCGCTGAGCAACTCCAACCGCTACGGCCAGCTCCTCACCCTCGGCATCGCGATGACGTTCTTCCTGTTCTTCTCGGTCAATATGGCCATGGTCATGGGGCTTATCCCCGTTGTCGGCGTGCCCTTGCCGCTGGTCTCCTACGGCGGCTCGGCGATGCTCGTTCTAATGATAGCCTTCGGCCTTCTGCAAAGCGCACATGTGCACAAACCACGCTAAGAAAACGGGAAAGCAATATGCCCCTCAACGCCCTCTTCGCCGCCCGTCCAGAACGCTGGGCGCAATACAAAGACACGCTCCCAAAGGCCTTCAAAGCTGCAGGGCTTGATGTGCATCTCTCCCAAAACATCGCCCCGAGCCAGGTTGACTACATCATCTACGCGCCCAACTCCGAGCTGAAAGACTTCACGCCATACAACCGCGCCAAGCTGGTGCAAAACCTCTGGGCAGGTGTTGAGGCGATCACATCCAACGAGACACTCAACATCCCCCTCGCGCGGATGGTTGATTTTGGCCTGCGCCAAGGCATGGTCGAATGGGTCACAGGCCACACCCTGCGCCATCACCTCGGCATGGACGCGCAGATCATCAACCCGAGCCACGAATGGAAGCCCGCCGTGCCGCCGCTGTCGCGTGATCGCCCCGTGACGGTGCTTGGCCTCGGGGCGCTTGGCATGGCCTGCGCCGAAGCCCTCGCCCAGCTTGGCTTCAACGTGGCCGGCTGGTCGCGCAACGCCAAAACCCACGACGCGATCACATGCTATTCGGGCGCAGAGGGCCTCAAACAAGCCCTCGCACATGGCGAAATCTGCATCCTGCTGCTGCCCAACACGCCAGACACGCAGAACACGCTCAACGCCGCCACTCTCGCGCTGATGCCGAAAGGCAGCTTTCTCATCAACCCCGGGCGTGGCCCGCTGATCGACGATGCGGCGCTGCTTGCGGCGCTCAATACTGGCCAGATCGCCCACGCCACGCTTGATGTTTTCCGCGTCGAGCCCCTGCCCGCAGACAGCCCCTACTGGGCGCACCCGCGCGTCACCGTCACGCCGCACCTTGCCGCCGAAACCCGCGCTGAAACCTGCTCCGAGGTGGTCGCCGAAAACATCCGCCGCTCGGAGGCAGGCGAGCCTTTGCTGCATCTGGTTGATCGCGCGGCTGGCTACTAAACGCCCCGCCGCCCGAAGGCGGACATGGGCGGGTGGGTGGGTCCGGCTGAGGGCGGCTTAAGCCACAACAGCCCGCTTCACCATGTTCCAGTAAATCGTCTCGACTTGCTCAAGGCTCAGCCGCCCGCCCGCGCGGTACCAGGTGTTCACACCGGTCAGCATGGCAATTACAGCCAGCGTCGCGATCTTGGCGTCATCAATCGCGAAATCACCGCTCTCAAGCCCGCGCTGCAAAATGCCTTCCAGCTCGTCTTCATACTGCCGCCGCAGCTTTTCAACCTGCGCGAAGTTTTCCGGCTCAAGCGAGCGCAGTTCCATATATGCGATGAACACCTCGTCAGGCCGCCCGACGTGAAAACCGATGTGAAAGCGCACAAACCCCTCAAGGGCCTCAAGCGGTGCAAGTGTCCCGGAAGCCTCGGCCTCCCGCACCGTCAGCAGGTCGTCCATATGGCCGCGCAAAAGCTCATAGAGCAGCGTCTGTTTGTCAGGCGTGTAGTTGTAAAGCGCACCCGCCTGCACGCCCACGTCCTTGGCGATCTGGCGCATCGACACGGCCGCGTAGCCGTCTTTGGCGAACAGCTTGAGCGCAGCCGCGCGAATGCGCGGGCCTGTAATGTCAGAATGTGAGCCTTGGGTGCGTGCCATGAGCAAGATTTAACTGAACAAACGTTCAAATCAAAGCCAAACCTTGCACCTTTTTGCGCGCTAGGGCATCAGTTGGGCAGCAACCAAGGCTTACCCATGCACGCACCACGGCTCATCTCTGTTCTTTTTGCTCTCGCCCTGTCGGCCTGCGCGACGTTTCCCGAGCTTGACGCCACCCTGAGCGCCGAGGCCAAAGACGCCGAGTATCCGCAGCTTATGCCCGTGAGCGAAATGACTGCCCAAGCGCCTGACGCGCGGATCACCGAGCAAACCGCCAGCAGTTTGAATGGCCGTATTGCGGCCCTGCGCGCGCGCGCCGCCCGCTTGCGCGGCTCGGTTGTTGACAGCGCCACAAAGCGGCGGATGCAGGCGGGCGTCACCACGCCCGACGCGGGCTAGCGCACGCTGCATTAAGTTAATTTCGCTTAACCTTTGGCGTGAAAAACGTATGCACGCGTTCTGCACGGAGTGCTGCATACCTTAGGCACGGCTGTTTTTTGTGCTTTTGGCGGCGTTAACCCCACCGAGCGTTGCTTAACCCAACATGCCGCGTTGCAGGCGCTTGCCGCCGCTGCTAAACCGCTCTCAAGGAATTTAAACGAGCTGGAGACACCGGATGACCACCCCATTGCGCATCGGAATCGCAGGCCTTGGCACCGTCGGTGTCGGGGTTGTCAAAATCATCCGCCAAAAGGCCAACCTGCTCGCCGCCCGCACTGGCCGGCCGATCCAGATCATCGCAGTTTCGGCCCGCTCGAAAGACAAGGATCGCGGTGTTTCGCTTGACGGATACGCTTGGGAAGACGATCCGGTTGCCTTGGCAAAACGCGACGATATCGACGTGTTTGTCGAGCTGATGGGCGGCTCTGACGGGCCCGCCAAAGCCGCCACCGAAGCGGCGATCGCAACCGGCAAAGACGTCGTCACCGCCAACAAGGCCCTGCTCGCGCATCACGGCCAGGCCCTCGCGGAAGCCGCTGAAAAAGCAGGAAAAATTATCCGCTTCGAGGCCGCTGTGGCGGGTGGCATCCCTGTCATCAAGTCGCTCACCGAGGGGCTTGCGGGCAACGAGATCACCCGCGTGATGGGCGTGATGAACGGCACCTGCAACTACATCCTGACGCGAATGCAAAGCGCTGGGCTGAGCTATGACGAGGTCTTTGAAGAGGCCAACCAGCTTGGCTATCTTGAGGCCGACCCGAACCTTGACGTTGGCGGCATCGACGCGGGCCATAAGCTCGCTCTGCTGTCCTCAATCGCCTATGGCACACAGGTTGATTTTGACGGCGTCGAGCTGCAAGGCATCGGCGCAATCACCATCGAAGACATCCATTCTGCCGCCGACATGGGGTATCGCATCAAGCTGCTTGGTGTGGCGCAAATGACGGGCCGCGGCCTTGAACAGCGCATGACGCCCTGCCTCGTGCCCGACACCAGCCCCCTCGGCCAGCTTGAAGGCGGCACCAATATGGTGGTGCTCGAAGGCGACGCTGTCGAGCAAATCGTGCTGCGCGGCCCCGGCGCAGGCGAAGGCCCGACAGCCTCGGCGGTTATGGGCGATGTGCTTGATATCGCACGCGGAATCCGCCCCTACACTTTTGGCCAACCCGCCGCCGGATTGGCCAAATCCAAGCCCGCGACAAGCAAGGCCCCCGCGCCCTATTACCTGCGGTTCGGCTTGCAAGACAAACCCGGCGCGCTGGCGAAAGTTGCCACAGCCCTAGGCGAGGCGGGAATCTCGATCGACAGGATGCGCCAGTATGGCCACGCCGACACCTCGGCCCCGGTCTTGATCGTCACGCATAAGACGTCTCAAAACGATCTCAGCAGCGCACTCGAGGCGATGAAAACGCTCAACGTCCTCACGGACGAGCCTGTTGCTCTGCGCATAGAAGACCTGTGATTGCACCTGCCTTCCGATTAGGCCAAACTCTGGCATAACCCTATAAAAGAAGGCGAATATGTCATTTCTCGGTGTCACACACTCGCTCACAGGCCGCGCTTGGCTCGGCCCCAACGTCGAGCTTGACCGCGCCGCCGAGGCCATGGCCCAAGCGAGCGGGTTGCCGCGCGCTCTGTCGCAAGTTCTGGCCCGCCGCGGCGTTGCACCAAGTGAAGCAGAAGCCTTCCTCACCCCGCAACTGCGCGACTTGCTGCCAGACCCGCGCTCGCTCAAGGACATGGAGACAGCCTCGGCCCGCCTCGTCGCGGCGCTGGAGGCCCGCGAGCGGATCGCTATTTTTGCCGACTACGACGTTGACGGCGCCACCTCGGCCGCGCTCCTGCTTGACTGGTTGCGCCGGCAAGGCCACGACGCGACGCTTTATGTGCCAGACCGCATAGATGAGGGCTACGGCCCCAACGCCCCGGCGATCGAGATGCTCGCGAGCGGCCATGATCTAATCATCTGCGTGGACTGCGGCACCCTCAGCCATGAGGCCCTCGCCGCCGCAAAAGGCACGGATGTGCTGGTGCTTGATCACCACTTGGGTGGCGAGACACTGCCCCCTGTTCTGGCTGTCGTAAACCCCAACAGGCAAGACGAAAGCGGCGACTTGGCACATCTCTGTGCGGCAGCTGTTGTCTTTCTCACGCTGGTTGATGCGGGCCGCGTGCTGCGCGAAAAATCCCGCCAAACCCCTGATCTTATTAGCATGTTGGACTTGGTCGCACTCGGCACAGTGGCCGATGTCGCGCCACTGATCGGCGTCAACCGCGCCTTTGTGATGCAGGGCCTCAAAGTGATGGGCCGCCGCGCGCGCGCAGGCATTGTCGCGCTAGCCGACGTCTCGCGGATGGACACAGCCCCCAAGCCCTATCACCTTGGTTTCACGCTTGGCCCCCGCATCAACGCAGGCGGGCGTATCGGCAAGGCCGACCTTGGCGCGCGGCTGCTCTCGTGCAGCGACATGCACGAAGCTCGCAGCATTGCCGAGCGGCTGGACGAACTCAACTCTGAACGCCGCGCAATTGAGGAAGAGGTGCGTGCCGCCGCCCTTGCTCAAGCCGAAGAACGCGGGCTTGACGCGCCGCTGGTTTGGGCCGCAGGCGAAGGCTGGCACGCAGGTGTCGTCGGCATTGTCGCCTCGCGCCTGAAGGAAAACACCGGACGCCCGGCTGTTGTCATCGGCTTTGACGGCGACGAGGGCAAGGGCTCGGGGCGCTCTGTTTCGGGCATCGATCTTGGCGCAAGCATTCAGAAACTCGGCCTTGAGGGGCTGATCGAAAAAGGCGGTGGCCACAAGATGGCGGCTGGCCTGTCGCTCAGCCGCGCGCAGCTTGAACCCGCCATGGCGCGCCTGTCGGAATTGCTCGACAAACAAGGCGCGGGCGCACTCGGCCCCTCAGACTTGCGCCTTGACGGCGCGCTCATGCCCGGCGCGGCCACAGAAGAGCTTGTCAGCCAACTGGAAGCCGCTGGCCCCTACGGCGCTTCGGCCCCTGGCCCGCGCTTTGCCTTCCCCGATGCCGCCATTCATTTCGCCAAGAAAGTGGGCGAAAGCCATTTGCGGATCAGCTTTTCTGACGGCACCGGCCCGCGACTCAACGGCATCTGCTTTGGCGCATACGACAGCGCGCTCGGCCCAGCGCTCGAGAATCACGGCGGTGCGCGTTTTCACTTGGCGGGGCGTTTGGAGCTCAATTCCTGGCAAGGGCGCACTTCTGTGCAGCTCCGATTGGACGATGCAGCGCCAGCTGGAACGTGAGCGCATCAAAAAAGTTGAAATTCGCCGCACATTTCCTATTGCGCGCCGCCCGCGCATTGCCTAAATAGCGCCTCACGGTGGGTATGTCCCGTTCGTCTATCGGTTAGGACGTCAGGTTTTCAACCTGAAAAGAGGGGTTCGATTCCCCTACGGGATGCCACCGTATCTCACACCAGTATCTCACCCTCCCTCAGATCACAAAAGCGTTGCCCCCTTGGCAAACCGCGCCTGCGCGCCCACATTACGCATCTGGCATCACGCATGGAGGACTGACATGACCTATTCCAAATCAGACGCAGCCATTGCAAAGCTCACCGACGAGCAGCGCTTCGTGACACAGGAAAGCGGCACAGAGCGGCCCTTTACCGGCGAATACAACAGCCACAAAGAAGCCGGCATCTATGTTGACATCGTCTCCGGCGAGCCCTTGTTTGCCTCCTCTGACAAGTTTGAAAGCGGCTGTGGCTGGCCAAGCTTCACCAAGCCGATCGAGCCTGCTCATGTCAACGAGCTGCGCGACACCACCCACGGGATGATCCGCACCGAAGTGCGCTCGGCCCATGGCGACAGTCACCTCGGGCATGTCTTCCCCGACGGGCCACAAGAGCACGGCGGGCTGCGCTATTGCATCAACTCTGCAAGCCTGCGCTTTATTGCCCGTGACGACATGCAGGCCGAAGGCTACGGCGATTACCTGAACCAAGTGGAGGACGTAACATGACAGAACGCGCTATTCTCGCAGGCGGCTGCTTTTGGGGCATGCAAGACCTGATCCGCAAACTCCCCGGCGTGACAAGCACCCGCGTCGGCTATACGGGCGGCGACGTGCCAAACGCGACATACCGCGACCATGGCACGCACGCGGAAGGCATCGAGATCGACTTTGACCCGTCAAAGATCAGCTACCGCGAATTGCTGGAGTTCTTCTTTCAGATCCACGACCCGACGACAGAAAACAGGCAAGGCAACGATCGCGGCATGTCCTACCGCTCGGCGATCTACTACACCTCCGAGGCCCAGAAGGCTGTCGCACAAGAGACGTTCGCTGACGTCAATGCCTCGGGCATCTGGCCGGGCCGCGTTGTGACCGAGCTTGAACCAGCGGGCGACTTCTGGGAAGCCGAGCCAGAGCATCAGGACTATTTGGAAAGGCTTCCAAATGGTTACACCTGCCACTTTCCGCGGCCTGACTGGGTTCTGCCCAAGCGCGACGCGGCCGAGTAAGACATGCTGTTTAACTTCGACAACAGCTATGCGCGCGAGCTTGAGGGTTTTTATGCGCCGATAGAGGGGGCCAATGCGCCCTCTCCGACAATGCTGGCCTTCAACGAAGAGCTTGCCGCTGACCTCAGGCTCAACGCCAGAGCGTTGAACAGCCTTGAAGGGGCGCGCATCTTGTCGGGCAGCCTAACGCCCGAAGGTGCGCAGCCGCTCGCCATGGCCTATGCGGGCCACCAGTTTGGCGGCTTCTCGCCCCAGCTCGGAGACGGGCGCGCGCTGCTGCTTGGCGAGTTGATCGACACATCCGGCCAACGCCGCGACCTGCACCTGAAAGGATCAGGCCGCACACCATTTTCGCGCGGTGGCGACGGCAAAGCTGTCGTCGGGCCGGTATTGCGCGAGTACCTCATCGGCGAGGCAATGCATGCGCTCGGCGTGCCAACAACCCGCGCGCTTGCGGCCGTCGCAACGGGCGAAGATGTCTTGCGTGAAGGCCCACAGCCCGGGGCCGTTCTGGCGCGCATCGCAAGCTCGCACCTGCGCGTGGGAACCTTCCAGTTCTTTGCAGCGCGCGGCGAGGAAGAGCGCGTCAAGCAGCTTGCAGACTATGCAATTGCGCGCCACTACCCCGAGCTTCTCGGCGCGCAAACCCCTTACGTTGGCCTGCTGCGCGCGGTCATGGCGGCCCAAGCCAAGCTTATCGCCAAATGGATGGGCGTCGGCTTTGTTCACGGGGTTATGAACACCGACAACATGACAATCTCAGGCGAAACGATCGACTATGGCCCCTGCGCGTTCATCGACGCCTACAGCCCGAAGGCTGTCTTCTCGTCGATAGATCAATTTGGCCGCTACGCCTTTGCAAGCCAGCCCGCGATAGCCAACTGGAACCTCGCCCGTCTGGCCGAGTGCTTACTTGGGTTGATTGACAAAGATGACGACGAAGCCCTGCGCATTGCCACGAATACGCTGGCCGAGTTCATGCCGCTCTATGAAGCAGAATGGCTCGCTGTCATGCGCGCGAAACTTGGTTTATCCACAGCAGAAAACGGCGATAAGGCCCTGATCGAAAAGCTGCTTTCCGCGATGCACACAGGCCGCGCAGACTTCACGCAAACCTTCCGCGCTTTGACGACAGATGGCGATGTGCGCGCCCTGTTTGCCGCCGAGCCAGAGGGCTATGACAACTGGCGCGCCGCTTTTGAGAAACGCCTGCGCTCAGAGCCGCTTTCTCCAGAACAGCGCGCCGCAAATATGGCTTTGGTGAACCCTGTGTATACCCCCAGAAACCACATGGTAGAACAAGCCCTTAGCGCTGCTACTGAAGGTAACATGGAAGCTTTCGAAGCGCTCTTGGCGGTGGTCAAATCCCCATTCGAGCACAAACCCGAGTATGCGCATTACGCAGAACCGGCCCCCGCCGGATCAGCCCCCTACAGAACCTTCTGCGGGACTTAAGCACTCGGAAACCGCCAAGCATCGCCAGCTTGAGAGCGAAAACGCCCTTCCAGCGTCCTCAAAGCGGGGGTAACATCAGGCCAACAACCCTTGGAGACAGTCTGATGACCCACCCGCTTTTGAGCGCCGAGCAGATCGAAGAGTTCCAACGCGATGGTGTGACTGTCGTGCGAGGCCTGTTCAAAGATCACGTCGAGACCCTGCGCGCGGGGGTTGAATCCAACATGAACGCACCAGGCCCCTATGCTTCGGAGAACAAGAAAGAAGGCCAAACAGGCCGCTTTTTTGACGACTACTGCAACTGGCAGCGCATTGCGGAATTTGCAGAGGTGATCAAAGCCTCACCCGCCGCCGAAGTCGCCGCCGACCTTATGAAGTCAAACTCGGTTCAAGTGTTTCACGATCACGTGCTGGTAAAAGAGCCCGGCACATCTATGGCAACGCCTTGGCACACTGACGGGCCCTACTACTTTGTTGAAGGCCGACAAACCGTCAGCTTCTGGTCTCCGCTTGACGCTGTCACAGACGCCACTTTGCGCTGTGTTGCGGGCTCGCACAGGTGGAAAAAGCCTGTCTTGCCAACCCGTTGGGTGAGTGAAGAAAGCTTCTTTGCCGATGAAGATACCTATATGCCAGTGCCTGACCCCGAGGCTGAAGGCATGGACATCCGCGAGTGGAGCATGGAGCCCGGTGACGCTGTCGCGTTCAACTATTCAGTGCTGCACGGCGCACGTGGCAACACGTCTAGCACCCGCCGCCGCGCCTTTAGCCTGCGCCTTCTGGGCGACGATGCACGCTATGTCGAGCGCCCCGGCCCCACGTCTCCTCCCTTCCCCGGCCACGACATGCAAGCCGGCCAAAAGCTGCGCGAAGACTGGTTTCCGGTGATTTACACGCGCTAAGGGACAGGTGCGAAAAGTCAGGCGCGAAAGGCTGGCATCTTGCGAGAATTTGTTTAACCTTAATCAAAAGCGCAGATAAACTGCCTTGAAAGCAACTGAACACGGGCAAAAGGGTATGACCCTGCAAAGCACCAAACAACTGCCGATTTCGCTCAAAAGCGGGCGCAAGACAGACGTGCGCAGCCAGTTTGCAGCCCTGTGCTTTCGCATTCGCAATGACAAACCGGAAGTTTTGCTCATCACATCCCGCGGCTCGCGGCGCTGGATCATCCCCAAAGGGTGGCCCATGCACGACAAAACACCTGGTGAAAGCGCCCTGCAGGAAGCTTGGGAGGAGGCTGGCGTAAAGGGCAAGGCCTTTGAGCGCTGTCTCGGCATTTACTCCTACAACAAGTATATTGATGGCAAGAAAGGTTTGCCTTGTGTCGCAATGGTTTACCCAATCAAGGTAAAGTCGCTCGAAGAGGATTTTCCCGAAAGGGGCCAGCGGCGGCGCAAGTGGTTTACGCCGAAAAAAGCGGCAGCCAAAGTCGTCGAACCCGAGTTGAAGCAAATTCTCAAGACGTTCGATCCGAAACTTCTCAAATACTAATGCGCCTTGCATTCCGACACCCTCTGGCTATCTACTTTGAAGAAGCTCAAACCGGATATCACGCATGATCCAATTCTCGCTCAATTGCACAGACGGCCACAGATTTGACAGCTGGTTCCAGTCGTCAGACGCCTTTGAGAAATTGCTCGGCGCGGGCATGGTGACTTGCGCAGTCTGTGGCATGTCCGAGGTTGAAAAGTCACTCATGGCACCGCGTGTCAGCACTGCGCGCAACAAGGCCGAAAAGCCGCTCACCTCCCCGGCAAACCCTGCCGAGCAAAAACTCGCAGACATGCGCCGCAAAATCGAGAAAAACTCCGAATACGTCGGCCTCAAGTTCGCCGATGAAGCCCGCGCCATGCATGACGGGGACACTCCCGAGCGGGCTATCTATGGCGAAGCCCGGCCCGAAGATGCCAAAAAACTCATCGAGGACGGCGTGCCGGTTCTCCCCCTTCCCTTCATTCCAGGACGGAAAACAAATTGACCCATATTGTTATTACGGGTGCCAACCGCGGCATCGGAGCCAAACTCGCCGAAGACTACAGCGCAGCCGGCAACACCGTCACGGGCACAACCCGCACGGCACAGGGGTTGGCACAGGGGTTGGCCCAGCTTGACGTCACCGATAAGGCAAGCCAACAGGCCTTCGCCGCATCGCTGAGCACGCCGGTTGATCTGCTCGTCTGCAACGCCGGCGTCTACCCCGACAAAGGCCAAGCGCTCGAAGACGGATATCCGCCCGAGATGTGGGCAGAGGCCTTCGCCACAAATGTGACAGGCGTGTTCCTGACGGTGCAGGCCCTTTTGCCGCTTCTAAAACAGGCCAAAGCGCCCAAGATCGCGATCATCTCAAGCCAGATGGCCAGCCACACCCGCGCGCCGGGCGGCAGCTATATTTACCGCAGCTCAAAAGCCGCCGTGCTCAACCTCGCCCGTAACCTGTCGGTTGACCTCAAGCCAAGCGGCATTGCCGTAGGCGCCTATCACCCTGGCTGGGTGCGCACTGACATGGGCGGTGCAAGCGGCGACATTGACGTGAGCGAGTCAGCTCAAGGCCTCATGGCGGAATTTGACGCGCTCAACCTTGCCAGCACGGGCTGCTTTCGCACATGGGACGGACGCGACCACGCTTTTTAAGGCGTACCCAAATTTCTTCAAAGAAATTTGACAAGAAAATTCGAATATTCTTGCCCAGCGCCCTTTGACCGCGACATCAGAGCTCTCTTGCCCTTGCGTTCAATCCGCACTAAACCGCGCCAAACGTAAGTAAGAGGCCTTCCATGCCCGTTTTGGTGATGAAATTCGGCGGCACGTCTGTCGCCAACCTTGACCGCATCCGCCGCGCCGCCAAGCGCGTAGGTGTTGAAGTGGCCAAAGGCTATGATGTGATCGTGATTGTCTCGGCCATGTCCGGCAAGACAAACGAGCTTGTCGGCTGGGTCAACGAGACATCGCCGCTGTATGACGCCCGCGAATATGACGCCATCGTCAGCTCCGGCGAGAATGTCACAGCCGGCCTCATGGCCCTGACGTTACAAGAAATGGACGTGCCCGCGCGCTCCTGGCAGGGCTGGCAAGTGCCTGTCAAAACCACATCCGCGCACGCTTCGGCCCGTATCGAAGACATCCCGCCAGAGAACATCAACGCAAAGTTCGCCGAGGGCATGAAAGTTGCCGTCGTGGCAGGCTTTCAGGGCGTTTCTGACGAGGGCCGCATCACCACGCTGGGTCGCGGTGGATCAGACACCACAGCTGTCGCCTTTGCGGCCGCTTTTGGCGCCGAGCGCTGCGACATCTACACCGACGTTGACGGTGTTTACACGACAGACCCGCGAATCTCCGATAAAGCGCGCAAGCTCGACAAGATCGCCTTTGAAGAAATGCTCGAGCTGGCGTCATTGGGTGCAAAAGTTCTGCAAACCCGCTCTGTCGAGCTGGCCATGCGTTATAAAGTCAAGCTCAGGGTGCTGAGTTCATTTGAAGAACAATCCGACGAAGCCGGAACGCTCGTTTGTGATGAGGAGGAAGTTATGGAAAACCGCCCCGTATCAGGCATCGCCTATTCCCGCGATGAAGCCAAGATGACGCTTGTCTCTGTGGCTGACCGCCCGGGCATCGCTGCCGCGATCTTCGGCCCGCTCTCGGAAGCGGGTGTCAACGTCGACATGATCATCCAGAACATCGCCGAAGACGGCCGCACCGACATGACTTTCTCCTGCCCGGTTGATCAGGTGGCTCGCGCCGAGAAAGCCATGGAAGACGCCAAGACCGCCGGAGATATCAATTATCACGATCTGATCGCCGACAAAGATGTCGCCAAGATTTCGGCAGTTGGAATCGGCATGCGCTCGCAATCAGGTGTGGCCGCAACGATGTTCAAGACGCTCTCGGATGAGGGGATCAACATCAAGGTCATCGCAACTTCAGAGATCAAAATCTCGGTATTGATTGATCGCAAATACATGGAACTCGCCGTTCAAGCGCTCCATGATGCCTTTGAACTCGAAAAAGCGCGCTAAACTTATTGATCAAAGCGCCCATATAATGGGCACTTTAGCGCTAATAGAGCTGCCTGACGGCATCGCTGGGTAAATTCCCGTTTCACTTGTCATATGCCTGTGGTGTAAGCTGTGTAACGGTTCACTACTCGTGGACCGAAAGGGAGCAGTGCGGAACGCCAATGGCTGATGCAGAGATCAAAACAAACAGCCGCCAAATGCTGGCGCGCCTGCGCGAAGTCATGGCCGAAGACAGCGCGGGCCAAGCACGTCTCGACACGATCACCAAGCTGATCGCCGAAGAGATGCACTGCGAGGTTTGCTCGGTTTACCTGTTCCGCGACGAAGACACGCTCGAACTCTGCGCCACCGAAGGCCTCAACCCCGAAGCCGTGCACGAAACACGTATGAAAATGGGTGAAGGCCTTGTTGGGCGCGTCGCCCGCACAGGCCAGAGGATCAACACCCCCGATGCGCCCGCTGAAAAAGGCTTTCGCTATATGGCGGAAACCGGCGAAGAGCTTTACTCGAGCTTCCTCGGTGTGCCGATCCAGCGGTTGGGCGAAAAGCTCGGGGTTCTTGTGGTGCAAACCAAGGACAGCCGCGAGTTTATCGATATCGAGACAGACGCGCTGGAAGTTGTCGCGATGGTGCTGGCCGAGATGGCCGAGCTGGGGGCATTCGTTGGAGAAGGCGCGGCCCTCACGGCGCGCCACACGCAACCCGTATTGCTGCGCGGCGCAACGGGCCAGGAAGGCGCGGCTCAAGGCCATGTCTGGCTTCACGAACCGCGTGTTGTTGTGACCAACCCAATCGCGGAAGATCCGCACAGCGAGCTTGAGCGCCTCCACGAAGCCGTCGAAGAGGTGCGCGTTGGCGTTGACAAGATGCTCGCAGGCGCACGCGGTGGCGGCAAAGAACAGATCGAAGTGCTCGAAGCCTATCGCATGTTTGCCAACTCCAAAGGCTGGATGCGCCGTATGGAAGAAGACATCAGCCGCGGCCTTTCGGCGGAAGCCGCTGTTGAGAAGGAACAGTCAACGGCCCGCGCGCGCATGCAGCAAGTCAAAGACGCCTATCTGCGCGAAAGGCTGCATGATCTGGACGACCTGTCAAACCGCCTCCTGCGCAAGCTTACAGGCCAAGGCCTTGATACCGGGGCAGAAATGCCGTCAGACCCTGTGCTTATCGCCCGCAACATAGGCCCCGCCGAGTTGCTGGACTATGGCCGCTCGCTCAAAGCGATTGTGCTGGAAGAAGGCTCGGTTGGCAGCCACGCCGCCATTGTCGCGCGCGCTCTTGCCATTCCGTTGGTGATCCATGCCAACCGCATCACAAACGAAGCTTTGAACGGCGATCACATCATGGTCGATGGCGATCAGGGGGTGGTGCACCTGCGCCCCGATGACACCGTTGTTGCCGCGTTCAAAGACAAAATCGCCATGCAAGCCGAAGCGCAGGAGCGCTACGCCTCGATCCGCGACAAGCCCGCCAAAACCCTCGATGGCGTTACCGTGAGCTTGAAAATGAACGCTGGGTTGATGGCAGATTTGCCCTCTCTTGAAGGCTCCGGCGCTGACGGCGTTGGCCTCTTTCGCACTGAACTGCAATTCTTGGTGCGCAACCAGATGCCCAAACGCAGTGAGTTGTCAGCGCTTTATGCGCGCGTGCTCGATGCCGCGCAGGGCAAGCGCGTGGTGTTTCGCACACTCGATATCGGCTCTGACAAAGTCTTGCCCTACATGAAGCCAAACGATGAGCCAAACCCGGCTCTCGGCTGGCGGGCGATCCGCGTGGGTCTCGACAAGCCCGGCGTATTGCGGATGCAGCTCCAAGCGCTCTTGCGCGCCGCCGCGGGCCGCCCGCTGACGGTCATGTTCCCTTTTGTGGCGCAATCTGACGAATATTATGCAGCTCGCGCCGAAATGGACAAAGCCATGGCACGCGAAAAAGCTCTTGGGCATGTTGTCTCAAGCGATCTTGAAATCGGAGCGATGCTCGAGACGCCTTCTCTGGCCTTTGCACCAGACAAATTCTTCGACGATGTCGGCTTCCTGTCGATCGGTGGCAACGACTTGAAGCAGTTCTTTTTCGCAGCTGACCGCGAAAACGAGCGCGTGCGTCGGCGCTATGACACGCTCAACGTCAGCTTCCTGACTTTTCTGGAGCAGATTGTGCAGCGTTGCAGCGCCTCCAACACCCCGCTGAGTTTCTGCGGAGAAGATGCTGGCCGCCCTGTCGAGGCGATTTGCCTTGCCGCGATTGGCCTGCACACCCTGTCGATGCGCCCTGCCTCTATCGGGCCCGTGAAAAGCATGTTGCGGCGGGTTGATCTGGGCGAGGTGCGCGCCATCATCCATGCGGCACGTGAGGCTGGCGAGCAATCGGTGCGCCCCTTGGTGTTGGACTACCTGAGAAACCTGAATCGCTCGACTTGAGCTGCCTTTTGTTCCCAACTGTGTCTAACCCTGCCTAAGCCCGGTTTACCTTGGGCTTGGCAAGTTTGCTTCTCAGCCTTTCAGTCATGTCCGGCAAGGCAATGTCAGCCCTGATGGCCAGCCGCCGCAGCCCGAAATGAACATGCGCCATGTCCTGATAATAGCTCGTGTAGGCATAATTCGTTGCCGCTCCCGCAGCCGCTCCGAGCACAGGCACTGTCTGCGCGGCGAGCTTCTGGCCCAGAACGACGCCAAAGCGCGGGGCAACCCGGGCAATCAGCGTTTTAAGCGCCGCGCCGTTGACAAGCACCCGCGTCGACAGAAAGGCAAGGTCGGCGCCGTCGTCGTCCTCAAGCGGGCCGGCAACCGCGAAAACCTGTATACAGTCATATTTCACCGCAGCCTCGCTGGTGTCAAAACCGTGCTCTTCTGCGATCGTCTGGATCGCGCGCAACAGCACAGTTGTCGTGATCGGCAACTCGGCCAGCGCACTGGGCAGCCCGCCAAACCCGCCAGCGGCGCCCATCCCTGTGGCGAGCACTTTTGAAAGCCAGCTTGGCCCATCGCCCAACTTGCTGCGCGAACGCGTCGCCGCCTCAAGGGCAAGCCCCAAGGCGCGCTCTGTCTGCGCCGAAAGCGCGTCTTGCACAGGTTTTGGCAATTGCTCGATAAGCCCGTCGGCTTGCCCGCCAACAAAGTTGAGCACGTCAATCACCGGACTGCCCGCACGTTTGTAGCGCGCAGCCAGCGCTTTCAACTCGGCCTCCACCTCCACATCAGCGATCGGCGCGTCGAGGACTTCTATACCAGATAAGTTCATGAGCTTAACATTGGGGTTAAAACGCCGAATTTCAAGCGTCGCGGGTGACGTCCCCTGCCACAGACTGCCAAGCGCCCTCTTGCAACGCGCGCCCCAAAATACGCTCGGGGTTTGTCGGCGGCGGCATGTTGACGCCGCTCAGGGGCGTAAACCCGAAGCGCGCATAGTAAGGCGCATCGCCGACAAGCATCACCCGCTGCCAGCCCAAAGCCTCGGCCGTTGCCAGACTTTCGCGAATGAGCCGCCCGCCTATGCCCTCGCCTTGGCGCGTCGGGTGTACAGCCACAGGCCCAAGCAGCAAACTGCGCGCGCCCCCGACAAGAACCGGCCAATACCGGATCGCCGCCGCCAGAATGCCGGCTTCATCCCGCGCCACCATCGAAAGTGCGGCAACAGGCGGCACTCCCTCGCGCAAGCGATACGAAGACAAGCCCTCTCGCCCCGGTGCGAAGCACAAGTCATAGAGGTTTTCGACTTCCCAACTCTCGCTGGCTATCTCGGCGGTGAGTGTGATCACGGCGTTCGCGCCCCTTTCGGCTGGAAACGGGCCTAACACGTCGCTATGCAGAGGTGCAAACAAAGGATCACGCAGCATGTTTTTTCGCCCCTCAGATGGCCACGGATTGCCACACAACCCGTTTAACGCCCTCATCGTGCCGCGCCCGATAGCCTGGATATCGACCCGCAGCGCCGAGGGCATCGACAACCTCGCCCCCTATTCTTTCTTCTCGGGAGCAGCCTATGAGCCGCCACAGGTGATGTTTGCCAGCACCGGCACGAAAGACGACCAAGAGGGCACGAAAGACACGCTCGCCAACATCCGCGCGACAGGCGTTTTCTGTATCAACCTCGTGGAAGAAGCAGCCACCGACGCCATGAACGCCTCCTCTGCGACGCTGCCAGCGGGAGAGTCCGAATTTGACCACGCAAACCTGACTCGTGAAGACTGCGAAACCATCGCCTGTGCGCGCGTAGAAGGCGCGCCGGCCAGTCTGGAATGCAAACTTGTGGATATTCACCGCTCTCGCGGCGCTGCCAATTTCGTAACCATTGGCGAAGTCACAGGCATTCACTTGCGCGACGATTGCATCGTTGACGGCAAGTTTGACGCCACCCGCTTCACGCCGCTCGCCCGCATGGGCTATCGCGATTACACCACAGTGCGCGACGTGTTCGAACTTTCACGCCCTGACGACTGAACCATAAGCCATAAGCGACTTAAAAGGCGCAAAACCCGCTTGCGCGCCGCTGCCAAGCGCGTTTGAAGTGGGCTATGCGTTTGCTTGTCTCCTTTGCGGCTTTGTTTATGTCGGTTGCCCTGTTGCAACTGTCCAACGGCGGCGTGGGTCCGCTCGACGCGCTCTCCGGCCTTGCGCTCAATTTCTCGCGCGCCCAGATCGGGATGCTGGGCTCCGCCCATTTCCTCGGGTTTTTCATCGGGTGCTGGTGGGCGCCGCGCCTGATGGGCTCTGTCGGCCACAGCCGCGCTTTTGCCGCCTTCACAGCCCTCGGCGCAATGGCGCTCCTCAGCCACTATATTGTCATCGACGCCACGGCATGGGCCGTCATGCGCATTGCATCAGGCCTCTGCGTTGCAGGGTGCTACACTGTCATCGAAGCTTGGCTACAGGCCAAAGTCACCAACGAAAGCCGCGGCCGCACGATGGGCGTCTACCGTGTGGTTGACATGAGCGCCTCGCTCTTCAGCCAGCTTCTGATCGGCTTCCTCGACCCCGCAAGCTATGTCTCCTATAGCGTGCTGGCCATCCTGTGCTGCGCCGCCCTCTTGCCACTGACGCTCACAAAAGCCAGCCAGCCAGAAACCCCGAGCGCCCCGCGCCTGCGCCCGATGCTGGCTGTTACACGCTCGCCGCTTGCGGCGGCTGGCGTGGTCGTCGCGGCCCTCAGTTCAGCATCTTTTCGTATGGTCGGGCCTGTTTACGGCCAAGAAGTCGGGCTTGAGATCGGCCAGATCGCCACATTCCTCGCAGCCTTTGTTTTGGGTGGTGCGCTGGCGCAATACCCCGCAGGGTGGCTTGCCGACAAATACGACAGGCGCTGGGTGCTGATCTGGTTCTCGCTTGCCGCCATCGTCAGCTGTGCCTCAACGGCTCTGCTGCAAGGCCTATCAACCTCCGGCATTTTCCTCAACGCGGCGTTCTTTGGCATGACAACCTTCCCGATCTACTCTGTCGCAGCTGCCCACGCCCACGACTTTGCCAGCTCTGAAGAACGTGTCGAGCTCTCAGCCGCGCTGATGTTCTGGTTTGCAACCGGCGCCATCGCCGCGCCACTGCTGGCTTCAAAACTCATGGAAAGTTATGGCCCGCCCGCCTTGTTCATCATGATCGCCGTAGGCCATGGCGTGCTCGCGGTTTTCGGCCTCGCCCGCATGCGCACCCGCTCAAGCCCTGCCGAACGCACCCCTTATATCTACGCGCCCCGCACCTCCTTCACCATCGGGCGCCTCATGGGCCGCGCACGCGACAAAAAGTGAGCCCTTTCTATTGCCGCAAATATCCCGGGGGCGTGGGGGCTACGCCCCGCTTCTGAAGCATTAAGCCAGAGCAGAATTCGAAACCTGTAGAACCTGTCCGCTCAATCCGCTAAAGACCCTCAAACAGAACTTTAAAGAACGGGCGGGCAAGACACATGGCACGGCACCTCATCACATCCGCAATCCCCTATATCAACGGGATCAAACACCTCGGAAACCTCGTTGGAAGCCAGCTTCCCGCCGATCTTTTCGCGCGCTACCAGCGTGCGCGCGGCAACGAAGTTCTGTTCCTTTGCGCGACGGATGAACACGGCACACCTGCCGAACTGGCCGCCGCCAAAGCAGGAAAGCCGGTCGCCGAATACTGTGCCGAAATGCACGACGTGCAGGCCAAAATTGCCGAAGGTTTCGGCCTTAGCTTTGACCACTTCGGGCGTTCTTCCAGCGCCGAGAACCAAGCGCTCACTCAACATTTCGCCGGCAAACTGGCCGATGCTGGCCTGATTGAGGAAGTCGATGAAACGCAGATTTACTCCAAAGCCGATGGCCGCTTTTTGCCGGATCGCTACATTGAAGGCACCTGCCCCAACTGCGGTTTCGAAGACGCGCGAGGCGACCAGTGCGACAACTGCACCAAGCAGCTTGACCCGACTGATCTGATCAACCCCCACTCGACGATCTCGGGCAGCACAGACCTTGAAGAACGGGCCACAAAGCACCTCTACCTCAAGCAAAGCCAGCTGCGCGACACCTTGCAAGACTGGATCAACACCAAGACAGACTGGCCCGTCCTGACAACATCGATTGCCAACAAATGGCTCAATGACGGAGACGGTTTGCAAGACCGTGGCATCACCCGCGACCTTGACTGGGGCGTGCCTGTAAAACGCGGCACCCAGGACTGGCCGGGCATGGAAGGCAAAGTCTTCTATGTCTGGTTTGACGCGCCGATCGAATACATCGCCTGCTCGCAGGAATGGGCTTCCGGAGACGAGTGGCAGCGCTGGTGGCGCACCGACAAAGGCGCCGGCGACGTGACCTACACCCAGTTCATGGGCAAGGACAACGTGCCGTTCCACACCCTCAGCTTCCCCGCGACAATCCTTGGCTCGGGAGAGCCGTGGAAGCTTGTCGATTACATCAAAAGCTTCAACTACCTCAATTACGAAGGCGGCCAGTTCTCCACGTCTCGTGGCCGTGGCGTCTTCATGGACCAAGCGCTTGAAATCCTGCCAGCAGACATCTGGCGCTGGTGGCTTTTGTCAAACTGCCCCGAGACGTCAGATGCCGAGTTCACGTGGGAAGGCTTCCAAAGCGGTGTCAACAAAGACCTCTCCGATGTGCTGGGCAACTTTGTCTCGCGCGTCACGAAATTCTGCCGCTCGAAGTTCGGCGAAACCGTCCCCAAAGCAGGTACATACGGGCCCGAGGAGGACGCGCTTATCGCCGAGCTGACCAAACGCATCCGCGCCTATGAGGGCCACATGGAAGCGATGGACGTGCGCAAATCAGCGCAAGAACTGCGCGCTATCTGGGCGCTCGGGAACGAATACCTCCAAGATGCAGCACCGTGGACGCTCTTCAAAACCGACCCCGACCAAGCCGCAGCACAGATCCGCCTCGCGCTCAATCTCATCCGCCTCTACGCGGTTCTCTCGGCCCCGTTCATGCCAACGACCTCGGCAAAGCTTTTTGTGGCGATGAACTCACTGGACACAAGCTGGCCCGACGACGTCACAGCCGCCCTCGGAAGCCTCGCCCCCGGCCATGAATTCTCCGTTCCCGATAACCTTTTCGCCAAAATCACCGACGAAGAGCGAGAGGGTTGGGCAGAACGGTTTTCGGGCATTCGCGACTAAGCTGGCTTGACTTGAAGGAGCGCCTTGCGGCGCACTCTATGTCTCGTCCTTACGCCTTTGGCGACGTCCTCGGGCGGGCGCTTGTTGCATGGGCTTGACAGACTCCCCCTATTTGTTAACATGTTAATCAAATAGGGGGAGGATTCGGCAATGCCGCATTTTTCAATTGAATACTCGGCCAACCTCGAGGCCCATGTCGACATGGCAACATTGTGCGATACGCTGCGCCTTGCCGCGATTGAAACCGGCCTGTTTCCAATGGCAGGTATCCGCGTGCGTGCCTTCAAGGCAGATCACGTCAGCATCGCCGACGGCAACCCCGATCACGCCTTTCTCGACCTCTCCATTCGCCTGCGCGAAGGTCGCGAGCAACAGGCCAAGGAGGCCGCGACGCAGCACATTTTTGCGGCCCTTAAGGCCCTCCTCGCCCCCGCCATGGCCAAAGCCCCGATCGCGCTGTCCATCGAGATGCGAGACATCGACGCCTCCTTGAGCCCCAAGGCCGGCACCATCCGTGACCATTTGAAGAAAGAGACCTGACATGAGCGACCTCTCAGCAAACATCGAAAAAGCCAACGCCTACCTCGCGCGTTTCAAAGACAAAGGCGTGATGAACCTGATCGACGGAAAGTCAGTTCCCGCGCTCTCAGGACAGACTTTTGACAATGCCTCACCCGTCGACGAAGCACTTCTGTGCAAAGTGGCCAAGTCCGACGGCGCGGACATCGACGCAGCCGCCAAAGCCGCGCACGCCGCCTTCCCCGCATGGCGCGACATGCCCCTCGTTGAGCGCAAGAAAATCCTCCACAAGATCGCCGATGGCATCGTGGCGCGCGCTGAAGAGATCGCCTTCGCTGAATGCCTGGATACGGGCCAAGCCCTCCGGTTCATGTCAAAAGCCGCCCTGCGCGGCGCTGAAAACTTCCGCTTCTTCGCGGATAAAGCGCCTGCCGCGCGTGACGGGCAGGCCCTTCCCTCGCCCACGCTCATGAACGTGACAACGCGCACGCCCATCGGCCCTGTTGGCGTCATCACGCCATGGAACACGCCCTTCATGCTCTCGACCTGGAAGATCGCGCCAGCGCTCGCCGCGGGCTGCACCGTGGTTCACAAACCCGCCGAGTTCAGCCCGATCACCGCGAGCATTCTAGCCGACATCGCCCACGAGGCAGGCTTGCCCGCCGGAGTTTGGAACCTCGTCAACGGTTTTGGCGAAGACGCCGGCCGCGCACTGACCGAGCACAAACTGATCAAAGCCATCGCTTTTGTTGGTGAAAGCAGCACCGGCAGCATGATCATGCGCCAAGGCTCGGAAACCCTCAAACGCGTACACTTCGAGCTTGGTGGCAAGAACCCTGTCATCGTGTTTGACGACGCGGACCAAGACCGCGCGCTCGATGCGGCGATCTTCATGATCTATTCTCTCAACGGCGAGCGCTGCACCTCCTCCTCGCGCCTGCTTGTTCAGAAATCAATCGCCGGAGCGTTTACCCAAAAACTCATCGCGCGTGTCGAGAACATCAAAGTCGGCCACCCGCTTGACCCCGCAACAGAAGTTGGCCCGCTCATTCACAAGGTGCATTACGACAAGGTTTGCTCGTATTTTGATGTCGCCAAGCAAGACGGAGCGACGATTGCCGCAGGTGGTAAAGCTCCGCAGGGCAAAGGCCACTACGTGCGCCCGACACTGTTTACTGACGCCACACCAGACATGCGCATCGCTCAGGAAGAAATCTTCGGGCCGGTTCTCACGACCCTGACTTTCGAAACAGAAGACGAGGCGCTCGAAATCGCCAATGGCACCGAATATGGCCTCACAGGCTATGTCTGGACGCAAGACATAACCCGCGCCATGCGCTTCACAGACAAGCTTGAAGCTGGCATGATCTGGGTCAATTCCGAGAATGTGCGCCACCTGCCGACACCGTTTGGCGGCGTCAAAGCCAGCGGCATCGGGCGCGACGGCGGCGAATGGAGCTTTGACTTCTACATGGAGCAAAAGCACATCGGATTTGCCATCGGGGAGCACAACATCCCGCGCCTCGGCGCATAGGAGGGAGAAGATCATGGGAGAGATCGTTTTAGCTGCCAAATGCACCCACGTGCCAACTATGCTGATGTCTGAGCAGGAAGGCCCCGTGAAGGGAAAGCGCCAGCCCGCCATCGAGGGGCACTACGAAATTGCGAGGCGCGCCAAGGCCTTGGGCGCCGACACTGTCGTAATCTGCGACACCCATTGGGTGATCAACGCAGGCTTTCACATCAATTCAAACACGCGGTTTGAAGGGCTGTTTACGTCCAACGAGTTCCCGCAGTTTATCCAGAACCTGCCCTACGCTTATGAAGGCAACCCTGAGCTCGGCGACGCGATCGCCGAGGTTGCCACAGCCAAAGGCGTGCACACTCTGAGCCACCGCCTTGATAGCCTCGAGCTTGAATACGGCTCGCTGGTTCCGATGCGGTTTATGGCCCGTGAACACGAGATGAAAGTTGTCTCTGTCGCCGCTTGGTGCACCGTGCACGACCACGACGAAAGCCGATGTATAGGCGAGGCCATCCGCGAAGCTGTGGAGGCGTCTGACAGCAAGGTCTTGCTCGTCGCCTCAGGCTCGCTCAGTCACAAAATCTGGTCAAACAAGGAATACGCCCCCAACAACGGCACCTTCACGATCAGCTCGGAGTTCAACCGCCAGATGGACTTGCGCGTGCTTGAGATGTGGCAAAATGGCGAACATGCGACCTTCCTCAAGATGCTCAAGGAATACAGCGAGTTTTGCTGCGGCGAAGGCTCGATGCACGACACCGCCATGCTCTATGGCGCACTCGGCTGGGACAAATACACAGCCCCCTGCGAAGTCGTCACGCCCTACTTTCCAAGTTCTGGCACTGGCCAGACCAACGTCATCTTTCCAGTTCAATAGGAGGCCTAAACATGCCCGTTCCCGCGCCCAACCTGTACCCAGATTTCAACATCGTGCGGCTGTCACACGTCGAATACCGCGTTAAGGACCTCGCGAAATCACGCGCGTTCTACGTTGACACGCTCGGCCTGCAAGTCAGTTTTGAAGACGCTGAACGCATCTATCTGCGCGCCCTCGAAGAGCGCGGCCATCACTGCATCGTGCTCGTGAAGGCCGACGCCTCTGATGTGGGCGTTCTGGGCTTCAAGCTTTACGACGAGCCGGACCTCGAGAAGGCGCAAAAGTGGTTTGCAGACAAAGGCTTGCCGACAGAGTGGGTCGAACGGCCTTACATGGGGAAAACACTGCGCACGCGCGATCCTTGGGGCATCCCGCTGGAGTTTTACGTGCGCATGGACCGCCTCGCGCCGATCCACCAAGACTATAAACGCTACCACGGCGTGCGCCCGCTCCGGATCGACCATTTCAACATGTTCTCGGCCGACGTTGACGCTTCTGTCGCATTTTACAACGAGATGGGCTTTCGCACGACGGAATACACCGAAGACTCACAAAGCGGTAAAGTCTGGGCCGCGTGGATGCATCGCAAGGGCGGTGTGCATGACGTGGCTTTCACCAACGGCACTGGCCCGCGCCTGCACCACTCGGCTTTCTGGGTACCAACCCCGCTCGCCATCATCGATTTGCTTGACGTCATGGCAACAACAGGCTGGGTTGAAAACATCGAGCGCGGTCCGGGCCGGCACGGCATTTCAAACGCATTCTTCCTCTATATCCTTGACCCAGACGGCCACCGCATCGAAATCTACTGCTCTGATTACCAGACCGTTGACCCAGACCTTGAACCCATCAAGTGGGACCTCAAAGACCCGCAACGCCAGACCCTGTGGGGCGCCCCTGCACCACGTTCATGGTTCGAGCATGGCAGCGTTTTTGAAGGGGCCGAAACGCGCGAAAGCGCTCTCTCAGCCCAGCCTATCATTGCCCCGTGAGATGATCGTAAGGAGCCCGAACTGATGTGTGAACAAACTGAAGCAGGCACGGCCAAAGGCGACGTGCTGATCGAAAACGAGCGTGTGCGTGTGACCCGCTGGTCGTTTGCCAAGAAGGGAGACAACACGGGTTGGCACCGTCACGAGCATGACTATGTCGTGGTGCCGCAGTTTGACGGGACACTGGAAATCGACCTACCCGACGGCAAACACATGGTCGCCGAACTGCAGACCGGCGTGCCATACTATCGCGAGATCGGCACCGAACACGACGTTGTCAGCGGCAATGATTTTCCCTGTGCCTTTATCGAAATTGAACTTCTGGACAAGAAAGGCTGAGCCATGCGCTTTGCAACTGTGAACACCAAAGAAAGCCCACTTTTTGGAGCAATTGTGGAAGGCGGCTTTGTGGCGCTTTCGCAAGAATTCCCCCAGTGGAAAACGATGCGTGATGTCATCGAAGCAGGTGGTCTGGGCGCGCTGGAAAAGGCCGCAGAGGGCCGCGCCGTCAGCCACGCCGAAGGCAGCTTCACCTACGCGATCCCGGTGCCGAACCCGGAGAAGATCATCTGCGTTGGCGTCAACTTCCCCGATCGGAATGCCGAATACAAAGACGGGCAAGACGCCCCGCCCAACATGTCTTTGTTCCCGCGTTTTGCACGCAGCTTCACGGGCCACGACGAGGCGCTTGTGCGCCCGCCAGAGACCCCGCAACTAGACTATGAAGGCGAGATCGCCGTTGTCATCGGCAAGGGCGGTCGGCGCATTCCACAAGCTGATGCGTTTGATCACATTGCTGCTCTAAGCCTCTGTAATGAAGGCACTTTACGTGACTGGGTGCGGCACGCGAAGTTCAACGTCACCCAAGGCAAAAACTGGGACAGCTCCGGCGCGATCGGCCCGTGGCTTGTGCCATTTACCGCCGCCAGCCAGCTTGAAGATATCCGCCTCACAACCCATGTGAACGGCGAACTCCGACAAGATGATCGCACGTCGCGTATGCTGTTCCCCATCCGCCGTCAGATCGAGTATATCTCGACATTCACCACGCTGGTGCCCGGAGATATCATCATCACGGGCACGCCGACAGGCGCGGGCGCGCGCTTTGATCCGCCACGGTTTCTGGTGCCCGGTGACGAGATTATCGTCGCCGCAGAAGGCATCGGTGAGCTTCGCAATACGGTACGTGACGAATGACACCCGAGCAGATCACAAACGCAGCCAAGGCCCTGTTTGAGGCCGAAGCATCCGGCAAGCAAATCAACGTGCTTTCGGTTGCGCATCCCGACATCCGCATGGACGACGCCTACGCGATTCAGGCCGCCCTTGTCGCCCTGAAGCAGGCGGCGGGGCGCCGCGTGATCGGTTGGAAAATCGGCCTGACCAGCCGCGCGATGCAAATGGCTCTCAACATCGACATTCCCGACAGCGGCGTGCTGCTTGACGACATGGCTTTTGAAAACGGCGCGTGCATTCCCGCGGGGCGTTTTATTCAGCCGCGCATCGAGGCCGAAATTGCCTTTATCATGAAAGCCCCGCTCAAGGGCAAAGTCTCCCGTGCCCAAGTGATCGCCGCAACCGACTATGTCGCGCCGGCCATCGAGATTCTCGACACCCGTATCCTGCGCGTTGATCCGGCGACAAGCCAAGCCCGCAAGGTGTTTGACACGATCTCGGACAACGCTGCCAATGCAGGGATAGTGCTGGGAGATGGCCAGTTTGACCCGTCCTCTGACCTGCGCTGGATAGGTGCCATCGTGTCCTCTAACGGGCAGGTCGAGGAGACAGGCCTCGGCGCGGGCGTGCTCAACGATCCGGTCGAAGGCATCGTCTGGCTCGCCGAACGGATGGAGCTCTATGGCCAAAGCATTCAAGCGGGCCAAGTTATTCTCTCCGGCTCGTTCATCCGCCCGCTTGAATGCCCGTCAGGCACGCAGATCGAGGCAGACTACGGCCCGTGGGGGCGCGTCAGCTGCCACTTTGAATAAAGCGCGCTGCGACTTCGCCTGACATATGGCTGATACGTCCTCCGGCGATTGTTGCGGCGAAGCGCTTTGTTTTGGCATCGACGATCACCATATCTGCGCGCTTGCCTGTTTCCAGCGTTCCGCGGTCAGAAAGCCCCAAGAGCCGCGCTGGCCCGCTCGAGACAAGCGCCCATGCCGCGTGCAGGGGCAGCAGGCCCGCCTCGGCGACAAAGAATGCCGCGCGCCTCAGCGACGGGTAGTGATAGTCCGAGGCAAGGGCGTCGCACTGGCCCATCGCGATCAGATCAACCGCGCTGACATTGCCGTTATGCGAGCCGCCACGCACTACATTCGGCGCGCCAAGGATAACGCCAGAATTCAGCTCATGGGCCGCCTCGCCCGCCTCGGCTGTTTCAGG
The DNA here is from genome assembly GCA_947497495.1 of uncultured Lentibacter sp. Lineage (GTDB taxonomy): Bacteria > Pseudomonadota > Alphaproteobacteria > Rhodobacterales > Rhodobacteraceae > Lentibacter. Next base: position 146,238 of record CANMGT010000004.1, read on the forward strand.
GAATTCCGACAGCGTCACACCGGCGTTTTGCCAGAAAGCACGCTCCTCAAAGCTGCGGTCATCATGGCTGCCGAGCCGCACGCCTTTAGCGGACAAACGCCCCGCCAAAGCGCTCACAGCCTCAGGAACTTGCGCGCGCTCGTCGTGCATCTTTTGCAAAAGCTTATGCAGTGTCTCGGGGCTGCGGCGGCTTTTCAGCGCCATGCCGTTTAACCTGCGCGGCACAAGCCCCTTAGCGAGCCGCTCATGCTGTATGTGATCGTTGAAAACGACATAGCCAACAGCGTGCTTATCAACCAGCGCTTCAAAAGCGGTGTAGTCCTCCAGCATGTGGGTTTCAAACCGCAGTTGCGTGCGCAAATCCGTCAGGCATTGTGCGCGCACTTCGCTCAGCGCAGCCAATATCTGGTCGGCGAACTCCGGCCCTCTCAGGCCCCCCTCCCAGCTGTAAAACTGCGCCAGAACGGCTGTTGTCACGCCATTGCCCGCCAGTTCGGCCTCAGCCGCACGCAGGCCAGCGCCCATGTCTTTCATAGCACCACGGCGCACAGCAACATGGCGCTCAAACCCGTCACCGTGAATATCGACCATCCCCGGCAGCACCATGTATCCCGACAGGTCAACCTCGCGCTCGGCACCCTCGCAAACCACACCTTCCGCGAAAGAAAGCGCCACGTTCTCAAGGCCTGTTGGCAGCAAAACCTCGGCATTCACCAGCTTCAAAGCAAGCTCAGTCATCGTCTTTTCCGAGCCCCCAAACGAGATCCATATACTTCAGTTCATGGTCAAACTTGCCCTGCTTCAGAAACTCGAGCACCTGCGCAACAACCAGCGGGTTGTTCATCAAAAACGTGTGTGTGACCGGCAATGTCAGATGGTCGCTCATGCCGTCAACGCGGGTTTCACGCACCGCAACCTTGCCGTCATCCGGCCCATCGATCAGCGCCGAGAAGGCAGGGTTGAGCGACTGGTTGCCAGCGATAACTCCCAGCTCGAAGTCAACTTTAGGCAAGTGCGGCGCAATCGCGCCCTCCCCCGTGCCAAGCTGGTGCCCCGCTGGCCCGTTGATCCAGCCGAAGGCCTGCCAGTCGTCAAGCTCGTCAACCAGTTGCGAGCCTTGGTTGGGCGGCGCAAGCATAACCACGCGGCCCATGTTTTCAGGCTTCATGCCCGCCAGCCAGAAGCGCAGCAAAACCCCGCCCATCGAGTGGGTGACATAATGCACCCTCTGATCGCCACACAGCTCTGTCGCCATAGGCAAAACAGCCGTTGCCAACGCCCCGATAGACTTGCTTGTTGACGGGTAGCCAAGGCGCACAACCTGATAGTCGTTCTCTTCAAGCACCTCTTCCAGCAGGAACAACGAGCTTTCCGAACGCGCCAACCCGTGCAGCAGCACAACGCAATCTGCCCGCGCCAGGGCAGGCATCAGGGCAGGCATCAAACCGAATATAAGGACCAAGATAAATCGCATGAGCCTTGAGATAAGCCCAAACCTTGCCCTATGAAAGGGGCAAAGGAGCACATCATGGCCAAACGCCCTATTCGCCTCGCTGTCCGCGGGATCGTGCTGCAAAACAACAAGCTGCTCATGGTCAACGCCTGGCGCGACCCGAAAAGTGATCTTTGGTGCGCCCCCGGCGGCGGAGCCGAGCCGCACCAGAGCCTTCCTGAAAACCTGATCCGCGAGATGCATGAAGAGACGGGCCTCACAGTCTCCGTCGGCGGGCTGTGTCTGGTAAACGAGTTTCATGTCCCCGATGGCGACTTTCACCAAGTCGATATCTACTATCGCTGCGAGATCCTCTCAGGCACGCTTGATCCGCGCTGGAAAGACCCTGAAAACATTGTCACCCAGAGACAGTTTTTCAGCCGCGACGAGCTTGCCAGCATTCGCTACAAGCCCGACAGCCTGCCCGACATCGCCTGGGGCGCTCACGATGTGTTTGGTTACGACGCGCTGGAGCCGCTCTTGCGGTAAAGCGACAAGGCCACGCCGCCAAGCACCATAGCCGCCGCGACAAGCACATGCAGCGTGGCCGCCTCGCCCAAGAAGACAACGCCGCCGATTACCGCGAGGACAGGCACGGTAAGCTGCGCGACAGCCGCTGTGCTGGCGCTGATTGCGGGCAACACCCGATACCAAAGCGCATAGCCTAGCCCCGAGGTCAGAGCGCCGGACACCACAGCCAGCCCCCAGCCCGCAGCGCTTGGCCAGTCCGGCAGCAACACCCAAACGAGCGCCGCAACAGGGCTGGCCCAAAGAAAGTTGACAGCGGTTTGCAACAGCGGGTCACGCGCACCGCGCCCGGCGAGCGAATACAACCCCCAGCCCACAGCCGCCGCAAGCATCATCAGAGCGCCGCTCAAGGCAACAGGCGCGCCGCCCGCCGGCCACATCAAGTAGCACAGCCCCGCAAAAGCCAGCGCCGCGCCGGCCCACTTTTGCGGGAGTATCTTCTCTTTCGACAGAACAGCACTCACAAACATCGTGACTTGCACACCGCCAAACAAAAACAGCGCCCCCGCCCCCGCATCCAGCGTAACATAAGCAAAGGAAAACCCGAGCACATAGACCAAAAGCGAGGTAGGCCCGACAGCACTCGACGGCCAAAAGCTTGCAGCACGCCCACGCATCGCGACCAACATGCAAAGCGTAAGCGCGCCCGCCATAAGCCGGATCGCCGCATAGGCCGCTGGCCCCGCACTGCCCGTTTCAAGCGCGAGCCGGTTGAGCACCGAGTTGGCGGCAAAGGCAACCATCGTCAAAGTCACGAGTAAAACCAGTCGCATGAACGGCCCTTCTTCTTTGTGCCTCGCCACCTTGGGCAAGCGCGCAGAGCGGCGCAATGGGAAAACCGCTCTCTTGACAGAGCTGTGAGCCGCACCTATCTGCCCAGCAAGGGTTCGGCCCCTGCCGCTCGCAAGCGCAAGCTTTGGTGAAGTCCGGATATAACATTCTAACCAACGTCAGCTTCTAGCGGTTCGTTGGCAACGCGAGCCCCAGCCCATCTCCGCATTAACGCTGAATGAGGTTACTATGACACATCCCATCCCCTCCCTTGAGGCTCTGAAATCGCAAGCGCGCGCCCTGCGACAGGCGCTTGAAAGCCAAGGGCAAAGCACAACACACAGCCAGTCCCTCGAGTTGCTCGCGCGCCAGTTTGGCCAACGCGACTGGAACACGCTGCATGCCCTTGCCGGCAACAGGCCCGCCCTGCCCTTTGCGGTTGGCCAGCGGGTGAGTGGCCGCTACCTGAAGCAGCCGTTTACGGCCACAATTGTCGCGCTTCACAACCGTGCCGACAGTGCGCACTTCGGCCTCAAGCTCGACTTTGACGAACCCGTTGATGTCATCACATTCGAGAGCATGTCCAACCTGCGCACGCGGGTAAATGTGACCGTCGGGCGCGACGGGCGCACTGCTGAAAAAACATCAGACGGCGTGCCACACTTGGTGCTTGATATGTAAACTTAGGGCCGCGCTTTGCGGCGTGGCCCGCCTACAGCCCCTCAAACGCTTTGGGGTAGGTCAGCTTGGCCGCGGGCGTGCCGTCATGCCCGGCGAGCATCGTGTGCTCGACTGGGTAAGGGCTTTGCAACTGGCTTGCCTGCGCCTGCGAAAACCCAGCCGCTTCGTAAAACGCCACCTGCCCGAGCACGACAACGGGCTGCTTGGTGCTTTCAGCCCAAGCCACCAGCTGGCTGATCATCCGCTTGCCGTGGTTCTTACCCTGCCACTCCGGCGCAATCGCCACAGGCGCAAGGCAAAGCCAGCCCTTCGGCTCCACCATCTTTGAAAGCGCGTAATAGCCGATCACGCCATCGCCGAGCGGCAAGACCATCTCCCCCGCCATCACACCGGACTTGCGCAGCTTCACCACAAGCTCGGCCTCTTTCGGCCCGCCAAACGCCCCGCGCAACAGAGCATCAACCTGCTCGGTTTCGTCAGCCCGCATCGGGCGCAGGAAGGAGGGGAAGATGGGGGGATCTGTGTTCATAGAAGAGAACATAGAACATCGCGCGAGGGTAAGAAAGAGACAGCCCGGCAGAACATCAGCAGAGGTCACGCACAGCAGGCGCTTGTCGCCTCCCGACTGTCAGCCTTGCGCGAATGGCGGGTTCTCTGTTCACCTTCAACCATGTTAAAATACCTTGAAGACAGGAGGTATCGCCATGAAAAACATGCTTCGTATCTTAACAACAACATTGGCAGTCGCGGGCGCTCCGGCGCTGGCGTCTGACGGCTGCACGCAATTGTGCACTGCTGATTTCTACCTGTCCGCAACGGCGCAGGATCTTCAACAAGTGATTGATCAAGGTGTCGATGTGAACGCTCGCGATGACGTTGGAAAAACTGCCCTGCACTGGGTGGCGCAAGCAAAGCCCGAAGTGATCACAACCTTGCTCACATCGGGCGCAGATGTGAACGCCAAAGACAAATGGGACAGAACACCGCTTCACTTTGTGGCTGCCACTGGCTCACTGGAGAACATCAGGTTGCTGCTAGGGGCTGGTGCCGAGGTAAATGCAAAAACTGCGAATGACTGGACGCCGATACACGGTGCAGCCAAATTCGGGGCGGCACAGAACGTTACGGTTCTGCTGGAGGCTGGCGCAGATGCTACCGCCAAAACCGAGATGGGCGAAACACCCTTCACCTTTGGGGCAAGCAACCCGAAGCTGGAAGGGAGCGAGGCGCTTGAAATATTGGAAGAAAGCCGCTGATAGCCTGCGGCTTCCAAGGCCTCGCTAGGCAGATTTGAACGTTAAAAAGGGCGCCCCGTTTGGAGCGCCCTTCTCGTTTCTGCAGCTAACCCTCTCGGTAGGTTTTCTGACGAAAACCACCTGTCGGGCAGACAGAATTCGCTAAGCGAATTCGTCTTTACATCATGCCGCCCATGCCGCCCATGTCGGGCATGCCGCCGCCAGCTGCGCCGCCGTCTTTGGCTGGCAGGTCTGCAACCATGGCTTCTGTTGTGATCAGAAGGCCAGCAACAGACGCTGCGTCTTGCAGGGCAGTGCGCACAACTTTCGCAGGGTCGATAACGCCGAACTTGAACATGTCGCCATATTCTTCAGTTTGCGCGTTAAAGCCGAACGACAAGTCGCTGCTTTCACGGACTTTGCCCGCAACAACCGCACCGTCAACACCGGCGTTCTCGGCGATCTGGCGCAGAGGCGCTTCAATCGCTTTGCGAACGATCGTGATGCCAACGTCTTGGTCGTTGTTGTCGCCTTTGAGGCCGTCAAGCGCCTTGGCACCTTGAACCAGAGCAACACCACCGCCAACAACGATGCCTTCTTGAACAGCAGCGCGTGTAGCGTTGAGCGCGTCATCAACGCGGTCTTTGCGTTCTTTGACTTCAACTTCTGTCATGCCGCCAACGCGAATAACCGCAACGCCACCAGCAAGTTTCGCAACACGCTCCTGGAGTTTTTCACGGTCGTAGTCAGAGGTTGTCTCTTCGATCTGCGCGCGGATTTGTGAAACGCGTGCCTGGATCTCGGCTTTGTCGCCAGCGCCATCAACGATCGTTGTTTCGTCTTTGGTGATGGTGACTTTCTTGGCCGTGCCGAGCATGTCCATTGTGACAGTCTCAAGCTTCATGCCCAGCTCTTCGCTGATCACTTGGCCGCCTGTCAGGATAGCGATATCCTGCAGCATGGCTTTGCGACGGTCGCCAAAGCCCGGGGCTTTAACAGCAGCGATTTTCAGGCCGCCACGCAGTTTGTTCACAACGAGTGTCGCCAAAGCTTCGCCTTCAACATCTTCCGCGATGATCAGGAGTGGCTTTTGTGACTGGATCACCTGCTCAAGCAGCGGAACCATCGCTTGCAGTGAAGACAGCTTTTTCTCGTGGAGAAGAATGAGGCAGTCTTCGAGGTCTGCAACCATCTTGTCAGAGTTGGTCACGAAGTATGGCGACAGGTAGCCGCGATCAAACTGCATGCCTTCAACAACGTCAGTCTCAGTTTCGAGGCCTTTGTTCTCTTCAACAGTGATAACGCCTTCATTGCCGACTTTTTGCATCGCGTCTGCGATCTGGCGGCCAATTTCGGCTTCGCCGTTGGCCGAGATCGTGCCAACTTGTGCAACTTCTTCGGTGCCTGAAACGTCACGGGCCGCCGCTTTGATCGCTTCAACAACTTTCGCTGTTGCAAGGTCGATACCGCGCTTGAGGTCCATCGGGTTCATGCCTGCCGCAACCGACTTCATGCCTTCGCGAACGATGGCTTGGGCCAGAACTGTGGCAGTTGTTGTGCCATCGCCGGCTTCGTCATTGGTGCGTGAGGCCACTTCTTTGACCATCTGCGCGCCCATGTTTTCAAACTTGTCTTCAAGCTCGATCTCTTTGGCAACAGAGACACCGTCTTTTGTGATACGTGGCGCGCCAAATGATTTGTCGAGCACAACATTGCGGCCTTTCGGGCCGAGAGTAACTTTAACCGCGTCGGCAAGGATGTTCACACCTTTGAGCATCCGGTTGCGGGCGTCGGTTCCAAACTTTACGTCTTTAGCTGACATAGTTTGCTCCTAATTCTAGAATTTCGGGGAGGGACAGTTAGGCAATGATGCCCATGATGTCGGATTCTTTCATGATCAAAAGCTCTTCGCCGTCGATCGTGACTTCGGTGCCTGACCATTTGCCGAACATCACGCGGTCGCCCGCTTTAACGTCCATGGCAATGCGCTCGCCGTCTTCGTCACGTGCGCCGGCACCAACAGAGATAACTTCGCCTTCAGCAGGCTTTTCTTTTGCGCTTTCAGGGATGATCAATCCGCCAGCAGTTTTTTCTTCGCCTTCTACGCGGCGAACGACTACGCGGTCGTGAAGCGGTGTAAATGCCATCAGTTGAGGCTCCTTACGCTAAAGTTTTCAATATCAAACCCGGGGTCTCCCCGAGCTTAGCACTCACCACATGCGAGTGCTAACGGCGCATAGCTAAGGTCGGATTTGAGGTGTGTCAAGCGAACCCGAAAAAAAATTTGAAACATTGTCAGCCCGCCCTGTAGCGCCTAGCCTGAAGCAAAGGCCCAAAAGAGAATGCTCATGCTCCGCACCCTTCTGCTCACCGCCCTACTCGCACTCCCCGCCACTGCAAAAGCTGACGCCTGTGCGGGCAAAAACCTGTTTCAGACAATGCCAGCCGCCGAGTTGAGCGCGCTCCAGGCCGCCGCCGGCGAGGTGCCTTACGGCAAAGGCCTACTCTGGCGCGCAACCAAAGGAAGCCGCACAATCACGCTGTTTGGCAGCTATCACCTGCCGCATGATTTCACCGAACAGCACCTTGAAAAACTTATGCCTTTGGCACGCACCGCCGATCTGAATTACTTCGAAATGAACAGCGCCGACGCCGAAATATTTCAGCGCGAGATGGCCAGTAAACCTGACTTCATGTTTATCGCGGAAGGCAAAACCCTTCCCGAAATGCTCCCGCCTCAAGACTGGGAGACGCTGACAGAAAAAATGCGCGAACGTGGCTTCCCGCCTTTTATGGTCGCCAAGATGAAACCGATTTTCGTCACCATGATGCTCGGGATCACCCCCTGCAAACTCAAGCTTATGCAGTCCGGCGCACACGGCATTGACCGAAGTCTCGCCCTCGGCCTTGAGGCGGAAAACCTGACCACACGTTCGATAGAGCACTACGCGACGGCCGCAAAAATCTTCGACATCTACCCGATGGACGAACAAGTCGAAATGCTGCGCCTCTCCCTCGTCGAAAGCATCAACAGCGACGACATGGCCGAAACGCTGTTTCAGTCCTACATTGCCCAAGACGTGGGCCTGTTCTGGGAATACACCCGCCATATGTCGCTGCTTCATGGTGGCGACACCGCCGAAGAAGACTTTGCGAAATTCGAAGACCTGCTGCTCACCAAGCGCAATCTGGCTTGGATAGAGGTTTTGGAAGCGGCCCCCGAACAAGCCCTCTTCGTCACAGTCGGCGCGGCGCATTTGCCGGGCGCAAAAGGTGTTCTCAATCTGCTGGCAGAGCGCGGCTACAGCCTGTCCCGCCTGCCTTTTTCAAACTAGAAAGCCCCGCCATGCAACTCAAAGTCAACAACATCACCCTCGAAGTGCAAGACCACGGCGACAAAGCCAGCCCCACCATTATCCTCATTCGTGGCCTCGGTACACAGCTCGTCCACTGGCCCGAAAACCTGATCACAGGCTTCGTTGCGGCGGGCTTTCGCACCGTGGTCTTTGACAACCGCGATGTTGGACTGTCCCAGCGCTTTGACGCTTCCGATGTGCCCTCCGACGCCGACGAAATCGTTGCACTGGCCACCGCAGGCAAAGACATCCTCGCCGCCTATTCTCTCGACGATATGGCAGATGACGTCATCGGCATCATGGACGCTTTGGACATAGACAAAGCCCATATCTTCGGCATCTCCATGGGCGGCGCGATCGCGCAAGTGCTGGCGCTCAACCACGCCGATCGCCTGCTCACCGACACCATCGTGATGACAGCCTGCCGCCCCCTCGTGGAGCGCGGTGCTGTCGGCGACATCCTCCCGCAGCTTGTGGCGCGTGACGACACCTCGCTTGAAGCCGCCCAAGACGCGCTGGTGGCCGAATACGGCATCTGGGGCAGCCCCGGCTATCCGGCTGACGAGGCTTTCATCAAAGCCCAAGCCCACGCCGCCTATATGCGCGGCGGGCCAAAGGCGGCAGGCATCAACCGCCAACTCCTTGCGACCATGGGCGCAGGTGACAGGCGGCCAGCGCTCAAAGCCCTTAACATGCCAGCTTGCGTGATCCACGGGTTGGATGATGCCCTCATCCCCCACGAGCTCGGCGCCGAGATCGCGGCGCACATCAAAGGCAGCGAATACCATCCGATCAAAGGTATGGGCCATATCATCACGCCGCTCTTGGCCCCCGAGATCGTGCGTATCGTTTCAGGCTTTATAAGGAAGCACACTTAACATGATCACCCTCCATCACCTCAACCGCTCGCGCTCGCACCGTATCCTCTGGCTGCTGGAAGAGATCGGTCAGCCGTATGACGTCATTCACTACACTCGCGACGCCAAGACCAATCTCGCCCCGCGAGAGCTTCTGACGGTGCACCCGCTTGGCAAATCTCCGATGATCGAGCTTGACGGGCGGCTGATCTGCGAATCTGCGGCGATCGTCGAAACGCTCTGCACCCGCTTTGCGCCAGACATGATCCCCGATCGCAGCAGTGATGCCTATCTTTCACATCTGGAGCTGATGCATTTTGCCGAAGGCTCGGCCATGACGCCCATCTTGCTCAACCTTTATGTCTCTCGCCTTGGGGAGGCCGGAGGCCCCCTGCATCCGCGCATCGAGTCCGAGCTGACAAGCCACTACAGCTATCTGAACACGCTGGTGCGCCCCTCAGGCCATTTTGTGCAGGACAGCCTGTCAGCGGCCGATATCATGCTGAGTTTCCCCGCCGAGATCGCCGTGCAACAAGGGCGCGGAGCCGAGTTCCCCGCCTTGGCAGGGTTCGTGAGCTCAATCCATGCACGGGACGCCTACCAGCGGGCAACTCAAGTCGGGGCAGCCAGCTAAAAACGCAAAAAGCCTCCGAAAGGAGGCTTGCCTACGCCTAAGGGCGCAGTTGCTTGAAAGGCGGAGCAGCGCCCCGCCAGTCCGCTATTTAGTAAGAGTTTTGTGCCGCGCAAGAATCGCCAGCGACATCGTCACAAGTGTCGGCATATGCGCCATAGAGGTTCTGGTATGAGGCTTCGCTCATCTGAACCTGTACAAGGGTATCAGCGTCATTGCCTCCGCCACAGCCTGAAAGGGCCGTAGCAAGCACGAGGGCAGAGGCGGAAAGAGAAAGTGTTTTACGAGTCATTTGGCAGCTCCAACAGAAATATCCCCGTTAGATTGTCCGAGATCACGCCGATTCACAAGCTCGTTTGCGTTTTCAGGGCCTCTTTCCCCGCTTTTGTGAGCATATATACCCCCTTGGCGTGTTTTTCGAACCATCCGTAGTGGTTGTCACGCATCATCGTCGTCGCCTGCACAACGCCCGTCGAGGCTTTTACATCACGTCCGCGGCTTGGCCCGTTGGCTTGCAGATACTCTGCACAGCGCACGGCGCCTTGCCTGTAAGCGGTCACTATCGTCTCCCGCGTCATTCCGCCAAGGTTTGGATCGCCTTCGCGCGCATCAAATTCACGCAAAAGCATGGCTTTACGCTGCTTTGATTTGCGTGGCTGGAATGGAACAGGGTCAGCGTGGGCCTGCACGCTTGCGTCGCTCAGCTTCACGCTCAACACGCCAACGCCCAGCCGTTTGCAAAGGCCGACATTGCCCTTGAAGGTGCGCCAGCCCGTTTTGCCCTTCCAGCGCGGCACCGCAACATAGACAGTGTCGCTCACACGCTGGCGCGCCACCGCCTGCTGCAAAAGCTGCAGGGAAAACCCCGTTTTCAGCTCGACGATCACAGGCTCTTCGCTGCCCCGTCGCGCCACAACGTCAGCGGCGCCGACCTCGCCTTTCACGGCGTAACCCTGCTCCTCAAGGTAGGCTTTCACAGGGCCATAAAGCTCGGTTTCTCTGATCCGCGACATGATGCCCAATCTGCCTTGCTCCTGCCCGCGTGACAAGCCCGTAAGAGCAGCCTATAAGGCGCGCAAACGCGACACATTTATAGGAGACGTCCCGATGACAACCCTCGTTCTGGGCCACAAATCCCCCGACACCGACAGCACAGGCTCGCCCATTCTCTGGGCATGGTATCTCAACGAAGTGCTCGGCCAGAAAGCCGAAGCCGTGCTCACAGGCGAGCCAAACACAGAAGCGGCCTTTATGCTTGAAAAGTGGTCGCTCCCCAAGCCACGCATCATCGCCGATCTGGACGATGACCAGGCCTGCGTGATCGTTGACACCAACAACCCCGCCGAGCTGCCCGCCAACATCAACGGCGCCGACGTTCAGGCGATCATCGACCACCACAAACTCGTCGGTGGCCTCGAAACAAAAGGCCCGATCGACATCACGATCCGCCCGCTGGCCTGCACCGCCACCATCATGATCGACCTGATGGGCGACGACGCGAACAAAATGCCCGACGCCATCAAAGGCGCAGCCCTCACCTGCATCCTGTCAGACACGCTGGGCTACCGCTCACCGACCACAACTGACCACGACAAAAACGTCGCCAACAAACTCGCCGCCGAGCTGAACCTCGATGTCGCTTCTTACGCCGACGAAATGTTCGCCGCCAAGTCAGACGTGTCGGCCTTCTCCGATGCGGAACTCCTGCGCATGGACAGCAAGGAATACGAAGTCGACGGCACAAAGTTCCGCGTTTCCGTGCTCGAAACAACCGCGCCCTCCATCGTGCTTGACCGCAAGGCAAGTCTGCTGGAAAGCATGGGCACCGTCGCCTCCGAGGACGGCGTTGACCAAGTGCTGCTCTTCGTTGTCGATATCCTCAACGAAGAAGCCACGCTGCTGGTGCCAAACGATCTCGTCAAAACCGTCGCCGAGAAAAGCTTTGACGCGACAGTCACAGGCGACGCCGTCGTGCTGCCGGGCATCATGAGCCGCAAAAAGCAGATCATCCCGAACCTTAAAGTTTGAATACAAGAAAGTCGGCGGATGGCGCACTCTTTGTGCCACCCGCCGTCTTCTCGTTAGACGAGCCTAAGGGCGGCAATAGAAACATTCTCTTATGTCTGATGCTTTTCGAACTCTTCTTCGCCCTATAATTGTTGCGGTCACTTTCGCATCCGCTTGCGTCGGAATTGTAACCGCAAATTACGACTTCGGGTCAGCAGATCTGAGTGTCGTAGTTCTGGAGTCTCCGACCCCAACACAGGTGGATACGTTTTTCAAACAGGTCCTCCGAGAGCCGGAAAGATACCTCGGCGCAAAATCCGAACTTTCAACGCCAAATGAGCTGCGTCAGAAGCTGTTAGAGTTCGCACGAAGCGGCAAGTTTCCATATTCTCTCAAATCGTTCCAGTTCACGCTCCAAAACCTTTCAAAATATCAGGCCAATGATGTTGAGCTCAACATTGCTTTCCTGAATGGAGAGACTGTTATCTACCGAGATCACTTCAACGGACAGCATGATCTAGAGGCGAGACAAGGCGAAATCACAGGGGATATCCCTGTGACCGCGACAACAAAGGATGTAGACAGGTTTTCCTTTTGTATATCCTATCGCGGACGTTTCTTCTTCAATCGTGTCGAGCAAAAGGTCGTCGTGGATCGCGCGCCCATCCCCCCGATCGAACACGAGCAGGGCGAAATTATCCAGGCACTGAGCCGAGCGTGGGGCAAAATCTCGGATAGAGAAAAGGATCTTTTGATCTGGACTGCACCTTGCCAAAACTGGCCCTGATGGGTTCGTCAGCTGGCGCCACGACAGCGCCAACACAACCTTCCGTCTCTCGTAGTCGCACGCCATAAGGAAACATGCTCAGCCTCGCCGCCAAACTTGCCCTCTCCCCCCTGCTCGCCGCCCAAGCGCTCTACGTCATCCGCCAAGCGCTGGTGCTCCCCGAGCCTGAAGGGCCGCGCACTGGCGTCATAGGCCGAGGCGTTCCCCTCCGCCTGCTCATCCTCGGTGACAGCTCTGTCGCAGGCGTCGGCGCGTCGCATCAAAGCCACGCCTTGTCTGGGCGACTGCCGCCACTGCTCGCCAAGCATCACCAAGTCAGCTGGCAACTCACGGCCCAAACCGGTGCCACCTCGGCCTCAACGCTAAGAACGCTCGCTGACCTCCCCGAACAGCCCTTTGATGCTGCCTTCATCGGCCTCGGCGTCAACGACGTCACCCGCCTCACCCCGCCAAAGCTATGGCTCAAACGCCAGCATGCCCTGCACGCACTCTTGCGCAGCCGCTTTCAGGTTAAACACATCCTGCGCTCGGGCTTGCCGCCAATGGGCCACTTCCCACTGCTCCCGCAACCCCTTCGCCACGTTCTGGGCAAAGACGCAAAGCGCCTGGACACCGCCCTCGCAACGCTCTGCGCCGCCGACGAAACCCTCAGCTATATCCCGCTGAACCTCCCCTTTGAGCCCAAGTACATCGCCCGCGACGGCTTTCACCCGTCTGAGGCCGCCTACGCAAAATGGGCCGAGCTGATCGCGCCACATATACCCGTGGCCTAGCTTTCTTATGGCTCCAAATACCCCCGCCGGAGGCTCCGGCACTACAGCACCCACAGGCTCTGGCCATCACACCCGCGCCCTGCCATAACAAGGCAAACACATTCAGAAAGCCCGCCATGACACGCATCATTTCAGCCCTCGCCGACATCGCCCCACAGTATGACGCCTTGTTCGTTGATCTCTGGGGCTGCGTGCATGACGGCGTCAAAGCCATGCCTGCGGCTGTCAAAGCCCTGCAAGCCTACCGCGCACAGGGCGGCAAAGTGGTGCTGGTCACGAACTCGCCGAAGCCCCGCGAAGGCGTCGCAACCCAGCTTGCAGCCTTCGGCGTTCCAACCGACGCCTATGACGAAATTGCCTCATCCGGTGACAGCGCCCGCTCGGCCATGTTTCGTGGAATGGTTGGTGAAAAAGTCTATTTCATGGGCGAATGGGAGCGCGACGCCGGCTTTTTCGAACCCCTCGAAATCATAGAAGCCCCCGTGAACATCCAACGCGTGCCGCTCGCTGAGGCGGAGGGCATCGTCTGCTGCGGCCCGTTTGATCCGATGGCAGACCCCAGCATCAACCGCGCCGATTTTCTCTATGCCAAAACCAAGGGCCTGAAACTGCTTTGCGCCAACCCCGACCTCGTCGTTGATCGCGGTCATGTGCGCGAGTGGTGCGCAGGCGCGCTCGCCAAACTCTACACCGAAATGGGCGGCGAAAGCCTCTACTTTGGCAAGCCTCACCCGCCGATCTACGACCTCGCCCGCCGCCGCTTGGCCTCCATCGGTGGCACAGCCGATCCGTCGCGCATCCTCGCCATCGGCGACGGCATTCACACCGACATTCAGGGCGCACAGGGCGAAGACATCGATTCGCTGTTCATCACGGGGGGCTTGGCCGCCTCGGAGACCAAAACGACAGAACACCCCGACGCAGCGGCTCTGGAAGCCTATATTGCTCAGGAAATGGTCACACCGATCTTCTCCATCGGGCAACTTCGCTAAGCTTTTCGGCTTGATCTTTCTGCACCTGCGAAGTAATTATATTCCAACTTGCGAGCCAAAACAGCTCGATAATTACGCAGCGCATCAAAACAGGGACTGAGATGTTGGACAATCTTCCACGCGGAACCATCACCATCGAAGAGATCGAAATGGGCATGATGCGCTATGTGCGCAAAGTCGTGACCGATGAAGACATCGAGATGTTCGCGCAGGTCTCCACCGACCGCAACCCTGTTCACCTTGATGATGACTACGCCAACGACACCATCTTTGAAGGCCGCATCGCCCACGGTATGCTGACTGCGGGGCTTATCTCGGCTGTGATCGGCGAGCAACTGCCTGGCCATGGCACAATCTACATGGGCCAGTCGCTCAAGTTCCTCGCCCCCGTGCGCCCAGGTGATATGGTGACAGCCGAGGTCGAGGTGATCGACATCGACCATGCGAAACGCCGCGTTCGCCTTGACTGTCGCTGCCTCGTCGATGGTAAAAAAGTCCTTGTCGGCGAAGCAACTGTTCTCGCGCCGTCCGCGAAGTTCGACTAGCCGCTTGCACCCAATCGCGGCTAAGGCTACGCCTTTCCCCATGCGTATTATCCGTGATTACACCTATGTTAACGACGCCGACAAAGGCGCCTCTGTCGCCATCGGCAACTTCGATGGCGTTCACCTTGGCCACCAGTCGGTGATCGACCTGGCGCGAAGCGCGGGCCAAGACGTTAACGCGCCGCTCGGCATCCTCACGTTTGAGCCCCACCCGCGGCAATACTTCGCCCCCAAAGCCCCTGCTTTCCGGCTGATGAGCTCTGACGCGCGCGCGCATAGGCTTGAAAAACTCGGCGTTGAGCGGCTGTATGAACTGGCTTTCAATGTCACGCTCTCGGCACTCACCCCCGAAGAGTTTGCCCGCAACGTGATCCACGAGGGCCTTGGCCTCAAACATGTCGTCATCGGAGCCGACTTCTGCTTTGGCAAAGCCCGCGCGGGCACGGCTGAGGACTTGGTCAGGTTCGGCCAAGACATGGGCTTTGGTGTTACCATCGCAGAGCTTCTGGAAGGCTCTGCTGGCCAAGTCTCGTCAACCGCGATCCGCGACGCCCTCACCGAAGGCCGCCCGCGTGATGCGGCCAGTATGCTGGGCCACTGGCACCGCTTTGAAGGCGCTGTGATCAGCGGAGAGCAGCGCGGCCGCGACTTGGGCTACCCGACAGCCAACATGAGCATCGACGGGCTGCACCTGCCAAAACTCGGGGTCTACGCGGTTGAGGCCGACATCCTGACAGGCCCGCACAAGGGCAGCTACCACGGCGCCGCCTCGCTGGGCACGCGGCCGATGTTTGGAGAAAACAAGCCAAACCTCGAGACATTTATCTTTGACTTCAAAGGCGACATCTACGGCGAAGACATCTCCATCGCCCTCGTGGACTACCTGCGACCAGAACTGAAGTTCGATAGCCTCGATGCGCTCATCACCCAGATGGATGCCGACTGTGACAAGGCCCGCCAGATATTGGCGGCACTATGACAGACCCGATCAAGCGCAAGGGCCTCTCCCAAAAGTTCTGGGAGAAGAAACCGCTCGCCAAAATGACAGAGCAAGAGTGGGAAGCGCTCTGCGACGGCTGCGGCAAATGCTGTCTCAACAAGCTGGAAGACGAAGACACAGGCCAAGTCGCGCTCACCCGCGTTGCCTGCCGGATGTTTGACGACACCACATGCCGCTGTTCGCAATATGACATCCGCCATCAGTTTGTGCCCGAGTGCATTTCGCTCAAGCCCGAAAACCTCGACACGCATATGTATTGGATGCCCGAAACCTGCGCCTACAAGCTTCTCTGGTCAGGCAAACCGCTGTTTGACTGGCACCCGCTGATTTCAGGCACGCCGGAAAGCGTCCATGAGGCTGGTGTTTCCATGCTGAACAGCACAGTATCAGAGTTTGAAACTCCCGAAGAAGACTGGGAAGAACATATCATCGAGGAGCCCCTCTAATGTATTTCGCCTCCGACAACTCAGGCCCTGTCCTGCCCGAAGTTATGCAAGCCCTGGCGCGCGCCAACGAGGGCTTCGCCATGCCCTATGGGGCCGACACGGTGATGGACGAAGTTCGCGCCACATTACGCGAGATATTTGAAGCGCCCGAGGCCGTCGTGCACCTTGTCTCGACAGGCACAGCCGCCAACGCGCTGGCGCTGGCCACCATGTGCCAACCGTACGAGACTGTGTTTTGCACCCCCACAGCCCACATCCACGAAGACGAGTGCAACGCGCCCGAATTTTACTCCGGCGGCGCTAAGCTGACGATCGTCGGAGCCGAGGACAAGATGACACCTCAGGCGCTTCACGCAGCCATCTCGGCCGAGGAAACCCGCGGTGTCCACGGCCCCCAACGCGGGCCTGTCTCTATCACGCAAGTCACCGAGCGCGGGGCGGTTTATTCGCTGGCCGAGCTCAAGGCCCTGACCGATGTTGCCAAAGGCTTCGGCCTCACATGCCACCTTGACGGCGCCCGCTTTGCCAATGCGCAGGTCGCTCTGGGCTGCACAGCGGCCGAGATGACTTGGAAAGCAGGGTTTGATGCGGTGTCATTTGGCGGCACCAAGAATGGCTGCATGGGCGTCGAAGCGGTGATCTTCTTTGACCCGGCCAAAGAATGGGAATTCGAGCTGCGCCGCAAACGCGGCGGGCACTTGTTCTCAAAGCACCGCTATCTCTCCGCCCAGATGCAAGGCTATCTGGCCGACGATGTGTGGCTCGGTACCGCCAGGAAGGCCAATGCCAATTCCGCGCGGCTTCTGGCAGGGCTGCAAAAAGTTGAAGATTTCAACCTGACCAGCGCAGCTGACGCCAACCTGTTTTTCGCCACCCTGCCCCGCGCCGCTCACCAGCGCCTCGCCGTAGCTGGCGCAAAATACTACGTGCTTGAGGGCGATGTCGAAAACGGCGCCCCGGACGAGGCGCTTCCCTGTCGCTTGGTGAGCGGATGGTCAGTCACCGACGATCTCATCGACCAGTTCATCGAGATCGCAAAAGGCTAAGCAAAGGTCAGTTACAGCCTCGGGGTCTCCCGCCCACGTCAGATGCATCAAAGATGCAACCTCCGCAGTTGGGCGTGGCCGGGTGGCGCTGCGTCAGCAAAGCTGACACAGCGCCACCCGGCCGGGCGACTTGGCGAAGCCAAGGCGCAAAACCTCCCTCAACACCTTGTTGAAAGCGGGGCATCGCACGCTGCATTAAGTTAATTCACCTTAACGATTGACGCGAAAACTGTATGCACGCGTTCTGCACGGGGTGCTGCATATATAGCTGCATACCATAGGCACTGGCATTGGCGCGCACCGCCCCTGCATTAACGACTGATAACGCTACCCTAAGAGAACATTAACTATTCCGCCCTAAAGGCCCCAAAAAGCGCGCATCGCTGTGGCTGTCTCTTTGGAATGTGTGATCGGGAGCATGTGGCCCGCGTCTGGCACCACCTGGCTCTGCGCATTTGGCAACCGAGTCTCCAAGCCCTCAACGATGGTTCTCATCACATCAGGCGAGCGCCCACCACGCAGCAGCAGGACTGGGCATTCAAGCGCCTCCAGGCGTCCAGCCTCAAGCAAAGAGGCACTGTCATCAAACAACATCGGCTGGCTTGCCGGTACGATATGTATCTGCGCCGCCATGGCGTCGCGCGCGGGTTCTGGGAGGTTGTCCCAACCCTGCCCATCTCCCCATGCATTGATGAAAGCCTTAGCCGCGCCTTGGCGATCCCCCCGACGCAATGCCTCGTTCATGACAGCGGTTTCCGCCAGATAGGCGTCTTCGCTTTGCTTACTTACCGCGCGCGTCACCGAAAACAGGACAGGCTCGATAAGCACAAGGCTACGCACTTTCTCCGGCGCCTCCAATGCCACCCGCAGAGCGACACATGCGCCAAACGAATGGCCGACAATATCTACGGGAGCCTCTCGCAGAAAACTCTTCGCAACTGCGGTGCTGTCATCGCCATAGTCTCCCCGCGCGTCCCAGTCCGCGCTTTGGCCGTGGCACAGGTGATCAGGCGCAACAATGCGAAGCACATCATCAAGCTCAGCAGAGACACCTCTCCACGCGCCCGAATGCGCGAGAGAACAATGCAGCATCAGGGCCTCACGTGCCCCCTTACCCATTTCCCGATGATATACCTCATATCCGGCACGAATGTCTTTTGGCATGTTTTACAAAGTCCCGCCAAGGTGTGCGTCAAGATCAGAGAGCCTGTCTTGGCCCCAAAACTTCTCGCCGTTATCAAGCACATAGAAAGGAGCGCCAAAGACCTCGGCTTGCACAGCCTGCTCGAGATTGCGGGCATAGGTTTCTGCACCCAAAAGCATGCCGCTGTCTGTCAGCGACGCGTCAAACCCGGCCGCTTCAAGGCAAGCCTTCACAACGGCCTCGTCACCAATGTCTTTCTCCTCGGCCCAGCAAGCGCGCATCAAGGAATGCGCCAGCTTGCCGACATTTCCGCCAGCCTCTTGCGCCGCAATAATGGCGTAGCTGGATGGCGCCGGATTGGTCGGCCAGAACATAGGCTTCGGGAAAGTCATATCAAGGCCGGCTTTCTTGACCTGCCTGCGTAACTCCTGACTGCGGTAGGACATCCGCGAAGGGTGCCTGTCAGCCGGAGCAACCCCCCCCGTGCGGGCGAAAAGCGCCAAAATATCCAGCGGCTTGTAAGTAATGCTCGCCCCGTGCTTCTCGGCGATATCCTCAAGCCGCTCGCCTGCGAGATAGGCCCAAGGGCTAAGTGTCGAAAAGTAGTAATCTATCGCTGCCATGGTGCCGTTTCCTCTCTCGCGTCCATTCGCTCTCTTTGCCCGACCCTAGAGAGATGCTAAGCCGTGTCAACGTGACGATTCTGTGAAGGAATCGCCATCAGACTCAAAAGCGCCTCGGGGGGCCGTGCCATATGTCACTCACCAAAGAACCAAAGCTCATTTCCGGCAATGCCAACATGCCGCTCGCCAAGGCTATCACGCGGCGCATGTCGCTCCACCGCGGCGTCGGCCAGGACCTGGTGAAAGCGCGCGTTGAGCGGTTTAATGACGGCGAGATATTTGTCGAGGTGTTTGACAATGTGCGCGGCGAGGACATGTTCATCATCCAAAGCACGTCAAACCCCGCCAACGACAACCTGATGGAACTCCTTATCATGGCCGATGCGCTACGCCGCTCTTCAGCCGCACGCATCACCGCCGTGATCCCCTACTTTGGCTATGCCCGCCAAGACCGCCGCTCAAAGGCGCGCACGCCGATCTCGGCCAAGCTGGTCGCGAATATGCTTGTCGGCGCAGGCATCGAGCGCGTGTTAACCATGGACTTGCACGCCGCACAGATCCAAGGCTTCTTCGACATCCCCGTCGACAACCTCTACGCCTCGCCGATCTTCGCACTCGACATCCAGAACAAGTTCAAGAACGATATGGACGACATCATGGTCGTCTCGCCTGACGTTGGTGGTGTGGCGCGGGCGCGCGAGCTTGCCAAGCGGATCAACGCGCCGCTGTCGATCGTTGACAAGCGCCGGGAGAAGGCTGGCGAAGTAGCCGAAATGACAGTGATCGGCGACGTAACCGGCAAGAAATGCTTTATCGTTGACGATATGGTCGACACCGCAGGCACGCTCTGCAAAGCCGCTGAAGTGCTCATGGAGCAAGGCGCCTCCGAGGTGCACGCCTATATTTCACACGGTGTTCTGTCGGGCCCAGCCTGCGAACGGATCACCAACTCTGTGATGAAATCACTGGTGATAACCGACACCATCGCGGCCACGGATGAAGTCAAGAACACGCCAAACATTCGCGTTGTCCCGACGGCACCGATGTTTGCCCAAGCGATGCTCAATATCTGGAATGGCACCTCTGTCAGCTCGCTGTTTGACACTGATATGCTGGAGCCAATCTACGAAGGCGTGTTCAAATAGGCGCCTAGTAAAGCTCCCAGTCGTCGTCATTGGCAACCTCGCCGATTGCGAGCCAGCCGACACGCACGCGGGCCACTTTGGTGTCGCCCCATGTTCGAAAGACGATGTCAAAGCCCTCAGGCGTGACATGCTCTGCCTCCAGGTCAGCGCGCACATTTGTGGTGCTATCAATGTCCCAAAGCGTGAGCGAGCAATGCACAGTGGGCGCGCTCGTGAACGGCTCTTTGAACATGATCGACTTGCGTTTCTCGCGGTTTCCCGTGGCAGTCCACATCTCGCCGCCATCTTTGAAATCCTCAAAGACAACATCATTGCCCTGAGCAATCCCGATCGAGGCTTTGTTAAGTTTTTTCATAGTCCAAAATTCCGTGTTCGCCTTTTAATTGTAGCCATCAAAAACAAACACTCAATAAAAAATGCCCCAACCCCATGGGGTCGAGGCATTTCTATTCTTTTAAAGCCGGTGAAGGCTCAGACCATGTCTGACATAAGTGTCTCAAGGTCTGCCAACAGAAGCTCTGCCATGTCGCGCTGCTCGGGGGCAGCGTTTGCGGCCGCGTCCCGCGCTGCAGCAACCACTGGCTCCAGATCACTCATAGAAGCGTCTTTCATCGCGATCGCCTTCTCGGCAAGCACAGACAACCCTTCTGGGTTGATCTCAGCAAAACCGCCAGTCACGGCATATGAAACCTCGCCCTCGGGGCCTTTCACATGCAGCACACCGGGGCGCAGCGTGGTGATAACAGGCGCATGGTTCGGCATCGCCGTCATCTGCCCGTCAGCACCTGGGATCTGCACGGAAGACACCTGAAGAGAAGCTAGCTTCTGCTCAGGGCTTACCAGATCAAATTGCATCGTATCGGCCATGAATGCCTCCCTTAAGCAGCGTCAGCCGCCATTTTTTCGGCTTTCGCGATCACGTCTTCAATGCCGCCAACCATGTAGAAGGCGCCTTCCGGGAGGTGATCGTATTCGCCAGCAACAACTGCTTTAAACGCTGCAATCGTGTCTTCCAGCGGAACCTGAATACCATCAGAGCCAGTGAAGACTTTAGCAACGTCAAACGGCTGAGACAGGAAGCGTTCGATCTTACGAGCGCGCGCAACTGTCATTTTGTCGTCTTCTGAAAGCTCGTCCATGCCGAGAATGGCGATGATGTCTTGCAGTGACTTGTAGCGCTGCAGGATTTGCTGAACGTCTGTCGCAACAGTGTAGTGCTCTTCGCCGATGATCTGTGGATCAAGCAGGCGCGACGTTGAACCGAGTGGGTCAACCGCCGGGTAGATGCCTTTTTCCGAGATCGAACGGTCAAGAACCGTTGTCGCATCAAGGTGCGCAAATGATGTCGCAGGTGCAGGGTCGGTCAAGTCATCCGCAGGAACGTATACGGCCTGAACCGATGTGATCGAACCATTCTTGGTTGACGAGATGCGCTCTTGCATCTGGCCCATGTCTGTCGCCAATGTTGGCTGGTAGCCAACCGCTGAAGGAATACGACCCAAGAGAGCCGAAACTTCCGAACCAGCCTGTGTAAAGCGGAAGATGTTGTCGACGAAGAACAGAACGTCCGAGCCTGTGTCGTCACGGAACTGTTCCGCGAGTGACAGACCTGTCAGAGCAACACGCATACGCGCACCGGGAGGCTCGTTCATCTGGCCGTAAACCAGAGCAATCTTTGAGTCTGTGAGGTTATCAGGAACGATAACGCCAGATTCGATCATCTCGTGGTAAAGGTCGTTGCCTTCACGTGTCCGCTCACCAACGCCCGCGAACACAGACACACCCGAGTGCACTTTCGCGATGTTGTTGATGAGTTCCATGATCAGAACTGTCTTGCCAACACCCGCACCGCCGAAGAGGCCGATTTTGCCGCCCTTCGTGTAAGGCGCGAGCAGGTCGATAACCTTGATGCCTGTTGTCAGGATCTCGGTGGCTGTTGACTGTTGGTCAAACGCTGGCGCGTCGCCGTGGATCGAACGCGATTGCTTTGAGTCAACTGGGCCTTTTTCGTCAACAGGGTCGCCTGTGACGTTCAGGATACGGCCAAGTGTGCCCGGCCCGACAGGAACAGTGATCGTGTCGTCAAGGTCAGTAACCTCTTGGCCACGAACGAGGCCTTCAGTCGCGTCCATCGCGATGCAGCGCACTGTGCTTTCGCCAAGGTGCTGCGCGACTTCAAGGATGAGGCGCTTGCCGTTGTTGTCTGTTTCCAGCGCGTTCAGAATTTCGGGCAGGTGGTCGCCAAATTGTACGTCCACAACGGCGCCGATCACCTGGGTGATTTTGCCTTTTGCATTAGCCATGTTTCGTCTCCGGTTGTCTTTTAGAGCGCTTCAGCGCCCGAAATAATCTCGATCAGCTCGTTTGTAATCACAGCCTGACGTGAGCGGTTATACTCGATTGTCAGGTTGTCGATCATGTCGCCAGCGTTGCGTGTTGCGTTGTCCATTGCCGACATCCGCGCACCCTGCTCGCTTGCCCCGTTTTCGAGGAGCGCAGCAAAGATTTGCGTCGCCACACCGCGCGGCAACAAGTCCGCGAGGATCTGGTCTTGGTCAGGCTCGTAGTCATAGTCTGAACCCACACCAGCGTCTTCGCCTTCCGGTGCATCGTAGCTGGCCGGAATAACTTGCTGCGCAGTCGGGATCTGGCTGATCACAGACTGGAAGCGGTTGTAGAAGATCGTCGCAACGTCAAACTCGACAGCTTCGAAGCGCTTGAGCAAGCCAACTGCGATGTCTTTGGCGTGGTCGTAACCCAGCCTTTTGACTTCGCTCAGGTCAACATGGTCAACCATCAGGTTTGCGTATTCGCTTTTCAGCTGCTCGCGGCCCTTTTTACCGACAGTCAAAATCTTGACAGTCTTGCCTTCCGCAAGGAGGGCTTGGGCGCGCGCTTTGGCGAGCTTCACGATCGTGCTGTTAAAGCCGCCGCAAAGGCCGCGTTCTGCCGTCATAACAACAAGCATATGCACTTTGTCGTCGCCTGAGCCACGCAGCAGGAGCGGCGCTCCGTCTGACGTGCCAACAGCCGCCGCGAGCCCGCCCAGAACAGCGTTAAACCGTTCTGTGTAAGGGCGCGATTGCTCGGCAGCTTCCTGTGCCCGCCGCAGTTTTGCGGCGGCCACCATTTGCATGGCCTTCGTGATCTTGCGGGTCGACTTGACCGACTCGATCCTGTTCTTAAGGTCCTTGAGATTTGGCACTGCCTATCTCCCCTTATGCGAAGTCAGCGGCGAATTCATCCAGCGCTGCTTTAACGCGGTCCGCAGCATCGCCTTTGATTTTCGGATCTTCGTCGGTGATCCATTTCAAAAGGTCAGCGTGCTTGCTGCGCAGGTGGTTGAGCATGCCCGTTTCAAAGCGGCCAACTTCTTTTACGTCGACTTTGTCGAGGTAACCATTGGTGCCCGCGAAGATAACGCAAACGATTTCGGCGTTTGTCAGCGGCGAATACTGCGCCTGCTTCATCAGCTCGGTGAGGCGAGCGCCGCGAGCCAGAAGCTGCTGTGTAGCTGCGTCAAGGTCTGAGCCGAACTGGGCAAAGGCCGCCATTTCGCGGTATTGCGCGAGGGACAACTTAACCGGGCCAGCAACCGAAGACATCGCTTTGGTTTGTGCTGACGAGCCAACACGAGAAACTGACAGACCAGTGTTCACAGCAGGGCGGATGCCTTGATAGAACAGTTCTGTTTCAAGGAAGATCTGGCCATCGGTGATCGAGATCACGTTGGTCGGAATAAACGCCGAAACGTCGCCGCCTTGGGTTTCGATGATCGGCAGAGCCGTCAGTGAGCCCGAGCCGTGGTCTTCGTTGAGCTTCGATGAGCGCTCAAGCAGACGTGAGTGAAGGTAGAAAACGTCACCAGGGTAAGCTTCACGTCCCGGTGGGCGACGCAGAAGAAGTGACATCTGGCGATAGGACACAGCCTGCTTTGAAAGGTCATCATAGATGATCAGAGCGTGCTTGCCGTTGTCGCGGAAGTATTCTGCCATCGCAGTCGCGGCATATGGCGCGAGGAACTGCATAGGCGCAGGGTCAGAAGCTGTCGCAGCAACAACGATCGAGTATTCGATCGCGCCGCTTTCTTCGAGGCGTTTTACCAGCTGCGCAACTGTCGAGCGCTTCTGGCCAATCGCAACGTAGACACAGTAAAGCTTTTTGCTTTCGTCGTCGCCAGCGGCTTCGTTGTATGACTTCTGGTTGAGGATCGCGTCAAGCGCCACAGCCGTTTTGCCTGTTTGGCGGTCACCAATGATCAGCTCGCGCTGGCCACGGCCAATCGGGATCATCGCGTCAACTGACTTGAGGCCAGTCGCCATCGGCTCGTGAACCGATTTACGCGGGATAATGCCCGGCGCCTTGCTGTCCGCAATCGCGCGAAGCTTGGTTTTGATCGGGCCTTTGCCGTCAATCGGGTTACCAAGGCCGTCAACTACGCGGCCGAGAAGCTCGGGGCCGGCAGGAACGTCAACGATCGCGTTTGTACGCTTAACCGTGTCGCCTTCTTTAATGTCACGGTCAGAACCGAAGATAACAACACCAACGTTGTCGGCTTC
Organism: uncultured Lentibacter sp.; assembly: GCA_947497495.1. Classification (GTDB taxonomy): domain Bacteria; phylum Pseudomonadota; class Alphaproteobacteria; order Rhodobacterales; family Rhodobacteraceae; genus Lentibacter. Next base: position 170,856 of record CANMGT010000004.1, read on the forward strand.
AAGGTTGAGGGCCATGCCCATAATTCCACCAGGGAATTCAACCATCTCACCCGCCTGGATGTTATCCAGACCATAAACGCGCGCGATACCATCGCCAACGCTGAGAACTTGACCGATTTCAGCAACTTCAGCTTCTTTGCCGAAGTTCTTGATCTGGTCTTTCAGGATCGCAGAAATTTCTGCTGCTTGGATACCCATTTATCCGACCTCTTTCATTGCATTCTGGAGGGAGCCGAGCTTCGAGCGGATCGACGTGTCGATCATTTTCGAGCCAACCTTGACGACAAGACCACCGATGAGGCTTTCATCGACGGACGCATTGATAGTCACAGTCTTGCCAAAACGCGCCTTCAGCGTTTTCGCAAGCTTGTCTGCTTGTGCTTTGGTCAGAGCTTTCGCGCTCACGACTTCCGCAGAAACCTCACCCTTGTCTTCCGCAATGCGCGCGCGCAGGGCTTTGACAAGTTGTGGCACAACAAACAAGCGACGCTTGGCCGCCATCAGGCTCAGAGCCTTCGTTGTGATCGGTGAAAGTTTCATCTTCTTGGCAAGCTCCACAATAGCGGCGCCTTGCTCTTCGCGGCCATAGATCGGGCTTGAAAGCAGGTTTGAAAAGTCGACACTGTCTTTCAGTGCGCCTTCCAAGCTGTCCAAGTCGCCTTCAACGGCAGCAAGTTTCTTTGTTTCTTTAGCCAGGTCAAATACGGCTGTCGCATAGCGCGCCGCAATTCCTGTCGAGATCGAAGCTGGTTCGGACACGTCCACCCTTTCGATAGTCTAGCCCCAGATTAGCAGGTTGCGAGCAAGGCCGCGATCCGCACATTCCCCGGGGGCGTTTCACCCTGAGTTTTCTCAAAGCAGTTAAATCGAGGCGGGTGTAGCAGAGCAATCTTGTTGCGGCAACCTGCTATAGCAAATTTGGCGCGAAGTGAATTTTAATACTTTTCAAATACTTAGCCAAAGTGCGACGGTTTGCACACCCAAAAAAGCTCGGTTTTTGCGTGATTTAGCTGATTCACCATACAAAAGTATGCCGTACGTTAACGCTATCACTTTACCCTAGGTCGCATTCGCAGTCAGAATCGCGCGCATGCTCTGGCGTGATCTGGCGCATTTTGGCTAGGCCGGAACACCATCAGCCTGCGGTTTCAAAATCGAGATCGGCGCTTTCACGCGCTGCCCAAGGCTTGGCCGCGTCGGCGCAGGGATCTGTTTGGTGACTTCCACCATCAGCACACCGCCGCCCGCAATCAGCGGTAGGCCGCGCCCGAGCTTCTCCCAGAAGGGGGCTGTCTTGCGCCAGAAGCGGCGCTCGCTTGGCGGCTGGTAAAGTGCTGTGCGGCTGTGCTCGGAGCGGAACCCCCAAAGCTTGAGCTGCTGATCAAGTTGCCCCATCGTATAGGGCCGCCCGTAGCCAAACGGCGTCTTGTCGGTGCGGCTCCAGAGGCCCGCGCGGTTGGGCACCACAAACAGCGCCCGCCCTCCGGGGCCCAGCACACGGTAAGCCTCTTCCAGAACAGCCGTCGGCCATTCACTCGTTTCCAGCCCGTGCATGACCACAAGCTTGTCGACATGTCCTGTTTCGATAGGCCACAGAGTGTCTTCGCACAAAACACTGACATTGGGTTGTCCCGCAGGCCAGGGCATCACGCCCTGCGGCCCGGGCATCAGGCATGTCACCCTCCGCGCCTCCTTCAGGTAGGGCCGCAGCAGCGGGGCAGCAAAGCCGAAGCCCACCACAGTCTGCCCTTTGGCCTCAGGCCAGATATCGAGCATCTGATCGCGGATAACCTTCTGCGCCGCGCGCCCGAGCGTGCTGCGGTAATAAAAATTTCTCAGGTCTTTCACGTCGAGATGCATTGCAGCTGCTGCCTTGATCCGTCACTCTCACTGCGAACATAACAACTCATAAAGGAATTGCTATGCCCCTCACGCTGGTGACGATCCCCTGCCTCGATGACAACTACGCCTTTCTGATCGCCAACGACGTTGGCGAAGCTGCGCTGGTTGACGCGCCTGAAGCAGCGCCGATCAACGCCGAGCTGGCCGCGCGGGGATGGACACTCAAAACTGTCCTGCTGACACACCACCACTGGGACCATGTCGAAGGCCTCGACGGGCTGACAGGCCGTGACAGCTTGACAGTCATCGGCGCGAAAGCCGACGCACACCGCTTGCCTTTACTCACCCAAGACGTCTCGGAGGGCGACAGCTTCACGCTCTTGGGCGAAGAGGTACGCGTGTTTGATGTCTCGGGGCATACCCTCGGCCACATCGCCTTTCACATGCCCGCCTCTGAACTGCTGTTCACCGCCGACAGCCTGATGGCGCTTGGCTGCGGGCGCCTGTTTGAAGGCACGCCAGCCCAGATGCACACCAGCCTGAGCAAGCTCGCCGTGCTGCCGCCCGAAACGCTCGTTTGCTCGGGGCACGAATATACCGCAGCCAACGCGCGCTTCGCCGTGACGGTAGATCCGCAAAACGCCGCCCTCGCCCAGCGTGTTGCCGACATCACAGAGACACGCGCCAAGGGCGGCTTCACCGTGCCCGCGACTTTGGCACTCGAACTGGCCACAAACCCGTTTTTGCGTGCTCATGATCCGAATATCAAAGCCACAATCGGTCTGCCAGACTCCTCGGACGTAGACAGTTTTACAAAACTTCGCGCTATGAAAGACGCTTTCTAAAGCGATAACGCGCCGTTCACGCGAAAAGTGACACTTTATTTAAAGAAAACTCTTGAAGACTGGCCAATATCGACCACACTTTAGAGTAAGACGCCGTCAAAAGAGCTCGAGGCACGCAAGCCCTCGGCCAACCCAGTCAGAAGGAGCACGAGAGCAGTGCCGTCATTTTCCACTACGCTAGAACAAGCAATCCATTCTGCGCTGGCCTTGGCCAACTCAAAACGCCACGAATTCGCAACGCTTGAGCACCTGTTGCTCGCCCTGCTCGATGAGCCCGACGCAACCCGCGTGCTGCGCGCCTGTGCGGTGAGCGTCGAAGACCTGCGCCAGTCACTCGCCGAGTTCATCGACGAAGAACTGCTCAATCTCGTGACAGACATTGAAGGCTCTGAAGCCGTACCAACAGCCGCTTTCCAGCGCGTTATCCAGCGCGCCGCAATTCATGTGCAAAGTTCGGGCCGCTCGGAAGTGACAGGGGCAAACGTCCTTGTTGCCATCTTCGCCGAGCGCGAAAGCAACGCCGCCTATTTCCTGCAGGAGCAGGACATGACGCGCTATGACGCCGTTAACTACATCGCCCATGGTGTCGCCAAAGACCCCGCCTTTGGCGAGACGCGCCCTTTGACAGGTGCGGAGCACGACGGCGAGCCTGAAATGCAAACGGCAGACGAGCCCGCCGCCGAAGAAACTGCACTGGCCAAATACTGTGTTGACCTCAACGCCAAGGCCCGCGCCGGCGACATTGATCCGCTTATCGGCCGCGACAGCGAAGTCGAGCGCTGCATTCAGGTGTTGTGCCGCCGCCGCAAGAACAACCCACTGCTTGTGGGCGACCCGGGAGTTGGCAAAACGGCCATCGCCGAGGGCCTGGCAAACAAGATCGTCACAGGCGACATCCCCGAAATTCTAAGCAAGACGACGATCTACTCGCTCGACATGGGCGCCCTGCTCGCGGGCACACGCTACCGCGGGGACTTTGAAGAGCGCCTCAAGGCTGTGGTGACCGAGCTTGAAAGCCACGACGACGCTGTGCTGTTTATCGACGAAATCCACACCGTGATCGGCGCAGGCGCCACCTCGGGCGGCGCGATGGACGCCTCAAACCTGCTCAAGCCAGCGCTTGCAGGTGGCAAACTGCGCACCATGGGTTCAACCACATATAAAGAGTTCCGCCAGCACTTCGAGAAAGATCGCGCCCTGTCGCGTCGTTTCCAGAAGATCGATGTGAACGAGCCTTCTGTCGAAGACGCCGTCAAAATCCTGCGCGGCATCAAGCCCTACTTTGAAGAGCACCACGGCGTGAAATACACCGCCGATGCGATCCGCTCCTCTGTCGAACTGGCTGCGCGCTATGTCAACGACCGCAAGCTGCCTGACAGCGCAATTGACGTGATCGACGAAGCAGGAGCAGCCCAGCACCTGCTGACATCCGCCAAGCGCCGCAAAACCATCGGCACCAAGGAAGTTGAAGCCGTGGTCGCCAAGATCGCACGCATCCCGCCGAAGTCCGTCTCAAAAGACGACGGCGTTGTGCTCAAAGACCTCGAGAAATCGCTCAAGCGCGTGGTGTTTGGCCAAGACAACGCCATCGAGGCACTGTCTTCCGCGATCAAACTCTCCCGCGCAGGCCTGCGTGAGCCTGAGAAGCCCATCGGCAACTACCTATTCGCTGGGCCAACAGGCGTTGGCAAAACTGAAGTCGCCAAGCAACTCGCGTCAACACTGGGCGTTGAACTTCTGCGCTTTGATATGTCCGAATACATGGAGAAACACGCGATCTCCCGCCTCATAGGCGCTCCTCCCGGCTATGTCGGCTTTGACCAAGGCGGGTTGCTCACCGATGGCGTTGACCAGCACCCGCACTGCGTCCTGCTGCTCGACGAGATCGAAAAGGCACACCCCGATGTCTTCAACATCCTGCTGCAAGTCATGGATAACGGCGAGTTGACCGACCACAATGGCCGCACCGTCAGCTTCCGCAATGTGGTGCTGATCATGACATCAAATGCAGGCGCCTCTGAGCAAGCGAAAGAGGCTGTCGGCTTTGGCCGCGATCGTCGTGAAGGCGAAGACACTGCCGCCATCGAGCGCACGTTCACGCCCGAGTTCCGCAACCGCCTTGATGCGGTGATCAGCTTCGCGCCGCTCGGCAAAGAGGTGATCCTTCGCGTTGTCGAGAAGTTTGTGCTCCAGCTTGAAGCCCAGCTGATGGATCGCAACGTGACCTTCGAACTGACCCGCGCTGCCGCCGAATGGCTGGCTGACAAGGGTTATGACGACAAGATGGGCGCACGCCCGCTTGGCCGTGTCATTCAGGAGCATATCAAGAAGCCGCTTGCTGAAGAGCTGCTGTTTGGCACGCTCGCCAAAGGCGGTGTTGTCAAAGTTGGCATCAAAGATGGCAAACTTGACCTGCGCCTTGAAGGCCCTGACAAGCCACGCCTCTCGACCAAAAAGCCGCCTCTGCTCACCGCCGAGTAATGCGGGCTCTATTTAGCTTTCTAACGGGTGCGGTTTTGGCCGCGCCCGTTTTTGCTGAAGCCCCGCGGCTTGAGCTTCCCGTTGATTGTGCTCTCGGGCAAAACTGCTACATCCAGAACTACGTTGATCGTGACACGCGCAAAGACGAAGCCGCCGATGTCATGTGCGCGCCGCTCACCTATGACGGCCACAAAGGCACCGACTTTGCCCTGCTCTCGCGCGCTCAAATGGAGGCGGGCGTCAACGTGCTCGCCAGTGCAGCGGGTATCATCCGCGGCACCCGTGACGAGATGCCAGACACGGGGCTGGCCGACACCCCTGCTGAGGCGCTGAATGGACGCGAATGCGGCAACGGCGTTGTCATCGACCATGGCGATGGCTGGCACAGCCAATACTGCCACATGAAACGCGGCAGCATCACCGTGCGCAAAGGCGATCGCGTTAAAGCCGGCGCTGTGCTTGGCCAAGTCGGCCTGTCAGGCAAAACCGAGTTTCCGCACCTGCACATCAGCCTGCGCCATAAGGGGCAAATCGTTGATCCGTTTGAGCCCTCAGGCCAAGCGGCCTGCGGCATCCAGGGCCCAGGCCTTTGGGTCAGCGATAGCATCAACTATGTCGCGGGCGGCCTTGTCGGCCTCGGTTTCTCCGACCACGTGCCAGATTTCGACAGCATCAAAGCGGGCAGCGCACACAGCCCCAACCTTGGCACAAACGCCGCCGCACTCGTCCTCTGGGGGCATTCTTTTGGCGCACGCCGTGGCGATGTTCTGGAACTGACCATAACTGGCCCCAACGGTTTTAACTTCAGCCACCGCACTCTTTTCAAGAAAAACCAGGCGCTGTCATTTCGCGCAGCCGGGAAGCGGCGCACCCTCTCTGCTTGGGCAGAGGGAAGCTACGAAGGCACAGCCAAGTTGATCCGCCAGGGCCAGACTTTGGCAGCCCAGAACATAACTCTCGAGATCGTCAAACAGTGAGTGTAAAAAACAGCCGGCGGAACGGGAACAGAACCTGCCCGTTTTCACTGCGCGGGTAGGCTTTGTCCATCACCGCTTCATACCGCGCAATAATGCTGGCCTTCTCGCCATCATCCAGCGCCTGCAAAAACGGGCGCGCATAGGTTGCCTCGGTAAAGCGGCGCACAGGGTGTGACCCTGCTTCGCTTTCCAGCACTTGGTAGTATTCGCTTTCCCATAGGCTCAACTGGCCTAACCCAGAAAGAAGAGCGTGGTAGTGCGCGGGTTTCAAAACGCCGGGCGCCTCACTCGGCTCGGCGCGATCGGGGAACATCTCTTCCATCAAACTGCGCCAAACACGGTGCGAAGGCGCGTTGTTCTGATGCGGGACTTGCACAGCTAAAGTGCCGCCTTGGCCAAGCATGTCTACCAGCCTTGGAAGCAAGGCCTCGTGCTCTGGCAACCAGTGCAAAGCGGCATTAGAAAAGATCAAGCCGAGCGGTTCCTCGGCGCGCCAGCTCGCGGCATCGGCCTCAAGCAGAGTATCGTAGCACCCAAGCTTGGCCGCTTCTTCCAGCATCGCCGGACTGGCATCCACACCAAGCAGCGCATGGCCGCCAAACCGCTCCTTCAACGCGTTGCCAAGCACGCCATTGCCGCAGCCCAAGTCAACGACTGCACCGCCGCCAACCGAAGGGACGGACTGCAACAAGTCCAGAGCCGGACGCATCCGCAAGCCGCGGAATTTGTTGTAGGCGCTCGGGTTCCAGTCTTGTCGCTTACCTGTGCTCATGCTGAGGGCTCAGGCTCCATGCCAGCATCATCTTTCCCGTCACTTTTACCTTTAGGCTTGGCCCGCGGCTTGGTTTTCGGGATCGCCGTGACAGAGGCCGAAGACTCTTCCTTGTCGGCTCCGCCATCGTCGTTGTTAGGTGGCTCACCGTCCATCACGCGTCTAATTTCGGCGCCTGTCAACGTTTCGTACTCAAGCAAGCCTTGTGCCAAACGCTCCCACTCTTCGTTGTGATCAGTCAGGATTTTGTGGGCGCGAGAATAGCCTTCGTCGATGATGCGTTTCACTTCTTCTTCGATCAGCTCTTTGGTATGCGCCGAAATCGAGAAGCCGCCACCACCACCGCCACCACGGAAAGCGTCAGCCGCTTCCTGATAGTCGATATTGCCGACTTTGTCAGACATGCCCCAGCGCATCACCATAGCGCGCGCAAGGCCGCTGGCCTGCATGATGTCGCCAGATGGGCCGTTAGACACTGCGTCTTCGCCATACTTGATGATCTCGGCAGCCTTGCCCGCCATGGTCATAGCGATCTTCTGTTCGAGTTCGTCCTTGAAGTAGTTGAGCTGGTCCATCTCGGGCAAGCTCATCACCATGCCAAGCGCTTGGCCGCGCGGAATGATCGTCGCCTTATAGACAGGGTCACACTTGGGCAGGCTAAGGCCAACAACAGCATGGCCCGCTTCGTGGTAGGCAGTCATTTCCTTTTGCGCGGGCGTCATGACCATCGAGCGGCGCTCGGCGCCCATCATGATCTTGTCTTTCGCCAGTTCAAAATCGGCCATCGCTACAAAGCGCCGCCCGATACGGGCCGCCATAAGCGCTGCCTCGTTGACGAGATTGGCCAGATCCGCGCCCGAAAAGCCCGGCGTACCGCGCGCAATGATGCGCAGGTCTACGTCTGGGCCAAGCGGCGTCTTGCGGGCGTGCACCCCAAGGATCTTCTCACGGCCCTTGATGTCAGGGTTCGGCACCGTCACCTGACGGTCAAAGCGGCCCGGACGCAGCAGCGCTGGGTCAAGCACGTCTTTGCGGTTGGTCGCGGCGATGATGATAACGCCTTCGTTGGCTTCAAAACCGTCCATCTCGACAAGCAACTGGTTGAGCGTTTGCTCGCGCTCGTCGTTGCCGCCGCCATAGCCTGCACCACGGTGGCGGCCAACGGCGTCGATTTCGTCGATGAACACAATGCAGGGCGCGTTCTTTTTGGCTTGGTCAAACATGTCCCGCACACGGCTCGCGCCGACGCCAACAAACATCTCGACAAAGTCTGAGCCCGAAATCGTGAAGAACGGCACGCCAGCCTCGCCCGCAATCGCGCGCGCCAGAAGCGTCTTACCGGTGCCTGGAGGGCCGACAAGCAAAGCACCCTTCGGGATTTTGCCGCCAAGACGGCTAAACTTCTGCGGGTTACGCAGGAATTCAACGATCTCTTCCAGCTCTTCCTTGGCTTCGTCGATGCCGGCAACGTCGTCAAACGTGACCCGGCCAGCCTTCTCGGTGAGCATCTTGGCTTTTGACTTGCCAAAACCCATCGCGCCGCCTTTGCCGCCGCCTTGCATACGGTTCATGAAGTAGATCCACACACCGATCAGCAAAAGGAAGGGTAGGATGCTGAGCAGGAAGGTCTGGAAACCAGACTGTTGCTGTGGGCGCGCCGTGACGGGAATGTCGTTTTTGATGAGCAAGTCAGTGACTTCAGCGTCTGACGGCTTGATAACCGTATAGGTTTTACCGTCTTCTCCGACAAAGCGCACCTGCTCGCCGTCCAGCGTCACATTTTCCACTTTTCCGTCTTCAACGGCGTCGACAAACTCGGAATAGCTGCGCGCTGTGCTTGGCCCGCTTGAGCTTGCATCAGAGAACAAGTTGAAGAGCATAAGGATCAAAACAAAAAGTATGACCCAAAACGCGATGTTTTTTACATTGCCCAAAGGACGGTCTCCCAAAACTGTTGTTAGCGCGCAGATAGCACGGGACGTTCCAGACTAAAATAGAGATCAGCGCGACATCTTCAACGCGCCAGAGGTAAATTCACGGCTAATTTCCGCCCGACAGGCTGCTTTTCCGGCTCATTTGTTTAAAAAGTCAGGCGAGTGCGCCAAATTTGCCCGCCAACCAGCGCCGAACCCCGCCAATGGCGCGGCGACAAGCACGTCGTTGTCCCAAACGGCTGGCGCGGCCAGAAGTGAAGCGCGCGGCAGGCCTGTCTCGCGCCAGTCAGGGCATTGCTGCAAGCCTTGCTCCCCGAGCGCCGCGATGTTGAGGCCAGCACGGTGCGGGCCTGTGAAGGCAAACCGCCCGTCCCACAGCGCATCACTCGCAGTGACCACGCCTTGCACCGCCGCCAGTTCGCGCATCACGCGAATACAGCCCGCCTCCAGCATAATCACGCAGCCGTTCAGCGTTGCCTTCTGGCCGCTCAGAACCGCGCTCAAAGCACTGGTGACAGCCTGTCTGCGCGGCGGATAGCCTGTCTGCCCGATCCAACCAATCGCCTCACCAAAAAGCCGCTGTCGGGTTTCTTCGGGAGCGTTGAAAAGCGCCTCAACCGCAAGCGTCAGGTCTGGCCCGTCAAGCGCCACAGCCTGCGCAGCCAGCGCCTGCATGAGGCCGTCGAGCGCGTCGCGCGCGCTGCCAAGCCGCTTTGCGGTTTGCGCCAAACCTTCGCGGGTGATCCCCAAAGATTCCAGCGTTTCTAGGGCTTCACGTGTTTTCACGCGTCCAAACCGCGTGTCGCTATTCGAGCTGTCTTCCGCCCAGTCCACGCCGCGCAGGCGCAACTCTTCACGCAACTCCTCGCGGCTGCACCCAAGCAAGGGACGCCGCCAGTTTACGCCCCGCTCAAACCAGGCCACTTGCATCCGCGCAAGTCCCGTCACGCCCGATCCGCGCGCCAACCGCATGAGAAACGTCTCCGCGACATCGTCTTGCGTGTGGCCGAGGGCAACCGCGTCAAGCCCTTCCCGTAAGGCCCACTCTGCCAAAGCATCATAGCGGCCCGCGCGGGCTTGCGCCTGCAGGTTTCCGGCTTTGTCCCACGTCCAGTGTAATGTCTCGTGTGCAACGCCAAGGTGCGCGCAATGCAAAGCCACAGCGGCACATTCCTGCTCTGCCTCGGGGCGCAACCCGTGGTTCACTGTCGCCACCTTCAGGGCCACACCCTGCGCGCGCGCCCAATCGGCGGCCAGAAACAACAGGGCAAGCGAGTCGCTTCCGCCGGACACAGCCAACCCAAGCGGGCCGTGCAAGCCCTCAAAAATTTCAGTCAGTCGCTCGTGTGGCGTCACTGGCAGCCAAGGCGCGTGCGCTCTTGCGCTGCCTTCTCGGCGGGCGTTCCTCCGGGAAAGCGCAGGCCAACTTCGCCCAGCGTGACGCAGGCTTCTTTTGTCTGGCCTAGCCGTCCGAGGCCCGTGCCCAGACGAAAGAGCGCCTCTGGCGCGTCAGAACCGTTCGGGTTTTGGCTAAAGGCTGCCAAGTAAGCCCGTGCAGCGCCCGTCAAGTCGCCCTGCCCTTCCAGCGCCGCGCCATAAGCGAGCTGGGCTTTGCTCGACAACGGCGAGCCGGGGTAAATTTCGTTAAAGGCTTTGAACTTCTCAGCCGCGCTTGCAAATTCACCAGCCTCAAGCGCTGCGCGTGCTGCGTTGAAATCCGCCTCCTCGCCGACTGCCAGTTCAGGAGCATCTTGCGCAGGCGTGTCAGGCACCGCCTCAACAACAGGCGTTGCCAGAGGCGTACTCGAAGGCACTTCACCGCCTCCAAGCGTTGTCGTTTCGCTCAACTGGCTCACGTCGCCACCCTCAAGCTCTACGAGGCGGAACTCCAGATCACCCACGCGGTTGGTGCCGTCTTTGACAACCCGTTCAACGCGAAACTGCAAGTCTTCGGTTTTCGCCGTCAGGCGGCGCAACTCGGATTCAATACTGTCGACCCGCTCCAGAAGCGAGCCTCCGCCCGTGGCCGTGCCCGCCGTGCCTGTCGTTGAAAGCTCACGCTTGAGCTTTTGCATTTCGACATGCAAAACCGTCAACTCCTGACGTATGTCAGCCAGCGTTTCACTGGACTGTGCGCTCGCGAAAGTCGCACTCAGAAAGATCAGTAATCCGGCAAAAACCAAACGCATGGGGCTCTCCAATTAGCTGCTAAGGCCTGTCGACAAGATGGTCACAGCGCGGCGGTTTTTCGAATAGCATGCCTCTTCGCTGCAAATCTCGAGCGGGCGCTCTTTGCCGTAGCTCAGCGTTTTGAGGCGCGACGCAGGCAAGCCCTTTGAGAGCAGGTATTCGCGCACCGAGTTGGCGCGGCGGGCGCCAAGTGCCAAGTTGTAGTCGCGCGTGCCTTGCTCATCGGCATGGCCTTCAATCACGGCCGTATAGCTGGCGTTGGTTGTCAGCCACGCGGCCTGCCCGTCCAACACGCGCTTGGCGTCGTCGTTGAGAGTTGATTGGTCAACCAAGAACAACACCCGATCCCCGATCGTTTGCTGGAAATACAGCGGCGATTTCGGGTCTTGTGCCGAGCCCGGCGCAACAGATGTGGTCGGCGCGGTCATCGCCCCTGCGGCGCCATCGTTGTCAAAGCGGTCGGGGGTTGTACAGGCCGTCATCAGCGCAAGCGCTGGCACGGCGAGTGTGATTAGTTTGAGTTTCATGCTGCTAGCCTCTTTAAGTTTTTTCCGCTATTTTCATCCTGTTTAGCACAGGCAGGAAATTATGGGAATCCTGTATCATATGCGCAGGCATTTGCCCGCTTACTTCTGCAACGGCGACCACGAAGGATCAGACGCGCCGCCTTCTGTGGGCACGCGCTTGAGGTTACGTCCGGTGATATCAACCGAATAGAGGCTCGACTGCCCGCTCGCACCCTGCGTTTCGCGGGTAAACATGATAACCCGCCCGTTGGGCGACCATGTTGGCCCTTCTTCAAGGAACGAGGCTGTCAGCAGCTTCTCGCCAGAGCCATCGGTGCGCATAACGCCAATGTGAAAGCGCCCTTTGGATTGCTTGGTAAAGGCCACCAAGTCACCACGCGGCGACCAGACAGGCGTGCCATAGCGGCCAGAGCCGGCGCTGATACGCCGTGGCTCGCCGCCCCCCGCGCTCATGATATAAAGCTGCTGGCTTCCGCTGCGGTCGCTTTCGAACACGATCTGGCTTCCGTCTGGCGAAAAGCTTGGCGAGGTTTCAATTGAGGGCGCAGATGTCAGGCGCTGCTCGCTGCCTGTGCTCACGTCCATCAAGTATAAGTCACTGTTGCCGCCTGCCTCTTGGCTGTAGACAACGCGCCGTCCGTCGGGCGCAAACCGTGGCGCAAAGCTTGTCGTGCCCTCGCGGCTTTGCAGCACTCGGCGGCCAACGTTCTCGACGTCAAGCACGTAGATTCGCGGAAAGCCTGTTTCGTAGCTGGTGTAGAGCACGCGGTCGCCCGTGGGCGAAAAGCGCGGTGCCAGAACAATGTCTTTGCTATCGGTCAGGTATTTCACGTTCGCGCCGTCATAATCCATGATCGCGAGGCGCTTTTTGCGCGCGTTCTTGGGGCCGTTCTCCGCCACATATACCACGCGGCTGTCAAAGTAGCCGCCCTCGCCGGTGATCCGGCTGTAGACTGTGTCTGCAACCTTATGCGCCATGCGCCGCCAGCCCGCCTTGGTGCCCGCAAGTTGAAGGCCCGTGCCAAGTTCCTGACCAGCAAAGACATCGTACACACGAAACTTCACCGTGACATTCTCGCCCGCGACCGAAACAGCCCCCGTGATCAGAGCCTGTGCGTTGATCGCCTTCCAGTCGGCGTATTGCACAGGGGCGCCGAAGCTCGACACCTGACTGATGAAGGCGCTCTTGTTGATTTCGCGAAACAGCCCCGTGCCCGCCAAGTCAGCCGCCACAACCCGCGCAATATTCGCGGCCAACTGGCCAGATCCGCCATTTTCGGGAACAAACTCGGGCGCAGCAAACGGCAATGGTTCGATCACACCGTCAGTGATCTCGATGCGCAAAGGCTCGGCTGTCGCACCCAGCGGCGCAGCACCCAACAGAACAAAAACCAGCAGTCCCCAAATTCTCATGGACATAGTTACCTCATACTTTCGGGGTTGAATTTCATCTCGACACTGCGCCATTGCTCGAACTTCTCGGCGGGCAAATTATAGCCGCTCGCGCCACAGCGGATGATCGCACGGCGCGCGGCCTCATAGGCTTGCTTGGCAGCCGCATCCGAGCCGCCTGAACTGTTGATTAGCCTAATCGAGTCGACCACAGGCTTGCCCTCACGAGTCATGTCCACACCGACGGTTATGGTAACCTGCATCGCGTCCGAAGAAAGCGCCCCAAGGTTCCAACAGCGAGAAACCGCCAGTTTGAGGCCCTCGCGCTCCGAGCCTGTCAAAGGCGGGCCAGTTGGCGCGGCAGGCGTTTCAGCGGCCTCGTTCCCGCCGGAAAGCGCTTCTTGCAGCGCATCAGACACCGCGTCAGCCGTGTCAGGCGTTTGCGCCGCCGCCCGTTGGGGCCGCGTTTTCGGGCGCACAGACGTCTTCGGCGCAGAGGTTGTCGCGTCAGCCGCTTCAGGGTCAATCTCGGTTGTGGCCTCTGCAGGCGCTGCGGCCTCAACTTCCTCGACGGGTGTCTCGACTGGCTCGTCGGCAACGGTCTCTTCCCGCACCGTCTCTTCCGGCTGCGCGTCAGGCACCTGCGGCTCGGCGGCAGGCGTCGGCGCAATCCGCTCTATGGGCTTCTGGCGCGGGCGCACACTACGCTCCGGCACCAGTGCTGCAAAATCTTCAGCAGGCGGGGTGATTTCCGGCGGCGTATCAACAACTTCCGCCGTCACTGGCGCAGGTTGGGTCGTGTCAACCTCGGGCGCATCATCAGGTGTCGCAACAGGCACTTCCGGCGTCTCGGCGCTTGGTGTGCTGTCCGGCGATGGCGTGGCTGTGTCTTCAGCTGGCTCGCTGGGCGCAACAGGCGCCTCGACATTTGTCTCCACGGCAGGCGCATCATTGGCGCGCAGAGCGGCCTCATAGGCCTCGCTACTCACGACAGAAACTTCCGTGATGTCAAACGGCAATGGCTCTGACTCCCACGAGCCGCCAAACAGCAGCACGCCGATCAGGCCAACGTGGCCAGCAAGGGATATGTATTGGCCGGTGTTCACCGCGCCCTACGCTCAATTCTCGCCATCAAGGCTTGGGCCGCCGGTTTCGGTGACCAACCCGATGTTTGAAAACCCCGCGCGGTTGAGCGCGCCCATCACTTGCACGACATCCGCATAGGGCACCGCCCCGTCAGCGCGCAAAAACACGCGATCATTGGCCCGCTCAGCAGCAATGGCCCGCATCTTGCCAATCAGCGCATCCGGCGCGATCACAGTCTCCTGGATCATGATGTCGCCATCAACTGTCACGGTCACGGTCAGCGGCTCTTCCGCGTCAGCCGGCAGTGCATTGGCCGCCGTTTTGGGCAACTCAACAGGCACACCGACTGTCATCAGAGGGGCGGCCACCATGAAGATGATGAGCAACACAAGCATAATGTCGACAAACGGGGTGATGTTGATCTCGGCCATTGGCCGCGCGCGCCCGCCTGAACGGCGGCGACGGCTGCCGCCCCCGCTGTCTTTCTGAACAACTCCTCCAGCCATGACTAGCTGTCCAACTGGCGGCTCAGGATCGTCGAGAACTCGTCGGCGAAGGCTTCATAACCCGCCACGATCCTGTCGCTGTCAGCGCTCAGTTTGTTGTAGAAAATAACCGCTGGGATAGCCGCCAAAAGGCCAAGCCCTGTTGCCAGCAGGGCCTCGGCAATGCCGGGGGCGACAACCGCGAGGTTGGTGTTTTGCTGCTGCGCGATCTCGATAAACGAGTTCATGATGCCGATGACGGTTCCGAACAGGCCGATAAAAGGCGCGGTTGAGCCGACTGTCGCCAGCACTTGTAAACCGCTCTGAAGCCCCTCGGCCTCTTTGGCGATCGCTACATCCATGGTTCTGTCGATCCGTGCATGCGCTCCGGCGATAAGCCCGCCGTCCGCACGGTGCGAACGCCGCCACTCTGTCATGCCCGAGGCAAATATGCGCCGGCTCTGCCCTTCTGGATCTGCGCCGATCTGCTCGTAAAGCCTGTCAAGCGGTTCGCCCGACCAAAACGCATGGTCAAACGTCTCCGCCTCGGCGCGCGCTTTGCGGTAGTTGATGATCTTCTGGATAATGATCGACCACGACCAGCCCGAAGCCAAGATCAGGATGATCATTACTAATTTAACGGTAAGGGTTGCGCGTGCAAATAATGCCCACAGGGAGAAATCAATCTCCTGCGCAATCGCAAGTGTCTCTGCTTCCATTGTGCCTGCTCTCTTTATGGCTTTTCGCCTTATTACAGGCAAATTAGCGCAAGTTTATTCAGAAAGCTATCCCAAGTCGCACAGAGATCGTTTTCAGTGCACCATCTGGCGAATATTTGCCGGAAGGCGCACAGGCTGGCCCTCAAGGCTCATGCAAACAACCGTGACAAGCGCGTGGAACAACACCTCTTCACCGCGCTTAACCCATTGTTCCATAACCATTCTCACACCAGTCACCGACTTGACAGAAGTCTGCACAAGCAACTCGTCGTCCAGCCTGCCCGAGCCAAGGTAGTCAGCCTCAACGCGGCGCACGGCAAAGACAATTCCGTCACGCTCTTTCATCACGTTCTGGTCAAGCCCGATCTCGCGCACCCACTCCGAGCGCCCGCGCTCGATGTAACGCAGGTAGTTGGCGTAATAGATGATACCCGCCATATCGGTGTCTTCGTAATACACCCGAACAGGAAGTTCATAGATCATAGCGCGCCCTCTAGCTTTGCGGTGGCAAAACTATGCTTGCCCGCGCCGCCAGCCGCAAGGCAAAGCTCGCATCCTGCTCCATCACAGGCAGCACCGGGTCGTAAGCCGCCTTGATCACTGCGGCGATCTCGGGGTGCAGCAGGTGCACGCCGTCTTTTGTCTGCGCCAAAGGCGAGCGGTTGGCAAAAGCGGTGTCTGACCACAGCAAGCTCACCTGCGCAACTTCAGCCAAGGCGATGCTTTCGGCGGGCATCTCGGCCAAAGCGCCGCCCATGCACAAAAAGCTGAACGCTGCCTTGATCGCGCCCTGCGCATCAAAGCGGAAAAACCTGTATTGATGCGCCTGCTGTTCCTTCAACCGCGCCACAAGCGCTGCCAAGTCAGGCACCAACTGGTCAAGGTCAGGCACGTCCAACAGCTCGTCCCACTCTCGAAAGAAAAAGAACATCAGGTTCGAGCCAAGCTCTGCGTCTGTCTCCATCAGCGGCTGGCCTGTCAGCACAGACATCGCCTCAACCGCGCCTTTGACGGTGGCGACTGTCGCGTCGTCCACACCAAAAACAATCGGCGCCATGGGCCGCCCCCAGCGGGCAAACAAAAAGCTGCCGTCGCTGCGTGTGAATAGCTGTTCTACATCTTCAGGTGTCATGGGCGCGCTTCTAAAGCCTTAAACGCTATTCGAAAAGGTCATTTCGCCCCGTTGGCGCACGCAGGCCCAAATGCTCCCAGCCTTTCGCCGCCAGCATTCGGCCGCGCGGTGTGCGTTGCAGCAAGCCCCGCTGCAACAGGAAGGGCTCGATGACCTCTTCCAAAGCATCGCGGCTCTCGCTTAACGCAGCCGCAATCGTTTCGATGCCCACAGGCCCGCCCGCATAGTTTTCCGCAATCAGTCCAAGATAACGCCTGTCGGCCCCATCAAGGCCCAACGCATCAACCCCCAAACGCAGCAACGCCTTATCAGCCAGCTCCTGCGTGATAACGCCGTCGCCCTCAACCAGCGCGAAGTCGACAACCCGCCGTAGCAAACGCCCCGCAATCCGCGGCGTGCCGCGCGAGCGTTTCGCGATCTCCTGCGCGCCCGCCTTGTCAGCCTTGATATCAAGCTTCATGGCGTTGCCACTGACGATCGTCTCAAGCTCGTCCACCGAGTAAAACTGCAACCGTGTGGGGATGCCAAACCTGTCGCGAAGAGGCGTTGTCAGCAAGCCAAGCCGCGTCGTTGCACCCACAAGCGTGAAGGGTTGCAACTCGATGCGCACGGTGCGCGCGGCAGGCCCCTCGCCGATCACCAAGTCCAGCTCGAAGTCTTCAAGCGCGGGGTAGAGCACTTCTTCCACAACAGGGTTAAGGCGGTGTATCTCGTCAATGAACAGCACGTCATGCGCTTCAAGGTTGGTCAGAATGGCCGCCAAGTCGCCAGCTTTCGCCAGCACAGGCCCGCTCGTCATGCGAAAGCCAACGCCAAGTTCTTTGGCGATGATCTGCGCCAGCGTTGTCTTACCAAGGCCCGGAGGGCCGTGAAACAGCGTGTGGTCCATCGCGTCTTTGCGCATCTTGGCGCTCTCGATGAACACCTTGAGGTTGGCGCGCGCCTCGGCTTGGCCAACAAACTCGGACAGCGACTGAGGCCGCAAAGCGCGCTCATAGTCTGTCGGTTGCGCCTCGGGGTTCAAAAGCGGGTCACGGTCTTCCATGCTCTACCCCTTCGGCGCCATGAGCTTCAGCGCGGCGCGAATAAGCGAGGAGGTGTCTTCTCCCGCCCCCTCGTTTTGCGCCTGCGCCACAGCTGCGGCCGCCTCGCCGGGGGCATAGCCAAGGTTTGTCAGCGCCGACAAAGCCTCTGACTGCGCGGCAGCACTACCCGCAGGCTCGGGGGCCGACTCGACAATGTCTTCCAGCACGCTGTCGTCTTCCGGCGCGCTCGCCCCCTTGGCCGCGCCCCTTGGCACCAATGCCATCACGCTTGGCGCCTTGTCTTTCAAGTCCAGCACAACCCGCTGCGCCGTTTTCGGGCCGATGCCTTTGGCCGCCTTCACAGCGTTCCAGTCGCCCAGCGCAATCGCGCGGCTGACGCCCTCAGCGCCGACCGTGCCCAAAATAGCCAGCGAGGCCTTTGCGCCCACACCCTGTACGCTCATCAGCAGCCTGTGCCACTCTTTCTCAACCAGAGACGTGAACCCGAAAAGCTGCAAATTGTCCTCACGCACCAGCAAGTCAGTATACAGCGCAACAGCCTCGCCCGCGCTTGGCAAAGCCTGCATCGTGCGCTCCGAGCAATAGACAAGATAGCCCACGCCCTTGACGTCAATCAGCACATGATCATCAGAAATATAGTCAATCCGTCCGGCTATCTTCCCGATCATGTGCTCAGCTTCCTGTCTTCAAAAGGAGTTGGTCGTATTTGTGGTGGTGAGCGTGGCAAATGGCAATCGCCAAAGCATCCGCCGCATCGGCGCTTTTTACGTCCGCGCCGGGCAGCTGCATCTTCACCATATGTTTGATCTGCTCTTTACTGGCATGGCCGACGCCAACAACCGTCTTCTTCACCTTGTTGGGCGCATATTCCCCCACGCTCAACCCGAACTGTGCAGGCACCAGCAAGGCAATGCCGCGCGCTTGCCCGAGTTTCAGCGTCGAAGCGCCGTCTTTGTTCACAAACGTCTGCTCAACGGCGGCGGTCTGCGGGGCATGTTCGCGCAAAACCTCTGTAAGTTGCCTATGCAGCGAGCAGAGCCTGTCTGCCAAATCGGCGCCTTCGGAGTGCACCACACCGTTCGCAACAAAGCTCAAACGCGAGCCGGCAGAGTCTATAATGCCCCAGCCCATATTCCTCAGGCCCGGGTCGATCCCTAAAATCCGCATGACTACTCACTGCTCTGTTGCTTTTTTGAAGCAGTAGCACGAAACAAGAACATGTGCCAAGTCTTAACATCTCAAAGCCCCAAAACGTCACAATTCCCCGCAAGCGACATTGCAATGTCCAAAACCGCCGCGTGCAGCCTGAAAACGACACAGTCGAAGACGCATTTGAGCCATACTAAAAAGGTGCATTAACCCGCCCAAGACCCATGCAGAAAGCGCATATCTCATATGTGATTTCACCGCTTGTGAGTGGAGCAATCTCCCCCTAGATGCCCCCCAACGCTAATGACCATGACGCAACACAAAAAAGGAACACGGATATGGCCTCAATCGAATTCACCCGCACCGAGCAAGTCATTGCTTCAAATGGCCGTATCGGCCAGTTCTTCGCCCCTGTGATCGCGATGATCTCTGCCTGGAACGATGCGCGCGTCACACGTAACGCGCTTTCAACCCTGAGCGACCGCGAGCTTGAAGACATTGGCCTCTGCCGCGGCGACATTGACCGCATTGCAGAGCAGCACATCTAAACGCATCTCTACAGTCCTAACGGGCCATGGGCCCAAAGGACAAAGCCGCGCTTCCGGTCAGAAGCGCGGCTTTTTCTATGGAGGGTCGTCACTGGAGAGAAAGCTTTTGGAGGGACAGCCTTTGGAGGGGCGGAGAGAAACAGTTTCAGCTACCGGATGATGCCGCCGACGAAAGACGCCAGCATGTAAGTCGGCTTGCCCGGCTCAAGCAGCCAAGCGCTGCCTTGCTCAACGACAGTTCCCGACTTCAGCAAAGCGACCTTGGAAGAATATTTCTCAGGGCCGTAGCTGGCAAAAACAACCGCTTTGAACAGGAGGCCAACCGCGAGCACAGCAACCACACCGCCGAAGGGAAAGCCCGGCTTGGTGTGCTTGGGTTTAATCTTGATCAGGCCGCTCTTCTCCACGCGAAACGTGTAGCCACGGCTCATCGCTTCATGGGTTTTTCGAACGCGCCCAATGCGCTTATCAAATTTTTCAGTCGTACCGGACATAGCAGCCTCCAGCGCCCCCACCGGATTGACTTCAATATCTCGTTGAATTGTGGCAATTTTTGGGCAACTGCCTCAATTTAGACTATAAATCGCTTAAACTCGTTCTAACTTTGTCAGCAAAAGTGTGCTCCAGTCACCAATCACATCTTTTTGAGACAGATTGATGCCATTTTGTGCATAAACCTCGATCACCTCGTCAGCCTGCTCATTCAAAATCCCCGAAAGAATCGCATAGCCGCCTTGTGTGAGATTCGCCGCAATCTCGGGCGCCAAAGCCAAAAGCGGCCCCTTGAGGATATTGGCAAAGATCAAGTCATAGGGTGCCGCAGCCGCCAGATCAGGGTGATCAAAGCCAGCCGCCTCTACGCAGTCGATTCTGCCTGCCAGCCCATTGGCCTCGGCATTGGCCAGCGCCACATCAACCGCAACCTCGTCGATATCACTTGCAATAATCTTTGCGGGCCAAAGCCGCGCGGCCCCCATCGCCAGCACAGCCGTGCCGCAGCCGATGTCGGCGACTGTCTTGGCCACGAAGCCCTCGGTTGCAATATGGTCAAGAGCGCGCAAACAGCCCAGCGTGGTGCCGTGGTGGCCCGTGCCAAAGGCCATCGCAGCCTCGATCAGCAGAGGCTCGGCACCTTCAGGCAGTTTGTCAGCGTCGTGGCTGCCATAGACAAAAAACCGGCCCGCCTCGACAGGAGCCAACTCGCGTTTCACTTTGGCAACCCAGTCGGTTTCCGGAATTTCCGAGACAACAAAACTCGCGCCATGCATGGCCTCAAGCAGGGCCAGCCCGCCCTTGTCGGGCGCTTCTGTGAAGTAACCCGCCACTTCCCAAAGCCCGGAGCCGTCTTCAACCTCGAAAACACCCACGCCCGTTGGCTCGGGGTTCATGCCCTCCAGGGCTTCTCCGAGGGTCTCGGCTGTGGCTTTGCCAGTAACTGTGGTGAACGCAGAGTAAGAGATCATGAGAAAAGTCCGCTGTTATGTGGCCGCTTGAGTGCGGGCGAATTTGGAGAAAACTGTTTCGTTGCCCGGCTCCGGGTGACGCGGGATCATCAATGCCAGGGCAAACGAGCCCGCCGCCATCGAGGCCGCCAGCGCAAAGACGGCCGAGGGTGAGACGAGCCAGAGATACCCCAAAGAGGCCGGCAAAACGACAGCCGCGATATGGTTGATCGTGAAGGCAACAGCCGCTGTCGGGGCAATATCTTTCGGGTCGGCTATCTTCTGGAAGTAGGTTTTCAAAGCCAGTGCGAGCGCGAAGAACACATGATCGATGACATAGAGCATCGCGGCCAGCACGACGCCCCAGCCAAACCAGTAGATGCCGCCATAAGCCAGAAAGACGACCATCAACCCGAAGTATTCAAACAACAGCGTGTTGCGCTCCCCAAACCGGTGAACAACATGTCCGAACACCGGCGCGATCACCATGTTGATGACGAGGTTGATCAAGTAAAGCGCGGTGATTTCATGCACGGCAAAGCCAAACTTTTCGACCATCATAAAACCCGCGAAAACCATGAAAATCTGGCGTCGCGCACCGGCCATGAACTGCAACGCATAGTAAAGCCAGTAGCGGCGGCGCAGGATCATCTTCTTAATCTGCGGATGCGGCGCTTCGAACTGCGGATACGCCAGCAGGCAGAACACAGCGATCGCAGCGGTAACACCGCCGGACACCATGTAAACAATGTTATAGCTCAGCCCCAAAGGCTCCCAGAGCGCGACGATGATCAGATAACAGATCAGTGTCGCCCCCGAGCCCATTGCAAGCAAATAGCCCAAAACCTTGGGTGCACGCTCTTTGGGAAGCCACTGAAGCTGCAAAGACTGGTTCACCGTTTCATAATAGTGAAAGCCGATTGAGCTCAGCATCGTGATCGTCAGAATGCCCGCCAGCGAGGGAAACCACGCCGTCACAGCCGTCGCCGCGCCCAGCATGATCAGCGAGACGAGCCCCAAGACTTGCTCGCGAATGAAAATGATCAACGCAATCACGCCAACCGCCAGAAACCCCGGAATTTCGCGTACCGTGTGCAGCCAGCCGTTGTCAGAGCCGTCAAAATGCCCGACCTCGATCACGAAGTTGTTGAGCAGAGCGCTCCATGTCGCAAACGCGATCGGCATCGCAAAGGCCATCATGAACAACAGCCCCTCCGGCCTGCGCCAAAACGGCAGTGTCGCGGTGTCGGAGATTTTCACAAGTCTGGCCATGACTTCGCATAAGCTCTTTTGCGGGCAAGTCCCAGAATTTTCTGCTGTCTGATATAAATCAAGGTGCATACATTCATTTCAATGCATACCGCACGCGAAAGTGAGGAAAACGATGGACATAGTTGCACTGATTGAACGGATCGGCGAGGCGCCCACAGTGGCGCTTTTCGGGCTGATCACCGGCATCGTTTTCGGCGTGGCCGCCCAGCGCAGCAAATTCTGCCTGCGCGCTGCGGCTGTCGAATTCGCCCGCGGGATGATGAAGGACAAGGTCGCCGTCTGGCTTCTGACCTTCTCAACCGCCCTTGTCTGGGTGCAAGGCGCGCAGCTTCTGGGTCTGTTTGAAACAGCCGATGCGCGGATGATGGCGGTGCCTGGCAGCTGGTCAGGCGCTGTGATCGGCGGGCTTCTGTTCGGCGCGGGTATGGTGTTGGCGCGGGGCTGCTCGGGGCGGCTTCTGGTGCTGGCCGCAACGGGCAACCTGCGCTCCGTGGTGGCGGGGCTTGTGTTTGCTGTCGTGGCGCAGATGTCTCTGTCTGGCGTTTTGTCGCCGCTGCGCGACAACCTCGCTGCACTTTGGGTCACAACGGGCGGACGCAACCTTGATTTGCTGGCATTCGTCGGCGCACCGCAAACCGCTGGCCTCCTGCTTGGGCTGTTCACGGCGGGGCTGGCGCTCTATATTTCCTACAAGGAAAAGATCGGCCTTTCTCGGCTGGTGTTTGCCTCTGGCGTCGGCTTCTCTGTCGCGCTCGGATGGGTGCTGACCTATAGCCTGAGCCAAGTGGTGTTTGACCCGATCCAGATCGAAAGTGCGACCTTCTCGGGGCCGTCGGCACACACGCTGATGTTTTTCCTCGATCGCAACGCTGTGCTTGAGTTTGACGTGGGCCTCGTTCCGGGCGTTGTCATCGGCTCGTTCATTGCCGCTGTTCTGACCCGCGAGTTCAAGTTTCAGGGCTTTTCGGACGAAAGCAACATGCGCCGTTCGATGACGGGGGCCGTGCTGATGGGCTTTGGCGCCATGCTGGCAGGCGGCTGCGCCATCGGGGCTGGCGTTACCGGCGGTTCGATCTTTGCGGGCACTGCGTGGCTGGCGCTCTTTTGCATGTGGATCGGCGCTATGATCACCGACTATCTCGTCGATCAACGCGGGATGAGCGCCAAAGGACAGGCTGTTTGAATTCGAATTTCGCTGCGCGAAATCCGACAGGCTGGGGGGCCAGCCCCCCAGACCCCCCGGGATATTTGGACCAAAAAGACAGACGTTAGTAAAAGTTTTGCGGATCGATATCGACGTTCAGGCGGAGTTGGTTGGGGAGCTTAAGGCCCTTCAGCCATTGGCGGATCGCACCTTGCAGGGGGGCGTCTTTAGGAGCCTTTATCAGCAGGCGCACACGGTGACGGCCGCGCACGCGGGCTATGGGCGCGGGTGCCGGGCCGAATACTTGAGCGCCGATGGCCTCTAGCGGAGCCGTGTTGCGCGCCAGATGTTCACCAAGCTCGAAGGCATCCTGTGGCTCGGGTGCGCTGATGATCACACCCGCGAGCCGCCCGAAGGGGGGCATGCCCGAAACGCGCCGCTCGTCGGCTTCCGCGTGCCAGAAGGCCCGCTCTTTGCCGGACATGATCGCCCGCAACACAGGGTGATCGGGCTGATAGGTTTGCAGCATAGCAACGCCGCGCTTTTCGGCGCGCCCTGCCCGCCCCGACACCTGCCGCATTTGCTGGAACGTGCGCTCGGCGGCACGCATGTCAGAGCCCTGCAGGCTCAAATCGGCGTCGATGATGCCAACCAGCGTGAGCAGCGGGAAGTTGTGCCCCTTGGCCACCAGTTGCGTGCCGATGATGATGTCAGCGCCGCCTTCGGCGATGCTGGCAATCTGCGCCTTCAAAGCCCGCGCGCTGCCGAAAAGATCGGACGATAGCACTGCAATGCGCGCCCCTTCGAAGCGCTCTCCAGCCTCCTCGGCAAGGCGCTCGACGCCCGGGCCGACGACAGCCAGCGAGTCTTCGCTTTCGCACGACGGGCAGGCCTCGGGGATCGGCTTGCTTTCGCCGCACTGGTGGCAGACCAGCCGCTTTTGAAACCGGTGCTCGACCATGCGTGCGTCGCAATGGTCGCACCCGATCTGCTCGCCACATTTGCGGCACAGCGTGACGGGCGCATAGCCGCGTCGATTGAGAAACAGCAGCGACTGCTCGCCGCGGCTGATCCGCGCTTTGACAGCATTCTCCAGCTCTGGCGATATCCAGCGGTTTGACGGCAACTTGACTTGCCGCATGTCGATGGTTTTCAGCTCGGGCAACACAGCCTCGCCATAGCGCGAGCCAAGCTCGACAAGGTCATACTTGCCGGATTGCGCGTTCGTCCAGCTTTCAAGGCTGGGCGTGGCCGACGCCAGAACAACCTGCGCCGAGCACAAAGACGCGCGCAAAACAGACATGTCGCGGGCGTTGTATAGCACGCCGTCTTCCTGCTTGTAGGAGGTGTCGTGCTCCTCATCGACCACGATCAACCCCAAGTCGCGGAACGGCAAAAACAGCGCCGAGCGCGCGCCAACGACCACGTCAGCAGCCCCCTCACCCACCATCTTCCAAGTGCGGCGGCGCTCTGTCATCGTCACGCCCGAGTGCCACTCGGCGGCTTTCGCGCCAAAGCGCGCTTCGACGCGTTTCATAAACTCGGCCGACAGAGCGATCTCGGGCAGAAGCACCAAGGCCTGCCGCCCCTTGCGCAGGGTTTCTGCGACAGCTTCAAGGTAAACCTCCGTCTTACCTGAGCCTGTGATGCCCCACAAAAGCGTGCTGGCGTAGGCCCCTGCCTTGACCTTGTCACAAAGCTGGTTGGCAGCGGCTTCCTGCGCCTCCGTCAGGTCTTTGCGGCCAAAGTCTGGCGTAAGTCGCGGGAACGGCAAGTCACGCGGCGTGTCTTCCTCAAGCACAACGCCCTGCTTGACGAGTCCCTTAATCACCGAGGGCGTCACGTCTGCGTGCTCGGCCAACTCGCGCTGCGTAAACGACAACCCGCCGTAGTCTTCAAAGACAGCAAGCACGCGGCGGCGCGCCTCGGTCATGCGGTCAGGCATGGCCACGCCTTTGCGCAAGATCTTCTGCATCGAAGGCGGGTTTGACAGCCCCGGTGCGCGCGTTGCCAGCCGCAGCATCTGCGTGATCGGCGTCAGCGTATAGGCGGCACATTTCACCAGGAACTCGCGCATTTCGGGGCGCATCGGCGCGACATCCAAAACGCGGCTCACAGAGCGCGCCTTGCTCAAGTCAAAGCCGCCACGTCCCTTGCCCCAGACCACGCCGATGACTTTGCGCGGCCCCAAAGGCACCTCAACGAATGCCCCCAAGTGACACCCGCCCTCGCAGGCTTTATAGTCCAGCGGGCGATGGATCGGCTGTGTTGTCAGAACACTGACAAGCTCGCCTTCGCTGAAATAGTCCTGCTCGGCCACCTGTTGCTCCGGTTTGGGGGTTTGCGCATGCCTTTCTATGAGGTAAAGCTGCCCACGACAATTCCAAAGCCAAGAAGGCCGCACTTTATGAAGTTCTTTGTAGACACCGCCGAAATCGACGAAATCGCCGAGCTGAATGATCTGGGCATGGTGGATGGCGTCACAACCAACCCCTCGCTGATCATGAAGTCAGGCCGCGACATTTTGGAAGTCACCAAAGAGATCGCCGCAATGGTGAGCGGGCCTGTGAGCGCCGAAGTGGTGGCGCTTGACGCGGACACGATGATCGCCGAGGGGCGCAAACTTGCCGCCATCGCCGACAACATCGCCGTCAAAGTGCCGCTCACATGGGCGGGCCTCAAGGCTTGCAACACGCTGACAAACGAAGGCCACATGGTCAACGTGACGCTGTGCTTCTCGGCCAATCAGGCGCTGCTCGCCGCAAAAGCGGGCGCAACCTTCATCAGCCCGTTCATCGGGCGGCTTGACGACATCAACCTGGACGGTATCGAACTCATCGAAGATATCCGCACCGTCTACGACAATTACGGCTATGAAACGCAGATTCTTGCGGCCTCTATTCGCACCGTCAACCACGTGCTTGACTGCGCCCGCATCGGTGCCGATGTGATGACTGCGCCACCCAAAGTTATCAAGGCGATGGCCAACCATGTTCTCACAGACAACGGCCTTGCGGCATTTATGTCCGATTGGGAAAAAACAGGTCAAAAAATCCTGTAAGTGTGCTATAAGGCGACAAAATATTAAGAGGCACGCATGAGCAGCAAGCCACGCATCGAAGACACATTGCGCGAGAAAATCATTACGCAGCCTGACGTTATCTTGGACGATCAGGACCTTATGCGCGCCCTCATCGCCGCCAACGAGCGCACGATGGGCGGCAATATCGTTGATTTGCGCGGCATCGCGATGGAACGCCTTGAGGCCCGCCTTGACCGCTTGGAAGACACGCACCGTAGCGTAATTGCCGCAGCTTACGAAAACCTCGCTGGAACCAACCAGGTGCACCGCGCGATTCTGCGCATGCTTGATCCGCACGAGTTTGAGCCATTCCTGAAAGACTTGGACGGGCCGGTTGCGGAAATTCTGCGCGTCGATTGCGTGAAGCTAGTGCTTGAATCCGTCCAGAACGACAATGACCCAGCCGTGCAACGTCTGGGTGAAGTGCTCACAGTCGTTGAACCGGGCTACATCGAGGCCTACCTCAACGCAGGCACCACGCTTGAAGCGCGCCAGGTCACGCTGCGCCAAGTCGAAGAAGGCGCCGATGTCTACGGTGACAAGGCAAACTTCATCCGCTCGGAAGCCTGCCTCAAGCTCAACCTCGGCGAAGGCCGTTTGCCGGGCATGTTGCTCATGGGCGGCGAAGACCCGCACCAGTTTACGCCCCAACAAGGCACTGACTTGCTGTCGTTCTTTGCGGGTGTATTTGAAAGAGCCATGCGCCGCTGGTTGTCATGACCGCTGAAGCTGCGTTTGTATCCCCCGCCCTGCGCGATGCGGTGCAAACATGGCTAGACACCCGCCGCGCCTTGAAGGCCGCCTCGGACAACACGGTTGAGGCCTACGCGCGCGATGTGCACGATTTTCTCGGTTTCTTCGCCAGTTACAAGGGCGGTGAAACCGGGCTTACCGCGCTCAAATCCCTCACGATAACCGACGTGCGCGCATGGCTTGCCAGCCTGCGCGCCGAAGGGCTTGCCTCGCGTTCAATCGCCCGCAAACTCTCGGCCAACAAGAGCTTTTTTCGCTGGCTCGGCGAGCGTGAGGGCTTTGAAGCCACAGCGCTGCTCAACGCCCGTGCGCCCAAGTTTCAGGCCAAGTTGCCGCGCCCGCTTGCGCCCGACGCCGCCCGCGACGTGCTCCAAACCGTTGAACTTCAGTCAACGACGCCTTGGGTTGGCGCGCGCGACACGGCCGTCATCACCCTGCTCTACGGCTGCGGCCTGCGGATATCCGAAGCGCTCGGCCTGCAAATGTACGACGCCCCGCTGCCTGCCATTCTGCGCATCACGGGAAAGGGGGGCCGCGAGCGAGTCGTTCCCGTCATCGACGCCGCGCGCGACGCTGTCGCAGCCTACCTCAAGCTCTGCCCCTTTGCCGGCCTTGAAGGCCCGCTCTTTCGCGGTGTGCGCGGCGGGAAGCTTAGCCCCCGCATCATCCAGAAAGTCATGCAAGACACGCGCCTACAACTTGGCTTGCCTTCCTCGGCCACGCCCCATGCCATGCGCCACAGCTTTGCCACGCACCTGCTCACAGCAGGCGGCGACTTGCGCGCCATCCAAGAGTTGCTTGGCCACGCGTCTCTTTCTACAACCCAAGCCTATACAGCCGTTGACGCCCAGCACCTGATGGATGTCTACGAAAAGTCACACCCGAAATCTGCGAGCAATGCCAAATGACAGCCCAAGTCAAAGCCCTCTCCGTTCACCTGCTGACAGCCACAGGCGCGGTCTTCGCAATGCTCGCCATGCTTGAAGCGATCGAAAAAGACTGGGCGATGATGTTCGTCTGGCTGATCGTCGCCTTCGCGGTTGATGGCGTCGATGGCCCGCTTGCGCGCCACTATCACGTCAAGCATTACGCACCGCAGTTTGACGGCGTGCTGCTTGATCTGATCATCGACTATCTCACCTATGTCTTTATCCCCGCCTATGCCCTTTATGCCTCTGGGCTCATGGACGGCTGGTCAGGCTGGGTGGCGATCATTGTCATCACTTTCGGCTCGGCCATGTATTTCGCCGACACGCGAATGAAGACCGCCGACAATTCCTTCGCAGGCTTCCCAGGCTGCTGGAACATGGTGGTGCTCGTGCTCTTCGCCCTCTCGCCGCCTTGGCAAACCTGCCTCGTGCTTGTAGCGGTTCTCACGGTGACAATGTTCGTTCCCGTCAAGTTCATCCACCCCGTCCGCACAGACCGCTGGCGCATCGTCTCGCTGCCCATGGCGCTGGTGTGGACAGTCTTCGCAGGCTTCGCCGCATGGGAAAGCTTTGATCCGATCCCGCTCGTCTTCTGGGGCCTGATGATCACCTCGATCTACCTGCTTGTTGCAGGCGCGGCGCAACAAGTGATGTATGGCAAAGACGGCTAAATCAAAAGCCCTCCGGCCCCTTCATGTTTGAGCAACCAAACCTTTGTCTCAACTCCGCCCGTGCCTGAAAACCCGCCAAGGCTGCTGGCCCCCAAAACCCTATGACAGGGGATGATCACAGGGATCGGGTTGCCCCCGCAAGCCTGCCCTACGGCCTGCGCAGGCACGCCGAGGCGCTTGGAAATGTCGCCGTAGGTCAACGTCTCCCCAAACGGGATCGCGCTCATCACATCACAGACCGCGCGCTGGAAGTCCGAGCCTCGCACCCGCAACGGCAAGTCAAACGCCGTCAGCGTGCCCACATAGTAAGCCGTGATCTGACGTGCGGCCTCGTCGAGCAAATCGGAATGGTCTTCAAAGTCGCCGCCCCACTCTGCCCGCACAATCGCACCACCTTCCTCACTCAACGTAAACGGCCCTGTCGGGGTCTGAACGGTCAGATGCATTATGCCTCCTTAAGCGCCTGTGAGCGCGGGGTGGGTGGTTGGGCGCCGCTCACAGGCGCATCTTTACAGGCTCTCAATCAAAGCCGCGTTAACACAACCCCGCCGACAATCAGCAAGGCTGCAAGGGCTTTGCCCCTGTCCATCCTGTCCTTAAAGAACAGCCATCCGATCAGAACCGCAAACAAAATCGACGTCTCGCGCAGCGCCGTCACCAAAGCAATCGGCGCGACTGTCATGGCCCAAACCGCGATCGCATAGGCGCAATAAGACGCCGCCGCCGCCAAAGCGCCAATGCCCCAGTCCCTTCGGCTCGCGCGCATCCCCGCCGTGCCGCGCAACGCCAAAATCAACGGCGAGAACAGCAAAGCATCAAAAGCAAACAGCCAGCCGACATACATCACAGCGTTGCCCGCCTCGCGCGCCCCAAGCCCGTCAACCAGCGAATAGCCCGCCGTCATGCACGCCGAGCCAAGCGCCAAAGGCACCAGCTTTCGGCTCTCGCCATTGGTGAAAGCCCCGCGCGCCATCAGCGCAATGCCAAGGCCCAAAAGCACAATCGCGCCGTATTCCACGGGCTTGATCACATCGATCAGCAGCAAAGCCGACACAAGCGTAACAATCATCGGCGCCGCCCCGCGCGCGATCGGGTAGACGCGGCTCAAATCCCCCTGTTCATAGGCAAAGGCCAAGAACAGCTTATAGCCCGCGTGAAACACCCCCGACGCCGCCAGCCAAAGCCAGACCTCTCCCGCAGGCCAAGGCTGGGTCATGGCAATGCCAAACCCCGCCACGCCCTGCACCAAAGTGAGGATAAACATAGAGGCAATTTTGGAAGCGCCCGTCTTGATGAGCGCGTTCCAGCTCGCATGCAAAAGTGCTGCACCAAGGACAGCCAGAAAGACCGTCAGGCTCATACCGAGCCTGCCTCAGCGCAGCAGCAGATCAACCGAGCGCCTTGCTACACCGTGCGCAAGTGCCCGCGTGTTTATGCGTGCCCACGTCTGGCAAAATCTTCCAGCAACGCTCGCACTTCTCGCCATCGGCCATTTCAAACTCGACACCGATGTCTTCGATCTCCGGCATGCGGAAGGCCTCGTCGGAAATTGGGTTGTCTGTGAGTTGCAAACCGGAGGTGATGCAGATGTCCTTGAACGGCACGCTCTTCAGCGCCTCCAGCATCTCGGCGTTGCGCACGTAAACGATCGGCGCCGCCTCAAGGCTGGCCCCGATAACCTTGTCAGCGCGCTGTACTTCAAGGGCCGCGTTTACCACACGGCGCGCGCGGCGCACGTGCGCCCACTTGGCGGCCAGAGGCTCGTCCAGCCAGTTGGCAGGCGTGTCGGGAATGTCTTGCAAGTGCACAGAGTTGTCCTCGCCCGGATAGCGCGAGAGCCAGACATCTTCCATCGTGAACACCAGAACAGGCGCGAGCCATGTTGTCAGACGCTCAAACAGCAGGTCCATAACCGTGCGGGCCGCCTTGGCGCGAAGCGTGTCGCCGTCGCAATACAAAGCATCCTTGCGAATGTCGAAATAGAACGCCGACAGCTCAACCGTGCAGAAGTTGAAAACCGCCGAAAACACGCCCTGAAAGTCAAACGCGCGATAGCCCGTGCGCACTTGGTGATCAAGCTCCGCCAAGCGGTGCAGCACATAGCGCTCAAGCTCGGGCATCTCGGCTACATCAACGCGCTCTTCCTCTTTGAAGTGCGACAGCGCGCCAAGCATATAGCGCATCGTGTTGCGCAAACGGCGATAGCTATCGGCCACCCCTTTCAGGATCTCCGGGCCAATGCGCTGGTCAGCGGTGTAATCCGTCTGCGCCACCCAAAGCCGCAGGATATCAGCACCATATTGCTTAATAACCGTCTCTGGCACGATGGTGTTGCCGAGCGACTTCGACATCTTCATGCCCTTCTCGTCCAGCGTAAACCCGTGCGTCACCACGTTCTTGTAAGGCGCGCGCCCCAAGGTTCCGCAGGCCTGCAACAATGATGAGTGGAACCAGCCGCGGTGTTGGTCGGTGCCTTCCATGTAAACGTCGGCAATGCCGTCAGGCGCGCCGTCAGCACGGTCACGCAAAACGAAAGCGTGGGTTGAGCCGGAGTCAAACCACACGTCGAGAACGTCAAACACCTGCTCCCACTCGTCAGCGTCATAATCGCCGCCCAAGAAGCGCTCTTTCGCGCCGTCCATATACCAGCAGTCAGCGCCCTCGGCCTCAAAGGCTTCGGCCACGCGGGCGTTCACCGCATCATCGCGCAGCAAAAAGCCCTCGTCAGTCGGCAACAGGCCCTTCTTCGTGAAGCACGTCAGCGGAACACCCCAAGCGCGTTGGCGCGAGAGCACCCAGTCAGGCCGTGCTTCGATCATGGAGTAAAGGCGGTTGCGCCCCGTCTGCGGCGTCCATTTCACCAGCTTGTCAATCGAGTTCAGCGCGCGCTCGCGAATGCTCTTGCCCATCGCGTCCTGTCCGTCGCCAACGGCCTTGTCCACGCTCGCAAACCACTGCGGCGTGTTGCGGTAGATGATCGGAGCTTTTGAGCGCCAAGAATGCGGATAGCTGTGTTTGATCTTGCCACGCGCCAGCAATCCGCCGACTTCGGCCAACTTGTCGATCACGGCTTTGTTCGCGTCGCCCTCGCCGCCTTTGCGGTTGAGGATGTACTTGCCGCCAAAGAACGGCAGATCAGCGCGGAAACCGCCATCGTCCATGACGTTATAGGTGATGACTTGCTCCAGCATCCCCAAGTCGCGGTAGAGCTCGAATTCTTCCATCCCGTGAGATGGCGCGCAGTGCACAAAGCCCGTGCCTTCGGTGTCTGTCACAAATTCGGCTGCGCGGAAATCGCGAATGTCGTCCCACTCGCCATTGCTGCCCTCAACGCCGTTCAGCGGGTGCTTCAGGCTCAGGCCCGCAAGCTCGTCGGCAGCCACATCGCGCACACGTGTCCACATACCATCTTCAAAACGCGCACGTGCAAAGACATCAGCGGCCAAGTTGTCCGCCAACAGGAACTTCTCGCCAACGCTCGCCCAACACTCGTCAGGCGTGCCTGTGACTTCGTAAAGCCCGTAGGAGATGCTCTCGCCGTAAACCACGGCCTTGTTTGACGGCAGCGTCCAGGGTGTCGTCGTCCAGATGACGACCTTCGCACCGTCCAGCTCAGTGCCGCCAGCAACCTCAAACTTCACCCAAACCGTGAAGCTCTCTTTGTCGTGGTATTCCACTTCGGCCTCGGCCAAAGCTGTCTGTTCCACGGGGCTCCACATCACAGGCTTTGAGCCTTGGTAAAGCGTGCCGTTCATCAGGAACTTCATGAACTCTTCCGCGATCACCCGCTCGGCGTGAAAATCCATCGTGAGGTATGGGTCAGGCCAGTTGCCTGTGATGCCAAGGCGCTTGAACTCCTCGCGCTGGATGTCCACCCAGCCCTCGGCAAACTTGCGGCATTCCTGACGGAAATCAACGATGTTCACGTCGTCCTTGTTCTTGCCCTTCTTGCGGTATTGCTCTTCGATCTTCCACTCGATGGGCAGCCCGTGACAGTCCCAGCCCGGCACATAGCGCGCGTCGTGGCCCATCATCTGATGAGAGCGCACGATCATGTCCTTGATCGTTTTGTTCAGCGCATGGCCGATGTGCAGATGCCCGTTCGCATAGGGCGGGCCGTCATGCAGGATAAACGGCTCGCGGCCTTCGCCCTTGGCGCGCAGCTGGTCGTAGATGCCCAGCTTCTCCCAGCGTTCAAGCCAAGCAGGCTCGCGTGTGGGCAGGCCCGCGCGCATCGGGAAATCGGTTTCAGGCAGGTTCAGCGTGGTCTTGTATTCAGGCGTATCGGCGCACATTTTTGGCGTCCTTCGGATCAGGTTTTGTCAATTTGTGAAGCGGTTCGGCGTGGGCTCCCCAAGCGCCTTATCCCGGCGGCTCGTTGTGTCAGAGCGCCGGGCATATAATTCGGATAATGAGCAGGTCGAGCCATGTCATGACTCGCGTTATAGGCCGAGTTTGTAGCGCGGTCCAGAGCGCTCACGCCCTGTCAAATAGCCGCGCAGCGCAGATGATGCAGCAGCTTGCATGGCCCGCGCGCATTTGCTAGCGACAGCGCAAGAAAAGGAGTCTTGTTATGAAACTCAAATCCGGAATTTTGCTGCCCCTTGCCGCCCTTCTGGCGATCACGGCCTGCACTGAACAGGGCCAGAATGCGCGCCAGCAAAGCGCAAATGGCACGGCTGTCTCCGCCGCCGTATCACTGACGGCCCAAGGCAAAAAGCTAACGCAAATCGGCGCCTACCCCTCCAAAACCGATCTGCGCCTCGGCACGCCCAACTTTGTGCAAGACAAAAAAGGAACCTGCCTTTACGAAAGCGCCGCTTTCACCGCCCAAAGCAGGTTCGGCAAGGCGATAAACCTGCCCAGCTTCGGCAGAGCCTCACCAGATCTGACTGTGACATGCGAAATTGAAGGCAAGAGCTATTCCCAGACTGTTTCAGCCGTAAATCTGACACAGCTGGCCTACCAGTCACAGGCCGCGGGCCATGTGCTTTTCGGGTTCGGCATCGTCGGCGCAGCTGTCACAGCAGGCAAAGCCAGCGGGCGCGACAAGACAAAAGACATCTACGGATATCCGACGATCGTCACCTTCCAGTAGCCCGGTAGCGCGCGCCTCAAAACAACGCAATCGGCGGGCGCACCAGCATCAGCCAGACAATGCCCATGACGGCAAAGAAGGCCGGAAAGCCGCAAGCAAACCAAACGCCAAACAAGCGGTTGTAGTCAGCTGGCAGGGCCTGCCCGCTGGCCGCCGCTTCTTTTGCGAGGTCACGCAGGCGGATTTGTATCCAGACAACAGGCAACCAGAAAAGCCCCGTGAACACATACAGCCCTAGCGACAGCACGATCCAGCCTTCGCTCAAAGGCCAGCCGGTTTCGCGCGCCAGAAGCACGCCTGTTATGGGCTGCACAATGGCGGCGGTTGCCGTAAACACCGTGTCGGCAACAACAACAACGCTGGCCGTATGCGCCACCAACGCTGCCTGCCCCGTGCGGTGCGCCATCAGCATAAAAAACGCGATGCCAGCCCCCGTGCCCAGCAGCACGCAAGCGCCGATAACATGCAGCCAACGCAGTATATCCACATACTCCATCAGCGTGTTTCCAACATCGGCAGAGCCACCAGTGCCAACATGATAGAGGGCAGGACTTTGACAAGCGGGCCGAGCGGATCAAGCCAGAGCGCGGGCGTTACCACGCTTGCGCTGAGCAGGTAGAACACGCTCACCGCGATCATCCCCCACAGCGCCCTCTTGGCATGTCGGCGCATGAGCACGAGCAGCCCCAAGCCAACATCAACCAGCGCAAACAAAGCAACACTGGCCAGCGCCACGGGCTGCTCCCAGCCGGCCTGTGTCAACACCTTCGCCGCCTCTGAAAGCTGCCAAAGCCCGACCAGACCAGAAACCGTCCAGAACAAGGCCAAAACGGCGATGACGACAGGCATCAACAGCGCCATCCGCGCCGCCAGCCTGTCTTCGGGCCGCGCTTCCAGACTTTGCAGGGTATCTGCCAAACGGCCCATCGGTGCGGCACCCGTTGTGTTCCAAGCCGTCGCGTCGCCTGTCACGCCGTCTTTCAGCGTGGCCACCGCAGTGCTGCGCAAAGGCGAGCGCCAGCCAAGAAGCCCAAGCCCGTCAGCCAGCTTGGCGACAGGCCAAAGCAGCACTTTCGGCAAGGGCAGCGTAAGCCGCGCAGGCTTGAAGCCAAGCCAGCTCCGCAACGCGCGCAAAACCTCCCGCAGGGTCTGTGGCGTCTCTTCAACGAGGTCATAAGCGCCCTCAGGCACCTCTCCCTCAACGCTCGCTACAACAGCCGCCGCAACGTCAGCCAACGCAACCGTTTGCACAGGTGTTTTGCCCAGCGCCAAAGGCTGCACCCAAGGCACCGCCGCCAGTTGGCGCAACAACAGCGTGCCGCCATAAGCCGCCGAAGCGACGACCAGCCCGGGCCGCAAAATGACATGCCGGCAGCCGCTCTCCACAATCGCCGCATCACCACGTGCCTTTGAGCGCATAAACTCGGTGTTCGCCTCAGGCACCGCCCCCGTTGCTGAAATCTGAACAAGCCCGGTGCCAGAGCGAAGGCAAGCCTGCGCCAAGGCTTTCACGGCAAAATGATGCACAGCTTCCAAGTCGTCATCAGGCCCGTCTTGCAAAGCCCCCGCCGCATTGACAACCGCGTCAACACCCTCAAGCAGTGGCTGCCAGTCTTGCGGTTCAAGATAGTCCCGCATGTCGCCGATCACCCACTCAAAAGACGCGCCAAGCCGATGCGCAACGCTTGCATTGCGCCCGAAACCGAGCACCTCATGCCCCGCAGTTTGAAGCCGATGCACGACACCCGATCCTATCAGCCCGTAGGCGCCGAGACACAAAACTCTAGACATGCGACAGTTGCCCTTATTGCCATTTACCCCAGCATACTCAAAATGGCGGCATGCCCAACCACATTGCGCATTGAAAGGCTCAATATGTCGTCTCTTCCGCCCCGTTTTGACATAACCTCCGAGCAGATCGACGCTGTGATGAGCGCGTTTTACACCCGCATTCGCGCGCACGCGGTGCTCGGGCCGATCTTCGCCTCACGCATCAGCGACTGGCCAAAGCACGAAGCCAAAATCGGCGGGTTCTGGAAGAAAGCGATCCTGCATGAGCAAGGCTATGAGGGCAATCCGATGATGGTTCACCTCGGAATTCCCGAAATGCGCGCCGAGCACTTTGACCATTGGCTGGCGCTGTTTGACGAGGTCTTGACGCAAAAACTGCCCGCGCCTTCCGCCGCCAGCTTTTCTGCCCTCGCCCACCGGATCGGGCGCGGATTGCGCCTCGGCATAGCCGATCGCGACCGCCCCAAAGGCTCAGTCCCGATCTTCTGAAAGCTCAGGCTCTGCAGCCGCGCCCTTTTCCCATTGCGCCGTCATCAGGCGGTTGACCCAGGTCAGCCCCAAAAGCGCAAGGCCCAGCCCCATAAACGAGAACACGCGCGTCAGGCCCGAAAGCCCTGACATATCGACAAGGAACACCTTGGCGATCGTCACCGCAACCAGCCCCATCGCGATTTTGCGCAGCGTGACAGAGCGGCGCGAGAAGGCCAGCATCAGCAAAAGCCCCGCGCCGACAAGCATAGCCACCGTGTAGGCGTAAAGCTCGCCGTCCGTGACTCCATAAACCGACAGATCGCGCCCGCGAAACAGACGACGGATTTCAAACGCTACATATGTCACGCCATAAAAGCTCGCAAAAATCACCAGCACTTTGCGCCGCATCCCGTCCGGTTTGGTAAACTTCCAAGCCGCCAAGGCAAACAGCGCGGCGACAGGCAGATACGCCAGCGCAAGGCTGTCAAACAGGATCGGGCCC
The DNA here is from genome assembly GCA_947497495.1 of uncultured Lentibacter sp. Taxonomy (GTDB): domain Bacteria; phylum Pseudomonadota; class Alphaproteobacteria; order Rhodobacterales; family Rhodobacteraceae; genus Lentibacter. The sequence goes on from CANMGT010000004.1 coordinate 207,136, forward strand.
GCGACTTTTTCACTGCTCATAAAGCCGCCCATCAACGGGTTAAACACAGTCGCCTGCGCCACCAGCGACAAGCCCGCCAGCAAGCCAAACAGCGCCATCAGCACATAGCGCACGCCGCGGTGCACTGCCAGTTCGGTGCCGCGCAAACGGTAAAGCTGCGCCAGCAAGGCCGCGCCCCAAAGCGTGGCCAACAAGCCCATGCCCCAATGGCTGAACATATTGTCTTCCAGCACCCGCGCGAACACGACCATGACGCCAGCAAGCGCCACAAGCATGCCCGTCGATTCAATCGCAAGCCGTGTAGACAGCCGCTCTTGGCCGTCAAGCAAAAGCCACGCCGCCGCAAGGAACCCCAAAACGCCGCCATAGGCCACAGCCGCCTCAAGCGCGCTGGATTGCTCAACCGCCCAGTAAAGGCCCGGATCGGCGATCAGACGGTAGGTGATGACAGCCAGACCGAGCTGAACAAACCAGCCAAGCGCTGGCAGGTTGATCCGCTTGTCCAGCACCACAATGCCAAGCACCATCGCGGCCAAGGCCAGCGACAGCGCGGTTTTTGACAGCACCAGAAACAACGCCATCGCGATCAGCGTCAAAGCAGCCAGAGCCATAAGCCCCGCGCGCGCCTTCACGGCCTCTCCGCCCGCCGCAACGGTGCGCTCGGCCAAAACCGTCATAAACGCCGCCAAGGCTATCGCCGTAAGCGCCCAAGGGTAGGCACCAATGACCTGGCTCGCAGGCCACAAGAACTCAAGGATCAGAAAGCTTGCAGGCGCCAGCACTGCCGCCGAAACCGCCCAAATCATTGGCTCGCCAGCACGCGCCGCGCCCAAGGCCGCCCCGCGCATCCGCCAGAACGCCAACAGCGACAGGAACGCGCCAAAGCCAACCAGCGTATAAAGGATGTAACCAACCTGCGGCGGATCAACCTCGGCACTGGTGCGCAGCCCTGTGGTCACTTCAGAAACAAGGTAGCTTCCGCCCTGCCCGAGCGCCAGCAACGCCAACAGAAAGCCAAGCGCGGGCGGCAACGGGTGGTCAAACAACGCAGGCGCACGCGCCATCCAGAGCGCCGCCCCAGAGGCGAGCACAATAAGCGCGCCAAGGCCAAGCCACTCTTCGGCGACGTTGCCCGCCCCCATCAGCACAGCAAAGCTTGCGTAGGTTGCAAACAACAGCGCCCCTGCCGAAAGCCGTGTCGGAAATTCGGGGAATGTGGCCTCGCCTTTCGTGGCCATCAGAACGTCGCTCAAAGCCGCGCCTGCGTGGCTTGGCACAAGGCTGCGCTGCGGGATGATAACCGCCGCCAGAGCCACCACAAAAGTAGAGCCAAGGAAATGCAACGCCCCTGTGTCGCCCACGAACAAGAGCCAGATCGCCGCAAAGCCAAGAACCAGCCCCAGTACCGAAACCCAAGCCCAGCGCTTGATGGTGTCAATGCCCAGCGCCATGATCGCGATGAGCCCGAAGTAGTAATACAGAATGTCCGGCGCGCCTGCGCCTGTGCTCAAGGTGAAGGGCGCGGCCATCGCACCGATGACGCCGATCGCGGCCATGAACGGGCCATAAAACCAGCCCAGTATCATGGCAAAAACAGACACAGCCACAAGCCCCGCAAGGGCAGTGTTGCTGCCAATCAGACCATAAAGCAGCTTGGCAGATAGCACGCCCGCAAACAGCGTGATAATGCCCGCGCCCGAAAGCGTTGAGGGCAAATACTGTGCCGCCCCTTCGCTTTCGTCGCCAAAGCGGCGGCGCATAACTTCGCCCGCAGCAACAAGCACAGCGCCGAAGCCAAGCGCCGCCATGACACGCCAGAACGGCGTCAGAACGCCATGCTCGACGCCGTATTGCACCATGAAAATACCCGCAAACGCGAGCGAGGCGGCCGCAACCGCCAGCACCCAGTTTTCCTTCAGCCACGCGCTCAAGGCGGAAAATTTGCTGTCGTCAAACACAAAGGCTTTGGGCGGGCCGCTTTTGCGTTGCGACTCCAGCGCGCGGGCCTCGCGCACTGTCAAACCTTCGGTGCGCATCGCTGCAGCGGCGGGGTGCGCGTCAGGCCTTGGAGGGTCTTCCGAGGTAAGCGCCGCAGCTTTCTGAGGCGCTTCGGCCTTGGGCGTTTTCTGGGCAGGTGTCGCCCTATCCTCGCTTGCAGGCGCGTCGCTCGCAACCTCGCTCGCAGCATCACTGACAGCCGCGCTCAAACGGCGGCTCAGCCCGTAGACTTCCTTCTCAAGCCGCCCGACTTGCGCCCGCAACCCCGACAGCGAAATCAACGCATATGGAATGCCGATAAAAATGAGCAGCCCGAAAATAACTGCCAGAACGATAAGACCATCCATGAGAATACCTAGCCAATAAAATCAGCCTCAGGCTAGGGCGCTTCGGCCCCTAGCGCAAGCGCGCTAGCCGCCGGATTTGCCGCCGCTGAACAGCCCTTTGAGGGCGCGTCCGACAAGCGCCGACACCGACGGGCGCGGCATGGCCTCAAACGCCAGCGGGCGGCAAACGTCGATCGCGGCAACGCCCACACGTGCGGTCAGCGCGCCATTGATAACCCCCTCGCCGAAGCGGCGCGACAGCTTGGCCAAAACCCCGCCGCCCGCAAGGCTGCCGAGCATGTCGTCGCCCACCGCCACAGCGCCTGTCGCCACAAGATGCGTCATCACGGCCTTGACCAAACGCCAGTTGCCCAACATGCCCGAGCGGCCTCCGTAAACTTCGGCAATCCGGCGGATCATCCGGATGTTGGAGGTCAGCGCGACGGCCACATCAGCCAGCGCCAGCGGCACGATAGCTGTCACCGTCGCGACTTGACGCGCGGCGGCCTCAACCTCTTTGATGGCCAGTGCATCAAGCGGGCCAAGCAACTCGCGCTCGCCCAACGCCAGCAGTGCGTCCGCATCAAGCTGATCTCCCGCGCGCTCTTCATAGCGCGCCATCGCCCACGACAGCTCATCGCGGTTTTTGTAAAGCTTAGTAAGCTGCGCCATGGCCGCCTGCGCCTCAGGCAAAGCGCCCGAGGTCAAGGCCTGCTCGGCAGCCAGCTTCACTGTGTCGAGCCGCTTAAGGCGCGCAAAGGCCGCCAACTCGCGCAGCGTGACCACGAGCAAAACCAGCAAAATCGCTGCGATGAGGCCCGTCACGGTATAGCCCAGTATCGGCGAGCGCGCGATCAGACCCATGGCAAAGTCCCACGCCGCGACAGAGACAACAGCCACCAGCAAAGCGCCTGTCAGCGACCAGAACCAGCGCGTCAGACGCGACGGCTTGCGCGCCGCCAAAGTGATCGCGGCTTGCATCGCCTGACCCTGCGGCGCGGCAATCTCAGGAACCGGCGGCGCGTCTGCAGGGCTTTGCTGCACGGTCTCGCTCTCAAGGTCTATCAATACGGGCGTTTTGCTCATCGGCTTGGCCTCTCCCATTTCATCAGAACGTCAGGAACGCCCTCGTCATTGCCCTCACCGCCCGTCAGACGTATTTCGCGAAAGCCTTGCCCCGCGTAAAACCGCCGCGCGCCTGCGTTGGCTTGTGCCGTCCACAGCTCTAGCCGCTCGATGGCGTCCATCGCCTCGCGCACAAGCCGCGCGCCTGCGCCACGCCCCCGCCACTGCGGCTCGGTGTAAAGCGCGTGAATACGGACCCCGTCGCGGGCGATAAAGGCGCGCACCCGCCCCGCCTCGCGCCAGACATGTACCTTGCCACGGACAATAAGCTTGCCCAAAGCCCATGCGTCTTCATCGCGCCTGCGGGCGAGGGGCGCTTGGCGCGTGTCTGCCCAAAGGATGGCCAGCAACCGCGGCAACTGCCACAGCCGTGCGCGCGCAAGGCTCATAACTTGTCTCCGAGCAAAAACTCGGCGGCGCGATCAAGCCTGATGTGCGGCGGCCCGTCACCGGGCTTGAGCTCAAGCACAGAAGGCGCAAACTCCATGATCTGATAATCTGCATCAAGCCACGCCTGCGCGCCCGCCCGCGCCGGAGCGAGCAGCTTGGAGGGGTCACTCGGCAACTCGCCCGCATAGAACGCCGCCCGCCGTCCCGTGCTCAGGAGCGTGCCGCGCACACAGGGCAGATCCCGTCCGTCGTGCGCCAAAGTGTCTTCAACCGTCGCCCGCAAACTGGCCAAAGCCAGCGCCCGCGTGTCAGCCCCCGCGAAGCCTGCCCTGTCAGAAGCCGCCCGCACCATCGCCTCGACAATCGCTGTCAGTTTGGCGTGCTCCGTGTGGTGCAGATGGTCAGCCTTGGTGGCCGCAAAGAGAATTTTCTCGACCCGCTTGCCCATAAACAACCGGCTCAGAAAAGCGTTCTGCCCCGGCTTGAAGGCGCCCAGAATGTCGCCCATCGCGCGGCGCATATCTTCCAGCGCAGCAGGGCCTTTATGGATCGCGCCGAGCGCGTCGAGCAAAACAACCTGACGGTCTATTTTCGAGAAGTGATCACGGAAAAACGGCGCAACCACGCGCGACTTATACGCTTCAAAGCGCCGCTCCATCTCGCGCAAAAGCGAGCGGCGGCCAGCACCCGCTGCGGGCCTGAGCGGCGCGAACGTCAGCACCGGCGAGCCGGCCATTTCTCCGGGCAGCAAAAAGCGCCCGGGCGAGCAGTCGTAATAGCCCGCATCGCGCGCGGCCGTCAGATAGCCCGTGAAAGCAGCCGCCAGCGCTTGCGCGCTAGGCTCGTCTAGCGCGGCAGCCCCATCGGCAGCCTGAGCGGCCTTCAAAAACTCAGCCGCCTCCTCGCGCGGCGCTATGCGCTCGAATACCTCGGCCGACCACTCGCCATAACTTTTGCCCATCAGGCCCAGATCAAGCAGCCACTCGCCCGGATAATCAACGATGTCGATATGCACGACGCGCGCGCCCTGAAACCCTGCCAGCAGGCCCGAAGGCTTGACCCGCAACGAGATCCGCAACTCGCTGACAGCGCGGGTTGAACTGGGCCAATGCGGCGCCGGGCCAGTCAAAGCGGCAAGATGCTCTTCAAAGGCAAAGCGCGGCACCGTGTCATCAGGCTGGGGCTGCAAAAACGCCGCCTCGATGCGGCTACTCGCTGCAAGCCCCTGCATGCGCCCGCGATCCAGAAGGTTGGCAACAAGCGAGGTGATAAACACCGTCTTGCCAGCCCGCGCAAGGCCCGTGACGCCAAGACGAATAACAGGCTCGAAAAACGTTTCAGACACCGTGTCTGTTACGTTCTCGACTTGCCGTGTGATACTGTCTGCGATGGCTGAAATCACCAAAACGCCGCCCCCGATTACCTGTTCTTACTCCTAAGATAGTCAGCAAAGCGCCCGCCCGCCAGAGGGGAGCTTTCATCAATGCTTCCCCGCTTGTGGCAGGGCGCGCATAGCGCTATGCAGCGGACATGCCCAGATATGCTCTCAAAGTCGAATACCACGGCGCGCCATACGTTGGCTGGCAACGCCAGATAGGCCTGCACACCGTACAAGGTTGCCTCGAGGCCGCCTTGGCCAAACTCGAAAAGCGCGAGCACAAAATTGTCGCCGCCGGACGCACAGACGCGGGCGTTCACGCGCTTGCACAGGTCTGCCACTGCGACATGGAAGGCGAATGGGACGGCTTTCGCCTAAGCGAAGCGCTGAACTTCCACCTCAAACCTGAGCCCATCGCTGTTGTCGCTGTCGCCCGCGTGGCCGACGACTGGCACGCACGCTTTTCAGCCCTTGAACGGCGTTACTTTTTCCGCCTGCTCGCGCGCCGCGCGCCCGTGACTCACGACAGAGGGCTTGTCTGGCAAGTCAAAGGCAAACTAGACATCGAAGCCATGCGCGCCGGGGCCGAACACCTGATCGGCCACCACGATTTCACAACCTTCCGCTCGACGATCTGCCAAGCCAAAAGCCCGATGAAAACGCTTGATGAGATTACCATCAGCGAACACCCTGTGGCCGCCGGCGCGGAATTTCACTTCAAGCTGCGCGCGCGCTCTTTCCTGCACAACCAAGTGCGCTCGATCGTTGGAACACTGGAGCGCGTCGGCGCGGGCACATGGGAGCCGGATTTTGTGAAAACCGCGCTCCAAACCCGTGACCGCGCGGCTTGCGGGCCAGTTTGCGCTCCTGAAGGACTCTACTTGGCGGGCGTTGGCTACCCGGAAGATCCGTTTGCTTAAGTCTTGGTTTCGAATTTACTTCGCAAATCCGACCGCCTGGGGGCCGGCCCCCAGACACAGGCTAGGCTGGGGGCCAGCCCCCAGACCCCCGGAGTATTTCTGTCAAGAAAAAGCCTGACAGACTACCCTGTCTCTTCTCTTTGCTCCAAATATCCTCAGGGGATGAATGCCGAAGGCAGAAGGGGCGTGAGCGCCCCTTACCTAAAGAATAGAGTATGCGCATTTGCGCATTCCGTTTGGGAAGGCCTAGGCTTTGCGCGCCAGACGTTCTTCGAGAACCTCAAATGGCACGCCAGGTTCGTCTTTTGCCCCACGGATCACCAGCGAGGTTTTCACACTTGCCACATTGTCGGCCGCTGTCAGGTCTTCCGTCAGAAAGCTCTGGAATGTCGACAGATCAGGGGCGACGCATTTCAAGATGAAGTCGACTTCGCCATTGAGCATATGGCACTCTCGAACCAGCGGCCAAGCGTTGCAGCGCGCTTCAAATGCCGACAGGTCAGCTTCTGCCTGGCTCATAAGCCCAACCATCGCGAAGACTTGCACTTCAAAGCCAAGTTCACGCGGGTTAACCTCGGCGTGGTAGCCGCGAATAAAGCCGGCCTCTTCCAGAGTGCGCACACGGCGCAGGCAGGGTGGCGCCGAAATGCCGACTCGCTTGGCAAGTTCTACGTTCGTCATACGCCCATCGGCCTGAAGCTCGGCCAAAATCTTGCGGTCAATCTCATCGAGGCGAGTCACGGGCATCATTTGCTCCCAAAAGAATGCAGAAGTTTTACTCCATATGCCGCAGGCGCAATAATATTACAAGAGCGCGCAAGATGATTAAACTTTCGCGAAAGTGCAGCCTTGGTCTTTTAAACGCGCCCTTGCAGCGTTATATCGCGAAACGGAGATATTTCGCTGCATTTGGGGGCCAAAATGGCTGAGACACGTCACACTAAAGTTCTGATCATCGGCTCCGGCCCAGCAGGTTACACCGCCGGTGTTTACGCCAGCCGCGCCATGCTTGAGCCGCTTCTCGTGCAGGGCCTCGAGCCGGGCGGGCAGCTGACAACCACAACGGAAGTGGAAAACTGGCCTGGTCACACCGAAGTTCAGGGCCCAGACCTGATGATGCAAATGGAAGCCCACGCGCGCGCCATGGGCACCGAAATCATCGGCGACATCATCACCGATCTTGACCTGTCCGAACGCCCATTCAAAGCCAAGGGCGACAGCGGCACGCTCTACACTTGTGACGCGGTTATTCTCGCCACTGGCGCGCGCGCCAAATGGCTTGGCCTGCCAACGGAAGAAAAGTTCAAAGGCTTCGGCGTGTCGGCCTGCGCCACATGCGACGGCTTCTTTTACCGCGGTCAGGAAATCGTTGTTGTGGGCGGCGGCAACACGGCCGTTGAGGAAGCGCTCTTCCTCACCAACTTCGCCAGCAAGGTTACGCTCATTCACCGCCGCGACGAGCTTCGCTCTGAGAAAATCCTCGAAGACCGGCTGATGAAGAACGACAAGATCGTTCCGCTCTGGTTCCACGAGATCGATGAAGTCTACGGCACCGACATGCCGCTCGGCGTTGAAGGCGTGAAGGCCAAGAACGTCAAGACAGGCGAAATCACAGATATCCCCTGCAAGGGCGTGTTCATAGCCATCGGCCACGCGCCGGCAAACGAGCTGGTCAAAGATACGCTAGAGACGCACATGGGCGGCTATGTTGTCACCAAGCCTGACAGCACCGAAACCTCGATCCCCGGTGTTTTCGCCGCGGGTGATCTCACCGATCACAAGTATCGCCAAGCCGTTACCTCAGCCGGTATGGGCTGCATGGCCGCCCTCGAAGCCGAGCGTTTCCTGGCCGAACAGGACTAATCGTCAATCCGCCGGAAACCGCCCTTATCGGCACTGTCGGCAAAGCGTGCATATATCTTAAGCGCGGTTGAAATCTCGCGGGGCCTCGGCTCTGCGGGCTGCCAGCTCGCCTTGGCCGCGCGCCGCTCCACCAGCTCTTCGTCGCTCACCAAAACCGAGATCCGTCGCGCCTTGATGTCAACTTCAACTTCGTCACCATCCTCGATCAGCCCAATCGGGCCCTGACCCGCGGCCTCTGGCGAGACATGGCCAATGCTCAGGCCAGCCGTCGCGCCCGAGAAGCGCCCGTCGGTGATCAGAGCGCAGTTTTCGGCCAGCTTCTGCGTCTTCAGGCTCATCGTCGGCTTGAGCATCTCCTGCATGCCCGGCCCGCCCTTTGGCCCCTCATAGCGGATGATCACAGCACTCTGTGGCGCCACATGCCCCGCATCAATTGCCGCCAATGCTGCCTCTTGGTCGTCAAACACCCGCGCGGTGCCGCGCCATTGGCGCATGGCCTCCGGCACAGCCCCCGTCTTCACAATGCAACCGTTGGGCGCGATATTGCCAAACAGCACGGCCAGGCCGCCCTCTTCCGAGTAGGCGTTGCTCATGTCTCGAATACAGCCGCCTGCGCGGTCAACATCCAGCTCGCGCCAGCGCATGTCTTGCCCGTACGGCGTGATCGTGCGCCGCCCGCCCGGCGCTGCGCGGTAAAACTCGCTCACAGCCGCCTCCGCACTCTGCATGACATCCCACTGCGCCAGCACCTCGCCCATAGGTTTGCCCGACACGGTGTTGCAACTCAAGTCCAGCAACTGCCCACGCTGCAACTCGCCCATCACGCCCATGATTCCGCCTGCGCGGTGCACATCTTCCATGTAGTAATCCGGCGTCGCAGGCGAGACTTTGCACAGGTGCGGCACCTGCCGGCTGAGGCGGTCAATATCGGCCATGGTAAAGTCCACGCCCGCCTCCGCCGCCATCGCCAGAAGGTGCAGAATCGTGTTGGTCGAGCCGCCCATGGCGACATCAACTTTCATTGCGTTCTCAAAGGCTTCGCGCGTTGCAATGGCGCGTGGCAGCACATCATCTCGGCCTTCGAAGTAATACTCGTGCGCCAGCTCGACTACCCGCCGCGCCGCCCGCTGAAACAGCCCCTTGCGGTCGGCATGTGTCGCCAAAAGCGAGCCATTGCCAGGAAGCGCCAGCCCGATAGCCTCCGCCAGACAGTTCATCGAATTGGCGGTAAACATCCCCGAACACGAGCCGCACGTCGGGCAAGCGTTCTGTTCGATTTCCAAAGCGCTCTCGGCTTGCTCGGGGTCAAACGCAGCCACATAGGCCTCGATCGGATCAACCCGCCGCTCACTTGCAGGAATGCCGGGCAAACGCCCCGCCTCCATCGGTCCGCCGCTGACATAAATCACCGGAATATTGAGCCGCAAACCCGCCATCAACATCCCCGGAGTGATCTTGTCACAATTGCTCAAACAGATCAGCGCATCTACGCAATGCGCGCGGCACATATACTCGATGCTATCAGCGATCAGGTCGCGTGAGGGCAGGCTGTAAAGCATCCCCTCATGGCCCATGGCAATGCCGTCATCAATCGCGATGGTGCTGAACTCGCGCGCTATCCCGCCTGCCTGCCATATCTCGTCGCAGACAAGCCGGCCCACTTCGGCCAAATGCACATGCCCCGGCACAAATTCGGTAAACGAGTTCGCAACGGCGATCACCGGCTTGCCAAAATCTTCAGCCGCCACGCCCCCCGCCATCCAGAGCGAGCGCGCCGCCGCCGCTGTCTTTCCCTCGGTAACTTTCGCTGATCTCAACGGCCGCATGTGCTTTCTCCCTTTGCCTGCAAGCAAAGCACAAAGCCCCCGACGCCCCAAACAGTTTTTCCAGAAACGCTACGGCGCGCTGGCGATAACCGCACCAAGCTCGGCAAAGTCATCAAACTTCGCAACAAAGCTCAGGCTCTCGACCGGTACCTTGCAGTAGCCCTGCGTGAAAAACAGGAAATCAAGCCCGGCCCGCCGCGCTGTCTCCTCGTCAACTTCACTGTCACCGACAAAAATTGCCCGTGGCCCCAAGCCTTCGCAGGCTGCCAGCAAAGGCTGCGGATGCGGCTTGCGCTCGGCACAACTGTCTCCGCCAATTACCACATCAAACAAGCCCTCAAGCCCGAAATGCGTCAGGTTCACCTGTGCCGCGCCCAAGGGTTTGTTGGTGCAAATTCCCAAAACATGCCCCCGAGTTTTCAAGGCTTTCAAACTCTCCAGAACATTCGGATAAAGCCGCGCATGCGCCCCGTTCTGTGCCGTATATCCCGCCAGCACCCGCGCACTCAACTGCGGCACAGAGCCCTGATCAATCCCGCGCGCCGCGCAAGCCAGCCCAACCAGATGCGCCAGGCCAAGCCCGATAAACGAGATCACCTCGGCAAGCGAAAACGCCTCGTAGCCGTCCTCAACCATCACCGCATTCAAAGCCGTAGCAATGTCAGGGGCGCTGTCCAAAAGCGTCCCATCCAGATCAAAAATAATCGCCCGCAAAACCCAAGCCTTTCTTCTTGCCTAAAATATCCTGGGGGCGCGCGAGGGGGCAAAGCCCCCTCGCTTGGGTCGGATTGGCTTTGCCAATCCGAAACCGCTCACATCTTGGCAGGAACTTCGATGCCCAAAAGCTCAAGGCCCAGTTTAAGTTGCCCCTGCGCCGCCGCCAAAAGCCCCAGGTGCGAGGCCGCCACCGTCGGATCAACCCCCTCCGCCAACACGCGGTTTGACTGGTAAAACGAGTTCGTCGCATTGGCGAGCTTATAGACATGCAGCGCGAGGTTGCTCGGCTTGCGTGTCTCCACAGACCGCGCGAGCTTGGCGGGGAACTCGTCAAGCGTCAGCACCAGAGCGCGCGCGCCCTCCGTCACCTCGCTGAACGCCGCAGGCGCAAGGCCCACAGCTTTCGCGTTCTCCATCAGCGAGGCAATCCGCACGCTGGTATACTGGATATACGGGCCGGTCTTGCCCTCAAACTGCAAGAACTGCTCCATATCAAAGATATAGTTGCTCTCACGGTCATGGCTTAGCTCGCCAAACTTGATCGCCGCAATGGCGATCTGCTCGGCCGTTTCCTCAAGGGCGTCGCCTTCAACGCGGCCCATCTCTTCTAGCCGTGCGCGCGCCGCGGCGTGCATTTCTTCCATCAGATCATGCAGGCGCATCACCCCGCCCTCGCGGGTCTTGAAGGGCTTGCCGTCAACCCCGTTCACCGTGCCAAAGGCCGTGTGCTCCAGCACAGCATCGCCGCTCAGCCCAGTCTGCTGGGCCGCCAGAAACACCTGCTGGAAGTGCATCTTCTGGCGCGCGTCCACCACGTAGAGGATAAACTCGGGGTCATCCGTTTCAACACGGTCAACAATCGTCGCCAGGTCTGTCGCGCCGTAGCCATAGCCGCCGTTGGAGTTGCGCAGCATCAGGGGCGGCAGCTTCTTGCCCTCCTTGAGGTGCACGACAATCGCGCCCTCCGACAGCTCGGCCTCGCCTGCGGCTTCTAGCTTGCTCACAATCGGGCCCAACATGTCCTGATAGCGGCTCTCGCCATAAAAATAGGTGAACTCGCAGCCAAGCCGGCCATAGTCGCGCATCAGGCTCTCGGTGCTGACGTCAACAACCCGCTGCCAAAGCCGCATGTAGCGCTCATCGCCGGCCTGCATCGCTGTCGTCGCACGGCGCGCACGGTCGCGGAACGCTTCGTCTTCCTTGCTCTTGGCCGACGCCGCCGGATACCACGCCTGCAAGTCTTCCATCGTGATCGGGCTCTTGGCTTCCACCTCAAACAGGTCAGGCCGCACATCCTCAATCTGGCTGATCAGCTGGCCAATCTGCAACCCCCAATCGCCAAGGTGCACATCGCTCACCACGTCATGGCCTGCAAACTTGAGCACGTTGATCAAACCATGGCCGACAATCGCGGTGCGCAGGTGGCCCACGTGCATCTCTTTGGCAAGGTTCGGCCCGCCGTAATCCACCAGAAACTTGCGCGCGTCCTCAAGCGGCGTCAAAGCTCGCGAGTCGGCAGCGGTGGCCGCCACAAGGCCAACCAAAGCCGCATCTGTTGCCTTGAAGTTCAAGAACCCGGGCTTCACCACTTCGGCCTCAAACAGCCCGTCAAGCTCAAGCGCGTCCAATACGGCGGCGCCCGCGTTCATCGGGTTCATCTTCCGGCTCTTGGCCACGCCCATCAAGCCGTTACACTGAAAGTCGGCCAGATCAGGCCTGTCGGACACGCGCACGCCGCCGAATTTGGCGTCATAGCCGACGGCCTCGAATGCCGCCAAAACTTTGGCCTGTAATGTGTCAATCAGCGTCTGTGTCATGCGCTCGCCCTTTGATGCCTTGAAAGTCGCGCTTTCATAGGCCCAATCGGCGACAAAGGGAACAGCCAATGAAAGCAGCAAAGGCTTCCCCTCGCGGCCCTTTCTCTGCTATCGCAGTCCCCATGATGACACCGCAAGATATCCTCAACGGCGCAGGGGCCATGGCGAATGTCGAGTTTGTCTCGGCCTACCCCAACCGCCCCTTGAGGGCCGAAGACGCCTATGCCGCCTTCACAGGCGACGTGTTGGCAAACCTGCTGACGCATTGTGGCTGGCAAGTCACGCGCGAATACTACGTCAACGACGCAGGCCCGCAGGCCGACGCCTTGGCGCGCGGCATCTTTGCCCGCCTCACAAACGCCGAGCACTTTGAAGACAGCGAAACAACCGCCATCACAGAAGCCGTGCGCGCCGCCATAGCCTCCGACCTGCTCCAATCCGGTGAGGAGACATGGCTCCCCGACGTGCGCCGCGCAGCCATCGCCGCTGCGCTCGCCTCGATCAAAGCCGATCTGGCCAGCCTCAACGTGCGCTTTGATGTCTTCACACCCGACACAAACGTCGCCGCCGAAAGCGCCCTGCCCAAGCTCCTGCAAAGCTTCGCCAGCAAAGGCCTGCTCACCGATGCCTCAGGTGCACCGCTCGCAGAGGCCCCCGCAAAGCCCACAGGCCGCCTCATGCTTGACACGCCCCAACTGGGCGACGCGCGCAAGCGCCCGCTCACAGGCGCCGAGGGACGCTACACCTACTTCGCCTATGATCTCGCCTATCACCAGCACAAGCTGGCGCGCGGCTTCTCGCTTCTGGTTGACGTGTTTCGCAAAGACTACGGCAGTTACGGCCCCGGCCTTGCGGCGGGTGTCAGCGTGATGAGTGCGGGCAAAGCCGAGTTGCAAACCTCGCTGCTTGAGCCGGTGCTTGGCGCGCGCCGCGAAGATGCCCCGCCCGCTCTGGGCGAGCTGCTCGCTTACTACGGCGCCCAAAGCCTGCGCCGCCTCTACCTGTCCCATGAAGCCGGCACGCCGCTCGAGCTTGCCTGCGACGCCGACACCAGACAAGCGCTGCAAGCCGCCGAAGACACACATCTCGCGGCCCTCGCCCTGCCCGCGGCCCAAACGCCCGAAGCCCTGCTTGAAGGCTACGCCGCCGCGCTCAAAGCCAGCATGACAGAGAAAACCCCGCAAAGCCTCATGGCCTATACCGACACGCTCGCAACGGCCCTCACCGAGGCCGGAGCGGCCTCGGTGAGGGCCAAAGCCCAACTCACACAGTGCCGGCATTTGCTCGGCCTCACCTGAAAGAAGCCGCAATGACGCTCACAATCCGCCCCATCCTAGCCTCGGACCGCGCCGCATGGGGGCCGCTTTTCACAGCCTACCTCGCGTTCTACGAAACATCCGTGCCCGACGCCGTTTACGACACAAGCTTTGCGCGGCTCATTTCAGGTAAAGACAACGAGTTCAAAGGCTTCATCGCCGAGCTTGACGGCGTTGCCGTGGGCCTCACCCACTTTCTCTATCACCGCCACATGTGGAGCGAAGCCAACACCTGCTACTTGCAAGATCTCTACGTTGCCCCCGAAACGCGCGGCACGGGCGCTGGCCGCAAATTGATAGAAGCGGTGCACACACAGGCCGCAAGCGACGGCTGCACAACAGTCTACTGGATGACGCAGGACTTCAACGAGACCGCCCGCAAACTCTACGACCGGATCGCAACGCTGACACCCTTCATCAAATACAACAAACCTATCAGCTAAGCCCCGCAAAGGCGGCGACGCGAGCCAGAACCAGCGCGCCCGAACCGAGGGGCGGTTCGGGCGCTGCCAAACTGTGAATTTGGCATGGACCATCCTAGCACGGGTGAGTCAGGTGCAATCGCCTCTAAAGCTAAGGCAGGTCAGCTGAAACCCGACAGGCTGCGCGCGCGGCGTTAAGTTAATTTGCGTTAAGAATTAGCGGCAAAAACGTATGCACGCGTTATGCACGCAGTGCTGCATGGAAAGCTGCATACTGTAGGCACATTCGTTTCACGGTTAACGATCGCCGTTAACCACGCCGCGCGCGGCGTTAACCTTGGCCCAGATCTTCACGGGCAATCGACACGGTTTTGACGATCGCAAAACAGCTCTGGCCTTCGCGCAGCTTGAGCGCCGCAAGCGAGCGGCGGGTGATGCGCGCATGCAGCTCGCCCGCGCTGGTTTGCAGTGTCACAATTGCCCCGGGACCTTCTCCCGTGCGCAGCCTAAGCACTTGCCCTGAAAGGATATTCAGCGCCGAAAGCCCCTGTGGGCGCTCGGTTGCGACGATCACATCCTGCGCTGCGATCCGCACTCTGAGGGGCGTGCCGACAGGCTGCGCGACTTGCGGCACAACCAATGTGTCGGCGCCGGCTTCAAGCTCGCTCAACCCGTCATCAGAGTGCCGCGCAACCCTTGTTTGCAAGAGTGTTCCCACGCCGCGCACCCCGCCTGGCACCAGCGTCGGATCAGACAGAACCTCCGCCGCGCTGCCCTGCCCCAGCACGCGCCCCGCCTCCATCGAAACAACGGTGGTTGCGAGCCGCGCCGCCTCCGACACCGAGTGTGTCACGTAGAGAATGGGCAGCTTGAGCTCGTCGCGAAGCCTCTCAAAATAGGGTAAAAGCTCGGCTTTGCGCGCCCCGTCCAGCGCCGCCAGCGGCTCGTCGGCCAAAAGCATCTTGGGGCCGCTTAAGAGCGCTCGCCCAAGGGCCACGCGCTGGCGTTCACCACCAGAGAGTTTGGCGGGGCGACGGGCCATCAGGTGGCTGATTCCCAGCATCTCGATAATTTGGTTAACGTCAGCAGCCTGCGGTTTGTTAACGGCAAAGTAACGGCCATAGTTTAAATTCTTCTCGACACTCAGGTGCGGAAAAAGTCGTGCATCCTGAAACACAAATCCAAGCCCGCGCTTGTGAACTGGCAGGTTCACGCGCCTATCGCTGTCAAACAGGAGTTGATCGCCCAGCCGGATGTGCCCCCGCTCGGGCTGCACAAGCCCTGCCACCGCGTTCAGCAGCGTTGTCTTGCCCGAGCCGGAGGGGCCGAACAAGACCGTCAAACCAGCCGGAACCTCTAGCTTAGCATCAAGGCTAAAGCCCTTGAATTGCTTATTTATTTCAAGTGAAAGCGTCATTCTCCCGAGGCCTTTCTAGCCACTCGCTGCGCCAGATACTCCGACGCCAGAAGCGCTCCGACAGCAATCGCGACAGCTATAATAACCAGCTTCACAGCCGAGCTTTCACCCCCCGGAACCTGCAGGAAAGCATAGACAGCCGAGGGCAAAGTCTGCGTCTCGCCGGGGATGTTGGACACGAAAGTGATCGTCGCGCCGAACTCGCCCATCGCCTTGGCAAACCCGAGCACCGAGCCCGCCAGAATGCCCGGCACGGCGAGCGGCAATGTCACCGTTGAGAAGGCCCAGATGCGCGAGGCCCCAAGCGTGCTGGCGGCCTCCTCCAGCCGCGGATCAACCGCCTCGAGTGACAGCCGGATCGCGCGCACCATCAGCGGAAACGCCATGATTGCCGCCGCCAGAACAGCCCCCGTCCAGCGGAACGCCAGTGGCAGCCCGATGGCCTCTAATACGCCCCCCAGAGCGCCTTGCGAGCCGAAGAGGATCAGCAACAAATACCCCGTCACAACAGGGGGCATGACAAGCGGTAAGTGCACCAGAACATTGAGCAATTGGCGCCCGTAAAAGCGTCCGCGCGCCAAGGCGTAGGCCACAAGAATGGCGAAGGGCAGGCTCACAAGCGTCGCCCAGAACGCGACCTTGAGAGAGAGGGCAACAGCCTGCCACTCCTGCGGACCAAGCCAGCTCATGGGCGTGCTCCAAGGCGCAAAAACCCGTGCTGTTCAAAGCGTTTCTGGGCGGCGTCGCTCTGCAAGAAAGCAAGGTATTGCGCCCCGCCAGAACCGGCTTTTGACGTCAATGCAGCGGGGTAAATGATGGGCGCATGACTCGCAGCCTCAAACTCGGCCCGCAGATAAACCCGCGGCTCGGCCTCAGCGTCGCTTGCGTAAACAATCCCCAACGCCACCTCGCCCCGCGCCACCAGCGCAAGGGCCGCACGCACGTTGTCTGTCTGAACAACGCGAGGTTTCAGCGCCTCCCAAAGGCCATGGAATTCAAGCGCTTGTTTGCCATAGATGCCTGCGGGGACAGCCTCAACGAGACCCATAGCCACCCGGCCTTCCAGCGTCGCAAACTCTCGCATTTCAATTGGTTCCCCCGCCTGAGGCGAGATCACAACAAGCCGGTTCCCAATCAGATCGACACGGCTGGTAGACGCTAAAAAACCTTGTTTTTCAAGCACATCCATCCAAGCTACATTGGCCGAAATGAATACATCCGCTGGCGCCCCCTGCCCGATCTGGCGCGCCAAAATCGACGAGCCAGCATAGACCAGACGCAACTCATGGCCGGAGTGCTTTTGATAGTCGGGCTGCAGATCATCAAGAACCGTTTTAAGGCTCGCCGCCGCAAACACCGTTACCACATCGGCCTGCGCCATGGCAGCCCAAGAAAACGCCAGAACGACGAGCGGCAGTTTGAGTAAGTATCGGGTGCAAAGGCGCATCGCGGGCCTGTCCTTGTTTTGGTACGTTCCCCAGCTTTACGAAAAGAGGGGCCTTCTGCGCAAGCGCCAGCAGGCAGACTGAGCCTGATGGTAAAAACAGTTGCCATCAAGGGTTAACACTCTAAGCTCCCCCTGTTGCTCCACGCGGATTCTCTGCCTAAGACAAGCCGCGCGATGCCCAAATGATATGCTGGACCATGACCGAAACACCAAATTCAAACAGATCAACCGCGACGCTCGAAGTTGAGGACCTTCATAAATCATTCGGTGATTTGGAGGTTCTCAAAGGCGTCTCGATGAAGGCCCATGAAGGCGATGTTGTCTCGATCATCGGCTCGTCCGGTTCGGGCAAAAGCACCTTCCTGCGTTGCATCAACCTGCTTGAATTGCCAACCTCCGGCACCATCCGTTTGAGTGGCGAAGAAGTGAAGTTCAAGGGCAGCGGGCTTAACCGAGTGCCCTCTGACAAGAAGCAAGTCGCCCGCCTGCGCTCGCAGCTCGGCATGGTGTTTCAAAGCTTCAACCTGTGGCAGCACATGAACGTTTTGCAGAACGTCATGGAAGGCCAGGTGCAGGTGCTGGGCGTGCCAAAAGCGGAAGCCCGCGAGCGCGCCGAAGCGATCCTTGAACGCGTTGGCCTATATGACAAACGCGAACAGTATCCGGCGTTTTTGTCAGGCGGCCAACAGCAGCGCGCCGCCATTGCGCGCGCCGTCGCGATGGAGCCGAAAGTGATGCTGTTTGATGAGCCGACATCAGCGCTTGACCCAGAATTGGTCGGCGAGGTTCTCAAAGTTATTCAAGGCCTTGCCGAAGAAGGCCGCACGATGATCCTTGTCACGCATGAAATGAAGTTCGCGCGCGACGTATCCTCTGAAGTTGTCTATCTGCATGAAGGCCGTGTCGAAGAGCGTGGCGCACCAGATGACATCTTCAACAACCCAACGAGTGAACGCTTTGCCGCGTTCATTCAAAACGCCCACTAGCAAAAAACCAACTCAAAAACCAACCGGGAGACGACCATGAAACTCACAACAATCCTTGGCACAGTTGCCGCATTGGCGATCACGGCAACAGCCGCGACAGCCGAAATCAAGATCGGCTTTGCAGCCGAAGCTTATCCGCCCTTTACAGCCAAAAATGCGGCGGGCGAATGGGAAGGCTTTGAAGTTGATCTCAAGAACGCGCTCTGCGCTGCGATGGAAGAAGAATGCGTCGTTGTTGACGTGGCTTGGGATGGCATCATCCCCGCGCTTATGGGCGGCAAGATCGACGCGATCATTGCGTCCATGTCGATCACGGAAGAGCGCAAGAAATCCATCAACTTCTCGGACAAGTATTACAACACGCCAGCCGTGCTTGTGGCCCCGAAAGACATGATGATCGATGGCGCGTCAACAGACGGCAAGATCATCGGTGTGCAGGTTTCAACCATCCACCAGAACTATGCTGAAAAGCACTTCGCAGGTGCCACGATCAAAACCTACAGCACCTTTGACGAGCACAACCAAGACCTCAACGCAGGCCGCGTTGATGCGGTTGTCGGCGACTCGATCGCCTTCTCGGACTTCCTCGCGGCAACACCGAGCGTTGAAGTCAAAGCCGAGCTGTCAGACGAAGAAGTCTTCGGCCCCGGCGTTGGCGTTGGCATCCGCAAAGACGACGCGGCATTGGCTGACAAGTTCAACGCTGCGATCGCCAAGATCCGTGAAGACGGCACATATGAGGCCATCGGCAAGAAGTACTTCGACTTCGACATCTACGGCGGCTAAGCACTCCTTCTTGCGCGTCGGAGCTTTTCGCTTCGGCGCGCCACTTTTCTGATCGGATTTCATGGAACACGCGCTAGAACTTCTCGCACTGTCGCCCCCCGGCTGGGGCGGTAACTTACTGCGCGGGCTTTGGAGCACATTCCAGATTGCGGCGGGCGCCTATGCCCTCGGCCTCGCCCTTGGCCTGTTCGGCGCATTCGGCAAAATCTACGGTGGCCCTGTTTTGCGCGGGGCGCTCACAGTTTACACGACAGTCATTCGCGCGGTGCCCGAACTGGTGCTCATACTGTTGCTTTACTATCTTGGAACCGACTTGCTCAACATGGCGCTCACCTCAATGGGGTTCGAGCGCATGGATATCAGCGGGCTTTGGGCCGGTATCTATGTCATCGGCTTTGTGCAAGGGGCCTACTCAACCGAGGTGTTGCGCGGCGCGTTTCAAGCTGTGCCATTCGGGCAAATCGAAGCCGCCCGCGCCATTGGCATGAGTGCTTTCAAGTCACACTGGCGCATCATCCTGCCTGCGATGATCCCCTTTGCGCTGCCGGGCTTGGCCAACCTCTGGCTCATCGCTACCAAGGAGACAGCACTGCTCGCGGTTGTTGGCTTCTCAGAGCTGGCGCTGGAAACCAAACAGGCGGCTGGGGCCACCAAGGCCTACTTCAT
Source organism: uncultured Lentibacter sp. (assembly GCA_947497495.1). Lineage (GTDB taxonomy): Bacteria > Pseudomonadota > Alphaproteobacteria > Rhodobacterales > Rhodobacteraceae > Lentibacter. Next base: position 226,536 of record CANMGT010000004.1, read on the forward strand.
GTTCTACATGGCCGCTGGCGGACTTTACCTCATGCTGTCGCTCGTCTCCACTGGCGTATTTGCTCTGATCGAACGGCGCTCCCGCCGCGGTCAGCCAACGCAGAGTTAGTCGTATGGATTGGTCCTGGCTCCCCGAATATCTCCCGCGCTTTGCCGAAGGCCTCTGGCTGACGCTGCAACTTCTGTTTTGGTCGATCCTCATCGGGATGAGCATGGCGATCCCGATTGGCCTTGTCCAAGTCACGGGTCCACGCCCGCTGGCGTGGCTCGCGCGCATTTTCACAACCGTCATTCGCGGCACGCCCCTGCTGATCCAGCTCTGGCTGATCTACTATGGCGTTGGCTCGCTCTTTCCCTCGATCCCCGGCATACGCGAAAGCTTCCTATGGCCTGTGTTGCGGGATGCTTTCCCCTATGCCGTGCTGGCCTTCTCGCTCAGCGTGGCGGGTTATGAGGGCGAGATCATGCGCGGCGCCTTTCGAGGTGTGCCAAAAGGCGAGCTTGAAGCCGCCCGCGCCATTGGCATGAGCCCCTTTCAGGTGCTGCGCCGCGTTTGGCTCCCGCGCGCTTTGCAAAACACCTTCCCGACGCTCACAGGCGAGTTCATCCTGACGCTCAAAGCCACGCCTTTGGCCGCCACGATCACAGTGTTTGAAGTCTACGGCATAGGTTCGATCGTGCGGCAGGAAACCTACAAGATCTACGAACCCCTGCTCTTCGTCGCCGCGATCTACCTCTGCCTCACAGGCATTCTTGTGCTCGGCTTCCGCTATCTCGAAAACCGTATTCCCAAACAATCTCGCAGCTAAGGCGCACTCTCATGTCCGGTAAATCCTACACCTTCTCGCATGCTATTTCTTTGCAGCCTGCTCACAGCATCACTCAGGGATTGCGCGCAGTTGATATCGGCATGCCTGATCTTGCCGTCTTCAAACAGCACCACGCTGACTATGTAGCAGCGCTCCGCTCAACAGGGGCGCATGTCGAACTGCTGGATGCACTGGAAGACTACCCTGACTCAGTGTTTGTGGAGGACGCAGCGCTTTGTTTGCCGGAAGGTGCTATCGTCATGCGCCCAGGCGCGCCCTCGCGGCTTGGCGAAGCTGCCACCATGGCACCGACCTTGGCCAAGTTTTACGACGACATCCGCACAATCGACGCCCCTGACTTCATTGAGGGTGGAGATATTCTCACAACCGAACGCGAGATCCTGGTAGGCACCTCGGCACGCACCACTTCGGGCGGGATCGAAGCCTTGCGCCGCACCACTGCTGACTGGGGCTACACCGTGCGCGAAGTGGCCACACCCGAGGGCGTTTTGCATTTCAAAACCGACTGCTCGCTGCTTGACGAAGACACCATCCTGTCAACCAAACGTCTCGCAGTCTCGGGGTGTTTTGAAGGATACAAGGTTTTGAACACCGCCGAAGGCGAAGAGGCCTGTGCCAACACGATCCGCTTTAACGAGTTGGTGATCATGCCTGCCGGCTTCCCCAAAACCGCCGAAATGCTCGACAAGGCCGGCTACAATGTGCGCGAAGTCGGCAATTCGGAAGCGGCCAAACTCGATGGTGGCATGTCCTGCCTTTCCTTGCGGTTTTCGCCCCCCTCAGCCTAAGCTTTGGGGAACGACGAAGGGCTAAGGCCAGCATGGAACCAGCGCACAAAACTGTGGATCGAGTAGACGGGAAGGCCTGTCTCGCTGGCAATATCGGCGGCGTGTGGCACCATATTGGTGCACTCCAGCACGATCGCGCCAACATCACTGTGCCGCTTTGTAAGCTCCGTGGCCGCCTCAAGCATATCGCGGCGGCAGGCTTCGAAATCCATTTCCTTTAGGTCTTCCAAAATTGGCCTCGCAAAGGCGCCTTGCGGGTTCATCCCTTGCAGGGGGGTATTTTCAAACGCACCCGCAGCAGCAAGATGTGCTGGCGTCAGCCCCTCAGCGGAGATCGTCAGCACCCCCGCGCGCTTACCTGCTGGCAGCACGGCTTCCACCATCGGCACCTGCATGAGTGAGGAACTCGCAAAAGGCACTCCCAGAGCAGATTTCAACTCATCCTGCATGAGTCCCAGAAAGCCGCAAGAGGTGGTTATCCCTGCGCACCCTGCCTCGACAAGCTCGCGGCCCGCCGTAACAAATGCGTCAAACAATTCTGACGGATCCTGCAAGACAACCTTGCGCGCGCTGGCCCCTTCCACAACGCGGTAATGCACTGGAAAATCCCAACTGAGGGCATTCCCGATGTCCCCCAGTGGCCGCGGAAAGCATGTCTGCAACATCAAAACGCCAACAGACGCTTGCCCAGACTTTGCTGCCTCTTTTTGCATGTTTCTCCCAGACATTTTCTTAGATCATGGCTCAGCTTGCCCGCTGCGAGCAAGCCCCGCCGAATGTGCCCGCACGATCGGAGCATCACCAGCTGAATAGTGCTGAAGCTCTTCTAGCAAGAGCGCCAGAAATTCATTACCGACTTGCGATAAAGGCCGCGTTGCTGACGTGATAACAGCCATATCCATGAGGATCGTCGGCTTAAACGGGCGCGCAACAACCCGCGGATCAGTGTCAAATTCAAGGCCAAACCGATCAAGCAGCGAAACGCCCATCCCCTCTTTGACAAAACCCAGCAGGTTCTTGAACAAATGTGAATGAACCCGCGTGCGCAACGGCACGCCCGCAGCCTCAAAGGCCGCGCGCAAACGGCGCTGTGTGATGTGATCAGGGCCCATCACAACAAAAGGCTCCTGCGCAAGCAGCTCGGGTGTCAGCACCTCGTGACGCGCCAGCGGATTGTCTTCATGCAGTGCAAGGAGCGTTTGCACATGCAGCGGGTAGACGTGCAAATTGTCATAGAGCATCGGCATTTCACAAACACCGAGTTCAAACAGCCCCGCCACGACCCATTCCTGAATTTTCGACGAATACTGCGACTGAAACGAAATGTTCATGTCAGGTCTGTCGCGCGCAAACTTGGCAATGACGCTGGGCAAAAAACCAAACGACATCGAGTGCTGGGAAGCCACTTGCAGTTGCCCCGCTTGCTTGTTTTGCAAGTCGACAACCGTTTGCGTCACATGGTCTAAGCCGCGCACGACTGTGTCGATCTCGCGATACATCAAACCCGCTTCCGGCGTTTGTACAAGACGGCCATGCACACGTTCAAAAAGTTTTAGACCTGTTTGGCGTTCAAGCTCGGCGAGCAGGTTCGAAATGCCGGGTTGCGAGATACCCAAGGCTGCCGCAGCCCCTGTGACGGTTCCGGTTTCGACGATGGCGTGAAAGGCCTGGAGCTGGCGAAATCTAAGACGCATGCCATCACTATATCACCTTTCATGATGCCATTACCATAATATTGTATTTGAAATGATATGCCCTCGTCGGCACACTCGGAGTCTGTTCCGGGGGGCCTATCAGTGAAAGCAGAGCACGTCGTCATAGTAGGTGCGGGCATTGTCGGTGCCGCGTCAGCGATCTGGCTGAGGCGTGCGGGCTTTGACGTTACGCTGATTGACAAGGGCGAACCCGGCATGGGCGCCTCCTATGGCAACGGCTGCATTCTGGCGAGTTGCTCGGTCGTGCCCGTCACAGGCCCTGGCCTTATCAGTAAGGGCCCGGGTTACCTTGCCGATCCGAATTTTCCGTTGTTCATGCGGTGGAGCTACCTGCCCAAGCTAGTGCCTTGGCTGGTGCGCTATATGTCTCACGCCAATGCGCGCGATACGCAGCGCATCTCTAAGGGGCTGACGACCATTGTTGGCGACAGCCTTGAGCAACACCAAGCCCTGACAGCAGGAACAGACGCCGCCAAATGGGTTCAGGAATCATCCTACAGTTTTGCCTACCAAGACAAAGCAGCTTTTGACGCCGACAGTTTCGCTTGGGATCTGCGCCGCGAGGCAGGCTTTGTGCCCGAGCTTGTCGAAGGCGGCGCCGTGCAGGAGCTTGAACCGATCCTGAGCGACAAAATTGGCCTGCTGGCCGTGATGAAAAACCACGGCTTTGTCCTTAATCCCGGCAGCTATGTGCAAGACCTCGTCAAGTTGCTCGAAAGCCTCGGCGGGCGGTTCGTGCGCGCGGAAGTAAAAGATTTCGAGTTGAGCGGCGGCAGTGTCAGCGCCGTTGACACCACAGAAGGGCGCTTTGAGTGTGATAAGGCCGTGATCTCTTCTGGCGTCTGGTCAAAGCCGCTCATGCAAAAACTGGGCCTGACTGTCCCGCTGGAAGCCGAGCGCGGCTATCATATTGTCTATGAAAACCCGAGCCAGACGCCGAACAACCCGATGATGCTGACCTCGGGCAAGTTTGTTGCCACCACTATGAACCAAGGCCTGCGCTGTGCGGGTATCGTCGAGTTCGGCGGGCTAGAACCAACCCCCTCAAAGGCCCCGTTGGCCCTGCTGCGCCGCAAGGTCAAAGAGGTTTTCCCCAACATGACCGCACCCCGCGAAGAAGAGTGGCTTGGGTTCCGCCCTGCCCCCACAGACAGCCTGCCACTGATCGGCGAAGTGGGCAGCTCTGGCGTCTTCGCGGCTTTCGGACATCACCACATCGGATTGACAGGCGGCCCGAAAACGGGCCGACTGGTCGCCGATATGATTGCTGGCAATCATTCCAACAACGATATGCGCCCCTTTGAGCCAAAAAGGTTTGCCAAGGGCGGATGATAAGAAACGAACTCCAACATAGGGAATTTAACATGAAAACTCTAACACAAAAACTCAGCACAGCCGCGGCGAGCGTCGCATTGGCGATGGCAGCAAGCGCTGTCGCAGCCGAAAAGTGGGACATGCCGATGGCCTACGCGGCGACAAACTTCCACTCCGAAATGGGCGTCGTCTTTGCGGATAAAGTGCGCGAATACACCGGTGGAGAGATCGACATCACGGTGCATCCGGGCGGCTCGCTTTTCAAAGGCGGCGAAATCAAACGCGCCGTACAAACAGGCCAAGCCCCGATCGGCGAGCGCTTCATGTCCGCCCACGCCAATGAAGCCCCTCTCCTTGGCTGGGACAACGTGCCATTCATCGCGACGAACTATGAAGACAACGAAAAACTCTGGCAGGCCGCGAAAGACAAAGTCAACGGGCAGCTCGCTGACCAGAACCTCGTAACGCTCTACACCTGCGCATGGCCGGGACAGGGCTTTTACTTTAACAAGCCTGTTGCCTCGTCAAAGGACACACAGGGCGTGAAGTTCCGCTCTTACAACACGGCAACGGCAACCTTCGCCGAAGAGTTGGGCATGATCCCCGTGCAAGTCGAAGCTGCCGAGCTGAGCCAAGCCTTGGCAACCGGTGTCGCGGAAGCCTTCATCTCCTCAGGCTCAACAGGCTATGATCGCAAAGTTTGGGAATCGCTCTCGCATTACTACAAGGTTAACGCCTGGCACCCGCGCAACTATGTTATGGTTAACAAAGGCGTCTGGGAAGGCCTCAGCACCGACGTGCAAGCAGCCGTGCAAAAGGCAGCTGACGAAACAGGCGTGGCCTGTGGCCAAAAGTCGGCTGACCTCGCCAACTGGTATTTCGAGCAACTCGAAGCCAACGGCATGAAAGTCGAAGACGCCTCACCAGAGTTCCTTGAAGAGCTCAAGACCATTGGTGCCAAAATGAAAGCAGATTGGGTCCAAGCAGCCGGCGCTGACGCGCAAGCTATCCTTGACGCTTACAACGCCAACTAAGGCAACACCGGCGGCTCTGGTCTAACAATCAGGGCCGCCAATTTTCCATTTTTCGGGGGGAAAACGATGAGAGACTGGCAACCGTTTTTGGGCCTGCCTTTGTGGATTTGGCTGTTCGTCTTCCCCACCTGTTTGGCGCTTTTTTGCTTGTGGAAGGGCCCTTCGGCAGAACGGCTGCTACGCCCTGTTTGGCGGTTCCTCGACAGGCTTTACCTTGCGTCTGGCGTCTTGGCGTCGGTCTTTATGGTTACGATCCTTTTGCTGATCATCGGACAGATGATCGCGCGTTGGTCGTCGCTCACTTTCCCCGGCTCGACGGAGTACGCAGGCTACGCTATGGCCGCGACATCTTTCTTCGCTCTGGCCTATACGCTCACCCAGGGCGGACACATTCGCGTGTCGATCCTGCTCAACCTAAATGATCACACCAGATTCTGGCTCGACGCGCTGGCAATGTTGATCGCGGCGGTCACCGCCACCTACTTTGCACGCTACGCGATCAAAACCAACATTATGTCCGAAATGCTCAACGACCGCACACAAGGCCAAGACTTTGTGCCCGAGTGGCTAATCACGTTTCTCTCGATGTTCGCGAATTCCCCTACAAAATGGGGAGAGATGTGGGCCAATACCGGCTCTGAGTGGGTCTACACGCCCGTCTGGTTGCCGCAGCTGCCCATGTCGATCGGCACAGTTCTGTTGGCCATCGCGATCTGGGACTACCTCATGCGCCTGCTTGTGCTGCGCGAAACACAAATCCACGGGGAGGTTCTGGAATGAGCGAACTTTACGCCACACTGATCTTTCTCTTCGTTCTCTTCGCCCTGCTCGGCGGCTCTGTCTGGATCGGCCTTGCGCTGATGGGCGTGGCATGGGTCGGCATGGAGCTGTTTACAACGCGTCCGGCTGGAGACGCGATGATCACAACCATCTGGACAGGCGCCTCAAGCTGGACGCTGACAGCCCTGCCACTGTTCATCTGGATGGGTGAAATTCTCTATCGAACGCGATTATCCGAAGACATGTTCCGCGGCCTCGCCCCGTGGATGCGCTTCCTTCCCGGCGGTTTGTTGCACACCAATATCGCGGGCTGCACCATCTTCGCGGCGGTTTCCGGCTCTTCTGCCGCAACCCTTAACATGGTCGGCAAAATGTCGATCCCCGAGCTGCGCGAACGCGGCTACCCCGAGTATATGATCATCGGCACGCTCGCGGGCGCTGCCACGCTTGGTCTGATGATCCCGCCCTCGCTGACGCTCATCGTCTATGGCGTCACGATCAACGAAAGCATCACCAAGCTTTTCATGGCGGGCGTCTTTCCTGGCCTCGTCTTGGCGTCGCTTTTCATGCTTTACATCATCGCTTGGCACTTCGTTTACCCTGATCAACGGCCCGAGCCGGAACCCAAGATGCCCTTCAGCAAAATGATGTCTGAAAGCCGCTTTCTGCTTCCGCTTTTCGGGCTCGTCTTTGTTGTCATTGGTTCGATGTATTCTGGCTACGCAACCGCCACAGAGGCCGCCGCTGTCGGCGTTATCGGGGCGCTCGCGCTCTCGCTCGTTCAAGGATCTCTGAAATGGGAGACGTTCCGCGAGAGCCTCATGGGGGCTACCAAAACGTCAGCGATGATTGCCTTCATCCTCATGGGCGCGGCTTTCCTCTCGCTTTCGATGGGCTTCACTGGGCTGCCGCGCGCGTTGGCGGAACTGATCGACAGTTACAACCTGTCGCCAGTCGCGCTCATCGCGGTGCTGACTTTGTTCTATCTCATCCTTGGCATGTTCATGGACGGATTGTCTTCTGTCGTTCTGACAATGGCGATCGTCGAGCCAATGATCCGCCAAGCAGGCATTGACGTGATCTGGTTTGGCATCTTCCTCGTCGTCGTCATCGAAACCGCGCAGGTGACACCGCCGATCGGCTTCAACCTCTTCGTGCTCCAAGGGATGACACGCCATGAAATCGGCTATATCGCCAAAACGGCAATCCCGATGGTGGGGCTGATGCTGCTCATGGTTGTGATCCTCGTTGTCTGGCCAGAGCTTGCGACATGGCTGCCTGAAAACATTCGCCAAGGGCCAAGCGGCTAAACAATCGTGTTGCGTGCACTCGGTTTTTTCGCGTGCTATGGCCGCTTTGTCTTGGTGGCAGGGCTCTTGGCGGGGCTTTTAGCGCCAAGCCTTGCGATGGCCCTCAAACCTTGGCTGACAGAGCTAGTGCTGCTGCTCCTGTTTCTCACAGCCTTTCGCGTCGGGCTGCCCGACGCGCTCTTGGGCCTGCGCTCGGTGCGTGTAACCTTAAAAGTTGTTCTCGTTTATCAACTCGGATTGCCCCTTGCCGCGATTGTAACTTTTGCACTCTTAGGGCTTGCACAAACACCCGTCGCGCTCGCGATCACCCTTATGCTCGCGGCCCCTTCTGTGACCGGAGGGCCGAGCATGGCTACTCTACTTGGCCAGAACCCCGAGCCAAGCTTCCGCCTGCTCATCGTTGGAACTGCGCTTTTGCCGCTTACGGTGCTTCCGATCTTCTTCGTCTCACCCGAACTGGGCGATTTGCGCGAAACGCTAGCTGTTGCCCTGCGCCTCCTCCTGTCGATCAGCGGCACAATCAGCGCTGCCTTCACGCTGCGCCACCTTGTGCTGCCAGACATGAAGCCCGCCCAAAGCCGAGCACTTGACGGGGGAACCGCGCTGGCATTGGCCGTCATTGTGATCGGATTGATGAGTGCGCTTGGCCCCGCTTTACACACGGCGCCTCTCAACGTCACCAAATGGCTTGCTGTCGCTCTGAGCGCCAATCTTGGGCTTCAAGCTACAGCATACTTCACCCTCAGGCGCGCAGGTTACGGCTCTGCGGCCGCGCCGATGGCAATCGTCGCGGGCAATCGCAATGTCGCATTATTCTTGCTAGCTTCGCCCGTAGCCCAAACCCAGGAGTTTTTAATTTTCCTCAGCTGCTATCAGATACCTATGTACCTGACACCGATCATCATGCGCCCGCTCTTGGGCGAGGCTGATAAAACGGCGAATTAAACTTTGGAAAATGGCAGGGGCGTGGGGGCTCGAACCCCAGACCTACGGTTTTGGAGACCGTCGCTCTACCAACTGAGCTACACCCCTAAAGTGAGCTTCCGAATAAAACGCGCGGCAGGGGAAATCAAGCCGTTTCTCGCTCCAACGTGCAACTATGCACAAAGCACTCTCGTTACCTAGAATTGAAGCGTCACTCCATTCAGGATTTTGGCAGCATAAGCCGGCGATTTGTGGCTGGGATCTTCTTTCTCTACGGCCCCATCGACGGCATAGCACGCCTCAGTGAACATGCCCTTCACGACAGTCTCTTCCGGTTGCATTAAAAAGCGCAAACCGCGGCGCTCAAATGCTGAGGAGACAGCGCCAACGATCCGCAGCCGAATGGCTTCATCAGCTTCACACACCGTCGGATGTCCGGCAAGGATACGGCCTTCTTCCGTCTGGTCAACGACCCCCCAAACAGGAAAGCCCGCAAAGGCAAATACAACGTCTTTTGCTCCAGCGGCTTTCAACTGTTCCGCCATACGCACAGAGCGCCGGTCTTGTAGAAACGTATGTGCCGCCAGTTCAAGCACTGCATCACTGACGGAACGATCCTTGTCAGAGAGAAGCGCCAGATAGGGTGCGAAAAATTCAGCTAGACGCAACCTGGCACCGTAGAACACGAACAAATCAAAGTCCTTGGGCTTAAGCACTTTTCGGCCATTTCCATTCACGAGAAGAACCATCTTCTCGGCATCCGATCTGATCGCTCGCAGCGCACCCTTGCCAAAGTGGATATGCCTAAATTCAGGTCCCGCGGCGCCCCAGTACTCGTGTTCCCATCCATTAAACTCAAGCAACCCTTCATCAACCGCGCGCTTTACAGTGGCGATATTGCTGTCCCCGAACACCACGAGGCGTTTACTTTGCGAAGGCATCAAGGAGCTCCTCTTCGCATTTCACATCACTATTTGTCTGCTTTCGCTTTGGCTTGCTGCGCTTGCCCTTCTCCGGTTTGGGCGACGTTTCAACCGCGCCAAAAGTTCGCGTTTGGTCAGCGAAAAAATGCTCCATCACAGTCGCCACACCATCTGGCTCAACGCTTCGCATGTTAGGTTTGAAAAACATGCCTCTAAACACCGGGTGCGTGATAATCTCGTAAGATGGGAAATAGTCTACCGAAGCATGTTGCATCGCAGCCTCGCCCGCAACGGCTCGCAAAACCGATTTTGAATGCGACGTGGCTGTCAAAACATGCGCGCCTGATGCGCTGGCAACCAGCGGGACAGGAGAGACAGTCAGCAGAATTTTCAAACTCTCATTATGAGTGCGCATTAGCGAGATGGCCGCGTCGAGATATTGTGCAGCTTCGCTGACAGAGGCGTTGTGAAACACGTGTTCATTCGAGTTAAAGTCGGCCCCCTCAACCGTGCCCGGGCATAGCGCATACTCCATACCCGTTTTAACATTGCGCCAACTCTCCGTCAGCCCGAGCGTGAAAACAAAAACCTGCGCCTCGCATACCGCAGTCCTGATCGCGGCTAAAGTGGAGCGCCGCGCATCCAAAAGTTCGGCGCGATGCGCAAACCCATTCGGCTCGATGACAGGGCGCAATGGATCGAACCAGCGCCTATTGGCTTGCCAAAGCTCGCCAGCGTCAGCGTCTTTAAACGCCAACCTGAGCCATTGGAGCAGCATTTTGGGGGTATAGATATTGCCCGTGCGGAAGCTGAAAATCCCGTAGTTGAAGGCGCTCGCATCTTCCCCGCGCAGCCAAGGAGGGGCAGGTTCTGCGTCAAACCAACTGTATCCGCGCTCCGCAAGAGCCCGACCAATATGTTGCGCGAAACAACTCCCTGCCGTGACTATTTTGTCCTCTGGTTTTATCTCAAATTTGGGCGACCAAAGTTTCGAAAGACCATGTGGACCAACCTCAGCCACAGCAGGCCGCCAAAAAGCATGGCTGTCCAGAGATTTATAGGGATTGCTCATATGTGCAGGGCCTAAGATTGTTTCCGATACGGTAACAAAGAGCAGGGTTCCCGACAACATCTCCATAAAGCAAAAGGGCCGCCCTTTCGGGCAGCCCTTCCGTTTTTCACCAAGCCTTAAAGCTTAGTCGATGATCTTGGCAACAACGCCCGAGCCAACGGTGCGGCCGCCTTCGCGGATCGCGAAGCGGAGGCCTTCTTCCATGGCGATCGGTGCGATCAGCTCAACGCCGAACTTCAGGTTGTCGCCTGGCATAACCATTTCGGTGCCTGAAGGAAGCTCAACTGTGCCCGTGACGTCCGTTGTGCGGAAGTAGAACTGTGGGCGGTAGTTGGCGAAGAATGGCGTGTGACGGCCGCCTTCGTCCTTCGTGAGGATGTAAACCTCGGCTTCGAACTTCGTGTGCGGGTTCACCGAACCTGGCTTACAAAGAACCTGACCGCGCTCAACGCCGTCACGGTCGATGCCGCGCAGAAGAACACCAACGTTGTCGCCAGCTTCACC
>CANMGT010000005.1 GCA_947497495.1 uncultured Lentibacter sp.
CCCCCCCCCCCCCCCCACCCGGCTAGGCCCAACACAAAATAGGGCATCTAAGATGCACGGTTTGGGGCGGGAGGCCCCGAGGAAACCCAGCCTTAGAGGGGGCGGTGGCTAGGAGAGAGGTGAGATTGATGAGCAGAACTGGTTGAAGCGGGCGCGGTGTAGCGGTAAAGGCTGGGCAACAGATAACGGAGAACAGCCCATGTCTATCGACAAGGACACAGCGGCCAAGGTTGCGAAATTGGCCCGCATCAAAGTGGAAGAGGCCGATTTGCCGGCTCTTGCGGACGAGTTTAACGCGGTGCTCGGCTTTATCGAGCAGCTGTCTGAGGTGGATGTCGAGGGCGTCGAGCCGATGGTTTCGGTCACGCCGATGCATTTGCGCCGCCGCGAAGATGTGGTCAACGATGGTGGCCAGCAAGAGAAAATCCTCGCCAATGCGCCTGATGCGCGTGAAGGCTTTTTTGCGGTTCCGAAGGTGGTTGACTGATGCCAAATTCAAACAAAACTGATCTGAACAAACTGACGATTGCCGCGGCGCGTGATGCGCTCAAGGCGGGAGAGGTGACAAGTGCCGAGCTGACAGCAGCTTGCCTGAGCGAGATCGAGGCCGCAGGCGCGCTCAACGCCTTTGTGCACCACACGCCGGAGATTGCTGCGGAGCAGGCCAAGGCCGCCGATGCGCGCATTCAAGCTGGCGATGCCCCTGATATGTGCGGCATCCCGCTTGGCATCAAAGACCTGTTCTGCACGAAAGGCGTGCCGTCACAGGCGGCCAGCCGCATTCTGGAAGGCTTCAAGCCCGAGTATGAAAGCACGATCACCAGCAAGCTGTTTGATGCGGGTGCCGTCATGCTTGGCAAGCTCAACATGGACGAATTCGCCATGGGCTCGTCAAATGAAACCTCGGTTTACGGCAACGCGATCAACCCTTGGCGGCGCGGCAATGATGAGGCTGCGCTCACGCCGGGTGGCTCGTCGGGCGGCTCGGCCAGCGCTGTTGCGGCTGACTTGTGCTTGGCGGCAACAGGCACAGACACAGGCGGCTCAATCAGGCAACCCGCAGCCTTCACGGGCATCACCGGCATCAAGCCGACATATGGCCGTTGCTCGCGCTGGGGTGTTGTGGCCTTCGCCAGCTCGCTTGATCAAGCCGGCCCGATGACAAAAGACGTGCGCGACGCGGCAATTATGCTTGAGGCGATGTGCGGCCATGACGCCAAGGACAGCACAAGCGTTGAGCTGGCCGTGCCAAACTTTGAAGCCATGCTGACAGGCGACATCAAAGGCAAGAAGATCGGCATTCCAAAGGAATACCGTATGGACGGCATGCCTGAGGAGATCGAAAAGCTCTGGGCGGACGGCACGGCGATGTTGAAAGACGCAGGTGCAGTGATTGTCGATATCTCCCTGCCGCACACGAAATATGCTTTGCCCGCATACTACGTGATCGCGCCTGCGGAAGCCTCGTCAAACCTCGCGCGCTATGACGGTGTGCGCTATGGCCACCGCGCCAAGCTGGGCGCAGGAGACGGCATCAACGAGATGTATGAGAAAACCCGCGCCGAGGGCTTTGGCCACGAGGTGCAGCGCCGTGTCATGGTTGGCACCTACGTGTTGTCGGCTGGCTTTTACGACGCCTACTACAACCGCGCTCGCAAGGTGCGCACGCTGATCAAGAAAGACTTCGAGGATGTCTTCAATCAGGGCATCGACGCGATCCTGACGCCTGCGACGCCTTCTGCGGCCTTCGGCATTGGCGAGATGACGGAAGCGGATCCGATCGCGATGTATCTCAACGATGTGTTCACCGTCACGGTCAACCTTGCTGGCCTGCCCGGAATTTCTGTTCCGGCGGGTGTTGACAGCAATGGCCTTCCGCTCGGTTTGCAGCTGATCGGCCGCCCGTGGGAAGAGGGCGACTTGCTGAATACCGCCTATGCGCTTGAACAGGCGGCAGGTTTTGTAGCCAAACCCGCGAAATGGTGGTAAAAGCCGCCCAAAATCGCGAAACAACGCAAATAGGCAGATAGACCCGTGAAACATTTTCTTTTGATGAGTGCCGCCGCTTTGGCGCTGGCAGCCTGTGCGCCGAGCGTGCCTGAAAGCGGCGCGCCAAACCCCGGCACAGGAGTCGGATTTGGTAACTACAATGACTACCAGCAAAAGCAAGCCGCGCGCGAGGCGCAGTTGCAGGGCGGTTTGCCCGCCGCGCAGGCCGTGTCGCAAGAGCCTTTGACGGCGTCTGGCCAAACCGACGTTGCAAGTGAGACAGAGGCCGTATTGGCCGCCACACGCCCCGCAGGCCAGACGGTTGTCAATGCCAGCCCGTCAAACCCGCAGCCCGCGCTTGTGAATGCCGTGGGCATTTCCAAGGAAAACGACTTTGACGCCGTTGGCTCGCAGCGCACCATCGCCGATGACGCCGCCCGCCGCGAGGCGCTCAAGGCGCAGTATCAGCAAGCTGCGGTGGAAGCCGTGCCAACCCGCAGTGGCGGCAAAAGTGCTGATATCGTTGATTATGCGCTCAACACGTCCAACCCCGTCGGGCGGAGCATGTACAAACGCAGCCCTTTGAACACTGCGGCCAAAAACCAGCGCAATTGCGCCAAATACCCGTCGCCCGACTTGGCGCAAGCCGAGTTTCTGGCCAAAGGCGGCCCGCAGCGCGACAGGCTCGCGCTTGACATTGATGGCGACGGCTTTGCCTGCTCTTGGGATCCGGAGCCCTTCCGCTCGGCCAAAACGGCCCGTGAGCCTGAAGGTGTTGCAATCGTCGAAGACACAGCAACCGAGTGAGTTCTGACGGCGACATTGTCGCGCGTCCGACATCATGCTTTGGGCCAAGGCGCGAGGGTGCGTTGGCCGATATGATCGTGCTGCATTACACCGCCATGCAGAGCGCCGAGGCGGCGCTTGAGCGGCTGTGTGACCCTGAGGTCGAAGTTTCGGCGCATTACCTGATTTGCGAAAAAGGCACTGTTTTTCAGATGGTTGCCGAGGATATGCGCGCATGGCACGCAGGTGCGGGCCGCTGGGGCGAGGTGAGCGATGTCAACTCGCGCTCCATTGGCATCGAGCTGGCCAACCGTGGCGACCACCCGTTTTCGGAGCCGCAAATGGCCGCTTTGGAAGGCTTGATGGCGGGCATCATGGCGCGCTGGAACATTGCGCCGGAACGCGTCATCGGCCATTCGGACATGGCGCCGGGCCGCAAGATTGACCCGGGTTCCCGATTTGACTGGCAGCGCTTGGCCCTGCGGGGGCTGTCTGTGTGGCCCGTGGGCGCTAAGACGGGCGATTTCTGGCAAGACGCGGCGGCCTTTGGCTATCCGGTGGGAGATGTGAGCGAGGCGGCCTTGCTAGACGCCTTCCGCCTGCGCTTTCGGCCTGCGGCCCGTGGCCCGCTTGCGAAAGAAGACGTAGCCTTAATGGCTGACTTGGCCAAACGCTGGCCTATCGCGCCGATATCAGTTTGATTTTCAGGGAAAATGTCTCTCCTGCGTATCTGCTTTGGCTGGCAAGGGCTGTGAATAGGGCGGATATGAGAGTGCGCATGGGATCATAAGCATACGAATGCTGCGTGGTGTCAATCAGCAGGGGGTGACTTACGCCCAGCTTGTTGAAAGACTTGCTGATATTGGAATCAGTGAGAAAGAGGTGAACGTCGCTAACAAGCTGTCCAGTGGGAAGTTTTCAGCGGCGTTTATATTGGCATGATTAAAGGCGATTGGCGTAGATTCACTCTACTTTGGTTAGTGTTTGGCTGCTTCATTCTTGTAGTGCTCGGGTGGCTGCTATGGGATTCGTCAGCGAGCCAGACTGAGCAACGCGTTCGCGAAGAAATTACAACCAAGCACCATCTAAAGTATGCCGAAGATCGAGTTGATAAAAACTGTCTCACGCTGCAAGGCGTCACTCTTCGGAATTGCATTCATCAGGAGATAGAAGCCGCTCGCGACCATAGTCGCTCCGAGCAAGACCTTGATGCTCAACAAACTATGGCGTTTTTTACGAAAATTATGGGCGCTACTGCTATTGTTGGTGTGTTCCTCGGTTTGTGGTCGGTGGTTTTGATTTACCTGACCCTTGCGGAAACGCGGGTTGCGGCGAACGTCACTAGAGCCATCGGGCAAAGTCAGACACGAGCCTATGTTGTCGTTAAAAATGTTCGCGTTGAGAATTTTAAAGTTGGTCAAGAAGCAAAAATCATGTTTTCCGTTGAAAATATTGGAAAAACTATCGCCAAAAATGTGCAGGTGAAGGCTGAGTACTTCCCTTTCCACGCTAGCGGGAAAATCCACTTCTCTGACGGGTTTAAAAATTGCTTTGATCTCGCCCCCACAGACCGCTTCACACCTCATTACATTTTTGAGAATCGACAGCCCACTGAAGTCGAAAGTGCTGCAATCGTTAATTTCCAAATGGGCTTTTTTTATGCTGGCGTTGTTCGTTACAGCGATGTCTTCGGGAGAAGGCACTACACAACCTTTAAGCGCGTTATCGACATCACTAAGCTGGATGAAAATGGGTGCGGGGAGTTGTCCATTGTCAGCGGCGGAAACAAAGCCAACTAGGCAGAGTATATGAAGGCCAATCATCGCTCACACCTTGGTGCGGTTAATACATTAGGCCAGATATTTCCGGCGAAAAGAAAGGGTGGGCATTGGCGATTGACCTGTAGGAGCTGTGCTTCTATTTGCAGAGGGCGCGGAGGGCTGGGTGACCGCGGCGGTTTTACCGTCGAGGAAAGTCCGGACTCCACAAGGAAACGGTGCCGGCTAACGGCCGGGCAGGGCAACCTGACGGAAAGTGCCACAGAGAAGAGACTACCTCGCTTGTCGGGGGAAAGGTGAAACGGTGGGGTAAGAGCCCACCGGGGTTCTGGCAACAGCGCCCGCATGGCAAACCCCACCGGGAGCAATGCCAAATAGGAACCTTACATGGGCCGCCTTGGCTCAAGGTTCGGGTTGGCAGCTAGAGGGGCGTTGGCAACAGCGCCTTGAGATGAATGGTCACACAGGGCGGGGCAACCTGCCTGGACAAGATCCGGCTTATAGGCCTTCCGCGCGTTTTTCAGTTGTGACCACGTAGAGCCCGACCAAGAGGAGGGCCGCGCCTGTGAGCTTGAGGGCTGTTGCGGGTTCGCCGACGAGGAAAGTCGCGAGCAGCCATGCTGTGAAGGGTTCGGCGAGGGCGAGTGTGACGGCCGTGGAGGCTGCGACAGTTTTCAGGCCCCAAGTGTAGAGCGCGTAGGCGACGCCTGTCGAGAGCACGCCGAGCAACAGCAGGGTTGCCGGCGCTGTGCCCTCAAGCGCCCAAGCGAATGGGACGAGAAAGAACACAGGCGTTGTCAGCAGGGCGGCCAGCGTGAAGGTGCTGGCGGCGATGGTTGTCGAGGGGGCCGCGCCGCTCATGGCGGAGCTGGCGAGCGAGTAGGTGGCGTAGCTGAGGCCAGCACCCAGAGCGAGCAGCAGGCCGAGGGGCTGCACGCCCTCTGACTGGCCCGACAGCACGAGCAGGCACGCGCCGAGGACGGACAGCGCCTGACCGGCCAGTTTGCGCGGACTGGGGCGCAGGCGCAGGTAGGCGGCTTCATAGAGCGCTACCCAGAGCGGGGCCGAGCCGATGGTTATGGCCGTGCCGATGCCGACGCCCGCGCGGGTGACGGCGGCGAAGAAGAGCAGGTTGTAAAGGCCGATGAAGCCGCCCGCCAGCAGGAGCGGGCCGCGCGGCACTTGGCGAAAGCTGCGCCGCGCTGCGGGGGGTGCGAGGGCGAGCAACACAAGTGAAGCCGCGCCGACCCAAAGCCGCACTGCCCCCACGACAAGCGGCTCGCGGCTGTCGGGCAGAAAACTCTGGATGGTGCCTGTCGTGCCCCAGAGCATGGCAGCTGCAAGCACAGCGAGAAGGGCGAAAGGACGCGGCATCGGGCTCCATCGGCGGTTTCATGTGTTTGAGCGGCTATGGCATGTCGGGCGGGCGAGGAAAAGAGCCGTCGCGCGAGTCTTTGCGGTTGACTCGGGCGCGCATGTCCTTAAAAGGCGGGTCTGATATAGATTTTACGGGCCGCACGTCTAAGTGCTTGCCCCACTGCTGGAGATGACCAATGGCGAAGCCAACCACGATCAAAATCCGCCTGAACTCGACCGCAGGCACAGGCCACTTCTACGTGACCAAAAAGAACGCACGCACAATGACCGAGAAGATGGTTGTCAACAAATACGACCCGGTTGTGCGTAAGCACGTTGAATACAAAGAAGGCAAGATCAAGTAAGATCTGCTCTGCTTTGAAGAGTTTGAGCCGCGTTTCTGCAAAGAAGCGCGGTTTTTGCTATTCGGGAGGCTGTTATGGCTGAACTGCATGTTCTATGCGGCAAGATCGCTTCGGGAAAGTCGACGTTGAGCGCGCAACTGGGCCGCGCAGCGGGCACGGTTGTTGTCAGCGAAGATGCTTGGCTAGCGGCGCTTTTTGGCGACCAGATGGCATCAATCGCGGATTATGTGCGCTGTTCGGGCCGGGTGCGCGAGGTTGCTGGCCCGCATTGCGTTGATCTTCTGCGCGCCGGAACTTCCGTTATTCTGGACTTTGCGGCGAATACGCCTGAACAACGGGCTTGGGCGCTTGGCGTGGCGCAGGCCGCGCAGGTGAGCCCCAAGTTGCACTTTCTGGATCTGCCTGATGCCTTGTGCTTGGCGCGGTTGAAGCAACGTAACGCCAAGGGGCAGCACCCGTTTGCCGTGTCGGAGGCTGATTTTGACAGGATCACCACATACTTTGTCGCGCCGGGCGAGGATGAGGGCTTTGAGCTGATCGTGCATGGCTTGGCCAACTGAGGACGTTTTGCTCAGTCGGAAAAAATTCACCAAGGTGCAAAAAAGTGTATTGCCACGACTCGCATTTGGCCGCATATGGCGATTCATAGACGCCAACGCACGCGCCTCTGGCCTGTAGCATCAACGCACACGTGTTTACGTAGCGACGGTAACGTCTCCCTTTGGAAGTGAGCGGTCATATCTTTGGCCGGGTCTATTTGGAGATGCCCAATGACGATGCAACCCGTTGGTGCTTTTGCGCCTATTTCTACAGCTGTCCCCTCTTTTGTTGACGCCTTCATTGCGGCGCATAGCTTTGATCGCCCGACGCTCGTTCTCGACGTGGCGCAGGTTGTGGCGCAGTATCAGCGTTTGAAGGCGGGGCTTGGCCGTGCTGACGTGCACTTCGCGGTGAAAGCCAACCCGACGCGTGAGATCATCGCGGCTTTGGTTGCGGAAGGCTCGAACTTTGACGCGGCCTCTCGCGGTGAGATCGAGCTTTGCCTCGCGCAGGGCGCGCGGCCTGACCAGATCTCGTTTGGCAACACAGTCAAGCGCGCGACAGACATTGCCTACGCCTATGCGCAGGGCATTCGCCTGTTTGCCGCCGACGCGGCAGAAGAGCTTGAGAAGCTTGCGGTACACGCGCCGGGCGCTCAGGTTTACATCCGCCTGCTCGTGGATGTGTCGCAGGCGGACTGGCCTTTGAGCCGCAAGTTTGGCTGCGACAAAGGCATGGCGCTGGCGCTGCTTGACCGCGCGGTTGAGTTGGGCCTGTCGCCTGTCGGCTTTTCCTTTCACGTGGGCAGCCAGACACGCCGCGCCGAGATGTGGGCGCCTGCGCTCGCACCTTTGGCCGCGATCTGGCACGCCGCCCATGAGGCGGGCCACAGCCTGAGCCTGCTCAACATTGGCGGCGGCTTTCCGGCGTTCTACGGCGAGGCGGTTGATGCGCCCACAGACTATGCTGCCAAGGTTATGTCGCTGGTCGACGCGGCTTTTGGCCCTGTCGCGCATGTGATGGCCGAGCCGGGGCGTGGGCTTGTGGCAGAGGCGGGGGTGATCGTGGCGGAAGTGATGCTGGCCTCGCGCAAGTCGGCGAGGGATGCGCACCGCTGGGTTTACCTCGACATTGGCCGCTTCTCGGGCCTGGCCGAAACCGAAGGCGAAGCGATCCGCTATCAGTTTGAAACCGCGCGAGATGGCGGCGAGACTGGCCCCTGCGTGCTGGCTGGCCCGAGCTGTGACAGTGCAGACGTGCTCTACGAGAAGCGCCCTGTCATGCTGCCGCTTGATCTGGTCGCGGGTGATCGCGTGCTCATCCGCAACACGGGCGCTTACACCAGCGCGTATTCAAGCGTTGGCTTCAACGGCTTCCCGCCGCTGGAAGTTGTTGTGATCTGATCTGCTGTCTGGGCCGTATTCTTGTGAACCAAGGAGGCCCAGACCATGTTCCGCATTCTCGCTTTAACCACTGCCATCTTCGTTGGCGCACAGGCCAAAGCCGTTGAGCTTGCCGCGCCGTTTCGCTCGATCGACGGGGGCACTTTGAGCCTGAGCCAGTGGGCGGGCAAGCCTGTGCTGGTTGTCAACACCGCCTCGCAATGTGCCTTCACCAAGCAATATGAGGGCTTGCAGACGTTGTATGAGCGCTACCGCGCTCGCGGGTTTGTTGTGCTGGCGGTGCCGTCTGACGATTTTCGCCAAGAGCTTGGCAGCGAGGCTGCGGTGAAAGAGTTTTGCGAACTGCAGTTTGGCATCGACATGCCGATGACGGGCATTACTCATGTGAAGGGCGCTGGGGCGCATCCGTTTTACGCCACGCTCAAGGCCGAGACTGGCTTTGTGCCGAAGTGGAACTTCAGCAAAGTGCTGATCGGGCCTGACGGGGCGGTTGTGAAAACCTACAGTTCGCGGGTCACGCCGCTGTCAGGCGAGATCACGCGCGAGATCGAGGCGCTTTTGCCATGAAGCTGCGGCGCGCGGCGGCGGGTGTATGCGCAATGCTTTGGGCCGCAACCGCAGCCCTGGGAGAGAGCGAGATGATCGAAGACTTCAAGGGCACGCCCGATGCGCGATGGGAGTTTATCTCCGATCAGGTGATGGGCGGTGTCTCAACGGGCCGCGTCACGCTTGACGAGGCGGGCGGGCAGGCTGTGCTGCGCTTGCAGGGCGAGGTCAGCACGCAAAACAGGGGTGGATTTATTCAGGCGCGCCTCAAGCTTGCCGAGCGGCTGCCAAGTGACGCGCAGGGCCTTGAGCTTAAGGTGCGTGGCAACGGGCAGGCCTATTACATTCATACGCGCACGAGCGGCACCGTTCTGCCGTGGAACTTCTATCAGGCCGAGTTTGATGCGACAGAGAGCTGGACAACTGTGCGCATCCCTTTCGCTGCGTTTGAGGCGCAGGGGCGGTTGCTGAGCAAGCGTTTGAGCGCGCAAGCGGTGAAGTCGATCGCGGTTGTCGCCTATGGGCGCGACCATAGGGCTGATGTGTCGGTTGCCCGCATCGGCTGGTATTAGGGCGCGTCCGGCCCTCTATCTTCGTCCACCGTGTCTTTGCCCACCCTGACTTTGTCAGCTGTGTCTTTGTCCGCAGGTTTGCGCCGTTTGCGATACCAGCTCTTGTTGGCGCTCACGAAGTCATCCATCAAGTTGCTGAGGCCACCTATTTGGCGTTCTTTGAGGAACAGAAAACCCGCGAAAGCGCCGATGGCGGCGCCGAACGTGTCGATGATGAGGTCTTTCATCGTGTCGATGAGGCCTGATTTTTGCATGTTCATGCCAAAAACCTGATCCATCGCGAACTCGAAAATCTCCCAGAGCGCGCCAATGGAGAGGCCCACTGCGAAGGCCAGCATGGCCAGTGCCCAAGGCGGGGCGGCATAACGATCGCCTTCAAACAGCATGAAGATCAGCAGAAACCCCATGATCCCGAAGCTGAGGGCGGAGAGGAAATGCAGCGCCACATCCCACCACCAGAAGCGGTGATAGAAGTTGGCGACTTCGCCCAGAAACAGGGTTGCAAAGATGAAGACGACGATCGCCGCCAGCATGGTGCCCGGCAGTTTGATGCCGAAAAACCGCGCAAAGCGTTGCGGCAGAAAGGTGAGCGCCAGTGTCGCGCTGGCCACGAAGAGCGCTGACCATGTTTGGGTGACAAGGCCCACGACGGCTTCCAGAACTAGCACCATCTGGATGATCCAGACGACAAGGGGGCGGTGTGCTGTTGGCATCAAGGCTCTTTCTTTTGTCGCTGTCAGGCCCAATATAGGGGGTATGAGCAATTTCGCACCCCTTCGCCTAGCAAGCTACAACATTCGCGCCGGACTTGGCAGCGACTTACGGCGTGATCCGCTGCGCGTTCTGGCGGCGGTTGCGGCGTTCAAGGCCGACATTGTGGCGCTGCAAGAGGCTGACTTTCGCCTTGGCGAGCGGCCCTCGGCGCTGCCGCGCGAGCTGATCGAAAGTCACACGGGCCTGCGGGCTTTGCCCGTGGCCGAAAACGACGTGAGCCTTGGTTGGCACGGCATTGCGCTGCTGGCGAAGCCTTCGCTTGTGGCGCAAAATGTGCACCGTTACCCGCTGCCGGGGCTTGAGCCGCGCGGCGCTGTTGCGGTTGACTTGCCGGGCCTTCGGGTTGTTGGCGTGCACTTGGGCCTGTTGCGGCGCTCGCGGCGGTTGCAGCTTGACCACATCCGCGAAGAGCTTGATGCGCTGCCCGAGTTGCCGACTGTGATACTGGGCGATTTTAACGAGTGGTCGCGCAGGGTGGGCCTTGGGCGTTTGGCACGGCGCTATACGATCCTGACACCGGGACGCACCTTTCCTTCGAACCTGCCCGTCGCCGCGCTTGACCGTGTGGCCCATTGCGAGCACCTTCGGGTGAAGATGTTGACTGTCCCGCGTGCAGCAAAAGGCAGCCACCCGTCTGACCACCTGCCGATACTGGCCGAGGTGCAGGGCGCTTGAGAGAAGTGGATAAGTCAGATTTTGACGTTAAGACAAGCCGTTGAGGCCGATGCTTCAAGTATTGCTGCACTTTCCGTTGAAGTGTGGCTGGGCACATATTTGAAGCGCGGGATAAGCGGGTTTTTCGCCGACTATGTTTTGAGCGAGTTTACCGCCGACACCCTTTCTGCTGTGATCAATGACCCTGAGGAATGGATCATGGTGTCGCAAAACGAGGAGGGGATCGACGGGTTTATCCGGCTGCGCTCGGGCAGGCCCGCGCCTGTTGATGGCGGCAGTGATACTGTGCCTGAACCCGTGCCTGATACCGAGATCGTGACGTTTTATGTGCAGCCGCGCCACCACGGGCGCGGGGTGGGCAAGGCCTTGCTTGAGGCGGCGCTTGCGCACTGTTCTGCGCAGGGCATTCCAAGCGTTTGGCTCGCGACAAATGCCGAGAACACGCCGGCTATCGGCTTTTACCTCGCGCAGGGGTTTAAGCAGATCGGCCATACGCATTTCGAGCTTGAGGGCGAGGCCTACCTCAACAATGTCTACGCGATCGGGCTTTAGGCGAACCACGCCAGAGTTATGGCGGCGAGCACGATGTAACGGCCCGCTTTTGCGAGCGTCACCAGAAGCAAAAACGGCAGCAGCGGCTCGCGCATCAGGCCCGCGACAACTGTCAGCGGGTCGCCGACAATTGGCAGCCAGCTCCCCAGCAAAGACCAGCGGCCATAGCGGTGATACCAGCCTTGCGCGCGCGCAAGTTGCGGCTCGGAGGCGGGAAACCAGCGCTTGTTTTGAAAGCGCAGCAGAAAACGCCCGAGGAACCAGTTGATCAGCGCGCCGAGCACGTTTCCGGCTGTGGCGGTGAGAAGGAGCAGCCACGCAGGCTGCTTTGCGGCGAGCAGCAGCGTCACCAGAACCGCCTCTGACTGCATCGGCAGGATCGTCGCGGCGACAAGGGCCGAAGCGAAGAGGGCGAAGAGGGCTGTCATGGTTGATCCTGTTTGGAACCGTTGACTCTAAGGCGATGCAGGGCAATGATCCAGACAGCATCAGGAGTTTTCTCAGTGAACAAGTGACACGGCTTTGCCGCTCATTTACTGACCCCGCGCTGGCTTTCGGGCGGCGCAAAACTCCATTTGCAGGATGAATTAATGAAACGTTTGAACAGGAAGACATGCGTCGTAACCGGCGCGGGCCGTGGCATTGGCGCGGCTATTGCACGGCGCTTTGCCGAGGAGGGTGCGCGCGTTGTCGTGACGGACAAGGACTTGCCCGCGGCCGCGGTTGTGGCCAAAGAGATCGGCGGGCAGGCGCGGCTGCTGGAGGTCTCGCAAGAGGGCCACTGGGCGGAGTTTGCCGCAGAGTTCCCGCGCATTGATGTGCTGGTCAACAACGCGGGTGTGACTGGTTTTGAAGAGGCTCTGGTAGCGCATGACCCTGAGCATGCGCGCCTCGCAGACTGGCGGGCTGTGCACCGTGTGAACCTTGATGGAACGTTCCTAGGCTGCCGCTATGCGATTGGCGCGATGCGGGCGGGTAAGCAAGGCTCGATCATCAATATTTCGTCGCGGTCCGGCATGGTCGGCATTCCCGCAGCGGCGGCCTATGCCTCGTCCAAGGCCGCGATCCGCAACCATAGCAAAACCGTTGCGCTGTATTGCGCGCAGGAGGGGCTCAACATCCGCTGCAACTCGGTGCACCCCGCGGCGATTTTGACGCCGATGTGGGAGCCGATGCTGGGAGAGGGGCCAGACCGCGCCGAACGCATGGCTGCCTTCGTGGCCGACACGCCGCTGCATCGCTTTGGCACGGTCGATGAGGTGGCGGCGGCCTGCGTGATGCTGGCGTCCGACGAGGCCGCCTATATGACGGGCAGCGAAATCACGATCGACGGGGGCTTGCTGGCCGGATCAGTGGCGCCGCCTAAACAGGTGGGGTGACAGAAGGGGCCCAGAAGGCCGCTCGTTGCGGAGCGGCCTTTCGGGTGTGTCTGGCTTGGGGGGCTTTCCTTGATGGCCCGTGAACATCACCAGGAATTGGAACATGTTGAAATGACTTCAGGCCAAGACACAGTGCGTCTAAGGACGTGGTGCCTGCGAAGATCAAGATGTCGATCATCGCCACCAGAAGGCCGATCACACCCATAGAAAAGGCGCGTTTATTGTAACAGGTCGGTACGCCCGACTGCGACTGCCAGCTCCACAAAGGACTTCCACAGGCCTTCACCAGGCAGTCGATAGGTCGTCCAGTTTTCGCCAAGAAAATACCCGGCGCCAATCTGGTGGCCATCGTAAAGGCGCAGGGCGCGGATGTCTTCTGGCTGCAGCTTGGCAACCACAAACTGCGGTTGGGTCGGATCGCTGTCGGGCTGGGCTGTGGTGTAGCCTTTGAAGACATAGTCGCTCTCGTAGCGCCCACTGCCCGAGATATCGCGGGTTCTGATGAAGATCTCGGCTCGTTTCGCGTGTTCCTGACTAAAGCTCTCTGAGCCATTGTAGGTAAACCAAAGGTAGAAGGCCTCATCGTTGGGGAAATATAGCAGGCTCATGACGTCGTCATCGACACTTGCGGACGCTTCATAGCTTTCGGCCACTGTTCCGGGGTTTTTCCGGCCTTTGTAGCTCCAGTTCTGAACACCTCCAAGCGGCACGTTCTTTGCCTGACGGGCCTTGGCTTGTGCTGCGTCAGACTCAGCCTGAGCGATGGCGTGCTGTTCGTCGTCCGCCACTGCTGCATCATGGGCAACACGTTTCATGGCCAGTGAGATCGCCGCGCGCGACCCTTTGAGCGGTGCCATATATTCTTCCTGGCTGAGTTTTAGGGTCACCGCGGAATGGGATTGTAGGAGCTCGACCCCGTCTGCGCCGATCGGGAACATCGCGGTGCTTATGCCCTTGGCGGGGGCTGGCGTGATCTCGATGAGTTCGGGTTTCAGCGTGTAGGTCCTGCTGGATCCATCTTGCGCGGTGAACTTAAGGGTGGGGTTTGAGATCGTTTCATTCAGCTTAACGCCAAACCCAAGATACCATGCGCCATCATTCTTATTGAAAGTCAGCAATGTGGTGTCTTTGTAAATCGCTATATGCGAGTCGGTGCCTTTGATTGTGCGCCAGCTTTCTCCGGCTGCAGCGCTGGCTAAACCCGTGACAAGCAGTAGTGCTATCGCCAGAAGCTTGGTGATCTGTTGCATGATGTTTCTCCCCCCCAACTGAGTGGCTTGATCATAGCTTTGAAGGAGGTGGGTGCAAGATAGCTTTGTGGAGCCGGTTTCAAAAAAGAAAAGGCCGCTCGTTGCGGAGCGGCCTTTGGGGAGTGTTATTTTGTAAACGTCTACTCTTGGTTGCCCATGAACATCAGCAGGAACTGGAACATGTTGAGGAAGTCGAGGTAGAGGTTCAGCGCGCCGTGGATGGCTGATTTGTCAAGCCATTCCTGATCGCCGTGGTGGGCGTGCGCGAGGTAAGTGCTTTTGATCTGCTGTGTGTCGTAGGCTGTCAGGCCTGCGAAGATCAGCACGCCGATCATCGAGATCGCATACATCATGGCAGGTGACTGCAGGAAGTAGTTGACGATCATCGCGACGAGAAGGCCGATCACACCCATGATGAGGAAACTGCCCCAGCCTGAGATGTCTTTCTGTGTCGTGTAGCCCCAGAGCGAGAGGCCCGCGAAGGCGATCGCTGTTACGAGGAATGTCTGCACGATCGAGAAGGATGTGTAGAAGATGAAGATCGAGCTGAGCGACACGCCGATGAGGGCAGCGAAGACAAAGAAGAACAGCTGCGCGCCCGCCGCAGAAATGCGGTTAGTGACGGCGCCGAAGGCGAAGATCATGCCGAGAGGGGCAAGCATCACGACCCAACGCAGCGCAGATGTGTAGATCAGCGCGCCGAAGTTTGTCAGCATCGTGCCATTGGCCATTTGGCCCGCGGCGAGGGCCGGGTCTGTTGTGGTTGCGAGGCCTGCGATGGCCCATGCGGCGAGTGCTGTGATCAGCATGCCGACAGACATCGTTCCGTAGACCTTGTTCATGTGGGCGCGAAGCCCTGCGTCGATTTCGGCGCTGTGGGTTTGCGCGCCTGACCGAACGGTTCCGAATTCTGCCATTTAAGCCTCCGAGGTAAATATGACGTCAGTTAAACTGTGGCCCCGCCGTGTTTGGCAGGGCCTATGCCGTCAATATCGGTGACATGGCGTCTCTTTTCAAGGATTACCGGAAGCTTTTGGTGCTTATTTTGGTCAGGGTTAATGCGTCCAATGCGCAGGGACATCCCAAACGGCACGGTTGGCCTCAAGGCGGGCTTGCTCGGCGTTAAGGCCGATATCGCAAAGCTGCTCGGCGCTTAGGCGGGCAAGGGCGGTGCGGCTGCGGCGCAATGTGAGCAGGGCGCGCAGGCTCGCGAGAGGGCCCGTTTGACGGGCGGGCTTGCGAGACGGGGTGCAGGCGGCGTTTGGCAGAGTGTTTGAGTAGGTCATCAGCATTCTCCTTTTGTGATGTTTGCTTCGAGTTCATCAGATATGTTGATGTTTAGTCGTGGGTGTGACATAAGGGAAATAAATGCTTGTTAAGTTATCATCACGGAGTTTGATGTGAGAAATCTGGATATCACAACCCTGCGCTCTTTTCTGGCGGTCGTGGACAACGGCGGGGTGACGCGCGCGGCAGGGATGCTCAACCTCACGCAATCGGCGGTGTCGATGCAGCTCAAGCGTCTGGAAGAGCTTTTGGGCGTTGATCTGTTTAACAGGGCGGGCCGCAAGCTTGCGCCCACGGCCAGCGGCGACCAGCTTTTGACATATGCGCGGCGCATGGTGGCGCTGAATGACGAGGCCGTCGGGCGGCTGACGGAAGATGTGTTTGAGGGCGAGATATCGCTCGGGGCGCCGCACGACGTTGTTTACCCCGTCATCCCGCAGGTGCTGAAGGCCTTCAGCGCCGCCTATCCGCGCGTCAAGGTGCGGCTGGTGTCCTCCAGCACGGTGAACCTGCTTGAGGCGCTCGGCAAGGGCGAGCTTGACTTGATCCTGACGACAGAAGAGGCCGTTGGAAAGGGGGGCGAGGCGCTCACCGAGATGCCGCTGCGCTGGGTTGGGGCGCTGGGCGGGCAAGTCTGGCGGCAACGGCCTTTGAAGCTGGCGTTTTGCCAGTTTTGCGTGTTCCGCCCCATCGTGCTGCGCCGCCTCGATGATGCCGGCATCCCTTGGGATATGGTCATCGAATCTGACGAAGACCGCGCAGTTGAGGCGCTGATGAGTGCTGATCTGGCGGTTGGTGCCTTTATGGAAGACAGCATCCCGCCGCACCTTGAGGCTTTGCCTGCCGCGAGTGGCCTGCCGGACTTGGGCACCCAGAAGATCAACCTTTATGGCGCTACAAACCGTGACGAAGTTGCGGTGCACCTGAGCGAACTGATACGGCAGGGCTTTGGCCAGGTTCAGAGCGCGCCAGCCAAGACGGCCTGAAAGCTTGCGTGACCTCTTTTGAGGGTGATTTTGGCAGGTGAGCCAGAACTGGCCGAACAAGCCTCTGCTCATTTGAGCGTGCTTTGCGACGTGGTATAATGGGCGCTGCGTGGCAAAGCGCAGCGTGACGCAGTATCCACGGGAGGACTTTCTATGCGTATCGCCCCAATCTTGGCCACAGTTCTGGCCGTTGTCGGCTGTTTGGCCAGCCCTGCTTTTGCCCAAGACTTCACAGCCGATGCCCCCGGCGCACGTGATCCTGACGATTTGAAGCGCATCGAGGGCGCGTTGATCTTTGGCTATGATCAGTCAGGGTTTGACGAGGTGACAGTGCCGACAGGCAAAGTCGGCTATGAGCGTGCCGAAAGCAGTGAGGTGTTTGAAGGGCCGCGCACGCGTTTGCTCTATGCGGTGCCCGGTGACCGCTCGCCGCTGGAAGTGATCCGCAATTACGAGGCCGAGCTTGCGGAGGCTGGCTACAAGACGCTCTATGAGTGCGGCAAGCTTGACTGCGGGCCGGTGAGTGCGATGTCGAAGTTTCTCTACCCGCCGAGCGGGCAGCTCAAGACACTTGGCCGCGTCACGGCCGCTGCGTTTAGCCTGCCCCGCGACGACCAGCGCTATCTTCTGGCGCGCAATGCCGAGACGGGCAGGACCGTCTCGCTTTATGCCGCTTACGAGACGTTTGACCACTTCCCGCAGCTTTTCGAAAAAACCATCGTTCTGCTCGATGTGGTCGAGGGCAAGCCCCTGGCGCGGCGGATGGAGTTTGTCTCGGCGCAGGAGATGGCGCTCAGCCTTGAGGCCAGCGGGCGCGTGTCGCTCTACGGGGTGCAATTTGCGCATGATTCCGACGTGTTGACGCCTGAGTCCGAGCCAAGCCTGGCCGAGATCAGCAAGTTTCTGGCCGCCGCGCCTGACGTGCAGGTCTTTGTGGTTGGCCACACTGATATGACTGGTGGCTATGCATATAACATGGACTTGTCACAGCGGCGGGCGGCGTCTGTCGTGGCGGCTTTGACAGGCAAATACGGCATCAAGAGCGCGCGGCTTGAGGCGGCTGGCGTTGGCCCGCTGGCGCCTGTGGGTGAAAACCAGACAGAAGACGGGCGCGCGCTCAACCGCCGCGTTGAACTGGTGAGGAGGTAGGCTGATGAGACGGATTACACTTGTTTTGGCTCTGTTTGTGGCGTTGGGCGGCATGGGCAAGACGCCCGAACCGCTGCCGCAGGCCTGTGATGTGCTTGAGGCGATCGACATGGCCGCCACGCTTGGGCAAGGGGCGGCTTATGTTGCCGGGCCTGCCCGCGAGAGTGGCGATGTGCGCATGAGTCTGTGCACCGCCGAGACGCCTGACCTGTCGGCGCGCATGGGGCTTATGGTGCGCGAGACGCTCACCGGCGATGTGCCGGGCGCCGAGAGCCTGCGCGCTGCGTCGATAAAGGCGCTGCGCGACACGATCGGGGCGGATGCGGTGATCGAGGAGCTTGCGCTGGGCGATGCGGCTATCTGGGTTGGGGAGATCGGCCAGCTGACAGTCTGGCACCGCGGGGGGCGGGTTATGTTTATCTTCAGCCCGACGCCTGCGCAGGACAGAGCCGCCGCCGAAGCTGCGGCGCTGAAAGTCTTGGCAGCCTTTCCTTGAAGAGGGCGTTACTTGCAGACGTCGGGCAGCACCGGGGCCCAGATCGGGCAGAAGGCAGGGTCATACCACCAGCCTTCTGACGAGCTGATGCCAAGGTGCACAGCCACCCAGACGCGGCCTGACTTTTGCAGCAACACTTCAAGCGTTGGCCCGTCGCCTGCGTAGGGGTCAAGCTGTTGGCGTTCCACGACGGGGGTGTTGAAGATGTCAATCTGGCCGCCGCCGGGGCGCTGGGCGCGCAGAGTGACGAAGGCAACGCCCTCGGCCACGCGCATCTCGCCGACAACGAACTCGACAGGCGGGCCGAAGTTCCACGCGGCGTGGGGGCGGATCGCGTCGAGAATGTCGGCGCGGGCCTCGCTGCCCTTGGGCGGGGTGGTGTAGCTTTGGGCCACTACAGGCGTGACAGGCGCGAGGGCCAGACAAAGCGCCAAGAGCAGGGCGTGCGGCTTGAGCGGGGTGGCCATGTGGTCTCTCCTAGATGCGTTAAGCCTAGCTGTCGTTCAGCGTGATCACCACTTTGCCGGTGGATTTGCGCGTTTTGAGCAAGTCCAAGCCTTCGTGGGCCTGCTCGAGAGCAAAGACATTGCTGACGTGCGGCTTGATGCGGCCCTCGTTGAGCCAACCGATGAGCGTTGTCAGGCTGTCGGTGACAACCTCGGGTTTGAACTTCAGGTAGCCGCCCCAGTAAAAGCCGATGACCGAGAGGTTCTTGACCAAGAGATGGTTGGCCTTGATCTGCGGAACGTCACCCGAGGCAAAGCCGATGGCGAGCAGCCGCGCTTCGGGGTTGGCCGCGCGCATGGCGGCTGTGAACTGATCGCCGCCGACGGGGTCGTAGACCACATCAGCGCCGCCAAGTGCTTTGACAGCCTCGCGAATGTCTTCGGTTTTGGCATCAATCAGGTGGTCGGCTCCGGCGGCTTTGGCAACGGCGAGCTTGTCGGCGCCGCGCGCGCAGGCGATCACGCGCGCCCCCATGAGTTTGCCGATCTCGACAGCCGAGAGGCCAACGCCGCCCGCGGCGCCGAGCACAAGAAGTGTTTCGCCAGCCTTGAGCTGTGCCTTGTAGTCGAGCGCGACATGGCTGGTGCCATAGGCCACTTGCAGCGCTGCGGCGGCTTGCATGTCGGTGCCTTCGGGCAGCTCTGTGACGCGGCGGGCCTCGTAGCAGGCGTAGTCCGCCAAGCCGCCAGCCCCGCCATACACCGCGACGGGCGTGCCCACCGGCGGCCCGCTGACCCCCTCACCGAGCGCGTCAACGATGCCCGCGACTTCCATGCCAAGGGTGAAGGGCGGCTCGGGCGTGTCCTGATAGGTGCCCGCGACCATGAGCAAGTCGGCGAAGTTCAGCCCGCAAGCGACGATTCGCACGCGCAGCTCTCCGGCCTTTGGTTCGGGGCGTGGTAGCTCTATCAAGGCAGGCTTTTGGCCGATAGTGGCCACGCGAAGGGCGCGCATTGTCGGTGTCGTCACGAAGTTTTTCTCCTAATTTGTGTCAGCTGACGCGTGGCCACTATAGCGAAGGCCATTTCCGATTTTCCAGCCTGATCCGCCTAGACACGCAGATTCATGGTGATATCTTGCTGTGAGTGTGGTGGTTGTTTGCTTGCTCGTGCTCGTAAAAAGTGTGTAAACTTGTTTTGCTTAACTTATTGCGCTAGTGATCTCTTGATGATTAGGTTGATCAAGTTTAATTAATCATTGCTTAGTGAGTAAGATGGTATAGATACGCTTCTGCTTTCTCGTTGATTTCGAGACAGGCTAGCCCTGGGGATTGGGTGGTTCTGAGGCGTTCGGGTAAATATGAGGAGTGTTTTAATGGCTCACCCAGTAGACGTACATGTAGGCAAGCGTATTCGGCATCGCCGTTGGCTTGTTGGAATGACACAGCAGCAGCTAGCAGAAAAAGTTGGAATCAAGTTCCAGCAGATCCAGAAATACGAAACAGGCGCGAACCGCGTGAGCGCGTCGCGGCTTTGGGACATCTCGGAAACCCTTGATGTGCCCGTCAGCTTCTTCTTTGAAGGGCTCGACGCCAGTGAAACATCAGAAGCGATGTCAGAAGCGCTTCCGGCTGATTTGATGGGCGATAAAGAAGCGATGGAGCTTATCCGCTCCTACTATTCTATCCCTGAAAACCAGCGCCGCCGCTTGTTTGACCTTGCACGGGTTTTGAGCGACGTCGCTTGAGCCTTGCGCGCTGATTGGGTAGGGGTTTCGCAACACCAAGCGCGGAGCCTTTGATGCCTGAGATAGACGCAGATAAAATTTTGAGAACCGCGCATGCGTTGGCCGAGGCTGCACGCAGCGCGGTTCTTCCATTTTTCCGGACAGATAAGCTGGGAACGGCCAACAAACTTGACGACGGCTACGACCCTGTCACCGAGGCTGACAAAGGCGCCGAGCGGGCGATGCGCGCTGTGCTGGCCGAGATGCGCCCGGATGATGCGATCATCGGCGAAGAATATGGCGTCAGTGCGGGCAGCAGCGGGCTGACCTGGGTGCTTGACCCAATAGATGGCACGCGCGGCTTTGTGTCGGGGACACCAACCTGGGGTGTGCTGATCGCGCTTAACACCGACGATGGCCCTGTTTTCGGGATGATAGACCAGCCCTATATCGGCGAACGGTTTTGGGGCGGTCTCGGTCAGGCGCAGATGACGGGGCCGCATGGCGCACGCGCCCTGAAGACCAAAGGCAGCGCCCCGTTGAGCGAGGCGATCTTGTTCACAACCTTTCCCGAAGTGGGCAGTGCGCAAGAGCGGGCCGGCTTTGAGGCAGTGTCGGAGCAGGTGCAACTCACGCGCTACGGGATGGATTGCTACGCCTATGCGCTGCTGGCTGCGGGGCAGATTGACCTTGTCGTCGAGGCCGGCCTGTCAAACTACGACATCTGCGCACCGATCGCATTGATCGAGGCGGCGGGCGGCATCGTGACCGACTGGAAGGGCGGCCCCGCGCATGAAGGCGGGCGAGCCTTGGCGGCTGCAAACCACGCGCAACACGCCGCGGCGCTGGCCATTCTGCGAGAGTTTGCATAACCGCATTTCGACGCTATGCTGAGGGAACGCGCTTCTCGGCCCCTTTCCAGCGCGTCTGGCCCGCGCGCCGATTTTGTCTGAGGGGGCGCAACCAAAGAGGTGCGCCATGATAAGACCCCAGAGCCAGACACTCCTGAAGAATGCCGATCACATCCTGACGATGAACGACAGCCGCGAAGAGCTGCGCGGGGCGGATGTCTTACTTGAAGACGGTGTTGTGAAAGCTGTCGGCCACGGGCTCGAGAGCAAGGGAACGGTTGTGAACATGACGGGCTGTGTTGTCACGCCGGGGCTTGTGAACACGCATCACCACCTCTACCAGACGCTCACCCGCGCGGTGCCGGGCGGGCAGGACGCGCTCCTGTTTGGCTGGCTGCAAAGGCTCTATCCGATCTGGGCGAAGTTCGGGCCGGAAGAGATGTTTGTCAGCGCGCAGGTGGGCCTTGCCGAACTGGCGCTGTCGGGCTGCACGATGACATCTGACCACCTGTATTTGTTTCCCAATGGCGCGCGGCTTGACGACACGATTGCCGCCGCGCAGGAAGTTGGCCTGCGCTTTCAGCCGACGCGCGGGGCGATGAGCATTGGCGAAAGCGACGGCGGCCTGCCGCCCGACAGCCTTGTCGAGCAAGAGGCCGCCATTCTGGAAGACTGCATTCGCGTGATTGATGCGCATCACGATGCGCGCGAGGGCGCGATGGTGCGGGTCGGCGTGGCGCCTTGCTCTCCGTTTTCCGTGAGCCGTGATCTGATGCGAGACGCGGCCATTCTGGCGCGCGACAAAGGCGTGATGTTGCACACACATCTGGCCGAAAATGACGAGGATATCGCTTATTCTCTGGAGAAATTCGGCTGCCGCCCCGGGCAATATGCGGAAGATTTGGGCTGGACGGGAGATGACGTTTGGCACGCGCATTGCGTGAAGCTCGACGGCCAGGAGATTGATTTGTTTGCACGTTCCAAGACAGGGGTTGCGCATTGCCCGTGCAGCAACTGTCGGCTCGGCTCGGGCATTGCGCCTGTGCGGGCGATGCGCGATGCGGGCGTTCCTGTTGGCCTCGGCGTTGACGGCAGTGCCAGCAATGACGCGGCGAACCTGATTGGCGAAGCGCGTCAGGCGATGCTGTTGCAGCGCGTGGTCAAAGGGGCGGATGCGATGAGCGCGCGCGAGGCGCTTGAAATCGCGACTCGGGGCGGAGCAGAGGTGCTCGGGCGGCCTGATTGCGGGCAAATCGCTGTGGGCAAACGCGCCGATATTGCTGTTTGGGATGTGCGAGGCGTCGAGAGCGCGGGGAGCTGGGACAGCGCCGCTTTGCTGCATGCCGGCCCGACGCGTGTTAAAGATTTGTTTGTTGAGGGGCGCCATATTGTGCAGGATGGGCATATGCCGCACCTGAACCTTGGGGCGATTGTGAGGCGACAAAACGCGCTGGCGCGCAAATTGATGGAGTGAATTTCATGAGGTATCTTCTTGTTTTGGCTTTGGTATTTGCCTTCTCGTTCGTGGCGGGCACCACCGAGGCAGACCCACAACCGCAGTTTGCGGCATGGGTAACTGAGTTGCGCGCCAAACACGGGCTTGGGCCTGTGAAAAACAACCGAAAACTTGAGAAAGCCGCGGAATTACATGCGCAAGACATGATGAAACGCGGTTTTTTTGATCACCGCGGCTCCAACGGCTCGACTCCTGGAAAGCGCGCCAAGAAAGTGGGCTATCGCTATTGCAAGATCGGCGAAAATATCGCGATGGGGCAGAAATCCGCTCAAGAAGCGATGAACAGCTGGATCCAGTCGAGCGGGCATCTGAAGAACATGCTGATCCGCGGAGCCAGCGAAATTGGCGTCGCGCGCACAGGCCAGAACCATTGGGTGATGGTTGTTGCGGGGCCATACCGAACCTGTTGAACGCGCAAATCACGCAAGGGGAACTCCGGCAGGGTTTCCTGCGCGCGATTCTGTTGATCGTGGCTCCGTTTTCGCGTTGTTACTTGCCCCCGTATGGCGTTAGTCTGGGTAAGACTTGAGCGGCGGGGTGGATGTTGTGAACGAAATTGCAGATACCCAGCCGGACTTTGAGGAAGAAGTCTACGAGCTGAGCCGACGCGACGTGAAAGCCGCTGTCGAGGCTGTAGAACTTGAAGATCGCGAATTGCTTGTCGAGCTCATGGAGCCGATGCACGCTGCAGACATTGCCGATTTGCTGGAGCAGATTTCAAGCGCCGACAGGCAAGCGCTGATCCAGCTCTATGGTGTCGAGTTTGACGGCGAAATCCTCTCCGAGCTTGACGAGAGCATCCGCGAAGAAGTTGTCGGAATGTTGCAGCCCGACGTCTTGGCCGAGGCGGTGCGCGAGCTTGAAAGCGACGATGTTGTCGACCTTCTGGAAGACCTTGAGGCGCCCCAGCAAGAGGCGATTTTTGAAGCGCTGGACGACGCTGACGAGATGGTCGCGCGTCAGGCGATGTCCTACCCAGAAGAGTCTGCCGGACGTCTCATGCAGCGCGAAGTCGTGGCGGCGCCGGAGCATTGGACTGTCGGCGATGTAATTGATTTCATGCGCAACTCTGAGGATTTGCCAGAGCAGTTTTACCATGTGGTGATGGTTGATCCGCGGATGCACCCTGTGGGCAATGTCACGCTCGGGCGGATCATGGGCGCGCCGCGCAAACAGCCCTTAACCGAGCTGACGGAAGATATTTTTCAAGTTATTCCCGTCGATCAGGACGAGGAAGATGTAGCCTATGCCTTCAAGCAGTATCACCTGATCTCGGCACCTGTCGTGGATGACGAGGGCCGCCTTGTCGGGATGATCACGATTGATGACGCGATGGTCGTGCTCGACGAGGAGCACGAGGAAGACATCCTGCGCCTTGCTGGTGTGAGCGAGGGCAGCCTGACCGACCGTGTGATCAACACGACCAAGAGGCGGTTTCCGTGGCTTGCCGTGAACCTTGTGACAGCCGTTCTGGCGAGTTTGGTGATCGCGCAGTTTGACGTTGTGATCCGCGATTTTGTGGCGCTGGCTGTGCTGATGCCGATCGTGGCGAGTATGGGCGGAAATGCGGGCACCCAGAGTCTGACGGTGGCTGTGCGCGCGATTGCCACCAAGGATTTGACGGGCAGCAACGTTTGGCGGGTTATCCGGCGCGAGGCGTTGGTGGGCTTGGTTAACGGGGCGATATTTGCCGTCGTGATGGGGCTTGTCTGCCTGTTCTGGTTTAGCTCGGCAACGCTTGGCTGGGTCATTGCTGTGGCGATGGTTGTCAACTTGGTTGTGGCGGGGCTTGCGGGCACGATGGTTCCGGTTTTGCTTGAAAAGGCGGGGGTTGACCCGGCTTTGGCCTCGGGCGCTTTCGTGACGACTGTGACCGATGTTGTCGGCTTTTTTGCCTTTCTGGGCCTCGCGGCGTTGGTGCTGGTATGAGCGATATCGAAACACGCAAAACGGCGGCGCGCAGGGCTGCTTTTGCACGCCGGAAGGCTGCGTTCGAGAGCGCTTCGGGCGGGCAGGCGGCGCATCTGTCGGAAGTTCTGGCGGGCTATCGCGGAGTGCCACTGTCGGGGTTCATGGCGATACAATCGGAAATCAACCCGATTGCCGCGATGGAAGAGGCCGCAGCGCACGGGCCTGTCGGTGTGCCTGTGATCGAGCGCAAGGGCCTGCCTTTGAAGTTTTCAAAGTGGGAGCCTGATTGCGCGCTGCGCGAGGGGCCGTTCGGAGCCATGGTACCGCTGGTTGACGACTTTTTTGAACCGGAGATTCTGATCGTGCCGCTGGTGGCGTTTGACAGGCAGGGCGGGCGTTTGGGCTATGGCGGCGGGTTTTATGACCGCACACTTGAATTGCTGCGCGCCAAGCGGGCGACGCTGGCGATCGGATTTGCATTCGCGGCACAAGAGGCGGAAGACTTGCCGCTTGAGGCGACAGACCAGCCGCTGGATATGATTGTGACCGAGCGCGGCGTGATCACTTTCTAGGCGTGACCATGACTGTCGGGACGGGAGCCTTCGGCGGGGATATTTGGGGCGAAATGAAAGGGATGGCGTGACTTTATTACATGATTTTGACGCTAAGGTTGTCTGGACGGGCAACACGGGCGAGGGCACCGCGGATTACAAGGCTTATGAGCGGACATGGGAGGTGCGCACGCCGGGCAAGCCTGCTGTGCAGTGCTCTAACGACCCGCTGCTGGGCGGCGACGCGAGCCTGCACAACCCCGAAGACATGCTGATATCTGCGCTCTCGGCCTGTCATATGCTGTGGTATTTGCACTTGGCGTCGGAGGCTGGCGTGGTTGTCTTGGCCTATGAGGACAGCCCTGTTGGACACGGTGAAAGTGAGCCGAGCGGGGCGGGGCGCTTTGTGAGCGCCGAGTTGCGCCCGCGTATCACCGTGGCGGCAGGGACAGACCTTGCGAAGGCGGATGCGTTGCATTCCGAGATCGGCAAGGTGTGTTTTATCGCGCGCTCGGTGGCCTTTCCGGTGCATCACAAGGCGCGATACGTGATTGCATAAGGGCTGCGTGCGGCCTAAGGAAACCCCATGAGATTACTTTTTTTAGGCGATGTGATGGGCCGCGCAGGCCGCAAGGCTGTGGCCGAGAGGCTGACAGGGTTGCGCGAGGCCTGGGGGCTCGACTTTGTTGTGGTTAATGGCGAGAACGCGAGCAACGGCATGGGGCTTTCGGGGGAGCACGCCAAGGCCCTGCTTGAGGCGGGAGCCGATGTGCTGACGCTGGGCGACCATGCGTTTGACCAGAAAGACATGCTGCAATTTATCGGCGGCGAGCCGCGGATTTTGCGCCCGATCAACTTTGCCAAAGGCGCGCCGGGTGTCGGGGCACGGGTGTTTCAGGACAGGCGCGGGCGCAAGGTTCTGGTGACGCAGGTGCTGGGGCAAGTGTTTATGAAGCGCGCCTATGAAGACCCGTTCGGGCAGATTGATGCAGTTCTCAAGAAGCACATTCTGGGCGGCGCGGTGCAGGCGGCTGTAGTTGACGTGCATTGCGAGGCGACCAGCGAGAAGATGGCCATGGGCCATTTTTGTGACGGGCGCGCGAGCCTCGTTGTGGGCACTCACACGCATGTGCCGACGGGCGATGGGCAAATCATGCCCAAGGGCACGGCCTATCTGACGGATGCGGGCATGTGCGGCGACTACCACAGCGTGATCGGCATGGAAAAAGCCGAGCCGATGCGCCGCTTTGTGACGGGCATGCAAAAGAGCCGTTTCACCCCCGCGAATGAGGAAGCGACGCTGTCTGGCGTGTTTGTGGAGACCGACGACAAGACAGGCAAGGCGCTCAAGATACGCATGGTGCGTGTTGGCGGGCGGCTTGAAGAGGCCTCACCATGAGGCAGAGTGCGAGCGCGCTTTCGACGCTGCTTGCGCTTGGGGCAGGTTGGGGCCTGTCCATTCCTCTGTCCAAAATCGCTGTTGACGGCGGGCTTCAGCCGCTCGGGCTGATCTTCTGGCAGGTGTTGATCGGTGCGATTTTACTCGGCGCGATCATCTATATGCGCGGTGAAAAATTTCATTTTGAGTGGCGGCACCTAAAGCTTTATGTGCTCATTGCGTTGCTGGGAACAATTGTGCCTAACACGGCAGGCTTTACGGCGGCGCAACATTTGCCTGCAGGTGTTTTGGCGATCACCATCTCGATGGTGCCCATGTTTGCCTTTCCGATCGCTCTCTGGATGGGGCTCGACAGGTTTCAGTGGCTGCGCTTTGCGGGGCTGGTTGCGGGCTTGGTTGGCGTTGCTCTATTGGTCTTGCCAGAAGCTAGCCTGCCAACACGTGCGGTGGCGGCTTTCATTCCTTTGGCGATGGTCGGGCCGCTTTGCTACGGCATTGAGGGCAACTATGTTTCAAAGTTTGGCACTGAGGGTCTTGATCCCATGCAAACATTGTTTGGAGCATCGTTGATCGGCGTGTTCTTGTCGGCCCCTCTGGCGATCGGGGCGGGCCAATGGGTGAACCCTGTTGCAGGCTTTGGCAAGGCTGAGGCCGCGATGATCGGCAGTTCCGTCATACATGCTGTTGTCTACTCAGGGTATGTTTGGCTTGTTGGGCGAGCTGGCTCAGTTTTTGCAGCGCAGGTGTCTTACCTCGTGACAATCACCGGTATCGGATGGGCGATGCTGCTCCTTGACGAGGTGTATTCTCCCTATATTTGGGCTGCGCTAGCTTTGATGCTTGTCGGAATGTTCCTTGTGCAGCCGCGCAAAGAGGAAGCGCTTGCGTAAGGGCGCGCCAGAGGCGAAAATCATCCAAAATATGAACGAGAGAGACGCAGTCTTATGGGGATCATCGAACTAAGCCAAACCGCAGAGGCGTTTTTGACGCTGGCTGTTGTTGCGGGCATGTTTGCGCTTTTTGTGCGCGAGACCTACCCGACAGAAGTTGTCGCTATCGGCGGGGCCGCGTTCATGCTGTTGTTCGGGCTCTTGCCTTACGAAACGGCTTTGACTGTGCTGTCAAACCCCGCCCCATGGACGATTGCGGCGATGTTTATCGTCATGGGGGCTTTGGTGCGCACCGGTGCTTTGGCCTCGTTTACCAGCGTCGCTGACAAGATGGCCGCGACCAACCCTGCACTGGCGATTGGCATGTTGATGGCTTTCGTTGTGATCGCTTCTGCCGTGGTGTCAAACACGCCCGTTGTTGTGGTGATGATCCCTGTGTTCGTGCAGCTTGGCAAAACCATGGGCATCTCGGCGTCGCGCCTGCTTATTCCGCTGTCATACGCTGCCATTCTGGGCGGCACGCTGACGTTGATCGGGACATCGACGAACCTCTTGGTTGACGGTGTTGCGCGCGCCAACGGGCAGGCGGCGTTTACGATTTTTGAAGTCACGCCGCTGGGCATTGCCCTGGTGATCTGGGGGATGATCTATCTGAAGTTCATCAGCCCGATGCTTTTGCCGGAACGTGACAGCATGGCGAGCCTGCTGAGCAACCGCTCCAAGATGAAGTTTTTCACCGAGGCGGTTATTCCGCCGGAGAGCAACTTGATTGGTCGCGAAGTGACGAGTGTGCAGTTGTTCAAGCGTGACGGTGTGCGCCTGATTGACGTTGTGCGCGGCGATGCGTCGTTGCGGCGCAACCTTGCGGCCGTTGTTTTGCAAGTCGGCGACCGTGTGGTTTTGCGCACCGAGATGACCGAGCTTTTGAGCCTGCAGCGCACCCCCGAGTTGAAGCGTGTTGATCAGGTTTCAGCAGTGGAAACCACCACTGTCGAAGTGCTGATCACGCCCGGTGCGCGTATGGTGGGCCGTAAGCTGGGCGCGATGCGTCTGCGGCGCCGCTATGGTGTGTATCCGCTGGCCGTGCACCGCAGAAACCAGAACATCGGCCGCCAGCTTGACGAGTTGGTTGTGCGGGTTGGCGACACCCTGCTGCTTGAAGGCGCGATTGACGACATCCACCGCCTTGCAAGCGATATGGACTTGGTTGAAGTCAACCAACCGCAAGAACAGGCCTACCGCCGCGGCCATGCGCCTTTGGCGATTGGTGTTCTCGTAGCCCTTGTGGCCTTGGCGGGCTTTGGCGTTGCGCCTATTTTTCTACTGGCCATTCTGGCTGTTGCGGCTGTTTTGCTCACCCGCTGTATCGACGCCGAGGAAGCCTTTTCCTTTGTGGATGGCAGGCTTTTGGCGCTGATTTTCTCGATGCTTGCGATCGGGGCTGCGTTGCAGGCGACAGGCGCGGTCGAGTTGATCGTGCGCGCGGTCGCGCCATTGCTGTCTTACATGCCGCCTTTCCTGATTGTCTGGTCGATCTACCTGCTGACAAGCGTGCTGACCGAGCTGGTGAGCAACAACGCGGTGGCTGTTGTCGTCACGCCTGTGGCAATCGGGGTTGCCGATGCGCTGGGCATCGACGCGCGGCCTTTGGTTGTGGCGGTCATGGTGGCGGCGAGCGCGTCCTTTGCGACGCCGATTGGCTATCAAACGAACATGCTCGTCTACGGCCCTGGCGGCTATAAGTTTACCGACTTTATGCGCGTGGGGATTCCGCTGAATCTGACGATTGGTCTTCTGGCATCGGCTCTGATTCCGATCCTGTGGCCTCTGTAACAGGCGTGTTATCGCTGCTGAATTCGTTGAGCTTGTCCAACCCGTCTTTGAGCTTCTGCGCCAGCTGAGGCTGCGGGCGGGGCAGGGTGCGCAAGCTGCTCCAGTCAACGGGCTGCACGGCCCTTAAAGCGCCGCCAGCTGACGAGGTCACAACGCCCTTTGCCAGAAGCTGTGCGCTGACTTCGGCAGCGGCCTGAGGGGCGATCTTGAAAACGCTGGCGAGTGTGGCCGCCGAGGCCTGCCCATGCACCCGCGCGTATTGCGCTGCCCATGGGTAAATGCGCGCCGCGGATGGCGACAGCACAGGTGCTGACGCGGCAGCAACAGGCAGGGCTGGCAGGAGCGGCGCGGCGGAAAGCGCGCCGAGCGAGGCGGTGAATTGGCGTCTGTTCATAGGCTTGATATAGGCACGATCCGCCCAATTGCGAGTCATTCGCAGGTTTTACATCGGCCAGAACACAAGGATCAGCGGGATCGACACCGCAACGACGATGATCTCCAGGGGCAGACCCATGCGCCAGTAGTCGCCAAACTTATAACCGCCGGGGCCAAGGATAAGTGTGTTGTTCTTATGGCCGATCGGCGTCAGGAAGGCCGAACTTGCCGCCACCGCAACCGCCATCAGAAAGGGATCGGGCGAGACATCCAGAGCGCGGGCCATCTCGATGCCCACAGGGGCGGCGACGATGGTTGTCGCGGTGTTGTTGAGCACGTCCGAGAGTGTCATCGTAACAAGCATCAGCACTGTCAGAATTGCCCAAGCGGGCATGCCTGACGTGAAGCTGAGCATGGATGAGGCCAGCAGTTCAGTGCCGCCGGAGCTTTCAAGGGCCGCGCCAAGCGGGATCATCGAACCAAGCAGCACCACTACGGGCCAGTTGATGTGGTCATACAACTCGGCAAGCGGCAGGATTTTGAGTAGGACGTAGGCGACAACCACGATGCCAAGTGCGATGGGCAGGTAGACAAGGCCAAGGCTGGCGGCGGCCACGGCGGCGGCGAACAGCCCGATGGCGAGCCATGTTTTGCTGTCTTGCGTCACGGCGAGGCCACGGTCAGCAAGCGGCAGGCAGCCGAGCCAATCCGTGACATCAGGGCCAGCACCTTTGGGCACCAGAAGCAGCAGGATATCCCCCGGCTCGACAGTTGTCTTGCGGATCTGGCTGGTGATGCGCTGGCCGCGCCGCGACAGGCCCATAAGCACTGTTTGCTTGCGCCACGAGAGGCCAACAGACATGGCCGTTTTACCCGCGATGCGCGCCTCTTCCGTGACCACGACTTCGACAAGGTCAAGCCCGTCGCCAGCGGCTTTGAGCTGCTCTTCGCGCGCTTTGTCGGCAAATGCCAATCCCAAAGTGGCGCGGAACTCGTCAAGCGCGTCGGGGCTGGCTTCCAGGACCAGCGTGTCGCCTTCGCGCAAAAGGGAGTTACGCGCCGCCCCGTAGCGGCGCTTGCCGTCGCGCATGAGGCCGATGATGGCGACATCGGCTTTTTCGGCGATGTCTTCCAGCTCGGCGACACGCTTGCCGATCTGCTTTGAGCCCTCAGGCACTGTAAGCTCGGCGATATAGGCCGAGAAGTCTTCGGCTTCTTTCAGGGCGTCGCTGCGGTTGGGAATGAGCCGCCAGCCAAACAGCGCGACGAACAACAGCCCGACGAGAGCCGTGATTCCGCCGACGGGGGCGAAGTCAAACATCGCGAAGGACTCACCTGTAGCATCTTCGCGGATCGAGGCGATGATGATATTGGGCGGGGTGCCGATCAGCGTGGCCATGCCGCCCAGAATGGTTGCGAAGCTCAGTGGCATCAGCGACAGGCCAGGAGCGCGGCCGGCTTTGCGGGCTGTCTGGATGTCGACTGGCATC
Organism: uncultured Lentibacter sp.; assembly: GCA_947497495.1. GTDB lineage: Bacteria > Pseudomonadota > Alphaproteobacteria > Rhodobacterales > Rhodobacteraceae > Lentibacter. Next base: position 30,872 of record CANMGT010000005.1, read on the forward strand.
AAGAGCGCAAGGGCCGCAACGTTGTTCATAAAGCCCGAGAGCACACCGCCAACCGCGCCCATGATGGTAATGTGGCTGCCAAGCGAGCGGGTGCTGTCAACGAGGGTGCGGGTGATCAGGTAGATCGCGCCGGAGCGCACGAGGCCTGCGGAAACGACCAGCACCAGCGCCACAACAAGCGTCGCGGGGTGCCCGAAGCCGTCAAAGGCGTGTTTGGTTTCGACAACGCCGAGCACAACGCCCGCCATAAGCGCGCCAAAGGCGACAAGATCATAGCGCCAACGGCCCCAGAGCAAGAGGCCAAAAACGCAGCCAAAAAGCGTGAAAAGAACGATCTGGTCGGATGTCATCGCATGTCTCCCTAGTTGCTTTCCTTAGAAGCCTAAAGCGCGCGCGAGTGCAAGCGGGTTGCGGGCATGGGGCCGCCTGACATATAGAGGCGCAAACAATGCAAAGACCAATCTGGAGGCAAACATGGCCGGCCACTCAAAATGGGCAAATATCCAACACCGCAAGGGGCGCCAGGACAAGCTGCGCTCCAAGCTGTTTTCCAAACTCTCAAAAGAGATCACCGTGGCGGCCAAGATGGGCGACCCGGACCCCGACAACAACCCGCGTCTGCGTTTGGCTGTTAAAGAGGCCAAGTCGCAATCTGTCCCCAAGGACGTGATTGACCGCGCGATCAAGAAATCAGCGGCGGGCGAGGGCGACGATTACGAAGAAATCCGCTATGAGGGCTACGGCCCCAACGGTGTTGCTGTTATTGTTGAGGCGATGACAGACAACCGCAACCGCACCGCTTCAAGCGTGCGTTCGACGTTTACGAAAAACGGCGGCAACCTTGGCGAAACCGGCTCTGTTGCGTTTATGTTCGAGCGCAAGGGCGAAGTGAGCTACAGCGCCGATGTGGGCGATGCGGACACTGTCATGATGGCGGCAATCGAGGCTGGCGCGGAAGATGTGGAAAGCTCGGAAGAGGGCCACACTGTCTGGTGCGCCGACACCGACTTGAACGACGTCTCGAACGCGCTGGAAGCCGAGCTTGGCGAAAGCGAGAGCACCAAGCTGACATGGCGACCCAACATGACAACCGAGCTTGGGCTTGAAGACATGCAAAAGCTCATGAAGCTCATGGATGCGCTTGAAGATGATGATGACGTGCAGCGCGTCACCACCAACTTTGAAGCTTCTGACGAGGTCATGGCGCAGCTTTCCGAAGAGTAAGCAGTTTGCGTAACTCGGGCGAAGGCAACGAAAGATGAGCGCTGCTCTCGCTGGTTTTGCGCTTGGTTTTTCGCTGATCCTCGCGATTGGCGCGCAGAACGCTTTTGTGCTGCGCCAAGGCATCCGGCGGGAACATGTCTTTGCGACCTGCCTGACATGCGCGGTGTCTGACGCTTTGCTGATCGCCGCGGGGGTTGCAGGCTTTGGCGCTTTGGCTGAGGCCGTGCCATGGCTTGAAACTGTCATGCGCTATGGCGGCGCGGCTTTCCTGGTCTGGTATGGCGCGAATAACTTTCTGGCTGCGTGGCGCGGCGGCGCGGCACTTGAAACCGATGGGGCCGTTCGGGCCTCGCTCAAAGGCATTCTGACGACTGTGCTGATGCTGACCTGGCTTAACCCGCATGTCTACCTCGACACTGTGGTGTTGCTCGGCTCGATTTCGGCGCAGTGGGACGACAAGCTCTCGTTTGCGCTGGGCGCGATGGCTTCCAGCTTTACGTTCTTTTTCGCGCTCGGCTATGGCGCGCGTTTGCTGACTCCGGTGTTTGCCAAGCCGGCATCCTGGCGGGTGCTTGATGTCTTCGTCGGCATCACGATGTGGGCCATTGCGCTTAAGCTCGTTGTTTAAGGCTTGCAGCCCCGAAAGCTTCGTGACTTCATTCACATATGAATGATCTCAGAGAACAGCAGCCTGTCAAAGCCATCATCTGGATGCTGATCACCGGCTTTTTGTTTGTCGGTGTGACGGCTCTTGTGAAGCACAATGGCACGCGCATACCGGCCGCTGAGTCAGCCTTTTTGCGCTATGCTTTGGGCCTTGTTTTTCTCATTCCGATGATCGGACAGATACGCAGGGCGCAGCTGACACCGCGCCAGCATAAGCTTTTCTGGGCGCGCGGCATTTCGCATACCTTCGGCGTTGCGCTGTGGTTTTACGCGATGGCGCGCATCCCGATCGCAGATGTGACAGCGATGAACTATCTCGCGCCGATATACGTCACGATCGGGGCAGCTTTGTTTCTGGGCGAGAAGCTTGCCGCGCGGCGCATTCTGGCGATCGTGGCGGCGCTTATCGGGGCGCTTATCATTCTGCGGCCGGGGTTTCGCGAGATCGGAACAGGGCATCTTGCGATGCTGATTGCGGCAGTTGTTTTTGCTGCCTCATACCTGATTGCCAAGATCATGGCCGATGAGACCAACCCCGAAGTTGTGGTTGTGATGCTGTCGGTGACAGTGACTGTCGGGCTTGCGCCGCTGGCGGCCGCCAATTGGGTGACGCCAACATGGCAGGAACTTGGCATTCTCTTTGCTGTCGCCGCCCTCGCCACGGCGGGGCATTACACGATGTCTATCGCCTTTGCCGCAGCCCCTGTCACCGTGACCCAGCCTGTGAGTTTCTTACAGCTGGTCTGGGCTGTATTGCTGGGCGCTATCGTGTTCAACGAGGGCATTGACCCGTGGGTTGTGCTTGGCGGCGGGGTTATTGTCAGCGCGATCGGCTTTATCACGTGGCGCGAGGCCGTGCTTAAGCGGCGGCTGCGCACGCCTGCTGTTCCGGCAACCAAGTTCTAGCAGACAATCACGGCTTCAACCGCAGTCACTTTCACGCCTTTGGCGCGCAGTTTGGCAACGACGGCTTCGCCCGCCGCGTCAAGATTGTGCTGGTCGATCGTGACAGAGCGAAGCTTGCGCAGGGTGAGCAGCGGGGCGAGGTCTGGCCTTTGGCTCAGGTTGAGCATCTCGACAACTTCGAGGCTCGGGTGGCCCTTTAGCGCTGACAGATCAGCCACTTTGGAGTCGCTGATATCAAGCACTTTGAGGTGCCGCAGCTGTTTGACAGCCGAGATATCGGTCAGCTTGTAGGTTCCGATCACCAGCTCTTGCAGCCCGCGCAGCTGTGCGACGGGCGAGATGTCTGACAGATCAAGCCCCTGTGCGTGCAGCAGCTTCAGGTTAGGAAAGGCGCTGAGTGGCGACAGGCTTTTGACTTTCGTCTGGCCTATGTGCAGCTCGCTCAGTTGCACCATCGGCGTGAGCGCGCTGATGTCGGGCAGGGTGGTGTAGCTGACCATCAGCTTGTTGACATGTGTGAGCGCGGCGATGTCGCCGTAGTTTTCCAGCCGCGCGCCATCAAGGTTGAGCGTGGTGCAGCTTGCCGCACCGCAGGCCGCCATTTTTTCGGCCCCGCGCTCAAGCGCTTCCTGGTTATAGTCGCGCTCGGGCGGCGTGGGCTGGCAGGCGGCTGTTGCAACAAGCCCGAAAGCGAGCAGGGATAAGCGAAAGTGCTTCATGTCTGTCTCCTGTGTTTCGGGCTGCGTGCTTAACGCAGCTTGCTGATCTTGTTGTAGGTCACTGCATACATGGCGCGCCCCTGTGGGCTCAGCTTCTCGGAGCGCAGGGAAATGTCGAGGCCGGGCGCGTAATACTGACGCCAGATAAAGCGCTTGCCGTCGGCCAGCTTGGTATCGGTACGCACTTTCCAGACCTCGTAAGAGCAGCTACCGAGTTTCACGGTGCCCTTGCCCTCATAGCGATATGAGGTGTGGCCCTTCTCGTATTTTCGGCCGCCAAAGTAGCTTTGAAAGCGGATGCTGAAGTTCTTTTGGGGGAGACGTTTGACTTGGCTCGTGGCGTCGCGCGGATAGACCATTTTTGTCATGCCGCCGCCGCGAGTTGTGGCTCCGGGCATGAGGCCGTTGACCAGCCAAGTTGTCTGTTTCACCACTTTATTTGTGCGCGTCCGGTTGGCACGTTTCTCAACGAGGTGTTCGCTCGGGCTGGCGCGGGAATAGTCACTGCGCGTTTTTGTGTTTGTGTTCTCCACGCGGATGCCTTTGGCAAGGTCTGCACTTGTCGGGCATTGCGCTGACGCCTGAACGCCTGTGATTGCCAAAGCGGCGCTGATAATAAGGGGTTTCAAATAACTCACTGAGTAATCCTCTTCGGTACGGAAAGCGTTTTTTGGAGATTGCCTGAGATGCGCGCAAGACTCCAGCACGCTTTTGCGCGGTTTATTGATTGACGAGTCAATAAAAAGACAACACAGTTAGGCAGCGACGAAGGGGGAACTATGCCGAAAATCGGGATGGAACCGATACGGCGTGACGCGCTTGTGAAGGCGACGATTGCTGAAATCGGATCACACGGCACGCTTGACGTGACAGTGAGCCAGATCGCGCGGCGCGCTGGTATGTCAAGCGCTTTGGCGCACCACTATTTTGGCGGCAAAGAGCAAATATTTGTCGCCGCTATCCGCTATATGCTGGGCATCTACGCGGGGGAAGTGCGCGGCGCTCTGGAGATGGCCACCAGCCCGCAGGAGCGGGTTAGCGCTGTTGTGCGGGCCTCGTTTTCAACGCGCAATTTTCGCGCCGACACCGTTGCGTCGTGGATGAACTTCTATGTTCTGGCGCAACGCTCGTCAGAGGCGCGCCGTTTGTTGGACATTTATCACCGGCGGCTGCGCTCAAATCTGCGGCACGCGCTGCGCCCGCTGGTGGGTGCGCGTACGGAAGACATTGCCAGCCGCGTTGCGGCGCTGATTGACGGGGTCTATTTGCGCCAATCACTGGGGCACCACGCGCCTGACCGCCTGCGGGCATGCGAACAAGTCTTGGGGTATGTCACCCTCGAACTGGAAAAGGGTCTGAAATGACAAAGCCAAACATCATTGTCTTCATGGTGGATCAACTCAACGGCAAGCTCTTTCCCGACGGGCCTGCGGAGTGGTTGCACGCGCCCAACCTCAAGAAGCTGGCGGCGCGCTCGACGCGGTTCAAGAACGCCTACACGGCCTCGCCTTTGTGCGCGCCGGGGCGGGCGAGCTTTATGTCGGGGCAGTTGCCCTCGTCGACGCGGGTTTATGACAACGCGGCCGAGTTTGCCTCAAGCATTCCGACCTACGCACACCACCTGCGCCGCGCGGGCTATCAGACATGCCTTTCGGGCAAAATGCATTTTGTTGGCCCTGACCAGCTGCACGGCTTTGAAGAGCGTTTGACGACCGATGTTTACCCGCCGGACTTTGGCTGGACGCCGGACTACCGCAAGCCTGGCGAGCGGATTGACTGGTGGTATCACAACATGGGGTCTGTGACGGGCGCGGGTGTTGCCGAGATCACCAACCAGCTTGAGTATGACGACGAGGTTGCCTATCACGCGACCCGCAAAGTCTATGACTATGCGCGCGGGCTGGATGCACGCCCGTGGATGCTGACCGTGAGTTTCACCCACCCGCACGACCCCTATGTCGCCCGCAAGAAGTATTGGGGTTTATACAGCGATTGCGAGCACTTGCTGCCCGAAGTTGGCGCGATGGATTATGCGGATCACGACCAGCACAGCCAGCGGATTTTTGACGCCAACGACTGGCGCAACTTTGACATTTCGGATGAGGATGTGAAGCGCTCGCGGCGGGCTTATTTTGCCAACATTTCCTATATCGACGACAAGATCGGCGAAGTGATGGAGGCGTTGGAAAGCACCCGCCAAGAGGCGATCATGTTGTTTGTGTCTGACCATGGCGACATGCTGGGCGAGCGCGGCCTCTGGTTCAAGATGAGCTTTTATGAGGGCTCTGCGCGTGTGCCTTTGATGGTGAGTGCGCCGCAAATGGAAGCGGGGCTGGTTGCGGCACCGGTGAGCAACATTGATGTCTGCCCGACGCTTTGCGAACTGGCTGGCGTGAGTATGGCAGACGTCATGCCGTGGACGACGGGCGAGAGCCTTGTGAAACTTGGCCAAGGCGGGCGGCGCACCAGCCCTGTGGCGATGGAATATGCCGCCGAGGCCAGCTATTCGCCGCTTGTCTGCCTGCGGCAAGGACGCTGGAAATACACCAACTGCGCGCTTGACCCGGAACAGCTGTTTGACTTGGAAGCCGACCCGCTCGAGCTTGCGAATGTGGCCGAAGCGCCCGAGCACTCGCGGGTTCTGGAGGTGTTCCGGCGCATGGCTGCCGAGCGTTGGGACCTGGAGCAGTTTGACGCCGAAGTGCGCGAGAGCCAAGCCGCGCGTTGGGTTGTCTACGAGGCGCTGCGCAGTGGCGGCTACTTCCCGTGGGACTACCAGCCGCTGCAGAAAGCCAGCGAGCGCTATATGCGCAACCACATGGATTTGAACGTGCTGGAAGAAAACCAGCGCTTTCCGAGAGGTGAATAGCCCATCCGGCGAAGCGGCGCAGCTGGTTGGGTACGATAATGAGACGCCGCACAAATCTTGACGCGAACCAAGAGGGACAAAATGTTACTAGCAATCCTGAACTTCGGGATCATACTCGCCTTTGCGCTTGTGATCTTCATTACCTTGAAATGGTGGAACCTACGGCTTGTCGGGCCAGACCCTGTGCCGCTGTTTGTCTTCATCGCCATCCTGTTTACGTCGGGGCTCGACGTTGGCCTGATCATGTTTCCCGTCGCCTTTGACTTCCCGCTGTATGCGGATCTGGCGGCCAACCCGACATTCAGCTTTACCAATCCGCTGGCCATTGAATTTGGCATGTGGGGCTTTCTGATCTGGGCGTTCTACTTCCTGACGGGGTTCTACTTCTGTGTGATCGAACCGCGGGTGAAGTTCTTTGAAATCCCTGTTGTGCGGTGGATCAACAACATCGTCATCATCGGGACATGCGCTTTCACAGGCTCGCTGTTCTTGCAGTACCTGCCCTATTACATGCCGATGGTTGGCGACGGTGAAAGCATCATCCCGCTGTTTTACGTGATGACGTTCCTTGTGATCTGTGCGGCGACGTTTAGTTCGACCGACCTGAAGTATGTCAAGTTTCTCTCTGTTGCTTCGACGGGGTTGTTTGGCGTTCTGATCCTGTTTGCATGGCTCAATGGCGGCGCTGGCGTTGGCGGCTTCTTGGGGGATCTGTCACTCGTTGGCGGCTACTTTACCAATATCCACCGCTTTGTTCTGCCGATGGGCGATGAGGCCGGATATCACGAGTTCTTCCTGTTCTGGTGGTTTGCATGGTCGATCATGATCGGGCAGTTCACCTCGCGTTTTGTCGGCGGGTTAAAGACGTGGCAGTTCCTTCTGGCGCTGCTTGTCATTCCGTCCATACCGCTCGCGATCTGGTTTGCGGTGCTCTACCATTACTATGTTCAGAGCATCCCGACAGACGGGCTGATGAACTGGGGGATGATCATTGTCGGCACGATCTTTGTGGTCAACTCGTTTGACTCGCTGATCCGCCTCTACACTGACAACCTCGGGATGACTGTGAAGAAGCTTGGCCTTGCCAAGTATATGATCGGCAACATCGTGATGCTTTCGGCGCTGACATATGCCTTCAGAACCGGCTGGCTGCAAATCCACTGGGTTGGTGCGGTTGTTGTCGGCATCGTGGCGGCTTGCACGGTGTTTATCATCGCGCTGAAGCGTCGCGAGGTCTTGGCGATCGACAGTATGCCTGAAGGGCAATCACTTTAAACAACTATGCTCCGGCCCTTTTCGGGCCGGAGCGCATTTGGCGTGTTGAAACGCGCCGGCCAACAGATTTAGGAATACAGCAATGCAGGCTGATTATGTAATTGTAGGCGCGGGCTCGGCGGGCTGCGCTATGGCCTATCGTCTGAGCGAGGCGGGCCACAAAGTTATCGTGATCGAACATGGGGGCACAGACATAGGCCCGTTTATCCAGATGCCGGCTGCCCTGAGTTATCCGATGAACATGAGCCGCTATGACTGGGGCTATAAAACCGAGCCCGAGCCAAACCTGAACGGGCGTGAGCTTGTGGCGCCGCGTGGCAAGGTGCTTGGCGGGTCAAGCTCGATCAACGGGATGGTCTATGTGCGCGGCCATGCGCGCGACTTTGACCACTGGCGCGACAGTGGCGCCGAGGGCTGGGGCTATGCAGATGTCTTGCCCTATTACCGGCGGATGGAAACATGGCACGACGGCGGCCACGGCGGCGACGCGCATTGGCGCGGCAAGGACGGCCCTTTGCATGTGAGCCGTGGCCCCCGCAAGAACCCGCTGTTTCACGCCTTTGTTAAAGCGGGCCAGCAAGCGGGCTATGAGGTGACGCAAGACTACAACGGCGAAAAGCAGGAAGGCTTCGGTGCCTTCGAGCAGACCGTTCACAAGGGGCGGCGCTGGTCGGCGGCGAACGCCTACTTGCGGCCCGCCTTGAAAAACGGCAATTGTCAGGTTGTGCAGGGGCTGGCCGAGAAAGTCGTCATCAGCGAGGGCCGCGCGACGGGCGTGCAAGTGAAGCGCGGCGGTGTGAGCGAGGTGATCGCGGCAAAGGCTGAAGTGATCATCGCGGCCAGTGCGTTTAACTCGCCCAAGCTTTTGATGCTCTCCGGCATCGGCCCAGCCGCGCATCTGGCCGAGCACGGCATCGACGTTGTGGCTGATCGCAAGGGCGTCGGGCAGAACCTGCAGGACCATCTGGAGATGTACATCCAGTATGCGTCAAAGCAGCCGATCACGCTTTATAAATACTGGAACCTGATCTCCAAAGCGGTGATCGGGGCGCGCTGGCTGTTCACCAAGACAGGCCTTGGGGCGTCAAACCAGTTTGAGAGCTGCGCGTTCATTCGCAGCCAAGCGGGTGTCGAGTATCCGGATATCCAGTATCATTTCTTGCCGATGGCTGTGCGCTATGACGGCAAGGCTCCGGCGGAAGGCCACGGGTTTCAGGCCCACGTCGGGCCGATGCGTTCAGCGTCGCGCGGTCAGGTCACGCTGGCCTCAGCCGACCCTGCGGCAGCGCCCAGGATCGCGTTTAACTATATGAGTGAAGCGCAAGACTGGGAGGATTTTCGCCGTTGCATCAGGCTGACGCGGGAGATTTTCGCGCAGAAGGCTTTTGAGCCCTATGTGAAGCACGAGATCCAGCCCGGCATTGCAGCGCAGAGCGACGAGGAGCTTGATGCTGTCATTCGCGAACATGCCGAGAGCGCCTATCACCCCTGCGGAACCTGCAAAATGGGCCGCGCGGATGACCCTTGGGCCGTGGTTGACCCTGAATGCCGCGTGATCGGCGTAGAGGGGTTGCGGGTTGCGGACAGCTCTATTTTCCCGCGGGTGACGAACGGCAACCTCAACGGGCCGTCGATTATGACGGGGGAAAAAGCGGCAGATCACATCCTTGGCAAGGGCATGTTGCCCGCGAGCAATGATGCGCCCTGGGTGCACCCAGAGTGGCAAACAAAGCAGCGTTAGAGTGGTGTTGGTTTTGGGGCTTGCCCCCAAACACAGGTCGCGGTGGGGGACTAGGCTCCCCACACTGCCTGGGATATTTCTGGCAACAAGAAAGCTGGAAGGTTGACCAGGGCAGGGAGATGCCTAGACCAATTTCAATGGAGCCGTCAGCCAAAGTGAAGATCATCAGATTGATCACAAAGCTTTGCCAGCATAAAGGCTGATAAATGCAGGTTTTATTGATCGGGATCAAAGCGGGCGTATTTGGGCCGCCCTAGCTTGGTCTCGGAAACATAAACAGGAGAGAAAACATGTCACATACACCGCATGAGCTACACGAGGAATTCCCTGAGTTCGCTGACAAAATGAGCGAGATGAAGGTCTCGGATGCGCATTTCGCAAAACTTGCTGAAGAGTATCACGAGGTGAACCGCGCGGTGCACCGGGCTGAAACCAATGTCGAGCCGACAGACCAGTTCAACGAGGAAGAACTGCGCAAGAAACGCGCAGCTCTCAAGGACGAGATTTACAAGATGCTGTCGGCGTAAGTCTGAGCAAAAACGAGCTTTTGGAAGGGTGGCTTTTTAGCTGCCCTTTTTCGTTTTAACTGCAATCCCAACTGTAGAGCACTTGTTTGAGGTTACCTTTGGCGAGTGCCTCTGGCGCTATGAGAAAGCAAGCTTCTCCTGCGTCTCCCCACATGAAAACCGAACCTGACGAGGAAAACGCGGCCAAATTGACATGGTCAGGCCAGCGGTCGGCAGAGCGGATGTCAGTTTGCATGAAGTCCGGATTGCCGCGCAGCAAGATGTCATGCGACCCGCGCTCCGCGATGAGGGGATCGAGGGTGTCGTAAAGGTCATTTTCCTCTTCGCGCGTCAGCTTTGGCGCGTCGTTGATGATACGGGCCAACCTGTAGTCGACGGGAGGCGGCGGGCTTTGCACCGGCTCCCAGGCTATCGCCATGCCGTTGCGTTCGACTTCGCGTGAATTGAAGGGGGAATATCCGTTGTCGCTCTCTTGCGGTGATCGATGTGTTTCCAGCTCGGTATCTGCAGGATGTAGTACGATCAAACAGCCTTTGCCATTTGTTGTCGGGAAACCGTCTGCCCCCATTAGATCGTCTGTGCCGACTAAAAATTGCAAAAGCCCTTCAGCTGGCAAATCCAGTGTCTTGGGCAAGCTAGAGAGCGCCACCTGTGCAAGAAGAATGAGGGGCGCGCCGTTCACGTCTGTGGGCCGCGGTTCGCCTTTTGTCCAAAGCAGCGGGCCGCCAAGGCGCGACCCATAGAGGGGTGCGGGTTCGGAAGTGTTGCCTTTGCCGCGCAGGGCGGGCGCATAAAGACTTTCTGCACAGCGGTGCAGTTTGTCGATTTTCTCGAGTGCTGCGGTTGAAAGCGGGGCGTTTGCGCGCTCGGGTTTTGACTTGTTGGCGGGCGGTGCCGGCCGTTCCGCTGCGTCCTTTGGTTTGCGCCAAACCATAAGGTACCAAGCAAGGAGCGCGGCGATTAATAGGAGAAACTGCGTCATGTTAAATGCCTCAAAATCGATAAATTAGTGTCCGTAGGTATCAATGAACCGCCACATGGCTGGCAAGGTATCAGAGCGCCAAAGGTCGTTGTGGTTTGCGCCTTTTACCTCCAGGAAAATTTTGTCCCGAGCTGGTGCTGCGTTAAAAACTTTGCGGCCTTGAGTGATCGGGATCAGATCATCTTTGGTGCCGTGGATGACAAGCAGAGGTGTGGTGAGGTGCGCGGCTGCGGCGAGGGTTTCCCAGGTTGAGGTAAGGTGTTTGGCCAGCGGAGCCAGCTCGGGGGCCATGTTGAGGGCCACGTCAACGACCGATGTGTAAGGCGCCTCCAAAACAACGGCCGCTGGTGGCCCGGCGCCTTTTTGGGCGTCGCGCACCACGGAAGACATGAGGCCAACCACTACAACGCCGGTTCCGAGGCTCTCGCCATAAAGCACGCGGGGTGCGTCGGTTTTGAGGACACGCTCAAGGTTGCGATAAAGGGTGCGCACGTCGGCAGTTATGGCTTTTTGCGAGGGCGTGCCGGAGGAGCCTGACGAGCCGCGATAGGCCATCGCGACAAGGCCATAGCCGCGCTCTGTGAAACGGCGGAAGCGGCCTGCGCGCAGGGCCAGATTGCCCGCATTTCCGTGGAAATAGAGAATGACAGGCTTGCCTTGGCGCGGCGGGGCAACCCATGTGACGAGTTTTGCGCCTTCTGTTTCAAAGGTGACTTCTTTGAGGTTGGTCAGGCCCAGTTTTGAAGGGCTGACGCGGGTGCTGTCAAACGGGTAGAGCATACGTTGTTCAAGCTGTGAGACGACAAGAAGGCCGCCGAAGCTGAACAGGAGCGCGAAGAGGGCGAGGCGCAGCATCAGTCAACGCCGTAGGGCAGCACGCCGCGATTGTCAGGGTCGATCGTGAGGCGGCGCTCAAGCGGGGGCACCGAGCGTTGGTGACAGCTGGTGCGTTCGCAGATGCGGCAGGAAATGCCTATCGGTTCAAAGCTCTGGCGCTCTGACAGATCAAGCCCGTCAGCGTAGACGATAGAGGCCGCATGGCCGATTTCGCAGCCAAGAGCTATGGCGAAGCGCCGCGTTGGCGCGCCATATTGCCCTCCGGTTTTGCTCACATCGCGGGCGATGGAAATATAGCGCACCCCGTCGGGTGTTTCGGCGAGTTGGCGCAGAAACCGCCCCGGGGTTTCAAAGGCACGGTGAACGTTCCAAAGCGGGCAAGCGCCGCCAAAGCGGGCGAATTGCAGCCGCGTGGCCGAGTGGCGTTTGGTGATGGTTCCGGCTTGGTCAACCCGCACAAAGAAGAAGGGCACGCCTTTGGCGCCGGGCCGCTGGAGCGTCGACAGGCGGTGTGCCACTTGCTCTATCGAAGCACCAAAACGGCGGGCGAGCCTTTCAAGATCGTGGCGGGTGTCTTGTGCAGCTTGGAGAAACTCTCCGTAGGGCATGAGGGCGGCCCCCGCGAAGTAGTTGGCGAGGCCGATCTTGGCGATATCGCGGGCTTCTCCTGTGTGAAAACGCGCCAGATCAAGCGTGGCTTCCAGCAGCTTGTCTTGCTTGAGGAGCGCGACCTGCAAGAGAAGTTGGAAGTTGCGTGTGCCCAGCTCTGCGCGGGTCGAGAGCGTCAAAGTGTTGGTCTCGCGGTCAAAGCTGCGCAGATTTTCGCGGTCAAGCTCGTGCACGGCGATGCCTTCGTCGCGCATCGTGCGGATCGCGGTTTGGCGGATGTCGTCGGACTGGGCCGCGAAGTGCTCGGCGGCCTTGTCGACCGCGTCGATGTAGTTGTCGCAATAGTGAAAGAAATCGCGCACCTCGTCCCATGGGCTGGCTTGCAGGCGGGCGTCTTCGCGCCCCAAGGCCTCGTCGAGCGAGGCGAGGCGCTCGTGGGTTTGCCTGTAAGTGCGGTGCAGCGCCAGAAAGGCCCGCGCAAGGCCCGGTGCGTTGGAGGCGGTCAGGCGCATGTCAGCCATTGGCGGCGGGTCGTCAGCAAAAATGGGGTCGGCCATGGCCTCGCGCATGTCGCTCACGAGGCGTTCGCTGTCTGCCGAAGTCAGCTCGGTGACATCAAAGCCGAACTCTTGGGCGAGGTTCAGCACCACCGTTGTCGAGACGGGGCGCTTGTTGTTTTCCATCTGGTTGAGGTAAGGCAGCGAGACGCCAAGTTTGCTGGCGAAGTCCTTTTGCGTGAGGCCAAGGCGCATGCGGGTTTCGCGCAGTTTAGCGCCAGCGTAGAGTTTTTGCGTGGCCATTGTCGCCCCCTCTTTTTCAGTGTGCGGGTTTGCAGCTTTGCTAGGGGGTAACTGTGCCTTTGCAAAGCCGCAAGCGCAAGGGGTTAGAGGCGCAGGCGACGCTCGCGACGGACCACCAGCATGATCGTGATCAGGGCGGCGATACAGCTGAGCACCATGATCAAGGTCAGCGGTATTTCGGAAGACCCCGGTTGCAGGAGGGCGCCTGCGACGGCCGAGAGGGCTGCGCCGCCGCCGATCATGATCGCGCTGCCAAGGCCCGAGGCCGTTCCCGCAAGGTTGGGGCGCACAGAGAGCATGCCCGACTGGCTGTTGGGAATGACCATCCCGTTGCCTATGCCGAGAAATGCGATACTGCAAAAGAAGATGAACGGGGTGTTCTGGCCTATCAGGCTTAAACCGAGCGAGGGCAAAAGCGAGGCGACACAGACGATGTTGCCCCAGAAGATCATCCGGATAATTCCAACGCGCGTTGAGAAACGCCCTGTGAGGAAGTTGCCGATGAAGTAGCCAACGCCGGGTGCTGCAAAGTAGAGGCCAAGCTCGTCGGGGTTTAGGTCGAAGACGCTGACGCCGACAAAGGGCGCACCGCCGAGATAAGCGAAGAAGGCCCCAGAGGAGAAGGCCGAAGACATGCAGTAGCCCCAGAAGCGCGGTGATGTCAGCAGCTCGGGGTATTCGGCGAACTGCTGGGTCAGCGAGCGCGTGCTCGGCGGGGCGGTTTCCTTGAGGTCAAACCACGTGACGACAAACAAGGTGACACCGAAGGCGAACATCATCCAGAAGCTTGCTTGCCAGCCGTATTTCACTTCGAGAACGCCGCCAATGGCCGGCGCTATCATCGGCACGAGGGACATGCCCATTGTGACGTAGCCCAGCATCGAAGCGCCCTTGTCGAGGCCATAGATGTCGCGCACAGCGGCGCGTGTCAGCACCATTGCAACGGATATCACGGCTTGTAGCATCCTGAAGACCATGAAGGTGACGGCGTCTTGAGCGATCAAACACCCGAGTGTCGCGACGCAGAACAAGGCGACGCCCCAGAGCAGAACAACGCGCCGCCCGTATTTGTCAGAGAGCGGGCCGATGAAGAGCTGGAGGAAGGCGTTGATCGCCAGATAAAGTGCGACCGAGAGCTGCATGAACGCATAGTCGGTGTTGAAGTACTCGGCCATCCCGTTGAGAGAAGGCAAGAACACGTTCATCGCCAGCGCCGAGAGGCCGGTTAGAAAAATGAGTGTTCCGATATGCGGAGGGGTTGATCGGTCAAGAAACCGACTCTTCTCTAGGTCGTGCATTCCTAGGTGGTATTTCTGTTATGAGGAAGTGTCCAGTCAGGCGGCAAATATTTGCGGCTTTGCACTTAGCAATAGTTATGCAGACATAAGTTTGCAAATTTGCGGCTTTCTGCTTTGTCGCGCCTGCATCTCAAGCTATACAGGCGCAAATTCTGCCGAAATTCCTAAAGGGGGCCGCCATGAAAGATATTCTCCAAGACCTTGATGACCGCCGTGCTGACGCCAGATTGGGCGGCGGTGAAAAGCGGATCGCATCGCAACACGCCAAGGGCAAGCTGACAGCGCGCGAGCGTGTTGAGCTGCTGCTGGACGAGGGTAGCTTTGAAGAGTTCGACATGTTCAAGGCGCACCGTTGCACCGATTTTGGCATGGAAAAACAACGGCCTGCGGGCGACGGCGTCATCACCGGCTGGGGTACTATTAACGGCCGCATGGTCTATGTGTTCAGCCAGGACTTCACAGTGTTTGGCGGCTCGCTTTCAGAGACCCACGCCGAGAAGATCTGCAAGATCATGGATATGGCGATGCAAAATGGCGCGCCTGTTATCGGCATCAACGACTCAGGCGGCGCGCGTATTCAGGAAGGTGTCGCAAGCCTCGCGGGTTATGCGGAAGTCTTCCAGCGCAACATCATGGCGTCGGGTGTGGTGCCGCAGATTTCGCTGATCATGGGCCCATGTGCCGGCGGCGCTGTCTACTCGCCCGCGATGACCGACTTCATCTTTATGGTAAAAGACAGCTCTTACATGTTTGTCACCGGCCCTGACGTTGTGAAGACAGTCACAAACGAGGTGGTTACCGCCGAAGAGCTTGGCGGCGCGTCAACCCACACCAAGAAGTCGTCGGTTGCGGATGGCGCTTTTGAGAACGACGTTGAAGCGCTTGCCGAAGTGCGTCGCTTGGTAGACTTCTTGCCGCTCAACAACCGCGAAAAGCCGCCCGTACGCCCGTTCTTTGATGAGCCGGGCCGCGCGGAAAGCAGCCTTGATACGCTGATCCCTGACAACCCCAACCAGCCTTATGACATGAAAGAGCTCATTCATAAGATTGCCGATGAGGGCGATTTCTACGAAATTCAGGAAGCCTTCGCCGCCAATATCATCACCGGTTTTATCCGTCTTGAAGGCCAGTCTGTGGGTGTTGTCGCCAACCAGCCAACTGTTCTGGCGGGTGTCCTTGACATCGACAGCTCGCGCAAGGCCGCGCGGTTTGTGCGCTTTTGTGATGCGTTCGAAATCCCGATCCTGACGTTGGTTGATGTTCCGGGCTTCTTGCCGGGCACGAGTCAGGAATATGGCGGAGTTATCAAGCACGGGGCGAAGCTTCTGTTCGCTTATGGCGAAGCGACTGTGCCGAAGGTAACGGTTATCACCCGCAAGGCCTATGGGGGCGCTTATGACGTTATGGCGTCAAAGCATTTGCGTGGTGACTTCAACTATGCGTGGCCAACTGCCGAGATCGCTGTGATGGGCGCCAAGGGCGCCACCGAGATCATCCACCGCGCCGACCTTGGCGATGCTGACAAAATCGCCCAGCACGCGGCGGACTATGAAGCGCGGTTTGCCAACCCGTTTGTGGCGGCCGAGCGTGGCTTCATCGACGAGGTGATTGTCCCGCATAGCACGCGTCACCGCGTAAGCCGTGCGTTTGCCAGCCTGCGCAACAAGCAGCTGACAAACCCGTGGAAAAAACACGACAACATCCCGCTCTGATAGCCCATGCGGGGGATGTTTTGTCATAGGTTAACGGGCCTTGTGCCTGTCATGCTCCCAGCCGGAGGAGCCCGCTTGCGCGGGGGCTGGGGGCTATTGTTTGCCTTGATCGTTGCAGCGCAGGGCGGATCGGCGCAGGCGAGCGAGCCTGTTCCTGTCGTGCCTTCGGGGCTTAGCCCGCAACTGTTCGAGCAACTCCTCGATGTGAAGCCGGACGGGATGTTCACCTACGCGCGCTTTCGCTTTCTGGTGCCGGAACTGGCGCAGGGTAAGGTGCCGGGCTTTGATGTCCTGGCGGAAGATTTCGCCGTTTTGTGCAGCCAGTATGCGCTGCCTTTGGTCGCGAATTCCACGGATCCGGTGGATCGGATCGTGATCTCCTATTCGGATCGCGAAGTCGAGTTCGGCGCCTCCGACCCCGACGCGCGGCAGTTTTTTGAGCAGTTTACTCTCAAAGACGGCACCTGCATCTGGGAGAATTTTTAATGCACACACAATATGTTGCGGATCGAAGTTCACTTATGCAGTTTTTTGCGGCTTTGGAGTCACAGGGCGTGCTCGCTGTCTTGGTTGGCTATCGTAAAGTCGGTTTTTCGGCTATGCTTGCCTCGCAGACTTCCCTGGAAGGATGCAACTCGTACGAGAGGCAGGACGGGGCGCAAACGCCCCATATGTCTGAAAACAAAGACAGGAGTATACAATGTCGAACATCCTTAAAGGCGCCGTGGCGCTTAGCCTGGTTGCGTTCGTGTCCGCTTGTGGCGGCAGCAGTGCATCAGACGAAGAATATGTTGTGGTTGATCCAGCGCCAATTTCAGTTGAGCCAACCTATACCGGTAAATACAAGTGATCGGTTTTTGAAGCGGGCCTTCGGGCCCGTTTCACCCCGCGTTTCCCCGACATTGCTGGCATCGAGGCCTGCTCAGAGCGCTCTGAGGGAGGCTTTCGCATGTTGAAACACCGTGGGTTCCCCGGCCGCCTGACAGGCACTGACTTTCAGTTTGTGATCCGCCGCGCCAACCCCAAGGGCGTGACCGCGTTGACAGTGCGCGAGCGCTACCGTGACCGCCGCCCGCCTGACAAACGCGCCGATGCAGGCTTTATGCGCGCCCTTTGGGAGCATTTCGGAGAGCACCCGTTCGAGCGCGGCAATCTGGACGCAGGGCGCTTGTCGTGGCTGTTTGGCCGTGAAGTTGTTCCCGCGGAAGAGCCGTTTGACCCCGCAAGCTATGATGCTTTGCTAAAAATCGACGTGAAAGCCGCGACAGCAGCCTTCCCCGATATCTTTGCGGATGACGGTTATGATGACGAATTCGGGGAGGAGCAGGCGTGAATTTGCCGATGCAACCTCTAATTGAGCGCCGTTATGCTCATTTTGCAGAACCTCGGCCACGGGGGCTTTTGCCGCAGATCAGCGCATGTCAGGGTCAGGGCGTGATGGTTGCCCATGTTAGGGCACGGGGCGCAAGCCTCATCCGTTACCCTTCCCCTGCAGGGCGCGGTGGCTGCCCCCAAGGCCGCCGCCCCTGCTTTTTTATTGCCACAGTCGGCGAAGGAAAAGGACAGGGTAACTCGACAAAGCGGCGTATCGTGCCTAACTCTTGTGGCATGACGGCCGCAAAGACGGCTGCAAAGAAAACGATACGAGGCAAAGAGTTATGCAAAAGATCACAAAATGGGCTGTTGCCCTCAGTACGGCCGCATTGCTTGGCGGATGCGGAGACACTGTCACCGAGCAAGCCATTTTCGGCGGCGGTGCCGGGGCTGCGGCGTCACATGTCACAAAGGGCGACTTGCTCACAGGCGCGCTTGTTGGCGCGGTTGGCAATGTCGCCTATTGCCAGACATACCCGTCGCGCTGCTGACCTGACCAACGCTACATCGCTGTCTGCCAGTCAGACAGCCACACTCAACAGAGCCACTTCAAAGCATACGTGCTTCGGAGTGGCTTTTTCTTTGCCAATTACGACGGGCGGCCAGCCCGCCAATGCCACCACGAAAGGGAGCAGCCATGTTTAAGAAGATCCTGATTGCCAACCGAGGCGAGATCGCTTGTCGGGTTATCAAAACGGCCCGTAAGATGGGCATCAAGACCGTCGCGATCTATTCAGACGCTGACCGTAACGCGCTGCACGTGAAAATGGCTGATGAGGCTGTGCATATCGGCCCGCCACCGGCGAACCAGTCGTATATCGTGATCGACAAGGTCATGCAGGCGATCAAGGACACGGGCGCAGAGGCTGTGCATCCGGGCTATGGCTTTCTGTCGGAAAACGCCAAGTTCGCCGAGGCGCTTGACGCCGCTGGCGTTGCCTTTATCGGGCCACCTGTGGGCGCGATCGAGAAGATGGGGGACAAGATCACCTCTAAAAAGATCGCGCAAGAAGCCAAGGTCAGCACGGTTCCGGGCTATATGGGCCTGATCGAAGACGCGGAAGAAGCTGTCAAGATTTCAAACGAGGTTGGCTACCCGGTGATGATCAAGGCCTCAGCGGGCGGCGGCGGCAAAGGGATGCGCATTGCCTGGAACGATGACGAGGCGCGCGAAGGCTTCCAGAGTTCCAAGAACGAAGCTGCGAACTCCTTTGGCGACGATCGTATCTTCATCGAGAAGTTCATCACGCAGCCACGCCACATTGAAATTCAGGTGCTCTGCGACAGCCACGGCAACGGGATTTACCTTGGCGAGCGCGAGTGCTCTATCCAGCGGCGCCAGCAGAAAGTCGTTGAAGAGGCGCCTTCGCCCTTCCTTGATGAAGCAACGCGTAAAGCTATGGGTGAACAGTCGGTCGCGCTGGCGAAGGCCGTTGACTATGCCTCGGCTGGCACGGTCGAGTTTATCGTCGATGGCGCGCGCAACTTCTACTTTCTGGAGATGAACACGCGCCTGCAGGTGGAACACCCTGTGACCGAGTTGATCACCGGTGTTGACCTTGTCGAGCAGATGATCCGCGTGGCTTACGGCGAGAAGCTGGCCATGGCGCAAAGTGATGTGACGTTGACGGGCTGGGCGATTGAAAACCGCCTCTATGCGGAAGACCCTTACCGCGGCTTTCTGCCGTCAATCGGCCGCCTCACACGCTACCGCCCGCCTGCGGAGACAGCCTCGGGGCCTCTCTTGGAGAATGGCAAGTGGCAGGGGGATGCGCCCGCAGGCGACTTTGCCGTGCGCAACGATACCGGCGTCTTTGAAGGCGGCGAGATCAGCATGTATTATGACCCGATGATCGCCAAGCTCTGCACATGGGCGCCGAGCCGCCTTGAGGCGATCGAGCACATGCGCGACGCGCTCGACGGCTTTGAGCTTGAGGGCATCGGCCACAACCTGCCGTTCCTCAGTGCAGTGATGGATCATGAGATTTTCATCAAAGGCGAGATGACGACAGCGTTCATTGAGGAGCAGTACCCTGAAGGGTTCGAGGGCGTTGAGCTTTCTGAGGATGCTTTGCGCGACATCGCGGCAAGCTGTGCCGCCATGCACCGTGTGGCCGAGATCCGCCGCACGCGCGTGTCTGGCCGGATGGACAACCACGAACGCCGCGTTGGCAAGGACTGGGTTGTGACGCTACAAGACCACGAGTTTGCCGTGACGATCGAGGCTGATCCAATGGGCTCGACTGTTCACTTTGAAGGCGGTGGCAAGGTGCGTGTCGCCTCTGACTGGACCCCGGGAGACCAGCTTGCACGCCTTGACGTCGATGAAGGCCGCCTTGTGCTGAAGGTTGGCAAAATCTCCGGTGGCTTCCGCATTCGCTCGCGCGGGGCCGATTTGAAAGTGCATGTGCGCAGCACGCGTCAGGCGGAACTGGCCAAGCTCATGCCCGAGAAAGTCGCGCCGGACACAAGCAAGTTGTTGCTCTGCCCAATGCCTGGCCTCGTTGTGAAAATCAACGTGGAAGAGGGCGAAGAAGTGCAGGAAGGCCAAGCGCTTTGCACCATTGAGGCGATGAAGATGGAAAACATCCTGCGCGCCGAGAAGAAGGGCGTTGTCAGCAAGATCAACGCAGGCGCGGGCGACAGCCTCGCGGTTGACGAAGTGATCATGGAGTTCGAATAGGGCAAAATGTGCGCGTTTGCAGCTTCTTTAGCAAGAAAACCGAAAGGTTTTTCAGTTAGCCCCGATGAGGCTTGGCCTTATCTAGAGGGGCAGTTTGATGCTGCGAACACGCATTTTAGCAGTTTCGCTGGCGCTATTGGCGCTGGCGAGTTGCGATTTGGACAAAGAGGCGGAGCTGCGCTCAA
Organism: uncultured Lentibacter sp.; assembly: GCA_947497495.1. Lineage (GTDB taxonomy): Bacteria > Pseudomonadota > Alphaproteobacteria > Rhodobacterales > Rhodobacteraceae > Lentibacter. The sequence continues at coordinate 51,279 of CANMGT010000005.1, forward strand.
CGCTGACACAGCAACTCTATGTGCTGGAAACCGTGCATTTCGCTTCCAAGAGCACCTGCACAGCGGCGGTTTATACGCTCGCGCTGTCGGAGTTTCGCAAAGGCTATGCCGGAGCGACAAGCGTCAAGACAGCTCTGGAGCTGATCGCGCAGGGAAAAGCCGTGCATTTTATCATGCCGGGGCAAAGCCCGAATGCGATCAGCGAGCAAGTCATGACGGGCGATCTTCCGAGCGGGCTGGGGCTCATGTCGGCGGCTGTCGGCCCCGCCGAGAACTGCATGCCCGAGCCCGTCGCACGGGGCTATTTCCGGGTTTTGATGTCGCCGGAGACAGACCTTGTCTATCTTCCGCAAGACAACAGTATTTTGCTGCTCTACCGGCCCGAGAAGCTTGCTTTCTATTTGCGCGGCAACGTTTAGGCGCTCGGACAGGTTTTCGGACAAGCGCTCAATCAAGTCTTCAGCGGCGTTCTCGGATTTCTTGCTGGCGCAGAGGCATTTTGTCGATCGAGCGCGTGATTTCGCGCACGTCCCACGGCTGCGGTTTGCGCAGGTATACTTGCCCGTCTTTACCGACAAGCAGCATCATAAACCCGCGCGGATGGTATGTTTCGCGCAGCGGGCCGCTGGCCTCAGGGGCGGTGTCTACGAAAATGCGGACATCGCGCGTGGCAAGTGCCTCGGGGCGGCTCTCAAGGAGACGCATCTGCTCGATAAACCGCGGATCGTTCGCCGTGTCCGCAAACACAATGATCAACCGATTTGTCCATAGAAATTTAGATAAATCTGCCGTTTCAGAAGATTCTATAAGCCCCTCGAGCGGCCTTTCTCCCTCTGTTTCAGCTACGGCCAAACTTGCAAAAAACACTGCAATTACAAGTGCTAAAATCTGTTTCATAGTCTCTCCTGTCCTTCATCATATAGGGTGTGAAGGTCGCAATGCGAGCAACAAAGCCAAACGCGCAGATTTTTTTGCGATGTTAAGCCTATCCTCAAACAGTTCTTGCCATGATGCGAGCCTTCTTAAGGCGCGTTCCCACAGTGGGTTACGCCATCAGCTGAGGCAGGCAGAAATGAAAATCATTTTGCATTTGGGTGCACAACGCACGGCGACGACGACTTTACAGCATTACATGCGACTTCACTCAAAGGCGCTGGCGGCAGAGGGTGTTGGCTTTTGGGGGCCGATGCGTACGCGCCACAGCAGGCTTTTCTCGGGTTTGTTCGTCAGCGGGGATGATCAGGTTCGGGATGAACACATCGCACTGGCCCGAGCGCGTGTGAACCGTGCTTTGGATGCAACCGCGCGGCTTGATGTGAAGGCCCTAATCATCAGTGATGAAAACATGCTCGGATCGGCACGCGGCAATTTGCAATCAGAGGCGCTTTACGGGATGGCGGCACATCGGCTGAGAGCCTTTGGGGAAGTCTTTGACGGGCGCATCGACCGAGTTATGCTCGGCACGCGCAGGCTTGACGAGTATTGGGCCTCCACAATGGCCTACGCAGTCAAACGCGGGGCAAGCCTGCCCGGAAACCGCAAACTTGAGGCCGTCGCCAAGGGCACGCGAAGCTGGCGCGATGTGATTGAAGACATCGCAGCTGTGTTTGACACCTCGGAGCTTGAAGTACATCAACATGAAGCCTTTGCCAGTTATCCGGATTTGCGCATTGCGCAGGCTGCCGGCTGTGGCGCGTTGCCAGTAAATCAACCCAACCTGTGGCTCAATCAAGCACCGGACATTGAAGAGCTGCGCGGCATTCTTACAAAGGGCAAAGCCAAGGGTTTGCCAGAGGGCACAGGGCGCTATCAGCCGTTTGATGCGACCCAGCGCGCCGCCCTCAAAGAAAAATTTGCCGATGACATGTTCTGGCTCGCCGCTCAAGGGAGCAAGCTAGCGACTTATGTTGAAAATAACCTGCTGGAAGAAACAGGCAAAAGCCTGTCGCCAGCCACTGAAAGAGGACACGACTATGACCAAGCGAGAGGAATGGGCCGCGCGCGCTGAAAAAGAGCTGCGGGGCCGCCCGGTTGAAGACCTGACATGGAAAACCCTCGAAGACATCGAGGTGAAGCCAGTCTATTTTGCGGAAGACGTTGAAGGCGCCGAGCACCTCGGCACCATCCCCGGGTTTGAGCCGTTCACGCGCGGCGTCAAGTCAACCATGTATGCGGGCCGCCCCTGGACGATCCGCCAATATGCGGGTTTCTCGACGGCCGAAGAATCCAATGCCTTTTACCGCAAGGCACTGGCCGCTGGTCAGCAGGGCGTTTCTGTTGCCTTTGATCTGGCCACACACCGTGGCTACGACAGTGATCACCCCCGCGTCGTTGGTGATGTGGGCAAAGCCGGTGTTGCGATTGACTCGGTTGAAGACATGAAGATCCTGTTTGACGGCATCCCGCTCGATAAGGTTTCGGTGTCGATGACAATGAACGGCGCTGTGATTCCAATTCTGGCGAGTTTTATTGTCACGGGCGAAGAGCAGGGGCACGACAAGTCGCTTCTTGCGGGCACCATTCAGAACGATATTCTCAAAGAGTTCATGGTACGCAACACCTATATCTACCCGCCTGCGCCGAGCATGAAAATCATCTCGGACATCATCGAGTATACCGCCAACGAGATGCCAAAGTTCAACTCGATCTCTATCTCGGGCTATCACATGCAAGAAGCGGGTGCGAACCTTGTGCAGGAGCTGGCTTACACGCTGGCTGACGGGCGCGAATATGTGCGCGCCGCCATCGAGGCGGGCATGGACGTTGACAAGTTTGCGGGCCGCCTCAGCTTCTTCTTTGCGATCGGTATGAATTTCTTCATGGAAGCCTCCAAGCTGCGCGCCGCGCGGCTTTTGTGGCACCGTGTGATGACTGAGTTTGACGCCAAGTCCGAGCGCTCGAAAATGCTGCGCACCCACTGCCAGACATCAGGTGTAAGCCTGCAAGAGCAAGACCCCTACAACAATGTGGTGCGCACCGCCTACGAGGCGATGGCGGCAGCGCTTGGGGGCACGCAAAGCCTGCACACCAACGCTTTGGACGAAGCCATAGCACTTCCCACCGAGTTCTCGGCGCGCATTGCCCGCAACACTCAGCTTATTTTGCAAGAAGAGACGGGCGTGACCAACGTTGTCGACCCGCTCGCAGGCTCTTACTATGTTGAAAGCCTCACCAAAGAGTTGGCCGACAAAGCCTGGGCGTTGATGGAAGAAGTCGAGGAAATGGGCGGGATGACCAAGGCGGTTGCCTCGGGGATGCCCAAGCTGCGCATTGAAGAGAGCGCCGCGCGGCGCCAAGCGATGATCGACAAGGGTGACGAAGTGATCGTTGGCGTCAACAAGTATCGCCTTGATAAGGAAGAGGCGATCGACATTCTTGACGTTGACAACGTGGCCGTGCGCGAAAGCCAGGTCAAGCGGCTCGCGAGCATTCGCGCCAGCCGAGACGAGGCCGCTTGCACCGCAGCCTTGGCCGAGCTCACCCGCCGTTCCAAAGAGGGCGGCAACCTGTTGGAAGGGGCTGTCGAGGCTGCCCGCGCACGGGCCACAGTGGGAGAAATCAGCATGGCTATGGAAGAAGAGTTTGGCCGCCACCGCGCCGAAGTGAAAACCCTCGCTGGCGTTTACGGTGCCGCTTATGAGGGCGACGAGGGCTTTGCCGCGATCCAGAAAAGCATCGAAGCCTTTGCCGAGGAAGAGGGCCGTCGCCCGCGCTTGCTGGTCGTCAAAATGGGCCAAGACGGACACGACCGTGGCGCCAAAGTGATCGCTACGGCCTTTGCGGACATCGGGTTTGACGTTGACGTAGGGCCGCTGTTCCAGACGCCTGACGAAGCGGCCCAAGACGCGATCGACAATGATGTGCATGTCGTTGGCATTTCGTCACAGGCGGCGGGGCACAAGACGCTCGCACCGCAGTTGATCGAGGCGCTGAAGGCCAATGACGCCGGTGATATCATCGTCATCTGTGGCGGGGTTATTCCGCAGCAAGACTATGACTTCCTCAAGAAGGCCGGTGTGAAGGCGATCTTCGGGCCGGGTACCAACATTCCCGAGGCGGCTGAAGATATCCTGAAGTTGATCCGCGAAGCCCGCAAGTAAGCGCTGCAATGGCGCTTCGGTTTGATCATCTGGTCGTATCGGCTGAGCACTTGGAGACAGGTGTTCAAGCGGTAGAAGCACTTTTGGGCGTGTCGTTTGAGGCGGGTGGCAAGCACCCGCGCTACGGCACGCACAATGCGCTTTTGGGGCTGGGTGAGGGGCTCTATCTTGAGGTGATCGCGATTGATCCGCAGGCCACACCCGAGGCCATGCCACGCTGGTTCGGGCTTGACACCTTTCGCGGTGCGCCGCGGCTGACAAACTGGGTGTGTCGTGCACAGGGGGTGCACGCCCTACTGCCCGAACTGCCACCAGGCTTTGCGGGCGTTGTGGGCCTCTCACGCGGTGCACTGGCGTGGGAGATGGCCGAAGCTGAGGGCGGCGAGCTGCCCTTTGACCAGTGCTTTCCTGGCTTGATCGACTGGAAGGACAGCGCCCATCCCACGACGCGTCTGCATGACTGTGGCGTTGTGCTGGAGCGTTTAGACCTGATTCACCCGGATGCAGAAGGGCTTTCAGCAGCGCTCGATAAACACTTTAGCGACGCGCGTGTGAGCGTTGCTGAGGGGGCAATGCCGATGCTCAAAGCGACGCTCAGAACGCCCTCAGGCGCATTGGTGAAGCTGTGACTGTGCGCCGCGCAACAGCCGCGGATGCGCCCGCAATTGCCGAGATCTGGAATGTCATCATTCGCGACACGATGGCGACATTTACCACCGCCGAGAAGCAAGTGAGCGAGCTTGTCAATCAGATCAAGGCCGCGCCGAACCGCTGGAGTGTCGCGCTGCGTGACGGCGAAGTTGTTGGCTTTGCTTACTTCTTTCAGTTTCGCGGCGGGCCTGGTTATGCGCATTCGATGGAATACAGTATTCACCTTGCGCCTCAAGCTCGCGGTGCGGGCCTTGGGCGGGCCTTGCTTGCACAGGTTGAGCAAGAGGCCCGTGCCGAGGGTGCGCATGCGCTTTATGGCGGCGTGAGTGGTGCCAATCCGGAGGGGGCTGCGTTTCACGCGCGCACTGGCTTTGTGAAGCTTGCCACGCTGCCTGAAGTCGGCCGCAAAAACGGCCAATGGATCGACTTGCACCTTTATCACAAATTTCTGTGAAATCGCGCTGACACTTTGCCAGTGGCAGGGTAAGCTTGCGTCATGTCAATCTGGACCCGCATAACTGCCGCTGTGGCTTCGCTTGCGCAAGGGGCGCCTCTGTTTGACGTGTTTGCGCAGTTGCGCTCGCCGCCGGAGCGCTCTGTGGGCTTTACAATTGCGGTGATAGCATTGGGCGCCAAAATGGCCAAAGCCGACGGGCAGGTGACGCGTGACGAAGTCACGGCGTTTCGCGAAGTTTTCCAGATTGCGCAGGCTGACGAAGCCGGAGCTGCGCGGGTTTTCAACCTGGCCCGCCAGGATGTGACGGGCTTTGAAGACTACGCGACACGGGCGCGCGACATGTTTGGCGCGGGCCACGAGGCCTTGCAGGATTTGCTTGAGGGGTTGTTTCACATCGCCCTTGCAGACGGGATGTATCACCCCAATGAAGACACCTTCCTGCAACGGGTTGCGAGCATTTTTGGCCTGTCCGAGCGCGATTTTCGCCAGATACGCAGCCGTTTTGTGCCTGACGCCGATGCTGACCCTTATGCTGTTCTCGGAGTTGAGCCTGATGCGCCGATGGAGGAGGTGCGCGCCGCGTGGCGAGCCCTGGTGCGCGAAAGCCACCCTGACCAGATGATCGCACGTGGGGTGCCGAAAGAAGCGGTGAAGATGGCCGAGAAGCGCATGATCGCGATCAACCGCGCTTGGGAAGAAATTCAGGGCGCGCGCAACTGATGCGGATCGCGACCTACAACATCGAGTGGTTTAACAACCTGTTTGATGATGACGGCCAGCTGATGATGGATGACGGGTGGTCGGGCCGCCACAACGTCACGCGGGCGCAGCAGATCGAGGCTTTGGGCGTCGTGTTTGCGGCACTGGATGCAGACGCGATCATGGTTGTTGAGGCCCCTGACGAAAACCGCAAACGCCACACCAAGCCTGCGTTGGAAACATTTGCACAGGCCTTTGACTTGCGCACTAAAGAGACGCTTATCGGCTTTCCGAACGACACCCAGCAAGAGATTGCCCTGATGTTTGACCCTTACGTGTTGAGCGCTCGCCATGACCCGCAGGGGGACGTCGTCAGCCAGAAGGGCGACAGCACAGCGCCGCGATTTGACAGCACGTTCCGGATAGATCTGGATGTCGATGCGCAGGAAGACCATGTGCAGTTTTCCAAGCCGCCTCTGGAGGCTGCTGTTGTGACAGCCAATGGCGCCAAGCTAAGGTTTATCGGAGCGCATCTGAAGTCAAAGGCGCCGCATGGTGCACGCAATGACGAAGAGGCGATGAAACTGTCGATCCAGAACCGCCGGAAGCAGCTGGCGCAGGCAATCTGGATGCGCAGGCGCATTGCGGAACACCTTGAGGCGGGCGAAAGCCTGATCTTGATGGGGGATCTGAATGATGGCCCGGGGCTTGATCAATATGAAGATTTGTTCGGGCGTTCGTCCGTCGAAATTGTGATGGGAGAGAAGGGGCAGAACTGCCTGTTTGATCCGCATGCCTACCAAGGTTTGCAGCGACGTCTAGGCGCGGCGCCAACCAGCGCGCGGTTTTATCTGAGCCAGCAAAAACGCTACCTGCAGGCCTTGCTTGACTACGTGATGGTTTCCAATGATCTGCGCAGAAAAGCTCCGGTTTGGCGGATATGGCACCCGTTTGACGACCCCGAATGCTGGAGCGTGCCAGAGTTGCGCAACGCGCTTTTGACGGCCTCTGACCATTTCCCTGTGACGCTTGATATTGAGTTGTAGCACCACGCCGCGCTTTAAATCGGCACTTGTAAAGCCTATATATGGGGTATGAAACGGATTGCCTTGACCCTTGCCCTATTGGCCCCGCTTGCCAGCCCTGCTGCCGCAGAAGATGACGGCCTCACTCTGATGGAGCGTGGGGCGCGGCTTTTTCTTGAAGGTATATTGAAAGAAGTCGAGCCGGCGATGAAAGACTTGCAGGGCTTGGCCGAGGAGATGGAACCCGCGCTCAAGGGCTTTGTCGACAGCATGGGGCCAGCCTTGGCAGACTTGCTGGGCAAAGTGGAAGACTGGAGCGCCTACCACCCGCCCGAGGTTTTGCCGAATGGTGACATCATTCTGCGCAAGAAAATGCCTGACGAGATTGAGGAAGACACCGGCGAGATCGAGCTTTAGGCTAGGGTTTCAGCCGCACAACAGGCGTGGCAGGGAAGGCCTCAGCGAGCGAATTAAACCGCGCTTCCGCCACCTCGCCAAACAGTGGTGTTGCCTCGGCGCTGAGCGTCAATTCCAGAATGCGTTTCTTCGGAAACAGCTTGAGTTTGCCCAGCTGCGCGTCGCGCGTCAGCCAGAGCATCGCCCCGAAACGCATCGCTTTCCCGACAGTTTCAGCCGCGCGCTGGTCGGCGTCAGAGATCAGGCTATACATGTCAGAAAAGCGGTTGTTTGTGCCTGAGTTTGAATAGCGATATTGCAAAGCCAGCCCCAAAAAGACGCGCTCCGAGTGCCTTAAACCGCCCAAATTGGCACGTGTAGCCAAGTCAAAACAGGTTTCGGCGCGGTAGTCCGGGTGAGCGCGCCAGCTGACGTCATGCAACAGGCAGGCGGCTTTTATCAACCGCAGTCTTTCGGGAGGAGCCGACTTGAAAAGCGGTTGGATAAAGGAAAACAGCGTCCGGCCGAAGCCGGGGATACGAGCGTCTTTGGCTTCCGAGAACATGCAGGATTCAATCAGCGGATCACGGTCACGCAGGATTTGGGGCATCTGTTCATAGAGCATGCCCTCTCGGATGCCATAGGAGCTGATCGCGATGTCGCGGGGGCGAAACTCTTTGACAACTTCCTTGAGCACTTCCGAGGCGATCGGGACAAGGTTCATCCGGTTTGAGGACACGCCACAAGCGCTGCGCAGCGCGTCACTGTCGGAGTTGGAGATATACTTGGCCGTATCGTTCACGGCTTTCCGGCTCATCCGGTATTCGTGCAAAACATGCAGTGGATAGCCGCGCCGTTCCATGTCGATACGGGCAATGGCGCGCCACGACCCGCCTACCAGAAACAGTCGGTTGTGCTGCGGGCCAAGCTCGGCATGAAGCCGTTGCAAAGTGCTGCGGATGATCTCTTTGCGGGCCTTCTTGCCGCCCTTGACGCCCATCAGGCGCTGCGGTCCAAGCTGCGAGGTGACACGCTTTCCAACACGTCCATCCGAGATCTCGGCAAGCTCCATCGAGGCGCCGCCAATGTCGCAGACCAGCCCGTAAGCCCCTGGCCAGCCTAGCAAAACGCCCTGCGCTGAAAGGCGGGCTTCCTCTTCGCCGTTGACAACCCAAAGCTTGAGTCCGGTTTCGTTTTCGACAAGATCGCGGAACTCCGGCCCGTCTGTGGCCTCGCGCACGGCGGCTGTGGCCACGGCTGTGAGCGGGCCTGTGCCCATGCCTTCCGCGAGGCGCTGGAAGCGGCGAATGGCGGAGAGGGTGCGCACGCGCGCTTGCGGATTGAGCTTGCCGGTTTGGGCGATGCCTTCGCCGAGTCCGGCCATGACTTTCTCGTTGAAAAAGTAGGCTGGTGAGCGGGCAGCCCCGTCAAAAACGACGAGGCGAACGGAGTTCGAGCCGACATCCACAACCCCGACACGTGACAGGGCGCGGGCCTTTTCGCCTTGAAAAAGTGGGCGGCCAAAGGGGCCCCAGTCGTCAGGATGAGCTTGATTGTCGCTGTCCATGGAAGGCCCCCGAAAGCGTTTCGCAAGGGTTATCGCAAGCCGCCTCTTGGGCGTCAACAGGCGATGCGCCGCAGGCGGGTTAACGCGGAGTTACCCGTGCGTTCCGGTTGGTTAACGGGCAAAAATACCCGTGCCTACGGTATGCAGCTCCCTATGCAGCTTTCCGTGCATAACGCGTGCATACGATTTGGGGCGCGAAAAAGGGTTAACCGCCCGCGCGCTGCGCCAGCTCGGCTTCGATTTGGGCTTTGAGCCGCGTGGCTTTTTCAAAGTAAAAGCTGCTGTGCTCGGGGTCGTAAACTTCAAGCGCCGAAGTCACATGGGTGAGCGCGCTCTGCAGATGCGCCGCAGCATCTTGGCAATCCGCCCGCGCCGCCCAGCTTAGATGCAAGATCGCAAGGTTCTCTTGTGTCATGGCCCAGTCCCGCGGGTGCTCGGCTTTGGTGGTGACTGTGAGCGCGTCTTCATAGGCGGTGACAGCGCGTTTGAGCAGGGCTGTGCCAGCCTCTCCCTCGGTGCGGCGAGCTTGCGCCACCAGCGCAATCGCGAGGTTCTGGGTTGTTGAAGCCCAGTTCACTGGATCCTGCGGCTTGACAGCCTCGCTGGCGGCTTGGAACATCTCCGCGGCGCGGGCGAGGCCTGTGCCGCCATAGCGGAGCCCGTGATTGTAGAGAACTTGAGCATAGGTGTTGCGGCGGTGGGCGGGTGCGAGAGGGTCGAGTGCTGCAAAGCTGTCGGCGATGCTGGCGTAAAGCTCTTCGGCGGCCTCAACATTATTTTCCAAACAGGTAAGTTTGTGCCTCGACTTCGGCCAGCTCAGCGTTTTGGGTTAGACCGTCAAGAACAGACTTACGAAGCGTTTTGCGAGCGTCTTGAACCATGGCTCTGACAGCTTTTGTATCAACCTTTTCGCCGTCCAACAGAGCAAGAGCCTCGGCGACAACATTGCCAAGCTGCGGGAATTTGCTGCGCAGGTCTTTCAATTCCGATTTCAGGTTGCGGTATTCTTCTGCTTTCTGGGTGAGGAGTTGGCGCAAATCAGTTGGTGAAAGGCTGTGCGCGCCCATGATGTCGAAGCGGTTTGCGATGAGTTCGAGTTCGTCGCGCGATGTGTCGGAGTTGGCGAGGATACGATCGAGCTTTTCGTCGTTTATCTGCTGACGTTTGAACATTTCCTGAGTGAGTTGCGGGCGGATCGCGGCTTCTATGCGGGGATCAGCGCAAATATCGCGCACGAGCGGACCTATGAGGTTTGAAAACGCGGTGTGGTGAGCGCGGGAGTAGTCTTTTGACGTGAGGCCTTTGGTGATGCTTTCCAGAATGGCGTCGGCGTTGAGGCCGTTCTTGGCAAAGTCGAGATGTTGGCCCGCGGCCTCTAGCATCTGGGGCAGGATGACCTGCGCGTCGTCAGGTTTTGTCAGCGTCTTGAGCTTGGCATTGAAGGCCTTGTCTATTTCGGCTGCGAGCTTGGATAGCTCGGAGTTTTTGCCTGCGAGGCTTGAATAGGCGGCGCTGAGAGTTTCCAGCGTGGCGGCTCCGCCTGTTATCATCGTCGGATCAACGAAAGCCGCGGCGTATGTGACGAGGAGTTTGCCTGAAGTAAGTGCTTTGCCGAACATGAAAAATCCTGCTGCTGAATGGCGTCAGGTTAAGGGGAGGATCGGGGGAGCGCAACTGTGAGATGAGTTTGCACGGCACGGTTTGCAGCTTGCATCTAGCCGAACGCGCCGCCCATGGGGGCGGTCGGCGCGTGGCCGATCTGGCGATCGGCTGAAGGATCGTGTTGTGAGGGCGCGGCCCAGCGGGGCTGGGCGTAAGGCGTGCTGCTAGTCTTCCGTGTGCGTCAGCTTGGGCACATCGCTTGCGCCTGCCGAGCCGCGGCCTGAGAGGGAGGGGTTTTCCATGAAGAACCTGTGGCAGTTGAAGCTGAAGGTGCCTTCGGGGAGAACCTCGCGTGTGAAGGACGCGTCCGGCGCCATGACCCAGCTTTGGGCGGTGTCGGCCATGTTGGCGGCCATGACCTGCGAGGTGATCTGGGCTTTGACGGTTGCGTTGGTGATTTCGATCAGGGTTTCGACGCGGCGGTTGAGGTTGCGGCCCATCCAGTCAGCCGAGGAGATAAACACACGCGCCTTTTTGTGCGGCAGCCCGAAGCCGTTGCCAAAGCAGACGATGCGTGAGTGCTCTAGAAAGCGCCCGACGATGGACTTGACGCGGATGTTGTCGCTTAGGCCCGTAACACCGGGGCGCAGGCAGCAGATGCCGCGGATCACCAGCGAGATTTTGACGCCCTCGGAGGAGGCGCGGTAGAGCGCGTCGATGATGTCGGGCTCGGTGAGTGAGTTCATCTTGGCCCAGATTTCGGCGGGACGGCCTTCGCGGGCGTGTTCTATCTCGGCGTCAATCATCTCGAGCAGTTTTGGCTTCAGCGAGATCGGCGAAATGGCGAGGTTTTCCAGTTCGGCGGGTTCGACGTAGCCTGACAGGTAGTTGAAGACTTTGGTGGCGTCGCGGCCCAAGGCGGCGTCGCATGTGAAGAAGGACAAATCGGTGTAGATGCGGGCTGTGATCGGGTGGTAGTTGCCGGTGCCGTAGTGCGTGTAAGTCACCAGCCTGTCACCCTCGCGGCGCACGACTGTGCTGATTTTCGCATGTGTTTTCAGGTTGAGAAAGCCGTAGACGACATGCGCACCCGCGCGCTCGAGGCGGCGCGACTGGCGGATGTTGGCGGCCTCGTCAAAGCGGGCCTTCAGCTCGACGAGGGCTGTGACAGACTTGCCCTCTTCGGCGGCTTCGCAGAGCGCGCCGACGATGGGGCTGTCGTTTGACGTGCGGTAGAGCGTTTGCTTGATGGCCACGACGTTGGGGTCGCGCGCGGCTTGGTGCAAAAAGCGCACCACCATGTCGAAGGTTTCATAGGGGTGGTGCAGGAGCATGTCTTTTTGGCGGATGGCGGCGAACATGTCGCCTTCAAAGTCCTGCACGCGCTCGGGGACGCGGGGGGCGAAGGCGGGCCAGAGCAGGTCGGGCCGTTCGTCGCGCACGAGTTCGGAGAGGTCAGAGAGGCCGAGCATGCCGTCGATCTCGACGATCTCGTCGCCTGTGACGTGCAGCTCTTGCTGGATCATCTTGAGGAGGCGGGCAGGCGCACCTGCGCTGATCGTGAGGCGCACGACTTCACCGCGACGGCGGCGTTTGAGGGCGGTTTCGAACTCGCGCACCAGGTCTTCGGCTTCGTCTTCGACTTCAAGGTCACTGTCGCGAAGGATGCGAAAGCCGCAGGCGCCTTTAAGTTTGAAACCGGGAAAGAGCGAAGGCAGGTGCTCAAGCAAGAGCTCTTCCAGCGGCAGGAAGCGCTGTTGGCCGTCGGGCGCTGGCAGGGCTGTAAAACGGTCGATCTGCTGCGGGATCGGCAGCAGCGCCAGTAGCTTGCGTTTGTCGGAGCGGTTTTCAAGCTCAAGCGCGAGGGCATAGCCTGTGTTAGGAATGAAGGGGAAGGGGTGTGCCGGATCAATCGCGAGGGGGGAGAGCACGGGGAAGACCTGCTCCAGAAAGACGCGGTGCAAAACCGCGCGGTCGGCTTCGCTGAGGTCTTCGCGGGTCACAATGTGCAGGCCCTGCTCGGCCATTTCGTGTTTAAGGTCCGAGAATATCTCTTGCTGGCGGGCGAGCAGTTTGCGCGCGTCGGCGTTGATCAGCACAAGCTGTTCTGCCGGGGTAAGCCCGTCAGACGCTGGCGTGGCGACGCCTTCGTTGACCAGCTCGCGCAGACCAGCAACGCGCACGGTGTAAAACTCGTCAAGATTGGTCGCGGAGATCGACACGAACCGTAGCCGCTCCAAGAGCGGCACGCGCGGGTTTTCGGCTTCCTCCAGCACGCGCCAGTTAAAGCCCAGCCAGCTCAGCTCGCGGTTCACAAAACGGCGCGGCCCCGCAAGGTCAAGGTCGGGCAGGGTTTGCGCTTCGGGGAAGGGCGCTTCAAGGAAGTCAGCTTGGGTCATAATGTGCTCAGATACCCTTGGTTTGTAACAGTTTTTGCAGGCTGACAGATAATGAGCCTCTGCAGGGCTGTTGTCTAGGGGGGTAGCTGCGCGGGAGCGGCTTATAACTTATGGGGCGCGGCGCGTCTTGATCGCTGCAGATGTCATACGTGCGGACGGCGTTGCTCTTGGCTGGCCTTGGGGTTGAAGTAAACTGCCAAGTTGATGGGCGCCCGGGAAATCTTGCCGCAGGTTGAAGCCAAAGTCGAGCGAATTGCGGCTTTGCGGGACGAAGCTGCCATCCGAAGTGGTGTTTGCAGGGTCTGTTTGCGGCCCAAAGGAGACATCCCAAGGGATCCCGATTCTGCGATCGCGGCTGGTATTGCCTGCTTTTGCTACCAGCGCATCGTCTGAAGCCGGTCTAACTAAAGGCGTTGGGTATCAACCAAGACCATCCCAGTATTGGACTTATCCAGCCACGCGCGCGATCCTCCAAACAAATACTTGACGATGAATGGTAGGCCTCGTGACCAAAATTGAACGCATAGAGACGACAATTGTCGATATCCCAACGATCCGGGGCCATGTCTTGTCGATGACAACGATGATGGTGCAGTCGATCGTTCTGGTAAGGGTCAAGTTTTCAGACGGGTCCGAAGGCTTGGGCGAAGGTACGTCTATCGGCGGCATGAGCTATGGCGCAGAAAGCCCTGAAAGCATCAAACTTGCGATTGATACCTACATAGCGCCAACCCTTGAAGGGATGAGCGCAGACAATGTGAATGCGGCAACGAACTTCATGCAGAAGGTCGTGCGAGGGAACCCGATTGCACGGTGCGCGGTGGAAACGGCGCTTTGGGATGGTCTTGGACGTCGTCTTGGTGTTTCGGTGGCCCAATTGTTTGGTGGCAAAGTGCGCTCGACAATGCCTGTTGCCTGGACCCTAGCCAGCGGCAATTCAGATCAGGATATCGCCGAAGCGCAAGAGATGCTTGCGCAACGTCGGCATAATATCTTCAAGCTTAAAATCGGAAAACGCACGGTGCGAGAAGACATAGCCCATGTGGCCGCAATCAAATCGGCACTAGGGGCTGACGCCAGTATTCGAGTGGACGTTAATCAAGCATGGACGATTTCGCAGGCCCGTTGGGGCCTATCAGGTTTACAGGATATTGGCGTCGACCTTGTCGAACAACCTATTGGTGCCATACACCTTAACGCTCTGAAGCATTTGACCGACGGCTATGAAATCGCGGTGATGGCAGATGAGGCTTTGCAGGGCCCCGAGGATGCCTTGCTTATCGCAGCGGATCGGTCTGCGGATGTGTTTGCTGTCAAGATCGCGCAGTCAGGTGGCTTGAAACGCGCGTCCGAAGTGATTGCGATTGCTCAAGCGGCAGGCGTTGGCCTGTATGGCGGTACAATGCTTGAGGCGGGCGTTGGCACCGCTGCGGCTGTGCAGTTATTTTCTACGATTGAAAATATGGAGTGGGGCACTGAACTGTTCGGGCCACTGCTTCTGAGGGACGAAATCCTTGCTGACGCAATCCTATACGCTGACTTTTCCCTGACGGTTCCAGAAGGTCCTGGCATCGCGGTCAATCTGGACCCAAGCAAGGTGGCCCACTACAGACGGGATCGTAGCGATAGCCTGCACCACGTTTCAGCATTAACTTAACGCAAATCAATCATCTAAGAGCGTCAAGCTAAACAACAATTACAACGTCTTGCGTGCGACCGACTGAGCCAGTTGCACAAAGTTGCGCACATGGATGCCCTGTTCATCGAGCCGGTAATTTACCGACAGCTCAGTATGAGCCAAGGTCTGTTCAATCTTGCAAAACCGAATACCATTGCGCGTCCCCGACGCCACTGAAGCGGGGACGATGCAGACACCCTCGCCAATCGCAACAAGGCTGAGCGCGGTTTGCAGATCCATGGTAAAAACGCGGTTGGTGATTTCTACGCCCTGTTCGGCACAGCTGTTCAGTACGAAATCGGCAAAGCTGGGGCGCGGGTATTCAGGATAGAGCACGAAGCTCTGCGCTGCGAGATCGTTCAAATTGACCTCTGTGCGATTGCCAGTCTCTACCGTATCAGGCAGCGCCAGAACCAAAGGCTCTTCCCCTAGTTTTCGGGTCACGAACTCACTGTCTTTGAGTGCGGGACGGGCAAAAGCCACATCAATTTCGCGACTGACGAGCGCGCGATGCAATTGGGCATTATTCATGGGGGTCAGGCTCAGGTTGACTTCAGGATAATTGGCGCGGAACGATTTGATAATATTGGGCAACATCCCAAAGGTGGACGAGCCGACAAAGCCGATCCGCAACCGCCCTTCGGCCCCTTGGCCAATCCGGCGCACTTCCAGCTTTGCGTCGTCGATCTGCCGGAGGATATCGGTGCCACGCTCATATAGCCGCTCGCCGGCCTGTGTCATGGTGATTGCGCTGCGGCCACGGTTGAACAGCAGCGCGCCCAACTCTTCCTCGATCTGCTTGATCTGGCGGCTCAGTGGGGGCTGCGCCATGCCCAGACGTTCCGCAGCGCGGCCAAAATGCAGCTCTTCTGCCAAGGCGACGAAATAAGTCAGTTGTTTGAGGTTCATCCGACAGGCCTCCCCAACCCGCTGAATAACAGTAACGAAGAATGCAGTGCGAAATGCAAACTAAAATGCAAAAAGGCCCCCGACAGATCGAGGGCCTAAGAAACAATTGGTAGCGCGCTATTCTGCGGCCATCGCCTCTGCATCGGCTTTGAGAACGAAGTCAAACTCAACATGCAGATCGTCATGCATTTCCGCAGGGGCTTTTTTGAATTCGCCCACAAGGCTTTCTTTGACGGCAAAGACAGAGTCGTTTTCCAACCACTCACTGCTGCTGTCATAGATCTGGCTGATTAATGTGCCGTAGCCCTCTTTGGACAGGATGAAATGCATGTGGCCGGGCCGGTTCGGATGGTGCCCCATGTAACGCAGCAATTCACCGGCTGTTTCATTGTCGGGGATCGGATAGGGCACAGGGCGCACGGCGCGGAAGGCGTAATGGCCATCTGCTCCAGTCACGAAACGACCGCGCAAGTTGTAATCTGGCTGGTCGGGGTCGTGGTTTTCATAAAGGCCGTTTGGCGCATCTTCCCAGACATCCATAATTACACCTTCAAGAGGCGCACCGTTGGTGTCGCGCACATAGCCCTCGAAATAGGCAGTTTCTTCGTTGTCGAAGTGCTTTTGCACGACGGACGCGCCCTTGGGCAAGACAGGTGGATTTTCACGGTAAAATGGCCCCAACACCGTGGATTCACTTTCGCCGCTGTCAACAGGGTTGGTCAACATATCAACCAGAACCTCAACGCCAAGAATATCCCCCAGAAGAATGAACTCCTGACGCTTGTCATCACAGGTTTGGCCTGCGCGGGCCAAATAGTTGCACGCGTCCATAAATTCACTGTGCTGCAATTTCACGTCTTTGCAGAACCCGTGCAAATGAGTGATCAGCGAAGTCATAATTTCGCGTTGGCGTGCGTCAATCTCGCCATTTTTTCCGAGCGCGGTAATCACCACGTCTGTGACGTTGTCTATAGTTACGATGCCCATGAGATATCCTCCTCCTCAGGATGTTAGTTCATATCTGATCAGGCTGCATGTCGCCTAATCCAAGTTCTGCGTGATCTTTCCCCAGTCGCCGCTTCGCACCAATGCCCTGTGCGGTATCGCCCAATACTTTCGGGGCCCGATGATGCGCTCCTCGGGCAATCCGGTCCGAAAGGGTATTGCCGGATACCCGCACGGATATTGCCCAACCTGTCCTTCACTGACCAGTTTGACTGCAACAAGGGCGCAGACCGCGTCGAAGGGGGGGGCATGCAGTCCAAACTAAAATCCATGCAAGCGCAATTAAACGCGTCTGATCATTTGAGACATCTTGGTCGATTGTTTTCAGAAACAGTGCTGATTGAGGTGGATAGCAACGAGTTCTACCTGACCTTTGAAAAAGGCGCGCTCACATTGCTAGAGGCAGGTCCAAGTCGTAAGACGCCTTGGCGTTTTGCCCTGCGCACCGACACGGATGCCCTGCGCCAGTTCTGGGAGGCTCGGCCTGCTCCAGGGTTTCACGACATCTTTGGTCTGGTCAAGATCGGCAGAGGCCGGATCGAGGGTGACATGTTGTTGCTGGTCAAAAACTTAAGGTTCTTCAAGGAGTTCATGGCTCTTGGGCGCCCACAAACGGGAGCAAGCCAATGATTGAACCTATAGTCGGGCGCTACGTCACGATCGACGTAAAGGGCGTCACTCAGCGGATTTACTTTGAGGAAACAGGCCATGGCCGCCCTGTTCTTTGCTTGCACACAGCAGGCGCGGATACGCGCCAGTGGCGGCACTTGATGAATGATGAGGCGGTGACAGGGGGCAATCGACTCATTGCCTTTGACATGCCGTGGCACAGTAAATCCTTGCCACCGGAAGGCTTTCAGACGCAGGAATATCTGCTGACGACTGAAACCTACATTGAAACAGTGCTGGCGATGGTCGCAGCCCTTGGACTGGACCGCCCAGTGTTGGCAGGGTGTTCGATGGGCGGGCGCATTGCGCTGCAATTGGCGGCTCTTCACCCTGACAAGTTCAGCGGCTTCATCGCCATTGAGGCCAGCGATTTCCAGCCCGCCTGGTATGATATCGACTGGTTTGATCGCCCCGACGCACATGGCGGTGAAATGGGGGCGGCGCTTGTGTCGGCCAATATTTCACCCTTCGCGCCGGAGGCCGAGCGCTGGAATACCCTGTGGATGTTCATGCAGTCCGGCCCCGGCGTGTTTCGCGGCGACCTTAGTTTCTACACCCGCGATGACAGCCTGATTGCACGGCTGGACGAGATCGACACGGCCAAAACGCCCGTACACTTGATCGTCGGGGCGTATGACCTGACCTGCACCCCCGAAGATGCAAAGCGGACCGCCAATGCAATAGACGGCGCCACGCTCTCGGTCATGGATGAGGTCGGCCATTTCCCGATGAGCGAACATCCAGACGGGTTCCGCCCGTTCTTTATCGAAGCACTTGGCAAAATGCCCGAACACGAAGCTTGAGGCCGCGCGTTCATCCCATCCGGTGTAAGGAGGAAACACCCAATGACATCTAAGACAACACTTTCACGCCGACAATTCGGGACGGGCGTTGCTGCTCTGGGCGCCGCATCCACGCTGCCCATGCCCGTGCTGGCGCAATCACAAACAATCAAGATCGGTTTTGTGACGCCGCAGACCGGCCCCTTGGCGGTCTTTGCGGAATCTGACGCCTTTGTGCTTGACCAGTTCCGCACACAACTTGCAGGCGGGCTTGAGATCAATGGCCAGACTTACAATGTTGAAATCATCGTCAAGGATAGCCAATCAAACTCGAACCGTGCGGCCACGGTCGCGCAGGAGTTGATGTTTGATGACGAGGTCCACCTGATCACCGCCACCTCGACACCCGACACGACGAACCCCGTCGCCGATCAGGCCGAATTGAACGAAGTGCCCTGTCTGACCAATGACACGCCATGGCAGCCGCATTTCTTTGGCCGTCAGGGTGACCCCGCCAAAGGGTTCGATTGGACCTTCCATTTCTTTTGGGGGCTTGAGGACGTCATTTCGACCTTCACGGGGATCTGGAACCAAACCGAGACCAACAAGGTGGTCGGCGCGCTTTGGCCCAATGACCCTGATGGCAACGCATGGGGTAGCCCCGATGTCGGGTTCCCGCCTGTTCTTGAGGCGCAAGGTTACACCCTTGTCGATCCAGGCCGTTATCAAGTCATGAGCGATGATTTCAGTGCCCAGATCAGCGCCTTCAAGGCGGCCGGGGTCGAGATTTTGACCGGCGTTGTTCCGCCACCTGACTTTGCGACCTTCTGGCTACAGGCGGCCCAACAGGGGTTCGAACCGAAGGTCGTGACTTTTGGCAAAGCGCTTGAATTCCCGCAGGTCATTGGCTCTCTCGGGGATCGTGGCGAAGGACTGAGCACCGAGGTTTGGTGGTCTCCCGGTCACCCGTATTCGTCTGGCTTCACCGGCCAAAGCTCGGCCGAGTTGGCAGCCGCCTATGAAGCCGCGACGGGCAATCCATGGACAATGCCGCTGGCGTTTAAGCACTCGCTCTTCGAAGTCGCGATTGATGCGCTTAAACGCAGTGCGGACCCAATGGACCCTGCATCTATTCGCGATGCGCTGCGGGCCACGGATTATCAATCGGTTGTTGGTCCCGTGAACTTCATGACCGGCCCTGTGCCGAATATCTCAAAGACGCCTTTGGTCGGTGGGCAATGGCATATCGAGGACGGCAAGCCCGTGTTGGAAATCGTCGAGAACGGCGATCATCCGGCGATTGCCAAAACCGCAGATGTGACGCTGATCGGCGGATAACCTCCCTGTAACTGGCCCTGCCTTTTTGGTGGGGCCATTTTTTCTGAAAGGCGGCGCAATGAGTGCCCTGCTAGAGACCAAAGGCCTAACCAAGAGCTTTGGCGCATTGCGTGCTGTCGACGACGTGTCGCTTACCTTGGCGGCGGGCGACACGCTTGGCATCATCGGACCAAACGGAGCCGGAAAGTCTTCGCTGTTCAACCTGATCGCAGGTGTAATGCCAGCGGATGCAGGTCAGGTTCTGTGGCAAGGTCGCGATATCACGACCTTGTCTGCGGCTGAACGCTGCCGCGAGGGTGTTGGGCGTACCTATCAAATTCCCAAACCTTTTGACGGATTAACTGTCTATGAAAACCTGCTGGTCGCTGCCGAATTTGGCGGTGGTGGTGGCGATGGCGCTGAGGCGAAACTGCTGTGCTGCAACATTCTTGACCAGATGGAACTGTCTCATCTTGCGGATGCGGCAGCAGGCGGGTTGCGCTTGCTTGAACGCAAACGGCTAGAGATGGCGCGCGCATTGGCAACGCGGCCCAAGGTGCTGTTGCTGGATGAAATCGCAGGCGGTCTGACCGATCTGGAATGTGGCAGTTTGATTGCCGCCATTCGCGACATCAAGGCCCAAGGCGTCGCCATCATTTGGATTGAGCATGTCGTGCATGCGCTGTTTGCGGTGGTTGATCGACTGGCAGTGATCAACTTCGGCGCCAAGATCGCCGAAGGCCCACCCAAAGCGACCTTTGAAAGTGCCGAAGTACAGTCCATCTATTTGGGGATCGAAGCATGAGTCAATTGCTGAAGATCGAGGATCTTGACGCCTTTTACGGCGACTTCCAAGCGTTGTTCGAAATCTCGTTTGAGATGGCAGAGGCAGAGACAGTTGCCCTTGTTGGGGCAAATGGTGCCGGAAAATCCACGTTTCTGAAATGTCTGACAGGATTGCTGCCCACCCGTGGCCAACGCATCCTTTACCGCGGCAACAATATCGCGGGCGTACCCGCGTTTAAGATCGCACGCCAAGGCATTGCCATGTCGCCAGAAGGACGGCGGCTGTTCCCGTCCCTTTCTGTCAAAGAAAACCTGATGCTTGGTGCCAATGTTGGCCGCAAAGGTCAGTGGGATCTGGCTGCGGTGCAAGCGCTCTTTCCGATTTTGGAAGAAAAGCGCGATATTCCCGCAACCCTGCTTTCTGGCGGTCAACAACAGATGGTCGCCATTGGCCGCGCCCTGATGAGCAACCCTGCTTTGCTCCTGCTGGACGAGGTCAGCCTTGGCCTTGCGCCGGTGATCGTGCGCGACATTTATGCGGCCCTGCCCAAGATCCGCACGGGTGGCACCGCCGTGCTGCTGGTGGAACAGGACATCGGCATGGCGATGCAGGTTTCGGATCGGATGTATTGTTTTCAAGAGGGTCACGTCAGCCTGCAAGGCGTATCCGCCGACATGACCCGTGACATGATTTCAACCGCCTATTTTGGCCGCGAAAAAGAGGTGCAGTGATGGAATGGATCAATGCCATTGTGCAGGGCATCCTGCTGGGTGGGCTCTATGCGCTGTTTGCGGCAGGGTTGTCGCTGATGTTCGGCGTCATGCGCTTTGTGAACCTTGCCCACGGGGATTTCATCGTCGCCGGGGCCTTTGGCGCGCTGCTGCTGGTCGAAAGCCTCGGCTTGCACCCCCTGCTGACACTTGTGATCGTGCTACCAGTGATGGCGGCATTCGGCTATGTCGGGCAGCGGTTGGTGCTTAACCGAGTGGTCGGGCGCGATATCCTGCCCTCCATTCTGGTGACCTTTGGTTTCTCTGTTATCCTGCAAAACCTAATGCTGGAGCAATTCAGCGCCGACAGCCAGCGGCTCAGTGCAGGCGCGCTTGATACTGCGTCATTCGGGATTGGCTCCCTGTCCATCGGGGCGGTGCCGCTGCTGATGTTCGGCGCGGCGGTGGCCGTATTGGGTGGGTTGAATTGGTTCTTTGGCCACACCAACACGGGCCGCCTTTTGCGGGCCACCTCGGATGACGGAGAGATCATCGGCCTGATGGGGGCAGACCGGCGACATCTGTTCGCTATCGCCACAGCCCTTGCGAGCGCTGTGGTCGCAATCGCGGGTGTGCTGATGGCGGTCAAAACCAACTTTGACCCCTCCGCGGGCCCGATCCGGCTTCTCTTTGCCTTTGAGGCGGTGATTATCGGCGGGTTGGGCAGCCTCTGGGGCACGCTGGCGGGCGGTATCATCCTCGGTGTTGCGCAAGGGATCGGTGCGCAGATCGACCCAGGGCTGCAAATTCTAGCAGGCCACATCGTGTTTCTGATCATTCTTGTGGTGCGGCCACAAGGTTTGTTCCCCAAGCAAAAAGGATAGTTTGATGCAGATTTCAAGAGCAGACTCTGTGCGCATCGGGCTCCTTTCGGTGGTTCTGATTGGGCTGTCTATGGGGCCTTACTGGGCAGATCGGGGCACAATGCGCCTGTTGATCGAAGCCTTCTACTTTCTGGCTCTGGCACAATTGTGGAACCTGCTTGCAGGGTATTCAGGGCTTATATCGGTGGGACAACAGGCCTTTGTCGGGCTTGGAGGATACTTGCTCTTCACCTTGACGATGTTTGCGGGCCTGCCTGTTCTCTTGGCGTTGCCGTTGGCGGGAATTCTGACGGGCATCCTTGCTTGGCCAACCGCATTGGTCGCTTTCCGGCTGTCGGGCCCTTATTTTGCGATCGGCACTTGGGTGATAGCCGAGGTCTACCGACTGAGTTTTGCCCAAATTAGCAGCCTGGGTGGCGGTTCTGGAATCTCTTTGCCGACCGATATTGTACGCAGCATGGCAGATGGCCGTTCTGCCCGAGAAAGCCTAACGTACTGGATCGCTTTGGCGATTATGCTGGCGGTGATCCTTGGTATCTGGGCGTTAATGCGGTCACGCGTCGGCTTGGGGCTTGGGGCAATCCGCGACAACGAAGAAGCCGCTACAAGTATCGGTGTGCGCACCACGCGTTTGAAATTTTCGGTCTTTGTAGGTGTTGCGGCCATGACGGGGATGATCGGCGCGCTGATTTTCTTGCAGAAACTACGGATCACACCCGAAGCCGCCTTCAGCGTCAATGACTGGTCGGTTTTGGTGATCTTTATTGTTGTCATTGGCGGAATCGGCTCCCTCGAAGGGCCAATCCTCGGCTGCATTTTGTTCTTCGTCTTACGCGAGTTCCTCGCCGATCTGGGCAGCTGGTATATGATCATCCTCGGGGTCATTTCGGTTGGGATCATGCTTTTGGAACCACGCGGCCTTTGGGGAATGTTGAACCGCAAACGTTCCCTCACCCTTTTCCCGATTGCACGCCGAAGCCCTAAACTCAAATCACTCAACCAGGATACACCGTGACACAGTCTTGCATCATTTGCGTCGCAATAACCGGGTCCCTGCCGACCAAGGCAAACAACCCCGCCGTCCCGATCACAGTTTCCGAACAGATCGAAAGCACCCATGAGGCTTTTGAAGCAGGCGCAAGCATTGTCCATGCTCATGTCCGCGACGGTGATGGCGCGCCATCCTCTGACTCGGACAGGTTTGCGCTTTTGATGGAAGGCATTCGCAATCATTGCCCCGGTATGATTATCCAGCTTTCAACAGGAGGGCGATCTGGCGCTGAGCGCAAACGCGGCGGGATGCTGCCCTTGAAACCTGACATGGCATCGCTGGCCGTCGGATCGTGCAACTTTCCAAACCGCGTCTACGACAATTCGCCTGATCTTGTTGACTGGCTCGCAAGTGAAATGCGCAGCCATCACATCAAGCCAGAAATCGAAGCCTTTGATCTGTCCCATATCCATCAAGCTGTCGCCATGAATAAAGACGGACGCATCCCTGGAAAGCTGTATTTGCAATTCGTTATGGGCGTGCAGAATGCAATGCCTGTCGATCGCGATGTTTTTGATTACTATCGGCACACCATGGCGCGGCTGGCACCGGATGCACAATGGTGCGGCGCCGGGATCGGGCCGTACCAATTGACGCTTAACGAATGGTGCGTAGCAAACGGCGGTCATACCCGAACAGGGCTAGAAGACAACGTTCGCCTCGATCGAGACACCTTGGCCCCGTCGAACGCGGCTTTGGTGTCACGTGTGGTTGACCTTTGCGAAAAATATGAACGTCCGGTAGCAAGTTGGCGTGAAGCCCGAGCCATCTTGGAGTTACCTGCAGGCTAACAAGACCAGCCCAATGGCCTAAACCTTTCTATGGCACGTTTCGCCGAGCTCTGACTTCAAACTTGGAAACTGGTTTCAACCATTTTCCGCAGCAGTAGTCATCCACGAACTAGATGCTCCATGGGCAGTTGCTTCACCGCAGGCTGACCCACATTCGGTGAGGGCCTCTTTTAGGCCGCTACTGTTGGTTAAGTTTTTCCGCGCTCCAAACCCGAGCCATCGCGGCAACATCCATGGCGGTCAAGTTTGGGACGACATCACCACGATCAATGTCGGCTTTCGCCCCGTTTGAAGCCATCGGTGCAGGTTGCAGTATGAAACACATTGGGCTCAGAGCCACCGTTCGCTGCACTGAAGCACTTCGTCTCGGCAGGGAAACCTCAGTACAGCGAGCCGGTTGCGTTTTGCGCGGTGAGCACATCGCTGGCGAGTTTGCGGTTGATCTCGCGGCCTTGGGCCAATGCGGCCGCGTCCAGCGCGTCAACGACACGGCGCGCGGCGTCAAAGCTGCGCTCCATATGGCGCGCGAGATAGGGCAGCACATCGGGGGTCGGGTTGAGTTGGCGGTCGGCAAACAGCTTCATGAGGACAACGCTGAGCAACGTGTCGTCAGGCTCGTTCAGGGCCACGGCGGCAGTGCCTTGCATGCGGCTGGCCAGATCGGGCAGCGAAAGCCCCCAGAGGTGCGCTTCGCAGGTGGCGGTGAGCAACAGGCTGTTGCCCTGCGCCAGCGTCAGGTTGTGCAGGTGAAACAGGGCTTGCTCGGCCTCGTCATGGCCCGCGACAGAGGCTGCGTTTTCCACCGCAACATTGCTGGTAGCCAGCGCGGGGATGTCGGCTGAGGCCAGATCACCAGCCTCAATGATCTGCGCATCCGCAAGCGCGGCCCAAACATGTGCCAGGTGGGTTTTGCCCGCACCGCTTGGCCCGATCAGCACCAGCTTGCGTGAGGGCCAGCCTTGCCAGCCTTCGATCATCGCCACCGCCGCCGCATTGGAGGACGCGACAAAGAAGTCGTCCCGCCCCAGCGCCGTTTTGGTGAGCAGATCAAAAGACAGTTGTTGAGGCATTATGCGTCGTCTGCTTCTTGCTGTGCGGCCATCCCCGTATAGAGGCGGCTGTCTTTATAGGTTTGTGCAAAGAAGCGCGCCAGCACGCCGATAGCGGCAGCCACAGGCACCGCGACAAGCATGCCGACGAAGCCGAACAACGTGCCAAAGACCGACAGCGCGAAGATCAGCCAGACGGGGTGCAACCCGACAGACTTGCCCACCAGATTGGGGGTCAAGACGTTGCCTTCGATGACTTGGCCGATCACGAAAATAACGATTACCGCGATCAGCGAGAACCATTCGCCCCAGAACTGGAACAGCCCGAGGCCGATGGCCAGCACACCGCCGAGAATGGCGCCAAGGTAGGGGATGAAGGTCAGCAGCCCAGCGATAACGCCGACGATCAGGCCGAATTGCAGCCCGACGATCATCAGCGCGATCGCGTAGTAAGCGCCAAGGATCATGCAAACGGTGCCCATGCCGCGAATGAAGCTGGCCAGCGTCGCATCGATCTGGCCGGCGAGCCTGCGCACTACGGGCGCGTGATCGCGCGGGAGCATGTCATCGACGGCAGCGATCATCCTGTCCCAGTCATAGAGCAGGTAGAAGGCCACGACAGGCACGATGATCAGCAGCATCACGATGTTGATGACAGACCAAGCCGAAGACACAACTGTTTGCAACAGCTCTCCGCCGCGTTCCTGCACCTTGTCGCCCACCGCAAGCAGGGAGTGGCGCAGGGTGCTGTTTTCGTCCATCAGCGAGGGGAAGCGCTCGGTGAGAAAGCTCTGCAAGTCAGCAAAGAGTTTGGGCGCGATGTTAAACAGGGACACGGCCTGTTCGATCATCACAGGGATGACCAAGAGCGCGAGGATCACGAAGATCAACAGGGCAACAAGGGTGATGATGGTTGTCGAAATCGCGCGCGAAAAGCCCATGGCTTCAAGGCGGTCGGCCACCGGATCAAGGAAATACGCGATCGCACCGCCCAGCACGAAGGGCAGGATCACATCGCCCAGATACCACAGCGCCACACAGAAGATAACGCTGGATATGCCCCAATATTTCATCTGGTCGCGAACCGGAAGTGCCATGAAACCCTCGTAAACAATATGCCTTACACATTGCGCACCCGCCCCAAAAGCGCAAGAGGCCCGCAGAAATAACTGCGGGCCTTCAGCTGGTCTGGACGCGAAAACCTAGTGGCAGGCGGGGCGTGTGCCTGGCAGCAGAACTTTGTCGACCACGTGGATCACACCGTTGTTGGCTTTGATGTCGGCGATGATGACATTGGCCATTGTGCCTGATCCGTCGTCAATTTTGACGCCATCGGCCCCTTTGGTGATGCAGAGACGGTCTGACGTTAGCACGGGTTTGAAGTAGGTCGATCCGGCGGGGATGTCGGCGGCCATGAGCTTGCGGTCATCGACATGATAGAGCAGCACGTTGGTGAGCTGGCCTTTGTTCTCGGGCTTAAGCAGGGTTTCGACAGTGCCGTCCGGCAGGGTCGCGAAGGCGTCGTTGACAGGCGCGTAGACAGTGAACGGGCCGTTGCCTTGCAGGGTTTCAACGAGGCCAGCGGCTGTGACGGCGGCGACGAGCGTTGTGAAGCGGTCATCGCCCGCGGCGATGTCGACGATGGTTTTCTTGCCGTGGCCGTCTGCGAAAGCGGCTGAGGCTGTAACGGCGAGGGCGGCGATCGCGAGGGTGAATTTGTTTGTCATGGTGGTATCTCCTGTCAAGGTTTCGATATCAGGGATACGGGGGCCTCTCGCGTTTGGATGTGCCAATGACGCGCCTGTGATCAGGCGTGATTAATCCGTGGGTTTTGGCGGCGGGGTGTAGCCCCTTGGGGCAGCCTGCCATTTTCGCCACTCCGTGAAAAAAGAAGGCTCCCCGCTGCTCGGCAGCTTCCAGTCAGGCCAGTGTGCGGGGCGTGATACGTCAGGATGTAAGGTAACCGCGGCATCTCCGAAGGTTGCTTCAATGTGCTCCGCTGGGAATACTGTTGCTTCGACGATTTCACTAAATACGAAAGTCTGGTCAAACAAGTCGACATCGTGAAACCCTACATAGTGCATACCTCGCGGCGCTTTGCCGTCTTCGTGATCGCGGAATTGGAAGATTGCGGCGTGCGGTTTTCCCTCAATGAGAGCGGCCTTCAAATCAGCATGGATGAAATACGCACGGTTGACAGTTCCTAGGGAGGGCTTGTCTGTAAAACGTAGGTGAGCGCCTTGAAGTTGCGTTCCAACGAAATGAGTGTGGGACATTTCGCAATTGATGATTTGCGCTTCATCAAGCGTTGCGTAGGAGAAATCAGCACTTTCCATGCGCGCATTCTGGAGGTTCAGCTTGCGTCCGCCTACGCCTGTCATGTTGGCATAGATTAGGTTTGTGCCGCTCAAGTCAGCACCCTTACAATAGGCTCCTTCAAGCTTGGCTCTGAAAAAGCTGGCATTCGCAAAGTTGAGATATTCAAGGTCGGCCTTACGTAGATTGGTTTCTTTCAGATCGAGTGTGTAGCCTCGTCCTTTGGGGCCTATGTGGTGAGCCTCGATTTCGAGCTGCTCGGCGCTTCTGCGGCCTAGAATTGATAGCGCGATTTGAATATCATTGCGTGGCTTGTCTAAACTGTGAATCCACTTATAGGAGCTATTCGCGATCTTGGCTTCTAGGGTGCCTTCATGGCTGTCATTTGGAAACGAACCGTCCTGTGCATCAGAAGCTTTTGCATTCTCTCGCACATAGGCACAGAGGATTTCCATGACGCGGACATGATCTCGGCCTTTGTCGTATTCCGTGCTGTCTTGCGCGATGCGCTCAAGCGAGAGAAGCCCGCCGATGCGGACTTCGATGTTGGGTTCGGTGGATTCGTCGCCGTCTTTCTTCACCGTCTTCTCGGCCCCGAGCTGTTCGACGGCTTTTGAGATACGGTCGGTGATGTGGCTTTCTTTTTGGAAGGTCACTGTCTTTTGTTTGATCACCGTGCCCCAGACAAGGAAGGGCGCGCCGAGGATGGCGACGATGAGCGCGCCTGCGCCGAGGTTGCCCGCGGCGGTGTCAAAGCCGCCTTGGATGGTGCGGCCAAGAAGGGTGAACGCGGCAACGAAGGCTCCGAAGATGAGCAAGGCAAGCAGCACTGAGATTATAGTGCCCAGCGGGCGGGCAACGCGCCAGTTCGGGGTGTTGGTGATCCCGAGCCAGTCCAGCAGGTCTTTCGGGGGTGATTTGTCGCTCGTCTGTGGCTCCGTCGGGAAAGTCTTTGGTTTGAAAAGGGCTTTGGCTTGGCACAACTTTAGCGGTCAAAACGAGCGGTTGGAAGCGCCCCCTTGCGAGGCGCGGCGCAAAGCCATAAACCGAGGGAAACAACATGATAGGTCTTTTCCCATGCGTCTGAGCCGCTACTTCCTGCCCGTTCTCAAAGAAACCCCTGCGGAGGCGCAGATTGTCAGCCACCGCCTGATGCTGCGTGCGGGGATGATCAAGCAGTCTGCTGCCGGTATTTACTCGTGGTTGCCGCTTGGCTTTAAGGTGCTGCGCAAGATCGAGAACATCGTTCATGAAGAGCAGATGCGCGCGGGGCATATTCCCATTCAGATGCCAACCATCCAGAGCGCTGATCTGTGGCGCGAGAGTGGGCGTTATGAAGCCTACGGCGACGAGATGCTGCGGATCAAAGACCGGGGCGGGCGCGACATGCTGTTTACGCCCACCGCCGAAGAGCTTGTGACAGATATTTTCCGCAGCCATGTGAGCAGCTACAAAGACCTGCCGCTGACGCTCTATCAGATCCAGTGGAAGTTTCGCGATGAAGTGCGGCCACGGTTTGGCGTGATGCGGGGCCGCGAGTTTTACATGAAAGACGGGTATAACTTTGACCTCACCAAAGAAGACGCGCTGCACGCTTACAACCGCCACCTTGTGAGCTACCTGCGCACCTATGAGCGGATGGGCTTGCAGGCGATCCCGATGCGCGCGGATTCTGGCCCTATCGGAGGCGACGACACGCATGAGTTTTTGGTGCTGGCAGACACGGGCGAGAGCGAGGTCTTCTATGACAGCGCGGTAACTGATCTGACGTTTGGCGACCGCGAGATCAACTATGACGATGTGGCGCAATGTGCGGGCGTGATGGAAGAGTTCACGACGAAATATGCGCGCACCGACGAGACCCACGATGAAGCGCTGTTCAACGAGGTGCCAGAAGAGCGCCGCCGCGTGGCGCGGGGCATCGAAGTGGGCCAGATCTTCTACTTCGGCACCAAGTATTCCGACGCGATGGGCGCAACCGTGCAGGGGCCTGACGGCAAGCCTGTGCCTGTGCATATGGGCAGCCACGGTATCGGCGTTTCGCGCTTGCTTGGCGCGATCATCGAAGCCAGCCACGACGACAACGGCATCATCTGGCCGGAAGGCGTGACGCCGTTTCATGCGGGGATCGTCAACCTCAAGCAGGGCGACGAAGAGGCCGACGCGGCCTGTGAAGCGCTTGAAGCGGCGCTGGAGGCTGCCGGCCTTGAGCCGCTCTATGACGATCGCAAAGAGCGCGCGGGCGGCAAATTTGCCACGATGGATTTGATCGGCCTGCCATGGCGCATCACCGTGGGGCCTCGCGGCCTCAAGAACGGCGTTGTCGAGTTGACCAGCCGTCGCACGGGCGAAAGCGAAGAACTGCCGCCAGAAGCCGCCGTGGCCAAACTTGTCGAGATTTACAAGGATCACATGGTAAAAGGGCTCTAAGCCATTTGAGGCAGGGTAAGGCAAGACTGGGCAGGAGAACGGCGAGTGGTAGGAAAAGCGTTTTCGGTGCCTGTCCGGTTGGCGTTTAGCTTTGTCCTGCTCGCGGTGCCGTTGCTTGCGGGGCTGAGCTTTGTCAGCCCGTGGTGGATTTTGCCGATGACGTTCGTCTTTGTGATGGCAGATGTCATGGGCAAATGGCGGCTGTTGTTTCAGGGCCAGCC
Organism: uncultured Lentibacter sp.; assembly: GCA_947497495.1. Taxonomy (GTDB): domain Bacteria; phylum Pseudomonadota; class Alphaproteobacteria; order Rhodobacterales; family Rhodobacteraceae; genus Lentibacter. The sequence goes on from CANMGT010000005.1 coordinate 80,774, forward strand.
GCTTGCCAAACCATTGGTGTTTGCCTTTAAGGCGCTGGCAGTGCAGCCCTTTGTCGTCGGTGTTTTCTACATGCTCGGCCGCGGGCTTGGCAGCTTTGCGGGCGTGCCTGCTTTCGCGCCGTTTGCAGGCGGGATGACTGCTGTGCATATCGGGCTTTACGCGCTTGTGATGTTTGTCGCGGGGCTTGTGCTTATTCGTGCGGAGCGCGGGATGCTGCGGCTGGAAGACGTGATCGCGGGGGCGTTTGAGGCGGGTAAAACGGGCGGTGCGCCTGAAGATAGCTCGCACGATGGAGACAATCTCGCCGCGCCGACAGAGGCTGTAACGCTTGAGAGCTTCTATCAGGCGCATCACTATTCAAACTGCGTCGACAAAGAAGGCGAGGAGCGCAGGGTTTTGCCCTCCGCCTTTATCACCGAGGCTGACATTGCCGCAAAAGAGGCCGAGCTTGGCCTCACCCTGCCAGCCATGTTGCGCGCGCTTTACCTTCTGCAAAATGGTGGCTCTGTCAAAGACATCTATTCCGGCAACAAAGATGCGCCGAGCCTTGCGGATGTTGCCCCGTTCTCGGGCTATGAAGACCTGACGCCGCTGACGAAGTTGCGCAGCTTGCACGACAGCATCTCGGATTACGCCTCGGTTGACGCGCAGCCAGAGGAATTCCCCCGCGGGGCGGATCGGATGATCATTCTGGCGCAGTGGTATCGCGAGACGCTTTATCTGGATTACCGCGAGGGCGCGGCGCCGAGCGTCGGCTTTTACGACTTCGATAAGGCCCATGATTTGCGCGATGATGCTTGGCAGGGCGGCGCTGTGACATGGCCTGGTTTTGAGGCCTTCTTTGCTTCGCTGTACCGTCAGGACAGATACTGATGGGCCGTGTCTTCGCTATAGTTTGCGCTATTGTGCTTGTAGTTTCGCAAGCCGCCAGCGCGCAGGACAGTTTCGCAATCGCCCGGATCGACGCGGTGTTTCGCGGCTGGGCCAAGAGCCTTGGCGCAGACAGCGGTGTCCTGGCGGTCACTTACAAGGGCCGCGTTGTGCATGAGGCAGGGCTGAACATGCGCGCTGATCGCCCTGTCGAGATCGCCAGCCTGTCAAAGGCCGTAACGGCGGCCTGCGTGCAAAAGGCCGTCGCGCGCGGGGCGCTCTCCTATGACAGCACAGTCGGCGCTGTATTGGGGGCACGTATGCCGTTGGCCCGCCAAAGCTACGGGCAGATCACCGTCACGCAGCTTCTGACGCATACGGCAGGCCTTTGGCCTGACCGCACGCAGCGCAGTATGATCGGCTGGTATCGCGACACATCGCCCAGATATTGGGAAGCCTCCCGCGACGCTTTGGGGCGCAAGCTGCAACGGCGCAAACCGGGAAAATTTGAGTATAATAACGAAAACTACGCCATTTTGGGCGCGATGCTGGAAGCTGCCACGGGCCAGAGCTATGCACGCTATTGCGCGCCCAAAGGCGGGCGCGTCTCGCCGTTTACGGGCGCCTATTTGCCCTATGGCGGCTGGCGCATGAGCATGGCCGACTATGGCCGCTTCTTCGCAAAGGCCTTCGCGCGCGGGGGCGTTTTGAAAGACCCGAAAGCAGCGCCTTCTGCCGTTGTCCTTACGCCGACAACTTACGGGCTTGGCGCCCTCTACCGGGCAGGGCCGAAAGGGGCCAGTTACTGGCACGCGGGGGCTTGGTGCATGCCGGGTCGGATGAACGCGGCGACATGGAGCGTGCTTTACAGCAACGGCTGGGGCGTGAGCCTGTCGGTGAACAAATGCCCCAGAGGCAAGGCGCAGCTGCGGTTGAACAAGGCCTTGCAACGGGCGGTTTTCCCCTAGGGCGGGGTCTGATAGGCAGGGGCCATAAGCAGAAAGGCGACAATGCTGGCAAAAGCGATCACATTGGCAGTCGGGCTTGCGGGGGCGGCGGGGTTTTCGCAGTTTCCGGAATACAGCCAGCAATATATGCAGCGCCTTGGCGGCGCGGTTGACGAGCTGTCGCGCTTCGTGGCCGAGTTTGACGCCGATGCGAGCGAACTGGGCCTGAGCCGAGAGGCTGCGCTGGTTGATCTGGCCAAGGGCGGAAGCATGGGCGCTGCGCGGGCTGACACTGTTGTGAGCACGATCGAGCGGCAGGCGCGCCTCTCGGCTGATTTGGAGGTCCTGCAAGGGGCAGGCCCGTTTACCCGCGCCTACGAGTTGCGCCGTTTTAGCGACAGTGAAATCGCGCGCCGCGCTTTGGACGCTTTCAAGCCTGCTGTGCCGCTCACCTTTGAGGGCGCCGTCTTTGCGGGGGCGGGCTTTATTGGGGGCTTTGTCCTTGTTGCACTGCTGCTGGGGTTCTTGCGGCGGCTAAAATCATGGCTGAGGGGCCGAGACGTAAAGAAGGCCTGATAGGCATGTTCCCACTCTCTGAAATGTTTGTTTTTGCCGTGGTTTATGCGGCCTTCTTCGCGCTCGCTACGCTGGTTTTTTATGGCATCATGCGCTCTTCAAGGCGGGGTGCTTTCTTGCTGGGCCTTGGTGGCACGGTACTGGCATTTTTGTTGGTTTTTGGCGCGACGGGGCCGTTTTACGACACCACAGGAGAGGTCATTGTGATTTTGCTGACGGTCAGCTTCTCGCCAGCGATTGCGGCGATCTGGGCCTATCTGGCGTGGCGCTTTAGCAAGACTGTGCCGGTTGCATTGGGTGTTTGCCTGCTGCCTTCGGTGTTGAGTGCCGCTGTCTTTTTCGAGCGCCAGCGGCTTCCCGACGGGGCCTGTGCACGAAGCCACATTCCTGTGCGGATCGGTGAACGGCGCTATGATGTGCCGCTGGCCTTTGGCGGTGACGTTTTCTTGACGCGGGAGCGTTGGGCGCTCAGGGCCACGCAGGGCGCGCGCTTTAAGGAAGGCCTGAAGCGGCTTTGTGCTGCCACCAAGGGCGGCGAGACGGCGGCTCTTGCGGCCCGTTTGTGGCTCGCCCCAAGCCTCAATGGGCGCACCGCAATCGCGCGGTGTGAGGGCAGTGCGCAGCTTGGCAAGGCCCCGTTTTGCGAGGGCTTCAAGAGCCGTTTCATAAGCGACACAGGGTCGTTGATTGTCGAGCCGAAGAGCGACACATCGCTGCGTTATGTGCTAAGCAAACGTGGAAAGGACGCCGCGCAAGGCCATGTTTTTGTGGGCGATGAGACGGCGGGCTATATGTGCAAAGTTACGCCGGGCACGCGGCTGGCGCGCAATTGCCGGATGTGGCGCAGCCTTGGCTCGAATGTAGCCATTCTAACGAGCATTGATTTTGGCCGCAACGCGCGCGAGGTTGGTCAGCTAACCCGAGAGATGTCGGCGGCGTTTGACTACTATCTACGTGCGATGGGCCGCGCAGAATAGTTGCCAAACCCACTTTTGCTTGACCTTGCCTCTGGGCGAGGCCAATTTGCGCATCAAAACAAGAGAGCAGACACAATGGCACGCGCGACCCCTCCTTTTGCAGGCTACGAGCTGATGATCGCGTGGCGCTATTTGCGCGCCCGCCGTGCCGAGGGTGGCGTCAGTGTGATGACGTGGATTTCGCTGATCGGGATCACGCTGGCCGTTATGGCGTTGATTGCAACGCTCGCTGTGCGGGCGGGCTTTCGGGCCGAGTTTGTTGATACAATCCTGGGCGCAAACGCCCATGTGACGGTGTACAATTCGGCAGAAGTCGGCGCGAACGGCAGCCTTGACCGCACGATCACCGATTATGACGCCATGGCCGAGCGCCTGCGCAGGGTTGAGGGCGTGACACGCGCAGCCCCGCTTGTGAAGGGGCAGGTTATGGCCAATGCCCGCGGGCGCAACGCGGGGGTTGAAGTTTACGGGATCACCGCCGAGAACCTGCAAACCATCCCCCGTATCGTGAACCCGCAGGCGCAGGAAGGCGACATTGCGCGCTTTGCCGAGGGCATTGCCATCGGCTCGGGTGTGGCGCGCGAGCTTGCGGTGCGCACCGGCGACAAGATCAAGGTGATCAGCCCGAATGGCGTGAAAACCGCCTTTGGCACAAGCCCGCGTGTGCAGGCCTTTGAAGTTGTCTATATCTTCACCGCAGGGCGCTATGACATTGACCGCACCCGCGTTTACATGCCGTTTGATCAGGCGCAATCGTTTTTCAACCGTGAAGGCTTTGCAGACGAGATCGAGGTGATGGTGGAGAACCCGAGCCATGTTGACGACATGAAGCTCGACCTGATCAGCGCGGGCGGCGAGCGTGTGCTGCTCTGGACATGGAAAGACGCGAGCAGCAATTTTCTGTCGGCGCTTGATATTGAAGACAACGTGATGTTTGTGATCCTGTCGATCCTTGTGTTGATCGCGGCGATGAACATCGTCTCGGGGCTGATTATGCTGGTGAAAAACAAGGGCCGCGACATTGGCATTTTGCGCACCGTTGGCCTGACGGAAGGGGCTATATTGCGGATATTCTTTGTCTGCGGAGCTTTCACGGGCATCATCGGCACTGCTCTTGGCGTGCTGCTGGGCTGCTTGTTTGCGATCTACATTGACCCGATCTTTGCCATCGTGAACGGGTTTTCGGGCGGTGATATCTGGGATCCGTCGATCCGCGGCATTTCTTTCTTGCCCGCGAAACTGCAGTTTGAAGACGTCATGAGCGCCGTGGGCCTCAGCATCGGCTTGAGCTTCATCGTGACAATCTTTCCGGCGCGGCGTGCTGCACGGATGAATCCTGTGGAGGCCCTGCGCTATGAGTGAGTTTGTGTTGTCGCTTCAAGGCATCGAGAAGACATACAACAAGGGCAAGCCCAACGAGATCCGCGTGTTGCGGGGGGCTGAGTTGCAGCTCAAAGCTGGCGAGATCGTGGCGTTGGTTGCACCCTCGGGCGCTGGCAAGTCAACGCTGTTGCACATTGCGGGCCTTCTGGACACGCCCGATGCGGGCACTGTGCAGATCGCGGGTCATGACATGACAGGCCGCTCTGACCGCCGCCGCACGCTGGCGCGGCGCGAGGATGTTGGCTTTGTCTACCAGTTCCACCACTTGCTGCCGGAGTTCAGCGCACTTGAAAACGTGATGCTACCGCAGCTGGCCAATGGTGTGACACGCGGCGCTGCCAAGGAGCGCGCTTTGGCGCTCTTGGGCCGTGTCGGCGTGGCCGAGCGCGCCGATCACAGGCCCGCGGATATGTCGGGCGGCGAGCAGCAACGCGTTGCCTTTTGCCGCGCTTTGGCCAATTCTCCACGGGTGATGCTTGCCGATGAGCCGACGGGCAACCTTGACCCTGCGACAGCGGATCAGGTGTTTAACAACCTGATGGTCCTTGCGCGCGAGACAGGGCTTTCGGCGGTGATCGCGACACATAACCTTGAGCTTGCAGGACGTATGGACAGGCAGGTAAAGATGGACGAGGGCGTGCTTGTGCCCGCTTGAATTTGAAAGGGCACCACATGACCGAAGTTGAACTTCACGAGATTTTTGATCTGGCAAAGCGCGCGCTTGAGGCACATGGGGCCGAGCCCTGGATCGCCGACAGTGTTGCTGATGCTGTCATGGTGGCCGAGAGCTTTGGCAACAAAATCTGCGGGCTTTATTACCTTGAAAGCTATTGCGCGCAGCTCAGAACGGGTCGTGTGAAAGGCCGCGTTGAGCCTGAGGTGCGGCGTGTGAAACCCTCTGTGGTGCAGGTTGATGCGCGCTTCGGCTTTGCCCAGCCCGCGTTTCGGCGCGGCTTGCCCGAGGCGCTGAGTGCGGCGCGCGAGTGCGGCATGGCGAGCCTTGCGGTGGGCCATGCGCACACTTGCACGAGCCTTGGCTACTTTACCGAGCAAATCGCCAAAGCCGGGATGATCGGGCTCGGGCTAACCAATGCCTCGCCGATTGTGGCGCCTCCGGGGGGCAAAAGCCGCGTGATCGGCACCAACCCGATCGCCTTTTCGGCGCCTGACGGGCAGGGCGGCGTGGCAATGCAGTTTGACCAGTCAACAACCACTGTGGCGCTGGGCAAGATCACTATGGCGAAGGCCGCGGGAGAAAACATCCCGCTTGGCTGGGCGCTCGACAGCGCGGGCAGGCCCACGACAGACCCTGACGAGGCCATCAAAGGCTCGCTGGTGAGCATGGGCGGCTACAAGGGCTGGGGCTTTGGCCTGATGGCCGAGCTTTTGGCAGCGGGCATGACAGGCGGTGTCGCCAGCGTTGATGTGAAGCCGTTGAAGGCACCTGAAGGGGCCCCGCACGATCTTGGGCAGTATTACGTGCTGATTGATCCGGCGTGCTCGGATGCCTTTGGCGCGCGCTTGGCGCAGGTCGCCGAGGCCATCGCGCAGGACGTAGGTGCGCGCATGCCCGGGCAAGGGAAAGTGCCGAAGCAAACAGTCGTCGTGGACGACGCGTTCTGGGCGCAAATGCAGGCGCTTGCGGCGGAATAAGCGGACGAATCTTGCCTGCAAGTTAACCTATTTTTGACAAATTGCTTCGATAGCGGTGGGGCAACGGGCCAGATGTGCCCGAATTTGCGCAAGGGATGCTGCTATGTTGAGTGCTATGGCAATTATGATGCTGGTTGGCTTGCCACTGATGCTGGTGCCGCTTGATGGTGGCGACGAGGCTGATACGGACGCAGACACTGGAACCGACACCGGAACGGATACGGGCACAGATACTGGGACAGACACAGGCACAGATACCGGCACAGATACCGGCACTGACACAGGAACCATCGGTGACCTGATAACAGGCGATGAAACCGACAACACCTTTGTTGGCACCATAAATGACGACACAATCGAAGGGCTGGCGGGCAACGACAACCTTTCAGGCGCTGCGGGCGACGACAGCCTTGATGGCGGCGAGGGCAACGACTTTCTCAGTGGCGGACTTGGTGCCGACACGCTTATGGGCGGTGCGGGCGATGACAACCTCAACGGCAGTGCGGACAACGACAGCCTTGATGGCGGCGCAGGCAACGACAGACTTGACGGCGGTGAGGGCGACAACACGCTGTTGGGCGGCGAAGGCCTTGACACATTGACGGGCACAACTGGCGCTGACGTGCTCAACGGCAACGCCGGCATGACGTCTGACGCTTCGCTCGACAACCTCAGCGCAGGGGACGGCGACGATGTGCTTATCCTCGGGGAAGGCGATGAAGGCACGGGCGGCGCGGGCGCTGACAGTTTCAGCATTTTGTCCGACGTCACAGGCGGCGCTTCGATCACGGATTTTGACGCTGCCGAAGACGTTCTGGTTGTGTTGCACGAGGCCGGCACAGTGCCAACGATTGTCGATCAGCGCATCGAGGCCGATGGCGTTGTTATTGCTTTTTCAAACGGTGCAGAGGTTTCACTAGCGGGGGTGACTGCGCCCGTGCCGGACACCCAGATCAGCTTTGTCGAACAGACTGTGTAAGGTCTGACACCCTAGACCTGCGTCAGCCAAACGCCTGACGCCATAAGCGCTATTCCCGCTGCGCGCGCGAGCGACAGGGGAGAAATTTGCGCGCCGAACAGGCCGAAGTGGTCAATGATCGCGGCAGAGACGAGCTGGCCGAGGAGCACGAAGAACACGGCGTTTCCGACGCCAAAGCGCGGCGCGACCCATGTGATCGAAAGCACGTAAAACGCCACCAGCAGCCCTGCGAGGAAGAGATGCTTGGGCGCTTCGCTGGCTTTGGCAAGGGCCGTGTGCCCGCCTGTTAAAAACAGCATGACAACAGCAGCACTTAAAGCCACCGTGAACAGGATTGCCCCTGCTGCAAAGGGTGTGCCAAGCCGTGTTCCGAGCGCTGCATTGAGCGCGGCCAGTACAGGAATGCCTATGCCAGCGGCGAGCATGAGGGTGGCGTAGGAGACTGTGCTGTGCATGGGAGAGCCTTTCAGGCGAGGTAAAACGTAGCGGTGGCGGTTGCGACAAGCTTGCCCGAGGGTTCGGCGAACATGTCGGCGCGGGTAAAGATGAGGTTGCGACCGGGCTTAACGATATGAGCCTCACAGCGGATGCTGTCGCCCATGCCGGGCCGCAAAAACTGCGTTTCAAGGTTGGTCGTGGCGACAGGCTTCATCGCGTCAAACAAGCCGAAGCAAGCAAACACCATCGTGGTGTCGGCCATCGCGGCAAGGGCCTGGCCGGAGAGAATGTCTCCCATGCGGGTGAGCTCAGGCGTGATATTCATCGACATAGTCGCGCCTGTTGGCCCGATGTGGCTGAGGCGGAGGCCGAGTGCGCGCACCCATGGGGCGAAGTTGGCCTCAAAGAAGTCTTGGGCGGTTTTTGGTGTCAAATTCGGAGTTTGGGGCATGTGTGGCCTTGCTCAAATGTCACAATGACTGTTGCATGCGACTTTCGGATGATCCAGATCAAAGCACAAGAGCCTGGATTTGCAAATGCTGGGACCAACAAAGGAGACGGGCGATGAAGACAGTTTTGAAGACACTGGCGGCTCTGGCAGGCCTGACGCTGGCAGGCGGCTGCACCACCGAGGGCGACGTCAGCGGGCGGGCTTTGTTCACCGACAACTGTGCAGTTTGCCACGGCCGCAAAGCCGACGGCAACGGCCCGCTGGCGGACAAGCTTGAGATCAGGCCTGCAAACCTGAGCGAGCTTGCGCTCAACAACGGCGGCGTTTTCCCCGCCGATGATACGATCGCCAAGGTGCATGGCTATTCCAACAGCGATCACTTCGCAGATATGCCCGAGTTCGGCTCGGTCTTCACAGGCCCTGAAGTTATGTGGGAAACCGCCGATGGTGCGCGGATTCCGACCACCCAGAACATGGTCTCGCTGGTGAGATACCTTGAGAGCTTGCAGGTGAGCGAGTGAGCCATTAGGCAGGATGCAAAGGCTATGGAGGGATCAGAGATGCGGATGATGAGCGTAATGACGGCGGGCGCGCTGGGCCTGTTCGCTGTGGCCTGTATGCAGGCTGAAATGCCGGATGCTTCCGAGGGCGCGCAGGCCTACACGGCCAACTGCGCCATGTGTCACGGCGCAAGTGGCAAGGGCGACGGAGAGCTTGCCGCTGATCTGAGCGTACGACCTGCCGACCTGACCAAGCTAACCCGCGGCAATGGCGGCGCGTTTCCTGTCAATCAGGTGCTGAGCTATATTGACGGCTACACGCGTCAGGGCCGCGAAGACGTCGAGATGCCCGAGTTTGGCCTGCTGCTCAAAGGCCCGAGCGTGCCGATTGCGACGGGGGAGGGTGTTATGACGCCTACGCCGCGCCCCTTGGCAGCGCTGCTGGCCTACCTTGAGAGCATTCAGGAATAGCGCGTGAGCGGGCCAGCGTTTGAAACTCATGGCCATAGCCCCAAAGAAGTTGTCGCACGGATCAGCGCGCCTCCGGGGCGGGGCGTGTTGCGCGATGCGGTCTATGGCGCGATTGACGGCTCTGTCACGACATTCGCGATTGTTGCTGGGGTTGCCGGCGCGGGGCTGTCGCCCTTTGTGATTGTCGCGCTGGGGCTTGCCAATGTGCTGGCTGACGGGTTTTCCATGGCGGCCGCGAATTACACGGGCACCCGCGCCGAGAAGGAAAATGCCAGCCGCATTCGCGAGATCGAAGAGCGCCATATTGACAAGTTTCCCGAGGGCGAGCGCCTTGAAGTGAAAGAGATCCTGCGGCTCAAAGGGCTAGAGGGTGAGGTGCTTGAGGCCGCAACCGAAGCTGTCACGGCGGATCGCGAGAACTGGATTGCCCTGATGATGGAGGGCGAATACGGGCTTGGCGGCGTTGACCCTCACCCGATGCGCGCCGCGATTACAACCTTTGTTGCTTTTCTCGTTGCGGGGCTCATTCCGCTGCTGCCCTTCGTCTTTGGCTTTGAGGGCGCGTTCACCCTGTCGGCCTATGTGACACTGGCGGTGTTCTTTGCGATCGGGGCTTTGAAAAGCCGTTGGTCGCTGAGCGCATGGTGGCGCTCGGGCACCGAGACTTTGCTGATCGGCGGGGTTGCGGCGGGGCTGGCTTACTTTGTTGGCACGCTGTTCAGCGCGTAAGCGCGATCGCGCGCGCGGCCGCTATGGCGGATGACCACGCCCATTGGAAGTTGAAGCCGCCGAGCCAACCTGTGACATCAACACATTCACCGATGAAGTAGAGGCCTTGCTGGTTGGCCGACATCATGGTTTGCGAGCTGAGTTGCGCGGTGTCAACGCCGCCGACTGTGACTTCGGCGGTGCGATAGCCCTCGGTGGCTGTTGGCTTGAGGTGCCAGTTTTGCAGGGCTTGGATGATGTCTGAAAGGCGCGCGTCTGACTGGTCGGCGAGGTTGCCTTCAAGCGCGAGCGGTGTTGCCAAGTGATCAACCAGTTTGGCAGGCAAGAGCCGTGCCAACTCGGTTGTGAGCTGCTTGCGCCCCGCTGTTTGGCGTTGGGTGCGCAGGGCTTCAAACAGGGTGTTCTCAGGGTCAAGGTTGAGGATGATCTCCTCGCCTTCGTGCCAGTATGAGGAGATTTGCAGCATGGCAGGGCCGGACAGGCCGCGGTGCGTGAAGAGCGTGGCTTCGTCAAAACTTGCGCCGCCTGCTGTTGCGCGGGTTGGCAGGGCGGTGCCGGACATGGCGGCAAAGGGCGCGTCCGAAAATGTGAAGGGCACGAGGGCGGGGCGCGTTGCGACAAGCGCATGGCCGAACTGCGCGGCGATGTTATAGGCAAGCCCCGTCGCACCCATCTTGGGGATCGACTTTCCGCCTGTGGCCACAACGACGTTGCGCGCCGTGAGCGTTGTGCGCTTGCCGTCGCGCTCAACAATGGCCGTGAAGGCGGCGCCATTATGTGTGAGCGAGATGAGCGATGTTTGCAGCCAGAGCTGGGCCTTGGCGCGCTGCATTTCGGCTACAAGCATGTCGATGATTTGGGTTGCCTTGCCGTCGCAAAACAGCTGGCCGAGTGTCTTTTCGTGATAGGCGATGCCGTGTTTGGCGATCAGGTCAACAAAATCCCACTGAGTGTAACGTGACAGGGCTGACTTGGCGAAGTGCTTGTTTTCAGAAAGAAAGTTCGCGGCTTCGCAATACATATTGGTGAAATTGCAGCGCCCGCCGCCTGAAATGCGGATCTTCTCACCGGGCTTTTTGGCGTGGTCGATGACCAGCGTATCAGGCCCGGCCTGTGCTGCGCACATAAGGCCGGCGGCCCCTGCGCCGAGGATGAGGGTGTTGACATTCATGCAGAGCGCTTAAGCTGCACGGGCTTCTCTGGCAAGCCTCGCATTTTCACACGGTGACTGTGCGGCCTTGTGAATTGCGCCTTGGTTGAACGGGTCTATTGTGCGAGCAAACAAGGAGACAGATATGAGCAGACAAAACACGCGCGCCGCCTACGGGAGCGTTGCCAAGGGCTTTCACTGGCTGACGGCGCTTTTGATCGTGACAGCGTTTCCTCTGGGGGTTGTGGCCGAGCGGCTGCCCTATGACACCGCGGCCGAACTGGCGTTCAAGGCGCAGCTTTTCTCGGTGCATAAGACACTGGGCGTGACGATCTTCTTTGTCGCGCTGGCCCGTATTTTGTGGGCGATCACGCAGGAAAAGCCCGCGCTGTTGAACCCTGAAAAGCGTGGCGAGGCCTTTCTGGCCGAACTTGTGCATTGGCTCTTATATATCTCGCTGGTGCTTGTGCCGTTGTCGGGCTGGCTGCACCATGCAGCGACGCAGGGGTTTGCGCCCATCCTCTGGCCGTTCGGGCAGGGGCTGCCGTTTGTGGCCAAGTCTGAAACTGTCGCGCAGGTGTTCGGGGCATGGCACTTTGTGATGACAAAACTGCTGCTAGCCGCGCTTGTGTTGCACATTGCGGGGGCTTTGAAGCACGCGCTTTTTGAGCGTGATGGCACACTCCGGCGGATGTGGTTTGGCAAGGACATTGGCGTTGAGCCGCCCTTGGCTGCGCATAGCAAGAAGCCTGTTCTGGCGGGGTTTGCACTCTATGGCGTGGCGATCGCGGCTGCAACTTGGCTGGGCCTGTCGGGCGGCGCCGGCGCTGAAGCCACGCAGGCAAATGCGCCTGCCTTGAAGCAAGGGCAAAGTGAGTGGGCGGTGCAAGAGGGCAGGCTTGCGATCACAACAAAGCAGTTTGGCGAGGCCGTCTCGGGGCAGTTTGAAAACTGGACTGCGGCGATCAACTATGACGAGGCAGCTGTGGAGGGCCGCAATGGTGATGTGCGCGTCGAGATTGCGATCGCGAGTTTGACGCTGGGCTCTGTCACGTCCGACGCGCTGGGAGCGGAGTTTTTTGATGCGGAAAACTTCGCTGTCGCGGTTTTTGAGGCCGACATTGTCGCCGCAGATGTGGGCTATCTGGCGCGCGGAACGCTTACGCTCAAAGGCCAGTCCGTGCCGGTTGATGTGCCGTTTTCGCTGGTAATCGAAGGGGGCGAAGCGCAGATGCAGGGGCAGGTTAGCGTAGACCGCCGTTCCTTCGGGATTGGAAAGACCTACAGCAGCGAAGGCGAGGTTGGCTTTGAGGTTGTGATCAATGTGGCGCTGACAGCCACGCGCTAGCGGGCGGCTTCGGCAAAAGAAAAGGCCCAGCGAAACAAGCTGGGCCTTTGTCGTTCTGGCAGGTGCTTACTCGGCGGCGACGGCTTCGAGCGAGATCTTGATTGTCACTTCGTCGCCCACAAAAGGGACATACTTGCCGAGGCCAAAATCAGAGCGCAAAATCTGCGTGTCGCCATCAAAGCCGAGCATCGCCTTGCCGTCGCGGCTTTCGCCAGTTTTGTTGAGCTTCACGGCGAGTGTGACGGGCTTGGTTACGCCGTTGAGTGTCAGATCGCCCGTAATGTCGGCGGTGTCTTCGCCAAGATTGCTGATGGCTGTCGAAGTGAAACTGACTTCGGCGTTTTCGGCTGCGTTGAGGAAATCGGATGACATGAAGTGCTGAAAACGGCCTTCCCAGCCTGTGAGCATTGTCGTGACGGGGAAGCTTACCGCAACAGTTGAGGCGGCCGGCGCGGCTTCGTCAAACATGATCTCGCCGTTGAAGCCCGAGAACATGCCGTAAGTTGTCGAGAAGCCTTGGTGCACATAAGAGAACACGATCTGGCTGTGGCTTGCGTCGAGTTCGTATTTGACGGCCTCAGCTGTCGCGATTGTGGCTGTTGAAACTGTGGCGGCGGCGAATGCCGCGGCGAGGAAAGTCGTTTTCATGGGAAGGCTCCTTCAATGTGATGCCATTTCTTTGACAGCCGCAGTGTTGATGGATTGAATGGCCTAAGGCTACTGGGATTTTGGCAGACTTGCTGTGCATCGCTGCACATTGACGAGGCTTGGACTGTGAGGGCCGCGCGAAGGCGCGATTCTTTCAGATATGGCCGATTTCAGCCCGAATTCACTTCAAGAGCTGCGCGCAATTTTTACCGGTCACATTTTTGAAACAAGATGACAACGCTGAAAATCGCTGGTTTTGATGCGCATTTTTTCAATGGCTTAGGCGTGGTTGTCAAAGACTTAGCAGAAAGATCTGCCTTGTTTGCATTCTGCCACACTGGGGCAGGGATGCACCATTTTTAACAACCCGGCCTCAAGGTTTCCCGGTTTTTCCTTTTGTTGGCCGTGTCGTTAGAGGCAGCGTTGATGCAGCCGTTGGTCAGCAGCGGTGCATGTAAACGTCTAACCAAACGAGGTAACGACCATGAAAAATGATATCCTTTCGCGCCGCAGCATTTTGCTTGGTGGCTCCGCACTTGCCGCAGGTGTTGCCGCCTATGGCTATTCCACAATGACAGCGGTTGACCCCGTTGTAGCCCCTGTAACCTCCGTTGACTTTGTTGGCGCAGACGGCGTCAAGATGGGAACGCGCCGTGTGTTCACCTTTGCCAATGTGATCGACCTTGAAAGCGACCGCGGCAATCTGAGCACGCCCAAGGGCAGCTTTGTACAACTCCCGCCGGGCTATGTCATCGAGGAAGCGCGCTTCAAGTTGCACAAGAAAAAGCACACGGTGAAGTATGGCCTGAGCATTTCGCAGCCGAACTCTGTTTCGATTTCTCAGGAGAGCGTGCTGAAGATCAGCGCTTCGGCAGACAGCGCCGTGGGGGCGTTCTCGGGCAAGCGTAAGATCAAACTGGCAGGTGAGCTTAAAACGCAGGCAGAAAGCCTTGCGCACTCCTATGCTTTGGATGCCACAAGCCACGCGCGTGTCAAGTATCACGGCTGGGCTGATGGCCGTAAGTACAGCTCACGTGACGGCGTGATCAAGGCAAGCCTGATCGTCACCGCGCGCCGCGTTCCACTGAACACCGAAGTGAACGCCGAGCTGGCCAAGATCGCGATTGAAACTGCCAAAGCAAACCAAAGCATCATGGTGGCGGCGATCAAAGCGCTGAAAAACGTCAAAGCCGCAGCCAAGAAAGCCAAGGTTTAAAGCGAAACCGGTGCAGGCGCTTGCAAAGTCGCCTGCACCCGTCAACGGGAGAACTGATATGAAATGGATGACTTTCTTTTTGATGGCGGCCCTCTTGGCCGCGCCAGTGAATGCAATGCGCGCATGGGTGCTTGAGGATGAAACCGCTAGCGATGTTTACTTGGTTTGCCTCGATCGTGACGGGTATCGCGTTTACTATGACAACGGTGAAACCACGAATGTGGGTGAGAACACATTTACCGTCCAAGAGCTTTTCACCCGCGGCAGCAACGGGGGAGAAATCAACATCGGCGAGCTGATGATCAGCAACGAAGAAGAGTTGGGCGGCGACTGCCCTCGCTACGCAGACCAGCTCGAGTAGAAAGTGAGGCGGGCGTCGTCGCGGCAACGCGATGGCGCCGAATCACCTACTTCACATGGGCGAATCGCTGTGGTATGGTCGGCCAACAGACCCCGAAAACGGGGCGATTTGAGGCAGATTTAGCGGTGGTTGTCAGATGACAGAGATGGTGTATGGCACGGTTTCCGTGCAGTCGGGTGAGCCTGTGCTCCCCAAGTGGTGGCGCACGCTTGACAAGTGGACGCTCTCTTGCATTTTGGCGCTGTTTGGTATCGGGCTGTTGCTTGGTCTTGCCGCGAGCCCGCCCTTGGCGGCGCGCAACGGCTTTGGAGCGTTTCACTATGTGCAGCGGCAGGCCTTCTTTGGCGGCCTTGCGATTGTGGCGATGATGATCACCTCGATGATGCCGCCCAATCTGGTGCGTCGCCTGGCTGTTGTCGGCTTTCTGGCGGCTTTCGTGGCGCTTTGTGGACTGCCTTTTTTGGGCACTGACTTTGGCAAGGGGGCCGTGCGCTGGTATTCGTTGGGGTTTGCCTCGGTGCAGCCGAGCGAGTTTCTCAAGCCCGGTTTTGTAGTGGTTGCGGCCTGGCTTATGGCGGCAAGTTTTCAGATCAACGGCCCTCCCGGCAAGGCGCTGTCGCTGACTCTGACGGTGATCATCGTGTTGATTCTCGCCATGCAACCCGACTTCGGGCAAGCCGCACTTATCCTGTTTGGCTGGGGTGTGATGTATTTCGTCGCGGGCGCCTCGATGGTTTTGCTGGTGGCTCTGGCGGGCTTGGTTGTGCTGGGCGGGATGTTTTCTTACGGGGCCTCCGAGCACTTCGCACGCCGGATTGACGGCTTTCTCAACCCCGAGATCGACCCGCGCACCCAGCTTGGCTACGCGACAAACGCGATCCGCGAGGGCGGCTTTTTCGGCGTTGGTGTCGGCGAGGGTGAAGTCAAATGGTCGCTACCTGATGCGCACACCGACTTCATTATCGCTGTGGCGGCTGAGGAATACGGGCTGATCCTCGTGCTGGTGATCATCGCGCTATATGCGACGATCGTGATGCGCTCGATGTTCAGGCTCATTCGCGAGCGCGACATGTTTATCCGCCTTGCAGGCACGGGGCTTGCGGCCATGTTTGGCGTGCAGGCGATGATCAACCTTGGCGTCGCTGTTAAGCTTTTGCCAGCCAAGGGCATGACGCTTCCCTTTGTCAGCTACGGCGGCTCTTCGCTTATTGCGGGGGGCATTGCCGTGGGCATGTTGCTTGCATTTACCCGCACAAGGCCGCAAGGGGAGATAGATGATATCCTCAGGGGCCATAACAGATGACTGAAAAACAGCCGCTCGTTATTATTGCGGCGGGGGGAACAGGCGGGCATATGTTTCCCGCGCAAGCACTCGCCGAACAACTGCTTAGACGTGGTTGGCGGGTTAAGCTGAGCACCGATGCGCGCGGCGCGCGCTATACGGGCGGCTTTCCCCATTCCGTAGAGATTGAACAAGTCAGCTCTGCCACCTTTGCGCGTGGCGGTGTACTGGCAAAGCTCTTGGTTCCGTTTCGCATTGTCGGCGGCGTGCTGAAGGCAGCCCTCAAGATGATGCGTGACAAGCCCAGGGTTGTTGTCGGCTTTGGAGGCTACCCGACCATTCCGGCAATGGGCGCGGCATGGCTCTTGCGAAAGCCGCGGATGATCCACGAGCAAAACGGCGTTTTGGGCCGCGTGAACCGCCTGTTTAGCAAGCGTGTTGATGTTGTTGCCTGCGGCACTTGGCCGACAACTCTGCCTGAGGGCGTTGAAGGCATCCACACCGGCAACCCTGTGCGCGGGGCTGTGCTAGAGCGCGCGGGGGCTGGCTATATCACGCCCGGGCCTTACCCGATGTCGCTGTTGGTGATCGGCGGCTCACAGGGAGCGCGCGTGCTGAGCGATGTTGTTCCGCAGGCGATTGCCTTGTTGCCGGAGGCGTTGCTTGAGCACCTACGGGTGGCGCATCAAGCCCGCGAAGAAGACGGCGCACGCGTGGCGCAGTTTTATGCCGAGCACAACATTCCCGCTGAAGTCGAGCCGTTTTTCCACGATGTGCCGGCGCGTATGAGCGAGGCACAGCTGATCATCTCGCGGTCGGGCGCTTCAAGTGTTGCAGACATCAGCGTGATCGGGCGGCCTTCGATACTGATCCCCTATGCCGCCGCAGCGGGCGACCACCAGACCGCCAATGCACGCGGCCTCGCCGAAGCGGGCGGCGCGATCGTGATCCCTGAAAGCAAGCTGACAGCTGGAGCACTGGCCGAGCAGATTTTGAGCGTGATGGACACCGAAGAGGGCGCGCTTTTGATGAGCCAGGCGGCAATTTCAGTGTCCAAGCCGGACGCGACAGACGAACTTGTAAAGCTGACCGAAGAGTTGGCACAGAAAGACCAGTAGAAGGGACTTAAAATGAGCGCAGCAGCCACCAAGCTGCCCGGTGATGTCGGGCCAATCCATTTTGTCGGCATTGGCGGCATCGGCATGTCGGGCATCGCCGAAGTGCTGCTCAACCACGGGTATGTGGTGCAGGGGAGTGACTTGAAGCGCTCCAAGATCACCGACCGTCTGGAAAAGATGGGCGCGCTGATTTTTGAAGGCCAGAGCGCTGAAAATCTCGCGGAAGCGGAAGTTGTTGTGATCTCCTCTGCCATCAAGCCGGGCAACCCCGAGCTTGACCAGGCGCGCCTCAAGGGCCTGCCCGTTGTGCGCCGCGCCGAGATGCTCGCCGAGCTGATGCGCCTCAAGTCAAATGTCGCCGTTGCGGGCACGCACGGCAAGACGACAACCACAACTATGGTGGCCGCGCTTCTGGATCACGGCAGATTTGACCCGACTGTTGTGAACGGCGGGATCATCCACGCTTACGGCTCAAACGCGCGCTCGGGCGATGGCGAGTGGATGGTTGTCGAGGCCGACGAAAGCGACGGCACGTTCAACCGCCTGCCAGCGACAATCGCGATTGTTACCAACATTGACCCCGAGCACATGGAGCATTGGGGCACCGAGGAAAACCTGCACCGCGGGTTTTACGACTTTGTCTCCAACATCCCGTTTTACGGCTTGGCGGTGTGCTGCACTGATGACAGCGATGTGCAGGCGCTGGTTGGCAAGATCACCGACCGCCGCGTTGTCACCTACGGGTTCAACACGCAGGCCGACGTGCGCGCGACCAACCTGACGTATAAGGCGGGCATTGCGCATTTTGACGTTGTCTTGCAGAGCGAAGGCAAGGTTATTGAAGGCTGCACCTTGCCGATGCCGGGCGATCACAATGTTTCAAATGCCCTGAGCGCCATTGCCGTTGCGCGCCATCTGGGGATGAAGCTTGACGAAATACGCGAGGCACTTGCTGCGTTTGGCGGGGTGAACCGTCGCTTCACGCGGGTTGGCGTTGTCAACGGCGTGACCATCATCGACGATTACGGCCACCACCCCACCGAGATTGCCGCTGTGCTTAAAGCCGCGCGGCAGGCTTGTGAGGGCCGCATTATTGCCGTGCACCAACCGCACCGCTACACACGCCTGCACCACCATTTCGAAGAGTTCTGCGCCTGTTTCAATGAGGCCGATGTTGTGGGCATCACCAATGTTTATGCCGCGGGCGAAGAGCCGATCGAAGGCGCGAGCCGTGATGACTTGATCGCTGGGCTCATTGCCCACGGACACCGCAACGCACAGGCTGTGCCGGATGAGGCGTCCTTGAAGGCGCTTGTGCTGGCCGAGGCGAAAGAGGGCGATATGGTCGTTTGTCTGGGCGCCGGCACGATCAGCACTTGGGCCAATAACCTACCCAAAGCCTTAGAAACCTGACAGAAATGAAGCGTGTTCTCCCACTTGTGTTGCTTGCCTTCGCTATAGCGCTGCCCGCGCGCGCAGAGACGGTGAAGCTCTTGGGGGCCACGCGCGACCGCGGCGTCGTTGTTCTGGCGCTCAAGGCCGAGACGCCTCTAAGCGCGGCCCAATCTGAGGTGCTTTTGAGAGGTGTAATTGCTCAGGAGCAGAAAAGCCGCCCAATGGCTATCTATGCGTATCTTTACCCGCACAACTCGCCTAAGCGCACAAACCCGCTCAAACGCCAGAAGGATGCGGTTGATGCCGTCTTCTTTATGATCCGTGACGCCAAGGCGCTTGGATGGCGCTGGAGTCTGAAATACGATCGCCACAGGGAGCAGCACGTCTTCGTCGACTGCACACGCCCTGTCCGCAAGTGCAACATCAACCAAGTGAAGCCGTTTAGGAACTAACTATGGCCGACGAGCTCAA
Source organism: uncultured Lentibacter sp. (assembly GCA_947497495.1). Taxonomy (GTDB): domain Bacteria; phylum Pseudomonadota; class Alphaproteobacteria; order Rhodobacterales; family Rhodobacteraceae; genus Lentibacter. The sequence goes on from CANMGT010000005.1 coordinate 99,738, forward strand.
ACGCAAAATTGGTCTTAAACTGCTGACGGCCTACGGCGTTGGCGTCATGGTCGGCGCGGGCATCTACGTGCTTGTTGGGGCTGTGGCAGCTGACGCAGGTGTCTGGGCACCACTGGCGTTTTTGGTTGCTGGCATCGTCGCCGCCCCGACAGCGCTGAGCTATGCAGAGTTTTCAACCCGCATTCCCGAAGCGGCAGGCGAGGCAGCCTATGTGGCCAAGGGCTTTGCCGCGCCTTGGCTTGCGGTAATTGTTGGCCTTGCGATTGTGCTGGCGGGCACGGTTTCGGCGGCGGCTGTTCTGCGGGGCGGGGCGGGCTATCTTACTTCAATCAGCGCTTTGCCGTTTGACGGCACGGTTGCTGTTATGGGGGCGCTGCTGGTTCTGGTTGCGCTGGCTGGCGTGCTTGAGAGCCTCGCGCTCGCGGCGCTGTTTACTATCGTTGAAGTGGTGGGCCTTGCGCTTGTGGTTTATGCGGGCTTTTCGGCCCCGCCTGTTGCGGCTTTCACGTCGCCTGAGCCTGTCGTTTGGGCAGGCGTTGCCTCTGCGGCTGTACTGGCGTTCTTTGCCTTCATCGGCTTTGAAGACATCGTTAACATGGCGGAAGAAGTTGATAACCCCGAGCGCGTGATGCCGCGCGCTATTCTCTATTCGCTGGTGATCACGAGCCTGCTTTATGCGCTGGTATCCTTTGCTGCCGTGCGCGCCGTGCCGCTTGAGATGCTTGGCAAAAGCGAGCAGCCTCTGGCGCTTGTCTGGACACAGACACAGGGCGGCAGCGCTGTCTTTTTGTCGCTGATCGCCGTGGCTGCGGCGCTTAACGGGGTGTTGGCGCAGATCGTCATGGCGAGCCGCGTAATGTTCGGCCTTGGCAAGCGCACCAGCTGGTTGAGTGTCTTCCGCCATACGCACCCAAGGCTTGGCACGCCGGTTCTGGCGACGGTGCTTGTGGGCCTTGGCGTTGTCGCAGGGGCGCTTGTTTTGCCGGTTGCCGACTTGGCTGAAGTGACGTCTGGCTTGCTGCTCACGGTTTTTGTGCTGGTCAACGCGGCGCTGATCGTGTTGAAGCGCTCAGAACCGGAGGCACCGTTTTGCGTGTCGATGGCTGTGCCTGTTTTCGGGCTGGTCGCGTCGCTGGGGGCGCTGGCCGTAACTTTGGGAGCCAAACTATGAGCGCACCACTTTGGGCAGCTGTTACCTGGGTGCTCGCCGCGACGGCGACGGCCTTCTTGACGATCCGCCGCCAGATTGTTCCCGCGAGTATCTTGCTTGTGGCAGCGCCTGTCGTGATCCTGTGGATCGGCTATGCGCATGGCTGGGTGTTCAGCGCTTTGGCCTTTGCTGGCTTTCTCTCGATGTTTCGTAACCCGCTCAGGTTTATCTGGCGCAAATATGTGCGCGGCGAAGATCTGGAGTTGCCACGATGAGCCTGTCGCTGATCCTTGCTTGCCTTTGGGGGCTGGCCGCCAACGTGCTGGCGATGCTGCCGAGCAAAGACAACTACTGGGCGCGTGCCTATGTGTTGATCGCTGTCGGCATTCCGCTGCTCGGTTACGTGACCTATCAGAACGGCCCGACTGTCGGGTTTCTGGTGCTTCTGGCGGGCATGAGCGTGTTGCGCTGGCCTGTGATCTACTTGATGCGCTGGTTGCGCGGCGCCTAGGGAGTTTTTGATGTCTGACACTATGCCAGCCGTGCGCGGCAAGTTGATTGCGGGAAAACCCCTGAGCGAGCTGACATGGCTGCGTGTGGGCGGACCTGCTGACTGGCTGTTTACGCCTGCGGATGTGGACGACTTGGCGCAGTTTCTGGCCGCCTTGAGCGCCGATGTAGCCGTCTTCCCGATGGGGGTTGGCAGCAATCTTATCGTGAGGGACGGGGGCCTCAGGGCTGTTATTGTCAAAATGGGCCGTGGCTTTAACCACATCGAAGTTGAGGGCACGCAGGTGCGCGCGGGGGTTGCGGCGCTGGACGCGCATGTGGCCCGTCGTGCGGCTGATGCGGGCGTTGATCTGACCTTCCTGCGCACCATCCCCGGAGCGATCGGCGGTGCTGTGAAGATGAACGCTGGCTGTTATGGCAGCTACACGGCGGATGTTTTTGTTGAGGCCAAGGCCGTGACGCGTGCGGGCGAGATTGTCACGTTGAGCGCGGATGACCTCAAGTTTCAGTATCGCCAGACGGAGTTGCCCGAAGGCTGGGTGATCGTGGAAGCCACGTTTGAAGGGCCGGTAGGCGTGCCGAAAGAGCTGCACGCGCGTATGGAAGCGCAACTCAAGAAGCGCGACGAAACGCAGCCCACCAAAGAGCGCAGCGCAGGCAGCACCTTTCGCAACCCCGCTGGTTTTAGCTCGACAGGGCGGGCTGACGACACCCACGAGCTTAAGGCGTGGAAGGTGATCGACGATGCGGGCATGCGCGGCGCACGGCTTGGCGGTGCGCAAATGAGCGAGATGCATTCCAACTTTATGATCAACACAGGTGGCGCAACTGCCGCAGATCTTGAAGGTTTGGGTGAAGACGTGAGAAAAAAGGTTTACGATTCAAGCGGTCTTGAGCTAGAATGGGAAATTATGAGGGTCGGTGAACCGGCTCCGGACACGGGCACGACCTAAATACATATAGACTAATAACAAACGAGGGCCGCTAAATAGGCCCCGAATTTGAGGCGGAAGTTGGGATGTCGAGCAGGACAACCCCGAAAGTAGTGGTGTTGATGGGTGGGCCATCGGCTGAGCGTGAGGTTTCTCTCTCGTCGGGTCGTGAATGCTCAAAGGCGCTGCTCTCTGAGGGCTACAATGTGGTTGAGCTGGACGCAGGGCAAGATGTTGCCGAGCGTCTCAAAGAGCTGGCACCTGACGTTGTTTTCAACGCCCTGCATGGCCGCTGGGGCGAAGATGGCTGCATTCAGGGCACGCTTGAGTGGCTGCAGATTCCTTACACACATTCCGGCGTTCTGGCCTCGTCTTTGGCGATGGACAAAGAGCGCACCAAGGAAGTTTACCGTCATCACGGCTTGCCTGTTGTCGCCAGCCAATTGGCCGCGCGCGATGACGTGCGTTCCGCGCATGTGATGGCGCCGCCCTATGTGGTGAAGCCTTACAACGAGGGCTCGTCTGTTGGCGTGTATATCGTTCACGAAGCGGCCAACGGCCCGCCCAAGCTGAGCGCGGATATGCCTGAAACTGTGATGGTTGAGGCCTATGCGCCGGGCCGTGAGCTGACGACAACGGTTATGGGCGACAAGGCGCTGACCGTTACCGAGATCATCACCGAGGGCTGGTATGACTATGATGCCAAGTATCTGGAGGGCGGCTCGAGCCATGTTTGCCCCGCCGATATTCCGCAAGATATTTTTGACCTGTGCATGGATTATGCTGTGCGCGCCCATAAGGCTTTGGGCTGCCGTGGTGTGAGCCGCACGGACTACCGCTGGGACGAGAGTCGCGGGGCCGAAGGCCTTGTGCTACTGGAAACCAACACGCAGCCGGGCATGACGCCAACCTCTCTGAGCCCCGAGCAGGCCTCTGCGAACGGCATGAGCTTCGGACAGTTCTGCGCCTGGATGGTGGAGGACGCATCATGCAACAGATGAGCGGCTCCAACAAACGCATCCAACGCGCCGACCCTGCGCCAAGCCGCTGGGCCTACCGTTTTGAGCGGCTGATGCTCACGCCGGTGTTCCGCAAAGTGATGCGCGTTGGCCTGCCCTTTGGCGTCTCGCTGATGCTCGGGCTGGCCTATTTCGCCGATGAGGGCCGTCGCGACGGCTTTAATATGGCGATAATCGACGTGCAAAACGAGTTCCAGAACCGCCCCGAGTTTATGGTGAACCTCATGGCTGTGGACGGTGCAAGCACCGAGGTTGCTGAGGATATCCGCGAGGTTGTGCCGCTTGATTTCCCGCTCAGCTCGTTTGAGCTTGAGCTTGAGACAATCCGTCAGGATGTTGCTGATCTGGCCGCCGTCAAGGGTGTGACAGTGCGGATCAGAACCGGCGGCGTGCTTCAGATTGATGTGACCGAGCGCACGCCCGTTGCGATCTGGCGCACCTATGACGGCATCGAGCTGGTTGACGAAACCGGCGTGGCATTTCGCGAGCTACCAAGCCGGACAGAGCGGCCAGACCTGCCGCTAATCGCGGGCGAGGGCGCCGCCGAGCACTTGGGCGAAGGCATGGCAATTATTCGCGCCGCAGCACCGCTTCATGGGCGGATGCGCGGCTTGGCCCGCATTGGCGAGCGCCGCTGGGACGTTGTGCTCGATCGTGGCCAGCGCATCATGCTGCCCGAGAAGGCTCCGGTGCAGGCTTTGCAGCGTGTTATGGCGCTTAACAGTGCAAGAGATTTGCTCGGCCGCGATGTTGCGGCTGTCGATATGCGGCTCGCGAAGCGACCCACCATCAGATTGAATGAAGACGCGGTTAAGCACAGGTGGAAAGCCCGTGCGACCGATATAGAGGTAACACAATAATGCTAGAGCTCTATGAATCCCAACGGGCTATGCGCGCGATGCGCAAAGCGGCAATGCAGCGCGGCGTTGTGGCCATTCTGGATGTCGGGAGTTCAAAGATCGCCTGCCTTGTGCTGCGCTTTGATGGCAGCGACATGGCCGACGAGAGCAGCGCTTCGCTCGCAGGGCAGGCCGGCTTTCGAGTGATCGGGGCTGCGACGACGCGTTCGCGCGGGGTGCGCTTTGGCGAGATCGAGATGATGGCCGAAACCGAACGCGCCATTCGTACGGCCGTTCAGGCGGCGCAGAAAATGGCGAACATCCGTGTTGATCACGTGATCGCATGTTTCTCGGGCGCTGATCCGCGCTCATACGGGCTGGTGGGCGAGACAGAGCTTGAGGGCCACGTTGTGACCGAGCAAGACGTGAGCCGCGTGCTAAGTGCCTGCGATGTGCCTGATATCGGACAGGGCCGCGAAGTGCTTCACGCGCAGCCTGTGAACTTCGCGCTTGATCACCGTTCGGGCCTTGCTGATCCGCGTGGCCAGATGGGCCAGCGCCTTGCGACAGACATGCACATGCTGACAGTGGATGCGAGTGCTATCCAGAACCTCGCACATTGCGTGCGTCGCTGTGATCTTGAGCTGGCGGGCATCTATTCCTCGGCTTATGCGGCGGGTTATGCGGCGCTTGTGGAAGACGAGCAAGAGCTGGGCGCAGCCTGCATTGATATGGGCGGAGGCTCGACGAGCGTCTCGATTTTCATGAAGAAACACATGATTTACGCAGACTCCGTGCGCCTTGGCGGCGACCACGTGACGGGCGACATTTCGATGGGCTTGCAAGTGCCGATGGCGACAGCCGAGCGCGTGAAAACCTTCTACGGCGGCGTTGTCGCGACGGGCATGGACGACCGTGAGATGATCGATATCGGCGGAGACACAGGCGATTGGGAGCACGACCGACGCTCTGTGAGCCGCACCGAACTGATCGGCATCATGCGTCCGCGGGTTGAGGAAGTTCTCGAAGAGGTGCGCGCCAAACTTGACGCCGCCGGATTTGACCACCTGCCAAGCCAGCAGATCGTGCTGACAGGCGGCGCAAGCCAGATACCTGGTTTGGACGGGCTTGCAAGCCGCATCCTTGGACAGCAAGTGCGCCTTGGGCGTCCTTTGCGCGTGCAGGGCTTGCCTCAGGCCGCCACGGGGCCGGGCTTTGCCAGCGCTGTCGGGTTGTCGCTGTTTGCAGCGCACCCGCAAGACGAATGGTGGGATTTCGAATTGCCGGTTGACCGCTACCCAGCACGCTCGCTCAAGCGCGTGATGCGCTGGTTCCGCGATAATTGGTAGGCAATCAGCTATGGCCTAGGCCATAAACTTGTGTTACGATTTCACTAACGCTCATAAGAAGCGACATTTGGCCGAGCAGGGCCCAATTTCAGATTTACACTAAATGCCCTCGCTTGAGTGGTCTCTCTCGGGCTGTCTAGTGTCGTGTTATGCAAGTTCCGCTAGATTTCGACATGTGAGCGAAATACCGCGAGTCGGCTTCATATTGTTGCCATATTTTGTGGTTTGAGGCCTTTTTTTACGTGACGATTGCCATATCGCAGGGTAGAAAAGGGGCGGAACAGGCGGAAAACTCACCCGCGAAGGCGGAAAAAGATATCAGGCGGACAGACATATGACACTCAATCTCACAATGCCCGGTCAGGAAGACCTCAAGCCACGGATCACCGTGTTCGGTGTCGGCGGCGCAGGTGGCAACGCGGTTAACAACATGATCGAGAAAGAGCTCGACGGCGTTGACTTCGTGGTTGCCAACACTGATGCGCAGGCGCTTCAGCAAACCAAGTCACCTAGCAAGGTTCAGCTTGGCGTAAAAGTCACCGAGGGCCTCGGCGCAGGCGCGAAGGCCACAATCGGCGCGGCGGCGGCAGAAGAGAGCATTGAGCAGATCGTTGACCACCTTGCAGGTGCGCACATGTGCTTTATCACGGCAGGCATGGGCGGCGGAACTGGCACGGGTGCTGCGCCGATCATTGCGCAAGCCGCGCGCGAGCTTGGCGTTTTGACAGTTGGCGTGGTGACCAAGCCATTCCAGTTTGAAGGTGCCAAGCGCATGCGTCAGGCTGAAGACGGTGTTGAAGCGCTGCAAAAGGTTGTCGATACGCTGATCATCATTCCGAACCAGAACCTGTTCCGTCTGGCCAACGAAAAGACGACATTCACCGACGCGTTCAGCATGGCTGACGATGTTCTGTATCAAGGTGTTAAAGGCGTAACTGACCTGATGGTACGCCCCGGTCTGATCAACCTCGACTTCGCAGATGTTCGCGCTGTAATGGACGAGATGGGCAAAGCCATGATGGGCACAGGCGAAGCGACGGGCGAAGATCGCGCGACGCAGGCCTCGGAAAAAGCCATCGCCAACCCGCTGCTCGACGAGATCAGCCTGCGCGGTGCGAAAGGTGTTCTTATCAACATCACCGGCGGCCACGACCTTACGCTGTTCGAGCTAGACGAAGCGGCCAACCGCATTCGCGAAGAAGTTGATCCGGAAGCCAACATCATCGTTGGTTCGACGCTCGACACATCTATGGAAGGCGGCATGCGCGTGAGCGTTGTTGCAACGGGCATCGATGCGCGCGACGTGCAGCATGATCTGCCGGTTCCACGCCGCTCGCTGGCCGAGCCTCTGCGCCAGAAAGTGGCTGCGGAAGTTGAACCAGTTGAAGAAATGCCAGCGCCAATGCCTGCGGTTGCACAGGAGGCCAGCGAGCCTTCGCTGTTCAACGAAATCGACGCAGAAAGCGCTGCGGCGGAAGACCAGATGGAAGATATCTTCGCGCCAACGCCAGAGCCTTCACAGCCTGCAGCCTATTCGGCCAGCGACGACTTGCCACCACCTGCGTATCAGCCACAAGCGCCGCGTGAAGAGACGATCGATGCTGCGCCCGAGGCCTTTGTTGCGCCGCGCGCTCCTGCGCCCGGCACACCTTCGCCAGAGGCAATGGCGCGCTTGAAAGCGGCCGTGCATGGCAGTCAGCCAGCGGCGGCTCCGGCCCCTGCGGCACAGGCGCAAGCAGAGGACAAGCCACGCTTTGGCATCAATTCCCTGATCAACCGCATGACAGGCCACGCTGCTGACGGGCAACCCCAGCCAGCGCGCCCGGATGCAACGCCAGCGCCACGCTCGGCGGCGCCAGCACCGCGTGCACAGCCACAAATGGGCAATGCCATGGCAGAGCCGCAGGCGGATGCGGATCAGGAGCGGATCGAAATTCCGGCTTTCTTGCGCCGCCAGGCGAATTAAAAACCATTACCTTACGTGACGAAAGCCGCTCCCTTTGGGGGCGGCTTTTCACTTTTAAATCAGGGGTTTAACTTTGGGTGGGCGGGGTTATGCCGAGTTGTTTCAGCCATGTTTCATCTGGTTACAAAGAGTGAATTGAGCCCTTGGGGCGCTTCCCTTAGATAGAACGCAACTTAACTCGCTTAGGCAGATAGTCTTGCAAAACACGATTCAACAGACAGTAAGTTTCCTCGGAACGGGCCTGCATTCAGGCCAGCCGGCGAAGCTTGTTATCAAGCCAGCTCCTGCAGGGCATGGCGTGAAATTTGTGCGTGTCGATATCGAAGTCGGCGATGCTGTCGTGCCCGCGCGCTGGGACGCCGTTGAGCAAACCCAACTCTGCACCAAGATAGTGAACGCGAGTGGCGTCTCTGTTTCGACCATTGAACATGTCATGGCCGCGCTTGCGGGTTGCGGAATTCACAACGCACTGGTTGAGATCGACGGGCCGGAAGTGCCTATCTTGGATGGCAGTGCCGAGCCTTTCGTGCGCAAGATCCTTGAGACGGGCAGCCAGAAACTGGACGACCCGATCTGGGCGCTGAAAATTCTGCGTGACGTTGAAGTGCGCCGCGGCGAGGCTTGGGCGCGTTTGAGCCCCGCAGATGAGATGAAGATCGACTTCAGCATCGACTTTGAAGATGAGGCAATCGGCCGTCAGCACAAGGCGCTCAACATGGCCAACGGGTCTTTTGTTCGCGAGCTTTGTGACAGCCGCACATTCTGCCGACAGTCTGACGTAGACGCGATGCGTGAAAACGGCCTTGCCCTTGGCGGGACGCTTGAAAACGCTGTGGTTGTTGAGGGCGACAAGGTGCTGAGCCCCGGAGGGCTGCGCCACGCTGATGAAGCTGTGCGCCACAAAATGCTTGATGCGCTTGGTGATCTGGCGCTCGCGGGCGCGCCTATTTTGGGTGTTTACACGGGATCGCGCGCAGGCCACGCGATGACAAATGCGCTGCTGCGCGAGTTGTTCCAGAGCGAAGGCGCCTTTTGTTTCGTGCGCTGTACGCCTGCCATTGCGGCCCGTCTGCCTGGCGCTGGTGTGCATTTGGGCGAGCTGCCGGAAGTTGCTTGATGTCGCCACAAAGGCGTTCGTTCAGAGCCGTGGAACAGTTGTTTCGGGGTTTCTCTTTCAGGGCTGACATCAAATCTCGTTGGATAGGCGCATTAAGGCGTTTTGCCTCGCAAATATCTATGCTAGAGCTTTCATAATATGGCGTAGTGCCACGAAGTGACGAGGGTGGGATGACGAGAATGAAAAGCGGAGTATCTCTTAGTAGAGTTGTCGGCTTTCTTTTGATCACGCTATTTGTAGCGGGCTGCGGGGCTGCAGAAAAAGCACGCCGCGGCGAGATTCCGCTTGAGGAATTTCCGGCAGAGCAAATTTTCGGGCGCGCCGAATTTGAGATGAACCGCAGGCGCTATGAAGAGGGCGCGCGCTATTTTGGCGAAGTCGAACGTCTCTACCCTTACTCTAGCTGGGCCAAACGCGCGGTTATCATGCAGGCCTTTGCGCACCACAAAGCAAAAGACTACGAAAACTCGCGCTCGGCTGCGCAGCGCTATATCGACTTTTATCCAACCGATGAAGACGCGGCATATGCCCAGTATTTGCTGGCGCTCAGCTACTATGACCAGATTGATGATGTTGGCCGTGACCAAGGCCTGACGTTTCAAGCGCTCCAGTCGCTGCGGGAAGTTATCGAACGCTACCCCGACAGCGAGTATGCGCGCTCGTCGGTATTGAAATTTGATCTCGCCTTTGACCACCTTGCTGGCAAAGAGATGGAAATTGGCCGCTTTTACCTCAAACGTGATCGTTTCACAGCCGCGATCAACCGTTTCCGCGTTGTTGTGGAAGACTTCCAGACAACGACGCATACAGCCGAGGCTCTGCACCGGTTGGTCGAATCCTACCTCTCGCTCGGGCTTGTCAAGGAAGCACAAACCGCTGGCGCGATTCTCGGCCACAACTTTGGCGGCACGGAGTGGTATGCGGACAGCTACAAACTGCTCACAGGGCAGGGGCTTGAGCCCAAGCTTTTCAAAGGCAACTGGCTGGCAAAAGCTTACCGTCAAACCGTCAAGGGCGAATGGCTCTGATGAGCGTTTGGCCTTGCCGCGCATGACATTGAGGGCAGGCTATGCTGCGTCACCTTGATATTCGCGATATCCTTCTGATCGACCATCTCGAGCTTGAATTTCAAGCGGGCCTTAATGTGCTGACGGGCGAAACCGGCGCTGGCAAGTCTATTTTGCTGGACTCGCTTGGCTTTGTTCTGGGCTGGCGCGGGCGGGCCGAACTGGTGCGCGCGGGAGCTGAGCAGGGTGAGGTGAACGCCGTGTTTGACGTGACAGGATGCCCTGCCATTCACGAGCTGTTGGAAGAGGCGGGCCTGCCCGTTGGAGACGAGCTTATCCTGCGGCGGATCAACACCAAAGACGGGCGCAAGACGGCATATGTGAACGCAAGGCGCGCCTCTGGCGACTTGCTGCGGCAGTTGTCGGAGCACCTCGTCGAGTTACACGGCCAGCATGATGAACGCGGCTTGCTCAACCCGCGTGGCCACCGTGCGCTGCTTGATGATTATGCTGGTCTTGCCCCGCAAATCGCCAGTCTGCGTAAGCTTTGGCGCGCCAGAGGGGCGGCTTTTGCAGCACTGGGAGTGGCCGAAAAGCGTATCGAGAAGGCGCGCGAGGAGGAAGACTTCCTACGCCACGCAGTTGCCGAGCTTGAGGCCCTGGCCCCGCAGCCCGGCGAAGACGCAGCCCTTGATAAGGCGCGCCGCCGGATGCAGGCCGCTGAAAAAGTCGGCGAAGACATTGCCCGCGCCTTGCAGGCGTTGCGCTCAGACAAGGGGGCTGAAGGCACGACCCATGACGCGCTCCGCTGGCTTGAAACGGTTGGCGACGAGCCTGCAGAACTTCTGGTCGACGCGATCACAGCGCTTGAGCGGGCCTCGCATGAGTTGGCGCTGGCGGCCGATGGTGTTGAGCGCTCACTGGCTGAGCTTTCCTTCAGCCCCGCCGAGTTGGAAGCTTGTGAAGAGCGGCTTTTTGCCATTCGTGCCATGGCGCGTAAACATGAAGTGCAACCCGACGAGCTTGACGATTTCACGCAAGATCTTGCCCGCCGTCTGACGCTTATCGACGGGTCTGACGCGGAGCTTTCGGACTTGAAGAAGGCGGCGGATTTGGCTGAAAAGCGCTATCAGGCCGCGGCCGACAAGTTGAGTGCTGCGCGCAAGAAAGCGGCTGGCAAACTCGACAAATCCGTGATGAGCGAACTTGCTCCTTTGAAGATGGAGCGGGCTGTTTTCACGACGGAAATAAGCGCCTCCGAGCCGGGTGCCGAGGGCTATGATACGGTCAGCTTTACCGTCGCAACCAACCCCGGAGCGCCATCTGGCCCGCTGGCGAAGATCGCCTCGGGTGGCGAATTGAGCCGCTTTATGCTGGCTCTGAAAGTTTGCCTCACGAATGAGGCTTCGGGCGTGACGATGATCTTTGACGAAATTGATCGCGGCGTTGGCGGTGCAACTGCTGATGCTGTCGGGCGCCGCCTTCAAGCGCTTGGAAACGAGGGGCAGGTTTTGGTCGTGACCCACTCGCCGCAAGTTGCTGCTTTGGGCGCGCACCATTGGCGGGTTTCTAAGGCTGTTGCGAAGGGCGTGACGCTTTCAACAGTTGCCGCTTTGAGCGCTGATGAGCGGATTGACGAGTTGGCGCGCATGATCTCGGGCGACAGGATCACGGATGAAGCGCGCGCTGCGGCTAAGGCTTTGCTTTAATTCAATTTGTCGGCGGAACCAGTTTTCCGGGGTTCATGATATTCAGCGGATCAAGTGCGTTCTTGATACTCCCCATGACCAGCCAAGCCGCGCCATGTTCACGCTCCATATAGTGAAGCTTACCCATGCCGATGCCGTGCTCCCCAGTGGCTGTTCCACCCATAGCCAGCGAACGCTCGACCATGCGTTCGGCGGCGGCTTTGGCAGCTTTGAACTCTTGCGCATTGTTCGGATCAAACATGAGAATTGAGTGAAAGTTTCCGTCGCCCACGTGGCCGAGAATCGGCCCTGTGAGGCCGGAGTCCGCGATGTCGGCGATGGTATCGTTCACCGCATCGGCGAGGCGTGAAATGGGAACGCAGATGTCTGTTACGATCGAGCGGCAGCCGGGGCGCGACTGGACGATAGAGTAAAACGCATTGTGACGCATCCGCCAGAGAGCTTCGCGCTCTTCGCGCCTTGCCGCCCATTCAAAGCCAAGCCCGCCGTGTTCTTCCGCGATGTTGCCAAAAGTTTCGGCCATTTCCGCGACAGAGAATTCGGTTCCGTGAAACTCGACCATCAGGTGAGGCATCTCTCGCATGTCGGCCTTGGCCTGACTGTTGAAAGCGGCGATCGAGGCTGCGTCGACAAACTCGATCCTTGCCATGGAGAGGCCAAGCTGGATCGTTTCGATCACACAGTTAACGGCGGCATCAATGGTTTCAAACGCGCAGATAGCGGCGGTGACAGCCTCGGGCTGGCCTTGCAACTTGATATCAAGCGCTGTGATGAGGCCAAGCGTGCCTTCCGAGCCGATCATCAGCGCCGTCAGGTCATAGCCCGAGGATGACTTGCGCGCGCGGCTGCCTGTCTGGATGATGCGCCCGTCAGCCAGCACCACCTCAAGCCCCAGAATGTTGTCGCGCATGGTGCCGTAGCGCACAGCTGTCGTTCCGGATGCGCGCGTTGCGGCCATGCCGCCGAGCGTGGCGTTTGCGCCCGGATCAACAGGAAAGAACAGGCCTGTGGCGCGCAGCTCTTCGTTGAGTTCTTCGCGGGTGAGGCCGGGCTCGACGGTGGCGTCCATGTCCTCCTGACGAATGCCGCGAATGGCGCGCATGTCGCGAAAGTCAACGCATACCCCGCCCAGAGGGGCTTGGGCCTGCCCCTCCAGCGAGGTGCCAACGCCCCAGCCGATCACCGGACAGCGCTCGTCGGCGCAAATTTTGACAAGGGCAGAGACTTCTTCTGTCGTCTGCGGATAGGCGACTGCATCAGGACGGGCCAGTGCGAAATAGGTCTCCGAGCCGCCATGCAGATCGCGATCAGACGACGACAAGGACAGGCGCTCCCCCAGCAAGGTTTTTAGTCTTTTGACTGCACTTTCGATACTCATTAAGGCCCCCACCCAAAGCGTTTCGCAGAGTTTCGAGCAAAGGTTTTGAGGCAATCGCCAATACCCTTTGATGTTCCGCGCGTTTCAAGATTAACCTGTTTCTCGACGTAACCGCGAAATGTTTTCAACAATGCTTTGTATTGATTATGCAAAATCCACCGTCATAGGAAGGTAAGCGAGCAATAATTTGATTAAAATGCGCAATATCAGGTAAGCAGGGCGTCATGGCATCCGTATTTTTGAAAAATAAGGCCCGATCGGGGCTGGCTGAGCTAAAGACCGCGTTGCGGATCTTGCGGGAGAAGGGCCCAAGCCAAGTGCAGTTCTGGTTTATTGCCCTGTTGATCGGTGTCGGTGCAGGCTTTGCAGCGCTGTTTTTCCGCAGGGGCATCAGCGCGCTACAGAACTGGACTTACGGTTCTGACGATGTGCATTTGCTGCACAGTTTTGCCAGCACGCTGCCTTGGTACTGGATCGTGATAACACCGGCAATTGGCGGCTTGCTTGTCGGGCTCATATTGCACAATTTCACGCCGGACGGGCGCGTGAGAAGCGTCGCTGACGTGATCGAAGGGGCTGCGCTTGCCGACGGGCGGGTTGAAAAGCGCGCAGGCATTGCCTCGGCGCTCGCCTCTCTTGTGACGCTCGGCACGGGCGGCTCGTCAGGACGGGAGGGGCCTGTCGTGCACATGGCTGCTGTGATCTCGACATGGTTCAGCGAGAAGATGCACGCAGACGGGATCACCGGGCGCGACTTGCTTGGTTGCGCGGTGGCTGCGGCGGTGTCGGCGTCTTTCAACGCGCCTATTGCAGGGGCCTTGTTTGCACTTGAAGTGGTGCTGCGCCATTTCGCTGTTCACGCCTTTGCACCGATTGTTATTGCCTCTGTGGCAGGCACCATCATCAACCGCTGGGAATTTGGTGATATGACCGAATTTCAGTTGCCCGAAGCCAGCCAGCTCGCGTTTTATGTCGAGCTTCCGGCCTTTATTGTGCTGGGGCTGGTCTGTGGTGTTGTCGCTGCCGCCTTGATGCGCGCGATCTTTGTGGGCGAAGACCTTGCCAGCCATGTGCAGGAAAAATTCAGCATCCCGCGCTGGCTACGCCCTGCGATAACGGGGGTCATGCTGGGCGCGATAGCTGTGTTTTTCCCGCATATCATCGGCGTGGGCTATGAGACGACCTCGGCAGCCCTGACGGGCGAGTTGCTGTTGTGGGAGGCGGTTGTTTTTGCGGTGCTCAAGGTTTTGGCTGTGAGCATCACCATGGCGGGGCGCATGGGCGGGGGTGTGTTTTCGCCTTCGCTTATGGTTGGCGCGTTGACAGGGCTGGCCTTTGGCCTGATCGCGACAGGCATTTTTCCGGACGTATCCGGCTCGCATATGCTTTACGCTTTGGCGGGGATGGGCGCGGTTGCGGCGGCTGTGCTTGGCGCGCCGATCTCGACAACCTTGATCGTGTTCGAACTGACCGGTGACTGGCAAACAGCAATTGCTGTTATGGTGGCGGTGAGCATGTCGACGGCGCTTGGCTCGAGGCTGGTGGACCGCTCGTTCTTCTTGACCCAGCTTGAAAGGCGCAATGTGCATCTGGCGGCTGGCCCACAGGCCTATTTGCTGGCGATGTTCCGCGTTGCTTCGCTGATGCGGCCCAAGGGCGACGCGGGCTGCCCAGACGAGGAAGCGCTGTGGAACATGGTTGAAGATGGCGCCTATATTGACGCCAACAGCACGCTTGAGGCGGCCATGCCGATGTTTGAGCGCTCGGGGGCGAACTACTTGCCGGTTGTCAGCCTATCGGGAGAAGACGCTCCGCCCGAGCTTTGGGGCGCGCTTATGCATGTGGACGCGCTGAAAGCCTACAACCGCGCTTTGGCGGCCACGGCAGCTGAAGAGCATAGCTAAGCGGGTTTGTCAGACTTGCTCGACTGCTACGTTTTCCGAAGGGAAAAAGGCGAGGTGCCCTTTGATGCGTGACACGGCGTCGAGCGGGTTCTCATAGCTCCAGACAACGTTCTCAAGCGTTTTTGACTTGGTCACAATCGAGTAGTATGTCGCGTCGCCCTTATGCGGGCAGTGACTTGTTTTGTCGCTGGCATCAAGGAAGGCTACGGCGATGTCTTCGCGGGGGAAATAAATGACAGCGGGGTAGTCGCCCTCTACCAGCTCCAGCGCGTTTTTGCTTTCCCCTAAAACAGCACCGCCTGCGCGAACAACCCATGTGCCGCTTGCTTTTGTAATCGTGATCTTCGGTGCCATTTTGTCTCTCCCTTCAGGCTCGCAGACTGTTTGGCAGCGGATTGTTGCATCAGCGTGTCAGACAGGTTCTGTGGAAGCGACAAGCCATACACGAGCCGCTTCGGAAACGCGAGGGCTTATGTTGTCGCGGCACGCAGCGTGATAAAGATTGAGCCAGTCACGCTCGCCGCTTGTGAGCATTTCTGTGCGAATGAGGCGGCGGTCTATCGGGACATATGTCAACGTGAGAAAGTCGAGCATCTCGCGCGCATCAGCACCGGCGAGCGGGCTGGCTTCTTGCGTGACGATCAGGTTTTCGATGCGTATCCCGAAGGCGCCTTCGCGGTAATAACCTGGCTCATTGGAGAGGATCATCCCCGGTTCTAGCTCGGTATGGCTGACCCGTGACAGCCGCTGCGGGCCTTCGTGCACACAGAGGTAAACGCCGACGCCGTGGCCTGTTCCGTGGTTGAAGTCCTGCCCCGCAAGCCAGAGCGGGTAGCGCGCGATCGCGTCAAGATCACGTCCAGCTAGCCCCTTGGGAAAGCGCAGACGCGAGATCGCGATCATGCCTTGAAGCACGCGGGTGAAGGCTGTTTTCTCCTCCATGCCGACGTCGCCAATGGGTAGGGTGCGGGTGATATCTGTGGTGCCATCAAGATACTGCCCGCCAGAGTCGACGACGATAAGCTGACCCTCTTTGAGGGTTGCGTTTGTCTCTTCGGTGACGCGGTAGTGCATGATCGCGCCGTGCGGGCCCGTGCCTGCGATGGTTTCAAAGCTGATGTCGAGGAGAGCGTTGTTTGCGCGGCGAAAGCCTTCAAGCGCTGTGACGACGTCAATTTCCGTGATGGTGCCAGGCGCTTGGTCGTCAAACCATGTGAGGAACTCAACCATTGAGGCGGCGTCTCGCAGGTGGGCTTCTTGCGTTCCCGCGATCTCGGCGTCTGATTTGCGAGCCTTGGGCAAGATGCAGGGGTCATCGCTCCAATCCACTGTGGCATGGGAGTCAGTCAGCTCATGCGCCACACGCAGGGGGGCAGTCTTGCGATCTACCTGCACTTGGCCTTGCAGGGAGTGCAGCGTCGGTACGAAGGCCGAAGGGGGACGGATGTTTACATCATCGCCCAGATGCGCGCGCAGGCTGTCGTCAAGCTTGGCGCTGTCGACAAAGAGCGAGACATGGCCGTTTTCAAACAGGATCGCAAAGGCATGTGGCACGGGGTTGCGTGGGATGTCTGAGCCACGAATGTTGAGCAGCCATGCGATGCTGTCCGGCAGGGTGATCACAGCCGCAGAGTGCCCGTCGGCGCGCAAACCCGCCGCGATCCGCGCGCGTTTTGAGGCGTGGCTCTCGCCGGCAAGGGCCTCCGGATAGGGTGTTATCTTGCCTTGTGGAGGGGCGGGCTGATCGGGCCAGATTTGATCGACAAGATTGGTCACTGGGCGGAAAGTGAAACCCTTCGTTGTGAGCTCTTTTTCCAGTGTTTCGATCTCTTCGGCGGTGTGTAACCACGTGTCATAGCCAATCACGCCGCCCTCAGGTAGCTGCTCGGCGAGCCAGCCTTGCAGCGTGATTTCGGGCCATGGCACGGGGGTGAAAACGGCAAGATCAACCTGCTCCTTGACTTGGGTGCGGTAGCGTCCGTCAATAAAAACGCCTGCAGTGTTTTTGAGAACCGCGCTGAAACCTGCCGAGCCTGTGAACCCTGTTAACCATGCAAGGCGTTCATCACGGGGGGCGCAGTATTCGCCTTGGTGAACGTCGGCGCGGGGAACGAGGAAGCCAGAGAGGTTTTCCTTGGTCATCTGCGCGCGCAACGCGGCAAGGCGCGAGGCGCCCGTTGACGGATCGGCGCGGTTTTCGAACGTTTGAAACATGGTATCCCCCTGCGTTGTGAAGAGGTTAGGGCGCTTTATGGGCTTGTGAAAGAGGCAAACTGGTTTCAAATTGCACTTCGTTCAATCCGACCGATGTGAGGGGGCCAGCCCCCTCACACTCCCCCAGGATATTTGAGAAAAGGAGAAGTTAGGAGGCCGCGATTGCAGTGAGTGTATTTGCGAGCGAACAGCGTGCGCCTGTTTGGAGATACTCGATTGCTTTCAAGGAGGCTTCATGGGCCTCTAGGCTTGAGCCAGCAACGCAGTCTTCGACAACGCGGCAGAAATAGTCGGACTGGTGTGCGTCTACGAAAGTGTAATGCACGCAGACGTCTGTCAGGCCGCCGCAAAGCAAGAGGGTTTCAGCTTTCAAGCCGCGCAGAAGGATTTCCAAGTCCGTTCCGAAGAAAGCTGAATAGCGGCGTTTGGGGACTTCATAGTCACCGTCGCGCCACCCCATTTCCTCTTTGGCGATGTCTGTACGGGGATCACTTGCAAGGCAGTGAACGGTTTCGCTCCCGTCCAGCTCGCGTCCAAAATCCACCATATCGGGGCGGTGAATTTCCTGAATGAAAATGACAGGAATGTCGGCATCATGTGCTGCATCCACCAGTTTGCGCGCCTTTTGCATGCGCTCGCGGTAGTCTGGCATATTGGGGATTGAGCGCTCGGCACTATCGTCAATGAACGTGCTTTTCTGGATGTCGATGACAATCAGCGCTGCGCGGCCCTCTATCAGGGCTCTTTGGGGGCTGGGCATTGCTTGCCTCCTATATTGCGCGCTTGATGCCAAGGAAGCGGGCGCGTGCACGCGGATCATTGTCAAACAGCGCTGCGAGTTGCTCTGTCATGGCGCCGGCGAGTTGCTCTACATCGGTGATCGTGACCGCGCGTTCGTAGTAGCGGGTCACGTCGTGGCCGATGCCGATTGCGAGCAGTTCGACCATGCGTTTATTCTCGACCATGGCAATCACGTCGCGCAGGTGTTTTTCGAGGTAGTTGGCGGGGTTAACTGAGAGCGTGCTGTCGTCAACCGGAGCGCCATCGGAGATGACCATAAGGATTTTGCGCGCCTCTGGGCGTCGGCCCATCCGGCGGTGCGCCCATTCGAGCGCTTCGCCATCGATGTTTTCTTTGAGCAGGCCTTCTTTCATCATCAGCCCCAGGTTGGGGCGTGTGCGGCGCCAAGGGCTGTCGGCGCTTTTGTAAATGATGTGGCGCAGGTCATTCAGGCGCCCGGGCTGCTGGGCGCGGCCCTCGGCGAGCCACTTCTCGCGCGCCAGCCCGCCCTTCCAGGCGCGGGTTGTAAAGCCGAGGATCTCGACTTTTACATCACAGCGCTCGAGGGTGCGCGCCAAGACGTCGGCGCAGATTGCCGCGATGGAAATGGGGCGGCCGCGCATTGAGCCCGAATTGTCGAGTAGCAAGGTCACCACAGTGTCGCGGAACTCTGTGTCTTGCTCGACTTTGAAACTGAGCGGCGTTGTCGGGTTGGCGACCACGCGGGCGAGGCGGCCAGCGTCGAGGATACCTTCCTCCTGATCAAACGACCAGCTGCGGCTTTGCTGGGCCTGAAGGCGGCGCTGCAACTTGTTGGCAAGGCGTGAAACGGCTCCTTTAAGCGGCTCAAGCTGCTGGTCGAGGTAGGCGCGCAGGCGTTCAAGCTCGGCGGGTTCGGCAAGTTCTTCGGCGAGGATTTCCTCGTCGTTGCTGTCATCAAACACCAGATAGTCCGGGTCAGCGTCTGACACCGGAGCAGGGGGCGGGGGCTCAAGCGGGGCCTCACCGTCGGGCATGTCGGCTTCATCGCCAAGCTCCTGATCGGCCATCTCGTCCATCGAGACTTGCGCCTCGGCGGCGTCTTGGGTTTCTTCCTGGCTTTGCTCGGGGCTGGCTTCTGACTGATCGTCATCGGCGTCGTCCTGGCCCGTGCTGTCAGGCTGGTCTTCCTCCTCTTCAGCGCTGTCCTCGCTGTCGTCGCTTTCTTCGTTCGGCTCGTCTGGGTCATCGCCGAGCTGGTCAGCGTAGCCCAGATCAGAGATCACGCGCCGGGCGAAGCGGGCGAAGTCTTTCTGGTCAGACAAGCGCTCTGAAATGTCTTTCAGAGCGTCGCTGGCTTGCTCTTCTATAAAGCCCTGCCAGAGTTCCATCACGTTTTTCGCGCCAGCGGGCAAGTCGCGGCCTGTCGCCAGATGGCGCACTAGATATCCGGCGGCTGTTGCCAGTGAGGCTTCGGCGCGGTCAGTTATCTGCTCAAAGCCTGCGCGCTTTGCATCGTCGGCGATCTTGGCGTCAATATTGCCAGCCGTGCCGGGCATGTCGCGCGCACCCATGGCTTCGCACCGCGCTGTTTCCATGGCTTCATAGATGTCGCGGGCCAAGTCACCCGCAGGAGCATAGCGCGAATGCGTGGTAGCATCGTGATACTTATGGCGCAGCGCTAATGCGTCGGCGGTGCCGCGCGCGAGCATAACTTCTTCGCGTGTCATGCGTCGTGAAATCTGTGGCAAGCGCATGTTTTCGCCCGACATCCCCGAAGGGTCAACCGTATAGGAAACAGTCAACTCAGGGTCGTTAGCCATGACTTTGGTGGCCTCGGCGAGGGCCTTTTTAAACGGATCAGCTGGGTTGTCGGTCGGTTTATTCATAACACACCACAACTCGTTTTTCTTGATACAAATACTCCGGGGGGGAGGCGAAGCCGAGGGGGCTGGCCCCCTCCCACGCGCGCGTCAGCGCGCGTGAGTCGGATCGGCGAAGCTGATCCGAAACTTCCCTCATCCCAAACTCACGCTTGCCGCACTCTCTGGCAGCTCTTCATCAAACAGGCGCTGGTAGAACTCGGCGACTGTCTGGCGCTCGAGCTCGTCGCATTTGTTGAGGAAGGTCAGGCGGAAGGCATAGCCGACATCGCGGAAAATTTCGGCGTTTTGCGCCCAGGCGATCACGGTGCGTGGTGACATCACTGTGCTCAAGTCGCCGTTCATAAAAGCCGTGCGCGTCAAGTCGGCAACGGCGACCATATGCTTCACGATCTGGCGGCCCTTGTCGGTGTTGTAATGCGGGTTCTTCGCCAAAACGATCATCGCCTCGGCGTCCTGGCTGAGGTAGTTCAATGTCGCCACGAGTGACCAGCGGTCCATCTGGCCTTGGTTGATCTGCTGGGTGCCGTGATAAAGCCCTGTCGTGTCGCCGAGGCCAACGGTGTTGGCTGTCGCGAAAAGGCGGAAATAGGGGTTGGGCGTGATCACTTCATTCTGGTCAAGCAGTGTCAGTTTGCCGTCAACTTCCAGCACCCGTTGGATGACAAACATAACGTCGGCGCGGCCCGCGTCGTACTCGTCAAACACGATCGCTGTCGGATTGCGCAGGGCCCAAGGCAGAATGCCTTCGTGGAACTCGGTCACCTGCACGCCGTCTTTCAGCTTGATCGCGTCTTTGCCGATCAGGTCGATCCGGCTGATGTGGCTGTCGAGGTTGACGCGCACGCAGGGCCAGTTGAGGCGCGACGCGACCTGCTCGATGTGGGTCGATTTGCCTGTGCCGTGATAGCCCTGAATCATCACGCGGCGGTTGTGGTTGAACCCCGCGAGGATTGCGAGCGTTGTGTCAGGGTCAAACTTGTAGGTGTTGTCGATCTCTGGCACGCGGCTCGAGTTTTCAGCGAAGCCATGAACTTTCATGTCACTGTCGATGCCAAACACATCCCGAACCGAGATTTCTTCAGTCGGTTTTGCGTTGATGTCGATCATCCCGTCCGTCATAGCCGCTATCCTTCATAAATCATGTACATGTTAGTGATGTGGTGCCTCAATTCGCGGGCGAGGGCAAGGCTAAGGCATAAGTTTGCTGGCCTGCCTTCTAATTTCCGGTAAGCTCGCTTAGCCGGGAGGAAAGATGGCGCCGCGCGAAGACCTTGAAAACTGGATAACACAGCTGCCTTTGGGCAGCCGTCCGGCGTTTGATTCGCTTTATTCTGCCACCTCGGCGAAACTTTTCGGGGTGATCCTGCGTGTCTTGAATGACCGGGCAGAAGCCGAAGACGTTTTGCAGGAAGTATTTGTCAAAATCTGGCACAATGCTGCGCGCTACAATTCCAACGGGCTGAGCCCGATGACTTGGCTGATCACGATCACGCGTAACACGGCGATTGACCGCTTGCGAAAGCGTCAACGCAGTGAAGCGCAAAGCGCAGGTGAGCCTGAAGAAACATTGGCTGATACGGCCCTTGGCCCCGAAGCGCTGGTGCTTCAGGCGTCAAGCCGTGAGCAGCTGATCGCCTGCATGGGCGAGCTTGACGAAACCCGCGCACAGGCCGTGCGCCGCGCCTATTTGCAAGGCGATACATATGCAGATTTGGCCGCACATTTTGATGTGCCACTGAACACAATGAGAACCTGGCTGCGCCGTAGCCTTTTGGCCCTGAGGGAGTGCCTCACCAGATGAGCGGAACGCTTGATGATAACAACGACTACGCGCTTGCGGGCGAGTATGTCCTCGGGCTGCTTGCACCTGACGAGCTGCGCGCTTTTGAGGCGCGGCTCGCGTCAGAGCCAGCCCTGGCGGGGATCGTCGCGCTCTGGCGGGAAGACTTTGCGTCGTTTGCGGACGAGGTTGATCCGGTGCAGACGCGCGCAAGCGTCAAGCGGGGCTTGGATGCGCGCTTGTTTAAGGGCCGTGACACGTCCACACGCCGCTTCGCTTGGCTGCGCTTGGGCCTTGGAGCCTTGGCGTTTGGCGTGGCCTCGCTAGTGGCTGTTATGCTGATAGTCTTGCCTGAGCCAACCCCTGACTACCGCGCCGAGATCGCGGCGGACGACGCCACTCTCATAGTAAGTGCGATGTATTTTGAGGGCACGGGTTATCTGGAGTTGCAGCGCAAGGCAGGCCGCGCGAGCGAGGGGCGCTCGCTTGAGCTTTGGCTCCTTGAGGGCGGCAACGCGCCTGTCTCTCTGGGGGTGATGCCCGAGACAGAACATAGCATCCTCAAGCTTGATGAGACGACAAGCGCGCGCCTTAAAGGTGCGGTTCTTGCTGTGTCAGACGAGCCGGAAGGAGGCTCGCCAACGGGTGCGCCGACAGGGGCTGTGCTGGCAATCGGCAAGGTTTCGGACGCCTGAAGCCTGCCTTTTCCAATATTATTTATTTATATATTTCAGTTCACTATGAGTCTTTCCGGAGTTTCTTAAACTTTCTCTGAAACTATCCTGGGCGCTGCTGCGTGTCTTCAGCAGCACCGACACAAAGTCGGAACGCACAGAAGCACTCAGAGGAGATATGAAATGCTTAAGACACTTTTGGCAAGCGCCACAGCCCTGACACTCGCGACAGCAGCTTACGCTGGAAACCCGATGGTTGGCGGCGCGGCAATGTATGAAACCAAGAACATCATCGAGAACGCTGTGAACTCAACAGATCACACAACGCTCGTTGCTGCTGTTAAAGCTGCGGGCCTTGTAGAAACGCTGCAAGGTGAGGGCCCGTTCACTGTGTTCGCGCCGACAAACGTGGCCTTCGCCAAGCTCAAGGCAGGCACGGCTGAAGACCTGTTGAAGCCCGAGAACAAGGACATGCTGACCAAGATCCTCTCCTGCCACGTTGTGGGCGCTGATGCGATGTCGATGGCCATCAAAGGCATGATCGACGATGACGGCGGCGCGCATATCGTGCCAACGCTCGGCGGTTGCAAGCTGAACGCAACCTACGATGGCGACAAAATCATGCTCAAAGACGAGCGTGGCCGCACCATCAACGTGACAATTGCTGATGTTGACCAGTCAAACGGCGTTATCCACGTGGTTGATACGGTGATCCTGCCCGCCATGTAACGGCGTGATCACGCGAAGTTGCGGGCCGTGCCCTGTCAGACGGCCCGTAATGCCCCTATAGTAAAGCCCAGACACGAGAGTAAAGCCCAGACACGAGGAGAGAGACATGAAACGACGTTCGTTTATCGCAGCAGCCCTTGGCGCAGGGGCAATCCTGCCGTTTACGCGGTTGGCGCACGCCAAAGGCTTCGAAGTTACCCGCACTGACGCTGAATGGAAGGCTATGTTGTCGCCTCTGGAATACAAAGTCATGCGCAAAGCAGGCACCGAGCGCGCAGGGTCTTCACCGCTCGACAAAGTCTACGACGCGGGCACCTACCATTGCCGAGGGTGCGACCTGCCAGTCTATTCCTCTAAGCACAAATTTGACAGCGGCACAGGCTGGCCAAGCTTCTACCAGTCGCTCAAAGGCGCGATCGAAACCGAGACAGACTACAAGCTCGTTTACCCGCGCACCGAGGCCCACTGCCGCCGCTGTGGCAGCCACTTTGGCCATATCTTCAACGACGGGCCAAAACCCACGGGCAAGCGCCACTGCCTGAACGGTGTGAGCCTCGTGTTCAAGCCCGCGTAAACTGCGCGAAACCTGCACAAACCGGATGCATTTCCTGCAAAACAGCCAGCGATAACCTCTGTAAGTTCAATCCCTTACAGAGGTTTTTACCATGACACTGCTTTCAAGATTTCTCGCCTTTCCGGCACAGATGCGCTTCAAAGTTGGCGGCACCGTCGCGCTGGCCGGGCTGGCCGTGGGCTGCATCAGCCTTGTGGCTTTTGGCCGACAAATCACCGGTTCGGGGAGCGGCGCGCTGTTCCTTCTCAGCGCGTTTGTCGGCGCCTATATCGCGGGAATTTGCCTCGCACCATTGATCGGGCGGCAAGGCTGGCGTGGCTGTCTGCTATCATTTGCAGCATTCCTGAGCGCGACGCTGCTGGGCGGTGTCTTGGCAGGCCTGCTCTACGTCGGGATCAACGACCTTGATCTTGTGGCGGTGTTGCTGACGCTCATTCTGCTCAGCCCACTCGCCGTGTTTTGGCTATTGGTCTGGGCGGGTGTTCACTGGGGCAGTCGGTGGGTGCGCAAAACAGCGCAGCCTATGCCTTGAAGCTACGGCTGGTTTTGATCTGCTCCCACGCCCAGACGACTTCTTGCAGCTGTTCTTCCTGGCTGCGGTCACCGCCATTCATATCAGGGTGCAAAACCTTGATAAGCTTCTTGTAAGCCTTGCGAATTTCGGTTTTTGACCAGTGATCCTTGGCTTCCAGAATTTCGACAGCGCGGCGCTCTTTTGAGGGTAAACGCCGTGAGCCGCCGCCGCCCTTGCCGGGGTTTTGCGTGGCATTTGCACCCAGAACCTGATGCGGATCTTCGATGCCAAGACGGGCCCAAGCGCGTTCTTCGGGGCTGCCTATCGGCTTGGTTTCTCGCTCCCAGACTTTGTCTTTTGACTGCTGGGCGTTCATTTCGGCCTCGGTTGTGCCGTCAAAGAAGTTCCATTTGAGGTTGTACTCGCGGATGTGGTCCTTGCAGAACCAGACATACTCATCGAGCACGTCGGGGGCCTTTGGCGCGCGATACTTGCCTGCCTCTTCGCAGGCTTCATGCTCGCAAACTCGGGTCGAGGTTTCGGAGGCGCCAGACATGCCTCGGCGGCCGCGGGGGTTCTTCTTTTTGGCCGATGACACCGACATATCAAAACCGAACGGATCAGATTTTGTCATGGAAGACTCCCTTAGCGAGTTTTACGAATATGGCTGGTGATATTACTCTATTTGGCGGAAGGTGAAAGGGGCAAAGGAGATAAAGTCATGCAAAAAGAAGCAGAAATTCGCGCAAGTCTTGAGCGGGCTTTCGAGGTTCAAGAGCTTGAAGTTATTAATGAATCCTCTCAGCATGCTGGCCATGCTGGCGACGATGGCTCAGGCGAGAGCCATTTTCGGGTCCGCCTGAAAACGCCCGAGTTTGCCGCGCTGAGCCGTGTCGCGCGTCACCGGGCGGTTCACAAAGCCTTGGGGCCACTCACGAGCGAGATTCATGCACTGGCGTTAGAGCTGTCTTGAGGAGGTCAGCTGCGCTCAGGCTCTTCCAAGTCACTGATTTCCGACGTGATTTCAGGCTCTTCATCGGCAGGCTCAGGCGGTGAGACGGGGGCCACAGCAGGGGCCACAACGGGGGCGGCCGCAGCTTCAGGCTCCTCAAGCAGAATCGCTTTGCGGAAAACCAGCACCGAGCGGTAAACCACCGTGCTTGAGCGAAAGCCTGATTTCTCTTCCGAAGGCAGTGTTTCCGCGCGCAAAAACTCCCAGCCGCCCACGGCTTCGGCGTTCATAAGGTCTTGCAATGCCAGAGAAAAACGATCCTCGGGTGTTTTGACACCCTTGGCTTTGGTGCCGCGCTTTGGTGCCGGAATGACTTTGTAATCGTACACTGCTGTGCCCTCACTTTGCGTGTTTTAGCTCTCGGTTTCTAACAGCCCTGCGGCGCGGTATCCAGAGAGGTTAACGGCGAAAAACAGCCGTGCCTACGGTATGCAGCTACGTATGCAGCTATCCGTGCAGAACGCGTGCATACATTTTGGCCAAAACCGACAGGTTAACGCGGCGTGCGCTTACCTGCGTTTGATGCCCATCGGGCGGCCTATAAAACCGGGTGTCGGCAAGTCACGGTGCTCGGCCATGAGCTCTTCAACCTGCGTGAGAATATTCGCAGGCATCGGTGCGACGCGGGGGCCGCTCTGGTCAACGTGGAGCATGAGGCCTTCGCCCTGCGCCGAGACCCAGCCGTCTTCGTGCACTAACTCTTGGGCAAAGTGCAGGCGCTTCTCGTCATAGTCGAGCAGTTGGAACGTGGCTTGCAAGCGGTCGCCCTCATGCACTTCGCGAATGTAGCGGATGTGATACTCGGCGGAGTATGTCGTGCACCCCGTCTTTTCGCGGTAGTCGGTGCCAAAGCCAAACTGCAACCAAAGCTCGTCAACGCCTTCGTCCATCAGCACGTTGTAATAGGCCATGTTGAGGTGGCCGTTATAGTCGATCCATTCAGGGCGGACTGTCATCAACGACGAGATGAAGGGTTTGCTCATAAGGCCTCTCAGAAAGGTTTGAAAACGACAGTCGCCAGTATTGCCAGAACGACGAAAACAGAGATTTCGTTAAAGACGCGCAAGTAAAAGTCGCTTTCGCGAAACTCGCCGCGGCGGGCACGTATAACAAGCATGCCTGTCCAGACGTAATGCGCGCCTAGCAGCGAGACGAGGGCGAGTTTCAGCCAGACCCAAGGCGCAAAACTCCAGACCTGCCAGCCAAGGTAAAGGCCCGTCAGAATGCCGATAACAGCAAGGCCGGCGGAAAAGCGGTAAAGCCTGACGGTCAGGTCTCCGGTCGGGCCGAACTCACCGAGTTGGGCATATTCGCGCTTCCAGAAAATCAGGGCGCGCGGCACGGCGAAGACAGATGTCATCCAGCCCATGACGCAAAGAAGATGTATAACGATGATCCAGTTCATGCGTCGTTGATGCCTTTGCGCGCGGCCAAGTTCAAGCTTGATCAGGGGTTTGTCGCTTTTGACGCAGCGGCCTGTTGTAAAGTGAGGGGGCGGGGCCGAGGCGTTAGCCTCGGCCCCGCCCCCGGGGCGACGCGCGTTAGCGCGGCGCAATCCTTCACATAAGCTTTAGCCCAGTTTGGCTTGCACCAGTTCGTTGACGGCTTTCGGGTTGGCCTTGCCGCCCGTTGCCTTCATCACCTGTCCGACAAACCAGCCAGCGAGTTTCGGGTTCTCGCGGGCTTTTTCCACCTGCGCGGGGTTGGCCGCGATAATTTCGTCGAGCGCTGCTTCAATCGCGCCGGTGTCTGTCACCTGCTTCATGCCGCGTGCTTCGACGATCTCGGCAGGCTCGCCGCCCTCGGTATAGACGATCTCGAACAGGTCTTTCGCGATCTTGCCGGAAATCGTGTCGGCTGCGATCAGGTCAATGATGCCGCCGAGTTGCGCGGGGGAAACGGGGCTTTCCGTGATGTCTTTGTCGGCGTCTTTTTTCAGACGGCCAAACAACTCGTTGATCACCCAGTTCGCACTCATTTTGCCGTCGCGGCCCGTGGCCACAGCTTCAAAGTAGCTCGCGTTGTCGACTTCGGCGGTCAGCACCGAGGCGTCGTATTCTGTCAGGCCGTAGTCGCCCATAAAACGGGCGCGTTTGGCGTCTGGCAGCTCGGGCAGGCTGGCTTTGATCTCGTCAACCCAGTCTTGTTCGATGATCAGCGGCAAGAGGTCAGGGTCGGGGAAGTAGCGGTAGTCGTGCGCTTCTTCTTTTGAGCGCATCGAGCGCGTCTCGCCCTTGTCTGGGTCGTAAAGCCTTGTTTCCTGGTCAATCTCGCCGCCGTCTTCCAGAATTTTGATCTGGCGGCGCGCTTCATAGTCGATCGCGGCCTGAATGAAGCGCATCGAGTTCATGTTTTTGATCTCGCAGCGGGTGCCGAGGTGTGAGAAATCCTGCGTCTCAAAATATTTCTCGTATTGGCCCGGACGGCAGACCGAGACGTTCACGTCAGCACGCAGGCTGCCGCTTTGCATGTCACCGTTGCATGTGCCGAGGTAGCGCAGGATCTGGCGCAGTTTCACCACATAGGCGGCGGCTTCTTCCGGCCCGCGAATGTCGGGGCGCGAGACGATCTCCATCAGCGCAACACCTGTGCGGTTGAGGTCAACGAAGCTCATGTTCGGATCCATATCGTGGATCGACTTGCCCGCGTCCTGCTCAAGGTGGATGCGCTCGATGCGTACGTTGCGCGCCACACCCGGCCCCATGTCGACGAGGATTTCGCCTTCGCCGACGATCGGCTCGTAGAGCTGAGAAATCTGGTAGCCTTGCGGCAGGTCGGGGTAGAAGTAGTTCTTCCGGTCAAAGGCTGATTTGAGGTGGATTTCGGCGTTCAGGCCAAGCCCCGTGCGCACCGCTTGCTCGACGCAAAACTCGTTGATGACGGGCAGCATGCCGGGCATGGCAGCGTCAACGAAGGCGACGTTGGCGTTTGGCTCTGCGCCAAACTTGGTGGAGGCCCCCGAGAAAAGCTTGGAGTTCGAACTCACCTGCGCATGGACTTCCATGCCAATGACAAGTTCCCAATCGTGCTTTGCGCCAGCGATTACCTTGGGTTTGGGTGTTTCATAGCTTAGGTCGAGCATGGCCGAACGTCCTCTCATCAGATCAAGGGCGTTTTAGGACAGCGTGCAAGGCTCGGCAAGGGCATTGCGCGTGGTTTTGCATGCTACCGGGCTTGCAAGCTAGCTCTCGGGAATGAGGTTGAGGCCTCCGCGGCCAAAGTCGAGCGTAAAGCCCGAGCGCAGCTCGCTCACGAAATTCGCGGCAATCGCGTTGCGCGCGGCGTCGTGGCCCTTGCGCAGTAGGGCGCTGCGGGGCGGTAGGAAAACGCCGGGGTTTGGCCCGAGATCAGCTTCGGCCCAGAGCAACGGGTGCAATTCTTTGAGGTTGTCGCGCAGGATGTTGTCAAACAGCCCGTGAATGGCTGCGCGCACTTCGCGCACGACGTCGGGGGCCTCGATGGGCGTACGCGCGGGCGACATTGTGATGCCGGTATAGGCCGCCAGAAGGTTCGCGATATGTTGGTCGGGTTGCAGGTAAAGAATGTCGCGTAACCCGTCGAGGAAGAAGTCAACGTCAAGCGCGCGGGCGGCGCCTTGGTCAACCCGCAGTGCGTCAAGGTAAACCCAGGCATAGCCGCCGTTGCCCCATGTGTTTTGCCCGCGTCCGGCGGTGCGGCGGGCTTCCAGCTCGAGCGCGTCATAGGAGCCAAACCAACGTGGCAGCAGCAGGTTGCCAAGCGTACGCATCGGCGCGACGTTGACAGGGTTTAGGTCAATCAGGCGCTCATAGGCGTCGCCGATCTGTAGCGCGGGCTGGGGGTGCGCAACAACAAGGCTGCAACGCGCCCCTGCCAGAAGCGGCGAGACTTGGGATGTCTTCTTGAAGCTTTCCAAAATTTCCTGAGCGCGGGAGAAATGCGCTTCAAAGAGCTTCTGGTTGCGTTCGGGGATCTCATGCGTCCAGTCGGTGCCGCGCCACGACCAGCCGATGTCCATATGCGCTTGGGCCACAACGGCGGCGATCGCGTAGTCGTCGGGGAACTCAGAGAGCACGCTTTCAAGCGCTTCGATGCCCTCAAGGTTGGGGCTGAAACCGTCAGCTATAGCTTGTTCGGCGGCCAGAACAACGTCGGTGCGCGCCCCGACGCTGAGCAGGTCAGCATGGGGCATGCCGCAATGTGTGGCGACTTTGCGATTGTCGGCGCCGCGCATCTCGCGGCTCAATTCTTCCCAACGCTCCTGACGCGACAGAAACTGCCCCCGGTCTTGGACGCGCACGCGGCAGCTTTCTTCGGCGGGGTCTTCCGAGAGGGGCAAGACGAGTTGCCGCTCCAGCGCGTCCGCGAAGAGGCGGGCGGAGGTTTGGGCTGTCGGGCTACCTTCGGTTGGCTCGTTAGGGTTCATCTTGGCGTTTGTCTTAGCCTGCGCAGATCGGCCGAGGCTGTCGCGAGCCTGTTGGGCGAGGCCGGGCAGGTTAGACAAAAGAGCCATGTTGGAATCCGTTTCTAAGATTTGTTTTTCGATCGGTGTTGCTTTCGTTGTGGCGGGGTATTCGGGCCAAAAAGCGGCAGCTCTCGGCCTATATTCGGGTAAACCAAGCACTTTCTTGCGCACTGTCTTCATCGGCGAAACAATGCGTCTTTGATGCGGGTTAATATTGCAAATCTCATGTAAATCGGGTTCATTCCGCACGTTATGGGGAATCTGCTTAACAAATTCTTGGCGCGTAGCGTTTTTTTGACCAGTGCCATATCTGCCGTTGTTTTGGTCTGCGCGCCTGCGGTTGCCGAAACAGGGGCTGTTGAGGCAGAGGCGATCGCTGCGCAAACGATGACGCTTATCGCGCCCAAGGCTGCGGAAGCCGTTCAGACCGAAGATGCGCCGGTCACTGTACCAGCCATTGTCGAAGCCGCAGTGCACCTACCGGCGCGCGCGGGCATTGAGGCGCAATCCGAAGGGGCTGATGACGTAAGCCCGCCGGGGCCGGAGTTTGCCAAAATCCGCCCGCAAGCGCGCAAGTCTGACTATGCCTCCGTGCAGGTTGCGTTTTTGGGCAAGGTGCGCCCACGGGTGCGGCCCTATATACTGCCCAAAACCCGTTGGGAGCACAGGCCCGGCAGCAAAGCCTGGACCAAAGCCGCCATGCAGGCGGTTCTGTCACACGGGCGGCCCTTGGTGAAAACCGTGCCGAGCGACTACATGACATGGTGCCCCGCCTATAAAGAAAACGACGAATACAAGCGCGCGATGTTTTGGGTCGGCTTTATGTCGGCACTGGCCAAACACGAGAGCACCTACCGCCAGGATGCTGTCGGCGGCGGCGGGCTTTGGTATGGGTTGCTGCAAATTTTGCCTTCCACGGCAAGGCTTTACAAGTGCAAGGCCAAGACGGGCGAGGCGCTCAAGAATGGCGCTGACAACCTGACATGCGCGACGCGGATCATGACAAAGACTGTCCCGCGCGACCAGATCATCCACGGGTTTTTCCCCGGCCAGAAGCACAAGTATCGCGGCATAACCCAAGACTGGGGGCCAATGCACGCTAGCAAGAAACGCAATGAAATGTCGGCTTGGACGCGCAAGCAGTCTTACTGCGTTTCACAGCGCTCGTTGCGGCCCAAGTTGCGGCCTGAGGGCCTTGGTGCGCGCACAGGCAACACAGACGCTTAACCGATCAGCGAGAAGTGGTGCCGCTCTGTCGCGATCCCGAAGGATTTGAGCGCCTCCTCCAGCGCCATATGCGGCGGGGTGCAGGCGTGGGGCAGACGCAGCTTGCGCCCGTCTTTCAAAAACAGCGTGACCTTCACCGACAGATCAAGCCGCGTGTCAAACCGCACCCGCAAAACCAGCGCGAGCGGTAGCTCGTCGTTCACTGTCGGCGTGCTCCAGCTCATGTGCTGCGGCGTGAGCGTAAAACTCGAGAGCGGATCGGTGATAAACTCCCAAAGGGCAGGCAAGGTGAAAAGCGCCAGCGCCAGCGCGATCCACGGGTTGAGGCTGATAAAGGCGATTAGCAGCGCCAGCACAGCGTAAACCGATGTGAGCGCCAGCAGCGCCGCTCTTGAGCGCCCCCGCGTGTGATGCTCAAGCAGCGTGCTCATCTGATCTTGAAGGCGCGTTTCACATCTTCCAGCGCTTCGATTTGCTTGCTGTTGAGGCTGCCGCCCGTTGTTTGCCCGCCCGTTGCTTGTCCGAGTGTGCCTGAAACAACCGTCAGCAGGGGCGTGAAGCTGGCCGCGCCCTCCATGCGGAAAAGCTTGCGGGACAGCCTCGCGATGGCTGGATCGGCGCCTCCACATTCGTTCACCATCCAGCGGCCCAGAATGCACAGCTCGTCGGCATCATCCTTGCTGAGGTTGAGTGTCTTTGACATTTGCCAGGCGAGGGCTTCACGCTGCTCCGAGGTGGGCAGATCATCAAGCTCAAGAAACGCCGAGGCGATGCCTGCAATGGCGATGTTTGCATCTTCGATGCTTTCGGCGGGGTGCAGGTTTGTCTGGCGGCGAAAGCCGAAGCGGCGCGCGGCGAGGCGCACGTCGTTTGCCATATCGAGCAGCTCTGTTGCGGCATTGGCCGCATTGCGGGCGCGCAGGGCGAAAAACAACACACCGGAAATCGCGGCGATGACGGCAAGAATGACGGGCATAAAACTTAACCTTCTAAAATACGGCTGACCATTTCTGTAGTATCGCCGCTCAAGCCCTCTGTCGCAAGGATGCGCTCAAGCTCTGCTTTGATCAGGGCTTGGCGGGCTCTGTCGTAGCGCTTCCATGTCTGGAAGGCTGCGCACATGCGCGCGGTTGTCTGCGGGTTGAGGGCGTCAAGTTTGATCAGCCAGTCCGCGAGCAGCGCATAGCCGCGGCCAGAGGCCTCGTGAAAGCCTGCGTGGTTTGCGGCCAATGCGCCAAACACTGCGCGAAAGCGGTTGGGGTTTTTCATGTCAAACAGCGCATGTTGTGTCAGCTGCTCGGCGGTGTCGGTGCAGGTTTGTGGGCTGGCGAAGGCCACCTGCGCGGCAAACCACTTGTCCATCACCAGCCTGTCGTCTTTCCACTGCTCAAAGAAGGCTGCGTTTTCAAGCTGGCCTGCTTCGTCAGACAGAAGCGCATTCAGGGCGGCCATTTGCTCTGTCATGTTGTCTGCGCGGGCATATTGCGCTCGGGCCTGTGCGCCGCCATCTGTGCGCGTCAGCATGTAGAGCACACGCGTGTTGAGGGCGCGCTTGCCGGCAGCGTCAGCGTCGGGGCGATAGGGCCCTTCTACCGTGGTGTCGGCGTAGAGCCGCGGCAGGCTGTCAGCGAGGCTTTGCGCGAGGCTTTGGGCCATGGTTTCGCACGCGTCATAGATCGTCTGCGGGTCAGGCGTGTGGCCCGCGTCTTGCAGGCTTTGGGCGAGGTCATCCTGCGCGATGGGTTGCAGCACGAGGGCGCGGAAGGCGGGCTCGAGGCTGTCGTCGCGGGCCACGCGTGTCGCGGCTTCAAGGAAGGCGCTGTCGGGCGCGGCGCCTGTTGTGATCATTTCGATCAGCGATGCGCGGCGCAATTCCTGTCCTGCTTCCCATTTGTTGAACGGGTCGGTGTCATGCGCCAAAAGGAAGGCGCGCTCGGCGTTGCTGGTTTCTTTCTCCAATGTCACTGGAGCGGAAAAATCACGCAATATCGAAGGGATAGGCTTGGAAGCTAATCCATCAAATGTAAAGCTCTGTTGGCGTTTGTCCATTTCCAGAACCGTGGTTGGCACGATCTCGTCACCGTTTGCGCCGAGCAGGCCCACGGCTATGGGAATGACCCGTGGCTTCTTCTGAGGTTGGCCGGGTGTAGGCGGTGTTTCTTGTTTAAACGTAAGCTTGTAGCGGCCATTATTAAACTTCTCCGTCACTGTCAGGCGCGGGGTGCCTGCGGAGGTATACCAGCGTTTGAAGCGTTTGAGGCTGCGCCCTGTCACCTCTTCAAAGACTTTTAGCCAATCTTCAATGGTGGCCGCGTCGCCATCGTGGCGCGTGAAGTAAAGATCAAGCGCTTTGTAGTAGTCCTCGTCGCCCACAAGCCGCTTGAGCATACCGATCACTTCGGCGCCTTTCTCGTAGACTGTCGCGGTGTAGAAGTTGTTGATCTCCACAAAGCTGTCAGGGCGCACGGGGTGGGCCAGCGGGCCGCCGTCTTCGCGGAACTGGCGGCCGCGCAAGTCGATCACGTCGCTGATGCGCTTGACGGGGGCCGAGTGCAGATCGGCGGTGAACTGGCTGTCGCGGTAGACGGTGAGGCCCTCTTTGAGGCAGAGCTGGAACCAGTCGCGGCAGGTGATGCGGTTGCCTGTCCAGTTGTGGAAATACTCATGGGCAATGATCGCCTCGATGCGCTCGAAATTGGCGTCAGTCGAGGTTTCGGGCGAGGCCAGCACGCAAGACGAGTTGAACACGTTCAGGCCCTTGTTCTCCATCGCGCCCATGTTGAAGTCGTCCACCGCGACGATATTGAAGATGTCGAGGTCATACTCGCGGCCGTAAACCTCTTCGTCCCATGACATGGACGCTTTCAAAGCCTCCATGCCGAAGGCGCATTTGCCCTCATCGCCCGGGCGCACCCAGATGTTAAGCTCGACGTGCTTGCCGGTGTGGGTGGTGAAGCTGTCTGGATGGTTGATCAGATCACCCGCCACCAGCGCAAAGAGATAGGCGGGCTTTGGCCACGGGTCATGCCACTCGGCAAAGTCCTCGCCCTGCAAGCCTTTGTTGCCGTTGGAGAGCAGCACAGGCTCGCTGCCTTCGACACGCACTTTGAAGGTGCTCATCACATCGGGGCGGTCGGGGTAGAAGGTTATCTTGCGAAATCCCTCGGCCTCGCATTGGGTGCAATACATGCCGTTTGACATGTAGAGGCCTTCAAGCGCTGTGTTGGTTTCGGGCGAAATCTCGACTTCGGCCTCAAACACAAACGCGCCTGCCGGCACGTCGGCCTCAAGCCCGCCTTGCACCATACGAGGTTTGATCTGCTCGCCATTGATGGCGCAGGAGATGAGCCTAAGCTCTTCCCCATGCAGGAAAAACCGCTTGTCTGTTGCTTCGGGGTTGGGCGCAAAGCGGATGCGTGACAGAATCCGCGTCGTGCGCGGCGCAAGACGGAACGTCAACTCGACGCTCTCCACGATATAGCCGAAAGGCGTGTAGTCTTTGAGGTAGATCGTCTGGTGTGTGGCGTCTTGCATGAGGCTCTCCGGTGCTGCGTTGGGGGCGACGGTAAGCAGCGCGGCGCGGGCCTTCAAGGGCTGTATTTTCTGAAATTGGGCGAAGACGGGCGCATTATTCGGGAAAATCATAAAATCTTTCGTCATACTGCGCTGTTCGGTTTTGTTGCCTATAGGAAACTTTCCTGCCAGAACTTGCGCAGCCCAGCACCAGAACAGCCAAGGAGAGAGCCATGACAGCCCGCGTTGAAAGAGCCAACCTGCAAGTAGATGCAGGGCTTGCCCGCTTTGTTGAAGAGGCCGCCTTGCCGGGCACCGGGCTTGAGGCGGATGCCTTCTGGGCCGGCTTTGCCGCGATGCTTGCCGATCTCACCCCAAAGAACCGAGAACTCTTGGCAAAGCGCGAGGATTTGCAGGCGCAGATCGACGCCTGGCATGTGGGTAACCGCGAAAAGCCCCACGACCACGAGGCTTACAAGGCGTTTCTAGCGCAGATCGGCTATCTGCTGCCTGAGGGTGATGACTTCGAGATCACCACGCAGAATGTTGACCCCGAGATTGCCTCGGTTCCGGGGCCGCAGCTTGTGGTGCCGATCACCAATGCGCGCTATGCGCTCAACGCCGCCAATGCGCGTTGGGGCAGCCTTTATGATACGCTTTACGGCACTGACGCAATGGGCCTGCCGCTGCCAGCGGGCGGCTATGACAAGGGCCGCGGCGCACGGGTTGTGGCGCGCGCGCGGGTATTTCTGGACGAGGCCTTTCCGATTGTCGGCACAAGCCACGCTGACGCGCGGCGCTACCATGTGCAGGGCGGCGCGCTTTTGGTTGACGACATGCCGTT
Source organism: uncultured Lentibacter sp. (assembly GCA_947497495.1). Taxonomy (GTDB): domain Bacteria; phylum Pseudomonadota; class Alphaproteobacteria; order Rhodobacterales; family Rhodobacteraceae; genus Lentibacter. The sequence goes on from CANMGT010000005.1 coordinate 134,788, forward strand.
GGCCAGCCCCGAGAAGTTTGTTGGCTATAAAGGCCGCGCGAAAGCGCCTGACGCTGTGCTTTTGTGCAACAACGGCTTGCACGTTGAGCTGGTCTTTGACCGTGCGCATCCGATCGGCAGCCACGATCAGGCCTTGCTCGCGGATGTGCAGCTTGAAAGCGCGCTTTCGGCGATCATGGATTGCGAGGACTCGGTTGCCTGTGTGGACGGCGAAGACAAGACGCTGGCCTATGCCAACTGGCTTGGCCTGATGAAGGGCGACTTGGAGGAGGTTATCAGCAAAGGCGGGCGCGATGTGACGCGCCGCTTGGCGCAGGATCGTGTCTATACCGCAGCTGACGGGGGCGCGCTGACGCTCAAGGGCCGAGCGCTCATGTGGGTGCGCAATGTGGGCCACCTGATGACCAACCCCGCCATTTTGAATGCAGACGGGAGCGAAGTGTTTGAAGGCCTGATGGACGCGGCCATGACGACGCTGATTGCCATGCACGACTTGCAGCGCGACAGCGGCAACTCGGTGCAAGGCTCTGTTTATGTTGTGAAACCCAAGATGCACGGGCCCGAAGAAGTTGCCTTCACCGACGAGATATTTGCCCGCGTTGAGGGCTTTCTTGGCCTGCCTGAGAACACTGTCAAGATCGGGATCATGGACGAGGAGCGCCGCACTTCTGTGAACCTCAAGGCCTGTATTCGCGCCGCAAAAGCGCGGGTTGCCTTTATCAACACAGGCTTTCTTGACCGCACAGGGGACGAGATCCACACCTCGATGGAGGCGGGCGCGTTCAGCCGTAAGGACTTTATCAAGCGCAAGGGCTGGATCGGCGCCTATGAGAACCTCAATGTCGACATTGGCCTTGAGTGCGGGCTGTCAGGGCGCGCGCAGATCGGCAAGGGGATGTGGGCGATGCCCGACATGATGGCGGCGATGCTTGAGCAGAAGGTTGAACACCCCAAATCAGGCGCGACATGTGCTTGGGTGCCGTCACCCACAGCCGCGACGCTGCATGCGCTGCACTACCACCGCGTTGATGTTCTGGCCGTGCAGGCCAAGCTCAAGGCGGGCGGGCGGCGCGCGCATGTTGACGGGCTGCTCGACATCCCGCTGGCGACCTACCAGAAATGGACAGAGGCGCAGGTGCTGCGCGAAGTCGAGAACAATGCGCAGGGCATTCTCGGCTATGTCGTGCGCTGGATCAACCAAGGGGTCGGGTGCTCAAAAGTGCCTGATATCAACGATATAGGACTGATGGAAGACCGCGCGACATGCCGCATTTCCGCGCAGCATGTGGCCAACTGGCTGCATCACGGCGTGGTTGACGCGCAGCAAGTTATGGCCGCGCTGCGCAAGATGGCGGCCGTTGTTGACGCGCAAAACGCGGGCGATGCGGAGTATACGCCGATGGCACCGGGCTTTGATGGCATAGCTTTTCAGGCCGCAAGCGACTTGGTGTTCAAGGGGCGCGCGCAGCCCTCTGGCTACACCGAGCCAGTGCTGCATGCGCGCCGCCTAGAGCTGAAAGCTTCGCTCTAAAGCGCCTGTACGGCCTTAGCAAAAGCACGGGCCACTTCGGGGGCCGCGCCGAGGGCTTCTGTGGGTGTGAAAATCTCGGCGATCGCAAGATCAGGGTAGGCTGCAGCGGCGAGGTCTGACAGCTCTTGTCCGGTTTCGGCCACCTGTTTGCACAGCTCTTTGACGGCTTTTTGCGCTTCGGGGCGGGGCATGATTTCCGCGAGTGCAAAGCTGAGCGCTTCGGCGTAGATCAGGCCTTTTCCGGCGTTGAGCGCCGCCAGCATCGCGTCAGCGTTGGGGCTGAGGCTGCTTGAAAGCTCTTTGGCGTGGTGAAGGGCCGCACCTGCTCCAAGGATCAGCTGGGGCAGGGTGATCCACTCGGAGATCCAAGCGGCGCCGTCACGTTGGTGGGCGTGTGCGGCGGCCGACTGTAGCGTGCTGTTGAGCCCGTTTGCCTGTGCGGCCAAGGCGCAGATCACCCCCGCTGCGACGGGGTTTTGCTTTTGCGGCATGGTGGAGGAGCCGCCGCTGTTGCCAAGCGTCACTTCGGCGATGCCCGTCATGGTCAGCTCGCTCAATTCCTGACCCATTTTTGCCAGCGCATTGTTGAGGCGCGTGGCCCAAGCCGCGAGGCGGGTGATCGGCGTTCTGTCGCCGTGCCAGCTATGCCGCGGGTCAGCGAGACCAAGGGCATTTGCAAGGGCGGCGCGCGTTTCGGCGGCTTTCGGGCCAAGGGCGGAGGAGGTGCCCGCGGCACCCGAGAGCGACACCCAGAAACCTGCGCTGCGCATCTCGTCAGCTTCGCGGTATAGCGCCAGCAATGGCTGCCCCCAAGCGGCGGTGACAGCGCCGAAACTTGTGGGGGTGGCGTGCTGGCCCCAAGTGCGGGCTGGCATAGATGTTTCTTGATATTTATCAGAAAGTTGCGCGATGCTGAGAAGGTGTTGCTTTAGGTTCGTTTGCAGCAGGGAAACAGCCTGCTTCAACCGCAGCATCAGCGCGGTGTCGAGGATGTCTTGAGAGGTCGCGCCCCAGTGCAGATACTGCGCATGTTCCGGGGCCTCAAGCGCTTTGCGCACAGCCGCGAGAAAGGCCGGAATGCTGACGCCATTCGCGCCTGTCGCCTCGGCAAGGCCCGCCGGATCTATCTGGATTTCCATGCTCGCGCGGTGCAGGAAGGCGCCGCTTTCGGCGGGGATCAGGCCCAGCTCGCCCTGCACTTTGGCAAGCGCGCCTTCGACGATGAGCAGCGCACGCATTTCGGCGCTATCGGTGAACAGGCGCCCAAGCTCTCCGGTGGGGAAAAGCTTGGCCAGATGATGGCTTTCAAAGACAGAGGCGGCCATCAGATATGCCCAATTTCGGTGAGGAATGTTGTGAGGATTTTGGCGTAGGCTTCGGGCTGCTCGACGCAGGGCAAGTGGCCCGCGCCGCGGATCAGCTCAAAGCGCGAACCGGGGATAAGATCAGCGGTTTCGCGCACCAGATCAGGCGGGGTTGAGCCGTCTTCACTGCCCGCGATCGCCATTGTTGGCAGGCGCAGGCCGGAGGTGGGCGTGATGAAGTCGGTGCCCGCAATGGCCGCGCAGCAGCCGATATAACCCTCTTGGGATTGTCGCTCCATCATATGTTGCCATGCGAGCATGTCGCTGGTCTGGCGGAAGGTTTTGGAAAACCAGCGCTCCATTGTTGGCGCGGCGAGAGCCTTGATACCGCCTGTTTCAATTGCGGCGATGCGCTCGTCCCACATGTCACGATTGCCGATTTTGGCGGCGGTGTTGGACAGCACCACGGCGCGCATAAGATCCAGCCGTTTGACGGCGAGGCCCTGCGCGATCAACCCGCCGATGGACAACCCGACAAAAACGCAATCTTTGACATTCAAGTGGTCAAGCAGTTGCTCGGCATCGCGTACCAATGTGCCCATGCCGTAAGGGGCGGGCGGGGCGTCAGAGAGGCCGTGACCGCGTTTGTCATAACGGATAATGCGCAGGTTTTCCGGCAGGTAGTGCAGAACAGGGTCCCAGAGTCGAAAGTCTGTTCCAAGCGAGTTGGCAAAGACTACAGGCGCGCCATCAGCGGGGCCATCAACGCGGTAGTGCAAGTTTATCCCATCAAGTGCAGCTATGTGCATAACTCTGATTATCCTTTTGATTCAGCTCGATCTTCGCCATCTTTGATGTGCATATGTGCGATGATCTGGCCATGGTCCGACGCCAGTTTATTGTAGGGCGCCTCGGCATGCGAGCCGTCTGTGATGTGGTCGTTGAAGACCGAGAAATATTCCATTTCGCCAAGCGAGCTTTTGCTTTCAGGCAGGAAGTGTTGCGACAGAAATATCTGGTCGATGGATTCGTAAACGCCACCGAAGGCTGAGGTGTAGACCATGTCGCGCAGGGATTGGCGCACAAACAGCTTTTCGGCAGAATGCAGGCGCAAGGCCTCGACTTGCGCGGTGATTTCTTCGTGCTCTTCAACTGAATAGCGGTCGCCGTAGTTTTCGGCGTCGTGGCGCAGCATCCACTGGTAGTTCTTGAACGGCGCTTCGCCAGCGATGATCTCGGAGCTGACAGCATGTTCGCCATCGTTAAAGTCGCCCAGCACCATGACAGGGTTGCCAGCTTTGAGCTCGGCGACAATTTCACGGCGCAGAACCCAAGCTTCGGCCATACGGCGGGTCGCGGAGCGCAGGCTGCCTAAGGCACGCCCGACAGCGTCGTAGTTTGGCAAGTCTTCTTCGGGGGCGAAAGCCGCGCCTTTGGGGCGAATGTATTCGCCGAGCTTTGACTTGAGGTGACAGTTGAACACCGTGATCACCTGCTCGCCAACGGGCACTTTGACTTTCAAGATCGGCCTTGAGAGGCGCTTGATACGGAAAAAACCCGCTTCAGAGGCGTCAAGCCCGCGCAGGGGGGCAAAAGGGATTTCGAGAGGTTCGGGCAAATCCTGCAGCACGACGGGCGGCTCGGCAAAGCCCAAGCGCGACAGCACGGCCACACCGGGGCGGCGCTGGCCTGCTATACCTTCGTCGGCAGCGTTGGGTGCGAAGGCCAGTTCGGCGTTCTCGTAGGACTCAACGGCAAGTTTGCGGAAGATAACCCGACGGTGGTAACGCTTTGATTTGTCAGGAATAGTTGCTGCGTTGAGCGTGCTCGCCCGGCTGTTTGCCTCGGCGATAACCGCGCCGAGGGCTTCTTCTTCAAAGATCTCCTGAAAGCAGACAATGTCTGCATCCATCGATAGCAGTTGGTCTGCCATCCAGTCTTCTTTCCAAGCATATTCCTCGGGGGTGTACTGTTGGAACTGGTAGTATTCCTTGTCAGGCCCGATGAGGTTTTTGACGTTGAAAGATGCTATGGTGAAACGTGTCATGGCGAAGCCTTTTGAGTGCTTTGAGTGCTTTGAGTGCTTTGAGGGCGCGAGGTTGGCGCATGGTCAGCGCTGCGCGGCGGCGTGTCAACCGATCACAGCGTGGCGAGGGCCTGCGCGAAAACCTCGGCGTCAACGTTACCGCCTGTGCAAACCGCGATCAGGTTCTGCGTTGTGCTTTCGTTTGCATGAAAGAGCGCTGCCGCTAGGCCGACAGCGCCGCCAGGCTCGACCACGATTTTGAGGCGTTGAAAGGCGAGGGCGGCGGCTTTGAGGGCTTCTTCTTCGGTCACGACAACGCCGTCGCCGCAAAGGCGGTGCATGATCGGGAAGGTCAGCGCGCCGGGGGCTGGTGTGATAATTGCGTCGCAGAGCGAGCCGGACTCGCGCGCGTTGCGTTCGATCTGGCCGGATTTGAGCGAGCGGGTGACGTCGTCAAAGCCATCGGGCTCGCAGGGACGGACTGTGAAGGCGGGCGCGTCGGCCTCAAGCGCAAGGGCGATGCCCGAGGTGAGGCCTCCTCCGCCGCAGCAGACGAAAACATCAGCCTGTTCAATACCTTGCGCCTGTGCGTCGGCGGCTATTTCAAGCCCTGTGGTGCCTTGCCCGGCGATAACTTGGGGGTCGTCGTAGGGCTTGATCAGCGTCAGGCCGCGCGCGCTAGCGAGCTGTGCGCCGATGGCGTCGCGGTCTTCCTCGCCGCGCTGATAGAGCACAACTTCGGCGCCCAGAGCGCGGGTGTTGGCGATTTTGAGCTTTGGGGCGTCGGACGGCATGATGATCACCGCAGGCACGCCGTGCAGTTTGGCCGCGTAAGCCACGCCCTGCGCGTGGTTGCCCGACGAGAAAGCGATGACGCCGCGCGCGCGGGTTGCGGCGTCAAGCGCTGTCAGCGCCGACCATCCGCCACGAAACTTGAACGAGCCAGTGTGTTGGAGGCATTCGGCCTTCACGAACACCGGCTTGCCAGCGATTTCGTCCAGAAACGGCGAGGACAGAAGCGGCGTGCGGCGCGCGTGGCCTTCAAGGCGGGTGGCAGCGGCTCGGATCATCTCGATGTTCATAGCTGTGCTGTCCAGGCGTGCAGGGCTGCGAGCGCTTCGGGCTCGTCAAGGTAGGGCACATGGCCGCGATCAGGTACTTCGGCTGTGATCATCTCGGGGATATGCGCCTGCATCTGCGCGAAGGTTTCCGGCGTCAGCAAGTTGGAGTTCGCCCCGCGAATGGTGCAAAGCGGCAGGCCTTTGAGCAAGTCAAACAGCGGCCACATGTCCGGCAGTTCGCTGTCCAGCGCGTCAAGAATGCCTTGGCGCAGGGCAGGGTCATAGAGCAGCCCCAAGCCTTCATCGGTTTCTTCAAAGAGGCGCGAGACTTCTTCGCGAAAGCGGCTCATGGGGACGTTTTCGAAGCCTTGGGCAAGGTCAGGCCAGACGTCGAGCAGCGCCGCAAATGTCTTGTAGCTGGGCTTTTTGCCGATAACGGCCCCGATCCGCTCAAGGCCCACGCGGCTGAGTTCGGGGCCGACATCGTTCAGCGCCACGCCGAGCAAACGCTCGCGCGCTGTTGCGGCGATCGTCATCGCGATCAGCCCGCCGCGGGATGTGCCAAGGATCGCGGCTTTGGGGATGTTCAGGTGGTCGAGCAGCTCAAGCGCGTCGCGGGCCTCAACGAGCGGCGTGTAGGTTGCCGGATCGGCCCAGTCCGAGCGCCCGCGCCCGCGATAGTCGGGGCGAATGAGGCGGAAGCCCTCAAGGTGCGGTGCGACGAAGTCAAAGTCGCGGTGGGTGCGGGTGAGCCCTGCCAGACACAGAATGGGTGTGCCTTCTCCACTGTCTTCAAAGTGAATGCGGATTTTGTCGGATGTGACGAAGTCAGGCATGTTAGCGCTTTATCAGTGAGGGTAAGGTTGTGAGGTCAGGCAATGTGTGCTGCGGTGTGCCGTGCAGGCGGTCTTGTGGCAGGCCGAGGCGGTTTATCCAAGCGGTTTCAAAGCCGTAGGCGGCGGCGCAGCCCGCGTCCCAGCCGTTGGAGGAGACAAAAAGCACCTCGGATTTGGCGACATTCAACTCGGTTTCAACGAGGTTGTAGACTTTGGCAGAAGGCTTGAACACACCGACGCTTTCCACGGAAAGCGTGGCATCAAGCAGCGCATTCAGCCCCGCCGAGCTCACAGCGCCGTTGAGCATGTCGGGCGAGCCGTTGGAGAGGATGGCTGTTGTCATGCCCGCGTCTTTGAGCGCGCTCAGCACGGCGGGGACTTCGGGGTAGGCCGAAAGCTCCCAGTAGAGTTGCAACAGGCGTTCGCGCAGGGCGGCGTCGCCTTCCAACCCGTTTGCCTCAAGCGCGTAGTCAAGCGCGTCTTGGGTGAGCTGCCAGAAGTCGCAGTGATCGCCCGTCACGGCGCGCAGCCATGAGTAGCCGACTTGCTTGTCGCGCCAGTTGGCGGCGAGGGCCTGCCACGTCTCGGCCAAGGCAGGGAAGGCGGGCGATTCTGCGGCTTCGCGCGCGGCGGCTGTCACGTCAAACAACGTGCCGTAGGCGTCAAAAACACATGTTGTGATGGTTTTGGCAGAGTTTTCGGCAGTCATCATCGCTTCCCCAGGAGTGATGCGCAAAGCTTGTCGCGCGGTTTGCGAAAGGTCAACCGCTTGCGAAGGCGCGGCAACGGTTTGCAATCTGCCTGTTGCCTGTTTACGTTCTTCGCGAGCTTGAGAACCCGCGCGCGGCGCGGCCTCACCATTCACTTACGTAAAGAACAGGATACCCCCAATGAGCCAAGTAAAATCAGGCGATACAGTGAGCATTCACTACACCGGAACTCTCAAAGACGGCAGCGTGTTTGACTCAAGCGAAGGCCGCGAGCCTCTGGAGTTTGCGGTTGGCTCCGGCCAGATTATCCCCGGCCTTGATGTGGCCCTGCCCGGCATGGCAGTGGGCGACAAGAAACGCGTCGAGATCGCTCCGGAAGACGCTTACGGCCCTGTGCACGAAGAAGCGCGCCAGCAAGTGCCGCGCACGGACATTCCCGCCGAGATCCCGCTTGAAATGGGCATGCAGCTTCAGGCCCGCAACGAGCGCGGCGAAGTTATGGCGCTGACCGTGGTTGAACTGGGCGAGGACACTGTCACGCTTGATGCCAACCACGCGCTGGCCGGCAAAGACCTGATCTTTGACATCGAGCTTGTCTCGATCGGCTAAGGCGTTTGCCTTGGATTAAACCTGCAAAATTGAAACCCGCCGTTCGCGCGCATTGCTGCAAATGGCGGGTTTGAGCCCAATCTACATGATGCTGCAGTTTAAACGAAGGTCAGCTATTGGCGTGATGAGGCTTCTGCCGCATTGTTCATCAATCTGCGCAGGTAATGTTTGAATTCAGCCCAGGCATTCTGACGCCCAAAGCCCTTGTGTCTGTCATTCAAGTACCTGAGCGTATTTTCGAATTCAGCGAGGTAGTCATTTGATGGGGCCTGTCGGTACGGTGCAACCAGGTGCTTCGCCAATCCCTTTGCAAAACAAAGCGTGCTTCCAGTAGGCGATTTGACCAAGCGCAGGAATTCAATAGCGAGTTCTTCGTCTATGACCATCTTGCCCTTTGCGATTTCGGCCGCAGCGTAGGACAGGTTTGTGGTGTTGAATGTGCCACTGTAGCCTTCGTTAAGAAAGATTGGGTATTTCGCCAGATCCATTTCGAGAAAGCGAATGTCCGGGTCGCGATCAACATAGTGCAAGTAGTCTTTGGTCCAATGGTTCGGTTTGCTGTCCAGCGGTCCGATTGAAGTTACCGTCAGTAGCTTCAATGCTCTTATCACATTCACGAAGTACTTGGTGCGCTCTGATGGCGAAAGGAATTCGATCTTGTCGATGATGGGAAAGCGTTCCCTGTGTTCGGGTAGGAACATGGTTGGTCTAAAGTGCCTGAAAACCTCTACGAATTCGGCGGCGTCGGCTCCTGCGACCTCGGTTACAGCTGCAAGCGTAAGCGCCTCACGATTTGCCCTTGCTTCGGGCGTGCTGTTATCAGGCGTTTTTACCATTCGGTCCAATGCCTCACTCCAAATCGCGGGGTAACGATCCAGAAATGCTTGCCAGGTTGGACCTCGTCCAAATAGTTTTCTAAACATGTGTGTTCCTTCGGATCACGCAATAACGGCGTATTTAGTTTTCAAAATGATACAGATGACCGTACAAGGTTCAGTTATCGATTCAATGGGCCGGTCACGAGAAGCAGCATCTGCGTCAAAATCGATTCGAGCAGCCGTTCGCGCCAGCCGCAGCGAAAGCCCGCTTCGTCCCGCATTGCTACCCTTCACTGGTCCGGTAATACAGCTCCGGCTCGGGCCATTCCACAGGCCATGCTTGAGGGCCTCATAGCGCAAACCTGAAACAAAACTCACCGATCTCTCGCGAAACCTTGATTGGTGGTTGAAAGCGGGAGAGGCTAGAAATGCACAGCAGATTTTGAACGGAGTGCACAGAATGTGGCGAAGCCTTGCCTTGAGCATCATGATATTGGCCGGATTGGTCACCACGGCGCATGCCCAGAGCAAGCCTCCCATTGTCGTTGAGTTGTTCACCTCGCAGGGCTGCTCGAGTTGTCCGCCTGCAGACAAGTTTTTACAGGAGCTCGCACAGCGCGACGACGTGATCGCGCTTGGCTTGCACGTTGACTACTGGGACTACATTGGTTGGAAAGACGTGTTCGGCAACAAGGCCTATGCCGAGCGACAGCGCGCCTATGCGCATGTCGGCGGGCGCCGCTCGGTTTACACACCACAGATGGTTATTCAGGGCCAGGAACATGTTGTGGGCAACCACCCCAAAGACGTGAACACGCTGGTGAAGATGCACCAAGCCAAGCCTGCTGCTGTGGCGCTGAAAGCCGTGCGCAAGGGTGGCAAGGTGAACATTCAGGCTCAGGCAAGCTCGGTTGCGGTTCCGGCTGTTGTTGTGATGGTGCGCTATCACCCGTCACAGACCACACGCATCGTGCGCGGCGAGAACGCGGGCAAAGAGATCGCCTATGCCAATGTTGTGCACGAGCTGAAAGTTGTTGGCAAATGGGACATGCGCAAGCCTCTGAGCCTGTCGGTGCGTTCGGCCCCGGATATGAAAACCGCCATCATCATTCAGAGCGCAGGCCACGGGCCTATCTTGGCTGCGGCGCGCGCAGAGTAATGCGGGCCTGAGTGTATAGTTCGGTTTGTGCTCCGCGTGACGAATGCTGCAAGCGTCATCGCAACTTCCCTAAGGCAGACATTGGTTGCTTGCGCCACGCGGCGCCTATCGGTAGTGCCGCGGATTGCGCAGGCCCCAGTCGGAAAACAGGTCTGGCAGGATGGTGCTGAATTGCGCTGTTGCGATATCGGGCCCGATCACATCCGCACCATCCGCGCCGAACACCGTCACAATATCTCCGACGCAGACATTTGCGATGCCGGTCACATCCGCCACGATGGAATTCATCGAGGTTTTCCCCAATACTTTGGCCCTCTGGCCGCGGATCAATACAGCGCCGCGATCCTGTGCGATCCGACTGTAACCCGCTGCATAACCGATAGAAACACAGGCCAGCCGTCGGTTCGTATCAAGGCGCAGGTCGCTGTCATAGCCGACGAAAGCCCCTTCAGGATATTCCCCGAGATGAACCACATTGGCCTTCAATTCCATCGTCGGGCGGAACCCCGCTTCAGGGCGCAAAAAACCGTATAGGATTGCCCCGCAGCGGTACATGTCGGTTTCAACCGGCTCACCTGACAGCAGTGTCAGGGTGCTTCCTGCATGCACAAGAAGGTCCGATCTTGTCAGATCGCTGGTGTCGCAGACCCAAGCCACTTGCTGCCGGAAGAGCTCCGAACTCTGCCTGAGCGCAGTCGGGTCATTCCTCGGAAAATGTGTGGATATTCCGACAATGCGCGGGGCTATTTCGTCAAGGATTTCTCGGCACTGTTGTTGTCCGGCCTGCGTTGAGATGTCGAGCCCGTCGCGCGACATGCCGCCTGCGTCGAGGGCGAGGTGAACACCGGCGGGTGCTGGGGCGCGCTCAAGAATTCTGCGCAAGTGCTGTGCGCTCCACAGCGAGCCGGTCTGTTCTTGAACACGATCCGGCAAAGCGGCTTCCATTTCCTGAAGAGTGGCCGCGCGAAGGCGGATCAGGGTGCCGCAAAAACCCGCTTGTCGAACAGAGCGCGCTTCGGAGTTTGAGGTGATGCCCACGCACCGCACGCCCTGTTCCGCAAGCAAAGGCACCACACGGCTGATCCCGTGCCCGTAAGCGTCGGCTTTCATGACGGCACAAAAGGCTGTGCTGTCTGGCAACAGAGCCAACGTCAGCTCAAGGTTGCGTGAGATCTGGTCAAGACTGATCTCAACCCACGAACTCGGGATGGGGCCGTCCTGCAGTGTCATGCGGGGGCTGCGCCAAGGATCTCCTCGATGATCCCGTAAAACAGGCCAGCCGTGAGGGGGATCAGCGCATCGGGAAAGTCATAGTCCGGGTTGTGCAATTGCGGCTGGCTTTCCCCTGCGCCGATATAGAGCAGGGTGGCCTGTGCGCCATCGTTGCCGATACGGCCAAAGTCTTCCGACCAACGCATCGGCGTTTCCATGTCGTGGCGTATGAGGCCCTGTCGCGCCGCCACCTGCCGCGCGGTTTCGGTTGCGGCGGCGTCATTTGTTACCGACAGGAAGACATCATGCCAGAGAATATCGGCTGCAAGGCCCGTGGTGTGTTGGGCAACCAGTTCAAGCGCATCGGTGACCAAGGCTTCCATCCTGTCATCGGTCATGCAGCGCAGGGTCACAAACACCTCGCCGTGCCCGGGGGCGATGCCGAACGTCGGCTCGCCCAATCTTGCGTGTGTTAGGGTGCTGAGCGCAAAATCACTGTCTCCGATCACACCTGTGCTGAGGCGCGGCAAGGCCTGTATCAAGGCGGCCATGCTCGGGCCGGGGGAGGTGCCGTCTTCGGGAGCCGCAGCATGAGAGCTTTTGCCCTCCAGCGAGATTTGCATACCGCGTGACGCGCAATTGCCCGGCCCCGGGCAGAGGCCGATTTCGCCCAGCGGGCGGCCCGGAACATTGTGATAGGCAAAGGCAAAGTCCGGGCGAATTTCAGGCCATCTGGGGTCGTCAATGACGGCCTTGGCCCCTATGCCGGTTTCTTCGGCGGGTTGAAACAGCAAGATAACGCGGCCACTGGCAGGCCGTGTGGCAAGGGCCATAGCCACGCCCAACAAGGAGGCCATATGCCCGTCATGGCCGCACAGATGCCCCTTGCCGTCGCGTTCACTCCGGTAGGGTTGATCCGAGAGTTCAGGGATCGGCAGGCCGTCGAGTTCGCAACGCAGCAGGACGGTGGGGCCGTCCTGAAGCCCCCTGAATTCCGCCGCAACGCCGTGCCCGCCAAGACCACGCCAGAGGCGATCCGCCCCGAAGCGTGCCAGTTCTTCTGCGACAAACTCTGCGGTTTCGGCCTCTTCTCCAGACAGTTCCGGACGCTTGTGCAGCGTTTGGCGCAGGGCGGTTAGCTCGGAAATTTGCTGTTTGCTCAGTAACGTCACGAGAGGAGTCCTTCGGCTAATCTTGCGTTTCGCAAGAGCGTTTCATCACTTGCGAATACGATAGTGTTGCACCTCTTGTCGCCCGCGCGTCGCGCAAGCTGCTGGCGCCTCAGAGGTCTTCGGTGCCGCACCAGTCGGCGATGAAAAGGGCTGTGGCTTTGGTCACGCGCCGCATGCTTTCCAGATCAACCCGCTCGTTGAAACCGTGGATCGCCTCGGCGCGCGGGCCATAGACAAGCGCGGGCGTGTCGGCATAGAGGCCAAAGAAGCGCGCGTCGGTTGTCGCCGTGATCGCTTCGCGCACCAAGGCCTCGCCTGTGGTGATTTTGTGAGCTTGGTCCAAGGCGCTGATCGCCGATGCAGCCTTGGCCGAGCTGTCTTGCGACAGCGCATACCCTTCAGCGTTAAAGCCGTGGTAGACGATCTCCGGCAAGGAATTGCGCAGGAAATCATTACTGCGCGCGGCGTCCAGAATGACTTGTTCTATCTCGGCCTTTGCCGCGTCGATGGATTGCCCTGGAAAAATCGCCATGCGCACATCAAAGGTGCTCCACGCGGGCACGGAACTTGTCCAGTCGCCACCCGCAAACTTGCCGACATTCAGGTTGAGCGCGTGGTCCATATGGGCATAGTCATCGGGGCGCTTTTCAGCCGCGTTCCAGCGATGCTCCATCTCGTGCAGGGCCGAGATCAGCGGAATGGCCGCCTCGATCGCGTTGGCCCCGCTGCCCGCGTAAGCGACGTGGGTTGGCAGGCCTTTGAGGTGAACCTGAAACCAGATCACGCCAAGCTGGGCGGTCACGAGGTGCTCGGCAAAGGGTTCGGGGATCAGCGCGGCATCGGCCTTGTAGCCACGTGCCAGACAGGCCAGAGCGCCATTGCCCGTGCATTCTTCCTCGACGACGGATTGGTAAAACACATCCGCCGCTGGCGCGAGGCCGCAGGCGTTCAGCGCATCAAGGGCAAACAGGTTGGAGGCCAATCCGGCTTTCATATCACCGCCGCCGCGCCCGTAGAGCCAGCCATCGTCGATGCGCGGCTCAAAGGGCGGGCTGTCCCACATGTCCAGCGGCCCTGTCGGCACCACATCAATATGGCCGTTCAGGATCAGCGATCGGCCTTTTGATGTTTTTGAGCGGTGGGTCGCAACGACATTCACGGCGTCGTCATAAGGCGTCAGAACCGGAGAGAACCCGGGCAGGTGCTGAATTTCGCTGACGTCAATTTGCCAACGATCCAGCGTATAGCCGCGTTGGCTTAGCTCGGCTGCCATAAAGTCCTGCGCAGATTGCTCTTCGCCGCGGATTGAAGGATGAGATGTCAGTTCTGACAGAAACGCAACTTGCTTGTCAAAAGCGGCATCCACGGCGGCGAGCAGGCGGTCTTCAAGGGTGTCTTGCATTCTAGGGCCTCAAAAATTCGGAAGTTCAGTGTCAGGAACGTGCAGCACATCGCCTGTGGCCTCTATGATCTCGGCGAGGCTGACGCCTTGCGCGGTTTCAACCAGCGTGAAGCCCTCCGGCGCGATATCTATCACCGCCATGTCGGTGAACACGCGCGCGACGCAGCCTTTTGCTGTGAGCGGCAGGCTGCAGGCCTTCTTCAGTTTGGGGTTTCCTGCACGGTCTGTGTGGGTTGTCAGAACGGCCACGCGCCGCGCCTTTTGGGCCAGCTCAATACCGCCACCAACACCGGGAGAGAACTTGCCGGGGATTTTCCAGTTCGCCAGATCGCCGTTGGCCGCAACCTCGAACGCCCCAAGCATCGTCAGGTCAAGTCGGCCCGAGCGCACCAAGGCAAAACTCGTGGCGCTGTCAAAGAAGGCCGATCCGGGAATTGTCGAGACATAGGCGCCGCCAGCGTCGATCAGATTTCGGCTCGCCTGATCTGCTGGCAGGGTCGGCCCGATGCCCGTCAGCCCGTTTTCCGTGTGCAGGCAGACAGGGAAATCGGCGGGGAGGTGGTTGACGACTTTGGTTGGCAAGCCAATGCCAAGGTTCACCACCATGCCGGGCCGAAGCTCGCGGGCCGCCCGCGCGACCATTCTCTCTTTAGCGTTGGACAACGGCATATTCCTTTGACAAGGCACCCAGCTCGGTGACGTGATCGACAAACACACCGGTTGTGTGGATGTCATCGGCGGCCAACGCGCCCAAAGGCAAGACAGCTTCGGCTTCGGCGATGACGCAGTCGGCGGCCATGGCCATCAGCGGGTTAAAGTTCCGTGCGGTGGCCACATAGGCCAGATTGCCGAAACTGTCCGCGCGGTCTGCATGCAGCAGCGCCACATCGGCGCGCAGGGCAGGCTCGACAAGGAAGGTTTTGTCGCCCTGTTCGATGATCTGTTTGCCCTCGGCCAGCTCGGTGCCGATGCCAATATCGCTAAGGAAGCCGCCAAGCCCCGCACCGCCCGCGCGGATGCGCTCCGCCAGAATGCCCTGCGCGTTGAACTCTACGTCAATCTGGCCGGTGTTCATCAGCTCGATCGCATGGGCATTGAGGCCCAAATGCGTGGTGATCAGCCGTGCCACCAACCCACTTTGCAGCAGATGGTCAACGCCCATGTCCGGCTCGTTGGCATCGTTTTTCACAATCGTGAGGTTGCGCGCGCCGTGCTGCACCAAAGCGTGGATCAAAGTGAACGGTGTGCCAGGCACTCCAAAGCCGCCCAGCATGACGGTATCGCCGTCTTTGACATGGGCGATAGCGTCTTGGAGGCTGCACTGCTTGTCGGGAAGCTTCATGCGCGGGCCTCTAGAACGGGCAGGCCCGCTTCTGTCGCGAACACGTCCAGAGCCTCTCGCAAGATAGCCATCATCTCGGCAATCTGCTCTTCGGTGATGATCAACGGTGGGGCCAACAGGAAGTGATCGCCAGATTTGCCGCCACGGGTACGGCGCGAATATATGATCAACCCGCGCGCATAGGCCAGCTCGACCAGCCTGTCATAGGCGTTCAGCGCGGGTGGCAGCGGCTCCATCGTCTCGCGATCAGAGACAAATTCGAACGCCGTCAGCAGGCCTTTGCCGCGCACGTCGCCGATGAAGGGGTAGCGTACCATCAGGCCGTGTAGCTGCGCCATAAGCACCTCGCCCATACGGGCTGCGTTCTCTACGAGGTTGAGTTCTTCCATCTCTTCCAGAACGGCCAGCCCTGCGGCACAGGCCATCGGGTTTCCTGCGTAGGTGAAGCCATGTAGGAAGCCGCCCGCGTCAAGCACGGGCTCAACCAGCCGCGCGCTGGCAACTATGGCCCCCAAAGGTGCGTATCCGGCGCCAAACCCCTTGGACATGGCCACGATATCAGGGGTAATGCCCCAGTGCTCGGCGGCCAGAAACTTACCGGTGCGGCCCGCGCCCGTCATGACTTCATCGTAGATCAGCAGCACGCCGAATTCGTCGCAGATGTCGCGGATGCGGCCGTAGTAGCTGTCAGGCGCCACCAGAGCGCCGGTTGATGCGCCGCCTACCGGCTCCATGATGAAGGCCAGTACCGTGTCCGGGCCTTCCTCGATGATCTTGTCACGGAGGTATTCGGCGTATTTGAGACCGCGCTGTTCCTCACTCAGGTTGTCGCGGTCAAGATAGCTCGCAGGTGCAGCGATCTTGGGCATGCCTTGCATCATCGGAGCAAAGGGCTCGCGCAGCGGATCATAGCCAGTCAGATCAAGCGCACCGAAAGTGCAGCCGTGATAGGAGGGAAACCGCGAGATGACTTTGTAGCGCGTGCCTTGACCCTGTGTCAGGGCGTGTTGCCGCGCCAGTTTGACGGCACTTTCCACGGCCTCGGAGCCACCGGAAACAAAGAACACGCGGTCAAGCCCCTCGGGCATGAGGGACACTGTCTTGGCTGCCAAGTCCTCGGACGGGTGGGTGCGAAAATGAAGGCGATAGCCGAATGTCGCCCGATCCATCTGCGCTTTGATCTTGGCCAGAACGCGCGGGTTCGAGTGGCCGATATTGGACACCATCGCGCCGGATGAGCCGTCGATGTAGCGTTTGCCACTTTCGTCAAACAGATAGATGCCCTCGCCATGATCCAGAAAGGGGCGGGGATTGCGGGTTTGGTAGAAGAGATAGGAGGTATCGTCGCTCATTTGGCATTTTCCAGATGCTTGCGCAGAAACTCCCGTGTGCGGGGTTGCGTGGGGTTCTTGAACAGCATGGATGGAGGCCCTTCCTCAACGACGACGCCTTGATCCATGAACAAAACCCGATCACAAACCGACGCCGCAAAATCCATTTCATGGGTGACAATGATCATCGTCATGTGTTGCTCTGCCAGCTTGCGCATGACCTGGTTCACTTCTTCCACAAGTTCAGGGTCGAGCGCCGATGTTGCCTCGTCGAAAAGCATCAGCTTGGGCTTCATGGCGAGCGCGCGCGCGATGGCGACACGCTGTTTCTGGCCACCGGAGAGCTGCGAGGGGTAGTAGTCGATCCGTTCCAGCATCCCGACGTTGTCGAGCTGTTCTTCGGCCAAAGTGTTGGCCTCGTCTTTGGAGAGCCCCTTGAGCAGCATCGGTGCCATTGTGACATTCTCACGGGCCGTCATGTGCGGGAAAAGGTTGAAGTGCTGGAACACCATCCCGACCTGTTGGCGCATCTGGTTGATGTGTTTCTCATACTGTCGGTGCGGCAGTTTCTGGTTTACTTCCACCCCATCAAGCCAGACCTCACCGCCAGTCAGCGGGTCAAGGTCGTTGATGGCGCGCAGCAGCGTTGATTTGCCCGACCCTGACGAGCCAATGATGCCAACAATCTGGCCTTTGTCGACGCTCAGGCTGATATCCTTGAGCACCTCAAGTTTGCCGAAAGCCTTTTGGGCGTGCCGGATTTCAACAAAGCTTTTTTCATCTGTCATGTCTGGCTCCAATGCTCAGCGGGAAATCGAGATGCGGCGTTCTATCTTGCGCTGCACCCATTCCATTGCGAGGTTAATGACGTAGTAGAAGGCTGCTGCGAGCAGGTAGAATTCAAAGGGCCGGTATGTCTTGCCGATGACGCGTTGCGCTGACAGCGTTAGCTCGCTGACGCCGATCACCGAGACCAGCGCGCTGTCTTTCAAAAGCGCGATCATGTTGTTGCTGATCGGCGGGATAACGTCACGAACAGCCTGAGGAATGACCACTTTGCGCAGCGCTTCGCCGCGACTGAGGCCGAGGGTGCGGGCGGCTTCCATCTGGCCTTTGTCGACCGACAGAATAGCCGTCTGGATCAGCTCGGAATTATAGACCGCGAAGTGTAGCCCCAGCCCGATGATCCCCGCAACAACGGCTGGCAAGTCGATGCCGACTTGAACCAAGCCGAAGTAGATCAGGAACAGTTGGAGCAAAAGCGGTGTTCCCATAAAGATCCAAGCGACCAACCGGAAAGGCTGCCGGATAACCCACGGCGCATAAAGCGCGATCACCGCGAACACGATTCCGCCAAAGAAACTCAGTATTGCTGCGGCGACGGTAATGCCGATTGTGTAGGCGCAGCCCAGCAAGATGATGTCCAGATATTTGGGGACCATCGAGAAATCGAGACCCATCGGCTTATCCTTTCAAAGTCATGTGATTTGCACTTTGCGATCAAGCCAGACAACGCCTCGGCCGGTCACATAGATAATGATCATGTAGAGAACCCCTGCGAGCAGGAACATCTCGAACGGCTTATATGTCGAGCCGATGTAGCGTTGCGCCGTGTAGGTAAGCTCGACAACCGAAATAGCCGCAACAAGCGCCGTGGCCTTGATTAGCATGTTCAGGTTCACACCAAGCGGGCGCACCATCAGGCGGGCGGCTTGCGGCAGGATGATTTTGTACATGGCCTGCCAATGGCTCAGGCCAAGGGTGCGGGCAGCCTCGCGCTGGCCTTTGTCGATAGAGATGATCCCGCCGCGGATTGTCTCGGCCATATAAGCTCCGGCGTTGATGCCAAGGCCGATGACGCCGGCCTCGAAAGCATCCAGCTGGATGCCGATCTGCGGCCCACCGAAATAGAGGATGAACAATTGGATCAAAGCGGGTGTGCCGCGAAAAACGCTGACATAGGCCGCGGCGATGAACCTGAGGATAGCAAACCGCGACAGACGCGCGAAGGCTCCTAAAGTTCCGCAGATCAGCCCCAGAACCGCTGTCAGAACGGACAGCACAATGGTGAGCCAAGCGGCCTCCAGAAAGAATGGATAGACCTTGAGCATAAGTTCAATATCCACGGGGTCCTCCTTGTAAGCAGGGCACAGTCCGGGCGCCAAGCGGGCGCGAACCAACGATCATCATGGGATAGAAAGCCCTCGCCGCGTTGGCGGCAAGGGCAAATGGCGGTTAGCGGATGTCCGCGCCGATCCATTTTTTGGCAAGGGTAAGGTATGTCCCGTCATCCATCATGGATTGAAGGGCCGCTTGCATTTCGGCTGCGAGTTTCGGGCTGCCTTCGCGAATGGCGATGCCAGCGCCAAAGGGCTCTGTGGTCGGGTCTCCGAACATTTCGAATTCCTGGCCTTTTTCACCCATCGCCAGAATGGCGGCGATAGAGTCGTTCACGATCGCATCCACGCGGCCATTTTCCAGTTCGAGCAACAGCTCTGGCAGGCCTTTGTAGGTGTTGATGTCATAGCCCTTTTCACGCGCCCAATCTTCATGGGTTTCGCCGAGTGTCAGACCGACTTTTTTACCCTTGAGATCGTCAAGGCTCGCAATGCCAGACCCCGGCTTGGTAAAGATCGCACGTTTGTCCGAGTAGTAGGGGCCAACGAAGTCGACGACTTCGTCGCGCTCGGCTGTGATCGTCATCGAACCGACAATGGCGTCATACTTGTTCGCCAACAGGCCGCCGATGATGCCGTCCCACGCTGTGGTGACGATCTCGGCTTCCATGCCCATACGTTTGGCGATCTCGGTGCCAATGGCTGGGTCAAAGCCAACAACCTGATTTTCGTCGTTGACGAAGTTGAACGGAGGGTAGGCGCCCGACATCGCGATGCGCAACACACCCTTTTCCTTGAGGGCGTCTAGTTCTTCTGCGGTTGCATTCATGCCCAGCACGGCCAAGCCTGCCGCGGCAATTGCAGATTTTAGAATGGTTCGGCGAATAGTCATTTGTAGTTCTCCCAGCTGTGTATCGCTTTGAAGCCGACGCGGCTTCGTGTTGGCGGATTCTCCGCTCTGAAATCGAGCCTTGCATGGAGCGAACCCATAGGGCAAATAGATATTGAGTATTATCAATATAGAGGAAATCTATGAGACCAGCCCTTGATCAGCGTTTCCCCTGGAACCTTGACTGGAACCTGCTGCGAACATTCATGGTGGTTGTCGAGCAGAAGGGCATCTCCAAGGCGGCACATTTTCTGGGCCTGAAACAACCGACCATTTCCGCAGCTCTCAAGCGGCTTGAGGAGCACACGGGCCAGACGCTTATAATACGCAAACCAAACGAGTTTTCACTCACGCGGTCCGGGCAGGTGCTCTATACGGAATGCGCAAAAATCTTCGGAACGGTCTCGCAGCTTCCGTCGCTTCTTGATCAGGCTCACGCCGAGCTTCGCGGGCATCTGTCAATTGCCATAACAAGCCATGTGGTCTGCAAGCACTTCGACGACTTTATGAACAGGTTTTCGAGCCAGCACCCTCAAGTGACCTACTCGTTTTCGGTTACGGAAAGCGACGAGGTTGAAATTACAGTCTCGCAAAACCGCGCAAGCTTTGGCATTTGCCTGCTGCCCGCCGCGCCCAAACATCTGGAGTCGCTCATTTTGTATCGTGAGTTCTTCGGGCTCTTTTGCGGGACGCGCCACCCGCTTTTCGATGCGCCGGAAATTGCCCCGCAAGATCTTCAGGACGAGCCCTTCGTGGCGTTTCAAACCGAAGCCGAGGGCCGCCCTTTGGAGGCCATATCGCGACTGCGCTCGCATCTTGGCCTCGCCAACAGTCGACGGGGGATGTCCTCAAGCCTCAATGAAATCCGGCGCATGATCATGGCAAATATTGGCATCGGCTCGTTGCCGCTGCACGTTGCCAAGCCCGATGTTGTGGTTGGAAACCTTCGCCAGCTGCCCCCTTATGATGACCTGCCGCTCGTGAATATCTACCTCATCAGCAACCCCAACCGCCGCCAGTCTGACGCCGAAGCCACCTTCCTGTCAGCCTGTGTGAAGGAGATATCTGCGATCGACATTGCAGAACGCACTTATGGAGCCACAGGGTAGAATGACCGGAACAGCAGAGATCAGATTGGCCAGCCCGCAAGACGCAGAGGCCATCACGGAAATGCTGGCCTGTCTTGCAGAAGAGATGGGCGACGCAAGAGAGTTCGCGTCAACACCTGAGGCGATCCGCCAGCATGGCTTCGGGCCCAATGCGCTGTTTTCAGTCATGCTCGCCAAGGGGGGCGGGTTGTCGCTGTTTTTCCCGCATTTTTCCACGACGCGCGGACAGCCGGGCGTCTATGTGCAGGACTTGTGGGTTGGCCCTGATCAGCGCGGACAAAATCTCGGCGCGCGTTTGCTTTCGGCGACGGCGGCGCATGGAGCGCAAAGCTGGGGCGCGCGTTACATGGGGTTGACGACACATGGCCACAACGCTTCGGCGCGCCGCTTTTACCAAGGTCTGGGGTTTGTCAGCGCCGAGGATGATGTCCCAATGACGTTATCCGGCCCAAACTTTTTGTCCTTTGCAGGGACAGCAGAAAGTGAACAAGGCAGAGCAGACAAACCTTAGAGTTGTTTGGGCGTAGCCTGTTTGGCAGCGCGCCTTGAGCCGGAAGCAACGCTTCGTTTGCCAGTGGTCAAAAGCCCGTCTTCTGCTCGGCTCACATTACTCAGCCGGCTGGAAGCCTTCGATGAGGTGCCGCAGGCCCAGAGCCGCGCCTGCGAAGATGGCGGCGAAGGTGACGGGGGCGGAGTAGCTGAGGGTTGAAAACGCCGAGAGGCCCTGACCGACGGTGCAGCCCATAGCCAACACAGCGCCTGCGCCCATCAGCATTGCGCCTAAGATCTGGCGTTTCAGCTCGCGCGGGTCTTCGCAGGCTTCCCATCGGAAGTGCCCCTTGATGAGCGAGCCCATGAAGGCGCCCAGCAGTACGCCTCCAACCGAGCCAACAGCGAAGGAGGGAAGGCGGGCGGAGGATGTCATCGCGTAGAGCAGGGTTTCACCAACGGGGGCCGAGTAGCTGTGGCTGACGAAGTCATAGGCTTCAAAGCCGTATGTCGCGATATAACCGCTCGCCGCCCATCCCGAGACTATCGCAAGCCCGACGACAACACCCCAAAGGGCCGAGGCGGGGCTTTCTTTCATTTCCTGCGAGGCCAGCGACAGCAGGATGATCACCGCGCCGATCGCCATGCCAAGCGCGGCGATTCCAAAGCCTGTGGCACCGGCGAGTGCGTGCACAATGCCGGGCGGGGTGACGGCATCTGTTTGTAAAAACAGGTAGTTGCGCAGGTATGAGAGCGGGCCCGAGAGCACGACATAGGCCGAAACGCCCATCACCAGCACCAGCACGAAGGCGCGCATGTCGCCGCCGCCGAGGCGGGCCAGCGCGCCGTAACCGCAGTTGCCCGCAAGGGCCATGCCATAGCCGAACATCAGCCCGCCAATGATAGAGGCGAGGGGCATCCATGTGATCGAGAGGTAAAAGCTGCGCTCGATTTCAACCAGCCCTGTGCCGACAAGCGCGTAGGTTCCGAAAATGCCGACACCTATGGCCAGCGTCCACATCCGCATCCGCAAGGAGCTGTCGGCATAGAGCATGTCCTCGATAGCGCCCATGGTGCAAAAGCGGCCCAAGCGCGCTGCAAGGCCGAGGAAGACACCGCCGAACACGCCCGCAAGCGTGATGAACGCGCTTTCAGAGAGATATTCCAGCATGCCTTACCTCCCCTTGCTGTGGTGGCTCAGTCGTCTTGGTCGCAAAACAGCTCGTAAACCAATTCGAGGATACGCTTAGGGCGGTTGTCTGCAAGTCGATAGAAGATCGCCTTGCCTTCGCGCCGCGGGATCACCAGACCCTCAAGGCGCAAGCGCGACAGCTGTTGGCTGACGGCGGCCTGACGTGCGGAGAGCAGGCTTTCAAGCTCGGTGACCGACTTCTCGCCAGTCACAAGGTGACAGAGGATCATCAGACGGCCTTCATGGCTCACTGTTTTGAGAAAATTCGACGCGGTTGTCGCGTTGTCCATGAAGCGGTCAAGCTCTTGGTCGGTCAGATCTTCGCTGAACTGGGGAAGTCCCATGGTGTGTCCCTCATGTCTGCCCGTGTGCCGTTTCTACCGGCTTGTCTCGGGTCAGTTCGTTGTCGCGTCTGTGTCTTCGCCAGTTGCGGTTTCTTCAAGTGTCTCGGTGTAATTTGTCTTGGCCTTTAGCATCATGTCGAGCAGACCCCAAAAGAAATCTTCACCGGGATAGCCCTCAATACGGCCAATTTCGCTATTATTCTCCAGCAAAATGAAGGTTGGGGTGAAATTTACCTTACGTGCATATGTGACGCCTTCGGGCGGGCCTTTGTGCAAATCCGCCAGGCGCAGGGGGGCAAATGTGCCTTCCGATGTCTTGGGGTAGATCGGCCCGACAGTTGCCTTCCACTCGATGCAGTAGTGGCAGCCGGCTTGCTCGACCATCAAAAGCTCTGTGCGTGGCGCATCCTCGGCTGCGGCCGGAAGAGCGAGCGCGACCAGCATTGCCAGAAGCAGGCCGAAAGGAGCTAGGAAACGTGCGAACATGCGCTGAGACTCATTGACTGTTGAAACACACTCAACATAATCTGAATATGTGAATTCTTCAAGGGAGGGGAGCAGCCCATGATGGGTGACGTTACATATTGGGGCGCTGCTCTGGCGGGGCTGGTTGCTTTCTTTACCCCCTGCATTTTGCCGATGGTGCCGTTTTACCTGAGTTATATGGCGGGCATCTCCATGAGCGAGCTGCGCGAGGAGGGCGACATTGCCCCCGGTGCGCAGAAGCGGTTGGTTATTTCGGCGGTGATGTTTGCGCTGGGTGTCACCACGATCTTCATGCTGCTTGGTCTTGGGGCCACGGCGCTGGGCCAGACGTTTGGTCAGTGGAAAGACACGCTAAGCTATGTGGCGGCTGCGGTTATCTTCTTGTTCGGGCTTCATTTTCTCGGCGTTATCCGGATCGGCTTTCTGTATCGCGAGGCGCGGATGGAGAGCAAGGCCGACCCCTCGACAGTGTTTGGCGCTTACATCATGGGCCTTGCCTTTGGCTTTGGCTGGACAGCCTGCGTCGGCCCGGTGCTGGCGACGATCCTTATGATGGCGTCCGGCATGGGCGAGCTGTGGCGCGGCGCCTTGCTTTTGGCGGTGTTCGGCCTTGGCATGACAACGCCCTTTGTTGTGGCGGCGCTGTTTGCAAAGCCCTTCCTCGGGGCGATGGGCCGTTTCCGCCAGTATCAGGGCGCTGTTGAAAAGGTGATGGGCGTGATGCTGATCATCTTTGCGATCTTGATTGCGACCAACTCGGTTTCGATCATTTCGAATTGGTTGATAGAGGTTATGCCGAGCTTCCAGACACTTGGTTAAGTGGACTGGGGCGGCGTTCAAGGGAGAGAGAGTATGAAACGGATTTTAGCGACACTTCTGGCAGTTTGCCTTGCGCTGCCCTTGGTGGCAGCGACGGTTGGCGACGACGGGCTGCACAAAGCTCCCTGGATGCGCGACACCTTCAAAGACCTGCGTGAAGACCTCGAGGAGGCGAACGCCGAGGGCAAGCGCCTTGCCATCATCATCGAGCAGCGCGGCTGTATCTACTGCAAGAAGATGCACGAGGAAGTTTTCCCCGACCCGGATATTGACGCTTACATCCGCGAAAACTTTTTCGTCGTACAAATTAATATGTATGGCGACGTCGAAGTGACAGATTTTGACGGCGAAACACTCGCGGAGAAAGATATTGTTAAGAAGTGGGGTGCATTGTTCACTCCATTGATGATGTATTTTCCCGAGAAGGTGGCTGAGGGTGCCACGGCGCCACAGGCGGCTGTTGCACAGGTGCCCGGTGCCTTCGGCAAATGGACGACACTCAACATGCTGACCTGGGTGAACGAGAAGGGCTATGAGACGGACGAGCCTTTCCAGAAATATCACGCACGCATGTTGCAAACGCAACTATCGGAATGATTCTGTTCCGGTTTGGATCAAAACAATGGAAACAGGCCTAGAGTCACAACAAATTTGCAAATTCATTTCTATGAATTTGTTGTTGCGCCGCTAGTTCCTGTCAACTACGGTATACAAAGCTAACCTCGCCGTAGAACACGGGTAGCCAAGGGAGGAAATATGAGGATTACAACACTTGCACTGGTGGCAACGCTGTCAGCCGGATCGGCATACGCCGAAATGGTTGCGCCTGCTGATGTGAAATTCACCGAAGACGGTGCTGTCGAAATGTCCCTCACGGGCGTTGCGGGCAATGCCGAAGAAGGTAAAGCCATTATGGTTTCCAAAAAGTTGGGCAACTGTGTGGCATGCCACGCAGCCTCGGCTTACTCGGAAGCGGCTTTCCCCGGGAATGTCGGGCCAAGCCTTGATGGTGTCGCTGACCGTTGGAACCAAGCTGAACTGCGCGGTATCCTGACGAACTCAAAACTCACATATGAAGGCACAGTCATGCCGGCCTACTACAAGGTTGACGGCTTTACGCGCCCAGGCAATGCCTACACGGGCAAAGCCGCTGACGACAGTTTTGGCCCGCTGCTTTCTGCGCAGCAAGTCGAAGACGTTGTTGCCTTCCTCATGACAATGAAAGACGGATGATAGGCGGTAAGCCTTTCATTTTAAACGATATCTAAGGAGAGAGACATGGAATTCTCACGACGCGATACACTGGCCCTCGGGGCAGGTGCTGTTGCTCTCGCAGTTCTGCCGTTCCAGGTGAACGCGGCTGCAGACGAAGCGATTGCGGCCTTCACGGGCGGTGCAGACGTTGCTGAAGGCGGCGTAACACTTACAGCCCCTGAAATTGCTGAAAACGGTAACACTGTTCCCGTCAGCGTTGATGCGGCAGGCGCCACATCTATCTTGCTGTTGGCGGCGGGCAACCCGACACCGGGTGTTGCAACGTTCAACTTCGGCGAGCTTGCGGGCAGCCAGAGCGCCTCGACGCGTATTCGCCTTGCAGGCACGCAAGACGTTGTTGCGATTGCCAAAATGGCAGACGGCAGCTTTGCGCGCGCAGCTTCGACAGTAAAAGTAACAATCGGCGGCTGCGGCGGCTAATTTAGGAGACTTAAGACATGGCAGATGGTGTAAAACCCCGCGTCAAAGCGCCTAAAAAGGCAGCAGCTGGTGACG
This sequence comes from uncultured Lentibacter sp., assembly GCA_947497495.1. GTDB lineage: Bacteria > Pseudomonadota > Alphaproteobacteria > Rhodobacterales > Rhodobacteraceae > Lentibacter. Next base: position 160,516 of record CANMGT010000005.1, read on the forward strand.
TTGTAACTCTGAAAACCCTGATCAGCCACAAAATGGAATCAGGTCAACGCAAAGACAAAGACGGTAACTTGATCCCACGTTCGATCATCAACCGTTTCACCTGCGCGTTTAACGGCAAAAGCATTGTCGATGTGACACTCGAAGCAGCGATCTCGACAAACCCATACTTCGAATTCGAAGCGACCATTCCTGAAGCCGGTGACCTCGAGTTCACTTGGTATGACGATGATGGCTCGGTATACGAAGACAAAAAGTCGGTCGCGATCGGCTGATCATTAACTGCATGGTGCCTTGCCCCGAAAGAAGGGCAAGGTGCTTTCCAAGGGAGGAATGCATGAACTTCAAGACAATGTCTCTGATCAGTGCCGTCGCGCTCGCTCTGCCAACACTTGGTATGGCCGACGCGGATGATGACACGCTGGTGATCAACGAAGAAATCAAAATCGTAACCAAAGCTCCGGCCCCGGCCCATCTGGACGGTGCTCTGGATGAAGTCATTTCTGGCTGGCATTTCCGTGCAGACGGAACGCAAGCCATGGAAATGGATGACTTTGACAACCCGGGCATGCTGGCTGTTGAAACGGGCGAAGAGCTCTGGAACACTGTTGAAGGCTCTGAGGACAAGTCCTGTGCGAGCTGTCACGGTGACTCGGCCTCTATGGCAGGTGTGAAAGCCGTTTACCCGAAGTGGAACGACGCGGCTGAAGAAGTCTACACCATCCAGATGCAAGTCAACGACTGCCGTGAAAACCGCATGGGTGCAGAACCATGGAAAACCGACAAAGGCGGCTCCATTCCGATGGAAGCACTGCTGGCATCGGTTTCACGCGGCATGCCTGTGAACGTCGCAATCGACGGGCCGGCCCAAGCGACTTGGGAGCATGGCAAAGAGCTTTACTACACACGCACAGGCCAACTCGACCTGAGCTGCGCAAGCTGCCACGAAGACAACTATGGCAACATGATCCGTGCGGATCACCTCAGCCAGGGCCAGATCAACGGTTTCCCGACTTACCGTTTGAAAAACGCCAAGCTGAACGGTGCTCACAGCCGCTTTAAAGGCTGTATCCGTGACACGCGTGCCGAAACATACAGCCCAGGTAGCCCCGAGTTTGTGGCACTTGAGCTTTATGTCGCAAGCCGCGGCAACGGTCTGTCTGTCGAGGGGCCTTCAGTCCGTAACTAAACTTATCCGGCCCGCACCGAGCAATTGGTGCGGGCCTTCGTTTGTCAAAACGCATTAGATTTTGTGCATATGTTGTGCCGCTAATGCATCTTAAATGAAGGGTTCAAACCATGATCTCACGTCGCGACTTTCTCCAGGTTTCCATGGCGGCTTCGGCGCTGTATGGGACGAGCGGATTTGGCAATTGGGCCCGTTTGGCGGCTCAGCAAGCGCTGACGCAAGACCAACTGCTTGAGTTTGAAACCTTCGGCAATGTCAGCCTCATCCACATCACCGATATTCACGCCCAGCTGAAGCCGATCTACTTCCGCGAGCCGAGCATCAACATCGGCGTTGGCGGCAACAAAGGCGCGGTTCCGCATGTGACGGGCTCTGATTTCCGCAAACTCTACGGCATCGACGACGGCTCGCACGCTGCCTACGCTTTGACGTATGACGACTTTACATCGCTGGCTCAAGGCTATGGCCGCGTTGGCGGGCTTGACCGTGTCGCAACCGTAGTGAACGCGATCCGCGCTGACCGTCCCGATGCGCTGCTGCTTGACGGTGGTGACACGTGGCACGGCTCATACACCTGTTACCAGACCGAAGGCCAAGACATGGTCAACGTGATGAACGGGCTCAAGCCTGACGCGATGACGTTCCACTGGGAGTTCACACTGGGCTCTGGGCGGGTGAACGAACTTGTCGAAAGCTTGCCGTTTACTTCTCTGGGCCAGAACATTTTTGATTCTGAATGGGACGAGCCTGCTGAGCTCTTCAAGCCTTACAAAATGTTCGAGCGCGGCGGCGTGAAGATCGCCGTGATCGGGCAGGCCTTCCCCTATATGCCGATCGCGAACCCGCGTTGGATGTTCCCCGAGTATTCTTTCGGCATCCGCGAAGACAACATGAAAGAAATGGTTGCCGAGGTGCGTGGCAAGGGCGCCGAACTTGTCGTTTTGCTCAGCCACAACGGCTTTGACGTCGACAAGAAGATGGCTGGCAATGTCGAGGGGATCGATGTGATCCTGTCAGGCCACACCCACGATGCGCTGCCCGAGCCTGTGCTTGTCGGCAAGACGCATATCATTGCCTCAGGCTCGAACGGCAAGTTCGTAAGCCGCGTTGATCTGGATGTGCGCGACGGCGAGATGAAAGGCATCAAGCACAAGCTGATCCCGATTTTCTCTGACGTGATCGCGCCTGATGCGGATATGGCGAAGCTTATCGACGTACAACGCGCACCGTATGCGGACCAACTTTCTGAAGTGATCGGTAAGACAGATTCGCTTCTCTATCGCCGCGGCAACTTCAACGGATCATGGGATGACCTGATCTGCGATGCGCTGATTTCCGAGCGCGAGGCCGACATTGCGATGTCGCCCGGTGTGCGTTGGGGACCGAGCATTTTGCCGGGCCAGGAGATCACCCGTGAAGACATCTGGAACGTAACCTCAATGAGCTACGGTGAGGCTTACCGCTCTGAAATGACTGGGGAATTCATCCACACTATCCTTGAAGACGTGGGCGACAACCTGTTCAACCCCGATCCCTACTACCAACAGGGTGGTGACATGGTTCGGATTGGTGGCATGGGCTACAAGATCGACGTGACCAAGCCGCAGGGTGAGCGCATCACAGATATGACGCTGCTCAAAACCGGTGAGAAGATCGACCCGAGCAAGACATATGTTGTCGCGGGTTGGGCAAGTGTCAACGAAGGCACAGAAGGTCCGCAGATTTGGGATGTGGTGGAAGACCACATCAAAAAACAGGGCACGATCAAGCTGGATCCAAACAACTCAGTTCAGGTCGTCGGCGCCTAAAACCTTGTACAGCGAATAGAAACGCCCGCGAAATCTCGCGGGCGTTTTTGCTTGGAACGACCAAGAAAATTCGAATTTTCTTGGTAAGTTTCTTCAAAGAAATTTGGTGCTTATCGCTGTTGTCGCGCCATGAACGCCAGCCGCTCAAACAGGTGCACGTCTTGCTCGTTCTTTAAGAGGGCTCCGTGCAGCTTCGGCAGGGCGTTGGCACCGTCGCGTTTCAAGTCTTCCGGTGTCAGGTCTTCAGCGAGCAGCAGCTTGAGCCAGTCGAGCACTTCCGAGGTAGAGGGCTTCTTTTTCAAGCCCGTTTGCTCGCGGATTTCGTAAAATTGCGTCAGGGCTGTTGTGAGTAGGGCTTCCTTGATGCCCGGGTGGTGCACTTCCACGATCTTGCGCATCGTTTCGGCTTCGGGGAAGCGGATATAGTGGAAGAAGCAGCGGCGCAAAAAGGCGTCGGGCAGCTCTTTTTCGTTGTTTGACGTGATGATGATCACCGGCCTGTTCTTGGCTTTGATCGTCTCGCCGGTTTCGTAGACATGAAATTCCATCCGGTCGAGTTCCTGCAGCAAGTCGTTGGGGAACTCGATATCCGCTTTGTCGATTTCATCGATCAAAAGCACGACGCGCTCTTCGGTTGCGAAGGCTTCCCAGAGCTTGCCGGGTTTGATGTAATTGGCCACATCATGCACCCGCTCTTCGCCGAGTTGGCTGTCACGCAGGCGGCTGACGGCGTCGTATTCGTAGAGGCCTTGTTGGGCTTTCGTCGTGGACTTGATGTTCCACTCGATCATTTTCATGCCCAGAGCGCTGGCAACCTGACGTGCGAGTTCGGTTTTGCCTGTGCCCGGCTCCCCCTTCACAAGAAGGGGCCGCTCAAGCATCACTGCGGCGTTCACCGCTGTTTTCAAGTCGTCCGTTGCGATGTAGTCGTCTGTTCCGTCAAATTTCATTGTTCGCTCGTCCATTTGATCACATTTTCATCGCGCAACCTAGCTGAGACGCCTTTTCGCCGCAATGCGATGTTAACAGGTAGTGACAATTGCCTTCTGGAGGAGTAATAGCGCGCCATAGGGGAGCGCGATTTGGGAGTTTTGACATGAACGAAGCGCGTTTGGGAAAAAAGGAAGAGACCATGAAAGCAGAGCTGTTTCTGCCAGATGACTACCGCCCAGCGGAAGACGAGCCTTTTATGAACGACCTTCAGCTTGAGTATTTTCGCCGCAAGCTGACGGCCTGGCGCGACGAGTTGCTGGAAGGCAGTCGCGATACCATTGAAGGCTTGCAAGAGGGCACACGCAGCATCCCTGATGTTGCCGACCGTGCCTCGGAAGAAACTGACCGTGCGCTTGAGTTGCGCACGCGCGACCGCCAACGCAAGCTCGTGTCCAAGATTGATGCCGCGCTACGCCGGATTGACGAAGGCGAGTTTGGCTATTGCGAGGTGACGGGTGAGCCGATTTCGCTCAAACGCCTTGATGCGCGGCCGATCGCACAGATGAGCCTTGAAGCGCAAGAACGCCACGAGCGTCGCGAAAAAGTTCACCGCGACGACTGACCGCGACGACTTAGGGCGCGAGTTGTGAGACTTATAAAAGCGCCGGGGCTGTCTCTGGCGCTTTTTGGTTGAGGGCGGCCATGTTGGATAAATTGAAAATTACGATCGTCGGCGCCGGAATTGGCGGGCTGGCGCTTGCCCGCATTCTGGCCATGCGCGGTGCGCAGGTGACAATTCTTGAGCAGGCCGATGCCATCACAGAAGTCGGGGCTGGCTTGCAGATCTCGCCAAACGGCTTGGCTGTGTTGCGCGCGATGGGGCTGGAAGGGCTGTTGATGGACAGCGGCGCTGTGCTCGCCGACACCGTGCGTTTGAAAGACTACAAGGGCGCAGATGTTGTCGCGCTTGATCTCACGCAGCTCTCGCCGCAGAAATACTACTTCGTGCACCGCGCTGACTTGATCGGTTTGCTTGAGCAGGGCGCGCGCGAGGCGGGTGTCACGATCGTGCTGAACGCGCAGGTCGCGCATGTTTCGGGCGGTTCACACCCGTTTGTCAGCACAAAAGACGGCAGGCGCTTTGAGGCTGATGTGATCGTCGGGGCCGACGGTGTGCACTCTGTTGTTCGAAAAGTTCTGAACGGTGACAAGCCGCCGTTTTTCACTGGCAATGTGGCTTGGCGCGCCGTTGTGCCGAATGTTTACGGGCGGGTCAGCGATGTGCAGGTGCACATGGGGCCGCGCCGGCATTTGGTGAGCTACCCGCTGCGTGGCGGCGAATTTGTTAACCTTGTCGCTGTAGCGGAGCGCCGTGACTGGGTTGGGGAAAGCTGGACGCTGGCGGATGATCCGGCCAACCTTTGCGCGGCTTTTGATGATTTCGGCGAAGCCCCGCGCGCAATGCTCGCGGCTGTTCGTGAGGTTAAGCAGTGGGGCCTGTTCCGTCATGAGGTTGCGCAGGCCTGGCATGGCGACGGGCTTGCATTGTTAGGCGATGCTGCGCATCCGACATTGCCGTTTATGGCGCAGGGGGCAGTTATGGCGCTGGAAGACGCCTGGGCTTTCGGCCTAGCTCTTGAGCGGGCGGAGAGCGTAGAGCAGGGGCTGGAACGCTATCAGAGCTTGCGGTTAGAACGCGTGAAAAAGGTGATCAATAGAGCCACCGGCAATGCGTGGAAATACCACCTCAGCAATGGCGCGATGCGCTTTGCGGCGCATACGGCGCTCAGGCTTGGGGGGCGGTTCGCGCCGGGTGCGATGCTCAGGCAGTTTGACTGGATCTACGGTTACGATGTGACGAAACTCTAGAAGCAAGCGCCGGAAAAATAGACTTTTCCGTTTCATTTTCTTCGAAGGAAATGGCGCAGCCCGCCGGTGGGCCGCGCCGAGTTAGACTCATTTCAAGATCGAGCGGCCAGCGTATTCTGCCGTTTCGCCGAGCGCTTCTTCGATACGGATCAGCTGGTTGTATTTCGCCAACCTGTCGCTGCGCGCCAGCGAGCCGGTTTTGATCTGGCCGCAGTTTGTCGCCACGGCCAAGTCGGCGATGGTTGCGTCTTCGGTTTCGCCCGAGCGGTGGCTCATCACGTTGGTCATCCGCGCGCGGTGGGCCATGTCGACGGCTTTGAGCGTCTCGGTGAGTGAGCCGATCTGGTTGACCTTGACCAGCATAGAGTTGGCGCAGCCTTGGTCGATCCCCATTTGCAGGCGCTCGGGGTTTGTCACGAACAAATCGTCACCCACGAGTTGGATTTTGTCGCCGAGCTTGTCGGTGAGGGCTTTCCAACCTGCCCAGTCGTCTTCCGAGCAGCCGTCTTCGATCGAAATGATCGGGTAATCGTCGCACAGCGCAGCAAGGTAGGCGACGTTTTCCTCGGGGGTGAGCGATTTGCCTTCGCCCGAAAGCTCGTACTTGCCGTCTTTGAAGTATTCTGTCGCTGCGCAGTCGAGCGCGAGGTAGATGTCTTCACCCGGCTTGTAGCCCGCTTTTTCGATGGACTTCAGAACAAAGTCGAGCGCTTCGCGGGTGCTGGCGATGTTGGGGGCAAAGCCGCCTTCGTCGCCTATGCCTGTTGAAAGGCCCGCGGTTGTCAGCTCTTTTTTGAGCGTGTGGAACACTTCAGCGCCCATGCGCACGGCTTCGCGGATGTTTGTCGCGGAAACCGGCATGATCATGAATTCCTGAATGTCGATCGGGTTGTCGGCGTGCTCGCCGCCGTTGATGATGTTCATCATCGGCACGGGCAGGGTGCGCGCCGAGGTGCCGCCGACATAGCGGAACAGTGGCTGGCTGCAGTAATCAGCCGCCGCTTTGGCCACGGCCAGTGACACGCCCAGAATGGCGTTCGCGCCAAGGCGTGATTTGTTCGGCGTGCCGTCAAGCTCGATCATTACCGCGTCGATGGCGACTTGCTCGGTTGCGTCAAAGCCCACGAGGGCTTCCGCGATCTCGCCGTTCACCGATGCGCAGGCATCAAGGACGCCTTTGCCCATATAGCGGCTCTTGTCGCCGTCACGTTTCTCGGAGGCTTCGTAAGCGCCCGTCGAAGCGCCCGAGGGCACGGCCGCGCGGCCCATTGTGCCATCTTCAAGGATCACGTCGACTTCAACTGTCGGGTTGCCCCGGCTGTCGAGAATTTCGCGGGCGTGAATATCAATAATCGTGCTCATGGGGTGTTTCCTTGCATGCAATGGCTTTGCCAAGCGTCTTAACGGGCTGACAGGGGGGCGCAAGGGCGGTAGCGCCAACATCCGCCTTATTGAGCGGTGCGGCGGGCTTGGCGGGCCAATTGGCGCTCGCGCAGGAAGGTATAGAGGCCAGAGGCGATGACCAGTGCAGAGCCGACATAGGTGAGCGCGTCAGGAGATTCGTTGAAAAATATTGCGCCAAGGATGATCGAGAAGATCAGCCGCGTGTAGCGAAACGGCATGATCGCGGAGGCTTCGCCCATGCGCATGGCTGACACGATCATGTAGTAGCCAAGCACGCCAAACAGAACGCAAGCCGCCACCAGAAGGCCCTGCGTGCCCGTTATGGCCTGCGGCCCGCCTGTCGCGGCCATCAGAAACGGGCCAGCGATGACAAGCGCGAAAAAACCGTAGAACGAGACAACGGTTGATGAGGTTGCTTCAGGCACGATACGCGTTAACAAGTCGCGTGCTGCAATACTGAAAACGGCAATCAGCACGAAGAGCGAGGCCGGCTCGAAGCCGGAAAAACCGGGGCGGATGATGATCAGTACACCGATGAAGCCGACAACAATCGCGCTCCAGCGCCGCCAGCCGACATCTTCGCCCATGAACAGCGCCGCGCCAAGCGTGATCGCGAGCGGTGTCGCTTGAAACACAGCAGCAACTGTCGAGAGGGGCACCAGTGACAGCGAGGTGATGAAGAACGTCGCCCCCAGAGCTTCGGCGAATGTGCGCCAGACGAGGACGGGGCCAAGCGCGGCTCTGTCAAACACATTCACACGTTGGCGCAGGGCGAGTGCGAAGAAAACCAGAGCGCCCCCCAAGCCGAGCAGGAGCATGACTTGGCCTCGCGGCATCGATGTTGTCAGATGTTTGACAAAACCGTCTTCGATCGCGAAAGCGGCCATGGCTGCCGTGATGAGAAAGATGCCGCGTAAATTGTTCATGGGAGGTTCCGGAAAGTTGCCTTTCGTCTCTCTGCCCATCGGCGCGGGGGTGCAAGAAAATTCGAATTTTCTTGGTAAAATTCTTGAAAGAATTTTGGCCGCGTTGAACTAGCTGTCTGTCTTCAAAGGCACGCCGTAGAGCTCAAGGCGGTGGCCTTTGAGCTGATAGCCAAGCTTCTCGGCGATCTTTTCCTGTAGGGTTTCGATCTCGGCATCGACGAACTCGATAACCTTACCTGACTGCATGTCAATCAAGTGATCGTGGTGCTCGCGTTCGGCATCTTCATAGCGCGCGCGGCCGTCGCCGAATTCGAGTTTGTCGAGAATTCCGGCCTCTTCAAACAGCTTCACGGTGCGGTAGACTGTGGCGATAGAAATGCCGTCGTCGCGAGCTGCGGCGCGGGCGTAGAGTTCTTCGACATCAGGGTGGTCGTCGGACTCTTGCAAAACAGCCGCGATGGTGCGGCGTTGGTCTGTCATGCGCAGGCCTTTGGCTTCGCAGCGCTCGGAGATGGTTTCAGTCATGCGCGGGTCAGCTCTTTCAGGACGGGGCATGTTTGTGTTTAGCGAAACTGCTTGCGGTTTTCTAGCCAAAAGGTCACGCAAGAGGACAAGCAAAAGGGCGCCGCGAAGCGCCCTTTGTTTTTGTGGGCTTTAACGCGCTTAGCTGTAAAGCGGCTGCACGCCAAGTTGCGCGTGGATGTTGTTGACGCCCGCTTGGTCAACGCCCAGAGCGCCCGCCAGCGCGTGCAAATATTGCGCTTCTGCTTTGCTATCGAGGTCAATGCCCATCACGGACATCGCGTAGACTTGCGCCTCAAGGCCGCGCGGCACCTCGCGTGCGAGCGCGTCAACGTCAACCGGCTTTTGCATTTCGGCCTGCACAAATGCGCGCTCTTCGGCTGAGACATCGCCCAGTCGGCCGAGCAGTTTTTGCTCCTCAGCGGCGTCAATCTTGCCATCAGACTTTGCTGCCTGAATCATCGCGCTCAACATAAGCCCTGCCGCAACTTCTTGCTCCTGACTCGGGGCCGTCTCTGGCTCTTCGCCACTGGCCAGGGCCTGGTTGAGCATGTCGCCAAAGCCGCCGCCCGCCGTGCCCGCGCCGCCTTTCGCCGCGCCCATCAGGCCTCCGAGAAGCCCGCCGAGGCCGCCAGTTGCGCCCGAGCCACCTGTCAAGCCGCCGAGCAAGTCATTCAAGCCGCCTGCGGGCGCGCCTGCTTGCTGGCTACCGGTTTGTCCGCCTGTCAGGCTTTCGAGCAAGCCGCCAAGTCCGCCAGCTCCTGCGCCGGCCTGTTGGCCGCCGCCGCCCAGCATGCCGCGCAGAGTGTCTTCCAAGCCGCCGCCTTGGCTAGCCTGTGATGAGGCGCCACCCAAAAGGCCGCCGCCAGTGTCTGAACCGCCGCCTTGCATCATTTTGCCCGCGCCTTTAGCCAGCGCAACTCCGATAGCCACTTTGGCCAGTGTCCCCATTAAACTCATAGTTTTCTCCTCAGGTTTCTGAGGTGATTTTGTAGCAAGCAGAGGGTAAATACACGGGGAAATCGGCGCAGGCTTTCCCTGAGAGTTTTCTCATGGTGAGAAAACGCTCAGAGCGTGAGTGTGCCTGACATGACCTGAACAGCCGCGCCCGCGATGGTAACGGCGTCGCCTTCAACCTTGAGCGATATATGCGAGGGGCGGCCCATGTCTTCGCCCTGAAGCACCTCAACTTGCAGGTCTTCACCGTCAAGTTGCGCCAGAAAAGCGCCAAGGGCCGCGCAGGCCGAGCCTGTGGCCGGGTCTTCGGGGATGTTGTCAAGCGGGGCAAACATGCGCGCGTCGATGTGGTTGCCGCGCCTCACATAGGCGAATTGCGCAAAGTCGAGCGAGCTTTCGTGCGCCTCGGCCCCTTGGCGAAAAGCGTCGGTGTCGGGGGTGCAGCGCGCAAGGGCATCTCGGCTTGCAAGCTCGGTGAACGTGAAGGGCAGGCCGACTGAGGCCAGCGTTGGTGCATGGTGGTTTAGGGAAATGTCCGAAGCGCTCAGGCCAAGCGCTGCCGCCACAAGGCCGGCGTCGGGCGTGGCGATCACTTCAAGCGGCACCTCTGTGGTAAACTCCGCATGGGTGGGCGTTGCGCGGGCTTTGATCGGCCCGACTCCCAGCTCAAGCACCATGTCAGGCCCGTGACCAGCCTGTGCCAGCGCAACGGCTGTGCCAATTGTCGGATGCCCCGCAAAAGGGATCTCCATTGTCGGGGTGAATATCCGCACGCGGGCGGTATTACCGGCCTTCACGGGCGGATAGAGAAACACCGTCTCCGAGAAGTTGAATTCACGTGCAATCTTTTGGAGTTGCGCTTCCGGCAGGCCCGCCGCGTCAGGGATAACAGCGAGAGGGTTGCCGCCAAAGGGCACTTCTGTGAAGACATCAAGAACAAGGTAGCCTGTCATTACAGGATGTCCGGCTCGCGGCCAAAGCGGTTGGCGACGCGTGTTACCGTGAGGCCCTGAACCACGATCGAGAAGATGACGATCACATAGGTCACGGCGAGGATGACGGGCTTCCACTCGCTGTCGGGAAGCGAGAGTGCCAGCGCGACAGAAATGCCACCCTTGAGGCCGCCCCATGTCATGATCGGGACCACCCCGGCCGAGAAGCTGCGGAAGGGTTTCAGCACCATCACAGGCACAGCAACAGCGGCGAGACGCGCCACCAGCGCAAGGCCAATCGAGATGAAGGCTGTCACGAGGAAGTCGGCTTCAAAGGTGACGGCGAAGACTTCAAAACCGATCAGCAGGAACAAGACAGCGTTGAGGATTTCGTCGATCAGCTTCCAGAAGGCATCGACATAGCGGCGTGTTTCTTCGTTCATGCCGTGCTTTGTGCCGATGTCGCCGATCAGCAAGCCGGCGCAAACCGCCATGATGGGCGCTGAAGCGTGCAGGTAAAGCGAGATCTGATAGCCGCCAAAGGCCAGTGCGAGGGTGATCAGAACTTCAAGCGAGTAGTCGTTGATGCGGCGCATCAGGCGGAAGGCCAGCCAGCCAAGGACGACACCGAGAATGGCGCCGCCGACGGCTTCTTGCAGGAAGAGTTGCGCTGCCGCTGCGAGGCCCGATGCGTGATGGTCGTCAGACGGAAAGGCAAGGCCGACAAGCACGAGAAAGACAACATATCCGACACCGTCGTTGAACAGGGATTCACCGGCGATCTTGGTTTCAAGGGATTTGCGCAGGTTGGCTTCGCGCAACACGCCAAGCACGGCGACAGGGTCGGTGGGCGAGATCAGCGCGCCAAACACCAGCGCGATCAGGATCGGCGCGCCTGTCAGGGCCGAGAAGCCGAGGCCGACAATGACGGTTGAAAGCGCCACGCCGATCGTGGCCATCAAGAAGACAACCCGCCATTCGCCGCGCAAGTCAGACAGCTTTACATGCAGCGCGCCCGCAAAGAGCAAAAGCCCCAGCATGCCTTCAAGCAGCGCGTCTGAAAAGTCGATCCCGAGGATAACAGAGCGCATGGTTTCCGCGATCGTGAGGTGCGGCCAGATGAGGTCGGTGACCAACACGCCAAACGAGGCCATAAGCGCGACCACAAGGATGCCGATAGAGGAGGGCAGCTTGAGAAACAGGTAGTTTATCGCGCCGAATGCCGCCGCAAGCACAATGAGAAGTGACGTGATCTGTAAAAAGTCCATGCGGGGTGCCTGCCTGTTTTGTGGTGTTGTCCAAGCAGGTAGCACGGCGGCGCAGGCATTTCCAGCATCGCGCGACGCTACGCTTATACTTGACGTTGCAACCGCCAGCAGGCCAGATGCCGCGATGGAAAGACGCGATCAGATAGACATGTCAGGCGCTTTGGCGCTCACGGCATTTGCCATCATACTGGGTTTCAACCAAGTGGTTATCAAAGTCAGCAACGGGGGCTTTCAGCCAGTGTTCATGGCGGGGGTGCGCTCGGCTTTGGCGGTTTGCGTGATGCTGCTCTGGATGCGCTATCGTGGTGTTTCGCCCCGCTTGGCGCGCGAACATTTCGGTGCGGCGGCGCTGCTCGGGTTGCTGTTCTCCGCCGAGTTTGTCTGCCTCTATCTGGCGCTTGATCTGACGAGCGTATCGCGCGCCTCGATCATCTTTTACTCGATGCCTGTCTGGCTCACGATGGTTGCGCATTATGTGCTGCCCAACGAGCGTATGACGCCTGCGCGCGGGCTTGGCCTTGGCTTGGCGATGGGGGGGGTGGCTTGGGTTCTGGCCGAGCCTTCGGGCAGCGCCGCCAGCCTGACAGGCGACTTTCTGGCGCTTGGAGCCGCGCTGAGCTGGGGGGGCATCGCGCTTGTCTTGCGGCTCAGCAAAATCGGGCAGGAGCCGCCCGAATTGGGCCTGTTCTGGCAGCTGTTTCTGTCAGCACCTGTGCTGCTGGCTGTCTCGCCGCTCTTTGGCCCGCTGATCCGCGATGTGCAGTTGATCCACTGGGCCGGCCTTGCTTTTCAGGTGCTGGCTGTCGCGAGTTTCGGGTATCTCTTCTGGTTTGTTCTGCTCAAGATCTATCCGGCCTCGGGCGTGGCCTCGTTCAGCTTTCTGTCGCCGGTTTGCGGCGTGCTTCTGGGCTGGGCGGTGCTTGGTGAGCACATCGGCGTCGAGATCATCGGCGGGCTTGTCCTTGTCGCCCTCGGCCTTGTGCTGATGAACCGCCGCTAGGGCGCCTTTTAGCGGGTGCGCGTCATCAGCATATATGTCTCGCGCGGTTCAAAACCGGCGCGTTTGTAAAGCCTCTGGGCGCTGTCATTCTCGCGATCCACTTCAAGGTGCAAGGCTTTGACGCCATGTTCGCGCAGGGCGGGCAGCAGCGTCATGAGCACTTCCGAGCCCATGCCGCGCCCGCGCACCTTGTCACGAATGAAGAACTCGTCAACGAAGCCGTCTATGCCGCCCAGCTCGATGGAGTAGCCGAAGGAAATCACGATATAGCCGACAGGTGCATTGCGCGGGCCGACAAGGTAGGCGACGCCATGGGGGATGCCCTCAAGCAGCGGCATGAGCGCGTCGCGGCGGGCCTCGTCGCTTTGCACGATGCCCTCATGGGCATGAAACGCGGCCACAAGCGGCGCGAGTTTGTCAAAGTCGTCGGGGCGGGCGAGGTGAAGGAGGTTCATAAGCGGGCGAGCCTTTCTGTGAGCAGGGCAAAGAAGCCGTCGGCGTCAATGTCGCCCATGAACATCGCGTTGGGTTTGCGGTTGGTCACGCCCCACCAGTCGGCGACTGTCATGCCAAGGGTCAGCTCGGAGGCTGTTTCAACTTCGACGTTGATGTGACGGCCAGAGAAAAGCTCGGGTTGGAGCAGGTAGGCGGTGACGCAGGGATCGTGCAGGGGGGCCCCTTCGCTGCCGTATTTCTCGCGGTCAAAGCGCTCGAAAAAGTCGGTCATTTGCGCAACCGCCACGCCGACTGGCGTGTTGAGCGCGCGAAAGGCGTCGTTGCGCGGCTTGGTGACAAGGGCCTTATGCGTCACATCCAGCGGCATCACCACGATATGCGCCCCCGAGTCAAAGACGATCTTGGCGGCTTCAGGGTCAACATAGATGTTGAACTCGGCGGCGGGGGTGATGTTGCCAACCTGAAAGTAGGCCCCGCCCATGAGGACGATTTCTTGCACACGCCCGACAATGTCAGGGGCTTTCTCAAAGGCCATGGCGATGTTGGTGAGCGGGCCAAGCGGGCAGAGTGTGACGCTTGCGGGCGGTTCGGCGCGCAGCGTGTTGATGATAAAATCAACCGCGTGCTGGCTTTCAAGCTTCATCACAGGGTCAGGTAGCGTCGGCCCATCAAGCCCTGTCTTGCCGTGCACATGCTCGGCCGTCACCAGCTTGCGCATCAACGGGCTTTCACAGCCTGCAAAAACGCGGGTTTCAGGCTTGCCAGCAAGCTCGCAAACAATCCGCGCGTTCTTTTGTGTGAGCGGCAAAGGTACGTTGCCGGCAACACAGGTGATGCCCAGTACGTCCAGTTCTTCAGGGCTAGAAAGCGCCAGCAGAATGGCGACAGCGTCGTCCTGGCCTGGGTCTGTGTCGATGATGATCTTGCGGGGGGCGCTCATAGGGTGTCCTGGATTTTTGACAGACACTGGCAACAGTTGCGCAGCTTGTCCACCGCAAGCGTTGCATATGGGCGCAAACTGGCTGACAATTGGCGCACCCAAAAAAGGCAGAGCCATGAGCAGACAAGTTTACGTTCACGCAGGCGCACACCGCACCGGCACTTCCAGCTTTCAGCTGTGCCTTGCGGCCAACCGCGAAAAGCTTGCGAGCCTTGGTTTTGACGTGGCCTATCCGTCGCGTGACGGCGCACCGGGGGGGCAGCTGCGCATGCGTCTGCCGCGCCCGCGCCACAAGCCCGAAGAGCTGCCTGCTTTTGTCGGCAAGGTGAAGCGCAACTTGGGGCGCCAAGTGAGCGATGCGCCAAAGCTGATCGTCTCGGAGGAAAACTTGCCGGGCGTGATTGTGCATTTCTTCAAGGGGCGGCTTTACCCGAACCGCAAAATGCGGCTGCAGGTGTTTGCCGACGCGCTTGAGGCGATCGACGGGCAGGTGGCGCAGGTGCTGTTTGTCGTGCGGCCCTATGACAAGCTGTTCATTTCGGGCTTTCGTAAACATGCCGAAGACAATGCCGTAAAGCCCTTCGCCGAGCACGCCGAGGCGATGAGCAATTTTGCAGGTGGCTGGCCGGAAACCGTGCAGGCGCTGCGCAATGTGCTTGGGCCCGAGCGCGTCACCGTGGTTGACTACGCTGCGCGCGGTGAAAGCCGTGAGTTGCTTGCAAAGCTGACGGGTGTTGACGCGGATGAGTTTGACGAGCCCGCGCGCGACCTCAACACAAGTGCGACGGACGCTGCTATGGAACACCTGCAAGGGCTTTACCACGCCGGAAAAGAGCTTGAGCGGCCCGCGTGGCAGGCCGCGATCCGCGCATTTGCCGACCAGACAGAAGACCGCGGGTTTACGCAGTTTACCCCCGCGCAGAAGGCTCGCCTCGCGGCGCGCTACGAAGCCGATCTGGCCAAGCTCGCGGCGATGGACGGCATCCGCTTTGTGACAACATAAAAGGCGCCCCCGAAAGAGCGCCTTCTGGTTTTGAGCTTGTGATCGTGGATTTGCGGCTGTTAACCGTCAAAGTCCACGGTTTCGATCAGCTTGATCGCATCTTTGCGCAGCTTAGCGAGATCCATCAGGTTGACGCTATCTGCTTCAAAACTGCCCCAGCTTGCAACCAGCGGGTCAGCCTTTGTGCCGGGGGCAATCGGGTATTCGAAGTTGCCAAGCGCATAGATTTCCTGCGCCTTTGGGGATGTCAGAAAGTTCATCATCTTGAGGGCGTTCTCAGGGTTTGGCGCTGACTTTGTCATCGCAACACCCGAGATATTCACATGCGTGCCGCCGCTTTCAAACTTGGGGAACAGCACGTTTACGCTCTCGGCCCAAGCCTTTTGCTCTTCATCGGCGAGCATGTTGCCCATGTAGTAGGTGTTGCCAATCGCGATGTCGCATTCGCCAGCCCAGATCGCCTTGACTTGGGCGCGGTCGTTGCCTTGGGGCTTGCGCGCGAGGTTGGCTTTGATGCCTTCCAGCCAGGCTTTGGTAGCGTCTTCGCCATGGTGGTGCAGCATCGCCGATGTCAGCGCGACGTTATAGGCGTGGGTGCCCGAGCGCGTGCAGATGCGACCCTTCCACTTCGGATCTGCGAGGCCTTCATAGGTTGTGATTTCGCCGTCAGCGACACGCTCTTTGCTGGCATAAATGATACGCGCGCGCGTTGTCAGGCCCCACCAGTTCCCGTCAGGGTCGTGGTAGGCGGCGGGCACGTTGGCCTTCAGCGTTTCGCTCGTGACGGGCTGCGTAAGGCCCGCATCAACGATCGAATGCAGGCGCGAAATATCAACCGTGAACACCAAGTCAGCCGGTGAGCGTGCGCCTTCGGCCTGCAGCCGCTCGACCATGCCTTTTTGCAGGTAGGCAACGTTGACCTTGATGCCCGTCTCGGCGGTGAACGCGTCTGTCAGCGGCTTGAGCAGCTCGGGCTGGCGGTAAGAATAGAGGTTAACCTCTTCAGCAAAAGCCGGCAACGCGAGCGTGCAAGCTGCAAGGCCAAGCGAGAGTTTTGTGGCAAGTGACATGTGAGTCTCCAACTGTGTTTTCTTGTCGATATTAAATCTGACTATTTTTGTCAGGTCAATATCGAAAACGAGAAAAAGCCCCCGCTCACGTGAACGGGGGCTGGTGTCTGCGCTGTGCAATCGCTTTAGGGGTTGCGCTAGTAGTTACACTGGCTCCGTTTTTTGCCAGCGCACATTTTTGCCCGCAGGTCTTTGACCGAAGGGCGGCCAGCGGCGGGAACAGAATTGCTGCGGATCAAGTTGAGCAAGCGCAAGCAGCCCGAGCGGCTGTTGAGCGCACAGGCCTTCTGATAGTAGTCTGCCGCGAGGTCAAAGTTTGGCTCAACGATGTTGCCAGCTTTCGCGATGTCGCCCAAGCTGACACAGGAGCCAGCGCCGTTCATGTTACAGCCTTTTCTCAAGAGCCAACGCGCCTTGAGGTAGTCAGGCTTGCCATTGCGCGCGTTCATGTAGTGGTTGCCTGCATAATTGCAGGCGTATCTGTCGCCCAGTTGGCAGGCCTTATAATCAAAGCTGTGGGCTTTTGTTTTGTTTCTGGCGCGTGAGGCTTCGCGCTGGGCGGTGCTGCAAGCGCGCTTGTCGCCGCCGTAGCATTGCTTAGCCGCTTTTGTGCCTGCGCTGGCGGCGATAGGGGTAAAGGCGAGGCTTAGTCCAAGCAGGGACAGGGCAATCAGTTTTCTCATTAAATCACTTTCAGTAAATTTTGGGGTTGTTGGTCAGGTTGGTTTTTCTTCTCGTTTGGCTTGGTCCCAGAGGGCATCCATTTCTTGCAGGTTCGAGTTTTCAGGGCGTTTGCCCTGCGCCTCCAACAGCGCTTCGACGCGGCCAAAGCGGCGGGTGAACTTCTGGTTGGCTGCGCGCAGGGCTGATTCGGGTTCAACGCCTAAGTGCCGCCCCAAGTTGGCCATTACAAACAACAAGTCTCCGTATTCTTCGGCGATATCCGCGTCCGAGCCTTCTGCCCGAGCTTCCACAAGCTCGCGGGATTCTTCAAGTATCTTGTCGAGAACCTGCTCGGTTGAGGGCCAGTCAAAGCCCACCCGCGCGGCGCGCTTTTGCAACTTGTAAGCGCGCAGCAAAGCCGGCAAGCCCACGGCAACGCCATCCAGCGTGCCTTGCTCGTTCTTGCCTGCGCGTTCGGCGGCTTTGATGGTTTCCCAGTCGCGGGTTTGCTGCTCGGCTGACTTGTCGCGGCTCTCCGTGCCAAACACATGGGGATGCCGCGCGACCATCTTGTCTGACATGGTGTCGGCCACTTGGTCGAGGTCAAACAGGCCAGCCTCTTCGGCCATTTGCGCGTGAAAAACCGACTGGAACAGCAAGTCGCCCAGCTCGCCTTTCAACTCGTGCCAGTCTTGCCGCTCGATGGCATCGGCAACTTCATAGGCTTCCTCGATAGTGTAGGGCGCGATGCTGGCGAAGGTCTGTTCAATGTCCCAAGGGCAGCCGCTTTTGGGGTCGCGCAGGGCCCGCATGATTTCGCGCAGCCGCGGGATGCCGCCGTGCGGGGTGTTGATCAGTGAAATATCGGCCATTGCGCCCGCCTTCTCTTCAGTGTTCACTCGCAAAATAGCCGAGCACACGGGGGGCGCAAGCCATGGCAGTTATTAATCGCATTGCAGGGTTTGCCGAGGAGATGGCAGGCTGGCGCCGGCATATCCACATGAACCCCGAGCTGGCGCTTGATTGCCACGAGACAGCGGCTTTCGTGGTGGAGCAGCTCAAGGCCTTCGGTGTTGACGAGATCCATGAAGGCCTCGCCAAGACGGGCGTTGTCGCGATCATCAAAGGCAATGGCGAGGGCCCCTGCACGGGCTTGCGCGCCGATATGGACGCGCTACCCATGCAGGAAGAAACCGGCGCTGAGTGGGCGTCCAAGACCCCCGGAAAGATGCACGCTTGTGGCCATGACGGGCACACCGCCATGTTGCTGGGGGCTGCGAAATATCTCTCTGAGACCCGCAACTTCAAAGGCCGGGTCGCGCTGATTTTCCAACCTGCAGAAGAGGCGATAGGCGGCGGGCGGATCATGGTCGAAGAGGGGATGATGGAGCGCTTTGAGATTGATGAGGTCTATGCACTCCACACAGACCCGTTCGCTGTTGCCGGAGAGTTGCGCACAGCGGCAGGCCCGATCATGGCGGCAGTTGACGAGTGGGAGATCACCGTCAAAGGCGTCGGCGGGCACGCGGCTTACCCGCACACCTGCAAAGACCCGATGATCGCGGCCATGAACACGGGGCTTGCGCTGCAAACCATCGTGGCGCGCAACAGCAACCCGATTGATCCGATCGTCGTGTCTGTCACCCAGTTTCATGGCGGCACGGCAAGCAATATCATCGCAGACGAGATCAAGCTCAGCGGCACGGTGCGCACATTTTCCGAGCACAACCGCGATATGGCCGAGCGGCGCATCCACGAGATCGCCCGCGCGCAGGCCGAGAGCTTCGAGATGGAAGCGCAAGTTGCCTATGAGCGCAGCTATCCCGCGACAGTGAACCACGCGCCGCAGGTCGAGAAGTCAGCCAAGGTGGCGCGCGAGGTTGTCGGCGACGACTTGGTGCTAACCGACTTGCCGCCAGAGATGGGCGCTGAGGATTTTTCCTACATGCTCAACGCGCGCCCGGGTGCGTTCTATTTCATCGGGCAGGGCATTGGCCCCTCGGTGCACCACCCCGCGTTTGACTTCAACGACGAGATCGCGCCCATTGGTGCTTCGTTCTTTGCCCGTCTTATCGAGACACTTCACAGCTAAGGAGCCAACACCATGCCCGTGATCAACCGCATTGCCGGACTTGCCGAGGAAATGAAAACATGGCGCCGGCATATCCATATGCACCCAGAGTTGGGGCGCGATTGCCATGAAACGGCGGCCTTTGTCGTTGAGCGCCTGAGGGAGTTTGGCGTTGACGAGATCAGCACAGGCTGGGCCGAAAGCGGCGTTGTTGCTGTCATTGAAGGGCAGGGCGAAGGGCCGGCCATTGGGCTCAGAGCCGACATGGACGCGCTGCCAATGGAGGAGATCACAGGGCTTGAGTATGCCAGCAAGGTGCCGGGGAAAATGCACGCTTGCGGCCATGACGGACACACTGCCATGCTGCTGGGTGCGGCGAAATACCTTTCGGAGACGCGCAACTTTGCGGGCAAAGCTGTGCTGATCTTCCAGCCAGACGAAGAGGGCGGCGGCGGCGGCGAAGTCATGGTGCAGGAAGGCCTGATGGACAAGTTCGGCATTGAAGAAGTCTACGCCATCCACAACGGTCCGGGGCTTGAGACCGGGATCATCGGAACGGTTGCGGGGCCAATCATGGCGGCGGTTGACAGCTTTTATATCGACATCAATGGCAAAGGCGGCCACGGCGCGATGCCCCATGAAAGCACTGACCCGGTGGTGGCGGCGGTGGCCATGGTGCAGGCGATTCAGACGATCGTCAGCCGCAACAACGACGCGCAAGAGCGGCTGGTTGTCTCGGTGACACAGATCAACACGGGCACGGCGACGAACATCATCCCTGACAGCGCGCGAATTTGCGGCACTGTGCGCACCTTTGATGCGCATGTGCGCGACATGGTCGAGCAGCGCATGGGCGAGATCGTGGCGGGGCAGGCGGCAAGCTTTGGCGTCAAGGCGGAGCTTGACTATGACAGGGGCTACCCAGCGACAGTGAACGATGCCGAAAAAACAGTGTTTGCCGCCGAAGTGGCGCGCGAAGTGGTGGGTGATACGATGGTGACGGACACGGCCAAGCCGATGATGGCAGCCGAGGATTTTTCTTACATGTTGAACGAACGCCCCGGCGTCTACGCATTTGTTGGCAATGGCGAGGGGGCGATGGTCCATCATCCAGCTTACGATTTTAACGACGAAATCGCTCCGATTGGCGCGTCATTTCTGGCGCGGTTGGTTGAGAAGGCGGCACCTTTGGGCTAAGGCCCCGCATGGCCCACGGCCCCACCCACCCACCCGCCATGCACCATGCAGGGCGTGCGAAACTTCATAGGACGAGATCAGAATGGCTCTAGAAGACAGCAAGAAATATGTAGACGAAGCCTTTACGCGCAGCTCGGATCGCGGGGTGAGTTATGAGAACACCTTTGGCGGCGCGCTGTCGTTTTTACGCCGACGCTACACCAAGGATCTTGCGGGCGTTGATGTGGCTGTGACGGGCATCCCGTTTGATCAGGCAGTTACGAACCGGCCCGGCACGCGGCTTGGCCCGCGCGCCATTCGCGAAGCCAGCGCCTTGCAAAGCCCCGATGCGCCCTATGGCTGGGGCTACAACCCGCTGGACGAGCTGAGCATCGTCGATTACGGCGATCTGGCATTTGACTATGCCAATATTCCCGCCTTTCCCGACACGCTGACACGCCATATCCGGACAATTCTGGCCAGCGGAGCGGCGAGCGTTGCTCTGGGCGGAGACCACTATGTGAGCTTCCCGATCCTGAAGGCCTATGCCGAGAAATATGGCCCGCTGTCGTTGATACAATTTGATGCACACACCGACACCTGGGCCGACGACGACATGAGCCGCGTTGACCACGGAACGATGTTTTACAAGGCGGTGAAGAGCGGGATCGTTGATCCGAAAACCTCGGTGCAGATCGGCATTCGCACCCACAATGACGACACGCTTGGCGTGAACATTATTGATGCGCGCGAGGTGCATGAAAGCGGCCCTGTCGCCGTGGCCAAGAAGGCCCGTGAGATTGTGGGGAACAAGCCTGTCTACCTCAGCTTTGACATCGACGGGCTTGACCCGGGCTTTGCGCCGGGCACGGGAACGCCCGTCTGGGGCGGGCTGAGCTCGGGGCAGGCCTCCATCATCCTGCGGGACTTGGCGGGGATCAATATTGTCGGAGGGGATGTTGTTGAAGTCTCGCCGCCGTTTGACACCACGGGTGCGACAGCTATTGCTGGAGCGCATGTGGCGATGGAGATCATCTGCCTGCTGGGGTGGCGAAAACTTGGCAAAGGCTGATTTGAGTATTTTCATCAAGAAAAAGCAGTGAGGGTACGTATGTTCTGGATGGTTTTACTTTTGGTCGTGCTGGGTTTTGGCGCTTATGTGCGCTTGGCGCCCAGTGACGCTTTGCGCTGGCATGTATCCAAGAAAGGCGCCGAGAACCGAGACTTTGCGGGCGGGGCTTTGCGTGTAGTTGAGGGCGATTTGGCCGCGCTGGATGCTATTGCCCGCGCCGCGCCGCGCACGCGGGTTCTGGCGGGCAGCGTCGGAGAGGGCATGGTGACTTATGTCACACGCTCAGCGCTTTGGGGGTTTCCCGACTACACGACAGTTTGGCAGGAGGGCGACAGCTTGCACCTCTACGGGCGTTTGCGATTTGGTCGATCAGACCTTGGGGTGAACCGCGACCGACTGGAGCGCTGGCTGGCGCAGCTCTGAGCTCATGCAGCCGTCAGAGATTTTGCGCCACATCGGTACGTTCAGCGACATCTGGCACTGCGCCATGAACATCTTGCCGTCAACCTGCATGCAAATCTGTTCGCCAAGCTCGACGCGGCTGCCTGACTTGTCGGTGCAATAGCAGTCAACGGTGACACCGTTGAACTCCTGATCGGCAGAGGCGGCGCTGGCGAGAAGCGCTATGAGGCAAGCTTTCTTCATCATATTCACAGTATAGCATGAACTCGTGGCTTGACCAATGCGACTGAATGAACCACATCAAAGCGCATGGTTCCTACAGAGCGCCTTGATCAGATCATCCAGCGTTTCCAGTTCCTTGAGGCCTCAATGGCCGAGGGCGGAGATGTGGATATTGCTGTGCTGGCCAAGGAATACTCCGACTTGCGGCCCGTTGTAGAGCAGATTGAGGCCTACCGCGGGCTTTTGAGCGAGATAGCCGAAGCCGAGGCGATGTTGGCTGACCCTGAAATGAAGGAACTGGCGCAGGAAGAGCTGCCCGATCTGCGCGAGCGTCTGCCTAAGGCCGAAAGCGCTTTGCAGCTGTCGCTCTTGCCCAAAGATGCCGCAGACGGGCGCCCAGCGATGATCGAGATCCGCCCTGGCACGGGCGGCGACGAGGCGGCGCTGTTTGCCGGTGACTTGCTGCGCATGTATCAGCGCTATTCCGAGGCGCGCGGCTGGAAGTTTGAAGTGCTGGAAGAGAGCATTTCCGAGCTTGGCGGCATCAAGGAAGCGGTGGTGCGCGTGGCGGGGCAAAACGTGTTTGCGCGCCTCAAGTTTGAAAGTGGCGTGCACCGTGTGCAGCGGGTTCCGGAGACGGAATCAGGCGGGCGCATCCACACCTCGGCTGCCACGGTTGCTGTACTGCCGGAAGCTGAAGACGTTGATATCCAGATTAACGCGAACGATATTCGCATCGACACCATGCGCGCGAGCGGATCGGGCGGGCAGCACGTGAACACGACTGACTCGGCGGTGCGCATCACGCACATCCCCTCAGGCATCGTGGTGACCAGCTCGGAAAAGTCCCAGCACCGCAACCGCGAGATTGCGATGCAGGTTCTCAAGACGCGGCTGTTTGATGCCGAGCGCCAGAAGGTGCATGACGAGCGCTCTGCCAATCGCGCCGAGCAGGTTGGCTCGGGCGACCGTTCAGAGCGCATCCGGACATACAACTTCCCGCAGGGGCGGCTGACGGATCACCGCATCGGCCTCACGCTCTACAAACTAGACGCCGTGATGCAAGGCGATCTGGATGAAATCATCGACGCGCTGATTGCCGATCACCAGTCCAAGCTTCTGTCGGAGATGGAGGGGTGAGCGAGCCCGGGCTGTCGGGCTGGCTGGCTCAGGGCGCAGCACGCGTCGGCGCAACAGACGCACGGCGCTTGTTGGCCCATGCCGCGGGCGTTGAGCCTTCGCGGCTGACCCTGCTTGATGCCGATGACATCACCGAAGCCTTCGCAGAGCGCTATGACGCCAGCCTTACACGGCGTGAAGTCGGCGAGCCTGTCTCGCATATCCTCGGCTATCGCGATTTCTTTGAAGACCGGTTTGCTGTCACAGCCGATGTGCTTGACCCGCGCCCTGAAACCGAAGAGCTGGTGCGCGCCGCCCTGAGCGCGCCTTTCGCGACGCTGCTTGATCTTGGCACAGGCTCGGGCGCGATCGGGCTGTCGCTGCTCAAGGCAAGGCCCGCCGCGACGGGCGTTCTGACAGATATGTCAGAGGCGGCGCTGCAAGTGGCGCGGCAAAACGCCGAGGCGCTGGGGGTGAGCGCACGGGCGACGTTCAAGCTGGCCGACTGGTTTCACGGGCTTGAGGGACGCTTTGATCTGATCGTGTCAAACCCGCCCTATATCGCAGCTGACGAAATGGCGGGGCTGCAACGCGAGCTTGGCTTTGAGCCACGCATGGCGCTGACAGACGAGGGCGACGGGCTGAGCGCATACCGCGTTATCTGCGCCGAGGCTGACGCGTTTTTGCAACCGGCGGGGCGGCTTCTGGTCGAGATTGGCCACATGCAAGGCCCGCAAGTGGCGCAGATGATGCGCGATGCAGGGCTGGACGAGGTGCAAGTGCTTTGCGACCTTGATGAACGCGATCGTGTTGTGAGCGCGCGTAAACCTGCCTAAATCAGCTGAATTCGGCGATTTTTCTCTGTAAACAACGGGATCAGGCCTATTTCACCCTTGTTAAACAAGTTCTGGCATGTTTATTGACGAGTGTAAGCGGTGGATGTCAGTTGACGGTCCCGCCTACACCCAAGCCAAAAATCTTTGGATTTGCATAGACTGCGCTGCGCAGGTCGCAAATCAAACAAAGGCCAATTCATTAGCCCAGGCTGAGAAAATATACCATGAGATCACCTAAGTCGCGTTCGCGCTCAAAAAATAACCGGAACAACAACAACCGGTCAGGTGGCGGTAACGTCGTAAACCGTGTGTTCGACAGTTCCGGCCCCGAAAGCAAAGTGCGCGGCACGCCGCAGCAGATTATCGACAAATACAACCAGTTGGCGCGCGACTCGCAGCTTTCCGGTGACCGTGTTGCAACCGAAAACTTCCAGCAGCACGCCGAGCACTACCTGCGTATGCTGGGAGAGGCGATGCGCGAGCAGGAAGCCAAGCGCGAGCAGCAGGAAGCCCAGAACCGTGATCGCCAGGCCGAGCGTGACCGCGAGCGCCAAGAGCGCGCCGAGCGCCAAGAGCGCGAGTCAAACGCCCCTGCACAAGCACATGACCCAAGCCAAGTGCCGCAGCCTGATTTGGCAGATGCGGCGGGTGGCGACAGCGGGTTGGTTGAAACGCCTGAAGCCTCTTCTGACAAGCCAAAGCCGCGCCGCCGCACCCGTAAAAAGGCGCCAGTCGAGGATCAAGGTGGCGCAGAAAAGCCCGCAGAGAAGACTCCTGAGCATCAACCTGAGCAAAGCTCTGAGTCAGGGCCGGAAGCAGCTGAGTAATCGCGCTTTTTAGAGTTCAATGAGGGCAGTCTTTAGGGGCTGCCCTCTTGCTTTGGCTCAGGTCTCTTTGAGTGTGCGGGCCAGCGCGCAAAACTGCTCAAGCCCGACCACTTCAGCGCGGTCGGTGGGTTTGATGCCCGCTGCCATGAGCCTGTCTTCAAGGTCAGGTGCGATGCCTTTCAGCGATGAGCGCATCATCTTGCGGCGCTGGTTGAACGCCTTGGCGACGGTTTGCTCCAGTGTCTTGGCGTCGGCTTCAAAGCGTGGTTCGGGCAAGGCCGTGAGGTGCACAACCGCGCTGTGAACCTTCGGCGGCGGCGTAAAGGCTTCGGGCGGGAGCGTCAGCACGATCTGTGCATCAGCGCGCCACTGGGCCAGCAGCGCCAGCCGCCCGTAGGCCTTTGAGCCGGGCTTTGCGACAATGCGCTCGGCGACTTCCCTCTGGAACATCAGGGTCAGGCTTTGCCAGAAGGGCGGCCAGTCTTGCGGTGTCAGCCAGCGCACCAGAAGCTCGGTTCCGATGTTGTAGGGCAGGTTGGCCGCAACACGGATGGGCGGCGTGAGGTGCTCAAGCGGGTTCACTTGCAGCGCGTCGCCCTCGATAATCTGCAAGCGGCCCTCGTAAGCTGCGGCAATTTCTTCTAGCGCGGGAATGCAGCGCTTGTCTTTCTCGATCGCCAGCACGCGCCGCGCGCCTTCCGAGAGCAAGCCGCGCGTCAAGCCGCCGGGGCCGGGGCCGATCTCGAGAATGTCGGAGCCTGCCAAGTCGCCGACCTGCCGTGCGATTTTCGCTGTCAGGTTCAAGTCGAGCAGGAAGTTCTGCCCAAGGGCTTTGCGCGCCGACAGCTCGTGGGTTTTGATCACCGCGCTGAGCGACGGGAGGGTGTCGATCTGGCTCATGCGACTCTCGCCATTCGGGCAGCAAGGCGCAGCGCTTCAATGGTTGAGCTGGGGTTGGCGGCACCCGTGCCTGCGATATCAAAAGCTGTACCGTGGTCGGGTGATGTGCGCACAAATGGCAAGCCGAGTGTCACGTTTACGCCGCGGTCAAAATCCAGCGTCTTGATCGGGATCAGCGCTTGGTCGTGATACATCGCGATTGCCGCGTCATAGCCTGCGCGGGCCGCGGCATGGAACATCGTGTCGGCGGGCAGGGGGCCGGACAGGGCGTAGCCCTCGGCGCGCATGTCTTCAAGCAGGGGCGTGATCCAGTCAAGCTCTTCACGGCCCATAGCACCGCCTTCGCCTGCGTGCGGGTTGAGGCCGGCAATCGCAAGGCGCGGGCTGTTGAGGCCAAAGCGCTTTTTCAGCTCGGATGCGGTGATCTCGATCACACGCCTCAGCTTGGCGGGTGTCAGGGCGTGCGGCACCTGAGAGAGCGCGATGTGGATCGTCGCGGGGACGACTTTGAGCTGCGGCGAGGCGAGCATCATCACCACCTCGTCAACGCCCGCAAGATGCGCCAGAAACTCGGTATGACCGGGAAAGGCAAAGCCTGCGCCGTCTTTCAACGCCTTCTTGTTGATCGGCAAGGTACAGAGGGCACAAGCCTCACCTGTCTGCACAAGTGCGACGGCGCGCTCGATACTGGCGACCACGCTCTTGGCGTGGTTCGGGTTGGCAACACCGGCTGTGCGCTTCCCCGCAAAGGGCATGTTGAGCACGGGCAAAGCCCGCTGCATAACTTCTGCCGCCTCGGCGGGAGTGTTGATCAGCTCGAAGGCGGTGCCGTCTGGCAGGTGTGTTGCGTCGCCCAGAAAGAAAAAGCAAAGCTCGTCTTTCAGCGCGGCCCACGCCTTGGGCGCAAGCTCGGGGCCAATGCCCGCAGGCTCGCCACAGGTGAGCGCGATGGGTTTAGTATTCAACAATCCGTGCCTCTGCGCGCAGCTGCTCAAGGTAGCCGTCGGCGTAGCTTGCCAGACGGCGGTTGCGCAGGCCAAGGCCAACGTCGTCGCGCGCGACATCTTCCGCAACTTTTGGCGTACGTCCACACAGCATGAGGAAAACCAGCGTTTGGCCATTTGCGCGTGTCAGCGTTGTCGAGACTTCGTGCTTGTCGAGCTTGGCCAGTTCGATGCCGATATCTGTCGGGATCTCGCCAGGCTTCTTTGAGCCGCGCTCAAGCACTTCGGCGGGCTGGCCTTTGGCAACGCCATACAAGTCGTCGCAGGTATCGACACGGTTTTTCAGCTTCTTGGCAGTGGCAAGCGCTTCTGGCGTGCGGCCTCCGGCAATGTAGTAGGCAGCATACTCGATGGCCGAATATTCCTGCGCGGATGTTTTGCCTTCTTTGACGGCGCGCATCTGAAACAGAGCAATGGCACCGGGGATCGGGATCGGATCACTGACTTGCCCGGGGGCGAGGCCCAGCACGAGCGGGCGCAGCTGCGGTGGCAGGTTGGTGATCGGCATCCAGTCAAGCTTGCCGCCACGGCCACGCGAGGGCGAGGCCGAATATTTGCGTGCCGCACTGGCAAAGGCCGCCTGCGAGCTGATGTTTGAAATCTGCTCGGCGCGGGCTTGGGCCGCTGCCGCGCGGGGGGGCGGAGCAGGCAGGATGATCTCGGAAAGCAAGACGCTGACGTTTGAGGCGCCCGTTGAAGACAGGGCGCGGTCGATGTCGCCGCTGTTGACTTCTACACGGCTGCCAAAACGCGCCTGAACAAGCCCGCGCCACGCGATGCCCGAGACCACGAAATCGTAGAATGTGGCTTCGTCAACGCCAGAGCCTTCCAGCGCGCGCACGAATTGCTCGGTTGTCATGTTCGCACGGCTGGCGAACTCTTCCATGCCAGCTTCGATTTCGTCCTTGCTGGGCAGCACGCCACTGTCTTCGGCGGCGTCCAGCTTGAGGCGCTCTTCGATCAGTTGTTTGCGGGCTTCCTCTGCCGGGTTGCCGGGCGAGCGAAACAGCTGCAGCATACGCGCGCGCTGATCAAGTTCAAAGCCTGTGATAACCTTGTCATTCACCTTGATCGCAGGCGCAAACAGGTTTTGAGCATTGCCTTCATGCGCGCTGAACCCGAGGCCGACACCGCAAAAGGCGAGTGTGGCAAGTGCGTGTCGTAGCAATTTGAGTGGCGAAAGTCGTGTCATCAAAGTCAGTCCCTGCATTGACGGGCATAGCTTTTGTCCCGTGTTCCGGCATTAAACCCGAGCAAGCCAACAGTCAGGCTCATATCGGTGGATGGCGAAAGAGTAGTCGAAGAAGTGAAGCGGCGCGAGAGCGAAAGATCAACCTTCACACATTCGTTGCGATATTGTAGGCCAAGTCCCGCTTCGGCGGCCTCCTCGGCAACAACATCGTAGCGCAAATCAAGCGTGCTCGTCCAATGGCGGTTGATCCGGTAGAGCCCGTCTATCGAGAGTTCGGCAACGGTTGCGGTGCGGTCTTCGGCGGCGTCAGCCCCGAGCCAGACGTAGCTGGCCCCAAGCCCGTAGCGCTTGTTTTGAAAGCTTGCCCGCGCTTCCGCTTTGGACAGGTCAAAGACAGAGTCAAACAGCGTGCGCCCCGTGAACGAGAAGCCTGTTGCCGAGCGGATCTGACCGGCGATCAGCACATCGGAGTTTAGCCCTGACAGCCCCGAGGTTTGGGAGAAATCAGGTGAGGTTTGCGAGCGCAGGATTTGTCCGAAAGTGAAGTTGCTTTCCCAGCCCTTTTGGCCTTGCCGCGTCCAGCTCATGCCATAACCCAGCATCGTGCCGCGCTCGCGTCTGTCGGCCTCCGGAAAATGCGAGAGCGCCAGCAGGTTGCCCTCGTCAAACTCGACCCGCGTGCTTTCGTCGTTGGCGACGTCGGGGTCAGAGCCGCCAACCCAGCCGAACTGGACAACAGGCTCAAGGATATGCCTTGCACCGCTGCGGCTGATCTTCTGGAACGGATAGCGCACCGTCAGGGCTGCCATCGGCGTGACTTCGGCGTCAGTGCTGGGGCGTCCGGCGTCTTGGGCGGTGTAGAACTGATCCGCGGCGACACCCACCAGTGCGCTGGCTTGTAGCCCGCCTGCGAGCGTCCATGTGTTGCGCCAGTTGATTTCCGCGTTCAGACGCGTCACGTCGCGGCCGTCAACAACCCCGTCGCCATTGGCGTCGGTGGTTACGTCGGAGTAGCGGTAGTGGCTGTGCAGCCCCGCGCGCATCCGCAGCTCACCGCCAAGCCGGCTTGGAAAGAAGCGGCGCTCGTGCTCGAAATCACCGATGATGGAGGGGATCACGGCGTTGTCTTCACCGTCGCGCAATGTGTAGTAGCTGGTCAGAGCCGCGCGGGTGAAGCTGTCGCGTTTGGTGCGGGTCAGAGCGATTTCACTGTCGAGCCTGTCCTTGTCGGAATAGCCATAATCGACAAGGTAGCTGTCATCGAGCGTGGCCTCGACGTCAAAGCTGAGTTTGAAGTCGTTGCGCAAGTCAAACGTGCCTTGGCCAAACAGATAGGCGCGGGTTTCGCCGGGCAAGGCGTCATCGCGCGAGATGGCCCCCTCAAAGGAGACATCGCCGTTGACGAAGGCTTGGCGGTAGGCCAGCTCGAGCGTGCGGCTCTTTGTCGAGATATACGGCGTTATCGTGAGGTCACGGTGGTCGCCCATTCGGATGAAGTAGGGCATGCGCACGCCGGTTCCCAAAGTTGTGCTTGAGTTGAACGAGGGGATCATGAACCCGCTTGCGCGCTTGAGCGTCGGGTCGGGCAGGCGCAGGTAGGGGAGGTAAAAGACCGGCATGTCTTTGATGCGCAATTGTGCGCCTTCAAAGTAAAGCTGCTTTTCGGCTTGGTCGTGGATCACCCGCCGCGCGCGGATTTGCCAGAGCGGCGGCTCTTTGGAATTGCAGATGTGGCAGGAGGTGACGGCGGCTTTGTAGAGCTGTGAATAGCGCCCGTTGACGCGGTTCATCTGGTATGCGGCGAGCTGCACCTGCTGGTCAAGCACCACGCGCGCGCCCCTGAGCAGGGCGTTCCGAAAGCCCGGATCCATCTCGGCGCTGTCGGCCATAACTGTGGTGGTGTCACCTTGTTCAATGCGGATCGGGCCAAGGATCGCAAGCTGCTCGGTGCTGCGATCATAGGTGATCTTGGAGGCAATGATGCGCGTCTCTCCATAGAGCGCTTCCACGCGGCCCTCGGCAACCAGTTTGGTTTTGCCATCCAGAAAGACTTTGTCAGCCATCAGCACAGCGGGGGCGTCTTGCGCCTGAGCGGCAAGCCCGAGGCAACACAGGATCGCGAGTGCGAAATATCTAAGCCGCGCTGTCATCCGTCTTCCTTGTGCAAAATGAGCCCCCAAGCCAGCAAAACCGAGGCTGCGGGAGGCGCCCATGCGGCGAGCATTACGGGAATCTGCCCGTTCTCCCCCAGCACCTGCGCGAAATTTCGGATGTAGTAAAGCCCGAAGCCAAGCAAAACCGAGGCCAAAACAGCCGTGCCCGTGCCGCCGCCGCGCGCGTGGCGCATGGTAAAGGCCGCGCCCACCAAGACCATGGCAACCAGAAACAGCGGCTGGGCCAGCTCCATCTGCATCCAGATAGAGTGGCGTTGCGTTGAAAAGCCAGCTTGCTTGAGCTGTGCGATAAACGCTGGCAGATCCCAGATCGAGATTGCATTGGGCGCGCCAAAACTTTCGCGAATACGCTCTTGCGTGAGGGTCGAGGGGAAATTCAGCTGCGGGCTGTGGGTTACATTGGCTTCAGGGTTAAGCCCCGAAGCGAGAGGCCAGACTGTCGCATCTGTCAACTCCCAAGCTCCGGTGACAAGCCGTGCCTCGCGCGCTTCGATACGCTTGAGCGGCCCGCCGCTCGGGGCATAGGCAAGGAAAGTCACGTCAAACAAAACGGTCGCATCCGGGTTCGCGGATGCGGCGCGGATAACCGTCTGGCCTTCGACGCCGCCTTGGCGCAACCAGAGCCCTTCAGCGGAGATAGACAGCACGTCAGCGCCGCCTTGGCGGTAACTCTGGCTCAAGTCGTGATAGCCTTTGGAGGTTGCCGCGACTATCGGGTTGAACACGGCAACCACGACGACGCCGATCAAAAACGAGACGGCGACAGGCGCGATCAAGGCCCTGAGCGCCGAGCGCCCCGCTGCGCGTACAACCACAAGCTCGCTGGAACGTGCCAAGCCAAGAAACAAGGCTATCGTAGAGAGGATCATCACGAGCGGCAGAATCTGGTAGAGCCCCTGCGGCACGTTGAGCAGCGTAAGCTGGACAAGCCCGCCAAAGCTGACGTCAAACGACTGGAACCGCCGCACCTGGTCAACCAGCTCAACCAAAGCCTGCAGCACAAAGAAGGCCGCCAAAAGCCCAAAGAACGACAGCAGGAATTTGCGGACAAAGTAAAAATGCAGCTTCATGCGAGCGCCGCCTTCCTGCGCCGCATGGCCTTGAGGGACGGCAGTTGCCCCGCAGTTCGCGCCAACAAAAGGGCCGTAATGAGCAGGCCTGAAAGGGACGGCACATAGAGCAGGATATAACGTGATGGAGCCCGCAAGACTTGCTCCGCCATGATGCCCTCAAGCACCTTCAAGAGCACAAGAAGGATCACCGCCACCATGATCTGGCGCCAGATTCCAAATCGAGAAAAACCGCCAGAGAGAAGCGTCGCAAACCCAAGTAAAACGGCGGCTATTGCAAACAGAGGCTGCGCAAAACGGGCATGAAGCTCTTCTGCGAAAATTCCCGTTGAGACACCTGTCTGCACTTGGATGTGCACAGGCGTCGCCAGCAATGCGCCGGTTGTGAAGTGCTTGATCAGCGGTTTGACAACCCTGTCTTTCTTGAGGAAGCCGCTGATATTATAAGACAGGTCAGCAAAATGCGTCGTCGAAAGCCGCCCTTTGGCGTGCTCAAGGCGCTGTGTAAGCCCGTCGACCATCACAAGGCTCGGCCCTGTGTCGGTGCGCACAAGGTAAGCCTTTTGCGCCGTGTAAGTCACGCTTTCTGCGGGGTTTGTGCGGTTGGACATGAAGACGTCATTCATCTGCCCGTCATCGGTTATTTCGCGGATGTAAAACGTGACTCCCGTTGTCGGGTGCAAAAACGTGCCTTCCGTCAGCAGCCTTGCGGTGATGTTGCTGGAAATTTCGCTTTCGCGCAGCTTAAGTTGCTTGAGCGACGTGGGCACCAGAAAGTTTGTCAGCGCCGACATCAAAAGCGCCACGATGATCCCAAAGAACAGCACCGGCCGTGCCATGCGCCAAGGGCTGAAGCCAGTGCTCTGGATGACCGTCAGCTCGCTCTCTGCACTCAGCCGATTGGTGACAAAAAGCGTTGCCGCAAAGGCCGCGATGGGCAGCACCAGCAAAATAACGGAGGGCAGCGTGAGCGCGGCGAACTCGGCAAAGACAACAGCGTTCTGCCCGTCGCCGATCAGCCTGTCAAACAGGCTCACAGCCCGGTTGATCCAGTAGATAGACACCAGAACAAGCGCGAAAAAGCCGAAAAGAACCATGAGCTGTGACAGCAAATAGCGGTCAAATCTGGCCACGAAACCCCCCCGGTTCTCTGCGTTCTTTTGGCGTTCTTACAGTATTCTTACGGCGACTTTATAGGAAATCAGCAACGGGCGTAAACTGCTATCTGGTCAATATGTAGTAGGCGGGCTACGACTATGCGCAACAACAGGAGAATATCATGAGCAAATTGGCAGAATTCCGCTTTACCGAACTTGATCTGGACGCTTTGGCGACAGCAGAAGGCCGCGTTGCCATTGTAGTGGGGTCAGATGGCTTGCTGGGCAAGGCTGGCCCGCGTGTCAACCGCCTCACCAAAGGCGCGTTGAAACGGCTGATCGAAAGCGAGCGCTTTGAGAAGGCAAAAGAAGGCGAGGTTATCACCCTTGGCTATCCGACAGGGATGGCGGCAGAGGCGGTTGACGTTCTCAAGCTCACGCGCACCGCCAAACACGACAGCGCCCGCAAGGCCGGCGTTGCTTTGGCCAAGGCCAAGGGCGAAGCGGCCCTGACGCTTTGTCTTGCAAACCTGCCGCGCGCTTCCGAAATTGTGATGGGGCTCGCGCTGCGGCTTTACCGCTTCACACCCCACAAAACCGAAGAAGACAAAGCCCAAGGTGCGATCACGGTGGCGTGCCCGAAGCCTGACGAGCTGGAAGCCGCCTGCGCGCAGCCTCTGGCCATCGCAGGCGGCGTGCATTTCACCCGCGATCTGGTTAACGAGCCTGCCAACGTGCTGACAACATCGGAGTTTGCGAGCCGCCTTGAAGCGCTTGCGCCGCTTGGCCTCACAGTGAAGGTGCTTGATGAACCAGAGCTTGCCGAACTCGGGATGCACAGCCTTCTGAGCGTCGGCCACGGCAGCGCCAGCCCCTCAAAAGTTGTCATCATGGAGTGGATGGGCGGCGAAAAAGGCGCAGCCCCTGTGGCGCTTGTCGGCAAGGGCGTTGTGTTTGACACAGGTGGCATTTCCCTCAAACCCGCGGCTGGCATGGAAGACATGACAATGGACATGGGCGGCGCGGGCACGGTTGCGGGCGCTATGCAGGCTATCGCGGCGCGCAAAGCCAAGGCCAATGTTGTCGGCATTGTCGGCCTCGTGGAAAACATGCCTTCCGATCGTGCCACGCGCCCCGGTGATGTGGTGACATCCATGAAGGGCGACACCATCGAGGTGATCAACACCGACGCAGAAGGCCGCCTCGTGCTTTGCGACATCATGTGGCACGTGCAGGAAGCCTATAAGCCTGCTGCCATGGTTGATCTGGCGACGCTCACAGGCGCGGTTGTGGTGGCTTTGGGCCATGAAAACACAGGCGTTTATTCCAACGATGACAGCCTGTGCAACAGCTTCCTCAAGGCCGCGGCCAGCGAGGGTGAGGGCGCGTGGCGGATGCCGCTTGGCCAAGCCTACGCAGACCAGCTCAAAAGCCGGATTGCCGATGTGAAAAACGTCGGCGGGCGTGCGGCAGGCTCTGTGACAGCTGCCGAGTTCCTCAAGCGGTTCGTCAAAGACGGCCAGCCGTGGATTCACCTCGACATCGCGGGCACGGCCAGCACCAAAGCTGCCTCGGCCTTTGCGCCCGTTGGGGCGACGGGCTGGGGTGTCATGGCGCTCAACCGTCTGATCGCTGACAACTTCGAGGGCTGAACGCATGGGCAAAGTGATGTTTTACCACCTGACACAGCGGCCGCTTGAAGCAGCGCTGCCTCAGTTGCTTGACGCATCACTTGGCCGTGGCTGGCGTGTTGCTGTGCGCGGCCCCGAGCCTGCCCGCCTCGCGTGGCTTGACGAAAAGTTGTGGCAGGGGCCGGACGAGCGGTTCCTGCCGCACGGGCTTGCGGGCGGGGCGCATGATGCACTCCAGCCGGTGTTGCTGACAACCGGTGAGGCGGGCAACGACCCCGCCTGCCTGATGGCGATCGACGGGGCAGCTGTCAGCGCTGACGAAGTCAACACCCTTGAGCGCGTTTGCATCTTGTTCAACGAGTTTGAAGACGGTGCAGTCGCCCATGCGCGCACTCAATGGAAAGCGCTCACAGAGGCGGGCTGCGCGGCGGAATACTGGTCTGAAGCCAGCGGACGCTGGGAAAAGAAAGCCGAAAGCGCAGCAAGTTAAGCCTGCGACTTAGGCCAGTAACGCGGCCAAGCCTTCCGGCGCGGCTTCAGACACTTCAAGAATCAGCGCACGGCCCTGATCTACCTCTGTCTCAAACGGCGCAACCAGAGTGCCGGCCTCAAGCGCTGCGCTGACAAGCACGCGGTGGCCGAGCAACACGCCATAGCCCGCGACAGCATCTGCCAGCGCCAAGGCATAAAGCGAATAGCGCGCGCTTTGCTGGTCTTGAGGGGCTTCAAAACCCGCCGCTTGCGCCCAAACAGCCCAGTCATTTTGCCAGCTTTCGTCGTGGAGCAAGACTTCATGTTGCAGGTCTTGCGGGCGCTTCAACCGTGCTGCCACAGCGGGCGCGCAAACAGGAAAAAGCGCGTCGCTGGCCAAAACGGTTTCGCGCGGCTGACCAGAGGGCTGATCTGTCGGCTGATCTGAGGGTTGGCGCAAAAACAGGCTGCACTCAAAACCCGTGCGCGACACATCAGGCGCGGTCTCCAGGGCGTAAACCGACAGGCTGACAGCGCCCAAGGCCGCCCGCAACTTTGGCAGGCGCGGCTGGAGCCAGAGCTGCGCGATGCTTGGCAGTGTGGCAATACTGACAGCGCGCTTGGGGTTAAACCCTTTGAGAATGTCTGTCGCGGCTGACAGCTCGTCAAAAGCCCGCGCCAGCGGCGCTGCCAGCGCGCGGCCCTCTTGGGTCAGAACAACACCCTGCGCGCGCCGCGCAAACAAGAGCGTTCCGGCCCAGCCCTCAAGCGTCTTGATTTGCTGCGAGACAGCCCCAGCGGTGACCGAAAGTTCGTCAGCAGCTTTGGTAAAGCTGCCCAAACGGGCGGCAGCTTCAAAGGCACGCAAGGCGTTCAGTGGCGGGCCTTTGGGGCGGGGTGGAGAGACGCTCATGTTTTCTAGCCTTAGAGAAACTAAACATACATTAGCGTCTTTCTGGTTTGCAGCAAACCGCTTCCTACAGCAAGCTGGGGGCAACAAGGCAAAGGCGAAACACACTGAGTAAAGGCGGCAAAACATGACTTTGGCAAAACGAAACTGGGTTCCGGAGGCCTGCGAAGCACTGGTGCAGCGCGTGGCGGGCGAGGCCGAACAGCAGACGAGCGCTGCTCTGATGGCGCGCATCGAAGCCTTGGCGACGGCGAATAAGCAGATCCACGAGCGCGATTGCTTTAACCTGAACCCCGCCACCAACGTGATGAACCCGCGTGCAGAGGCGCTGCTGGCGTCCGGCATTGGCTCGCGGCCGTCGCTTGGCTATCCGGGGGATAAATACGAGATGGGGCTTGAGGCGATCGAAGA
This sequence comes from uncultured Lentibacter sp., assembly GCA_947497495.1. Classification (GTDB taxonomy): domain Bacteria; phylum Pseudomonadota; class Alphaproteobacteria; order Rhodobacterales; family Rhodobacteraceae; genus Lentibacter. The sequence continues at coordinate 196,038 of CANMGT010000005.1, forward strand.
GATCGAGGTGATCGCCGCCGCGCTCGCCGCCGAAGTCTTCGAGGCCAGGTTCGCCGAAATTCGCGTGCCGTCAGGGGCCATCGCGAACCTCTACGCCTTCATGGCAACATGCAAACCGGGCGATACGATCATCGCGCCGCCCGCCAGCATCGGCGGCCATGTTACACACCACGCGGCGGGGTGTGCGGGGCTTTATGGGCTGCGCTCGCTGCCGGCACCTGTGTTGGCGGACGGCTATACCGTCGACGTTACCGCGCTGTGCGCGCTGGCAAAGGCAGAAAAACCCAAGCTGATCACGCTTGGGGGGTCGCTCAACCTTGTGGAACACCCCGTTGCCGAGGTGCGGGCGATCGCGGATGAGATCGGCGCGAAGCTTTTGTTTGACGCGGCGCACCAATGCGGGATCATCGCGGGCAAAGCGTGGAAAAACCCGCTTGCCGAGGGCGCTCACCTGATGACGATGAGCACCTACAAAAGCCTTGGCGGGCCAGCAGGCGGGCTGATCGTGTCTAACGATGCCGAGATGGCCGAGCGGCTGGACGCCATCGCCTTTCCGGGGATGACCGCGAATTTTGACGCCGCAAAATCGGCGGCGCTTGCTGTTACCATGCTCGATTGGCGCGATCACGGACAGGCTTACGCTGCGCAGATGATCACGCTCAGCCAGCGGCTCGCAAACGAGCTTGGGGCGCTCGGGATGCCGGTGTTTGAGGGCACGTTCGGCGCCACACAGTCACACCAGTTTGCGCTTGAAGCCGCGCAGTTCGGCGGCGGGCAGGCGGCGTCAAAGACGCTGCGCAAAGCGGGCTTTCTGGCCTGCGGCATCGGCTTGCCGATTGAGGAGGTCGCGGGCGACATGAACGGGCTGCGCATTGGCACGCCCGAACTGGCGCGCTGGGGCATGACGGCGGACGACATGCCGCGGCTCGCGGGGCTGGTTGGCAAAGCTCTGAGCGGCAACGACCCTTCGAGCTTGGCGCAGGAGGTGGCCGCCTGGCGCGCTACGTTTGACAGGCTGCATTTTGTGCACAGCTAAGTTGCGGATTAAGACCCAGAGGCGTTTCGTGCGCTGCGCGCACGACCAGTTGGGGGGCTAGCCCCCCAACCCCCCCAGGATATTTGTGAAGAGAAGAAAACTTTGAAGGCAAGAGAACTGTGCGTTAAGGTTTTGAAGGGGGCGAAATTGTATGCACGCGTTCTGCACGGATAGCTGCATAGAGAGCTGCATACCGTAGGCACTGCCGTTTTTGGCCGTTAAGGCGGCTGGCCGCTAGGTTAAGGCTTTAGAGACAGTTTTAGACACCTAAGCGGTCGCGCATGGCATACCACGTCATCGCGAGCGTCAGCAGCGGGGTGCGAAAGGCTGCGCCGCCGGGGAAGGGTGTGCTGGGAATTTGGGACATGATGTCAAAGCTCTCGGCGCTTCCGGCGATCGCGTCCGCCATGAGCTTGCCCGCATGTGTGGCCGTGCCGACGCCATGGCCTGAATAGCCCGATGCTGACAGAATGTTGGGGGCCAAACGCGCCAGATAGGGCAAGCGTTTCATCGTGATGGCGAGGGTGCCGCCCCAAGTGTAGTCAAACTTAACATCTTGAAGGTGCGGGAAAATTTCTGCCATTGGCTTGCGAACTGTGCTGTCGATGTCGGGGAATTTGTAGCCGTAACTTTCCCCGCCACCAAACAAAAGCCGCCCGTCATGAGAGAGACGAAAGTAGTTCACCACGAACTTGCTGTCGGCCACGGCGATGTCTTTTGTGAGGACGTTTGCGGCGCTTTCTCCGAGCGGTTCTGTTGCGGCGATGAAGTTGTTGATCGGCATTACACGCCCCGCAACACGCCGGTTGAGCCCGCCCAAATAGCCGTTGCAGGCGAGAATCAGATGATCGGCTTCAACGCGCCCCGTGTCGCAACGGATTGTTAGGCTTTTTCCCTCTACAATGTGGTGCGCATGGGTGTTCTCGTAAAATCGCACGCCAGCTTTTTCACATGCCGCCGCAAGCCCGAGCGCATAGTTGAGTGGATGCAAATGCGCGGCGCCCATGTCGAGCGAGCCGCCTTTGTAGCGTGGTGAAGGGCAAAGCGCTTGCAGCTCGCCAGTGTCGAGCGGCTTGATATCAGCGTAACCATAACGGCTTTGCAAGTGCTCTACATAGGCGTGCTCATGGCGCACTTCGCTGTCATGCAAGCAGGCATGGGCAATACCAGGCTTTAGGTGACAGTCTATATTGTGCTTTGAAATCAGCCCTTTGACGAGGTCTTTTGCGTCTTCTGCGAGCTGCCAGAGCCTAAGCGCGCCGTCTTCGCCGACGAGTTTCTCAAGTCCGTCTTGCTCCATGCGCTGGCCAGAGCCGAGCTGCCCGCCGTTGCGCCCTGACGCACCAAAGCCTGCTTGGTGAGCCTCGATCAGGGCAACGTCAAAGCCGCGCTCGGCGAGGTGCAGTGCGGCTGAAAGGCCCGTGTAGCCGCTGCCGATAATGCAAACGTCGGCCTTGGTGTCACCGCGAAGTTGGGCTGCGGGTTCGCGCGCATGAGCTGTCGCCGCATACCAGCTTGGCGGGAAGGCGCCTTGGCTGTCGTTTGAGTAGAGCAGGTTCATACGTTCAGCAGCAGGTGCTCGCGCTCCCATGGCGAGATGACTTGCAAAAACTCGTCGTATTCAGCCCGCTTCACGATTGAGTAGACGCGGGCGAACTCCGGCCCGAGAACCTTGTGCAAGGCCTCACTTTCATTAAACAAATCAAGTGCAGCCCCCATTTCACGCGGGATATCCTCCTCACCTTCATAGGCGTCGCCTTTGAACTGTTTGTCTGGGCGTTTTTCCTCTTGCATACCGATAAGGCCGCAGGCGAGAGAGGCTGCAATCGCGAGGTATGGGTTACAGTCCATTCCGGCGAGGCGGTTCTCGACTCGGCGCGCAGCGGGGCTGGAAAGCGGCACGCGAATGCCGGTTGTGCGGTTGTCGCGGGCCCATTCGAGGTTGATTGGAGCGGCGTGGTCTTTCACGTAGCGGCGGTAGGAATTTACGTAGGGCGCGATTACGGCGATGGCGGCTGGCATGTGGTTTTGCAACCCCGCAATGAAGTGGAAAAACGCATCGGTTTCGCCGCCTTGCGGGCCAGAGAAGATGTTCTGTCCGGTTTCGATATCAAGAATCGAGTGGTGAATATGCATCGCCGAGCCCGGTTCTTCCGCGATCGGCTTGGCCATGAATGTTGCGTAGCAATCGTGGCGCAGGGCCGCTTCGCGAATGAGGCGTTTGAAGTAGAAAACCTCGTCGGCAAGCTTCACGGGGTCGCCGTGTACAAGGTTGATCTCGAGCTGACCAGCGCCACCCTCCTGAGTGATCCCGTCGATCTCGAAGCCCTGCGCTTCCGCGAAGTCGTAGATGTCATCGATGACGGGGCCGAACTCGTCAACAGCTGTCATGGAATAGGCTTGGCGCGCGGCAGCCGGGCGGCCCGAGCGGCCCATCATAGGTTTGATTTTCTCAGCCGGATCAAGGTTACGGGCAACGAGAAAAAACTCCATCTCGGGGGCAACCACTGGTTCAAGCCCAAGCGCACGGTATTGCGCAACGACGTGTTTGAGAACGTTGCGAGGCGCAAATTCGACTGGTTTGTCGTGGCTGTCATAGGCGTCATGGATGACTTGCAAAGTCCAGTCGCCTGTCCAGGGTGCAGCGGTGGCTGTGCTCATGTCCGGCTTCAAAGTCATGTCACGTTCTATGAACCCGTCTTCCCCTGCGGCTTCGCCCCAATCGCCTGTTATCGTTTGATAAAAGATCGAGTCGGGCAGGTGAAAATAGTCTTGGCGTGCAAACTTGCTGGCTGGTACGGCTTTACCGCGCGCGATGCCGGGCAAGTCAGAGATGATGCATTCAACCTCGTCCAGCCGACGGCCTTCAAGATATGCTTTGGCGCCCTCTGGCAGTTCTTCCATCCAGTTCTTTTTCATTCCGTGGCCTCCGCCATATGCTTTTGAAGATGCGCGATCATGAGGTCACGAAAGGCATCGCTTTGTGTGTCAGCGCTCAGGTTTGCGCGGGCTGCCTCGACAAGCTCAGTCGGCACCGCGCCGCCGCGGTGTTCGATAAGCCCCCCGATCACCGCTGCGGTGAATTCCGGGTGTGGCTGGATCGTCAGCACATTGCCACCGATCACCAGCGCGGCATTGGCGCAAAAGGCATTTGCCCCGATGACTTCGGTTTCTGGCGGCAGCTCGACAACCTGGTCTTGATGCCAGGCATTCAGGGACATCGGCTTGCCTGCAATCTCGTAGTCCTGTTTGCCAACCGACCAACCGCCTGCAAACTTCTCGACTTTTCCGCCGAGGGCCTGCGCGATGATCTGGTGCCCAAAACAAACGCCGATGAGTGGCGCGCCGGAGGTTTTGATCTCGCGGATCAAGCCCTCAAGTGGAGGGATCCACGGGTGATCTTCGTAGGCGCCATGTTTTGACCCCGTGATCAGCCAAGCATCAGCCGCCTGAGGGCCGTCCGGAAACTGGCCATCAACCACATCGAACGTCACAAAGTCATAGCCTTGGCCTGCGAGCAGACGACGGAACATTGCGTCGTAGTCGCCTTGCTCGCCGATGATCTCGTCGGGGGCGTGACCGGTTTGTAAAATGCCTATTTTCATGTGCATGCCTTATTTGATCAAATTAACGCTAGCTCTCGTATGCAAAACTGGCAAGAGGCGGATCACACGGCCTCCAGATAGTCCTTCCAGACATCTTCGGGGGCGATGTCAGGGAAAACACTGATTTCCTGTCGCTTGGTCATCACCATATTCTCGATCAACAGCGGGTGAAAGATGCGCGCGATCATCGCGTCATTCTCAAACCTGTTCAAAGCGTTCTCCCAACTTGTTTCAAGTTGCGGATGCTCTTCTTCGTAGGCGTTTCCGGTGATCGGGGCAGGCGGCTCGGCTGAGCGTTCGATGCCGTCAAGCGCGGCTCCGAGAATGGCGGCGAGCAGCAAATAGGGGTTGATATCGCCACCAGCGACGCGGTGTTCAATGCGGCGCGCGGCAGGCGGGCCGGCAGGAATGCGGATCGCGGCTGTGCGGTTCTCGTAACCCCAGCAAACGGCCGTGGGAGCATGGGCGTCGGGCACCATGCGCTCGTAGCTTGGGCCGTGCGGAGCAAAGATAAGTGTCGAGCCTTGCATCGCGTCCACACAGCCGGCAACGGCGTGGCGCAGGGTGTCATTTCCCTCGTCGGTGCCGTCGTCAAAAATGTTGTTGCCGTCTTTATCAAGTACGGAAAAATGAACGTGCATGCCTGTTCCGGGCTCGTTGGGGAATGGCTTTGCCATGAATGTCGCGGCCATACGGTGCGAGCGGGCGATGCCCTTGGTCATGGCTTTGAAGAGCCACGCGTTGTCCGCGGCTGTCAGGGCGTCGCGGTGCTCGATGTCGATCTCGAATTGCCCGACGCCCGCTTCCGCAATCGCGGATTGAGCAGGGATGTCCATGTCGTTGCAGGCGTTGTAAAGCTCAGAGAAGAAGGGCTCAAAGGCGTCAAGCTCGGCAAGTGAGAGGATTTCGGTATTTTCCAACGGACGGCCGGTGTGGGGGTGGCTCACAGGGCCAAGGTCTCCGTCGGCGCCGCGGTCGTTTACCAGATAAAATTCCATCTCTGTCGCCGCATGAACTGCCCAGCCGCGCTTGGCGTAGCGCTCCAGCACACGTTCAAGGGCGCGGCGTGGGTCGCCCTCAAAAGGCGTTTCGTCTTCGTTGAGCATGGTCGCGGGCACCAGAGCTGCGCCATCGGGCAGCCACGGCATCGGCACAGGCCCGCGGCCCGTAGGTTGCAAGTATCCATCTGCGTCGCCCGTTTCAAAAACCATCGGGCTGTTTTCAATGTCGGCGCCCCAGATGTCGACGTTGAGCACCGAGAGGGGCATCCTCACCGTGCCTTTGTCGATCTTGTCGGAAAAGTCTGCTGGCAGGCGCTTGCCGCGCATTTGGCCGTTCAAGTCACAAGCGGCAATTCTGAGGGAGTCGAATTCGGTCGACATAGGGGCTCCGAAAATTTGATCAAATCTTGCAATTAGATTGCAGAAGCATTGCGCCTAGCGCAAGGCCTATCAGCGATTTGGCGCGCCGGATATGCGATTTTGGGGCGTTTTGACCGCTTGGCGGGCAAGCGCGCTGTCGCGATCGGATATCCCCAGCAAGTTGGCGACCATGCGCATCAGCGAGTCTTCAAAGGTGTCGCGCTCGTCATCGGCTAGCACAACTGACCACATTGCCTCAAGAACGCCTAAACGCTCTTCGTGAGGAACCGCGTCCTTTATGGCGCGTGTGAAGCGCACGGTGTCGGGGGCTTTTGCTTCAAGCTCTTCGGCCTCGGCGCGCAATGCTGTCGCTTCGGCGGGCGTCAGGCCAAAACGTATCTGGCTGATCTCGTCAATGCGGGCTTTTTCAACCTCTGCATAGTCGTGGTCGGCGCGGGCAATGCGCACCAGCAACGCCGTGATGGCCAAGCGCGCGTCATCATCGTTCGCGCCCTCGGCGGGAGCTGCAAACAGGCGTTCAAACAGTCCTGCGATCATTGAGGTGACCCGTCGCCAAGCGTCGTGAGAATCTCAAGATCAAAGCCGAGAGCCACACAGGCGGCCTGAATGACGCTTTGCTCTTCTGGCAGCGCGACATTGTCGGCAAGCATCACGTCTCGCATGGCCCGCAGGGTTCTCAGGCGTAGGGCCTCTGGCACTTTGTCGTGGATAAACTCGGCAAATTTGTTTGTTTCCGGCGCTGCGGCTTCCAGCTTTTCGCTGGTGGCGCGCAGCTTTGCGGCTTCGACAGGGTTGAGCGCGAATATATCCGCCAGCAGCGTGTCTATTCGCGAAATTTCCTCGACACGATAGGTGTGGTCAGACTTGGCAACACGCACCAAAAGACCCGCCAACGCAAGCTGGGTGTCAAGCTCGGGCAGGGGCTCGGGGCTAGGCTTGTGGAACAGGTTAGTGAGGCGATCAAGGATATCCATTATGCGCCCTCGTAGCCTTCGACGATGACCATGTCACCTTCTGAAATGGGGCTTCTGATGGCGATGGCCGCTTGGTAAGCGTCGCTGTCATAGCAGGCGTAAGCGGCCTCGATAGTCGGGAATTCGATCACGACTGTGCGCATCCGGACTTGGCCTTCGCGGACAGTTTGCGCGCCGCCGCGCACGACGAACCTTGCGCCATATTCGGCGAAAGGCGCTGCGTTTGCGGCTTTGTAGTCTTCGTAGATTTGGGGATCGCTGACATCAACATGCGCAACCCAATAGCCCTTTGGCATGGCCGTCTCCTTTTGAAGTTGTCACTAGGCTTATTTGAAAGCACGCCGAGGTCAAGCGTGGGGACGCGGAAAACACGAGAAGGACACTTTTCCAGCAAATTCTTGTCCAAGGTTGTTTGTAGCAAGAGGGCAACCTTGCTGCTAGAGACCAATATGACGCCTGATAACACACTTTCTGCTGACAGTTCTGCTTATGATGACACTGAGAAAGCCCTGCTGGCCCGTGTGAAGCGGGCGGCGCCCGAGGCGCTGAACAAGCTGCTGCTTGACCCCAATTGGCAGACGGTTCCGCTGCCTGTGATGGAGTGGGTCGCGTCGCGTCAGGGGGTGTGTCTGACTGCGGCTCTGCACGGCTTTTTCAACGCGGACCCGATGCGCTTTAACTACCTGCACAAGCGAGAAGTTCCATCCGAGTTCAGGGCGCTGTGCCGCTTCCTGGATGCGTTATTTTTGCGTATAAACTCAGGCTTTTATGACAACTCCGAGCATTGCAAAGGGGCCGTGAGGCCCACGGGGTTTGACAACTGGTTGGCCTGTCAGGCGCTTGACGCTGCTGATGGCCAGCAAGGCCGCTGGGTGTTTCAGGAGAGCGTTTTCCACGCCAAGCTTACGTCGTGGAACAACTCACCCCCCTTTGTTGAGCTTGCCGAAGCCCAGGCTTTGGAGGCGCGTCAAGGCGACTGGCGAGGCGAGTTGAAACAGGCCGTGCAAAAGCGTTTTGGCGGCTTTGTCGGGACGTTAAACCAAGCGTGACGTATCAACCGCGGCGCGGACGAAATCAGCGAACAACGGGTGCGGCGCGAAGGGCTTTGACTTGAGCTCAGGGTGAAATTGCACGCCGATAAACCACGGGTGATCTTTCCACTCCACGATCTCTGGCAATCGCCCGTCTGGCGACACGCCCGAAAACAACATACCGCATTTTTCAAGTTGCTCGCGGTATTTCATGTCAACTTCATAGCGGTGGCGGTGGCGTTCCTCGATCGCTGTGGTGCCGTAAATTTCGGCCACTTTCGAGCCTTCGACAAGCGTCGCGTCGTAAGCACCAAGGCGCATGGTGCCGCCTTTGTCATCGCCCGCGCTGCGGGTAACTGTGTAGTTGCCCTGCACCCATTCTTTCAGGTGGTAAACCACTGGTTCAAAACGTTTTTTACCTGCCTCATGGTCAAACTCTTCCGAGCCGGCATCTTTGATATTGGCCACGTTGCGGGCGGCTTCAATGACGGCCATTTGCATACCAAGGCAGATGCCGAGGTAGGGCACTTTGCGTTCGCGGGCGAATTGCGCCGCTTTGATCTTGCCTTCGGTGCCGCGCTCGCCAAAGCCGCCGGGCACGAGGATCGCGTGGTAGCCTTCAAGGTGTGGGGCGGCGTCGCCCTTATCAAACACTTCCGCGTCAACCCACTCGACGTTAACTTTTACGCGGTTGGCCATGCCGCCGTGCATGAGCGCCTCCTTGATCGACTTATAAGCGTCTTCAAGTTGGATATACTTGCCGACAATCGCGATGTTCACTTCCCCGTCCACATTTGTGATCCGGTCTTTCACGTCTTCCCAGACTTTCAGCTCGGGCTTGGGCGCGGGGCTGATCTGGAAGGCGTCAAGCACGGCTTGGTCAAGGCCGACATAGTGATAGGCCAAAGGCGCTTCGTAGATCGACTTCAAGTCATAGGCCGGAATGACGGCCTCGGGGCGCACATTGCAGAACAGCGCGATTTTGGCGCGCTCTTTTTCGGGGATAGGCTGCTCGGAGCGGCAGACCAGAACGTCTGGCTGAAGGCCGATAGAGCGCAATTCCTTGACCGAGTGTTGGGTTGGTTTGGTTTTCAATTCTCCTGAGGCAGCAAGGTAGGGCAAAAGGGTTAAGTGCATGAAAATGCACTGCCCGCGCGGCCTGTCTTGGGAGAATTGGCGAATCGCTTCAAAAAACGGCAGCCCTTCGATGTCGCCGACAGTGCCGCCGATTTCGCAGAGCATGAAGTCGACTTCATCATCGCCAACATCAAGGAACTCTTTGATTTCATTGGTGACATGCGGGATGACCTGAATGGTTTTGCCCAGATAGTCGCCGCGGCGCTCTTTTTCCAGTACGGTCGAGTAGACGCGCCCTGAAGAGACGCTGTCGGTTTTGCGCGCGGCGACGCCTGTGAAACGCTCGTAGTGACCCAGATCAAGGTCGGTTTCTGCGCCGTCATCGGTGACGAAGACCTCGCCATGCTCGAAGGGAGACATGGTGCCCGGATCGACGTTGAGGTAAGGGTCAAGCTTGCGCAAACGCACGGAAAATCCACGGGCTTGCAGCAGCGCGCCAAGGGCCGCCGAGGCAAGGCCTTTGCCAAGGGATGAGACAACACCGCCGGTGATAAAGATATAACGTGCCATGCTGTGATCTCCCGTGATCTGGTCGCGCAAAACGCTCAAAAGTGCCATGAGCGGACTGAAAAAGTCCGCATCATCACGGGATTTGAGCAATAGTAGATTCGTCTCAGTTTGGCAATGGAAGCCGCAACATAATGTTGCGATTTCCTTTCACGTGCCTAGCAGTAGTGTTCGGTTGTGCTTAGTCGGCCGAGGGAACAAGCGGTGCGTTGTCGCCTTCGGCAGGGGGCAGCAAGTCGGTTGTCGGCGCTTCAACCTCGGCGGCTGCGGGCGCTGGCGCGTCGGCCAGACGGTCGATGACCGAGCCACCTGACGACTTTTGCGCGGCGATGATCGTGAGCGAGATCGACGTGCAAATAAAGGCGATTGCGAGGATCCATGTGAGCTTGCCCATGGCTGTCGCTGCCGAGCGGCCCGAAACGGCACCACCGCCGCCGCCGCCCATGCCCAAACCGCCGCCCTCAGAGCGCTGCAAAAGGACCACGCCGATAAGCGCGAGAGCGAGAATAAGGTGGACGATAAGTACGACGTTTTCCATGCGGTGTTTTGGCCTCTAGCTGTCTGGCTGGCTATGTAGGGCAAAGGCTATGCCCGTGCAACCCGTGATATATGTTAACTCAGGCTTACTGTTAACTAAGGCTTACTGGGCCGTGCGCAAGCTTTACAACACCGTTTGGAGAAAAACGGCCGGTGCCTACGGTATGCATAATGCAGTGCAGCTCTCCGTGCAGAACGCGTGCATACGTTTTCGGCGGGCTTGCAAGCGGCGCGAAGTATTAAGATTTGCGCCCGTTAAGAAAAGAAATCACAAATTTACTATTCGTCAACATCATCCATGTCAGCCTGTCCAGACAGCGCACGGCGCACGTGGCTCCAGCTGAGGCCGACGCCCAGCACCAGCGAGAGCGCGACAATGCCGAGCCATGTGTTTGTCTGGCTGTTATCAAGCGTGAGCCAGCCGTAGTCGTAGAGCACCCAGAGGAGCGCGGCGACGAGCGCCAGCACCAAAAGCATGCCAAACAGCCCGATCGAGCGCAATGTAGCGCGCAGGTAGATGATGTAGCCGACGAGGAGCAGCAAGCCGAGCAGCACCGAAAGCGCCATCTGCTCGCTCCAATTGGCTTGTGCCCAAGTGGCGTAGTTCCACTCTGTGGGGTTGTAGGTCAGGCTGATCAGCCCGAAGGCGGCGGCAATGCGCAGAATGAAACCCATGATACACTTTCGTCGTTGAGGCTTTGGGTGGTTTTGGCACGTGCTGTGCCTGCCTGTCCAGTTAGGCCTGATCTGAAGGCGACTTAAGGCAATGTTAGCGAATGGATGCGAGACTGGCGGCGCCAACATAGGAAAGATGTATGAACCTTTATCATTGCTCGGTTGATCTGCGTGACAACGCCAAAGCGCTGGCCTTTGCCGCTGCTGTCGAGGCCTGGATGGAGCATATGAAAGCTCACGGCGTTATTCTGTCGTGGCGCATGTGCCGTCGCAAGCTTGGCTTTGGCGGCCCGCGCGCGCGTGACTTTTTGCTTGAGATCGAAGTCGAAAACCTGACGCAGCTGGATGAAGCGTTCCGCTTTTCGGCCACAAAAGACGAAACGACGGAGCGGCTTTATACCACTGTTCACCAGATGGTCGGAGAGGTTGATGTAGCCCTTTACCGGCCTTTCCCCGACGCGGAACGTGCTGAACGGATGGCCTTTATCTAACGGGCGGCCCTGCTGCACTCAGACTCTCAAAACCTATCCCATTTGGGGCTGCGGCGACTTTACAGTTTCGCCCGCGGTCACTGGGGTATATACGAACGCGGGTTTGACGGTGAATCTATCGTTGAACACTGCTTAATTTTGAGGGGCTAATATGGCGAACGTAGTGGTTGTCGGCGCACAATGGGGCGACGAAGGCAAAGGCAAGATTGTTGACTGGCTGTCTGAGCGCGCAGATGTGATTGCGCGCTTTCAGGGTGGCCACAATGCGGGCCACACGCTTGTCATTGATGGCAAGGTTTACAAGCTGCACGCGCTGCCTTCGGGCGTAGTGCGCGGTGGCAAGCTTTCGGTGATCGGCAATGGCGTTGTGCTTGACCCTTGGCACTTGCTCAAAGAGATCGAAACCATCGAGGCGCAGGGCGTTGAGATCAGCCCCGAGAACCTGATGATCGCGGAAAACACGCCGCTTATCCTGCCGATTCACGGCGAGCTTGACCGCGTGCGCGAAGAGGCCGCGAGCAAGGGCACCAAGATCGGCACTACGGGCCGCGGCATTGGGCCAGCTTACGAAGACAAGGTTGGCCGCCGCTCTATCCGCGTGGCGGATCTGGCCGACGACGCCACGCTTGAAGCCCGCGTTGACCGTGCGTTGCAGCACCACAACCCGCTGCGCAGGGGCCTCGGCTTTGACGAGATCAACCGCGACGAGTTGCTCGCGCAGCTCAAAGAGATTGCGCCGAAGATCCTGCCGTTTGCCGCACCTGTCTGGAAGGTGCTGGCCGAAAAGCGCAAAGCAGGCAAACGCATCTTGTTTGAAGGCGCACAGGGCGCGCTGCTGGACATCGACTTTGGCACATACCCGTTTGTGACCAGTTCCAACGTGATCGCGGGGCAAGCCGCGACGGGCGTGGGGCTTGGGCCAACGGCGATCGACTATGTGCTGGGCATTGTGAAGGCCTACACGACCCGCGTGGGCGAGGGGCCTTTCCCGACAGAGCTTGACGACGCTGACGGCCAAATGCTGGGCGAACGCGGCCATGAGTTTGGTACAACCACGGGCCGCAAGCGACGCTGTGGCTGGTTTGACGCGGCACTTCTGCGCCAGACATGCGCGACCTCCGGCATCACCGGAATTTGCCTCACCAAGCTTGACGTGCTTGACGGGTTTGAGACGCTAAAAATCTGCGTGGGTTATGATTTGGACGGCGAGCGCCTGGACTACCTGCCAACGGCCGCCGACGCTCAGGCGCGCTGCACGCCGATCTATGAAGAGATGGAAGGCTGGAGCGAGAGCACCGAAGGCGCGCGCTCCTGGGCGCAGCTGCCAGCGCAGGCGATCAAATATGTGCGCCGCGTGGAAGAGCTGATCGAGTGCCCTGTGGCGCTTGTCAGCACCAGCCCCGAACGCGAAGACACTATTCTTGTCACTGACCCGTTTGCTGACTGATGTTTGACAAACTGAGTTATAAAGCCCGCCGACGCCTTGCCCTTTTGGTGCTGTGCGTCGGCATGCCGCTTTACATTGTCGTTGCTGTGAACGTTGTGAACGCGCTCGGGCAGCCGCATTTTCTGATCGCGCCGTTCATCTACATCGTGCTTGGCTTTATCTGGGTCTGGCCTTTCAAAGGCCTTTTCAAAGGCATAGGTAAGCCCGACCCTGATGCGCCGCCGATCACGTGGGATGACGAGGCATAACCTTTCTGTGAAAGCTGCGCTGGGCGATTGCGCGTGCAAACGTGGCAGGCTACCGATGGTGTGAATGCTGGTGTGAATGCTAAAGGGAGGCGCAGTTTGAAACACGAAACAGTTCAGAGTTCTGTCCAGAATTATTACGGAAAAGTGCTGGAAAGCAGCGCTGATTTGCAAACCAACGCCTGTTGTTCGCCCGAGGACATGCCGGAGTTTGTGAAGCGGGTGCTCAGCAATGTGCATGACGAAGTGATGATGCGCTACTATGGCTGTGGGCTTGTGATGCCGCATGCTTTGCACGGCGCTCGGGTGCTGGATTTGGGCTGCGGCGCGGGGCGCGATGTTTACGCGCTGGCGCAGCTTGTCGGGCCAGACGGCCACGTGACGGGCGTTGATATGACTGACGAGCAACTCGACGTCGCACGCGCCCATCAAGACTGGCACAGTGAGCAGTTCGGCTTTAAAAACACCAGCTTTCACAAGGGTTTCATTGAAAACCTTGAAGACTTGCCGGAAGAGGCGGGCAGCTTTGATGTGATCGTTTCGAATTGCGTGATCAACCTTGCGACTGACAAGCAAGCGGTGCTGGAGGGCGCTTACCGGATGCTCAAGCCCGGTGGCGAGATGTATTTCTCGGACGTCTACGCCGACCGTCGGGTGCCGCAAGAGATGGCTGAAGATGAGGTGCTTTATGGTGAGTGCCTCTCGGGCGCGCTGTATTGGAACGACTTTTTGACAATCGCCAAGCGCGCCGGGTTTGACGACCCGCGGCTTGTCACGCAGCGTGAGTTGACGATCGAAAACCCGGCGCTGGAAGCGCGGGTTGCGCCTTTGCGGTTCAACTCGTCGACGTATCGCCTGTTCAAGCTGGAAGGGCTTGAGCCCGCCTGCGAAGACTACGGTCAAGCCGTGATTTACAAAGGCACGATCGAGCATGCCGAGCATGGCTTTGTCTTGGATGACCATCACTACATGGCGGCTGGCAAGGTTTTCCCTGTCTGTGGCAACACGTGGAAAATGCTGGCCGAGACGCGCCACGCCGAGCACTTCGAGTTTATCGGTGATTTTGCAAACCACTTCGGTATTTTTGAAGGCTGCGGTGGAGAAAGCCCGTTTGAACGGGAAGCAACAGGTGGTGAGAGCTGCTGTTAAAAGAATTGCGCTGCCTAGCGGCATCGCGGTGGGGCGGGGGGGGGGGGGGGGCCCCCCCCCCCCCCCCCGGGGGGGGGGGGGGGGGCCCCCCCAAAACAGCGTGGGTTGGGCGAGATGGTGGGGTTTGTAATTTGGTATTTTG
>CANMGT010000006.1 GCA_947497495.1 uncultured Lentibacter sp.
TCTGGCTCTGGCTCTGGCTCTGGCTCTGGCTCTGGCTCTGGCTCTGGCTCTGGCTCTGGCTCTGGCTCTGGCTCTGGAGGCAGATCTGCGGGCTCGGCCGGCGCGTCAACTGCCACTGGCTCGACTTGAGGCTCCGGTTCGGGTGCGATCTCAGGTTCGGGTGCGATCTCTTGAACGGTAAGCTCTTCCTCGACGCCACCGTCTTCCACGATCGCATCAAGCCCCTCTTCGAGTTTGGAAGAAGATTTGAACAGTTTTGATTTCAGCTTTTTGAAGAAAGACATGGCACATCCGAGCAATTTCCCCCTCCAGTTAATACGGGCGCGGGCTTATGAAAAGGCATCAGTTGACATGTTTCGCGCGCTCAGGCTTTTTCGCCCCATGCGCGTGTTGTTTTTCAGTCTGTTTGTTTTGGTCTCCGGGCTTGCTTCTGGGCCGGTGTTTGCCGAACCGCCAGACCGCGCCTGCACGACGAAAAAGTGGGGCCAGCAGGAGTGCATCCGATGGGAGCATTTCGTGCATGACACGTGCCAGCTGATTGACGTGGTTACAGAGCGCCACGGGCTTGACCGCGGGTTTTTCACGCGGCTCATCTGGCAGGAAAGCCGGTTTGACCCCTTCGCAAAGAGCCATGCAAACGCGATGGGCATTGCGCAGTTCATCCGCTCAACAGCGACATTGCGCGGCCTCAAAGACCCGTATAACCCCGCCGATGCGCTGGAGCATTCCGCGCAGTATCTGGCGGAAATGACAAAGCGCTATGGCAATGTCGGGCTTGCGGCTGTGGGCTATAACGGCGGCGAACGCCGCGCTGAGGGCATCATTTCCGGCACGGGCGGGCTGGCCAGCGAAACTGTGAATTATGTTAAGATAATCACCGGAGCAAGCGCCGAAACTTGGGTTAATGAACCACCTGATAAGCTTGACCTAAAGCTCTCTAAAACAACAGATTTTCCGCAGTCCTGCTATGCATTGGCAGCCAAGAGAAAACTCTCGCCGCCGCCACAGACCGAGCCGGTTGTTAAGCCTTGGGGCGTTCAGCTTGCTTTTGGAGTGAGCCGCAAAGCTGCACGTGCGAAATACAAGGCGCGCACCGCGCGGTGCAGCGCTTTGCTGAAGGGCGAAAAGCCTGACTACCTGCATGAGAAGAGCCGTGCAAGCCGTTCTAAAGGCTACTACTTTGCGAGAATTGGCCGCAACAGCAGCAAAGCTGCATGGCAGTTCTGCACAAAGCTGAAAGCCTCGGGATGTCTCTGTGCAGTGTATAGGAATAGACGCTAGCTTGTGAGAAAGCCGATCAGGAAAAGAGCCTGTGCGCCAAAGTAGCTGCTCCAGACGATGTAGGGCGTAAAGCGGCGCAGCTTGTGGCCTTCGGCCAGCACAAACATCTCCTGGGCGAGCACGAAGTCAGACAGCACAAACAGCAGCGCAGCGGGCAGGATCAACGCGAGGCCGCGATCAAACGGCAGGCCCATTGCCATGATGCCCATGGACAGGATTATGGGCACGTAAACAACCACGGCCCAACGTAGCGCTCCGGCTTTGCGAAACAGCAGGACAACCATCACCCCCCCTAAGAGCGCGAGGGCGGCGGAGAGCGGCCAGCCATCCGAGATGCGCTGCATATCGGCGCGCGGGTGCAGCGCGAACAGGGCTGTGTAGGCCAAGTGTCCGATTGCGAAAGCCCCGACGCCCGAGAGGAAGGCTTCGTCGCCCTCCCGCGACAAGAAATAATCGCCGACCGCGCAGGCGAGAAGCGCCATGGCGAGCAGCATAAAGCCGCTGTTTTGCAGTGCGATGGCGGCCAACAGCAACACAGACCCCGTTTTGAGAACGGTTTTGAGCCATGATTTGCCCGGGCGTGCGCAGATTGCCAGATAGCTCAGCGCGCAGAAGGCGGCGGCGAGCATGAGCAGAGATGCGTCTGTGCCAAGGCCAAACATCAGATTTCGTCTGCGAAGTGCTTGATCGTCATGCGGATCGGGTTGGGGGCGGCCTGGCCGAGGCCGCATATCGAGGTGTCGATCATGGCGACTGACAGTTCTTCCAGCAAGGCGGTGTCCCATGTGTCTGCCTGCATGAGTTTGACAGCTTTCTCGCAGCCCACGCGGCAAGGCGTGCATTGGCCGCAGCTCTCGTCTTCGAAGAAGCGCAGCATGTTGAGGGCTGCGTCGCGGGCGCTGTCTTTGTCAGACAGAACCACGACAGCAGCGGAGCCGATAAAACTGCCGTGCGGCTGAAGCGTGTCAAAGTCAAGCGGGATGTCATTCATATGGGCGGGAAGGATACCCGACGACGGCCCGCCGGGCTGATAAGCCTTCAGCGCGTGCCCTTCAAGCATGCCACCTGCGGCTTCGATGACATCGAGGATCGTGGAACCAGCAGGTAAAAGATGCACACCGGGATTTTGCACGCGCCCTGAGACCGAGTAGGAACGCAGGCCCTTGCGGCCATTTTTCTCAACCGAGTTAAGCAGTTCCGGCCCGTTCCTCACTATGCGCGAAACCCAGTGGAGCGTCTCGACGTTGTGGACAAGTGTGGGCTGCCCGAAAATGCCGACCTGCGCCACAAAGGGCGGGCGGTGACGCGGCTCGCCGCGCTTGCCTTCGATGCTTTCGATCATCGCGCTTTCTTCGCCGCAGATGTAAGCACCGGCGCCGCGGCGCAGCTCGATATAGCCTTTATCCACATGACCTGCATCTTCCAGAGCGCTGATTTCACGACGCAATATCTCAAGCACAGCCGGATACTCGTCGCGCATGTAGATAAAGCATTTTTCGGCCTCAACAGCCCATGCCGCGATCAACATACCTTCGAGAAAAACATGCGGTTCGCGCTCTAAGTAGTAGCGATCTTTGAAAGTTCCCGGTTCACCCTCGTCGCCGTTGACGGCGAGGTAGCGCGGGCCTTCGTTGGCGCGCACGAAACCCCATTTGGTGCCTGAGGGGAAGCCAGCGCCGCCGAGGCCGCGCAGCCCACTGTCGAGGATCATTTGCTGCACGTCTTCCCAGTTACCGCTCTCGCGCAGGCGCAGCAAAGCCTCGTAGCCACCACTTTCACTATAGGCGCTAAGTGTCTGATAATCAGGGATATGCGCGTGAGTGTCGTCCGCTGCAATGGCGGCGTGAACTTTATCCACAGTCGCGTTGTCGATGTGGTTATGGCCGATCTCGAGCACTGGCGCCGTGTCGCAACGGCCCATGCAGGGCGCGCGCAGCACGCGAACTTCGGAAGCATCCAGTCCGCCTTCCAACGCAGCTTTGAGTTGCTGTGCGCCCGCAAGCTCACAAGACAGCGAGTCGCAAACGCGGATTGTCAGCGCGGGCGGGGCAACCTCGCCCTCCTTGACCACGTCAAAATGCGCATAGAATGTCGCCACCTCGTAAACTTCGGCCATGCTCATGCGCATCTCTTCGGCAAGTGCGCGGATGTGGCCCGCCGAAAGACAGCCGAACGTGTCTTGGATCTTGTGCAGATGTTCAATCAGCAGATCACGACGGCGCGGAGCATCGCCCAATAGCGCCTTCACTTCGTCCCATGCGCCGTCCTCAAGCTGGCGGCCTTTGGGCGTATGGCGCCCTTTGCCTTTGCCTGATTTCCAAACACCTTTGCGCGTATCGAGTGCCATGGGCTGTCCTTACATCATTGTGTTAGGCCTACCCTAAAGCGCGCGCCCCGCTTGGGGGCAACCAAAAACGACATGGAACCAGCGCAAAGCGTAAGCCAGCAAGACTTCCTGCAAGGTTTAGGGGGAAACTTGCGAAAGCTTTCGCCATGAATTTGCCACAATTTTCGCTATATGTTGACACTCTGCTTTATACTTGTCCCGTCTGCCAACTGGATACCCGACATGCTGCCGTTTGTTCTTGTAACACTTTCCAACGTGGGAATGCTCTTTGCCGCCGCCTTTTTCGGGGGCGCATGGGCCTGGGCCGCGCTGGCTTACATATCCCTGTTCACAGCCTTTATGGACCGCTTCATTCCGCGGCTCTTTCCCGACATGGATGAGGGCACGGAATTCCCCTCTGGGGCAGTGTTTTCAGTGGTTTTAGGCCTTTTGCACTTCCCTTTGATGGGGGCCGCGCTTTACGGGCTGTCGGTGTCGGGCATGGGCTGGCCTCAGGTTATGGCGACGCTGATTGCCTATGCTCTGTTCTTTGGTCAGGTGTCGCATCCGAATGCACATGAGCTCATTCACCGCAAAGAGCGTTATGCGCGCCGTTTGGGGCGAATCGTTTATGGCTCGATGCTTTACGGGCATCACGCCAGCACCCATGTTTTGATCCACCATGTGCATGTCGCCACCGAAGATGACCCCTGCACAGCCCGCAAAGGCGAAGGCTTTTACCGCTATTTTGCGCGGGTGTGGTGGGGCGCGCTGGCCAGCGGGCTGCGGGCGGAAAACGCCATGCGCGCGCGCAGGCAAACAAAGCCGAGCCTCGCCTCGCACCCTTTTGTGCTTGATCTCGCGGTTGCGCTTTTGACGCTTGGCGTCGCTGTGGCGATGGGCGGCTTGCTTGGCTTTGTCGCGCTGCTGGCGATTGCGCTTTACTCACAGTTGCAAATTGCCATGGCTGATTATGTGCAGCATTACGGCCTGAGCCGTGCGCGCCTGTCCAACGGCAAGTTCGAGCCTGTCGGCCCGCAGCACTCGTGGAACACACCGCACTGGTTTTCATCCGCGCTGATGCTGAATGCCGCACGCCACTCTGACCACCACATCAACCCGCAGCGCCCCTACCCCGCGCTGGAGCTTGACGAGGCCGTCATGCCGACGCTGCCGCACTCGCTACCTGTGATGGCAACAATCGCGCTGTTTCCGCCGCTGTACCGCCGCGTGATGAAGCGCGAGCTTGCGCACTTGCCAGAGGTGGCGCTAGCTGCCTAAACTCGTGGTATGTGGCGTTTTTGTTTTCTCTTTCTCGTGCTTCCTTGCTTTGCCGTGGCCCAAGAGCGGCTGACGGGCGAGGCGTTTGACGCTTTCACCAAGGGGCAGACGTTTTACTACGGCTATGACGCCGAGCCCTACGGAGCCGAGATCTATCAGGAAGACAGGCGTGTTCAGTGGTCGTTTCTGGACGGGCAGTGCAAGGAAGGTTACTGGTATGACACACCGGAGCGACTGATTTGCTTTGTCTACGAAGACCGGCCAGATGACCCGCAGTGCTGGGCGTTTTACGATGAGGGCGGCAAGCTGCGCGCAACCTATGAAGATGGAGCACAGGCGGCCCCGCTCTATCAGATCGAGAAAAGCGATGAGCCGATGCTGTGCCTTGGGCCCAAAATTGGTGTCTGACGGCCGCCAAGGGCGCAAGAAAATTCGAATTTTCTTGGAAAATTTCTTCTCAAGAAATTTGGGCTATCGCAACTTCGGTGGTTTATTCGGGTCCGAACCAGGGGTTTGCGGCTCGTAGACTTTTGCCTTCACCGGTTCGGGAATCTCAAAGCGCATGCCGACGCGGCTGAGCTGTGAGCGCAGCGCGGGGGCGTCGTTGAAAAAGGCCACGTCGAGGGAGAGGTCTTCCAGCCCCGAAAACACCAGCGCTTCACTGGCGGCTTTGGCCAAGGGCGCCTGTGCGCGTTCATTGGCGCCAAGAATGGCGAGCAGCAGGCTGCCGTCTTCCTGGCCGCAGAGATAGGCGACTTTCGCAAGCCCCGCCGCGCGCACCAGTTTTGCGTCAAGCGTGTGCAGCAGCACTTCCGGCACGTCAGGCGACTTGAGTGCGCCCAGCACACCGCCCTTCTCTTTTGGCACAGCACCAAGCGCAGATTGCATCCACGTCATCGCCGTGACCGGCAGCACGATCGAGCTTTCGGCAACACCAAGGTTGAGCGCCAGTCCCGCGCCCTCTTCGCTGAGCATTTCAGCCAGCACGCGCCCCGACACAGCCGCATAGGGCGCGGGCCCTTCCGCGAACTTCGTCAGTCTCTCGGAGCTGTCAAACCCAAGCACGTAGGTGCCGTCTTCCAGCTCGGCGAACTGCGGCTCGATCATGTCGTCTTCCGGCTCGGCCTCAAGCAGCAGGTGGATTTCGGTATCCGCCAGAAGCGCGTAGTAGGCCAGCCGCGCCTCTTCATTGTCGGGCGCTTTCATCATTATGGCGTGCGCTCTGTCGAGCGGTGTCGGGTCACTCATTTCATCACCTTGCTCAGGGCTGCGCGCAGTTCGGGCAGAAGCTCGGCCTCAAACCACGGGTTCTTCTTTAGCCACGAAGTATTGCGCCAAGACGGGTGCGGCAAGGGGAAAGCGTCAGGTGCGTGCCTACGCCATGCGGCGACGGTGTCGCTGACGCTTGTTTTCACGCCGAGGTGATACTTTTGCGCATAGCCGCCGATGAGCAGCCTGAGCTTCACCTTGGGCAGGCTTTGCATCACCTGCGCGTGCCATGTTTTCTTGCAAAGCGGCGGCGGCGGCAAATCAGCGCCCGCTGCATTGTAGCCCGGAAAGCAGAACGCCATAGGGACGATGGCGATGCGCGTTGTGTCGTAGAAATCCTCAGGTGTCAGGCCAAGCCAGTCGCGCAAGCGCTCGCCCGAAGCATCCTCAAACGGCACGCCACTGGCCTGCACCCGCGCGCCCGGCGCTTGCCCCGCGATCAGCACGCGGGCCGAAGGCGTAAACCAGGCCACAGGGCGCGGCGCGTGAGCTGTGTGCGTTGCGGCGAAGCGCTCGGCGCACAGGGTGCAGGCGCGGATTTGGTCGGGCAGATCTGGCATAGGGCAATCATAGCGCGGACATCTGGAGGAGCAATATTTCGAGAACTCTCGAAATAAAACTTGCCGGGGAATGATATTTCTATATTTCTAGAAATATGAAACATGATTCCCCCTCCCCGATGCTTGACCTCGCTGTCGCCGCCTCAACTTTCGCCGCCCTTGGCAGCGAGCAACGCCTCACCGTGTTGCGCAGCCTTGTGCGCGCCGGCCCAGAGGGCGTGACGATCGGCGAACTTGGAACGCGTACGCGCGTGACAGGCTCGACCCTCACGCATCACATGAAAATCCTGACGCAAGCGGGGCTTGTCACACAGGCCCGCCAAGGCCGTCAGATTATCTGCGCCGCTGTGGCTTATGACGAGCTGCGCGAACTTTCACAATTTCTGCTGCGCGAATGCTGCGCCGACAGCACCTGTCCCGAGGAGCATAACCATGGCTGATATTTCGACCCCGCCCAGCAAGTTCAGCGTTTCAAAGCTCGACAAAGCCTGGCTGGCGCTTGGCGCGATCCTGCTGGCCCTCGCTGTGTTCGCAAGTGAGCACTTCATGCCAGCCGTTATCTTTGCCGTCGAGGCCCTAGGCGGCACCGCGCCGTTCATTGTCTTCGCGGTGCTCGCCGTGGCTTACATGAAGGCGACAGGCGCGGAAAACCTGCTTGCCAAGGCTTTTGAGGGCCGCGAGACGCATATGATCGTGATGGCGGCGCTGCTTGGCGGGCTGTCGCCGTTTTGCTCTTGTCAGGTGATCCCCTTCATCGCCGCGATGCTGGCGATGGGCGTGCCGCTCTCGGCGGTTATGGCTTTCTGGCTGGCCTCGCCGCTGATGGACCCTGCGATGTTCTCGATCACCGCAGGCGGGCTTGGCTTTGATTTTGCGGTTGCCAAAACCGTGGCCGCTGTGGGCGTCGGCTTGCTTGGCGGCATGGGCACGATGCTGCTGAAAGCCTCGCCTGTGTTTGCGGATCCGCTGCGCGAAAAGCCACAGGTTGGCGGCTGCTGCGGGGTGAAAAAGCCTTTCTCAGACAAGCCGCACTGGGCCTTCTGGAACGACGCCGAGCGCCGCACCACCTTCCGCGACACAGCACTTGAGAATGGTATCTTCCTCTCCAAGTGGCTGTTGCTGGCCTATGTGCTTGAATATGTAATGCTCGCATTCGTGCCTGCCGAGGCGATTGCCTCAGTGCTGGGCGGCGAAGGCCTCAAGCCGATCGTGCTTGGCGCACTTGTCGGCGCCCCGGCCTACCTCAACGGCTATGCGGCTGTGCCGCTTGTCTCGGGGCTTATTGCCCAAGGCATGTCACAAGGCGCGGCGATGAGCTTTGTCATCGCAGGCGGGATCAGCTGTATCCCTGCCGCTGTCGCAGTCTGGGCGCTGGTCAAGCCGCGGGTGTTTGCCGCCTACATCGGCTTTGCCTTCATCGGCGCGCTGATCGCGGGGCTCGTGTGGCAGGCGATAGCGTGATGGCTCTGGCTGGCGTCGGATTTGTCGCCGCAGCCGTGATCTGCGCGCTTGCCTTTGCCAGCCTGCTAAACTCGCGCGTCGCGTTTTGGCCACCTGAACAACACGGCCCAACGCAGCGCCGTTTTCGCTGGCTTTTCAGAGCCATGTTTTATGCCGCTTTGCTGGCAACGCTCTGGCACCTCTGGCAGGAGCCTCCTCCCCCGACACTTTCCACTCTTCTCGCCGTGTGTCTTGCCGCCTTGGGCTTTGGAGGCGCGTTGTTTGCCACCGGCTTGATCGGCTGGAGTGTGGCCTTTGGCGACACTGGAAAGCTGGCGACAAGCGGGCCATTCGCCGTGAGCCGCCACCCTGTTTATGTCGCGACATGGCTCGGCCTCATCGGGTGGGCCATATTGACTGACGTCACCCTGATCCGCGCCACACTTGCCCTTTGGGCCTTGTTCTACCTGATCGCTATATTTCTGGAAGAACCATGGCTTGAACGAGTTTATGGGCAAGACTACGCCGCCTACAAAAGACGCACCGCACGGCTTTTTGGCCTCCCGCGGCGCATTTGAACACGAAATCAACCCGACATCCGCTTTACATTCGCGCCGCAGGCTTTAGACAGAAAATCGAACAAACTGCTGTGGAGGGTGGACATGTATCGCGTTTGGGGTTTCCTGACTGACTATTCCTTGTTGCTGATTGGCGGCGCCATAATTGCCTTGTTCTGGGCCAATACAAACCCCGAGAGCTATCACCACTTTGTCGAGTATGTGATCTGGGATCACGCGCCGATCGGGCATTTGCATGACGGCCACCGCACGCTGACACTACACTATCTGGTCAACGATGTGCTGATGGCACTTTTCTTTGCGATTGCGGCGAAAGAAGTCTGGGAAGCTGTCGTTCTTAAGAACGGCTCCCTGCGCGGCAAGAAAGCGGCAACGCCACTGTTTGCAACAGCGGGCGGCATGTTTGGCCCCATCGGCGTTTACCTTGTTCTCGCCTATTTCATGGGCAGCGAAACCTATAACGCTGTCGCCAATGGCTGGGCCATTCCGACAGCAACCGACATTGCCTTCAGCTATCTGGTGGGCCGGATGGTGTTTGGCGCGGGCCACCCTGCCGTGCGCTTTTTGCTGCTTCTGGCGATCGCCGATGATGCTGCGGGCCTGATCATTCTGGCGATCTTCTACCCGTCTGGCGAGCTTGCGCCTGTCTGGTTGCTGCTGTCGCTGGCCGCTGCGCTGATCGTGTTCTGGGGCTTTAACCGCCTGCCGCGTATCTTGGACAGGGGCAAACAAGACCGCCCCAACTCAACCGCGGTGCGCAAATACCTTGGCGGCTTGCCCTATGTCGTTGCGGGCTGTGTGAGCTGGTATGGCTTCATGCGCTCGGGCCTGCACCCTGCCCTCGGGTTGCTGCCGATTGTTCCGACGATCCCCCATGCTGACCGCGCGTTCGGCCTATTCTCGGAAGCCGAGCAATACCTCACAGACTTGCTCAACGTCATGGAACATGCGCTGAAATACCCTGTCGAGATCGTGCTGTTCTTCTTCGGGTTGCTCAACGCCGGTGTCGAGTTTTCGGCGATTGGCGATGCGACATGGCTGGTGCTGGCAGGGCTGCTTATCGGCAAGCCTGTTGGTGTCTTTATCTTCGGCTGGGTCGCGGCCAAGCCATTGGGCCTTGGTATTCCGGAGGGTATGCGGATCGTTGACCTCATCGTTATCGGCTTTGTCGCGGCGATCGGCTTTACGGTTGCGCTGTTTGTGGCCTCTGTCGCCTTTGATGCAGGGCCGGTACAGGACGCTGCCAAAATGGGCGCTCTGTTCAGTTTTGGCGCCGCGATTGTCTCGATCATCGCGGGCAAAGTCTTGCGCGTTCAAAAACAAGACCTGTAAGTTCGCCCCAACAAAGTGAAGCCGCCCCCGAAGATGTGGGGCGGCTTTATTGTGTTTTCTCCCTAGAAGTCTTATTTTTGCCCAAAACAACTGTATGCTATATGGAAACAGTAACCCGGCTTGGGTATCAAAAATACACTAACCCTTAGGAATGTTGCCCTAAAAGGATTAGGCCAGAGCAGAAACGGAGCAAGAATGCTCGAGTTCAACAATGTCAGCAAGTCCTTCTGGACAGGCTCTCAACGCAAGGTGATCTTGGAAAAGGTCTCCTTTCGTGTGGAGCTTGGCCATTCGCTCGGCATACTGGCCCCCAACGGCACGGGTAAAACCACACTGATCAACATGATGTCGGGGCTCGAGAAGCCCGATGAAGGCACGGTTATTCGCGACTGTAAGGTGAGCTTCCCGCTCGGGTTTATGGGCGGAGTTGTGGGGCGTCACTCGGCTGTCGAAAACAGCCGCTATATTGCCCGCCTCTACGGACTTGATCCTGACTATGTCGAGGCTTTCTGCCGCTGGCTTTGTAACCTTGGCGAGTATTTCGAGCAGCCGCTTGGCACCTATAGCCAAGGGATGCGTGCGCGTTTTTCTTTTGCGTTGCTGCTAGCGCTTGATTTTGACATCTACCTGATCGACGAGGGCATGCCGAGTTCAACCGACGTTGAGTTTAACCGTAAAGCAGGTGACATCCTGCGCGACAGGTTGCAAACCACCACTGTGATCATCGTTTCACACCAGCCGCAGATTCTGGAAAAATTCGCGCGCTCCGCCGCTGTCTTGATCGATGGCAAACTTGAAATGTTCGACACTCTTGAAGAAGCGAAACAACTTTATGACTACCAAACCCAAAGCTAGGAAGTTTCGCATTCGCCGCACCCCAGAGATGGGGGCAGTGCCGCGTGAAACAAAGCCTGAAGCCACGCCAGCCGGCACACCTGTAAGCGAGGCCCCGCAAGAGGCCGTGCGCCAACGGGCCGCCGCGCCAACACCTGCACAAAGGGCCGCTCAGCCTGCCCAGCAAGCCGCACAGCCTGTCCAGCCTGCGCGTCCGGCAGAGCCGCAAGCAACCCAACCCAGCCAGACCGCCGACGTGCGTGAGGGCATGGTAGAATCTCCGCGCGAGGCCAAAGCCGAAACAGACATCGACGCGATCCGCCGTGAAGGGCTGACAGGCCGCCAGCTGCGCCTCGCCCGCCGCATGGCGCAGAAGCACGGGCTGGCCCCGATCTCTGATTTTGACGCCGTGCGCCAGTTGCGCCTCAAGGGTGTTGATCCTTTCGAGCGCTCGAACATGCTTGAGCTGGTCGTGCCCGGTAAAGACACCAAGGGCACCGGCCTGCTTGACGAACCTGACACCGACCCGATGCCAGGCCTTGGCAAAATCCAACTGCCCCAGACGATGAAAGCCGAGACGGCCCAAGTCCCTTCAACCGAGCTTTACACCGCAGATCGCCGGAATGCCGAGATCACCCAGATCCAGCAGGACATTGCCAAGCGCCGCCGCAAACGGTTGGTGCTTCTTTTGGCGCGCCTGTCGGCTTTCGTGTTTTTGCCAACGATCCTTGCAGGCTGGTATTACTACGCCATCGCAACGCCGATGTATTCCACCAAGACAGAGTTTCTGATCCAGTCCGCTGAGGGTGGCGGCAGCGGGCCATTAGCGGGCCTCATTCCTTCGCAACTTGCGAACTCTCAAGAGAGCATTGCGGTTCAGTCCTATCTCACGTCCAAAGACGCGATGATCCGGCTTGATACCGAGCTTGGCTACAAGACGCATTTCTCGGGCGACACCGTCGATGCGATCCAGCGCCTTGATGCGGATTCAACCAATGAAGATGCGCATAAAGTTTACATGAAAAACATCAAAATCGGCTATGATCCTACAGAAGGCGTCGTTCGTATGGAAGTGATCGCGGCTGACCCCGTCGTTGCGACGGACTTCTCGCTGGCGCTGATTTCCTATGCCGAAGAGCGTGTTGATGCGCTCTCGCAGAAAATTCGTGATGACGCGATGCGCGATGCAAAGCGCAACCTCGAAACCGCTAAAGTCGAGCGCCGCGCCGCACAGGAAGCTCTGATCCGCTTGCAGGAAGTCTATTCGGCAGACCCGACAGAGCAGCTCGCGGCCCTGCGCTCGCAGATCACAACCTATGACCAGCAGTTGCTTGAAAAGCAACTTGCTTTGCAGGCCCTGCTCGACAACCCGCGCCCCAACCAAGCCAAGGTTGACGGGGCCCGCGGCGATGTGCGCCGCCTGCAAAACGTCCTCACCGAGCTGAACAACCGGATGACCGTTGCCAGCACAAGTGACCTCTCGCTCGTGCAGCAAAGCACCGAAATCGAGCTGGCCCGCGCCGACTTGGCTACAGCCGACGCTTTCCTGCAGTCCGCCCTTCAAGGCGAGAAGCAAGCTGCGCTGGAGGCAGGCCGTCAGGTGCGTTACCTCTCGGTTCCAGTGCGCCCGATCCCTTCCGACGCCCCAAGCTATCCGCGAAAATTCGAGAACACCGTTCTGGCCTTCCTGATCTTTTCGGGTATCTACCTGATGGTCTCCCTCACGTCGTCTATCCTGCGTGAACAAGTCTCGAACTAACCTGTCAATAAGGGCCAGACCGCGCCCACCTAAAAGAACGAGTAGTACCTGTGAACAAGCCACTTAACACTTCGACGCCCAACACCTGGAACTTTTTGCGTGACGCGATGATCACCCCGACAGGGTTTCGCGAATATGACGCGCGCTGGAAGTATCCAGACGAGATCAACCTGCCCGGCATTACAGCGCTCGGGCTTGGCCTTGGCACACAAATGCATGCGCGTGGCATCGAGCCGGTCATCGCTGTCGGTAACGACTACCGCGACTACTCGCTCAGTATCAAAAACGCTCTGATGCTTGGCCTCATGCAGGCTGGCATCCACGTGAAAGACATCGGCCCTGCTGTTTCGCCGATGGCCTATTTCAGCCAGTTTCACTTGAATGCGCCTGCGGTTGCCATGGTCACGGCCAGCCACAACCCCAACGGTTGGACAGGTGTGAAAATGGGCTTTGAGCGCCCGCTCACCCACGGCCCTGACGAGATGAATGAGCTGCGCGACATCGTGCTGGAAGGCCGCGGCGTGGCACGTGACGGCGGCAAATACGAGTTCGTTGACGGCGTCAAAGAAGCCTATATCGACGATCTGGTTGGCGACTTCAAAATGACCCGTAAGATGCGCGTCGTCTGCGCCACAGGCAATGGTACAGCCGCCGCCTTTGGCCCTGAGGTGTTCGAGCGTATCGGCGTTGACGTTGTCCCCTCCCACAACGAGCTCGACTATACTTTCCCGCACTACAACCCGAACCCCGAAGCCATGGAAATGCTCCATGACATGAGCGCTTCTGTCAAAGACAGCGGCGCTGACTTCGCCCTCGGGTTTGATGGCGACGGAGACCGCTGCGGCGTTGTTGACGACGAGGGAGAAGAGATCTTCGCTGATAAAGTCGGGGTTATCATGGCCCGCGACCTGAGCAAGCTCTACCCTAACAGCACCTTCGTCGCTGATGTCAAATCAACTGGTCTTTTCGCCTCTGACCCTGAACTTCAGGCCAACGGCGCCAAGGCCGACTACTGGAAAACAGGCCACAGCCACATGAAGCGCCGCGTCAACGAGCTTGGCGCGCTGGCGGGCTTTGAGAAATCAGGCCACTACTTTCTGGCCGAACCCGTTGGCCGCGGCTATGACTGCGGCATGCGCGTCGCCGTCGAAATCTGTAAGCTGATGGATCGCAACCCGGACATGAAAATGTCCGACCTGCGCAAAGCCCTGCCCGTAACATGGGCTACGCCGACAATGTCGCCCTACTGTGCCGATACCGAAAAATACACAGTGCTTGAGCGCATCGTTGCCAAGCTTGTCGCCAAGGCCGATGCGGGCGACAAACTGGGAGGACGCGCGATCAAAGAAGTGGTCACAGTCAACGGCGCCCGCGTCATTCTGGACAACGGCTCATGGGGCCTCGTGCGCGCCAGCTCGAACACGCCCAACCTTGTGGTTGTCTGCGAAAGTTCCGAGTCTGAAGCCGAAATGCGTGCCATCTTCGCTGACATCGACGCGGTCATCCGCACCGAAGAGCTCGTCGGCGACTACGATCAAACGATCTAAATTTTCGCTTTTCTTCTTGCTGGAAATATCCCGGGGAGAGTACGAGAGGGGCAGCGCCCCTCTCGTTGGGTCGGATTTGGCGCAGCCAAATTCGAAATCAAGCCGCCAAGCCTCGCCCCTTGAGCAAAGCCTCAACACCTGGCATCCGCCCGCGAAATGCAGTGTAAAGCTCAGCCGCTTCTTTTGAGCCACCCGTCGACAGAATGTTCGCCTCGAGCGACGCCGCCAGATCTGCATCAAACGCATCGCCCTTCTCTTCAAATGCCGCGAAAGCGTCAGCATCCATAACCTCTGACCACATGTAGGAATAGTAACCGCTCGAATAGCCGTCGCCCGCAAAGACATGCGCGAAATGTGGCGTTGCGTGTCGCATCGTGATCGCCCGTGGCATGCCCATTTCCTCCAAAACCCCGACCTGCCGCGCCATTGGGTCGGTGGGCGGTTGCCCTTCGTGGAACTCCAGATCCACCATCGCAGAGGCAACATATTCGACGGTTTGAAAACCCATATCAAACGTCGCGGCGCCCAGAAGTTTGTCGAGCAAGGTTTTCGGCATCGCCTCGCCCGTTTCAACGTGCGTGGCGAATTCTGCAAGCACTTCAGGCACTTCCAGCCAATGCTCGTAAAGCTGGCTTGGCAGTTCGACAAAGTCGCGCGCCACGCTAGTGCCGGAAATGCTTTCATAGGTCACGTTTGACAGCATCTGGTGCAGCGCGTGGCCAAACTCGTGAAACAGCGTGCGCGCGTCGTCATAACTGAGCAGCGCCGGCTCGCCTTTTGCAAAGTTGCACACGTTGATCACCACCGGCGCTTGCGGCTCGGGGAACTTGGCCTGTCCGCGCATCGCCGAGCACCAAGCACCTGAGCGTTTCGAGCCCCGAGCGAAATAGTCGCCGATGAAAACAGCCACATGCTTGCCCGCACGCGTCACCTCCCAAGCGCGACAATCCGCGTGGTAGAGCGGCACGTCAAGCGGCGTAAACTCAAGTCCGAACAGGCGCGTCGCGCAGGCGAAACTCGCCTCGATCATCCGTTCCAACTGGAAGTATGGCTTCACCTCGGCCTCATTCAAATCATGCTCTGCCATCCGGCGCTTGTCTGCGTAATAGCGCCAGTCCCATGGCTCAAGCTCGCCGTTTACTCCGTCCTCGCGCATCATCGCGGTGAGCACCTTGGCGTCGGCGTCGGCCTGTGCCTTGGCGGGCCCCCATACGTCGGTCAGAAGCTGGCGCACGGCCGCGGGTGTGGCCGCCATTTCCGTTTCAAGTTTGTAATCTGCAAAGCTGTTATACCCCAGCAGCGCCGCCCGCTCTTGGCGCAACCGCAGCGTCTCGGCGCAGTTTTCGCGGTTGTCTGTCGCGCCGCCGTTAGCCCCGCGTGCCACCCAGGCTTCAAAGGCTTTCTGTCGCAAATCGCGGCGCGGGGAAAACTGCAGGAATGGCACAATAAGCGAGCGCGACAGCGTCACAACAGGCCCTTGCGCCCCCTTCTCAACGCCCGCTGAGCGCGCCGTTTGCACCACAAACTCGGGCAGCCCTTCCAAGTCGTCTTCGCTGAGTTTCATAAACCAGCTGCGCTCGTCAGCCAGCACATTTTGCGTGAACTCTGTGCCAAGTTCGGCAAGCCGCGACTTGATCGCCGCCATGCGCGCATCTTCGGCCCCCGTCAGCGCCGCCCCCGCCCGCACAAAACCGCGACGGGTGAGCATCAGCACGCGCGCTTGCTCATCGCTCAGCCCGAGCGTGCCGCGTTTGTCCCACACCGCTTCGATCCGCGCAAACAGCGCCTTATTGGCGGTGATGCGCGAGAAATGCTGCGCCAGCAGCGGCGAGAACTTGCGCTGAAGCTCCTCGCGTGCGGGGTTGCTGTCGGCCCCTGCAACGGTGAAAAACACCGCCAGAACTTTGTCGAGCGCCCCTCCGGCCGCCTCCAGAGCGCCGATCACGTTGTCAAAGCTGGCATCACTTGTGTCGCCAGCTATTGCCCCGATTTCGGCCTCATGCTCTGCCAGCGCAACTTCAAGCGCCGGAGCGAAGTCGTCATCGGCAATCTTGTTGAACGGCGCGATTTGGAAGGGCGTGTTCCAGTCCTGCAAAAGCGGGTTTGTCATCGGGATATCTCTCCTTGAGTTGGCCTCAAGCTATGCTTTCATGACGCGCTCTTCAATCGCTGTTCACGCGGCTTTTGCGCTGATTTTCAGGACAGCGCGCTACAAATCGGGCAATCATCGCGCCGCGCCAGTTTGATCTTGCGGCTTTCGCCATAGAGCCCGTCATAGATCAACATTTCGCCGCGCGTAACATGGCCTGCCCCTGTGATAAGCTTGACCGCTTCCAGCGCCATCATGGTTCCGATAACCCCTGGTAGCGGCCCGACAACGCCCGCTTCAGAGCAGGACGGCGCAAGCCCAGCGGCGGGTGCCTCAGGGAAGATACACTGATAGCACGGCCCGTCCTTGGCCACGTCAAACACCGAAAGCTGCCCCTCCCACTGCGCCAGCGCACCCGAGATGAGCGGCTTGCCCAGCTTCACAGCCATACGGTTTGACAGGTAGCGCGTTTCAAAATTGTCCGTGCCGTCGATGATAACATCATACTCGGCAAACAACTCTTCAGCGATCTCCTCTGTCAGTCGGCGCTGGTAGGGGCGTAGCGTGATAAACGGGTTGAGTGCTGCCATGGCTTTCACAGCCGACTGCACCTTGGGCATGTCGATCGTGTCTTCACGGTGGATCACCTGCCGCTGCATGTTGGTATGTTCCACCACATCGTCGTCAATCACGCCGATCGTGCCGACACCCGCCGCCGCGAGATACATCAGAACCGGCGAGCCAAGCCCGCCCGCGCCGATAACCAGAACCTTGGACTGTTTCAGCTTTTTCTGCCCCGGCCCGCCAAGCTCGCGCAGTACGATGTGGCGCGCATAGCGCTCCAGTTCGGCCTCACGAAACGTGCCTTGCTGGCTGGGGGCGCTGTCAGCGGGCACCCGCGCTTTGAGTTTGGCGAGGCCAAAACTATAAGCGCCCACAAGTCCCGCCACGCCACCAAAGATGGCCAAGCCTGTCGCGTCACCTTCAGGCAGCACAAGTTGCAAGCCCAGTGCCGCAAAATAGGCCAATGCCACAAGACCCCAAACCATTGTCTTGGGCCAGCTTAAATAGCCGCCCAGCGCCCAGAGCATCGCCATGATCCCAAATGCGGCCAGCACCATCAGCCGCGCCCCGTTGAGCCAAAGCCGCCATCGCCGCGCGCCGTGTCAGAGAGCCCGTCTACCAACTGGAAACTTGCTTGCACCACAGGCGCCACAACCATCTGCGCAATCCGCTCTCCATGTTTCACGACAAAGGCCTCGGCCCCTGCATTCATCACGATAACCCCAAGCGGGCCGCGATAGTCAGCGTCAATCGTGCCCGGGCTGTTGGGCAGCGTTATCCCATGCTTCAAAGCCAACCCCGAGCGTGGCCGCAGCTGCACCTCATAGCCCGTCGGAATTTCAAGCCGCAACCCCGTGGGCACCAATGCCCGCGCACCCGCTTCCAGAACAAGTTCGCCGCGATCAGGGAAATTCGCGCGCAGGTCAGCCCCCGCCGCGCCCGTGCTCTCATAGCTCGGCAAGCCAAAGCTTTGATCCGCTCCAGCGTCCCACGTCAGTTTTACAACTACCACGCCCAGCCTCTTCTTCTCTTCAAAAATATCCCCGCCGGAGGCATCCTAGGCCAGCGCCTTGGCGATGCGTTCTGCGAGTTTGCGCGCCACTTGGTCTTTGCTCATGCGGGGCCAGTCTTCTACGCCGTCCCGTGTGATCAGGTGAACCGCGTTTTCGCTGCCGCCCATGATGCCCGTTTCAGGGCTTACGTCGTTCGCGACGATCCAGTCACAGCCCTTGCGCTTGCGCTTGGCCGTGGCGTTGTCGATGATATCGTCGGTTTCCGCCGCAAAACCCACTACAAGCCCGGGCCGGCCCTGTTTCATCTGGCTCACCTGCGCCAGAATGTCGGGATTTTCGGCAAACTCCAGTGTCGGCAGCTCGCCTTTGACTTTCTTGATCTTGCTGCCGCTCTCGCGCTTCACGCGCCAGTCCGCCACGGCGGCGGCAAAAACGCCGGCCTCGACAGGCAGCGCTGCCTCGACAGCCGCGAGCATTTCTGCGGCGCTTTCCACAGCGACGACCTCAACGCCGGCGGGTGGCGGCACGTCAGCAGGGCCGGTCACGAAGACAACATCTGCGCCAAGCGCGGCCAGCGCTGCGGCAATAGCCGTTCCTTGCGCGCCAGACGAGCGGTTGGCGATATAGCGCACCGGATCGATCGGCTCGTGGGTTGGCCCCGACGTGACCAGCACGCGCTTGTCTTTGAGCGGCCCGTCAGCGAGCACGCCGCTCACTGCCTCGACGATCTCGAGAGGCTCAGCCATTCGGCCCGGCCCGAATTCGCCGCAAGCCATGTCGCCCTCATTGGGGCCGACAACATGCATGCCGTCACTCTTCAGGGTTACCAGATTGCGCTGCGTTGAGGCGCGCTCCCACATCCGCACGTTCATCGACGGCACGATCATAACCGGTGTGTCCGTGGCCATCAAAAGCGTGGTCGCCAAGTCGTCAGCATGGCCGCCCGCCATTTTTGCCATCAGGTCAGCCGTTGCTGGCGCCACGACAACCAGATCAGCGACGCGCGAGAGCTGGATATGGCCCATCTCGGCTTCATCGGTGAGGTCAAACAAGTCGGTGTAGGCCTTCTCACCCGCCAGAGCCGCCACAGACAGAGGCGTGACAAACTGCGCAGCCGCGCGTGTCATGACCGGCGTTACCGCAGCGCCGCGCTCTTTAAGACGCCGGATCAGATCGAGGCATTTATAGGCCGCGATACCGCCACCGATGATCAGAAGAATTCTCTTGCCAGCCAGCATCGTGGCCTCCGCCGTTGTTTTGCTCCACAACAGTTAAGCCCAAGGCGGCGCAAACTCAATGCCACTTTGATCAGCCACGAGAATGTCGCTCCCCACAAAAGAGAATTGGCCAAGGCCCGCACAGGGCCTTATCCTCGCTTTCATGACATATGATTTATACATTGGTGACCGCGCGTTTTCGAGCTGGTCCTTGCGCGGCTGGCTCATGCTTGAAAAGTTCGGCTTGCCCTACCGCGCCCATCTTGTCGGGCTTTATTCGGGAACCATGGCTGAAGACTTGGCCGAATTGGCCCCTGCCCGCCTTGTGCCTGTGCTGCGTGACGCGGCTGGCATTGTCGTGTTTGACAGCCTCGCGATGGGCGAAACGCTCGCCGAGCGACACCCCGAGGCAGGGCTTTGGCCTACAGATGCAGCCGCTCGTGCCTATGCGCGCTCTATAACCGCCGAGTTGCACGCTGGCTTTGGCGCCCTGCGCGGCGATTGCGCGATGCAGCTTTTTCACCAATGGGTCGGGTTTGAGCCGTCAGACGCGGTGCAGGCCGATCTGCGCCGGATCGAAGAGGTGTTTGCCGTAGCGCGCAAGCGCTATGGCGGCGAAGGGCCTTGGCTTTTCGGGGCCTATTCGCTCGCCGATGCCTTCTATTCGCCCATCGCGGCACGGATCGCGGGCTATGGCCTCAAGGTCAGCGACGAAGTGCAAGCCTATGTTGACACAACGCTTGCTGACCCGAGTTTTCAGGCTTGGCGCGAGGAGGGCATCGCCGTGCGCTATGAGCCCTTCCCCTACCCGCAGCCGCTGGAAAAAGCGCTTTGGCCTGCCTAAAACCCACTGGCCCGCCAGAAGTTAACTTCCGTTAACCAATTCTAAACCAAGCCTGCCTACTCGTTAACCATAGTTGTTCGCGAGAGGCAGAATGGTTGCACGCACATATACCGTGGCCTTTGAAGGCGTCGAGGCCCGCCCCGTGGAAGTGCAATGCGCCGTCACGGCGGGCTTGCCGGCGTTTGCCATTGTCGGCTTGCCAGACAAAGCCGTCTCTGAAGCGCGCGATCGCGTGCGCGCGGCGCTGTCGTCGATGTCTATCGCCCTGCCCTCCAAGCGGATCACCATCAACCTGTCGCCCGCGGACTTGCCCAAGGAGGGCAGCCATTTTGACTTGCCCATCGCCTTGGCGTTGCTGGCCGCTCTAGAGATTTTGCCGCAGGATTCTGTTGAAACAGTTACCTCGCTCGGCGAGCTGTCACTTGATGGCGCCTTGATGCCCGTAATAGGCGCCTTGCCTGCCGCCCTTGCCGCCGCCGAAGCAGAGCGCAGCCTGATTTGCCCTGAAAAGTCAGGCGCGGAAGCAGCTTGGGTTGACGCCGCGCAGGTGATCGCGCCGCAGAGCCTTTTGCATTGCATCCAGCACCTCACGGGCCAGCGCCCGCTGAGCGCGGCTCAGCCCGGCGAGGTTGTCTCTGACGGCGCGCTGCGCGACTTGCGCGACGTGAAGGGACAGGAACGTGCCAAGCGGGCTTTGGAGATCGCGGCGGCGGGGCGCCATCACATGATGATGATCGGCTCACCCGGTGCAGGCAAGTCCATGCTGGCGGCGCGGCTGCCCTCGATTTTGCCAGTGCTTTCGCCAACCGAGGCGCTGGAAACCTCGATGATCCACTCGCTTTCCGGCTTGCTCAAGGAAGGCGGGATTTCGCGCTTGAGGCCGTTTCGCGAGCCGCATCACACCGCATCGATGGCCGCGATTGTCGGCGGTGGGCGCAGTGCCAAACCCGGCGAGATCAGCCTTGCGCACAATGGCGTGCTGTTCATGGACGAGTTCCCCGAGTTTCCCCGCGCCGTGCTTGAAACCCTGCGCCAGCCTATCGAGACAGGGGAGATCGTTGTCAGCCGCGCCAATGCGCATGTGCGCTACCCCTGTCGCTTTCTGCTGATTGCTGCTGCAAACCCCTGTAAATGCGGCTATTTGTTTGACGCCGCCCGCGCCTGTGCGCGTGTGCCCCTGTGTGGCGAAGACTACTTGGGCCGCATCTCCGGCCCGCTGATGGACAGGTTTGATTTACGCCTTGATGTGCCGCCTGTCGCGCTTTCAGACCTTGACCTGCCCAGCGCTGGCGACAGCTCGGCGGATGTGGCCGCGCGCGTGGCGGCGGCGCGGGCGGTGCAAGCGGGGCGTTTTCATGACACAAGCGGCGTTCACCTCAACGCTGACGCCGAAGGCGCGCTTTTGGAAGAGATCGCCGCGCCCGACGCCGAGGGCCGCGCCTTTTTACTCAAGGTTGCAGACAGGTTCGGCCTTACTGCACGCGGGTACCATCGCGTTTTGCGCGTGGCACGCACGATCGCCGACCTTGAAGGCGCAGCCGAGGTGCGTGCGCCGCATGTGGCCGAGGCTGTCAGCTTTCGCGTACAGGCTCTCAAAGAGAGTTGATCCAGCGCGCCGTGTTACGGATCGCGTCGCGCGCTTCGGGCAGCCAGCCATCAAACAACTGCCAGACATGCGGAGCTTCTGGCCACATCTCAAGGCGTACGTCAGTGCCACTTGCCCGCAGTTTTTCCTCCATGCGGATCGCATCGTCACGCAATATTTCGCAGTGCGACGCCTGCAAAAGCACGGGTGGGCAGTTTGGAAACGTGGCAAAGAGTGGCGAGGCGCGCGGATCATCAGGCGGCGTGTCGCCCAGAATGAGCGCAGCCAGTTCGGGCGCGCGTGCGCTTGAAAAGAAGTGATCGCGCTCGAAGTTCTCTGTCATGGAGGCGCCCGAGAAGGTGACGTCAGTGAAGGGTGACCACGCGAACAAGCCCGCAGGCGCTTCGCCCCTTTGGCACAGCAAAGACAGCAGCGCGAGGGCTAGCCCACCGCCTGCGCTGTCACCGCCAAGCACGATCTGTTCGGGTGCATAGCCCTGTGCGCGCAGGTGCTGCCACGCGGCATCAACGTCGTTCAAGCCGGCAGGAATGGGGTGCTCGGGCGCGAGGCTGTAGGCCGGCAAAAACGCCTTGAGCCCAGCCATGCGGCAAAGGCGGGCAACCATTTTCTTATGCGTGTCAGGATCACCCGCAAGATAGCCGCCGCCGTGAATGTAGAGCAGTATCTTGTCATTACTCACAGGCGCGCCGTTTGACGAGCCGCTGGCAACCCAAAGCGCGCGCAAGCCGTTGTAGGACGTCTCTTCATAGAGTGCTTGTGGCGGAGTTCGCAGGAAAACCCGTGTCCCGAAAAGCAGCTGGCGGCGGATAACGTCCGGGTCGCTGACCCGCTCTGACAACCGGCGCACAAGGGGGCGCATCACGGCCCCCATAATGCGCAGCTGCCAACTCATGCGGTATGGGCTTTGCGGCGAGCTTCTATTGCTTCCCAGATCTTTTCGGCAATGTTTGTGCCGTCAAAGCGCTCAAGCTCTTGGATGCCGGTTGGCGAGGTGACGTTGATCTCGGTGAGGTAGTCACCGATAACGTCGATCCCGACAAAGACCTGCCCTTTTTCTTTGAGGAGCGGCCCAATACGCGCGCAGATTTCGAGGTCGCGTTCGGTGAGGCCGACTTTCTCGGGCCGCCCGCCGACGTGCATATTCGAGCGGGTTTCGCCCTTGGCGGGGACGCGGTTAATCGCCCCGACAGGCTCACCGTCAACCAGGATCACCCGTTTGTCGCCCGCAGAGACATCAGGCAAAAACTTCTGCATAATCAGGGGTTCGCGGCTGTTTGCGGCGAAAAGCTCGTGCAGGGAGGCGAGGTTTCTGTCCTCGGGTGTAAGGCGGAAAACGCCTGCGCCGCCGTTGCCGTAAAGCGGCTTGAGGATGACGTCTTTGTGCTTGGTTTTGAAGGCCTTCAAGTCTTCCAGATCACGCGCGATCATGGTTGGCGGCGTGAGATCAGGGAAGTCGAGCACCAGCAGTTTTTCGGGGTAGTTGCGCACCCAGAACGGATCATTCACCACCAGCGTGTCGGGGTGGATGCGGTCAAGCAGGTGGGTTGTGGTAATGTAGAACATGTCAAACGGGGGGTCTTGGCGCAGCCAGACGACATCATAGTCTGACAGGTCGACTTCTGTCTGCTCCCCGAGCGTGAAGTGATCGCCTTCAACGCGCTGGACTGTCAGCGGCCAGCCACGCGCCATGATGCGGCCTTCGCGGTAGCTGAGCTGCTCTGGCGTGTAGTAAAACAGCTCGTGACCACGCTTTTGCGCCTCTTCGGCAATGCGGAAGGTGCTGTCAGCGTTGATGTTGATGGGGCCGATAGGATCCATCTGGAATGCAATTTTCAGGGGGGAGTTTGGTGTAGTGTTCATGGCGCGCCTCTTGCAGCAAGTTGCGCTATAGATGGCCTATGTTGCCGTGCTGTTCAATGCTTGGCGCTCATTAAGCCCCAAAGGCGTTTTCGATAACCTCGATTTGGCCTGCCGCGTCCACGAGGGCTACGTCGATGCGCATGTCGCTGAGGCTCCCATTGGGCAGGCAGTCCGAGTAAGCCTCGGCACTTTGCGCGATACGGCCCATCTGGCGCGGAGTTATGCGCGCCGCCGCCGTTGCAAAGCACTTGGCTTTTTTGACTTCGATGAAAACTGTCAAGGAGCCGCGTTGCATGATCAAGTCAATCTCGCCACCGGCGCCGCGCCAACGTTTGGCAACCGTGTCGTAGCCAAGCATTTGGTAGTGACGCTCGGCGATACTTTCAGCTGCGAGACCAGCGCAGTAAGACACCGCGCTGCGGCGTGCGCGCTGACTTTGCTTTGGCTCAGTTGCGGAATCTAGCATGGTTTCAGCCTAGCGCGAAGGCGTTACCAAGTGGTTAATCACGCTGCATTTTCAGGCCCATCTGGTAGATGTCCCGCCGCTTGTGGCCCGTGTCTTCTGCCAGTCTGTCGGCGGCGTCGCGCAGGCTCATGTCCACTAGCAGCAGCGCGAGTTCTTCTTTTAGCTCTTCTTCGGTCACAACCGTTGCAGCGCCTTTGCCGATCAGCACCACGATCTCACCCTTAACACTGCGTTCGGCCAACTCGGCAGACAGCTTTTCCAAGGTGCCTGACAGCACTTCCTCAAACCGTTTGGTGAGTTCGCGGC
Source organism: uncultured Lentibacter sp. (assembly GCA_947497495.1). Taxonomy (GTDB): domain Bacteria; phylum Pseudomonadota; class Alphaproteobacteria; order Rhodobacterales; family Rhodobacteraceae; genus Lentibacter. The sequence goes on from CANMGT010000006.1 coordinate 24,173, forward strand.
AGACACGCGCTTCGCGCGCACCGCCCAAAACCTCGGCGGCATCGGCGAGCATGGCCGCGACACGCTTGGGCGATTCGTAGAAAACAAGCGTGCCTTGCACGGCCTCAAGCGCCTTGAGAGCGTTCTTGCGCGCCCCTTTTGTGTTGGGCAAAAAGCCTGCGAACGTGAACATGTCGGTTGGCAATCCGCCCAGCGTGAGCGCCGTCACAACCGCTGATGGCCCCGGCAGAGACGTCACCATATGGCCGCCTGAGCGCGCCTCCCCGACAAGGTGATAGCCCGGATCGGCGATCATCGGCGTACCGGCCTCCGAGCCATAGGCGACAGATTGCCCAGCCTCTAAAGCCTTTATTATCTTGGCGCGCTCCCGCTCGCCGCTGTGATCATGATAGGCCAGAAGCGGGCGATTTCCGAGAGGAACACCATGAATTTCCAGAAGTTTTCGCATTGTGCGCGTGTCTTCCGCCGCGATCACATCGGCGCTTGCCAACACGTCGAGCGCACGCAGGGTTATGTCGCGCGCCGTGCCCAGAGGGGTCGCGACAAGGTAAAGCCCTGCCTCTAGTTTCACTTCTTTATGATTCACCACTAGACCCTATAGCCTCGACGTTTATGATTACCCGAGAACCAATCCACGCCGGTTGAGGGGTATTGTTGCCGTGACCTTACCAGAGCGTATCAGGGAGAAGAAGTTACCAATGTTTGCTGTTTTGAGTGCCAAGCTGAAGTCTGCGCCAAGTTCCGTGCTGAAATCTGTCCGCAAGCCGTTTATGCGCCTTGTGATTTTGCTGAATGCGCTGTGGTTCGCCGCAGCCTGTGAGCCGATCGCACTTGGCGGAGGCACTGGCGGCAACGTGAAAGCTGGCGAGCCTGTCGCTGTTGCGCTCTTGTTGCCCCGTGGCAGCGCCATTTCCGGCGATGATCTGATCTCGACGGCACTTGAGAACGCTGCGCGCCTGGCAGTCGCCGACTTGCAGGGCGTGAAAGTTGACTTGCGGGTCTACGCAACGGCGGGTGACGCAGGCCGCGCCCAGACAGCGGCCAAACAGGCTGTTGCAGACGGAGCGCAGGTCATCCTTGGGCCGCTTCGCGCCGAAAGCGCAAATGCTGTTGCCGTGGCCGTGGCGCCAAGCGGTGTCAACGTGCTGGCCTTTTCAAACAACACGACCATCGCTGGCGGCAACCTCTTCTTGTTGGGGTCAACATTCCAGAACACGGCCAACCGCCTAACAGCCTATGCAAAGCGCCAAGGCAAGGGCCGCATACTTGTGGTGCATGACCAAGAGATCGGCGGTCAACTCGGCAAAACCGCGATCACACAGGCAATCGCTGCGACAGGCGCAACCCTTGCCGGCACCGTCGGTTATGAGCGCAGCCAACAGGGCGTAACAAGTGCCGTGCCGCGCATCAAAGCCGCCGCGACTGCGGGCAATGCCAACGCTATTTTCCTGACGTCTACATCAGACGCGGCTCTGCCGTTTTATGCGCAGATGCTGCCAGATGTCGGCATCTCGGGTGCAACCACACAGTTTATCGGGCTGTCACGCTGGGACATTCCGGCGCAGACACTTGCCCTGCCCGGCCTTCAAGGCGGCTGGTTTGCCCTGCCAGACCCTGCCCGCTCGGCGAATTTCAACAACCGGTATGCAAGCGCCTACGGCAAGTCGCCCCACCCGCTTGCAGCGCTGTCGTATGACGGCATAGCGGCCATTGGCGCGCTGGCCAGATCAGGCAAGCGCGGCGCGCTGTCAGCCGCTTCTCTGACTCAGGGGGCCGGCTTTCAAGGCGCAAACGGCATCTTCCGCCTGCGTCCTGACGGGACAAACCAGCGCGGATTGGCGATTGCGCAGATCACAAACCAGCAGGTTGTCATAATCGATTCTGCGCCAAGCGCATTTGGCGGTGCAGGGTTCTGATCGGGCGCTCAGCGCCTGCCTTCCCACACCGCCTGACGAGCTGATTTGCGCGCCAGAACTTATCTTTGACAGCGACGCCGTTTGTGCGGCGGTCAGCGCCGCCGCAGAGGGCGCGAAAGACGATGCCGCCCTGCGCAAGGCCGTTGTACCTGTGCTGCAAAAGGCCCGCCAATCAGGGCTCGACGCCATAGAGGAAGCTTTTGTCGCGGCCCCGATGGAAGCGCTCAAAGCGCGCCGCTCCTATTGCTGGCAAACAGATTGCATCGTGGTGTGCGCTTACGAGCTGGTTGCCAGCCGGCTTTACCCGTTGGAAAAAGCAACCCCCGCAGAGGCGCTCGCGCTGTTGGCTGTTGGCGGCTACGGACGCAATGAAATGGCGCCGCAGTCAGACGTTGATCTGCTGTTTTTGATGACCAAGAAGATCACCAAACGCGCCGAGCACGTGATCGAGGCGATGCTCTATATCCTTTGGGATCTACGCTTCAAAGTCGGCCACGCCAGCCGCACGGTTGACGACTGCCTGACACTTGGCAGCGAAGACTTCACCATTCGCACAGCTTTGCTGGAGCGGCGTTATCTGGGAGGTGCCACATCCCCTGCCAACGCGCTGGCCAAGCGCCTGAAAGCCGACCTCTTCCGCGGCACGGAAACCGAGTTCATCAACGCCAAGCTGGCCGAACGCGACGCCCGTCACGAAAAGCAAGGCGAGCGCTATGTCGTCGAGCCCAACGTCAAGGAAGGCAAGGGCGGTTTGCGCGATTTACAGTCGCTCTACTGGATCGCCAAATATGCCTACCACGTTGAAAGCATTGAGGAGTTGGTCAAACTCAAGGTGTTTCGCCCCGAAGAGTACAAGATGTTCCAAAAGGCGGAAAACTTTCTCTGGGCGGTGCGCTGCCATGTTCACCTGATCACCAAGCGCCCGACCGAGCAGCTGACGTTTGACTTGCAAGTCGAAGTCGCCGAGCGCATGGGCTATGTCGACAAAACAGGCCGCCGCGCTGTTGAGCATTTCATGCAAGACTATTTCCGCAACGCAACGCTTGTGGGCGATCTGACACGCATTTTCCTCACCAAACTTGAGGCGATCCACGCCAAACCAGCACCGCTCTTGCAGCGCATGTTTACTCGCAAACCGCGTGTGAAAGACGGCTATGAAGTCGTCCACGGGCGCATGGCGATCGTTGATGAAGCGACGTTCTTGCAAGACCCGCTCAACCTGTTGCGCGTCTTTGAGGAAGGGCTGCGCACCGGCCTGCTCATTCACCCTGACGCGATGCGCTTGGTGACGGCCAACCTTGACCTGATCAACGACGACTTTCGCAACAACAAGGAAGCGCGGCGCATTTTCCTTGATCTGCTGCTCAAGCACGGCAACCCCGAGCGCGCCCTGCGACGGATGAACGAGCTGGGCGTTCTGGCCGCTTTCATCCCCGAGTTTGCGCCGATCGTGGCGATGATGCAGTTCAACATGTATCACTCCTACACAGTTGACGAGCATACCATTCAGGTGATCTCGAACTTCGCCCGCATTGAGCGGCTCGAGCTTGAGGAAGAACTGCCGATCTCGACAGAAATTCTGAAAGAAGGCATCGACCGCAAGGTTTTGATGGTTGCAATGTTGTGCCACGATATCGGCAAGGGCCGCGATCAGGATCACTCTGTTCTGGGCGCGCAGATCAGCCGCAAGGTTGCGCCGCGTTTGGGGCTTTCCAAGGCCGACTGCGACACAGTCGAGTGGCTCGTGCGCTATCACTTGCTGATGTCGGATATGGCGCAGAAACGCGACATCGCCGACCCACGCACCATCCGCGACTTCGTCAAGGCCGTTGGCAATGTCAAGCGCCTTAACCTTCTGACATTGCTCACGGTTTGTGACATTCGCGGGGTTGGCCCTGACACGTGGAACAACTGGAAAGCTGTGCTCATCCGCGCGCTTTATCGCCAGACGCGCCACGCCCTTGAAGAGGGTATGGAAGACTTGGGCCGCGAGAACCGTGGCACCGAAGCCAAGAAGCTTTTGCGCAGCCAGCTGGCCGCATGGGACAAAAAAGACATCAAGACAGAAACCGCGCGCCACTACCCACCCTATTGGCAGGGGCTGCACGTTACCGCGCATGTGGTGTTTGCCGAACTGCTCAAAGGCATCGGCGATGACGAGATCCGTATTGATCTGCACCCCGATGATGACCGCGACGCAACCCGCGTCTGCTTTGCGATGGCTGACCACCCCGGCATCTTCAGCCGCATGTGCGGCGCCCTCGCGCTTGTGGGCGCCAATATCGTTGACGCGCGCACCTTCACTTCCAAAGACGGCTACGCAACGGCGGCCTTCTGGATTCAGGACGCTGAAGGCCACCCGTTTGAAGCCATGCGCCTGCCACGCCTGCGCAAGATGATCGAACGCACGCTGGCTGGCGAAGTGATCGCCGGCGAAGCAATCCAGACCCGCGACAAGATGAAAAAACGCGAGCGTGCCTTCCGCGTGCCAACCTCGATCACCTTTGATAACGAAGGTTCGGAAATCTACACGATCATCGAAGTCGACACCCGCGACAGGCCCGGCTTGCTGTTTGACCTCACACGCACTCTGGCCGCCTCGAACGTCTACATCGCCTCTGCGGTCATCGCGACATACGGTGAGCAAGTCGTTGACACCTTCTATGTCAAAGACATGTTCGGCTTGAAGTTCCACACCGAAAGCAAGCAACAAACGCTTGAGAAACGGCTGCGCGACGCGATCACCCAAGGCTCCGAGCGCGCCCGCGCCTAAGCCATACTCCCTGCCGCTGCTTTTTCTTGACGCAAATACTCTGGGGGTCCGGGGGCTAGCCCCCGGCACCGCGACGCAGCAAAGCTGCGGCGCAATCCCTGCTCGAAATCTCCCCAAACACGTCCTTCCTTGCACAGGTGCAATGCGTTATGACACCTGAAAAGCAACAAGAGCAGCCCCATGAAACCCATCCGCCTGATCGCAAGCGTCTTTACCGTCGGTTTTTGGACATTGATGAGCCGCATCATGGGGTTTGCGCGCGACATCCTGATCTCGTCATACATCGGCCCCGGCTCGGTGATGGACGCTTTCGTGGTTGCCTTCCGCCTGCCCAACCTGTTTCGCCGCTTCTTTGCCGAGGGCGCATTCAACGCCGCCTTCGTGCCGATGTTTGCCAAACGCCTTGAGGCCGGTGAGCAACCCGAAAAGTTCGCGTCGGACGCGCTAAGCTGGCTCAGCCTCGCGGTTCTGGCGCTCACGGGCCTTGCGCTCATCTTCATGCCCGCACTTGTTTGGATCACGGCCGAGGGCTTTGTCGGAGACGAGCGTTTTGACATCGCGACCGGCTTTGGGCGTATCGTCTTTCCCTATATTTTCTTCATCTCGCTGGCGGCGCTGTTTTCGGGTGTGCTGAACGCGACGGGGCGCTTTGCCGCTGCGGCGGCCGCGCCTGTCTTGCTTAACATCATGCTCGTCGCGGCCATGCTGTTTGCTGCGTCCCAAGGCGGAGACGTGGCGCGCGCACTTGTTTACACGATCCCGCTTGCGGGCGTGGCGCAGCTTGTGCTGGTCTGGGTCGCCACAAGCCGCGCGGGCCTGGAAATCCGCCCGCATTTTCCGCGACCTTCGCCGGAAATGGGGCATTTACTGCGGGTCGCCCTGCCCGCCGCACTGGCGATGGGGGTTGTACAGATCAACCTTGTCGTCGGCCAGCTTGTCGCGTCAGACTACGAAAAGGCCATCAGTTGGCTGTATGCCGCCGACAGGCTTTACCAACTGCCGCTTGGAGTTGTCGGAATCGCCATCGGCATTGTGCTACTGCCTGATCTGTCGCGCCGTCTGCGTGCGGGCGATGACGCAGGCGCGCAACACGCCTATTCGCGCGCAACCGAGCTGTCGTTGGCGCTCACTCTGCCCTCGGCGGTGGCGCTGATCGCCATTCCGCTGCCGCTGATATCCGTGCTGTTTGAGCGCGGTAATTTCACCGGCGATGATGCCGCCGCCACAGCGCTTGCTGTCTCGGTATACGGCCTCGGCCTGCCTGCCTTTGTGCTGCAAAAAACACTGCAACCGCTGTTTTTTGCCCGCGAAGACACCAAGAGCCCGTTTCGCTATGCCCTCCTTGCGATGGTTGTAAACGCGGTTTTGGCCTTTGGTCTCAAGCCCTATATCGGCTGGCTTGCGCCTGCTGTCGCGGCCTCTGCTGCTGCTTGGATCATGGTGGCCCAGCTTGGGTTTGGCGCGCGCCAGTTTGGGGAAGTCACGCGGCTCGACACACGCTTCAAAGCGCGGATCTGGCGTATTATCCTTGCCGCGCTGGCGATGGGGGCAGTGCTTGTGCTGGCCAACCTCGCTCTAACGCCGATATTTGACGGCGCAACGCGCTATCTTGCGCTGGTGCTTCTGGTTACCGCTGGCATCGTCAGCTTCTTCGGGTTCGGCCAGCTGTTCGGGGCCTTCCGCCTTGCGGAGTTCAAGTCAGCAGTACGCCGCGGCGGCTAGCCTAGCTGCGCTGGATGCGCGCGCGCAGCCGTGCAAACCCTCCGGGGCTCACGAGAAACGAAACAGCAAACCCCGTGGCAAAGCCCGAAAGCTCAGCGATCCATGTCGTGCCAATGCCAAAAAACACCCCAAGCACAAGCTGGATCGCCAGCAACATGCCGATCAGTTGGAAGGCCTTGAGCTGGCTCTCGCCAGTCTGCCCGCTCCTGAGCCATAGGATGTAGCTGAACGCGCCGATCAACCCGTAAGCACCAGGATAAGCCCCGATCAGGTAGGACTTGTCACCTGAGAGCAGCCCCCAAACCAGCCCACCGACGATGCTAGCTGCGAAAAACACTACCAACACGCTGACCGCGCTGAAGATGTCGCCGACGAATTTGCCAAGCGCCAGCGCTATGGCGCCCGCAAACACGGCCTGCGTAAAATTGCCATGCACGAAGGGATAGGAAACAAGCCGCACAAGCTCGCTTGCAGGCCAGCGCCCGTTCTCCCACATCCAGCTGACAAGCGGGCCGGGCAAGCCCCAGTCCTGCACCGCCGCGAGCCGCCAGCCAATGCCTGTTTTGCCGCCGATTACGCCCTGCGCGGCAAGTGTGAACACCAGCTCTACAGCGACAATGGCGCAAAACAATAGCACCACGACAGGGGCCACTTGGCCGACAGGACTCACTGGTTGGTTATGGCCGCTCATTTGCGCCTCCGCTTGACCTTCGTTTGGCCCATGAGTAAGCCAGCCAGACATATTATTCCAGCCAGCTCTCAGATCGGAGATCAACATGACGGATGCGGCCGCGACGCAACCTTCCAACGCAGCTTTCACACCGCGCGTTTTCTCGGGCATCCAGCCTTCGGGGGATTTGCACCTTGGCAACTACCTCGGTGCGCTCAAACGCTTCGCCGATGCGCAGAACCAAGGCATCGAGACGGTTTACTGCATGGTTGACCAGCACGCCATCACTGTCTGGCAAGACCCTGCCGAGCTGCGGCGCTCAACCCGCGAGCTGGCGGCTGGCTTTATCGCCTCGGGGATTGATCCGGCGAAGTCCATTCTGTTCAACCAGTCTCAAGTTGCCGAACATGCGCAGCTCGCCTGGGTGTTCAACTGTGTTGCGCGCATGGGCTGGATGCAGCGCATGACCCAGTGGAAGGACAAAGCCGGCAAGAACCAGCAGAACGCCTCGCTGGGCCTGTTCGCTTACCCTTCACTCATGGCCGCGGATATTTTGCTCTACCACGCGACACATGTGCCTGTGGGCGAAGACCAGAAGCAACATCTTGAGCTGACGCGCGACATTGCGACCAAGTTCAACAACGACTTTGGCGTTGATTTTTTTCCGATCACCGAGCCGGTTATCACAGGCACGGCAACGCGGGTGATGAGCCTGCGTGACGGAGCCAAGAAGATGTCAAAGTCTGACCCGTCAGACGCCTCGCGCATCAACATGACAGATGACGCCGACACCATCGCCAAGAAGATCCGTAAGGCAAAGTCAGACGCTGACGCCCTGCCCTCGGAAGCCAAGGGCCTTGAGGAACGCGCCGAAGCCCGCAACCTTGTGAACATCTACGCGGCCATGGCCGACATGAGCGTTGACGCGGTTCTGGCCGAGGTAGGCGGCAAGCAATTCAGTGAATTCAAGCCGATGCTCGCCGAATTAGCTGTTGAAAAACTCGCGCCGATTTCTGCCGAGATGGCCCGCCTGATGCAGCACGAAGACGAGATCGACGCTATTCTGCGCGCCGGAGCCGACCGCGCCCGCGCCATTGCAGCGCCGATCTTGCAGAAGACTTACGACATCGTCGGGATGATCCGCTAAACTTAGCAGCCGCGCACATGAGATGTGCGCGGCCTGCGCTTTTGCACAGCCATTGCGTGGCTTATGTCAAGTGCGACCACAGAGGATATGCACATGACACAGCCCGTTAACCCACAAACCCGCATTGGCCACGTTCACCTGAAAGTTGCCAACCTTGAGCGCGCGATTGCTTTTTATAGCGGCGTTCTCGGCTTTGGCGTCACCCAGCGATATGGCCAAGGCGCGGCTTTTCTGGCGGCAGGCGATTACCATCACCACATAGGCCTCAACACATGGGAGAGTGCGGGCGGCACACCGCCCCCGGCGGGCCATACCGGCCTTTATCACACCGCGTTTCTCTACCCGACGCGCGCGGCCCTTGGCGACGCTTTGAAACGCGTCACGCAAGCGGGCCTAACGCTTGACGGTGCTGCCGACCACGGCGTGAGCGAGGCGCTCTATTTGCGCGACCCTGACGAAAATGGCGTTGAGCTTTATTGGGACAAGCCCCAAGCGGCGTGGCCGCGTGACGCCGCGGGCAACCTCGCTATGCTGAACGCCCCGCTTGACTTGAAGACACTTCTGGCCGAGGCGGGTTAAAGCCTCTTTACCCTCCCGTTTGGCGGGCCTACCCTTGGCCAAACGAAAGGACTCATCATGGCTGTCGGCACGAATATTCGCACTTGGTTTAATGGCGCTTGGCACGAAGGCGACATTGCTGTCATCGGTTCCGCCGATCACGGCTCCTGGCTGGGCAGCACGGTGTTTGACGGCGCGCGTATGGTCAACGGACTCACGCCCGACCTTGACCTGCACTGCGCCCGCGTCAACCGCTCGGCGGAAGCGCTCATGCTCAAGCCGACAATCCGCGCTGACGACATGGTCGCGATCATCCGCGAAGGCCTGAAAGTCTATGCCCCGGAGGCCGCTGTCTACATCCGCCCGATGTATTGGGGCATTGGCGGCGACGTCACGGCGATCGTGCCCAGCGAGGAAGAAACCGGCTTTTGCGTCTGCCTTGAAGAGATCCCCTTTGCGCCGCCCGAGGCCAGCACCACGCTGACGCGCACACGCTTTCGCCGCCCTGTGCTGGAAGACGCTGTCGTTAACGCCAAGGCGGGCTGCCTTTACCCTAACAATGCGCGCATGCTCGCCGAGGCGCGCGCCAAAGGCTTTGGCAACGCGCTGGTGGCTGACGCCATAGGCAATGTGGCCGAAACAGCAACAGCCAATGTCTTTATGGTCAAGGATGGCGAGGTGTTTACGCCCATCGCCAATGGAACATTCCTGTCGGGCATCACGCGCGCGCGTCACATTTCAAACCTCGCGACTGATGGCACCAAGGTGCACGAGACGGTGCTGAGCTTTGAGGACTTTCACGCCGCTGACGAGGTGTTCCTGTCGGGCAATATGAGCAAAGTTACACCAGTCACCGCCTTTGACGACACGCATTACCAAGTCGGGCCTGTCACGCGTCGCGTGCGCGACCTTTACTGGGACTGGGCCGCTGCCAACGCGCAAGCAAACACCTAATCAAGCATTGCACGCGACGGGCACTTCAGCCATGATCTGGCCTGTTAGGGAGACACCTCATGCGTAAATTCCTTGTTGTTCTTGATGACAGCCGCGAATGCCTGAACGCGATGCGCTTTGCCGCGATGCGCGCCTCACACACGGGCGGCGGCGTTGAAATTCTCGCTGTGGTGGAGCCTGAAGAGTTCAACCACTGGATCGGCGTTGGCGACATCATGCGCGAAGAGGCCCGCGAGCGTATCCATGCGCATTTCGAAGTTTTCGCAAAGTGGATGCGCGACAAACAAAACGTGGACCCCGAGCTTGTCATCCGCGAGGGCGAAGCCATTGCCGAAATATTGGCTCAGGTGAAAGAAGACAAAGAGATTGGCGTGCTTGTTTTGGGCGCCAACACCGACAACAAAAAAGGCCCCGGCCCGCTGGTAACACAACTGACACGCAATGCTGGTAGCCTCGATATCCCGATCACAATCGTGCCCGGCGACCTTTCCAAAGAGCGCCTTGAGGCGATCACATAATCAAACGTAATACAGGACATTTTTGATGAGCGACGACGACAAGAAAAAAGACGACGACAAACAAAGTGGCGGCATTGCCCAGAAGCTGTTTGAAGCGCGCCAGATCCTTATCTGTGAAGCGATTGACCAGAAAATGGCGGCGCGCGTTGTGAGCCAGCTGCTTGCTCTTGCGGCTGACAGTGACGAGGACATCACGCTGTTTCTCAACAGTCAGGGCGGGCATGTGGAAGCGGGCGACAGCATCCACGATGTGATCCGCTTTATCAAACCGCGCGTGCGCATTATCGGCACTGGCTGGGTGGCCTCGGCGGGCACGCATATCTTCCTTGCTGCGCCTAAGGAAGACCGCGTTTGTCTGCCCAACACGCGTTTCCTCATCCATCAGCCCTCTGGCGGCGTTGGCGGAAAAGTCACCGACATCGCCATTCAGGCCGAGCAGATCGAGATCATGCGCAAACGCCTTGCGCGGATCATCTCAGAGCAGACTGGCCAGAAGCTCGAGAAAGTCATGAAAGACATCGAGCGCGACCACTGGATGGATACGGATGAAGCCATCAAATATGGTATTCTGTCCAAGGTGATAAGCTCGTCTGACGACCTTTAAAGGCAAGTCAGACCAACAGAATTGGCCCGCTCGCGCGGGCCTTTTTTGTATTTGATCTGCGCCCTCTTGGAGCGTAACATAACAAATGCGGTTTTCTATTTGTGCTAGCATGAAGTCGTTATGATCGCGCCGACTGTCCGGCGCTCAACAAACGGGGCTTTAACATGCAAGCAAGCCAATGCCGAACCGACAGCCAAACATCGCCTCAACAGGGTGCGGCACGAGGTCTTTGGCTTGGCTTTGGGCTGCTCTTGGCTTGTCTGGCGTCCGCCGGTTTGGCCGAAACACGCACCTGCGACAGCACCGACACCACCAGCCCCACCGTACTCTCAAGCCAGCCACATCTTGCAGACCTCGCTTGTGAAACCGTCGTTCGCGTCAAAGCGCTTTTGGCCAATGGAAAACTACTTTCAAAGTGTCGTCGCCCACGAGCTGGCGCATTCGCTTTTTGACAAGGCCTCTTGCCCATTCAAGGCCTGTGTCATCGCGAACGAATATGTCGCCTATGCGATGCAGGTCATGTCGCTCACCTCCGAGCAGAAAACCGAATTTGTCGAACATGCGCATCTCGACAGGCCTATTTCACGCGATGAGCTGAGCCTGACGATGTATTTGATGGCCCCAAACCTATTTGCTCAAAAAACATGGGTGCATCTCAACCAACGAAGCGATGTTTGTTCCTATCTCAGGCAGTTTCTCGACGGGACGATGGTGCTGGATCGCGAACGGTTCTAGCTCATAGGCTCGCAAAACCGAGCGCAAAGCCTATATTGGCCGTATGACAATTTTTCTCCTCTTGTTCTTCGTCGCGATAAGCCCGTTTTTGATCCTGCAAGTGCGCGCCAGCCGGAAGCGGCAGCGCCTGTTGGGCCTATCTTTGATGCCCGACCAGAAGGCGGTTATCGAGCGCGACGTGCCAATCGTGCGCAGGCTGCCTGCTGCGTTGCGGGCCAAGCTTGATGGCAAGATCAGCGTGTTTCTGGATCAGGTCGAGTTTGTCGGCCCCGATGATCTGGACGTTACCCCGGAGATGGAACTCTCTATCGCGGCCCAGGCCTGCTTGCTCGTGCTTGGCCGCGATATTTGGTATGATAACCTGCGCTCGGTGATCATCTACCCGGGTGCCTTCAAGTCACGCACCCAAAGGCAAAACGGCTATGTTGTCACGGAAGAGGACACCGTGCGGCTGGGCGAAAGCTGGTCGCATGGGCGCATAGTCTTGTCGTGGGAACACAGCCAAAGCGGCGCGGCCGACGCCAACGACGGGCATAATGTGGTGTTTCACGAATTTGCACACCAGATCGACGACATGACAGGCAGTACCAACGGTGTACCACTGCTCAGCGAAGGCCAGAGCTTTGCAGAATGGGAAGCCGCGTTTTTGACAGCCTTTGAGGCGCATGTGCGCGACGTCGAGCGCGGGCGCAGAACCGTGCTGGACGCCTACGGCGCAACCGCGCATGAGGAGTTTTTCGCGGTTTCTGTCGAGATGTTCTTTGAGCGCCCCACGGACTTGAACAGCGATATGCCCGAAGTCTATGCCCAGCTCGTCAAGCTGTTCCAACTCGATCCTGCGCGCTGGTAGAACTGGTTTTAGAATGCTTCTAAAACTTGACTTCCCCTGTGCGCGAGCGCATATCTGACAAAAGAGATAGGAATAAGCGCCATGTTCATTCAGACAGAATCAACCCCGAACCCAGCCACCTTGAAATTTTTGCCCGGCCAAACCGTTTTGCCAACGGGCACAGCCGATTTCCCGACGCGTGAAAGCGCGGGCGTGTCGCCGCTAGCGGGCCGTGTTTACGCGGTTGACGGTGTGACAGGCGTGTTTCTTGGCACTGATTTTGTGACAGTCACAAAGGCCGATGAGGTTGACTGGGATCATATCAAGCCCTCGGTGCTTGGGGCGATTATGGAGCACTACCAGTCAGGCCAGCCTGTGCTTGCCGACGCCGCCAACCCTCAGGCGGGCCACGCCGAACACACTGGCGAAGACGGCGAAATTGTCGGCCAGATCAAAGAGTTGCTCGACACGCGCGTGCGCCCTGCTGTGGCGCAAGACGGCGGCGACATCACGTTTTACGGCTTTGATAAGGGCGTTGTTTACCTGCACATGCAGGGCGCTTGCGCGGGCTGCCCCTCGTCAACGATCACCCTCAAAATGGGCATCGAGAACCTGCTGCGCCACTACATACCTGAGGTGACAGAGGTGCGCCCTGTTGCCGTCTGAGACGGGCAAGCTGACAGGCCAATGCTATTGCGGGGCAGTGCGGGTTAAGGCCAGCGCTGCCCCTTTTACTGTCGCCTATTGCCACTGCGTTGACTGCCGCCGCATCTCGGGCGCGCCCGTGAGCGCTTTGGCGGCCTTCTCCCCTAATACCCTGCACTGGACGCCCGCGCTCGGGGAAGGTGTTTCACACAACACAGGCGTCAGGCGCTGGTTCTGCACCCGCTGTGGCTCGCCCCTCGCCGCGCGTTACGAGTATCTGCCAGAGCAGGTCTATGTGCCTGTCGGGCTGTTTGATAACGCCTCAACGCTTGCGCCCCAAAGTCATTCGCACGCAGGTTCTACCTTGCCATGGTTGCATTTGGGCGATGACTTGCCCAAAAGCACAGGCAGCGCAAGAGGCACCCTAAATGACGCAAAAGACAAACTCGGCTGAACTCACCTTGGCGTTTGACACGTCGGGGCAATACTGCGCGGCGGCCCTGATGCGCGCCGATACGCTACTTGGCGCCGTGTGCGAGCCGATGAAGCGCGGCCAGTCGGAACGGCTGATGGAGCTTATGGAAGAGTTGCTCACCACGCATGATGTGCGCTGGCAGGAGCTGTCCCGCATTGGAGTAGGCGTAGGGCCGGGCAACTTCACGGGCATCCGCATCGCCGTGTCGGCGGCGCGCGGTCTGGCGCTTTCGCTGGGCGCTCCGGCGGTGGGTGTCAGCACGTTTGAGGCCACTTTACTGGGCAAGCCAGCAGGCAGTGTTGCCCTTGTCGCGGCGCCGCGCGAACAAGTCTATGTTCAGCAGGCGGGCCAAGAGGTGCGCCTTGACGCGGCCGCCGATTGGCAAGACTTGGCTGAGGCCTACATGCCGCCCGCGCCTGACGTGCTTGTTGAGAACATCGCCCGCGTGACGGCCCATGCGCCCGCGACGGCCCCTGCCCCGACGCCGCTATACATCAAGCCCGCGGATGCGGCGCCGGCCTCTGATCCGCCTCCGGTGATCCTTGATGACGCCTGAGAGACTTGCGCAGATCCATGCTGCCTGCTTTCCCGGGCGGCCCTGGAGCGCTGGCGAATTCGCCGAGCTGCTCGCCAAACCGACAAGCCAGTTGACCTGTGCGCCCTGCGGCCAGGGCTTTGCCCTTGCCCAAACCGTCGCCGGTGAGGCCGAGCTGTTGACCATCGCCGTTATGCCTGACGCCCAGCGCAAGGGCCTTGGCGCCGCCTTGTTGAGCAGCCTCATAGAGGCGCTCACAGTGGCCCATGCCGAACGGCTGTTTTTGGAGGTTGCGCGCGACAATGCCCCGGCCCGCGCGCTCTACCGCGCCTTTGGCTTTGCCGAGATCGGACTGCGAAAAGCCTATTACGCGCGCGCAGGCTCAGCCGCGGTTGATGCGTTGGTTTTGGCGCGCGAAATCACCGCCTAACCTTAGGTCATTCCTTAAGAATCGGTTGACCATCCGGTCTGAAAGCGGGCTAAATCGGGCATGTTGAAACGATCTGCTCGTTTCTGCGCTTGGCTTATTGCCACGAGCGCCAAAACCAACTCGGGAGACCACAGATGACCCTTATGCAAAAATTCCTCGGCGCAGCTGCCACGCTTGCCCTCACGGCGGGCGCGGCCCTCGCTGAGCCAGCCCTGATCTACGATCTTGGCGGCAAGTTTGACAAATCATTCAACGAAGCTGCTTACAACGGTGCCAAGAAATGGGCCGATGAGACCGGCGCCACATACCGCGACATCGAGTTGCAATCAGAAGCGCAGCGCGAACAGGCCCTGCGCCGTTTTGCAGAAGCTGGCGCAAACCCCGTTGTAACAACCGGCTTCGCTATTGCCTCTTCGCTGGAAGAAGTTGCCAAAGACTACCCTGACACAAAGTTTGTCAACATTGACGGCTGGATGGCGGAAGTACCGCCAAACGTTCAGCTGATTGCCTTTCAAGAGCATCAGGGCTCATACCTTGTGGGCATGATGGCAGCGATGGCATCAAAGTCAGGCACAGTAGGCTTTATCGGCGGCATGGACGTGCCACTTATCCGCCACTTCGGCTGTGGCTTTGCCCAAGGCGCCAAGGCGGCGAACGCTGACATCAAGATCGTGGCCAACATGACAGGCACGACACCGACAGCCTGGAACGACCCGGTAAAAGGCTCAGAGCTTGCCAAAGCGCAAATTAGCCAAGGCGCTGACGTGATCTATGCTGCGGCTGGCGGCACAGGCGTTGGCGTTCTGCAAACTGCAGCTGACGAGGGCATCCTCTCGATCGGTGTGGACAGCAACCAGAACCATCTGCACCCGGGCAAGGTTCTCACATCCATGCTCAAGCGCGTTGACGTGGCTGTTTACAACGCCATGAAAGCCGGCGCTGACCTTGAAACAGGTGGCACGACTGTACTCGGCCTTGCCGACGACGGTGTTGGCGTTGCGATGGACGAGAACAACGCAGCCCTCGTGACAGACGAGATGAAAGCCGCCGTCGACGATGCGCGCGCCAAGATCATCTCCGGTGATCTGAACGTTGTGAGCTACTACACCGACGACAGCTGCCCAGTACTCGACTTCTGATCTGCGGCCACTGACAAAACCTCGGGCCGCGCGGCATGTCGCGCGGCCTTTGCTGCTTAAAGGGCCGCCCATAAGGCCCCGCACGCGCCAGCGCACGGGAGAGACAGATGACACATCCAGCGATCGAGCTGAAAGGCATATCCAAAGCCTTTGGCCCTGTGCAGGCCAACAAAGACATTTCCATTTCCGTGCAGCCCGGCACGATCCACGGTATCATCGGCGAAAACGGCGCGGGCAAGTCAACGCTGATGTCGATCCTGTTCGGATTTTACAAAGCCGACAGCGGCGAGATTTTCATTCAGGGCAAGAAAACAAACATTCCCGACAGCCAAGCAGCCATTGCTGCGGGCATCGGCATGGTGTTCCAGCACTTCAAACTGGTCGAAAATTTCACCGTTCTGGAGAACGTCATTCTCGGTGCGGAAGATGGCCGCTTGTTGCGGCCATCGCTTGCAAAAGCGCGCAAAACGCTCAAGGAGTTGGCGGAGGAATACGAGCTGCACGTTGAGCCGGATGCCGTTATCGAAGACATCGGTGTTGGCATGCAGCAGCGTGTTGAAATCCTCAAGGCGCTTTACCGCAAGGCCGAAATTCTCATTCTGGACGAGCCGACAGGCGTGCTCACCCCCGCCGAAGCAGACCAGCTGTTCCGCATTCTCAACCGCTTGCGCGAAGAGGGCAAAACCATTGTTCTGATCACCCACAAGCTGCGCGAGATCATGGATATCACCGACACTGTCAGCGTCATGCGCCGTGGCGAGATGACGGCGACTGTCAAGACATCCGAGACAAGCCCCGAGCAGCTGGCCGAGCTGATGGTCGGCCGTAAAGTGCTGTTGCGCGTTGACAAAAAGCCCGCCCAACCCGGCGAGATGGTGCTGCAGGTCGAGAACCTGCATGTCACCGACGAAAAAGACGTCGAGCGGCTGAAAGGCATTTCGCTGAACGTGCGGGCAGGCGAAATTCTCGGGATAGCGGGTGTATCCGGCAACGGGCAGTCGCAGCTTCTCGAAATTCTGGGGGGCATGTGCAACGGCACGGGGCGCGTTCTTGTCAACGGTGACGAGATTGACCTGACAGGCACGCACTCTGACGGCCAGTCACGGCGCGCACGCGGCATCGCCCATGTGCCCGAAGACAGGCAGCGCGAGGGGCTGATCATGGAGTTCATGGCCTGGGAGAACTGTATTTTCGGCTATCACCGCGACCCCGACTACCAAAGCGGGCTGCTGATGGATCAGACCAAGATCATCGCTGATGCTGAGGGCAAGATGGAGCGCTTTGATGTGCGCCCACCCAACGTAAAGCTGACGGCGAAAAACTTTTCCGGCGGCAACCAGCAGAAGATCGTTCTCGCCCGAGAGATCGAGCGCAACCCAGATTTGTTGCTGGTCGGGCAACCCACACGCGGCGTCGACATTGGCGCCATCGAGTTTATCCACCAGCAAATCATCGCGCTGCGCGACGCGGGCAAGGCGATTTTGCTGGTTAGCGTCGAGCTCGAAGAGATCCTTTCGCTCGCTGACCGCATCGCTGTGATGTTTGATGGTAAGATCATGGGCGAGCGCCTGCCCGCGGAGACCGACGAAACAGAGCTGGGCATGCTGATGGCGGGCATCAACACCCAAGACACAAACGGGGAAGCTGCCTGATGGACAAGATGCCAAAATGGGCTGACGCCATTCTCGTTCCGCTGATCTCGCTGCTGTTGGCCGCCATCCTCTCGGCGCTGGTTATTCTCGCCATCGGGGAAGACCCGCGCGCTGCTTTCAAGCTGATGGTTGACGGTGCGCTCATGCGCTCGGCGGGTTGGGGGTATACGCTATACTACGCGACCAACTTTATCTTCACGGGGCTTGCTGTTTCGGTGGCCTTTCATGCGCGCATGTTCAACATCGGCGGCGAAGGCCAGGCCATGCTCGGCGGTTTGGGCGTTGCTTTGGCTTGCCTGTTTATCCCTTGGCCACATTGGACGCTTGCGCTTTTGGGCTCTGCCACTCTGGCGGCGTTGTTCGGGGCGGCTTGGGCGTTTATTCCCGCCTATTTGCAGGCCAAACGCGGCAGCCATGTTGTGATCACCACGATCATGTTCAACTACATCGCCTTTTCGGTTCTGGGCTACATTCTTGTCAACGTGCTGCGCCCGCCAGGGGCTGGCGACCCTGCCAGCGTCAGGTTTCCCGAGGCGACAAACCTGCCGACGTTTCAGGACATGTTCTCAACCACAGCCAACCCGATGTTTCGCAGCGCGCCTGCGAATGTGACATTCTTTCTGGCTCTGGCGGCCTGTGTCTTTGTCTACTATCTGATCTGGCGCACGCGGCTCGGCTATGAGATCCGCCATTTCGGCCACTCCCAAACCGCAGCGCTTTACGCGGGCACAAGTGGCGTGCGCATCACCGTGATCGCCATGCTCATTTCCGGCGCGCTTGCGGGGCTCATGGCTGTCAACACCACTCAGGGCGAGGCCGAACGCCTGATTTTGAACTCGACAGAGGGCGCTGGCTTCATCGGGATCGCGGTTGCGCTCATGGGCCGCAACCATCCGTTTGGCGTGTTGCTTGCGGCGCTGCTGTTTGGCTTTCTCTACCAAGGCGGCGCCGAGCTTGCGCTTTGGACAAACATCCCCAGCCAGCTGATCATCGTCATTCAGGCGCTTGTCATCTTGTTCACAGGCGCGCTCGATAACATGGTGCGGATGCCGCTTGAGAAGCTGTTTCTCGCCCTGCGTAAAAACAAGGAGGCGCTGTGATGGAGTTTCTCACGATCATCCAGGTGCTTGACAGCACGCTGCGCCTTTCGACCCCGCTTTTGCTGGCGTGCCTTGCAGGGCTGTTCAGCGAGCGGGCGGGCATTTTTGACATCGGCCTTGAGGGCAAGATGCTGCTCGCGGCAATGTTTTCAGCCGCCATCGCTTTTGCCTCGGGCAATGTTTGGGTGGGCATGCTGGCGGGCATCGGCGCGTCGCTGGCGCTGTCGCTCGTGCATGGGCTTGCCTCGATCACCTTTCGCGGCAACCAACTCATCTCCGGAGTGGCGATCAACTTTCTCGCTTCCGGCATTACCGTGCTTGTGGCCCAAAGCTGGTTTGGCCAAGGCGGGCGCACACCCACCCTGCAAGGGGCAGCGCGCTTTGAGCCGGTTCACTTGCCCGGCGCGCTCACCCGCATTCGCGACATCGCTGACGCCAACCCTTTGATGCAAGTCTATTCCGAGCTGATCTCAGGCCATACAATCATCGTTTACATCTCGCTGCTCTTGGTCCCACTGTCTTGGTGGGTGTTGTTTCAGACGCGCTTCGGGCTGCGCCTGAGGGCCGTTGGCGAAAACCCCGCAGCAGTTGATACAGCCGGTATTTCCGTTGTGCGGCTGCGCTATATGTCGGTGCTGATCTGCGGCGTTCTCTGCGGCATAGCGGGCGCTTACCTTGCCACCGCGCTGCAAGCACAGTTCGTGAAAGAAATGACAGCAGGGCGCGGCTTTATCGCGCTTGCCGCGCTCATTTTCGCGAAGTGGAAGCCGTGGAACGCGCTTTACGCCTGCCTGCTGTTTGGCTTGCTGCAAGCGATCGCGGTGCGCTTTCAAAACATCCAGATCGGTGAGGTCACGATCCCAGTGCAACTCATGGAGGCCCTGCCCTACATCCTGACCGTGGTGATCCTCGCAGGCTTCATCGGCAAAGCCATTCCGCCGCGCGCGGGCGGTGAGCCCTATGTCAAAGAACGCTGACCCCATGCTGCCAGTTTCGTAAAAACGCAGAGCCAAGGCACAATTCGCGAGCCAAGCGCTTGCCAAGCAACCAAGGGTGACGCTAGGAAAGACCATGCAAATTTACCTTCCCATAGCTGAAGTCTCGGTGAACGCCTTTCTTTTGTTGGGCCTTGGCGGCATGGTGGGTATACTGTCGGGCATGTTCGGCGTTGGCGGCGGCTTTTTGATGACGCCTCTGCTGTTCTTTATCGGCATCCCGCCCGCCGTGGCCGTGGCAACAGAAGCCAACCAGATTGTCGCCTCGTCTTTTTCAGGCCTTCTGGCGCATCTCAGGCGCAAAACCGTTGATCTTAAGATGGGAACGATGCTTTTGATCGGCGGTCTTATTGGCGCAGCCGTTGGCGTTGTTATCTTCAACTACCTCAAGGCGCAGGGCCAAGTCGACTTGCTGGTGAGGCTTTGTTACGTCGCTTTCCTTGGCGTTGTTGGCACGCTGATGTTTATTGAAAGCCTCAACGCCATTCGCAAGGCCAAGAAAACGGCTGGCGCACCTGTGAAAAAACGCCGTGATCGCGGCTGGATTTCGAAGCTGCCATTCAAGATGCGCTTTCACACTTCGGGGCTTTATATCTCCGTGATCCCGCCGATCATTGTCGGTGTGCTTGTGGGCATTCTCGCCGCGATTATGGGGGTTGGTGGCGGCTTTATCATGGTGCCTGCGATGATCTATATCTTGGGAATGCCGACGAAAGTTGTTGTCGGAACATCGCTGTTCCAGATCATTTTTGTGACGGCGTTCACCACGCTTTTGCACGCGACAACCAACTTCACCGTCGACATTGTGCTGGCTGTCTTGCTGCTGGTCGGCGGCGTGATCGGCGCCCAGATCGGCACGCGCATAGGCCTCAAAATGAAAGCCGAGCAACTGCGCATCCTGCTGGCACTTCTGGTTATGATCGTCTGCGGAAAGCTCGCGCTTGACCTCCTGTTGCAACCAAGCGAGCTGTTCTCTATCGGCGCGGTTGGGGGGCATTGATGACACGTCTGCTCGCCCTCGTATTTGCCCTGGCCTTTCCCGTTTTGGCGGCCGCCGAAGGTGTCGTTTTGGGTCTGAGCCAGAAACAAGTGCGCATCACCACAAACTTTGACGGCTCCGAAATTCTCATATTCGGCGCGGTCAAACGCGAGGCACCCGCGCCCGACAGCGAGACGCTTGAAGTGATCGTGGCCATTGAAGGGCCCAGCAGCCCCCTCACCGTGCGCCGCAAAGAGCGCAAGCTCGGCATCTGGGTTAACGTGGACGCGGTGGAAGTTGACGAGGCGCCAGCCTTCTACGCGATTGCCACTTCAGCGCCCTTTCGCGACGTGATCAGCGACACCGAAGATCTGCGCTACAGGGTGTCTGTGCCTCGTGCGATCCGCTCGGTCGGCGCGCCGATGAACGTGCAGAATGCCGAGAGTTTCGTTGAAGCCGTGATCCGCATTCGCCAGGAGAGCGGCCTTTACCAGCTCAACGAGGGGGCTGTTGAAGTCACGGATCAGACCCTGTTCAGAACTCAGATCGCCTTGCCCGCGAACCTCACTGAGGGTGACTACAAGACACGGATTTTCCTGACCCGCTCTGGCAAAGTCGTGTCTGACTTCGAGACGGTCATTGATGTGCGCAAAGTCGGGCTCGAGCGGTTTTTGTTCAACCTGTCGCGCCAGCAGCCTCTGGTTTACGGGCTGATGTCGCTTGCAATTGCTATCGCAGCTGGCTGGCTTGCCTCGGCTGCCTTCCGTGTCTTTCTGCGCAGTTAACCGCGGCCGATAAAGGGCATCTTGGTTGCCATCAGCGTCATGAATTGCACGTTCGCGCTGAGCGGCAGTGTGGCCATGCTATACACAGCTTCCGCAACGTGGCTTACATCCATCATCTCCGGCGGATTGTCGGGCGTCAGGGCCGCGATGCCTTCCAGAAGCTCGGTGCGCGCGTTGCCAATGTCGATTTGCCCGCAAGCGATATCAAAAGCGCGCCCGTCAAGCGAGAGCGTCTTCGTGAGGCCGGTTATCGCATGTTTGGTTGCGGTGTAGCCCACCGACATGTCGCGCGGCGCATGGGCCGAAACCGAACCATTGTTGATGATCCGCCCGCCCTGAGGCGCTTGGTTGCGCATCTGCGCGAAGGCGGCGCGCGCTGCGTAAAACATGCCATTCAGGTTGACGTTGACGATGTTTTGCCACTCGTCCACGCCGAGCTCGTCTATCAGGGCCGCACGCCCGAAGGTGCCGGCGTTGTTGAACAACACATCCAGCCGTCCGGCCTTTTGGGCGAAGGCTTTGACAGCGTCTTCAACGGCTGCGGCGTCACTGACATCGGCGGGTAAAACATGTGCAAAGCTATGGCCCTCTGCCATGCTTTCAAGCGCCTCGCGGCGGCGCGCCAGCAGGCCCACATGCCAGCCTTCGCTGAGGAATTTTTCAGAAACTGCGCGGCCAATGCCGGCACTTGCTCCGGTGATCAGGATAGCACTCATATCTCTTCCACTTCCAGCTCAAGCTTGGGTTTGGGCACGATCAAATCAGCTGTGCTGAGCGGCGCTGCGGGCTTTGACAACCGGTTGCGCACCACCCAGAACAGGCGTTCTTCCGCACGGGTGATCGCCACATAAGCGAGCCGCTTCCACAGCGGCTGGCCAGCCTCAACCCGCCCCATCCTTGAGGCGGCGTAAAGGTCAGGCGCGAAGACTTGCACGTTCTCCCACTGTGAGCCCTGCGCTTTGTGGATGGTTACAGCCGCGCCATGCAAAAACGCCGCCCCCATGCGGGCTGCGAAGGGAATGAACGGCTCTTCCTCGTCGGGCATCTCGATTTTGACAATCGAGGCCGCCGAGACTTGCGGGTCTTCGGCGCCGACAACATGGAGACGCGAGAACCCCGGTTTGCGGCCAGGCCCAAGGTAGATAACCTGCGCGCCTTTGATAAGGCCACGGGCCTCCAGATCAAGCCGCTTCTTGCGGTGTTTGAGAGGCAGTTCGAGCCCATCGCAAATAAGCGGTTCGCCCTCAAGGAGCATGTCCTCCGGGGCGTCGTAGACTCGGCGAAAGGCGTTAATAAGCCTGATCCGCGTTGCATTTCGCCAAACGAGCACAGGGCTGCGCGCCATCAAGTCAACCTCAACACGCTGGCCCATGACGACGCGCTCATCCTTGCGCGAAAACTCTTCGATCATGCGCTCGAAGTCTTCAAAGGAAAGCTGTGGGTCGGCCAGCGCGTGGGCCAGATCAAGGATCGGGTTGCTCGCTTCCTGACGGTGAATGCGCTCAAGGTTGAGCACCGCGGGTGCTGGCAATTTTTCAAACACCATCGCGCCCGACTGGTTCACCGGTGCAAGCTGCGCAGGATCGCCGAACAGGATAAGGTTAGGAAAGATTTCCTTGAGGTCTTCAAACTGCTTATCGTCGAGCATCGAGGCTTCGTCGATCATCCCCACATCAAGCTCTTCCTCGCGGCGCTTCCAGCCTGTGATAAAGTCAGACCCTCGCAGGCCGGCGGCGGCCATGGCGCCCGGAATTGACTTGTTTGTCTGGTAAAAGGCATAGGCGCGTTCCAGCGCAACATCCGTGAGCCCCTCGACATCAGGGCGCTCGCCCTGCCCTGTCAGCCACTCGGCGATGCGCTCGTATTCGGGGTCGTAAACCGGGGTATAGAGGATGCGGTGGATCGTTGTGGCTGGCACGCCGCGCATCCGCAACACGCTCGCCGCTTTGTTTGTGGGCGCAAGAATGGCCAGCGTGCGGCGGTCTTTGCGTTTGCGCCCTTCATAGTCGCCGGAAATAACGTCAACACCAGCCTCTTCCATCGCGTGGTAAAGCTGCGCCAGCAGGAGCGTCTTGCCGCTACCGGCCTTGCCGGTAATAGCCAAAACACGCCCGTTTTTGGCAAGGCTTGGTTCTGTCGTGCCATCCTCAAGGTCAATACCCGAACCGCGCAGCATCTCGGTGACGCTGTCAAAGGCTTCGGCCTGATCTTCGGAAAGCTGTGGCGTGATGTCATTCATGCGCCGACCCTAATGGATCAGCGCATGAGATTGAACGCCAAATCGCGCCTAGGCGGCCATTGAAAGCCGCCCGTAACGACGCTGATACCACCAATCAACCATTTCGCCAGAAACCTGCGCGTTGGCCAGAAGCCGCGCCTTGGCTTCGGACGTATGTGTCCAAAGGCCAACGCTGGTTTTGCTGCGGCCCTCGCCTGCGCTTCCCAGCACTTCGGGCGAGGAGCCGACCATGCGGTAAACCCTCTGCATCGGCGCATCAAAAACAGCAACAAAATGCTCAACGCCATGGCCTTTCATCAAAGCGCTGCCCGCCAGCATAAGCGCCGAAGCGATGCGCGAATTGGCCGAAGACGACAGGCAGAAGCGCGTGCATTCCCAGATCAACGGGCTGCTGACAGGCTGGCCGCCCAGCAAGTGCAGGAAATGCTCGTTGATCATCGTTCGCCCGGTTGTGGGCAAAAACCGCATCGAACCGCCGTGGCGGCCATCAGGCATTTCCCAGATCACATAAAGCGCATCGAGCCTGTCGTACTGGTCACGTTCCTCGCCTTTCTCGTCAACTTGCACTTCCCACTTGAGGCGCTCTTTGAACTGCTTGGCGCGGTCACAAAACATCGTGTGACTAAGCTTCGGGTGCTGCCCCAACTCTTTGGCTTGCAAAAATCGGATCATCTGTCCCTCCATTGATCATGGAGGTCAGGCTTAAATCCGAAGTGTTAACCAAGATTTGTGGCAGCGTTCGCTGCTGCGTCGTGGGCCTTTCAGATCACGATCAGGCCGTGTTGCAGGGCGCGTGCAACCGCATGTGTCGTGTTGGCCGCCCCGAGTTTGTGGCGGGCGGCTTCGATATAGACCCGCAGCGTGTGTTCGGAGATCGACAGCGTGTCAGCGACTTGCGCGCGCGAATAGCCCATCGCCAGAAATGTCATCGCGTCAACCTCGCGTGGGCTGAGCTGCGTCGCACTTTCCGGCGCGCGATCTGGCTCGAACTCAAGCGCTTTCTGGTTAAAGTAATGCGCCACCAAGATCAGTTCACGGCGGTTGGCTTCGATAAACTCGAACCATGCCTCATCGTCACAGCGCGTGTTGACTGTGAACAAGGCAAACTGCCCGCTAGGCCCGCGAATGGGCACAGAAAACCCCTGATTTCCAACACCAAACTCAAGCGCGTCCGCGAGAAAGTCGCGCGCTGCTTTGCTTGTCCAGTTCAGCTTTTTCCAGTCAACGGGTGTGAAGCGCTGATAGCAGCCCTGCACAACAGGATCGACGCGCAGGTAGTCACGCTCGACATAGCGCTGCACCCAAACCGGATCGTAGGTGCCGCAACCATATTGCTCGCCAGCCCCGCTCACCCAGTGATAAACGATGTGATCGACGCGAAAGTAATCGCGCAAGCTTTCAGAAATGTCCTGAAGTTGTGCAAGCTCAGAGGCTTGCTCGAGAGCCTCCAAAAACGCGTTGAACGCTGCCTTCTGACCCTTGCGCGCCACTCGATCCTCCCTCGGAGGACACCGACGCAAGCTCGCAGGCCGCGAGCAATGAAGTGTCTTCAAGCTGTTCCGCAAGGCTCGGCATGCCATTGGCCTTCGCGAATGCCTTCAGATCATCCAGTACGTCTAGTATCCACTCGTTTTTCATAAAGATCATCGCCTTTGAGGGGTTAATGAAAAGTTAACACAACTGTAGCATGTGGTGATTTAGTAAGAAATTCGCGAAAAAACACTCCCCAATAATAGCGGGGTCGCGATTTCTAAGCTCTTGATGTCTTTGGATCAAAGAAAAACCCGCAGCTCAGGCGCGCCGAGCTGCGGGTTCAAATGGCACCTGCGTGACTTACTTGCCAGCTTCCAGCACGTCCTCAACAGTGCGCAGGCCTGTTTTAGGCGCTTGCACCAAAACAGCCATGTTGCCAGGCTTGTGCTCGTTGCGCAGCATTTTGGTATGCGCCTGCGGGATCTGGTCCCACGGGAAAACTTCCGACATGCACGGGTCAAGGCGCCGTTCGATCATCAGTCGGTTGGCCGAGGCCGCTTGCTTGAGGTTGGCGAAGTGCGAGCCTTGCAGGCGCTTCTGGTGCATCCACATGTAACGCACGTCAAATGTGCAGTTGAAGCCGGAGGTGCCCGCGCAGATCACAACGATACCGCCTTTTTTCACCACGAGTGTCGAAACAGGGAAAGTCGCCTCGCCCGGGTGTTCAAACACCATGTCAACGCTCACGCCTTTTCCCGTGATGTCCCAGATCGCCTTACCGAACTTACGCGCTTCTTTTGTCCACGCGACATACTCGGGGCTGTTGACCGTTGGCAGTTGGCCCCAGCAGTCAAAGTCCTTGCGGTTGATCACGCCTTTGGCGCCCTGATCCATTACAAACTGGCGTTTGCTCTCGTCCGAGATCACGCCGATCGCGTTGGCGCCGGCCGTGTTTGCGAGCTGGATCGCGTAAGAGCCAAGCCCGCCTGACGCGCCCCAAACCAGAACGTTCTGGCCAGGCTTAAGCTCGTGCGGGTGGTGACCGAAGAGCATGCGGTAAGCTGTTGCGAGTGTCAGCGTGTAGCAGGCCGCCTCTTCCCACGTCAGGTGCTTGGGGCGTGGCATAAGCTGCTGCGCCTGCACTTTGGTGAACTGCGAAAAAGAGCCATCGCCTGTCTCGTAGCCCCAGATACGCTGTGTCGGTGAGAACATCGGGTCGCCGCCGTTGCACTCTTCGTCGTCGCCATCGTCCTGGTTGCAGTGGATCACAACTTCGTCGCCGACTTTCCAGTTTTTGACTTTGTCGCCAACTTGCCAGACGATGCCTGACGCATCTGAACCTGCGATGTGGTAAGGGCCGCCGTGCACGTCAAACGGGCTGATCGGCTGGCCGAGGCCCGCCCAGACACCGTTGTAGTTCACGCCCGCGGCCATCACCAAAACCAGAACTTCGTGGCTGTCGATCTTCCAGACATCAACCACTTCTTCCTTGAAGCTTTGCTCGGGTTCACCATGGCGCTCACGGCGGATCGCCCATGCATACATTTGTTTGGGAACATGACCGAGAGGCGGCATTTCGCCCACTTCATAGAGGTCTTTTTTGGGTGCATCGTAAGGCGCAATGCCTGTTTCGGTGTCCAAAGCCATTGTCTTAGTCTCCATGTTAGCTGCAACTGTATTGGTGGCGATATCGCCGCAGTGATATTGCCGCAGTATTGCCGCAGTGCAGAATCTTAATTACAGACCCGAAATATCATTCAGACGAAACATTGCAATAGCCGCGGGGCTATTTTTGTAATTTTATAACCTCGCAAGTGCAGAAAAATCAGGATTTCAGCAGATGTCGGACAGATGACGCATAGTAACGCACCAAAGCAGCGCCCTCTTTTGTCACAACATAACCGCCCTCGGTTTCCTCAAGGGCGCCGCGGCTGAGCAGGTTGCGCAGTCCGTAATCGGCGGCATAGACCATGTCTTCGCGCGGAACGTGCACATGCGCGTCTGGCATAGCTTCTGACAGCGCGTGCAAGCGGGCTTCATAGGCCTGTTTGTCGAGCGGCCCTTCAGCTGTCTCAAACACCAGTGCCGCAAGAGGCACAGGCAGCACGGGCACGACGCCGCCTATCCGGTCCATCAACTCATCTGCGAGCTCTTGCACATCACCTTGATGCGCGCGCAGCGACACCGGCGCGCCAAAGCTCACAGCCGCATAGCCAAACCTGTGATAGCGCCCCCGGAGCCGCCGCCATAACAGCCTGACAACATAGCCCGCCACGACCGATATCTTCGCCTGAAAACGCCGTGTGCCTGCTTGCCCAGCCGCGATCAGGATCTTGTCTTCTAACACCCTGTCATAGTTGATCGCGACGGGAATGAAGGCCACATCGCGGCCCTCACTGTCGTGGCCCTCAACGATATACTTCAAAATGCCGACCTTGGGCGCAGCCAGCGCACCGTCAAGCGAAAGCCCCCCTTCAGGGAAAACCGCCTGCGTCACACCGGCATCTGTCGCCAAGCGCACATAGCGCTGCAACACCTTCCGGTACAGCGCCCCGCGCGATTTGCGGCGAATAAAGTAAGCCCCCATCGCCTTGATCAGGCGGCTAAGAGGCCAGACGCGCGCCCACTCGCCAACAGCATAGGCCAGTGTGCTTTGCTCGGCGGCGAGGTATGTCACCAGAACATAGTCCATATTGCTGCGGTGGTTCATCACAAAGACAACGGTTGCGCCCTTATCGACGCCCTGTAGCGCCTCGCGGGCCTGATGCCCCAAGCGCACACGATAAAGCGAGCGGCTCAAAAACCGCGCCAGCCGGATCGCGATGCCATAGTAAAGCGTTGCGCTAAAAGACGGCACAATCTCGCGCGCATAACGCCGCGCGCGCTCAAACGCGACGTCTTGCGGCACGCCTTCCGCCTCGGCATGTTCGGAAATGGCACGCGAGACTTGCTCGTCATAGATCAGCCGCTGGATCATGTCGTGGCGTCGCGCCAGCTTGAATGGCTCGATCGGGCGTTCTAGTCTCTCGTTGAGCTTTGCGACAGCCTTTTCCATCCGCCGCCGGAAAAACCAGCGCACCGAAGGGAACAAAAAATGCGAAGCAAATGTCACGGCAGCAAACAGCACGATCACGACAAGAAGCCAAAGCTGAATTTCTACCATCTGGAACATGAGATACTCTTGCCAATTAGCGGGATGCTTGCAAGAAACATGTGGATTTTGCCGCAATGCAGCGAATTGACGCGCCAGATAATTCCACGTATCTATCGTGCAGCGTAACAAAATTACTCAAACTGATTCACGAGGCCGCCACATGTCGCAGACGCAGAATGAACGTAAAACCGATCTTCAGGTAAGTGAATCCGATCGCCGAGCCGATCGCCCGTGGCTCATCAGAACCTACGCCGGACACTCGACAGCCGAGGCTTCAAACGCGCTTTACCGCTCGAACTTGGAGAAGGGCCAGACAGGCCTGTCCGTGGCTTTCGACTTGCCGACGCAAACGGGCTACGACAGTGACCACACGCTGGCGCGCGGCGAAGTCGGCAAAGTCGGCGTGCCTGTTGCCCACCTCGGCGATATGCGCGCGCTGTTTGACAACATCCCGCTTGAACAAATGAACACCTCGATGACGATCAACGCGACGGCTCCTTGGCTGCTTTCGCTCTACATCGCCGTGGCCGAAGAGCAAGGTGCTGATATCTCGCAACTGCAAGGCACCGTTCAGAACGACCTTATCAAAGAATACCTGTCGCGCGGCACCTACGTTTGCCCGCCCAAACCCAGCCTGAAAATGATCGGCGATGTGGCCGAATACTGCTATACCCATGTTCCCAAGTGGAACCCGATGAACGTCTGCTCTTACCACCTGCAAGAGGCCGGCGCGACGCCCGAGCAAGAGCTGTCCTTCGCCCTAGCAACCGCCATCGCCGTACTTGACGAGCTTAAGCCGCGCGTGCCTGCGGAAGACTTCCCCGCACTCTGTGGCCGCATCTCGTTTTTTGTGAACGCAGGCATCCGCTTTGTCACTGAGATGTGCAAAATGCGCGCCTTCGTTGATCTCTGGGACGAGATACTTCTGGAGCGTTACGGCGTTGACAACCCGAAATTCCGCCGCTTCCGCTACGGTGTGCAGGTTAACTCGCTTGGTCTCACCGAGCAACAACCCGAGAACAACGTCTACCGTATCCTGATCGAAATGCTCGCCGTAACGCTATCTAAAAAAGCCCGCGCCCGTGCTGTGCAGCTGCCCGCTTGGAACGAAGCGCTTGGCCTGCCACGCCCATGGGATCAGCAGTGGTCCATGCGCATGCAGCAGATCATGGCTTACGAAACCGACTTGCTCGAGTTTGATGACCTGTTTGACAATAACCCTGCCGTTGACGCCAAAGTCGAAGCCCTCAAAGAGGGCGCGCGCCATGAACTCGCCAACCTTGACGGCATGGGCGGCGCTGTAGCGTCGATCGAATACATGAAGTCGCGGCTGGTTGACAGCAACGCCGCCCGCTTGGGGCGCATCGAAGCGGGCGAAACCGTCGTTGTCGGTGTCAACAAGTGGACACAAACAGAAGCCTCGCCGCTGATGAGCGAAGACGGCGGCATCATGGTTGTCGACCCCGCCACAGAGGCCGACCAAATCAATCGCCTCAACGCCTGGCGCGCCGAGCGCGACAGTGCCGCCGTGGAAAGCGCACTCGCGGCCCTACGCGCCGATGCCCAAGCTGGCAAAAACATCATGCCCGCCTCTATTGCCGCGGCCAAAGCGGGCGCAACAACAGGCGAATGGGCCGAGCAAATGCGCGCCGTGCACGGCGAATACCGTGGCCCAACAGGCGTTTCGGCCTCCCCGTCCAACAAAACCGAAGGGCTCGAAGACTTGCGCGCTGCCGTTGATGTCGTCTCCGACAAACTCGGCCGTCGCCTCAGCTTTCTCATCGGCAAGCCCGGCCTTGATGGGCACTCAAACGGCGCCGAGCAGATCGCCTTTCGCGCTCGCGACTGCGGCATGGACATCGCCTATGACGGCATCCGCCTGACGCCTGAAGAGCTGGTAATAACCGCGCTTGAGAAGAAATCTCACGTGGTGGGCCTGTCGATCCTGTCTGGTTCGCACATTCCTCTTGTCGAGGAGCTGATGGAACGCATGGCACAGGCCGGCCTTGCCGACACGCCTGTTGTAGTTGGCGGGATCATCCCGGATGATGACGCCGAGCGCCTGCTGGCCATGGGCGTCGCGCGCGTCTACACGCCAAAAGACTTCGAGCTCAACACCATCATGATGGACGTGGTCGAGCTAGCTGATCCAAAAGCTGAAGCCGCCGAGTAGGCCGTCACGCCAGCCACACAAGGTAAGGTATCCCTGACTTGGCCCGCAGGGCGCAAAGCGTCAGAGTTTGAGCACACAACAAAGGTGTTCAAATGAAACGTTTTATCCAAACCATCTCTGCGCTCGCACTCGGTGTCGGCCTCTCAGCTTGCGATGTCGCCTACCCTGTCACGGTTATCGGCGACAACGGCATGACATTCCGTGGCAGCGCAACAAACACCTTCCTTGAGGGCGGCTCCTTTCACGCGACCAACGGCAAGTCTGTCTGCGTAGGCCGATATCAGCAGTATCAAGATATCAAAACCGTCAGCTTTCCAGTCAACTGCAACAATGGCCTCACAGGCATCGGCACGGCGCATTTTGACAGCGCCACTCGCGGCTCGGGCTTCGTGACAATGTCGGACGGTTCGCGCTGGCAGTTCCTCTTTGGCAAGGGGGCCGCGCGCATCTAGCCCTATTGCGTTGCAGAGCCCTGCAGTTTGGCCATAGTCTACGCCAGACACCAAACGAAAGGGCTCTGCCATGACTGTTCACATTGGCGCTCAACCCGGCGACATCGCCGAAACCGTTCTCATGCCCGGCGATCCCTACCGCGCCAAATGGGCCGCAGAGACCTTTCTTGAAAGCGCTCAATGCGTTAATGAAGTGCGTGGGATGCTCGGCTTCACAGGCACTTACAAAGGCAACCCTGTCACAATCCACGGCTCCGGCATGGGCATGCCTTCGCTCTCGATCTACGCAAACGAGCTGATCCGAGACTTCGGGGCGAAAACCCTCATCCGCATCGGCTCCTGCGGCGGCATGCAACCCCACGTCAAAATCCGCGATGTGATCATCGCGATGACAGCCACCTCCCTCAATACCCCCTCCATGGGTCTCTTCAAAGAAGTTAACTTTGCTCCTTCAGCTGATTGGCCCCTCCTGCGCGCAGCCGTTCAGGCAGCCGAGGCCATGGGGCAAAGCCCACACGTCGGCGGCATCTACTCTTCCGATGTTTTCTACGACGAACGCCCCGATCTCACCGAACAAATGACACGCCACGGCATCCTTGGTGTCGAAATGGAAGCAGCCGAACTCTACACAGTCGCCGCCCGCCTCGGCGCGCGCGCCCTCGCCATTCTGACAGTCTCTGACCATCTGCAAACAGGCGAAGCCCTCCCCAGCAGCGAACGCGAAAGCAGCTTTGGTGACATGGTTCAAATCGCCCTTGATGCAGCCTTTCCCGCTTAGGTTTTTTCTTGATTAAAATACTCTGGGGGTCTGGGGGTCTGGGGGCTAGCCCCCAGCTTGTCGGATTTTGCAAAACAAAATTCGACACAAGCCTAGCGCCCGTGGCTGCCGTCATACTCATTCAAGGAGGGGCTCTCCCATCCCTCCAACGCTCTGGCCACAGGCGCAAATACCTCAACCAGAAGCGGATAACACGCGGCAGCATCCGAGGTATGCTCACTCGAGCAGTCCCCCCCGGGACAAGCCGACAAGGCCCCGAGCAGATCAATTTCTGCGAAAAACTCCAGATAGTCCCCGGGCCGCACAGGCGAGGCCTTCATAAAGTACTGGCCCGTATCGCGTGTGAAACCCGTGCACATGAACACATTGAGCACGTCGTGCACATGCGGCTCGGCCTCCTTCAAGGTCAGGCCCAACTCATCAGCCAAGGCCCGCGTCAGGTTTGAATGGCAGCAATGATGATACTGCGCACCGCTCAGCAAGTTGCCGGTGTACGGGTCGCACCGCGTGCCGATCACGTCATGCACAGAGCCGCCAAATTCGTCCATGCCATACCAGTTAAGCGTGTCGGAAACGATCGTCGCCATCGGCCTCAGCGCCGGAAAAGATGACCACATGCGCTCGCCCGTTGAGATATGCGTGCCGTGCAGCGCGCGAGTTTTCCCGGAGTAAAACCGCTCGCTCAAATCAGCCGCGTTCCACAGGTTCAGATCACCAACCTGCGCGCCTTCCACCGAACTGATGCGAAAGAAATGCCCCGCAGGCACTCGAAAACACGCCGCATCACGAGGCGGCACCATGACTTCACCTGTCTTCACAGCCCCCTCGCGCGCGCGTAGGAAGTGCCCCAAAGGCACCTCGGGCAGCGTCTCGTTAGGGTAGCAGATCACCGGCTCTACAGCGCGGCGCACAGCGGCATCTTCGGGTTCATTCATCTGATGTCCTCTCTTGCAGGCCCCCTGGGCCATATCCGGTGCGCGCCTCTTGAGCCGCGTCCAGCGCGCCCCAAACAAACTCTTGGTCCAAGGGGGCAAGCGGCGGGTAGCTTGTCGGCTGAAACAGCCCTTCGCCCTCCCGTCCGCGCCGCGCCTCGACCGATTTGAACTGTTGAAAGCGCGGCAAATTGCAAAGCTGCGAGACGCACTCGACAAAGCCTTCAGGGTTTGCCGTCAGGTCTTCGTGGCGCACCAAAACGCAGCTTTCAAACCGCGCCGCCAGAGACAGAAAGCCCGCCGTCTTGGCATTGCGCAGGGCAACGATGTTCTCAAACCGCGCGCCGGTCAGCGGGTGCCTGTCATACTGCAGCTCGGTGCCCCAACGCGCATCACTGTGCAGCACGCCAAAGTTTTGCTCATCAACGCGCGTCGCCCACTCGGCCCTGATAAACTCGGCAAAGGGCAGTTTCGCGCGTTCGGGCGCGTGCCACGGGCGTTTGTGCATCGAACGCAGCCAAGGTTCAGGCGCGCGGAACACCACCACAGCAAGTGTGCTTGCGGGTGCTGCAACCATCTGCGGAAAGCCATGCTTCCAGCCATAGCGAAAGCCGTGCGGCCCGATCCTGTCACTTGCACTGCGCGCCAGCGCCGGAATGTTTTGCACCAGCAGGCTATGTGCAAGGTTGGTGCCTGTGTTGCGCTCGCCAAACACGAAATGCTCGGTCGTTTCCGCGACGGCCCTTTGCGCGTGAATGACGGGGAAATCTCTATCCTGCATGACGCCCCGCTGCGCGGCCCGAGAACAGGCAGCCGCCAAGGAAGGTGCCTTCAAGCGCGTTGTAACCGTGGTATCCGCCGCCGCCAAATCCCGAAACTTCGCCAGCCGCATAAAGCCCGTCGATGACACTGCCTTGCCCGTCAAGCACACGGCCGTGAATGTCAGCGTGCAACCCGCCCAGAGACTTGCGGGTCAGAATGTTCAGCTTCACCGCGATCAGCGGTGCGTGGTTTTCGTCCAGTATCCGGTGTGGCTTGGCGGTGCGGATCAGCCTGTCGCCGCGGTAGGCCCGCGCCCCGCGGATCGCCGTGATCTGCGCGTCCTTGCTAAACGGGTTTTCGATCTGCCTGTCGCGTGCCTCTACCTGTGCCCGCAGCTTTGCAGCGTCTAGCGGCACATCGGTGAGCTTGTTCATGCCCTCCACAAGCGCTTCGAGCGTGTCGGCCACGACAAAGTCAGCGCCCTTTTCCTTGAACGCCTCAACAGCGCGCGTTGCGCCCTTGCCAAGCCTCTCCTTCAGAACGCCGCTCCACTTGCCAGACGCAAGGTCGGGGTTTTGCTCGGAACCTGACAGCGCAAACTCCTTCTCGATGATGCTCTGGGTCAGGACAAACCAGCTGTGATCATGGCCCGTGCTCAAGATACGTTTCAGCGTCGCGTTGGTGTCAAAGCCCGGCAGGCACGGCGCTTCCATGCGCGCGCCCAAAGCGTCAAACCACATTGAAGACGGCCCTGGCAAAATGCGGATCGCATGTTTTGGCCAGATCGGATCCCAATTCTGGATACCCTCAACATAGTGCCACATGCGATCTTCGTTGATCGCGCCGGCGCCCGCCGCTTTAGCCGTTTCTGCAAGCTGCCCGTCAACGTAGTTTGGCACGCCCGAGATCATAAAATCCGGCGCAGGCCCGAGGCGCTCGGTGGGCCACATTTTGCGCACAAGTGCATGGTTGCCGCCAATGCCGCCTGACGCCAGAATGACCGAGCCAGCCTCATAGGCAAATTCGCCCACAACATCGCGATTGGTTGCAGCGCCGCGCGGGGCTGTGTCATCGGCCAGAATATCGCCTGCAACGCCGCTGATCTTGCCCGCGGCAATGTCCAGAGCTGTTACGCGGTGGCGGTATTTTATCGTCAGCATGCCGCTTGCGACATGCTCGGCCATCAGCTTCGCATAGGGGGCAACTATGCCTTCGCCGACCCCCCAAGTGATGTGAAAACGTGGCACCGAGTTGCCATGGCCCGTGGCCAGCGCCCCGCCCCGTTCGGCCCAGCCAACAACCGGAAACCAGCTGTACCCAATGCCTTGCAGCTCTGCGCGCATTCCGCCTGCAGCCCAGTCAACAAAGGCTTCGGCAACGCGCTTCGGGTTTTCGTCTTCGGCACGGTCAAATTGCGCCGAGCCAAACCAGTCGCTCATTGCCAGCTCGCGGCTGTCTTTGATGCCCATGCGGCGCTGCTCGGGCGTGTCGACCATAAACAAGCCGCCAAGGCTCCAGAAGGCCTGCCCGCCGAGCGACTGCGGCCCTTCCATGTCGAGCAAAAGCACACGCTTGCCACGCAAAACGGCTTCATGCGCGGCCGCCATTCCGGCAAGCCCCGCGCCCACAACGATTATGTCTGATGTCACTCGGCCGCCTCCCGCATTTTCTTGAATCCTAGGAGGCGGCAGAAGGCTTGTCTAGATCAAGCCGCGTCAGGATATTCCTGATAGGCGGTATCCGGCGTGAGCTTGTGCTCCTTGTCGCCGTAATACTCGAAAGCTTGGTCAAGGGCGTCCAGCGCTTCTGCGCGGGCTTTGTCTGTTTGAAGGTCGGTAAGGTTTGTTGCGTTTTGCATGAAGTTTGCTCCTGATTGGTGTCAAACTCCTCCCGACGCAAACCTAGCACGGAGCTAGCGGCCTGTAATCGGTTTGTTTTGCATAGCTGCCGCGCATTTGCTGCAACGCAGCATACACCTAAGTTGCACTGCCCCAACGTCAACCCGCCCATAAGCCATGCACAGCGCCCAAACGCAAGGCACCCCGCCTTTCGTTCAGGCGAGGTGCTTTAATTTCTAGCGCTCAGAGCCCAGTGTCACCCTTCGTCAAACGACGCGGTTAACCTGCATGCGTTTCACTTCGGCGATCGCCTTGGCCGGGTTAAGGCCTTTCGGGCAAGTCTTGGCGCAGTTCATAATCGTGTGGCAACGATAAAGCTTGAACGGGTCTTCCAGATCATCCAAGCGCTCGCCTGTTGCCTCATCGCGGCTGTCAATGATCCAGCGATAGGCGTGCAGCAAAGCCGCTGGGCCAAGGTATTTGTCGGAGTTCCACCAGTAGCTCGGGCAAGATGTCGAGCAACAGGCGCACATGACGCACTCATAGAGGCCATCAAGCTTCTTGCGGTCATCAATCGACTGCTTCCACTCTTTCTGAGGCGCGTTTGTCTTGGTTTCCAGCCACGGCATGATGCTCGCATGCTGAGCGTAGAAATGCGTCAGATCGGGGATCAGGTCTTTCACGACGGGCATGTGCGGCAGCGGGTAGACTTTGACAATGCCATCCGCAACTTCGTCCATGCCGTAGATACAGGCCAGCGTGTTGATGCCGCCAATGTTCATTGCGCAGGAGCCACAAATGCCTTCGCGGCAGGAGCGGCGGAACGTGAGTGTTGGGTCGATCTCGTTTTTGATCTTGATCAGCGCATCCAAAATCATCGGCCCGCAGGCATCCATATCAAGGAAATACGTGTCAACACGCGGGTTTTCCCCGTCGTCAGGGTTCCAGCGGTAGATATCGAACTGGCGCACGTTGGTGGCGCCGGCCGGCTTGGGCCAGGTTTTACCCGTGGTGATGCGGCTGTTCTTTGGGAGCCTGAATTGAACCATGGTTTAACTCCTTTAGGAGGCCAGTCGGCCAACAGTGGCCTCGGCAATGCATTTGGTGGAAGCCGGACGCTGAAGCAAATCAGTGACCAGCGAAATTGTATCGGCGTCAACGCCGGTGACAGAAGCGCGCGACAGTTTGAAAAGCTCTTTGGCGTTCGCGCTATCGATCAGGCAGTCAGAGTAAGGCGTCACAAGTTTAGCCGGCACGCCTACAGGCAAATGCGCGGTTAAGACTTTCTCGATCGTCGCCTTTGCTGTCACGCGGGCCGCGTCGTCAACGGCTTCTTGCGCGGTGTCACACCCCGTCAGAGCCAGAAACACAAGCGTGCCTGCCAGCATCTTGCCTGCAGTTTGGGTCGCGTTTAAGAAGCGCTGCAAACTCACGTCAGCCCTCTCCCATTTTCGCATTGAAGCAAGCTGTGTATTCGGCTTTGGCCTTCTGGAAGACGCCGTTTGGCACTTTGTCTTTCTTGGCCTGCTTGTTCTTGCGTACACGCAGATCAGCTCCGCCCTGACTGTTCTTCTTGACGCCAACAGCCAGAACATTCGAGTTCTCGACCTGCTGGTGACACTCGGACATGACGCCAACTGACTTCAGCATTTCGTTGGCCGATGCCGCTGAAGCTACAAGCGCTAAAGACGCGAGCAAAATCATCAGTTTCTTCATCAGAACGTGCGCTCCTTCGGGGCGATCTTCTTGAGGCTGATGCCGCCTTCTTTCTCGGTGGTCAGCGGTTTTTTCACAACGTCGCGGTGTGTGAGCTTAACTTTGGCACCATCGACATGGGAAATCGTGTGCACGCGCCAGTTCTCGTCATCGCGCTTGGCGAAGTCTTCATGGGCGTGCGCGCCGCGGCTTTCCTTGCGGGCTTCGGCGCCGTGGATCGTGGCCAGCGCGTTTGGCATGAGGTTGCCCAGCTCCAGCGTTTCCATAAGGTCGCTGTTCCAGACAAGGCTGCGATCGGTGACTTTGAGGTCATCCATCTTGCCCGCGATCGCCGTCATCTTCTCAACACCTTCCGCCAGCGTTTTGGAGGTGCGGAACACCGCCGCATCGGCTTGCATTGTCTTTTGCATCTCAAGGCGCAGTTCGGCCGTGGCGATGTTGCCTTTGGCGTGGCGCAGCGCGTCAAACCGCTCGAATGCCTTGTCGACATTGGCCGTGTTAAGCGTCGGGTTAGGCGCATCCGCGTCCACGATCTGGCCTGCGCGAATGGCTGCTGCGCGGCCAAACACCACCAAGTCGATCAGCGAGTTCGAGCCAAGGCGGTTGGCGCCGTGTACCGAGGCACAGCCCGCCTCGCCCACGGCCATAAGGCCCGGAACAACTGCGTTGTGGTCTTTCGCCGTCGGGTTAAGCACTTCGCCCCAGTAGTTTGTCGGAACGCCGCCCATGTTGTAATGCACGGTCGGAATAACGGGGATCGGCTCTTTGGTAACGTCAACGCCCGCAAAGATTTTCGCACTTTCCGAGATGCCGGGCAGGCGCTCGGCGAGCGCTTCTGGCGGCAGGTGCGAGAGGTTGAGGTGAATGTGATCGCCTTCAGCGCCCACGCCGCGGCCTTCACGAATTTCCATTGTCATCGAGCGCGACACGTAGTCTCGCGGCGCCAGGTCTTTATACTGGGGCGCGTAGCGCTCCATAAAGCGCTCGCCCTCAGAGTTCGTCAGGTAGCCGCCCTCGCCGCGTGCGCCCTCGGTGATCAGGCAGCCCGAGCCGTAGATGCCCGTCGGGTGGAACTGGACAAACTCCATGTCCTGCAAAGCAAGGCCCGCGCGCGCAACCATGCCACCGCCGTCACCTGTGCAGGTGTGGGCCGATGTGGCGCTGAAATAGGCGCGGCCATAGCCGCCCGTCGCCAGCACAACCATCTTGGCGTTGAAAACATGCATCGTGCCGTCATCAAGCTTCCAGCAGACAACGCCTTGGCATTGGCCGTCTTCCGACATCACCAAGTCGATCGCGAAGTATTCAACGTAGAACTCGGCGTTGTTTTTCAGCGACTGGCCGTAAAGCGTGTGCAGAATGGCGTGGCCAGTTCTGTCAGCCGCGGCGCAGGTGCGCTGCACGGCGGGGCCTTCGCCAAACTCGGTGGTGTGGCCGCCGAACGGACGCTGGTAAATCTTGCCCTCTTCGGTGCGCGAAAACGGCACGCCGTAGTGCTCTAGCTCGTAAACCGCCTTGGGCGCTTCGCGGGCGAGATACTCCATCGCGTCTGTGTCGCCAAGCCAGTCAGAGCCCTTGACGGTGTCATACATGTGCCACTGCCAATGGTCAGGGCCCATGTTGCTCAGCGAAGCAGCAATGCCGCCCTGCGCCGCAACGGTGTGGCTGCGCGTCGGGAAAACCTTGGTCACACAGGCGGTGCGAAGCCCCTGCTCTGCCATGCCCAATGTGGCGCGCAATCCTGCGCCGCCTGCTCCGACAACGACAACGTCATAGTCGTGCGTTTCATATTCATATGCGGCCATAACTTAAGTCCTCACAGCGCCATTTTGGCCAACGCGTAGAGCGCGGTGGCGATCAGAAGATAGGTAAAGCAAGTCAAGAAGATGATCAGGAACTTGCGCGTCGAGCCCTGCGCATAGTCTTCGATCATCATGATCGCGCCTTTGCGGAAGTGGTTGAGCGATACGAAGATCACGATGCCAAACAGCAGCGCCGGAAAGGGCCGCTGAAACGTGGCGAGCACTTCCTCGTGGCCACGGCCCAAGGCGCGGCCCATGTAGACAACAAATGTAGGGATGAGCATCGCGAGGCCAACGGCGCTCACAGTCATATACCAGTGGTGTTCGGTGCCTGTGTGCGAGGCCCCTTTGCCTTCCGCGCGCTTGCGAGCTGTCAGATAACGCATGGTGGCCTCCTTAAATGATCAGCAATGTGAGAATGGTGAGCACGACAGAGCCGCCGATGCAGACCCAGCCAAGCATCTCGGCTGTCGGAATGTCGAGGCCCTTGCCGGCGTCAAAGTAGAGGTGCCGCAGCCCTGCAAGGTAGTGATACCAGACCCCCCAAAGCGAGAGCGTCATGATCAGATCGCCGAACCACGAGGTCAAGAACCCGTTTGCCATAGCGAAATACTCGGCGCTTGTTGCCGCCGCGAGCAGCCACCAGACGATCAGAAATGATGTCACGATCAGCGCGTTGCCGGTGATCCGCGTCAAAATCGAGGTGATCGACGTGAGCTGGGGGCGATAGATTGAAAGATGCGGTGAAAGCGGGCGTTCGACTGGCTTGCCATCGGCCATGGTGCATATCCTCTCTTGCGGGCGTATTGGCTCTATATGCCATGACGCGTTACCTCTTTGATAACGGATTTATTGCCAGAGTCACGCACCTCAGAGGGATTTTACGGCAATTTCGTTAGATTTTTTGTCGCATCCGCCCAGAAAAGCAAATTTGTGATCACGCCAGTCGCGAGCGTGATCACAAAATCCCCTCAGTAGAGGCTATCCAGCACATCTGTCATCGTGGTGTTGAAATTCAAGTAGGATATTTTCATCTCCCCACGGATCGGTGCTGCCAGCAAATAGAGCGACATGGGGAAGTCCTGGCCTTTGATGTTGAACGTCGTGACTTCCTGCACCATGCCGCCCACATCACGCCGCTGCACGACTGTCTGACAGTCTTCAAAGCCGTTCGGGAACAGGCCTTCAAGCTGGCCAAGCGGCTTCTCCAGCGCCTTGCGAGATGAGCCCATAAGCTCGGTGGCAACCTTGGAGAACTCCTGAAATTCACCCTTCAAAAAGGCCTCTTTCGCGGCTTCCAGGATTTCGACAGGCTCTGCACCGCGCATCTCGCAGGTGTTTTCGGCCACGGCGGGGCTGGCGGCAAGCGCCAGTGCTATGATCAAATGTTTCATAGCGGCATCAAAGCCCAATAATCCAGATCGAGCAAGACATGGGGCAGGTATTTGCCATCCTCGCCCTTGAGCGTAAACGCGTCTCCGCCCGACGTCGCCACAAGGCGCAGGCGCACCGCGCCAACACCGGGCGCGCTTGTTTCGGCCTTCTCAAGCACTTCCGACCACGCCTTGACTGTCAGCCCGCTAAAGCAGGGGTTGGCATGCGCGCCGCCGTTGAGGCCCACGATCATCTGCGCGTTCGCAAGCCCGTTAAAGCTCAGCGCGCGTGCCATCGAAATGATGTGACCGCCATAAATCAGCCGCTGGCCGTCGGGGCGGAATGTCGCGTCAAAATGCACTTTGGCAGTGTTCTGCCAGAGGCGTGTGGCCAACATGTGCTCGGCTTCCTCGATGGTCACGCCATCGACGTGGTCGATCTGCTCGCCAACCTCGTAGTCGCTCCAGCGGTGCGGTTCGCCGGCCAGCGTGAAGTCGTAGTTGGTAAAGTCCAAGCTTTCGGGGATCACAAGCTCACTTGCCGGAATAACGTTCTGCAACGCGGGCACAACCGTCTCGGGCGCCGGCGCGTCCAGATCATTCTTGCGCACCATCACCCAGCGCACATATTCTAGCACCGTCTCGTTCATCTGGTTAAGGCCACGCGTGCGCACCCAGACAACGCCCGTCTTGCCGTTGGAGTTTTGCTTGAGGCCAATAACTTCAGACACCGAGCGCAGCGTGTCGCCAGGGTAAACAGGCTTCAGCCACTTGCCCTCTGCGTAGCCGAGGTTGGCCACCGCGTTGAGCGAAATGTCAGGCACTGTTTTGCCGAAAACCACATGAAACGCCGCCAGGTCGTCAATCGGGCTGCCTTCAAGCCCGCTGTCCGCGGCAAACATGTCAGACGAGTAAAGCGCATGTCGCGCAGGATAAAGCGCATGATAAAGCGCGCGTTCGCCCTCGCCCACGGTGCGCGGCACCGCGTGCTCGATCACTTGGCCAATGGTGTAATCTTCAAAAAAGCGGCCAGTGTTAGTTTTGCCCATCTTTACTGTGCTCCTAATTTCATGTCGGGGCTGTAGTCAGCCTCCACGTCTTTCGTTACGGCCTGCCCGCAGCGCATCACGTTGTTTGCGGCGTCCCATGCATATGTCGGCGAGCCGTAAAGCTCCCAGCCTTTGCTCAAAGCCTCTGACACTTTGTGGCAAAAGGCCGAGGTGTCTTCTTCAGTTAACAGGCGATACAGCTTCATGGCTTATCCAAACACGCTCGGACCGACAAAGCCGTGGATCAACGCGATGACGCCGAAAACCAGCACTGTGCCGGCAAACGCCATGATCTCTTTTTTCATAGGCGCAGGCGCAGGGCGCACCCACTCAGGCTCGGCACGGTTGATCTTGATCATCTGGAACACCGCCCAAGCCATAAGACCGCCGAACAGCACGAAGCTTTCCACGTCGCCATTCACCAGCAAATGCGCGAGCGCCCATATTTTAAAGCCGATCAGCATCGGGTGGCGTAACTTGCGCGCCAAAGCTGTCTTCATGCCCGAGGCGGCAAAGCAGTAAACCGCGACCAGCATCAGCAGGTTGTTGATGCCAACCAGCGCGGGGCTGCGGCCCCAAAAAGCCGCGCCATCGGCCATTTTGTAGCCCACTGTCATCAGCACGATCGAGGCAACAGTTGCCAGCGTAACATAGCCTTTTCCCTTGTCGCCCAATGCGGCCCGCTTTTCAGGCGCAAGACGTTTGAACAAATGTGCAGCCGCCCAAAGCGCGACACCGAGAATAAGAATGAGCATGAAAGCCTCCGGTTATTTTCTCGCGACAGCTTCAGCGAGTGCCAAAACCTTGCGCGCCGTCTCAACATGCAGGTTTTCGACGATTTTACCATCGACAACAGCAACGCCCTGCCCGCTGGCTTCCACTTCCTCAAGGGCCGCGATCTGGCGTTTCGCAAGATCAACCTCGGCCTCGCTTGGCGCGAAGGCCGCGTTTGTCACGTCAACCTGTGCGGGGTGGATGAGTGTTTTGCCGTCAAAGCCCATGTCGCGGCCCTGTTCGCATTCAAACTTGAGGCCTTCGTCGTCCTTGAACTGGTTGTAAACGCCGTCGATCGCCACGACGCCATGGGCTCGCGCAGCCAGCAGCAGCATCTGCAGGCTGGCTTGCATCGGAAGGCGGTCAGCGCGGAAGCGGCAGTTAAGCTCTTTGGCAAGGTCGTTCGTGCCGGCAACAAACCCCTTGATCTGCGGGTGCGCCGCAATTTCTTGAGCGTTCATCACGCCAAGCGGGGTTTCGATCATCGCCCAAATCGCCTTGTCTGCGCCGATGATGGCTGCGAGCGCATCAACGTCAGCCGCCGAGTTCACCTTGGGCAGCAGGAAGGCGTCGGCATCGGCGTCTTTCATCGCGGCGGCATCGTCAGCGCCCCATTCGCTGTCCAGCCCGTTGAGGCGGATGATCTTGGCGCGCGTGCCGTAACCGCCCTCTTTCAAGGCGGCGCTCAAAGTCGCGCGGGCTTCCACTTTCGCATCCGGCGTCACGGCGTCTTCAAGGTCAAAGATGATCGCGTCGACATCCAGCCCGCGGGCCTTCTCCAAAGCGCGGTCTTTTGAACCGGGAATATAAAGAACCGAGCGGTAGGGGCGTGGCATGTCCATGAGTGTCTCCAGAGTGTCAGCAATAAAGTTGCGCAGATTTC
The DNA here is from genome assembly GCA_947497495.1 of uncultured Lentibacter sp. GTDB lineage: Bacteria > Pseudomonadota > Alphaproteobacteria > Rhodobacterales > Rhodobacteraceae > Lentibacter. The sequence continues at coordinate 66,732 of CANMGT010000006.1, forward strand.
GCATTTTCTAGACGAAAACTTCAAGCACAAAATTTCTGCAATGCAGAAAGCGGCGACAATCTATGGAGCATTTGAAGCAAAGTCCGCCCCGTTAACCAAACTTCAAAGCCTGCCCGCGAGGCTTATCAGCGACCGGATTGCCCTGATGAAAGGTAAAAACCATGAACTCCCTCGCTAAAACGGCACTTGCATTCGGCATCTGCGGCGTTCTCTCCGCCCCCGCACAGGCCCAAAACTGCGCCCCGCGCGAACGCGTCCTTGAAAGGCTGGCACGGTCCTACGGGGAAACGCGCCAGTCTGTCGGGCTTGGCGCCAACAACGCGATGGTCGAAGTCTTCGCCTCACCAGACAGCGGCACTTGGACGATCCTCGTTACAACCGCTGAGGGGATCACCTGCCTCGTCGCATCAGGCGAGGCCTTTGAAGCCCTCGCCGAAGCCTTGCCAGCCAAGGGCAATGACGCCTAAAAGCGGATCATCATCCCCCACTTTTCGTCAGCGTCAAAGCCGACGGCTTCGTAAAAGCCGCGAGCATTGCGCGCCTGACCCGTCAGCAACATGACCTTGTAGCAACCCGCCTCGCGCGCCTGTGCAACACAATGCTGCATCACGGCTTTCCCATGGCCCTGCCCACGCAGCTTGGACTTTGCGACGACGTTTTCAACAAGCCCGTAAGGCCGCCCGCCATATGTCATGTTCGGCAAAACATGTAGTGTTGTCATCGCGACAAGCCTGCCTTGATGAAACTTCCCGAAAACGCTGGTGCCTGCATGGGCCAGAATGGCTTCAAACGAGTCAACTCCCGCCACGGCCCCACTTCTGGTTAGCTCCCAATAAAGCTCTTCGGCCTCTGGCCAGTCGTCTACCGTCAGACAGCGTAATGTCATGTCAAACCATCCCAAATGAGTTTGCTGCCCGTCACCGTAAGCAGCACATACGTCAACGCGAAAAACGCCCGCTCGCTGATCAGAAAATGCGCTTTAACGCCGAGCCACGCCCCGAAAAGCGCGAAGGGCGCCAGCATCAGGTCAAGTTTCAAAGTCTCCAGCGTGAAGATCCCCATGAAGCCATAGGGCACCACTTTCACGATGTTTATCAGCCAGAAAACAAGCACCGATGTTGCCTGGTACTCCGTCTTTGACAGCCTGCGCGACAGCAGATAGACCGCCGCAGGCGGCCCGCCCGCGTGGCTGACAAAACTGGTAAAACCAACCGTGACACCTGCCAAGGCACCGCGCCAAAGGCTTGCGGGCGCAACTGCTTCCTGCGCCACACGCGCCGTCACAAACGCCCGCCCAACCAGCTGCCAAAGCACAAACAGCACCGCGATCGCACCGATCAACAGCTTGAGCGTGTCCGCATCGGCGAGACGGTAAAACAGCGCGCCCAGCAGCACACCGGGCACACCCGCCAGAACCAGGATCTTCGCATCAGGCCAGCTCCATTGCTTCCAGTAGGGCCGTAACGTGGCGACATCTATCAACATCAGCAAAGGCAGCATGATGCCCAGAGCGGCCCCCGGCTCGACAACCAGCGCAAGAATCGCTGCCGCTGCAAAAGCCGCGCCCGAGCCAAAGCCGCCCTTGGAAACCCCTGCAAATGTCACAGCCGCGCCTGCAATTGCCAAAAAACCTAAATCCAAGGTTTTGCCCCCAAAGTTACCGTATCTAAACCGAATTTGCGCTAACTGCGGGGGCGAAACAAGCCATGGCCTGGTTATGCCGCGTCGCAGCACTCTTGCTTTTGCTCGGTAAAAGGCCTAGGCCATGCGCGAAATTAACCTCGCCAAATTCAACCTTGATTGGAGACTTTCCATGGCCAGACCTAAAATTGCCCTCATCGGCTCAGGCATGATCGGCGGCACGCTCGCCCACCTTGCAGCTATCAAAGAACTGGGCGACGTCGTCCTGTTTGACATCGCCGATGGCATCCCACAGGGCAAAGCGCTCGACATCGCCGAGAGTGCTCCTGTTGAGCGCATCGACGCCGACATGTCAGGCACGACTGACTACTCGGGCATCGCAGGCGCCGACGTTTGCATCGTGACAGCCGGTGTTGCGCGCAAGCCGGGCATGAGCCGCGATGATCTGCTGGGCATCAACCTCAAGGTTATGAAATCCGTCGGCGAAGGCATCGCAGCCCACGCGCCAGACGCCTTCGTTATCTGCATCACCAACCCGCTTGACGCAATGGTTTGGGCGCTTCAGCAGTTCTCGGGCCTGCCTGCCAACAAGGTTTGCGGCATGGCTGGTGTGCTTGACTCAGCACGCTTCCGTCACTTCCTCTCGGAAGAGTTCAATGTTTCAAAGCGCGACGTGACAGCCTTTGTTCTGGGGGGCCACGGCGACACGATGGTGCCGCTCACACGCTACTCGACAGTTGCGGGCATCCCGCTCCCCGACCTCATCAAAATGGGTTGGACAACGCAAGAAAAGCTCGACGCGATCGTGCAGCGCACGCGCGACGGTGGTGCCGAAATCGTTGGCCTGTTGAAAACCGGTTCAGCCTATTACGCGCCAGCCGCCTCAGCCATCGAGATGGCCGAAGCCTACCTGAAAGACCAGAAGCGCCTGCTGCCTTGTGCGGCACATGTTGACGGCGCTTACGGCCTCGACAGCTTCTACGTTGGCGTGCCAACCGTGATCGGTGCAGGTGGCGTTGAGCGTGTCGTCGAGATCAAACTCGACAAAGACGAGCAGGCGATGTTCGACAAGTCTGTCGACGCCGTCAAAGGCCTCGTCGCAGCTTGCAAAGAGATCGACCCGTCACTGGCGTAAGCCCCTGACAACACTTTAAAAATTACGAAAAGGCGCTCTGCGGGGCGCCTTTTTCATGCGCCAAACCGTTCTGCGATCAGCGCGTAGTCGGCGGCATAGAAGGCTTCGATCTTGGCGCGAAACTCTTGCGGCACCTCGACAGTGTCGCCCTCTGAGGCAAGCTTATGCGCCAGTGTAGGCCCCGTCACGCCAGACAGCTCTTCCAGCCAATCCGTGACCGCCTCAAGCCCGTTTTCAAAGCGAAACAAAGTCATGTCTTTGCTGACAAATTCGGCCTGCGGACGAATGTGATTGTCGAGAAAGTAGGGGTTTTCGCCATAAAGCCGGAACGCTCGCGCGGCCCATGCGTCAAACTCCGGCATCTGCCGCTTGCCCTTGCGCTCGACCTGCCCGCGCCGATAGCGGTATTCGCTAACCAGCCTCTCGACAGGGTCGCGCAGCACAGCAAAGCGCGCGTCCACAAACGCCCCCTTGAAAAGCGGCTCAAACAACGCGGCGTGCAGGTGTTGCGGCGTGCAGCCCATGCCTTCAAGCGCGCTTTTGTGGCGCAACCCAAGCGCGCCCGCCTGCCCCAGCCAGTCTTCAACCGAAGAACCGCCGGTCTTGGGGATATGCGCAAAGAACACAAGCTTGTCGGCAAGGCGCGCCAGCGGCATCAGCTTGGCTCCTGAGACTTGAGGGCCGCCTTGGGCGCATTGCTTTCCATAAAACCACTCGATTAAAATCTATCTATCGGCCAAAACTGCACAGCACAGGCGCCGGCCGCAAGGTTTATTCTTGCGCCATAGCGGCCGCCTGGCTTCGATAATGGCGCAGACACCGCGCTCAGCTGAGGTGATTCCTTTATTAGCCGAACTTATATGCAGGTTTTTATATTTGTGATCACAGCATTCTAACCTGTGATCACAAATCCCAGAAAATTCCCGTTTTAGGCAAAAAAGAAGCGAAACTGCTTAGGTTTTGCGAAACCTTGTGCCACTAGAGTCTGCAACCGAAGCAAAAAAACGGGAATGTTTCATGAATATCCATGAATACCAAGCGAAGGCTCTTCTTCGCTCATACGGCGCACCAGTTTCAGACGGCCGCGTTGTTCTTAAGGCAGAAGACGCCAAAACAGCCGCAGGCGAAATGGACGGCCCCCTCTGGGTTGTCAAAGCGCAAATCCACGCAGGTGGCCGCGGCAAAGGCAAATTCAAAGAAGCCGACGCGGGCGAAGCCGGCGGTGTGCGCCTTGCCAAGTCAGTTGCCGAAGCGGCAGAAGAAGCCAAGCGCATGTTGGGGCGCACTCTGGTCACGCACCAGACGGGCCCGGCTGGCAAGCAAGTCAACCGCATCTACATCGAAGATGGTTCAGGCATCGAGACAGAAATGTATCTCGCGCTTCTCGTTGATCGCCAGACATCACGCATCTCGTTTGTTTGCTCTACAGAGGGCGGCATGGACATCGAAGAGGTTGCAGCCGCAACTCCTGAGAAGATCCTCAGCTTCTCTGTCGATCCGGCCACAGGCTACCAAGCCTTCCACGGCCGCCGCATCGCCTTCTCGCTCGGCCTCAAGGGCGCGCAAGTCAAGCAGTGCGTTGCGCTGATGAGCCTCCTCTACAAAGCTTTCCTCGAGAAAGACATGGAGATGCTCGAGATCAACCCGCTGATCGTTACCGACAAGGGTGATCTCAAGGTTCTCGACGCCAAAGTCAGCTTTGACGGCAACGCGATCTACCGCCACGCCGACATCGCCGAGCTGCGCGACACCACCGAAGAAGACCCGAAAGAACTTGAGGCCAGCAAGTATGACCTCAACTACATCGCGCTCGACGGTGAAATCGGTTGCATGGTCAACGGCGCGGGCCTTGCCATGGCGACGATGGACATCATCAAACTCTACGGTGCCGAGCCAGCCAACTTCCTCGACGTGGGCGGCGGCGCAACCAAAGAGAAAGTCACCGAAGCTTTCAAGATCATCACCTCTGATCCACAGGTCAAAGGCATCCTCGTCAACATCTTCGGCGGCATCATGCGCTGTGATGTGATCGCCGAGGGCGTTGTTGCCGCGGTGAAAGAAGTTGGCTTGCAAGTTCCTCTCGTTGTCCGCCTCGAAGGCACCAACGTGGAAGAAGGCAAAGCGATCATCAACAACAGTGACGTTGACGTTATCGCCGCTGACGACCTCAAGGATGGCGCCCAGAAGATCGTAAAAGCGGTTAAGGGGTAAGGCTTGAGGATGAAGCTCGTGCGTCTACAGTCTATTGTCATAGCTATCGCTCTATCAGCGTCGCCGCTTTTGGCTGGCGGCTCTGAGAGAGCGGCCAATAGCTTGGCAAAGCACTTTGGACAAACGTGTCTGCACTATGCGCCGAACGTGGAAACGATCGTGAAAGGTGCCGCAGCTCTCAGTCTCACACATGTGTCAGACGGCCCTTACAGCATGTTTGAGGCAATCTACGGCTTGAAAGCTACAAACGGTGAAGGCGTAACCTTTGAAGGCAAGACCCGTGAGGGCGTCGGCTTTGAGTTGCATGTCACAGTTTTTGACCAAGCCGGAGAACGCTTTTACGGCTGCGCGATTGGAAGCCCCGAGATTTCAAGCCAAGACCTTAAGGCTGCGATCACGAAACTCTATGGTTTTCCCGGAGAGCCGATCGTCAATGTGATGCAGCCTTCTTTGCATCATCGCATGTGGAACTTTGGAAGCACCGATGACCCACAGTACTTCATCCTGATAGGACATCCCGATGCCACTCAACCGACAGCAATGATCGGAAACTTTGGCAAGAAACGATAGAGACTTGGCTCAGACGCCGATCGAGAAACAAAGAATTCAACGACATGCACTTCGCATGCCAAATTAGGAGAAAGCCAAAATGGCAGTCCTCGTAGACGAAAACACAAAAGTAATTTGCCAAGGCCTCACAGGCTCGCAGGGCACATTCCACACCGAACAGGCGATCGCTTACGGCACCAAAATGGTCGGCGGCGTAACACCGGGCAAGGGCGGCACGACGCACCTTGACCTGCCGGTTTACAACTCGGTTCACGAAGCGATGCACGTGACAGAAGCCAACGCTTCCGTCATCTACGTGCCTCCGCCCTTCGCGGCGGACTCGATCCTTGAAGCGATTGATGCGGAAATGCCGCTGATCGTTTGCATCACCGAAGGCATCCCTGTCTTGGATATGATGCGCGTCCAGCGCGCGCTTGAAGGCAGCAAGTCACGCCTCATCGGGCCAAACTGCCCCGGTGTTATCACGCCAGACGCCTGCAAGATCGGCATCATGCCGGGCCACATCCACATGCGCGGCTCTTGCGGCGTTGTCTCGCGCTCAGGCACGCTGACATACGAAGCGGTTAAGCAAACAACTGACTTGGGCCTCGGCCAGTCGTCAGCTGTCGGCATCGGCGGCGACCCTATTAAGGGCACCGAGCACATCGACGTGCTCAACATGTTCCTTGATGACGACGAAACACACTCAATGATCATGATCGGTGAAATCGGCGGCTCAGCCGAAGAAGAAGCAGCCGAGTTCTTGGCCGAGCAGAAGAAGAAGGGCCGTTGGAAGCCAACAGCCGGCTTCATCGCGGGCCGCACAGCCCCTCCCGGCCGTCGTATGGGCCACGCTGGTGCAATCGTCGCCGGTGGCAAAGGTGGTGCGGAAGACAAGATCGAAGCCATGCGCAAAGCCGGCATCATCGTCGCCGACAGCCCAGCCACACTCGGCGAAGCCGTGATCGAAGCGATCGGCTGATAAAATGAACGAGCGCCAACATCAAATCGCGAACTATTCTACTGCGTTTGCGTTGGCGCTCGTTTTGTCCTTCTTCGGCACGCTTGCCTCTGCCCTCGACATGAGCCCGCTCAAGGGTGTCACTTGGGGCAGCGGCAACAAGAACCTCGTGGTTATCCTGCATGGTGATGGCGGCACAGGCCGCTATGACGGCTATGCCGCCTCGCTGGCCAAAGCCGCAAAAGGCACCACAGTTGTCACCCTCACGCGCCCCGCGTTTCGCGGCCGCACAGGCGGCAGCCCCGGCAACAACGGCCAGAAAGACCACTACACAAAGCGCAACAACAAGCTTTTGGCGCAGTCGCTGGCAACCATGAAGAAGTCGCTTGGCGCAAAGCGGTTGATCGTGGTCGGCCACTCTGGCGGCTCGGGCCAGCTTGGAACCGTCGTTGGAGCCTATCCCGGCATCGTCGATGTGGCCATTCTTGCGGCCTGCCCTTGCGATGTGCCCAACTGGCGCGTGCACCGTCGCGGCAGAAACCAATGGACGCAAAGCCAGTCGCCCCACAAGTTTGCGCACAAGGTGCCACGCTCAACCAAAGTCTACGCTGTAAGCTTCCAAGGGGATCGCAACACAAAGCCGGTCTTTGCGGAGACTTACTACCAAATAGCCAAAGCCGCGGGTGTAAACATTTCGTTTAGCGCACCCGCAGGCGGCAGCCACAGCTGGAGCGACTACGCACCAGTTGTTGATAAATACATACGTCAAAATCTGCGATAGCGGCCAAACAGAGGTGCCCCAATGACAGACCTTCCCTCAAACGACCAGCAACATGCCTCTTCCTTCATGCAGGGGCACAATGCCGAATATCTGGAGCAGCTTTACGGGCAGTATGCCTCTGACCCAGCCTCGGTTGACGACGCCTGGCGCGCCTTTTTCGCTGATCTGGGCGATGCCGAGCTTGACGTAAAAGCCGAAGCGACAGGCCCGAGCTGGGCGCGCGGCGACTGGCCGCCAATGCCGCATGATGACCTCACTCAAGCGCTGACAGGCGAATGGGTTGAGACAGAGGCCTCAGCCGCCACCGACAAGATCAAAAAGGGTGCTGCGAAAGCTGGTGCTGGTGTCTCGGAAGAGGCCGTGCGCCAAGCCGTGCTCGACAGTATCCGCGCGTTGATGATCATCCGCGCCTACCGCATCCGTGGCCACCTTGTCGCTGACCTTGACCCGTTGGGCATGCGCGACGCCACGCCCCACCCCGAGCTTGACCCGAAATCATACGGCTTCACCGAGGCTGACATGGACCGCCCGATCTTTATCGACAAAGTCCTTGGCCTTGATTTCGCGACCATGCGTCAGATTATGGACATCGTGAAGCGCACTTACACAGGCACGTTTGCCCTGCAGTATATGCACATTTCCAATCCCGAAGAAGCGGGCTGGCTGAAAGAGCGTATCGAAGGCTACGACAAAGAGATCAGTTTCACGCGCGAAGGCCGCAAAGCCATCCTCAACAAGATGGTTGAGGCGGAAGGCTTCGAGAAATTCCTGCACGTCAAATACATGGGCACCAAGCGCTTCGGCCTTGATGGTGGCGAAAGCCTCATTCCGGCGATGGAGCAAGTCATCAAACGCGGCGGCGCGCTCGGGATCAAAGAGATCGTCATCGGCATGCCACACCGTGGCCGCCTCAACATCCTCGCCAACGTGATGGCCAAGCCTTACCGCGCGATCTTCAACGAGTTTCAGGGCGGCAGCTTCAAGCCGGAAGATGTCGACGGATCAGGCGATGTGAAATATCACCTCGGCGCAAGTTCCGACCGCAGCTTTGACGGCAACAATGTGCACCTCTCGCTCACAGCCAACCCCTCACACCTTGAGGCGGTAAACCCGGTTGTGCTTGGCAAGGTACGTGCCAAGCAAGACCAGCTCGGCGACACCGAGCGCAGTCAGGTCATGGCGATCTTGCTGCACGGCGATGCAGCCTTTGCGGGCCAGGGTGTTGTGGCCGAAGGCTTCGGCCTCTCGGGCCTCAAGGGCCACAAGACAGGCGGTACGATGCACATTGTCGTCAACAACCAGATCGGCTTTACGACGGCACCGCACTTCAGCCGCTCCTCGCCCTACCCGACAGATATCGCGCTGATGGTCGAAGCGCCGATCTTCCACGTCAATGGCGACGATCCTGAAGCCGTGGTGCACGCCGCGCGCGTCGCAACAGAGTTCCGCCAGAAGTTCCACAAAGACGTCGTGATCGACATCTTCTGCTACCGCCGGTTTGGCCACAACGAGGGCGACGAGCCCATGTTCACCAACCCGATCATGTACAAAAAGATCAAGACACATAAGACAACCCTCAGCCTTTACACCCAGACGCTGGTGAAAGACGGGCTTATCCCCGAAGGCGAGATCGAAGACATGAAAGCGGCGTTTCAAGCGCATCTGTCTGAAGAGTTCGAGGCTGGCAAAGACTACAAGCCAAACAAGGCCGACTGGCTTGATGGCAAGTGGTCACACCTCAACCGTGACAAGGAAGAATACCAGCGCGGCGAAACAGCTATCGCGCCAGAAACCTTCGCTGAAATCGGCACCGCCCTTTCGACAGTTCCGGCGGGTGTGCCGATCCACAAAACCGTTAGCCGCTTGCTTGAAACCAAGGCAAAAATGTTCGAAAGCGGTGAAGGCATCGACTGGGCAACAGGCGAAGCGCTGGCCTTCGGCTCGCTTCTCACCGAGGGCTACCCTGTCCGCCTGTCGGGCCAGGACGCAACCCGCGGCACCTTTAGCCAGCGTCACTCCGGTATCATCAACCAAGACACCGAAGAGCGCTACTACCCGCTCAACAACATCCGCGCGGGCCAGTCGCAATATGAAGTGATCGACAGCATGCTCTCCGAGTACGCGGTGCTTGGCTTTGAATACGGCTTCTCGCTTGCCGAGCCAAACGCGCTGACGCTTTGGGAGGCCCAGTTTGGCGACTTCGCCAACGGTGCGCAGATCATGTTTGACCAGTTCATCTCCTCAGGCGAAAGCAAATGGCTGCGCATGTCGGGCCTGACGGTGCTGCTGCCGCACGGCTATGAGGGCCAAGGCCCCGAGCACTCTTCAGCCCGCCTTGAGCGCTTCTTGCAGCAATGTGGCCAGGACAACTGGATCGTCGCGAACTGCACAACACCTGCCAACTACTTCCACATCCTGCGTCGCCAGTTGCACCGCACCTTCCGCAAACCGCTGATCCTGATGACGCCAAAGTCGCTTCTGCGCCACAAGGCCGCCGTCAGCAAAGCCGAAGAGTTCACAACCGGCTCAAGCTTTCACCGCGTGCTCTGGGACGACGCCCAATACGGCAACTCGGACACCAAGCTCGCGCCAGACAACAAGATCAAACGTGTCGTCATGTGCTCCGGCAAAGTCTACTACGACCTGCTGGAAGAGCGTGATGCGCGTGGCATCAACGACATCTACCTGATGCGCGTCGAGCAGTTCTACCCGTTCCCGGCCCAATCTGCCGTGAGCGAGCTCAGCCGCTTCAAAAACGCCGAAGTCGTCTGGTGTCAGGAAGAGCCCAAAAACCAGGGGGCCTGGACATTCATCGAGCCAAACATCGAATGGGTCTTGGGCCGCATCAACGCCAAACATGGCCGCCCAGCATACGCTGGCCGCGCCGCAAGTGCCTCGCCCGCAACCGGCCTTGCCTCCAATCACAAAGCACAACAAGCCGCCCTCGTTGACGAGGCGCTCACACTTAAGAAGGGGAAGTAACCCATGACAGAAGTCCGCGTTCCAACGCTTGGCGAAAGCGTAACCGAAGCCACAGTGGCCACATGGTTCAAAAAACCCGGTGACGCTGTCGCCGCTGACGAAATGCTCTGCGAGCTTGAGACAGACAAGGTGACAGTCGAAGTGTCCGCCCCTACTGCGGGCACCATGGGCGAGATCGTTGCCGCCGAAGGCGACACAGTCGGCGTTGACGCGCTACTGGCGACAATCACAGAGGGCGAAGGCGCAGCGCCTGCCCCTGCCGCCGCCAAAGCCGCGCCAGCCGCCGCATCTGAGGCTGGGGCCGCTGTTGATGTTATGGTGCCATCTCTCGGCGAAAGCGTCGCCGAGGCCACTGTTTCAACATGGTTCAAAGCCGTCGGCGACACCGTCGCCCAAGACGAAATGCTCTGCGAGCTTGAAACCGACAAAGTCAGCGTCGAAGTGCCCGCCCCCGCCGCAGGCACGCTCACCGAGATCCTCGCGCCCGAAGGCACAACCGTGGATGCCGCCGCTAAACTTGCGGTCATCTCCTCAGGCTCAGGTGCCGCAGCAGTAGCTCCGGCCGCCGCCGCGCCAGCGCCCGCCGCGGCCAGCGGTGATGTGAAAAACGCGCCGTCCGCCGAAAAGCTGATGGCCGAAAAAGGTATCAACGCCGCCAATGTGCAAGGCACAGGCAAAGACGGCCGCATCATGAAGGAAGACGTTATGAAAGCAGGATCAGCCCCAGCAGCACCTGCCCCCGCCGCGCAAGCGCCCCGCGCGCCTGTGTCTGCTGACGACGCCTCCCGCGAAGAACGCGTGAAAATGACACGCCTGCGCCAGACAATCGCCCGTCGCCTCAAAGAGGCGCAAAACACCGCCGCGATGCTGACAACATACAACGAAGTCGACATGTCCGCCGTGATGGCCCTGCGCAACCAATACAAAGGCGAATTCGAGAAAAAGCACGGCGTGCGCCTCGGCTTTATGTCCTTCTTCACCAAGGCCTGCGTGCACGCCCTCAAAGAAGTGCCTGAAGTCAACGCCGAGATCGACGGAACAGACGTCGTTTACAAAAACTTCGTCCACATGGGCGTTGCGGCTGGCACGCCAACAGGCCTCGTTGTCCCTGTCATCCGTGATGCCGACGCGATGAGCTTTGCAGACATCGAGAAAGCCATTGGCGAAAAGGGCCGCCGCGCCCGTGACGGCAAGCTCTCCATGGCTGAAATGCAAGGCGGCACGTTCACCATCTCCAACGGTGGTGTCTACGGCTCGCTGATGTCCTCGCCGATCCTCAACCCGCCACAATCAGGCATCCTCGGCATGCACAAAATCCAGGATCGCCCGGTTGCCATCAACGGTGAAGTTGTGATCCGCCCGATGATGTATCTCGCCCTGTCCTACGACCACCGCGTCGTTGACGGCAAAGGCGCGGTCACCTTCCTCGTGCGCGTCAAAGAAGCGCTGGAAGACCCGCAGCGCCTGCTGATGGATCTGTAAAGAAAGCCTCACAGCTTTCTTATCGTACCAAATATCCCGGGGGTCCGGGGGCAGCGCCCCCGGTCCTCCACTTCAAATTAGGGCCACCGCTCCAATATGAACGCCACCGCTCCCCATACGGCCCTCGCGGCTGCCATGCGCAACGAAGGCCCCTACCTTCTGGAGTGGATCGCCTATCACCGTGTGATCGGCTTTGAGCATGTCATCATCACCACCAACGCCTGCACCGACGGCTCCGATACGCTGCTTGCCGCCCTCGGTGCCCGCGGCATCGTCACCCATTTTGACCAGCACGTCCCAAAAGGCGCAGCCGCGCAAGACGGCGCCATGCGCCTCACCTTTGCGCATCTTGCCACAACAGATGCAGACTGGCTCTGCCACATCGACAGCGACGAGTTTCTCAACATCCGCGCCGGTGCTGGCCGCCTGCCCGACCTGTTCAAAGCCGCAGGAGAAGAGGCCGATGTCATCGCCCTGCCGTGGTTCATGTTCGGCACATCCGGCCACAGCGCCCGCACCCTGCCGATCCTGCCAAACTTCACCCGCTGCGCCGCAGACATCCCCGAAGAAACCACCAAATACAAATCCTTGTTCCGCTGGCAAAAGTTCGGCCACGCCGATGATCACCGTCCGGTTGACCCGAAACACGACGATATCCGCGTTGTCAGCGCCGCAGGCAAATCGCTTGGCAGCAACTTAGAGAGCGCCTCCAAGCGCCGCAAATACCGCCCCCACAGACGCGCCGTCGCCCCTGAAGCTGCCGTGCTCAACCACTACGCCACGCGCGCCAGCGATGACTTTCTGATGAAAAATCACCGTGGCGACGGGCAAGGCAACCCCTCGAAGAAATACTACCTCGGCTCGAAGTGGCACAGCATCGCTAACCAGAACGCCGATCAAGACCACAGCATCCTGCGCCATTGGCCCGCCACGCAGGCCCTCCTTGCCGAGTGGCGCAGCGACGCCACGATCGCAGCGCTGGAGAACGCCTGCCTCGCCGCCGACAGCGAAAACCGCGCCAAAGTGCTCACAGTCGAGGCCCGCGCCCGCTGGACAGTGTCATGATGCGCCGCCTGACTGCCATACTCGCGGCCCTCGCGCTCGGCGCCCTCGCCGCCGTTGCCTACACCAAGCTCATGGCGCGCATCGGATCGGGCACCCCGCCCGCCATGGCCGCCACCTCCGAGCAGGCCGATGAGATCATCGTGCAAAAAGACGCCCGCGAAATGCAGCTGATGCGCGACGGGCAGGTCATTGCCCGCTATGATATCTCGCTCGGCGCCAGCCCCAAAGGCCACAAGCGCGAGGAAGGCGACGAGAAGACACCCGAAGGCACCTACGCAATCGACTGGCGCAACCAGAACTCTGTCGCGCACCTCAGCCTGCACATCTCCTATCCCAACCCCGAAGACGCAGCCGCAGCCGAAGCGCGCGGCACAAGCCCCGGCGGCCAGATCATGATTCACGGCCTGCCAAACGGCTGGGGTGTATTCGGCCGCCTGCATTTGCTCTATGATTGGACAAACGGCTGCGTCGCCGTCACCAACGCTCAAATGCGCGAAATCTGGTCGCTGGTGCCAGACGGAACGCCGATAACGATAGTGGAAAGCTCATGACGTCAGAACTTACAGTCCTCGCTCTCTCCGGCCTGCTGCTCGTGGCGCAGTTTAGCCTCTACTCGGCGCTGTCTATCCGGCAAGTTGGCCCCAAAAAGGCCGCTGGCCCGCGCGACAATGCCATCACGCTGACAGGCACAGCAGGGCGCGCCCAACGCGCGATGAACAACCAGTTTGAAGGGCTGATCTTGTTCACCCTCGCGGTTGTCGTCGTCACGCTTGGCGAGGCCACCTCAGGATTCACCGCCGCCTGTGCATGGGTCTATCTGGCCGCGCGCATCGCTTACTGGCCCGCCTACCTGCTCGGCCTCGCCCCATGGCGCTCGCTGGTCTGGTTTGTCGGCCTGCTCGCTTCAACATTCATGATCCTCGCTGCGCTGTTCTAGGGCGCCGCTTATACAAAAGGAGCCAACACCATGGCATCATATGACGTAATCATCATCGGCGCAGGCCCCGGCGGCTATGTGTCAGCTATCCGCTGCGCCCAACACGGCCTCAAAACAGCGATCGTTGAAGGCCGCGACACGCTGGGCGGCACCTGCCTCAACGTCGGCTGCATCCCGTCAAAGGCGCTCTTACATGCAAGCCACATGCTGCACGAAGCCGAGCATAACTTTGCTTCCATGGGCCTGAAGGGCAAAAGCCCCTCTGTCGATTTCAAACAGATGATCGCCTACAAAAGCGACGTCGTCAGCCAGAACACAGGCGGGATCGAGTTCTTGATGAAGAAGAACAAGATCGACTGGATCAAAGGCTGGGCCAGCATCCCTGAAGCGGGCAAAGTCAAAGTCGGTGACGAGGTGCATGAAGCGAAAAACATCGTCGTCGCCTCCGGCTCGCAAGTGGCAACACTGCCTGGCGTCGAAATCGACGAGAAAGTCGTTGTCTCGTCAACCGGCGCGCTCGAGCTTGGCAAGATCCCCAAGAAACTCGTCGTTATCGGCGCAGGAGTCATTGGGCTTGAGCTAGGCTCGGTCTATGCCCGCCTCGGCTCTGACGTAACCGTTGTTGAGTATATGGACGCGATCTGCCCGGGCTTTGACGCCGACGTGCAGCGCACCTTCCAGCGCATCTTGGAAAAGCAAGGCCTAAAATTTGTCATGGGGGCTGCCGTGCAGGGCGTGGAAGCCAACAAAACCAAGGCCAAAGTCACGTATAAACCCAAGAAGGGCGACGCCGAAGAGGTTATCGACGCGGATGTTGTGCTCGTCGCGACAGGGCGCAAACCCTTCGTTGACGGCCTCGGCCTTGAAGCACTTGGCGTTGCCATGACAGAGCGCGGCCAGATCGCCACCGACGCGCATTGGGCGACAAACGTCAAAGGCATTTATGCCATCGGCGATGTCATCGAAGGCCCGATGCTGGCGCATAAAGCCGAAGACGAAGGCATGGCCGTCGCCGATGTGCTGGCTGGCAAGCATGGCCACGTCAACTACGGCGTCATCCCCGGCGTGGTGTATACGACGCCGGAAGTGGCCACTGTCGGCGCGACCGAAGCACAGCTCAAAGAGCAGGGCCTCAAGCCGAAAGTTGGCAAGTTCAACTTCATGGGCAACGCGCGTGCCAAGGCCGTTCACCAAGGCGAAGGCTTCGTGAAGCTCATGGTGCACCCCGAGACCGACCGCATCCTTGGCGCGGCCATCATCGGGCCGGCCGCAGGCGACATGATCCACGAGCTCTGCGTTGCGATGGAGTTTGGCGCCTCTGCCGAAGATGTCGCGCTGACGTGCCACGCCCACCCGACCTACTCGGAAGCCGTGCGCGAAGCCGCGCTGGCCTGTGGCGACGGCGCAATTCACGCCTAAACAGCTGGGGGCGAGCACATGAAACCTTTCAAACTCGCCCTCATTCTTGTGGCTGGCACGGCCTTCGGGCTGGCTGGCCGCGCGCTTTGGCAAGCTGCTTATCCGCCAAACCCCTCACAAGCCTTTCTGGCGCTCTTTGAACAGCACTGCATGGGCCGCCTGAACGCAGCACGGCGCGGGGAAGACCCGTTCGCAGGCCTCGCAAAAGGCGTGAAAGAAAGCGTTGCGCCCGAAACCGTCGCGATGAGCGTCACGCAGATGCACGACCGCTGCGAAGTCAAAGACTTGCCTGACCTCATGTCAGAAGACGAGCGCGACAAAGCCGAAGCAGCTATTGCCGAGCTTGTCGCACGCACGCTGCCCGAGCTTCGCGAGAACGAGGGCAACCTCAACTGGAACCTCTTCCGTGCCTTCACCAGCGAAGCCGCAGCAGGCTCAAACACCAAGTGGGGCGTGATGCTTTTGCGCGTCGAGGATGACAGCAACAACGCGCTGCAAGCGACAACCGCGACCCTCGCCCTGCCCCGCGACTGAAACAAAGCCCATGAGTGCGTGATTGCCACAACAGCGCTGCAAAACGAAAGTTTGGCATCAAAATGATTCAGAGAAAAAGCGCGTTTTGCTATCCAATCCGCAATCACCCTCAGGAGTATTTATGCGCATTCTTTTCACCGTTCTTATTATAGCCATCACCCTTATGTCCGCAGACCCTGCCGAAGCCCGCCGCCGCGGCTCGACAGCCCAAGAGATGATCTTTGTCAGCGATACCAAGGTGCAAATCGAAGGCAAAAGCTATGCGCTTTGCCAGCTTGTCGAGACAAAATCTGTATTTTTCGTCAATCTTTTCCGTGACTTGGAAGGCTATGTGCTCGCGCCAAACAAATGTATCGCCGAGCGCTACATTACCATCACCGAGAAAGACCTCGCCGAAGCCAAAGCGCAGGGGGCCGTTCCCGAAAGCGTGCCTGCCGTTGCCAAACTCAGCACCAAAGACATGATCATGGGCCATTGGGGCTGGCTTCTTGTGCTCGCCGTTATCGGCTTTGCCGGCATGGGCTATTTCAAAACACGCGGCCGCCGCAAAGCCCGCGTCGAGCTGATGCAAGGCGCCAACCCGACAGCAACCGCCATTCTTGACGCGATGTGCCACGCCGCCAAGGCCGACGGCATCATCGCGCCCGAAGAAGTCGCGGAAATTCAGAAAGTCGCGTCGGAAATGACAGGCCACAACTTTGAAACAGCTGCCGTCGCGCAAATGGCCGAACTGGCCGAAGCCACACCATCAGACAAGGAATTCAAACGCTTTGCCAAGGGCTTAACCCCCGCTGAAAAAGAGTTGATGATGAAGGGCGTGCTTATGGTTGTCGCCTCGGACGGGCAGCTTGAAGGCAAAGAGCAGGCCTTTGTGGGCAAGCTTGGCGGCGCGCTCAAGATGCCCGGCGATCAGATCAACGCGATGCTGCTTGAAGTCGTGAAAGCGGGCCAGAACCCCGCCTAACCGCCGTCTAACAAACGCTCAAAGCATCTGTGGGCTTCCCCCACGTCGCACTGTTCAAAGGCTGGCCACTTGTGCCAGCCTTTTTTCATGATCGAAGAAACCGTCAACATCCCCGTCGCCTCCACGACCCTCAGCGGCACCTACTTTGCGCCCGACGGCCCACCGCGTGGCGCTGTTTTGCTCAGCGGCGCAACGGGCATTCCGCACAGCTATTACCAGCACTTCGCCCGCTGGCTTGCACGCACGCAGGGCCTCGCCTGCCTGACATATGACTACAGCGGTTTCGGCGCTTCCCTGACGGGCCCGATGCGCAGCTCAAACGCCACCATGGCGCTCTGGGCGGTACGTGACCAGCAAGCCGCCCGCGCCTGGTTGCTCGCCCGCGTTCCGGAAGGCGGCCTGACGATGATCGGCCATTCGCTCGGCGGGCTTGGCCACAACTTCCATGCGCCCGAGCCGCGCCTCACCCGCGCGATCGCCGTCGCCTCTGGCCCCGTCCATCAGCAAGATCACCCGATGCCCTACCGGCTTACCGTGCTGCTGTTCTGGCACGTGCTCGGCCCTGTTCTGACGACCCTGCTGGGCTACTACCCCGGCCAGAAGACGGGCCTTGGCGCGGATGTGCCAAAAGGTGTGTTCTGGCAGTGGCGGCGCTGGTGCACGACGCGCGGCTTTTTCGCTCGCGACTCTGACCCGCTGCTCAAAAACCCTGTGTCGCTCACCTGCGAGCTGCGCACTGTCGGGCTGGCCGACGATGAGATGCTCCCGCCGCAGATTGTCGCGCAGCATGCCGCTTGGCACCCGCAGGCCAGCCACACCCATGTCACGCTTGATCCTGTCGAATATGGCCTACGCAACGTCGGACACCTCGCAGCCTTCCGACGCAAAAACCAAGCGCTCTGGCCCGCCATGATGGGCCTGTCCTAGCGCGCCCTTCAGCTTAAACGCACGAAAAACGGCAGTTTCGCGTCGAAAACCTGCCAGACTCCCCCCAAGCCGCGCGCCCAACATGAGGCCATCAAGGGAGACACCGCATGGCCTACACAAGCTCCGAGCTCATCAACTACGCAGACTACCCGATCGCGCAGGAGGGCGCAGCACGCGACGCCTTGCTTGAACAAGTGCGCGCTGACCTCGCCCGCGACGGCTGCGCTGTCATCAAGGGCTTTCTCACTCCAAAGGGGGTTGCGGCGCTTACGGACGAGGCCGACAGCGTTGCCGAGCACGGCCACAAGAGCTTCAGCCGCACCAACGCCTACTTCACAAAAGACGACGAAAGCCTGCCCGAAGATGACCCTCGCCGCCAGTTTTACGAGCGCTCAAACGCCTTTGTCCCTGCTGACAACTTTGCCCGCTCTGGCCCGCTGCGCACTGTCCACGACAGCGAAGGCTTTGATGCCTTCATTCAAGACTGCCTGCAGGAAAGCAAGTTTCACCGTTACGCTGACCCGCTGGCTGACGTGATCATCAACGTCGCCGAAGAAGGCAACGGGTTTCCCTGGCACTTTGATACCAACAATTTCACAGTCACGCTCGCCATCCAGAACGCCGATGAAGGCGGTGCATTTGAATACGCGCCGCGCATCCGCGAGGGCTCCGAGAACTTTGAAGAGGTCTCGCGCGTGCTGAAAGGCACCTCCGACACGGTGAAAGTGTTGCACCTTGAGGCCGGTGATTTGCAGATATTTCGAGGCCGCTACTCGCTGCACAGGGTTGCGCCGCTCAAAGGCAGCCGCCCCCGCTATGTCGCGATTTTCTCTTACGTGGAAGAGGCTGACATGGTCGGCGCCGTCGAGCGCACGACACAACTGTACGGCCGAACGCTGCCCATACACCACGCGCGCGCAGGCCAGCGCAGCGATGCCTACATCGACTGAACCGTCATATCAGCCTCAAGCGACGCGGCCGCATAAAGGGCGGCATTGAGCATGTCATTGCCCTCAGTGCGCGCAAGCAGCGTTGCAACCGTCACCGTTATAACAACACCTAGTCAAATATCTTGAGAAGCTCTTTCTTGAGCTTGTCTTCGACCTTGTCTTTCACGGCATCCTCGACAGTCTGGCCCTCTTGCACGACCACACCCAACTCTTTCTCGATCTTGCTCTGCACCGCGTCCTTCACCTTCTTCTCGGCGCGCGCCTTTTCTTCCGAGAGGTTCAAGTCAAGCGCGCCTTTGAGGTCTGGCAGGATCTTGAAGTTCTCCCACGTGCCTCTGATCCGCACCGGAATAGCGACGCCTTTGCCGCCGCGCGCCCGAAGGGCCGTAGGCATAAACGTGTAGTCAATGTCGCGCGCGCCAAGGTCAATGCGGCCCTTGCCGGAAGTCTTGTAGTTGGTCAGAAGCATGTTCAGGTTGTCGTTGGTCAGAACCCCGCCTTTGATGTCAAAACTTGCGCCAAGCGTGTTGAAGATCGTCGTGCCGCCGCTGCCTGAGCCTGTGTTCATCAGCTTATCAAGGTCAAACCCGCTGATCGCGCCTTGACCCATGGCCATGCCCCCCGAGCCGCTGAGCGAGTTCATGATCGCATGCAGTGTTTGCCCCGAGCCGAGAAACTTGATCTGCCCGTCGCCCTTGCCAGAGAGCCGCTCGATGTCTGCAAGGTCTTTCAGCAGTGGTTTCACATCGGCTTGCAGCACGCTCAGGTTGCCGCCCACAGACAGCCCGTTTCTGTTGTTGAGCACAAACTCCCCGACGATCGTGCCGCCGTAGCCTTCAGCCTTGTTGAGCGTGAAAACACCGCGTGAATTGTCGAGCGCAACTGACATATCCGTCGCGCCGAGCGTCACCATGCCAAAGTCAACGGCGCTCGCGGCGAGGCGCACCTGCGCGTTCACAGCCGCCAGCCCGCCCGCATCAATCGGCGTTTTGCTCCAGCCACTGCTGGCCTCGCCACTGCCGCCGCCGCCTTCGCTGGCAAGGGCTGCAAAGTCCAGAGCGCCCGCCCGCAGCTTGGCGGTGACAAGCGGCCTGTCGCCCCGATCCAGCCGGATATCAACGTCGCCCTCAAGGCGGTTCTGGTCAAGGTCAAGTTCCATGCCACGCAGGTTGATCACCTTGCCGCCCGAATATGTCAGGTTCGCCTTCAGGCCCATGGCCTGGCCGAGCCCCTTGGGCGGCGCGCTGGCATCAAGCCCTAAAGCCGCCAAAAACTGCGCAGTGTTCTTGGTGCTCACGCTGAGCGCGCCCTTGGCGTCGAGAGCTTTGCTCATCTGCCCGTCAAAACGCGCCGAGCCGCCCGGCGCGGCCACACTCGCGACCACGCCCACAAGCTTGCCCGCCAGAAGCTCGGCCGCATTGGCCACCGTCGCATCAACCGCCAGTGCGCCCTTGCCGCGCAAGGCACTGCCCTTCACCTTCGCAGGGCCTGCAAGCTTGGGAAGGCTCAACGTTGCATCAACTGCGCTCAGCGTTTCGCGCGTGCCTGTCGCGCGGTCTTCAAACGTAAATGTCCCATTGCGTACTTGGGCCGTCTCAAGGCTCACTTGCCGCTGGCTTGTCGCCCCGCTGCTGGCACCGTCGCCGCCCTCGCTGAACGACCAGCTCGTGCGCCCGTCCTTGGCTGTCACCAGTGTGACCTGCGGCGAAACAAGCTCCAGCGTTTTGATCTCGACATTGCCCTTAAGAGCCGCCGCCGCCGACACGCCGATGTTGAGCGCCTCAGCCTTCAGCAGCGGCGCATCGCCCGCCCAGTCAGGCGCCGCAACCCGCACAGCGCCCGTCTTGACGCCCAGAACAGGCCACAGGCTGATCCCCAGATCGCCACTCAGCACAACCTCGCGGCCAAGCGCCTTTGACAGCTCCGCACTCGCCACTTTCGCGATCCGCTCCTTGGGCAACATGAACAGCCCCGCCACGACAAGCACAGCAAAAACAACAACAGCGAACAACAGCTTCCGAATGAGACCCATGAGATCCTCCTAATTCCTGAAGCTGAATCTAGGCCCGCGCGCGGCCTTACACAACAGCCCACGCAAGATCACACTTCCACAGGCGCGCTCCAGCCGCTATATGCGCCTGATGTCACAAAATCCGCCCTCCCTGCGCCCCGACCTTGCAAACGCCAAGCTTTCTGAAACACGCCGTGAAGGACAGCCTACCATAGGCATGGTTTCCCTCGGCTGCCCGAAAGCGCTGGTTGACAGTGAACGCATCCTGACGCGCCTGCGCGCCGAGGGTTACGGCATCTCGCCCGACTACACAGGCGCCGATGCCGTGATCGTCAACACCTGCGGCTTTCTGGATTCAGCCAAAGCCGAAAGCCTTGACGCCATCGGCGAAGCGCTTTCCGAGAACGGCAAGGTTATTGTCACAGGCTGCCTTGGCGCCGAGCCAGACTATATCCGCGAGCATCACCCGCGCATCCTTGCGGTAACAGGCCCGCACCAGTACGAGCAAGTGCTCGACGCTGTGCATAAGGTTGTCCCGCCGTCGCCTGACCCGTTTATCGACTTGCTGCCAGCCTCCGGCGTGTCGCTCACGCCGCGCCACTACAGCTATCTAAAGATATCAGAAGGTTGCAACCATAAGTGCAAGTTCTGCATTATCCCCGATATGCGTGGAAAACTCGCCTCGCGGCCTCATAAAGCCGTGATGCGTGAAGCCGAGAAGCTTGTGGATAACGGCGTGAAGGAGCTGCTGGTGATCTCCCAAGACACCTCGGCCTACGGCACCGATTGGGCCAACGACATCCGCCGCGGCCTGTCTGAGCAGCCGATCACAACCCTCGCCCGCGAGCTTGGCCAGCTCTCACCCGACATCTGGGTCCGCCTGCACTACGTCTACCCCTACCCGAACGTGCGCGAGCTGATCCCGCTGATGAGCGAGGGCCTGATCCTGCCCTACCTCGACATCCCGTTCCAGCACGCCCACCCTGTCACGCTCAAACGCATGGCGCGGCCCGCCCACGCCGAGCGAACGCTTGACCGCATCGAAGAGTGGCGCGGCATCTGCCCCGACATCACCCTGCGCAGCACCTTTATCGTCGGCTACCCCGGCGAAACAGAAGCCGAGTTCCAGACGCTTCTGGACTGGATGGACGAGGCCCAACTCGACCGCGTCGGATGTTTCAAATACGAAAACGTCGCCGGCGCGCGCTCAAACGCCCTGCCCGACCATGTGGCAGAAGAGGTCAAACAAGACCGCTGGGAGCGGTTCATGGAAAAGGCTCAAGCCATCTCGGAAGCCAAACTCGCCGCCAAAGTCGGGCAGCGCATGGACGTCATTGTTGATGACATCGACGAAGACGGCATCGCCACCTGCCGCACCAAGTCCGACGCACCGGAGATCGACGGGAACCTGTTTATTGATGAGGGCACCGAGGGCTTGAAGGTCGGCGAGATCGTCAGTGTCGAGGTGGACGAGGCTGGGGAGTATGATTTGTGGGGGCAGTTACGATGAAGCCATTCACCAAATGAGGTCACGCACAGGGATGATATTGATGATTGGTTGAATGTGAGGATTCCGAACTACAACCAACTCGATTATTGTGAGCGTAATGTCACAAGGAACTTTTCGACTAACGAACAACTTTTTTCACGGCACAAAAACCAGAGATGGATTTGTCGACCAAAATGATAATTTTTCAAACGCGCTTGAACTTTTGATGCCAACCTCAGATTTAGATTAGCCCCTAAGCGCAATCTCCGATTGGGCAGCGCCCGTTCGGGGCTTCGCCCGTTTTCACCTGAGCTGCTTCACCTGAGCTGCGCTTCTCTAAAATTAACCTTTCCGCAGCCCCCTTAACCTTTCCTCCTCACCCAAAATCGTATGCACGCGTTATGCACTGCATTATGCATAGATAGCTGCATACCGTAGGCACTGCATTTTTGGCCGTTAACCTTTGTGAACAAACGCCTCGACATAGGCCCGCACAGCGTCTTGCACGTGGCGGAACCTGTCGCCGCCCAAGTGCTTGCCGCCGTACCAGCGCGTTACCACAATGACGTGGCCGACAAGCCCCTCGCGCTCCAGCATCCGAGCGATCACCATGCCCGCGCCGCTTTCGCCGTCGTCGCCCTTCAGCGGTGTGCCGTCGGGCAGCAGAACGGCCCATGTGTTATGCGTAGCCTTGGCGTATTTCTTGTTCTTTTTCAGAAGCTTCAGAAAAGCGTCAACCTCGCTGCGCGTCGCCGCAGGGCCGCCCGACACGCTATAGCGCGAGCCGCGATCCGAAATGATGCCTTCAAGCTGGTTCACGAGGCCACATCAAAGCGCAGCGGCTGTCTTCCGGACGATCTCGACACGCGCGGCGTTGGGCGGGTGTGTGCCCAAAAAGCGATCGCCCGGATCAGGAATGCGTGTGAAGAATGCCGCGCCTTTGACAGGGTCGTAGCCCGCGCGCGCTGTGATGATCGTGCCAAGCTCGTCGGCCTCGAGCTCGAACTCTTTACTGTAACTGCGCGCGCCCACTTGAGCGCCAATTTCTGTAGCGTCTTTAAGGCCTTGCGCGTCAGCCCCCGAGAGAGCGGCAAGCCCCGCAAAGACCAAAGCACCCGCCTCGGCATTGCGCTGTTTGCGCGCCAGATGGCCCGCAATATGGTGCGCGGCTTCGTGGCCCATCACGAAGGCCAGCTCGTCGGCGTTGCGCACATCAGAGATCATCGCGAGGGTGAAAATGATCACAGGGCGGCCCGTGTTATCGAGCGTTTGCGCAGCGTTCACGGCTTGGCCCGGGCGGTCATCTATCACCACTTTGAAGTCACAATTCGCACCTTGCGTGCGGGCACGGCACTCGCGCTCGGCAACGGGCTCAACGGTGTTTAACACGCTGACAAACTGCTTTGCCGCCGCACGCTCCGGCAAGGGCGCAGATGCCTGCTGTGGCGTTTGTGGCGTTTGTATTGTGGTGGTTTGCACGCAGGCTGTGAGGCCCATAAGAGCAAGCCCTGCAAGTAGCCGAAAGTGTGTTTTCATATCGCGCGCCATTCCAACTGGTTTCAGCTAACATAACAGCATAGCGCCGCCTCGCCAGCCCCCTCACGCGGGTTTGTTCGCTTGAACTTGGCAAGCTCTCGCCTATGTTAAGGGTATGTTTTCAATTGAACACGAATTTGACTGCACGGTGATCACGCTGGTCGATGAAGGTGCCGCGCCCTTGGGCGAAGACGTTGTGATCAACGCCTTTGAAGAATGCGTCACGCTCGAGCAATACGACGCCCGCACCAAGACCATGCAGAAAGTCACGCTTACCACGGAGCAGGTGCAAGACCTGGCAGCCGCGCTCGACTTGCCCGAAGGTGTCTACACTCTGCAGCGCATCCCGCCGGATGAGGGCTAAAGCACCTCGAAAACCTTGTCGCGCCCCGTGTCCCCACGCACCAGCCTAAGCCGCGACTTGGGCACGCCAACAGCCTTGGCCAGTAGCTTGATAATCGCCGCATTCGCCTTGCCGTTTTCCGGCACAGCCGTCACGTAAACGCGCACAAGCCCCTCGTCCAAAACGACTTTATTGCGCGAAGCCTTGGGCGATGCCCGTACGTCGATCCGCGTTCCGGCTATTGCGAAACTTGTCAAATCACTCATCCGCAAAGTTTACTGCCAAGCGCAGCGGTTGGAAACACTTGCCTTTTGCCGTGCGGGTTAGGTTAATGCCTCAAAGACATTCGGGAGAGCGAAATGACGACAGGTTTTTTCTACGACGAGAAGTGTTTCTGGCACGGCGGCGGTGACTATGCCCTGACCTTTCCGGTTGGCGGCTTTGTTCAGCCCATGGCAGGCGGCTTGCCAGAAAGCCCCGAAACAAAACGCCGGATGAAAAACCTGATGGATGTCTCTGGCCTGAGTGCCGAGCTTGCGATGCAATCCGCGCCCGAAGCTAGCCGAGCCGACTTGGCGCGCGTTCACCCCGAAAGCTACCTGAGCGCTTTCAAAGAGATGTCCGACGCTGGCGGAGGAGAGCTGGGGCGGCGCACCCCTTTCATGCGGGGCGGCTACGAGATTGCGGCACTGTCAGCTGGCCTCTCCAAAGCCGCGCTTGGGGCAGTTCTCAGAGGCGAGCTCAAAAACGCCTACGCCCTGTCGCGCCCGCCCGGCCACCACTGCCTGCCAGACTTTCCCAACGGCTTCTGCCTTCTGGCCAATATCGCCATCGCCATTGAATCGGCTATCGCGGCAGGGGAAGGCACGCGCTTTGCCGTGCTCGACTGGGACGTTCACCACGGCAACGGCACCGAGGCGATCTTCTATGAACGGGAAGATGTACTGACAATCAGCCTGCACGAAGAGCGCAACTATCCAGTTGATACGGGCGCCATTGCCGACAAAGGCAAAGGCGCGGGCCTTGGCTATAACATCAACGTGCCCCTGCCCTCGGGCGCGGGCCACGACACCTATCTGGAGGCAATGGAGCGCATCGCCCTGCCCGCCCTCGAGGCCCACAAACCCGACGTCATCATCGTCGCCTGCGGCTATGACGCAGGCATCTTCGATCCCCTCGCCCACCAGCTTTGCACAGCCGAAACCTACCGTCTGATGACACGCCAAGTCATGGAAACCGCGGATAAAATCTGCGGTGGCAAACTGATGATGGCCCATGAAGGCGGCTACTCCGAAGCCTACGTGCCCTTCTGTGGCCATGCGGTCTTGCAAGAAATGTCAGGCTCACAAACCGACGCCCCCGACCCGTTGGCAGAGATCGTCGCCGCCCGCCAACCCAACGCGCGCACGCAGGCCTACTTCTCCGAGCTCATCACAGAAATGGCCGTTGAACTGCTCTAAGCTTTTTCTTGACTGAAATACTCTGGGGGTTTGGGGGCTAGCCCCCAATTAGGTCTGGGTTTGGGGGTTAGCCCCCAATTAGCCCCCAGCCGGTCGGGTTTTGCGCAGCAAAACCCGAAGCCTTACCACATCGTCTTCTTGGCACGGCCGAGCCACGCGTCGTCATAGGCCTTCCCGCCCACTTCGCCCGCCGTTTGCTCGGCCAGAATGGCGCCAGCACTCGGAAGGCCTTCGCTCTGGTCGCCAGCGCTCCAGAGCTGCGCGCGCATCGGGGCGCGGGCGCATTGCGTGTAGACCTCCGCGATCTTGATCACGATCACAGAGCGCGGCAAACGCCCCTTGTCATTGGCAAACTGAGCGCACAACTCCGCCTGCACGCTCACACGCGCTTCGCCGTTTACCCGCACAATCGTGTCCGAGCCCGCCACCATGAACATCAGCGAAATACGCCCGTCCGCCACAATGTTGCGCAGCGTGTCCATCCGGTTGTTGCCGCGCCAATCGGGCATGGCCAGCGTGTGTTCGTCTAGTTCGCGCACCACGGGGCCGTCGTCGCCGCGCGGGCTGCCGTCGGTGCCCTCAGGGCCAACAGTGCTCACCACGCAAAACCGTGCGCAGTTGATCCACGCGCGGTAAAGCGGCGTCATGTGCCGCGCAACCTTGCGTAGGCTCGCCTCGCCCGGCGCACCGTAGAGTTCTTCCAGCGTTGCTATGTCGGTGATGTAGTCATCCATCAAAGCCCGCCTCCTTCATCAAAGCCATCGAGTGGGCTTCAACAGTGCGTTCCAGCTCCGCCATGAACGGCTTCTGCTCTTGCCCCGGCAAGACCGGATCAAGAAACTCGACAACAGCCACCCCCGGTTTGCGCAGGATCGTGCCCTTGGGCCAAAACATGCCCGCGTTGGTTGCAGCAGGCACGCAGGCCTGTTGCAGCTGGTCGTAAAGCGCAAAAGTGCCCACTTTATAGGGCCGCGTTTCGCCCGGTTTCACGCGCGTACCTTGGCTATAGATCACCAGCTGCCCCGCCTCTGCGGCGCCTGATTGCACGTCAGCCACCATCTTCTTGATCGCCTGCCCGCGTTTGCCACGGTTCACCGGAACACAGCCGATACGGTAGGCGTAAACCCCGATCACAGGTGTCCACAATAGCTCGCGTTTCATGATAAATTTCGCGTGCGGCGTGTGATAGTAAATCATCAGAATATCAAGGAAAGACTGGTGCTTGGCGGCAATCATCACCTCGTCAACAGGTGCCGTTCCGCGAATTTCGGTGCGCAGGTTCAGCAGCCACTTCGCCGTGAAGAACACCCACCAGCAATAGGAGCGGCAGGCCGCGCGCGCGCCCTTGGGGCTAAACAGCGCCCAAGGCAGAAAAACGATGCCCAGAACGACCATCGCCAGCGCATTCTGCACCACGAAAACCAGCGAAATAATCCAGCGGATGGCCAGCATCAGCGCAACTCCTTTAGCGTGCCGCGCGCCGCGGCTTGGGTGGCGAGAAAGGCTACAACTCCGGCCACAATCGGGATGATCAGCGGCCAGAGCCAGCCCGCGCCCGCAAATCCGAGATCGCTCAAAAAGCCCTCCTCCTGAGCTGACGGCAGCAGCACCACGGCGATCGCGCCGATCACCATGCCAACAGCCGCCCCGGTGATCGTGCGCAGGGTAAAGCGGCGCACAAAGGCGTTGGCAATGTAGCTGTCTTTCGCACCGACAAGTCGCATCACCGAGATGACTTTGGCATTGGCCGCCAGCGCCGCATTGGCCGCCAGCGTGATCATCGCGCCCATGACCGCAAAGATCAGCACGATCGAGAGCCAGCCGAGAAACCACAGCCGCGAGGCCGCCGCGGCCAGCGGTTTACGCCAGCGCGTGTGGTCATCCAGCACAGCGCCGGGGGCTTCGGCGACAAGCCGCAGGCGCAGCCCTTCAGCGTCAAAGCCGATATCGGCCTCCACGATCTCGATAAGCCGCGGAATGGGCAGGCTCTCAAGCGGCACATCAGGGCCGAACCACGGCTCAAGCAGGGCGCGTTGCTCGTCGTCAGACAGCACCCGCGCACTCGCAATTCCCGGTGTGGTTTCAAGCACTCCGAGGGCGGCGTCTGTTTGCGCCTGCATCTGGCCAACAGGGGCGGATATCCGCAGGGTGGCCGACTGCGCAAGCTCCGCGCTCCAGCGCTCGGACAGGCGGCCAGCCGACACAGACAGCGCCAATGCGAACACCGCGAGAAACGCCATTACGGCGGCGGCGAACAGCGTCAGGCGGGCGGTAAAGCCCGTTGGCGGCACGGCCCTTTCGGCCTGCGCATCGCCGATGATAAAATCCATCACATGGGAAAGCTCAAACTGCTTCATCACAGGTCTGCCCCCACTGTCAAATGCCGGTTCGCAATGCGCAGAACCCGTGCTTGGACCTGGCCTTTGGCGGCGCGTATGAGCGCCAGATCGTGGGTCGCGATGACGACTGTCTTGCCCATCTTGTTGAGCTCGACCAAGAGTTGCAGCAGCCGCTGGGACATCTCCCAATCAAGGTTGCCTGTCGGTTCATCCGCCAGAATAACGTCAGGCGACATGATAACAGCGCGTGCCAGTGCCGCTCTTTGCCGCTCCCCGCCCGACAGCTCAGGCGGCAAGGCATAGGCCCGCGCGCGCAGGCCGACCCAGCTCATCAACTCGGTCAGGTTTGACTGGTCGTCATGCACAGAGTGCCCCGCCACCGTCAAAGGCAGCGCGATGTTGTCGGCAATCGGCAGGTGGTCAAGAAACTGGCAATCCTGATGCACAACACCGATCCGGCGGCGCATTTCGGCGATATCGTCGCGCGCAAGGCTGCGCACGTCACGATCAAACAGGCGCACATGGCCCGCCGTTGGCAACAGCTCGCCATAGCACAGCTTGAGAAATGTGGTTTTGCCTGCGCCGGAGGGGCCTGTCAGAAAGTGAAAAGAGCCCGGCGTGAGTGAAATCGAGATATCACTCAAAAGCTCTCCCTCGCCATAGCTATAGGACACTTGTTCCAGCTCGATCACGTTTTGCCCTCACATTGTCGCGCTCAATACATGCCCCAGAGCGCGCCAAGTTGCAATCAGCCATGGCGGTGCGTGTTTGCTCTTTTCTGCAATCGCGTTAAGACATATGCTAACACGAGTTAATCGCACATGTTTTCGTGCAGGTTTAGGGGGCGACATGCGGCTTACATGCCCAAATTGCGGCGCGCAATACGAAGTGCCAGACGAGGTGATCCCGCAAAACGGGCGCGATGTGCAATGCTCGAACTGTGGCGACACATGGTTTCAGCCACATGCTGACAATATCTCCGATGATATGGGCGAGTCTGATGATGCGCTGATCGAAGAGCACCGCCCGACAATTCCGCAACAGGAACCAGAGTCGGCGCCCGAGCCCGAGCCTGAGCCTGAACCCGAGCTTGAAGAACCAGCAGAGCTGGCGCCTCAACCGCGCAAGCGCGAGCTTGATCCTTCCGTCGCTGACGTTCTGCGCGAAGAGGCCGCACTTGAAGCCGAGGCGCGTAAACACGACGTGAACACACTTGAAGAGCAGCCAGACCTTGGCCTCGCCGAGCCCGATGACGAAGCCTCGCGCCGTCAACGTGAAGCCTCCGAGCGCATGGTGCGGATGCGCGGCGGTGACGACGCCAGCCTTGCCCCTGTCGCCGCGAAGGCCGCTGCGACAGGCTCACGCCGCGACGTGCTGCCAGACATCGACGAGATCAACTCGACACTGCGCAAAGACAGCGCCCGCCGTGCGCCAACCGCACAGTCGGCCCCGCGCGAAGTGACAACACCGGAAGAAGAAACCGGCGGCTTCATGCGCGGATTCCGCTGGGTTCTGATCCTCGCTGTGCTGCTTGGCTTGCTCTATGTGTTTGCGCCGCAAATCAGCGCGGCCGTGCCAGCACTTGCACCTGTGCTTGAGCCTTACGTTGCCGCTGTTGACAGCGCCCGCCTGTGGCTTGATGGCCAGATGCGCGGGCTGATGGGCAGCCTTGACGGCATGGCCTCCGAAGGCAGCTCAGATGCCCCGGTCACCGAGATCGTGCCAGCCTCGGAATAGCTACTTCGCGAAGCGTTCCAGCAAGCGTTGCAAGTAGTTGCGCTCGGTGTCCGAGCGTGCCGCTTCTCCCGAGCGGCGGCGTATTTCGCCGAGCAACTCGCGGGCGCGTCGGTAGACGTCCTCATCGCCCAGCATCGTCTCATCAGAGCCTGAAAAGCCGCGGCGGTTGCGCCCCAGCGGGTCGTTTCCGTTCGGCCCGGCTTGTTGGCTGTCGCCGGTCTGCTCGCTGCCTTGGCCTTCTTGGGCCTGCGCCATGGCTTCGCCGAGGTTGTCCATACCCTCGCGCAGCTTTTCCATCGCTTCAGCTTGGCTGTTGAGCGCGTCGGCGAGCTGGTTCTGGCGCAACTCTTCCTCGGCACGGCCCATCGCGCCTTCTGCGCCCTCAAGAGCCTCGCGCATGGCTTCGCCCGCCTCTCCGGGCAATCCGGGCAGCGCGTTTTGTTGTTCGGCCAGACGGCGTCTCAGCTCTTGCTGGCGTTCTGCGAGAGAGCGGCCATCGGCGCCTTGGCCCTCTTGCCCGCCTTCGCCACCTTCGCCTTGCTGGCCTTCGCGGCCCTCGCCTTCGCCCTCGCCTGTGCCCTGGCCTTCGTGCTCCTGGCCACGGCCCTGGCCGCCGTTTCGGCCCTCGTTCTGGGCGTTCTCGCCGGTGCGAGCGTTGGGGTTGAACTGCTCCTGCAAGTCGCGGAAGGCTTGGTCAGACAGGCCTTGTTGCTCGCGCAAGGTGTCTGCGAGGCCTTCCATCGCTTCCTGGCCTTCGCCCTGACCCTGCTGTTGCTGGGTCACGCGCATGTTTTCCATCATTTCCTGAAACTCTTTGAGCGCCTGTTCGGCCTCGGCCATGCGGCCCTGCTCCATCAGTTCCTGAATGCGATCCATCATGCGCTGCAAGTCTTCTTGCGACAGCTGCATGCTTTCGCCTTGCTCGCCCTGCTCGCCGTCCTGCTCTTGCTGCTCCCGCTGGGCTAGTTGCTTCATATAGTCTTGCGTAGCCTCGCGCAGCTCGTCCATCAACCGCGCGATCTCTTCTTCCGAGGCGCCGTTGCGCATCGCCTCCGAAAGCTTGTCTTGCGCGTCGCGCATACGCTCGAGCGCGTCCGCGAGGTTGCCGTCCTCAAGGTTTAGTGCCAGCTCCCACATCGCCTCGGTCAGCTCTTCAAGCGTGGCGTCGTCCAGCCCGCCATAAGCCACTTTAGCCTCAAGGCGGCGCAGGATCGTGCGCAGGCGCAAGTAATCTGTCTCCGATTTGACAACCTTGTCGTCAGGGCGGTGCGAAATGGCACGCAACAGCTGGGCCACGCGCGCGCCGTTCTCGCGGTTCCACAGCAAATCGCGGCGCAATTCGACGACAGCCGCCGCCGTGCCGTTGAAGAAGTGACGCGCGGCAAGTTCGATCTCGGCAGGCTCGGACGTGCCGGTGTTGCCCGCCTCATCCGTCGCGGACAGGGTGATCTTCACAGGCAGGTTCGCCCACGGGTGCTTGCTGAAATCCTCCAGCAGCGTCTCTTCAAAATCCTTGCGCGCGCCTGTTAAGGGCAGCGGCACGGGCACTTCGATCGCGGTGCTGTCTTCCGGCGCAAGGGCAAGGCCATAGCGGCGGTCAAGCTGGTCAAAGTCGAGTTCGATCAGCGCCACGCCGCTTTCGATCCCGTAGTCGTCATAAGCCTCAAACGGCATCGTAAACCCGCCCGCTGCCGAGGCTTCGGCGGGGCCTGTCGCCTCAATCATCGGCGGGTGGTCAGGCAGGCTCGCGATGCGAAAGGCGCGCCCGTTTGGCCCGTCTATCCGCAACTCGCCCGTCTGCATCACGCGAAAGCTCTGCTCGGGGGCGGCGGCTGAGGGCACATCCCCCAAGCGGTTTGAAACTGTCTCGCTCACCGTTACTGCGCCCACTTCGCCGTAAAGGCGCAGCGTTATTTCGCTGCCCTGCGGGAGTTCAAACGCCTCATCGGCTATGTCCGTCAGATACATCGCCGGCAGGCCCGTATAGCGCGGCGGCTCAACCCAGCCCTCCCAGCTTGGGCCACTCGCAAGCGCTGCGCCGCCCCCCGGCGTGCCGATCTCGCCGACCGTGCCCAGCCGCCAGACCGAGCCGAACATCAGCGAAACGCCAAGCGCTAAAGTCGCGACAAAGCGCAGCCCGAACGGGTCAGCCTTTGCCAGCCGCACCTTGGGCGGAATGCTGCGCGCAGCCCTGATGCGCTCATACATCCGGCGTTGGTATTCGTGCCAAAGCGCTTTTGAGGCAGCGTCATTTGCGCCAATCGCCTGTTTGTCGCGCACCGCGTGAATCGGACGGCCCGGCAGAGCGGCGTCGATGCGCTCAAGCGCTTCCAGCTTGCTCGGGGCCTTGAAACGGCGGACGGCATACCAAAGCGAAGCGCCCAGCCCAAGACCTGCGA
Organism: uncultured Lentibacter sp.; assembly: GCA_947497495.1. GTDB lineage: Bacteria > Pseudomonadota > Alphaproteobacteria > Rhodobacterales > Rhodobacteraceae > Lentibacter. The sequence goes on from CANMGT010000006.1 coordinate 98,584, forward strand.
GCACAAAGAAGCCCCAGACAAGCTCAAGCGAGAGAACCTCATGCAACCCCATGAAAAAAAATGCTAAAGTGGTGAATACAACAGAGGCAAGCGGCCAGAACGCAGCGCAAATCCGCTCGGCCCACAGCCCCCACAGCGTCAGCGTCAGGGGTGTGCGCAAGTCAATTCGCTCAGGTTTTTGGGGCTCTATGGCCAAGCCGCGCCTCCCTCTGCAAAGTTGCTCTCAACGCCCGCGCAAAAGGCACGCGCGTTCAGAGCCACTCGGGGATGGTATCGCGGTTTAGCATCTCCTCCAAGGTCGGACGCGCACGAATGACAGCAAATTGATCACCCTGCACCAGAACCTCGGGGATCATCGGACGCGAATTGTATTCGCTCGACATGACAGCGCCGTAAGCGCCCGCGCTGCGAAACGCCACCAAAGCGCCCTCACTCATGCGCGCAAGCTCGCGGCCCTTGGCAAAGGTGTCGCCGCTTTCGCAGACAGGGCCGACAATGTCGTAGGTGTCAGGCACGGTGCCCGCTTCTGGCTCAAGCAGCGGCACAATGTCGTGGTGCGCGTCATACATGGCGGGGCGGATCAAGTCGTTCATCGCCGCATCAAGGATCAGGAACTTGCGGTCTTCGCCTTCCTTCACGTAGATCACTTCGCTGACAAGAACGCCCGCATTCCCCGCAATCAAGCGCCCCGGCTCGATCTCGATCTCGCAGCCAAGCTCGCCCAGCACATCCTTCACCATCGCGCCGTAGTCTGTCGGCAGCGGCGGGGCCTCGTTTGAGCGCGTGTAGGGGATGCCAAGGCCACCGCCCAAGTCGAGCCGCTTGATGATGTGGCCATCAGCGCGCAGCTGATGCGTCAGCTCCTTAACCTTCTCATAGGCTTGGCGAAACGGCTCAAGCTCGGTCAGCTGACTGCCGATATGCACGTCGATGCCGACAACCTCCAAGCCCTCAAGCCCCGCCGCCATCGCGTAAACTTCGCGGGCGCGCGAAATCGGAATGCCGAACTTGTTTTCTTTCTTGCCAGTGGCGATTTTGGCATGGGTCTTGGCGTCCACGTCGGGGTTCACGCGCACGGTGATCGGGGCTTTAACGCCCAGCTCCAGCGCAACTGCGTTGAGGCGTTCCATCTCCGGCTCGCTTTCCACGTTGAACTGGCGAATGCCACCCGTGAGCGCGAGGCGCATCTCCTCGCGGGTTTTGCCAACACCCGAAAAGACGATCCGCTCGCCCGGCACACCTGCCGCGATCGCGCGGGCATATTCACCGCCCGAAACAACGTCCATGCCAGCGCCCGCCGCTGCAAGCACCTTCAAAATCGCAAGGTTTGACGCCGCTTTCATCGCGTAGCAGACCAAGTGCTCGGTGCCTTCAAGAGCCTCATCAAACAGCCGGAAGTGGCGTTCGAGCGTGGCGGTTGAATAGCAATAAAACGGCGTACCAACGCTGGCCGCGATTTCGCGCAGCGGCACGTCTTCTGCGTGAAGCTCACCGTTTTTATAAAGAAAATGGTCCATGGCGTGTCCTCTTCTTGGCCTCGGCCCGCTCTAGCGCAAACCTTTGCCCGCGCCAAGCGTGTTTACTCGTAAACCACGCCAACTGTCGCGTAGCCCGAGACGGTGACGCCGGTGGTTGAAGCAGGTTCACTCGCCGAGGGCCGTTCGGGCGCACCGTCGGCGCCGCAGCCCGCGAGCAGCGCAAGGCTCAGGATAGTTGGCAAAAATCGGATCATGTCAGACACTCCTTCATATCGAGGCTATGCTTTTCGCCCGCGCAAGAAAAGATAAAGCGGCAAACCGCAGCTGACGCCAATGCAAAATGTCGCCGGAATGGCCAGAAGGCGCAGCCCGTCCTTGCTCTGCCACGCCTCATAGACAACCCAGACTGTCAGGCTGATCGCCGCGATGATCAGATCCCACGTCAGGCCAGTTGTGGAGGCGTTGACATACCACGCCTGTGACAGCCCCGTCAGCCCGCTGCCCGTCTGGCGCATATAGGCCAGAAAGTATGACATCGGGTGGACCGTCCCCCAGACGGCCAAGGCGAGCCAGACAAATCTCATGCCAGAAGCTTCGTCCAACGCGCCACTTGCACGCGCACTTGGGCAGGCGCTGTGCCGCCATAAGAGGTGCGCGAGGCAACAGAGGCCTCAACCGTCAGCACGCTGAACACGTCTTCGGTTATGTCTGGGTTCACTGTCTGCATGTCCGCCAGCGAAAGGTCGGGCAAGTCGCAGCCCTTGGCTTCGGCCATCGCCACAAGCGCGCCGGTGACGTGGTGCGCATCGCGGAACGGCATGCCTTGGGCACGCACGCACCAGTCAGCGAGGTCAGTCGCGGTGGAGAAGCCGCTGCCCGCCGCCGCCGCAAGGCTGTCGCGGTTGGCAGACATGTCGCGCACCATGCCGTCCATCGCGGCGAGCGCCAGCATCAGGTTGTCGGCGGCGTCAAAGACTTGCTCTTTGTCTTCCTGCATGTCTTTCGAATAGGCCAAGGGAAGCCCCTTCATCACCGTCATAAGCGCCACGTTGGCGCCAAAAATCCGGCCGATCTTGGCGCGGATCAGCTCGGCTGCGTCTGGGTTTTTCTTTTGCGGCATGATGCTGGAACCTGTTGAGAAGCGGTCAGACAGTGTCACAAACCTGAACTGCGCCGATGACCAGATCACCAGTTCCTCGGCAAAGCGGCTGAGGTGCATCGCGCAGATGCTCGCCGCTGAAAGAAAATCGAGCGCAAAGTCACGGTCGCTGACCGCGTCCAGCGAGTTGGCCGAGGGGCGGTCAAAGCCCAGCGCCTTGGCTGTCATGTCTCGATCAATCGGGAAAGATGTGCCCGCCAGAGCGGCTGCGCCGAGCGGGCTTTCGTTCATCCGTGCGCGCGCATCCGCAAAGCGGCTGGCGTCACGGCCGAGCATCTCGACATAGGCCATCATGTGGTGGCCCCACGTCACAGGCTGCGCGGTCTGCAAATGCGTAAAGCCGGGCATGACCCAGTCAGCCCCCGCCTCGGCCTGCGCCAGCAAGGCCTTTTGAAGCGACTGGATGCCAGCAATCGCCGCATCCATCTGGTCACGCACCCAAAGCTTGAAGTCGGTCGCGACTTGGTCGTTGCGCGAGCGGCCCGTGTGCAAACGCCCCGCTGGCTCGCCAATAATTTCCTTGAGCCGCGACTCAACGTTCATGTGGATGTCTTCCAGCGCGGCGGAGAATTCAAAAGTTCCGCCCTCGATTTCTGACAAGACCGTGAGCAGCCCTTCCCTCATCGCCTCGGCGTCGCTATCAGTGACAATGCCTGTGGCAGCCAGCATGGCGGCATGGGCCCGAGAGCCGGCAATGTCTTGCGCCGCCATCCGCTTGTCAAACCCGATAGAGGCGTTGATCGCCTCCATGATCGCGTCTGGCCCTGCGGAAAAGCGTCCGCCCCACATCTGGTTTGAGGTATCGTTGCTCATGTTTTTGCGCCTTCGAAAGGAAGAAAATGTCAGGTTCCAAGCTGGTCTATACCGCCCTTGCCGCAATCGCAATCATTGCGGGGGTGATGTTTTATTCTGGCCGGGCTGTGGCCCCGCCAAGTGCCGAGCCTGCGCAAATCGCAGCCCTCAACGCCCTCAAGGAAGGGGACATGAAAAAGCTCGGCTTCCACGCCTTGCTTCAGCCCGTTGCGAAAGCCGATTATCACCTCTTTGAAGGCGGCAAAGCCAACCTGGCCGACCACAAAGGCAAGATCGTGCTGCTCAACTTCTGGGCCACATGGTGCGCGCCCTGCCGCAAGGAAATGCCCATGCTGGCAGCCTTGCAAAGCGAGTTGGGTGGCGACGACTTTGAAGTCATAACAATCGCGACAGGGCGCAACGAGCCCGCCGCCATGGCGCGGTTTTTCAAGGAAATCGGCGTCACAAACCTGCCGCTGCACCGCGACCCGCAGTCAGCCGTGGCGCGCGAAATGGGCGTGCTCGGCCTGCCCGCAACCGTCATTCTCAACCGCGAGGGCGACGAGATCGCCCGCCTTCTGGGCGACGCCGACTGGGCCTCTGACAGCGCCAAGGCAATCTTGAAAGCGCTGATAGATCAAAGCGAAAGCTAAGACTTCCCAGCCCCCATTTGACCCAGATCAACCTCAATCCTACAAGCGGTTGACCCGCATCAAAGCGTTAAAGGTACATCAGAGATACACTTCTATAGAACCAAACAGGAGTGTTCCCATGAACCGATTTCTAACAGCCATCGCCCTGATGTTTGCCCTCATGCTCGCGCCCTTCGCGCTGCACGCCGAAGAGGGTAAAGCAAAGCTCTTCATCAGCCTGACAACCGACGACACATGGGCCGCTGGCAAGGCGATCATGTTCGCCCATGAAAAGTCGCTCAAGAACGGCCATGACACCGCGATCTGGATGAACGTGCGCGCGGTTTACCTCGCCGACAAGAAGCGCCCGAGCCACATTCACGGGTTGATGGCCGACAATGGCACCAGCATTCAGGACATGCTCACAGCCTTCATGGCCGACGGCGGCACTGTCATCATGTGTCAGGCCTGCTCCAAAGCCGCTGGCCTTACCCAAGCCGACTATATCGACGGCGTCACAATGGGCAGCTATCCGGTGATCGAAAGCTGGCTGTTTGACCCGATGACAAAAACGCTGAACTGGTAAGCCCCCACACACAGCTGAGGCGGCCCGCGCTCAACGGGCCGCCTTATTCGCGCTTTCCCCCACGCCCCCTTTGACAGGCCACACCTTAGCGCCCTAAGTTCGCGACAAAGGGAGGCGACTATGCCACTAGAAATACTCGGGCCAATGGTTGTGGTCGGCATTGTCGGCATCGCACTTCTGCTGCGCTATCTCGGCCTCGCCGAGCCTTTCCAACTCACGGGCGAGCACACGCGCACAGCTTGGCTGCGGGAGATCCCCGATGATGTGCCAAAGCAGATCCTGATCGCCAGCAACCGCGAAAACGCTCTGCTCAAACTGGCCTCCGGCAAGCTTGGCCTTGTGCATGTCATGGGCGCTGACACCATGGCGCGCTACCTCACCGACGCCACATGGCAGCACGCCGACACCGCCCTCACGCTCAAGCTCGACGACTTCGCAGCGCCGCATTTCACCATCGCACTTGCGCCGCAAGAGCAAGCCAAATGGGCCAGCCTGCGAGACGCGCCATGAACGGCCTCTCCTACCCCGATGTTACGACCTACGCGGTGCCTTTCTTCATCGGCCTCATCCTGCTTGAGCTCGCATGGATCGTGCGCAAACAGCGCAAAAACGGCTATGGCGGGCGCTACGAGATGCGCGACGCGCTCACTTCGCTGATCATGGGCGCAGGCAGCGTCATCGCGGGCATCCTCTTAGGCTTCATAACCTACGGCTTTCTGATGTTCCTCTGGCGGCTTACCCCGCTTGATCTGGGCACAAGTGTCTGGGTTATAGCGCTTTGCTTTGTGCTTGATGACCTGCGCTACTACTGGGTACACCGCTTCGGCCACCGTATCCGTTGGGTTTGGGCAAGCCACGTCAACCACCACTCAAGCCAGCACTACAACCTCACAACTGCGCTGCGCCAGACGTGGACGGGCACATTTACCTTTATGATGATCGTGCGCGCGCCGCTGATCCTTCTGGGCTTTCACCCTGCAATCGTGCTGTTTTGCGGCGGCATGAATCTCGTCTACCAGTTCTGGATCCACACCGAGGCCATAACGCGCCTGCCCCGCTGGTTTGAAAGCGTCATGAACACGCCAAGCCACCACCGCGTTCACCACGGCCGCAATCCGCGCTACCTTGACGCAAACTACGCCGGTGTCTTCATCATCTGGGACAAGATGTTCGGCACCTTTGTGCCCGAGCTGGACAGCGAGAAGCCCGACTACGGCCTCGTGCACAACATCGGCACATTCAACCCGCTGCGCGTGGCCTTTCACGAATGGGTCGGCATCTTCAAGGACGTCACCCAGCGCGGCCTCACATGGCGCGAAAGGCTGCTCTATTGCTTCGCCCCCCCCGGCTACAGCCACGACGGCTCGCGCGACACCTCCGAGGCGATCAAGAAGAAACACCTCGCCCGCCACCCGGAAGACGCAGACACAGTTGGCTTTAAAGACTGCGGGCTTTGAAAGCCAGCCAGCTAATTCACGCGCCGTGAGGCATTTTCACCAATCTGGGGGATAGTTTGAACCCACCTGACCGCTAATCTTGACGTCATGCAGCGAAAACCAACATAGGAACCCGCACCATGATTTTCAAACGCACATTACTTTTGGCAACCGCTCTTACGATGAGCCTTACAACGGCCGCCTCCGCAGACCAAGGCGGTGATGATCCGATCGAGGGCATCGACATCATCATCAAACAAGACCCGAGTTAGCAGCCCATCCGCAACATCACGCTTTCTGACAGACAGCTCGAAAAGCTCGGCGACATCAAAGGCGAGGCAAGCGCGCGCTATATGGCCGAGATCATCGCTAAGCACATTGGCAGTGGCGGCGGTGGCGGCAAAGTCGACGTTCAAGACATCACAGCAGCCTTCCTTGGCTACGGCTGTCCGCCCATGCCTTGGTCGCACTGCGGCATGGACATCAACGTGAAAGGCGAAAAGGCGCTCTACACCATCAGGCTCAAGCCGCACAAAAAGTAAGCCCGTGATGACACCTCTGTAAACCTCGCTCCATACTGTGGCCTTGGCTTGCAGACACCCTTAGTGGCACAAACCCGCCACACGCAACAATCCGCTTTCCCCGCATACCCCATTCACATTACCCTGCCCCAAACCAACCGGAGCAGCTTCATGACCCTCACCCGACGCGCTTTTACCGCAGCCTCTTTGGCCTTCCTGACAACGCCAGCCCTTGCCCGTGGCGGCTTTGAGGCATGGCGTGCAAGTTTCGAAACCAAAGCCGCTGGCCAAGGCATTTCGCGCAACACCCTGCGTGAGGCCTTTCGCGGGGTTGAGTTTTTGCCAAAAGTCGTCGCCTCTGACAGCAAGCAAGCCGAAGTCGCCAAATCGCTCCAGCAGTATCTATCCTCTGCCGCCTCGCCCCAGCGCGTGTCCGGCGGGCGCAAGGCGCTCAAGCGCTACAAGACACTGCTCGGCAACATCGAGCGCAAGTATGGCGTCGAGAAAGAAGTTGTCGTCGCGATCTGGGGGATGGAAAGCGCCTATGGCGGCTTTCGCGGCTCATCCTCCGTGTTCGCAACGCTTTCGACACTGGCCTATCAGGGCCGCCGCCGCGAGCTGTTTGAAGCCGAGCTTCTCGCCGCGCTCAGAATCCTCCAATCGGGGCAGGCCACCGTCGGCCAGATGAAGGGCAGCTACGCAGGGGCGATGGGCCACACCCAGTTTATGCCCTCGACCTACCTGCGCCACGCCCAGGACTTTGACAAAAACGGCCGCGCCAATATCTGGTCAGATGATCCGACAGACGCCCTCGCCTCCACCGCCGCGTTGCTCAAGGCCGAGGGCTGGAAAAAGGGCCAGCCATGGGCGATTGAAGTCAAGCTGCCGAGCGGCTTTGACGCCGCCCTCACAGGCCGCATCTATCCGCGCAAGGCGCGTGAGTGGAGCAAACTCGGCGTGCTTTCCGCAACAAGTGGCAAGCTGCCCAACCATGGCAACGGCGCCATCATCCTGCCCGCTGGCCCCCAAGGCCCGGCCTTTATGATCTATAATAATTTCCACGTGCTGAAGAAATACAACTACGCCGACAGTTATGTCATCGGCGTCGGCCATTTGTCGGACACGCTCGCAGGCCACGGCGCGATCCGCTCGGGCTTTCCGCAGAACCCGTGGGGGATGACAACGCAAGAGCGTCGCGAGCTGCAAAAGCGCCTCAACGCGCGCGGCTTTGCCGCTGGAAACCCTGACGGTGTAATCGGCGAGAAAGGCCGCGCAGCGATCCGCGCTTTCGAGACGTCCAGAGGCATGCGCGCAACGGGCGTGCCGTCAAAAGCGTTGCTCAATGCGCTCTGACAGCGCCCGCCGTGTTAAGTTAATTCGCGTTAAGATATTGGCGCCAAAACGTATGCACGCGTTCTGCACGCAAAGCTGCATATATAGCTGCATACCTTAGGCAGATTCGTTTCACGGTTAACGATCGCCGTTAACGCCCCCGTTCGCAGCCCTGTTTGCAGCCCTCTCAGAGCAGCTCGTCGTGGCGAAAACAGGTGGTCAAATGGTCATTCACCAGCCCGCAGGCCTCCATCCATGCATAGACAATGGTCGGCCCGCAGAATTTGAACCCTGCTTTCTTCAAATCTTTCGAAAATTGCAGAGACATTTCTGTCTGTGGTGGCACGTCGGATTGGCGTTCAAACCTGTTCACCAAGGGCTTGTTATCAACGTATTTCCAGCAAAAAGCGCTAAAGCCCTCGGCCTCTTCGATTTTCAAATAAGCCTGCGCATTTGTGATCGTCGCGTTGATCTTGCCGCGGTGGCGGATGATGCCTTCGTTTTGCAGAAGACGCTGCACATCCGCTTCGCCCCAAGTGGCAATTACCTCGGGGTTAAACCCCTGAAAAGATTCACGAAAATTGTCACGTTTGCGCAGAATAGTGATCCAACTCAAGCCGGCTTGAAAGCCATCCAGAACAAGTTTTTCCCAAAGCGCGCGGCTGTCATATTCGGGCACACCCCACTCTTCGTCATGGTAGCGCACATACTCTTCGTCCAACCCGTGCCAGCCACATCTGTCGCTCATCATTGCCTCGCTCTCGCCGCCTTCAGCGCAATTTACCTTAAAACGTTACCTTAAACGCTTGTTAGCAATTTGCACGCAAAGCTCAACGACGGTGTGAACTTCGTTCTTGGGAAGGGTAACAGATGAGCACAGGTCGTAACAGAATGGCTGGCATTCCAGCTGAGCAGAAAGATCCGCTGAGCTTCGCTGTTGCATCGCGCGACAGATCGGTTCTGCAAATGGTGGAAGCCGCTCTAAAGCGCAAACAGGTGTTGCTGGCTTATCAGCCCGTTGTTCAGGCCCAGGCGCCTGATAAGGTTGCCTTTTATGAGGGCCTTTTGCGGGTGCTTGATGCGACAGGCCGCATCATTCCCGCGAAAGACTTCATCAATGAGATCGAAACCACCGAGCTGGGCCGCATCATGGATTGCGTGGCACTTGAGAAAGGGCTGCGCACGCTTGCACGCCAGCCTGGCTTGCGCCTCTCTATCAATATGTCTGCGCGTTCTATCGGCTACAAACGCTGGATGCGCACCTTACAAAAGGGGCTACAGCGCGATGTCACGGTCGCGGAACGGCTAATCCTTGAGATCACCGAAAGCTCGGCAATGACAGTGCCCGAGCTTGTCGTCAGTTTTATGGACGAGATGCAGACCAAAGGCATCAGCTTCGCGCTCGATGACTTTGGCGCAGGGTTTACATCGTTCCGCTATTTCCGCGACTTCTACTTCGACATCCTGAAAATCGACGGGCAGTTCATTCAAGGCATCGCGCAGAATGCTGACAATCAGGTGCTCACCAAAGCCATGATCGCGATCGCCAAGCAATTTGATATGTTCACAGTCGCCGAATTTGTCGAAGACGCCGAAGATGCCAACTTTCTCTCGAAGATCGGGATTGACTGCTTGCAAGGCTTCTATTTCGCCGCGCCAACCATCAGCCCTATCTGGGAACGCGAGACAGACCGCCAAAAAACGGCCTGATGGCCATATGGCGCCTCGCAGATATTGCCGCACTGCGGCAGATGCGTTATGGCTTCCTTGAAGCTCGGGTAAGGATGAGCCGTTCATCCTGTGAGACCTTTGAGCCTAAAAGGGAAAGGAAGACTCATGACAAATGTCGTCATCGCCTCCGCGGCACGCACTGCCGTAGGCTCATTCACAGGATCGTTCGCCAACACGCCAGCGCATGATTTGGGCGCCGCTGTTCTGGAAGCCGTCGTCGAGCGCGCCGGTATCGAGAAGGGCGAAGTGTCCGAAACGATTTTGGGACAAGTGCTGACAGCAGGCCAAGGCCAGAACCCTGCTCGTCAGGCACACATCAACGCGGGCCTGCCAAAAGAAAGCTCGGCCTGGGGCATCAACCAGGTTTGTGGCTCAGGCTTGCGCGCTGTTGCACTCGGCGCACAGCACATCCAGCTTGGCGATGCCGAGATCGTTGCTGCAGGCGGCCAGGAGAGCATGTCGCTCAGCACCCACGTTGCGCACCTGCGCGCGGGCACGAAGATGGGCGATGTGAAATACATCGACAGCATGATCCGCGACGGCCTCTGGGATGCTTTCAATGGATATCACATGGGCCAGACAGCCGAGAATGTAGCGGAGCAGTTCCAGATCAGCCGCGAAGCACAGGACGCCTTTGCCGTTGCCTCACAAAACAAGGCAGAAGCAGCTCAAAAGGCTGGCAAATTTGCTGAAGAAATCACGCCATTTGTTGTCAAGACCCGCAAGGGCGAGACAGTTGTCGATGCCGACGAATACATCCGTCACGGCGCAACAATGGAAGCCATGCAAAAGCTGCGCCCGGCCTTCACCAAGGACGGTTCTGTTACGGCGGCAAATGCCTCCGGCCTCAACGATGGCGCTGCTGCAACCCTGCTGATGAGCGCCGCCAATGCCGAGAAGCGCGGCATCCAACCGCTCGCGCGCATCGCGTCATATGCGACTGCCGGCCTTGATCCGTCGATCATGGGTGTTGGCCCGATCCACGCGAGCCGCAAAGCGCTTGAGAAAGCCGGTTGGAGCGTGGGTGACCTTGATCTCATTGAAGCCAACGAAGCCTTCGCAGCCCAAGCCTGCGCCGTGAACAAAGAGATGGGCTGGGATCCCGAGATCGTCAACGTCAACGGCGGCGCTATTGCGATCGGCCACCCGATCGGCGCCTCAGGCTGCCGCGTTCTCAACACGTTGCTGTTTGAAATGAAGCGCCGCGACGTGAAAAAAGGCCTCGCTACGCTGTGCATCGGCGGCGGTATGGGCGTTGCGCTCTGCGTAGAGCGCGACTGATTCTGCGAGATCGTATATTCACGAAAAGGGGCGCTTTTGAGCGCCCTTTTTTATGTTCATTCACCTAATTTCGCATTTAAAGCTGCGCTGCGGCATTATATTCGCGAAACAATGTTGCGCATCTCCTCTCAAAAATATAACACCATTACCCAAGGGACACGCCACTGAGGAGAATAACATGGCACGAACAGCATTGGTTACAGGCGGCTCGCGCGGCATCGGCGCAGCTATTTCAAAAGCTCTTAAAGCCGAGGGCTGTAACGTTGCGGCCACTTACGCTGGCAACGACGAGGCCGCAGCGGCGTTTACAGCGGAGACAGGCATCAAGACATACAAATGGAACGTTGCGGACTATGACGACAGCGCTGCAGGTATCGCCAAAGTCGAAGCCGAAATCGGCCCGATCGACATTGTGGTCGCAAACGCGGGCATCACCCGCGATGCCCCGTTCCACAAGATGACACCACAACAGTGGAAAGAAGTTGTCGACACAAACCTCACAGGTGTGTTCAACACGGTTCATCCTGTCTGGAATGGCATGCGTGAACGCAAGTTTGGCCGCGTGATCGTGATCAGCTCGATCAATGGCCAAAAAGGCCAGTTCGCTCAGGTAAACTACGCAGCCACCAAAGCGGGCGATCTTGGCATCGTGAAATCTCTCGCGCAGGAAGGCGCACGCGCAGGCATCACAGCCAACGCGATCTGCCCCGGATACATCGCGACTGAAATGGTCATGGCGATCCCAGAGAAGGTGCGCGACTCGATTGTTGCAGGCATTCCTGCTGGCCGCCTTGGTGAACCGGAAGAAATCGCACGCTGCGTGGCCTTCCTCGCGTCAGACGACGCGGGCTTTATCAACGGCTCGACAATTTCGGCGAACGGCGCACAGTTCTTCGTGTAAGTTTTAGCAGGCAACTGCTTTTAAGGGCTGCGGCATATGCTGCGGCCCTTTTCTCGTTATGGCCTCCACGAGTTTGAGTGCGACCCATCGAAACATCTCGGCGCGGGCAATATGTGCCTGATGGTAGTGGCTTTGGACCTCGGATGTTGTGGCTGTCTCAAGCATTTCGATAACCTTCTATTAAGTATTTCCTACGTCACTCAACTTAAGGCTTGCAAAAAGCGCTAGCAAACGAGACTTTCCTACCTATCAGAACAGTTTTTCTTAAGTAAGACTCATGCATCAGCGCCTTCCACCCCTCACATCCCTCAGAGCTTTTGAAGCCGCCGCGCGTCTGTTGTCTTTTGCGGGTGCGGCAAGTGAGTTGGGTGTCACGCCTGCTGCGCTTTCCTTTCAGATCAAATCTCTAGAAGAGCATTTTGGCGGGCAACTTTTTAACCGTCACAACCGCTCCGTAACACTCACCGAGGCAGGAGTTGCGCTTTTACCGGGCCTCACCGAGGGGTTCTCGCAGTTTGAGCGGGCATGGCAACGCGCACTTCAGACAACCAACGCGAACGTTCTCACAGTGTCGACTGGGCCGGCGTTTATGTCAAAGTGGATGGCCCCGAGGATTTTCAATTTCACGCAGCAGTATAACGATATCGAGCTTCGGTTTTCAGCCAGCCTTCGGCTGCTTGATTTTGCGCGGGACGGCATCGACGTGGCGGTGCGCTTTGGCTACGGCGACGATGCTGACCTTCACTCTCATGCCTTGGGGGAGGAATGGGTAACGCCAGCTATGAGCCCGGCCCTCGCCGAGCGATTTACGACGCCGCAGGACCTGCTCGAAGCCCCTTTGCTGATCGACGACTCGATCGACTTCCTCAAACCGCGCAGCGACTGGGTGGCATGGCTCAAAGCGTCAGGCATTGCCGCCGATAGTGTCCGTGGCGCGCATTTCTCGAACGCGGATCACGCTATTGGCGCAGCGCTTTCGGGAGCAGGTGTTGTTCTGGGGCGCGCGTCACTCATCGCGCGAGATGTCGCCGAAGGCCGTCTTGTGGCGCCCTTTTCAGTTGGGCTGACAACAACTGGACGCTGGCGTTTTCTCTGTCGAGAAGGCCAGCAAACACGCCCCTCTGTCGCGGCCTTTAAGGACTGGCTTACTGAAGAAGCCAAAGCTGTAAACCCGCTGCGCGAAGGGCGTGAATTTATCGATGTAGAAACGCTCTAGCTGACTGTTTCTTCCAGTTTGGAAATTTCTTCTTTGATCTTCAATTTCTGCTTCTTGAGCTCTGCAATTTCTGTGTCGGTAACTCCCGGTGAACGTTGAAGCTGTTCAACTTTGTCGGAAAGGACTTTATGTTTGGTCTTCAGTGCCTCGACGTGCGAATTCAAGCTCATATGCAGTCTCCTCTGATGAAAATGTAACTTCAGTCGAGCATATATTTTCTTCTGTGTCACGCTGCACAAGCGAGATTACTTTACAAAAATTGAGGTTAACTTTTCGGAAACGGCAGGGCCGCTCCGTCTCGCAACACCGAGGCGATTGATTTTGAATAGCTTTCGCCATCTTTCTCGTGTTTTGGCCCAAGGTGAACCAGCAGGCCTTCATGCAGGCAAAACGGCGTCCTTCCGCCATGTCGGGCGCGCAGGAGCGACAATTCGGACGCACGGCCACGACGCGGGATGAGCGGCCAAAGCTCGATGGAGCCGAGATAGCCCGGCATTGCTGCGAGCAGTTCGGGCATGCGCTCGGTGCGGCAAATCAGCGTGAGCATGCCCTTGGGAGCAACACGGCGGGCACAGGCCTGTAACCAGCCATCGAGCGGCGCGCCGCCCAAGGCAAGCTCGCGGCCCAGATTGCCAGATTTGTGCCCGGAAGCGCGGTCATAGTAGGGCGGGTTGGTGATCACGTGATCAAACCTGCGCGCCTTGAGGGCTTCGGGCATTTCAGAAATGTCGCCTTGATGTACTGTCATGGGCAGCCCGCACTCCTGCGCGTTGCGCTCGGCAAGGCCTGCGTAGAGCGATTGAAGTTCAACACCGTGCACCTCAAGTCCCGCGACACGCTGAGCGAGGCAGAGACCGGCTGCCCCTGCCCCACAGCCCACGTCAAGCACGCTCTGGCCAGCCACAGCAGGCACGCTGGCCGCCAGCAGAACCGGATCTACACCCGCGCGATAGCCCTTTCTGGGCTGCCACAAATACAGCTGCCCACCAAGGAAAGCGTCGCGCGTCAGCCCGTCATTCACTTGGCTCAAGCCCGTTGTCGCGCAGGGCCACATAGGCAGCTGTGTGGTCTTGGTCGGCAACCATCAAGCGGCGTGGGAATATTCCGATCGAGCCTTCGAGAACGCTCATATTTACGTCCATTTCAAACACGGCTATACCCTCGCCTTGAAGCAGTGCGCGGGCGAAGGCAAGTTCTGTCGGGTCGGTTGTGCTGAGCAGTTGTTTCATAACGCAAATATGACCATCTCGGCGGGAATGTCGAGTGAGGGAACGGGAGTGTGATCGGCATGAGTGAGGCCACAAGCAAACCGCACGAAAGATTGGCTGCGCATCTTGCCTCTGGCATGGAGGCGGTTAACACGCTGATCCGTGCACGCATGGCCTCAGAGCACGCGCCGCGCATTCCGGAAGTGACAGCGCATCTGGTTGAGGCTGGCGGCAAGCGGTTGCGGCCTATGCTGACACTGGCTGCGGCCGAGTTGTGCGGCTATCGCGGGCCTTATCATGTGCACTTGGCGGCAACTGTCGAGTTCATCCATACGGCGACTTTGCTGCATGATGATGTGGTTGACGAAAGCGCACAGCGGCGGGGGCGGCCTACGGCTAACCTTCTGTGGGACAACAAAAGTTCTGTCCTTGTGGGCGACTATTTGTTCTCGCGCTCATTCCAGCTGATGGTTGAGACAGGCTCTTTGCGGGTGCTTGATATCTTGGCGAATGCCTCGGCGACGATTGCCGAGGGAGAGGTTTTGCAACTCACGGCCGCACAGGATCTGGCGACGACTGAAGCCATTTACTTGCAAGTTGTGCGCGGCAAAACGGCGGCTCTTTTCTCGGCGGCAACAGAAGTTGGCGGCGTCATCGCGGGTGCGCCGGAAGAGCAGGTGAAGGCGCTGTTTGACTATGGGGATGCCCTCGGGATTGCCTTTCAGATTGTCGATGACTTACTGGATTACTCGGGCAGCACCGGCGCCACGGGCAAGAACATCGGCGATGATTTTCGCGAGCGCAAGCTGACACTTCCAGTGATCAAAGCCGTCGCGAAGGCTGATGCAGAAGAGCGCGCTTTTTGGCAGAGGGTTATCGAGAAGGGTGACCAACGCGAGGGTGATCTGGAGCAGGCTATCGCGCTGTTGCACAAGCACGGCGCGTTGGAGGAAGCGCGGCAGGATGCTTTGGGGTATGCCAGCAAGGCTTGCGATGTTTTGAGTGCTTTGCCGGAACACCCGTTACGGGACATGCTGGACGATCTGGCTGAATTTGTGGTTGCGCGCATCAGTTAAGATACTGATTTAATTCGAAATAAACTAAATTTATGATATCTGCGGTAAGGCAACGTTCCGGATGGTTAACGCTTATTTTTGGCCTGAAACAGTGGTGCCTACGCTATGCAGCTATCTATGCAGCGATCCGTGCATAATGTGTGCATACAGTTTTGCGAAAAAAGTTAAGGCAAATTAACTTAACGCAGCGCGCGTTGCGCGCTTTCAACAAGGTCGTGCTGCGGGAGCTTTTGCGCCTTGGCTTCGCCAGGTCCCAGCTTGGGTTTTGCGCCTTGGCTTCGCCAAGTCGCCCCGCCGGGTGGGGGGGGGGGGGGGGGGGGGGGGCCCACCCCCCCCCCCCCCCCCCACCCGGCTATGCCCAACGCAAAATAGGGCATCGAAGATGCACGGTTTGGGGCGGGAGACCACCTTAGGCAGGCTTGCCTAGATTGCTTGTTCGTTGCCCGAATGAAGCTCGCCCTGGAGCTCTTTCAATACCTCGGCTGCGATGTCGAACGAGCGCAAACGTGCCACGTGGTCGTGGATCATTCCCGTGACCATCAACTCGTCGGGGGCAAAGTTTTCGATGATCTGGCGCAGCCCTGCTTTCACGGTTTCGCGCGAGCCTGTGGCCGAGCACCCAAGTGCGTGGTTGACCTGCGCAACCACCTGCGCGGGCACTTCGGCTTCAATGTTCTCGACCGGCAGCGGCAGTTTTCCGGGGCGCCCTGTACGCAGGCGCGCAAAGGCGAGCTGTTGGGAGGTGCGCAGGTGTTGTGCCTCTGCGTCTGTTTCGGCCGCGCACACCCCTGCGGCGACCATGGCATGTGGCTCTGCCAGCGTCGCCGAGGGGCGGAAGGTGTTGCGGTAGATGTAGAGCGCCTCTTCGAGCATGTCAGGAGCGAAATGCGAGGCGAAGGCATAGGGCAGGCCCAGCATCGCCGCGAGTTGCGCGCCATAGAGCGAGGAGCCGAGGATCCAGACCGGAACGTTGGTGCCCTGCCCCGGAATCGCGCGGACTTGCGTGGCCTCCTCGCCGAAGTAGCTGATCAGTTCCTGCACGTCTTGCGGGAAGCTGTCTTCGGGAGCCATGTGGCGGCGCAGCGCACGAGCTGTGGCCATGTCTGTGCCCGGTGCGCGGCCCAAGCCCAGGTCGATCCGGCCCGGGAAGAGTGTCTCCAATGTGCCGAACTGCTCGGCCACCACAAGCGGCGCGTGATTGGGCAGCATAATGCCCCCCGCGCCGACGCGCATGGTGCTGGTGGCCTGCGCGACTTGGCTAATGAGAACAGCTGTCGCCGCAGAGGCAATGCCTGGCATGTTGTGATGCTCGGCGAGCCAGTAACGGTTATAGCCCGCCGCTTCTGCGGACTTCGCGAGGCTGACAGTATTGGCCAGCGCATTGGCGACAGTTTGGCCTTCGGGGACGGGCGAGAGATCAAGCAGAGAGAAATGTTTCATCTGGCAAATCTAGGCGCAGCGCAAAGGCTTTGCTAGGTGTGATGCCGCAAAGAAACGCTGCGTTCTGTGCCAGCCTCGGATGCCTCCGGCGGGGATATTTGACAAAGAGAAGAAGAGAAGGCTGCAAAGCGGCTGTGTGGCTTAGAAGGCCTCGGGCTTGGCTTCGTGGGCCATATGGTCAAGCACCGCGTTGACGAAGCTTGGCTCTTTGCCCTCGGGGTGAAAGGCGCGGGCGACGTCAACGAACTCGCTGATCACTACTTTGGGTGGCGTTGAGCTTTGGGTAATTTCCGCTCCGGCGGCGCGAAACAGCGCGCGCAGGGTCGGATCGATCCGGCCCAGCGGCCATTTGGCAACCAGCGCACGGTCTGTAAGCTGGTCGATCAGGGCTTGGTAGTTGACCGCGTCTGTCATCAGCTTTTCAAACAGTTTGGGGTCGGCGTCGAGCATCTCGATGTCGTCATATTCGGCACCAAAACGGTGATCTTCAAACTCGCGCATCACGGCTTCAACGGTTTGGCCGGAATGCTCCATCTGGAACAGGGCCTGCACAGCGTAGAGCCGCGCCGCTGATTTCATCTTGCGTTTCTGGTTGCCTGAAAGCGTCATGCGGTTGGGTTGCCTTTGTTTGAGTCAGTCTGGTTTTCGGCCAGCAATATCTCTTCGGCGTCGGGCTTGAAGCCCACAGAGCCGCGCTGGCCGCCCCACTTACGAGCGAGCGAGATAAGATGCAAGGCCGCAGCCGCCGCGCCGCCACCTTTGTTCATGTCGGCGGGGTTGGCACGCTCTTCGGCCTGCGCCATATTCTCGACTGTGAGGATGCCGTTGCCGATGCAAAGCCCTTGTAAACCAAGCAGTTGCAAAGCGCGCGAGCTGTCGTTGCAGACGGTGTCATAGTGCGTCGTCGCGCCGCGGATAACGCAGCCAAGGGCGATATAGCCGTCGTAGTTTGACAGGCGCTCGGCCATGGCGATGGTTGTGGGCAGCTCAAGCGCGCCGGGCACTTCGACGATGTCCCATGTGCCCATGGCGGCGGCGATCTCATCGGTGGCGCCTTCGACCAGATCATCGGAGATGTCTTTATAGTAGGGCGCAACCGCGATCAGGATTTTGACAGGCTTGTCAAAAACCGGGCGTTTGAGGGTGTTATGTTTGATTGTGCCAGCCATGGTTTAAACCTCCTCGATGGGGCGTGTGCCGACGATAGACAGCCCGTATGCGTCAAGGCCGACATAGCGGGTACGGGGCGAATTTGTCAGCAAGATCAGCTCGCTAAGCCCCATGTTTGAGAGTATCTGACTGCCAAGGCCCGTGTGTTTGACAATGCGCGGGCTGGCGTCGTCTTCGCCAAAGTTGAGCTTGGGGTGCGGCTCGCGAAACAAGAGCACCGCGCCGCGCCCTTCGGCGGCCACTATGCGCATGGCTTTGTGCAGCTCGTCGGCGGGGCTTGGGCCAAGGCCGAGCACATCTTCCAGCTCGTTGAGCGCATGGGTGCGGACGAGAACAGGCTCGGGCGTTGTAATGTCACCCTTGATAAGCGCGCTGTGCTCGGTGCCGGAAATTTCGTCGGTGTAGACACGCATCTCCCAATCACCGCCGAACTCGGAGGTGACCGTCTCGCGGCGCACCTCGCGCACGAGGTTATCGTGCTTATCTCGGTAGGCGATGAGATCAGAGATGGTTCCGATTTTGAGGCCGTGCACTTTGGCGAAGTCGACCAAGTCAGGCAGCCGCGCCATTTCGCCATCGTCTTTCATGATCTCGCAGATCACGCCCGAAGGGTTGAGGCCGGCAAGGCGCGAAATGTCGACAGCGGCCTCGGTGTGACCTGCGCGCACAAGAACGCCGCCATTGCGCGCGCGCAGCGGGAAGACATGCCCCGGCGTGGCGATGGCGGCCTCGGTGTTTTTCGGGTCGATCGCGGTGGCAACTGTTAGCGCGCGGTCAGCCGCCGAGATGCCCGTTGTGACGCCTTCGCGCGCCTCTATCGAGACGGTGAAGGCCGTCTCGTGGCGCGAGGAGTTGTTGGTTGCCATCATCGGCAGGCCCAAGCGGTCGATCCGCTCTGATGTCATGGGCAGACAGATCAGGCCGCGGCCATATGTGGCCATGAAATTGATCGCCTGTGCGTCGGCAAACTCGGCTGCGATAACAAGATCCCCCTCGTTCTCGCGGTCTTCGTGATCGACCAGAATGAACATCTCGCCAGCGCGTGCCGCAGCGATGATCTCTTCCGTCGGCGCGATCGCGTCTTTGAGACTGGCCTCAAGCGGCCCGGGAGTTTGGAAATGGTCAGTCATTTGCGGCCTCTTTTGTTGGCTTTTGCTGCCTAGCGCACCCGCCCCGAATTGGCCAGCGCTTTGCATTAAACTTTACGTAAAGATCACGCATTGAAACCTCCAATTACGTCGGGGTTTAACGGGTTTTTCACGCGCCCTGGCTATCGTCACCACACACTTATGAGCAATTTTTTTAATATGAACTCCCAAGTCCTTACCCTCCCGATGGACCGCCCGCCAGAGCAGTATATCGACATGTTACACCGTTCGCGGCCCTGGCTGGCTGCGGTTGCGATCATTTTCGCCCAGTATGGCCTTTACACAAATATTGCCGGCCTGACTTTCTTTCTGGGGCCATATTCCGTTGGGTCGGCGACTTCTCCGATCACGGCACTTTGTATCAGCATGATGGGGGCGGCACTGATCAATTATTCGCTGAATGGGAAGCGTCTTATTCACGTTTCACTCATCATCACGGCGTTCAGCATTGCCAGCCTGTCTGCCCTGCCTGCCAGTCTGAAAGCCGCGCAGTTTATGCAGTCCGGATTAAGCGGAAAGATGGGCTTTGATACCTATTTGATCATCGCATGTCTTTGCAGCGCAGCCATTGTGCGCCAAAAGTTCTTCCGCGTCGGGGCCGCTTTTTCGATCATCGCGTTTTTGATGCTATTCAACTCCTTGATCGGGCGCAGCTTTGGTCTGCCGTATTTTTCAGGCGAAATGGCCCCCGCGACAATGGCAGCCCTGTCGTTTCTGTCGCTCGCCGCGACCACCGTTTTCATCGACTTCCAGCCGACACGCGTGTTGTTTCTGAACACAAGTATCGGTGATGTCACGCGCCAGACTGTCTTTGTGGGCGCCTATGTGCCGTGGCTGTGCGGCATGTTTTTGCACATCCATGCAGGCGTTGTCAGCCGCAGCTATCCGACAGAGGCGGTCATCGTGACGCTGATTATTCTGGCCAGCACGCTGAACGCGATCCGCACGGGCAATGTGCTTGCCCAATCCGATCACCACAGGCGCGACGCGGAAGAGATGCTCGAGATGATGGCAATCACCGATCCGCTGACGCATCTGCTCAACCGGGAAGGCATCGGCCGCCGCTTGCAGCAAAAGCGCGACGGGCTGGCGCGCTCGGAGGCTTACGGGGCTGTGGTGTTGATGGACATCGACCATTTCAAACAGGTGAATGACACTTTCGGCCATGATGTGGGCGATCTTGTGCTCGCCAATATCAAGCCGATGTTTGAGCCCTATTTGCGCAATGGTGATGTGCTGGCGCGTTGGGGTGGCGAGGAGTTTTTGATCTACCTTGAAGTCGCCCAACCCGCTGATTTGCCCGGCATTCTTGAACGCTTACGCCGTGCAATGCTGGTGATGCGCCCGACGCTAAAAGCCGAGGGGGTTGTGAACCCACCCGAGCTGAGCGCGTCTTTTGGTGTCGCCGTTCTGGGGGCCGAGGAAGAGACGTTTGAAGCCGCGATCAAACGCGCCGACGAAGCGCTGTACAAAGCCAAAAAGCAGGGCCGTGACCGCGCCTGTTATGAGGCGGGCCTTGGCTTGGAAGACCGCGCCGCGAGGCTCGGTCTGTCGCTGGTTGTGTCAGACAAATGAGGCCAAGCGCGCGCCCCGCCCGCAAGCGTGGCCAGAGCGAGGCCCGAGGGCTGACGCGGGTTAGAACTGCCAGAGCGCTGGCACAAACCTGTAAGCGTCGCCCTCGCGCATGACATGGCCAACACCGGGGAACGGGAAGTGATAGCCCAGCAGCGAGATGCGCTCGGAGGCGGCACGATCAAGCAGCGCTTTGCGGGTTGCAACCGTGAGGTCTCCGTCCTGGTCAAAGCCGTTATACCAGCCCGGATGGCTGAAATTTGTCCAGGCGTGGCTCATGCAGTCGCCCAGCGCGATTAGGGTTTTGTCACCCGCCGAGAGCTGCACTGACATGTGGCCCGGCGTGTGGCCCGGCGTGCTAATAAGGGTGACGCCGGAGACAACTTCGTGGCCCTCGCCTGCCAATGTCCACTCCAGCCCGTCGGCATTAAACGAGTTCACCGCGCCCGCGACGAACTGCTGCATTTCGGGTGCGACACGGTCTGCCAGACCGTCCTGAGACCAGTAGGCAAACTCCGCCTCACCGATGATATATTCGGCATCGGGGAAGAGCGGCTCGTCAAAGTCGTCGCGAATGCCCCAGATGTGGTCGGGGTGGGCGTGGGTGATAACGACATGGGTGATGTCGCCCGGCTCGACGCCCGCAGCCGCGAGGTTGCTGACCAACTTGCCAGTCGTGTCAAACCACCGGTTGCCCGAGCCGACGTCAACCAGCACTTTGTCTTCGCCTTTTTCGATCAAAAGGTGGTTGGTGTGGGAGTATCCCATGTCTGGCGAAAGGTAGTGGCTTTCCAGAAAGGCGCGCACTTCGGCAGGGTCGGCATTCACGCCGAGGCCGGACGTTGGGTTGGAAAAGTAGCCATCCGACAGGATCGTCAGGCGCACATCCCCGAGCGTGAAGCGAAAGTGACCGGGGTTGTCGCCCTCAGGCGCGCCAAGCTGTGCGGCGGCGGGCAGTGCGAAAGCGGGCATCGCCGCGGCCACTTTGAGAATGTCGCGGCGTGTTGGTTTGATCAGTGTCATGGCGGGCCTCCTTCAGGTTCGAGAAGAACCTAAGCTTTGGGCCGCCAAACGCAACATCTTTTATGAATGTGTTTACGAGAATTCAGCCAGCCGTGCGACGTAGCGCGCGAGCGTGTCGATCTCGAGATTGATCTTGTCGCCAACCTTCGCCGCGCCCCATGTCGTGGCCTCTTTGGTGTGCGGGATGATGTTAACGCCGAAGCTGCAACCATCAACCTCGTTGACTGTCAGCGAGGTGCCGTTCAGCGCCACCGAGCCTTTGGGCGCGATGAACTTCGCCAAGGCTTCGGGCGCTTCAAAGGTAAAGCGCGTGCTGTCGCCCTCATCTTGCATCTTGGTGATCACCGCGACGCCATCAACGTGGCCAGAGACGATATGCCCGCCCAGCTCGTCGCCCACTTTCAAGGCGCGTTCGAGGTTGAGCCTGCTGCCGAGTGCCCAGTCCGAAATGTTGGTTTTGCCAACGCTTTCCGCCGAAATTTCAACGTCAAAGAAGCCTTCGCCCAACTCGACTGCCGTGAGGCAAACGCCGTTACAGGCGATGGATGCGCCGAGATCAATTCTGCTTGTGTCGTAGCTTGTGCCGATGCGCGCGCGCAGATCGCCGCGCTGCGTGAGTTCGCGAACTTCGCCAATATCTGTGATGATGCCTGTGAACATGTCGCGCTCCTTTGGGTTGGCTCATGGCTTAGCGCGCCTTGCCGCGACTCGCAAGAAAACCTGTTGCTTAAGAGGCTTATCAACCATAATTTCACCACAGTGTGCGAGTAAAAGGGCCACGAGTTATTCCGGATTTCGCAAGACATATGGCCAAAATTTCAGGTGATCACCGCACTTTCCTGTTTTTGCAGGGGCCGCACGGGCCGTTTTTCCACAAGCTTGGGAAGATGCTGCGCGCGGCGGGTGCTGAAGTGTGGCGCGTGGGCTTTAACGCGGGGGATCGTGCATTCTGGTTCAGCCCCAAGAGCTATATTCCGTTTCGCGGCGCGCAAAGCGAGTGGGCCGAGACGTTTCGCGCACTCGTGGCTGTAAAAGGTGCGACAGACATTGTGCTCTACGGCGACACGCGGCCCATTCATGCGCAGGCCGTTGCGATCGCGCGTGAGCTGGGCCTTGGTGTGCATGTCTTTGAAGAGGGCTACTTGCGGCCCTACTGGGTGACCTATGAGCGCGGCGGCAGCAACGGGCACTCAAAGCTGATGGACATGAGCCTTGAGGATATGCGCGCAGGGCTTGAGCACTCGGACATGGACGCGCCTTTGCCCCCTGCCCGCTGGGGCGACACCCGTCATCACGTGTTCTACGGCGCGCTTTACCACTGGTTTGTGATGTTTCGAAATGGCGACTATCGCAATTTCAAGCCGCACCGCGCGTTGAGTGTGACGAAAGAGTTTCAACTTTACCTCAAGCGGCTCCTGCTAATGCCGTTTCAGGCCATTGACCGTGGCGTGGCGACGTTTCGCATCCGCCATGGCGGCTTTCCCTATCACCTTGCGCTGTTGCAGCTTGAGCATGACAGCAGCTTTCAGGAGCACTCACCCTTTGCCACGATGACCGAGTTTCTCGACGTGGTTATTCGCGGCTTTGCCGAGGGCGCTCCCAAGCACCACCACCTTGTTTTCAAGGCCCACCCGCTTGAAGACGGGCGCGTGCCGCTGCGGCGGGAAGTCAAGCGCATTGCCAAAGAACTGGGCCTCAGCAAACGTGTGCACTATGTGCGTGGTGGCAAGCTTGCCGCCTTGCTTAACGACGTGCGCAGCGCTGTCACCGTCAACTCGACGGCAGGCCAGCAGGTGCTCTGGCGCGGCATTCCGCTCAAGACATTTGGACGCGCTGTCTATGACAAACCCGAGTTTGTCTCAACGCAGCCGCTGCCTGAGTTCTTCTCGGCGGCCAAGCGCCCCGAGCACAAAGCCTATCAGGAGTATCGCCGCTATCTGCTTGAAACGAGCCAGGTTCCCGGCGGGTTTTACTCTGCGCGCGGGCGTCGCCAACTGATGCGCATGGTCGTCGATATGATGCTCTGCAACGATGACCCCTATGAAGCGCTCGAAACAGGAACCGCGGCTCCGAGGCAACAGTTGCGACTGGTGCAGTAAGTCTCAGACGCGGTTTGGCTTTATTTTTAAATAGAACTGCGCTACGTTACATCAAAAGAAGCACGCAAAGTGCTGAATCTGAGGCAGAATAAATAGGTCGAGGAGACCGAGCAGTGAAACCCGTTACCCCTAGTTGGGCGCGATTTGTCGCGCTTGTCGCCGCACTTGCGGTCGTTTCATCTTGTGGCCTTCCCCGTGTTGGCCCCAACAAAAAAGAAATTTTCTCAGGCTCGGTTCAGAAAGAAGGCGATGCATTTATCGTCACTGTGAACGACCGAGTTACACGCGCCACGGCCTATGTGCCAGCGCTCGGCTTTTCCGATGCTTTCAAGAATGCAGGCCTCATCGGCTCTGACTCGATCCGCCCGGGCGACACGCTTGGCCTGACGATCTGGGAAAACGTCGATGATCCGCTTTTGGGCACATCCGGCCCGACAGGCGCAGGCGCCGCCGTTCTGGAAGAAGTGCAGGTTGACGGGGCCGGCTTTATCTTCATCCCCTACGCGGGCCGCATCAAAGCCGCGGGCAACACGCCCGAAGGCATCCGCCGCATCATCACCCGCAAACTCGCCGACCAAACACCAGACCCGCAGGTGCAAGTGCGCCGCTTGGCTGGCGACGGTGCCAGCGTGAGCCTCGTCGGTTCGGTTGGCGGCCAGGGCGTTTTCCCCATTGAGCGCCCGACACGCACGCTTTCAACCATGCTGGCCAACGCCGGCGGCATCACGATCGCGCCGGAAATTGCGCAGATAACCGTGATTCGCAAAGGCATGCGCTCAAAAATCTGGTTCCAGGATCTTTACAAAAACGCCGAGCACGACATCGCCCTGCGCGACGGCGACCGCATTCTTGTTGAAGAAGACACGCGCTCTTTCGTTGCGCTTGGCGCGACGGGCACACAGGCCAAAGTGCCGTTTGAAAGCCAGACGTTGTCCGGCATCGAGGCGATCGCACAGGTTGGCGGCCTTTCGGCAACCGCAGCCGACCCGACAGGTATTTTCATCTTCCGTAACGAGCCCGCCTCTATCGCCAATCTCGTGATGGGCCGTCAGGACTTGCAAGGCGCGCAACGCCTTGTCTACGTGCTTGACCTCACACAGCCTAACGGCATGTTTCTGGCGCGCGACTTTTCGGTGCGTGACGGCGACACGCTCTACGTAACGGAAGCGCCGTTCACCCAGTGGAACAAGACGATTTCGGCTGTCACCGGCTCCCTTGGCACGGTTGATACCCTCACGTCGATCGGCTCGGGAGGCTAAGGCCTCTTGCCCAGCTACACACATTCTGAAGCCGCCGGAGCCCCTAGGCCCCGGCGGCTTTTCTATTACAACGCAGGCTTTTTGCGCCAGAAACGCGTGCGGCGCATTCTTGAGCTTTCAGGCTATGAGCTGAAGCTTGGCAAGCCCACCGCCGCTGATGCAATCGCGGTTTGGGGCCATTCGCCCTATGCAAAACGCGGCGAGGCGATGGCGGCACGCACGGGAGCCAGCATTGTCCGCGTGGAAGACGCCTTCTTGCGCTCTCTGCGCCCCGGGCGCGCGGGCGAGCCGCCGATGGGGCTGATGATCGACACGCGCGGGGCGCATTTTGACAGTTCGCAGCCTTCAGATATTGAACATATCCTTGCAAACACTCCGCTTGATGATGCGGCCACTCTGGCCATTGCCAAGGGCGGCATCGAGCGCCTCAAAGAGGCGCAACTCACCAAGTATTCCGGCTTTGATCTGGGCTGTGAGCTGCCCGAACCCGGCTATGTGCTGGTGGTTGACCAAACCCGCGGCGACGCCTCGGTGAGCCACGGCCGCGCTGATGCAAACTCCTTCAAAGAGGCGCTTTACTGCGCCCAGGAAGACAACCCCGGTGCGCGGATCGTGATCAAAACCCACCCCGAAACCGCACAGGGCTTTCGTCAGGGCTATTTTTCAAAAGCCGACGCCAACGCGCGGATCAGCTTGTTTGACGCCCCCGCCAGCCCCTATGCGCTTTTGGACGGGGCGATCGCGGTTTACACGGTTTCAAGCCAGATGGGCTTTGAGGCGATCATGGCAGGACACAGGCCTGTGGTGTTTGGCCAGCCGTTTTACGCCGGATGGGGCCTCACCGATGACCGCTGCCCGCACCCTTTGCCGCGCCGTGGCCGTGCTTTGACGCGCGCGCAGCTCTTTGCCGCCGCCATGGTGATTGCGCCCAAGTGGTATGACGCGGCCGAGGACAGGCTGTGCCGTTTTGAAGAAGCGCTCGGTGCATTTGAGGCCAATGTGCGCGCGTGGCGCGAAGACCATCGGGGCTGGCAGGCCGCTCATATGCGCCTTTGGAAGCGCCGCCCGTTGCAACAATTTTTCGGCCAACACGGCAAGCTGAGTTTTGGGGACAGGCCCCGCGCTGCGCGCCGCGCGATGGTCTGGGCGGGACACGCTGCCGCCGACGACAGCCGCTGGCGGGTTGAAGACGGGTTTCTGCGCTCGCGGGGTTTGGGAGCCGCGCTGACGCCGCCCTTGTCTCTCGTGCTGGATGATCTCGGGATATACTACGACCCGACGCGCGAAAGCCGTCTGGAACGGTTGATCAAATCCCGCGCCGCACTGCGCCCTGACCAAGCCGAGCGAGCGGGGCGTTTGATTGGCGAGATCACGAGCAAAGGTGTGACCAAATATAACCTCGCAGGCGATGTGCCAACCTTGCCCGAAGGCCACCGCATCCTTGTACCGGGGCAGGTTGAAGACGATGCCTCTATCAGGCTAGGCGCCGGAGAAGTCAGCACCAACCTCGGGCTCTTGCAGGCCGCCCGCAGCGCCAACCCTGCGGCGATCATCATCTACAAACCGCACCCCGACGTGGAGGCAGGCCTGCGCCCCGGGGCTATCGCGCAAAAGGATTTGCACGGGTTGGCTGATGTTCTGGTTGAAAACGCCAGTTCGGAAGCGCTGATTGGCATTGTTGACGAAGTCTGGACGATGACCTCCCTTTTGGGATTTGAGGCCCTGCTGCGCGGCAAGGCTGTGACTGTCACAGGCGCACCGTTTTATGCTGGCTGGGGCCTCACCCGCGACTTGGGGGAAGCTATGCCGCGCCGAGGATTGCATGTTGCGCTTGAGGGCCTCGCCCATGCGGCTTTGATCGACTATCCGCGCTATCACGACCCGCTTTCAAACCGCCCCTGCACCGCAGAAGTTGCTGTCAAACGCCTTGCCAGCGGAGACGGGCTTGCGCTTGGGCCTGTCAACCGCGGCCTCTCAAAGTTGCAGGGTGTTTTCGCAAGCTATGCGCATATTTGGCGGCGGTGACATTTGCGAAAGCCCGACAGCATGCCTATCTTGAAAGGTAGTTACCGCTAAAAGAGGATAGTTTCATGCGTGCTTTTGTAACAAGTCTGGCCTTGGTTTTGGCCGCCTCCCCCGCCTTTGCCTTTACCGCTGTGAACGGGCTGAGCGTGGTCGACATGCAGAACGGAGAGTTTGAAGTGATCTCCTCACGCGGCGCTGGCCCCCGCGAAATATGGTGTGCAGGGGCGCAGTTTGCGCACTTTGGCCAAGGGGCGGCGGGCAATACGCGGCTTTATATCGTCAAAGGCATCAGCCCGAGCGCAACGCAGCCAGCACGCAAAAGCGTGGTTTTCACAACCCGCCCTGATGCAGCGCTTGCAAGTGGCCCAAAGCCTGGCGACGGTGGCAACTACTCGGTTTCGCTCAAGAGAACCGGATTTAACCTGCGGGTCGCTCATGCTGAAGGCTTCTGCGAAAGCATTATTGACGAGCTGCTTGATTGATCGGCAGAGGCAAGTGCACAGCGAATTTCAGATCAGCACGCGGGGCCAGGGGCTTTACGAGTTTACCCGCGATGTGGCCCGCTTTTGTGCGGGCCATGACGGGCTGCTGACGCTCTTTGTACGCCACACGTCCTGCTCGCTGCTTATTCAGGAAAACGCCGACCCGGAAGTGCAAACAGACTTGTGCGCCTATTTCGCCCACCTTGTGCCGCCGACGACGGACGCGAGCATGCACTACCTTACCCACACCGATGAAGGCCCCGACGACATGCCCGCGCACATCAAGGCCGCGATGATGCCCGTCTCACTGAGCATTCCGGTGCAAAATGGCTCGCTGGTGCTCGGAACATGGCAGGGGATCTACCTGTTTGAGCATCGAGACGCGCCCCACACCCGCCGCGTTGCCGCATATTTGGGCAGCTAGACGCAGACCGTGGGGAAAAACAGTCGCATTTCCCCCTTTACCTTATGTTGGGGCTGCATTTGCCCTCTACCCAAACCCTAGCGGCTGCCCTATAGTGCCTGTGGATAAGTGGGGTTAACCCACATCTTTGAGGCGGATTTAGGAAAAGAAGGGGGACGGCCATGCGCTGCCCGTTTTGCGGAAATGTCGACACACAAGTAAAAGATTCACGACCGGCCGAAGACCATGTGTCTATCAGGCGGCGTCGTTTTTGCCCCGCCTGCGGCGGGCGGTTTACCACATATGAGCGCGTGCAACTGCGCGATCTGGTGGTGATCAAAACCAACGGAAAACGCGAGGACTTTGACCGCGACAAGCTCGAACGCTCGATCCGCATTTCCCTGCAGAAGCGCCCGCTTGAGCCAGAGCGTATTGACCAGATGATCTCGGGGATCGTACGACGCCTTGAAAGCATGGGCGAGACGGACATCCCTTCAACCGCCATCGGCGAGATTGTGATGGAGTCACTGGCGCGGATCGACACTGTTGCTTACGTGCGTTTTGCCAGTGTTTACAAAAACTTCCAAGCGGCTGACGACTTTGACAAGTTCGTGAGCGAGCTGCGGCCTGACGTGCCCACCGAAGAAAAGTGAGCCGCAGCGACACCCGCTATATGCGGCTCGCCCTGAGTTTGGGGCGCCGCGGGATGGGCCAGACATGGCCCAACCCGTCTGTGGGCTGCGTCGTTGTGAACGCGGGCCGCATTGTCGGGCGCGGAGTTACTGCGGCTGGCGGGCGGCCTCACGCCGAAGTGCAAGCGCTGGCGCAGGCCGGTGCGGCGGCCAAGGGCGCGACGGCGTATGTGACGCTTGAGCCCTGCGCACACCACGGCGAGACACCACCCTGCTCTGAGGCGCTGATCGCGGCTGGTGTTGCCCGCGTCGTGGCCCCTCTGGAAGACAGTGACAGCCGCGTTTCGGGCAAGGGCTTTGCCATGCTCCGTGCAGCGGGCATCGAAGTTTTGCTCGGAGTTTGCGCTTATGAGGCCGCGCGCGACCATGCAGGCTTTTTCAAGCGCAACGCCGTTGAGCGGCCCTTTGTGACCCTCAAATTGGCCAGCAGTTTTGACGGGCGCATCGCCACAGCCACGGGCGAGAGCCAGTGGATCACGGGGGACGCGGCGCGCCAACATGTGCATGGGCTGCGCGCCAGCCACGACGCTGTCATGGTGGGCGGCGGCACGGCACGCGCCGATGATCCGATGCTTAACGTGCGCGGCTATGGCGCGCGTCGCCAGCCTGTGCGCGTTGTCGTCTCACGCCGCCTTGATCTGCCGATGATGAGCAAACTGGCAATGTCCGCAAAGGACGTGCCGCTGTGGCTGTTCCACGGGCCGGACGCTGACACAGCACTGCTTGACGCTTGGGCAGGCATCGGCGCGATCTGCGTGAAATGCGGGCTTCAAGGCCAGCAACTTGATGTTGTCTCGGTGCTGGACGCTTTGGGCGCAGCTGGCCTGACCCGCGTGTTCTGTGAAGGCGGTGGCGGCTTGGCAGCCTCTCTGCTCAAGGCAGACATGATCGACGAGCTTGTCGGCTATACGGCTGGTCTGGCGATCGGCGCTGACGGCTTAGCCGCCATCGGCCCAATGGGGCTAGAGCGGCTGACGCAAGCGCCGCGTTTTGAACTGGTTGAGAGCCGCGAGATTGGCGGCGATGTGATGATGCGCTGGCGTCGCACTTAGCCGCACAAACCCACTCCCCATAAAACGAAAAGAGCCCCGGAGGGCTCTTTGCTTTACTGATCGAGGAAGCTGCGCAGCTTGCGCGAGCGGCTCGGATGCTTCAGCTTGCGAAGCGCCTTGGCTTCGATCTGCCGGATCCGCTCGCGTGTTACCGAGAACTGCTGGCCGACTTCTTCGAGCGTATGGTCGGTGTTCATGCCGATACCGAAGCGCATGCGCAGCACGCGTTCTTCGCGTGGGGTGAGCGAGGCCAGAACGCGCGTTGTGGTTTCCTTGAGGTTCTCTTGAATGGCAGAATCCAGAGGCAAAACGGCGTTCTTGTCTTCGATGAAATCGCCAAGCTGTGAGTCTTCCTCGTCGCCAATCGGCGTTTCAAGGCTGATCGGCTCCTTGGCGATTTTCATCACCTTGCGGACCTTCTCAAGCGGCATTTGCAGCTTCTCTGACAGCTCTTCCGGCGTCGGCTCGCGGCCGATTTCATGCAGCATCTGACGGCCTGTGCGCACAAGCTTGTTGATCGTTTCGATCATGTGCACAGGAATACGAATGGTGCGGGCCTGGTCCGCGATGCTGCGGGTGATCGCCTGGCGGATCCACCATGTCGCGTAAGTGGAGAACTTATAGCCGCGACGGTATTCGAACTTGTCGACAGCCTTCATGAGGCCAATGTTGCCTTCCTGAATGAGATCAAGGAATTGCAGGCCACGGTTGGTGTATTTCTTGGCGATCGAGATAACCAAACGCAGGTTGGCTTCGACCATTTCTTTCTTGGCTTGGCGAGCCTCTTTTTCGCCCTTCTGAACCTGCTGCACGATGCGGCGGAATTCGGGGATATCAAGGCCGACATATGTGCCGACCTGGGCCATGTCAGCGCGCAGTTCTTCGATCTTGTCAGTTGAGCGTTCGATGAGCATTTGCCAGCCGCGGCCAGACTTTTCGGCCATCTCTTCAAGCCATGTCGGATCAAGCTCGCGGCCGCGGTAGGCTTCGACAAACTCGCGGCGGTTGATGCGCGCTTGGTCAGCGAGTTTTACCATCGCCGAGTCGATCTGCATGATGCGGCGGTTGATGCCGTAGAGCTGGTCGATCAGGGCTTCGATACGGTTGTTGTGCAGGTGAAGCTCGTTCACCAACTCGACAATTTCGGCGCGAAGTTTTTGATACTTCTTCTCGGCTTTGTCTGTGAAGGAGTCGTCTTCGTTCAGAGTTGCCGAAATCCGGCTGTCCTGCATTTCAGAAAGCTTAACATAGTCGTCGGCGATGCGATCAAGCGTTTCGAGCACGCGCGGTTTGAGCGCGGCTTCCATCGCGGCGAGCGACATGTTCGCTTGCTCGTCTTCGTCGTCATCGTCGTCGTCATCCGAGTTGATCGGGTTACCGTCGGCATCAAGTTCCTGGGCTTTTTCGGGGGCCTCGGCCGAGTTGGCCGCCGCGCCGCCTACAACGGGGGCCGCGCCTGCGACGGGTGTTGCTGTGCCCTCTTCGTCTTCTCCGAGCTGGTCGCCGAAGGTTGTCTCAAGGTCAATCACATCGCGCAGCAGAATGTCTTCAGAAAGAAGTTCGTCGCGCCAGATCGTGATCGCCTGAAATGTCAGCGGGCTTTCACAGAGCCCGGCGATCATCGTGTTGCGGCCCGCCTCGATGCGTTTCGCAATCGCGATCTCGCCTTCACGGCTGAGCAGTTCGACAGAGCCCATTTCGCGCAGATACATGCGCACAGGGTCATCCGTGCGGTCAAGCTTTTCGGCGTTGCCCGAGCCAAGCGTCAGCTCGCCCTTCTGGCCAGCGGCCACAAGGTCAGTGTTCTTGGCTTCTTCGTCTTCGTCTTCGTCCTCGATAATGTTGATGCCCATTTCGGAAAGCATCGACATCACATCTTCGATCTGCTCGGAGCTGACCTGTTCTGGCGGCAAAACCTGATTGAGCTGATCGTAGGTGATGTAGCCCTTCTCGCGGGCTTCGGCGATCATCTTTTTGACAGCGGCTTGGCTCATATCGAGCGAGCCGTCACCCTCCTGATCGTCTTGCTTGCGGTCGTCGTTGTCTTTTGCGGCCATGGTCGGCTCCTTCGGAACTGATCGGGGGTGATTCGTTTTAACGAATCATGAGGCTTCGTGAGTGATTCGAAAACCTGTTTACCCCGTTTTTCTTAGCGCTTCCTCACGAAAACGCATTAATCTTGCGAATCACTGTGGCCAATTTGCTCCATGAGCTTGGCGAAGGCCTCTCTTTCAGAGCGGCTGATTCGGGCGCCATTCTTTCCAGTGTCGTATTCTGTCGTGTCTTCTTGCTGCCCGTGGGTGGCACGGTTGCGGGCTTCGGCGGCCTGTGAGAGCCGCCATGTCATGGCTTCGTCAGCCACATGGGCGAGGTCTTCTTCGGCTTCGGCAATTTCAGCGCGCCAGCCGCGTTGGGCTTCGAGTTTGGCGAATTCTTCCGCGACGGTCATGCGCGCAAGGTCTTCATCCGCCCCAGTCCTCAGGGCTGGCACCACGCCAAGGTGGGGCTGCATTGCAAGGTTTTCAAGGGCGTAGGGGCCAAGTGAATTCAGCGCCTCATTGGCGGCATCTTCGCGAGTTTCGGCACGGCAACTCAATAGGAAACTGCGGAGCGCAGAGTGGTCGCCGTCTTTGCATTCGAGCATCTCAAGTGCGTGGTCGAACTCTTCACACAGCTGCGGATGACGCAGCAACACGGCGAGAATAACGCCGATGCGCATGGTGTCTTGCATCTGGTCGGTGGCGCCTGCGAGCAGAGAGTTTTTCGTCTCGCTGAGGCCCATGGCCAGCGGCGGCACCCATTTGCCTTTGGCGTAGCTGCCGCGCGCGCCTTGGCTCTGGGTGTTCTGGCGCACGGGACGAAACAGCTGGTAACGCAGTTCCTTGATCGCCTCGCCATAGTGGCTGCGGATCGAGGGGTCCTGAATGAGTTTAATCTTCTCGCGCAGCGACTTGTCGAGCGCGGCCTTGCGCTCGGGGCTGTCGTAGATGCGGCCTTCGGTTTCACGCTGCCACAGCAGCGAGACCATCGGCATTGCCTCGTCGACCAGCTTGCGCACGGCGTTTGCGCCCTGCTCGCGCACCAAGTCGTCAGGGTCTTTGCCTTCGGGCATGAGAGCAAAGCGTAGCGACTTGCCCGCTTGCAGCAGTGGCAGGGCGATGTCGATAACCCGCATCGCGGCGCGCAGCCCTGCGGTGTCGCCGTCCAACGCGATCACAGGCTCGTCAGCGACGCGCCACAAGAGCTGAACCTGGTGCTCGGTGACGGCGGTGCCAAGCGGGGCAACCGTGGCCTCAAGCCCCGCCTCGGCGAGCGCGATCACGTCCATATAGCCTTCCGCGACGATCAGCGGCTGGCCCTTTCCAGCGGCCTCACGCGCGGGGGCGTAATTGTAAAGCGTGCGAGACTTGTCAAACAGCGGTGTCTCGGGCGAGTTGAGATATTTGGCGTTGTCTGACGGGTCCATCGCGCGGCCACCAAAGGCGATGGCGCGCCCGCGGGCATCGCGGATCGGGAACATGATACGGTTGCGGAAGGTGTCGTAGGGCTTGCCACCCTTGGTGCTGGCCTTGGCGAGCCCTGCCTCGAGGATCAGCTCGGGCGCGACATTCTTGCCTGTCAGGTGATCCCAGAGGTTTTGCCATCCCTCGGGCGCAAAGCCGATCTCGAAGCGTTCGACAGTTTCGGGCTTGAGCTTGCGGCCTGCAATATAGTCACGCGCCGCCGCCCCTGTGCCTGTCTTGAGTTGCAGTTTATAAAACTGAACCGCCTGCTCCATGACCTCAACAAGTTGGCTGTTACGGTCAGCCTTTTGCTGCGCCTGCGGGTCGCGCGCGGGCATCGGCATGCCGGCTTCGCGGGCCAGAATTTCAACCGCTTCCATGAAATCGACGTTTTCGGTTTCGCGTACAAAGCTGATCGCGTCGCCCTTGGCGTGGCAACCAAAGCAATAGTAGTAGCCCTTCTTGTCATCGACGTGGAAGGAGGCGGACTTCTCGTGGTGAAACGGGCACGGCGCCCACATGTCGCCTTTGCCCTGATTTGACTTGCGCGCATCCCACATGACTTTGCGGCCCACCACCTGAGAGATTGAGGTGCGGGTGCGAAGCTCGTCTAGAAATCCGGGTGGCAGCGACATGTTAGGTATATAGGCGCTTATTGGTTCGGGTCAAAGCCCGAGCACTGCTCTACGAAGGCGGCTTTGACATCAACGTCTTTCAAGTCGCCCCGTGACAGCGTGTAGATATGGCCCACGAGAATCGGCACCGAGGGGTGATAGGCCGCGTCTGTGGTTTCCAGTATCTCGGTGTTGGCCTTGGCTTCGCGGGTGCGCGCGAGGCGGGCTTCGGCGGCTTTCCCTATGATTTCGCCCTGCTTTTCGCAGCGGGCAACGCGCTCGTCCTTGGTTTCGGCGGCGGCGGGGGCGGCCAGCGTCAGGCCAAACGAGCAGGCCAGAATGATCTGTTTCATACGGTTCTCCTTCAAGTGGTTCTTCGTGATAACGCGGTTTTAGACCAGAGTCATCAGAGGCGCTGCTGGCCCTTGGCCATGTCGAGGTGCGTTCTGATCGAGGGCGCAAAGAGCAGCAGCCAGCCTGACGTGATATAGAGAAAGATCAGCGCAGGCCACCAGAGCACCGAGAAGATCAGCCCGATCGCGCCGGTAACGCGCATCGCCGTGTTCTGGCTGGCGACGCGCAACAGTGTGAGTTGCAGAAGCTTGCCCCCGTCGAGCGGCTGCACGGGCAGCATATTGAACACGAACAGTGCAATATTGATGCGCGAGAACAGCCAGAGATAGCCCGACACTTCGTAAAGCTCGGTGTTCACCACGAGATACCAAGACGCCAGCGACGAAAGCGCCCAGAGCGTAAGGTTGACGATCGGCCCCATGGCGATGATCAGCTCTTGCTCTGTGCGAGTGCCCGAGCGCGCGTGCTCGCAAAACCCGCCGCCGCCGTGCAACACGATGCGCCGCACAGGGATGCCTTGCACCTGACAGCCCCAAGCGTGGCCCAGCTCGTGCAGGTAAATCGAGATCAGGATCATCGCGACGGTGCTGACAACCCAGACGATGTTGCTGAGGCCCGACAGGAACAGAAACAGCCCCACAAGCAGCGCAAGCGACTGGCTGACTTCGACGCGGACGTTGAGAAAACCATAGAAGGTAAAAATAGTGGGGCCGGGCTTGAACATGGGCTGACATTTCATCAAAGCCACTGCGAGGGCAAGCAGATTGCGCGACTTGCAGGGGGGAAGGGAACAGATATGTTTGAACCTATGAAAAATTGCATCACGATTCTCACAGGCGCGGGTATTTCGGCAGAAAGCGGGCTTGGCACCTTTCGCGACGAAGGCGGGCTTTGGGCGCAACAGCGTATTGAAGACGTGGCGACACCGGAAGGCTTTGCGCGCAACCCCGAGCTTGTACAGGGCTTTTACAACGCCCGCCGCGCACAGGCTGTTGAGGCTGTGCCAAATGCCGCACATGAGGCTTTGGCGCGGCTTGAGGCCGAATATGACGGCGAGGTTTTGATCGTAACGCAGAACGTGGACGGGCTGCACGAGAAAGCCGGATCACGGAACGTGCTGCACATGCACGGGGCGTTGAACGGCGCGCTTTGTGCCGCCTGCGAGCACCGCTGGGAAGCGCCTTTGGTGATGCATGTTGCAGACAGTTGCCCGAACTGCGCCGCGCAGGCGACGCGGCCTGACATCGTCTGGTTTGGCGAGATGCCCTACGGGATGGAGCAAATCGACGAAGCCTTGCAGCGCTCAACGCTGTTTGCCTCCATCGGCACCTCGGGCAACGTCTACCCTGCGGCGGGGTTTGTGGCCGAGGCGCGGCGCCTTGGCTGCGCTACGATAGAGCTGAACCTTGAGCCGTCAGAAGGCTTTTCGCTGTTTGACGAGGCCCGCCATGGTGCAGCAACCCAGACAGTTCCTGCGTGGGTTGCCAAGCTTCTTAAGCCTTGAGCAGGCCAATGGCGGCGAGCAAAAGCGCAACGCCTGACGCCACAGTGCGCAACAGGTTGTAAAGCTGCCAGCGCGGCGAATAGGCCTCCCAGATGGCACGGGCCTCTTCCAGGTTTTCAGGCACTGAAAGCTCGCCCAGGGCATTGTTCATCGGCACGTTGACGGCGGCTGTCAAAACCAAACCCCCGAAAAAATAGGCGAGTGCTGCGGCGACAAACCACGCCGCCGGGCCACCGTCGCCCTGCCCTCGAAAAAGCAGCCCCGCCGCTAGCAGCAGCACAGGTGTAAGGAAAAAGGCCGGGAAAAAGGCTGCATTGCGCACCACATTGTTGATCCCCTGCATAGCGGGGATGGCGACGCGCGGATCAACCACATCAAGCCCCCACATGGCCGAGCAGACATAGGCGTAGAAGAACCCGAATATGGCGCCAACAAAGAGCGTGGCTGTGAGTGCGGTTGCTTTTGTGAGTGTGTTCATTGCTATGCCTTTCAATGGCGTAAACTTTTATACGGATTGATTGCATCCGTAAACTTATATACGGTTTATGTCAAACGATCCGTCGCAGAAAGCTTGCAAAACATGTCAGACGACAAAGACGCCCGCGCACAGCGCATTGAGGAAGCCGCCTATAAGGTGTTGGAGGACAAGGGCTTTAAGGGCGCGTCCATGCTGGCCGTGGCGCGCGCGGCCAAGGCTTCAAACGAAACGCTCTACAACTGGTATGGTGACAAGGTCGGGCTGTTTTCGGCACTTGTTCGGCGCAACACCGCACAGGTGTCGGCGCGGCTGGAAGCGGCACGCAGCAAAGGCGGGCGCGGCCTTGAGACGCTTCGTGCTGTCTCGCAGGAGCTGGTGGAAATGGTCACAGGTGCGCGTGCCGTAGCGCTGAACCGAGCTGCGGCCGCCGACATGACAGGCGCGCTTGGCCAAGCGATTGCGGCGGGCGGGCGCGAGGCTGTCGCGCCGATGCTGACAGAGCTTCTCGCTGAGGCGCAGGCTGACGGGGAGGTCGGCGCAGGCGACTTGCGCGAGATCACCGAGGCCTATGTGGCGCTGCTCTTGGGTGACATCCAGATCCGCCGCGCAATTGGCGTGGCTGCCCCCCTCGAAAAAGAAGAAGCCACGGCGCGTGTGCATCGCGCCGTGGCTCTGATCAAGCGGTTGTATCCAGCTTAGCTGTCGCCGTCTTTTTTCATTTGGCCATGCTTCATTTCGCCATGGTTCATCTTGCCGTGCATTGGCTTGCGCTCAAGATCGACAGGCACTTGCACCTGCACGTCACCGGCCTTTTCAAAGGTCAATGTGACGTCGATCATCTCGCCTTGCAGGAACGGCTTGGTGATGCCCATGAACATGACATGCTGCCCGCCGCGCTGCATCATGATGCTTTCGCCAGCCTTCACAGGGAAGCCTTCTTCAACGTGCACCATCTGCATGATGCCCTCGGCGCTCTCGATGTGGGTGTGCAGCTCGACGCGCTTTGAGACGTCGGCTGTGGCGTTTACGAGGCGGTCATCTTCGCCGGTGTGGTTTTGAATAACGATAAACGCTGCACCCGACTTGCCGCCCATGTGGGAGGTGCGCGCGTAGGAATCCGTGACCATCATGCCGTCGGCAAAGGCTGGAAGGGCGAGTGAAACAACGGCAGTTGCCGCAAGTAGAGCTGTTTTGAAAGACATGTGATTTCCTCTGTCTTGAAAGTTTGAGTTTGGCCCGATGGCCTTAAGTGTGGCTCAAACAGTGACAGGTGGCCCCCTTGCCGATGCGCGCACAACGCGCTGGCGAGGCGGCACGGAGACATGGGTAAAGCTCAGCCGCTCACCGCCTGAAAGCATGCGCTCAGGAGTGGCAAGGGGGGTACTGAAACCAGCGAGAAGCGTCAGCGCACAGTCAGGGCAGATATGCGGCTTGCCTGTTGGCTGGCCGTTCTCGTCAACCATGACAACAACAGGGCCAGTGCCCGTGCAGAGCACGATCTCGCCAGTCGGCGAGGTCATGGTGCGGGCCTGTGCCATCGCGTTGCCAGTCAGAACCAGCATGAACGACAGGGCCAGAGCGATATATAGGCGCGATTGCTTCATTGCCTCAGAGATAGGCCCGTTGATGCGCAAAGCAAAGAGACAAAGTGATGCAGGCAGTTTGGCGCGTATGCCACGCGAGCCTCAAAAGAAAACGGCCCCACCTTTGCAGGTAGAGCCGTTTCAAAAAGTCAGCGGTCAGGGCTTAGGCTTCTGCCGTCTGCGCTTTCGCGATCTCTTTTTTCACTTTCAGAACTTTGGCTGAAAGCTCGGTGTCTTTCGCTTTGGCAAGGAACTTGTCCAGGCCGCCACGGTGATCAACCGAGCGCAGAGCCGCTGCTGAAATGCGCATTTTGAATCCGCGGCCGAGAGTCTCGGACTGCAGGGTTACATCGTTCAGGTTTGGCAAAAACCGACGGCGCGTTCTGTTTTTCGCGTGGCTAACATTGTTGCCAACCATCGGGCCTTTTCCGGTCAATTCGCATACGCGTGACATGGGTTCATCCTCATTCTATGGTCTGTCGCAACAGCTAGGCGACACTACAATTGGGCGCTGGCGTGCAGCACCCGTCAATTCCGTCCGCAGGCTTTAGGCGGAATCACCAGCCCCGTCAAGCGGGTTTGCCGCTTCACGCATGGTTTTTCGGGCAAAGCCCTAGCTGCCAAGGAACCCGCCCGACTGATGCGCCCACAAGTCGGCGTAAATGCCGCCTTTGTCCAGCAGCGCGTCATGGCTGCCTTCCTCGACAATCTGCCCCTCGCGCATCACCACGATCCTGTCCATCTTGGCAATGGTTGAAAGGCGGTGCGCGATGGCGAGCACGGTTTTGCCCTCCATCACGGCTTCAAGCGCGTTCTGAATGCTAGCTTCGACTTCACTGTCGAGCGCCGACGTGGCCTCATCGAGCACAAGGATAGGCGCGTCTTTCAGAATGGCGCGCGCAAGGGCGATGCGCTGACGCTGCCCGCCTGAAAGCTTGACGCCACGTTCGCCCAGATGCGCGTCCATGCCGCGGCGCCCCTGCCCGTCCGCGAGATTGTCTATAAACTCGGCGGTTTCGGACTTGCTCACAGCGGCCTCAAGCTGGGCCACTGTGGCGTCGGGGCGGCCATAGGTGATGTTGTCGTGCGCCGAGCGGTTGAACAGCGCGGTTTCCTGCGTGACCATGCCGATGGCGCGGCGCAGGCTCGGCTCGGTGACATCGCGGATGTCTTGCCCGTCGATTTTGACTGCCCCCTGTTCGGGGTCATAGAGGCGCAGCAAAAGCGACACGAGCGTTGACTTGCCTGCCCCCGAGGCGCCGACAATGCCCAGCTTTTCACCAGCTTTGATGGTCAACGAAATGTCCTGCACCCCGCCCATGTCGCGCCCGTAGGCAAAACTCACACCGTCAAAGCTGATCTGCCCGTCAGGCACGCTCAGCGCCGCTTCACGGCCTGCCTTCAACCGCTTGGCGGGGGCCAGCGTGCGCATGCCGTCTTCTACTTCTCCAAGGTGCATGTAGATCGTCATCAGCACAAAGCTGATCCAGCCCGACATCTGCGCAAGCCGGATCGAGACAGCCCCGGTTGCGGCAATGTCGCCGGGTGTCACGCCACTGTCGCGCCAGACAAGCGCCGCCCCCACAAGGCCAACGGGCAGCAAACCCGCGATCAGAATCAGCCCGTAGCGAAACAGTGAAGAAACTTCGCCAAACTCGACAGCCCGCCCGCGCAGCACTTCGAGCGCTTCCGAGGTGACGCTCTCTTCGCGCGCATCCCCCGCGAAGAGCTTGACGGTTTTGATGTTGGTGATCGTATCGACAACCTGCCCCGAGACCATCGCCTGCGCCCCTGCTCGCTCCTTGGAGCGCTGCCGGATGCGCGGCAGGAAATAGCGCAAGTAAGCGCCATAGAGCGCCATCCAACCAAGCAGGATCAGCACGAGACGCAGATCAATCAACGCGACAAGGATGCCCGAGCCGATCACCGAAGCGAGCGCGAAGAGCACCGCGTTGATCGCCTCGATCACCACTTCGGTGAGCGAGCGCGTGGCCTGCACCTGCTTCTGCGCGAGCCGTCCTGCGTAGTCGTCGTCAAAGTAGCCAACAGACTGGCCCAGCGTCCAGGAGTTGAGGCGGCTGAGGATTTGCTTGAACAGGTTGGGGCCAAGCACGATCGACTGGAACACAGCGTTGAGGCCAAAGAAAGCTGGCCGCAACCCGACGAGCAGCAAGGCCCCGAAGAGCAGCAAGCCGATATGCGCCGACAGCGGCGTCTCCGAGGCGGCCAAGTCAACGACGCGGCCCAGCACGAACATCGACAGCACTTCCGAAGCGCCCGACAGCGCCGAGGCAAAGCCCGCCAGAGCGATCACCGGCCAAGCCCCCTTGAGGCACCAGCCCGCGAAGCGCCAAAGCGTTGTCGGCGGCGGGCCCTCTGCGGGAACAGACGGGTCTATCATGCTTGCTGCGCGTGCGACGAAGCCTTGCAAAGCGCTCATGTTGCCTCTCCGAGAAATCCGCCTGACTGGTGCCGCCAAAGGTCTGCGTAAAGCCCGCCCTTGGCAAGCAGTTCGGCGTGGGTGCCCGCTTCGGCGATGCGGCCCGCGTCTAGCACCACGATCCTGTCCATCTGTGCAATTGTTGACAGGCGGTGGGCAATCGCGATCACGGTTTTGCCCTCCATCATGCCATAGAGTGTGTCCTGGATGGCGGCTTCCACCTCGCTGTCGAGCGCGCTTGTGGCCTCATCCAGTAGCAACACAGGCGCGTTCTTGAGGATCACACGTGCCAGCGTGATGCGTTGACGTTGCCCGCCCGACAGCTTCACGCCGCGCTCGCCGACGCGGGCCTCCAGGCCTTGGTTTCCCTCCGTGTCCGCAAGCGTCTCGATAAACTCGAGCGCTTGGGCTTGGCGCGCGGCTTCAAGCAGCTCGGCCTCGCTGGCTTCGGGACGGCCATAGCGGATGTTGTCGCGCACCGAGCGGTGCAAGAGCGAACTCTCCTGCTGCACCATTCCGATCTGCGCGCGCAGGCTGTCTTGGGTGACTTTCGCAATGTCCTGACCATCAATCAGGATCTGCCCGCCTTCCGCGTCATAGAACCTGAGCAACAGCTTCACCAAGGTCGACTTGCCCGCGCCTGAACGCCCCACGAGGCCTACTTTTTCACCAGCCTCGATGGTGAGATCAACGCCCTCAAGCCCACCCGTTTTGCGGCCATAACTGTGCGCAAGCGCTTTGATCTCGATCTTGCCCTCGGTGATTTGCAAGGGCTTGGCCCCTTCAGAGTCAAGCAGCGTGATCGGCTGGGCGATGGTCTCCATCCCCTCGGCGACAACACCGAGCTGGCGGAAGAACGAGGTCAGCGCCCACATGATCCAGGCCGTCATGGAGTTGAGCCTGAGCGTCAGCGCGGTTGCGGCAGCTACGACGCCCACACTGGCCTCGCCCTGCATCCAGAGATAAACCGACCAGCCGACAACCCCGGCGATCAGCAGGCCGTTGAGCGTGACCAGCGCCAAGTCCATCAGCGTGAAGATGCGCATTTCAACCATGAACGTCTGGCGGGCTTTCTCGATGACGTCGCGCGCCACGCCCAGCTCTTCGCCGTTGTGGGTAAACATCTTGACGGAGTGAATGTTGGTATAGCTGTCAACAACCCGCCCCGTCACAGCCGAGCGCGCATCGGAAGCCTCTTTTGAAGCAGGACCAACCCGTTTGATCGTCCAGCGCATGAGCAGACCGTAGGCCGTGAGCCACAAAAGCAGCGGTGCCACAAGCCGCACGTCGGCGCCCCAGAGCATCACGGCCGCGCCAACCACATAGGCAAGCGCAAATGTCAGCGCGTCAAACACCTGAAACACAGCCTC
The DNA here is from genome assembly GCA_947497495.1 of uncultured Lentibacter sp. Taxonomy (GTDB): domain Bacteria; phylum Pseudomonadota; class Alphaproteobacteria; order Rhodobacterales; family Rhodobacteraceae; genus Lentibacter. The sequence continues at coordinate 140,144 of CANMGT010000006.1, forward strand.
GCCCGCGGCGGGGGGCGTTTGCATGATGCGGTTGGCGATACGGCCTGCGAAGTCGTTCTCAAACCAGCCCACTGACTGGCGCATCACGTGGGAATGCGCGCGCCAGCGGATCAGTGTGCCGACATTTGGCAGGATTGTCTGGTTGATCAGCATCACATCAACAACCTGCAACAACGGACGCATAAACACGACAAACAGGCCAAGCCCGATCAGCAAGCTGCCTTTCTCGGCCCAGACGGCTGAAGGCTCGCCCGCGAGCGCATCCACGATCCAGCCCATGTAGTAAATGAGGCCGATTTCAACGAGAGCAACGAGTACAGAGAAGATGCCCGCCAGCCAGAACACCCGTTTGAACGGCTGGCAATAGCCGAGCATAAAGCGCCAAAGCGTGCGCGGCGGCACGTCTTCTTGCGGGTAGTCTACATAAGGGTCAACGAGGGTTTCGAAATAGGAAAACAGCTTTTTCATGCGGAGTGTCCTTAGGACAAGATACAAATGTAGCGGCGGCTCAAAATGGGCGCGCCGGAGAGTTGGCCAGCGCTGATGCTAGTCGTGCCAAATCCCGTAAAACATCTGTTCCTCCTTGTGCTGTACCTCGGAGCCTAGCGCAGCAACTTGGAGCTGTCACCCCCCAAGCTGGCAATTTGGCGTCAATCGCATACCGCTTGAAGCGCGGCCCAGTCGGCCTCGCTGAGCACAGGTGTCGTCGCGGCTTGCGCATCTGCGAAAGCATGCGCCTTGTCGGCCCGCGCCTGGCTGGGAGGGTGCGACAGAAAATAGACAGGCAAATCAGGCATGTCGCCCTGTAGCTTCAGCAGATATTCAAAGAACGACGCAAAGCCGCTGCCGCTCACCTCGGCCTTACCAAGTGCCTCCAGAGCATAGTCGTCCGCCGCACCTTCCGCCTGTCGGGTGTAGCTTGTCTCCAGCATCTGCTCGGCCAGAACAACAGCCAATGCGCCGCCCGAGAAATCTCCGAGCACCATCGAGACAAGCCCAGCCGAGCCAGCTGCGCGCAGGGCGTTGCGCGTCGAATCGCGGTGCTCGACATGGCCTATCTCGTGGGCGAGCACACCTGCGACGGCCTCCGCACTGTCGGCCTCGTCGATCAGCCCGCGCATCAGCACGATCTGCCCGCCAGGCGCAGCAAAGGCGTTGACCATCGGTTGGTCAAACACCTGAATGTTCAACTCGTAGGCCATGTCCATCTTGGCTGTCAGCCGCGCTGTCATCTTGTCGAGCGCGGCCAAGCCCGCTTCGTTGGTGCAGGTGATGTCAGCCTCGGTGGACTGGGTGAGAAACCACGTGATCTGCTTGACAACGGCGCGGCCAAATTGCTGCTCGCGCTCAAGCGGCATAAGGCGGGCAAGCGTGTCGGCCATGGCCGGAAGGATGACAAACAGCATCAGCGCCACAGCGGCAACAGCGCCGGAAACCCACTTGAGCACACGCAGCGCAACGCCTTGGTGAAGGTCACGTTTGTGCAGGAGCGGAGCGGCCTCGCGCAGCCGCGCGTTCATCACGCCGTCGCGCACCGAGAGCCGCGCTTCGTGCGAGAGCGTCTCGTCCTCGCCGTCAATATTGCGGGTGAAGGTAAGCCAGCCGCCGCCGGGCTGATCGGCGAGCAAGCGTAAGTCTTCAAGCCTCCAGTGCTCGGCTGTGCGCAGGCTCTCGCCGTCAAATGTCAGAGTGCCTTTTTCTTCGTCGAGGCGCACTTGCACCTTATGCTTGGCCGCAGACGTGCCGTCGAAATAACTGCCTGCGGCCTCAAGCATTTAAAACGCGCCGCCCACGTCAAGCGCGTCAGCAAAGCCTTCCGCGTCAACGCCGACTTCACCAGCGCGCTGGCTAATTTCCGCAAGCGCGTCTTTGCCGTGCACCGTGTATGTGGTGACAAAATGGCTGATCAGCGGTTGGGTGATGAACACCAGCGTGAGCGCACCGATGAGTGCCAGCAAGACAAGGTAAAGCACCGCGACAATCACGCTGATGAAGGCCATGGCTCCGAAGTTTTGACTGTCCGCCAACGAAGACACAACGCCCGTGATCGCAAGCCCACCGACCATGAGAATAGCGAAGGTGATCGCGCCGATGATGAGGCCTCCGATGACAACCAGTTTCAGCACTTCGCCAGTACGCGGCTCGGCGGTAAAGCTGATGTGCTCGCCCAACGTGCGGTTGGCGGCGAAATAGCGCATCGCATGCACACGATAGTAAAGCCCGCCGACCATCAGCCAGATATAGCCTACAAATACGCCGGCAATCATCACGCCCTCGATTTGAAGCGCGCCGCCAATGCCCGCGATAACAACCAGAATGATCGCACCGATAAAGATGTGTTTCATCGCGCCATAGAGCGCCGTCCACTTGCCGTGCTGCTCAAACTGCGCGTCGCCATACCAGCTGCGGTCCATCATATATTTCTCGAGCTTGAAGTTGGCGAGCGGCGCCATAAGGCCAAGGCTGACGATCATCAAAATCGTGTAACCCGAGGCACGCAGCGCATAGCCCCATGCGCCCTGCTCCATACCAAAACGCACCCCGCGCCAGCGTGTGCGGGCCATTTTGTAACGGCGTGCGCGATACACAGCGTAGAAAACCAGCGGCAAAATCGCCAGCAAGTTGATATAGAGGACAGACACCATCATCACCATTTCGGCGGGTGTTGTCGGCTCGGCCACAAAAGAAAGTCCGAAGAAAAACAGCACCATCTGAATGATGCCGAGATAGATTGCCAGCACCACGATCGCGACCAGAAAACCAAGGAACTTCTCGAGCCCCGTGCCGGTGTATTCAAAGGCATCCCCGTCGCCGGAAACCGACGACCAGATATACTTGCGGATGCGGGTTTTGGCCCAGAAGCGGTAGATGCCAAGGGTGATGATCGTCAGCATGGTGGTGACGATGGCGAGATGAAACAGCTCGCCGCGCGTGCCACGATACTGGCCTTGAATGTCGTTGCTTGTGCTCATTTTGAATGCCCCTGTTCGCTAAAAATGGGTGTTTAAAAAAATGTTAGTTTAAATAGAAACCAAAAATCCACACAAAAGCTGCGGGCCGTCTGGGTTCAGTCAAATTTCATGTTGCGCGGGAAGCCGTAAGGCGGGCGTTTGCCCACGCCTGCGCGTTTGCCGAGCCAGTCGCTCAAGTCGGTTTCGGTGCGGGTTTTGCCGCCGCCCATGGCCCAGCTCAGACCCTCGTCCCACGTAAATGTCGTGAGGTCAGAGAGGCCGCCGTCAAGCTCGAGCGCGCCCTGTTTGCCACGCGCCATATTATACTTTTGCAGACGCACGCCTTTGCCGCGGCCAAGCTCGGGCAACTCGGACAGCGGGAAGACAAGGAACTTTCCGTTCTCGCTGACAATCGCCACGTGGTCGCCGCTCACAGGCTTACAAATCACCGCCACCGCATCTTTGACATTGAGCACCTGCTTGCCCGATTTCGTCTGCGCCATAACCTCGCTTTCGGGCACAACAAAGCCGTTGCCCTCGCTGGACGCGACAATAAGTTTGCCGCCCGGTTTATGGATAAACAGCGAGACGATCTCGGCTTCATTCGGCAGATCAACCATCAGGCGCACAGGCTCGCCCATACCGCGCCCACCGGGCAGGTTGACGGCACCCAGAGTGTAGAAGCGCCCGTTGCTGCCCATCAGCACGATCTTGTCTGTCGTCTCGGCGTGGAAGACAAAGCGGCTCTCGTCACCGTCTTTGAACTTGAGCTCGCGCGTAAGATCAATATGGCCCGACATCGCCCTGATCCAACCCATCTTGGAGCAGACAACCGTGATCGGCTCTTTGTCGATCATCGCCTCGATCGGCACGTCTTCAACTTCGCCTGCCTCGGCGAAAACCGTACGGCGCGCGCCGCCCTCAAAGTCTTTGCCGAAGGTTTTCTTCGCGACTTTGAGTTGATCGGCTATCGAGCTCCACTGCAAATCTTCGCTTTCCAGCAGGTCTTCAAGCCCGGCGCGCTCTTCCATCAGCTTGTCGCGCTCGGCCACAAGCTCCATCTCTTCGAGCTTGCGCAGGCTGCGCAGCCGCATGTTCAAAATAGCGTCAGCCTGCGCTTCTGTCAGCCCGTCGTCGCCACCCGCTTTGGGCGAAACATAGTCGCGTTCGTCAACGGCGCGCACAAATGTCTGGCCCCAGTCTTCGCGCATAAGCGCTGCCTTTGGCTCTTCGTCATAGCGGATAATGTCGATCACGCGGTCAAGGTTGAGGAAGGCGATGATAAAGCCTTCGAGCACCTCAAGGCGCGCGTCGATCTTCTCCATCCGGTGCTGTGAGCGGCGGATCAGAACTTCGCGGCGGAAATCAAGGAAGGCGCGCAGCACTTCCTTCATCGAGCAAACCTTCGGCGTCACACCGTCGATGAGCACGTTCATGTTGAGGCTGAAGCGCGTCTCCAAGTCAGAGCTGCGAAACATCATGTTCATCAAAACGTCAGGGTCAACGTTCTTTGACTTCGGCTCAAGCACGAGGCGGATATCGTCAGCAGATTCGTCGCGCACATCTCCCAGAATAGGCATTTTCTTGAGCTGGATAATCTCCGCGATCTTCTCGATCAGCTTTGATTTCTGCACTTGGTAGGGGATTTCCGTGACAATGATCTGCCATTGGCCGCGGCCCAAATCCTCGATGTGCCACTTGGCGCGCAGGCGGAAACTGCCGCGCCCTGTCCGGTAGGCCTGCGCGATGTTTTCGGGCGGCTCCACAATCGTGCCGCCTGTCGGAAAATCAGGGCCGGGCACGAAGTTGAGCAGCGTGTCGTCGCGTGCATCGGGCGTCTTGATCAGGTGCAGGCAGGCGTCGACCAGCTCGGCAATATTGTGTGGCGGAATGTTTGTTGCCATGCCGACAGCAATGCCTGTCGAGCCGTTGGCGAGCAGATGTGGGAACGTCGCGGGCAGCACGGCAGGCTCGTCAAGGCGGCCATCGTAGTTGGGCCGAAAATCAACAGCGTTCTCGGAGAGGCCTTCCAGCATACTCTCGGCGACAATTGTCATCCGCGCTTCTGTATAGCGGCTCGCAGCCGGGTTATCGCCGTCGATGTTGCCGAAGTTGCCTTGCCCGTCAACCAGTGGGTAGCGCACGTTGAAGTCTTGGGCGAGGCGCGCCATCGCGTCGTAAATCGCGGCGTCGCCATGCGGGTGAAAGTCGCCCATCGTGTCGCCGGAAATCTTGGCCGACTTCAGAAAGCCGCCCGTCGCGTTCAGCTTGAGACGGCTCATCGCATAAAGGATACGGCGGTGAACCGGCTTCAGCCCGTCCCGCGCGTCGGGCAAGGCGCGGTGCATGATCGTAGAGAGCGCATAGGTCAGATACCTGTCACCAATCGCGCGGCGCAGGGGCTCGGAAACTTCCGTGCCTGAAGTGTCGTCATCATCTATCAAATCACTCATGGCACTGTCTTAGAGGCTTTCTTTGAAAGTTTGAATCCCAAATTTGCGAGGCCCGCGTTGTATTTATGCAAGACGGGGAAACTGCTCGCAGATTTCTCCCTCTATGGGGGTGCGAATCGTGTATAAAGCTGACAGTGGGTGAACACATTTTACGCTTAGGGGGTTTTGCGCAATGTGGCGTTTTATAGTTATTACATTTGGATTTTTGGGGTTTTCGTTTTACGAACTCAGCGGCGGAAGCGACTATGCGCCTGCCGATGGCTCGCGCCAAGCGCTCGCCCTTGAACGTAACGCAACAAAGGCCCAGCGCGCCTATGCCGAAGCTCAGTCAAAGCCGCAAGCCCCCGCACCAACACCCGTTATAACAGCCGCCGCACAGCCGCCTGAAGCAACGCTCGTTCTTGCTTCAGCAAGCGCCGTGATTGCGCAGAAACCGGCACAGGCAAAGGCTGAAACGCCGGTTGTTGACCTTGCCAAAGCGACGGCCCTGACAACAGAAGCCGAGCCTAAAAAAGACATTCGCGAAGTCACGGGCAGCCGCGTGAACCTGCGCCGAGGGCCAGGAACCGACTATTCAGCCGTGGGCAAACTGCGCCAGGGCGATCAGGTTCTGGTGCTGCGCGACAGTGGCGACGGCTGGATCAAACTGCGCGTCGTCGAGACAGGCCGCATCGGCTATATGGCCGACTTCCTGCTCACCGCTTCAAACTAAAGCCCACAGCCCGTAGGTGAGCAAATCCATCCTGATAACCGGCTGCTCATCGGGGCTTGGCTACGACGCCGCCCACGGGCTTGCCGCACGCGGATGGCGTGTCTTCGCGACCTGCCGCAAGGAGGCCGACTGCGCGCGCCTGCGCTCTGAAGGGCTTGAAAGCTTTGTGCTGGATTACGCCTCAACCGCAAGCATCGACACCGCTCTCGCGCAGGTTTTGCAGGCCACGGGCGGCACGCTGGATGCGCTCTACAACAACGGCGCCTTCGCAATGCCCGGCGCCGTGGAAGACCTGCCCCGTGACGGTTTGCGCGAGATTTACGAGACCAACCTGTTTGGCGTTCACGAGCTTACCTGTCGCGTTATCCCTGTCATGCGTGCGCAGGGGTATGGGCGGATCATCAACTGCTCTTCCGTGCTGGGCCTTGTGCCGATGCGCTGGCGCGGCGCTTACAGCTCGACCAAATTTGCGCTTGAAGGCCTCACCGACACGCTGCGCATCGAGATGCGCGACACCCCGCTGTATATCATCTCGCTTGAGCCCGGCCCGATCACCTCGAAAATCCGCGTAAACTCGATCCCGCCATTCGAGAAACATGTGAACTGGCAGGCCTCGCCGCGCCGTGCGCAGTATGAAACCTCGCTCTTGAAGCGACTTTATGAAGGCAGAGAAGAGCTTGATCCGTTCGAGTTGCCCGCCTCGGCTGTCACCAAAAAGCTGATCCACGCGCTGGAAAGCCCCCGCCCGAAGCCGCGCTACTATGTGACAACGGCAACCTACCTGATGGGGTTTGCACGGCGAATCCTGCCCACGCGGATGCTTGACTGGATCATCGCCAAAAGCTAGCGCGTGCTACCGCCTGAGCCGCCTCTCGCGCCAGACAATGAACAAGCCGCCAAGGGCGATCAGGATTGCACCCGGGAAGAGATCAGACCAAGGCGCTTCACCAAACGCAAGCCAGCCCAGCCCAAAAGCAAGCGGAATGCCGAAGTAGCTGAACGGTGCCAAGTTGCTCTGCTCGGTCATGCGATAGGCGACCACGTAGAGCAGCACAGCCGTGCCGCCAAAGCCGCCCATCAGGGTGATCCACGCCAAGTCTTCCCAGCTTTGCAGCGGGTTGAAATTGCCCAGAAACAGCGCCAACACAAGCGAGCCAAGCAAGGCCCCCGCCGCCGAGTAAACATTGACAAGCGGTGTCACCACATCACGGTCAAACAGCCGCGCGGTGATCGCCGTAAGGGCATAAAGCGCAGCCGCCCCCAGCGGAACAATGGCCGCCCATCCAAACATCTCGCGGCTCGGCCCGACAACCATAAGCACGCCGACAAAGCCGATGATCACCGCCAGCCAGCGCATCGGGCCAACCCTCTCGCCCAAAAGCGGCCAGGCGAGCGCTGTTGCAAAGATCGCCGAGGCATATGACAGCGTCGAAGCCGTCGCGAACGGCATAAACGTGAGCGAGAAGTAAAACATCAGCTGCGCGCAGGCCACGAGCAAGCCACGTCCGAAGCCCAGTTTCCACTGCCTGATTGTCCAGCGCCGCCCCGTTGCGGCCCATTTCTTGGACAGGTAAAGCGCTGCCAGACTCGGGATCAGCCCGAAGACATTGCGATAGGCAGACAACTCGGCGGCAGTGTAGCGCACCGAAAGGTGTTTGATGACCAGCCCCATCAAGTCAAAGAACAGCAGCGCCGTCAAAAACAGCGCGACCGCCAAAACAGTGTTGTCGCTCTCACGAGCCGTATTCTGCTCATTCATCCCTTTGCCGATAGCGGCAATCTGCCCCGCGCGCCAGTTTTGCATTCGCATTTGGCGCAAAAGCCCTTACATGGGGACAAAGCCCAACCGATGGAGCCCACCATGGCCAATGATCCATTCTTCATTCTCATCATGCTGTCCTGCGCGGCTGTCCTGATCATTCTGATGATCGGCGTCGGCGGCTTTGCCAAGGGCGGCGACTTTAACCGCAAATACGCAAACAAAGTCATGCGCTGGCGCATCGGCGCGCAATTTGTGGCTGTGTGCCTGATCGTTCTGTTCACTTGGTTGCGCTCCAAAAGCTAACGCAGGAAGGCAAAAAAAATGGTTGTTCTCAACAAGATCTACACCCGCACGGGCGACAAGGGCGAAACGGCTCTGGGCAATGGCGCGCGCGTTGCCAAACACTCGGCCCGCGTTGCCAGCTATGGCACATCTGACGAGTTGAACTCGTTTATCGGCGTGGCACGTCTGGCGGCCACTGGCGAAACAGACGAAGCCCTGTCGCGCATCCAGAATGATCTGTTTGATCTGGGCGCCGACATGTGCCGCCCCGAGCCCTCTAAAGACAGCGAAGCGGAGTATGAGCCACTGCGCATGATCGAAGCGCAGACCCTGCGACTTGAAAAAGAGATCGACGCGATGAACGCGCTGCTCACCCCGTTGCGCAGCTTCATCCTGCCCGGCGGCTCGGCTCTTTCGGCGCATCTGCACGTCTGCCGCACCGTCTCTCGCCGTGCCGAACGTATGGCAACCGAACTGGCGGAAACCGAAGAGATCAACATGTGGGCCGTCAAATACCTCAACCGCTTGTCAGACTGGTTCTTTGTCGCGGCGCGAATTGCCAACGACAACGGCACAACCGATGTTCTGTGGGTTCCGGGGGCAAACCGCTAAGAGAGCGCCTGACTTGCCGCTTTTTCTTGATACAAATACTCAAATCCGCCCATTGCCAAAAACGACTCGTCTTCGCCTATGCGTAACATTCTGGCAATCATCACCCCTCAAAACGTCGTAACGCGGCGTCTGAGGGCCAAAACGTGACGATTTTTCGCTGTTACAGCCCTGCACGAGACGCTATCAAAACGCGTGAGTTATGAACGGGTGCGCTGGGCGTGCCCAGATGAAACCTAAGAGGAGTGAACGCCCATGAAGGTGCTTGTGCCTGTCAAACGCGTAATCGACTACAACGTGAAAGTCCGTGTCAAAGCGGACGGTAGCGGTGTCGATCTTGCCAATGTAAAAATGTCGATGAACCCGTTCGATGAGATCGCAGTAGAACAAGCGATCCGTCTCAAAGAAGCGGGTAAAGCCGACGAAGTTGTTGCTGTTTCTATCGGCGTGAAGCAGGCGCAGGAAACACTGCGCACCGCTCTCGCGATGGGTGCTGACCGCGCGATTCTCGTTGTGGCTGCTGACGACGTGCACCAGGACATCGAGCCGCTCGCGGTTGCCAAGATCCTAGCGAAAGTCGTTGAGGAAGAGGCTCCTGGCATCGTTCTCGCCGGCAAACAAGCGATCGACAACGACATGAACGCGACAGGCCAGATGCTTTCGGCCCTACTGGGCTGGTCACAAGGCACATTCGCGTCCGAGCTTGATATTGACGGCGATAAAGCCGTTGTGACACGCGAAGTTGACGGTGGTTTGCAAACAATCAACGTAAACATGCCAACCATCATCACGGTTGATTTGCGCCTCAACGAGCCGCGCTATGCGTCCCTGCCAAACATCATGAAGGCCAAGAAAAAGCCGCTTGATGAGAAGACAGCCGCCGACTACGGCGTTGACGTGACACCGCGCCTCGAAATCATCTCCACAACCGAGCCGGAAGCACGCAAAGCGGGCGAGATCGTTGGTTCTGTTGATGAACTGGTCGCGAAACTTAAAGAAGCGGGGGCTGTATAATGTCTGTTCTACTCCTAGCCGAAGTCAACAATGGCGAACTTGCCATGGACGCAACTGCAAAGGCTGTGACCGCCGCCAAAACCCTTGGTGACGTGACAGTTCTCTGCGCCGGTGCCTCGGCCGCGGCCGCTGGTGACGCCGCTGCAAAGATCGACGGTGTGAGCAAAGTGCTCGTCGCTGAAGATGCTTCCCTTGGGCACCGCCTCGCGGAACCAACAGCCGCGCTGATCGTATCACTTGCTGGCGACTACGAGCACATCGTAGCCCCCGCGACAACCGACGCAAAAAACGTGATGCCACGTGTGGCGGCGCTTCTTGATGTGATGGTTATCTCTGACGCCTCAGGCGTTGTTGACGGCAATACATTCGAGCGCCCGATCTATGCTGGCAACGCGATCCAGACCGTGAAGTCATCGGATGCCAAGAAAGTCATCACCTTCCGCACATCAACTTTTGATGCTGCCGGTGAAGGCGGTTCAGCCTCAGTAGAAACCATCGGTGCCGCGGCTGATCCAGCCCTCTCATCATGGGTTGAAGACAAGGTAGCCGCTTCCGACCGTCCAGAACTCACATCAGCTGGTGTGGTTGTTTCTGGTGGTCGCGGTGTTGGCTCGGAAGATGACTTCAAACTCATCGAAAGTCTCGCTGACAAGCTCGGTGCTGCCGTTGGTGCCTCACGCGCCGCTGTCGACTCGGGCTATGCGCCGAACGACTGGCAAGTTGGCCAAACAGGCAAAGTTGTTGCGCCTGATCTTTACATCGCCGTCGGCATCTCGGGCGCTATCCAGCACCTTGCCGGTATGAAAGACAGTAAGATCATCGTCGCAATCAACAAAGACGAAGAAGCGCCGATCTTCCAGGTGGCTGACTACGGCCTCGTGGCAGATCTCTTCACAGCCGTGCCCGAGCTTCTCGAAAAGCTCTAAGCGGCTGACGCCACGACAAAACAAAGGCCCGCCAGTTTGGCGGGCCTTTTCGTTTGCAGTTACATTTTTCTCACAGCATCCCTACGCCTAATAGCGAACAAATAGTCGCCCCATTTTTTCGCTAAGTTGGGCGCATCGCAAACAACAACAGTCGCCGAACCCTATGAACAGCACGCCCGAAATTGACCGTATATCGAAAACCATGCCCCTAGAGAGCCTTGCCATGCTTCGCGGGCTAGCGCTCTTGCGGCTGTGCGTCGTGCTCGCCGCTAGCGCGTTGCTGTTGAGAGGCGCACCGCTTTCGCCGCTGACCTCAAGCATCCTTGTCGTCTGCGCGCTCTGGGTAGGAACTGGGAAGTATACCGACAGCCTCGAACCACTTTGGCGTGTGCTCAGCCCGCTATGGAAGCTTGCATTGCTGGTTGCGGCCTGCCTGCTGGGGATCGCCATCGTGCTGACGCAAAGCGCCCCCCTCTGGGAGACTACATTGCGGTTGTTTGTTATCGCGATTATGGCGGCTATAACTTGGGGCCTGCTGCACATTGTGAAAGACCCGCTGCGTTCGGCACGCTACCGCCAGCTTGAACGCTACGTGCGTGCGCAGCCCCGCCACAAGCATAAGTCCCTGCGCGACAATCTCCGCAAGAACTTTGACACTCTCGTCGCTGAAGGCTTCTATTAGAAGAGATCGGTTGCTAAAAGGCTCAGCCTTTGAGACCCAGAGTATGTTCGCGAAGCCAAGCCATGAAGCCGCGCGGGTCTTTGGTGAGGCTTTCCATCTGCTCGTCCGTCAGAGCTTCGCCCACAACCGGCTTTTGCGGCTTGTGGCAAGCGTGTACGACTTCATGCAGCAACAGCCCCTGACGCAGTGTCGAAGATATGCGGTTGGCAATCTGATACATCCGCGAGTTTGACCCCGGGAAGTAGATCGGAACCACTTTGGCGCCCGAGCGGCGGATCATTTGCGCTGTGAAGACATTCCACTCACGTTCAATGACTGGCCCGAATGCCGTGTCCGAACTGGCAACCACCCCAGATGGAAAAAGAGCGACAAGCCCGCCCTCCTTGAGGTGTGCCATCGCTTTGGCGCGCATCTCGACAAACTTCTTCTGCGCATCATCTTCGTAAGGAAAGGGCACAGGGATCATATATTCTGTTGCCGCCTCGTCGATCCCCGTCAGCAGGGCGCGCGTGAGAATGCGGTAATCGTTGCGCACGCGTCCGATCAGATCAGCGAAAGTCATGCCGTCAACAAGCCCGTGCGGGTGATTGGCGACAACAACAACCGGCCCCTCTTTGGGGATATAGTCAAGCTGCTCTTGCGGTGTTTGCAGTTCGATCCCCATGATCTTGAGCGCGGCGGGCCAGAAGGCCTGCCCTGTCGGCGTGCCCTGCGCTTCAAACTTTTTCACCATCCGCAAGATCTTCAACTTGCCGGTAAACCACTCAATGGTTTTGATCAGAAGTGCCTTGGCGGGGCTGTCAAACGAGTTCGCATAGGTCAGAGAGCGCCGGTCGTAATGTGTAGCGACCAGCGTTTCATTTTCCATAGGTGCCTCAGGGGCCACAATTGGCTCGGCGGGCGTTTTATGCGTTTGATCTACCAATCAGTGCCTCGGTTCCATCGCGGGCTCGCGCCTACATGTCTTCTCCGAACCGGTCTGCCACCAAAGCCTCAAGAGCTGAGGCAAGAGCTTCGGCATCCGGCCCTGAAGTCTCGACGTCAATAGAGCTTCCTTTTGCTGCTGCCAACATCAAAAGTCCCATAATACTGTCGCCACTGGCGCTCATGCCGTCTTTCGTGACTTCTGCACGCGCATCAAACCCCTCGACCACTTCAACAAGCTTGGCAGAAGCCCGCGCGTGCAGACCCTTCTCGTTGATGACCTTGAGTGATTTTTGATATGTCTCTGACATCTCTGCGCCCCAATGCTCTCGTTAAGTATTTACGTTCTGGCTGTCGATATACTTGCGGCCTGCGTCAAGCGCCAGCCGCACAGCATCGGGCACATCCATGTGACGTGACTTCGCCAGTTTGATCAGCATCGGCAAGTTGGCTCCGTAGAGAATGCGCCGGTTGTCGACTTTGCAGGCCATCAGCGACAGGTTGGAAGGCGAGCCTCCGAACATGTCTGTCACCACGACAACGCCGCCGCCTTGATCAACGTCATTCGCGGCGGTGCAAATCTCGTTCTCTTTGGCGCTGCGGTCGCAATCTGCTTCAATCATCACGGCGCGCACACCTTGCTGACGGCCCACAACATGCTCAACCGCCGCAAGATACTCCTGCGCCAGCCCCCCATGTGCAACAATCACGATTCCGATCAAGGCCTATCCTTTAGCATGATGCGTTTCGCTTAAAACCTCTTCAGGTGGTTTCCCAGAAGCAGGCCTCTCCAATTCGCGGTGTCTTATTGACACCTGCCAGCCCTCTTTCGCAAGGGCTTTTGCAACCATTTCCGCAAGTGTGACCGAGCGGTGCCGCCCACCTGTACACCCAAAGGCGAGTGCGAAATGCGCCTTACCCTCTTTGCGGTAGGCAGGCAGCAGATCCAGCGTCAGCCCGCAAACTCTCTCAAAGAAGCTGTCAAACCGCGCATCGCCTTGCACGTAGCTTTGCACCGCCGCATCAAGCCCCGTGAGGCCACGCAGCTCCGGCTCCCAATGCGGGTTTTGCAAAAACCGGCAATCAAGCACCATGTCAACGCCGCGCGGCAACCCCCGCTTGTAAGAGAATGATTGTACAGAAAAGGCCATCTGCGGCGCGTCAGCCTCGCCAAACCAGCGCGCCAGCTCTTCGCGCAGCTCATGTGGGCTTAACTCGGAGGTGTCTATCAAGACGTCAGCCCGCGTGCGCACAGCGGCCAGCAAGTCAAACTCTCGCTTCACCCCGATAAGCGGGCTCTCATGCGGAGACAAAGGGTGCCGACGGCGCGTTTCCGAAAACCGCCTGATCAGCACGTCTTCCTTGCTATCCAGATAGAGCAATTCTGCCTGCACATCATAAAGCCGCGCGCTGTTTTCGATCGCATCAAGCAAGGCCCCTGCCGAGAAGTCGCGGTTACGTGTGTCAAGACCAAGCGCCAGAGGCCGTGTCAAAGGCGGCCCGCTCAGCAACCTCTCGACAAGGCTCAGCGGCAGATTGTCGATTGCTTCATAGCCGAGGTCTTCTAGCACCGCGATCGCGGTGCTGCGCCCTGCCCCTGACGGCCCCGTGACAAAGACCAGCCGTTCATTTGCGTTACTCATTGGCAGCGGCCCTTTCTTTGCTCAAAGCTCAGTCGCATCGTCCACCTTTCAAATATTGCACAATGGCGGCGGCAAAAGAGCCTGTTTCGGCCTTGTGAAGGCAGGCGATCTGTAGGCCGTCTATCTCGCAAAAGCGCCGCGGCGGCAGGCGCTCGCTCTCAACTTTGCCCATCTCGACGACGAGTGCAACAGGCGCAGGGCCTGCGGGGTCGGCTGCCAGCAGGCCAACAAAGCGCGCCTCGACTTTGCCTTTAAGGGTTTCGGGGCACTCTGCCCAAAGCAAGCCGTCGCGAGCATGCAGGACAACCCTGTCATCGGCGATCAGCGCCGCGCCGTAGGCCATCAGCTCAAGCGCAAGCCCAGACTTCCCCGTGCCAGAGGCGCCGCGCAACAAGACAGCTTTGTTGTTGTAGGAAACGGCAGTCGCGTGGACGGGAGCGCCCATCGCACCTAGACCGGAAGGCCAACCACGAAGCGCGCACCGAGCGGCTCAGAGGTCGCGTCGGCGTCAGTTGGCCGGATGTTTTCAGCCCAGATCACGCCGTCATGCGCTTCGACGATCTGTTTGGAGATCGCAAGGCCAAGGCCCGAGTTGTTGCCGAACTGCTGTTCGGGGCGCTCTGAATAGAAGCGTTTGAAGATCTTGCTCAGCGCTTCCTCGGGAATGCCGGGGCCCGTGTCTTCGATAACAACCAGCACGCGGTTTTCGCGTTGGCGCGCCCAAACACGGATCGCATCACCGTCTTCGCAGAAAGAAATCGCATTGGTGATCAGGTTCACAAAAACCTGCGCCAAGCGCGCTTCCAAACCGCTCAGCATCACCGGTTGCTGCGGAAGATCGCTAATAAAATCGATGCCTTTTGACTTGGCATCTTCGCCAAGGAACTGGCAGAGGTTGCCGATCATGTTGAGCAGATCAAAGGTTTCCTGCTCTTCTTTGACAAGTTCGCTGTCAAGGCGTGAGGCGTTAGAGATGTCGCTGACCAAACGGTCAAGGCGGCGCACATCATGTTCGATCACATTGAGAAGTTTTTCGCGCTGATCGTCACGTTTGGCGACACGCAGCGTTCCGACGGCCGAGCGCAGGCTGGCCAGCGGGTTTTTGATCTCATGGGCAACATCGGCGGCAAATTGTTCGTTGGCGTCGATCCGGTCGTAGAGCGCCGAGACCATGCCGCGCAAAGCCCCCGAGAGGCGGCCGATCTCGTCCGGCCGCGCTGTCAGATCGGGGATGCGAATACGCCCGGGGGCGACATTGCGGCTGTCTTTGTCGTGGCCAAGACGGGCCGAGGCTGCCAAGTCGCTGAGCGGGTTTGCGATGGTTGAGGCCAGAACAAGGCTGAGACCAATCGAGATCAGCACGCCAACCAGAAACATCTGCAAAACGCGCTCACGCTCAAGGCGCACCAGATAGTCGATCTCGCCCGAAGTTGTCGCCAAGACGACAACGCCAACCACGTCAGCGCCTTGCCGGATCGGTGTCGCAACGGCAAAACCCGCGCCCGAACTGATGCCGCCAATCTGCGGCTGACCGCCCATCGCGGCAGCAACAAGGCTGCGGGCATGCTCTTCGGCGCTTGGGGGCGTCGTATTTTTGTTGTTGTCGAAAGGTGCGGCGAAGGTGTTCCAAACCCAGTTCAGCCCATCTGTCAAATAGGTGCGCTGGACGGCGTCACTCTTGCTGTTGATATCCGCAGCAAGCCCCTGCCCCGAGGTTTCCGCAACCAGCGTTTCCGCGCCGTCAAAAACGTAAACTTCCAGGCCTTCGCGTAGATCAAGCCGCTTAAGCGCCATTTTTACGTCAACGCCGTCACCCGTGGCAAGGTTCACAGGCGCGCCCTGAGGCATCTGGGCTTCAAACACGTTCGCGATCAGTTCGACTTCTCCAACCAGGCCCTTGGCGCGTTGCAGCGCCAGCCCGTCGCGAGACGAGTTCAGGTAAAGAATGCCCGCCAGTAACAGCGACATCGCGATAAGATTGAAAGTTATGATCTTGCGGGCCAGAGGCGAGTGGCGCAACGAGAAGAACCCGCGACGCTCACGACGCGTGCGGATTTCATCATCAACGGTGCTATGCGGGGCGATAAAGTCATCGCCCAGCACCACATCTCCGTCACGTTCTAGTGCCAAAACACTCACCGTTCTCTAGCGGACAGCGCCCTTCTGGGCCTTATTCTTCGTTGTATCTGTAACCGATGCCATAGAGTGTCTCAATGGCAGAAAACGTTTCATCAACACTGCGCATCTTTTTACGCAGGCGTTTGATATGGCTGTCGATGGTGCGGTCATCCACATAGACCTGATCGTCGTAGGCGACATCCATCAACTGGTCGCGGCTTTTCACAAAACCGGGGCGTTGCGCGAGAGCTTGCAGTAGCAGGAATTCGGTGACTGTCAGAGACACATCCTGACCTTTCCAAGTCACGGCGTGGCGCAACGGATCCATCTTGAGCTCGCCACGGTCCATTACTTTGGTGTCTTCGCTGTCAGCGACAACCTCGCCGGAAATGGCATCCTGGCGGCGCAGAAGGGCGCGAATGCGCTCAACCAGCAAACGCTGCGAGAACGGTTTTTTCACATAATCGTCGGCGCCCATGCGCAGGCCGAGGACTTCATCAATCTCGTCGTCTTTCGACGTGAGGAAGATGACCGGCATCGTCGTTTTCTGACGAAGTCTTTGCAGCAGATCCATACCATCCATACGTGGCATCTTGATATCAAGCACGGCCATGTCGGGGAGTTTTTTGTTAAATGCATCCAGCGCTTGCTGGCCATCATGATAGGTTTCAACCTCGAAGCCTTCGGCTTCAAGGCACATAGCTACCGATGTCAGAATATTCCTGTCATCGTCCACAAGGGCGATTTTGGACATTTCAATGTTCCTTTTTCTGCTCTCAATATGCTGACTTATGCCAACTTTTTTCTCACCATTGCCTTTTTCCAGCGCTCAATCAAGCCCAACAACGAATCAGTTGCGCATTGGCGTCAACTTTGTGGCAAAAAGGTTTTAGAAATGGCTAAATTACCTCACTTTTCATTTCTGAGTGCATTTCATCAGGCGAGATGTCGCCTCTGGTTGCGCTAAACTGCCCTTGATTGCGCTAACTGCGTCATTCCCGTCTGTTGCGTCATAAAACCGACATGTTAAGACGCCCCCAAGCACGGCTTGCCGCTTTGGCTCGCTTGTGCGAAAGACACAGCGCAGGCACGTCAAGGAGCACATCGCAATGACATCAGGACGGGTAAACCCGAATTTCAAGCTCGAAGATCAAGGTATCACGGGGCTTGGCAACGTCTCCTACAACCTGATGGAGCCCGCGCTGGTCGAAGCCGCGCTCAAGCGCGACGAAGGCAAACTTGGCAATGGCGGCGCATTTCTTGTCACCACGGGCAAGTTCACGGGCCGCTCGCCTAAAGACAAGCACGTCGTCAAGACGCCTTCGGTTGCTGACACCATCTGGTGGGACAACAACGCCGAGATGAGCCCCGAGGGCTTTGATGCGCTCTATAAAGACATGCTGGCCCACATGAAGGGCCGCGACTACTTCGTTCAAGACCTCGTCGGCGGCGCCGATCCGGAACATGCGATCAACGTGCGCATGGTCACTGAGCTCGCATGGCACAACCTGTTTATCCGTCACCTGCTGCGCCGCCCTGCGCGAGAAGAGCTTGACAGCTTCTTGGCCGATTTCACGGTTATCAACTGCCCAAGTTTCCAAGCCGACCCTGCCAAGCACGACTGCCGCAGCGAGACGGTGATTGCGATGAACTTTGATCGCAAACTCATTTTGATTGGCGGCACAGAGTATGCTGGCGAGAACAAGAAATCTGTTTTCTCGCTGCTGAACTACTTGCTGCCAGAAAAGGGCATCATGCCGATGCACTGCTCGGCCAACCACGCCGTGGGCAACCCGGTTGATAGCGCCATCTTCTTTGGCCTGTCAGGCACGGGTAAGACAACGCTTTCCGCTGACCCTTCCCGCACGCTTATCGGCGATGACGAGCACGGCTGGTCAGGCAACGGCGTGTTCAACTTCGAAGGCGGCTGTTACGCGAAAACGATCAACCTGTCGGCAGAAGCCGAGCCCGAGATCTACGCCACGACATCAAAGTTCGGCACCGTTATCGAGAACATGGTGTATGACGAAGAAACCTTCGAGCTTGACTACGACGACAGCTCGCTGACGCAAAACATGCGCTGCGCCTACCCGCTGAACTACATCAGCAACGCGTCCGAGACCGCGACAGGCGGCCACCCGAAAAACATCATCCTGCTGACATGCGATGCTTACGGCGTTCTGCCCCCCATCGCGCGCCTCACACCTGCACAGGCGATGTATCACTTCCTCTCTGGCTTCACGTCAAAAACACCGGGCACAGAGCGCGGCGTTGTCGAGCCGGAACCAACATTCTCGACATGCTTCGGCGCGCCATTCATGCCACGCCGCCCAGAAGTCTACGGCAACCTTCTGCGCGAGAAGATCGGCCAACACGGCGCGACATGCTGGCTGGTGAACACCGGCTGGACAGGCGGCGCCTACGGAACAGGCAAGCGCATGCCCATCAAGGCAACGCGCGGCTTGCTTACAGCGGCTTTGGAAGGCTCACTCAACGACGCGACCTTCCGCAAAGACGAAAACTTCGGCTTTGACGTGCCCGTCACTGTTAGCGACGTTGACGCAACACTGCTTGACCCCCGCAGCACATGGGCCGATGCGAGCGCCTATGACGCGCAGGCGCAAAAGCTGGTCGAGATGTTCTCGGCCAACTTCGAGCAATACTTGCCATTTATCGACGACGACGTGAAAGCCGCCGCGATCGGCTGAACTCGTTAAAACTGGTTTGACTTAATGGTGAGCGCCCTTCGGGGCGCTCTCTTTTTATCTCGTCCTTATGCCCTTGGCAACGTCCTCGGGCTGGCGCTTGTGGCTTCTGCAGCGCCTACCCCATTAGCCCCTTGCGGATCAGGTTGAGGCCCGCCACGAACAAGACAATCTGCGTCAGGCGTTTGAAGTTCTTTTGATCAATCCGGTCGTGCAGGCGAAAGCCGATCTGCAGGCCGATCAGAGCAGGCACAAGCATCGCGGCCGAGAATGGCAGCGTTTTGGCGTTGAGCACGCCCGAGCCGATATGCGAAACAACAAGCAGCCCCGCGCCGAGGCCGTAGATAATACCTTGAATGCGCAGGCTTTCCTTTTTCGCCACGTCGAGCGCCGAAAGATACATCACAGTCGGCGGCCCCCAAATGCCGGACAAGCCGCCAATCGCGCCTGCCGCGCCGCCGAACAGCGCCTCATAGCGCTTTGGCGCGTGATGAAAGCTTGGCGACCAGCCCAAAAGCTGAATGCCCGTAAAGAGGCTCACGATCACGCCGATTGACAGCAGCATGATGTGCGAGGGGATGACATTGACCAGCTGTGCGAAGGTGAGAAGTGTCACCCCTCCTGTGATCAGGAAAATCCTGAAGCGCTTGACCGCGCCCCAGACCTCGCCCGCGCCATGGCGGAAGGCTTGTTGCACGTTGGTGGCAACGGTTGGCAAGATCAGCCCTGCCAGCGCCAACTCGGGCGAAATGAAGCTGGACAGGCCGGAGATCATCACCATTGGCATGGCGAAACCAACCATGCCTTTGACGGTACCTGCAACAAGCGTGACGGCAAAGGCAATAGCGAAGAGAGCGGGCGTAAGGCCTGAGAAAAACATATCCATAATGGAATGCGTATGCCTCTTGGCGCGGGATGTATAGAGTTTTCGCGCGCAATTATTGAACCATTTGCCGCATCGCAGCGTATCTTTGTTGCGCTGCACCTGCAAAGTAGCTAAATCAGACTCAACGCCACTCAAGGCTCAACTTCTCGGACGGATAGGATATCTCAATGGCTCAGAGCGCCCTTCTCCCCAACCTTCTCACGCTGACAAAGGCCGCTGTTGCGCCCTGTGAAGCCCTGCTTGAAACCGCCACGTCAAAGGTGCGCGAGACTGTCAGTAAAGACGGCCGCGTCTCGGCGGGCCTGCTTGAAGACCACCAGACAGCCGCACACGGACTGGCTTGGCTGGCAACCTATGTCGAAAGCCTGCGCCAGATGCAGAAATGGGCCGAAGGCCTTGAAGCGAATGGCCAGTTCGGCCCGCTTGAGCAGCACATCCACCAGATCGCCTTTGGCGAATACCTGCACCATATTGCTGGCGGCATTCCGATGAACCAAGGCGAGATCCTCAAGTTGCAGGACATGGGCCTTGGCTGGGATGCGCTCAAGGGCTTTCAATGTGAAGAAGTCCAGACGCTGATGAGCCAAGGCAACACGCAAGACGCGCGTGTGGCTCTTGTTGCGTTGATGCAAGAGGGCAAAGCCGAGATCACCTTTGGCAAGACGGGTCTTGATGAAGAGCTCGAAATGATCCGCGAAACATTCCGCCGCTATGCTGTTGAAAAGGTTATGCCTTTTGCGCACGAATGGCACCTCAAGGATGAGCTAATCCCGATCGAGATCATCGAAGAACTGGCCGAAATGGGCGTGTTTGGCCTGACCATCCCCGAGGAATACGGCGGGTTTGGCTTGAGCAAGGCGAGCATGGTCGTTGTCTCTGAAGAGCTTTCGCGCGGCTATATCGGCGTAGGCTCTCTGGGCACGCGCTCCGAGATAGCTGCAGAACTTATTCTGGCGGGCGGCACAGACGCGCAGAAGGACCACTGGCTGCCAAAAATCTCTTCTGCAGAAATTCTGCCAACAGCTGTCTTTACCGAGCCGAACACCGGCTCTGATCTTGGCTCGCTGCGCACCCGCGCTGTGAAAAACGCCGAGGGCGACTACGAAGTTACGGGCAACAAAACATGGATCACCCATGCGGCACGCACCCATGTTATGACGCTGCTCGCGCGCACCAACCCGGACACGGACAACCACAAAGGCCTGTCGATGTTTCTGGCAGAGAAGACACCGGGAACCGACGAAGCCCCCTTCCCCACCGAGGGCATGAGCGGCGGCGAAATCGAAGTGCTGGGCTACCGCGGCATGAAGGAATACGAGCTGGCGTTTGACGGCTTCAAAGTGAAGGGCGAAAACCTGCTCGGCTCTGAAGAAGGCCAGGGCTTCAAGCAGCTCATGCAAACGTTTGAAGCAGCACGCATCCAGACGGCGGCCCGCGCGATTGGCGTCGCGCAATCCGCGCTTGATGTGGGCATGCAATACGCCGAAGACCGCAAGCAATTCGGCAAGTCGCTGATCGAGTTCCCGCGCGTGGCGAGCAAGCTCGCGATGATGGCTGTCGAGATCATGGTCTCGCGCCAGTTGACATACTTCTCGGCTTGGGAAAAAGACAACGATCGCCGCTGTGACCTCGAGGCAGGCATGGCCAAGCTTCTGGGCGCGCGTGTTGCTTGGGCCTCGGCCGACAACGCACTGCAAATTCACGGCGGCAACGGTTTTGCGATGGAATACCAGATTTCACGCATCCTCTGCGATGCGCGCATCCTCAACATCTTTGAGGGCGCGGCGGAAATTCAGGCGCAGGTTATCGCCCGCCGCCTGCTCGGATAAACAAGCGAACACGATTGCAAAAGCGCGCCCGGCCACCTGTCAGGGCGCGCTTTTCTTTTTCTTCTTGCCCAAAATATCCTGGGGGAGTTTGAGGGGCTAGCCCCTCAACACCGCGACGTGGCGAAGCCACGGCGCAAACTTAAGCCTTCTTGTAAGCGCCGGTCTTTATAAGTGGCCAAGCCTCTTCATACGGCATGACGTCATCATGCTTGGATCTCCAATGCGCATCGATGCCATCCCAACCGTTACTTTTGAAAACATGGCTGCACTCTGGGCAAACCTTGGCGTTTCTCTTCACATCCTGCCAGGGCTTGGCCTTCACCCCACGGTATTTCACCGTCAACTCCGCATCCATATCGCCCTCTTCCGGCACGCCGATGACGATACCCTTGGTGCTGCGCGCTTTGCGTCGGGCCATCAACCCGTTGTGGCCGACTGTCGTGCGTTGCGACACGCGCCGCGCCCAACGGTGCAGCTTCTCATACATCAGCGCGAGTGTTGCGGTATGTTCCTCGCTGTTGCCCAGATCGGTGAGTTCGTCAGGGTCGTTCACCATATCAAACAGCATCGGCCTGTCTCCGCTTTCAAAGTGGATCATTTTCCAACGCTTGTCGGCGACCATATACATCTGGGCTTGTTCGATCGTGTGGCCCAAGCCGTTGGCAAGTGGCGCGCCTGAATAGTCATACTCGCAGATCACACAGTCGCGCAGGCTGTCTTCGCGCGTGCCATGCAAGATCGGCAGCAGGCTTTCGCCTTCAAGGATGTGCTTGGGTGCCTCGGCTCCCGACATTTCCAGAAAGGTCGGCGCAAGGTCGATGCTCTCGACCAGCGCCTCTGACACCGTGCCGCGTGTCGCGTCCGCCTCGGGGGACGGATCATAGACGATCAGCGGAACCCGCACGCTTTGCTCGTAGAAGAACGTCTTTTCGCCAAGCCAGTGGTCACCGAGAAAGTCGCCATGATCGGACGTCAGCACAATTGCCGTGTTGTCCCAACGGCCCGTTTCTTTGAGCCAGTCAAACAGGCGGCCCATCTGGTCGTCGACTTGTTTGATGAGGCCCATATAGGCCGGAATAACCGCCTCGCGCACGTCTTCGCGACTAAAGCTCTGGCCGACGGGCGTATCCATGAAGGCCTTCAGAACGGGGTGCGCTTGCTGGCGTTCGCTCTCGGAGCGCACGACGGGCAGCACATGCTCAGGGCCAAACATGCTCGCGTAGGGCTCGGGCACGATATAGGGCCAGTGCGGCTTGATATAGCTCAGGTGGCAACACCACGGCGCATCTGTGCTTTGCATAAACTCCATCGCACGGGTTGTCAGGTAAGGTGTTTCGCTGTCGGGCTCGTCGATGTTTGCGGCATAGGCCGAGTTTTTCAAAAACCAGCCCGACTGCACATTGCCCTCTGCGTCTAACCCCGAATTTGCGAAGTCGTGCCAGGGGTTGTCGCTGTCATAGCCCTTCTCGCGCAGCCACTCGTTGTAGGCCATAGCGCCGCGCGGATCGTAGCTTCCCTCTGGCCCCTCAGGGCGCATCCCGTCGTCGCGCTCGAACACGTCAAAGCCGCACTCGGCAACGCGCACACCAATGACACTGTCAGGCTCAAGCCCAAGCCGCGCCATGCCCTCGGCGTCAGCCTCCATATGGGTTTTTCCGACAAGCCAGCAGTCAACACCTGCGCGGCGCAGATGATCGCCCATAGTTATCTCGCCAACCTTGAGCGGAACCTTGTTGTTGCTGGCTCCGTGGCTGTGCACATAGCGGCCTGTATAGGTGCTCATCCGAGATGAGCCGCAAATCGGAGACTGGATATATGCGCGGTTAAACCGCACACCCTGCGCCGCCAGCCAGTCAATGTTCGGGGTGTCCAGATGCGGGTGACCATAGCAACTGAGGTAATCCCAGCGGAGCTGATCAAACATTATAAACAGGATGTTCTTCTTATCGCTCATGCCCGGCGGCCTTGGTTGTTAACTTGTTCACCAGAGCCTAGCGCAAAACAAAAGGGCCGCAAAGCGTTTGCTTTCCGGCCCCTGTTGGGTGCACCCAAATTTCTTCGAAGAAATTTGTAAGAAAATTCCAATTTTCTTACCAGCTCTTCGCTTAGCCCTTTTCAGCCCACTCCCAGGGGCGCACAAAGCTGCCGAGCACCTTGCTAACATCAACATCTGTCGCTCCGTTGGCCTCAAGCTGGGCAACCAGCCCGCGTTTCTTGTCGTCCAGAACTGAAACAACCCGCGCCGCGATACCAGCGTCTTGCAGCGCGCTGTTGTAGACCCGCGTGATCGCATTCTTGCGCAGATCGGGCTTGAAGATCTTGCCAACTGCCGTCTTGGGAAGTTCGGGCATGATGTCGATATGCTTGGGGTAAGCCGCGCGCTCGTGAATGTGCACTTTCGCATGCGCCATCAGCTCTTCCGCCGTAACTGTGCCGCCTTCGACAAGCTCGACAAATGCACAAGGCACTTCGCCTGCGTGCGCGTCGGGTTGGCCTATCGCGCCTGCAAAAGCTACGTCTTTATGTGCCAGAAGCGCATCTTCGATCTCGGCGGGGTCAATGTTGTGACCGCCGCGAATGATCAGGTCTTTCGCACGGCCCGTGATCCAGATGTAACCCTCAGGGTCGATCCGCCCCAAGTCACCCGTGCGCAGAAACCGCTCGTGGTGATAGAGGTCACGGTTTTTGACTTCTTCGGTGTAGGTGTTGCCCGCCCAGACGCCGGGGCCTGCAACGCAGATTTCGCCGATCTCGTCAGGCGCGCATTCCACTGGGCCCTTGTCGGTGTCCTTGAATATCTTCACCTCGGTATAGGGGAACTGAACCCCGACCGAGCCAATGCGCTTTTCGCCATCAACAGGGTTGCAGCTGACAAGCACTGTGGCCTCTGTCAGCCCGTAGCCTTCAACGATGTTGATCTTGGTGGCCTCGGTGAAGCGCGTGAACAACTCTTGTGGCATCGGTGCCGAGCCCGAGAAGGCGTTTTTAACGGTAGAGACATCGGCATCAACAGGGCGCTGCATAAGCGCCGAAACAGCCGTTGGCACGGTGATGATGAAAGTCGTCTTCCAACGCTCACAAAGCTTCCAGAAGTTGTCGAACACGCCATCGCCGCGATAGCCCGCAGGTGTCGGGAACACGACATGTGCGCCCGACTTGATCACCGCCATCAGAATGACGTGGCAGGCGAAAACGTGGAACAGCGGCAGCGGGCACATCACGCTGTCTTCCTCGGTGTAAAGCAGCGTGTCGCCGATCCAGCCCTGGTAGATGATGCCGGAGTTCTTGTGCTGTGCGACTTTCGGCATGCCCGTAGTGCCGCCTGTGTGGAAATAGGCTGCGACGCGGTCAACCTTGCGATCTTCAAAGTTAAGCGTCTTGGCTTGGCGCGCGACTTCTTTGTGGAAGCTTTTCACATCGGCGTGGTGGCCCGTCGGGTTCTTGGGGCGGATCAGCGGCACGATCCAGCTTTTGGGCGGGCTGAGATAGCGGTTCAGATCGATCTCAAGAACGGTGTGCACGCCCGGCGCGTGGCGCACGGCCTCGGCTGTTTTCTGGGCAATATCCGTTTTGGGGAAAGCCTTGAGCGTGATAACAACCTTGGCTTTCGTCTCTCGCAGGATCGCGCCGATCTGCTCAGGCTCCAGAAGCGGGTTGATCGGGTTGGCGATCCCCGCGACCATTCCGGCAATCAGGGCCAGAGCTGTCTCTGTGGTGTTCGGCATCACAAGCGCAACAACGTCACCTTCTCCAACCTTGAGGTCGCGCAGCAGGTTCGCGATCTGGCAAACCTTCTCATGCACCTCACGCCATGTCAGCGTTTCGGCCTTGTCTGTCGGGCCGGATTCAAGCTGATAGCTGATCGCTGAACGATCCGGAAACTTCGCGGCGGTATTCGCCAACATTTCATAGACCGTCGTGGGCACGTCACGCGCCTCCCACGGCATTTCATTCGTGAGATCAAGGCTGTCTTGTAGTGAGCCAAAAGTCATAGTTGTTTCCTCCCTTTGGGCACTTATCCGCGCCCTTCCTCGCGAGCATAGTGAAGCGGAACGAGGCGACCTGCAAGAGCATTGGCGTAACGTCAATTTGCCTGTCACGGCTTGCGGCGTTAACCTTTTTGAGGCTGGCAAAACTGTCTGCACGCGTTATGCACGGAAAGCTGCATACAGTGCTGCATAGTGTAGGCAGCCGGTTTTGCGCCGTTAACACTTTTGGAAAACGACATGAAAATAGCAACATCAGCCTACCCTGTGGAGTGGCTTTCAAGCTGGGGCGCCTACGCTGCAAAGCAACGCAGATGGGTGTCCGAAGCCGCCTCAAAAGGCGCTGAGCTGCTCGTTTTCCCCGAGTATGGCGCGATGGAACTGGCGGCGCTTTCAGGCCCCGAGAAGGCAGGCGATGTGCGCGGCTCTATAGAGGCAGTCAGCAGCCGAATGACCGAGTCTAACGCCCTGTTTTCACAGCTTTCTGCCGAGTTTAACGTGCATATTCTCTCGCCCTCGGCACCGGTGATCGACGGCGATATCGTGGTAAACCGCGCAGGGCTTTTCAGCCCGACGGGCAGCGCCGGCTTTCAAGACAAACAGATCATGACGCGTTTTGAGCGCAGCCCATGGGGCATTTCGGGGAGACAGTCCGGCGGCGGGCCTCTACAGCTGTTTGACACTGCCTTGGGCAAAATCGGCGTTCTGATCTGCTATGACAGCGAATTTCCCTTGTTGGCCCGTGCCTTAGCCGAAGCGGGTGCCGAGATCATCCTCGTTCCGTCCTGCACAGAGGCGTTAGAAGGCTACTGGCGAGTGCGCATCGGCGCTATGGCCCGCGCGCTTGAGAACCAGTGCGTCACCGTCATGTCGAGCCTCGTCGGAGGCGACGCGCGCCTTTTTGGAGTTGAAGAAAACACAGGCATGGGCGGCGTCTTTGGCCCGCCTGACCAGGGGTTTGAGCCAACGGGCGTTCAGGCAGAGGGGCTGCTTGGCCAATCGGGCTGGACTTATGCTGATGTAAACATTGAGCAAATTTCGCATGTGCGCGCGAAGGGCAATGTGCTCAACCTGATACATTGGGCCGAGCAAGCCCCGCGCGTTCAGGATGTCACACATCTTTCGCTGCGGTGAGAATCCCCTTGTAAAATTCCTGCAAAAGGCCCATCTAACCCGCGTCTGCACCCAGCAGGCGAAACTCTAGGAGAGACCATGGCCAAGGAAGAACTGCTCGAATTCCCCGGTGTCGTAAAGGAACTCCTGCCGAACGCGACATTCCTGGTCGAGCTGGAAAACGGCCATACGATCATCGCTCACACGGCAGGCAAGATGCGCAAAAACCGCATCCGTGTTCTCGCAGGCGACAAAGTTCAGGTGGAAATGACACCGTATGATCTGACGAAAGGTCGGATCAACTACCGCTTCAAATAAGCATGAAACTGATCCTCGGCTCAGGCAGTCCGCGCCGGAAAGAGCTTCTGGCGCAGATCGGCGTTGTGGCTGACGACATTCGCCCGCCAGACATTGACGAAACACCGCTCAAAGCCGAGCTTCCGCGCCCCTATTGCGCGCGGATGGCGCGGCAAAAAGCCGAGGCTGTTCAGGCAGATAGCACAGACATTGTGCTTTGCGCCGACACGACAGTTGCCCTCGGGCGGCGCATTTTGGGCAAACCCGAAGACGCTGCTGAGGCGGCTGCGTTCCTGAAAGCCATGTCTGGCCGCCGCCATCGTGTGATCACCGCGATTGCGGTGCGCAAGGGCGAGCAACTCTGGCAGCGCGACGTTGTCACAACCGTGAAAATGAAACGCCTGTCGGAGACCGAACTGGCAGGCTACATCGCCACAGACGATTGGCAAGGCAAGGCGGGCGGCTACGGCATCCAAGGCCCTGCAGGGGCGCTGATCCCTTGGATCCAAGGGTCTTTTACCGCCGTTGTCGGACTGCCCCTCGCTGAAGCCGCCCAGTTGCTGCAAGCGGCAGGCTACCCGATTTGGACCACAGAAAGGAAAGCCCAGCCATGAAGGGCCGTCAGATTATCCTCGACCATATCCACGGCCGCGAAGCCGCTGCGCTCATGGTTGACGGAAAGCTCGAAGACTTCCTCGTTGAAGCCGACGCCCCGCGCCCTGGCACGATTTATCGCGCGACGGCCTTGAAGCCGATGAAAGGCCAAGGCGGGCTGTTCTTGTCGACACCCGATGGCAGCGCATTTTTGCGCCAAATCAAAGGCATAGCCCCCGGTGACGCGCTCACTGTTCAAGTCACAGGCTATGCCGACGAAAGCAAAGCCCTGCCTGTGACGACGAAACTTTTGTTCAAATCGCGCTACGCGATCGTGACGCCAGATGCCCCTGGCCTCAACATTTCGCGCCAGATTCGCGACGACGACTTGCGCGACGAGTTGATGCTGATCGCCAAGGACGAGATGCAGGGCAGCGAGATGGGCCTTATCCTGCGCTCGTCTTGCGCCGAGGCTGACGGTGAGGACATAGCCGAAGACGTCGCCGCAATGCGCGCCCTCGCCGAAACGGTGATTGGTGACGAAAGCGGCACGCCAGAAACCCTCTCGGAGGGCGACGGGCCGCATGTGCTCGCTTGGCGCGACTGGGTCGAGCCAGCCGAAGTTGTCACAGAGCCGCGCAGCTTTGAAACCCACGGCGTGCTTGACGCTTTGGAAGCCTTGAAAGAGCCGGCGGTGCGCCTACCCGGCGGCGGCACGCTCTACGTTGAACCGACCCGCGCGTTTGTCTCGGTTGACGTGAACACAGGCAACGACAGCTCGTTCGCGGCGGGCACCAAGGCCAACTTCGCCTGCGCCAAGGAGCTTCCCCGCCAACTGCGCCTGCGCGGCCTTGGTGGGCAGATTGTCCTCGACTTGGCCCCAATGCCCAAGAAAGACAGGCGCGGCTTTGAAGCCAGCCTGCGCGCACAACTCAAGAACGAAGGGATCGACACGGTTCTGGCGGGCTGGACACCTCTGGGCAACTACGAGCTGCAACGCAAACGCGCCCGCCTGCCGCTGATCGAGGTGCTGTCAGAGGTGCTCGCATGAGCTGCCCGATCTGCGGCAAAGACACTGACACGCGCTTTCGCCCGTTTTGCTCAAAACGCTGCGCTGACGTGGATTTGGCGAAGTGGCTGGGCGGCAGCTACGCGATCCCCTCTGACGACCCGGATGACCTTGAAAAGGTGATCGAAGAGATGGAAAACAACAAACCCCTGCCGCACTGACATTTTCGCACAAAACCCTCTGGACACCGCCTCTCCCCTCGCCTAGAACCCCGCTACCCAGAACGATATGTTCGTTCACCCGTGCCCGGGTAGCTCAGGGGTAGAGCAGTGGATTGAAAATCCTCGTGTCGGTGGTTCGATTCCGCCCCCGGGCACCACTTCGGAAAGTTGAAATCTGTTTGCTCTTCGGGGCGCATACCGGAACCGGTGAAATCCTAGCCACACACAAATGTGGCGAAACGGGCTTGGGCAAGCTGCGGCATTTGGCCAATGTTGGCGTAGATCAAATACATCCTCCGATAAGCTGCTAGGTTGTTTCTTATTCGCCGCCAATGTTTTCAACGACCTGTGCTTAAGAATATCTTTCAGGATGTTGACCATTCGGTAGCGCCCAAGAGGAGTGAATATCTATGGCAAAACTCAACATAACAGTGGCAGGTTTAGGCTATGTCGGAATGTCGCTCGCCGTATTGCTTGCGCGACAGCATCACGTTGTAGCCTTCGATATCGAAGCCACGCGCATTGATACGGTGAATTCCGGAGGCACAACCGTTGCTGACAGCGAAATGGAGCGCGTCCTGAGCGAGGAAGCGCTCGACCTCACAGGAACGCTCGACCCAGAAACAGCCTTCGCAAAGGCTGACTTTATCATCGTTGCAGCACCAACCAATTATGATGATGAAGCGCACTATTTCGACACCTCCGCAGTTGAAAAGGTCATACGTCAGGCGCGTTCTTTTAACAAAACGGCTTTCATCGTTGTGAAGTCCACCATTCCCGTTGGCTTTACCGCACTTCAGCAAAAGGCACTCGACGATGACAAAATCGCCTTTTCGCCCGAATTTTTGCGCGAGGGAAAAGCGCTCTATGACAACTTGTACCCCTCACGCATCATTGTTGGCAGCAAGTCCACACAAGCACGGCAGTTCGCCAGTATCTTGCGCGAAGCGAGCCTCAAGCCGGATGTGGAAATTCTGCTGACGGGATCAGACGAAGCTGAAGCAGTCAAACTCTTTGCCAACACCTATCTTGCGACGCGCATTTCCTTCTTCAACGAGCTTGACAGCTTTGGATTTGCACAGGGGCTTGATGTTCAGGAGATCATTCAAGGTGTCTGCGCGGATCCTCGTATTGGCGGCGGATACAACAACCCGTCTTTCGGATATGGCGGCTATTGCCTGCCCAAAGACACCAAGCAATTGCTGGCAAACTATCGCGACATTCCCCACAAACTCGTTCAGGCCGTTGTCGAAACCAATGAAGCCCGAAAAACCTTTATCGCCGAACAGGTGCTCAAGCTTGGCGCCGAAACTATCGGTGTTTATCGGCTGACAATGAAGCAAGGTTCGGACAACATGCGTAGCTCGGCGATGCATGATATCGTCAAACGGCTGATCTCCGAGCACGCGCGCGTTGTTGTCTACGAACCGATGCTCGACGCCGATGCACTCCCCGGCACCGAGGTAACCGACGATCTGCAAAGCTTTCTGAGCAAGGTTGACGTGGTTGTGTGTAACCGCCGCGACAAAGAACTCGAGGATTACAAAGGCCCTCTCTTCACGCGCGATATCTTCGGCGTGGACTGAGCCTGATCGGGGGCGCGGCTCAAAGCGACGCCCCCCGATTGAGTTTATTGGCGAACCAGCAACGCCCCGATCACATCGGCCCGCATCACGCTGTCATTGCACAGGTCCAGATTGAGAGTTGTGCTGCAAGCATCGTAGATCGCGGCAAGCGCCTTGCGTGTTGCATAGCCATCCAAGGCACCGCCATAACGCCCTTGGGCCTTCAGCTTCGCTTGAAGAATATAGACGGCCACATTGGGATTTGCCTTGTAAACCTCCCGGCCAAACGCTTCGGTGTGCAGACCAGCTTGCTCTTCAAATGCGCGATAAACATCGGCGTAAGCACTCGGAGTTCTGGCCTTCGCGGCGTCGAGCGTCAGCGCATATTGCGCGCGTTCTGTAGCATTCAGAAGCGGAGCGTATTTTTCGAGCGCGGCTTGCGCCTGGCTGGGCGAGCGGCGCACATTCAGGTTATTGCCGTTTCGCAAAAGTGCGATCAGATATTTGGCGGCAGCCTTGTTGCCTTGATCGGCTGCCTGCTTCAAAATCGCGAGGGCTTTGGGGCCACTGGCTCGCGCCCCGATCCCCCATAACATGCGCTCTGCTTCAAAGATTGCAATCTCGTCAGCTTCAGCATCGAGCGCCTTGCCAGCGTAGCCTTCATACTTCGCCCGCGAGGCTGCCCCCCCGCCGAGGTATCCATACATCGCGCCCTGCGCGAGCGTGGCATAGGCTTTCGCCGAGCCCAACTCGCCCGCTCTGCGCAGCATCGTCTCTGCGGCTTTTGCGTCTATCTCCCGCCACATCATATCGGCCCCATAGGTGGCCAAGCCGTTACCATCACCGAGCGTTGCCGCGGCCTCGAACAGCTCCAGCGCCTTGCCCCTATCGCGTCCCAGCGCATCGTCTTGCAGATACAACGACCCTAGCGAAACCATCGCCTTGGAGTTGCGCAATGCGACAGCACGCTCCATCAGCGCAAGGCCCGCAGGGAGATCCTTGTTGTAATGAGTGCCAAAGATCAGCTGCTCTCCAAGCAAGCGCAATGCCTCTGGCTCGTCTTGCGCGCCTGCTGCTTCGAAGTAGCGCCGCGCTTTTGCGGGCTCATAGACGCCCGCAGCACCGGTCAGCAGAACCTCACCAAGCTTGGTTTTGGCAAGCGCGTCGCCTGCCTCGGCAGCTGCCTCAAGCAGTTCCAGCCCTCTCGCCGCGTCTTTCTCGAAGACCCACCCGTAGATCAAGTGCGTTCCAAGAACACGGCTAGCGTCAAGATCACCTGCGCGTAAGGCCTCCTCTAGAATGCTCCGCCCTGCGGCGGGGTCTCCACTGCCGGTTTTGTCCCATATCAAGCTTTCGGCGCGCTCGACTTGAGCACTTTCAGCCTGCACAGCCGGAGAAAAACCGGCCCCGACACACAGCGCGATAGCCGAGATACAGAGCGATTTGTGAAGAAACGGAAGCCGCCTCGCAGCGGTTTTGGCGTGGCCGGATGTCGAAGTTCGAGCATAGATCATGTGCAATCCTCCTAATCAGCGCTGACACAATGTGCGCGCTCAACAAGAGTCTACCATGAAAATGGGTCTGTCGTTGATATACCTCAACTCAAGCGGGGCGTTAACCCCGCTCAATGCACCATTTGGAAGCGATGCTCAGACGGCATCCTACGTGTCAGCCTCAGCGGCGGAAGCAGCTTGCTTGCTTGCCGAAACCGGCCGGAGAACAGACCCAACGGCCTTTTCCCACAGGCGCACGTCTCAGCCGTTTGGTTTGGGCAACTTTCGTGAGGTTGTTGCCACGGGCCATCCAGTCAAATCGCACAGAGCCCGTTCCGGCCGCGGTGATTTTGGTTGCATGTTGGCTGCTGTCAGCCTGCGAAGCCTGAGCCGACTCGGCTGAAAGCCCAGCCGCTATTGCCGCTGATAATCCAAGTGCAAGAAACAAGTTTTTTACATTGCTCAAGAGCATTTTCATCGTCCTACCTCTTCAACCCCACCCAGATGGGGCGCCGCTCGATTATTATTATCTGACGGCAAAACCATAATTATTGGTTACCAGTCAAGAGGCGCGAAACTTTGGCAGGAATTAGGCGGAAACATGACGATAGGCGCTTGAGAGCCGCGCCGAAAAAAAGTTGAGTAACTTCTTAGTGTTACACGTAAAAAGAGAGCGAGAGTCGTAACAACCCTCGCTCAAAACTTTTTTTAATTTTTTCGCGGATGCGAAAAGTTAGTCAAGAATTTGGTTCTTCACACGCCAATCCGGAGTGCCAAACCCTTCGGGCCATGGGTAAACTTCCGGGAAGTTAAAGTAGACCACACCTACTAGGGAAGGATACTCTTCCTTCTTCAGACGTACGGTGCCGGCCCAGTCGCCCACGTATGGCGCTTTACCAACATACCCCAGTTCGGCCACAACCACAGGCTTGCCAAACGCCGCGGCGCGCTCGTAGCGCGGTGCGAAAATGTCGTCAAAACTGCGGTCTTTGTTGAACTTCGCCTGATCCCATGCCTGAAGGCCGAAAACCGTCAAGCCAACCAGATCGGCGTAATCGTCACCGGGATAATACTCGCTCATGTTTTCGTTGCCCAAAGGCGACCACATGAGGTTGATGTTCGGCGCGTCGGCCTTACAAACGTCCACCATCCGGCGATAGGCCTTGATATACTCTTCTGGGTCCCAACCCGACCAGATAAACTGTCCCGTGAGATCGTCCATCTCGTGCATGAAGCGCAGTGTCACTGGGCTTTCCAACTTGCCCAGAATTTGGCAAATCGCTTGCATGTTCGGGTCATATGCGCCCGAGAAAATACCGTTCTTGAGATAGCGCGCCGTATTGCGCTCGCTGCGCGACCATGTCCAGGGCTCAACCGTCACCAAAAGGGCACGATTGCGTTCCAGTGCATAGGCGTCCGCGTCATTGAGCGAGGCAAGGTAGACATCTTCCCAAGGAAGGAACAAATGCTCAATCGTTACATCACCATCGGCTGAGAAGTCACCATCGGGATCATAGACCCCAAAAGGGATATCCCCTTCCGGCGACTGGGCTTCAACCAAACCAGCATTGGCTAACAGGGCCGTGATCCCCACGCCCAATGCAAACGCTTTCAGAAACTTATGCTTAGTTTTGAACATCATTGTTCCCCCTTCTCTTTGCTTCCAATTCCTATCCAGCTCAAGTCAAACCGTACCCGGAAGTCACCCGGTTGGCCTTGCCCTGCGCCAGCAACGATATACTCCACGCGCGTAACCTGCAGCGGCTGCAAACCATAAACCAAGGCGTGGAGTGCCACTTGGCCTCTTAGTGTAAGCGCGCCTGAGAAAAGCGCCATGACAAGGATCAAGGTTGCGGATTGAAATGCCATGTTACGTGTAAAGTCAGCCAGCCGGACGTGACTTTCCCGCAAGTGGTGTACGATCGCAACTCCGAGCACAGCAACGTAAGCAACGGCGTTCATCAACGACAGAAGGTAAAACCCTCGCGCTTCGATGAGGTTGTCTTGATATATAACCGGCACGATCGCTCCCAGAGCCAGTACAGCGTACAACAAAATCACTTTATTGGGAAGCTCGGTTTGCGCCGCAGAGCCTTTCGGCGTGATCCGGAAATCAACGAAATTTCCGGTGATACGGTCGCGCACGGCCATCGTGACACCCCAGAGCACCCAAGGCCATTGTAAAACGACAAAAAGGATTTTCTCCCATGACAAAATCCGCGCATCGACCGGACGCAGCAACTTGTCGCGCTTCATCACGATGACAAAAATCAGCGGAATAAGGCCCATCGGGAAAATATGGCCGATAAACGCCGGATAGGTCACATCGGCAAAGCGCATATCAAACAGCACCGCGAGGATCGGGGCGAGATACATCAGCGCCATCGACAGGGAAAACAGCGCATACCAGATCTGGCAGAAACCAAACAAGAACTTCAGGCGCAATGGCAATTTGCCAAAGTACCGCGGCGTGTGGCTCAAGAGCAGCGTCACAAGACTGCGGGACCATTGGAACTCTTGTGTCACAAGATCAGGCAGGCTTGCAGGGCCATCGCCGACAGCAAAGGCATCAATCGCGTGCACGCCACGCCAACCCGCCGCAGATATAAGCATCGTCGTCGAGTGATCCTCGGCCAGCTCCGGCCCGAGCCCGCCCGCTTCCTTGAGTGCCTCTGTGCGCACGGCGTAATGCGACCCGATGCACATCGGCGTCAGCAACTTGGTGTATCCGGCTTGAAACACCCCATGAAAGCCTGACTCCGCATAGAGCCGCGTTCTGGCCGTCCAGTGCTCTTTGGCGTTGGCGGCACAGACGGACGGCGCCGAGACATAGCCAACCTGCGGGTCGGCAAAGGGGCGCAGGATCTCTGTCAGATAGTCTTCTTGCGGCACATGGTCGGCATCAAGCTGTGAAACAATGTCATACTCGCTATAGCCCCAGTTGTCGTAGAAGTAGGCAAGGTTGCCTTCCTTGCATCTGGTTCTTCGGGGCCATGTCTTTTGATGGTATTCTGCGACGCCCTTGCGTGAAGATATGCGCACGGAATGCGCCTTGCACCACGCTATGACCTCTTCGCTCGGGTCTTCATCGGCAAGCCATGTGTCATGTGGGTAGTCCTGCGCCAGCATGGCTTCCAGCGTCTTGCGCACCACGGCGAAGGGCTCGGAGGGCGTCTTGGTGACGATCATCGCCACCCGCCATTGCCCCGGCTTGGGATCGGGTGCCGCCGAGCGGTGAGCCTGTAGGAAGACAAGCACGAAAAACAGCTGCATACTCCAGGCCCAGACAAGCCCTGCGGTGATCAACAGGTATCGCGTCAGGCCGATAATGTGATCAGGGTTGAGCCACCACACCCAGAACCATAGTGAAAAGCCAAACCAAAGCCCCGCCAGCAAGTTATACTTGAACGCCCTGCCGCCGGTGAACAACGGTTTCAAAAGTGGGCGAGGTTCAAGTGCCGGGTGGCGACGCGGTTTGCCTGTCATGCGTCGGTGACCCCGTTCGTTTTCAATCCGAAAGACGGCGCGGCATGGCGCAGCATTTCGTCAATCCGGTTCCAGCGGGTTTCAAAGCCCAACACGTCGCGCGCCATTGACGCATCAGCCACCAAAGCAGGCGGATCGCCCGCGCGCCGAGGCGCTTCGAAAAGCGGCACAGCACGGCCCGTGATACGTTCAACCGCCTGCGCCACCTCGCGCACAGACGTTCCCTTACCCGTGCCCAGATTGAGCTTTGCCGAAGTGCCGCCCGCGTTCAGATACTCCAGAGCCATCACATGAGCGCGCGCGAGATCATCGACATGGATGTAGTCACGCACACAGGTGCCGTCGGGCGTCGGGTAGTCCGTGCCGAGAATGCCAAGAGGCTTGCCTGTGCCCAAGGCGGCCATTAGCGCGAGGGGCAGCAGATGTGTCTCAGGGTCGTGGCGCTCTGAAAGCTCGGCCTCCGGATCAGCCCCGGCGGCGTTGAAATAGCGCAGCGCCGCAAACCGCAGAGCGCTCGTTTGTGCCGCGTCCTCGATCATCCACTCGCAGATCAGCTTTGTGCGCCCATAGGGGTTGATCGGGTTCTGCGGTGTGCTCTCCCTGATCGGCACCTCGGCAGGGACGCCGTAAGTCGCGCAAGAGGATGAAAAGACGACCTTTTCAACCTGTGTAGCCTTCACCGCATTGAGCAGCGAAAGCATTCCGACAACGTTGTTGTCATAGTAAAGTTCCGGCTTCTCGACACTTTCCCCGACATAGGCCAGCGCCGCGAAATGGATCACCGCGTCAATGCTCTGGTCGTTCAGCGTTTTCTCCAGCAGGTGCTGATCGCGCATGTCACCCTCAACTAGAGGGCCCCATTTGACGGCATCGGCATGGCCGCGCGAGAGGTTGTCATAAACAACTGGCGTATAGCCCGCTCTGGCCAAAGCCTTGCAACAATGCGAGCCGATATAGCCGGCCCCGCCTGTCACCAAAACACGCAGAGGCCCGCTCACTTGCTTACCGCGATTTCCGCCGCGGGTTCTGCCAGAGGCTTCTGGATTTTACGCAGTTCTTCGCGGAAATAGCCTATCGTCGGCCCGAGGCCCGCACTCAAAGCCACTTTGGGCTCCCAGTTCAGAAGCGTCTTGGCAAGGGTGATATCGGGCCGGCGTTGACGCGGGTCATCCCTTGGCAGGTCACGATGCACAACTGCTCCACCTGAAGGCAGCTGTATGTGCACCAATTCCGCGAGTTCGTTGATGGTAAACTCATGCGGGTTGCCCAGGTTGATAGGCCCCGTTCCGCATGTCTCGCTTTCCATCAGCAAAGTCAGCGCATCCAGCATATCGCTGATGTAGCAAAACGAGCGGGTCTGCTCTCCGGTTCCGTAAACCGTCAGGTCGTGGCCCTGAAGCGCCTGCACAACAAAGTTGGAAATAACCCTGCCGTCCTCAGGGTCCATGCCTGGCCCGTAGGTGTTGAAGATGCGCGCAATGCGCACGTCGACGCCACGCGTTTCATGCATCTCGTAGAACAGGGTTTCAGCGGCTCTTTTGCCCTCGTCATAGCACGCGCGCGGCCCGACAGTGTTGACAAGGCCCCGATAGCTTTCAGTCTGGGGCGTCACATCAGGGTCTCCGTAGACTTCAGACGTGGACGACAACAGCACGCGGGCCGATTTGGCATCAGCCAGCTCCAGCAGATTGAGCGAGCCAAGCACAGAGGTCAGAAACGTGTGAACCGGATCCTTCTGATACTTCGGTGGCGACGCCGGACAGGCGAGGTTGTAAATCCTGTCTACCTCCCCGACGATAGAAAACCGCTTGATGATATCATGCTGAAAAAACCGGAAGTCCGGGTTCGCCATTGCGTCAGACAGGTTTTCAAGCCGGCCTGTTTCGAGGTTGTCTATACAGATCACGCGGTCGCCTGCGGCGAGCAAGCGGGTGCACAGGTTCGAACCGATAAAGCCGGCCCCACCTGCTATCAAGACGATGCGCTTTCTTGCGTCCTGAGTTCCGATTGCATCCTTGAAATTCGGATCAATCCGTTTCATTCGATGTTCCATTTCCCCTCCAAAGTTCCTTTTCCCCAAAAAAACTAGGGCTTTATACTGGTACCTCTCACTAATTTTGAGCCTTCCAAGCGTGATATGTTATCGCGAGCCCCCCTCGCGATAACTGGGTCTTGGTCGCCTCGTTCTGGCCACATTTTACTTCATTTCCAGCGTTTCCGATAGGCAGGCTTCGTTTAGATAGAGATCAATGTAGGCTCCCCCATTCCGAGAATACCGGAAGTAGTCTTCAAACTTATGCCCAACGCCCTCTTTCATCTCGCGAAAACTGTTGTTGTGGTAAACGTGCCCGCCGAATTCGACAGAGCGCACCCACAGGTCGGTGTCACCAGTCTTGCCTTCTCCGGCCCAGTTGTCATTCAGGAAGTAGATTTCAAGCCGTTTAGGGCAAGACGCATCCAGCGCGACATCGACCACAAACCTCTCCAGAGCCGTGTGAACCTCGGCTGTCGGCACGGCAGCGTTTTCATTTGATGGCGCGTCAGACACAGTAAAGCCGCCAACATCCTTACCGTCAAGCTTGACCCAAACCTTCGGTGCCGCGCCAAAGCGGGTGCCTGTGGCTGCAATCGTGATGATTTCGGCGGTGCCTCTATCGCGCTCTGGCATCGACTCGCCAGACACGAGCATGCGCACATAATTGCGTTGTGCCGCGATCAGTTTGGCAAGTTTTTGTTGAGCGGCTTGCGCTTGCTCGGGGTTCTCGGGCGCGAGGTTCCGGCGCTCTTGCAGATCCAGCGCCAAGTCATACAAAGCCACCTCGCCAGAGTTGGCATTGAAGATCAGCTTCTCATTGCCGTGGCGATAGCCCACCAAAAACCCGTTCCATGGCGCAAAGAACATCACACCGTTCTGGCGCGACTTCGCAAACAGAGACACACCCTGCCAGCTTTCAGAAGCACGCAGGCCCATAAGATCAGTGATCGTCGGAGCCACATCTTTGAGCCCCACTATCAGCGGGCTACGCTCGCCCTTAAAGAGCTGCGGGTTGATGAAGGCCAGCGGGACATGAACATTCTCCTCGTTGATTCCCGCCGCATGCACATAGGTTCCGTGCTCGCCAAAGGCCTCGCCATGGTCGCCCATAACAACCACCAGTGTTTCGTCGGCGATTCCGGCCTTATCCAGATAGGCCAGAAGCTTGCCAAAGGCTTCATCCCCAACGCGCAACGCGTTCAGGTAGGTGTTGTAGCTTTCGCTTTCAACACCATAGTCAACGGGGTTCTCTCCGGGGAAATACGGATAATGCGTCATCCCTGTGCGGAAGGCTGCGAAAAAGGGCGCTTCAGGGTCTTCCTCGATCCATTCCATGATCCGGTCAGCAGTACACAGGTCAGACGAGGTGTTGAGATACTTTTCAGAGATCGAGGTGTATTCATAAACGCCTGTCTCGCAAGTCCAGTCGCGGTAGTCCTTCACTGTCTTGAAACCGGACGCTTTGGCAAAGGTTTCCGTGTTTTGAAACCGGTTGTCGGACGAGTTGAAAAATGCCGTGCGGAACCCCTGCGCGTTCAGCACTTTTGGCAGCGCGTTGAAATCAAATTCTGGGCGCGTGTAGGTCATCGAGACCGAGCTCAGCTCGGGCACCATTGAGGCGAAGGCCGACACCAGAAAGTAATTGGAGGCCGGAACATGTGCATAGGCCCGATCAAACGCGATGGCAGTGTCAAGGCTGGCGCGCAGATTTGGCATCACCGGATGGGTGCCTCCCCAGCCCTCAGCCTGCTTGGCAGGGGTCGATTCAAATGCGAAAAAGAGGATGTTTTTCAGAGGCTTAACAGGTGCGGACGGCAGATCAAGCCCCGCCACGCGGTCAAACGGGAGCTCCAGCCCGAAATTGGCGTCATCGCTCTCGGCCAATTGTTCCAGCGTATCTTGAACACCGTCGGAAAACACCGATTGTGCGAAGGCAACAATGGGGTTGCGCAACTTACCACTGGCCAGCGCTGTCTGCTGACCGGCCAGAACAAACCCTACGAGCATGCCCCCTGCCGCCAGTGTCAGCACGATCTTTGGGTAGGCCGACGAATAGCCGCGCTTTGCGGCAAGGCGCGCCACTAGATAAATGCCGCCAACAACTGCAAGTCCCGCAAGTATCTTTCCAACCGGCAGCAAGTGAAGCAGCGAGTCAAAGATCACATCGGTATTGCCAATATCCGAATACCTGACCCACTCCATCGTGAGCGGCGCATTGAGCATGTGGAGCGCAACCAAGTTTAACATGCCAGCGACAGCAATCAGCCCTGCAACTGCAAAAAACGCCCCTCCGATCAGACGCGCCCGCGCGAGTGGGAGCCCCCTGAACAGCATGACAAACACAAACACCGCAAACAGAACAACTGCAAAATCCTCAGCAACGCCCGCCAGCAAAACCGCAACTTTTGTGCCCACCTCCAGTCCATCCAAATCAGGGATGATCGAAACTGCCCGCAAAACCAAGAGAAAAACAATAAGGAGCCCTGCCCCCCAAAACATTGCGTTGGAAGCGTTGGACTGACTTTGCGTCGGCGTATTGGTCATGGCACCCTCTTAGGTTAACAAGACGTTAACACATTCTACTTACTTAATATATGAAGGTCTATACCGTCCGTTTTCAAGACGTTCTCGTAACCTTGAAGCCAATCTTCACATGCCGCAGTTGGATGTTCATTGATCCGTATCAAACAGGACTGCAGTCCGCGACCAAGCCAAGCAGGCCCCATCTCATGGCGCGATTTCATGGCGAGAACGGAGGGCACTCTTGGGAAAGGAATGCCAGTTCTCAGCCATTGAACCTCACACAGCTGGTCTGCAAAAATTGGCAACTGGTTTGGCCGAAACTCAGACTGGTAGGATCGTTCAGTTCATACTGAACAAACTTCTTTACGCCGGCATTGTTTCTGCTTACTGCGACTGTTCTTACGGCTGGTGCTGACACTGAGTCTGTTTGCGCACCAAAACCCTCACAAGGATCGCCCTATGACAGTCTCCTCCGCCCCACGCCCGAAAATGAGCCTGCTGGTGCCTCTTTTGGCGGCGTGTTTCGCTTGCCTGACACCGCTGTCCGCTCTGGCGGAGAGCGCGGCGCAGGTTGAGGCGCCCAAAGCCGCCGCGGCCTCTGTTACGGTTGCTTATGTGAAGCAGAGCCGCATGGTTGGGCAGGTTGCCATTTCCGGCACGCTCGTCGCGAAAGAAGAAATTCTCGTCTTTCCACAAGTGAGCGGGTCAACCATCGACACGCTGCAAGTTGACATCGCAGAATCGGTAACGACAGGGCAAATCCTTGCCACGCTCAATGACCGCACGCTGACGGCACAGCTTGCCCAGGCGCGCGCCGAGTTTGCCCGTGCCAAGGCCAGCGTCAACCAGGCGCGCAGCCAGATCGCCTCGGCCAAGGCCAGCCAAACACAAGCCAAAGCCGTTCTGGAGCGAGCAGCCGCCTTGCGCCGCAACGGGGCGGGAACGCAGGCCTCGCTCGATCAGGCGATCGCCAACGAGCAAACCGCAGCCGCCGCATTGGCCTCCGCCAATGACGGGTTGCTTGTCGCCGAGGCGCAAAGGCAGCAAGCGCAGGCCAGCCTTGATATCGCCTCGCTCAATCTGGAGCGCGCCACGCTTCGCGCCCCCGCTGACGGGCTCATCTCGGCGCGCAGCGGCCAAGTCGGCGCGATCGCCACGTCAAGCGGCGAACCGATCTTCCGGATGATCCGCGGCGGCAAGATCGAGGTTGAAGCAGAGGTGATCGAAACAGCGCTCGGCACTATTTCAGTTGGCGATCCGGCCAGTTTGCGTATCGCAGGCAACAGTAACGTCACCGGAACAGTGCGGCGCATTTCGCCCACGGTTGACCCACGCAGCAGGCTCGGCACGATCCGCATCGCAATCGCGGACAATGCCAAGCTGCGCACCGGCGTCTTTGCCAGCGGCGAAATCACGACGGTTGAGCGCAGCTCTCTGGCTGTGCCCACAACGGCAGTTCTGACCGAGCGCAGCGGATCGTTTGTGCTTGTCGTCTCCGGCAACCGCCTTGAAAAGCGCGGCGTTACCGTCGGACTGATCTGGAACGGCAAACGCGAGATTCTGGGCGGGCTGGCCGCTGACGAAGTCGTCGTTGCGCGCGCGGGGGCCTTCTTTGGTGACGGCGATACCATCCGGCCCATCTTCCCGGACATCAAAGCCGGCGCAGGTGCCTCCGAATGAACATGTCAACTTGGGCCATACGCAGGCCTGTCCCCTCCCTTGCGCTGTTTTTGGTATTGGTCATTGTTGGCCTCGTCGGGTTTATGCGCCTGCCTGTCACGCAGTTCCCCAACATCGACATTCCGATCGTGACGATCAGCATCGCGCAATCCGGAGCCGCGCCTTCCGAGATCGCCAACCAGATCGTCAAGCCGGTTGAAAGCGCCGTGTCTGATGTGAGTGGCGTCAACCATGTTTCCGCAACAGCAACAGACGGTGTCGCCAGTATCACCATCGAGTTTGACCTCGAAGTTGATACAGACCGCGCACTCAACGACATCAAGGATGCGGTGGCTGGCGTGCGCGGCGAGCTACCCGAAAGCATCACCGAACCGAACGTGCAGCGGCTTGATGTTACAGGCTCCCCGATCCTGACGTTTGCAGTGTCAGATGAAACCCAGACGATCGAAGGCCTATCTTACTTTGTCGACGAGGTTGTTGCACGCGATCTCACGGGCGCCAGCGGCATTGGCAAGGTCAGCCGCATTGGCGGCGGCGATCAGGCCATCGAAGTCGAGCTGAACCCTGACAGGTTGCTCGCCCTTGGCCTGACGGCATCTGACGTGAACACCCAACTGCGCCAGAACAACATTGATCTTGGCGGTGGCTCGGGCGACTTGGCGGGGCAGGAATTCTCGATCCGCGCTTTGGGCAGCGCCGCAACCATTGCAGAGCTTGCAGCAACGCCCATCAAACTTAGCGGCGGCGGCACTGTGCGGCTGGACGATCTTGGCGCTGTCTTTGAAGGCGCTGCAGATGCGGCATCGTTCGCGATGTTCAACGGCGCGCCCGTTGTGGCCTTTGGTGTGTTTCGCGCCACAGGCGCGAGCGACTTGACGGCAGGAAGCAACGCCAAAGCACGCATCGCCGAGCTCTCGAATGCCTACCCGAACGCTAGGTTCACGCTGATCGACGACGCCACGACCTACACCAACAGCAACTATCACGCCGCGATGGAAACGCTCTATGAAGGCGCAGCTCTTGCGATCATCGTGGTGTTTCTGTTCCTGAAAAACTGGCGTGCGACCATCATCACAGCGGTGGCCCTGCCGCTGTCTATCATCCCGACATTCATCGTGATGAGCTATCTCGGGTTCTCGCTCAACACCGTGAGTTTGCTCGGGATAACCCTTGTCACGGGGATTCTCGTTGATGACGCGATTGTCGAGATCGAAAACATCGTGCGCCACATTCACATGGGCAAACCGGCCTATGAAGCCTCTGAAGAAGCCGCCAGCGAGATCGGGACAACCGTGATCGCGATCAGCTTGACGATCGTGGCGGTTTTTGCACCTGTTAGCTTCATGTCGGGCATCGCGGGGCAGTATTTCAAGCAGTTCGGCCTGACAGTGGCGGTAGCTGTCTTGTTCTCGCTGCTGGTTGCGCGGCTGATCACGCCGATGATGGCGGCCTACTTTTTGCGCGACGGCACCGCTCAGGAAGAAGAGAAAGACGGCCTCCTTATGCGCAGCTACATGCGCATTCTGGCTTGGACGTTGCACCACCGTCTTGCGACGCTGCTCTTCGGGGTCGGCATCTTTGCGGCCTCGATCTATTCGGCCACGCTCCTGCCAACAGAGTTCGTTCCGCCCTCCGACACAGGACGCGCGAGCGTGTCTATCGAGC
This sequence comes from uncultured Lentibacter sp., assembly GCA_947497495.1. Lineage (GTDB taxonomy): Bacteria > Pseudomonadota > Alphaproteobacteria > Rhodobacterales > Rhodobacteraceae > Lentibacter. The sequence continues at coordinate 183,307 of CANMGT010000006.1, forward strand.
TGCCCCCCGGCTCGCTGATGGAAGAAACCCGCAGCGTGGCGCGCGAGGTGACAAATATCATCCGCACGGTGCCTGAAGTGCAGACAGTCTTCGTTGACGGCGCCGACACCACGGCGACTGTTCGGATCGGCTTTGGCTCCAAAACAACCCGCGAGCGCTCGTCTTTCGAGCTCATCGACGAACTCGAAAGTTTGCTGGCCGATGTGCCGGACGTGCGGCTCTTCATGCTGTCTGAAAACGGCGCGCGCGATCTGTCGATCTCGGTGCTCGGCGACGACGAAGCTGCAACCGCGGCTGCGGCACAGGCTCTAACCGACCAGATGAACGGCCTGCCGCAGCTTGTGCAGGCTGCAAGTCAGGCCTCTCTGGTGCGGCCCGAAATCCAGATCACCCCGCGCGAGGAGCTTGCGGCCGAGCTTGGCGTCACCTCTGCCTCGCTTGCCTCCACGATCCGGATCGCGACCATCGGCGACACCGATAGCAACTCTGCCAAGTTCACAGCGGACGGAAGGCAAATTCCGATCATCGTGCGACTTGAGCAAGACGTGCGCGAAGACCTGTTTCGCATGGCCGGCCTGCGCATTCCCAGCTCAACGGGCGCGCCCGTGCCACTGAGTGTGGTGGCCGATGTCACCCTGTCGACGGGGCCGACGTCGATCAAACGCTATGACCGACAGTACAGCACAACCATCGAGGCCGATGTCGCCAATGGCTACTTCCTCGGGGAAGCCACGGCCGCCGTAAACGCTCTGCCACTCGCACTGGAGATGCCCGCTGGCACGGAAATTCAGGAAGGCGGCGATGCCGAAGTAATGGGCGAAATCTTTACCCAATTCGGCTTGGCCATGGGGGCTGGTATCCTGCTGGTCTACGTCGTTCTGGTGTTGCTGTTCTCGAGCTTCATCACACCTGTAACAATCCTTATGTCGCTGCCTCTGGCCATCGGCGGGGCGATCTTTGCGCTCTATATTTACGGCGCGGGCATCGGGCTTTCGGTTGTCATCGGCTTCTTGATGCTGATGGGGATCGTGACAAAAAACGCAATCATGCTTGTTGAATTTGCGCTTGAGTCCATGAAGGATGGCCACAGCAAGAGTGGAGCCATGCTTGAGGCGGGGCACAAACGCGCCCGCCCGATCATCATGACAACCATCGCGATGACGGCGGGAATGGTGCCCAGCGCGCTGGCTGTCGCCGAAGGCGGCGAGTTCCGCGCGCCTATGGCAGTTGCAGTGATCGGCGGGTTGCTGCTGTCAACGGTGCTATCGCTTCTGTTCGTGCCCTCGCTGTTCAGTGTGCTTGAAGGCGCGCGGCAGCGCGTCTTGCGCGGGATTGTCACCGTGCTTGGCGCCAACCAGCCGCGCTCTGCGGAAACGGGAGTTTAACCATGGCAAAGCCCCTTTCCCAAACCCGCTGCGACTTCATCGAAAAAGTTGGCCTGAAGTCCCAATCCGAAGGCTTGCCGCGGATTGCGGGGCGCGTGCTTGGCCTGCTGATCTGGGATGGCGAAGCCATCGCCTTTGGCGAGCTGGCTCAAAAGTTGCAAGTCAGCCGCGGCTCTATCAGCAGTGCCACGCGCATCCTTGAAGATCGCCGCCTGATAAAGCGCACAACCAAGCCCGGCCAGCGGCAGGACTACTTTCAACTCGCGGAAAATCCATACGCTCAAATGCTTGGTGGTATCGCCGACAACCTCGAGCGCGCCATGCAAGAGATCAACAAAACGCTGCGCGATATCCCGGAAGCCGAAGGCGAGATCAAGGCGCGCGTGACGGCTTATTCCGACTTCTATCAGCAGATGTCAGGCGCAATTGCGGCCACACTCAAGACCATGAATTAGGCCCTCCTTCACACCGCAAGTTTTAGCAGGGCCGAACAAGCACTTCGGCCTACCAAAAACAGGTTTGCAATTGCGCCAAAACCTTCACAGTGTCAGTCTGTAACCCTTTCGGAAAGGTTGGCACATTCCATGAAGTCACACGCGCGCGTTGTTGTTATCGGGGGAGGCATTGCTGGCTGTTCCACGCTTTATCACCTCACGCAAGAGGGTTGGAGCGATGTCGTTCTCGTTGAGCGCAACGAGCTGACCTCTGGCACAACATGGCACTCGGCGGCCCAAGTCACAAACTTCGGCATGAACCAGACGATGGTGGGCCTCAAAAGCCACTCGATCAACCTCTACAAAGAGCTGCGCGATGACGCCGACTACCCCGTGAGTTACAATCACGGCGACGGCGGCATTCGCCTCGCCAACACCGAAGCCCAGATGGACGGCTACCGCCACTTCGCCTCGATGGCGCGCGGCATGGGCGTCGAGTTCGAGGTGCTTGATGCTCAGGAGTGCGCCCGCCGCCACCCGCTGATTAGCACAGACAACCTGCTCGGCGGGCTGTGGGACGGCAACGATGGTGACATTGACCCGGCCTCGCTTTGCCAGGCCCTCACACGGCGCGCCCGCAAGGCTGGCGCCGAGGTTTACCGCAATACGCCCGTTACCGCCCTCACCCAGCACAAGGACGACAGCTGGACAGTCCACACCGAACATGGCGATATCACCTGCGAGATCGTGGTGAACGCCTGCGGGTATCGCGTCAACGAAGTCGGCACGATGATGGGCGTGCAGCACCCTGTCACCTCGATGGAACACCAGTATTTCGTCACCGAAGACATCCCCGCCATAGCCGAGTCGGGTCACCGGATGCCGCTGCTGCGCTGCCCGATCAGCGACTACTACAGCCGTCAGGAAAAGAACGGGCTACTCATCGGCTTTTACGAACAGGGCTGCAAGACATGGGGCATGGACGGGATCGACCCGCACTTCGTCAACGCGCTCTGCCCTGATGATCTGGATCGCATAACCGACGTGCTGGAAGGCGCATTCGAGCGTATGCCAGCGCTCATGGAAGTTGGCATCAAGAACGTCGTCAATGGCCCGATCACCTATACGATCGACGGCGCGCCGCTGGTTGGGCCAATCCCCGGCAAGCGCAACGCCTTCTGCATCATCGGCCTGCGCGCGGGCCTTGGCGAAGGCGGCGGACACGGCTGGATGCTTGCACAACAGATCGTCCACGGCGAGGCGTGCTACGACACTTGGTGCATTGACCCGCGCCGCTTTGCGGGCCACACCAACGTCGAGCTGACAGCCTTGAAGGCGATTGAAGACTACCAGAACGAGTTCCGCTTTCACTTCCCCAACGAGCACCGCCCCGCAGGCCGTATGGCCAAGACAACGGCCCTCACGCCTGTCCTTGCGGGGGAAGGTGCCGAGTTTACTGTCGTCAACGGCTGGGAGCGTTCAGAGTTCTTCAAGCCAACAGGTGACTTTCGCGTCACCCACGGCTTTGCCTTTGACGAGAGCTTCCCCGTGGTCGCTGAAGAAGTCGCCGCCGTGCAAAACGCTGTCGGGCTTTGTGAAGTCAACGGCTTCAACCGTTTCGAGATCACCGGATCAGACGCGCAATCCTTTCTTGACCGGATGATCTGCGGCAGGCTCCCGCGCAAGCAGGGCCGCGTTGGGCTTGCCTATCTGCTCAACCATCATGGCAAGCTCAAAGGCGAAGCAACCATCGCCAACCTGCCCGCCTCCGAGCGCGGCGGTGAGCGCATCTGGTATGGCTCTGCTGCCGCGTCTGAACTGCACGACATGGACTGGCTGACAAGCCACATCGGCGCGCAAGAAGACGTGCAGATCAAATCCCTCACCAACGAGCAGACCATCCTTGTGGTTGCAGGCCCCAAGGCGCGCGACGTGATGCAAGCCGTCAGTCGAGATGACTTTTCCAAAGCCGCCTTCCCGTGGCTCTCGGTGCGCGAATGCTTCATCGGCTATGCGCCTGCAACCGTCATGTCTGTCAGTTTTTCCGGCGAGTTGGCCTACGAAATCCACGTGCCGAACGCTTCGCTCTATGCCGCCTACCTAGCCCTGCGCGCGGCGGGCAAGGCGCATGGCCTCAAGCTCTTTGGCGCACTGGCCGTTGACAGCATGCGCATGGAAAAAGGCTACCTGCACTGGAAGGCCGACATCCTCACCGAGTTCGACCCGTTCGAAACCGGCCTCGACCGTTTCGTGACGCTCGACAAAGCTGACTTTGTGGGCAAGGCCGCCCTCCTTGAGCGCGCCAAAACTCCGCCTGCAAAACGCCTTGTGACATTGGTTGTTGACGACACCACAGGGCCAGCACATGGCGGCGCGTCGCTTATGCAGGGCGAGGCTGTTGTTGGCACCATTTCCTCTGGCGACTTTGGTCACCGCACCAAGCTTAACCTCGCTTACGCCTTCGTCGATGCCGCCTGCGCCGTTGAGGGCACAGAGCTTGAGCTTGATACCCTAGGCAAACGTGTAAAAGCCACCGTCACACAGCAAGCGCATTATGATCCGGAGTTGGCGCGTGTCAGAACCTAAGGCCTACTCGAACGGCTCGATAAGCTGCGGGCCTGTGGCGCGGTTCGAGTTCACCTCGTCGCGCACGCGGTGCACTGTCAAAGTGTCTTCCGGTGCAGGCTTCATAAGCAGCGCTGCACCCTTGCCTTCCTCGCCCAGCCACTTGCCCCAATCGCTTGGCGGCAAGATAACCGGCATGCGGTGATGCACGGCTGAGGCCATCTCGTTGGCGGCGCATGTGACGACAGCACAGGTGTTCACCGCCTCCTCGCCCCAGCTTTGCCAGATGCCCGCAAAGACCACAGGCGCGCCGTCAGCGCGTGTGTAATACCACGGCAGTTTGTTGCCCGCCGCGTCTTTGCTCCACTCGTAGTAACCCGTCGCCGGAATAAGGCAGCGCCGCGCGCGGGCCGCGTCGCGAAAGGCGGGCTTATCGGCGATCGTCTCGGCGCGCGCGTTGATCAGCAACGGGCCGTCGTTCGGCTTTTTATACCACTTCGGAATAAACCCCCAGCGCATCGCGACAAGCCCGCGCCCTTCCCCACCCGGTTGACCACCCGAATGACCACTGGCGCGCACCACATGGATGTCGGTTGTCGGGCATACATTGAAGTTGGGCACGTTTGGCAAGCTGTTGGCAGGCAGCGCCGCAAACAGCTGCGCCATGGAATCACTGGGAAGGGTAACGGCGATACGTCCACACATGACGCCATTAAAGCGCAGCGCAGCAGTGATTGCCAAGAGCTCGCGCACAGGCTATCGTTCACTCGTTAACAAAGAGGTGAACCAGATGGAATTCCACGGCTACTTTCGCAGCTCAAGCAGCTATCGGTGCCGCATTGCGTTTAACCTCAAAGGCGTTGAGTACACCTTCAAGCCGGTGCACCTCAAACACGGACAACAACACTCGGACGCCTTCAAAGCGCTCAACCCGCAGGGGCTTTTGCCCGCGCTTGTTACGGACAGCGGCGATGTGCTGATCCAGTCTCTCGCGATTCTTGAATGGCTTGAGGAGACGCACCCTGAGGTTCCGATCCTCTCGGCTGACCCTGTCACACGCGCGCAAGAACGCGGCTTTGCGCAGGTCATCGCTTGCGAGATCCACCCGCTGCAAAACCTGCGCGTCTTGAAGTATCTGACAGGCGATCTGGGCCTTTCGGAGGCTCAAAAAGACGCTTGGCTTAAGCGCTGGCTGCGCGACGGGCTAGTGGCCTGCGAGGGGCTTCTGGCGGGCCGCGCCGAAACAGAGTTCTGCTACGGAGACACCCCGGGGCTGGCCGACATTTGCCTTGTTCCACAGGTCTTCTCGGCGCAGCGCTTTAACGTTGATATCAGCGATCTGCCGCGCATTTCGGCAATCCATGCTGCCTGCCAGAAGCTCGAAGCCTTCGCGACATCGGCGCCGCAAAACCAGCCCGACTTTGAGGCTTAAGAGCCGCCCGGCGCGCCCCAGTGTGACTTGATCTGCGCAACAATCTGGTCACGCGAGGCGCGGTAGGCCTCAAGCTTTTGCTCGCGCGAATTGCCAATGGCTGTCGGGTCATCAATCGGCCAGTATTCCAGCTCGCAGTGAAATCCGCGGGTCAGCTCTTCGGCCATATCGCGGCTGTGCGGCGACAGCGCAACGATCACATCAAAAGATGACAGCACCTCACCCATCCGCTCCATGTCAACAAAACTGCGCGAGCGGTGGCGCGCAAGTTCAACGCCGATTTCCTCACACACCGAGATGCAAAAACCGTCGATCTCAAGGTCATTGTGAACGCCAGCAGATTGCACATAGGTGCCGGTGCCGTAAAACTGCTTCATGATCCCTTCCGCCATCGGCGAGCGCACTGCGTTATGATCGCAGCAAAACAAAACGGATTGAGGAAGCGTTTTAACCAAACTCAAGCTCCGAAATGCAAAACGCAGACAAGTGTGAACAAGCGGCGGGCTGTGTCGTGGTCAACCTCGGCCTTGCCCTCAAGGCGATCCGTGAGAATGCGCGCGCCCTCGTCGTGGATGCCACGGCGCGCCATGTCGATGGTTTCGATCTGGCTTGGCGGCATGTTCTTGACCGCATCAAAGTAGCTTTCGCAAATCTGCCAGTAATCTTTCACAACCTGTCGGAACGGCGACAGCGACAGGTGAAACTCCGCCGCCTTTTCCTCGCTCTCGGTGAGCACGTCAAACACCAGACGCTTCTCGCGGATCGACAGGCCAACGCGGTAAGGCCCGTCCGGCGCAACACGGTCATCGCGCTTGGGCAGGCTGAAGCTGTTGGCTTCCAGCAGATCATAGATCGCAACCTTGCGCTCCTGCTCGATCTCCGGCGTCGGCGGCGGCAGGTTGCTATCGTCAAGCTCGATATGGCTAATGTGGGACATTGCAGAACACCTTTACTCTCAACTGAAGTCCCTCCCTTTGGGGCAGATTAAAAGGGCTTTGCAGCCATTTGCAATGGTTACTTGCCGTGAGCCTTAACAGCTATGGCCTGTTCAAATGGTTCAGCCGTGCGCGCATACCTCTAAAGGCGATGTGAACTCACTTCGATAGCTGCTCATCTTCCCATTCAGAAAATGTCTTTTGAGTATCTGAAACTTTCCAATCTGTCCGACCATTGGCTGGCCTGCCAGTCATGATTGCGGCTGCGGCGGAGGGCGAATTGAAAGCATAATCCTCGGTGAAGACGGCATGTGTATCCTCAACTTTCAGGACACCCGAGCTTTCGAGCTTTTCACGAAGATTCTTATAGCTATGGAATTGGCCTGCCCAAGTCTTTCGTGAAATTGACCCTTTGAGAACGACAAAATCAGCACCTTCGAGACGTGCTCGACCAGCAATCTTGTGTTTGGGGATATTAAGAACAAACTCTGGGGCGCCAACCTTTTTGACATTCTTCGATCCCTCACGGCGGCCACTTTGAAAAATCGAGACATTCAAGGCAGGAAGGATCATGAACAGTGTTTCAAGAAACGCTTCCATATTAGCTGTGTTCGCACGATTGAGTGACGAACGCGTCGGCGCATTACCATTTTCAATAGCGATGCTATGTGCCCTCGTCGCTTCTTCCACCAAACGACTTTCAAGATACTTGACGTGGGCTTTGTGCAAAGCGTCTGAGGAGGTCGTGATTAAAAGCGCTTCGTCCCACCATTCCCGCCCTGCATCATGTTCGCGAATACGTTTGGCGAGGCTCTCCGCTTCCCCAACATAGGCTGTTAATGCACCATCCTTCTCACCAAGAAGTATGTAGACACCAGTGTGGGATGCCTCCTCCATTTGCAGGCCGTCTTTCAAACGAAGTCGAGGAATTCGTATAACAAATCCTGTCCAACCAAACATCTCCGCTGTTAGGAGGCCGTCAGGATCCCCGTCTACAAAATGTAACTCAAGCGTCCTAGCGTCTACCATTTCACGGCCTGTTCAAGTGGTTCAGCCGTGCCCGCACGCTCAGCCCGTGCGCCTCAAGGCTTTCCGAGATCGCCAGAGTTTCGGCGGCGGGGCCGATCTTTCCGAGCGCTTCCGGCGTCATCTTGGCCATGGTCGTGCGCTTCACAAAGTCCATCACCGACAGGCCGGAGCTAAACCGCGCCGAGCGCGCTGTGGGCAACACGTGGTTTGGCCCGCCAATATAGTCGCCGATCGCCTCGGGCGTCCAAGCGCCGAGGAAAATCGCCCCGGCGTGGGTTATCTTTTCGGCCAAAGCGTCTGGGTCTGCCACGCATAACTCCAAGTGCTCGGGCGCAACACGGTTTGACAACTCAGCCGCCACATCAAGGTCAGGCACGGTAATGATCGCCCCGAAGTCTTCCCACGACTTGCCCGCAATTTCGCGCCGCTCCAGCGTGTGCAAATTGCGCTCGATCGCGGCCTGCACCGCCTTCGCCATGGCGGGGCTGTCTGTCACCAGTAGCGCCTGCGCGCTTTCGTCGTGCTCGGCCTGTGAAAGCATATCCAGCGCGATCCAGTCCGGGTCGTTGTCCCCATCCGCGATCACCAAGATCTCGCTTGGCCCCGCGATCATGTCGATGCCGACCTTGCCAAACACCCGCCGCTTAGCCGCAGCGACAAAGGCGTTGCCAGGCCCTGTTATCTTGTCGACAGGCGGGATCGTCTCGGTGCCGTAGGCCAGCGCCGCCACAGCCTGCGCACCGCCGATGCGGTAGACTTCGTCAACCCCCGCAAGCTTCGCAGCCAGCAAAACCAGAGGGTTGGCCACACCATCAGGCGTCGGCACGACGATGGCCAGCCGCTCAACCCCTGCGACTTTCGCAGGAATCGCGTTCATCAGAACCGAGCTGGGGTAAGACGCCAGCCCGCCGGGCACATACAACCCCGCCGCCGAAACAGCGGTCCAGCGCCAGCCCAATGTGGCGCCGCTGTCATCAACCCAACTCTCGTCTTGCGGCAACTGACGTTCGTGATAGGCGCGGATGCGCTCGGCTGCCAGTTCCAGCGCGTCGCGCTCATGCGCAGGCACGCTGCTGACCAGCTCTTCAATCTCTTCCGCTGAAAACCGCAGCGTCTGAGGCGTCAGCTTGAGCCTGTCAAACTTCTCCGTTAGCTCAAGAACAGCCGCATCGCCGCGTGCACGCACATCGGCGATAATCTCGGCAACGGTTGCGTCTACATCGGGGCTGTCTTCGCGCTTGGCCCCCAGAAGGGCCGTAAACTTGGCTTCAAACTCGGCATCTGCGGCATTGAGAAACTGTGGCATGGGTTTTTCCTTAAGGCTTGCGCCTCTCATATCTCTCCGCCAAGCTGCTCTCAACCCTATGAATGCAGCCAAGGAGAGCGAAGCCATGAGCGAGATCACCCGTTGGAGCGCCGTTGACACCGTAAAAGCCCTCAAGGCGCGCAAAGTCTCTGCTGTCGAAGTGACCCAAGCCCACCTTGACCGCCTTGATGCACTCAACCCCGCACTCAACGCGATTGTCCAATCGGTGCCCGAAGCGCTAGAGCGCGCCCGCGACATTGACGACGGCAAAGTGAGCGGCGGCCTGTTGCACGGCGCGCCTGTGACGACCAAGATCAACATTGACCAGAAGGGCTACCCCAACAGCAACGGGCTGACCGCCCTGAAGGACAATATCGCGGAGCACGACTCAGCCCTCGTTGACAACTTGGCTGCCTGCGGTGCGGTTATCATCGGGCGCACCAATACGCCGGAGATGTCCCTGCGCTGGTGTACAAGCAACCCCCTGCACGGCGTCACGCTGAACCCGTGGAACAAAGACATCACACCGGGCGGCTCGTCTGGCGGGGCCTCGGCTTCGGTTGCCGCCGGCATCGGCACAATCGCGCACGGAAACGACATTGGCGGCTCTTTGCGCTATCCGGCTTTCGCCTGTGGCATCGTGTCGATCAAGCCCTCGCTTGGCCGCATTCCCGCGTTCAACCCGTCAGCTCCAAACAGGGCGCCAATTTCGGCTGTTATGTCCACACAAGGCCCCATAGCGCGCTCGGTGGCCGACGCGCGCCTTGGCCTCGCTGCCATGTCTGGCCGCAGCTCGAAGGATGCCAACTGGTGTGGTGCGCGGGCCTCGCACCGGCCCCGCTCGCAAGACATAACCGTTGGCATCGCGGCCTCGCCCTTTGCCGCCGAGACGCACCCACACCAGCTCAGGGCGATGGAAATTGCCACTCAGGGCCTCAACGACGCAGGCATCAAAACCCGTGAGATAGACCTTCCCGAAACCGCTCAGGTCTCTGAAGTCTGGGGCAAACTGCTGTTCACGGAAACCGAGACAATGTCAAAAGAGCTGCTCGAAAAAGCCGCCTCGCCCGAGCTTAAAGTCTGGCTCGAGGACTTCAAAGGGCATTACGGCGACATCTATGATCTGGAAGGCTATATGAACGGCCAGATGGAGCGCATGCGTTTGCGCCGTGTCTATTCGCAGCTGTTTGACACCGTCGATCTGGTGATGATGCCAACCTCGCTCATCCCGCCCTTCGAGAACGACCTCGACCTAAAGGATCGCAGCAAAGCCCGTTATCTGATCGAGGCACAGCAACCGCTCTATCTGGTGAATCTGCTGGGCTTCCCCTCTGTTGCACTGCCAACCCATGTGCAAGACGGGCTGCCGTTGGGCGTACAGCTCATGGCCCCGCAATATGACGACGACTTCGCGCTTGATGTCGCCGAGCGGCTGGAAAGCGAGCTTGGATCAATATTGAGCCAAATGCCCGAGCCCTTCCGGCTTTGAACCTATCAGGAGTGCCCCATGCTTGAACTCAGACCAAACTGTGAATTATGCGACAAGGATCTGCCGCCAGACAGCTCCGAGGCGCGCATCTGCACCTATGAATGCACCTACTGCGCGGATTGCGTGGACAATGTTTTGCTCAACGTCTGTCCGACATGCGGCGGCAACTTCGTGCCGCGCCCGATCAGGCCACAACAGGCCTATCGGGACACCAAAAAGCTTGGCCTTGGCCACCATCCAGGCAGCAGCACACGAAAACACTCGCAATGGACAGAGCAGGAAGTGCGCGAACAAACCGCGCGCCTGAAAGACGTGCCGCCAGAGGCGCGTTGATAGGTTGCAAGGCCGCCAACTGCCCCCGGGGTGATCGGGGGCGGGTGGCTGGGCCGCCACCACGGGGACTTATGCGGGGGGGTTACCCTTCGTGGCGCGGAACGGCTTTTGACGGCGCCACATAGGGCCGCGTCACATCCTTCAACGACGCCTCAAGCGCCTCGCAAGACAGCTTGATCGCCCCGTCGCCCGCAAGCGTCAGGATCACGTCTCCAGACACCTCGTCACGCGGCTCCCAAGAAATTGTCAGCAGCGAGAAAACCATGTCAGCCTCACCGCGATCAACCCCTTGGCTGGCCACGCCAAGCACATTTTCAAACACCAGAAGCGCCTGTACCCGCTCGGGCTTGTGGCGCTCTAATCCCTTGTCTTCCCAGCGAAAACGGTTGATCAACAACGCAAAGCGGCGTGCCTTGGCCTCGTAGCGCATTTCGCTGATCGGAAAGACAGCATCCTGTGCAAGCGCCGAAATCACCTCAAGATCAGCCGCCTCAAGCGCCCCGAGGTTCAGCGGGTGTTCGCCACCGTCTTCAAACCGTGCGTCCATGCTCAAGCTTCCTTGATCCGCTCAACCTTCGCGCCAATGCCCGTAAGCTTGCGCACAACTTTTTCGTAACCGCGATCAAGGTGATAAACGCGGCGCACAACTGTTTCGCCTTCCGCGGCCATACCCGCCAGAATAAGCGAAATAGAAGCGCGCAAGTCTGTCGCCATTACTGGCGCACCTTTAAGCTTTTCAACGCCATGCACTGTCGCATGGCCGCCATGCACTTCAATGCTCGCGCCCATCCGCGTCAGCTCGGGCGCATGCATAAAGCGGTTCTCAAAAATCTTCTCTTCCAGCACAGAGGTGCCCTCGGCCGTGCAAAGCATCGCCATCATCTGCGCCTGCAAGTCGGTCGGGAATCCGGGGAAAGGCTCTGTCGTCACATCGACAGCCTTCAAGCGGCCGTTCTTGCGACTCACCAACAGGCCCTTGTCGGTCTCTGTCACGTCCACGCCCGCGAGGTTCAGCTTCTCAACGAAGGCCTCAACAAGGCTCATGCGCCCGCCAAGACACTCGACTTCGCCGCCACAAATCGCTGGCGCGAGCATATAGGTGCCCAGTTCGATCCGGTCTGTGACAACTTGGTGCGTCGCACCGCCCAGACGGTCAACGCCCTCGATGGTGATGCTGCTGGTGCCGTCACCCGTAATCTGCGCGCCCATCTTGCGCAGGCAATCTGCAAGATCAACGATCTCGGGCTCGCGCGCCGCGTTGTTGATAACCGTCGTGCCCTTGGCCAATGTCGCCGCCATTAGGATGTTCTCTGTCGCCCCCACTGAGGCAAACGGGAAGTCGATAACCGCGCCACGCAGGCCGCCCGCAGGCGCTTCGGCGTGCAAGTAGCCGTCTTTCAGCTCAATTGTCGCGCCCATCTTCTCAAGACTGTCGGTGTGAATGTCCATCGGGCGCGCGCCAATCGCGCACCCCCCCGGCAGTGACACAACTGCCTTACCCAAGCGCGCCAGAAGCGGGCCCAGAACAAGATTGGATGCGCGCATTTTGCGCACGATCTCGTAGTCAGCCAAGTGGTTCACTTCGCCGTGGCACGACATCGCGATCACCTGACCGTCTGACAGCGTGCTGATCTCGGCCCCGAGGCTTTCCAGCAGCTCGGTCATGGTTTTGATGTCGCTCAAGCGCGGCGCATTTGTCAGCGTCAGCGGTTCTTCACTCAGCAGACAAGCCGGCATCAGCGTCAGGCACGCGTTCTTCGCCCCCGCGATCGGGATCTGCCCTGAAACGGGGCCGTTACCTGTGACTATAATCTGGTCCATCTGCTCTAACCTTTATCTTTACTACCGCTTGAAGCCTGCGAGCGTGACTTTGCCTGCGCTTTGCGTCGGGCCATATTGGCCTTCAGCGCGGCTTTCAAGCGGTCTTCACGCGCAGTTGCGCCCTTGGCTTTGGGTTTTGATTTATTCTGCTCCATGAGCCTGTCATACAGAGCCAAGTCGCAACCGTCCAGATTGGCCTTGCGCGAATGCTGATTTGGGTCTAATCACCCGCCACATCGTTGCTGTAGTAGCTCAGTGGTAGAGCGCGTCATTGGTAATGACGAGGTCGGGAGTTCAATCCTCCCCTACAGCACCATTTACCCCCCAAGCGATAAAACCGCTCTGCTCCAGTTCGATAAGCGGGAAATGTCCTGCTCACTGTTCGGCTAAGCCCTTTCGTCATGTGGCAAACCTGTGGAGAGATTCTCTCCCCGACGGCATACAAATGTATACCGCAACAAAATGCCACACCACGCCTTAAGAGAGCCAGCCCTCTCCAACGGCATTTGGCAGTCAAGTTTACATATTTACCCCACTTACGAAGAAATCTTCAAGTTATTGGTTTTTATATATTTATTTCAACAAAGTTAATAATTTTACAAATCCAGAAGCACTCAAGGCAAAAATTTTTACAAACATTCGACTTCTTCTCGCACGACTTGTTCAAAACGCGCCTGACCGCTCTATGATCCCCTTAACGTTGAGTAAACTTACGTTCTCGACGACTGGGAGAAATTTAGACAGTCCGTTTCTTTAAGGGAGGAGCCATTATGTCATCCGACAACAACGCCACCACTGTATCCGCCAAAACCTACCCGCCGTCAGCTTCGATGGTTTCGAATGCGCATGTTGATGCGGCTAAATATGATGCGATGTATGCG
>CANMGT010000007.1 GCA_947497495.1 uncultured Lentibacter sp.
TGGCGCGGTTGACGGGGCTCGAACCCGCGACCTCCGGCGTGACAGGCCGGCACTCTAACCAACTGAGCTACAACCGCTCACTACCCGCTCTGAAGATGCTCCAAAGCGTGAGGGACGTCTTAGGGGTAGCCCAAGTCCGCGTCAAGCGCCGAAAGGCCAGCATATTGGAAAAAATGGTGCCATTGGGCCACGCTTCCCGCCCCGCCCGATTTTTGCCACATTTCAGGCCCCATTTGGGCACAATCCGCTCGCAGATTTGAAGTGTTAACGTTTTAGTAACCGTCTTTTTTGAAAATCCAGCCCAAGGAGGAAGTCTCATGGCCTCATCCAAGCCGCAAACTCCCGCCCCACAGCCTGCGTCCAAGCAAGCGCAAACACGCAACATGCCGCGTCCTGACCCAAAACAACCGGTCATCACCGACTACGCCTCACTATAAGGTGACAGCAGCGTCGCACGCGCCTAAACTGGCCGCATGTCAACGCCCGTCTCCTCAATTCGAAACTTAGGCCCGGCCTATGAGGCCTCGTGCAAACGCGCAGGCATCAACTCGGCTGAAGAGCTGCGCGCACTCGGCCCAGACGAGACATACAGCCGCCTGCTTGCAACGGGCAGCACCCCTCACTTTATCGGCTACTACGTGCTCGTTATGGGCCTGCAAGGGCGTCCGTGGAACGACTGTAAAGGCAAAGAAAAACAAGAACTTCGACAGCGGTTTGACGCGATCAAAGCGGCAAATTCCAAGGCTCTTGAAAAGACCAAGGGCCGCTCTCAGCTAGAGGCGGCCCTTGATGCGATCGGTGTGATCGAGAAGCGGAAGGCTTAGCCGACCAGTTCGAGACCCGAGAAGAAAAACGCGATTTCTTCAGCGGCAGTTTCAGGCGCATCCGAGCCGTGAACTGAGTTTTCGCCGATTGAAAGAGCGAACTCTTTGCGGATCGTGCCTTCAGCCGCTTCAGCCGGGTTTGTTGCACCCATAACTTCACGGTTCTTCGCGATCGCGTCTTCACCTTCCAGAACCTGAACAACAATCGGCTCGGAGATCATGAATTCGCAAAGCTCTCCGAAGAACGGACGCTCTGAGTGCACGCCGTAAAACTGCTGGGCCTGCGCCAATGTCAGTTGAATGCGCTTTGAGGCGACGATACGCAGACCAGCTTCTTCAAACTTCGCGGCGATCTTGCCGGTCAGGTTGCGCTTGGTTGCGTCTGGTTTGATGATCGAGAATGTGCGTTGAATGGCCATGTTGTCAGGCTCCTATCGGTGTTGCGTGGTTGAATTGGCGCCCTGCTACCACGCGGCTCAGCGTTTGAAAAGCGCCTATTGAGCGCGCTCAAGCGCCTTGATCCACAAGACCGAAGCCAGACTGGCAGCCGAGGTGAGAGCCATCACGCCAAGCAGCACATAAGCGCCCCTATCGCCTGAGGCCAAAGCCCCCGTCAGCGCCGCAGCCCCTGCCCCGCCAAGCACACTCAACGCGCCAGACAGGCCCGAAGCGCTGCCCGCGAGCCTCGGGTTCACAGACATCACCCCCGCATTCGCTCCCGGGAGCGTCAGGCCATTACCAAGGCCGACAAAGATCGCCCCTGCAAACATCACCCAGACGTTCATGAGGCCAAGCGACATAAGCACCATCGCTGCGAGCGGGCCAAACGTGCCAAACACGCGCCCCAGCAGGATTAGTTTCAACATCCCCAGGCGCCTTGACAAACGTCCGGTGAGAAAATTGCCAAGCATAAAGCCGCTTGAAATTGACCCCATTCCAATGCCGATCTGCGAGGGAGACAGGCCAAAAACCCCTTCCCCAACAAGCGCAACACCCCCCAGAAAGGCGTAAAATGCGCCGACCGAAAACACGAGGCAAGCGGTATAGGCCCAGAACAGCCTGTCGCGCACGAGGTCCGGGTAGGCGCGGAACTGCTCGGTAAAGCTGGCTGTCGGCTGCAAGTTTGTCTCGCTCAGATCGCGCCAACAGATGACAGTCATAACCACGCCCATAAAGCCGTAGAGCGCGAAGTTGGCTCGCCAACCAAACTGCTCGCCGAGAAGCCCTCCAAGCATCGGCCCAAGAAGCGGCGCCAGCGCCATGGCGGTCCCGATAACCCCCAAAAGGCGCGCGGCCTCTTCGGGGCGGGCAATGTCGCGCACAATCGCGCGGCTGAGAACCATGCCGCCGATGACAGCCCCCTGCAGCATGCGAAACGTCAGGAAAACCCATATATTTTCAGACAGATAACACCCTAAAGATGCCCCTGTGAAAACAACCAGCCCGATCAGCAACACAGGCCGCCGCCCGTAGACATCTGACAGGGGGCCGATCACAAGCTGCAGTGCCGCCGAGACAAGCATGTAGCCGCCCACCGCGAGCGATATCAGCCCGTAGCTGACATCAAAGCCCGTGGCCATCTGCGCAAGAGAGGGCAAAAACATGTTGAGCGACAGCACGGACAGGCCTGTCAGCAAGATCAGCGTGAGCATTTTGGGCTGGTGACGCTCTGGCGTGGCCAAAGCTGAAGACTCATGCTGCATTCGTTAACCTGTGTTCATTCCCACAAGCCCTACGCCTCATATTCGCCGCGGGCAAGGCTTTGCCCTCTGGCGTGGCGCGAAACCCTCTGTTAAGTCGCCTCCATGCTCAAGATCCAAAACATATCATATTCGGTCGCTGGCCGCCTGCTCATCGAAGACGCCTCGGTTACCATTCCGACAGGCCACAAGGTTGGCATTGTGGGCCGCAACGGCACTGGCAAGACAACGCTCTTCAAGATCATCCGCGGCGAACTTAACCTCGACATGGGCTCGTTCTCCCTGCCCGCACGCGCCCGCATTGGGGGTGTGGCACAGGAAGTGCCCGGTAATGAAGTCTCGCTGATCGACACGGTTCTGGCCGCCGACACCGAGCGTGCTGCGCTTCTGGCTGAATCCGAAACCGCAACAGACCCGACCCGCATCGCTGACATCCAGACGCGGCTTGCCGACATTGACGCTTGGTCTGCCGAAGGCCGCGCCAGCTCGATCCTGCGGGGGCTTGGCTTTACGCCTGAAGAGCAGCTGCAACCCTGCTCTGCCTTCTCCGGCGGCTGGCGCATGCGCGTGGCTTTGGCGGGGGTTCTGTTCTCTGAGCCTGACCTGCTCCTGCTCGATGAGCCGACAAACTACCTTGATCTGGAAGGCGCGCTCTGGCTTGAGGCCTACCTCGTCAAATACCCGCACACGGTACTGATCGTCAGCCACGACCGCGGGCTTTTGAACCGCGCTGTGGGCGCTATCTTACACCTAGAAGACAAGAAACTGACGCTCTACCAAGGCAACTACGACCGCTTCGCCGAAACCCGCGCAGCCCGTCTTGCTGTGGCCGAATCCGAGAACCGCAAAACAGAGGCCCGCCGCGAGCATTTGCAAAAGTTCGTAGACCGCTTCCGCGCCAAGGCTTCCAAAGCCGTGCAAGCCCAGTCGCGCCTGAAGGCGATTGCCAAGCTCAAGCCGATCACGACCCCGCAGGAAGCCGCTCTCAAGCGCTTCACCTTCCCCTCACCGGAAGAGCTGTCGCCGCCGATCGTACACCTTGAAAACGGGTCTGTCGGCTATGATGGCAAAGCTGTTCTCAGCAAGCTTGACCTGCGGATCGACCAAGACGACCGCATCGCCCTTTTGGGCCGCAACGGTGAGGGAAAGTCTACACTTTCCAAGCTCTTGTCCGGCAGACTTGATCTGATGGGCGGCAACATGACGACCTCGTCAAAACTACGGGTTGGCTTCTTTGCCCAGCATCAGGTTGATGAGCTTTTCGTTGACGAAACCCCTGTTGATCACATCCGCCGCGTGCGCCCGGGTGAAACGCCTGCGCGCCACCGTGCCCGCCTTGGCGGCTTCGGCATTGGCGCCGAGCAGGCCGACACATTGGTAGGGGCGCTCTCGGGCGGCCAGAAAGCCCGCCTGTCGCTGATGCTAGCGACCATTGATGCGCCGCATATGCTGATCCTCGATGAGCCGACAAACCACCTTGATATCGAAAGCCGCGAAGGCCTTGTCGAGGCGCTGACAGCCTATACAGGCGCTGTCATTCTTGTCAGCCACGACATGCACCTGCTGTCTCTGGTTGCCGACAGGCTCTGGCTTGTCAAAGACGGCTCCGTTCAGCCTTATGAGGATGATCTGGAAAGCTACCGCAAGCTGCTGCTTGCCCCTGCCGAGAAGCCTGCAAGCAAGCCAAAGAAAGAAAAGCCTAAGCCCAAACGCGCCTCACGCGAGCAGATTCTCGCGCTTAAAGCCGAAGTGAGGAAATGCGAAGAACGCATTGGAAAGCTTGACGAGTTCCGAATGAAGCTCGACAAGCTCCTGGCCGACCCCGCACTTTATGACGAGCGCCGCGCCGAGCTGCCCAGCTTGCAGAAAAAAGACGCCGAGATCAAACAGGCCTACACCCGCGCTGAAGAGATGTGGGAGAAGGCCTTGCAAAAGCTTGAGAGGGCGCAAGCATGATAGATGCCGCCTTTCTCATCACCGGCTTTGTCACGCTCTTTGTGGTGATTGACCCGATCGGCCTCACGCCGATGTTTATCGCCCTTACCCAAGGCAACAGCCCGCAAGAGCGTCGCCGCATCGCGATCCACACCTGTCTCACGGCTTTCGCGATCCTCGTGGTTTTTGCGCTGTTTGGCGAAGCGGTGCTCGGCTTTATCGGCATCTCAATGCCCGCTTTCCGCGTCGCTGGCGGGATCCTGCTCTTCCTGACAGCCCTTGAAATGCTGTTTGAGCGCCGCTCAAAACGCCGCGAAGGCCAGGCGCAGGAAGAAGAACTGCCAGACCCGTCAATCTTCCCCCTTGCGATTCCGCTAACAGCGGGCCCGGGTTCTATCGCCACCGTCATCCTGCTCGCTGGCCAGCAACCCGGCTTCCTCGGTACGCTGACCATCATCGGCATCGTCGCCGCAGTGCTTGTCTTGGTGCTGAGCTTTTATCTCGCCTCGGGCATCCTTGAACGCGCGCTCGGCAAAACCGGCATCAACGTCGCCACGCGCTTGTTGGGTATGCTGCTCGCGGCTCTGGCCGTACAATTTGTGCTGGATGGCCTGCGCGACTTTGGTTTCGCCGGTTAAGCCACTATATAGGGGCAAAGACGGAGAGTAATATGGGCGATCCTGCCAGCCTGACATATATGGTAATCCTTGCTTCGGTGCTCATTTTCGGTGCGCTGGTGCAAAACCGGAGTTCGCTTGGCAAAATGGCCCAGCAAGCGCTGATCTGGGCACTTATTTTTGTTGGCGGCATCGCCGTTGTTGGCCTTTGGGAAGACATCAAAGGCACCGTCATGCCTCAGCAATCGGTGATCACCGATCAGGGCCGGATCGAGATCCCCCGCGCCAACGACGGCCACTACTATCTGCAAGCCGAAGTGAACGGCGCCCCACTGACCTTTATGGTTGACACAGGTGCAAGCTCGATCGCGCTCAGCCAAGCCGATGCGCGCAAGGCGGGCATCGATGTGAACAATCTGGCCTTTCTCGGCACCGCCAGCACGGCCAATGGCGAAACGCGCATTGCTCATGTGCGGCTGACTTCGCTCAAGATCGGCGGGCTCGAAGACACCAATGTGCGCGCATGGGTCAACGAGGGTGAGCTTGAACAGTCCCTCCTCGGGATGACCTACTTGCAACGCTACAGCAAAGTCTCCTTCGAGAATGGCACACTGGTGTTACAACGTTAGTTTGCAACAACGCGCAAACAGGTTTTCAATGCGTTCAGCTTGCCCTAAGACACTCCTATGACAGACAAACTCCGCTCTCACGGCCGCAAAGCCATCACCGCTTCGTTCAAGCCACGCGAGCTTATGGCCGACGAGCGGCTCGCCAATGTTTGGACAGCCCAGATCATTACGCTCTTCCCCGACGCTTTTCCCGGTGTTCTTGGCCAGTCGCTGACGGGCAAGGCACTGAAAGACGGGCTCTGGCAGCTCGAAACCATTGACCTGCGCCCCTTTGGCATCGGTAAGCACCGCAACGTAGATGACACGCCAGCAGGCGGCGGCGCGGGCATGGTTCTACGAGCCGACGTTGTGAGCGCCGCCATTGAACAGGCCCGCAAGACAGCACAGGCTGACTTGCCGCTGATCTACCTCAGCCCACGCGGCAAACCATTCACGCAGGCCATGGCCAAAAGCCTTGCCGCTGGTCCGGGTGCCACGCTGCTCTGTGGCCGCTTTGAGGGCGTCGACCAGCGCGTGCTGGACCACTACAACATCGTCGAAGTCTCCATGGGTGACTACGTTCTGACAGGTGGCGAAATCGCTGCGCAAGCCATGCTCGACGCTTCGGTTCGCCTCATCCCCGGAGTTCTGGGCAACGCGGAAAGTGCGGTTGAAGAAAGTCACTCAAACGGCCTTCTGGAACACCCGCAGTTCACCAAACCCGCCGAGTGGGAAGGCCGCGCAACGCCAGAGGTGCTCATGAGCGGCCACCACGGCAACATCGCCAAATGGCGTCGTGCAGAGGCCGAGAAACTCACCCAAGAGCGGCGGCCTGACATGTGGGCCGCCCACCAGGCCCGCCAACCAGCGAAGCCCCCTGTTAAAAAGGGTTGATATAGCCCTCCAACAAGCCTAAACAGCGCAAGTTCGGAATCACAACTGTGGCTCTGGGCCTTTTGTGCTATTTCGCTTTCTTCGGCGGCTCGACAGCACGGACCATACGACAAGCAATGTCGGCCTAGCCTCCTGCGGGCGCTTTATGCGGACCCGATCGAAGACAAGGAGCTACAGGACGCGCCAAAACTTCGTGGAAAAACCACGAGCAAAATAGGAGATGGTCAATGGACCTTCTGAGAGAAATCGAAGCGGAGCAGATCGCTGCGCTGGGGAAAAAGATCCCCGACTTCAAAGCCGGCGACACAATCCGCGTAGGCTTTAAAGTAACCGAAGGCACACGCACACGTGTTCAGAACTACGAAGGCGTTTGCATCGCGCGTAAAAACGGCCACGGCATTGACGGCTCGTTCACCGTGCGCAAAATTAGCTTCGGTGAAGGTGTCGAGCGGGTTTTCCCACTCCACTCAACAAACATCGACGAGATCACAGTGGTTCGCCGCGGTCGCGTTCGTCGTGCCAAGCTGTACTACCTGCGCGCACGTCGCGGCAAATCTGCGCGTATCGCAGAAGTCACCAACTACAAGCCACGCGCGGAAGCGTAAGCGGGAGAGACACCATGAAAAAAGATATTCACCCCGATTACCACTTCATCGACGTCAAAATGACCGATGGTACAATGCTTAAAATGCGCTCGACATGGGGCAAAGAAGGCGACCAGATGTCGCTTGATATTGACCCGACAGCCCACCCGGCCTGGACAGGCGGCAATTCGCGCCTGCTCGACGCTGGCGGCCGCGTGTCGAAGTTTAAAAAGAAATACGAAGGCCTTGGCTTCTAAGAAGCTTACAGGTTTACGTGATGAAAACGCCGCCTCCCTCGGGGCGGCGTTTTTCATTGGGCTAACCCAACAGCGACTTGTCGTTTATGGCGTGACGCTCGAAAACTTTCTTTTGCAAGCTCCCGCACTTATTATCACGGGTTGGCAAGCGGTATTAGCCACCAAGTGAAAGGACGTCATTTCCATACAAAACAACAACTTAAGTCGCACTTTACTTTGTGCTAAAGCCTTTCCCTTTTCAGCGAAAACTTGCTAACGATAATTTGGCGATAGGAAATAGCCATCCTACGTTTGCGTGACGCAAAATTGACGTCATATAGAAAATATTTCTATTTTCGAAAATTGGCAGAATAGTAGCACGCTAATGCGGATAGTTTTCCGCCTGGGCGGAGAAATGAGATTAACGATGAAAACTACTGCAATGCTTGTCATAGCGTCCTTCTTAGCCGCCCCCCTTGCCGCACAATCTGTGCGTTTCGGCGACAACGCCAGTGAATGGGCCAATGACGGGGAATGCGACGATAGGCGCTTCACAGGTCGCAAAATGGCGACAAGCCTCGACAACGATGACCTGTTGCACGACGCGAACGACTGCAAAAACGCCTATACAGCCGGGCTTATCAAGCTCGTTGACGAAAAGGCTGCCCGCGCGGCTACCGTCTGCTCTCGCATAAAATTCGGTGACAATTCAAGCGAGTGGGCCAAAGACGGTGAGTGCGACGACTACCGCTTTGAAGGCACGGGAATGACCTCGATCATCGCAGTTGAAGACATCGGCCGCGATGCTGCCGACTGCAAGCGCCTTTGCGAGACCGGTTCAATTTACTTGCGCGAGTATTAAGGAAAAAGCCCTTCATGGGTCTGCGCTGCAAAAGTGTGAGTGGTGCGGGTGAAGGGACTCGAACCCCCACGCCTCGCGGCGCCAGAACCTAAATCTGGTGCGTCTACCAATTCCGCCACACCCGCATCGGAGTGCGTCTTAGCAGGGCGCTCAAAAGGAAGCGAGCGAATTCAATCGAATTGAAGATAAAAAAAACCGCGACATTAACGCGGTATTGCCGTATTCTCGTGCAAAAAACTGAGGCAGTAAAAAAAAGCGGGTCATAAAATGAATCCCATTCAAGCGGTGGAGTCCGTTCAGACTCCAGTTCTGTCTGCTGACGACGGCTTCGTCCTAGGCAGCTCTATTCTCACGCTCGACGGCGAAATGCCGGTTGAGTTTCTCTCCCCCGGTGATCGTATCATCACCCGCGACAGCGGCGTGGCGACACTTGTTGGCATCGAATCTGTCGACGTCGAATGCGACATGGTTTGGATCATGGCAGGCTCGCTTGGGCACAGCAAACCCGAAGGTGACACCTTGTTGCCTGCGGGTCAGCAAATATTGCTGCGCGACTGGCGTGCAGAAGCGCTTTCAGGCAAGCCG
This sequence comes from uncultured Lentibacter sp., assembly GCA_947497495.1. Lineage (GTDB taxonomy): Bacteria > Pseudomonadota > Alphaproteobacteria > Rhodobacterales > Rhodobacteraceae > Lentibacter. Next base: position 8,846 of record CANMGT010000007.1, read on the forward strand.
CAAGCTCTCGCCTCTGCTGCGGCGTTGATCGACGGCGAGTTCATCCGCAACGCAGGCCGCAAGACTGTCACGCTCTATAAGCTGACCTTTGCGACACCTCACATTCTTTACGTTGATGGGCTTGAGCTGGCGAGCGTGCCACAAAGAGCCGTGAAGGCCGCCGCTTAAACGCCAAGCGCCCTGAATACTTTGGGCAGTTCTTCAGGCAAATCCTCCGCGATCAGCCCTGCGCCAAAACTGCGCGCGCACTCAACGTGCAGCCAAGCGCCCGTTTCCGCCGCCTGCATGGGCGTAAAGCCACGCGCCAGAAGCCCTGTGATAAACCCCGCCAGCACATCCCCCGCGCCCGCCGTTGCCAACCAAGGTGCTGCGCGCTCATAAAGAGCCGCGTTGATGCTACAGCGCCCGTCTGGCGCCGCGATCACCGTGTCAGCGCCCTTGAAGAGCACAATACAGCCTGCGCGCGCCGCAGCCTCGCGCGTAGCTTCCACTTTTGAATAGGCTGGGCCTGTCACAGCAGGCGCGTTGAGCTTTTCGGCAATATCCGGAAACAACCGCGCAAATTCGCCCCCATGCGGTGTCAAAACGCAGTCTTCATTTAGCATCGCGAACAATGCTTCCGGCGCATCCGCAAAAGCACTCAAAGCATCGGCATCAAGTACCACCGCCCGTTTGGCCTTAAGCGCCACAGGCACCAGTTCCCGCGCCCGCTCATGGCCCAACGCAGGCCCTAGGCACAGAGCATTGATCCGCTCATCTTCCAGAACCGCGCCAAGCTCCTCTGCCGTCCCTGCCCGTCTGAGCATCACCGCCGTGATCTGGCTTGCCACTTCCATCTGAGCAGACCCCGGCACCCCCAGCGTCACCAGCCCCGCTCCGATCCGCAAAGCCCCCCGCGCCGCGAGCCGCGCAGCCCCTGTTTTACCCGAGCCACCAGACAGAACAAGCGCATGACCGTGCGAGTATTTGTGTTCTCTGTTACCTTTTTGCATACGGTGGCTTGATGGGTCTACAAGTTGCACGACCTCCCTTGATGAGTCCGAATTGCTCTCAAGCCCGATGTCGGCGACACGAACCTTGCGATTGTATCCCGAGAGTCCGTCAAGGAGATGCCCGATTTTCAACGCATGAAACGTCACCGTAAGATCCGCGAAGAATTCAAGGTGTAAATCGCCCTCCCATATGTTGGGTCGCAGTAGAGGGAATCCTGAATCCAAGTCAAAACAACTTGGGCAATCTATGGCTACGCGTTTGCAATAGAATGAGTTTGGCTCCGCAATCGTTCGTGTCGCTGAGAATAGCCCTTCAACCTCACGTTCTGGAGGCCGCTTCAAGCCATCCCCAAAAACTGCATCAAAGCAAACATCAAACCCGTGTCCCTTAACAGCAACGAAGACAGATTTTGACGTGGCCACCTTCACTGTCCCAATCTTCAACCACCGCTCATAGTTCACTCGCGCATCGGTTGGCAGCTTGTTCGCGTCCCCGAATAGAAACACCTCAACCTCCCAGCCCCACTCCTTCAAGAGTCGCGCGACGACAAACCCGTCGCCGCCGTTGTTGCCCGGCCCGCAGAGAACCACGGCTTTGTTCGAGGTTGCGGCCAGTTCGGGCCACTCTTCAAACACTGCCTCAACAACGCCGCGCCCTGCCCGCTCCATCAGTTCAAGGCCGGTCACTTGCCCCGACTCAATCGCAGCTTGTTCAATCGCCCGCATCTGCGCGGCTGTGAGTAGTTCTGTCATCGGGTTGGTCCTGTCGATTCTAAACTGCACACTTTATGTGCTTTTCGCCTAATATTTATGCAAACACCCAAAGCGAGAGCGCTCACAGCAGCAAGGCAAGCCTATTCGTTTGCACCCCCTTAAGGGAAGTGATCTCTCGCACCTGAAGCATCAAAAAGGGGGCCATCTGATGAAGAAAATCGAAGCCATCATCAAGCCGTTCAAGCTCGACGAAGTCAAGGAAGCGCTGCAAGACGTCGGCGTTCAGGGCCTGTCTGTCATCGAGGTAAAGGGCTTTGGCCGCCAAAAAGGCCACACCGAGCTCTACCGCGGAGCCGAATACGTTGTCGATTTCCTGCCAAAGGTGAAGCTCGAGATCGTCGTTGAGGCCGACATGGTTGATCAAGCCGTCGAAGCAATCGTTGAGGCCGCCAAAACCGACAAGATTGGCGACGGCAAAATCTTCGTCTCCCCTGTCGAACAAGCCATCCGCATCCGTACCGGCGAAACCGGCCCGGATGCGATTTAACCCACTAAACTGCAAAGACTTTACCTAAAGAAAAGGACCAAGAGCATGAGTGTAAAAGACGTTCTCAAGACGCTCAAAGACGAAGAAGTCGCTTATGTCGACATTCGCTTTACAGACATCCGCGGCAAACTTCAGCACGTGACAGTTGATGTCGACCTCGTCGACGAAGACTTCCTCGAAGAAGGCTTCATGTTTGACGGCTCGTCTATCGCTGGCTGGAAATCAATCGAAAACTCCGACATGAAGCTGATCGCCGACACAGAATCTGCTTACATCGACCCGTTCTATGCTGAGAAAACACTCTGCATCCACTGCTCGATTGTTGAGCCAGACACCGGCGAAGCCTACGACCGTGACCCGCGCGGCACAGCCCAGAAAGCCGAAGCTTACCTGAAGTCTTCAGGTATCGGTGATGTGGCTTACATGGGTCCGGAAGCTGAGTTCTTCATCTTTGACGATGTTCGCTTTGAGAACAAAATCAACAAGGTATCTTACGAAGTTGATGCGATCGACGGCTCATGGAACACCGATACAGAATACGAAATGGGCAACACAGGCCACCGCCCTGGCCTTAAGGGCGGCTATTTCCCAGTGAACCCGATCGACGACGCACACGATCTGCGCGGCGAGATGCTGTCGACCATGAAGTCACTCGGCATGAAGACGGACAAGCACCACCACGAGGTTGCCTCTTGCCAGCATGAGTTGGGACTGATCTTTGACAGCCTGACCAAACAAGCCGACGAACTGCAAAAGTACAAATACATCATCCACAACGTCGCGCACGCCTACGGCAAATCAGCGACATTCATGCCAAAGCCGATCTACGGCGACAACGGCACAGGCATGCACGTGAACATGTCGATCTGGAAAGACGGTAAGCCGCTTTTCGCTGGCGACAAATACGCTGATCTAAGCCAGGAAGCGCTCTACTTCATCGGCGGTATCCTGAAGCATGCGAAAACGCTCAACGCCTTCACCAACCCGTCAACAAACAGCTACAAGCGTTTGATCCCTGGTTTCGAAGCCCCTGTTCTGCGCGCCTACTCAGCCCGCAACCGTTCAGGCTGCGTTCGTATCCCATGGACAGAGTCGCCAAAGGCCAAGCGCGTCGAAGCTCGCTTCCCTGATCCGTCAGCCAACCCATACCTGTGCTTCGCAGCACTGTTGATGGCCGGCCTTGACGGCATCAAAAACAAGATCGACCCTGGCGAAGCCATGGACAAAAACCTTTATGATCTTCCGGCGGAAGAGCTTGAAGGCATCCCAACAGTTTGTGGCTCACTTCGTGAAGCGCTTGACTGCCTCGCAGCCGATCACGACTTCCTCTTGGCAGGTGACGTATTCACCAAAAGCCAGATCGAAGGCTACGTAGAGCTTAAGATGGAAGAGGTTCTGCACTACGAGCACACGCCTCACCCTGTCGAGTTCGGCATGTACTACAGCTGCTAAACCACTGATAAACAAATCAAAGGCGCTCCAATCGGGGCGCCTTTTTCTTTTGGCATCTTACTTGGGTATCAACTGGGTTGACGGGATTGCGCGCTTGGCTATGTTGCGCGGCTTGCCCTTCCCCAAACCCGCACGAAAGCCCAAGCCAATGCACACCCTCGGGATAGACTTTGGAACCTCTAACTCAGCCGCCGGCGTCAGCGTGAATGGTGCACCTTGGCTGATCGAGATGGAGCCGGGTGAAAACACGCTTCCCACGGCTGTCTTTTTTGACCCTCACAGCAAGCAAATGCAGATCGGCCACCGCGCCGTTCGAGCGCTGATCAATGGTGAAGAAGGCCGCTTCCTGCGCGCACTCAAAAGCCTGCTCGGCACCCCGCTTTTACACGAAGAGCGCCGCCTTGGGGGTGAGAGGCTCACATTTGCAACCGTAATCGCCCGTTTTCTTGCACAGATCAAACAGCGCGCAGAAGTCTCCACCGGGATGACATTCTCGCAAGCGCTCTCTGGCCGCCCGGTCTACTTTCACTCTGCAGACATGGCCCGCAACACGAAGGCGGAGGAAGACCTGCGCGCCTGCTACCTTGAGGCCGGCTTTGAAAACGTGCGTTTCATGTTCGAGCCCGTCGCAGCCCTGCGCGCCACCGCCACAACCGAAGGCTACGGGCTGATCGCCGATATCGGCGGCGGCACCTCTGACTTTACGGTCTTTCACCAAACCGCAACGGGCAAAACCGACATCCTCGCCTCGCACGGATTGCGCCTTGGCGGAACCGACTTTGACCGCCAGATCAGCATCGACACTGTCATGCCGCTCTTCGGGCGCGGCAGTGAAATTCGCAACAGCTTTGGCGCCGAGACGCACACAGCCCCCAAGCGCATTTTTAACGAGCTCGCCACATGGCAGCTGATCCCCTTTGTTTACGCGCCCGAAAGCCGCAAACTGGCTGCCGACTTGGCACAATTCGCAAAAGAACCCGAAAAGCTGGCGCGGTTGGTCAGCGTGCTCGAATACGAGCTTGGCCATGACGTTGCTTTCGCCGTCGAACGCGGCAAAATCACAGCCAACAGTGCCAACAGTGCCAGCGCTGAGATCAACCTGTCACCCGTCGAGCCGCGCCTCAAAGCCGCTTTGCCCTTAGAAAAGCTGGTCGCCACGATGGCCCCACTCGCAAGCCAGATCAGCCGGGAGGCCAAAGAAGCCCTCCTACTGGCTGACATCGCGCCAGAGCAGATCAACCGCGTCGTTCTGGTCGGTGGCAGCGCGTTGATGGGAATCGTCAGTTCCGAGTTGGGCGCGCTTTGCCCCAATGCGCGGCTAGACGCCCAAAACGCGATGACAGCTGTTGCCTCAGGCCTTGCTCTCGCCGCTGCCGACTAAAGCGCTGGATATTGCAGACAAAACCGTTAACCTATGGCGTAACTGTGAAACAAACTGGATGCTGCCATGCGTATTTCTGTAAAAGCCCTTTTTATCAGCGCCCTACTCGCGTCGCCTGCCATAGCCGCGCCTTGCGGCAACACATCGTCAGGCTTCAACGCCTGGAAAGCTGACTTCGCCCGCACCGCCAAGCAAGCCGGCGTGAAAAAACGCGGCCTCGACGCCCTCGCCGCGACGAGTTACTCCAAAGGCACAATCGCGGCTGACCGAAACCAGAAAAGCTTCAAATACAGCCTCGACAAATTCATGAAGATACGCGGTGTTCCGACGATTATCGCTCAGGGCAAGAAACGCCTCGCCGCAAACCGCAATTTCTACGCCGGACTTGAACAGCGCTACGGCGTACCTGCCGGTGTCATCATCGCCATTCACGGCATGGAAACCGGCTTTGGGCGCTTTATGGGCGACACGCAGGTTGTCTCGGCCATTGTCACGCTCACCTATGACTGCCGCCGCTCTGCCTTCTTTGAGCCACACGCGATCGGCGCGCTGAAGCTGATCGACCAAGGCTCGATCACGATGGGCACCAAAGGCGCCAAGCACGGAGAGTTGGGCCACACGCAGTTTCTGCCCGGAAATGCCCGCGCTTTCGGCGTTGACGGCAACGGAGATGGTCGTGTTGATTTTTACAATCAAGCCGACGCCCTCGCGTCCACAGCCAACTTCCTGCGCGGCAAAGGCTGGCAGCCCGGCAAAGGCTTTCAGGAAGGCCAGCCCAACTATCGCGTGTTAAAAGAGTGGAACGCGGCAACAGTCTACCAACAATCTCTCGCGATCATGGGCGCAAAGATCAAGTAACCCGCCAGACAAACTGTCGCATTTCATGTCGCAATCCGGCCAGACTGGCAGGGTGTAGCGCATGACACTTGGGCCATAAGGGAGGCCCAAGCCATGAACGAACACTTCCGCGACACCCGTAAGATTGACCCGACAAAAGGCGCAACATTGGGCGACGGTTCTCCCAATGACAACAACCGCGTCGAGATCGGGCCGACGCAGCTTGCTTTCGCCGAGTGGGAGGCAGCGGGCCTCACCCTGCCCAATCTTGCCAAGATGCGCAAATTCCGCCTCGACCGCCTCACCAAGGCGGTGCAGGACAGGGGCTATGGCGGCATCCTGATGTTTGACCCGCTCAACATCCGTTACGCCACCGACAGCACCAATATGCAGCTCTGGAACACGCACAACCCGTTCCGCGCCGTGCTTGTCTGCGCTGATGGCTATATGGTGATCTGGGACTACAAAAACTCCCCTTTCCTGAGCGAATTCAACCCGTTGGTGCGCGAGCAACGCTCGGGTGCGTCAATGTTCTACTTCTCATCCGGCGACAAGGGCGCACAAGACGCCGACGCCTTTGTGAGCGAAGTCGCCGAGCTGATCCGCAAGCATGCGGGCGACAACAAACGCCTCGCCGTCGACAAAATCATGGTTGCAGGGCTGCGCGCGCTTGAAACGGCTGGCTTTGAAGTCATGGAAGGCGAAGAAGTCACTGAAAAAACGCGCGCTATCAAAGGCCCCGACGAAATTCTGGCGATGCGCTGCGCCAACCACGCCTGCGAAACCTCGGTGCGCGCGATGGAGGATTTCGCCCGAGCAAATGTCCCGCTTGGCAACACTTCCGAGGATGATATCTGGGCCGTGCTGCACGCAGAAAACATTAAACGCGGCGGCGAGTGGATCGAAACCCGCCTGCTGGCGTCGGGCCAGCGCACCAACCCTTGGTTTCAGGAATGCGGCCCGCGAATCGTGCAGAACAACGAGATCGTCGCCTTTGATACAGACCTGATCGGCAGCTACGGCATCTGCATCGACATCTCCCGCACATGGTGGATCGGCGATGAGAAGCCCAGCGATGATATGGTCTACGCCATGCGCCACGCCCATGAGCACATCATGACCAACATGGAAATGCTCAAACCCGGCGTTACCATCCCCGAGCTGACAGCCAACTCCCACAGGCTCGACGACAAGTTTCAAGCGCAGAAATATGGCTGCCTCATGCATGGCGTTGGCCTGTGCGACGAGTGGCCGCTAGTGGCCTACCCCGACAAGGCCGTTCCCGGCGCATTCGACTACGCGCTCGAGCCGGGCATGGTCATCTGCGTTGAAGCCGCTGTTGGCGAAGTCGGTGGCGCCTTCTCGATCAAACTTGAAGACCAAGTTCTGATCACGGAAGATGGCTACGAGAACCTCTCGACATACCCGTTTGACAAGGCGCTGATGGGGGAAGACTAGCCCTCACCGCCCCCTCACCTTCGCGTGACTGATGTTTCGCCGCCTTGCGAAACGAGGCGTAAACCCGCAGGTATAGGGCAACCCCGAGGAGCCCGATATGCCCACGCAACGCCTTACCTTTACTGGCCACAACGGCCATCAGCTCGCCGCGCGGCTTGATCTGCCAGCGGGGGCGCATCTGGCCACGGCTCTGTTTGCGCACTGTTTCACCTGCTCCAAAGACATCCCCGCCGCCAAGCGCATTGCACAGCGGCTGGCTGCGCAGGGCATTGCTGTGCTGCGGTTTGACTTCACAGGCCTCGGCCACTCGGAAGGCGAGTTCGCCAACACGAATTTCTCGACCAACCTGCAAGACTTGAAGGCTGCGGCACAGGCGCTTGCGGACAAAGGCATGGCGCCTGACATACTGATCGGCCACTCGCTGGGCGGCGCAGCCGTGATCGCGGCCGCCAAAAACATCGCCTCGGCGCGCGCCGTCGTGACACTCGCCGCCCCGTTTGACCCAGCCCACGTCGCCGAGCACTTTCAAGCCGCCCATGACACGATCTGCCGTGAAGGCGAAGCCGAGGTGAGCCTCGGAGGGCGGCCATTCACCATCCGGCGTGACTTCCTTGAAGACGTCTCAAAACAAGAGCTTACAAACTCGCTCAAGTCGCTGCACAAAGCTCTTTTGGTGCTGCATGCTCCGCTTGACGAAATAGTCAGCATCGACAATGCCGCCGATATCTTCATGACGGCAAAGCACCCCAAAAGCTTTGTCACACTTGATAAGGCCGATCACCTGATCAGTCGTGCTCAAGACGCTGAATATGCCGCCGAGGTTATCGCCGCTTGGGCGGCACGCTACCTTGACCTGCGCCCGCCTGCCCCGCCCATCGGCGCACCAGAGGGCATCACGCGGGTGTCTGAAGTTGATCCGTCAGGTTTCTTACAAGACATCATGGCAGGCCCGCTGCACCATGCGCTCGCTGACGAGCCTGAGGCCTATGGCGGCACCAACCGCGGGATGAGCCCTTATGGGCTTGTCTCTGCGGGCCTTGGCGCCTGTACCTCGATGACGATCCGCATGTATGCCCGCCGCAAGGGCTGGCCGCTGGCCCATGTGAGTGTCGATGTGAGCCATAACAAAGTTCACGCCCAAGACGCGGGCGGGGTCGCCGGTGACAAGATCGACAGTTTCCGCCGTGAGATCACCCTTGATGGCGCGCTCTCAAGCGAACAACGTGCCAAGCTTCTGGAAATCGCCGACAAATGCCCCGTACACCGAACGCTTGAGCGCGCCAACCATATCGAGACGGTTCTGGTGTAACTCCGGTGTAAGCCTTACTGCCCGCGAGCTTTTTCAATCGCAGGGCGGATCGTGCTGTCAATGACCCGCTGGGTGATAGGGCCGGCGTGGCGCAAGATAACGGTGCCATTGCTGTCGATCACATAGGTTTCCGGCACGCCGTAGACGCCCCAGTTCAGCGCCATCTTGCCCTCTGGGTCAGCGCCAAGCGCTGTATACGGGTCGCCCAAGTCACGCAGGAATTTGAGCGCATTGGCGGGTTTGTCTTTGTAGTTCACCCCGTAGAGCGGAATGCCTTCAGCGGCAAAAGCCTCCAGATGTGGGTGCTCAACGCGACACGGCGCACACCAGCTGGCCCAGAAGTTGACCAGCTTCACACCTTCCGCACGTAGCATCGAGTCGGTGAGCATGGGCTTCTCGCCCAAAGCTGTAGCAACGACAGTCGGCGCTGCACGCCCCTCCATGGTTGAAGGCAAAGCGTTCGGGTCATCGCGCTGCAAACCGATGAACAACATCACAGCAAGCCCCGCGAAGATGAGCGGCGGAGCCAGCATGAGAGGCGACACTTTAGCCATTCTTCTGTCTCCTGCCTTCAACTTCGGCGAGCTCGGCCTTCACACGGCGCGCGCGCGCAAGGCTAAGCCAGATAAGCCCGAAAATCAGCGCCAAAGACACGCCGTAAGCCGAGAGAACCTCAGCTGCATATTTCCCCAGATCAGGCATCATGCTTGACGCTCCCGTGCCATGAGCGCGCGCATGCGACGGGCTCTGATTTCGGTGTTGGTGCGGATGATCACCAGCGCAACAAACAACAAGACGAAGCCCGCGATACAGACAAGTGCGGGGTACCAGAACACATCTGCGACGTTCTCTTCCTTATCAAGCGAAAGCGACGCCGCCTGGTGCAATCCCTGATTCCAGAAATTGACAGCGTAGCGGCTGAGCAAGGCAAATACCGAGCCTACGAGGCAAAGCACAGCTGTCAGGTCGGCGGCTGTGTCGTCGTCGTCAATCGCGGCCCAAAGCGCCATATAGCCGAGGTAAAACAAAAACAGGATCAGGAAAGACGTGAGCCGAGGGTCCCACGCCCACCATGTGCCCCACATCGGCTGGCCCCAGATGGCTCCGGTGATCAGCGCGACCAATGTCATCACAGCCCCGATCGGCGCAGCCGCACGGGCTGCCAAAGCGCTCACGTGGTGGCGGCGCACGATCCAGATAAGTGATGTCACAAGCATCATCACCCAGATGTTGATCGCCATCATCGCGCTTGGCACATGGATGTAGAAGATTTTCACAGTCGAGCCTTGGCGGTAGTCATCCGGTGTGAAGAAGAACCCCCAGATCAGACCGCCCACAAAGCAGACAACCGCCGCAAATGTAATGAACGGCAAAACGCGCTCTGTCGTGCGCATAAACTTCAGCGGGTTTGCATATTCCCAGAATGACGCCATCAAGCCTCTCCCTTTTTCCCACATTCCATTGCCCGAATTTGAGGGCAAAGGCCAGTGATACCTTGTCACATTATCGCAAGTTCACGCGCAATACCGCCGCACTGGCAAACGGCAAAAGTGCGAGCGCCGCTGCGCTGATGCCCGCGAGCATCAAAAGCGGTGTCATATAGTCTTGCCCTTCAGCCCCGCGCCGCGCGACTTCAGCACCAAAAATAAGCGTTGGCACGTAGAGTGGCAGCACCAACAAGCTGAGCAGCAAGCCGCCGCGTTTGATCCCCACAGTCAGCGCTGCGCCGAAGGCTCCGATCACCGAAAGCGCAGGCGTGCCCAGCAAAAGCGACAGCACGATAGGGCCAAACCCCGCCATAGGCAGGCTCATCAGCAGCCCCAGAACAGGCGCGGCCAAAACAAGCGGCAAGCCCGTTGTCAGCCAATGCGCGAGCGCCTTTACGGCCGCCACGCCTTCCAGCGGCAAGGGCGATGTGGCCAGCAAATCAAGCGAGCCATCCTCAAAGTCGAGCGCAAAGATACGATCAAGCGAGAGCAGACACGCCAGCAGGGCCGCAACCCACAACACGCCCGGAGCGATCTTGCTCAACAGTGCAGTTTCCGGCCCGACACCGAAAGGGATCAGCACGACGACGATCAGAAAGAACGACAAGCCAAGGCCAAAGCCGCCCCCTGCCCGCATCGCAAGCCGCAAATCGCGTATCAGCAAAGCGCTCACAGGAAAGCCTCGTCGAAGTCGTCACCCAGCCTTGAGACAGCCTTGAAGGGCGCAAGCTCAAGCTCCTCGGCCTCTTCCAGACCAAGGTCGATATGCGTCGCCAGAAGTGCCATGCCGCCCGCAGCCAGATGCGCACGCACAACCTCGGCAAACAGCTTAACAGACCACGCATCAAGCGAAACGGTCGGCTCATCCAGGATCCAGACAGGCCGCCCGGTGACCAACAAACGTGCAAGCCCCAAGCGGCGCTTTTGCCCGGCTGAAAGGGTGCCGGCCGTGCGCGTGCGCAGCTCATCGAGGTTGAAACTGTCAATCGCCGCCTCCACATCGTCTGTGCCAAAGGCCTGTGCCCAGAAGCTGAGGTTTTCCTGCACTGTCAGCGTTGCCTTCAGCCCGTCGGCATGGGCGCCGTAAGCCATCGCTTCGCGGTCAAGGCTGATCTCGCCAACAGGTGCGGGTTGAAGGCCCGCGACGGTGCGCAAAAGCGTGGTTTTGCCACAGCCGTTTGGCCCGCGCAAAACAAGCGCACGCCCTGCGCTCAACGCAAAGCTCACACCCTCCAGAACGGGCAAGCCGCCTCTGGCAACAGTAAGGTTGCTCACGCGAAGCTCCATAGCGCTACACCGGAAAGGCGGCCAGCGCCACGCGGCGGCCTTCGTTGACAAGCACATTATAGGTGCGGCAGGCCGCGGGTGAGTTCATCACTTCGACGCCCATTCCGGCAGCTTCCACGTCACGACGCAAGGCAGGCGGCAAATGCGCGATTTCGGGGCCAGTGCCAACAAGGATAACATCAATTTCCCCCGCAAGCGCCAGCAAAGCCGCAGCATCCTCATAGCCGCCCCAAGAGTTGAGGCCCGTTGCGGTGATCAGCATCGCCCCCTCGATCTTTTCGCCCTGCACGCGGAAAAAGCCCGGCCCGTAAGCGTCAACGGGCTGCGCGCCCTCGAAATGCATTTCTGTTAGTTTCATCTCTTACTCCCAGATCGGCAGGCTGGTGATTGCAGCGGTAAACACCACGGCATACGCCACCATGCGGTAAACTTTCTCGCGGGTCGGGTCAAATATCGCAGCCCCTGTGATATTGCCCATAACCGCAGGCACAAGGAAAATGAGGCCCAGCCAGACAGGCACAGCCTCTAGCCGCCCATTGAAGGCAACCCACCCCAGCAACATGATGTCAAAGGCGAACAAATACATCATCGTATTCGCGCGCATGATGCTGACAGGCTTTGTGCTCGCCGCATAGAGCAGCACAACAGGCGGGCCAGGTAAGCCCGCAGCGCCGCCCGTGATGCCCGCAAGCGCGCCCGTGCCAAACATAACGGAGGGGCTGAGAGCGCCGCGATAGCGAAACCCTGTGAGCAACAGCATAGGCACTAGAATTGCCAGCCCCGACACAGCGTAGCGAAAGACTTCAGCAGGCACAGCAAACAGGAGCGCAAGGCCGATGGGCAAACACAACAGCGTCGCAACCCCAAGCCGCGCGACATCCTGCGGCTCGCCAGCACGCCAGGCTTTGCGCAGCAAGGGAACAGGGCCGAAGATGTCCATAACCGTCAGGCAAATCAGCGCCCAGACCGGCTCCATGAACTTGGCCGCAACCGGCAGGAAGATCATCGCAGTGCCAAAGCCTGAAAAGCCCCGAACAATGCCCGCAACGAAAACTGTAGCGATGAGCCAGAGCAGGCCGTCATGGCCGAGCGCTGCGCTCAGGGCTTCAGGCATCTACATTGGCGAACTGGTTGCCGGTGGTGGCATCAGGCTTTGACCAGTCGCGCTTCACACCAAGCTTGAGCAGGATCGCCGAAGCCACAAAGACAGAGGAATAGGTGCCGACAATGACGCCCCAGATCATCGCGAAGACAAAGCCGCGAATGCTGTCGCCGCCAAGCACAAACAGGGCAATCAGCGCGATAAGCGTGGTAACCGATGTCATCATCGTGCGGCTCAGGGTTTCGTTGATCGACAGGTTGAGAACCTCTTTCAGCGGCTTCTTCTTGAAGCGCCGCAGGTTTTCGCGCACGCGATCAAACACCACAACTGTGTCGTTGAGCGAGTAGCCGACAATCGTCAGAAGCGCGGCGATAATCGCCAGGTCAAACCTGATCTGAAGCTCGCTGAACACCCCGATAGTAAGCAAAACGTCGTGCACAAGTGCAGCCACAGCACCAACAGCAAACTGCCACTCAAAGCGCAACCAAATGTAAATCAATACTGCGCCAATCGCGAGAATAACCGCGATAATTGCCGTTTGGATAAGCTCGCCCGAAACCTTCGGACCAACGCTTTCGACCGAGCTGAAGGTAATGTCAGGTGCGACCGTCGTCAGAGCCGTTTGCACATTCGCGATCACAGTGGCCGTTACAGCTTCTTCGCCGTCTTGGGCTTCAATCCGGATCATCGAAACGTGCTGATCTGCGCCAAATGAAGGGTCAAACACTTCTGTTACCGTCACCTCACCAAGCCCCAAAGGCTCGATCGCCGCGCGGTAAGCCGCGACATCAAGCTCAACAGCGCTATCCGTACGGATCGTCGTGCCGCCTTTGAAGTCGATGCCGTAGTTGAGCCCCTGCACAAGGAAGCTGCCAAGCGCCAGAACCATGAGCAGCGCCGAAATGCCAAGCCAGAGCTTGGGGCGAGAGAAGAAATCCCAGTTGGTCTCTTGAGGAACAAGTCTCAGGCGCATCGCTTACACCTCCAGCGTTTTGGGTTTGCGGCGTTCAAACCACATAACCACGATAAGGCGTGTGACGAAGATCGCCGTGAAGACAGATGTCATGATGCCAAGGCCAAGCGTAATGGCAAAGCCGCGCACAGGGCCCGAGCCAACCATGTAAAGGATGACAGCGGTGATGAACGTGGTGATGTTGGCGTCGATAATGGCTGAAAGAGCCTTCTCATACCCAAGATCAATCGAGCGCGCAGGCCCTTTGCCAGACCGTGTCTCTTCGCGTATCCGCTCAAAGATCAGCACGTTGGCGTCAACCGCCATGCCGACAGTCAGCACGATCCCCGCGATGCCCGGAAGCGTCAGCGTGGCGCCCAGCATGCTGAGCAAGCCAAAGATCAGCCCGACATTGATGATAAGCGCTATGTTGGCGAACATCCCGAACAGCCCGTAGCTGAGGAACATAAAGATCAGCACCCCTGCGAAGGCCACCAAACAGGCGATCTTGCCAGCGTCGATGTTGTCTGCGCCAAGCTGCGGGCCAATCGTGCGCTCTTCCAGAAAATCAAGGCCAGCGGGCAAAGCACCCGCCCGCAACAGCACCGCAAGGTTGGTGCTTTCCTCAAGGCCGAAGTTACCTGTGATGATCCCTGAGCCACCGGGAATATGGCTCTGAATAACTGGCGCCGAGATCACTTCACCGTCCAGCACGATGGCAAAGGGCGAACCGATGTTCTCGGCGGTGTAGTCGCCAAAGCGGCGCGCGCCTGAGGTGTTAAAGCGGAACGAAACAGCAGGCCGCCCGTTCTGGTCAAAGTCGGGTTGCGCATCGACAAGGTCTTCGCCCGTCACAACAGGAGCGGTTTCCAGAATGAAGAACACGCCCTCTTCGTCAAGCGACGGCGCGATGAAATTGCCGGCACCTGCCGGAGCCCCCGCATCCGTTGCACGGCTCACAACAGGGTGGAACGCCAGCTGCGCCGTCGTCCCGATGATTTCTTTCAGCTCGGCAGCGCTGCCAAGGCCCGGCACCTGAATGAGAATGCGGTCTGTGCCTTGGCGCTGGATCGTCGGCTCGCGCGTGCCCACTTCGTCAATGCGGCGGCGGATAATCTCAAGGCTTTGGCGCACTGTGCGCTCGTCCGAGGCAAGCTTCTCGGCGTCTGACAGCGTCACAACGATCAAGCCGTTCTCAACGCGCACGTCGATGTCGTTCGCTCCTGCGCCAGTCAGGCTTGTCACAGGCCTCGCAAGACCGCGTATAAGGCTGGCGGCGCGCTCAAGTTGCTCGGGGCGGCTGATCTTGACGCGCAGCTCTTCGCCCGCACTCTTTTGCAAACGCACGGTGCCAATCGTGGCGCGCTCTTCCTTGAGCATATCGCGAATTTCAGGCCACATGCCCTGCACCCGCGCGGCGTAAACGTCCGCAACCTTCACTTCAGCAAGCAAATGTGCCCCGCCGCGCAGGTCGAGCCCGAGGTTTACAAGGCCAGATGGCAAAAAGCTGGGCCACATATCGACCTGATCTTGCAGACTCGCCGCGTTTCCGTCCAACTCAACCGCTTTAACAGCATCATTATGCGCCTCAACGCGGCTGTAAAAACCGTTGGGCAAAGCAAACAAGAGGCCAAAAGCAACTGTCAGCCAAATCGCCCAGCGTTTCCATGTATTAATCTGAAGCATCGTAACCTCTTACGCAGGCAGTTTGCCTGCCACTCGCCCGTTGCAATTACCCGTTTGAAGGAAGGTCAAAGGAGTGTGGCCAAGCGCAAAGCACCGGCCCACACCAGCCTAGCTTGCCGCAGCAGCAGGCTCGGTCTTATTGAGAACCTGAACGATCGTCGCCTTGATGACACGCACCTTCACGCCTTCCGCGATCTCGACTTCAAGTTCGCCATCAGCGCGCACTTTGACAACCTTGCCAACAATGCCGCCCTGCGTGATCACCTGATCACCACGGCTCACCGCATCGATCATCTTCTGATGCTCTTTCATCTTCTTCTGTTGCGGGCGGATCAAAAGGAAATACATAATCGCGAAAATCGCGGCCAGCATCAGTAAGTCACCAGGTCTCATAGCTCGTCCCCATCTCGTTGTTCTGTTGGGCTATTGCCCATAAAATCCAGCCCTACCTAAGCGTGATGCGCCCTCTTTGCAATGGGCAAAGGCCAATTCAGGCGCGCTCATATTCCCCCGTTTACCTGCGCCTATGAAATAGGCCATAACGCGGCCAGTCGACTCAAACATGAAGGACAGGAAAGATGCACGATATTCGCGTGATCCGAGACAACCCCGCCGCTTTTGACGCCGCTATGGCGCGCCGTGGGCTTGAGCCTGTCTCTCCCGAGTTGCTCGCGCTTGACGAAGAGCGTCGCGCCAAAATTTCGGCCGCCGAAACGGCGCAAGCCGCCCAGAACGCTGCAGCCAAAGAAATCGGCGCCGCCAAGGCCTCGGGCGACGACGCGCTTTTCAACAAGCTGCGCGAGGAAGTTTCCGCCAAAAAAGCCGAAGTGGCCCAGATGCAGACCGAAGCCAAAGAGCTTGACGCCAAGCTCTATGATGCGCTCTCCCGCCTGCCCAACTTCCTGCACGACGACGTGCCAAACGGGGCTGATGAAGCCGACAACGTCGAAATCCGCCGCTGGGGCACGCCCACCGAGCTAAGCTTTGAAGCCCGCGAGCACTATGACATCGAAGGCGTCAAAAAGGGCATGGACTTTGAGACCGCTGCCAAACTCTCTGGCGCGCGCTTTGTTGTGCTCTCTGGCGCCGTGGCGCGCATTCACCGCGCCCTCGCCCAGTTCATGCTCGACACCCACGTTGACGAGCACGGCCTCACCGAGGCCTGGACGCCCGTGCTGGTGCGCGAAGAAATGATGTTCGGCACAGGGCAACTGCCCAAGTTCGGCGAAGACAGCTATAAGACAACCAATGGCTGGTGGCTGGTGCCAACTGCCGAAGTCACGCTGACAAACATAGTCAATGGTGCAACGGTTGACGAAAGTTATATGCCGCGGCGCTATGTGGCCCACACCCAGTGCTTCCGCTCCGAGGCGGGCTCTGCAGGGCGCGACACATCAGGCATGCTGCGCCAGCACCAGTTTGAAAAAGTCGAGATGGTGACAATCGCCCACCCCGACACCTCGATGGACGAGCACGCCGCCATGACGGGCCGTGCCGAAGCCATCCTTGAAGCGCTCGGCCTTGCTTACCGCACGGTTGTATTGTGCGCGGGAGACATGGGGGCAGGCATGCTCAAAACCCACGACATCGAAGTCTGGCTGCCGGGTCAAAATACCTACCGCGAGATCAGCTCTGTCTCTGTCGCTGGCGACTTTCAGGCGCGCCGCATGAACGCCCGCTTCAAGCCCGCTGACGGCGGCAAGCCCGCGTTCGTGCATACGCTTAACGGCTCTGGCCTCGCCGTGGGCCGTGCGCTGATTGCTGTGCTTGAGAACGGCCAGCAAGAAGACGGCTCGGTTGTGCTGCCAGACGTGCTGCACCGCTACCTTGGCGGCAAATCCACGCTCGCGGCCGACGGAAATCTGATCTAAAATCCCGCAGCGCACGTAACCCTCCCGAAACTGGAGACAAACATGACACGCGCTTTCTCGATCCTCACATTCGTCGCCGCGCTCTTTTTCGCGGCAGCTCCCTTTGTGAACACGGGCTTCAACGGCTTTGAGGCCAGCCAGTTCCCGATCCCGCAGATCAACGTTCCGGTGCAGCCCGCAGGCTATGCCTTCTCGATCTGGGGCGTGATCTATCTTTGGCTGATCATTGGCACTGGCTTTGGCCTGCTCAAGCGCGCTGACAGTGACGACTGGGCCGCAGCCCGCGCGCCCCTGTTCATCTCACTGGCTGTTGGCGTGTCGTGGCTTTCCGTCGCGCAGACATCTGTTGTCTGGGCCACGGTGCTGATCTGGGTGATGCTCATAACCGCGCTCTCGGCCCTGTTACGCGCAGGCACAAGCGACCGCTGGCTGCAACGCGAAGCGATCGGCATTTACGCGGGCTGGCTCACGGCAGCGTCATCCGTTTCCATAGGCCTCATGCTGGCTGGCTACGGCTACACCTCTGAAACCATTGCAGCTTTCATCGGCCTCGCCATTGCCCTCGCTCTCGCTACAGCCATCCAGCGCGCACGGCCTGACAGTGTCGCCTACCCCGCCGCTGTCATCTGGGCGCTCGTCGGTGTGATCGTGAGCAACTTCGATCCGCTCAACGCAGCGGTCATCGGCCTCACGACCGTCGGGATCGGCTACCTCGGGCTTCAGACGTTTCAGAACAACGCCTAAGCCGCGCTCAGACCCGCCGCGCCAAATTCCAGCCAAGCGCGCTCTTTGGGCGCAAGGCTGCTGTCCATCACTGCATTATAGGCGCCCAGTTCCGCCTCCGTCAGCTTGCCAACCCACTTGCCGCTCGTCCCGCTATGGAAAAACGCGCTGTCTGACTTCATGAAACCCTTACCGCCCGAAGGCGCAAAACGCTCGGCATGGGCCTTCATATTGTCAAACCGCGCCGCTTGAACGAGGTGTTCCATGACATCCGGTGCATGCGTGATACCCAATAGTTTGGCCATTCTGGCAAAGGTGCCTGGCAGGTCGCGGATCATATCCGCATAGTGGAACATCGTGACATTCGGCCTGTCAGCAAGGGCGCAGGCCGCTTGATAATGCCTCAAAATATGCGCCAGCGGCATGGCGTCGCCGTCAAACCCTTCTGCCCCACCGTCAAGAAATCGGCGAAACGTGACACCCTCCGCATCATCCTGAGGATACCACGCATCAAAGAAGGGCATCGGCAGGTTGCGCAAATGCTCCCGGAACGAGAAATGCGCATCAAGCGGGTGGCGAAACACGCAGATATACTGGGCGTGGTCCTCCAGCGGCAAACCGTCCATCGGCGTGTGACTTTTCATGCTGCGCCTCTGTGTCATCGCCTCCAGCCGCGCGGCGACAGGCGGCATCTCGCGAAAGCGTGCATCGACCCATGGCATCTTGACCATAAGCTCTGTCTCGACATCCGGATCAGCCGAAAACAGCAAGGCCAAAATCGTCTGCATCCATGTGGTGCCACTTTTGGGGGGCGTCACAACGAACACATCGTCGGTGCGGATGTTGATCATATCCCAACGTCGGCTGTCGGTGATCGGGCCAAGGTAGAGTTTGCGGTTGCTCATGCTGACAGCAGACACCGAACGGAGCGTGAATTCAACAAAAGAGGGCGGATTGCTTCGGCTCAACGCCTCAGTCGCGCCGCCCTTCCTTGTGCTTGCGCAGCTTTGAGGGGCCAGCTTTCTTGCGCCCTTTGAAGGGGTTTTGCTCAGACTGGCCGCGCATATACAGGCGGATCGGCGTGCCGGGCATGTCAAAATCTTCGCGCAGCCCGTTGACCAGATAGCGCGAGTAAGCTGTCGGGATCTTGTCCGCGTGCGAGCACATCACCACAAAGCCCGGCGGGCGGGTTTTGGCCTGTGTCATGTAGCGCAGTTTGATGCGTTTGCCCTGCGGTGCGGGCGGCGGGTGGGCCTGCACCATGCCCTCTAGCCAGCGGTTGAGCGCAGCTGTGGGAATGCGGCGGTTCCACACGTCGTGAGCTTTCAAGATAGCCTCGCGTAGCCGCTCAAGGCCACGGCCTGTGAGGGCCGAAACTGTAATCAGCGGCGCACCGCGTAGCTGCGGCAGGAGCCGCGCGAACTCTTCCTTGAGTTCCTTAAGCTTGTCTTGCTTGTCATCTTCGATGTCCCACTTGTTGACAGCAATGACAACAGCCCTGCCCTCGCGCTCGGCCAAATCGGCAATCCGCAGGTCTTGTTGTTCAAACGGGATCGCGGCATCAAGCAGCACGACAACAACCTCGGCAAATTTCACCGCGCGCAAACCGTCAGAGACAGACAGCTTCTCAAGCTTGTCCTGCACCTTGGCTTTCTTGCGCATACCTGCCGTGTCAAAAATCCGCACAGGCGTGCCTGTCCAGTCAAGCGTCAGACTGATAGCGTCGCGGGTGATGCCCGCTTCCGGCCCGGTCAGCAGACGGTCTTCCCCCAAAATTTTGTTGATCAGCGTTGACTTGCCCGCGTTCGGGCGGCCCACAACGGCAATCTGCAGCGGGCGGTTCACGGTTGGCGTGTGGTCAGGCACATCCTCGCCGTCTTCATCAACGGTCACGTCAACCTGTGGCGCGTCGGCCTCGGCGCGCTCTTTATACGCGTCCACCAGCGGCATGATGGCGGTGTAAAGCTCCATCATGCCCTCGCCATGTTCGGCAGACATGCGGATCGGATCACCAAGGCCAAGCCCGTAAGCTTCCATAACGCCAGCATCAGCCGCCATGCCCTCGGCCTTGTTGGCCCCGACAAACACCGGATGGCCCTTGCGGCGCAGTATGTCGGCGAACATCTCGTCAGACGGCGTGATGCCCATCCGTGCATCAATGATAAACAGGCAGGCGTCAGCCATATCGACAGCGCGCTCTGTCAGGCGGCGCATACGCCCCTGCAGCGATTCATCCGTTGCGTCTTCAAGCCCCGCCGTGTCGATCACGGTAAAGCGCAGGTCGGCTAACTTGGCTTCGCCCTCGCGCAAATCACGTGTGACGCCAGGTTGGTCGTCAACCAAAGCAAGCCGCTTGCCCACCAAACGGTTGAACAAGGTCGATTTGCCCACATTCGGGCGCCCAACAATGGCGAGTGTAAAACTCATAGCTCTGGCTCCTGCGCGCAGAATGGCACGAAAGATCGCTGCCTATACGGCTTTAAGGTTAGCGGAAAGCGAAAAGTTGGCCCTTGCTGCCGACGACATACATCACGCCGCCTGCAAACACTGGGCTGGTTGTCGCGCCGCCAGGAATTTCGGCCTGCCCGATCAGGCTGCCATCTCGCGGATCAAACGCGCGAATAACACCGTCGTTCGAGGCCACATAAAGCCGCCCGCCCGCCATCACAGGGCCGTAATGCGCAAAGACTTCTCTCTGGCGTTTGGGCTTGTCCTTGACGAAGAAGGGCAGTTTCGCCCCCCAAATGCGGTTGCCCGTTTCGGCACTCAAACGCACCAGCTCGTTGCTGTCAGACACCAAGAAAACTGAGCCTCCCGCAACCCAAACAGGGCTCATCGGGCCCTCTTCCGCCGTCCAGATACGCTTGCCTGTGCCCGCGTCGAGCGCAACCATGCGGCCTGAATGCGTGCCAGCGTAAAGCTTTGTGCCCACGATGACGGGATCACCCGTGATGTCGGAAATACGCGAGCGCGCAAAGCCGCGTCGCTGGCCTGAAATGACGGCGTCCCAAAGGCGCAAACCGCCTTGACGGAACGCGGCCTGCATTTCCCCGTTGCCGAACGAGAATACCACCAACTGGTCGTTCACGGCGGGGGCTGGCCCGCCCATGATGTTGTTTTTGTCTGCGGTTGAGCCGAGCTGCCACAAAATGCGCCCGCTGTCCGCGTCAACGGCCCAAGCTGTCGCATCGCCAGCCACAAGATAAACGATTCCGTCGCGCACTGTCGGGTTGCCAGAGCCCGTGGCTTCAAGCTTTTGCTGCCAGATAACCGCGCCGGACTTGGCATCAAGCGCACTCAGCAGGCCAAAGCCCGACGAAACAAACACTTTGCCGTCTGCATAGGCCAAGCCACCGCCCGTGGCGTCGCGGGACGACTCGCGCTCTGGCACGAGATCGACGCTCCAAACCGTGCCGCCGCCTGTTGATGTGGCGCTCACACGCGCTTCGCTGTCTAGCGTGAAAACTTTGCCCTGCGCAACGATCGGGTCAGCGGTAACGCGGCCGTGCTTGCTGTCGCCCGCGCCGATATTGGCGCTCCAAAGCATCTGCATACTGCCGCCAAATGCCGGATGGCTGATGCGCGTATGCGGGCTGCCGTGGCGCTGTGTCCAGCTGGCGTTGTTCGTGGTTTTCGCAAGCGAAACAGCAACCGAGCTGTTTTCGCCGCTATTCTCAGCAAGGCCTGTCTCGACGTGTTGAGCGCGCAGAGGCTCTCGAACGCCGCCCAAAACGACATCCGGCTCGTCGCAAGCGCTCAGCAGCATCAGGCACGCAGCGCCAAGCCCGAGTGTGCCCAGTTTTGCCTGCCTGCGAACCCATGTGTGTGAATTGCTCATGTCACCAGCCTTTTTATCATTCTGCTTGCCGCGCCTTAGTCTGACGCAGCCTCGTCGTCGCCACTTGCAGCGGCCTGCGTATTCGGTGCGTTCAACTCGCCGCCCAGGGACACTATCAGCTGCGAAGCGCGCCTGCGCAATCCTACAGTGCTTTCCTCGTCCGAGACAATGGCCTGTAGCGTCTGTAGCGCCGCATCGGTTGCACCCTCTTCGATATCAATCAGCGCAAGCTGTTCTTCCGCCAGAAGTCGCAACTGCGCATTCTTGCCGATCAGCGTTTGATAGCCTGCCCGGCGCTCTTCAGCAGGCAGAACACCCGCCTGCAGGCCCAGCAGCTTGAACGTGGCAACCTGACGGTAAGCCATGGGCGTGGCTGAGCTGTCCGCAAGAGCCTGAAGTGTGGCGCGCGCGCCCTCAGCGTCTCCGGCAGCAAACTGCTCACGCGCATTGAGTAAGCCCACAATAGCGGCTGCACCCGCATTTTCAGGCGCAAGTGCCGCCAATGCAGCCTGACGCATTTGCGGGTCGTCATCTTCGAGTGCTGCGATGATACTGTCGCCCATTGCCTGCGCGGCCGCCGTTTCGCTGGCCTTGCGGTATTCGTTATATGCCGCACCGCCGACAATAAGCACCACCAGCGCAATCGCGATCCAACCGTAGCGCTTCATCAGCGCAAACAAGCGGTCTCGGCGAACTTCTTCGCTGACTTCGTCAATAAAACTATCCGTGTCGCTCACGTGTCGCCCCCATCATTTCCCCCCTCTTACCCCGAAGCAAAGCCCCTGCCAAGGGCTGCTCACATGCTTCACGGTCATGGCCCTGTTTAAACGCCCCAGAGCAAGGAAACCAAGGCAAAACGCAGCTAAACTGAACTAGACAGTTTAGAAAAACTGATCTATTGCTCAAAAGGCCTCGTAAATCAGCGAAACAAGACTAAATTTAAGCCTCTAGAGCCGCGCGAACACAAGAGACCAGATATGCGAATTATCCCGATTTTAACAGCTCTCCTTGTGACGGCTTTTTTGTTCTTTCTGGTGGTAAAACGCGAAAGTTTGCTCGGGTTTGCAGGCGTGGACACCGCCCAAACAGACACTACTCAACAGGATGAGGCAGAGCCAGAAGGCGCCGCAAAGCCCCAACGCGCTGTCGGCGTGATCGCGGTGCACTCCCAAGCGCGCGAAATCGACAGCGCCGTGCTGCTGCGCGGGCAGACAGAAGCCGCCCGTCAAGTTGATGTGCGCGCCGAAACCAGCGGTCAGGTTGTTTCAGAGCCGCTGCGCAAAGGAGCCTTCGTTGAAAAGGGCCAGATCCTCTGCACCCTTGATCCGGGCACGCGCGCCTCAAGCCTCGCCGAAGCCGAGGCCCGCCTTGCGGAAGCGCGCGCCCGGATACCCGAAACCGAAGCCCAGATACCACGCGCCGAGGCCCAGCTTGAGCAAGCGCGCGCGCAGCTTGAAGAGGCCCAGATCAACGACAACGCTGCACGCAAACTCTCACGAGGCGGATATGCCTCTGACACGCGCGTCGCCCAGACAGCGGCCTCCGTGCGAACAAGTGAAGCTGCGATCAAATCTGCCGAGGCAGGTGTCAAAACAGCCGCGTCAGGCATGCTGACGGTCGACGCCTCTATCCAGGCAGCAGAAGCAGGCGTTGCCGCCGCGCAAAAAGAGATCAGCCGCCTGACACTGCGCGCGCCGTTCGAGGGCATCCTCGAAAGCGACACAGCTGAACTGGGCGCGCTGCTACAGCCCGGGGCCTCTTGCGCCACGGTAATCCAGCTTGACCCGATCAAGCTTGTCGGCTTTGTGCCCGAGACACAGGTCTCGCGCGTCAAAGTCGGCGCGCTTTCGGGCGCCAAACTCACGACAGGCCAGACGCTGACAGGCAAAGTCAGCTTCCTTGGCCGCTCCGCTGATCCGCTCACCCGCACCTTCCGCGTCGAGATCGAAGTGCCAAACCCCAACCTGATGATCCGGGATGGCCAAACCACCGAAATCATCATCGGGGCAGAAGGCAGCAAAGCCCATCTTGTCGCGCAATCCGCCCTGACGCTCAACAACGAGGGGCTTTTGGGCGTGCGCGTGGTCGATGCGCAGAGCCTCGCCCGCTTCATGCCCGTCACCCTGCTGCGCGACAGCGTCGAAGGCGTCTGGATCGCGGGGCTGCCCGAGCAAGTTGATATCATCATCATCGGTCAGGAGTATGTCGTTGATGGCGTCCCTGTCGCCGCAAGCTTCGAGGATCCTGCCCAATGACCGGCCTCGTCGATTGGGCCGCTGAACGCGCACGGATGATCATGGCCTTTATCGCCCTCTCGCTTTTGGTGGGGGGCTTTGCCTATGCCAACCTGCCCAAAGAAGGCGAGCCTGATATCCAGATCCCCGGTCTGTTTATCTCGGTGCCTTTCCCCGGCATTTCCGCCTCTGACAGCGAGACATTGCTGGTCAAGGTGATGGAAACCGAAATGGCCGACCTTGACGGCCTTAAGAAAATGTCGGCCACAGCGGCCGAAAACTACGCTGGTATTTTCCTTGAGTTCGAGTTCGGCTGGGACAAATCAGCGATCATGGCCGACGTGCGCAGTGCGATGAACTCGGCAGAGGCCAACTTCCCCGCAGGGGCCGAGAAGTACACCATCAACGAGATCAACTTCTCTGAGTTTCCGGTTCTGATCATCAATCTCACCGGCGACGTGCCAGAGCGCACCATGAGCCGCGTCGCGCAAGACTTACAAGACAAGATCGAAAGCCTCGATGCCGTGCTGGAAGCGGGCATTGCAGGCAACCGCGACGAGATGCTGGAAGTGATCATCGACCCGCTCAAGCTTGAGGCCTACAACGTCACCGCAGGTGAGTTGATCAGTGTTGTGCAAAACAACAACCAGCTCATCGCAGCGGGTGAAGTCGAAACCTCTACAGGCGCTTTTTCGGTCAAGATCCCGTCAAGCTTTGATGAGCCGCAAGACGTTTACAGCCTGCCAGTCAAGGTGAATGGCAATCGTGTCGTCACGCTGGGCGACCTTGCCGAAATCCGCCTCACCTTTCAGGACAGGAAAGGCACCGCGCGCTTTAACGGCGACACAACCGTGGCGCTGCAAGTGGTCAAGCGCAAGGGCTTCAACCTTCTGGACATGGACAAGGAAGTGAAGGCCGTCGTCAAACAGGCCGCCGCCGATTGGCCGCCCGAGCTGCAATCAGCCGTCTACCTTGGCACATCCAACGAACAGGCCCGCATCGTGGGTTCGATGATTTCACAGCTCGAAGGCTCGGTTCTCACCGCCATCGCGCTGGTGATGATCGTTATCCTCGCTTCCCTCGGCGTGCGCCCCGCGCTCTTGGTGGGCTTTGCGATCCCGACATCCTTCCTGCTCTGCTTTGCATTGCTCGCGCTAATGGGGATCACGATTTCCAACATCGTCATGTTCGGCCTGATCCTCGCGGTGGGCATGTTGGTTGACGGGGCGATTGTTGTGGTTGAATACGCCGACAAGCGCATATCGGAAGGCACAGGCCCGATGCACGCCTATGTCGAGGCGGCAAAGCGCATGTTCTGGCCTGTGGTCAGCTCGACAGCGACAACGCTCTGCGCATTCTTGCCAATGCTGTTCTGGCCCGGTGTGCCAGGGCAATTCATGGGCATGTTGCCTGTCACGCTGATTTTTGTTCTGTCGGCCTCCCTCGTCGTGGCGCTGGTTTACCTGCCCGTTCTGGGCGGCGTTACGGGCCGCATGAGCCGCCTGTTTGGCAACACATCCGACGCCCTGCGCGCCGCAACGCCCTGGTGGCTTCGCGCACTGCTGGTGATTCCGTCGCTCTACCTTGTCTTCCTCGGCGCGATGCAGACTCTCAACCCGAGCTACCTGTTTGAAGCAAACCCGGAAGCCTCGGCCTTGGCCAAACTCTTCCCGGGCGCAACGTTGTTTTTGCTCGGAGCCTTCGCCTCATCCGTCACCATGGGCGCTGCGCAAATTGAATTCAAACGCAAGCCCGTCAGCGCAGGCCGTAAGCGTACCCTGTTTGGCCGTGTGATCCGGTTTATCGTTGGCAATCCGATCATGCCGATCGTCTCTGGCGTTGCCGTTATTTTCTTTGTGATGAGCGTGTTCAGTTACTATGGCGCCAACAACAAAGGCACCGAGTTTTTCGTTGAGAGCGAGCCGGAAATGGCCATCGTCTATGTCCGCGCACGCGGCAACCTGTCGATGGAACAAAAAGACGCGCTGGTGATGCGCGCCGAACAGATCGTACTCGCGCACCCCGGTGTGGCCAATGCGTTCTCCTTTGCGGGTGAAGGCGGGCTGAACAGCAACACAGGCGGCGCACAGGCCCCGAAAGACACCATCGGCCAAGTCCAGTTCGAGACGATCCCTTGGGACGACCGTGCAGACAGGCCCGAGCTGGACGGCGATCTGGTGCTTGAAGAGTTGACCGCCGAGCTGGAGAAACTCCCCGGCATCCAGATCGAGATCCTCGCAGCGTCGCGCGGGCCGGCCTCGGCCAAACCCGTGCACCTGCGCCTCAAGGGCGACGACTGGGACAGCTTGCTTGAAGCCACAAAGTTGGCCCGTGCACGGTTTGACGAAACCGCAGGCTTGCAGCTGCAAGAAGACACCCGCCCCCTGCCCGGCATCGACTGGCAGCTTAATGTCGATGTCGAGGAAGCGGGCCGCTACGGCGCGGACGTGGCGACAGTCGGCGGCATGATCCAGTTGGTGACACGCGGCATCCTGCTCGACACGATGCGCGTTGACAGCTCTGATGAAGAGATCGAAATTCGTGTGCGCCTGCCCGAGGAAGACCGCGTTCTGTCAACGCTCGACAGCCTCAAGCTGCGCACCAAGGAAGGGCTCATCCCGCTGAGTAACTTTCTGACACGCCAGCCTGTTGCCAAGCTTGCCGAGATCAACCGCGAAGGCCAGACGCGCTACTTTGACGTCAAAGCCGGCGTGGCGAAAGACATTGTCACTTTCACTGCCTACCCGCTTGATGACGACGGCGAAAAAATTGTCGATGAAGGCATTCTGCTCGGCTCGGGCGACAAGCTGACCGAGGGAAAAATCGCCGCAGGCGCGCCTGCCAACCTGCGTATCAGCATCGCGCCTAAAGGCTTGTTTGCCTTTCTGAAGTCTCCTGTTGAAAGCGCTTACAACCTGCCTGATTTAACCTCCGCCGAGAGCCTCGCGAAAGTGAAAGCTTCGGTCGAAGCAGGCACCATGCTGATCGAAGGCACGCCGCTGACGGCCGCCGAACGCATAGAAACGCTCACGCAATGGCTGAGCAAAAATCCCCTCCCTGCAGGTGTCACTTGGGAGTGGACGGGCGATCAGGAAGACGAAGCCGAAAGCGCGGCGTTCCTGCAAAACGCTTTTGCGGGTGCGCTTGGGCTGATGTTCATCATCCTGCTGGCGCAGTTCAACAGCTTCTACAACTCGGCCCTCGTGCTGCTGGCGGTTGTGCTGTCAACAGCTGGCGTGTTGATCGGCATGTTGGTGATGGATCAGACGTTCTCAATCATCATGACAGGCACGGGCATCGTGGCGCTGGCAGGGATCGTTGTGAACAATAATATCGTTCTGATCGACACCTATCAGGAATACTCTGCCTATATGCCCCGCGTCGAGGCCATCGTGCGTACGGCGGAAGACAGGATCAGGCCTGTATTGCTGACCACAATCACGACAATGGCAGGCCTTGCTCCGATGATGTTCGGCCTCTCGCTTGACTTTATCGGCGGTGGCTACACGATTGATAGCCCGACAGCGCTGTGGTGGAAGCAACTGGCGACTGCCGTTGTCTTCGGCCTCGGGATCGCGACGGTTTTGACGCTGGTGTTCACCCCGTCGATGCTGGCGCTGCGCATCTGGGTGTCGACCTACTTGGGCTGGGCCGCGCGGGCACTGGCCGCCCTTTCGCTTGGTTCGGCCAGCCGAGTTGCCAAAGACATGGCGCTGCAAAGCGCGGCCCGTCGAGTACAAGCGCCGGAGCTGATCTGGGGCGATGACATGGATGTCGCCGAAAATCAGGACGACCTTGACGACGCGCCCGATGCAGACGCCGTGAAAGCCGTGTTAACACGCGCTGGCAAGCTGCCAGATGGCGACGATGATGACAAAGTCAAAGCAGCCGAGTAGCCACGCCTGAAGGCGTGTCGCCCCTGCGGGGAGCGGGGTTGGGGGCTTTGCCCCCTCTTGGCCTTAAGGCCAATTCACCCCCAGGATATTTGTGCAAGAAGAAATCGCCTAGGCCGCGTCTTGCTCGTTGGCTTGGCGCGCCCAGAGGTTGGCGTAGCGGCCTTTGCGTTTGAGAAGCGCCGCATGTTTGCCCGTCTCAACGATCTCGCCATCTTCCAGAACGACGATCCTGTCAGCGTCGGCGATTGTGGAAAGCCGGTGCGCAATTGTCAGCACCGTGCGGCCTTCACCAGCTGCTTTGAGCGCGGTCTGGATGTCTTGCTCCGTTTCCGTGTCGAGCGCCGAAGTGGCCTCGTCGAGCAACAGAATGGGCGGGTCTTTCAGCAAGGTGCGGGCGATGCCGACACGCTGCTTTTCTCCGCCCGAGAGCTTGAGGCCACGCTCGCCAACGGCAGTGTCATAGCCCTCTGGCAAGCTTTCAATGAACTCGTGAATCTGTGCAGCTTTGGCAGCGGCGATGATGTCAGCCTCTGTCGCGCCATCGCGACCATAGGCGATATTGTAGCGGATGGTATCGTTGAACAGCACCGTGTCTTGGGGCACCACGCCGATGACATCGTGCAGGCTCTCTTGAGTAATGTCGCGCACGTCTTGTCCGTCGATCAGAAGCGCACCGCTTTGCACGTCGTAAAAGCGAAACAGCAGCCGCCCGATGGTTGACTTGCCCGACCCTGACGAGCCGACAATTGCGACGGTTTCACCCGCACCGATGTCAAGGCTGACACCTTTGAGGATCGGGCGCGCCGCGTCGTATCCGAAGTGAACATTGTCTAGTGTCACAGCCCCGCCTTGAACAGCAATGTCAGGCGCATTCGGCTTGTCTTTTACCTCGGAAGGTTGGCGCAAAAGCGAGAACATTTGCCCCATGTCCACAAGACTCTGACGGATTTCGCGGTAAACAGAGCCGAGGAAATTGAGCGGCATTGTGATCTGGATCATGTAGGCATTGACCATCACGAAGTCCCCGACTGTCAGCCTGCCGGCCTCAACGCCCTGCGCGGCCATCACCATGACAATGACGAGACCTGCGGTGATCAGCAATGCTTGGCCGAAATTGAGAAAAGAGAGCGAGTAAGCGGTCTTCAAGGCAGCGGCTTGGTAACCCGCCATGGCGGCGTCATAACGGCTGGCTTCGCGACGTTCGGCGCCGAAATACTTTACCGTCTCGAAGTTGAGCAGTGAGTCGATCGCCTTTTGGTTGGCGTCTGTGTCCTGGTCGTTCATCTCGCGACGCAGTTTCACGCGCCACTCCGTCACCTTGAAGGTGAACCAGACGTAGATCGCGATGGTGACGGTGACGACGGCGAGATACCAGAAATCGAACAGGTAAAACAGAATGCCCGCGATAAGGGCCAGCTCCAGAATGAGCGGCCCGATCGAGAACAGCATGAACCGCAGCAGAAACTCGACGCCTTTGACACCGCGCTCGATGATCCGGCTGAGCCCGCCGGTTTTGCGCGTGATATGATAGCGCATGGAAAGCTTGTGAATGTGCTGGAACGTTTCAAGTGCAAGGGCGCGCAAGGCGCGCTGTCCGACGGCCGCAAATATGGCATCGCGAAGCTGCTGAAAACCGTTGCTCATAAGGCGTGCCATGCCATAGGCCACCGTAAGGCCAACAGCTCCGAGCACAAGCTGGCTGGTGCCGTCAGCGGCCAAGGCATCAACGGCGCGCTTGTAGAGCATGGGGGTGTAAACCGCGATGATCTTGGAGAGTAACAACGCCAGCATCGCAAAAACGACGCGGCGTTTGACCCATGGCACATCATCGGGCCAGAGATAAGGGAGAACTCTGCGG
Source organism: uncultured Lentibacter sp. (assembly GCA_947497495.1). GTDB lineage: Bacteria > Pseudomonadota > Alphaproteobacteria > Rhodobacterales > Rhodobacteraceae > Lentibacter. The sequence continues at coordinate 38,470 of CANMGT010000007.1, forward strand.
ATTGTTTGCCAGCCTGAAGCACGTTCTGCCTGTGCTTCTGCCGTGTCGTCCGTGTTACTGCCAAAGTTGCGCATACTGTCCCCGAAGTGCCCTAATTGCCTAAGCTAAGACAGGTAAGCCTCTTTGGGCCCAGATGCCAGAGGCGCGCTTGATAAGAAGTAAGGATTTGCGCCTTGGCTTCGCCAAGTCGCCCGGTGGGTGGCGCTTTTGCAGCTTACTGCAAAAGCGCCACCCACCAGCCAAAAACCGGAACCTTAGCCCGGTATGTCAAACACCTGCCCCGGGTAGATCAGATCGGGATTGCGGATCTGATCCTTGTTGGCCTCATAGAGTTGCACATACATAAGACCGTTGCCAAAACGCTCGGCAGCGATCGCCCACAGCGTCGTTCCGGGTTGAACTGTGACAGCACTGACCTTGGCCTCTTGCACCTTGCCCGCAGGCTCTCGCTTGAAGGGCGTTTCAACACGGCTGGTGACGGCTCCGCTCGCATCAACCTTATCAACACGCAAGGTGTAAATGCCGCTGTCGACGTCAGGCAGCTCGGTGCGCCACTGGCCAGACTGCGCCACCGGCTGTGTCGTCACCGGCTTGTTATCGAGGTAGATCCGCACAAAGCCTTCGCTCGGTGCACGACCTGCAAGTTGCACGTCTCCGACATCAGAATAGCTGATCGCATCCAGCGCGACCTCGCTCATAACTTGAGGCGAGGCACTTTGGACAACTTCAACACCTGCTTTAGATATCTCGACGACGGCTTGCTGCTTTTGCGGCTCCACAGTGTCGGAGCTGGCCACTGCATTGCTTGCAACAACAGCGTCCGGTGCGGCAGCCTCAGCCGCCCGCAAAGGCGCCACGAGAAACTCGCTCTGCCCCGTCTCGCCACTGTCAGTCATCCGCAGGCTCAAAACGCGCGCAGTCTCGCTGGCAGGCAAATCACCCAAATGCACAAAGCTGCCATCCGCTCCGGCCAACAGCGTCGCCAAGACGTCGCCATCCAGCAACAACTCGACAGCCTGCCCAGCTGGAGCTTCACCCGCGATGGTCAAGCGGCCATCAGGATCAACGCGGACAATGTCGAACGCAGGCGCACTCAAAGAGGCCTCCTGAGACGATACGGCAGGGGCAACAGCGCCGCCTTCTTGAACCGGCATTGCGGCAGACTGCTGATCCGTCTGCACTGACTCCGTTTCCGGCGCTCCGCTCATAGGCGCTTCTGCCTGCGGCACCTCAGGCGTGCCGATCAGCACATCCTTGAAGTAGACTCCAACACCACCTGCCACCAAAACAGCAGCTGCCCCCAAAGACACGGCTGTGTTTGTGCCCAATAAACTTGCGAGTTTGCTCATCGACGTCCCCAATAGCGCCTACATACTTGATGCATGGTTGAGGGAGCATATCAACAAGGCTATGACAAATCAAAACATCATCTGACCCAGTTACTTTCGGAGCGCTCTCTATGTCAAAACACTCTATCTGCGTTTACTGCGGCTCACGCCCCGGCAAGAGCCCGGCCTATATGCAAGCGGCCGAGGCCTTCGGGCAAGACATCGCCGCGCAAGGCTGGCGGCTCGTCTATGGCGCGGGGGACGTTGGCCTCATGGGGGCTGTGGCCCGCGCAGCGCAGGCGGCCGGAGCAGAAACTTTCGGCGTCATTCCCACGCACCTCATGGATATGGAAGTCGGCAAACGTGACCTGACAACATTTGTCGTCACCGAGAACATGCACGAGCGCAAGAAAGTCATGTATATGAACGCCGATGCTGTGGTCGTCTTGCCTGGGGGGGCCGGCTCGCTTGACGAGTTCTTTGAAGTGCTCACATGGGCGCAGCTTGGCCTGCACGCAAAGCCGATCGTTGTGCTCAATGTACTGGGCTACTGGGCGCCGTTGCTTGCCTTGGTCGAGCACGCGATTGCCGAAGGCTTTGCCGATGCGAGCCTCAAAGAGCTGTTCACGGTGGTCAACACCACGGAGGCCGCCACGGCCTATCTACGCGAGGCCCTCTCCTGAGCCAACGATGACAGCGAGTAAAGCGCAAGACCCGCCCAGATAAGGCCAAACGCGAGCTTGTGCCAAAGCCCGAACGGCTCGCCAAACACAACCACGGCGCAGAAAAACTGTGCTGTCGGGTTGATGTATTGCAACAGGCCAACTGTCGAAAGCCTCAGGCGCTTGGTGGCATAGGAAAACAACATCAAAGGCGTCGCCGTCAGCACGCCCGAAAACACCAGCATGCCGCTGTCCCAAACTGCCATGCCAAAGTGCCCCTGCCCTTGGCTGTGCACATACGCCAGCACCCCAAGCGCTACCGGCACCAGCAAGCCAACCTCGGCTGTCACCGAAACAACAGGGCCAACATCCAGCCTCTTCTTCACCAAGCCGTAGACGCCGAATGTCACAGAGACGACAATGGCGATCCAGGGCGCAACGCCCAAGCCGTAAGTCAACAGGCTGACAGCCAAAGTTGCCAGCGCGACGGCCAAAACCTGCACCCTAGAAAGCATCTCACCCAAAGCAAAACGCCCGATAAGCACGGCAACCAGCGGAAAGATATAATACCCGAGCGCCGCCTCCGTGGCACGCCCGACTTGAATCGAAAAGATGAAACTAAACCAGTTCACCGAGATCATCAGCGCAGCCACCGCGATGGTCAGCACGGCCTTCGTGTCTTTGAGCGCAGTCTTCAGCGCCCCGATGCGCCCCTGCGCAAGCAGCAAGCCCGCGAAAATCACGAAAGACCAAAACGTGCGATGCGCCAGAATTTCGATCGGCGGAATATGGGCCAAAGCCTTGTAATACAGCGCCGAAAACCCCCAAATCAGACAGGCTGCGACCATGGCAAGAACGCCTCTGAGGCTTTCGTTTTGCATCTGCTCGCTTCCCACATCCGCCCAAACAGGCTCGGTTAAGACTATTTGAATTCAATTGTTGGCGAATTCGAAACCTATTGCTATCGTCATGTCTGAAAAAACAGGACATTGGAAGATGCGACATACGCTGCCTCTGGCACCGCAGTTTTACGTGACGGCCCCGCAGCCCTGCCCCTACCTTGAAGGCAGGCTCGAGCGCAAGCTGTTCACCGCCCTGCAAGGCCAAGGCGCCCAAGAGCTGAACGACGGCCTCTCGCACCAAGGCTTCCGGCGCTCACAAAACGTGCTCTACCGCCCTTCCTGCACCGACTGTTCGGCCTGCCTGTCCGCGCGGATCGAAATAGAAAACTTCACAGCCTCCAAAAGCCAGAAGCGCGTGCTGAAGAAAAACGCTAACCTTGAGCGCCGCGTGACCTCGCCCTGGGCGACCGAAGAGCAATACGAGCTGTTTCGCCGCTACCTTGACAGCCGCCACGCCGAAGGTGGCATGGCTGACATGGATGTCTTCGAGTTCGCCGCGATGATCGAAGAAACGCCGATCCGCTCGCGTGTGATCGAATACCATGATCGCGACACAGGCGCGCTCGTCGCCGTTTGCCTGACCGATGTTTTGAACGACGGGCTGTCGATGGTCTATTCCTTCTTTGACCCGACCTACGAAAAACACTCGCTCGGCACCTTCATCATCCTTGATCACATCGCAATCGCCCGTGAAAGCAACATGCCCTTCGTCTATCTGGGCTATTGGGTGCCCGGCTCGGCGAAAATGGGCTACAAAGCAAAGTTCTCGGCGCTTCAAATCTACAAACACAGCGCGTGGCACCCCCTCGGCGACCCGGCCGATCACGACACCGAGACACACCCGCTCTCAACCGCCCCCATCGCCGAACAAGTCGCCAACATCTCCCTGCCCGACCTGCCCGCGCACCGCAAAACCCGCTGAGGGTTTGAGTAGAGCGCATCCGCAGGCCATGGTGTGACCCACGACTTCCAAATTTGGGCGGGAAGGAGACATTCGCTGCGCTTTGCACCGAGGTCTCCTGTGCGGGACTTTCCCGACATTGACGTTTTGCCATGTTGCTGACGCAGCATTCGTTTGCATTTGCGGTGCGGGACACGCGGCACCGCAGCAAATGTCGGCAAACCGGTCATTCGCAGGCATCGTTTTCGCCAGAACCGAAACTGAACTTTCGCCGCACGTTGCCCGGACACTAGAGCTGCGGGACTTTGCCGCCATTGGTTTTAGGGTCTTCGCTGACGCAGCATCGCTTCGCGCTTGCAGCATGCTTATCGATGCGTTCCAGATCACATCGCCGATGCGGCCATTTAACCTGGCTCTATGACGTCAAATTCAGACCGCGCTTTCGCTGCGCGGTGTTAGAAATATCGACGCGCGGGAGGAAGTGTGAATTCACTGTAGTTACAACAATCACCGCTTGTCTGATTCAAGCTATCTGGATCGTGGAACACGGCCTTCGGGCAAGACATCGCTATTCTTAGAATTCTAGAAGTCGTCAAATTCTGGAACACTGCCCATCCTTATAAGGAAGCTCGGCGCGCCAACCTCTCCGCTGTTTGGGTCCTCAATGACCATGTAAGCGTCGGCACCCGCGCAATCCTCTGATAGAGATTCTCGCTCAGCTCTGTTCTGTGCCTCCGACGCTGTGGAGTATTCGAATTGCTTGGCAATTTTTAAGCCGGCCTGCCCATCGCGTCCAGCCTTCGTTTTCACATACGTTTGGCAGATGTAATGGATTTTTTCTGCGGTTTGTTCTGAATTCGTCATGGACTGATCCTTTGAGGAAGCCTACGAGCGACGCGTTTTACGCGTGGCTGTGGTTGTGGTTTCTGGTGGCGCGCTTGCTTCTCTTTCAAGACGGGCCTTGCGAAGACGGGTAATCTTAACTTGTCGTTGCTTCTCTTCTTCGTCGATCATGCCTCTGACAACACGCGTTGTCTTGTCCATCGCGGTTTCCGGTTTGGGAACATACGCTTTGGCGCCATTTGGTTTTTTAATATTCTTCATTGGTGTGTCTCCCTTTTTGGTTTCAGGTCGGTTGGTCTAGGCGAGGTGTTTCAAACCAGCGCCAGGTGTTGGGGCTTGTCTTGGGTACGCCGCGGGTGTCTTGGAGGGCGATCATCGAGCAGTTTTACTTTGATGTCGGGCGCGGCCATTGCATGCATCAACGCATTGTAGTTCATCTGGAACTTCACTTCAGATCCCACCTTCAAGATGGTTCGGTTCGTCCCAATGACGAGATGATCGCTGGTTGCACCGATAAATGTGCTGCCAGCAGGCATTGAAAGCCCCAAAATGTCGGTGTCCTGCTGCCCTATCGCGAGGATATGGCGTTTGGAAACCCCACTGACTGGCGCGATACGAAGTCTTGCCAAAGTTGGATCGACCAAGGCGATGGGGAAAGGCGCTGGTTTTGCACTCGCTTCAATAACTTCGGCGACAAGCGTGAAGGCGTCCGTGTGCATCCCGTCGATCTGCTCGCCAGACACTGGTTCAACACCCAAAAGGATTGCCTCACCCAGCCTCAGGTTGTTGATGCGGCCAGTAGATTGTTCGCCAAACGCCCAGGGTAGGTTGGCAGAACCGCCGCCGGATACGATCTTGAGGAATGGGCCGCACGCCCCCTCGATTTCATTCGCCAGAGCGCCAAAATTGGCCATTTGAGACGTCGTCGGGGCGAGCCCGCTTAAACAAGCAAAGTTTGCGCCAATGCCTTTCAACGCGACCCCCCGCATAGTCATAACCTGCAGCGCAACTTCAGCCAGGTTCTCGGGTAAAATACCTTCGCGTCGATCGCCCATCTCGACCATCAGTATGATACCGTGAACCCTTCCTCTGCGGATGGCGGCAGATGACAAGGCGGCAATGACAGCAATCTCTGTGTTATAGCTCGCTTCACAGAACTGAACCACTTGATCGGCTTGGCTCATCATCGGCGTCCGGATCAGAGTGACTGGGCTTGTGATGCCTGCTTGACGTAACCTCTGCACATTGCTGATGCGTGCATCCGCAAGCCCCGCGACACCTCCGTCGAGCAGAGCTTGAGCGATCGCAGGGTGCCCGCGGACACCCTTGGTAACGCCTGTGACATCAATCCCACGCGCGCCCAACCGCCGAACGACGGTTTGTGTGTTGCGACGTATCTTGTTCAGATCTACTTCAATACGCGGGCAGCTCATATCGCGACCATGGGGGGCCTTTTGGACAGGTCGGGGTATGCGGCGACCACCATTGCGAGCAAATGTGAGGCCGGTCGCGCCAAGGCATCGGTGACTGGCAACCCGAGTTTTTGAGATTGTGCCGCGATGGTGTCGGTGATTTCAGCTTCGGTCATCCCCTCATGATTTAGCGTGACACCTATGACCTTTGTATTGGCAAAGGCCTCAATCAGGGAAATCTCACTTGCAGCGGAAGGCATTGGCATACTGGGAAAATCGCAGCGATGTGCGCGTTTTGGCGCGTGCTGAAGGATGACAGCATCTGGCTGGCTGCCCCGCAGAATAAATGCCGATGTGCAGAACGCAGGATGGCTCAGCGCGCCCTGACCTTCGATCAAAATGACATCGGGTTGCTCCGCTTCAGACGCCGCAACAATCGCGCCTTCAAGCTCGCCACAGCAGAACTGGGGCGGCACTGCATCCATTGCGATGCCATATTTGGCCCCCTGCATCAAGCCGGTCTGGCCTGTGCCGACAAGCACTGTCTTGATGCCCTTCGCATTCAGGGCGCGCGCCAAAACGGTCGCCGTTGTCCGCTTGCCGATCGCGCAATCAGTACCAAGAACGGCAATCCGCAGCGCCTTTACACCAGCAACACTGCCATCGAAGAGGCGCATGTCCTTACTGGGCTTTGGCTTTCGGATGTCGCGGATCGTGACATTCCGTTCGGATGCTGCGGTGGCTATTTCTCTATCATCGCTCAGATATTCATGCAGCCCGCTCACGATGTTCATGCCAAGCTCTATCGCTTTCAGAACAACGCCCCGGTCAGCCTTCGAAAGACGCCCTATTGAGGGGGCCATCCCATAGATCAAAGTATCGGGAATGACGGCTTCATGGACAATTGCGGCATCCAGATGACCAAAGATCGGTATGTGGTTCATCGCATCGTCGAGGACGGATCCGCTGTCTTGTCCGCCATAGGTGCTGTCGATGACAGAAAGGATGCGATACGCCTCAGAATGGCGCACAAGGCCATTCGCAGTCTTGCCGTCGATTTGCGCGAAGTTCCCCTCGCAATAGACGACTGCCGAGGGTGTTGCTGCGATCTGCATGACCGAAGTCAGATGGGTCGGCTCGTTTGGGGCCATTGGCGGCGCTTGAGCGCCTCTGACAAGGCGGCGGATTGTGTCGACAGTTTTGGAAGTGGTTTCCATTGTAATTCCTTTTTTGTTGGCAAGGAGGACAGAGCTGTCATCACCTGCGCATTTTGAAGTCCGAGTTGCTGTGCTCTGCGCCTAGTTGTTCAGCACGCATTGCCCCCTTGATCTTTGGAAGTTCCTGTCGCATGCCCAGCGGTTTCCTGATCGATCCAGATGGGCATTGGCCGGGATGTCTATGATATCGCAACTCTGGCCCGAGGCCGCATATCCGCGTTCACAGCGCCAACCGGAGCCATAGCTTGCATCGTCAAAGTATGCATTCGCAGGGATCACGACAGCTTCACACAGGCCGGCTTTTTCAAAAAAGCCGCGTTCACACGTCCATGGCTGACCGTATCCTGATCCGTTCAGATAGGCGTTGGCCGGAATCTTAATGGCAGCACATTGCTCACCAGTCGCTTCAAATCCGCGGTCGCATGTCCAAGCGGAGCCACTTGAGGCATCTGCCAAGTATGCATTCGCAGGCAGGACGATCTTTTGACATGTTTTATCAACCTTGATGTAGCCGCGCGAACAACGCCAGCGTTCGCCTGACGGGTCTAGAAACCCACCATCTGGCACCTCAACTTCAACACAGGCAGTGTCATCGGTTCTGCGAAACCCATGCAGACACTCCCATCCCGAACCGTGGCGCCGGTTCGTTTCATATGCGTTTGCTGGCACAATCACAGCGACACAGGCATTCTCCTTTAGCCTAAATCCGATGTTACATTCCCATCCATCACCGTAACTTTTGGCACTGGCATTCTCAGGCATCTGCCGAGCGACGGTTTTTGCAAATGTAGGTAGTGCAAATAGCAAGACTGCAATAATCGACCCAATAAAGAGGGCCATGATTGTTGGTATGTCCGCTGCGATATTGGCACTGTTAGATTGCGGGGGTCGCGGCTTTATGAACTGTGATTTAGGATCCATCCAACTCAAGCCCCGCGAGACACGCGTCTGCCAAATCCCAGCTTGGGGCATCAGTGCCCGGCAAAGTGGCCCAGCCTGTTTCCATCATGATTTTGCGCCGTTGAAAGCTTGAAGCGTCTTGAAGTATCGCTAGTTTTGCGGCGCGTTCGGTATCAACCTGTGAACGTTTCAAACAGACCGGCACCATCGCCAATGTGACTTCTTCTGCTGCAAAGTTCCGAGCCATCTCGCCTGCACTGCCTGCAGTTGTCCAGCCGCCCCAGTTGAAGCCAAGAATAGAGACAGTAACCGCGCCAACCAAGGCGCCGTAAACACCGGGTTTCGTCCATTCGGGAAAAGTCATTTTCGTTCCTCTGACGGAGAAAGCGCCGCCGCACTATTTTTGATTACGTTAGTGTTTGCCTTGGCCTGATCCTGCGCCAGAGCCAACTCCAGGTCTCGGTGATCCACAGCGCGCAGCTCTGATTTTCCTGTGTGCCAATTGATCAATAGAAACGTCGCTGTCCGTCGGTATGCCGCAAAGCTGTCGCTCTGCATGACGTCTTCGTCTGCCAACACTTCGTAGTCGCCCGCGGGCAGCTCATCCGTATATCCCGCGACCACAAACGGATGAAGAAATGTCACAACTGACGTGGTCGTGCGCGATGACATCGGCAACCTTCCCAAACATCAGATCCCTGCTACAGGACGTGACAGCTGAATTTTCATGATGGATGGTTGTGGTTCGCTATGGCAGGCTGATGCGCCTATGCCGGAGTAAACCGCAACTTTCGTATCTCTCACATAGTCTCTTAGCGTCGGAAATACAATGTTGGTGATTCCGGCTCCATTTCTCAGACCACCCGTGCCCTTAAAGAAGTCAAGGTTGGTAAACCCCCAGCGTGAGCATCGGAAGAGCCTTCTCCAGTTATGTCATTCTCTCGATACGCCTGTTCAGAAGCTGACATCTGCTGCGTTACAGAAGACTGTTTGAGAGGGCGCCTACTTCGTTTTCACCGCTACATTGTCGAAGGCCTCTTCCAAATTGGCGAACGGCTAATGCCGTCCGCCAACATGGTTTAGATGTCGATACGCTCTGCAATACTTAGAGCATCTTCTAGCTCAACGCCGAGGTAGCGCACCGTGCTATCAACCTTTGTATGGCCAAGCAGGAGTTGCACCGCGCGGAGGTTGCCTGTTTTGCGGTAGATTTCTGCAGCTTTAGTCCGACGAAGTGAATGGGTACCATAGCCACTGGGCTCCAATCCGATCGCTGTCACCCAATCACGAACAAGTCGACCGTATTGTCGCGTCGAGATGTGGGGCCGATCGTGGAAACGGCTCGTGAACATAAAGCGACAACCAATCATTTCGGGTGATGTGACCCACGCAATGACAGTATCTCTTGTGTTTTCAGTCAACTCGAATTGGACTGGTCGCTTGGTTTTGCTCTGGATGACCGAAACCCGTTCGCGCGCGCGATCATCCTTGACCAAATCGGTCACGGTGAGTTTGACCAGATCACAGCCGCGCAGCTTGCTATCGATCGCTACGTTGAACAGCGCAAGGTCGCGAAGATAGCCCGCAATTTCGAGCCGCGCACGGATGGCCCAGACCTGCTTTGGCAATAGCGGTCGTTTCTGTCCGATTATCCGGCCCTTATTCCAAGCTCGGCGTTTCGGGGTGACGGCGGGAAGTTGGACTCTTGGCATGATTTGCCCTCCATCCAACCCTCCAACCCAAACATCAGCACCGCGCCGACGTCGAGAGCTTAGCATCGGATTGAATGGCCGTTGCCCGAAGGCTCAATTGCGTAGTATCTCTTCAGGTGCATTGGGCCGCAGCCAGTCCATTTTAACGGATGCTACGAAATTCACTAAATTCGGCTTGGTGACGTGGTCCTTGCGATATTTTTCCAAATGTCCGTTTTTTCTCCGATAGCGAGGGTTGTCACCTTTCAGCCGAAAGGTGAAACGGCGCTCGTTGAAGAGGCTCATTTACGTCCTGACGGTGGCGTCTGTCGTGCTGAGGAATGGCCGCGGCGAACGCCCCGTTTACCTTTGACCATGCTGCGTTGCAGCGCAAAAATTGTGCATACGCGTGCTGCACGGATAGCTGCACTGCATTATGCATACCGTAGGCACTTGCGATCCACTCGCAGTTTCTGCGTTTACACAAGTTACAATTTGGCTAATTTTCCGGCTCAAATTACCAATTCTGAGCTTTGCGGTGGGATTTTCGCAATAAAAATACAAAAAAAGCCACTCAAACGTTCATTTATTCAGGAATTCGCGGTTGACGCCCCTTTTGAGCGGGCATAGTGTCCTCGCGAACGCAGCATAGAGGGCTTCCGGCATGACCGAGCTAGTGGTGATTGTGAGAAAATGGCGCATGGGCCGGTAACGGCACCGTAAGGTAACCCCATGCGCCCCCGATGATCGGGGGTTTTTTTATGTGCGAATACAATGTGTTGAAACGGAGTTTGGAAATATGACACGTCAGATGACCGGCGCGAAAATGATCGTAGAATGTCTTAAGGACCAAGGCGTAGATACCGTCTTTGGCTACCCGGGTGGGGCCGTGCTACCGATCTATGACGAAGTCTTCCAGCAAAACGCCATCCGCCACGTCCTCGTCCGCCACGAACAAGGCGCCGTCCATGCCGCCGAAGGCTACGCCCGCTCGACAGGCAAACCCGGTGTTGTTTTGGTAACGTCCGGCCCCGGCGCGACCAACGCGGTAACCGGCCTCACAGACGCACTCTTAGACAGCATTCCGATCGTTGTTCTGACGGGTCAGGTCCCGACGTTCATGATAGGCAATGATGCGTTTCAAGAGGCCGATACTGTAGGTATTACAAGGCCTTGCACCAAGCACAACTGGCTGGTTCGTGAGACAGAAAGCCTCTCTGCGACGATCCATGAAGCCTTTCACGTCGCCACAACTGGCCGTCCCGGCCCTGTGCTTATCGACATCCCGAAAGACGTGCAATTCGCATCAGCTGAGTACACGCCCAAGCAAAAAACTAAGGTTAGCCATTACCAACCGCAACTCAAAGGCGACATGGCCTCCATTGAGGAGCTCGTGGAAGCCATGGAAACGGCCAAAAAACCGATTTTTTACACAGGTGGCGGCGTCATAAACTCAGGCCCCGCTGCAAGTCAGCTGTTGCGTGAGCTCGTGGAAGCCACTGATTTTCCAATCACATCCACGCTGATGGGTCTTGGCGCCTATCCGGGAACTGGCAAGAACTGGCTTGGCATGCTGGGCATGCACGGCCTTTACGAAGCCAACATGGCGATGCACGACTGCGACTTGATGATCAACATCGGCGCCCGCTTTGACGACCGCATCACTGGACTCGTGGAAGCCTTCAGCCCGAAATCAACCAAGGCGCACGTCGATATTGATCCATCCTCGATCAACAAGGTCATCCACGTTGATATACCGATTGTCGGCGACGTCGGCCATGTCCTTGAAGACATTCTCAAAGTCTGGAAAGCCCGCGGCCGTAAAACCAACCGCGCAGGCCTGCAAGACTGGTGGAAGACAATAGACGCGTGGCGTGCTGTGAAATGTCTGGGCTTTGAGCAAAAGGGCCAGGTTATTCGCCCACAACATGCGCTCTCACGGCTCGAGGCGCTGACCAAAGACTATGATCGCTACGTTTGCACGGAAGTTGGCCAGCATCAAATGTGGGCAGCACAATATCTCACTTTCAATGATCCCAACCGTTGGATGACATCAGGCGGGCTTGGCACAATGGGATATGGCTTCCCCGCTTCCATCGGCGTTCAGATGGCGCATCCTGAAAGCCTTGTCATCAACGTGGCTGGCGAAGCAAGTTGGCTTATGAACATGCAGGAAATGGGTACCGCGATGCAGTTTGGCCTGCCCGTTAAGCAGTTCATCCTGAACAACGAACGTCTTGGAATGGTTCGCCAGTGGCAAGAACTTCTGCATGGCGAGCGCTACTCGCAATCATGGTCGGAAGCCCTGCCCGACTTCGTCAAATTGGCCGAAGCTTTTGGCGCCAAAGGGATCAAAGTTGATCACGCCGATGACCTTGATGAAGCCATCAAGGAGATGATCGCACATGATGGCCCTGTTATTGTCGACTGCATGGTCACAAAGCACGAAAACTGCTTCCCGATGATCCCGTCTGGCGCACCGCACAACAAGATGCTCATGGGTGACGCAAACACCCAAGATGCAATCGGTGACTCCGGCGCAGTGCTCGTTTGAGCGCAGCCCAGTCACAACGAAAGGAAAAACACTATGTCTCCGCTAAAGATCAAAAAAGGCTCAAACAAGCACTCGGCTTACAACCTGCGGCCAAACTTCAGTGACCAACAGGAAACGCATACTCTCGCAGTTGTCGTTGATAACGAAGCCGGTGTGCTTGCGCGTGTTATCGGGTTGTTTTCCGGTCGAGGCTATAACATCGACAGCCTCACAGTCGCCGAGATCGACCACGAAGGCCGCCGCTCACGTATCACAATCGTAACAACTGGCACGCCTCAGGCCATTGAACAGATCAAGGCTCAGCTGGGCCGGATCGTGCCTGTACACGAAGTACATGATCTCACAGTAGAAGGCCCCGCCGTTGAGCGCGAGCTTGCGCTATTCAAGGTTGAAGGCACAGGCGACAAGCGCGTCGAAGCCATGCGCCTCGCGGACATCTTTCGCGCCAATGTCGTTGACAGTACATTGGCTAGCTTTGTGTTTGAGATAACAGGAACGCCCGAAAAAATTGATGCGTTTGCTGACCTTATGCGCCCGCTTGGCTTGTCAGAGGTTGCACGCACAGGTGTTGCCGCCCTGTCTCGCGGCATAGTCTAAAGTTAAAGAAACACGATTGGCCCCATTTCGATGGGGCCGAACACAAGCTGCGGCGTTAGTGACTTACGCTGTGCAGGTCAGCTTGAACTGAAGTACGTTTGATTGCTCTTCCGTGCTGGAAGCCGCGTGTTTGCTTTCCTCAACAAAAGGCTTGGGAGTGTTCATCGCTGCGCGAAGGCGTTCCGCCAGTGCTGGCGCGTGGCTTTCCGCGACCAATTCAGGATTGCTCGCCAAACGCATGGGGGCGCCGTCTGTAACTTCAAAATAGACAAGATCACCAGCGTCAAGCGACTGCCCCATGAACGCTGATGATGATCCGCCTCCATAGTATGCCAGATCACCATGGTCTTCACACCAGATAACGGCCTTTTCGTCGCTTCTATCACTCCAAAGTACTACGCCGTACATTTCATTCCCCAAACGTAATCTTCTATGCACACATTAACTACAATTTAATTGTTAGAATTAAACTCATAAAGCGAAACCCCTGATAGCGTGTCGAGCTTATCATTTATGTGACTCTAAATCTACAATTTGACGCTATTTAGCGACAACTCAGACGCATAAAAGCGTCAGTATATTGCGATATGTGGTTACTTTTAAACCAAAACCCGCGTAAGAATAGATTCGGAGGCGCTGACTACCCCTTGAGTTGACTGGCCTGAAACGAACAACGCGGACTTCGAAGATATGGTGCAAAGCGAAACAGATGCATTAGACCCAGTGAAGCTGCGCGGCGTGTTCGGAGCGAACCTGCGCAAACTCGCTGATAGCTACCCCTCAATTGCCGGACTGTGCCGTGAACTCGGTATCAACAGAACGCAATTCAACCGCTATCTATCAGCAGAGAGCTTCCCGCGCCCTGATGTGCTCCATCGGATTTGCACATTTTTTGACGTCGACGCTCGCATTTTGCTTGAGCCTGTCGAGGGCCTAAAATCAAACGTTCAGGACATTTTCCACCACCCAGTTGTTGAAGAATTCCTCGGATTGACGGGCAGCAGTGTGCCAGAGAGTGACTTTCCCAGTGGATTATACCGCTTCAGCAGGCCCAGCTTTGTGAACGAAGAACAGTTCGTCATAGGCCTTCTTTATATATTCCGCCGCGACGGGCAGACGTTTGTGCGCAGCTTTGAAGCAAAACAGGCCATGCAACAACAAGGCCTCGAAAGCACAATCAAGAACCGCGAAATCCGCGGCATTATCCTCAAGCAAGAGCAAGGCATTGCTTTGCTCGCAGCCCGCCGAAACAGCACCACATGCTCGTTCAGTTTCCTCTCCAGAGTGGCCTCGTTCCAAAACAACTTCTGGGAGGGCTACGCTGCCCGCACGATTGCGGAAAGCCTCAATGGCCAACGCGTTGTGCGCATGGTTTGCGAGCATGTCAGCGGCAACACGGCTGCTATCTTTTCGGCTGCGCGGCAGGCCGGGCTTTGCGCCAAAGAAGACTTACCCCCCTACCACGCCCGCTTGTTGCGTTTAGGGCAAGCGTTCCAGTAAGCGCTCACCCTACGCTCTCACCCTACACTCACTGTGTCCTCACTGTGCGATGGCAAGGCGGTAAAGATGCCAGCTGGCATGGCCAAACAATGGCAGCACTAAAAATAGCCCCAAAAAGCCCGGGATCATTGCCACAAACGTGAACCCCGCAATCAGCGCGCCCCAGATCACCATCGGGAAAAAGTTGTTCTGAACGGCGGCAAAGCTGGTGATCATAGCGGTGACAAAATCAACCTCGCGATCGAGCAACATCGGCAGTGCAAACACCGTTATCATGAACAAAAGCAGCGAAAAAAGCGCCCCGACAGCGGAGCCGACAGCCAGCATCGTCAGCCCGTTTCCCGTCAGGTAGACTTCAAATGACGAAGACACATTCGTCATCGTCGACAAGCCTAAAAACAGCGCGAAGATCATATGGGCGATGAAAAACCAGAACAGGAAAACCATCAGGATGATGACACAGATCGAGGGCAGCTGGCGGCGCGCCTGAAAGAAAACAACCGTGAATATCTCACGCATGTTGAGCGGCTCGCCCTGCTCGAGCCGATGACTGGCCTCATAGAGCGCGATCGCCGTGAATGGTCCGAACAACGGGAAGCCAACAGCCGCGAACACCAGCCAGTAGCTTTGGCCCGTGCTGTAGGTGATCCAGGCCATCAACAGGCCGAAGACAACACAGATTCCCGCGACGATCAGCCCGTAGGCAGGCGCGAGACGCATGTCGCGCCAGCCCTTCAACAAGGCTGTTTTCATGTCTGAAAATCCGATAGCGCCGAACTCTGGCGCGCCAAGCTGCTTTGGTAGCATATTTGCTCCCCTCCCCTTTGCGCCCATGAGACGCAATTGAGCGATCAAAATCAAGCAATGCATTTGTTGAATTCGTATGCACAGATGTTTGGTTCCGGTTGATCAACGGCATGATTGCCTCTTTCATGCGCCACACCACGCCGCCGTCACGGGTGGCCAGAGCGGCGAGACACTGCGCAATGCGGGGGAAATATGCATTTATTATCAAAAACATACCATAACATAGCATGAAATCCTCCATGCCCTGTTAGGGCTGCGCACGGTGGGGTTAATTGGTTAACGCCCTTCAAAATAGGCTGTATGGCTCTCTATGCAGAACGCGTGCATAATGCAGTGCATACAATCGCCCGTTAACCTTTGTGCCTCAAAATGGTTAACGCAGCGGCCCTAGACGCCTGCGGGCGCGTGGTCGGAGTGTTTGTAAGCCTCATGCCAAGCCTTGCCGATCTGCATCAGCGCGCCGTCTGCGTTGCGCGGCCCGAAGACTTGCAAGCCAGCCGGAAGCCCGTTTGCGCCGATGTCGACGGGGATGTTGATACAGGGCAGCCCCAGCAGCCCGATGGGCGTGACGACCTGCATCCAGCGGTGGTAGGTGTCCATCTGCTGGCCAGCAATCTCTGTCGGGTAGACCCAGTCTTTGGGGAACGGGTAAAGCTGTGTGCTTGGCAAGATCAGCGCGTCATACTGCTCAAACAAGCGCGCGCAAGCTTGGAACCACTCCGAACGTATGACGCTGGCGCGGTGCACCTCCATGGCGGAGTAGGACAAGCCACGCTCGATCTCCCAGATTGCCTCTGTCTTGAGCTGACGACGCTGCGCTGGATTGTCGTAAAACGCCGAGAGCCCCGCTCCGACCTGCCATGAGCGCAGGGTTGTCCAGCTATCCCAGATCGCCTCGGAAGAGAACGGCGGTGCAACCTGCTCGACATGCATACCAAGCGCTTCAAGCTGCGCAATGGCCGTTTCGGAATGGGCCAAAAGCCCCGCTTCCATCGGAAAGGCGCCGCCCCAGTCCCCGAGCCAGCCGATGCGGCGGCCCTTAACCGGAGCGTTGATGCTCGGGAGTGTCGGCGTCATATCAGCGCCGTGCGGCTGGCGCGGATCAAGGCCTGATTGCGTGTCCAGCAGCGCCGCCAAGTCGCGCGGGTTGCGCGCCATCGGGCCGAGCGTGGCGAGCTGGTGCAAAAAGCTGTCGCCCTTCGGCTCGGAGGGCACGCGGCCAAATGTCGGCCGAAAGCCATAGACGTTGTTCCAAGCCGCAGGGTTGCGCAGGCTGCCCATCATGTCGGAGCCGTCAGCCACGCTGAGCATACGCGCTGCCAGTGCTGCTGCAGCCCCACCAGAAGACCCCCCCGCAGAGAGCGAAGTGTCATATGGGTTGCTCGTCGCTCCAAACACTGTGTTAAACGTGTGCGAGCCCAAGCCAGCTTCGGGCGTATTCGTTTTGCCTATGATGAGTGCGCCAGCCGTGCGCATACGCGAAACCACCAAGTCGTCTTTCTCAGCAATATCGTCTTTGTGTATCGGACTTCCCATAGTCGTGGGCAGGCCTTTTGCGTTGGCGAGGTCTTTCACTGCCAGCGGGATGCCATGCAGCCAGCCGGTGCTTTCGGCGTTGTCGGCGGCTTCGGCTTCGGCGAGCAATTCGGCCTCGTCCCGCAGGGAGACAATGGCATTGACGCTTGGGTTGAGCTTGCTGATCTGCGCCAATGTGGCTTGCATAAGTTCGCGCGCGCTGAGGCGTTTGCTGGCAATCGCTTCGGATTGCTCAAGTGCTGTCATGTTGACGATATCTGGCATTGTTTGGCTCCCTCTCGGGGGCATGCTGCCGCGCAGGCCGTTCAAGCGCAAGATTATTTCGCGTTATGCTAGCATAACACGACCGATTTGGGGCTAGTCCCCGGACACAGGCCCAGCTGGGGGCTAGCCCCCAGACCCCCAAAGTATTTGCATCAAGAAAAAGCCTGAGCTACCTAGCTATCGCCTTGGGCCTGGTCGCGAGATTTTCCGGCAACGCCGAGTGCCAATGTGGCGGCCATCAGGCCATCCAAGTCTCCGTCGAGCACACCTTTGGTGTCGGATGTCTCGTAGTTTGTGCGCAGGTCTTTGACCATTTGGTAGGGTTGCAAAACGTAAGAGCGTATCTGGTTGCCCCAGCCCGCGTCGCCCTTGTTTTCGTGCATTTCGTTGACGGCCTCGTTACGGCGGTCAAGTTCCATTTGGTAGAGGCGCGATTTCAGCGCTTTCATGGCGATGTCACGGTTCTGGTGTTGCGACTTTTCCGAGCTTGTCACGACAATGCCTGTGGGCGCATGGGTGATGCGAACGGCGGAGTCTGTTGTGTTTACGTGCTGCCCGCCTGCCCCTGAGGAGCGGTAGGTGTCGATGCGGATGTCGGCCGGGTTGACCTCGATTTCGATGTTGTCGTCAACCACAGGGTAGACGCCGACCGAGGTAAACGAGGTGTGGCGCTTGGCGGCGCTATCAAACGGCGAGATGCGCACGAGGCGATGAACGCCTGACTCAGACTTCAGCCAGCCATAAGCGTTGTGGCCCGATATCTTGTAGGTTGCCGATTTGATGCCCGCCTCTTCGCCGCGCGACTCTGACTGGAGCTCGACTTTGTAGCCGGATTTCTCGGCCCAGCGGACATACATGCGCGCCAGCATTGAGGCCCAGTCGCAGCTTTCGGTACCGCCAGCGCCCGAGTTGATTTCAAGGAAAGTGTCGTTGCTGTCGGCCTCGCCATCGAGCAGGGCTTCGAGTTCTTTGGCGGCGGCTTTCTTGGCGAGTTTGGTGATCGCGTCTTCCGCGTCTTTGACGACTTCGGCGTCGTCTTCCATTTCGCCAAGCTCGATCAGTTCGAGATTGTCTTCCAAGTCCTGCTTGATCGTGTCGTGGGTTGCCAGAGCATCAACTAGCATCTGGCGATCCCGCATGAGCTTTTGCGCCTTTTCCGGATCGTCCCAAAGCGTGGGGTCTTCCACCCGCGCGTTGAACTCTTCCAGACGGTGCTGGGCGGTGTCCCAATCCATCCGCTGACGCAGCAGATCAAGTGACTTTTCGATTTCGCCTGTAAGGCTTTGAATTTCGGCGCGCATCGGGAGTTCCTAGTGTTCTTGTTGGTCAGGTGATAGCGCAGCCAAAGGCCAGCGACAAGACTGCTGACAAGGCGACTGGCAAGGCGCGGCGGGCAGGATCAGTAAAGCCCGCCGGAGCTGAGCGTGCCGAAGCCCGCCTTTGGCCCGACGACGGCTTTCTTGCCCGTTGATGTCGTGACTTGCTTGGCCCCACCCGCTTCCTTGTAAAGCGGAAGGTTCTCGCCCATTGCGAAGCCACCATCAAAGGTTATGCCGAAAATGCTGTCGTTGATCTCGCCATCGCGGAAACACTCGGAAACGACATGGTCGCCAGAAGCGCCGTCAGACAGGCGCGCGCCTGTGAACCGATCGATCTTGATGAACACGCAGTTTTCGGGCACGCGGAACTTGCCTGCGCCGTATTTCTTGATGGCTTTTGACATGAAGCGCTGGAACACGGGGCCGCACATGCCCCCGCCCGAGGCCCCTTTGCCAAGGCTGCGCGGGTTGTCGTAGCCAATGTAGCAGCCCGCCACGATGTTGTTTGTAAACCCGATGAACCAGACATCTTTGGCGTCGTTCGTCGTGCCGGTTTTGCCCGCCACAGGCACACCAAGGTTAACGGACTTGCGCGCCGTGCCGCGTTCGACAACGCCGCGCATCATCGAGGTGAGCTGATAGGCGGTTACCGCGTTCATAACCCGCTCGCGGTTTGACGTGATCCGCGGGCTGCGGGCGCGCGGCACTGTCGGATCGGCGCATTCGGGGCACAGGCGCACATCGTGGCGATAAACAGTCTTGCCATAGCGGTCTTGCACGCGGTCAATCAGCGTCGGCTCGACCCGCTCGCCGCCATTGGCAAACATCGCATAGGCCGACACCATCTTGTAAAGCGTCGTCTCTTGCGAGCCGAGCGAGTTGGCCAAAAAGCGGCCCATATGGTCATAGACACCAAAACTTTCGGCATAATCGCCGACAACATCCATGCCGACTTCTTCCGCCAGACGAATTGTCATCAGGTTGCGCGACTGCTCGATGCCTGTACGCAACGGGGTTGGCCCGTAAAAGCGGTTTGATGAGTTGCGCGGGCGCCACAAGCCCTGCGGTGTGTTGATCTCGATCGGCGCATCCACAACAATCGTCGCGGGCGTATAGCCACTGTCGAGTGCCGAGGCATAAACAAAGGGCTTGAACGAAGAGCCCGGCTGGCGGCGGGCTTGCGTGGCGCGGTTAAACACCGAGTGCTGGTAGCTGAAGCCGCCCTGCATCGCGAGAACGCGGCCGGTGTTCACGTCCATCGCCATGAAGCCGCCCTGCACTTTAGGCACTTGGCGCAATGTCCAGCGGATGAAGTCGCCAGCGCCGTTGTTGCCCGACGTCATCCGCCGCACAAGCACTACATCGCCGCGCTTGAAGTTGTCTGCAAAGCCGCCCTTGATCCAGGAAATGTCCTTGCGTGGCACCACATGAGGCTGCGCTTCGGTTTCCGTTACGCCTTCAATGCCGAGACGTAGGCTGTTGTCTTCCACCGCGCGCACAACAGCGGGATACCACTGGCTTTCAAGTTTGATATCGCGTGGCACATTGGTGCCAGCCAAAGCCTCGCGCCAGCCCTCTTCGCTTGCAAGCGCTTCAACAGCGATGGTTTTGCCGGTGCCGTTCCAGCGGCCAAGCCCCCTGTCGTATTGCTCCAGCTGGCGCTGCAAGGAGGCTGCGGCCAACTCCTGCATTTCAGGTTCGATCGTCGCGCGCACCGTCATACCGCCGGTAAAAAACTCTTCTTCGCCAAAGTCTTTTGACAGTTGGCGGCGGATCTCGTCGGTGAAGTAGTCGCGCGGCGGCAAGGCGTCTTTGAACGGCTCGTAGTCCCCGTTCTGGACAGACAGAAGCGGGGCCGCTTTCTCAACTTCATAGACATCATCAGAGATGTAGGCGTTCTCGTTCATCTCTTTGAGAACAAAGTTGCGGCGGGCCAGCAGCCGCTCTTTGCGGCGCACAGGGTGAAAGCTTGAAGGGGCCTTGGGCAGGGAGGCCAGAAATGCTGCTTCGTTTGGAGCCAGCTCCCCCAGTGTTTTGTTGAAATAGCTCTGCGCAGCCGCTGTCACACCAAAGGAGTTTTGCCCGAGAAAAATTTCGTTGAGGTAAAGCTCGAGGATTTTCTCTTTGGGCAGCGCAGTTTCAATGCGCGTCGCAAGGATGATCTCCTGAATCTTGCGCTCGGCTTTGCGATCGGCGGACAGGAGGAAGTTCTTCACAACCTGCTGGGTGATCGTTGAGGCACCGCGCAGGCGGCCGCCTTTCAGCGCATCAATCGCGGCAGAGGCGATCCCGCGGGTATCGTAGCCTTTGTGCGTATAGAAGTTTTTGTCTTCTGCGCTGACAAACGCATGCTTGATGAGGTCAGGGATCTCGTCAGCGGGCGTAAACAGGCGCCGCTCTTTGGCGAATTCGTCAAGCATCCGCCCCTCGCCCGAGTAAATCCGGCTGATGGTTGGCGGCTGGTAAGAGGCGAGGCTTTCATGGCTCGGCAAGTCACGCCCGTAGATGTAGAAAACCGCGCCAATCGAAAGCGCAACGGCCATCATTCCGAGCGTGATAAGGCTGAAAAGAGCCCCGAGTGTCGAGAAGAAGAATCTTAGCACATGTGCCCCCTGCTGAGCGTGTTCTGTATATAGGGTGTGCTTGGTGAAACGTCAAAATCACAAAGCGGGGAAGTTGAGCCGTATTTCGCCAGTTTCGGGCCGCGATTTGCAGCGCTCACTGTGAAGGGAGTCATTGTCGCACCACCCGGGAAATGGCTTTATCCTGGATCACCCAAGCGATGATACCATCGCGGATGGCGTCTGCCATCTTCTGCCGCCAAGCCACCTCGATGATGTTTGCGAAGTCACGATCGCTTGACAGAAAGCCTATCTCCAGCAGCACAGAGGGGATGTCGGCCGCCTTGAGCACCGAGAACGCCGCGGAACGGTGCGGGCGGCGGTTGAGTGGTGCTTGACTGGCCCGCAGCCCCTCAATAAGCGCTTTGGCGAGCCTGTCGGCGCGGGGCTGCGTTTCGGCGCGCGCAAGGTCAAGCAAGACATCGACAACATCGTCGTCCTGCCCTGTCAGATCAACGCCCGAGAGCATGTCATCGCGATTGTGGCGCTCCGCAAGAAGGGCGCTGGCCTCGTCGCTGGCGTGGTCTGCCAGCGTGTGAACCGTCGCGCCATGGGCATGTCCTTCGCCCAGAGCATCAGCGTGCAGCGACAGAAACAGGCTTGCCCCCACTTGGTGCGCCATCGCCACGCGCCGCTCAAGCGACACGAAGCTGTCGTCTTCGCGCGTGAGCAGAACTTCGATGCCTTCAACACGCCCGAGCGCGTCAGCAATTTCACGCGCAAAGGTGAGCATCAGGTCCTTCTCGTTGTGCCCGTCGCGCGAGGCGCCCGGGTCAATCCCGCCGTGGCCCGGATCAAGCATGATCAGAACACGCTCGGGGTTGGGCGTGGGCAGTTTGGGTGTCGGCTCGGGCCAATCCGTTGATTTGGGTGCGCCAGCTTTGGCGGCAAAGCTGACGGCATCAGAGCGGATCAGCTTGACTTTCAGCTGCGCGCGCCCTGTGTCGGACTGCGCGCTGATCTGTGCTGTCGCCAGCCGCATGGGCTCGCTCAACTCGGCCACAAGCCGCGACCATCCGGGGCGAAACCCGCCAAAGCGCACGGCACTAACTCTATCAGATTGCTCGATTTTATCAACATCCGCGCCCTGCCAGTCGACTTCCCGAAAGTCGATCACCAAGCGGCGCGGAGCATCCAGTGTAAACACACGGTAAGGCACTGCCTGGCTCAGGTTGAGCGTCAATTCAACCGCGCGCCCACGATCACGAATGGCGCTGCCCTCAGGGACAAACCGCGCCAAACCGCTGAGATCCTGACACAGTAGCGAGGTGGCCGACACAGCCAGCCAGAGGGTAAAATATGCAAAAAGCCTGTTCATGCGCGCCTGTTTGTTTTGCCCAAGTCTAAACGAACTCGAAAGGCTTGAAAATCGGCGATATGTCTTCTTGGCGTAAATATCCAAAAAGCGCGCGAGGGCGCAGCCCGAGCGCGCGAGTCGAGCGCGTCAGCGCTCGAAATACCTCTTAAGTCGCCGCAGCCCCTCCTCGATTTCCTCTGTCGAGCGTGCGTAGGACAAGCGCAGCGTCGTCGCTCCGCGCTTCGGGTCAAAGTCCATCCCCGGCGTCACAGCGACACCTACCTCTTTCAAGATGTCACTCGCCAGAGCACGGCTGTCTTGCGTTACGTGGCTAACGTCAACGTAGATGTAAAACGCACCATCCGGCGGGGCGAAGTTGCCAAGCCCCGCTTTGGGCAGCTCGCGGATCATCAAAGCCCTGTTGGCGCGGTAAACGTCCAGGTTGCCTTCCAGTTCATCAGCGCAGTCCATCGCAGTCAAAGCCGCGATCTGGCTGGCGTGCGGCGCGCAGATAAACATATTTTGCGCCAATCGTTCGATCAACCGCACATGGTCTTCCGGCACCACCATCCAGCCGATGCGCCAGCCCGTCATCGAGAAGTATTTCGAGAAGGAGTTGATTACATAGACATCATCGCTCAACTCCAAAGCGCTGACAGCCTCGCCCTCATATTCGATGCCCTGGTATATCTCGTCGGATATGAAACTGATGTCTTCCGCCGCGCAGGCCTCAAGCAAGGCCTGCATCGCCGTGCGGTCAAGCATCGTGCCGGAGGGGTTCGCCGGAGAGGCAACAAGCAGCCCGTCAAGCCCCTGCCCTGCAAAGTCGGCAACAACCGGTTGAAAGCGGTTCTCGGCCTGCGTTTGGAGCCCCACAGGTGTCACATCAAGCGCCTTGAGGATCTGCCGATACGACGGATATCCCGGCTCGCCGACACCCACTTTTGCCCCCGCATCAAAGAGCGCCGTGAACGCCAGAATAAACGCGCCAGACGAGCCCGGCGTTATCACAACACGTTCAGGGCTGATCTTCACACCGTGTTTGTCGGCGTAGTGCTGCGCCACCCGTGCGCGCAGCTCCGGAATGCCAAGCGCTACAGAATACCCAAGCGGGTCATGCTCCATCGCCGCGCTCAATGCCACCCGCGCATCGGCAGGTGCCGCTGTGCTCGGCTGGCCAACTTCCATATGGATGATATCGCGCCCACTGGCCTCGGCCTGGCGCGCTTCTTCCATCACGTCCATCACAATAAAGGGATCAACGACACCACGGCTTGAGTTTCTCATAGTTTTATCCCTACTCTCTTGCTCAGAGTGATACGCGAAAGGTTTGCCCCGTCAATGAGACTTGCCCAGAAAATCTTTTCCCTGTTTGCGCTGGTCTTGATCCTTGCGCAACCAGCGCAGGCTGCCTCATTGGTGCGCGACCCCGATATCGAGAACGCGCTCAGGCAGCTTGCCAAACCGGTGCTCGATGCCGCCGGCCTGCCCAGTGCGCGTATCAAGATACTTGTGGTCAATGACAATGCCCTGAATGCATTTGTCATCGACAGGCACCACGTCTTTATCCACGCGGGGCTGATCCTTCGGCTGAAATCGGCCGAAGAGCTTCAGGCCGTGATTGCCCATGAAGCCGCCCATATCGCCAACGGCCATATCGCGCGGCGCACCGTGAATGCCCGCGCCGCCCAGACAGTTGCCGGATTTGGCATAGCCCTTGCCGTGGCCGCAGCAGCTGCCTCCGGCAAGGGTGAGGCTGGTGCCGCGCTCGGTGTTGGCATTTCAAGCGCCGCAACGCGCAGCTTTTACGGCCACACCCGCGCCGAAGAAGCCTCGGCCGACCAGTCCGCCGTGCGCTACATGGCCCGCTCGGGTGTTGACCCGCAAGGCGCCGTGCGCGTGATGGAGCTGTTCAGCGGTCAGGAGCTTTTGTCAGCTAACCGCCAAGACCCTTACGCGCGCTCGCACCCGCTGTCGCGCGACCGCTTGCGCGCCATGAAAGCGGCCGCAGGCGCTCTTGCGGGCACCTCGGGCAACAACAACGCGGCGGCGAACTACTGGTTCCAACGCGCCAAGGGCAAGCTTTCAGCCTTCACCCGCGCCCCGAAATGGACATTGCGCCGCGCCGGAGACAGCGGCCACAAAGACGTGGCCCTGATGCGCAAAGCCGTTGCTTATCACCGCAGCGGCAAGCCCAAACAGGCATTGAGCGCGATCAACAGCCTCATAGCCGCCTCCCCGAAAGACCCTTACCTGCAAGAGCTGAAAGGCCAGATCCTGCTGGAGCGCCGCCAATACCCCGCCGCAGTGTCGGCCTATAAGCGGGCCGTGTCCCTCGCCCCGCGTGACGCCCTTATTCTGGGGGCCTATGGCCACGCCCTGCTCGTGTCGGGCAACCCGAAGGCCGCCTTGCCGCAGCTTGAGCGCTCGCTTGAGCGCGACAACCGCGATGCGCGCACGATGCGCGACTTGGGCGGAGCCTATGCGCGGGTTGGCAACGCGGGCATGGCCAGCCTGCTCACCGCCGAGAGATATGCTCTTTTGGGCCGGCTGAAAGACGCCGGCATTCATGCAAAACGCGCCGTTGGGCTATTAAGACGCGGCTCCCCCGGTTGGCAAAGGGCGCAAGATGTGCTTGTTGCCGCTCAAACTACTGAAAATTCACGGAGAAAGAAATGATCAGAACACCTGCCGCTCTTGCCCTTGTAACGGCGCTCGCCGCCGCACCTGTTCAAGCGTTTGACCTCACCGCAATGAGCCCTGAAGAGCGCGCTGCTTTCCAGCTCGAAGTCCGTGCCTACCTTATGGAGAACCCACAGGTTATCATGGACGCTGTCGCCGTGCTTGAACAACGCCAAGCCGAAGCTCAAGTCGCGTCAGACGCCGAGTTGGTCAAGGTGAATGCCGAGGCCCTGTTTGAAGACGCGGCCTCATGGGTTGGCGGCAACCCCGACGGTGACATCACCATGGTCGAGTTCGTTGATTACCGCTGCGGCTATTGCCGTAAAGCGCATGACGAAGTCGCCGCCTTGCTCAAGAGCGACGGCAACATCAAGCTTATCGTCAAGGAATTCCCGATCCTCGGCGAGGCTTCGACAGTGTCCTCACGCTTTGCCATCGCCACGCGCCTTGTTGCGGGTGACAAGGCCTACAAGACAGTTTCAGACGTTTTGATCACGCTGAAAAGCGGCGTTGAAGAGCCAGTTCTGAAAGCGATTGCCGACAAACTTGGCCTCGACAGCGAGGCGATCCTTGCGAAAATGGACGGTGACGAAGTGAACAAGATCATCGGCGAGAACCACCAGCTTGGCGCGCGTCTCAATATCTCGGGAACACCGACATTTGTTATGCAAGACCAAGTGCTGCGCGGCTATATGCCCTTGGCAAACATGCAGGAAATCGTCGCGACCCTGCGCGAGAAGTGAAGCGCGCTCTTGCACTCGCGCTGTGCGCAACGCAAGCCATGGCCGAGACAGACTTCAAGGCGCTTTCCGAGGGAGAGCGCCTTTTGCTTGGGGCCGAGGTTCGCGCGGTTTTGCTGGCGCATCCCGAGATTGTCGAGAAAGCTATGAACCCCGCCCCGAGCCTTTATTCGGAGGCCATCGCCAGTGATCTGGCGATGATCAAGGCGCATCGCGAACAGCTGTTTGGCAGCGCCGATCTGGCGCTGATCGTGGCACCTGACTGTGAGGGATGCGCGCGTGCGCAAGCCGAGCTTGCCGCATTGGCCGCCGCCTTTGGGCTGACGGTGAATACCCTTGATATGGGCCAAGTGCGCAACCTTGAACAGGCGATGCAGATAGACACTCTGCCGTTCTACGTGCTGCCTGACATGATGCTGCGCGGCGCCATGCCGAGCGTCGTGTTGGAGCGTTATCTGTCAGAGCTTGCGGATTAGTCTGCGGCCTCGGCCTCAAGCTCGGCGGCGCGCTTTTCTACAAGCTCTACAATGTGTTCAACCATGTCGTAGTCGCCAAGTTTGTGGTCTTGCTTGCCGGCAAGGTAGACCATGCCTGTGCCCGCCCCTGCGCCGCCGCCCGTAAAACCCACATCTGTCATCATCGCTTCGCCCGGCCCGTTGACCACGCAGCCGATGATCGACAGGCTCATTGGCGTGTGGATATGCGCGAGGCGCAGCTCGAGGGCCTCAACCGTTTTGATCACGTCAAAGCCCTGACGCGCGCAAGACGGGCAGGAAATAATGTTCACGCCGCGGTGGCGCAGCCCGAGGGACTTGAGGATTTCAAACCCGACTTTGACCTCCTCCACCGGATCCGCAGAAAGGCTCACACGGATCGTGTCACCGATGCCGCTCCAGAGCAGGCTGCCAAGGCCGATAGACGACTTGATCGTACCCGACACAAGCCCGCCCGCCTCGGTGATGCCAAGGTGGATCGGCGCATCTGTCTGCTCCGCCAGTTGCTGATAGGCGGCTGCGGCCATGAAGACATCAGAGGCTTTGACCGAGATCTTGAACTCGTGAAAGTCGTGGTCTTGCAGGATCTTGATGTGATCCATCCCGCTTTCAACCATCGCGTCAGGGCATGGCTCGCCGTATTTGTCGAGCAGGTGCTTCTCTAGGCTGCCCGCATTCACGCCGATGCGGATCGAGCAGTTGTGATCACGCGCCGCGTTGATCACCTCTTTGACGCGCTTCTCGTCGCCGATGTTGCCGGGGTTGATGCGCAGGCAGGCAGCGCCCGCCTCGGCGGCTTCGATCCCGCGTTTGTAGTGAAAGTGGATGTCCGCGACGATCGGCACAGTCGTCTCACGCACGATTTCCTTGAGCGCCTTGGAACTGGCCTCGTCCGGCACAGAAACGCGGACAATGTCGGCCCCTGCTTCGGCGGCGGCCTGAACCTGCGCAATCGTGCCTTTGATGTCGGTTGTCAGCGTGTTCGTCATCGTCTGCACGGCGATGGGCGCATCTCCCCCGACAGGCACATTGCCGACATGTATCTGGCGGCTTTTGCGACGGTAGATATTGCGCCATGGGCGGACAGGGTTAAGCGACATGAAAGCCTCGCGATCTGCAAGTTGGGGTCACTCACGACATAGGTGAGCGCGCACGCAAGTGCAACGGTGGCTTAGTCCTGCAGTGTCTGAAAGGCGCCTTCTGCGTCAATCGCTGCAACAGCTTTGGCGAGTGGTTCGCTGACTTCCCAATCAGCTTGCTCAAGCGTGGTCGAGACATTGGCCGCAGAGAGTTGCAGATTGTCGGCAATCGCGCCGCGTGCGCCGTAAGGGCCATATGTCTGGCCATTTGCTGCGAAGTAAATCGCGCCTGCATCACCTGCGCGCACGGTTGCTGGCTCATCGGTTTGCGGCACAGTGTAAAAGTCGCCAGGCTGCATGACGGTTTCATGCAAGATCGAGCCGCTCGCCGAACGCACACGCATCCAGACTTCACGGGTCGCGATGATTGTTACGACATCCTGACGCTGTTCAAACACCTGCGGCACAGCACCCGTGCTTG
This sequence comes from uncultured Lentibacter sp., assembly GCA_947497495.1. Lineage (GTDB taxonomy): Bacteria > Pseudomonadota > Alphaproteobacteria > Rhodobacterales > Rhodobacteraceae > Lentibacter. The sequence continues at coordinate 66,297 of CANMGT010000007.1, forward strand.
CAGGACTCGTTGCGCCCAAGTCTGCCAAGACCGTGGCAAGGCCGGTGTCGCGCGCTGTGTTGGCTTCGGGCAGCGCCGCCGTCAGATCAGCGGCCGCAAGCGAGAAGTTTTCCGTTACAGAGCCACGCTGGCCGGTTGGGCCAAATGTGGTGCCGTTGACAACGTAGTAGATCGAGCCGCTCTCGCCGACATGGATTGTCGCAGGCGCGCCATCCGCAGTTTGCGGAATTTCGAAAGTGTCGCCGGCATCGAGGATGCCGCTATAGATAACCTCGCCCTGCCCGTCTTTCACCCGAACCCACGCTGGGCGCGCGGCAACAACTGTCACCCCCTCGCCAAGGCTTGCGCTTGCAAGTGTTGTCTCTTGAGGCGCGGCACCATCGCCTTGCAAAGCGAATGTGCCGATCTCGGCGGGGTTGAGTGTCGAAATCGGAGCGTCTCGTGCGACGAGCACAGGAACATCAAGCGCTTGCGGGCGGTAAAGCCTGTCAAAGCCGTCGCTGGCAGCCGTCAGCGACGGGCTGTTTGTGTCGGCGCTAGCCACTTCAACGGCAGGCGCTGCGATTGTCGCCGCTTCCAGCGGGTCAAGGTCTGCCAGAACGTCTGGTGTGTTCTCGACCGGTGCAAGCTGCACGCGCTGCACCTCGTTGAGGACAGTCCAGCCGCCAAAGCCCAGCGCGCCAACAAGCGCGGCCAGCACGAGAAGCGAGCCAATAGCACCAGGCTCGACGCGCGACAGAATGCTTTCTGTTGCCGGAGCAAAGGGCGTGTTTTTACCGAACATCGGGTCAGCCGCTTCGCGCTTTTCGCGCTTGGGCTGGAAGCCTTCAGTCTTGCGCACAGAGGACGCCGCATCTGACATGCCGTGGGCCGTTGAGAAGCCGCTTTCCGCGCAGAAGGCCGCGAAGGCTTTATCAGGGTCCATGTTGAGGTATCGCGCATAGGAGCGCACGTATCCTGCGATAAATCCGGGTGTGTCAAAGGCCTGCGGATCGCAGTTTTCGATCGCGGCGATATAGCTGGCTTTGATCCGAAGCTCGCGCTGCACATCAAGCAGAGATTTGCCCAGAGTGGCGCGCTCGCCGCGCATCATGTCGCCAAGGCGCAGCTCAAAATCGTCGAACCACTTCGGTTCGACGTTTTCCAGTTCAGCGATGCGCTTATTTCTGCGCCTAATCATGCTGTCTGCCCCTACGCTCAACGCGAATCAATACTGCGGATGCAGCATCTAGCCCCTCTTTGATTACAAAGTGTTACCACACCTCAAGGGTTTTTGCACGAAGAGGTTAACTATCCCGCCAATTCGGCACGATTCAGCGCACAGTGGCTCCACAACTCGTCCATTGCCTTCACCAGCACGTCCATTTCGTTAGGGCCATGCACAGGGGATGGTGTAAAGCGCAGACGCTCGGTGCCGCGCGGAACAGTTGGAAAGTTGATCGGCTGGACATAGATGCCGTAGTTTTCAAGCATCATGTCAGACAGTTTCTTGGTGTGTACAGGGTCGCCCACGATCACCGGAACAATGTGGCTGCCATGGTCGATGATCGGCATGCCAAGCCCCTTGAGGCGCAGCTTGAGGATCTTCGCCTGTTCTTGATGCTTTTCGCGCAGGGTTTTGTCTGTCTTGAGGAAGGCGACAGAGGCCGCGGCGCCCGCAGCGATGGCCGGCGAGAGCGATGTCGTGAAAATGAAGCCCGGCGCATAGGAGCGGATCGCGTCACACATCTTGGCGGAAGCCGCGATATAGCCGCCCATGACGCCGTAAGCCTTAGCCAGCGTGCCGTTGATGATGTCGATCCGGTGCATCAGGTTGTCACGCTCCGCCACGCCCGCGCCGCGGGGGCCATACATGCCGACAGCATGCACTTCGTCGATATATGTCAGCGCGCCGAACTCGTCGGCAAGGTCGCAAAGCTCCTTGATCGGGCCGAAGTCGCCATCCATCGAGTAGATACTTTCAAAGGCGATCAGCTTTGGCGCCGCCGGGTCATCGGCTTCGAGCTTGGCGCGCAGATCGGCCAAGTCGTTGTGTTTGAAGATACGCTTGGCACCGCCATTGCGGCGCACGCCTTCGATCATTGAGGCGTGGTTGAACTCGTCTGAGTAAATGATCAGACCAGGGAAAAGCTTGGGCAGCGTCGAGAGCGTGGCGTCGTTGGCGATGTAGGCCGAGGTGAAAAGCAGCGCATCTTCCTTGTGGTGCAGATCCGCCAGCTCGGCCTCAAGGCGCTTGTGGTAAACTGTGGTGCCCGAAATGTTGCGCGTGCCGCCCGAACCAGCGCCTGTCGCCTCGATCGCTTCGTGCATGGCGGCCAGAACAGCGGGGTGTTGGCCCATACCGAGGTAGTCGTTGCCGCACCAGACGGTGATCGGCTGCTCGGAGCCATCAGGTTTGCGCCATGTCGCGTGCGGAAACTGGCCGTTCTTGCGCTCGATGTCGATAAAAGTCCGGTAACGGCCTTCTTCGTGCAGTCTGTTCAGCGCTTCGTCGAGCTTGGCAGTATAATCCACGCGCGATCCCCTTTTTAGTGTCGTTCGTTAGGCACAATCAGTCAGAATGATCAGAATCCCGATATTCACATTAATGAATAACTGTAGTTCGCGCCACCCCTAAGGGACAGGCTACATTTTGACGCGTAACTTGTTTTTGACTCAGATCAATAAAAAATGTGTTTCTGCCGCATGTTTTCACGTCTGGACAATGGTTTTTGCGCAGGTAGGCTTGCTTCAAACGCCCTCAAAGGAGTCTCAAATGAGCCTGAACGATGTTCTGAACACGATTGATTCTAACCTCCCCGCTGCCACAGAGCGCCTGCTTGAGCTTTTGCGCATTCCTTCGGTGTCCACAGATCCGGCCTATGCAGACCACTGCCAAACCGCCGCCGACTGGCTCGTGGCCGACTTGCAGAGCATTGGCGTGGAGGCCACAAAGCGGCAAACGCCGGGCCACCCGATGGTTGTTGGCCACGTCAAGGGCGAGGGCCCGCATATCCTGTTTTATGGCCACTATGATGTGCAGCCAGTTGACCCGATCGAGCTGTGGGATCGCGACCCGTTTGATCCAGCTGTTGAAGACACTGCCGCTGGCAAAGTCATTCGCGGGCGCGGCTCGTCTGACGACAAGGGCCAGCTGATGACATTCGTGGAAGCCTGCCGCGCCTGGATCGAGGTGCACGGCGCCCTGCCCTGCTCGATCACCTTCTTCTTTGAGGGCGAAGAAGAGAGCGGCTCACCCTCGCTGATCCCCTTCATGGAAGAGAACGCCGCCGAGCTGACAAGTGACATCGCGCTGATCTGCGACACGGGGCTGTTTGAAAGTAAAGTCCCCGCGATCATCACCATGCTGCGCGGGCTTGCGGGGCTTGAAGTTGAAATCACAGGGCCTGACCGCGACTTGCACTCCGGTATGTATGGCGGCCTCGTGCGCAACCCGCTGCACGTTATGGGCGGGCTGATAGCTGGCCTGCACGACGAAAACGGCCGCATCACTCTGAGCGGCTTTTACGACGACGTGCCCGAGTTGTCAGACGATATTCGCGCCCAGTGGCAGGGCCTTGGCTTTGACCATGCCACATTCCTCGGCGACATCGGCCTGACCGAACAGGGCGGAGAAGTTGAGCGCACACCGCTTGAAAAGCTCTGGTCACGCCCGACTTGCGAAGTCAACGGCATGTGGGGCGGCTACACGGGGGATGGCTCCAAAACCGTGCTGCCAAGCAAGGCCAATGCCAAGATCACCTGCCGCCTCGTGGGCCAGCAAGACCCTGACAAGATCCTGCAATCGCTTAAGGACTACTTTGAGGCCAATGTACCGTCTGACTACAAAGTCAGCTTCAAGGGCGGCAAGGGCGCTCCCGCGGCGCAAATGTCCGTCGCGCACCCCGCGTTCGAGCAGGCCCGCAAGGCGCTCTCTGACGAATGGCCCAATGCGGCGGCCTATGTGGGCTGCGGCGGCTCGATCCCCATCGCCGGTTTCTTCAAAGACATCCTTGGTATGGATGCGATGCTGATCGGTTTTGGCAAAGACGACGATCAGATCCACTCGCCCAACGAGAAATACGACATGGAGAGCTTTCACAAAGGCATCCGCTCATGGGCGCGCATCCTAGATGAAATGACCTGAGACCAGCAAACCCGAAATCAGTGAAAAGGACGGCCCTATGTCAATTTTGCCTCTCCCCGTTGAAGACAGTATCGACGAGATCATCGCCAACCTTGATCTCGTCTTTGACAGCACGGCCCCGCTCGCTACAGGCCGCCAAATCCTGATCGTGCGCACGGCGCAGCTTTTCACCGCAGGGCATCTGTCCAACGGCAAAGCCGGCAGCCAAGGCTATATCCGCCTGCTCGGTTCGCCCTCGCCGTCCTCGGATGTGACAAACGGGTATATCCGTTTTGTCCCTCCTGACGCGGTGCGCACCCCGACCTATTCTGCCGAGCGCACCCAGATAAACATCTGGGTCGATCAGGCCTATCTGCCCATGACATTGGCGCAGCTTTCACATGCCGAACGCTACCTCTGGGTCGGATTTTTCGGCGCCCACACCTACGGCGACTTGCACTCGGTGCAGTAGGCACAGGTAAGTAAACTGGCGCGCAATCGGGAAAGGACTGCTCATGACCATCGCAGAGGTAAACGGACAAAAGATAGCCTATGATCTGCAAGGCAGCGGGCCGCCCCTGTTGTTGCTGCACGGATTCCCGCAGACCCGCGCCATGTGGGGTGCGATTGCGCCCACCTTGGCCGCGCATTTCACTGTTGTGACAGCAGATCTTCGCGGCTATGGCGCCTCGTCAAAGCCCGAGGGCGTTGCGGCCTATTCCTTCCGCGAAATGGGCCGCGATATGTTGGAGCTTATGGCGCAACTCGGACATGAGAGTTTCTCACTCGTCGGGCACGACCGCGGGGCGCGCACAGCACACCGCATGGCGCGTGACGCCCCCCAGCGCGTGAAACGCATCGCGCTTCTGGACATCATCCCGACGCATCTGTTGCTGTCAGAACTGACGACACCTGTCGCAAAGGGCTACTATCACTGGTTCTTTCTGGCCCAGCCCGCACCCTTCCCCGAAACACTCATCGCGGCTGACCCCGACTATTACTTCGAGAGCTGCCTCACAGGCTGGGGCTCGAACGTGCTGGAAGACTTCGCGCCAGCGCACCTTGCGGCCTATCGCGAAAGCTGGCGCGATCCGGCCTGCATTGCGGGCATGTGCAACGACTACCGCGCCGCCATCGAGTATGACTTTGCTCTAGATAGCGAAGATATCGCCACAACCCTGCCGATCCCTGCGCTTATTCTCTATGGCGCTGACGGCCCGATGGCGCAGGCCTATGACGTGCCCGCAACATGGACTGGCAAGTTTGACAGCGTCTCCAGCCAAGGCATCGCAGGCGGGCATTTCTTTCCGGACACGGCCCCAGACGCGACAGTCAAAGCCCTACTAGGCTTTTTCTTGATCTAAATACTCAAAATCCGACAGCCCACCCAATAGCCGGCCCAAAGTGCTAGTGATCAAGAACCTGGTTCATCGACATCGCCGGCTGTGAGCACCCTGCCTCGCCGACAATGCGCGCTGGCACGCCTGCGACGGTTTTCATTGGCGGCACTTCGTCCAGCACAACCGAGCCTGCAGCAATGCGTGAGCAGTGGCCAATTTTTATATTGCCCAGCACTTTCGCCCCTGCCCCGATGAGAACACCATCGCCGATTTTCGGATGACGGTCTTCCTCTTCCTTGCCGGTGCCGCCGAGCGTGACGGAGTGCAGCATCGAGACGTTGTCGCCGACAACTGCCGTTTCACCGATAACGATCGAGTGGGCGTGGTCAATCATAATGCCTTTGCCGATCGTCGCGCCAGGGTGGGCGTCAAACCCGAACATCTCGGAACTGCGCATCTGGAAGAAATACGCCAGATCTGTCTGGCCATTTTTCCAGAGCCAGTTGGCAACGCGGTAGGCTTGCACGGCCTGATAGCCTTTGAAGAACAACAGAGGTTGCAAGTAGCGGTGGCAGGCCGGATCACGATCATATACCGCGACAATGTCAGCGCGGGCCGACATGGCGAGCTTTGAGTCAGAGGCATAGGCCTCATCACAGATTTCACGCAGGATTTGCTCGGACATTTCCGGCGAAGACAGCTTCACGGATATGCGGTAGGCCAACGCTTTTTCAATGCTGTCGTGGTGCAACACCGAAGAATGGATAAGCCCGCCCAAAAGCGGCTCATCAACGATGGCCTGATGCGCCTCATCGCGGATCTGCGCCCAGACGGGGTCAAGTTCTGCAAGGTGTGACTGTGTGTAGGCCATGTGTGTTCTCCTGTCGCGTTTAAACACTATATAGGAGTTTCTCTGAATTCAACAAACGCAATCCCGTGATCTCTGAGATCACATCTGGTAATGGCCGCGAATTGTCTCCGTTTCTGGCCGTATCGCAGGTCATCCACAACAAAAGGGCGGCTGGATCTGATCCAGCCGCACCTTATTGTTTGCCCATATCCCGAGTTAAAGACTGACAGACACCGCCTCGAATGCTCCGGCGCCATAGGTTGCAGAAACCTGCGCGACAGACAGCTCAAACCCCGTGCCAACCCCGTCGGACGCCATGTCAGCCGCTGTATAGGCCCAGTTCGGGGCGCTCAAGGCAACTTCTCGCACAACAGTGCCGCCCATCGCCACGCGCAGAATGTAGCTTTCGCTCTCTTCCGCCAAAGGCACATCAAGGCCCTCCCAACTGTCGCCGTCCAGACGGGTCCGGCGGATCCAGCTGACCCCCAAGTCGCCCGAAGCATCAAGGCCAACGCGCAAGTGACACGGGCTGAGCGGCTTGAGCCCAACGCCACTGAAGGCCGCTGCAACATGGGTGTAAGACGGATCATCATAGCCGCGCGAAGCTGGCCCAACACGGTAGTGCCGCTCCAATCCACGCTCGCTTGCGGGCAGATCAATCTGCTCGGGAACACCTGACAACAGCACAAAGTAACTGCCCTCAGGCCACTGTTCGGGCTGCCACGCATCCGTACCGACTTGCCCTCGCAAGAGCCGTGTCAGCTCGTAGGTGCGATCGCCGATAAGCGTAGCCTCTTGAAACTGGATGACTTCCCAATTCTCAGGGCTTCCGTCGCCTATGGCGGCCGCATTGGCGCCGTTGAGTAACGCCAGTTCGGTCACAGACGACAGCTCGCCAGAGGTGAGCTTCACCGTGACTTTGCCGCCTCGGTCATAGAGGCCGGGACAGGCCGCATCGAGAGGCGCCAGCAACGTGCCAAGGGTCGAGCGGCGCGTTATCAGCTTCTGGAAGCTATAGCCCTCGTCATCGCTTGAGCCATAGAGCGCGGCACTGCCGGGCCATGGCTCGGCGGTAACCGCCAGATGCGGCGCATAGGGCGTCTCCTCACCCGTCATCAGCGGCAGGTCAAGAAACAGCGGGAAGACAGGCACAGGCGGCGTGAAGCCCGGCAGCCCTACGACGTCTTCCTCAACTTCGATGGGCCTGTATGTTTCCGGCTCGATCCGCACAGCCTCCACGATCTGCTCAGCGCCGAGCTCGACTTTGTCGATACGCAGTTTCACAGCTCCTTCCGGCAGGTTAAGTGTCAGAACATCCCCCGCAGCCACGTCAAGGCGAGACGGCGGCAAAGCAAAGCGCAGGGTGTCACGCGCCACCCGAGACTCCGAGAGCCAACGCTCGACAACCTGCCGACCACGCCCACGACGCATGACAAGTGGCAGTTGTGAAACCGCGACCGCATGTGTCTCCTGATCCGGCAAAACTGCCTCTTCGGAGATCACCTCGAAGTCGGCGTCGCTCTGGATAAAGCGCAGACGCACACGCCCCACAAGTTCGGCCTCCGAGGCGCGCGTGCGCTCGATTTCCGCCTCGACTTCCTCGGACAGCACAACATGGTCCGCCTCCAGCGTCGCATCTTCACGCCCATCGCGCATAACGAACCTCAGCACCCCGTCACGCTCGACTGCGTCAAAACCATAGGCCAGCATCAGCGGTTGCAGGCTGCTGCGCGCATCGCCGACATCGTTCACAACATAGCCCTCGACGATGCCCTCAAGCTCTGACACATCGTAGCTCTGACACCCGGCGTGGCGGCACACCTCGTCCACCACCGATGCCAACGTGCGCTGCGAGGCGCGCCCCGTGATCCAGTGACCACGCGCATAGTTGTCGGCATCGCTCCAAACCTGCGGCAACGCAGGGAAATGCGGGTATGGCCGCGCATCCCACGCCCAGACAAAGGCGCGGCTCAGGTCAAGCATCGGCGCGCCGTATTCGACAGAGATCGGGTTGTTCTCTTCGCGCTGCCAGAACCGCATCATCGCCCGCAGATACTGCGCTTGAATGTAGTCGTCGCGGCTGCCATCAGAATAATAGGGCAACGCACTTTCCGATGACTTCGGATCAAGGAACTTGTTGGGCTGGTTGGTGCCTTTGTCGATCGCAGCGCAGCCTAGTTCCGTAAACCAGATCGGCTTTGATTGCGGCACCCAGGCTGTTGGTGTCTCAGAGCGCACCCCGTTCACCCTTTCATGGTGATCAGAAGCCCAGAAGCTCACAATATCCTTGTAGCGCCAGATCCAAGGTTCTGAATGCGCGCCATCGGTGATGGGCGTTCTGATCTGCGCCTTGCGGGCTTCCTCGGAGTGGTAAAACCAGTCGTAGCCCTCCCCGCCGAGGATGTTCGCTTCAAGATAGTCGAGATTATAGATACTCTCAAAGCCTGCATCCGCGTGATCGAGCCCCTCGCGCCAGTCGGAAAGCGGCATGTAGTTGTCAATCCCGATGAAGTCGATGTTGGCATCCGCCCAGAGCGCATCAAGGTGAAACAACCTGTCGCCGCCTTCGTTCAGCCCGAAATACTCCGACCAGTCAGCACAATAGCCGATCTTGCAGTCCGGCCCAAGCAATGTGCGCACCTCTTGCGCCAAAGCTTGCATTTCGGCGACAGCCGCAAAGCCTATTGCTCCGCGAATTTCAGTGAGGGCCCGCATTTCCGAACCTATCGAAAAGGCATCAACGCCCCCCGCTGCCACACAAAGCGCGGCATTGTGCAGGATGAAACGCCGATAGTTCCACTCGTCTGGGCCTGTGTAGGTAACCGCACTGCTGGCAATAGCCGCTTCAGTCGGCTGTCCAATGCCCAAAAGGTCGAGCGGGTCAGGCTGCGTGACAGCCTCAACACCCACAGAAAAGTCAGACGCAGACGCCGTGCCGAAGAACGCCGCAACTTCAGCCTCAGCTGCGGCTGTGCCGTTGGGGCTTGTTGGCAAGTCGGGTGCTGCCGACAGCGTAATGCGCCCGCGCCACGGAAAGGCCGGCTGGCCGATGTCGCCTGTGTATGGGTCTGGCAGAGCGTTGCTGTCTTGTTGGTCCATCAGAATGAACGGGTAGTAAAGCACGTCGATGCCCTGCTCGTTCATATGCGTGATCGCCTCGATCACCGAAGCATCCGCAGGCGTGCCGCCATAAACGGGCCTGTCTGTGACATCCCGCTCGACGGCCTCGGCAGTGGCGCGGCTTTGCCCTGCAACAACCCAAGGCATCTCGGCGGCGTCATGTGTCGTTTGCTCGACCTTTGGCTTGATCTCGCAGTCGCCGCAGCGCAGATCACTACCAAACCAGCTCACGATCAAGGAGCTGGCCTTGAGGTTGGGCAGTTCGGTTTGCAACCGCTCTGTCGCAACCGAGAAGTCAGCCTTGCCCGCGGGCGTGTTGACGTTCGCCAGTGCGGACTGGCCTGCACCATAGTCAAACCGCACAGGGCTTGTCGCGAGCGCATACTCGCCGCTTCCGGGCATCATCGCGACGGCTTGCACCGCATGCGCAATGTCTTCGCCTGCATCAACGCCCTCAGGCTGCGCAGGCCGCATGACTTCAAATTCGAACTGCGGCACGCGGTTGCCGAATTGCGCGAGGTCCAGGTCTTCCAGCACCAGATAGGCGGTGCCGCGATAGGCCGGCACCTGCCCTGCGCCTTCAACGGCCTCGATCTTGGGGTCTGGCATCTGGTCTTGTGAGCCTGTGTAGACACGCATGCCCAAGTCGTCGGGGTTCACCTCGACACCATCCGCCCAGACACGGCCAACGCCTGATATTACCCCTTCGCAGAGGCCGATCGCGAGGCTCACGGAATACGTGTATGCGTTTGTTTTTGGGCCTGACGGTGCGCCCTTGCCGCCGCCCGTGGTTGTGACGCTCTCGGAAAATTGCGTCGCCCAGATCACCTGACCCGCAACGCGCATCCGCCCGAAAAGCTGTGCAACAGGGTCGCCTTCTCCCGAACTGGTGAGGCGGAAGCGCTCGACTTTGCCCTGCTCTACGGTGGAAGAGCCCGCCCCCATGATGCTCTGGTCAATCGCGCGGCCAAGGCTCGCCCCTGCAAAGCGGCCCAGAGCCGTCATCGACAGGCCCAGAACCGAGCCGCCAAGTGAACCGCCAATCGCGGCGCCTGCTGCTGAAAGTAAAATGGTAGCCATTATTGCCCCTCCTCGGGAAATCTAAAAACCGCCACAACGCGGCGTTGCCAAGGCGGGGTCAGCGGGCTTTCCAGCACACTGTGGCCCGAATAGGCGTGAATGAATGTTGGCGCGGGGCCCGCTTCGGCCATCAGCCCGACATGCTTAGCCACCGATCTGGCGCGCATCCGAAACAGCAGCACATCGCCCACCTGCGCCTCACAACGGGGCAAGCGCATCATGTGGCGCGTTGCAGCCGCCAAAAGGCGCTCTTCGCCCTGCGGCTCAGCCCAGTCATAGGTGTAGGCAGGCACCACCTCGGGCTCGTGGCCATAGAGCGCGCGCCAAACGCCCCGCAAAAGCCCCAGACAGTCTGTACCGACAGCTTTTGCAGAGGCCTGATGGTGGTAAGGCGTGCCGATCCACGCCCGCGCCTCGGCCACAGCTTTCTGAGCCAACGTGCCCATCAGCGACGGCTCCCGCCGCCGGTCTGACCCGCCTGCGAGGGCTGTACCGCCAACCAGCTGTCTCCTGGAACATCGGGAAAGCCCTGAAAGTTCAGCAAGTTATGAAACTTGACGCGACAGGTGCTCATCCGCTTGTCGCACCCCGCCGTGAGGCGTATCTGATCACCGCTTTCAATCGCGGCGCGCATCGGATGCCACAACTCGATCACACGTTGATCGTCTTCAAAGTAGTCGCGTTTGATAATGCCCGTCAGCCCGTCGCAAGCGCCCGAAAGCCCCTTGAGCACGCCAAAGGCAAACCACCCGTCGTCAAAGCCCGTCATTCCGTCAAAGCGAAAGACTCGGCCCTCCTCAACGGTTTGAACAGCGCGGCTTTCAACATAGCCTTCTTCGGCAAGGTCAAATCTGCACCCGCTGTCGCCCAGAACCGAGGTGCAGGGCTTTTGGTAGACGCGCCCCAGAGGGCGGTTCAAAGCCTCGGTCAGCCCACGCAACTCGGCGTGAAAGGCCCCGTCGCCGCGCCGAAGCTCGCCAAGGGTGCCGCGAAACTGCAGGTGCCGTTGGCTGACATCGGCCCAATTCAGCAGCCATGTGCGCACCTCGGCGCCGTCATAGCGCCCCGCTTCAATGTCGGCCTCTTTGATAGCCGCGTCTGAAAGCGCGCCCATCGTCTCGGTGTTGTCGACAGACAGCCCCGTGCTTTGCTGCAAAGTCGCCGTTGTCATACCGCTGTCGGGCTTGAAAGCGATGCCCTCAAATTCAAGCGCCTTGTCGTGGTCGGTAAAGCCGAGCACCGTACCGTCGCGCCGTGTGAGCGCCCAGGCGCGGCAAACCGTTGTGATGCCAGTCTGCAAATGGGCGAGCAGTTCGCCTTGCACACCGCCCATCAGACCCGAAGCTCCACAACCGGCACAGCAGGCACTTCGCCCGCCTGAAACGTCGAGGCACTGCTGACGATCTGGTCTGTGTCAAACCGCACCGGCACGTCAAACTCAAAGCCCGCAGTGACATCCATACCCTCGTTAGGGGCATGTTCGAACGTGATGATGCCAGTCGACGTGTCCACCTCGTAGTGAACGCCTTCGAATTGCTCGATACCGGCGATGCCGACACGCACTGTGCCCGCGACAGGCTTGGTGATCGGGCGTGCATAGGTCTGCTCTCCCGAGCGGTAAACCTTGACCAGCTGGTAAGTCTTGGTCTCTTCGTCGCCCTGCGCGATGACTTCGTCTTCATAGCTGACCTCACGGCTTGGCACACCTGTCTTGAAGTCAGACCAGTCCTTCCAGCGAAAGCCGTGCATCCGGCCGCGCCGCGCTTCAAAGAAGGCCAGCACCTTATCGATGTCATCCATCGAGCGCAGCGAAAGCCCCGCGTCATAGCGGCGGCGGGAGTGCTCCCAAGGGGTGTTGCGCTCTTCAAAGCCGTTGGCGAGTGTCACCACATCGGTGCGCCGCTCGGGGCCGCCAGACGAGCCAAAGCTGAGGCTGGCGGGAAATCTTACGTCATGAAACTGCATGGTTCTGCTCCCTATCGGTTACGGTTGCCACGGGCGAGGACACGGCCCATCTGCGCGGCGATCTGGCTTTGACTGCGGCGAAAGCCCTCGGCGTCAGGCGTTGTGATGTTCATCACGACGTTGATCCCACCCGACGCGCCAGCCCGAACGCCGAGCTTGCCGTCGGGGCCGCGCGCCAAGGGCATGATCGCCTCTGGCCCCGCCTCGCCCATCAGGCCTGTGCCGCCGCGCATCGGGAAGGTTGTTGGCCCGCTCACAACGCCGCCATCGGCAAAGGGCATAACGCGCCCCTGCGCAAAGCTGCCGCCTTTGGCAAAGCCGAAGATATTGCCCATCAGGCCGCCAATGCTGTTCGCGATCAGCCCGCCGACATGATCGGTCACGGGCTTTACGGCGGCGGCATAGCTGGCGTTGATCATCGACTGCGCGATGGTGCCGAAAACGTCCGACAACTTCATGCCGTCAAGCACCACGCCATCAACCGCACGGCGAAGGCCGCGGCTGAGGCCCTTCTCGAGCGTCGCCACATCCTGCCCTGTCTCGGCAAAGCTGGTGCGCACACGCTTTAGCTCGGCGTCAAAGCTTGCGGCCATGCCAGCCGCGCCGGCGAGGCTTTGCTCCAAGGCATCCGCCTTGATCTCCAAATCGTCAAACGTATCATAATCCATCGTGAGTTCCCTCGTGTGTTGTGTCGGGATAGGCCGCCAGCAGGGCATCAAGCCCCGAGCGGCCCAACGGGCGCGCCTGCGCCTCTGGCCCCAGCATGATCATCAGCTCAACAGGCGTGAGCGCCCAGAAATCCTTGGGCGTCAGGCGCAGCCGTGTCAGGCCAATGCGCAGAAGCTGGGGCCAGTCAAATCGCGGGCTGTCAAAGCGCGGCATCGTCGCCCTCGTCTGGCAGCATGAAAGCCCGCGCCAGCAAGAGCGCTGCCGCCTTGGCCGCCGCCATTGGCCCGCCTTCGATCTCGGCAGCGAGAAGGTCGCTTGCGCGCCCTTCCCAGCCACCGCCCCTGAGCCCCGCAACGATCAGCTTCATCACATCTGATGTGCTAAAGCCGCCCACCTCAAAGCGCTGCACCAGCTCAACCAGAGTGCCGGTTTTGAGCGCCGCTTCCAGCTCGGCCAAGGCCCCAAGCGTGAGCTTGAGAACATGGCGTCGCCCGTCAATGACAAGCGCAACTTCAGAGGCCCAGGGGTTACCCATCAGACAGCCGCCGTGAAGCTGATTGCCCCAGCTGACGCTAGCGACAGCTCATAGGTTGCCTCGCCATTATAGCTGCCCGAGTAGTCGATCGAGCTGACTTGGAACGGGCCTTCGAGCGTGCCGAAGTCGGGGATGATCACCTGAAAATCAGGCGTTTCGCCGTCAAAGAAGATCTGGCGCGCACGCTCGTCGCTCCCCGCGTCCTTGAAGACACCAGAGCCTGACAGCGAGGCTGACTTCACGCCCGCACCGCCCAGAATTTCGCGCCAGCCACCTGCGCTCTCTAAGCTCGTCACATCAACGCTTTCGGCGTTGAAGCTGATCCGCGTGGCGCGCAGGCCAGCGACGGTTTCAAACAGGCCATCGCCCGTCATGTCGATTTTGATCAATAGGTCTTTGCCGTTTTGAGCAACCATAGTCTCTCTCCAGTTTGGTCAGATTGGTCGGTTGGGTTAGGTGTCTTGCACCAGCGCGCGAAAGCGCAGATCGATCCGCCGCGTGGCGCCCGTGCCTTCACGGGTGGCGCTGGCGCGGTCGAAATTGAGATAAATCAGCGTGCCGCGGGTCAGCGTCAGAGGCGCGTCGATCAGCACATCGCTGATCTGCGCGGCAACGTCCTTGGCCGCTTGAAAGCCCGCGCTGTCTGTTACCACCGAAACAGTGAAAACATGCTCGGCGCTGCCGCCGCTTTTGTCGGATTTGTCATAGGCCGCCTCGGGCCCGATCGCCACGTAGGTTGCAGGCAGGCTGCCTGAGGGGATCGCGTCATAGATCGCGGTGCCCACAAGGGCGGCCAAGCCAGCATCGCCGATAAGTGCCTGGTATACTGCGGCTTGCAGTGCGGGGGATGCTCCATAGCTCATGCCACCAACTCCTCTTGTGCAAAACATGTCAGGTAGCGCCCGTCGGTACCCTCTTCCGCCACTGCTTGAATGCGGAAAACGCGGGCCCCTTCGGCAAAACGCTGTTCGGGTTTCGGGCGCATCGTGCTGCCCACAGGGGCGGCGCGCAGGGTGATGTTGTAACTCACCGTTGCCAACGGCGCGGCCTCGCCCTGCGCCTCGCGGCCTGTGCGCGCGGTAACTTCGGCCCAAACGGTGCCAAGCGGCAGCCAGTTGGTCGTGAAGCCCCCCGCACCGTCAGGCACGCGGTCAGGTGTTTCCAACACCAGCTGGCGGTTCATCACCGGCACGTTCATCGGCCTGCCCCCGCAAACAGCCGCACCGTGCGGTAACGCTCGATCAGCGAGGTCACGCCAAAGGGCATGTAGCCCTCGCCGACGCTCGTCTCGTTGCGGTATTCGTAGTAATAGGCGGCCAGCAGCAGCACGGCCTGCGCCAGATCACCTGGCAGGTCGTCCCAGTCGGGGCCAAAGCCAGCGGTGAAACTCACTTTCACCGAGCCGTTCAAAGGCACGGCGGGCAAAATGCCGGCGACAGGGCAAAGCCTCGGACGCTGCATGTCTTGCGCGAGCTTGTAGTAATTCGCAGCCAGCGTGTCGGCCACATCAAGGCGGTTGTAAAACGTCACCTCGGTGATGGCGCTCACGGGGGCCACGGGCAAAGCCTGCCCTGTTTCGTCACGCCACTTGGTCAGCGACCACGAGAAATCGCGCTCGATCAGGATCTTGCCTGTGCGCGCCTCGATCGCCGAAATGGCGGCGCGCAGAAAGCTCTCGAGCACCGCATCTTGCAGGTTGCCCTCGGCAAAACCGGTGCCAAGGCGCAAGTGGGCCTTAAAGGCCTCGACAGGCAACGCCGCGGTGGGGACGGCTGTTTCTTCAGTTAACATCATGGACTTTCTCCAAACTTGCGCCCTCACGAAGGGCGCGCGGTGCCAGTGTTGCTCGGACGGAGGGGAACAGCTGGGCAACACCTTGAAAGGCACCGCGCGCTCAGAGGGCAGGCTCGCCCGCCCTCTGACCTCCGGCCTTTACGAAATGGCGAACTTCAGCAGCTTGATCGCCGCAAAGTCGCTCACATCGCCGCCAACACGCTTGGTTGCATAGAACAGCACATGCGGCTTGGCACTGAACGGGTCACGCAGCACGCGCAGGTCGGGGCGCTCGGCAACGGTGTAGCCTGCGTTGAAATCGCCAAAGGCAATCGCTGTCGCGTCTGTCGCCACATCCGGCATGTCTTCGGCGATCAGCACAGGATAGCCGAGAAGGCGTGCGGGCTCGCCCGCCGCAAGGCCGTCTGACCACAGGAAGCGGCCATCCGCGTCTTTGAGCTTGCGCACAGCGCCTGCTGTCTTGGAGTTCATCACAAAGCTCGCATTGGCGCGGTATTGCGCACCAAGCGCATAGACGAGGTCGATCACGGCGTCGCCACCGTTAAAGTCGCCGTCAACGCCCGTTGGCACATAGCCAAGGTTGCCCCAGGCCCAGACGTCGTTGTCGACAGTCGGGTGCGTCAGCATGCCTGTTGGCTTGTCAACGCCGTTGCCACTGATAAACGCCGCCGCTTCGGAGCGGGCAAACTTGTTGGCAATACGGCCCGCGAGCCAGCCTTCGATGTCAAATGCTGAGTCATCGAGCAGGCGCTGCGAGGCTTTCGGCAAAGCCGACAGCTCGTGCAACGGGATGGTGATACGGTCAATCAGTGGCGTGCCTGTCTCTGAAGACGGGTCTGTCTCAGTCGCCCAGCCAGCGCCCACATCGGAGTGGTCAACCAGGACGTCAAACGAGGTGGCTTCGACCTGCACAACATTGGCGATCGCACGGATCGAGGCTGTGCTTTCCAGCACCGAAATAATGCTCTGCGCTGTCTGCGGATCAACGAGGTAGCCGCCGTCAGCCGCCACGGCGCTGCTCATGGCTTTGCCTTCGATCTCAAGGCCGCGCAGTGCGTCATCGTCACCGGAACGCAGGTAGGCGTTGAAGGCCTTCTGGTGTGGTGCTTCAAGGTCTGCGCTGCGGCCAAGGGGCGTGCGAGCACGGGTGTTTGTCTTACGATCAAGCATGATAAGTCGCTCTTCTTGTTGTTTCAGTCGGTTGCTAATGTCGTCTTGGAAGCCTTTGAACTCGCTGGCGAATTCGTTCATGGCTGATTTCGTCTGGGGTGCAGAAGGCATAGCTTCTCCGGCCCCAGACTTCGCTTGGGTCTCACTCATCCGAGTTGTCCTTTCTGGTTACGTTTTGGCGTGCTTACTCTTGCGCCAACTTCTGGCGCGCACCCCTGATCGCGGCGGCCATTTCGCGCAGAGCGTCGGCATCAAGGCTGTCGCCCTTGGCCCCCACCCGCGCACTGGCGCGCGCACTGGGCAGCATCGGGAAAGTCACAAGCGACACCTCCCAAAGCTCCAGTTCCTTCAAGAGCCGCTGGCCCTTGTCATTCTTGCTGGCTTTGACGGTGCGATAGCCAATGGAAAGCCCGTCGATCGCCCCCGCCTCAATCAAGGCCGCAGCTTCGCGGCCCTTCTGGGTGCTCTCGAGCAGCCGGCCCTTCACGTAAAGCCCGCGCGCGTCTTCGCGCACCTCGTCCCAGATGCCGATCGGCTGTGACGGGTCGTGCTGCCAAAGCATCTTGACGCTGCGGCCCTCGGCCACAAGCGCCTTCAGGCTTTGTGCATAAGCGCCCTTGGCAACAACATCACCGCCTTGGTCACAGGCGCCGAACAGGCTCGCATAGCCTTCGATCGCCGTGCCATCCGTCACCGTAAGCTCGGCATCAAACTGGCAGAATTTCTGCTCTAGTCCGCTCTCGTTCGTCATCGGTTTACTCCTCAAATTACATCAGTGTGGCAGCTCAGTGTGGAAGCACCGCGCCTTGCATCATGAACGACATCAAACCGCCCAGGATGGCCGCGATAATCAGCCAGACAAGCCGCCCTATGTGGCCGTCGATCTTGTCAAGCCGCGTGTCGATCTGGTTGAAACGCGCCACCATAAACTTGCGCTTCTCTTCGTTCACCGCGCTGTCGGTTTCGATCGCGGCAACCGTCAGCTCAAGCGAGGTGAGCCGCTTCTCGATATGGCGAAACATCACCCGATAGCCCTCATAAGGCAGGATCGTATCCGGCAGTTCAGCAAGGCGGCTCTCATCATTCATCCGCAGGGCCCCCGACAGCAGGCAAACCAAGCAAACGGCGTTTCTCTTCTGTGGTCAGAAAATCCGCAGCGTTCACCCGCGCCCATTGCGCGTCCCGCTCGCTCGAGAGCGCGGAGACCTGATCAAGGTCTGGTGTCAGCTCGACATTGTCACCCGAAAAGCGCCCCAGCCACTGCGCCAGCTTCGCTGTCACCCGCGCCGCCAAAGGCAGGACCGTCAGACGGTAAAAGGCGCGGTTGGCTTCCTGGTAGTTCGCATAGGTCGCATCGCCCGGAATGCCGAGCAGCATCGGCGGCACTCCATAAGCCAGCGCGATCTCGCGTGCGGCGCTTTCTTTGGTCTTCTGGAACTCCATGTCTGACGGCGAAAATCCCATTGGCTTCCAGTCAAGCCCACCTTCAAGCAGCATAGGCCGCCCCGCATTGCGCGCCCCTTGATAGTTGCTCTCCATCTCGCCGACCAAACGGTCATACTGGTCTGCACTCAGCCCACTCTGTCCGTCCGCGCCGCGATAGATGATCGCGCCGGAAGGCCGTGCCGCGTTGTCCAGAAGCGCTTTGCTCCAGCGCGAGGCCGAATTGTGCACATCAACCGCCTGCGCGGCCGCCTGCATGGGCGAAAACCCGTAGTGGTCATCCTGCGGATGAAAGCTCTTGATGTGGCAGACAGTCGGCACGCCCTCGCTCACGTCAAAGCGGTGCTTGCGCCCGCCAACCGTGTAGTCGTAGGCCACAGGCCAGCCATCAGATCCGGGGATCAGGCTCATCCGGTCAGAGCGCAGAATATGCAGCTCATAGGGCAAGCCCGCCTCGCCGCCGACAGCCTCGACATAGGCATCGCCGGACAGCAGCAACTGCCCGTAAAGCGCCTCCAGAAGTTCGGCACGGCCCTGCGCCGGATTGGGCCGTTTCACGAGGCTCAAAAGCGGGTGCGCCTCATAGCGCATCTCGCTGTCTTGCAGCACAAGCGGCAGCGCCGCCGCGGCCTCGGAAATGAGTTTGACTGCACGAAACCCGACAGGGTTTCCGGCAAAGCCCGTGCGTGTCAGCGTCACCGTGTCACGCGGGCTCCAAGCGATGCGGCCAGCCCCTTGAAAGGCCACGACAGGGCCTGCAGCGCTGGCTTTCGCTTCTGGGCTCTCAAGGGCTGCGCCTTTGCGAAGAAAGTCAAATACCGGCATTCTACACTCCTAATTTATGCAGCCTTATAAATGAGCTACAGTCCGATCTTAAAGTTTTGCCGTAAGTTTCGGCCGTTCCAAAACACCCTGATAGAAAAGGTTTAAAACTTCTTAACTACAGCGTGCGCACCTGCGGGCTGCGCCATTTGGCGGCGGGGGCGATCATCAACTCGTTGAGCGCCCAGACAAGTGCGTCCACGCGGTCGGGGCTGCCCTTGCCCTCATAGCCCTGCAGCGTCATCCGGCTCATTTCGTCTTCAAGCGTACCAAGGCCGCGGGCGTGTTTGACGCGTCCCTGCTCATAGAGCGCTGCTACAGGCTCGGCCCGCGCGGTTTTGCCCTTGCTGGCATGCACTTTCTTGAGTGGCACCAGCGCATCAACCTGGCGGATCACCTCCTCAACCAAGTCACCGCCCTGGTTCACTTCGGCAACAAGCTTCTCGGCCCCCCACCGCTCCATGGCGGCCACGGCAGCGCGCGCCCAGGTGTCTGGGCTGACGCCCTGCACCGAGGCATCTTCCAGCACGTAAGCACACCAGTCCTGCACCGGCCCCTCGCTGACAACACCCGCCACGACAATGCCGCAGGCGTCCGAGCTGGCCTTGCCGCTGACCGGCGGGTCAACCGCCACGACAATGCGCGAGAAGTCAGGCAGCTTGCTCACCTGCGCAGCCTCAAGCGTGCGCGGTGTCCACAAGGCGCCTTCGGCCTCGTCGATCAGCACACCATCAAGCTCTTGCCGCCCCAGCCGCGTGCCGGCGTAGCGCGCTTGAACTTCCTCAAGGAAGCCTCTGGCAAGGTTGGCTTTATTGGCTTCGGTTGGCGCATGTGTCGCAACCGTGCTGTCGCGTTCAAGCAGCTCTTTGAGCAGCCCGATATTGCGCGGCGTTGTCGTCACGCAGACGCGCGGGTCTTCGCCTAGACGCAGGCCAAATTGCAGCATATCCCAGGTGTTGCGCGCCTTCTTCCATTTGGCGAGTTCGTCAACCCAGGCCCCATCGAACTGCGGCCCGCGCAGCCCCTCGGGGTCATGCGCGGAAAACACCTGCGCGACAGCGCCATTGGGCCAGCTAAGCTGCTTGCGTCCAGCGTGCCATTCTGGGCGCCTGTCGGGCGGCGAGCAGGCCAGAATGCCGCTTTCGCCGAACACCATAACCTCGCGCACCTGATCAACCGTCTCGCCAACAAGAGCGATCCGGCGGCACAGGCCAGCGTCATCCGGCCCCGCCCCCTCAACCTGCGCGCGCACCCACTCGGCACCCGCGCGTGTCTTGCCCGCACCGCGCCCGCCCATGATCACCCATGAGCGCCAGTCGCCCTCAGGGGCAAGCTGGTGGGGCATCGCCCAGAACTCCCAGAGGAAGGGCAAAGCCAAAAGCTCGCTCTCGCTCAAGCCGTCAAGAAACGCCTTCTGCAGCGCGAGCGGCTCTGAGGCGATCCAGCTTGCCCCCGATGTCAGCGCGTGCGCTTGCGAGGTCAAGGTCGCTGTGGCGCGGGCTCTGTGTTGCGCGGTTTCTGCTGTCTGTCTCAAGGCGATACTCCATCTCTTGTGCGATCGTGATCCACTGCGCAACATCCGCGAGTTGCAGGCTCACATCCTGCACGCCAGAGCCGGCATTCAACCGGGCTCTCAAGGCGCAAAGGTCTGTCTTCAAGGCACCCAGTTCTTCCAACAAAGCGGTGACAGACTGGGCAATCTGCTGCGCCGCGACATCATGGGTCAAATCATTCATACTGCTATTAGCCTCATGTGGGTTTATGCCTCCGCCCGACATGAAAATGCGCCGCTGACGCATCTCTTTTGCAGCTTCCCGAACGCTAGCCAGCAAAGCATTTTCACACAACAGACTTGCCGTCACTGCGAACGGTGGGGTTAAGAAAAGGTTAATGTTAACAAGGCACAACGCAAAACGCGCGCCCTGTTTCCAGGACGCGCGTAGCGAATACAATCTCTCTGAAAGGCCCGTTTCTGGCGCGGGTTAGAAGCCCAGCTTGTCGCGCATAAAGGCCAGCGAAACCGTCAGGCCATCCTGCGCAATTCCGTGCGCTGTGCCCTTCATGATATGCGCGTAAACCTCTTTGAATCCAGCCTCTTGCAAGGCTTCGGCCGCCTCCGGAAGATACTGCGGCGGCACCACATCATCGGCATCGCCATGTACCAGCAAGACAGGCGGTTTAGACACGGCCTCATCCTTCAGCAGTTCCGGCGCAAGCAAGCGCCCCGAAAAGGCGATAATTCCGGCGAGTTCATCCTCGCGGCGCGGCACAACCTGCAACGCCATCATCGTGCCTTGGCTAAATCCGAAGATCACCATCTGCTCTGGCAGCAAGTCCTCGTCTACGAGAATACCGTCGAGAAATGCGTTCAGATCCTCCGCAGCGGCCAACATGCCGCGCTCTGATTCTTCTTCCGAGGAGCCGTCGATCCACGGGATCGGAAACCACTGGAAGCCCATCGGCGCGCCAACACAGGCCTCGGGCGCATCGGGAGCAATAAACAGCGTGTCGGGCAAATGCTCGCCCAGCGGGTCAGCGAGGCCCATCAAGTCAGCGCCATTGGCCCCATAACCGTGTAAAAACACACAAACCGAACGTGTTGTGCCCGAAACCGGCTCTTGGCGGGTTGCCTGTAGTGCTCGTGTCATCTGATGCCTTCCCTGTTTTTCATAACCTTGTAATACGCCCACAAGATGCGCGCCGCAACCGAACGCCAAGGCGCCCAGGTTTCGGCCAATGTGCGCATTTCCTTTTCCTTCGGGCGCTCGCTCAGGCCGTAAAGCGCGCGCGCGGCTTCTTGCAAAGCCAAGTCGCCATGGGCAAACACGTCCGCCCGCCCGAGGCTGAACATCGCGTAGATCTCTGCCGTCCACGTTCCAATGCCCGACACCTGCGTCAGCACTTTGATAACCTGCGCAGACGGCAGGCTCTCGAGCGCTGCGTAGTCAATCTGCGCCGCAGCCAACGCGCGCGCATAGCGGGCCTTCTGGCGGCTCAGGCCGACGGCGCGCAGCTCTTCTTCCGTGAGCGCCAGAACAGCCGCCTCCTCTGTCAAACCAGCCTCGACAAGCTTGCCCCAGATCGCATTGGCACTGGCCACGCTCACTTGCTGGCCCACGATGGCGTTGAGCAGTTGCGCAAAGCCCGCAGGCTTGAGGCGCAGGGGCAAAGGCTGCGCTGCGGCGAAGCCTCGCGCCAGCTCAGGGTGGCGCGCGGCAAGCCACTCAGCCCCTTCCAATACGCAGGCGTCAGTTGTGATGATCCGCTCGTTCAAAACGCACGTCACGTGACGGGAAACAGAAAACAGCGATCACGCCGGATGGTGAGCCAAAGGGCCGTGCCGACGCTCGGCATAAACACGTTTGGCACCGTCACGCGCAGTTTTGAGCCGTCGTGATCCATGCGAAACTCCACAAGGCTCTCGCTGCCCATAAAGCGCACGCGCTCGACAATGCCACGGGCGGGCGTGCCGTCGCTCACTGTCGGGTTCGGGCCTTTCCCGTTCCTGTCAAAGTCGATCTTGAAGTGCTGCGGGCGAATGATGATGTCAACTTGCTGCCCGTCCGCAATGCCCGGCGCAAGGAACTGCCCAAAAGGCGTATCTGTCAAAGCGCCCTGCACGGTGCCGCGTATCTCGTTGATATCACTAAAAAAACCGACAGCCTCCTTGTCGACAGGCGCGTTATAAATGTTATAGGGTGCGCCCTGCTGCACGATCCGCCCGTTGCGCATCAGCGCAATCTCGTCAGCCATGCGCATGGCCTCTTCCGGCTCATGCGTCACCAGCAAAACAGCAGTGTCTTCCTGCTTCAGGATATCGAGCGTCTCGTCGCGAATGTCATCGCGCAGGCGGTTATCAAGGCCTGAAAACGGCTCGTCCATCAGCATGATACGGGGCTTGGGCGCCAAGGCACGCGCCAAGGCAACGCGCTGCTGCTCGCCGCCCGACAACTCATGCGGATAGGCGTTTTCAAACCGCTCAAGCCCGACACGCCCCAAAAGCGCACGCACCCGCGCGGTCTTGTCCTCGCGACTGCCTTTCAGGCCGAAAGCCACGTTTTCGAAGACGCTGAGATGCGGGAACAGCGCGAAGTCCTGAAACATCAGTCCAATCTGGCGCCGCTCTGGCGGAATGCGAAACACGGTATCGCAGATCAGCGCGCCATCGACATAGATCTGGCCGCTGTCTTGCATATCAACACCCGCAATCATCCGCAGCGTCGTTGACTTGCCGCAACCCGAAGGGCCGAGAAGGCAGGTCACCTGCCCCGGCTGAATGCTCAGTGATACATCATCAACAACAACACGCCCGTCATAAACGCGGGTTAAGTTGCGAATTTCGAGCCTCGGAGTGTTCAGCGCCACATCTGCCTCTTGCGATATCCGATAGAATTCATCGGGTTTAATGAGGACTTATCAGCCACTCCCGCTCCCCGCAAGCACCCCGCGAGCAACTGTCTCAGATCCTGTCATCTTCTTGGTCTAAATATCCAAATTCAAACAGCAGCAACGAGAGCCATCCAAGCAGGTTTTGCGCCGTGCTTCGCACGTCACCCCGTGGGGGGGGGGGGGGGGGGGGGGGGGGCCCCCCCCCCCCCCCCCCCCCCCCCCCCCCCCCAGGTTGGGCCCAACGCATGACGGGGCATCTTTGATGCACTGGAATGGGGCGGGAGGCCCTGTGGGAGCGTCCAGAGGTTAGGGGCGCAGTTCTCGGAGCTGCAACGGCAGAAAAACGGCCCGCAAACTGCGTCAAAACTGCTGGAAAACGCACGGAAAACTGCGTGAAACTCCGGTAAGCAAAGCGTATCATTGGCTGAAACGAGGGAGTCGCAGATGTTGAAAGATCGCCTGGAGCTTGCATTTATCGGAGGGGTCGCGGGCCTTTCGCTTTGGGCGTTTTTCGAGTTTCTGCCCGAGATCGTCGGCCAAGGTTGGGGGCTGCACTTTGCGCTCTCCTTTGCCACGGCTTTTTTTGCAGCTCTCATGGCGCTTGTGGGGCCGGAAAAGCCGCAGCGTGCGTTGCTGCCCTCTGCGGCGCTTGCCCTTGTTGTCGGGGTGCTTGCCCTCATGGGGGCGCTTCGGTTTGCGACGCCTGTGGACTTTATTGCCAACGGATACGCCCTTGTCGCTTTGAGTGCGTTGATGTTTATCGCAACACCGTTCGCTGCCGCCGAGCTGGAGGCGAAGAACGGCTGGCGCGACTATACGCGGTTGTTTGACACGGCTTGGGGCATTTTCATCCGCTATTTTGCTGGCTGGCTCTTTGCGGGCTTGATCCTGCTCGTGCTCTATCTGTCTGATGAGCTGCTCAAGCTTGTTGGCATCCGCCTCATCGGAGACCTGCTGGACGTCGACATCATCCGCTACACGCTGCTCGGCGCGATGTTCGGGCTGGGCGTTGCCACGGTGCATGAGTTGCGCGACTATGTTTCGCCCGTTCTGGTGCACCGTTTGCTGCGTATGCTGGTGCCGCTGGTGCTTGTCGTGGTCGTTGTCTTCATCGGCGCTTTGCCGTTTCGCGGCTTGTCAGACTTGTTTGGCAGGCTTTCAACCGCCGCAGTGTTAATGAGCGTGGCTTTTGGCGCCATCACGCTGATCACCACGCTGATTGACCGCGACGACGACAACGCCTCAGAGGCTAAGCTGATGCGCCTGTCGGCGCGGGCGCTTGCTCTCTTGCTGCCCTGTCTTGTGGCCTTGGCTGTTTACGCGATCTGGCTGCGCGTGGCGGAGTATGGCTTCACGCCCGACCGCGTCATTGCCGCCTATATCGCGCTCTTTTTGTCGGCCTATGCGCTTTGCTATGCCTATTTTGCGCTGCGCGGCCATGGCTGGCAGGGCAAAATGCGGCAAAGCAACCTCTATATCGCGCTTGCGATTTGTGTGGGCGCAGCTCTTTGGCTCACGCCTCTGATCAACGCTCAGGCGCTTTCCGCCAAGAGCCAGCTTGCCCGCTTTCAGGCTGGCGAAACGGAGGCTGACAGCCTGCCGCTTTACCAGATGGCGCATGAGTGGGGCAGGCCGGGCGCGGCGGCGCTCAAAGAGCTTGAGGCCTCGGGTGACACTGCCCTTGTTGCGCTGATTGCCAAGGCCCGCGAGGCCAGCTCGGTCTGGGCCTTCGGGACAGAAACCCGTGAAACGCGCTCCGTGGATATGAGAGCCAGCCTTGCAGGCCGTATCGCCATCAGGCCTGCAAGCGCCGCTGTTGCGCCCTTGCTTGAGGACATGACATTCTATGTGCTCAAGGAGCTGGATAAACTCTGCGAAAAAGGGCCGCAGCCGACATGTGTCATCGTTATGCTGCCAAAAGCAGGGCGCGGCTTCTCCAAAAGTGAGGGGCTTGTCTTTGCGCAAGGCAATGCCACGGCCTATGACATGGCGCGCCAAGGCAACAGCCTTGTGCTGCGTGGGATGACAGCCTTCGGGCCTGACAGCAGCGACGTTAAGATGTCACAGCCGCGCAACATGTTTGACTTGGTGATGAAGGGCGAGTTCGCCTTGAAACCCGAAAGCCGCGTGCTGATGAATATCGGCGATGTCGTTCTTGTGCCATTTCAATAGAGGCGTTGACGTCATCTTAACCTAGGTAGTGCAGCTTCTTGAAAAAAGAGGTTTTGGACAATGCACGGGCTGATCAACCGGACAATTCAATGTTTCGCGCAGGACACCTACGGGGAAGCCGCCTGGCTGAACGCGATGGAAGTTACAGGGCTGGGCTTTGCCGAGTTCGAGGCCATGCTGAGCTATGATGAAGAGACGCCGCAGCTTGTGCTGTCGGCGCTGTCAGGCCTTCTCGACGTGCCGCAAGACACTATTCTGGAAGACATAGGCACTTACCTGGTAAGCCATGAGAACTCGGAAGCTGTGCGGCGGCTCTTGCGGTTTGGCGGCGTGAATTTTCTTGAATTCCTGCATTCCCTTGACGACTTGCCCGACCGCACGCGTCTTGCCGTCGCAGACTTGAAGCTGCCCAAACTAGAGCTCAGGGAACATGCGATCGACAGGTTTAGCTTGTCTGTTACAGGGGCTGTCAGCGGGTTTGCCGCAGTGCTTGTCGGGGTGCTTCGCGCCATGGCCGACGACTATGGGGTACTAGTGTTTCTTGAGCGCCTACCCAATCGGGGCGGGGCCGAGATCATCGAAATCCAGGTGATCGAAACAGCCTTCGCCGCCGGACGGGGCTTTGACTTGGGGGCGCGCGCAGGATGACAGTGACACAACAAGAAGATATGGCGAAGGTGCTTGACGCCTTTTGCCCCATGCACCTGCAACTAGATGCGACAGGGCATATTTGCCATGTCGGCCCGACGTTGCAAAAACTAAGGCCGGAGACGCCGTTTGTGGGGCTCCGGTTTATGGAGGTCTTCGAGCTGCGCCGCCCGCGCTCCGTGAGCTCGATGGACGAGTTGCTCAAGAGCGCTTTTGTCAAACTTCACATGCGGTTTCGCGACGGGCCGCAGACGGCTCTGAATGGCGTATTGGCGCCCTTGCCGGAGGGGCAAGGCGCGGTCGTAAACCTGTCCTTTGGCATCTCACTGGTGGATGCGGTGCGCGACTACGCGCTGACTGGTACTGACTTCGCAGCCACGGATCTGGCGATCGAGATGCTCTATCTGGTTGAGGCCAAATCAGCTGCTATGGAAGCCTCCCGAAAGCTCAACATGCGGCTGCAGGGCGCCATGATCGCCGCTGAAGAGCAGGCCTATACAGACACGCTCACAGGCCTTAAAAACCGCCGCGCGCTGGATCACGTCCTGCAGCGGCTTATCACGACGAATAGCGATTTCGCCCTGATGAACATTGATCTGGACTACTTTAAGGCGGTGAATGACACGCTCGGCCATGCTGCGGGCGACTATGTTTTACAAAAAGTGGCGCGCATCATGGTAGAAGAAACCCGCTCTGAAGACACGGTTGCGCGGGTTGGCGGCGACGAGTTTGTCATCATCTTCGACGGGCTCACCGATCGTAAAAAACTGGCGGCTGTCGCCCAGAGGATCATCGCGAAACTTGAGCAGCCGATGCCCTTTGGAGAGCAGATTTGCAATATTTCGGCGAGTTGCGGAACGGCCCTGTCGGAGAGTTACGAGACGTTGGATGCGGCGCAAATACAGGCCGATGCTGACCTTGCCTTGTATGCCTCCAAGAACGCGGGGCGCGCAAGGCACAGCTTTTTCACGCCCAAAATGCGCCCTGCGAGCAAGAGTTCGTTCACAAGCCCGCCGCCGCAAATGATCAACCCCGCCGCGGATCGGTTGGTTGAGCGGCGCTCGCGCTGACGCCGTCGGCCTGTTTGAAAACAAGCCGCAGCCGGGCAAACGACAACTTTACAAGACCTTCCTCAAACAGCAACTGAGCAAGGCTTCCTTGACGATGCCCGGCGAAACAAACCTGTGAGCTGTTCGCCTCCAATGCGTAGTTGACGTTACGCCAACCAGAGCTTTTGCTTGATTTTCAGGCGCAGCTGGGCTGCCATGCTCGGATGGATACACAAGAAAAATACGCCTTGATAGGCGCGGGACCGATGGGCCTCGCTGCGGCGCGCGCACTCAGTAAAAATGGCGTTTCGTTCCAAGGGTTTGAGATCAACTCCGACGTTGGCGGGCTGTGGGACATCGATGGGCCACGCTCGACGATGTATGAAACCGCGCATCTCATTTCGTCAAAAACCATGACCCAGTTTGACGAATTCCCGATGAAAGACAGTGTCGCGGAATACCCGTCGCATCGCGAGGTTTTCGCCTATTTCCGCGATTTCGCCCGCCGGTTTGATTTGTATCGCCACTTTATATTTGGCGCTGAAGTGCTGAGCGCGGTGCCGGAGGGCGCGGCTTGGCGTGTCACGTGGCGCGAAGGCGGAGAAGAGCATTCCGCGCTGTTCAAGGGCGTGCTGGCGGCCAACGGCACCCTGTCGGAGCCAAACATGCCCGCTTTTGAGGGCCGTTTTGAGGGCGAGCTTATCCACGCGGCCGACTACCGCGACCCAAAGCAGTTTGACGGCAAGCGTGTGCTTGTCGTGGGGGCGGGTAACTCGGGCTGTGACATCGCTGTTGACGCCATTCACCATGGGCAGAGCTGCGATATTTCGCTGCGGCGGGGCTACTACTTTGTGCCGAAATATGTGTTCGGCAAGCCCGCTGACACTGTCGGCGGGGCGATCAAGCTGCCGATGTGGCTCAAGCGGCCGATAGACAAGTGGCTGCTCAGCTGGTTTGTCGGCGATCCGCAGCGCTACGGGTTTCCGAAACCCGACTACAAGCTCTACGAAAGCCACCCGATCGTGAACTCGCTGATCCTGTTTCACGCGGGGCACGGTGACATTCATGTGCGGGCCGATGTGGCGCGCTTTGAGGGCAAAACCGCCCATTTCAAAGACGGTTCTCAAGCCGATTATGACATGGTTCTCTGCGCGACGGGCTACAAGCTGCACTACCCGTTTCTCGACAAGGACTTGCTCAACTGGCAAGATAACGCCCCGCATCTTTACCTCAACTGCATGCACCCGACGCGTGACGATATCTTCGTGCTGGGCATGGTCGAGGCCTCTGGCCTTGGCTGGCAGGGCAGGGCCGATCAGGCCGAAATGGTGGCGCGCTATCTGGCTGGTTTGCAGGGCGAGGCCGCCGCTGATTTGCGCGCCCGCAAGAAGGCTGGCTTTGAGCGCGCGACTGGCGGGATGGACTATATCAAGCTGCCGCGCATGGCCTATTACGTTGACAAGGCCACCTATCTGAAAGCGCTGCACCGCGAGATCAACGCTTTGGAGGGCGCGCCATGAACGGCATTGACGACATTATGCTCAACTTCAGCCCCGGCTCGCTGATGCTGCTCAACGGCATTCTGGCCGTCGTGATGTTCTCCATCGCGCTTGACTTGCGACTGGCTGATTTTGCACGGATTTTTCTGGCGCCGCGGCCCGTTATTGCCGGGGTTCTGTCGCAGTTTATCCTGCTGCCACTGGTGACTTTCCTGATGGTTCTGGCCGTAGAGCCACGCGCCTCTATCGCCTTGGGGCTTATTCTAGTCGCCGCCTGCCCGGGCGGCAATATCTCGAATTTCATAACCCATCGTGCGGGGGGCAACACGGCGCTTTCAGTTTCGCTGACGGGCCTTGCCACGATCGGGGCGATCGTGCTGACGCCGCTCAATATCGCCTTTTGGGGCAGCCTTTACGGGCCAAGCCGCGAGTTGCTGCGCACGACAGAGATCGACCCTGTGCAAGTTGCCATAACCGTGGTCTTCATGTTGGTGGTGCCGCTCATTTTGGGCATCTGGCTGAACACCGTCAAAGAAGCGCTGGCCGCAAAGCTGCGCCGCCCGATGCAGCGCCTCTCGATGGGGATATTCGTGGCCTTCATTGTGCTTGCCTTAGTGGCAAACTGGGGGTTTTTCGTTGGCTACGCCTGGGCCGTGGCGGGGCTTGTGGTTTTGCACAATGCACTGGCGCTGGGCACGGGCTGGCTGACAGCGAAAGGCTTTGGCCTGAATACGGCTGACAGCCGTTCCGTGATGATCGAGACAGGGATCCAGAACTCCGGCCTCGGGCTGGTGCTGATCTTCGGGTTCTTCGGTGGCTTGGGGGGTATGGCCGTTGTCGCCGCCTTTTGGGGCATCTGGCACGCGATTTCGGGTATCGTGCTGGCCTTTGCTATCAACCGGACACCCGCCGCATGAGCGTCGTTCTGATCACCGGTGCTGCGGGGCTGGTGGGCCGCGCTTTGGCGACGTCGCTGTCCCGCGCTGGCCACGAGCTTGTGCTGACAGACTTGCGCCCCTTTGAGGGCATGCCTGAGGGCGCGCGCTTTGAGAGGCTTGATGTCACAGGCGCTGACGCAGACAGGGTGATCGGCGCGGTGAAGCCCGATGTCGTGGTGCACCTCGCCTCGATCGTGACGCCGCCAAAAGGCTCGACGCGGGCGTTTGAATACCGCGTTGACGTGACGGGCAGCGAGAACGTGCTGAAAGCCTGCGTGGCCCATAACGTGCGCCGGCTGATCGTGACATCGTCAGGCGCCGCCTATGGCTATCACCCTGAAAACCGCGATTTTCTGAGCGAAGACACGCCCCTGCGCGGCAACGAGGCCTTCGCCTACGCAAATCACAAGCGGTTGGTCGAAGAGATGCTCGCCAAGGCGCGCCGCGCGCACCCGGCCCTTGAGCAAGTCGTGCTGCGCGTCGGCACGGTGCTTGATCGCGGCACTGACAACCAGATCACCGCACTGTTTCGCAAGCCGCGCATCCTGACAGTCCGTGGCGCGACGGGCGGTTTTGTCTTCATCTGGGTGAATGACCTCGCAAAAGTGCTGGAGCGCGCTGTCACGGACGGGCCAGCCGGCATTTTCAACGTGGCGGGCGACGGGCAGATGAGCATGGAAGCGATCGCAGCGAGGCTCGGCAAACCCGTGCTGCGCTTGCCTGTGTGGGTCCTGAAAGCGGGGTTGGCGCTGGCAAAGCCCTTGCGCCTCAGCCGCTATGGGCCCGAGCAGGTGCGGTTTTTGCAGTATCGCCCGATGCTGGGCAACGCGGCCCTCAAGGCCAAGTTCGGCTATGAGCCCGCGCTCAGCAGCACCGAAGTGTTTGATCTTTGGTGCGAAGGCGAGGGGCTATGAGCCCTGTTGCCGTGATCGCCGGAGGGGCTGGCGGGTTGGGCCGCGCGCTTGGTGCAGGTCTTAGGAAAAGGGGCTTTCACGTGGTCGCGCTCGATTTGCCCTCAGCCGAGTTCGAAGCGCTTGAAAGCAGCGAAAAAACCGCTTGCGACATGACAGACGAGGCCTCGCTCGCGGCGGCGTGCAAGAGCATTCTGGCGCGCCATGAGGCGGTTGATCTGGTGATTTATGCGCAGGGCATAACCCATTTGGCGGCGTTTGAAGACGACGCGGAAGCACCGCACCGCCGCGTCTTTGATGTCAACTATTTCGCCAGCGTGGCGCTTGCGCGGCACATGCTTGTGCCGGTGCGAAAAGCGCGCGGCACGCATCTCGCGATAAGCTCGGTGGCGGGGTTTGCCCCGCTCGTCAGGCGCACGGCCTACGCCGCGAGCAAGCACGCGCTTGAGGGGTTCTTCAAGTCTTTGGGCAGCGAAGAAGTCGCGCATAACGTGCATGTTCTGATAGCCGCGCCGAGCTTTGTCGCGACCAATCCGGAGGCGCAGGAGGGCGCCGTTGGAGGGCTGACACGCCCGGGCGCCGCCTCAGACGGGATCGACTATATGAGCGCCGAAGCGGCGGCGGGCGTTATTTTGAGGGGCTATGAGCAACGCCGCAAAGTGATCCCCGTCGGGCGTGTTGCGCTTCTGGCACATTGGGCCATGCGGCTCTGGCCTGCGTTCTACGAGCGGCAAATGCGCAAAAAAATTAACAAAACGTAAATTTCGCCGCTTTGCCATATTTGCGCCTTATGAGAGCCCGCATCCAACTTTAGGGAGAATGTCAGTTCATTAGTGGAAACGGGCATGGACACTGGAAAGGACACATTGCAAAGCCGCGAAAGTGGTGCCTCGGACGAGGATGCAACGCTGGATATTGTCCGTCTCTTGGTCGAGACGGAGAACCGGCGTGTTGAGCATCACTCTGAAGGGCCTGCAAAAGCGAGCTATATTGCACGTGCGAGCGAGGAGGCTTCAACGCCTTTGACGCCGCAAGAGGCCTGTCCGACTCCCAAGCGCGGCTTTCTAAGCAAGGCCCGGCCCACCGAGAAGGCCTCTGAGCTGGCTGACCAGCCTTATACAGACCAGCCTTTTACAGACCAGCCGCTCGCCCCCTTGCCCGAAGTCGAAGACTTGCGGCCCAAGACACTTGGCGTTGCGATGCCACGGTTCAGAGTGCCGCGGGTGAGCTTGCGTTTACCGAGGTTCGCATGGAGATCCGGACGGAGATCCGCACTGAGACCTGCACCTGAATTTGTAGAGCCCAAGTCGCAAAAACTTGCGGCTCTGCGCGGCGTTGGCTGTAGCGCAGACTGTTCGCAATACGCAAAACTGGCTGGTTTGGTCGCGATTTGCTGCGTCGTCGTGTTCAAGCCTTGGGTTGTGCCTGTGCTGCTCTTCGTTCTGGTCTGGCTTTTGCTGATTGTCTTTCTGCTGCTCGGCAGCGCGCGGATCACCGATATTTTTGCCGGTGTATGGGTCTATATGCGTGACAAGCACCCCGAGCGCTCTGCGCGGATATTGACGCGATTGCAGCGTGCGGCGGACAGGCTTGACGGCTTGCTGGCGCGTCTGCCCGAACGCTTGGTTGACGGCATCTATTCGCCGGATCTGGGCCGCTCGCAACGCGACATAGACTCTGAGCAAGCGGATGTGCTTGGCGAAGATCCGTTTGACAGGCTGGTAAAGCAACAGCGGGTATATCAAGGGCTACAACACGGGCCTGCTGAATAGCGGCCTGAGTTACCGGCCTGAGTTAGGGGCCTGAGTAATCAGCCTTGAAATTGCCGCGCGACCTGCGTATGTGAGCGTTCAAGACGTTAAAAAAGAAGATGAGAGCCATGGCCCGCACCAACCCACTTCAGTTTATCCAACAGACCCGCGCCGAAGTTTCCAAAGTTGTTTGGCCAACGCGCCGCGAAGTGATGTTGACGACAGTGATGGTGTTTATCATGGCCACGCTAACCGCGATCTTCTTTGCGCTGGTGGATATCATCATCCGCTCCGGCCTTCAGGGCGTTCTCAGCTTCTTCGGTTAAGTCTTCCCCAGTTTTTTGTTGAGCGGCTTAAAAACCCTGCGCGCGCTGGGTTAAGTTAATTCGCGTTAACTTCTGAGCTCGAAAACGTATGCACGCGTTCTGCACGGAGTGCTGCATAGGGTGCTGCATACTGTAGGCACTTGCGGCGCTTGTGCCTCTCGCGGCGTTAACCACAAAGTTCGCTGGGTTCACCGGAGTTTGGCGGCTTGGTGCTATGATGTTGTTATGCAAAGTTATTTTCGGGCTGCGCGGCGTGTTTTGGCCCAAAGCCTGCGGCCCAGATAAACCCGTCATAGGGGCCAATGCCACTGCCAGTCGCGTCAAGCAGATGTTTTCAGGCGGTTTCGCGCAAACTGTTAGGATTTTGGCAAGCTTTATGGAGAAAGTCTTAACGCGCGCCGTGATCTTGTGACAAAGCCAATCAGGGGGCCAATCAGGGGCTTGAAAGCCGTGCCGCCGCCCTGTATGCCCAAGCCAACCCCCGACATTTTGAGCTGCCCTCCTAAACGGCAAGCGAAATCTGTCTGGATTTTGGAACACGCCCCTGACGGGCGCATGATAGGAACTGGCAAAATGGCGAAACGGTGGTATTCGGTAAGCGTTCTCAGCAACTTCGAAAAGAAGATTGCCGAGCAGATCAGGCAGCAGGCCGAAGAGCAGAACCTGGCTGACGAAATCGACGAAGTGCTTGTTCCGACTGAAGAAGTTATCGAAGTGCGTCGCGGCAAGAAAGTAACGTCAGAGCGCCGTTTCATGCCCGGCTACGTGCTTGTTCACATGGAAATGTCGGATCGCGGCTATCACCTGATCAGCTCGATCAACCGCGTGACAGGCTTTTTGGGCCCACAAGGCCGCCCGATGCCGATGCGCGATGCCGAGGTCAACCAGATCCTCAACCGCGTTCAAGAGGGTGAAGACGCGCCCAAGCTGCTCATCAGCTTTGACATCGGTGAGAAAGTCAAAGTCAACGACGGGCCGTTCGAGGACTTTGACGGTATGGTTGAGGAAGTGGATGACGAGAACCAGCGCCTCAAGGTTATGGTCAGCATCTTTGGCCGCGAAACCCCTGTTGAACTTGAGTTTACGCAGGTTTCCAAACAGGGCTAACGCATTGTTGTAATGTAAAAAAGAAGCGGGCCAATCGGCCCGTTTTTTGTTTACTGAGGCTTCATCTCGCGCACGAGCTTGTGCCCTTTGCTTAGATCGTCGCTGATGTTTTTCATGCGCGTGATCACCCCGCGATCATCAAAGGTGTAGCGCCGCTTCAGGCGGTTGCTGTCGGCGTTGCGGATAACCAGAAGGTTGCGGCCCGTCTTGCGCGCCTCAAAGTCGCGCCGCCATGTGCGAGGTTTCTTGAAATACTCGCGGCCAACCTTGGGCAGCTTACCTGTGGTTTCGGTGGTCTGGACATGCTGGCACTTTGGTGCCGTCGAGCGTGCACAATCAAAGGGTTCAAAGGTAAACCTTGGCTTTGAGCCTGACAGCTTTTGGCTTCTGATCTTGAGGCCCGCATCGTTGAAATATTCGATCTCGAAGGGCTTGGTCGGCTTGAAGTTTCGATCCGCCCAGTAAGAGTGCAACTCGTGGTAAGCGCTGTGTTTGCCCTTGTATATTTCGATCCAATAGACCGAGCGCTCGTCTGTCTCGTAGTGAAACTGGCTGCCGACAGGGATTTTGTCGAACTGCAGACCGATGGTTTGGGCGTTGGCCGTCAGAGCCGCAGAACAGAGGGTCAGGATCAGTAACGTCGCGCGCATGGGCTGCCTCGGTTTAACTGTGTTTTGTTGCTTCGCGCCCTTTTGCCATTGAGGCAATTCATCTTCAAGAGCTTGCCAAAGCCTGCAGATGGGTGTAGTTGCGCGCATCGTTGCTTATCAAGTGACGAATCTCGTGGGAGGCGAGGGGGCCGCGGCCGCCAGACCGGACCACACAACATGGATAGCAAAAGGGCGCGCCCCGATGCTGTTGGAAAAGGAGACGCCTCATGGCGAAGAAACTCGCTGGCACGATGAAACTGCAGGTTCCTGCAGGTCAAGCCAACCCATCCCCACCCGTCGGCCCTGCACTGGGTCAACGCGGCATCAACATCATGGAATTCTGTAAAGCGTTCAACGCGAAAACACAGGATATGGAGCCAGGTGCGCCTTGCCCGACCGTGATTACATATTACCAGGACAAGTCTTTCACGATGGACATCAAGACGCCACCCGCGTCGTATTTCCTTCGGAAAGCTGCCAAGCTGAAGTCAGGCGCAAAGCTGCCGGGCCGTGAGACTGTTGGGTCGGTCACAGCCAAGCAGGTTCGCGAAATCGCCGAGGCCAAATGGAAAGACCTCAACGCAAACGACGTCGAAGCCGCGATGAAGATCATCATGGGTTCTGCACGTTCAATGGGCATCGAGGTTAAGTAAGATGGCAAAGCACGGAAAACGCACAACAGCCGCACGTGAAGCCTTTGCAGGCAAAGACATGCTTACTGTTGAAGAAGCTGTGAGCCTGATCAAGGCAAACGCTAACGCCAAGTTCGACGAAACACTCGAAATCGCGATGAACCTCGGGGTTGACCCGCGCCACGCTGACCAAATGGTTCGCGGCGTAGTCGGCCTGCCAAACGGCACAGGCAAAGACGTTCGCGTCGCTGTTTTTGCACGCGGTCCGAAAGCCGAAGAAGCGCAAGCTGCTGGTGCGGACATCGTTGGCGCCGAAGACCTGATGGAAATCGTTCAGGGCGGCAAGATCGACTTTGATCGTTGCATCGCGACACCTGACATGATGCCAGTCGTTGGCCGCTTGGGTAAAGTTCTTGGCCCACGCAACCTGATGCCAAACCCAAAAGTTGGCACGGTCACAATGGACGTGGCTGACGCTGTGAAAGCAGCCAAGGGCGGCGAAGTTCAGTTCAAAGTCGAAAAAGCCGGTGTGATCCACGCTGGTATCGGCAAGGCCTCGTTTGACGAAGTCAAACTGGTTGAAAACGTACGCGCCTTTGTGGCCGCCGTTGCCAAAGCCAAGCCAACTGGCACAAAAGGCACATATATGAAGAAGATCTCGCTGAGCTCGACAATGGGCCCAGGGGTTAACCTCAACATCGACAACGCCGCATCTGAGTAAGCTTCGCTTCTCATGACGAATTTAGGGCGCTCTTCGGGGCGCCCTTTTTCGTTCGTCCGGGGTTGCGGGCGGCACGGCTTTGCGGTGATGTGGGGCAAATAACCCTGTGAGGCCAGCCATGCGCGACGCAACTTATGACATACTCTTTGAGCCCGTGCAGATCGGCCCTGTACAGACGCGCAACCGCTTTTACCAAGTGCCGCATTGCACCGGCATGGGCCACCGTTACCCGCGCTCTGAAGCGGCTCACCGTGGTATGAAGGCCGAGGGCGGCTGGGGCGTTGTCTGCACGCAGGAAACCGAAATTCACCCAAGCTCTGATCTCACCCCCGCCAATGAGGCGCGGCTGTGGGATACCAAGGATATTCCAGCGTTGCAGCTTGTGACAGAGGCGGTGCATGCGCATGACAGCCTCGCGGCGATCCAGCTTGCGCATAATGGGTTGCATGTGGCCAACCGCTATACACGGCACACGCCGTTTGCGCCGAGTGCTGCCGTTGTTGACAGTGACGACCCTGTGCAGGCGCGCGCGATGGACAAGGCCGATATCAAGGCTTTCCGCCGCTGGCATGTGGACGCTGCTAGGCGCGCCAAGGAGGCAGGCTTTGACATCATCTATGTCTACGCTGGCCATGATATGACGCTGTTGCAGCACTTCTTGCTTGAGCGCCACAATCAGCGCTCTGATGAATATGGCGGCAATTTTGAAAACCGCTTGAGGTTGTTTCGCGAGGTGCTTCAGGACACAAAAGAGGCGGTCGGCGACACATGTGCTGTGGCCGTCAGACTGGCCGTTGACGAGCTGCTCGGTGCGGAAGGCCTACGCCACGACGTTGAGGCGCGCGACATCATCACGGCTTTGGCTGACGAGCCTGATATGTGGGATGTGAACCTGTCTGACTGGTCAAACGACAGCCAGACATCACGGTTTGCCAAAGAGGGCTATCAGGAGGATTACACCCGCTTTGTGAAGTCGGTCACCAGTAAGCCTGTTGTCGGGGTGGGGCGCTATACTTCGCCTGACACGATGGTGCGGCTGGTGAAGCAGGGGCATCTCGACCTGATTGGTGCTGCGCGCCCTTCGATCGCGGATCCGTTCTTGCCCAACAAAGTCAAAGAGGGGCGGCTTGAGGACATTCGCGAGTGCATCGGCTGCAACATCTGCGTTTCTGGCGACAACACTTGTGTGCCGATGCGTTGCACGCAGAACCCGACAGTTGCGGAAGAGTGGCGGCGCGGCTGGCACCCTGAGGTTCTGCCCAAAGCCAGCAAGCCCGAACAACACCTGATCGTTGGCGGCGGCCCTGCAGGGCTTGAAGCGGCGTTGGTTTTGGCGAAGGCGGGCCATGACGTGACCCTCGCTGAAGCCAGTGACGTCTGGGGTGGGCGCGTGAGCCTTGAGAGCCGCTTGCCGGGCTTGGCCGAGTGGGGCCGTGTGCGCGACTGGCGGATGGGGCAGCTACAGGTGATGCCAAACGTGCAGATGTATCTGGGTAGCGGATTGAGCGCGGACGATATCCTTGACTATGGTATCGCCAATGTGGCGCTGGCAACGGGTGCTCACTGGCGGGCTGACGGAACGGGACGCGCGCACCGCAAGCCGCTGGCATTTATGGCCGATGCGTCTGTGTTGACGCCAGATGATGTGATGCAGGGCAAGCTTGAGGGCCGCCAAGGGCCTGTCGTGGTGTTTGATGACGACCGTTATTACATGGCCAGCATTCTGGCTGAAGTGGCCGCCGCGCAGGGCAACAGGGTGACGTTTGTGACGCCTGCCTCGGTTGTTGCGCCTTGGTCTGACCACACGTTGGAGCAGGGGCGTATTCAAACGCGGTTGATTGAGCTTGGAGTAGAGATTGTCCCACTGCACAGGCTTGCCGGATATTCGGAGGGGCAGTTGAGTGTGGCCTGTGGCTATACGGGGGCCACCCGCCAGCTTGCCTGCAAGACGCTGGTGTCAGTTACCTCGCGCAGCCCGAATGACGCTGTTTGGCGGGCGCTGAGCGCGCGGGAAGCCGAGTGGGCGGATGCCGGGGTGGAGAGTGTGAAAACCATCGGCGATTGCCACGCGCCCGGGCTGATTGCAGCAGCGGTTTACGCGGGCCATTCTTACGGACGCGAGGCGCTGGAGCTGGCCAAGGTGCTGCGGGAAGACAGGATGCTGGCGGACTGACGTAAAAGAGCGCCCATCGGCCCTTGTATTTACCTTTCATCCACTCTAAATCCACTCTTGCAAACCAGCGTGCGATTCGTCGTGCGCTGTTTTGTTTCGTCCAAGACGGTGGGTGATTGGCAGTTTGGCCTTTCTTAATTCCTGCCTGAGACGGGAAAAACCGGATTTTCCGGGGATTATTCCTCGGGTTGTCTTGGCATTGCCCCGTAGTCGGACATGAGTGCTGGCCCCTTAAAAGGCTGGCAGAACTGAGCCGGGGGGCAACCCCCATATTTGGAGTGAAACTGTGGATAGAGCCCAAAAAGAGAAATTGGTCGACGAGCTCGGCCAGATCTTCGAAAGCTCTGGCGTTGTTGTGGTAGCACACTACGCTGGTCTTACAGTTGCTGAGATGCAAGATCTTCGGGCCCGCGCAAGCGAAGCCGGTGGGTCTGTACGTGTCGCCAAGAACAGGCTCGCCAAGATCGCCCTTGAAGGAAAGCCCATCGCTGAGATGGGTGAGCTTCTGACGGGTATGACCGTTCTGACCTATTCTGAGGATCCTGTGGCCGCGGCCAAGGTTGCCGAAGATTACTCCAAGGAAAACGACAAGTTCGTGATCCTTGGTGGTGCGATGAGCGGCGACATCCTTGACCGTGCTGGCGTAACAGCTGTGTCGAAACTGCCTTCGCGCGACGAGCTTCTTGCTCAGATCGCAGGCATGATCGGCGCACCTGCTTCTTCAATCGCTGGCGCAATTGGCGCACCTGCATCAAATATCGCATCTATCCTTTCGACCATCGAAGAGAAAGCTGCGTAAGCAACTGAATAACTGGCGTGCGGAATACCTCACACGTTGGAACACAATTTAATCAAACGGAAAGCAAGTAAAATGGCTGATCTGAAAAAAATCGCAGAAGAGATCGTTGGTCTGACGCTTCTCGAAGCACAAGAACTGAAAACAATCCTCAAAGACGAGTACGGCATCGAGCCTGCAGCCGGTGGCGCAGTCATGATGGCGGGCCCAGCTGAAGCCGGTGGCGCAGCAGCTGAAGAGCAAACAGAATTCAACGTAGTTCTGATCTCTGCAGGCGCTTCAAAGATCAACGTGATCAAAGAAGTTCGCGGCATCACAGGCCTCGGTCTGAAAGAAGCAAAAGAGCTTGTTGAAGCTGGCGGTAAAGCTGTCAAAGAAGGCGTCGACAAAGCCGAAGCAGACGACATCAAAGCCAAGCTCGAAGCAGCTGGCGCCGAAGTCGAACTCAAGTAATTGGGTTTCCCGCGAGGCTGTTAGCCTTGCGTAAAATCAGGCTGGGCAGGGAGAAATCCGTGCCCAGCCGAACCTGTCTTAGAAAGGGCCTCGTACAAGAGGCTTTTTCTAAGGCGCGGTTCAACGGTCGGGAGGCGCTCTTGGGATGAGGGCCGGGAATTGACCAGAAGCGTTGCTGTCTCGAGGAGAGCTTGCCCGGTGCCCAACGGAGCTTGTTCTTGATGAGAAAAATAAAAAGGTGATATCGCACATGGCGCAAACTTTTCTTGGCCAGAAACGTCTCCGCAAGTACTTCGGCAAAATTCGCGAAGTATTGGAAATGCCGAACCTGATTGAGGTTCAGAAATCTTCCTACGACCTCTTCCTCAACTCCGGTGATCAGCCACAGCCGACAGACGGCGAAGGAATCAAAGGCGTTTTCCAGTCGGTTTTCCCGATCAAGGATTTCCATGAAACAAGCATTCTCGAGTTCGTGGACTATGAGCTTGAAGAGCCAAAGTATGATGTAGAGGAATGTCAGCAACGCGACATGACCTACAGCGCCCCACTGAAAGTGAAGCTGCGCCTCATCGTGTTTGATATCGACGAAGATACTGGTGCGAAGTCGGTTAAGGACATCAAAGAGCAAGACGTTTTTATGGGCGACATGCCTTTGATGACACCGAATGGCACGTTTGTTGTGAACGGCACCGAGCGTGTTATCGTCTCTCAGATGCACCGCTCACCGGGTGTGTTCTTTGATCACGACAAAGGCAAAACGCATGCTTCGGGCAAGCTGCTGTTTGCTTGCCGGATCATTCCTTATCGTGGCTCATGGCTCGACTTTGAATTTGACGCAAAAGACATCGTCTTTGCGCGGATTGACCGTCGCCGCAAGCTGCCTGTCACCACATTGCTTTACGCGCTGGGCCTTGATCAAGAAGCGATCATGGATGCGTATTACGATACGGTTGATTTCAAGCTGAAAAAGAAAAAGGGCTGGGTTACCAAGTTCTTCCCCGAACGTGTGCGCGGCACGCGCCCAACGTTTGACCTTGTCGACGCCAAAACCGGCGAAGTCATCGCGGAAGCGGGCAAAAAAGTCACGCCTCGCGCTGTGAAGAAGCTGATTGACGAAGGCAACGTCACCGACTTGCTGGTTCCGTTCGAGCACATCGAAGGCAAGTTCATTGCCAAAGACGTGATCAACGAAGAAACCGGTGCGATCTACGCTGAGGCTGGCGACGAGCTCACATATGAGCGCGACAAAGATGGCGAGATCCTCGGCGGCAACCTAAAAGAGCTGCTTGATGCGGGCTTCACAGACATTCCTGTGCTGGACATCGACAACATCAACGTCGGCCCCTACATGCGCAACACCGTTGCGGTAGACAAAAACATGAACCGCGAGACCGCGCTCATGGATATCTACCGTGTGATGCGCCCAGGCGAGCCGCCCACCGTTGAAGCGGCGTCACAGCTGTTTGACACGTTGTTCTTTGATAGCGAGCGCTATGACCTCTCGGCTGTTGGCCGCGTGAAGATGAACATGCGTCTGGCTCTTGAAGCCGAAGACACGCTGCGCACCCTGCGCCGCGAAGACATTGTTGCGTGCATCAAGGCTCTGGTTGAGCTGCGCGACGGCAAAGGCGACATTGACGACATCGACCACCTCGGCAACCGCCGTGTGCGCTCGGTTGGTGAACTCATGGAGAACCAATACCGTGTTGGCCTGTTACGCATGGAACGTGCTATCAAAGAGCGTATGAGCTCGGTCGAGATCGACACTGTCATGCCGCAAGACCTGATCAACGCCAAGCCAGCGGCCGCGGCTGTTCGTGAATTCTTCGGCTCAAGCCAGCTGTCACAGTTCATGGACCAAACCAACCCGCTGTCAGAGGTTACGCACAAGCGTCGCCTTTCAGCGCTTGGGCCAGGCGGCCTTACTCGTGAGCGTGCGGGCTTTGAAGTGCGCGACGTTCACCCAACGCACTACGGCCGCATGTGTCCGATTGAAACGCCGGAAGGGCCGAACATTGGTTTGATCAACTCGCTCGCAACCTTCGCGCGCGTGAACAAGTATGGCTTCATCGAAACGCCTTATCGCCGCGTTGAAAACGGCCAGGTGACAGACGATGTGAGCTACATGTCAGCGACCGAAGAGCAGCGCCACGTTGTGGCTCAGGCCAACGCCTCGCTCGACGAAAGCGGCAAGTTCACTAACGACTTGGTGTCAACACGCCAAGCTGGTGAATACACATTGGCGCCAAACGAAAACGTCGATCTGATCGACGTATCGCCAAAGCAACTGGTCTCGGTTGCGGCGTCACTTATTCCGTTCCTCGAAAACGACGACGCCAACCGCGCCCTCATGGGCTCGAACATGCAACGTCAGGCTGTGCCACTTCTGCAAGCCGAAGCGCCCCTTGTGGGCACTGGCATTGAAGGCAAAGTCGCGATCGACTCGGGCGCTGCTATCCAAGCCAAGCGCGCGGGTATTATCGACCAAGTCGATGCGCAGCGGATCGTTATCCGCGCCACGCATGATCTTGAGCTTGGCGATGCGGGCGTTGACATCTACCGGATGCGCAAATTCCAGCGGTCTAACCAGAACACCTGCATCAACCAGCGTCCGCTGGTGAAGGTCGGTGACACGGTACAGAAGGGCGAGATCATCGCAGATGGTCCGTCGACAGACATCGGCGAATTGGCCCTAGGCAAGAACGTGGTTGTCGCGTTTATGCCTTGGAATGGTTACAACTACGAAGATAGTATCCTGATCTCGGAGCGCATTTCGCGCGATGACGTGTTCACAAGCATCCACATCGAAGAGTTCGAAGTGGCGGCGCGCGACACGAAACTGGGCCCAGAGGAAATCACGCGCGACATTCCAAACGTTGGTGAAGAAGCGCTGCGTAACCTCGACGAGGCTGGCATCGTTTATATCGGCGCCGACGTTGAGCCGGGTGACATTCTCGTAGGCAAGATCACACCAAAAGGCGAAAGCCCGATGACGCCGGAAGAAAAGCTTTTGCGCGCTATCTTTGGCGAAAAAGCCTCTGATGTGCGTGACACGTCGCTGCGCGTGAAGCCGGGTGACTTTGGCACGGTTGTGGAAGTGCGCGTCTTTAACCGCCACGGTGTGGAAAAAGACGAACGTGCGCTGCAGATCGAGCGTGAAGAAGTTGAACGACTCGCACGAGACCGCGACGATGAGCTCGCGATTCTTGATCGCAACATCTACGCGCGTCTTGGTGATATGCTGCTTGGCAAAGAAGTTGCCAAAGGCCCGAAAGGCATCAAAGCCGGCTCGAAAGTTGATGCCGAAGTGTTGGAAACCTACCCGCGCTCGGCTTGGTGGATGATCGCTCTGAAAGACGAGAAGTCAGCCCAGGTTGTTGAAGCACTCAACGAGCAATACGAAGCGCAGAAGCGCACGCTCGATGCCCGCTTTGAAGACAAAGTCGAGAAAGTCCGCCGCGGCGACGACCTGCCACCAGGCGTGATGAAGATGGTCAAAGTCTTCATCGCGGTGAAGCGCAAGCTTCAACCAGGTGACAAAATGGCCGGCCGTCACGGCAACAAAGGTGTTATTTCCAAGGTTGTTCCTATGGAGGACATGCCGTTCCTCGCAGACGGCACACCTGTTGACTTTTGCCTCAACCCGCTTGGCGTTCCGTCACGGATGAACGTTGGGCAGATTCTGGAAACGCACATGGGTTGGGCTGCACGTGGCCTTGGCCTCAAGATCGACGATGCGCTCGGTGAATTCCGCCGCTCTGGTGATCTGACGCCAGTGCGCGATGCGATGAAGCATGCTTACGGCGAAGACGTTTACGCCGAAGGCATCGCCGATATGGACGAAAAGCTGCTGCTTGAAGCCGCAGGCAACGTCACACGCGGTGTGCCTATCGCCACGCCTGTTTTTGATGGCGCCAAAGAAGCTGACGTCAACGACGCGCTGACACGCGCGGGCTTTGACACATCCGGCCAGTCTGTCTTGTTTGATGGCCGCACAGGCGAGCAGTTTGCCCGCCCTGTCACGGTTGGCATCAAGTACTTGCTGAAGCTGCACCACCTTGTGGATGACAAGATCCACGCGCGTTCAACAGGGCCATACAGCCTCGTTACGCAGCAGCCTCTGGGCGGCAAAGCCCAGTTTGGTGGCCAGCGCTTTGGTGAGATGGAAGTCTGGGCTCTTGAAGCTTACGGCGCCGCATACACGCTGCAGGAGATGCTGACAGTCAAGTCTGATGACGTGGCTGGCCGGACGAAAGTCTATGAAAGCATCGTGAAGGGCGAAGACAACTTTGAGGCCGGAGTGCCAGAGAGCTTCAACGTTCTCGTCAAAGAAGTCCGCGGCCTTGGCCTGAACATGGAACTCCTGGATGCGGAGGAAGACGAATAAGGGCGCAGGCCTTTATTCCCTTCTTTCCTTCCGCAACCAATTTGAGGATATCAAAATGAACCAGGAACTTACAAACAACCCGTTTAACCCACTGACGCCAACGAAGGTTTTTGACGAGATCAAAGTCTCGCTTGCCTCACCAGAGCGCATTCTGTCGTGGTCTTTCGGGGAAATCAAAAAGCCAGAGACCATCAACTACCGCACGTTTAAACCTGAGCGGGACGGCCTTTTCTGCGCGCGTATCTTTGGCCCGGTCAAAGACTATGAATGCCTTTGCGGCAAGTATAAGCGCATGAAGTATCGCGGCGTTGTCTGCGAGAAATGTGGTGTTGAAGTGACACTCCAGAAGGTGCGCCGCGAGCGGATGGGTCATATCGAATTGGCCGCGCCTGTTGCGCACATCTGGTTCCTCAAGTCGCTTCCGTCACGGATCGGCCTGATGCTCGACATGACACTGCGTGACCTTGAGCGCGTGCTCTACTTTGAAAACTAT
Organism: uncultured Lentibacter sp.; assembly: GCA_947497495.1. Lineage (GTDB taxonomy): Bacteria > Pseudomonadota > Alphaproteobacteria > Rhodobacterales > Rhodobacteraceae > Lentibacter. The sequence continues at coordinate 110,285 of CANMGT010000007.1, forward strand.
GTGGTGATTGAGCCAGGTCTCACAGACCTGATCTATGGTCAGATGCTCACAGAAGAAGAGTTCATGGATGCGCAAGACCACTACGGTATGGACGCATTCACGGCCAACATTGGCGCCGAGGCAATCCGTGAGATGCTCTCACAGATTGATCTTGACGCCGAAGCCGAAACGCTGCGCGCTGATCTGGCCGAAGCGACAGGCGAACTGAAGCCTAAGAAGATCATCAAGCGCCTCAAAGTTGTCGAGAGTTTCCTTGAATCAGGCAACCGCCCTGAGTGGATGATCATGACAGTTGTGCCTGTGATCCCGCCAGAGCTGCGCCCGCTGGTGCCGCTGGATGGCGGCCGCTTCGCGACGTCTGATCTGAACGATCTTTACCGCCGCGTAATCAACCGTAACAACCGCCTCAAGCGTCTTATTGAGTTGCGCGCACCTGACATTATCGTGCGCAACGAAAAGCGGATGCTGCAAGAGTCGGTTGATGCTCTGTTTGACAACGGCCGCCGTGGCCGCGTGATTACCGGTGCCAACAAGCGCCCGCTGAAGTCACTGTCTGACATGCTTAAAGGCAAGCAAGGCCGCTTCCGCCAAAACCTTTTGGGCAAGCGCGTCGACTTTTCGGGTCGTTCTGTCATCGTGACAGGCCCCGAGCTCAAGCTGCACCAATGTGGTCTGCCCAAGAAAATGGCCTTGGAGCTTTTCAAGCCGTTTATCTACAGCCGCCTGGAGGCCAAAGGCCTGTCCGCGACTGTGAAGCAAGCCAAGAAACTGGTTGAAAAAGAGCGCCCCGAAGTTTGGGATATCCTTGACGAGGTGATCCGCGAACATCCGGTCATGCTGAACCGCGCGCCGACGCTTCACCGCCTCGGCATTCAAGCGTTTGAACCTGTGCTGATCGAAGGCAAGGCTATCCAGCTGCACCCGCTGGTCTGCTCGGCCTTCAACGCTGACTTTGACGGTGACCAAATGGCTGTTCACGTGCCGCTTTCGCTGGAAGCCCAGCTGGAAGCCCGTGTTCTTATGATGTCGACGAACAATGTTCTGTCGCCAGCCAACGGCGCGCCGATCATTGTTCCGTCGCAGGATATGATCCTTGGTCTCTACTACACGACCATTTCGCGCGCCGGCATGAAGGGCGAAGGCATGGCCTTCTCGTCAATCGACGAAGTTCAGCACGCGCTCGACAACGGCACTGTTCACCTGCACGCCAACATCACCGCGCGCCTGCCGCAGATTGATGCCGAAGGCAACGAAGTGATGATGCGTTTTGAAACAACACCGGGCCGTGTGCGCCTTGGTTCGTTGCTTCCTCTCAACGCAAAAGCACCTTTTGAGCTGGTCAACCGTCTTCTGCGGAAGCGTGAAGTGCAGCAGATCATTGACACTGTCTACCGCTACTGCGGCCAGAAAGAGTCAGTTATCTTCTGTGATCAGATCATGACAATGGGCTTCCGCGAAGCTTTCAAAGCGGGCATCTCGTTCGGCAAGGATGACATGGTTATCCCTGATACCAAGTGGCCAATTGTTGACGCGACACGTGACCAAGTGAAGGACTTCGAGCAGCAATATCTCGACGGCCTGATCACACAGGGCGAAAAGTACAACAAAGTTGTTGATGCTTGGAGCAAGTGTAACGACCAAGTCACAGACGCGATGATGAACACCATTTCGGCGGATCAAACCGACGCTGACGGCTCTGTTTCAGAACCGAACTCTGTTTACATGATGGCCCACTCAGGTGCGCGTGGCTCCGTGACGCAGATGAAACAGCTCGGTGGGATGCGCGGCCTGATGGCCAAGCCGAATGGCGACATCATCGAGACACCGATTATCTCGAACTTTAAAGAAGGCCTGACTGTTCTTGAGTACTTCAACTCGACGCACGGCGCCCGTAAAGGTCTTTCGGATACGGCTTTGAAAACGGCGAACTCGGGTTATCTGACGCGTCGTTTGGTTGACGTTGCGCAAGACTGCATCGTGCGCGAGCATGACTGCGGAACAGAACGCGCTATCACGGCTGTTGCCGCTGTAAACGACGGCGAAGTTGTATCGTCACTTGCCGAGCGCCTCCTGGGTCGTGTGGCTGCCGATGACATCACCAAGCCGGGCACAGACGAAGTGCTGGTCGCGGCGGGCACAATCATCGACGAGCGTATGGCGGATGCCATCGACGCGGCCGGTGTTGTGACAACGCGGATGCGTAGCCCATTGACCTGTGAAGCCGAAGACGGCGTTTGCGCAATGTGCTACGGGCGTGACCTCGCACGCGGCACCATGGTGAACCAAGGTGAAGCTGTCGGTATTATCGCAGCGCAGTCAATCGGCGAGCCAGGCACACAGCTGACGATGCGGACATTCCACATCGGCGGGGTTGCACAGGGTGGTCAACAGTCGTTCCTTGAGGCGAGCCAAGAAGGCAAAATTGTCTTTGAAAACGCTCAACTTCTTGAGAACGAAGCAGGCGAGCAGCTTGTTGTTGGTCGTAACATGAAGCTCATCATCATGGGCCCCGATGACGACGAACGCGCAAGCCACAAGCTGTCATACGGCTCAAAACTGTTTGTCAAAGAAGGCGCGAAAGTCTTGCGTGGCGACAAGCTGTTTGAATGGGATCCGTATACGCTTCCGATCATCGCCGAGAAGTCTGGTACTGCGAAGTTTGTTGACCTTGTTAGCGGCATTGCCGTGCGCGACGAGACAGATGAAGCGACAGGCATGACACAGAAGATCGTGATCGACTGGCGCGCTGCCCCGAAAGGCAACGAGCTTAAGCCTGAAATCATCCTGCACGATGCTGACGGTGAGCCACTTCGCAACGATGCAGGTAACCCTGTGACCTATCCGATGTCTGTTGATGCGATCATGTCGATCGAAGACGGCCAAGAGATCAAAGCTGGTGATGTCGTAGCGCGAATTCCTCGTGAAGGCGCGAAAACGAAAGACATTACAGGTGGTCTGCCACGGGTTGCGGAACTCTTTGAGGCGCGTCGCCCCAAAGACCACGCGATCATTGCCGAGATTGATGGTTATGTCCGTTACGGCCGCGACTACAAGAACAAACGCCGTATTAGCATCGAGCCAGCTGACGACACGATGGAGCCAGTTGAATACATGGTGCCTAAGGGTAAGCACATTCCTGTCATGGAGGGTGACTTTGTCCAGAAGGGCGACTACATCATGGATGGTAACCCGGCCCCACACGACATCCTTTCCATCATGGGTGTTGAGGCGCTGGCTGACTACATGATCGACGAAGTTCAAGATGTTTACCGCCTCCAAGGCGTTAAGATCAACGACAAGCACATCGAAGTTATCGTGCGTCAGATGCTCCAGAAGTGGGAGATCCTCGACAGCGGCGACACAACGCTCCTCAAGGGCGAGAATGTCGACAAGGTCGAATTTGACGAAGCAAACGCCAAGGCCGAAGGCCGCGGTGGGCGCCCAGCCAAAGGCGAACCTATCCTGCTCGGGATCACCAAAGCGTCGCTTCAAACTCGTTCGTTTATTTCGGCAGCGTCGTTCCAGGAGACAACCCGTGTTCTTACTGAAGCCTCGGTTCAGGGTAAGAAAGACAAGCTGGTTGGCCTCAAAGAAAACGTCATCGTTGGCCGCCTCATTCCGGCGGGCACGGGCGGAGCCACGAAGCGTGTGCGCAACATTGCGCAATCCCGTGACAACGTTGTGCTGGAAGCACGCCGTGAGGAGGCCGAAGCGGCCGCCGCATTGGCCGCGCCAACGGATGATGTGTTCTCTGGAGGTTCAGAAGGCGCACCAACAGACTCACCGGAAGAGAGCCGCGAATAAGCACTTCTCTTTGCTAGAAAAACAGAAAACCCCGCCCGCTGTGGCGGGGTTTTTGCTTTCGCACCAAAGCGCTTTCCTTTTGCGCGGTTTCGCTGTTTTCTAACCGCAAGGGAGAGACGGCATTGCAGAGCGAATTACAAACACCCCAAGTTGTCGGCGTCGTCCGCTTTTCTGTGCTGACAGAAGACTACTACGCTGAGACATACGGCAGCGTTGAGGCTATCGCGGAACATCTCTTCACCGACGAGCGCTTGGCACTTCGTTTCAAGTTGTTTGAAGCGCTTTGTTTGCCGTCGCTTGTCGCGCAAAGTGATCAGGAGTTTCGAGTTGTTGTGCTGACGTCGACACTTCTGCCAGAAGAAGCGCGTGCACGGCTTGATGCGCTTGTCGCGCCACATAGAAACATTTCGGTCTTTGCAGCGGCACCAGCACGGCACTACCAGATTTGCAAACAAGCCTATTCGAGGGCCTATGAAGAGGGCTATTCGCACCGTCTGTCTTTCCGGCTTGATGATGATGACGCGCTTGCAAGCGACTTTGTGGCGCGCCTCAAGCTGATGGCGAAACCACTGCTTGAGTTGCATCCTGAGGAGCCGACGATGATCGCCTTCAATCGTGGCTTTTACGTTGAGGTAAGCGGGCAGGGGAGTAACGAAGTGCTCGACACGGTTGAACGCGCTCCCCTGTCTGTTGGCCTGACGCTGCTGCATCCGGCTTCCTATGGCCGCAACCCGTATCGCTACAATCACCGCGCGATCGGGCAACACTACACGCTCTATTCTGATATTTCCGAGGCGGGGTTTATCCGCACCATTCACTCTGACAACAAGTCGAACCCCGCTAAACTTGGCATCACCGGCAAGAAAAAACAGCTTGAGATCGAGGCGCAGATCGCTGAGCGTTTTGAGTTACGTATGCAGACGTTGCGAGACTTGTAGCATGGTTCTGAGTGACAACTTCAAAGGCGCCTTACTAATGATGGCGTCTATGGCGGCTTTTACATTCAACGACGCTTTCATGAAGACTATCTCCAGTGAACTATCGCTGTTTCAGATTCTGACGCTGCGTGGCGTGCTGACTGTAGGGCTGATCGCTTTGGTCATGTTTGCGCGCGGTGTGGCAGATTTTTCCATCCCTGCACATGACAAGGGCAAGGTCATGCTGCGGGTGGTCGCCGAAATTGGCTCGGCTTACTTCTTTCTCACGGCCCTTTTTAATATGCCTATCGCCAATGTTTCGGCTATTTTGCAGGCGCTTCCGCTGACAGTGACGCTGGCCGCGGCCTTCTTTTTTGCAGAGCCCGTCGGCTGGCGGCGTATGATGGCAATCTTGGTCGGGCTGGCGGGGGTTATGCTTATCATCCGCCCCGGCTCGGACGGCTTTACGATTTATTCGATTTACGCGCTTATCGCGGTTGGTTTTGTGACCCTGCGGGACTTGGTAACACGCCGATTAAGCCGTGAAACGCCCTCGATGGCCGTGTCGTTTTACTCGGCAGTGGGCGTCACGCTGTTTTTCGCCGCCGGATTGCCTGCTCAGGGGTGGGCCCCGGTATCAGGGTTTGCGGCCCTGATGATCGCTGGAGCAGCCTTGATGATCATCGGCGGCTATCTCTGTTCGATAATGGTCATGCGGGTGGGCGAAATAAGTTTTGTGGCGACGTTCCGCTACTCTTCTCTGGTGTGGGCACTAGCCTTGGGATGGTTTGTCTTTGGTGACTGGCCTAAACTGCAAACTCTTCTGGGCGCAGCAATTGTGATTGGCTCAGGTATATTTATGCTGTTGCGCGAACGCCAAATTGGCCTGCGACACAAGCGAGTAAGCACGGAGGCGACATGAGGCGCGCAAAAATTCAGGTTACGGGGCTGTGCCGTTACTCATACCCCAGTCAGGTCGGTGCGTTTTCAAACACGGGCCAAAGCCTGCAAGAGCTCCGTGCTGAGCTTTATGACGACAAGCGGCTCGCCATCCGGCAGTTCTTTTTCGAGAACATCGTTGTTCCGAGCGTGCGCGCGCAGACGGAGAAAGACTTTACGCTGCTTTTGATGATGGGCGATCACTTCCCCGAGCCTTGGCGGGGCAGGCTGTTGGCGACGATTGCTGATGTGCCGCAGATCAAGCCGCTGTTCCTGCCGGAAGGGCAGGGGCATATGGATGCTTGCCGGGAAGTTATGCTGGCGGAAAGGGACATGAGCGCTGATGTTGTTTCGGAGTTTCGGCTTGATGATGATGATGCGATGGCCGCGACTTTTGTGGAGAGTTTGCGGAAACTCTACAAGCAGCTTCGCCCGATCTACAAACTAAACAACCGAGCCTGTGTAGACTTCACGCGGGGCTTTCTGTTTCGCTGTCACGATGACGGAACTGTAAGCTATCAACCCTGCGAAGCCCGTCTCTGGGCTTTGGCCATGGCACTTTACCAGTCGCCAGACAGCCACCGCAGCGTGCTCAACTATCCGCATATGAGAACGTGGCGGGCCATGCCTGTGCTGTCCCTCAACCACAAGCCCATGTACATCCGCGGGGCACATGAAAACAACGACAGTGGCATCCGAGAACGCAAAACCGACAGCTTCCGTTTCAAACTCGAAAACCTGCCAGCTCTTGCGGAGCGTGACTTTGGCATCGACCTAGAAACATTTGAGGCCAATTGGGCAAGAACGAGTCGCTTGGTCGGCCACAAGTGAGACCGTTCAGCGGGCTTGTTGACAAGCTTTGCGACTCCTTCTATACGCCCCACATCAGGTGCGGGGTAACTCCCTTAACCTTCTACAGAACTTGAAGTTGTCAAGACCCAAGCTAATGCTGCGAAGGCCCTCTGGAAACTCACCGCGACGTTTACCTCGGAATGGGAACGCTGCGGTTTTTGTGCATTGTGGACGCGCCATGCACGTAAAACTGAACCCGCAGGGGGACACCCTTGCAAACATGTGTTGAGAAACGGGAAAAGAGCCCTATGCCAACGATCCAACAGCTTATCCGCAAGCCGCGGAAGCCAAAAGTAAAACGCTCCAAGTCGCTTCACCTTGAGGGTAACCCTCAGAAGCGTGGCGTTTGTACGCGCGTTTATACAACGACGCCAAAGAAACCAAACTCAGCGATGCGTAAGGTTGCCAAAGTGCGCCTCACAAACGGCTTTGAAGTGATCAGCTACATCGGCGGCGAAAGCCACAACCTTCAGGAGCACTCTGTTGTCCTGATCCGTGGCGGCCGCGTAAAAGACCTTCCAGGTGTTCGCTACCACATCCTGCGCGGTGTTCTTGATACGCAAGGCGTTAAAGATCGTAAACAACGTCGTTCGAAATACGGCGCTAAGCGTCCTAAATAAGGAGATCAGCAGATGTCACGTCGTCACGCCGCTGAAAAACGCCAAATCCTGCCAGACGCTAAGTTTGGTGATATGATTTTGTCGAAATTTATGAATAACCTGATGATTGATGGTAAAAAATCAACAGCAGAACGGATCGTCTATAACGCGCTTGACCGCGTTGAGACAAAAATCAAACGTGCCCCTGTGGAAGTGTTCCACGAGGCCCTGGAAAACATCCAGCCATCTGTCGAAGTGCGTTCGCGCCGCGTCGGTGGTGCGACATACCAGGTTCCGGTTGAAGTGCGCCCAGAGCGTCGCCAGGCATTGGCCATTCGTTGGTTGATCAAAGCGGCCCGGGCCCGCAACGAGAACACAATGGAAGAGCGCCTTGCCGGTGAACTTCTGGATGCTGTTCAATCTCGTGGTTCTGCCGTGAAAAAACGGGAAGACACTCACAAAATGGCCGAGGCTAACAAAGCCTTCAGCCATTACCGCTGGTAAGAGGAGCGCACCATTATGGCACGCGAATATCCACTCGAACGTTACCGCAACTTCGGCATCATCGCTCACATCGATGCGGGCAAAACCACGTGTTCAGAACGCATTCTGTTCTACACGGGCAAGTCACACAACATCGGTGAAGTTCACGATGGCGCAGCCACCATGGACCACATGGAGCAAGAGCAAGAGCGCGGTATTACTATCACCTCTGCGGCGACAACGACGTTCTGGGAGCGCACAGAAGACGGCAAAATAGCCGATTCTCCCAAGCACCGTATGAACATCATCGACACCCCCGGCCACGTTGACTTCACGATTGAAGTTGAGCGTTCGCTCGCGGTTCTCGATGGCGCTGTTACCGTTCTTGACGGTAACGCCGGTGTTGAGCCCCAAACAGAAACTGTTTGGCGCCAAGCTGACCGCTACAAAGTTCCACGGATCGTTTTTGTTAACAAAATGGACAAAATCGGCGCGGACTTCTTTAACTGCGTTGAAATGATCGAAGACCGGACTGGTGCAACAGCTGTTCCGATCGGTATTCCAATCGGTTCAGAGAACGATCTTGAAGGCCTTATCGACCTTGTGACCATGGAAGAGTGGTTGTGGCAGGGTGATGACGTTGGTGCATCATGGATCAAAGCTCCGATCCGCGATGGGCTCAAAGCTCAGGCTGACGAATGGCGCAATAAGATGATCGAAGCCGCCGTCGAAATGGACGACGACGCGATGGAAGCGTATCTTGAAGGCGAAGAGCCAGATGTAGCAACTCTGCGCAAGCTTATTCGTAAAGGCACGCTTTCGCTGTCTTTCGTCCCTGTTCTGGGCGGCTCTGCGTTCAAAAACAAAGGTGTTCAGCCGCTTTTGAACGCTGTTGTTGACTATCTGCCGAGCCCGCTCGACGTTGTTGACTACATGGGCTTTAAGCCTGGTGACGAGACAGAAACACGTGACATTGCCCGCCGCGCGGATGATGACATGCCGTTCTCGGCGCTTGCGTTCAAAATCTGGAATGACCCGTTTGTTGGCTCGCTGACATTCACACGCATTTACTCTGGCAAGCTGGAGAAGGGCGACACGTTCCTGAATTCGACAAAAGGCAAAAAAGAGCGCGTTGGCCGCATGATGATCATGCACTCCAACGACCGTGATGAAATCAGTGAAGCATTCTCTGGTGACATCATCGCACTCGGTGGCCTGAAGGACACAACGACGGGTGATACTCTTTGTGCCGTCAACGACCCTGTCGTTCTCGAAACAATGACATTTCCGGATCCTGTTATCGAGATCGCTGTTGAGCCTAAAACCAAAGGCGACCAAGAAAAGATGGGCATCGCCCTTCAACGTTTGTCCGCTGAGGATCCATCCTTCCGCGTGGAAACTGACCTGGAATCAGGCCAGACCATCATGAAGGGCATGGGCGAACTTCACCTCGACATTCTTGTTGACCGTATGCGTCGTGAATTCAAAGTCGAAGCCAACATCGGCGCGCCACAAGTGGCCTACCGTGAAACGATCGGCCACGAAGTTGAGCACACGTACACGCACAAGAAACAGTCGGGTGGTTCAGGCCAGTTCGGTGAGGTCAAACTCATCATCTCGCCGACAGAGCCAGGCGAAGGTTACTCGTTCGAAAGCCGTGTTGTCGGCGGGTCTGTTCCTAAGGAATACATCCCGGGCGTCGAAAAAGGAATCAAATCGGTTATGGACAGCGGCCCACTTGCCGGCTTCCCCGTCATCGACTTCAAAGTTGCTTTGATCGAAGGTAAATACCACGATGTTGACTCGTCAGTTCTCGCGTTCGAAATCGCTGCACGTATGTGTATGCGTGAAGGCATGAGAATGGCTGGCGCGAAACTGCTCGAACCAGTGATGAAAGTCGAAGTTGTGACCCCTGAAGAATATACAGGTGGTATCATCGGTGACTTGACGTCTCGTCGCGGTCAGGTATCGGGCCAAGAGCCTCGCGGCAACGCGATTGCGATTGATGCGTTCGTTCCGCTGGCAAACATGTTCGGTTACATCAACACGCTGCGTTCGATGTCGTCGGGCCGTGCGAACTTCACCATGCAGTTCGGCCACTACGAGCCAGTTCCAAGCAACATCTCAGACGAAATTCAGGCAAAATACGCCTAAGTTTTCAAGAACAAGCGAAGCACACAGTCCCGTGTGCTTCGCGACATGATTAAAAGGAGGCCACCATGGCTAAGGAAAAGTTTGACCGCAGTAAACCACACTGCAACATCGGCACGATTGGTCACGTTGACCACGGCAAGACGACACTGACAGCTGCGATCACGAAGTATTTCGGTGATTTCAAAGACTACGATCAGATTGACGGCGCGCCAGAAGAAAAAGCCCGCGGCATCACGATCTCGACAGCGCACGTTGAATACGAAACCGAGAACCGTCACTACGCCCACGTTGA
>CANMGT010000008.1 GCA_947497495.1 uncultured Lentibacter sp.
ACCCGCTCCGGCAAAATCATGCGCCGCATCCTGCGCAAAATCGCCGAAAACGACTACGACAGCCTCGGCGACATCTCAACACTCGCCGACCCATCCGTCGTCGCAGACCTCATCGAAAACAGAGAAAATAAGGCGTAACGGACATGACAGTGACAACAACCGCCCCCGTTCTCATCCTGCTTGGCCCTCCCGGAGCCGGCAAAGGCACGCAAGCGCGAATGCTCGAAGAGACCTTCGGCCTTGTGCAGCTTTCAACCGGTGACTTGTTGCGCGCCGCTGTGGCTGCGGGCACGGACGCGGGCAAAGCGGCGAAAGCCGTGATGGAAGCCGGAGAGCTGGTGTCAGACGAGATCGTCATCAACATCCTGCGTGACCGCCTGCAAGATGCAGACTGCGCGAAAGGCGTCATCCTTGACGGCTTCCCGCGCACCACAGTTCAGGCCGAGGCGCTTGATGTGCTGCTCGGCGAGAGCGGCCAGAAGATCAACGCGGCCGTCAGCCTCGAGGTTGAAGACAGCGAAATGGTCAAGCGCATTTCGGGCCGTTTCACATGCGGAGGCTGCGGCGAAGGCTATCACGACACGTTCAAGCCAACCGCCAAGGCCGACACCTGCGACAAGTGTGGCAGCACCGACATGAAGCGCCGCGCGGACGACAACGCCGAAACCGTCGCAAGCCGGCTTGAGGCCTATCACGCGCAAACCGCGCCGCTGATTGACTACTACAAAACACAAGGTGCATTGCAGCAGATTGACGCCATGGGCGAGATCAACGCAATCGCCGAAGGGCTGAACGCGATCGTCAAACAGGCGGTCGCGTAAGGAAGAAGGGGAGCTGCGGGTGAGCCGCAGCTTTGGAGGAAACTGGGTAATACGGGAGGACTTCCATGTCTGACAATTCATCCAACAATGCATATTGGGCAGCCAATGTGCGGATCATTTTGATCAGCCTCGTCATTTGGGCGGTGGTTTCATTCGGGTTCGGCATCTTGCTGCGCCCCATGCTGAGCGGCATTGCCGTTGGCGGCACTGACTTGGGCTTCTGGTTTGCCCAACAGGGTTCGATCCTCGTCTTTTTGGCGCTGATCTTCAACTACGCCTGGCGCATGAACAAACTAGACGCTGAACACGGCGTAGACGAAGAGTAAGGGACAGAGACAAATGGATCAGTTTACAATCAACCTGCTGTTTGTTGGCGCGTCTTTCGCGCTCTACATCGGCATCGCGATCTGGGCACGCGCCGGATCAACCTCGGAGTTCTACGCGGCTGGCCGCGGTGTTCACCCTGTCACAAACGGCATGGCGACAGCGGCTGACTGGATGTCAGCAGCCTCGTTCATCTCGATGGCGGGCCTCATCGCTTTCACCGGCTATGACAACTCAAGCTTCCTCATGGGCTGGACAGGCGGCTACGTGCTGCTCGCGCTCTTGCTGGCGCCTTACCTGCGCAAATTCGGCAAGTTCACAGTGTCCGAGTTCATCGGCGACCGCTTTTACAGCCAAACAGCCCGTCTTGTGGCCGTTGTCTGCCTGATCGTGGCATCAACAACCTATGTTATCGGCCAGATGACAGGTGTTGGTGTTGCTTTTGGTCGCTTCCTTGAAGTGTCAAACACAACAGGCCTGCTTATCGGTGCATGTGTGGTTTTTGCTTACGCCGTTTTCGGCGGCATGAAGGGTGTTACATATACGCAGGTTGCGCAATATGTCGTTCTCATCATGGCTTACACCATTCCGGCGATCTTCATCTCGCTGCAGCTGACGGGCAATCCTATCCCCGCACTGGGCCTCTTCGGTGACCACGTTGCTTCAGGCATGCCACTCTTGGAGAAGCTTGACCAGATCGTCGCCGAGCTGGGCTTCAACGAGTATACAGCACACCACGCTGACACGCTCAACATGGTGCTCTTCACGCTGTCACTGATGATCGGTACTGCCGGTCTGCCCCACGTCATCATGCGCTTCTTCACCGTTCCTAAGGTGTCTGACGCACGTTGGTCAGCGGGTTGGGCTCTGGTGTTTATCGCCCTTCTTTACCTCACAGCTCCGGCTGTTGGTGCGATGGCGCGTCTGAACATCACTGACATGATGTGGCCAAACGGCACGCAAGGCGAAGCTGTTTCTGTTGAGCAAATCGAAACCGAAGCACGTTACGACTGGATGGCAACATGGCAGAAAACCGGCCTTCTCGATTGGGAAGACAAAAACGGCGACGGCAAGATCCAGTATTACAACGACAAGAATGCTGAGATGCAGGCCAAAGCGGCCGAAAAAGGCTGGACCGGCAACGAACTCACAAAGTTCAACCGTGACATCCTTGTTCTTGCCAACCCAGAGATCGCCAACCTGCCTAGCTGGGTGATTGGCCTTGTTGCTGCGGGCGGCCTTGCGGCGGCTCTCTCAACAGCTGCCGGCCTTCTTCTGGCCATCTCGTCAGCCGTGTCACACGATCTGATCAAAGGTTCTCTCAACCCGAATATCTCGGAGAAGAAAGAGCTTCTGTCAGCCCGTATCGCCATGGGTGTTGCCATCGCGGTTGCCACATACCTCGGCCTCAACCCTCCGGGCTTCGCGGCTCAAACGGTTGCTCTGGCCTTCGGTCTTGCGGCTGCGTCGATCTTCCCGGCTCTGATGATGGGTATCTTCTCGACACGCATCAACAACCACGGGGCTGTTGCGGGTATGCTCGCAGGTCTGACAGTGACGCTTGTCTACATCTTCCTGCACAAGGGTTGGTTCTTCATCCCCGGCACGAACAGCTTCTCGGATGCTGATCCGCTGTTGGGCACGATCAAGTCGACATCCTTCGGCGCGATCGGTGCGATGATCAACTTCATCGTTGCTTACATCGTCTCGGGTATGACGAAAGCCACACCACAAGAGATCGTTGATCTGGTTCACTCAGTGCGCGTTCCACGCGGCGCTGCAGCGGCTCAAGATCACTAAAATGATCATGTCGGGCAGCGCCCCTGCGACTGCCCGACATCTTTAAAACTGGTCCTGTCCGGTGTATACTGGGCAGGACTTTTTCATTTCAAACCAAGGCCCTTGAACATGCCCCTCACCCAAGCGCAGATCACCCGGTTTCTCAAGTCGGTGCACCCTTACGACGCTCTTTCAAATGACGTGCTCGAAGCGCTCGCACCCGAAGTCGAAGCTTGGGAAGTCGAGCAGGGTTTCTCTGTCTATGATGCGGGCGAGAAGCTGGCAGGCCTGTTCATCGTCCATGAAGGCCAGATCGAAGTCTCCGATGAAAACGGCGTCGTTGTCTCGCACCTTGGCGTGCGCAATTCCTTTGGCGAGCGCGGCCTTATGCGCGACGGGCTGGCCGCGACATCGGCACGCGCGGATGCGCATTCTGTGCTGCTCGTCATCCCGCCGACCCCCTTTCACAAGCTGGTTGAAGAGCACGAGGCTGTTGCCAAATTCTTCAACCGCGCCCGTGCGCCACGCAAGCAGGAGCGCTCGCTTGCGACATCCCTTGTGCAAACGCTGATGGCGCATTCGCCCGTCACCTGCACACCCGAGGAAACTGTGCAAGTTGCCGCGCGCACCATGCGCGAGCGGCGGGTATCCTCTGTCTGCGTGGTGAAAAATGACACGCTCGCCGGCATCCTCACCACCCGCGACCTGTCGGGCAAAGTGCTGGCCGAGGCCCTGCCCGTCACCACGCTGGTGGCCGATGTGATGACGCCTGATCCCCTCACGCTGTCCCCCTCTGCCATCGGCTCTGACGTGCTGCACGCGATGATGGAACGCAAGATCGGCCATATCCCGATCGTCGAAGCGGGCAAGCTTGTCGGTATCGTCACCCAGACAGACCTCACCCGCTTTCAAGCCGTCAGCTCGGCCGAACTTGTCAGCGAGATCGCCCATGCGAATACGCCTGAGGAGATGGCGAAAGTCACGGCCCGCATCCCGACGCTCTTGGTGCAACTCGTTGCTGGCGGCAACCGCCACGAGATCGTCACGCGGCTGATCACCGACATTGCCGACACCGCCACGCGCCGCCTGCTGACACTGGCGGAAGAACAGCTCGGCCAACCGCCTGTGCCCTATCTCTGGCTGGCCTGCGGCTCTCAGGGCCGCCAAGAGCAGACAGGCGTGTCTGACCAGGACAACTGCCTGTTCCTTGATGACGCCGCCTCTGAGGCCGACATGGCCTACTTTGAGGCATTGGCGAAGTTCGTCTGCGACGGGCTCGACACCTGCGGTTATGTCTACTGCCCCGGTGACATGATGGCGACAAACCCGCGCTGGTGCCAAACCGTCAGCGTCTGGAAAGACTACTTCAACGGCTGGATCAACACACCCGACAACGAGGCCCAAATGCTGGCCTCGGTGATGTTTGATCTGCGCCCCATCGGCGGCCACACGGCCCTGTTTGAAGACTTGCAGGAAGACACGCTCAAGGCCGCCAGCAAGAACTCGATTTTCGTGGCGCATATGGCCAGCAACTCGCTCAAGCACACGCCGCCTTTGGGGCTGTTGCGCAGCTTTGCCACCATCCGCACAGGCGAGCATAAGAACCAGCTCGACATGAAGCACAACGGCGTTGTGCCTGTGGTTGATCTGGGCCGCATCTACGCGCTGCAAGGCCAGCTTACCGCCGTCAACACCCGCGCGCGGCTTGTGGCGGCGCAGGAGGCTGGCGTGCTCTCAACATCCGGCGGACGCGACTTGCTCGACGCCTACGACCTCATCGCAGAAACGCGCCTTACACATCAAGCGGCCCTTGTGAAAGCGGGCAAGGCCCCTGACAACTACTTGCCGCCGTCTGATTTGTCAGATTTTGAACGCAGCCATTTGCGCGATGCTTTTGTTGTCGTCAAAGGGTTGCAATCGGCCTTGGGGCATGGCCGTGGAATGCTGGGCTAAACACGGCCAGAACAGCGCCAAAAAAGGGAGAGAACACAATGTTCGTAGAACTGATCGGAACGGTTTTTGCCGGTATCGCCGCCGCGGGGATCGTGCTTTTGCTCAACAAGCTTTTGAGCGGACGCCTGCCCAAGTGGTTCATGCCCGTCGCCGCAGGCCTTGCGATGATCGGGGCGACCGTGTCAAACGAATACAGTTGGTTCCCGCGCACCAAGGCGAGCCTTCCCGACGGGGTTGTGATAGCCGAAACCGTGGAAGCCAAGGCGCTCTACAAGCCGTGGACATATGCCTACCCCTACGTCGAGCGCTTTATGGCTGTCGACACGGCAACCATCCGCAACCATGAAGCAAAGCCAAGCCACAGGCTCGTCGATATTTACCTGTTCGGCCGCTGGGCCCCCGTCAGCAAACTGCCGGTTCTGGCCGACTGCGAGCAGATGCGTCGCGCCGCCCTGACCGACGCGATTAGCTTTGAAGACGACGGCACCGTCCAAGGCGCCGAGTGGCTCACACCGCCCAAGGGCGACAGCATGCTCGCAACCATCTGCGGAGCGAGCTGATGTTCACCTCGCTAAGCCTGCGCCTGCGTGTTCTGTTGTTCTTTGTCTTCATGGCTCTGGCCAGCCTCGCGCTGGTGGCGGGGGCGCTCTACTTTGGCTATCAGCGGGCTGAAGAAAGCAGCCCCGCAAACGGCTTTTTCTTTGCCGCGATCCTGTCAGGCTTCGGCCTCATAGCACTCATCACCGGCATCTGGCTGCTGTTTGACGAGAACGTCTCAAAGCCCATCGAACGCCTCGCCGCAACGCTGCGCACGGGCGCGCATGCGGGTGTTAGCGTGACGATGGACACGCATCAGGCCCGCTATCTTGGCGACCTCGCACCAGCCGCTCAAGCCGTCACCGGGCAGCTCTCGCAAAGCACATTGACAGCCGCCGAAGCTGTCGCCGCCGAAACCGCGCGGCTGACGGCCGAGAAAGACCGCCTCACAGCCTTGTTGACAGATATTCCGGTAGCAATGATCCTCGTCAGCCCCGCGCATCAGATCGTTCTTTATGACGGACAGGCCGCTGCAGTGCTTGGCCAAATTCACACGCCACGCCTGAACGCCTCGATCTTTGACTACTTCGAGCGCGACACGCTTCTGGCGGCTCATGCGAACCTAGTTAAGAATGGATCGGAGCTTAGCTTTGAAGCGCGCGGCGCCGAGGGCAGGCTCACGTTTGCAGCCCGTCTCAAGCCGCTTGGCAGCGCACCGGGCTATATGATCGTGATTGATGATGCGCAAACGCTCATCAGCCCCACGGCCTCGCGCCCTCTGGTCTATGACTTTGATCTGATGGACCACGACGCCGAACTGGCCTTTGCAGACCGCCCGATCATGGCGCTGACCTACTCGGTATTTGACACCGAAACGACGGGGCTTTTGCCGCATAAAGACGAGATCGTCCAGATCGGCGCGGTGCGGGTTGTAAATGGCAAGATCGTTGCTGGCGAGAGCATTGATCAACTGGTGAACCCGGGGATGAATATCCCCGCGGCGTCAACCAAAGTGCATAAAGTCACCAACGAAATGGTGGCCGATGCGCCTGACATCCACACCGCTGCGCGGCAGTTTCATACCTTCTCGCGCGATGCGGTTATCGTCGCGCATAACGCGCCGTTTGACATGGCCTTCCTGCGCCGCCACCGCCGCGAAACAGGCGTTGAATGGGATCACCCGATCATCGACACGGTGCTGTTGTCGGCTGTGCTCTTCGGCGCCAGCGAAACTCACACGCTTGATGCGCTTTGCGAGCGTCTGGATGTGAGCATCCCGCCCGAGTTGCGCCATACTGCGTTGGGCGACGCTGTGGCAACAGCGGAGGTGCTGTGCAAAATGCTGCCCATGCTCGCCTCCCGCGGTTTCACCACCTTCGGCGCCGTCATCGAACAAACCCGCAAGCACGGCAGGCTTTTGGAAGACCTAAACTAAAACAATGCGGGCGCTCCCGCCCCAAGCCGTGCATCAAAGATGCCCTAACTTGCGTAGGGCATAGCCGATTGGTCGGATCGCAGCGAAGCTGCGATCCGACCAATCGGCGGGGCGACTTGGCGAAGCCAAGGCGCAAACCCTTACGGCAGCTTAGAGATGGGTCGCAAACTCTTTCAAAACGGCCGCATAAACAGCCCGCTTGAACGGCACGATATTGTCAACGAGTTCATCCGCCGGCAGCCAGCGCCACTTCGAAAACTCTGGGTGATCTGTGGCGATATTCACATCGCTATCTTCCCCGACAAAGCGCAGCAGAAACCATTTCTGTTCTTGGCCCCTGTAGCGCCCTTTCCAAATGTTGGGCACCAGCTCATGCGGCAGATCGTAAGGCAACCAGCCCTCTGTCTCGGCCTCCACGCGCACCAGATGCGCCTCAACGCCCGTTTCTTCCCAAAGCTCGCGCAACGCCGCGTCGCGCGCGGCCTCGCCCGCGTCCACCCCGCCTTGAGGCATCTGCCAGGCCGCCGCGTCATTATCGATCCGCTGGCCGACAAATACCTCGCCCTTGGCATTGGCAAGCATCACGCCAACACAGGGGCGATAGGGCAGTTTCGCAATGTCTTCAGCTGTCATCTTATCGGTCATAACCCGCCTCACTTCATGAAAAACAATGCCGTCATTACAAGCCCGACCGCAACGATACCAGTGCGCAGAAGCTTCATGTTGGTAATCTTACGCGCATAGGTCGCGCCGATATAGCCGCCGGCAGTCGTGGCGAGCGCCAGCACAAGCGCGCTCTTCCACGCGATCAGCCCGGCAAGCGCCAGAGCCGTTGCCGACACAATCGAGATCATCGTCGACATCAGGTTCTTCAGCCCGTTCATACCGTGCAGGTTTGCAAAGCCCATCAAGCCGAAAACCGCGAGCAGCATGATGCCAAGCCCACCGTTGAAATAGCCGCCATAGACAGACACTGCCAGCACGGTTGCGGCAGAGCTGACCGCCCCGAAGCCCCTGCCCTTGAGAGCGCGCAAAAGCCTCGGCCCCGCAGCAAAAATCAGCGTCGCAATCAGCAAGAGCCAAGGCACAAGACCCACAAAGGCCGCCTCGCTGGTCACCGCCAGAAGAAGCGCGCCAATTAGCCCGCCGAGTGCCGCGATCCCCAGCATCACAGGCAGGCTCAAAGCCCCCTCGGCCTCGATGTCGTTGCGAAACGCCCAAGCGCTGCCCGCATAACCGGGAATGGCCGTGAGCGTCGCCGTCGCATTGGCCATAATCGGCGGCACACCAAGCCAGACAAGCGCCGGAAACGAAATGAACGTGCCGCCTCCGGCAACGGCGTTGAGCGCGCCGGTCGCAAGGCCTGCGACACATAGAACGATAATTTCAAGCATTGGCTTGCCCCCCAGTTTGGCCCTTTCTGGCCGAACTTGCACAGCACCGCAACGGCTTACTGCGCCAGCAGCTCAAGCCGCTTGGGGTGTCGGCGCTTATACATATACCGCGCCCATGCCACATAGAGAGGTGTCAGCAGCCCCGCATCGATGGTGATCTGCTCGCGGATCTCGCAGCCCTGCCCGACGGGCACAACTTGCAACTCGTGCTGCCATGACTTCACGCCAGCACCGGCTTCGCGGCTTTTGAAGCGCATCTCCGCATCGTCAAGCTCAATCACATCCATCGTATAGGGCTGTGCAGGCAGCTTGCCAAACAGCGAGACGCCAACCTCAAGGTGCTGCCCTCGCTGAAGGCGCCCGTCTGGCAAGCCCTCAAAGCTGACAAGCCCTTCCATGACTGTCTGCAAGGCGTCAAAGTCGGTTGCGAGCGCCCAGACCGCTTCGGGCGCGGCCTCGTAAGCGTGGGTCAGTGCAATGGTCTTGGGCATCGGCTTCTCCTAAAATAAAAGCCGCCCCAAAAAGAGCGGCTTTCTCTGACTCACAAATCGTGAGCGCTTACTTCTCTGGCCCAAGAGCCGAGAGGCCCTTGAGAATGTCGATCGCGTAAGCAAGCTGGTAGTCGTCCTCGCGGAGCTTGGCCGCGGCCAGTGCCTTCTCCTGGTCTACCTTGATCTGCTCGATCTCGTCCTCGGTGAGGCTGTCGTTGCTGATGGAGCCGCGCAGGTCAGCTTCGGTGCGCGCCTTGAACTTGACGTCTGCCTCTTCCGCTTCTTCGGCGGTGCGGCGGGGCTGTTCAACAACGATGTCCGGAGACACGCCCAGCGCCTGAATGGAGCGGCCCGATGGCGTGTAATAGCGCGCCGTCGTCAGGCGCATGGCCCCGTCGCCGCGCAGGGGCATCACAGTCTGAACCGAGCCTTTGCCAAAGCTCTTGGTGCCGACAACAATCGCGCGGCGGTGGTCTTGCAAGGCACCGGCGACAATTTCTGACGCCGAGGCCGAGCCGCCGTTGATCAGCACGACAAGCGGCTTGCCATCTGTCAAGTCGCCCGCAACCGCGTTGAAGCGGTCACCGTCGGCAGGGTTGCGGCCACGTGTCGAAACGATCTCGCCACTTTCAAGGAAAGCATCCGACACTTTGATAGCCTGGCGCAGCAAGCCGCCCGGGTTGTTGCGCAGATCCAGAACAAAGCCGTTCACCTTGTCCATGCCGCCCGCTTCCTCGACCTGCTTTTTGATGCCGGCTTCGAGGTTCGGGTAGGTCTGCTCGTTAAACGTTGTCAGGCGCAGCACGACAGTTTCGCCCTCAATACGCGAGCGTACGGCTGTCAGCTTGATCGTGTCGCGGATGATCGAAATTTCGATCGGCTCCGGCGCGTCCTTGCGGGCCACGGTGATGATGATCTCACTGCCAACCGGCCCGCGCATCAGCTCGACGGACTCGTCAAGCGTGAGGCCCAAGAGGCTCTCTCCATCCACGTGGGTGATGAAATCTCCGGCTTCAACGCCTGCTTCGTCGGCGGGCGTGCCGTCCATCGGGGAGACGACTTTGACAAAGCCCTCTTCCTGCGTGACTTCGATGCCGAGGCCGCCAAACTCGCCGCTGGTGCTGACGCGCATCTTGTCAGCGTCTTTCGGGCTCAGGTAGCTTGAGTGCGGGTCAAGCGATGTCAGCATGCCGTTGATCGCGGCTTCGATCAGATCGCCCTCGTCAACCTCTTCGACATATTGCGCGCGGATGCGCTCGAAAATGTCGCCAAACAAGTCAAGCTGTTGGTAAACGTCGGTTGTCTTGGCCGATTCTTGTGCCAACAGTGGCTCGGCCACCTGTGTGGTCACAACAAGCCCCGCCAGCGTGCCGATACCGGCTGCCATCAGAAATTTCTTCATGCCTCAGTTTTCCTTCTCTGACCGGAACCAACTTTCGGGGTTCACCGGCTGATTGTCTTCTCTCACTTCCAAGTAGAGCGTTTCTGAAAGATCACTTCCAGCCCCATTCTCAACCTGGGTCAAAATTTCGCCGACGGCAGCGTCTTCGCCGCCCATAAGCCCAACAGGAGCCCCTTCTACCAGCACGTCGCCCGTAGTTCCATACACCACATCAAGCCCCGCGAACACCAGCAACAACCCGTTTTGTGGCTCAAGTATGATCACATTACCGAAGGTGAGCAGCGGCCCTTGGTAGCGCACCGTCGCGGCAACAGGGCTTGAGACAAGCGCGCGCGGGCGCGTTGCGATCAAAATACCCTCGCGTTTGATGCCCGCGGCGTCGGCCTCGCCCGCACGGCGCAAAATGCGGCCAGCGACGGGCATTAGCAGGCTGCCCTTGCGCGCTTCTATGTTTTCGTTGACGTTTTCAACCGGCCCGCCACTGATCTGCCAGAGGCTCGTCGCGAAACTGTCGAGCGTGTCTGACGTGGCAATCAGAAGCGCTGTTTTCACCGGATCTTCGATAAACCTCTTCGGCAGTTCAACCCTGTCGGCGATGGCTTGGTTCAGCTCGGCACGCGCGGTTTGAACGCCCGTCAGCCCCTTTTGCAAGGTGCCCTCAGCACTCGCCTGTAACTGGCGCAGGGTGCTGACTTCGACAAGCTTGCTGCGCAACTCGGCCGCCTGAAGCGACAGGGCTGGGGTGACTTCTGTCACGATCATGCCCGCGCGGGCGGTGCCAAGCGGGCCTTCCGGGTGTAAAAACAAGCTCGGCGAGCCAGAGCGCCCGCGCGCCAGCAGCACCGACAAAAGCCCCGCGATCTCTTCTTCTTGCGCGGCAAGCTCAAGGCTCAGCTCGCGCTCGCGGATCGTGACACGCCGCTGCCCCGACCGCACAGCCCCGAGGCCGTTTTCAAAGGCCTGCACCGTCTGGCTCAAGGCGGCAACACGGTCACGCCCGCCCTTGGCCTCTTCCAGCGCAGTTTCGGCGGCCTTCACCTGCTCCAGAGCCGCTTCCGCCGCCGCCGCAGGGGCAAGCTCCTGAGCCTGCAGGTGCAAAGCCCAGGCAAGGGCCAAAGTGGCCGCAGCAAGAAAGCAGGCGCGCAGGTTCATACGATAAGGCTCTCTCCGGTCATCTCGGCGGGTTTTTCAAGCTGCATCAAGTCCAGAATTGTCGGAGCCAAGTCGCTCAGCCGCCCTGCGCGCAGCTTGGCACCCTTTGGGCCGCCAAACAACATAACCGGCACAGGGTTGGTGGTATGCGCGGTATGTGGCCCGCCGGTTTTCGGGTCAATCATGACTTCGCAGTTGCCATGGTCAGCCGTTACGATCATAGCGCCACCGGCTTTTTCCAGCGCCGCCATGACGCGGCCAAGGCCGGCATCTACGGCTTCGCAGGCCTTTATAGCGGCTTTCAAGTCGCCCGTGTGGCCGACCATGTCGGGGTTGGCATAGTTCGTCACGATCATGTCAAACCCGTCTTCGATGGCGCGCACGAAGGCGTCTGTCACCTCGGCAGCGCTCATTTCGGGCTGCAAGTCGTAGGTGGCGACTTTGGGGCTTTGCGCCATATAGCGCTCCTCGCCCGCGTAAGGCACTTCGACACCCCCGTTGAGGAAGAATGTCACGTGCGGGTATTTCTCGGTTTCCGCGAGGCGAAACTGCCGCTTGCCCTGCTTTGACACCCAAGCGCCCAGCGTGTTGACGATCTCGCGACTGGGAAAGACTGTCTCCATATACGCATTGTGGGCATCGGAATATTCCACCAGCCCCAGCTTGGCCGCAAAGGCGGGCCGCGTGCCGACGTCAAAGGCGTCAAACTCAGGTGCGCAGATCGCGGCGAGTATCTCGCGGGCGCGGTCGGCACGGAAGTTGAGGCAGAACAGCCCGTCGCCATCCTGCATGCCCTGATAGCCCGCCAGAACAGTGGCCGAGATAAACTCGTCTGTCTCGCTGCGGTTATAGGCGTTTGAAATCGCGCTATGGGCGTCGCTGGCCTTATAGTTGCTCTGCCCGTGCACCATCGCCTCATAGGCCTCGCCGACCCGCTCCCAGCGGTTGTCGCGGTCCATCGCAAAGTAGCGCCCTGTCAGCGACGCGATGCGCGCGCCTTCCGGCATCGCATCGGCGAGCGTGTTGAAGTAGCCATAGGCCGACTTTGGCGCAACATCGCGCCCGTCGCTGATCGCGTGCAGACACACAGGCACGCCTGCTGCGGCGATCGTGTTCACGGCGGCGATGATGTGGCTCAAGTGGCCATGCACGCCGCCATTGGAGACAAGGCCCAGCAAATGCGCCGTGCCGCCCGTCTCTTTGAGCTTGGCGACAAACGAGAGCAAGGCAGCCTCCTCAAAGAAAGTGCCGCTTTCAATCGCAAGGTCGATCTGGCCCAGATCCATCGCCACAACACGGCCCGCGCCGATGTTGGTGTGGCCCACTTCCGAATTGCCCATCTGGCCGCTCGGCAAGCCCACGTCGGGGCCATGCGTTGTCAGATAATCTGACGGGCACTCGGCTTGCAGCCGGTCAAAATTCGGTGTGTTCGCCAAATGCGGCGCGTTGGCCACGGGGCTGTCGGAATGGCCCCAGCCATCCAGAATACACAAAACAACAGGTTTGGAAGTGCTCATAGGTAACGTCCTCTTTGAGCAAGCATGTATGCCCTCAGCAGCATCGGGGCAACCATGCGCAAGCCTGTTAGCGCAAAACCGCGGCCATATGCTCGGCGATGGCGCGTTCCCCTGCCGCAACAAGCGCTGGCTCGGCCAGTTCTTCGCGGGCGAGGTAAAGCTGCACATCACGGCGGGCGCCTTCGGCGACAGCCAAAGCGCGCGCTGGCGTGCCGTCAAACTCGGTGTCAAAGGCCGCAGCCACGATGCCTTCGATGTGGCCTTGGTGGCCCGTATCAGGCGCATGCGGCGCCGGGTCTCCGGGTTTGGGGGCGGCGCCTGTGACTTCCTCTGTAAACAGCTGGCGCATCTCGGCGCGCTGCTCGGGGCTGAAGCTTGCGTGTGCGTGGGCCTCGTGCTCGCTCATGCGGGCTTCAAACAGCTCAAGCAACTGTGGCAGGGCGCGCCCGCGCACATGCGCGCGCATCGGCATGCCGCGTGTCGCCTCTTCGGCGATGGCGATCACATCGAGCAGCTCCAGCGCGGGCGGCTTACGTTTTTTGAACCATCCAAACATCGCGAGACCCCGCCTTCAAACCCGGTGATACGGCGCGCCCGCCAGAATAGATGCGGCGCGGTAAAGCTGTTCGCTCAGCATGACACGCGCCAGCATATGCGGCCAGACCATCTTGCCAAAGCTGAGAGAGAAGTCCGCCTTGGCGCGCAGGCTTGGCGCGATGCCGTCGGCCCCGCCGATCACGAAGGCTACATCCTGCGAACCGGTGTCGCGCCAGCCTGCCAAACGCTCGGCAAACTCGGGCGAGCTGACAAGCTTGCCGCGTTCATCAAGGCACGCAAGCGTGGCCCCCTTGGGCAAAGCGCGCTCCAAGAGCACTGCTTCGGCCTCCATGCCGCCGCCCTTTTTGTCTTCAACTTCATGTAAAGTCAGCGCTGTAAAGCCCAGCGCGCGGCCTGAACGTTCAAAGCGTTGAACGTAGTCGTCTATCAGCGCTTTTTCAGGGCCTGCCTTGAGGCGGCCAACAGCGCAGATATGGACCCGCATTCAAGCGTTGGCCGCGTCAGGCGACAGCCACATCTTTTCGAGCTGGTAAAATTCGCGCACTTCGGGGCGGAACACGTGAACAATAATGTCGCCGGTGTCGACAAGAACCCAGTCGCCTGTGCCGCGGCCTTCAATGCGTGAGGCACGCCCGTGCTCGACTTTGAGCTTGTCCACCAACTTCTGCGCAATCGAACTCACTTGGCGCGACGACCGGCCAGAGCAGACAACCATATAGTCGCCCATAGAAGACTTGCCGCGCAGATCGATCTGCGCGATTTCTTCAGCTTTGTCGTCATCGAGTGATTTGAGAATAACCGCCAGCAGCTCATCGCTTGTGAGCGGCTTGAAGCTTTTGGGTGTCTCGGCTTGGCTTTCAGAAGCCGCTGCAACGTCAGGTGACAGGACGTGGTCCCTCCATTTGGCGCACCTGAAAAGCTCCGGTGCCGAGCGTAAAATAACCGTAACACCGCATATGTAGATTCTCAACGAAAGCTTCAAGGGCGCATTTGTCTGGCTGTTTTTGAGGCGGCCATTGCGGCGAAATTGAAACAACAGCGCTTAAAAACCCGTTTACAGGACTGGATTTTACCCGCGTCCTGCCGCAAGAAAAGGGCACTTGAGGGAGAGTTCCATGTGCCAGTTGTTTCGCGTTGCCGTTTTTTGCCTGTTTTGGGCTGGCTCCAGCCTTCACGCCGAAGGCGTTGGAACGTGGCAGGCCCGCTCCGAACAAGGCAGGCATTTTGCCTCTGTGGAGTCTGCCCAAGGCGTTCAGGTCGTGCTCGACTTTGAGGCCGGAAAGAACAGCTCCTCGCTGTTCGTGTCAGGGCTTTGGCCAACCCGCCCGCTCGATCTGCGGCTCTACGTGAGCTACGCAAACGGCAAGCGCGCCTATATCGACACCTTCCGCTTTGCCAAAGTCCTCAAAACCAAAAGCGGTGCGATCGCTTACACGATGGTCATGCCCAACACCCAGCTCAGCCCCCTGCGCGGCGGCGATGTTCTGGTCATTGAAGACCTCAAAAAGCGCACCCAAGTGCCGCTGACTGGCTCCGCCAAAGCGATCAAAGCCGCCCAAGCGAGCGCGACAGGCGGCTGACAAAGCGCCTGCCTACGCGGTGGCCTGTTGATGGCGGGTCTGCAAAAGCGCGCCGAGTTCCTTGAACACAGCGGCTCTGGCCGAGCCAGGCCGCCAAGCAAGCGCCACAGTGCGCGGGCAAGCGTCTGGCAATGGCGTCAGCTGCACATCGGCGGCTCCGGCCACGCCTGCCGCCACAGCAAGGTTGGGCAACAGCGTTACGCCCAAGCCCTCGGACACCATCGCAATCAGAGTGGTCAGGCTTGTGGCCGCAAAGCTGTCCTGCGCCGCAAAAATCCGCCCCGGATAGGCTTCCAGCGCATGCCGCTGCAGGCAATGGCCCTTTTCCAGCAACATGAGCTGGCCACTTTCCGTCAGTTCTTCGGCCCCGCTCGGCGCTGGCCAGCCGGCTGGCGAGGCAAGCTGGTAGCCGTCTTCAAACAGCGGCATCAGCTCCAGCGTGCCGGTCTCGAAAGGCAGCGCGATCAGAACCAGATCAAGGCGCCCCGCGTGCAGCCCTTCCAGCAGGCTCTCTGTCATCTCTTCGCGCAGATAGACACGCATATCAGGGAAAGCACTGCGCAAGGCAGGCAAGGCGCGCGGCAACAGGTAAGGCCCGATCGTCGGGATCGAACCGAGCTTCAAGTCGCCCTGAAACGAGTTCTGATGCGCCCGCGCCAGAGTTTCGATCTCGCCTGCATCCAGCAGCAAGCGCCGCGCCCGAACGGTGATCTCTTCTCCCAAGGGGGTTAGCATCACACTCTGGCGCGTTCGCTCGATCAGCTGCACGCCCAAGCGCTCTTCGAGTTCTTTTATGCCGGCACTCAAAGTTGGCTGCGTCACAAAGCACATCTCTGCGGCCCGCGAGAAGTTCAGTGTATCGGCAACAGCCGTCAGAAAGCGCATTTGGCGAAGGGTGATCATTGATAGATTTTCTCTATTATTGTGAGATTTATATTCAATTTCACCTATAACTGTCCAGCCGCTATCCCTGTGTCATCGAGACGCTGAAACAAGAAGGACAGCAAAATGACTGATCAAATACAACCCGCCGGCGCACGTTTGAACGAAGCCGCACCCGCCTTTGACGCCCCCACAACCCACGGCCAGAAAACGCTGGAAGACTACCGCGGCAAGTGGCTCGTGCTATTTTCGCACCCCGCCGACTTCACGCCGGTTTGCACAACCGAGTTCATCGCCTTCGCCAAAAAGCACGATGACTTCACGGCCCGCAACACCGAGCTCTTGGGCCTGTCTATCGACAGCCATTACATCCACATCGCGTGGATGCTGAACATCAAGGAAAAGTTTGGCGTCGAGATCAAGTTCCCGATCATCGCCGACCTCAACATGGCCGTGGCCCAAGTCTACGGGATGATCCAGCCAGGCGCCTCGGACACAGCCGCGGTGCGCGCGACCTTCCTGATTGACCCTGAAGGGGTGTTGCGTGCAATGGTCTATTACCCGATGAACGCAGGCCGTTCTGTCGACGAGATCTACCGCCTGCTCGTGGCCATGCAGACAGCCGATGAAAACGCCTGCGCGATGCCCGAAAACTGGAAGCCCGGCGAGCCTGTGATCGTACCGACACCTGCAACTCCGGCGGCGGCTATGGCCCGCGCCGGCGAGGGCTACGAGACAGTCGACTGGTACTTCTCGACCCGCACGCTCTGAAAGCCTCGGGCGGGCCAATTGCGGCCCGCCCGTCCGGCGTACGGTTGGTTAAGTTAATTTCGGTTAAGGTTTTCACGCAAAACTGTATGCACGCGTTCTGCACGCATAGCTGCACGGAGAGCAGCATACCTCAGGCACAATCGTTTCACGGTTAACGATCTCGTGTTAACCTTTGAAAACGATGGGGCCAGTTGGCCTTAACTCTTGTCTGGTAAGTCAATAAAATGAGGCTTTTCGCTCGCATCGTCGAGCATCCGCACTTCGCGCTGCGGGAACGGAATAGAGATGCCGTTCTCCTGAAACGCGTCCCAAAGCGCGAGGTAGACATTTCCACGGATGTTTGTCAGCCCGCCCGTCGGATCTTTGATCCAGAACCGTAGGATATAGTCCACGGAGCTGTCACCAAACCCGACGATGTGGCAAACAGGCGCGCGGTGCACCAGCACCCGATCAACGCTCTTCGCGGCTCCGATCGCGATCGCGCGCACCTTGTGAGGATCATCGCCGTAAGCCGTCCCGAAGAAGATATCGAGGCGCACAAAGTCATCAGAGTGCGACCAGTTCACAACCTGTGAGGTGATCAGATCTTCGTTGGGAATAAGGTATTCCCGCCCGTCGCGCGTCACCACAGAGGTATAGCGCGCGCCCAGTGTGTTGATCCAGCCGAACGTCTCGCCAAGGCTGATAACGTCGCCCGGTTTGATCGACTTATCGAGCAGAATGATAACGCCGGACACAAGGTTGGAGACAACCTTTTGCAGACCAAAACCAAGGCCAACACCGATCGCACCCGAAAGAACAGCAAGCCCCGTCAGGTCAAGCCCGATCGCTTTCAGACCGATAAATATCGCCAGCCCATAGAAGGCAACCTGAGCGAATTTGATCACCAAAACCTGCATTGACGGGCTTATGTCATCGTTGCGCTTCACGCCGCTGGCCATTGTTTTGGAGATAAACCGCGCGACAAACAGCAACACTCCAAGGGTGAAAACCGCCTGCACGATGATCCAAAGCGAGATCCGCATTGTGCCAAGCTCGATGGCCGCAGAATCCATCAGCTTCTGCGCTTCTTCAGTGACCCCCAAGACAGAAAACGTTACCCATGCCCAACCGGCATAACGCACCACAGAGCGCAAAAAGCCGTTGTTAATAAGGCGCGTCACGACGGCAATCACGAGCCATGCAACGGCCAGATCGGCGATCACCCCAAGCAAGTAAGAACGCGACGGCCAAGTCAGCTCGCGCATCAACCAGACTGTGGGGAACACCATGAAAACGAACAGGATCAGCCGCAATCGCCGTTGGATGAGCAACAGAAACCGCAGCCGCCACTTCGGCCAGTTCTCACGTTCGCGCATCCACTCGCGGTAGCGTGGCGTGAGAAGTTTGGCCAGCAAATGCGCCGCCACAAACAAGCCGAGCGCGATGAAAACCTGATAGGCATTCCAAGGCCTGAGCAGCCCTTCAAAAAACCCCTGCGCCTTGTCGGCCAGTGACAGGGCCACCTCCTGCGCACCGTTGATAACGGCGTCGGCTGCCGGCTCTACGTCCGAGGCTGCAGGCGGGTTGGCGCTCGTTTCAAGGGCTGTTTCGGGTTCCATGCTCTTCCTTTTTGTTCAGCTTACATGGTGCAGCGTTGCGGGCAAGAGCTTTGCCATCACACCCTTGCGATGTTGCCGCACAAGCTGTATCTGACAAGCATGACACGGATTTTCGACATATGTGACCGCGCGCGCCTCCGCGAACGCTTTTACGGGGAAACCCGCGCTATTGCCGCTTGCCTGTAAGGGCCGGTCTTCCTGTCGCACCACACATTCACAACAACACGGGAGAGGACAGATGTCCCCCAAAACGCTCTATGACAAAATCTGGGATGCCCACGTCGCCGATGAGGCTGACGATGGCACCTGCCTACTTTATATTGACCGCCACCTCGTTCACGAAGTGACGTCGCCGCAAGCCTTTGAAGGCCTGCGCATGACGGGCCGCACTGTGCGCGCGCCTGACAAAACAATCGCTGTGCCCGATCACAACGTGCCGACGACAGCTGGCCGTGAAGACCCGGCCCAGATGACAGAAGAAAGCCGCATTCAGGTTGACGCGTTGGACAGCAACGCCAAAGAGTTCGGCATTCACTACTACCCGATGAACGATGTGCGCCAAGGCATCGTTCACATCGTCGGCCCCGAGCAGGGCTGGACTTTGCCGGGCATGACAGTTGTCTGCGGCGACAGCCACACAGCTACGCATGGCGCCTTCGGTGCGCTGGCTCACGGCATCGGCACCTCCGAGGTTGAGCACGTTCTGGCCACGCAAACGCTGATCCAGAAAAAGTCGAAGAACATGAAAGTCGAGATCACCGGCAAGCTTATGCCCGGCGTCACGGCGAAAGACATCACCCTTGCTGTCATCGGCGAAACCGGCACAGCCGGTGGCACGGGCTATGTCATCGAGTATTGCGGTGAAGCGATCCGTGATCTTTCCATGGAAGGCCGCATGACTGTCTGCAACATGGCGATCGAAGGCGGCGCACGCGCTGGCCTGATTGCGCCGGACGAAAAGACATTTGCCTACGTCAAAGGCCGCCCTCACGCCCCGAAAGCGGGCCAGTGGGAAGCCGCGCTTGAATGGTGGAAGACGCTCTATACTGACGAAGGCGCGCATTTTGACAAGGTCGTCACGCTCAAAGGCGAAGACATCCAGCCAGTCGTCACTTGGGGAACCTCGCCCGAAGATGTGCTGCCGATCACAGGTGTTGTTCCCTCACCGGAAGACTTCACAGGTGGCAAAGTCGAAGCCGCGCGCCGTTCGATCGAGTATATGGGCCTCACCCCTGGCCAGAAGCTGACAGACATCCAGATCGACACTGTCTTTATCGGCTCTTGCACCAATGGCCGAATCGAAGACTTCCGCGCTGTTGCCGAGATCGTCAAAGGTAAGAAGATCAAGGAAGGCATGCGCGCCATGATCGTTCCGGGCTCAGGCCTTGTGCGCGCACAGGCCGAAGAGGAAGGCCTCGCTGACATCTTCAAAGAGGCCGGCTTTGAATGGCGCCTCGCGGGTTGCTCTATGTGCCTCGCGATGAACCCCGACCAGCTTTCCGAAGGCGAGCGCTGCGCAGCCACATCAAACCGCAACTTTGAAGGCCGCCAAGGCTATAAAGGCCGCACACACCTTGTGTCGCCCGCCATGGCCGCCGCAGCAGCCATCACCGGCCACCTCACAGACATTCGGGAGATGCTCTAATGGAAAAGTTCGAAAAACTCTCAGGTATCGCCGCGCCGATGCCGCTGGTGAACATCGACACCGACATGATCATCCCCAAGGTTTTTCTGAAGTCGATCAAACGCACAGGCTTTGGCAAGAATCTGTTTGACGAGATGCGCTATAACCGCGACGGCAGCGAGATCGAGGACTTCGTTCTCAACCAGCCCGCCTACCGCGACGCGCAGATCCTTGTGGCGGGTGACAACTTCGGTTGCGGCTCATCGCGCGAGCATGCGCCTTGGGCGATCGCGGATTTCGGGATCAAGGCGGTTATCTCGACAAGCTTCGCTGATATCTTCTTCAACAACTGCTTCAAGAACGGCATCTTGCCGATTGTCTTGCCGCAGGAGGTTGTCGATGTGCTGATGAAGGACGCCGAGAAAGGCGCCAATGCCCGTATGGACATTGACCTTGAAGCGCAGACCGTGACCACCTCAGACGGCGAGAGCTTTGCCTTTGAAGTTGACGCCTTCAAAAAGCACTGCCTGCTGGAAGGCCTCGATGATATCGGCCTGACCATGGCCAAAGAAAAGTCCATCGACGCTTTTGAAGCCACGGCCTCGCAAGCCCGTCCTTGGGTTTAAGACATTATTAGTAGCGGTCGTGGATAGTTTTCCTCGACCGCTCCTTCTGTCTGCTTTCAAACAATTTGATTAAAGCTTCGTTAGTCGACGCCTATGGGCTCCTTTCGAACTTTCCACAAAATGTAGTAAATTCCTTTTCGTTTGCCACATTTAGGATGCGTAATTGATGCAATCTCGCACCAGTTGCTCCCTTAAAACGCCCCATTCACAGGCTCTTATCGGAACAAGACTTGAGCTGTTTACCGAAAGAAGGCAAAAATTGGGCAAGATTGAGGCATACCGTCACAAACGACGGGTTCAAGTTGGAACAAGGCCGCGGCAACGCATCGCAGCCAGCCAAGTTGAGAGGATTGGGCAGTGATTACCCGAGTAACAGGCGCAGCTTTGCGCGCATTTTTGATGGCTTTGCTGGTGGCACTGCCTTCACTCATACTTTCCGACGTCAACGCGGACACAACGCAAATTGTTGTCCTCGTCGCGCTTCTGGCGTTCATTATGACGTTCATAGAGTACAACAGCCAATACCCCTCGATCATCGAGTTCCGCTATGCCTCGCCGTTCAACCGACTGCGGTTCGCGGCCTTGTTCATGAGCATCACGCTCCTGTCCATTATCTGTGCGGCGAAAACCGAGCCGACAGCACTTTCAGCAATGCTCTCCAGCATTGGCATCGCTTGGGGCGACGTGCTTGATTTTCCGTTTTCGCCCGTCCGCCTTGTTGTGCTGATGATGCCCGAATATGCTTCTGACGAACTTCTCACCTCAGTTCGCACTGCGGCTGGCCTGTCTTACATGATCTCGATCGCGGCTTTGTTTATCTTTGTAACACTGGTGCGCCTTCTGGGCTGGCCGACGCGCAACCGTGCCTTCAATGTCTGGATCAACCTCCCCCTGTTTGACCCGACTGCTGGTGGCGATGTTGTGCAAAGGTTAAAACGCGACGCAGGCCTTAACATTGTGTTAGGGATTTTGCTGCCATTCTTGATCCCAGCCGTTGTGAAAGCGACGTCTAGCTTTATTGACCCGCTTTCATTGCAAAACCCGCAAACGCTGATTTGGACAATGACAGCATGGGCCTTCTTGCCAACTTCTATGATCATGCGCGGCATCGCTATGGGCCGGATCGCCGAGTTGATCGAAGAAAAGCGCAACCGTGCCTACTCATCAACCGAGCAAGCAAACATGCAAACCGCCTGATAGCGGCGCTTTTGGCGGCCCTGATCGCAGGGCCCCTCGCCGCGGAAGAGCTGCGCGTTGCCTTCTTTAATGCAGAGCTGAAACGCAAGGGTCCTGGCCTTTTGCTGCGTGACATTGCGCGCGGTGAAGATGCGCAAGTCGCGGCAGTGCAGTCTATTATCAAGCTTCACGCTCCTGACATTCTGCTGATATCCGGCTTTGATTACGACGGAGAGCTGCGGGCGCTTAACGCGTTCAATCAGGGCTTGGGTGAGGCGCGCTATCTGCATCTTTTTGCGCGACGCCCGAACACAGGCATGGCCACGGGGCTTGATATGAACGGCGATGGCGCTTTGGGAACTCCCAAAGATGCGCAGGGCTTTGGTTATTTCTCCGGCCAAGACGGGCTTGCACTTCTGTCGCGCCATCCGATCAAGGCAGGTGGCGTTCAAGACCACTCAAACATGCTCTGGAAAGACACATACAACGCGCACCTGCCCAGCTACCCCGAGGGGCGCCCCTTTCCCTCGCGAGAGGCCCAAGCTGTTCAGAGGCTCGCAACTGTCGCGCATTGGGTCGTTCCAATCGCGTTGCCTTCAGGCAAAACTCTCACGCTGCTGGCCTACCAAGCCAGCCCGCCGGTGTTCGACGGCGCCGAAGACCAGAACGGAAAACGAAACCTTGATGAGAACCTGTTTTGGCAACATTTGCTCGACGGACGGTTCGGCCCTCCGCCAGCGCCGCCTCTTGTGCTGCTTGCGGGGGCCAACCTTGATCCGGCCGATGGCGAGGGGCGTCACGAGGGCATTCAGGCTCTGCTCACCCATCCTGCTTTACGAGACCCGCGGCCAAAAAGCGCTGGTGCGAAGCAAGCCGCCAATGCAAACCACATTGGCGACCCAGCGCTCGACACCGCCGACTGGCGCGACCCAAAGCCTGGTAATATGCGCGTTGACTACGTTCTGCCTTCACGGGACATCACGGTGCGTGACGCGGGTGTGTTCTGGCCTGGGATTGGCGCCTCAAGCCAAGCGCTTGCCGAGCGCGCCAGTCGCCACAGGCTGGTTTGGGTCGACATCCAGCTGCCCTAGCACCGTCTTCAAGGGCGTCGCCTCGAAGTCAGGCAAGAGAGCCCCAAACTTTTGCGCCGAAAGCCAGTGCGAGGTGTTAAAGAGATAGCGCATTTCCAATAGCTCTCGCGCCAGCTCCCAGACGGGCGCGGCCAGACGCATGAGCCACCACGGGAAGGCGCTGTAGGTGAGCGGGTGTTTGGTTATGGCCTCAATCTCGCTCTTAAGCTCTTCCAGCGAAAACGCGTGGCCAGGAAAGGGGATGTCCTCATAGGTATGGAGCGTGCTGCGCATTTGCGCCAACTGCTCTGCCGCGCGCGCCCAATCGGGCAGATAGGCATAGGCGTGTTTCACCGACACGTCACCTGTAGCGCCGATCCGGCCCTTCTTGATCTTGTTGAGGATCATCAATGAAACGATGTCTCCGTTCTTGTCAGGGTCAATGAAGCTACCCGCTCGCAGGTTGATAACCTGCACGCCGCTCTGGGCATAGCGCGCCTCCATATCGACTCTGATCTTGCCTTTGCGCGAGACAGGGTCATGTGGCGTCTTCTCTGAGAACTCCCCGCCCTCGGCCCCGTAAACATAGACATTTCCGGGCAAGATAACCGTCGCCCCACTCGCTTTGGCTGCGGCGATAACCTGCTCTGTGATCTCGGGGATGATCTTGGCCCAGTTGTGATAGTTTGGCGGGTTCAGCCCGTTCATGATCACGTCGCACCCCATGGCAGCCTCGCTCATATTGCCTGCCGTGCGGTCATAGATGCGGCATGTCCAGCCGCGCGCCTCAAAGGCACGAATGGCATGAGTGCCAATCTTGCCTGAAGCCCCGAGAATAAGCGCTATCTGTGTCATGTCTCTCTCCTTTTGTTGGTGACGGGAGAGATTTAAGCCAATCTGTAATGAATATGAATTGACCAATTATATCTATCTAGTATTCATTTTAGAATGGATAAACTCATCTCGTCTATCAACTGGTCGCTCGTGCAGGCCTATCTGGCAGTTGCCGAAACCGGCTCGCTGTCTGACGCCGCGCGCAGTTTGGGGCGCAGTCAGCCGACGCTCGGGCGGCAGATCAAACAGATCGAAGCCGCCTTACAGGCCGAGCTTTTTCTGCGGCATCCACGTGGGCTTGCCCTTACAGAAACCGGAGCCCTCTTGCTTGAGCCAGCCCGCGACATGCTGAAGGCTGTGAAGGCGCTTGAGTTGGCAGCGGATGGCCAAAGCCAGAAACTCAACGGCACAGTGCGCCTAACGGCGAGTGAGTTTGTCGCGCACCATTTGCTTCCGCCGATCCTAGCGCAAATCCGGCAGACCGCACCCGGCGTCCAGATAACGCTACTGCCTTCGGACACCTCGGAAAACCTGCTGTTTCGCGAGGCCGACATTGCCGTGCGCATGTTCCGTTCCGAACAGCTCGACATCGTGACCAAACAGCTCGGCGAAATTGGCCTCGGCATCTTCGCACACCAAAGCTACCTCGAGCGCAGGGGAACGCCTCAAACACCTGCTGAACTTGCCGGGCATGACATCGTCGGCTACCACAAGAATGACCAGATCATTCGCGGTATGCGCCAGATGGGCCTGACCGCCGACGAGAACTGGTTTGGCGTTCAATGCGACAACCAAACGACTTACTGGGAGCTGGTGCGGGCGGGCTGCGGCATCGGGTTTTCTCAAACGGCTCTGGCAGACAGAACACCTGACATTGTGCGCCTGTTCCCCGACGTGCCAATCCCCCCACTGCCCGTTTGGCTCGCCGCGCCCAAAGCGCTGCAGCACACGCCGCGCATCAGGCATGTTTGGGACACACTTGAAGCGGGGTTAAAGCAGCATGTTTCTTGACCCTTCGCACGCAAGCCGATAGCTGGAAGGCAACTAATCAACACGAGGAACACAAACATGAGCAACCCTTCGCTTCTTATCTTGCCGGGTGACGGCATCGGCCCTGAAGTTATGGCCGAAGTGCGCAAAGTTATTGACTGGTATGGCGCCAAGCGCGACCTCGCCTTTGACGTCAGCGAAGACTTGGTCGGCGGTTCGGCCTACGACAAGCACGGAACACCGCTTGCCGACGAGACAATGGCCAAAGCCCAAGAGGTTGACGCCGTTCTGCTCGGCGCTGTTGGCGGGCCCAAGTATGATAACCTCGACTTTTCGGTAAAGCCCGAGCGTGGCCTGTTGCGCCTGCGCAAAGAGATGGACTTGTTCTCAAACCTGCGCCCTGCCCAGTGCTTTGACGCGCTAGCAGACTTCTCATCCCTCAAGAAAGACGTGGTTGCGGGACTCGACATCATGATCGTGCGCGAGCTGACGTCTGGCATCTACTTTGGCGAGCCTCGAGGCATCTTCAAAGAGGGCAACGAGCGTGTAGGCATCAACACACAGCGCTACACAGAAAGCGAAATCGCCCGCGTTGCCCGCTCGGCGTTCGAGTTGGCGCGCAAACGTGGCAACAAAGTCTGCTCGATGGAGAAAGCCAACGTCATGGAAAGCGGTATCCTGTGGCGCGATGTGGTTACCGAAATCCACGAAGCCGAGTATTCCGATGTCGAGCTCAGCCACATGTATGCCGATGCGGGCGCTATGCAGTTGTGCCGCTGGCCCAAGCAGTTTGACGTTATCGTCACAGACAACCTCTTTGGTGACTTGCTATCTGACGCCGCCGCCATGCTGACAGGCAGCTTAGGCATGTTGCCCTCGGCCTCGCTTGGCGCGCCGATGGAAAACGGCCGCCCCAAAGCACTTTACGAGCCAGTACACGGCTCAGCGCCAGACATCGCCGGCCAAGGCAAAGCCAACCCGATCGCCTGTGTTCTCAGCTTTGCCATGGCGCTGCGCTATAGCTTTGATCAGGGCACAGAGGCCGACCGTCTTGAAACCGCTGTCGAAAAAGTGCTCGCAGACGGGCTGCGCACCGCCGACTTGCTTGGCGAAGATGGCGCGACACCTGCCAGCACATCAGAAATGGGCGATGCGATCATCGCGGCGCTCGACGCGAGCCTCTAAGCTTCCCCTCTAAAGAACGAAAACGGCCCCGCCAGCTTGGTGGGGCCGTTGTGTTTTTGGGTTTTCAGCCTAGCCGCACTTACTATGGCCGCAGCTGGCGCATGTCATGCAGCCTTCAATCATGCGCATGTCAAACTGTCCACATGAGGGGCAGGCCTTGCCGCGCGGCGCTTCGCCGAGGTTCACAACCGCTGCTGTCGGATCGCTCTTAAGGCCCATGCCCTCGCCCTCGATAAAGCCTGTCGCGATCATGTGGCGCTCGATAACCGCACCAATCGCCGCAAGGATAGACGGGATGTATTTGCCTTCCATCCAAGCGCCGCCGCGCGGATCAAACACGGCCTTGAGCTCTTCTACGACAAAGCTCACATCGCCCCCGCGCCGGAAGACCGCTGAGATCATCCGCGTCAGCGCAACTGTCCATGCGAAATGCTCCATATTCTTTGAGTTGATGAACACTTCAAAGGGCCGCCTGTGCCCGCCGACGATCACGTCGTTCACTGTCAGGTAGATCGCATGTTCGCTGTCAGGCCACTTGAGCTTGTAGGTGTTGCCCTCAAGCGCTTTGGGGCGTTCCAGCGGCTCTGACATATAGATCACTTCCGCGCCTGTGTCGGCTTCCGGCGCCTCTTCGCTGTCTTCACTTACGCTCAAAACCGACCCGGTAACATCGTTTGGGCGGTAGGTTGTGCAGCCCTTGCAACCCGTGTCCCAAGCCTCCATGTAGACTTCCTTGAACGCGTCAAAGCTGATGTCTTCAGGGCAGTTGATCGTCTTGGAGATCGAGCTATCGACCCATTTTTGCGCGGCGGCCTGCATTTTCACGTGGTCAATCGGGGCCAGTGTCTGCGCGTTGACAAAATAGTCAGGCAGCGCCTTGTCGCCGAATTTTTCCCGCCAGAGCGCGACGGCGTAGTCGACAACTTCTTCTTCTGTGCGCGAGCCGTCCTTCTGCAAAACCTTGCGTTTGTAGGTATAGGCAAACACCGGTTCGATGCCCGAGCTGACGTTGCCCGCATAGAGGCTGATCGTGCCTGTCGGCGCGATCGAAGTGAGCAATGCATTGCGGATGCCGTGCTCGGCGATCTCGGCGCGCACGTCCTCGTCCATCTGCTGCATGTTGCCGCTCGCCAGATAGGCGTCAGCCTCAAACAAGGGGAACGCGCCCTTTTCCTTTGCCAACTGCACAGAGGCCCGATATGCGGCGCGGGCGATCGCGTGCAGCCAGTCCTCCGTTTGACGCGCCGCCTCGTCAGAGCCATAGCGCAGGCCCGTCATCAAAAGCGCATCCGCAAGCCCCGTCACGCCAAGGCCGATCCGTCGTTTTGCCGCTGCCTCTCGTGCCTGTGCCTCCAGCGGGAAACGCGAGGCATCAACTGTGTTGTCCATCATCCGCACAGCCGTCGCGACAAGCTCTTCAAGTTCGCCGACATTCAGCGTTGCGCCCTCTTCGAACGGATCACTGATAAGTCGTGCAAGGTTAACAGAGCCTAAAAGGCACGCACCATAGGGCGGCAGGGGCTGCTCGCCGCAGGGGTTTGTCGCGGCAATTTGCTCGCAATAAGCGAGGTTGTTCATCTTGTTGATCCGGTCGATGAAAATCACCCCCGGTTCGGCGTAGTCGTAGGTCGACTGCATGATCTTGTTCCAGAGGCCGCGCGCGTCAACCGTCTGGTAGACTTTGCCCTCAAACTGAAGATCCCAGCTTCCGCCCGTTTTCACAGCGTCCATGAACGGGTCTGTCACCAGCACCGACATGTTGAACATCCGCAGTCGGGCGGCGTCAGATTTGGCGGTAATAAACCCTTCAATATCAGGGTGATCGCAGCGCATCGTGGCCATCATCGCGCCGCGGCGCGAGCCTGCCGACATGATCGTGCGGCACATGGCGTCCCATACATCCATGAAGCTCAAGGGCCCAGAGGCGTCAGCGGCGACTCCGGACACGCCCGCGCCTTTGGGGCGGATTGTCGAGAAATCATAGCCGATGCCCCCGCCTTGCTGCATGGTCAGCGCGGCCTCTTTGAGCATGTCAAAAATGCCGCCCATACTGTCGGGGATCGTGCCCATGACAAAGCAGTTAAACAAAGTCACGGCGCGGCCTGTGCCGGCGCCAGCCGTAATCCGGCCAGCAGGCAAAAACTTGAAGTCTTCCAGAGCGTTATAGAAGCGCTCTTCCCAGTGCTTTGGCTCGTCTTCAACAACAGCCAAGGCGCGGGCAATGCGGCGCCAGCTGTCTTCGACAGTGCCGTCAACCACGGTGCCATCGGCCTCTTTCAGGCGGTATTTCATATCCCAAATCTGCTCGGCAATCGGCGCTGAAAAACGGCTCATTGGTGGCTCCCTGAGGGTAACGTTGGCAAGGCTTGCGTGATACAAGCAATTCACACCATTCTACAACGAAAAAATCAGAATGGCAGAATCAAAAAATTCGCCCTATCCTACCACATCTTGAGGGGCAGCATGAAAAACATCGTACATCTAGTGAAGCTGAGTGTCGGCACTGAGTCGGTCGATACGCTGGAATCGTGGCAAGCGGCTCGTGCTGCGAGCCACCCTGACGGGCTGCCTTACCATGTCACCCGCATGTGGCCCAAGCGCGGTGAGGAAATTCTCGCAGGGGGCAGTATTTACTGGGTGATCAAGGGCGCAATCCAGTGCCGCCAGAAGATCATCCGGCTTGATGAGGTAATCGGTGAGGACGGCATCCGGCGCTGTGCTATCGTGCTTGAGCCCGCGCTCATCCGCACCGCAAACGCGGCCAAAAAACCCTTTCAGGGCTGGCGATATCTGAAGCCAGAAGATGCCCCACCCGACCTTCCCAAAAGCCGCGAGAACGACGACGAGTTGCCCGATGAACTGGCTGGAAAACTCGCCGAAATCGGCATCCTCTAGGGCGTGAATTCCAACGCCGTTAACACTTTTTCCAACCGCAAAAACCGCAGTGCCTACGGTATGCAGCACTGTATGCAGCTATCCGTGCAGAACGCGTGCATACGTTTTTGCGCCAAAGGTTAAGGTAAATTAACTTAACGCGGCGAACGGTGCGCAGCGCAACAAAATGTTGCGAACGACTCGCAATTAGGAAACTACACCCCATATAATGCTTATGGATAGACGAAACTTTCTCAGAACCGCCACCGCCGCAGGCCTGCTTCCGCTGATGCCTGCCCTGCCCGCAACCCCTGCCGCGGCTGCCGTTGCGGCCCCCTTGGTCAACGACTTTATGTATGGCTTGGCGGTGTTCAACGCGCGGCTTCGCGGCGCGAGTTCGGCGGAGAACATTCGCCGCGATCTTGGCATTGCGAAAGACGCGGCAGCGGGGCTTCACAACAGGATGCTCAGCGACGGCTTTATCGGCCTGCCCAACGCGGCAGGGATGTCCAACACTTCGGAGCCATTTGCCCAAACCATCGAGCAGCGCCGCAAGACGACGCAAAAGCTGCGCGAGGCAATGCGCCAGAAAGTCGACGACCTGAAGGAAGACTTGCTGACGGAGGACGACATCGCGGCCGAAGACAAGGTTACGACTACAGACCCAGCTACAGGCCCAGCTTCTCCGACAGAGCCTGCATAGCCACGCGCTCAGGCTCGCTCAGATCAGCGTTGCGGGTGCGAAACAGCGTCGCTTCCGAGCGCAGTACCAACCCGTCAGACAGAATCTTGAGGTGATTGGCGCGCAGCGTGTCACCTGTTGAGGTGATGTCGGCAACGGCTTCGGCTGTCTCGTTTTTGACGGTGCCTTCTGTCGCGCCCTGGCTGTCGACAAGCTGGTAGTCGGCCACGCCGTGCTCGCGCAGGAAATCCCGCATCAGGCGGTGATACTTAGTCGCGATCCGCAACCGAAAGCCATGCCTGGCGCGAAAGGCAGCCGAAGCTGCATCAAGGTCATCCATCGTGTCAACGTCAACCCAGGCTTGGGGCACGGCGATGATCAGGTCAGCGTGTCCAAAGCCGAGCTTAGCAAGTTCTTCGACGCGCTGCTCCCACTGGCCGAGTTTTTCGCGCACGAGGTCTGTGCCCGTCACGCCAAGGTGAATGCGCCCTGCGGCCATCTCGCGGGGGATCTCGCCTGCGGAAAGCAGCACCAGTTCAACGCCTTCAACGCCGTCAACCCGCCCTGCATATTCGCGATCAGAGCCGCTGCGCGACAACGTGATGCCGCGCTCGGCAAACCACTCAAACGTCTTTTCCATGAGCCGCCCTTTTGAGGGCACACCAAGTTTAAGCGTCATGCTGCACCGCCTTTGAGCATCATCATAAGGCCGGGGCGCACGACGCCGCCAACGGCCGGAATTTCTTCGCCCTGCCCGAGTTGGCGAGTCAGCGCGTCATAGCGCCCGCCGCTGGCGACGGGGGGCAAATCGGCGCGCTCTGCGGCGTAGAAGCCGAAAACAAAACCGTCGTAATATTCCATCGAGGCACGGCCATAGCTGGCTTCAAACTGCAGGTTGGCCACGTCAACGCCACGCGCTTGCAGCGCGGAAGCGCGGCGACCCAAGCGCTCGACCGCGTCAGAGATGCTGGGCATGTCAACGGCGATATCGCGCAGGTGCTCGAGCGCGTTTGGCAGCGCTTCGCTAACCGAGAGGATAGCATCCATCAGCGCAACGTCTTTTTCCGCGAGCGGCGCTGTTGCGGCGTCTTCGCGCAGGGCTGTGATACGGGCTTCTACTTCGTCGCGCGTGCGCAGGCCGATGCTTGGCCCGGCCTCTGCAAAGGGGTCTTTGACGGCCAGCAGGGCTGTGCGCGATGCGGGCACAGTTGCGCGGCCCGAGAAGCGCTCGATCAGCGCGCGAAAGCGGCGCGGGCGCCAGATGTGGCGCAAAAGCGCTGCCTTGCGGCGCGCGGTTGTATCGAGGCCTTCGACAGCCGCCATAAGGATGCCGATGTCGCCGGTTGCCGCACGCAAAGGCAAGCCGCGCAGAACCGAGCTTATCAGCGCGAAGACTTCGGCCTCGGCCTCTTCGGGCGCGCCACGCTCGAAGACTTCGTAGCCGACTTGCAGGAACTCGCTGTCGCGCTCCGGGTCTTCCTCCTGACGGCGAAAGACTTCGCCGGAGTAGGTGTAACGCGCGGGCTCGGCGCCGTGTTGCATGTGCATTTGCACAACGGGCAGCGTGAAATCGGGCCGCAGCATCTGCTCGCCTCTCAGCGCGTCAGATGTGACGTAGGCGCGCGCGCGGATGTCTTCTCCGTAGAGGTCAAGCAGCGTCTCGGCGTCTTGCAGAACGGGCGTGTCGACAACTTGCGCGCCTGCCACTTCAAACATGGCGCGCACGCGGGCGGCTTCGGCGCGTTTGGCGAGACGATCAGGCATCAGTCTTGCTCTTCCAGTATGCTTTTGACTTTGCTCACAAGCTCGCTGCGCGGCACTTCAAACTGGTTGGTAAGCGCTTTCCACTCTTCAAGCGTGGCGTTTTCCGCGATCTTGGCTCCGAGGATCAGGTCTTTGATCTGCACAACGCCTTTCTCAAACTCGTCCCCCCCCGCGATGACGGCGACAGGGCTTTCGCGCTTGTCGGCATACTTGAGTTGGTTGCCGAAGTTCTTAGGATTGCCAAGGTAAACTTCCGCCCGGATGCCTGCTTGGCGTAAGTCGGCGACCATGCTTTGGTAGTCGGCCATATGGGCCTTGTCCATCACGGTGACAACGACAGGGCCTTGCGCCTTTGTGCTCAGGCGGCCCTTTTCACGCAGGGCTGCAAGCAGGCGGTCAACGCCGATGGACACGCCCGTGGCCGGCACGGCTTGGCCAGTGAAGCGCTTGACCAAATCGTCGTAGCGCCCGCCGCCCGCAACCGAGCCGAACTGGCGCTTGCGGCCCTTCTCGTCGAGGATTTCGAAAGTCAGCTCGGCCTCGTAGACAGGGCCAGTATAGTAGCCAAGGCCGCGCACGACGGACGGGTCGATGACGATGCGATCAGGGCCGTAGCCTTGGGCGGCTAGGAGTTTGGCGATTTCTTCCAGTTCGTCGATGCCTTCAGAGCCGATCGCGCTGTCGCCGACTGCGGCGCGCAGGTTGGCGAGTGTTGCATCGTTGCTCGCGCCTTTTGAAGTGAGGAAGGCGACGACAGGCTCAGCTTGTGCGTCGCTCAGGCCGACACCGTCGATGTAGGCGCCCGAAGCGTCGAGGCGGCCCTTGCCGAGCAACTCGCGCACGCCCGCTTCGCCGACCTTGTCGAACTTGTCGATGGTGCGCAGGACGTTGGCTTGGGCCGCTTCGTCGGTGACGTTCATAGCTTCAAGCACGCCGTTGAGAACCTTGCGGTTGTTGATGCGCACGATGTAGTCGCCGCGGGGGATGCCGACTTTTTCGAGCGTGTCAGAGAGCATCGCGCAGATCTCGGCGTCGGCGGCAACAGAGCCTGTGCCAACCGTGTCAGCGTCGCACTGGTAGAACTGGCGGTAGCGGCCCGGGCCGGGCTTTTCGTTGCGCCAAACCGGCCCCATCGTGTAGCGGCGGTAAGGCGTGGGCAAGTCGTTGCGGTGCTGGGCGTAAACGCGGGCCAACGGTGCTGTCAGATCATAGCGCAGTGCGAGCCAGTCTCCGTTTCCGTCTTCCTCGAATTCCTGCCATGCAAAGACGCCTTCATTGGGGCGATCAACGTCGGGGAGGAACTTGCCAAGGCTTTCAACCGTCTCGACAGCCGAGCTTTCCAGAGCGTCAAAACCGTACTGATGATAGACGCCTGTGATGGTGCGCAGCATCTCTGCGCGCTCGCTCACTTCGACGCCGAAATAGTCGCGGAACCCCTTGGGCGTTTGTGCCTTGGGGCGCGGGGCTTTCTTTTGCTTGGCCATGGGGCTTTTCCTTGCCTTGATCCTTGTGGTGAGCCTTTACGGGATCACGCAGCAAGGAGCAAGGCGCAGGCTTGTTTTCTGGCTTACTCGGAGAAGTCGACGGGGCAGATGTATTTCTCAAACACCCAGCCTTTTTGCCCGCTATACGTCCAGTCGCGCGCGTTTTGCTGCACGATCACTTCGCGCCAGCCTTTGGTGCTGTAGGGCTCCATCGTGACCACGTAAGTCGAGGGGCCAAGCTTTTGCAACATGTCACAATTGGAGTTGGGGCATGTGCGCAGCGCAAGAAAATTGTCGCCATTCGGGTTGAGGTGACAGGTGACAAACTGCTCGCCGCTATAGGCAAAAGCTGCCGCGCCGAGGCCAAGGGCTGTAAGGCCAGCTGCGAGGAAGTAAGAGACTTGTTTCATGGGCTTTCCTTTGCCTGATTGTGACAAAGAGATTATC
Organism: uncultured Lentibacter sp.; assembly: GCA_947497495.1. GTDB lineage: Bacteria > Pseudomonadota > Alphaproteobacteria > Rhodobacterales > Rhodobacteraceae > Lentibacter. Next base: position 32,954 of record CANMGT010000008.1, read on the forward strand.
GCATTCAGCGCGAGTCCGGGCTATGATGCAGATCAGATATCGGCTAGGAAAACGCCATGAGCAAGCATGAAGAAAAACTCGCGCATCTTGAGCGCATCACCGACGAGATGTCAGCCGTGATTGCGCGGCAGGATAAAGAGATCGCCCTGCTGACGCGGCGTGTGCAGATGTTGATGGAAGCGGAAGCACATCGGCAGTCGCAAGGTGGCGAGCATATTTTCACCGGAAACGAGCGCCCGCCACATTACTAGCGCCTGCGCTCGCAACGGGGCAAATTTCTTCGAAGAAATTTGACAAGAAAATTCGAATTTTCTTGCGCGCTTGTGGCTTAGTTCATCGCAACTACAGAACCGTCGTGCAGCAGGATGTTACGCCAAGTGGGCGCGCCGACGAAGGCGCTGTAGACCGTGAGAAAGCTGGTGCTTTTCTCAAGTTTTGCGAGGTTGCTGCCACAGGGTTTGCCCTTGCCGACTTTGCAGACCTTGCGTTTGATCTTCTCGTAGGATGTGTCTGTTTCACTCCAGCTCTGGCCTTTTGAGTGCTCACCGTAGCGCAGGAACTCGTGGCGGGCCACATCGCCAAACATGGCCAGCGCCGCGGTCACTTGTCTTGGGCACCCGTCGTCAAAACCGGTGATGTAGTAGGTGTGCATGGCCGTATTGCCCGGCGCGCTGTCGTAAAGGCGGAACTTGCCCTTACCGTCTGAAGAGCGCTCGACTTCGCGGCCCATTTCAGACTTCTTAAGTTTGCACACCCGCGCGATCACCCCGAAAGGTAGCGCTATGCCCGGCTCGACGAGCGCAGCATCCGGCCCCGTCAGGGCCGCGGCTTTGCGTTTCCCGAAGAGGCCCTTGAAGGCACTACGTTCTTTCTCGGCCGTCACGCTCGGGTTGGCTTCCGGCTCGGCTTGTAGCGAGGCTTGAACAATGGTTGCCTCTTTCGCCGGCGCGATCTTTTCAGGATCAGCCAGTTCCGCGAGGGCGGGTTCTTTTTGTGCCTTCGGCTTGAGGAACCCGAAGAGTTTTGACTTCGGGTCTTCCGTCGGCGCAGGGGCCGAAACCGGAGCCGCTTCGGCCACAGCGGCGGCTATCGCTTCATCCTGTGTTGCAGGCGCATCGCTTGTTCTTGTGGTGGTTTCGGCGGTGGTTTCCGTGGCACTTTCAGCCGGGGTTTCGACAGCCGGAGCCTCAACAACGGGCGCCTCTTTCTTGCCGAGCAAGCGCTGGAAAAGTGGGCGCGTATCACTTGCATCAACGGGCACTGCAACCGCATCTACCTGCACGGAGGTGTCTTGCAACTCGACGTCTGCGAACTTCGGGACATCTGCCAAAGGATCAGAACAGGCGGCTAAAACCGACATCAAACCAAAACCGATTACAAACTTACGCATCCGTGCCCCCACGCGTGATTTTCGCCTGTCTATAGAGGTGGGGCGCGGTGGTCTAGCATTTCTATAGGGGCTTGCGGAATTCTGCTCAGATGTCGTGCACATCCAAAACGCCCGCGAGGCTTTTGATGGCGCCTTTTATTTGCGGATTGACGGCAAATTCACGCCCTGCGTCAACCTCGACTTCGCCGGGCAGGCCCGCATCCATCAGGCAAAAGCGCACAGGCCCCATTCCGGCCCCTGTTCCGCCCCCCTTGCCCGAATTGCGGGCAGCGGCAGCCGCGTTGGCAAGCACTTCGGCGACGGACTTGATTGCCTCGGCATCTTCCACGAATACCTTCAGGCCGCTGTCTCCCGCCTCAGCGACGACCCCGTCGATCGGCACAACGGAACGGCCCAGCAGTTTGAGCTGGTCGCTTTCGAGCGTCGCTTCGCAGGTGATCACAACTTTCGCGCCTGCCTCGAGGTTGTCGCGAGCTTTTTCTAGCGTGTCGCTGAACAGCGTGACTTCATAGGCGCCCGACACATCAGAGAGTTGCACGAAGGCAAAGCGGTTGCCGCGGGCTGACTTGCGCTCTTGGCGGCCCGCGACGACACCTGCCATCTTGGCAATAAATGCCCCGCCCTGCGCTTTGGCCTGCACTTCCTCAAGCGTCATGACCTGCTTGCGTTTGAGCGGCGCCATATAGTCATCCAGCGGGTGGCCGGAGAGGTAAAAGCCGACGGCTTTGAACTCTTCCCCGAGGCGCTCGGCTGGCAGCCAGTCTTGCACAGGCGAGAGGCGTGGCTCTGGCAAGTCGTCGCCCGCCTCGCCAAACAGGCTGACCTGGTTGGAGTTCTTTTGCTCGTGAATGGCTGTCGAGTAGCCCATCAGCCCTTCGAGGCTGTCAAACACGCGGTGGCGGTTGCGGTCAAGCACGTCAAAGGCGCCGGAGCGCGCAAGCATTTCAAGTGGGCGCTTGCCGACGCGCTTGAGGTCAACGCGGCGTGCGAAGTCAAACAGCGTGACAAACTCGCCGTCTTTACGGGCCTCAACGATGAGTTTCATCGCCTCGACGCCGACGTTTTTAAGCGCCCCCAGTGCGTAGTGCAGCACTTGCTTGCGCACGACAAATGTGGCGTCAGAGCGGTTCACGCAGGGCGGCTCCCAGCGCAAATCAAGCCCTTTGCGGACTTCTTCAAAATAGGTCGCAAGCTTGTCTGTCAGGTGGATATCGCAGTTCATCACACCGGCCATAAACTCGACAGGGTGGTTGGCCTTCAGCCAAGCGGTTTGGTAGCTGACAACCGCATAGGCGGCGGCGTGGGACTTGTTGAAACCGTAGTTGGCGAACTTTTCGAGAAGATCAAAAACCTCGGAGGCTTTCTTCTTGTCGACGCCATTTTCCATGGCGCCTTTTTCGAATTTGGGCCGTTCCTTGGCCATCTCTTCCGCGATCTTCTTACCCATCGCTCGGCGTAGCAAGTCAGCCCCGCCAAGTGAGTAGCCAGCCATCACCTGAGCGATCTGCATAACCTGCTCTTGATAAACGATAATCCCTTGAGTTTCTTCAAGAATATGGTCGATCGAAGGGTGAACCGACTCAAGTTCGCGCTGGCCGTTTTTCACTTCGCAGTAGGTCGGGATGTTCTCCATCGGGCCGGGGCGGTATAGGGCCACCAAGGCCACGATGTCTTCAATGCAGGTCGGCTTCATGCGCTTGAGGGCGTCCATCATCCCCGAGCTTTCAACCTGAAACACCGCGACGGTTTTGGCGGCAGCGTAGAGCTTGTAGGAGCGTTCGTCATCCAGCGGGATGGCGTTGATCTCGTTCACCGCGCCCTGTGCGGGCGTGTAGAGTTCAGTTCCATCCGCAGCCGTATGGATGTCGCGGCCTTCCGCAAGGATCTGGTCAACCGCGTTCTGGATAACGGTAAGCGTTTTGAGTCCCAAAAAGTCAAACTTCACGAGGCCCGCCTGCTCGACCCATTTCATGTTGAACTGGGTTGCGGGCATGTCTGAACGCGGGTCCTGGTAGAGCGGCACGAGCGCATCGAGCGGCCTGTCGCCGATCACCACACCGGCGGCGTGGGTGGAGGCGTTGCGCAACAGGCCTTCAACCTGCATGCCGTAGTTGAGAAGCCGCTCGACAACTTCTTCCGACTTGGCCTCGGCACGCAGGCGCTCTTCCTGAGCCAGCGCCTGCTCGATGCTGACAGGCTTCACGCCTTCGACGGGGATCATCTTGGAAAGGCGGTCAACCTGCCCGTAGGGCATTTGCAACACGCGGCCAATGTCGCGCACGGCGGCTTTGGAGAGGAGCGCGCCGAAGGTGATGATCTGGCCGACTTTGTCGCGGCCATATTTCTCCTGCACATAACGGATCACCTCTTCGCGGCGATCCATGCAAAAGTCGATGTCAAAGTCGGGCATCGAGACCCGCTCGGGGTTGAGAAAGCGCTCAAACAGCAGGGAGTAGCGCAGCGGGTCAAGGTCGGTGATCGTGAGGGCGTAGGCCACAAGGCTACCCGCGCCCGAACCACGGCCCGGCCCGACGGGAATGTTCTGCTCTTTGCTCCAGTGGATGAAGTCGGCAACGATCAGAAAATAGCCGGGGAAACCCATGTCCTCGATGATTTTGAGCTCGAAATCGAGGCGCTCTTGGTAGTCTTGAATGCTAACCGCATGGGGGATGACGGCAAGTCTGCGCTGCAGGCCTTCGTTGGCCTGCCGACGTAGCTCGGCGATCTCGTCATCGGCAAACTTCGGCAAAATCGGATCACGCTTGTACGTTTTGAAGGCGCAGCGCTTGGCGATTTCGACAGTATTCTCAAGCGCTTCCGGAAGGTCAGCAAACAGGATGCCCATCTCGCGGGGCGATTTGAGGTAGTGCTGCGGCGTCAAGCGGCGGCGCGGTTCTTGTTGGTCAACATAGGCGCCATCGGCGATGCAGATCAGCGCGTCGTGGGCCTCATACATCTTTGATTTGGGGAAGTAGACGTCGTTTGTCGCAACCAGCGGGATGCTCATGTCGTAGGCCATTTCGACAAAGCCACGCTCTGTGAGGCGCTCGGCTTCGGGCGCGCGCCCGTCTTCGCTGTTGTGGCGCTGTAGCTCGACGTAAAGCCTGTCGCCGAACATCTCGTGAAGGCGTGTCATCAGGGCCTTCGCGGCCGGCAGTTGGCCGGCTTGCAACAGTCGCCCGACGGGCCCGTCGGGCCCGCCTGTCAGGCAGATCACATCACCCGCGTTCGCGGCCAGCTCCTCAAGCGTGACTTGGGGAAGCTCGCTGCCCTTGTCGATATAGAGACAGGAGTTGAGCTTCATCAGGTGCTCATAGCCCGCCTCACTTTGAGCAAGCAAAACTACGGGTGCCGGGGCGCGCGGGCGCTCGCCCGGCTCAGCAACGTGATAGGCAAGATCAACCTGACAGCCGACGATGGGCTGCACACCCGCTTTGCTGGCACCTTCGGAAAACTCGAGCGCGCAGAACATGTTGTTGGTGTCCGTCACAGCGATGGCGGGCATGCTCATGTCAACGCAAAGGTCGGGCAGCTTTTTTAGCCGCATAGCCCCTTCGAGAAGAGAGTACTCGGTGTGAACGCGCAGGTGGATGAATCGGGGATCAGTGCTCATAGGGGCACCTTAGCGAGCAGCCATGGGTGCGGCAATGCCGTGCGGGTGTGGCGAGCGCAAATTTCTTCTAAGAAATTTGGCAAGAAAATTCGAATTTTCTTGGGCGCTCGCGGCTAGCTGTTTCGCAATAATCACGCGAAAGATGTGCTGGATTATCTACGAATCGTTGAAAGAGTTTACCTCGCTGTGTCACATTCAAAACTTGCGCGAAGCCCCTTCAGGCGCTTCAGTGTGATAAGACAAAACTGGCCCGCGAGAGGCCGCAAAGCAGCCTCCGATGGGACACCCCGGAAAGGAACGCCGCGTGACAGGGACATTGCTGACGATCGACGGCCTCACCAAGGCCTACCCCGGCGTTGTGGCCAACGACACGGTTTCATTCGAGATCAAAGCTGGCGAAGTTCATGCGCTTTTGGGCGAGAACGGCGCGGGCAAGTCCACACTTGTGAAGATGATCTACGGCCTCGTGAAACCTGACAGCGGCACCATGCTGATGAACGGCGAGGTGTTTGCCCCCGCCGAGCCGCGCGCTGCGAGAGCTTCGGGTGTGGCGATGGTGTTCCAGCATTTCTCGCTGTTTGACGCTTTGGACGTGGCCGAGAACATCGCCCTCGGGATGGAGAACCCGCCGCCCATGCGCGACTTGGCCGCGCGCATTCGCACGGTTTCGGAAGAATACGGCCTGCCGCTTGACCCGTTTCGCACGGTGGGTGACCTCTCGGCTGGCGAGCGCCAGCGCGTCGAGATCATCCGCTGCTTGCTACAAGACCCGAAGCTGCTCATCATGGATGAGCCGACCTCGGTTCTGACGCCTCAGGAAGTTGATATCCTTTTTGAAACGCTGCGCAAGCTGACAGCGGAAGGCGTGGCTATTTTGTATATTTCCCACAAGCTTGAAGAGATCCGCATGTTGTGTGATGCGGCGACAATTCTGCGGCTTGGCAAGAACGTCGGCACATGTGTTCCCGCTGAAACCAGCGCGCGAGACATGGCCGAGCTGATGGTTGGCACCGAATTGCAAACGCCCAAGTCGACGGGGGCGACGCTTGGCGATGTGGTGCTCGACATTTCGGGACTGTCCATGCCCTCGCCCAGCGCCTTTGGCACGGCTTTGAAGAACGTGCATTTGCGGCTGCGGGCGGGCGAAGTGCTTGGGATCGGCGGCGTTGCCGGCAATGGCCAGGACGAGATGCTTCTGGCGCTCTCCGGCGAAGTGCGGGTTGATGCGGATGCGATCAAGCTCAAGGGCGCGCCGGTTGGCAAGCTTGCGCCCAATGCGCGCCGTGCTTTGGGGCTCTTGACCGCCCCCGAAGAGCGGCTCGGCCACGCGGCGGCGCCCGACATGAGCCTGACAGAGAACGCTCTGCTCACTGGCAATGTGCGCAAAGGGCTCTCGCAGAGAGGCTTCTTGAAGTGGGCCAAAACGCAAGCCTTTGCGGAAGAGATCATCGAGAAGTTTGATGTGCGCACGCCGGGGCCAGACAATGCTGCGCGCTCGCTGTCGGGGGGGAACTTGCAGAAGTTCGTCATTGGCCGCGAGGTGTTGCAAGAGCCTGAAGTGCTGGTTGTAAACCAGCCGACATGGGGCGTTGACGCCTCGGCGGCAGCCGCGATCCGCCAAGCGATCCTTGATTTGGCCGCAGGTGGCACCGCTGTCATCGTGATCAGCCAAGACCTTGACGAACTTATGGAAGTTGCCGACAACTTCGCAGCCCTCAACGAGGGACGCCTCACGGAAACGCGCCCGACCAAAGGCCTCACGATCGACGAGATCGGGTTGATGATGGGCGGCGCACACGGAATGGAGGTAGCGCATGCTGACGCTTGAAAAACGCCCGCAGCCGTCAAAGGCGTTTGCCTATCTGACGCCGATCTTTGCGATTGTGATGACAATGATCTTCGGCGGGCTGTTGTTCATGGCGCTCGGGAAGAACCCCTTTGAGGCCATTCGCACCATCTTCTGGGACCCGCTGTTTGGCGAGTTCGCGTTTTACTACCGCCCGCAGCTGCTGGTGAAGGGCGGACCGCTGATCCTGATCGCGATTGGCCTGTCGCTTGGCTTTAAGGCCGGCATTTGGAACATCGGCGCAGAAGGCCAATACATTATCGGCGCGATCTGCGGCGCGGGGGCCGGCCTTGCGTTTTACCCGATGGAAGCTTGGTTTATCTTCCCCATCATGGTGATCGCGGGCGCACTTGGCGGCTGGGCTTGGGCAATGATCCCTGCGCTCTTGAAGGTAAAGTTCCAGACAAATGAAATCCTGGTGTCGCTGATGCTGGTTTATGTGGCCGAGCAACTACTTGCCTCCATGTCACTGGGCCTGCTGAAAAACCCTGACGGGCATGGCTTCCCCGGATCACGCAACCTCAAGGACTACCCCAGCGCCTTCAATGACGAGATCATCACAGGCACAGGCATGCACTGGGGCGTGCTGGCGGCGTTCATCGCGGTGATCTTTGCCTATGTGCTGCTTAACCGTCACATGCTGGGCTACTCGATCCGCCTGACGGGCGAGGCACCGCGGGCTGCGAAGTTTTCCTCCGTCAACCCGACGCGCATCATCCTGTTTTGCCTTGGCACGTCGGGCGCGCTGGCAGGGCTTGCGGGCATGTTTGAAGTGGCGGGGCCGTCTGGGCAGATCAGTATTGATTTCAACTCAGGCTACGGCTTCACCGCGATCATCGTTGCCTTTCTGGGCCGTTTGCACCCTGTCGGCATCTTCTTTGCGGGGCTGCTCATGGCGCTGACATATATCGGCGGCGAGATGGCTCAGGGCAACTTGGGCCTGCCTGGAGCGGCGATCCAGCTGTTCCAAGGCATGCTGCTGTTCTTTCTGCTCGCGGTCGATTTGCTGACAAACTACCGCATCAAGCTTAGCCGCAAGGAGGCCGTGTGATGGACCTGTCTGCTATCAACCCCGCCCTCTTGCTGGCCTCGCTTTTGGTGGCGGCCACACCGATCCTGATTGCCGGCATCGGCGAACTTGTCGTCGAGCGCGCGGGGGTTTTGAACCTCGGCGTTGAGGGCATGATGATCACCGGAGCGATCTGCGGATTTATGGCGACGATCATCACCGGCTCGCCTGCGCTTGGCTTTCTGTTCGCGGCTTTGGGCGGCGCGGCCTTGTCGCTTTTGTTTGCCCTGCTCACACAGGTGGCGCTGGCCAACCAAGTGGCGAGCGGCTTGGCCCTCACGCTGTTTGGCCTCGGGCTTTCGGCGCTTCTGGGGCAAGGCTATGTTGGCCTCAAGCCTCCTTCCACGCCCAAGCTTGATATTCCGCTGCTGTCGGATATCCCTTTCTTTGGCACGGTGCTGTTTAACCACGACATTATCGTTTACCTCGGCATCGCTTTGGTGGCGGCGGTTTGGGCGGTGCTCAAATTTACCCGCGTTGGCCTTGTCTTGCGCGCTGTCGGCGAGAACCACGACGCCGCCCATGCGCTTGGCTATAAGGTTGTGCGAATCCGCGTTTTGGCGATCATGTTTGGTGGCGCCTGTGCGGGGCTTGGCGGGGCCTACATCAGCCTCATCCGCGTGCCGCAATGGACTGAAGGGATGACAGCCGGTGCTGGCTGGATCGCCCTCGCGCTGGTTGTGTTTGCCAGTTGGAAGCCGTGGCGCGTTTTGCTCGGTGCTTGGCTTTTCGGCGGGATCACCGTTTTGCAGCTTAATTTGCAGGCAGCGGGTGTCTCTATCCCTGTCGAGATATTGTCAATGTCACCCTATATCATCACAATCGTGGTGCTGGTGATTATGTCAGCCGACAAATCACGCGCGCCTGCCTCGCTCGGGCGCATCTTCCACGCCTCAAGCTAATACTTTATAACCTCAAACAGAATCTGCACCAGGGAGACTACAGATCATGAAATTCACCAAACTTCTTGCCACAGCTGCCGTGGCACTCGGGATGGCAACAACAGCCTTTGCCGACGACAAAACCAAAGTTGGCTTTGTTTACGTTGGCCCCGTCGGTGATGGCGGCTGGACATATGAACACAACAAAGGCCGCCTTGCTGTTGAAGCAGAGTTTGGCGACAAGGTTGAAACAACTTTCGTTGAGAACGTGCCAGAAGGCGCCGACGCCGAGCGCGTGATGACACAGATGGCGCTGCAAGGCGCTGACCTGATCTTCACAACGTCTTTTGGCTACATGGATCCCACGATCAACGTGGCTAAAAAGTTCCCGAATGTGAAATTCGAGCACGCGACAGGCTATAAGCAAGCCGACAACGTCTCGGTTTACTCGGCGCGCTTTTATGAAGGCCGCGCCATTCAGGGCCACATCGCGGGCAAGATGACGAAGTCAAACATCGTCGGCTACATCGGCTCGTTCCCGATCCCCGAAGTTATCCGCGGCATCAACTCTGCGTATATCCACGCCAAGAAAGTGAACCCTGACGTCGAGTTCAAAATCGTTTGGGCTTTCACATGGTTTGACCCGGCAAAAGAAGCCGACGCTGCAAAAGTTCTGATCGAGCAAGGCGCCGATGTGATCTTGCAGCACACCGACTCAACAGCGCCTTTGGCGGCTGCTGAAGCGGCTGGCGACGTGATCGGATTTGGCCAAGCGTCAGACATGGCCGAGTTCGCTGACGGCCCACGTGTTTCTTCTATCATCGACGACTGGGCGCCTTACTACATCGCGCGCACCAAAGCGGTTATGGACGGCGCATGGGAAAGCAAAAGCACATGGGACGGCATCGGAGCTGGCATGGTTGGCATTGGTGAGATCACCGACAAAGTGCCAGCAGACGTAAAAGCCGAAGCACTCGCTATGAAAGCCGCAATCGCAGATGGCAGCTACCACCCATTCACTGGCCCGATCAACAAGCAAGACGGTTCGGTCTGGCTGAAGGAAGGCGAAACGGCGCAAGACTATAGCGACGACGGCCTTGCCGGTATGAACTTCTTCGTTGAAGGCATTGTTGGCGACATCCCCGAGTAAGCTTTTCTCCGGTTAAACTCACCGAGAGGCCTCGCCAAGTGCGGGGCCTTTTTCGTTGGCACTTGCTGCGCGACTGAATTAGCGTCTGCCAAGAGAAGAAAGGGCAGAACATGACAGATATTATCGTAATTGGTGGCGGCATTGCGGGCACATCCGTTGCGGCGCGTTTGGCGCCCCATGCACGTGTTACACTGCTGGAAGCGGAAGATGCGCTGGCGTACCACGCTTCAGGCCGCTCTGCCGCGCTTTACGAAAGCAACTACGGGCTGACAACGACGGTTGCCTTGAGCAAAGCCAGCGCGGACGACTTCCACACAAGCGGATATCTCAGCCCGCGTGGCCTGATGATTGCCGCCCGCGCCAATGAGCGCGAGCAGTTCGAGGCCGACACCAAAACGTTGCAGCTTGAGGTGATCAGCCCCGAGGAAGCCCGCGCAAAAGTGCCGGTGCTTGACGCCGCGCAAGTCGCCTTTGCCTCCTATCACGGCAGCGCTTGGGACATCGACACGGACCGGATGGTGCAAGATCTTGCCCGCGACGTGCGTGCCCATCGCGGCACGGTCCACACCAAGGCGCGCGTTACCGCGATCACAGGGGGCGCAGGCGCTTGGACGGTACACACCGAGGCTGGCACATTCGAGGCTGCGCTGATCGTCAACGCCGCGGGCGCATGGGTTGACGAGATCGCAAAACTCGCAGGCGTGGCTCCCTTGGGCTTCACACCGCTGCGCCGCTCGATGGCGCGCATCCCCGCACCCGGCGGGCACGATGTAAGCGACTGGCCGATGTTCTTTGGCGTTGGCGAAAGCTGGTATGCCAAGCCTGACGCGGGCTCGCTCATTGTCTCGCCCGCCGAGGAAGACCCGTCTGCAGCAATGGACGCTTGGGCCGATGACATGGTGCTGGCGGAGGGCCTCGCCCGCTATGAGGCGCTCGTCACCGAGCCTGTCACACGCCTTGAAGCCAGCTGGGCGGGCCTGCGCACCTTCTCACCCGACAGGCACCTCACCATAGGCCATGCGACTGACAACGCAGGCTTTTTCTGGCACGCGGGCCAAGGCGGTTATGGCTTTCAGACAGCCCCTGCCGCCAGCCTGTTGGCCGCTGACCTGATCTTGGGCCGCGCAAGCGAACTTGACGCTCAAACCATTGCCGCCCTCAGCCCCGAAAGGTTCGTATGATGTCTAAACCGCGTGACCTGGCAGCCGTTGCCAGCTTTGCAGAAGCCGGTGAAGACGGGCGCATGTTTGCTCCTTCTGCGGCCAAAAACGTAGGCCCGATTGCCGATGTGCTGGCCGCGCACGCCCCCGCCACAGGCACGGCGCTCGAGATCGCCTCTGGCACGGGCCAGCATGTTGTTGTTCTGGCTGAACGTATCCCGCAACTGCACTGGCAACCGACCGAGATCGACGAGACGCGCCGTCTGAGTGTGGATGCTTATGTAAAACACGCGGGCCTAAAAAATGTCGCGCCCGCCATTTCGGTGCTCGCCACCCGCGAAGGCTGGGGGGCGGCGCACGCGGGACAGGCGCTTGTCACGCTCGCGAACCTTTTACACCTCATCTCCGAAGACGAGGCCAGAACGCTGATCCGCGAGGCAGGCCAAGCGTTGGCCCTCGGCGGTATTCTACACCTCTACGGCCCGTTCCTGCGCGACGGCGAAACAACGTCTGAGGGCGACGCAGAGTTTGACGCCAAGCTGCGCGCGCAAGACAGCGAAGTGGGCTACAAAGACGACTGGGACATTATCGAATGGATCCAAGCCTCGGGCATGGAGCTTGTGGAGGTGCTGGAAATGCCTGCCAACAACATGTCTTTCGTCGCCAAGCGCGTGTTCTGACAAGAGCATGATCTAGGTCAAAGCACTAACCTTTGAGACGTGATGAAGCTTTCGATGAATTACATCGAAGGATCAGAATATGACTTGGCAAGACAAACTCGACGGCACCCGCGACCAGCTACGCGGACTGAACAAAACCATCCCCGACACGACCCGCGCTTTTGGAGCTCTCGGCAAGGCGGTGAAGGAAGGCGGCGTGCTGGACTTCAAAACCAAGGAATTTGTCGCACTTGGCATTGCCGTGTCCCAACGCTGTGAATCTTGCATCGCGCTGCACGTAGCCACACTCATCAAAGCCGGCGCAACCCGCGACGAAGTCGGTGACGTGCTAAGCATGACCATCCAGATGGGCGGTGGCCCCGCGATGATGTATGCCGCCAAAGCGCTTGAGTGCTTTGACGAGCTTTCTGCCTGAGCGGCGACGGAAAGTCGTTTGATGTCCGTATTACATTCTGTAAACGGAATATTGGAGATACCTATGAAAACCCCATTCGCACTTGTGCTCGCTTTGAGCGCTTCAACCGCCTTCGCCAGCGGCCACGGCAACCCCGGCGGCCATTTCATTGAAAACTGGGATCTGAACTCGGACGGTGCTGTCACGCTTGAAGAAGCCACCGAGCGGCGCTCGGATATCTTCGCTTCATTCGACGCTGACGATAACGGCGTGTTGAGCGCTGAAGAGTATGACATGTTCGACGAAGCTCGCGCCAACGACATGAAAGAAAACGGCATGGGCATGGGTAAAAACAAAGCCAACCCAGCCAACGGCATGATGCGCAGCTTCACCGATGCCGACGGCGACGGCAAGGTGACGCTGGACGAGTTCATGGCCTCTGTCCCCGCCTGGTATGCCAAGATGGACAAGAATGGCGACGGCACTGTCACGGCGAACGACTTCGCCCGCAACTAGGCGCGTCGGCACAAACCCGCGCGTTTCAGCAAGCTGGTTGACGCCATGCGCGCAAGCCTAGACTCTGAGAAGAGGTTTCATCTCTTTTCAGGGTCTAGTCATGTTTCGCATTCTCGCACTGCTTTTGCTGTTCTCCGCTCCTGCCCTTGCAGGCCCGAATTTCGGAGACAAAGACCCTGTGGCCTTCATCGGCCTCAAACCGCACCAACACCCGATTCACGGCATAGACGCAGCGCGCTTTCAGCAAAGTGTCGACTGGCATCGCGCACGCAAAGCCGGTGTGAGCTTTGCCTTTGTGAAGGCCACAGAAGGGGGCGACTTGCTTGACCCGATGTTCAAGTCGCACTGGCGCGGGGCGCGAAAGGCTGGTGTTCCGGTCGGCGCTTACCACTTCTACTATTTCTGCACGCCAGCGCGGGTTCAGGCCCGCTGGTTTATCCGCAACGTTCCCAAAGCAAGAGGCGCCCTGCCGCCCGTGCTTGATATGGAATGGAACCCCTTCTCGCCGACATGCAAACTGCGCCCCCCTGCCCGGGAAGTTCGCCGCTACATGAAGACATTCATGAGCATTGTCGAAAAGCATTACGGCCAGCGCCCCGTCGTTTACACAACGCCCGGCTTTTACGAAGACAACGGGCTTGGCAGCATGAAGGGTGTCGAGTTCTGGCTGCGCTCAACCGCCAAAACACCCGCCGAAGCCTACCCGGGGCAAGACTGGCATTTTTGGCAATATACCAGCACAGGCCTGATTGACGGCATCGAAGGCGGCGTTGATATCAACCTTTTCAACGGCAACCGCAAAGCTTGGAAACGCTGGTTGAAAGCACGCGCGCGTTAGCCGCCAAGGAGGCTGTCGAGATAGGCCTGATAGGCTGGCGGCAAGCCCTCGGGCAGGCCTGCCCTCAGGCCGTAGACCACCAAGCAGCCAAACAGCAAGCCTATCCAGGGCAGCGTTTTGTGCAGGGATGACGCAGGCGCAGGCCACCTGCGGAACCTGAGCGCCGCCGCGATATGCGCAAACAACGCCGCTATTGCCAGGCTGTAGTATGGCGCAAAATACCATACGAGAGGCGGCGCACTCACAACAGAGGCCGCCCAGTAAACGTTGGTGTCCAGCTCGGGGAAACGCAGGCGCAAATTCAGAGCCGCCGGAACGTGCTGAAGCAGAAAGAACGCAAGGTATCCGCCCGACAACACCTGTAACCAAGCCCAACCCCCTTCGGGTTTGCCGCGCCGGAAGATAAGAGCCATCCCGAGTATGAGCTGGGCCGCGAACAGCGCGATCAATATAGGTTCGATCAGCTGACCGCGATAAACGCTGCGCAAGGCGCCCATCATCTGGATATGCAAAGCAAAACCAACTGCTAGTGCAAGGTGGTTGACCATATGCGCCACCAAGAACGCTGCGAGAACAGCTGCATTCAACCGATGAAGTTTTGCGAGAGTCATACATCTAAACCAAACTGTTTAGTTTAGCTTAAGAATCTCCAGCTCTCAGTCAAGCCTTCCTTCTTCTCTTGATAAATATCCCGGGGGGTGCGGGGGGCTGGCCCCCCGCTTCTGGTCGGATTTTGCGAAGCAAAATTCGAAATGCAAACAATCAACCGTCTTTGCGGATGGTCTCGTTTTTCGGATCATACGGGCTGTCGCAAGTCACGACGGCATCCCAAAGCTTGTCTTGCATTTTCACCTGTAGTTTGGTGCCTTCGACGGCCAGCTCCGGCGTCACATAGCCCATGCCGATCGACTTCTCGAACGCCACGGAATATCCCCCCGATGTCAGCCGCCCGACGCGTGTGCCTTCCGGGGTGTAAAGCACTTCGCGCCCCCATGGGTCAGCGTCGCTTGGCCCGTCGATGAGCAACGTGCAGGCCTTCGAGCGGATGCCCGTGGCAACCATCGCCTCTTTACCGTGAAAGTCTTTTTCAAGGTCGATGAACCTTGGCAAGTCAGCCTCTGCAGGGGTCGCGTCACGGCCCAGCTCGTTGCCAAAGGCGCGGTAGCTTTTCTCTTGGCGCAACCAGTTTTGCGCCCGTGCGCCGACGAGTTTCATACCATGTTTCTCACCCGCTTTTTCGAGCAGGTCGAACAGGTAATTCTGCATCTCCATCGGGTGGTGCAGCTCCCAGCCCAGCTCGCCTGTATAGGCCACGCGGATCGCGTTGACCGGACACATTCCCAGCTCGATCTGGCGGGCTGACAGCCAGGGGAAGCGCTTGTTGGACAGCGCTGTCTCTGGGTCGGCGTCTACGATCACCTCTTTAAGGACATCGCGCGACTTTGGCCCCGCGATGGCAAAAACGCCCCACTGCGTTGTGACATCCTGAATTTCGATATAGCCGAATTCATCCATTTTGGACGCCGCAGCTTTGCGCAGATAATCGGCGTCATACTCTGTCCAGGCCCCTGCCGAGACAAGGTAGTAGTTGTCTTCGCCGTTGCGCACGATGGTGTATTCCGTGCGCGTCGTGCCGTGGCTTGTGAGCGCGTAAGTCAGGTTGATGCGTCCCACGCGCGGCAGTTTGTTGCAAGTGAACCAGTCCAGAAACTGCGTCGCGCCGGGGCCTTTGACGACATGTTTGGTGAAGGCTGTCGCATCCACAAGCCCCACGCCTTCGCGGATCGCCTTTGCCTCGTCAACTGCGTGCTGCCACCAGCCGCCGCGGCGGAATGAACGTGCGTCATGGTCAAAGCTGTCCGGTGCATCGAGCGGGCCGAAGTAGTTCGGGCGCTCCCAGCCATTGACCCAGCCAAACTGCGCCCCACGGGCCTTCTGGCGGTCATAGGCAGGCGCTGTGCGCAGTGGTCGCGCGGCTGGGCGTTCCTCATCAGGGTGGTGCAAAACGTAGACGTGATCATAGCACTCTTCGTTTTTGCGCGCTGCGAACTCGGTGGTCATCCAGTTCTGCGAATAGCGTTTTGGGTCTAGGCTTGCCATGTCGATCTCGGCTTCGCCATCAACCATCATCTGCGCGAGGTAGTAGCCCGTGCCGCCGGCTGCCGTGATGCCAAATGAGAAGCCCTCGGCGAGCCACATGTTGTGCAGGCCCGGTGCCGGGCCAACCAGCGGGTTGCCGTCGGGTGTGTAACAGATCGGGCCGTTAAAGTCGTCTTTCAGGCCAGAGTCCGCGCAAGACGGAACGCGCTCGGCCATCGCCATATACTGCTCGGCGATGCGGTCAAGATCGAGCGGGAAAAGATCAGCGCGGAAGCTGTCTGGCACGCCGTGCTCAAAACGCGCAGGCGCGTCTTTTTCGTAGATCCCGAGGATCCAGCCGCCGCGCTCTTCACGAGCATAAGACTGGCTGTCAGCGTCACGCACGACAGGGTGCTCAGGGTTGCCCTCAGCGCGGTATTTCACCAGCTCGGGGTCTTGATCCATCACGATGAACGTGTGCTCAACAGGGATCGCAGGCATCTTGATGCCGAGCATCTTGGCAGTGCGCTGCGCGTGGTTGCCTGAGGCTGTCACAACGTGCTCGGCCGTGATCACCACCTGCTCGTCAGAAGGCACAAGGTTCCCGCCCTTCTCGACCATCTTGGTGCAGGTCACTTCCCAGTGGGTGCCCGTCCAGTTGAAGGCGTCGGCCTGCCATTTGCGCTCGATGCTCACACCGCGCTGACGCGCGCCTTTGGCCATCGCCATCGTCACATCCGCGGGGTTAATGTAGCCGTCGGTATTGTGGTAAAGCGCGCCTTTGAGGTCATCGGTCTTGATCAGCGGCCAGCGGGCCTTGATCTCGTCTGGTGATAGAAACTCGTAAGGCACGCCGCAGGTCTCGGCTGTAGAGGCGTAGAGCATATACTCGTCCATACGCTCGTCTGTCTGGGCCATGCGCAGGTTGCCGACCACGGCAAACCCCGCGTTCAGGCCTGTCTCTTCCTCAAGGGATTTGTAGAAATCGACCGAGTATTTGTGGATATGCGTCGTCGCGTAGGACATGTTGAACAGCGGCAAAAGGCCAGCTGCGTGCCATGTGCTGCCAGAGGTGAGTTCGTCACGCTCGATGAGCATCACATCCTCCCAACCTGCTTTGGCAAGGTGATAGGCAATAGAGGTGCCAACGGCACCGCCACCAACGACTAGGGCTTTAACTTGAGTTTTCATGCGCCGACTCCCTCGGAATGCGTTGCACATGATATGACTCATCTGAAAGCAATGGCAGCGCAGACTCCCGACAGCTTAGGGCAAAAAACGACTCTCCGCCTGCAAGGTGCTAGCTGCGGTTAGAAAATCGCGGCGTATATCTGCATGAAGAAGCCGGGTTTCTCTCTGTCGTGGGGCTTGGGGTTCACCTGCACCCGCTTCACGCGCGTACGGTTTTCCCACGTCGGCTCTGCGACTTGCGGCAGTTTTGAGGCCACCCGCTCGCCGTTTTGCGCGCGTTCCGCGCGCAGTGTTACCTCGATCTGGCGGAAGTTGATCTTGCCCAGCAGTTTCTTGATTGAACTTGAAGAGGCAACGGCGCTCACAGCCACAAGCACATTGCCGTCAACATGGCCGGAGATGCTGCGAAAGCTGTTGCTACCCGCGCCCACGCGAATGCCCTTAGACCAAGCGATGCTTTCCACAAACTTCACCCCGTGGATGTTTCCAAAGGCGACATGCTCATACCCTTCACGGTTGACTTGCCTCGAAGCGCCCTTCGTGCGGCTTTGGGCTTTTGCGTTGCGTTTGATCGTAACTTCGATCAGCTCGTCACCGCGCGTGAAAATCAACGTGTTGCCGCGTTTGCTGCCGATCGGATCACTGTGCCATGCCTCGGGAAAGGCCGCTTCAATGGCTTCATCTGTCGGGTCAACGAACTCGCCCAGATCCTTGAGCCGCTGGCGCTCTGTGGCAAGGGCCTTGGCGCGCCGTGGAGACCAGTCGTCAACAGCCCAGCCATCCCAAGGAGCGGGAAGATAGGATGTCAGATCAACCTGATTGGCAGATGGCTTATTGAGAACAGCCTCAAGCCGCTCCTCAACGGCCACTTGGTAGCCCGCGACGCCGAACTTCAGCGGGCTAACGCCAGCTGCCTGAGACTGGACGTAATAGTCTGCGCCCACAAGCGTTGCTGCCGCGACGCCGACAAAACCCAATTTCAACAAAAAAGACATTGCTCACCTCAATTCGTGCCTTTGAATGGGCACAACTTTACAGAGAATTGAGGCCGGAGTTGGCAAGCAATCAGACAAGAGTTGGGCTTACTGGCCGAGCACGATGCCCTCACGGCGCGGGTCTGCTCCACCAAAGAGGCCGCCCTCACCCAGCACGATCATGTGCAGGCCTGAGTTTAGCGCGCGCGCTTTGACTTCGTAGCCCATGCCTTGCAGCGGAGTTGAGAGCGCCTCGGCTGAAGTGCCCTCTTCGATGTCATAGGTGCCAAAGCGGTTGATCAGATGTGGCAGAGACACCGCCTGTTGCGCGTCTAGCCCCCAGTCGAGGTGCGCAACGAGTGTTTTGGCCACATAGGGGATGATGCGCGAGCCGCCCGGGCTGCCGACAACCACAACTGGCTTGCCATCTTTCAGCACGATGGTTGGCGCCATTGAGGAGCGCGGGCGTTTGCCCGGCTCGACGCGGTTGGCGATTGGCACGCCGTCGCTATGGCTGCGAAACGAGAAGTCTGTCAGCTCGTTGTTCAGCAAAAAGCCCCCCACCATCAGCCGTGAGCCAAAGGCGTTTTCTATCGTTGTCGTCATGGAGAGCGCGTTGCCGTAGCTGTCAACAATCGAGATATGCGAAGTTGAGGGCAGCTCGATGGCTTCATCGTCGGCGAGGTTCAGGCTGTGATCAAACTCCGGCGTGCCGGCGGCCACGCTCTCGAGCGCTGTGTCACCGCTCAAAAGCGCGCCACGCTTGACGAGATAGTCAGGCGCAAGCAGCCCTTCTGTTGGCACCGGAACAAAGTCACTATCCGCGATGTAGCGGCCACGGTCCGCAAAGCCGAGGCGGCTTGCATCGCCGATCAGCCGCCACGCGTTTGCGTCTTGCGCATCTGTCAGAACATGTTGCTCGAGCATTCCCAAAATCTGCCCGACAGTCAGCCCTCCTGACGAGGGCGGGCCCATCCCGCAGATGTCATGGCCGCGGTAGGCGGCGCAAACGGGCGGACGCTCGCGCACCTCATAGAGTGCAAAGTCGATCTCGCTCAGCACGCCGGGGTTTGCAACGTCGTTGCGCACCTTCGCGACGATCTCCTTGGCGAGCTTGCCGTTGTAAAACGGCCCGACGCCCATGCCCGCCAAGTCACGCAGGCTTTGGCCGTAGTTGGGATTTTTCAGCAGTTCGCCTGCCTTTACGGGTCGACCATCCGGTAAGAAATAAGCTCCTGCGACAGGGTCACGGGCAAGGCGTTCTGCGTCGCCTGCGACCATGTCTGCGAGGCGTGCGGAGACGGTAAAGCCACTCTCGGCCAACGCGACGCCGCTGGAAAACAACCCCGCCCAATTGGCCTTGCCCCATCGCCTGTGCGCCTCCTGCATGAGCGCCGGAGTGCCAGGAACGCCAACAGAGCGGCCCCCGACAACGGCGTCAAAGAACTTGAGCGGTTGGCCTGCCCCGTCTTGAAACAGAGTCGGACGTGCAGCCAGCGGCGCGGTTTCGCGGCCATCAAGAGTGCTCAGACGGCCTGTTTTTGCGTCATACCAGACGAGAAATGCCCCACCCCCCAGCCCCGAGCTTTGCGGTTCAACCAAGCCAAGCACAGCCTGCACCGCCACCATGGCATCAGCCGCTGTGCCACCTTCGGACAGAACTTTGGCGCCAGCCTGCGCCGCATAAGGGTTGGCCACCGAGAGCATCCAGCTTTGCGCGGTGACGGCCTCACCCGCAGCTTTGGCGAGCTGCGCGGCGGCGACGGCTTCATCAAGCGCAACGGCGCTGAGTTCTGTCGTGGTTTCCGGTGCGACAGCGTCTGAGGCCTCTTGCGCAAACAAAGGCGCGGCAAAAAAAATACCAGCCGCAATCAAGCTTGTGAGTTTCATGTTTGCACCTTTCCTCATGGGCCTTTGCGCGATCTGCACACCGACACGTGCCAAACTCGTGAACTCTTTACTGCAACTCGGTTAAGTCTGCCCTAAAGCATCGACGGAACAACCTGATCAGGCGGGCGATGCCCGTCGTCAAATGTCTTGATGTTGATGATGACTTTTTCACCCATCTCCAAGCGGCCTTCAACCGTAGCACTGGCCATATGCGGCGAAAGCACAACGTTGCCAAGGGCGCGCAAATCGTCGTTTACTTCGCCGCCATGTTCGAAGACATCAAGCGCTGCCCCCGCAATTTCACCGGCTTTGAGCATCCGTGTCAGGGCGTTCTCGTCGATCACCTCGCCACGGGATGTGTTGACCAGCACTGCCTCCGGCTTCATCAGCTTAAGACGCCGCGCGTTCATCAGGTGGAAGGTTGATGGCGTATGCGGGCAATTAACAGAGATAACGTCCATGCGCGCGACCATCTGATCAAGGCTTTCCCAGTACGTGGCCTCAAGCGCGCTTTCCGTTTCTTCGCGCAGCCTTTTGCGGTTGTGATAGTGGATCTGCATGCCAAAGGCCTGCGCGCGCCTTGCTACGGCTTGGCCGACACGGCCCATACCCAGAATGCCCAGACGCTTGCCACCGATCCGCGCGCCAAGAAGCGCTGTCGGGTTGAACCCCGAAAAGCCACCCTCCTTGATCAGCGCCAGCCCTTCGGGAATGCGCCGTGTTACGGCCATCATAAGCGCCATTGTCATGTCGGCTGTATCATCAGCCGACACCCCGGGCGTGTTGGACACCAGAATGCCGCGCTGACGAGCGCTGGACACGTCAATATGGTCAAACCCTGCGCCATAGTTGGCGATCAGCTTGAGCCGTTCTCCCGCGCGCGCCAGCAGGGTGGCGTCGATCTCGTCGGTGAGTGTGGGCACCAAAACGTCAGCGCCTGACATCGCCTCGGCAAGCTCGTCGCGGCTCATCGGCGTGTCATCTTCACGCAGTCGCACGTCAAAAAGCTCTTTCATCCGTGTTTCGACGTCTTCGGGGAGGCGTCGCGTCACGACAACACTTAGGCGTCCTGATGGCATTGGGATGCTTCCTTTGCTTTTCTTTTCTGCGTGTTGCTGTCAAATTGACTGATAGAACGCCAAGGCACAAGAACCTTGCGCAAAAAACCAGTTGTGGCATTGCGGGGCAGCCCCATGAAGACACTTATTGTTAGCTTTCTGATGGCGCTCGGCGTGCTGTCTGGCATGGCTTTTGCCGAAGACGCGCTTGTGCAGGAACGCGGCAGCGTCACCAACCTGCCGATCCCTCGTTTTGTTTCGATCAAGTCTGATGAATGCAATGTGCGGCGCGGCCCCTCGCTGTCTCACAAGATCGACTGGGTGTTTACGCGCAAAGGCATGCCTGTTGAAGTCACGGCGGAATATGGCCATTGGCGCCGCGTTCGCGACCGTGACGGCGCAGGTGGCTGGGTGCACTACTCGCTGCTATCAGGCTCTCGCAGCGTGATCATCGAGGACGATCTGGTTTCGCTTCACATCCGGCCCGATCCACAAACACAAATCAGCGCGCGCCTCGAAATGGGTGTGATCGCCCGACTCGGCGCCTGCACCGCAGATTGGTGCCGCCTCAACGCTGGCGGCTACAAGGGCTGGGCTCCCAAAACAGTGCTTTGGGGCGTGAAAGACGCAGAAATCCGCGAATAGCGGGCCTTCACTTAAAAGAGTGAGAACTTTTTTTAGAAACTGGCTTGAAAGCACCGCCAAGGCCGCGTAATTAGCGCCCAGAGTTGGGATGTGGCCTAGCGGTAGGGCAACTGTTTTTGGTACAGTAGATCGTAGGTTCGAATCCTACCATCCCAGCCAATTCTCTTAGATAGCTTTTAGACAAAGCGCTCACAGCTTCCCGGCTGCTTGGGACCGCCAGTTATGCCCCAGTTTCCGCCCCAGTTGTCTGAGGAGGATAGAGGGGGTAGCGGGTGACCCCCTACAGCTCGCAGGAGGTCCATGCCACAGAGCTAGAGCAGTTGGTGGTCAACACCGTCAGCCCAGTAGTCCCAATCGTCTCGCTTGTTATCGCCTGCAGTCCCTGGGACGAGGTGTGACGGGTTGCAGCACCGCTCGTTATGACAGCGATGTCGGATCACCGTCGCCTCACTCACCACCGCTCGTTGACGCACGCAGTAGATCAATCGTGCAGCCGCC
Source organism: uncultured Lentibacter sp. (assembly GCA_947497495.1). Taxonomy (GTDB): domain Bacteria; phylum Pseudomonadota; class Alphaproteobacteria; order Rhodobacterales; family Rhodobacteraceae; genus Lentibacter. Next base: position 54,826 of record CANMGT010000008.1, read on the forward strand.
ACCTGCCGCCCTCGGAACCGCATCTTGGGCCGTCGTCTCGTCGGTCGAACCCAGCACCCATTCTCATCCTCGGTCGTTTGCGCTAGGAGCGGTGGTGAGATGGAGGCCTCAGATGACCACGAAAGAAGATTTAGTAGCATGTGAAAAGTGGCTCAGGGACCGAAGGCCTGACCTTGCGGGTCTGAACGGGGATACTAAAGCGGCTATCCTTCAATTCGTATTGGTTTGGAGTCTGTTCGACTTCAATCGCCTTGGCGCTAGTGGGCGTTTGGCAGATGTGAACGGCTTCATCGAAAATCATATCCCTGACAATGATGACATCCAGCAACACTTCATGCCGCTCTTTGAGTACTTTCAGCGCCGCTACCTAAACGACAAGACACCTAACCATCGGCTGGCCGCGCTTTGTGGGAACGACTATCAAACCCATGCTCGATTGCGGGAGCACTTGGTCCAACTGGACCCCTCGCCGAAAGAGCTGATTGGATCGCTCTTGCTTATTTCCTATCGCTTACGTTGCAACCTCATTCATGGCCAAAAATGGAGCGGTGGGCTAAACGATCAGCTAGAAAACTTCATAAATGCTACCAAGGCGATGATGCACATCATGGATGACTTTTGACCGCGTTTTCGCTGCCGTTTGACGCTAAATCCAGCCCAAAAGCCACGAAACCCGATAAAGTTCATATTGTTACTTAAAATCAGTGCCTTAAGGGGTTTTTGAACCAGTGAATCCTTCCAGGGCACGCTAAAGAAGGACACTACGCGATTATGCACCTGGCGTTTACCCTCTAAAGCAGCCCAATCATCTGCATCCTTCAAAGGGGATAAACGCAGCATCTGGTGTCATAAATGATGGGAGATAACCATCAATGACAAACAACACAAAATCTGCACCTGGAACCGACCAATCGACCCACATTGCAAAACTAGCCGAGGTCTTCGCGCAGCAATTCCTACGCAAGGATAACAAGTTTTTCGATGTTGATCACTTAGGAACGCCTCTCTCAAGAAATGACGTCGAGATGATGATCCTGAACAGGATTGCTGAAGAATTTCCTGAAGTCCCAGTGAGCAACGAGCTTCTCACTGGATTGTTTGAGACCCTGATCACCAAACGCCACACGGATCGCGCCCGCTCAATACAGGTCTGGAATGGAGACGCTGTTTGCTTGCCTGGGGATAGCAACCGCCTGATCATGCAACGAGGCGCTGTTGCTGCCAATGTCTGGGCTGAGCCTGGCTATCGACAACTGAAAGTGAACTCGGAGGACCACGATGTGTTCGCGGAGTTCCTAGCCGCCTTTTTTACGACGGAAGCGGAGCGAGAACTGTTCATGAACTGGTTAGCCTGGTGCTTGCAAAACGAAGCATCAAAGCCTGCTTGGGCTCCCTTCTTTTACTCCCGTAGCAAGGGCACCGGCAAAAGCACAGTCTGCCGTATCATGTCCGAGGTCTTTGGCGTTGAGAACACAGCTGTTCAGAATAACCTCGATAAGTTGACTCAGCAGTTCAATGCAACGGTGCTTCGAAGCAAGCTCGTGATCTCAGAGGAGACGCACTTGCAGCAGGGCTCGTCAAAGGGCAATGCGATAAAGACTTACATCACCGATCCATACGTCTTGGTGGAGCAGAAAGGTAAGGAAGCTGTGCGAGCACGCAACTACACTTGCTTCGCATTCACCTCAAACTTCCTGCCCGACTGGATGGAGGAAGGGGAGCGTCGCTATGCGGTGTTTGACGTTGACCACGAAGGTCGGTCCGGTGGCGCGCAGGCTGAAGAGTTCTCAGCACTTGTTGGTCAGGTTCATGCCGCGCTTGATCAGCCCGAGGCGGTCGCCCGACTGTATAACGCCCTGATGCACCGCAAGCTGCCTGAATCCTTTAACGCCAAGAGCCTGAACATCGCAGATATCTCTACGCCGATCATGCAGCGTCTCAAGCAAACCAGTCGCCAAACGATTCTGGATCAGCTCGAAGAGTATCTGAATGAAAGTAAGTTCGTCGTTGTTCCTCAGAGCGACCTCGTGCAGCACATCGGCCAAGAGCTGCATGCCAATGCAAATCAAACTCGCCACCTCATGAACGACCTAGGCTGGCAGAAGGTCAACGTTAAGTGGGGAAGCAAAGACTATGCAAGATCGCTCTGGGTGCGCCCAGGGTACACCGTGGTTAGCGGTAAGATCTATGGGGCTGGCGTAGATGGAGACCGCATCGCGGATCATCTCTTAGCCAAAAACCCATATGGAGAAGTCGAGATAATTGAATGAATGAACTAGTATTTACGTTTCGAGATGACTGCGAGATTTGGTTGCAGGACATAATGGAAAATCACTACGAGGAGGCTCTTTCGAGGGTCTCTTCTCTCTTAGCGCAAACGACCGAGGATGAGAATGGGTGCTGGGTTCGACCGACGAGACGACGGCCCAAGATGCGGTTCCGAGGGCGGCAGGTGGCGGCTGCACGATTGATCTACTGCGTGCGTCAACGAGCGGTGGTGAGTGAGGCGACGGTGATCCGACATCGCTGTCATAACGAGCGGTGCTGCAACCCGTCACACCTCGTCCCAGGGACTGCAGGCGATAACAAGCGAGACGATTGGGACTACTGGGCTAACGGTGTCGACTACCGACTGCTCTAGCTATGTGGCATGGACCTCCTGCGAGCTGTAGGGGGTCACCCGCTACCCCCTCTATCCTCCTCAGACAACTGGGGCAGAAACTGGGGCATAACTGGCGGTCTCAAGCAGCCGGGAAGCTGTGAGCGCTTTGTCTAAAAGCTATCTAAGAGAATTGGCTGGGATGGTAGGAATCCTTGCCGACCGATGGCAACGCTAGGTTATTCTGACTGTCGGGTCGAACTGGGGCGGTTACTGGGGCACTTCGACTAGAAGTGGCTGGGGCGGAACCAACCGACCGCTGGGAGGGAGTGTGAACGACGGAGCGGTCCGGAGTGTGAGCGTCGGGGCGATTGAGGACGAGGGACGAGGAGTGAGTTGGTGGGGGTAACGCAGGGAATGTGAGCGACGGGGCGATTGAGCCTGAGTTTCGGTAGGGGTAGGATCGTATCACAAGGCCCCGACCTCCTCTTACTTCTACCATTTAAGTTACCTGGTGGCTCCACGTGATCCAGCCTGCTAATCATGTAAGCAAACCACAATTCCACCGGGCAAGTGGGGCAATTGTTAACAGAAGTTGACGCGAAGGAGGAAATCAATTGCAAACCTTTGTACTGCCCCCTGAAATTGCAGAGCTTGTGATAGCACGTAACAAAGTGCGCGACCATTACCAGGCGATGTTAGAAGCCAAGGGCGGCACGGCCAAATTGCATTTCACGTTAGACGGCAATCTCGTTGGAGACGTCGGCGAGGCGCTGGCCGCAGAGTTCTTTGGCATCCGGCTTGTGGACACGAAGTCTACGGAGGGGATTGATGGATACGGTCCGGACGGGCGAACCGTGCAGGTCAAAGCAACCGGAACAGGCCGCGGTCCTGCTTTCCGGCAGACACAGACACGTGCCGATCATCTTCTTTTTTTCGATCTGAACCTGGAGGCCCAAACCGGCACCGTAGTGTTCAACGGGCCAGAGCATCTCGCTCTCGGGAAATTGCCCGATAATTTTGATGGCCAACGCTCACTCACCCCAGGACAAATCCGCGCTGCTAACCGCGACGTGTTGGATAGAGACCGACTGGCTATGCACCCGACCCCGACTTCATGAACGTGTCTCTTGATGACCTACCCTACCCGAACGAAGTAGTTTGATCAGGCAACGACAAAGAACACTAAAGATTTATGCAAGCGGTCATTCGACAACCGATTGGGAAAGACTGCTTCGTCCCGCATAGCAGCCACTCGAGTGGTCCAACCGTTCGCAACAGCAGCGAATGGCGGCTTGGAGCCCATACCTACCTAATGCTGCAGTTGAAATGAATTTCGGCTTTTACCTTTTCAACGCAGCCAACCACAAAACCCTTGCGACTGTATTTCTTCAATGTAGTCTTGCATCCGGCAATTTAGACAAAAGCAAAACGGGACGGGCCAAACACATTGGGTTTCAACATTTCCTATCTGGCGACGCGATTGTCTGCGGCCGAACTTGCCTCGAATTACCGATTGAAACTTGGCCCTCTTGACCCAGAGTTGCCCAGCGTTGCGAAGCCTTTTATCGCGGAGCTTTCAAATGGATGGACGATTTGGTGGAGCGAAGAGCCGGACAGCTTTCAGCTTAACAAAATCAATCCGCATTTAGCCTGCAAGCAAGGGCAACACTGTTACGTCGTGTCGGTCGCTGAATTTTGCATGCACTCGAACGTCACCAAATACACACCGATTTCTAAACGTTGGAGCGTCTCGCATCGCGGTGACGGGCCAGACCCCGAACACCTCAAGATCACAGGCAAACCGCCAAAGATATTTGCCAAAATACGTGACGAAGCCTTTGAACGGCAACGAAACCAGATTTTCGATGCAGTAAAAGTAGATGCTGTTCCCGATGAGCTTAAGGCCATTGCAGAGCGCACTGGTGGCTCGGTCAAACCCTTGGGGAGCGGACCGGTGGACCATGTCTTCGACATCCCCATGCTGCTAGGCAGACATTTCTTTGATTTCATCTATGGTCAGGGGCCAGAGAAAGGCACAATTCTGCGGTGCTTTGAGGTTTTGGATAATACGTCAGCCGATCCGAGCAAGCTTAGTTTTTGGCGGCGCATTTTCGGACGTTGAGGTGCAGCCGCAGCGAATGTCGGAAATGTCCCGCAAAGCAGTCATCCACACCATCAAGAAAAAACAAAGCTCAACACCCCCGGCCAGCACGAAGCCAGCCGAGGGTAGAGGTCTGCTAACAGTCCGGTTAACCACATAGTCAGCCAACCACTGCCAGTAGGCTTCAGCGTTCTTGAAGCCCTGAGCTTGAGCCGCGAGGTCTTCAGCCGCCCTACGAGAGCAACCACCATCGTGTTCGGCTATAGCAGCCCGTTCCTCGAACCTATCGATGTCAGGGATGCTCATTCCGGCAAGCGTATCTGATCGACTATGGACCGCTTCTGTTCGTCTGATATTCCCGCTGAGTAGATGCTATAGGTCAGCCCGTTCTCAGAGCGCGCAGACTGATGGCCCACTAACGAAGCCGTCCAATGCTCAGGAACGCCTGTCCGCTCGCACTGGGTAACAAACCACTTGCGGGTTGAGTGGAACACCAGCCCGGGTCGCTCCAGTCCCAGACGCTCTCTCAGGACAGCAAAGCGCTTCGTTACATCGTTGACCTTTAACCCGGGGAACAGTGGCCCACTAGAGGGCAGTTGGCGTAACTCCTCCACCAGTCGAGAGTGCAGAGGCACCTCCCGCTCAGCAGCATCCGTCTTCAGCAATCGTAGCCGATTAGGACGCACCAGAACAAACCAGCCTAGGTTGCCCTTGTTGACCAGATCTTCCCGAAGCAGCCCCGCCGCTTCCCCCGCTCTCAACCCTGAGAGCAAGCAAGTAACAAGCACGACATGCAACACCGTGTCTCTAGCCCCCAGAAGCTTCACCACCTCTTCGTCAGTCGGAGCCGCGTAGGGGTGAGGTTGCACCTTGCCTTCGAACCGAACTGTCTTGAACGGGTTTTGTTCTAGCTGCCCCTCGTAGACCGCCCAGTTCAGGAAGTGGTTCACCTGCGACCAGATACGCTTCTGGGTTCTGGCTGTGATGCGCTGTCCCTGGCCATCAGACCACGCAACCAGCTCTTTGAGCGTTAACCCACGGGTCTTCTCAGACTTGCCAACGACCGGAGACAGCCGAGCGACTAGATTAAGGAACGCTCGTCCATGCTCTCGATCCAGTTGTGACAGGTGCTGCTCGCCATAGTGACTAACGAACAACCCCACTGAGTACCGCACTGACTTAAACCCACCATGCCGAAGCTCGTTGCTCCTCAACCCAAGATAAGAACGCGCTGCCTCAGTTACGGTGGTTTTAGGGGGCGGAGCGACCGGAGAGAAGGCCACGGGCTCCAGAACAGCCTCAGAGGCCGCCAGAGTGGCCCGTAGGTGGTCGAGAGCAGTGTTTTGATTGTTGCCCCATGCGACTGCCCCTGTCGTGCCAGAGAGAGCCACTTCCGCAGTGGAGCGGACTTGAGACACCAGCGCCTCGAACTGAGCATTGACTTCAGCGGCCCTGACACGAGCCTCCGAAGCTGACCCTGTCTTCAACGACTGTTTGAAGGCCTGTGAGCCCAGCGCTAGAGCAACGTCCACAGGGTAGTTGCGGCGGTAAAGCCATGTATGCCCCTTGAGATAGGCATAGCGAATGCGAGGTGACATGGTCGCCTCCTTTCGTGATTTAGATGTGAGAGTGTTTGGTAGGCAGAACGCGCTGGATCAACTCCAACGCTGGTTCGCCGTAGTGACCCGCTAGAGGGCCAGTGAGGGCGTAACCGCCCACACAGTCTTCGTAGATTGCAGTGACTTGGAAACGATGCTCCGGAACGTCATCAAACGCCCGGATGATCAGAACGTCACCTTCGCTTAACTTGTGTTCCATTAATCAACTCAGGCAACCGATGATCAACACAGTGATGAACACAAGCAGAGCATCATCAGCCCAGTTGGACTTCTGAGCACGAGATCGAGCCTTCTTCGGTGGGAACAAGGCCTTTAGTAGGTAGGACAGCATAGTAAACCTCCATAGTAGCTATCATTATAGATACGGAGGTTCCCTCAGTTTTGAGGGGGAGTGGGTAACGGCCCATAGCTGCCATTTAGACAGACAGCAGCAGTCAGCCTCTAGGAGCAATTACTTGTTTAGAAATATAGAAGATCTGCTCACTTCCCCCCTGACTGCCAAACTTTCTCCTGCAAGGCATTCTCAAGTTCCGCAATGCTGAATGGTTTTTGAAGAAACCCAAATCCGCCCCCTAACAGATTCTATTTTTTCGAACTCTGGTTCTGCAAAACCCAACAAAAACACGAACCGCACCAAGAAGCCTTCCTTCTTAGCCTCCTGAGCTACGCCGGGATCATATAGCACGCAGGCAAAACCACATCTGACAAGACATTTGAAGTGTTTGGGTCCTCGGCAATCTGTTTGAATGCTTGCCCCTTAGGCGCTCGCGTCAGACAAGTTTAGTAGGTTGGGCAAACAACTAATCACGTACCGATGAGGCTGCTTATGGAAATCCAAAGAAATTATATCGATTCCTCCACCAATTGGTAGAAAGTCGTTTTTAAACTTCACGTCAGTGCCTAGGTTGGCTGCGCGTCACGCCACATTGATCGTTGACATTGAAAGCCTTGAAAATGGAGGCTTGAGATGCTGTCGTCGAACACCATTATTGAAATAGATGATCTTGTTCTAAGTGAAGTAGTAACAACTGAGCATTTCGGTGCTAACTACTTGGCTCACTTGGAGAACGCCACTTTTGAAGATGGTACGAGCGACTTTTTAGCAGTTGCGGATAGCTTGGGCGTTTCAAATTTCAGATACCCTGGCGGTTCAATCGCAGAAGAGTTTTTCGACGTCACCGATCCACGCCATTTTTCAAACAACAATGGTGAGGCTATAGAAGTTATCAGCCTTTTTGATTCAGAGGAAACCTCTAGCTTGGTTGGCCTCTATGATTTCCTGCAACTCGTACAGGATGAGGGGGGCAGCGCTACTGTGGTAGTGCCGACTATGGTCTTTGCAGACGCTATAAACTCTGGCGATCTCGAGAGAATCGCCGAAGTCGAAGAAACCATAAAGTCTTTCATTAGAAGCTGTTTTGAGATGGATAATGGAAACTTAATTGGCGCTTTCGAGATTGGCAACGAATACCCAGCATGGATGGGCGGGCATATGGGGGAGGTAATTAGTTCATCCGCAGAATATGCAACCATTATGGTCAATTTTTCAGTCTGGATACAAGAAGTTTGCGACGAACTCGGTATTGAAACACAACCGGAAATTTTAGTTCAAACGCCGTTCGTTAGATACGGTGGCAGAGGCGTAAACCCATTTGTTGATAACATCATGAATCTCGACGGGGCGACGGGAGGAATCGAGTCTCTAGAGGATGCTTTCCAAGCGATAGACGGGCTAACTTTCCACAACTATTCTTCTGAATTGTTCACTGGTAACAACGAAGGTTTCGATCTTGACTTCGAAATCGCCGAACAAATGACAGAAGCTTTTAGTAACCATTTGGCAGAGCATGGATACGACATCCAAGATTACAGTCTGCATGTTACGGAATGGAACACACGAAACTCAACCGTAGCAAGGCTTGAACTAAGTGAATTCGATCTCGCGGTCACAACTCTAGATCAGTTTAGTCAACTTGTGAGCTTAGGTGCCGACGCGATGCATATATGGCCAATTCTCCACAACACTCATAATTCCCTTGCTGGGTTTGACGGAGATGGAAACCTATCACTCAACATCGCGGGCCAATTGTTTGCGAGCATGCAAGAGACTCTAGAGGGAACGCACGTGGTTTCAACTGACTCCTATGTGTCGATCGACGGTGACGTTGAAGCTGAGTTGCTTTTTCATGCTTTTCAAAATTCTGATGAAACAACAGCTTACATATCGAATATTTCGGGCGATCAAATAGAAGCAACATTTGACCTTTCAGAATTGCTGCCTGACAATGTTACTTACGAAGTAACCTACTTTTCTTCAGCGGACGGTATCAATATAACGTCTCTTTATGGCGATATCTTGGACATTACGCTTTCTGCAGACACTATAGTTCAGATAACTTTTGAACACGTAGCGCCTGAAGAGGTCGATTATTCTATTGTTTCGTGTCGCTTAGAGTTGCCAATTGGCTTAGAATGGCCAAAGCCTCCGAAATCTGGCGGGGACGATGCGGATTTCCTTATGGGAACAAGTGTCTCGGACACGATAACTGGTGGCGGTGGACATGATACCATTTCCGGAGGAGACGGTGATGATGTTATCTACGGCAACGAAGGCCGAGATCTTCTGATAGGAGGAAATGGTGATGACATTTTTCACACCGGTAGAGGTGCGGACGAGATCGTTTTTGAAGGCAACTGGGGGCGTGATGTTGTTTCTGACTTCAACACCAACGAATTTGCAGACGTTCTAAACTTCAGTTCAATTGATGGAATCGAAAGTTACGCAGATCTAATGGAATCACACATTGTGTACAGCTCAGATGGTGCGATAATTAGCGACAATCTGGGTAACTCAGTTGTGCTTCAAGACATTGGTGTAGGCATGCTAACTGAGGAACATTTTGTTTTTTAGCATGTGAAGCTAACTAGGTTACGAAGATTAATCGAATTGCTGAACGAAGCCCCCTTTTACTTCGCTATTCGCCAATGGCGGCTTTCGTTGCAAGCCGCGATGCATCATGGATGCCATCGTTAACCTCGCAGCAACCACTTCGCACCAATACTGAGATTCGCGACCACTAAAAGGGAGTTAAGGCATTGAACGCGTACATGATCGTTGTATTTGGCAGCTCAACAAACAAAGGCTTCCGTAAAGGTGTAGCCATTGCTGAGAATGAAGACGCGGCTCTTGAGCTATGTGACGATCCGTCTGCAATTGCCTTCCCAATTCCACGCCCCAATTGTGAAGACACTCCCCAAAATTTCGAGTGGTCTAGCCCCATGGCTCAGATTGCTCAAGGAGTTCACCGCGCTACCCCTTGATAGCGGATGTCAATCGGTGTCTGACTTCAGCGCTTGATCGACCAACCAGAAGAAGACCTCGACAATTCGGTTATTCAGGAGGTCGCGGAGCAAGATTTGGCGGCAAAAAACGACGTCAGATGTGACATGGTCGCCTCCTTTCGTGATTTAGATGTGAGAGTGTTTGGTAGGCAGAACGCGCTGGATCAACTCCAATGCTGGTTCGCCGTAGTGACCCGCTAGAGGGCCAGTGAGGGCGTAACCGCCCACACAGTCTTCGTAGATTGCAGTGACTTGGAAACGATGCTCCGGAACGTCATCAAACGCCCGGATGATCAGAACGTCACCTTCGCTTAACTTGTGTTCCATTAATCAACTCAGGCAACCGATGATCAACACAGTGATGAACACAAGCAGAGCATCATCAGCCCAGTTGGACTTCTGAGCACGAGATCGAGCCTTCTTCGGTGGGAACAAGGCCTTTAGTAGGTAGGACAGCATAGTAAACCTCCATAGTAGCTATCATTATAGATACGGAGGTTCCCTCAGTTTTTGGGTGGGGGCAGCCTTAATTCAGTAATCGGTTTAGCTTTCATAAGCCCGTCATTCTTGATCGATTACTGCCCATTTAGGATAGCTCTCTTGACCACAGGCGCTACAGTTTCTGGCGAAATGTCTCGTTTTTTGCAGTAGGGAGAAGACAGCCAAACTGAAACGCGCTTCTGACCCTTACTTGCATTGCAGCCACGACAGCAAAGCGCAATGTTGTCTTCTGTTACGATGGTGGCGTCATTAATTATGTGTTCCCAACTAGATTGTGATTTCATCGAAACCTCAGGTTGGGTAAACACATTTCCGCAGTAAACGCAGACCACATCACGCTCGCGCACTTTTGCCTCAAGCCAAGGCGGAATATTCCACTTGTTTGCCATATAAGTAGCTTACCTTTCCAATAAGTTCGCTCCTCAAGTTATCGCAACAGAACCTCATAGCAGAAGTCTTCATGTTCATTCGAGTTCCTAACGAGCGTTCTCCCAAAGCGGTCGTTCCGGCAAGTCAATTAGTCGGCAGCCTCATCGAAGTACCCCTCGTCAATTTGCTTAATGTGAAGCACGTCCTTGTCGCGGCACCCTATGTTGTACTTGATCATCAATTTGGCAAGTTGTGGACCGTCGATTAGCACAATCCTTGATCCCAAATCCTTCGCCGTTTGCTCGGCTGCTGCCGTGAAATGCGATGTAGTGACGAAGATCCCTTTGGTCGCCTTTTTGATGCTTAAAGCGCCATAGAAATTACGAATATCGCCTGATCCGACGCTATTCGCTGGACCGTATCGTTTGGCCTGAAGGTAGATCTGATCAACACCAAGCGGATCTTGGTCAATGACACCGTCTACGCCGTTATCGCCAGACTGACCGAGTGCGCGACCTGCATCCTCAGACGTACCACCGTATCCCATCGCTATGAAAAGATCCACGATTAGGTTCTCGAAAAATACTGGCGAAGCAGTACGAACGAAGTCGAGCAGGTTGGCAGCAAGGGCGGCATCTAATTTCTTGTGTGCTGCCTGTAGGCTCTCATCTGGTGTATTGGCAGGAGTCTCAGAGGTTGTTCTCTCCGTCGCATCTAGATCAGTTTCTTTGCTGCGCGATTTGAATTCCTGAAACTCATCGAACTGCTCGAGGTACTTGGCATCCAGTGTAATCGTTGGGTCGTTCAACACCAGCTTCCCACGCTCTGTCAACTCGAACCAGCCGCGTCGAATGTTTCGCACCAAACCAGCTTGCTTCATATATGACCGCGACCAATGTATGCGGTTTGCAATTGTCGTTTGCTTTCCGCTCGGCAACATTTGCTGCCGTTCTTCGTCGCTCAATTGCAGGCGATCAGAAATCTCTTCCACTACATCAGAAATTTTTCGCGGTTCATTTCTTGCGCTCTCCAAAACTGGGCGCATTAGCGATTGGTAGTCTGGGATCATGCTCGAACACCTTCAATTTCTTGATTGCATCATAGGAGGACGAGCGCTGCGTTTAAACCTCCATTATAAGCTAGATATTGCTTCGCGCATTTGTGAATGACTTATCCCTTAGACGATTAGAATCCGAAGCAATGTCCACTACGCCCAGCCGTCAGCAACCCTCCCAGCCAGTCTGCCCCATCGCTACGCTCAAGCTTCACTGGCGTTCCGCCCCAGTAACCGCCCCAGTCGTTGGCGACAGTCAGAATAACCGAGCGTTGCCATAGACTGGCAAGGATTCCTACCATCCCAGCCAATTCTCTTAGATAGCTTTTAGACAAAGCGCTCACAGCTTCCCGGCTGCTTGAGACCGCCAGTTATGCCCCAGTTTCCGCCCCAGTTGTCTGAGGAGGATAGAGGGGGTAGCGGGTGACCCCCTACAGCTCGCAGGAGGTCCATGCCACAGAGCTAGAGCAGTTGGTGGTCAACACCGTCAGCCCGGGGTTTTGTCGCAAATTTTCTGGTTCCGTTCATACGAGATCGCCGATATGTCGTTGTGCAGAAACGGGCAGGCAAGATGGCGGTGAGTTTCAAAGGGGTGCATTACCCCAAAAGCGTGATCCTTTACGCCGTGTATTTTTACGTCAGATACGCAGTTTCATATCGAGATCTGGAAGAGATCATGGCAGAGCGTGGTGTCGATGTTGACCATGCGACACTGAACAGTTGGGTGGTGAAATACTCACCGCTCATCGCTGAACAAGCGCAAAAGCGAAAGTGTCAGACAGCCAACTCATGGCGGATGGACGAAACCTATGTCTAGGTCAAAGGCCAGTGGGCCTACCTTTATCGCGCCGTTGATCGGGGCGGCCGAACCCTTGATTTCATGCTCTCTGCAAAGCGAGACAAGGCTGCCGCACGTCGTTTCTTTAAACGTGCGATTTCAACGAATGTTACGCCTGATCGCATTGCTATCGACAACGGCGGCGCCAATCTGGCGGGGCTTCAGGCCGTGAACGTGATCCGCAAGTTTACGGGCAGCGGGCGGTTGATCCGGATCATGCAGAGCAAATATTTGAACAATATGATCGAACAGGACCACCGTTTCATCAAGCGGATCACGCGCCCAACACTAGGCTTCAAGGAGTTTCACTCAGCAGCTGCTACGCTGGCTGAGATCGAAACCGAGCACATGATACGCAAAGGTCAAATCGCCGCGAATGGGAAAACAGGCTTCCAGCAATTCGCCGCCCTCGCAGCATAAAGGCGCCCAACGGTTGCCTTATCTCAGACCACGAAAACTTTGCGACACTACCCTTTTTTTGGGGGCACAGTAAAGTGAAGGGCATCGGCAACCAGCCTTTGAAGACACTATAGCGGGAAACGACCAAATTTCCAGTCTTTAGGGAAACCCCTTTTTTTAGTACAACTATGGGGTGATTTCACTTCAGTATTTGGAGTATTTGTTTGCGCATTGATGTCATAGATAGAGATGGTCGACCACTTGGGGGGGCGACAGTCAATTTCGTTCTGGTCGACAAAAAGACGCGCGCGCAGCGTCGTTTTGAAGTGACTGTCGGGAAGAATGGTCGGGTTGACTTTAAAAAGGTCACCCCGGAAATGTTTCAATCTCTTTTGGCGAATTCTTCGGTTTTTGTTGTTACCTACAAAGGCAAGGCGATGCCCAAGCAAAGGCGGTTGCCGCGCCTTCAGCCGGGCCCCAACGGCCCGATGCTGCGTTTACACGCGCGCGACTTTGTTGCCGACGGCACATCAGAGACGCCGTCACGCGACAGGCTGACCCGGCTGATCGTCGCCGTCACTTCGGCGGGCAAGCCCGTCGTTGGTGCCGCAGTGATTGTGCCCGTCAAAAGCGGTTCGCCTCCGCAACTTCCGCCCACAAACAACAAGGGCGAGACCTCTGCTAAACTTACAGAAAAGCAGATGTCGCTTCTCGTGCGATCGGGCGCGAAATCGGTCCCTTCGATCCGTGCGGGCACGACACACTACAAAATGTTAGACCGTGCCGAAACGGCTGATCGCGATAGTTTGCTAATGCTGCGTTACCTTGTTGAGCCGATTTCGTCCGCTCCCGCAGAGCCGGAGGAGAGACCTGAGAAACTGCCCCAATTGATAGTTGCGGTTCACACGGCGCGAAAGCCCGTGGTTGGCGCCACTGTCATTGTGCCTGTGAAAAGCGGTGCGCCTCCGCAGCTTCCGCCGACAAACAATAACGGCGAGACCTCTGCTCGGCTGACTTCAAAGCAGCTGGCTCGTATCGTAAGGGCAGGCGCAAATGCTGTCCCCGATATCCATGAGGGCACGACGCGCTATAAGATGTTAGACCGTGCCGTTACGACTGATCGCGATGATTTGCTGATGCTGCGCTATCTGGTTGAGCCAGTTGCCCTCGTCCCTCCGGAGCCTGAGGAGAGGCCGGATAGGCCTGACCCAGAGAAGGTCAAACCGCAGATATTTATGCGTGTCTTGTCAGAGGATGGCGCCGAGCCTGTGGCTGATGCCGCGGTTGGGCTAAACTTCAAGACGGGCCAGAACAAGCAAGAAATGCTGCACTTCCCCAAAACCGGTTCGGACGGCTGGACAAACGTGACCCTCTCAAACGCGACCACCGCAGCCTTGCGCAAGGCCCTCGTGCCTCCTGCCGTTGTGACGAAAGATGGCAAATCGATGCGGGTCAGCGCATTTGATGAGGTGTCGGCAAGCGACGAAAAGCTGGAGTATTTGGTTACAATAGCCGTTCAGAAAGTGCGCGTTTTGGGCCAGCTACTTCGCAAACGCGGCGGCAATCTTGTTGCCCAAACTGTTCGCCTCCAGATCGAAGGCCGCGACAACCAGCTTGAAACACGAGAGCTGGGCCCGAGTGATGCCTCAGGGCGCCTCGATTTAGGCGTGAGTATTGAGCAGGTTCAAAACCTTGGTGTGCGGGCTTTCAGCATCACCGCTGTGTCAGAGGGGCAGGCTTTTGAACAAGTCGGTCGCGCGCAACTCAAACATCGAGACAACATTCTTTGGCTCAACTGGACGATGCAGCCGACGTTAAGGCAACCAACACCGCCGCCGCCTCCCCCTGAGGAGCTTGTCCCGCCACCCCCTGAGGAGCCGCCCAGGCCTCTGGAAGATTTCGACACAACACCACCAGAGCGACCCGACGAGACAACGCCGACCACGCCGCCTGACATGGACAGCGTGCCGCCAGAGCCTCCTGGGCCTCCGCCTCCCCCAAGGCCACCAGAGCCTCCCAAACCGCCGATAGAAACAGAACATGAGCCCACGCCACCCCTTCATGATACGCCTGAACAACAGGAGACTGTGACAATGTCCGATACCGGTAAAAGCCTCTTTCGCTTCCAAACCATCCGCCCGATTGCTGGCGAAAACTCAGCGCGCCTACAAATAAAGCTAGAGGGTGAACCGAGCGACCTCGTTCGAGGGCTTCGAGAGGCACAAGAGCCACCCAACGCGCGTGAGCTTGCCTCAAGCTTTGTTAACAAGTCCGACTTCTTTAGAGAAAGCGACCCAAAAAAGAGCGGCTTTGGACCCGCGATAAAGTTCATGGCATTTGCAGCCCAAATCGAGCGCAAACTGCCCTTTGAGAACGCCCGGGAACAGCTGTTTGAGCGTGTCCAAGACAGCTTTGGCCAAGGCGCTTTGGAAGAGGTCATCAAACGCGAAAGCGATCTTTGGGATCACTATATCGCCGCGAGCTTTATGTCGCTTATTGTGCCTGCGAAGCGTGCGGCGCTGTCAGACTGTCTGCGTGCAACCAAAGTTGTGAAGCACATTACCGATATTTCCACGTGGAAAGCCTTCGACGATTTGATGGCTGCCTTGCCGATATTGCCGGATTGGATTGTTGAGAAAGTTTCGGGCGTCTTGCACCGCGAATTTCCATATGTGGCCGGCTTCGCTGACCTCATGGTCGTCAAAGAAGAATGGGTACGGTATGAGCGCGGGGAAATTGCGCATATCGAAAACGTCATGGCAACAGAAACGCGCTCAAGAACCCTGCGCAAGTTTGACTCGACCTCCGTGACCACCACGAGCGAGTATGAGCGCACCGAGGAAACCACCAAAGAGAGCGAGAATTCGACGCATAATGCTGTGGCCAACGAGATCCAAAAGGAGATCGCCACTCAGATGGGGCTTTCAACAGGCGTCACTGTTTCGGGCAAGTATGGCCCTGCCGTAAAGGTTGATGCGACCGCAAGTTTTGACTTTCAAACTGCCTCACAAGAGACGCGAAGTTCATCAGAGGAGTTTGCTCAAGACATCGTTGAGCGTGCAAGCTCTAAAGTCACCACGCGCGAGCGCAACGAAACCGTGACTGTCTTGCTGTCAGAAACAGAAGACACGGCCGTTCAGGAGTTTGCAAACGGGGGCCCTGAGCACGTGATCGGTGTTTACCGCTACCTCGATCAGGTCTGGAGCGCGCAGGTGTTCAACTATGGGCGGCGCTTGATGCTAGACTTCGTCGCACCTGAGCCTTCCGCTTTGTGGCGCGCCTCAAACATGGAAGGTGCCATCCCTGATGAAGCTTTGGTCGAGCCTCCTGTGCTCGACATAACCGCGGATGAAATCACGATTAAACCGCCGGGAAGCGGCCCCCGTGACACAGACTACACGACACTCGCAACCAAGTTCGGGGCGACAGATATCCCGGTGCCGCCTGACTCGCTTCGTTATGTCCATGATTCCCTTAAAATGGAGATCCCGAACAAGGGCGGAAACCAAGCCAACTCAACCTCACAGGAAACAGCCGAGTTGAACATTCCTGAGGGCTACCTTGGCACCAGAGCCAAGATCGAGTTCTACGGTATCGAGTATAACAACAAGGCACTTGCGAAAGTTATGATCAACGGCGACGAGAAAGTCGTGACCGACAGCACCGCGCCACTGGACTTTCCGATCGGCAATGTCTCAGGCATGATGGAATACGGTGTATACCTAGATCAGTTTCAAGGCGGTATTCTTTCGGTCAGGATCAAGTGCGAGATCAGCCCAAAGGCTTGGGCACAGTGGCAGATGGATGCGTTTGCGGCCCTTCAACGCGCAAATGACCGTGCTTGGGAGGCCTATAACGCCCAGAAAAAGCAAAAGCAGACTCTCACCACTTTGCAGCTCGAAACGATGCATCCTGATGCGAAACGGACGATTGAGCGTAATGAACTCAAGCGCGCCTCTATTGCCCTTTTGGCAAGAAGCAATCATGTCGACCGAGACTCAATCAGCCACTCTTTGAGCGACCCAACCAATGTGCCGCTCATAGACTTTGCGGATGTCGATGAGGAAGGTGCCTATGCGCGCTTCTTTGAAGAGGCTTTTGAATGGTCAGAGATGACGTTCCTGCACTACCCGTATTTTTGGGCGCGGAAATCCGAATGGTATGGCCTGTTGCACGAGAAAGACCCGCACGTCTGGTTTGAGGCCTTCCTCAGAGCTGGCGCCTCACGGGTGAACCTCGCCGTGCGCCCCGGTTTTGAGGGAGCTGTGCTTTGGTTTATGGCAACGGGCGAGATTTGGTATGGAGGGCCAACACCTGGCATCGGTGATCCGCTGTATGTTGCGCTCATTGACGAGATCGTTGAAGGCAAAGGCCTGAGCCTTGATAACCCTCAGCCCGTTGGCGATCCTTGGGAATATACCATGCCAACAAGCCTTGTTGTCCTCGACCCAGATGATCGCCTGATCCCGCCGCCCCTTGAGCCTCTTCCCTAGGTCGCCGATGATGAACAGACACATCGGGCCAATAGAACAATTCGGTGCTTTGCCTCAAGATAATGCATCAGGGGCCTTGGCATGAGCTTGATCAATGACGGGTATGGCTCAATAGAAGAAATGTCGAACCCTAGAATAGGAACCGCCAAGCTGCGCTGGCGACCAGTTTCTATGCGTAACGACAAAGACGACTCCCCCTATGCTTTGCCTGCCGGTTGGAACCAAAGCGACTCCAAATGGAATTGGCGCGTCTGGATCGAAATCACTTGCAAGGAATGGTCGAATGACGAGAAACCGCCTTTCTCTTGGTTTGTCACCACACACTCTGTTGACTACTGGTTTGCTGATGATCCGATCAACGCCGGCACCAAGCTGGTTTTGTTTGTCGGGCCGCATGTTGCCGTTGTCCAAAAAGACCTCACAGTTGCGGAGAAAATAGTCGCGCCGACGATCCAAATCATCAGGCTGGACAGCACCGCAGAAGTTCCACAGCCGGGCGAGACGGTGGATTTGGGCCAAATGCTTGGCGACCGCCCCGTTGACGAGTTTTTCTACGGGATGCCGCGCACCGACGACTATCAAAACCGGCCCAAGCCCAAGCCAGGCGATTTTGACCAGTCGCCCCATATGGCCGTTGATATCGTGCGCACTGGCCTGGAACTGATTATGACCAAGCGCTGGGAGTATTGGCAGCTCAAAATCAAGCTTTCCGATGTTATGCCGTCGTTCTTTCGCATCGTGCTTATGGGCATTGAAATGCGATATGATGGTAGCGGGAAAGGCTATGCGTTTCATCGTTTGCGCGTATATCACAGCCCGGAAACCACCGTAGATTTCACTGTCGATGTTGCCGCCTACAAAAAGCTGCAACCCGCTGTCGCTTCTGTAGAAACAGTCTGCGTTCCGTTTGTAACGGAGGCGCGCAAGCGGCCTTTGATGGGCCCGATAGGCAAGCACCCGGCCTCTGCAAGCGTCGATGACGCGATCGTCGGGGACAATTACAACGACATGGAAGGCGTCCCCAAAGGAGGATTCCAAGGGCAGAAGGCGGCCACAACGCTCAAGCCTCTACTGTTTGAGAACGGACGCTACAAAGTCTTCAGCCTGTTCAGCACGACGGCTATTGGCTTTATTCCTGTGGTTGGGCAGATCTATGATGTTGCGGATTGTATCTGCATCGCAATGACGGGCGAAGATCTCTGGGGGTCCAAGAAGACAAAAGCAGACATCGCGCTGATCGCGGGCCTCGGCATTCTGGGTGGCATCGGCGACGTTGTCGGCAGTTTAAGGCACTTGTCAGCTCCCGAATTGCGCGCGATGGACGATGTTGGAAAATACGTCTTTCCCAACGCGACGCTTATTTCCAAAAACCCGAACATCGTAACCAGCTTTGCACGCGCGTCATTTAATGCTTCAAACGCGGCGCTGAGGCGCGCAGCACAAATGCTGTCAGACTCTGGCGAGGCCCAGAAAATGCTCCTTGAGATGCAAACGATTGTGAAGGGCGATGACTATGGCCTCAGCACCGTTACGGACTATGTCACGGGCAGGCGTACGATTGAGCTTGAGAAATTTGGCACTGATCTTGCGGCAAAGCTTTATGCGGTCATGAGAAAGAATGCCGACACTTTGCCTTTCGAAGAACAACCCCAAATCCTACAGATCGTTTTGAAAGAGGGGCGAGACCTTCTCAATGTTGCCGAAGTGAACGCGCTGGATGCTGAGAAACTAGGTAAGCTCAAGTTGATTTTCAACGCGGCTGACGAAGCGCAAAATGCTCAAGGTGTCCTGAAGCAAATCGCCGCAGTGGACAGTGGTGTCAGTAAGCTAATGGAAGAGCTGGTCTTGCAAAAGGTCAAGCAACGTCTCAAGAACCACCCGACACTGCGCCGCCGCTATGTCGCTTACGTCTCCAAACACGGCAAAACCGGCACGATCGATGATTTCGTCGAAACCAGCATCGAAAACTATATTGCCAAGAAGGCCACGGGACAGGCGCTTGATTTTTTCGAGTTGATTTATGGCGCGGATACCCTTGCCAAACTGAAAGGCGGATCCGACCGCTTGTCTCCGGCTCAGTTGCTGGAAAAATACCCGAGCTACATAAAAAAGGCCAAAGAATTGCTCAATGATGCGAACCTCTACTGGAAGCATCGAGATGAAATTGAAAGATCATATCCCGGGCTTGGGCGTATCTTGAACTCGGATCACATCCTGGAGAAACGCCTCCGAAAAATGGCGGTAGACGGCCCAGCTATTGACCACAGCATGTTCACCGCGCTTTTGGTGCCTGCTGACCACGAAGTCGCCAAAGTGCTGGCAAAACACGGTGTTGATGTGGGCTGGTACATCCATGTCGATAAGACCAGATGGTTGCATGAGCTACTCCCGCAAGGGCGCGAGGGAGATCTTCTTATCGAGAATGTCGTAGCAGCCTATCAGTATTTTTGGGTGCATAAGATGGGCGCATCCCACGAAACCTTCAAAGCTCTTGTCGAGCCTGACTTGAAAATTCTGGCGGTAGAAATGTTTGCAGGGGTGATGTCGCGAACAGACGCTGAAAAGCATGTTCAGGCACGAATGAGAGGCTGGTTCGAAAAGCGCAGCGAAGATGCCCTGCGCCTCGAGGTTGATCTTTTCCGCGGGCGCATGCGGCTTGACCCGCTCGCCAAGACGTCAATCGGGAACCGCGTTACAACCTCGCCTGACCTCTAGCCAAAAGGAAGGCACGGTTTACAGACGAACAGATCATTGAGGTGATCAACGAACAGTAAACTGAGAGATGAATGACCCGATGAAACGCTGCTCGGCAGATTGGATGACCTTAAATTGCTTCCTAAGGCCACAGATCTAACCCCAGGGTTTACGGGCAAGGTTGAAGGGAACTTCGGGCACTGCGCACCACCTGGGCCAACACAGCTAGCATGGGTTCAGGCGCAAGATTTCCTCGCCTTCGCACCACCTGAGCAACGCGTCCATATCCCCTTGGATTTCCGTGGCCTCTCCTGAAGCGAATTCCTCAAAGGCTTCTGCGTTCAGCGAATTCACCCCACAGATCACGGGTATACCGAGCATAACCGCCTCGGCTATAACCCCCCGAAATCCGCGTCCTTCGGCTTCCATCTTGCCAAACTTATTCACGATGAGAATGTCGACCTTACCCAGCAAAGTTCTCTCGACTTCGGCTACCGCAGTCTCAAGTGCATTCAAGTCGAGTCGGCACCCGCGTGCTTCCTTTCCCAGAGACTGTGAAATGCGCAGCAATGGCCCGTCAGGAAGCACTCGCACATCCATGTCACAGCGGTGATCATAGTGTCTGTCGGTGTTTATCTGCACAATTCCCGCGGGACGCACACCAGCGCTCATCAGCCGGTTTGCCAGCTGGGTGAGCAGAGCGTCCATCTCACCTTTTTGCTCACTTTTAGTATAGGCAATCATACTGTCCTCACAAATTTAGTTCAAAAAACTCTAGTGGCGTTCCGGCTTCCGCATTCTCCAGATCTGCGGGAAGCGAGATCAAGCCATCCGCTTTTATGAGCTGGCTGATATCCGCAGAGCTTGGCCGCGCTGACACTGTCACCGTCTGAAAACCGCTCTGCTTCTGGTGGCCGAGGGTTGCCAGTCGAAACTCACGCCGACCACCCTTGTGCGAGATCGGCTTGTCACAAACGACACGGCGGGTTTTCCCAGAGTGACTGGTGCCAGTCAGTGCCCCGAGCAAGCTCTGCCCAAACAACGCCCATGTCACCAAACATGCGACGGGGTTTCCCGGTAAGCCCAGAAAATACGCTGCGCCAATCTTTCCGAAAGCAACGGGCTTTCCTGGTTTGATCGCCACTCCAGCAAAGTCAAGTTTCCCTCCAGCGTTGTGAAACGCTTCTAGAATATGGTCTTCTTCGCCGACTGAGACCCCGCCAGTTGTCACGATAAGATCGTGGTTTTCGGCCAGGCTTGCGAACAAGCTGGCAGTTGCAGCATGACTGTCAACACAGTGTAGAACGTCACCAACCGTCGCTCCGCTCGCCTCGATCAGCGCGCGCAGCAGTGGCCCGTTCGCATCATAGAGTTGCCCATGCCTAAGAGGTTGTCCCAGTTCAATAAGCTCATCTCCTGTACGGACAATCGCGACGCTCAATTGGCGTTTTACGGGCAATTCGGAGAGTCCAACGCTTGCGGCCAGCATCAGAGTGGCGGCATCAACCCGCTGCCCTTTCTCAGCCAGTCTCGCCTTGTCGCGCAAGTTTTCCCCTTGGCGGCGGATGTTCTGGCCGCGTTTGCGCGGACTCGAAAAAGTAGCTTGCGTAGCGTCGTACAGCACCTCTTCTTGAGCAATGACTGTGTCAGTTCCCAAAGGGAGCGGAGCGCCCGTGAAAATGCGTGCGCAAGAACGGGCGCCGAGTTTTTGTTGTGCAGTATCGCCCGCGACCACACGCTGACCAATTGGCAACGTGGCTGCCCCCCCAGTTCCAATGTCGCTTATGCGCACAGCAAATCCATCCATCGCGGCATTGTCAAAATGCGGGAGGCTCATGGGCGAAAAAAGTGGTGCGCTAAGCCTGCGGCCGTATGCGGCGGCCAGGGGAACCCGCTCTACGCTATGAAACTCTTCCGCTACAAGTTCGATACGCTCAAGCGCTTGTTCATAAGACAATAGCTCCCGATCGGGCGCCATCACATCACAGCCGCAAAGAGACTTTTTCACTTGTTGGTTCATACTGCGCCACCGGCGACTATGGACATGTCGACTGAACATCCCAAGTCCCGCAACCGCCCGTCCTTGAGGCCGTATATTAGCCCATGAACACAGACCTTCGCCCCCCTTGCCCACGCGCGCTGCAGGATTGGCGTTTCGGCGATACGCCGCACACCTTCGACAACATTCAACTCCGCGAGCATGTCTTGGCGCGCCTCTAGAGAGTGCAGCCGTCCCAGATCAATCGCATATTGCCGCGCGATGCCACGGATCGGCGCGAGCCAATGATCCGCAAGACCGTGTGGCATATCTTCTGTAGAAGCCTTGATGCCACCACAACCGTAGTGTCCGCAAACGATGATTTCGCGTACATGAAGCACATCCACGGCAAATTCCAGAGCACTCAGCATGTTGAGGTCAGTCGAGTGGATGACGTTGGCTACGTTGCGGTGTACGAACACCTCGCCAGGCTCGAGTCCGGCAACCACGTTGGCCGGCACACGGCTGTCAGAGCAACCGATCCAGAAAAACTCTGGGGCCTGCTGCTCGGAGAGGCGCGCGAAATAGTCTGGCTCGCGCTCGGTGCGCTCGACCGACCAGTCCACATTGCGCTTGAGTAAATCATTCAGCATAAAAGCGCCTCAGAACGCCGACACATCGATGCCGTCGATCTTGGCCGCTGTGACAAGTTCGCCCGTGAAACCCTGCACAGCTTTCGCCCAGCCAGCTTTTTCAATCGCGGATTTGATCTTGGGCGCGACCACGTCAAACGGCAGCATCGCTCCAAGAGCCACAGCGTCGAGCCTTATGATGTGATAGCCAAAGCGTGAGCGCACGGGGGCTGGTGTTATCTCATCTTCCTGAAGGGTGCGCAGGACGGCTTCAAACTCCGGTACCGTGTCGCCGGGGCTGAGCTGGCCAAGCGCGCCACCGTTTGACTTTGAGCCGCAGTCGCTTTCGTCTTTGGCGATGCGCGCAAAGGCCTTTGGTGCTTTGGCGATATCTTTTGCGAGGGCTTCGGCTTTCATCAGGGCCCTGGCCGTAGCTGCTTCGTCTGTTGGTTCGGCGGCACAGAGGATGTGTGAAACCTCCCACAGCGGCGGCGATCGAAAGCGCTCCGGGTCTTGCTCCCAAATCGCGCGGACTTCGGCTTCATTCGGCTCAGGCACGTTGACGCGCGCTTCGATCACGCCGCGAATGAGGGCTTCTTCCTCTGTTTCGCGCTTACCTTCCGACAAGAGCTGCGCGTCGGCAACAAGGCCTAGTTTAACAGCCTCCTGCAAAAGCAGCTCACGGATCACCAAGGCGCGTGCGGCCTTGCGCCACGCAAGTCCTGGCTTGCCTTTTGGAGCTTCGTGGTTTTGTGCCTCAGCCGCGATTGCGGCTGAAGTAATGTTTGTACCGTTGACAATCACGTCTGGGAAAAGAGCTACATTCATGTCTCTTACTCCGCAGGTGTGTTCTTACGGCGCGAGCGCACAATCTGGTAGCCCGGGCGCGTCAGGTAGCGCAGCGGCACCGAGAGCATATGCACAAGGCGCGTGAACGGGAACAACAGGAAGATGCTCAGCCCTAGAACAAGGTGCAGCTTGAACACCAGCGCCACATCGGCCACATAATCAGCCGCGCCCGCTTGGAACGTCAGAATGCCTTGCGCCCATGACATGAACTTGGTCATCTCGTGTCCATCAAGGTGTTGCAGTGAGACGAAGATCGTGGATAGCCCCAAGATAAGCTGCGCCATCAGCAACACCAGAATACCAGTGTCAGCGAAGGTCGAGGTTGCCCGCACACGCGCGTCAAACAAGCGACGGTGCAAGAGCATACTGCCGCCCGCCAGCATCAGAAGGCCCGCAAAGCCGCCAGCAACAACCGCCAGAACCTGCTTGGCACCGTGGCTGATGCCCAGCGCGTCAAATATCCAGATAGGCGTGAGCAAGCCACCCAAGTGACCAAAGAAAATGATCAGGATGCCGACGTGAAACAGGACAGACCCCATGATCAGCTGCTTGCGGCGCAAGAGCTGGCTTGAGGACGACTTCCATGTGAACGGGTCACGCTCGTAACGCGCGATTGTCCCGATGATGCCCACAGACAGGGCGATGTAAGGGTATATTCCGAAGAAAAAGTTGTTCATCTCAAGCCTCCTTCACTCAGCCGCTTGGGGCGGAGTTGGTGCGGGGTTAATTGGCGTGTCCATTTGCGAGAGCATATCGCGCACTTGCGGGCAGCCTGCGTTCGGGTCTGGCCCGAATGTGACTTCACTGTCTTCCCAGACGGCATCGAGCGCCTCCAAGTCAGTCGGATCATCGTCAGGCCGCTCCAGCAAAACAGCCACTGTTTCGGCGTCAGCCGTAGCGCCCGAGAGCTGGATTAAAGCGGCGAACACGGCACCATAGGGAGACTCGCGGCGTGTAAGACGCGTGTTGAGAGCCTCGAATATATGGGCCGCGTCCGCCAGAGTATCCTGCATTTCAGCCATGGGTATAACTGACAGGTACTCAAGCAAGACAGGCAGGTGGTCGGGTAACTCGCTCGACACCGGGTCAAACCCGGCCTCGCGGTAGCTTTCCACCAGTGACACCATCGCGCCGCCGCGGTCACGGCTTTCGCCATGAACGTGCTCAAACAGGTTGAGCGACAGCGTGCGCGAGCGATCAAAGAGCAGCACAAACTGCTCTTCGAGTTCATAGATGTCGCGCGTCGCCAACTCCTCCATCAGCGGGCGCAGCGCCCGACGCGCCTGCGCAGTGAGCCTTGTGTCAGCAGCAAGAACGCCGCTGATTTCGGGCATCGCCTGCTGCAATTCAAGCGTCGGGTAACTGAGCACCAAGGACAACGCCTTGAGCGTACGATCCATTTGAACCATGCGTCCCATCACTTCACCTCCGCTGGCATTTTGAGCGCTTTCTTTGAACCGCCAAACAGCGAGCCTTTGGAAATGCCCGGCGAGCAACCATTGCTGTCTGTAAAGCCACATTCGCCACGCAGCTCATAGGCGTCTTCTACCTGTTCGCGGTGCGTTGTCGGGATGACAAAGCGGTCTTCATAGTCAGCCAAAGCCATGATCTTATACATGTCTTCGATCAACGCTGGCGTGAGGCCAACCTGCTCGGCAATGCCCTCATCAATCACGCCATCGATGGTTTTGGAGCGCATATAAGCGCGCATCGCCATCATCCGTTCAAGTGCTGTGACAACTGGCGCTTCGTCGCCCGCTGTCAGCATGTTGGCGAGGTATTTCACCGGAATGCGCATGGATTGCACATCAGGCATCGCGCCGTTCATGCCGATCTTGCCCGCTTCTGCGGCGTTCTGGATCGGCGAGAGTGGCGGGATATACCAAACCATCGGAAGCGTGCGGTATTCGGGGTGCAGCGGGAAGGCCACTTTCCAGTCCATCGCCATCTTCCAGATCGGGCTTTCCTGCGCGCCTTTGATCCAGTCTTCTGGCACACCGTCACGGCGGGCCGCTGCGATGACTTCTGGATCAGACGGGTCAAGGAACACGCCGAGCTGCGCATCGTAGAGGTCTTGCTCGTCAGGCGTGTTCGCCGCTTCTTCGATCTTGTCAGCGTCGTAAAGCATGACGCCCAAGTAGCGGATCCGGCCAACGCAGGTTTCGGAACAAACAGTCGGGTTGCCGCTTTCGATCCGCGGATAGCACAGGGTGCATTTCTCGGACTTGCCGCTTTCCCAGTTGTAATAGACCTTTTTGTAAGGGCAGCCGGAGACGCACATGCGCCAGCCGCGACACTTCTCTTGGTCAATCAAAACAATGCCGTCTTCCTCGCGTTTATAGATCGCGCCAGACGGGCAAGAGGCCGCGCAAGCCGGATTGAGGCAGTGTTCGCAAAGGCGCGGGAGATACATCATAAAGGTGTTCTCGTATTCGCCGTAGATTTCCTTCTGGATGCCCTCGAAGTTGTAGTCACCGGCGCGCTTCGAGAATTCACCGCCGAGAATTTCTTCCCAGTTCGGCCCCTTTTCGATCTTCTCCATCCGCTCGCCCGTGATTTTGGAGCGCGGCCGCGCTGTCGGAAAGGCCTTCATCTCGGGCGCTGACTTCAAGTGATCATAGTCAAAGTCGAACGGCTCATAATAGTCGTCGATCTCTGGCAGATCTGGGTTTCCAAAGATGTTCGCCAAGATACGCCATTTGCCGCCCTGCTTGGGTTGCAGCGTTCCCGCCTTGGTGCGCGTCCAGCCACCATTCCATTTGGCCTGGTTTTCCCAATCGGTCGGGTAACCAAGGCCAGGCTTTGTTTCGACGTTGTTGAACCATGCGTATTCAACGCCGTCACGACTTGTCCAAACGTTCTTACAAGTGACAGAGCAGGTGTGACACCCGATGCATTTGTCGAGGTTCAGAACCATGCCTATTTGAGCGCGGACTTTCATTCTGCGGCCTCCTTGCTAGTAGTTGCTGGCTCATCAAGCCAGTCGACTTTCTTCATTTTGCGAACGACAACAAACTCGTCGCGGTTGCTGCCGACTGTTCCGTAGTAGTTGAAGCCGTATGACTGGTGCGCGTAGCCGCCGATCATGTGGGTTGGCTTCAGCGTTGTGCGGGTCACCGAGTTGTGGATCCCGCCGCGGTTACCTGTTTTCTCGGAACCGGGTGTGTTCACGATCTTCTCTTGAGCGTGATACATGAACAGCGTGCCTTCCTTCATCCGCTGGCTCACAACAGCGCGGGCCGTAAGGGCACCGTTGACGTTGTAAACCTCAAGCCAGTCGTTATCGACGATGCCAGCCTTGGCGGCGTCAACTTCTGACAGCCAGACAACCGGGCCACCGCGGTTGAGCGTCAGCATCAGAAGGTTGTCTGAATAGGTTGAGTGAATGCCCCACTTCTGGTGCGGGGTGATGAAGTTGAGCACAAGGTTGTCACCGTCGTCCTGCACCTCCTTGGTAATCGTCTTGAGATCAACAGGAGGGCGGTAGCTAGTGAAACCTTCGCCAAACGCGCGCATCCAGAGATGGTCTTGGTAGAGCTGCTGGCGGCCCGTCAGGGTGCGCCATGGAATGAGCTCGTGCACGTTGGTATAGCCCGCGTTGTAGCACACCTCTTCGCTTTCGATGCCCGACCATGTCGGCGAGCTGATGATCTTGCGCGGCTGCGCGGCAATATCACGGAAGCGGATTTTAGTGTGCTCGGCGCCCTCAGCGAGGTGTTTGTGGTCACGCCCTGTGGCTTTGCTGAGTTCGTTCCAAGCCTTCACGGCAACTTCACCGTTCGTCTCGGGGGCAAGCATCAGGATCACCTCTGTCGCATCGATGTCGGTAACGATTTTCGGGCAGCCTTTTGCCGGGCCTTCCGTCCACTCACCATTGAGATCGCGCAGGTGCTGCACTTCAACGTTGGTATTCCAGTTGATGCCTTTGCCGCCGTTGCCGAGCTTGTCGAGCAGCGGGCCAACGGCCACGAAGCGGTCATAGATTGCCGTATAGTCGCGCTCGACTTCAACGTAGTTTGGCGCGGTTTTACCGGGGATCAACTCGCATTCACCTTTCTTCCAGTCGCGCACTTCGTCTTGTGCGATCTCGGCTGGCGTGTCGTGCAGGATGGGCAGTTGAACAACGTCTTTCTCGACACCCAAAATTTCTGGCGCAACCTCTTGGAATTTCTTGGCAATCGCCTTGAAAATCTCCCAGTCTGACTTGCTTTCATAAGCCGGATCAACAGCCGCTTGCAGCGGGTGAATGAACGGGTGCATGTCAGATGTGTTGAGGTCGTTTTTCTCATACCAGCTCGCCGTTGGCAGAACGATATCCGAGTAAACACAGGTGGTGCTCATGCGGAAGTCGATGGTCACCAGCAAGTCGAGTTTGCCCTTTGGCGCTTCGTCATGCCACTTGGCTTCTGTCGGCATTTGCGCGCCGTCTTCGCCGAGATCTTTGCCCATAACACCGTGGTCTGTTCCCAAGAGGTGCTTGAGGAAATACTCATGGCCCTTGCCGGACGAACCGAGCAAGTTCGAGCGCCACACGAAGAGGTTGCGCGGCCAGTTTTCTGGTGCGTCAGGGTCTTCACACGACATCTCGAGTGAGCCGTCTTTAAGCGATTTGGCAATGTAGTCTTTCGTGTCCATCTTCGCTTTGGCCGCAGCCTTCGTCACCTCCAACGGGTTGGTCTTGAGTTGCGGAGCTGACGGCAGCCAGCCCATCCGCTCGGCGCGAATGTTGTAGTCAATCAGGTTGACGTTCCAGTCGCCCTCGGGCGCGGTTGGTGAGAGGATCTCATCTGCACTCAAAGTCTCGTAACGCCACTGGTCGGTGTGCGCATACCAGGCAGATGTCGAGTTCATGTGCCGTGGTGGGCGGTTCCAATCCAGCGCGAACGCCAGTGGCTGCCAGCCTGTTTGAGGCCGCAGTT
Organism: uncultured Lentibacter sp.; assembly: GCA_947497495.1. GTDB lineage: Bacteria > Pseudomonadota > Alphaproteobacteria > Rhodobacterales > Rhodobacteraceae > Lentibacter. Next base: position 83,216 of record CANMGT010000008.1, read on the forward strand.
TTTCTTGGCCCACATAGTGGCTCCAGCCGCCGCCTTCCTGGCCCACACAGCCGCACATCACCAACATGTTGATGATGCCGCGGTAGTTCATATCCATATGATACCAGTGGTTAAGGCCGGCGCCCAAGATCACCATCGACTTGCCATTTGTCTTCTCGGCATTGCTTGCAAACTCACGCGCAACTGCGGTGATCTTGTCAGCAGGCACGCCTGTCATACGCTCGGCCCATGCGGGCGTGTATGGCTTGTCTTCTGCGAAGTCTTTTGCAACCCAGTCGCCGCCCAAACCACGGTCAAGGCCGTAGTTGGCGCAGAACAGGTCAAACACAGTTGCCACGAGCGCTTCGCCCTTGGCTGTTTTGACTCTCTTAACGGGGATGTTGTGTGTCATCACTTCCGGGAAGTCACACTGGGCGAAGTGCTCGGTTGACTGACCGCCAAAGTAAGGGAAGTCAACGCCGACAACATCGTCGTGGTTCTCTTCGAGGATCAGCGATGTTAGCAGGTCGGTGTCTTTTTTGTTGGCGCGTTCTTCGAGGTTCCACTCGCCGTCTTCGCCCCAGCGGTAGCCGACAGAACCGTTTGGCGCGACGAGGCCTTCTTTGGCATCCAGCGCGACCGTCTTCCACTCGGGGTTGTTCTTCTCTCCGAGTTTCTTAGCAATGTCGTCAGCCCTCAAGAAGCGGCCAGGGACATAGCGCCCGTCTTTCTCCTCAAGCTTAACCAGCATCGGGAAGTCAGAGTATTTGCGCGTGTAGTCTTCAAAATACTCGGCCTGACGGTCAAGGTGATACTCGCGCAGTATAACGTGGCCCATCGCCATTGCGACAGCAGCGTCAGTTCCCTGCTTGGGTGCAAGCCATACATCGCCAAACTTTGCAGCTTCCGAGTAGTCAGGGCAAATCACAGCGGACTTGGTGCCGCGGTAGCGTGCTTCTGTGTAGAAGTGCGCGTCAGGGGTGCGGGTCTGTGGCACGTTGGAACCCCAGAGCAAGAGGTAGCCCGCGTTATACCAGTCGGCTGATTCAGGCACATCTGTCTGCTCGCCCCATGTCATCGGTGAGGCAGGTGGCAAGTCGCAATACCAGTCGTAGAACGACATGCATGTGCCGCCCATCAGGCTCAGGTAGCGCGAGCCAGCGGCATAGCTGACCATCGACATCGCAGGGATCGGCGAAAAGCCGAACACACGGTCGGGGCCATATGTTTTTGTGGTGTATGCGTTGGCTGTCGCGATGATCTCGGTCGCTTCGTCCCAACTGGCGCGCACGAAGCCGCCCTTGCCGCGGCTCTCAACATAGTTGGCGCGCAAGACCGGGTCGTTCTGAAGCTTTGTCCAAGCCTCAACGGGGCTCAGAGTTTCGCGCATGCTACGCCATACTTTGAGCAATTTGCCGCGAATGAGCGGGTTCTTCACCCGGTTCGCAGAATAAAGATACCAGCTATAGCTCGCACCACGGGCACAACCACGTGGTTCGTGGTTTGGCAGGCCTGCGCGGGTGCGCGGGTAGTCTGTCTGCTGGGTTTCCCATGTCACGATGCCGGACTTGACGTAAATCTTCCAGCTGCATGAGCCTGTGCAGTTCACCCCATGCGTTGAGCGCACGATTTTGTCGTGCCGCCAGCGCTTGCGGTAGGTGTCTTCCCAATCGCGGTTTTCGCGGGTCACTTGGCCGTGGCCGTCAGAAAATTGTTCAATTTCCTTTGACGCCAGGAAGTTCAGTCTGTCGAGCAGGTGGCTCATGTCATTCTCCTAAGTTAGCGGAGCCGCCCCAACGCTTGGCCGGGGCGGCGAGAGCGTTGGTTTACGGGTTCTTCACGTAGGCGTTTGGACGCAGGTAGAACCAGTAGTTGATCACGATGCAGACCGTGTAGAACACTGCGAAGCCATAGAGGGCATACTCGGGTGTTCCGGCTTTCAGCTGCTCACCAAACACTTTGGGGATGATGAATGCGCCGTAGGCGGCGACAGCGGCTGTCCAACCCAACGCAGGGCCAGCCTGCTCTTTGTCAAACACCATAGCGATGGTGCGGAAGGTTGAACCGTTGCCGATACCGGTTGCGGCGAACAAGATCAGGAAGAGCACCATGAACGGGAAGAAGTAGTCCTGCGGTGTCGCTGAAACGTAGGCCTTCTGGATGAAATAAGCCACGCCGACAGCTGAAGCGACCATGATGATCGAGATTATCTGTGTCACTTTCGCGCCGCCCATTTTGTCAGCCATCATGCCGCCGATCGGGCGGATAAGCGCGCCGATGAACGGGCCCATCCAAGCAAACATGAGGGCAGAAGGGCCATCGGGGTTTGCTGTGCTGTGCGTCATCACACCGTCAACCATCAAGTGCTGGAAGCCGAAAACAACTTTGATCGTCAGGCCAAATGCCGCCGCATAACCGATGAAGCTACCAAACGTCATGGTGTAGATCACGGTCATCGCCCAAGTGTGCTTGTTGCCAAAGATCTTGTATTGGCGCGACAAGTTCTGGCCGACGGCACCCGGGATGAGCTTGAGCAAGAAGACGGTCAGCGCAATTACGATTGGCAGAACGATCCACTTGGACACCATCATACCCGAGCCGCCAACTTTGGCTGGCAGCAGAAGCCAGAGGCCGAAGGCCGCCGTTACGAAACCGATCATCAACATGCCCGAGATTGTCGCAAACGCGCCAACGGGGTTGGGGATGTCTGGTGAGACGTGCTCGTCGCGGATGTTGTTCATGCCCCACCAGCCCAGAAAGGCGAGCGGCACAAGCAGCAGGAGCCAAACGAAGCCCGCGTTCTGGATGTATGTCTCCGTGCCTGCGGGAATTTTCCCGATCAGCGTGCCTGATGTGTTCACCAGCGTGCGACTTTCACCCCCGAAGAGGCCGAATGTCATCACCAGCGGAATAAGTATCTGCATGGTGGTCACACCGAAGTTGCCAAGGCCCGCGTTCATACCAAGCGCGTAACCTTGAACCTTCTTCGGGTAAAAGAAGCTGATGTTTGACATCGAACTTGAGAAGTTACCGCCGCCGATACCGCTGAGGAAGGCGAGCACCTGAAACTGCCAGAGCGGCGTGTCAGGGTTGCTGAGTGCAAAGCCTGCACCGATGGCAGGGATCATCAGCAATGCGGTGGTAAAGAAGATGGTGTTTCGCCCACCCGCGATGCGCACAAAGAAGGTTGACGGGATGCGCAGGGTTGCGCCCGTCAGGCCCGCGATCGCACCCAGTGTGAACAGGTCTGACTTTTCAAAGCCAAAACCGAGGTTGATCATCTGAACGGTGATGATGCCCCAGTAGAGCCAGACTGCGAAGCCACAAAGCAAGCTGGGGATCGATATCCACAGGTTACGGGTGGCGATGGCCTTGCCGGTTGACTGCCAGTAGCTGTCATCCTCGACATTCCAGTTTCTTAGATCTTGTCCCACATTTGTCTCCTCTTGTGAGGTGGAGGCAGGCCGTTATCCGGCCCGCCGTTTAGGATTTAAACTTTGACTTCGTGTGTGCGGTTATAGTCTTCGATAACCTGCGCTGAGCGTGCGAGCGCTGCATTGGCCTCGTTGGCTTTGCCTTGCAGCACTTCCATCTGAGCCTTCTCAAACAGCGCTGACTCTTCGGCTTCCTTCTCAGGAGAGAAGCGGATGAAGAGCGCGAGGAACGCGACGCCTGTAACAATCATACCGATGAGGAAGTAGGCTTCGTCCCAACGGCTGTTGTAGGCCTCGGACTTGAGCAGGAAGCCCCCCAGAACCGCACCAGCGTTGCCGCCCGCACCAACCACGCCAGCGACCGCGCCAAGCGCTTTTTTGTTAATGAAAGGAACAACAGAGTAGGTCGCGCCTTCAGACATCTGTGTGCACAGCGAGAAGATGATCAGTGTCGGGATGGCCAACATAAGGATCGGCATCTGGCTGAACAGCATCAGCGCAAGACCTTCGGCCAAAAGCACGATGAACAACCAGGTTGTGCGGCCGCGAAGGCCCCAAAGCGACGCAAAGTTGTCACCGAAGATACCGCCGAGTGTTCTGGCAAAGATGTTCATCAGACCAAACAGTGAGGCGATGAGACCAGCCGTAACAGCGGCTTCTGCCAGTGGCATGTTTTTGAAGTAGCCAAAGTAGTCAACGAAGTAGAGAGCAATTGAACCGTTGATCAAAAGCTCGATGCCGAAACATGCGCCGTAGATTACGAACAACACCCAGACGCGGTAGTCGGTCATGGCTTGAAAGTAAGCGCCAGTGACCTTGTCTTTCGATGGCAGCATGCCTTTTGCGCGCAAGTCAGCGTAGTTCCCGTCTGGCGCATCTTGCGTCAGGAAGTAGTATGCGATCCCGATTGAGAAAGTCACCAAACCAACCACGATCATTGCAGCACGCCACGCGGCGGCCTCCGTAAAGCCGAAGCCAACGATGAAAGCTGTGAAGATCAACGGCATCACGATCTGCGTGACGCCACCGCCGAGGTTGCCCCAGCCGGCCGATGTTGCGTTGGCCGTCCCCACAACGTTTGGCGCAAACATGACTGACGTGTGATACTGCGTAATCACAAACGAGGCGCCGATAACGCCGATCGCGAGGCGGAACAGCAGGAATGTTGCAAAGTCATCCGCAAGGCCGATGCCCATAACCGGCAGCGAGCCGAGCACCAGCAACCATGTGTAGGCGAGCCTTGGCCCGATCCTGTCGCAGAGCCAGCCGATAAACAGCCGCGCAAAAATTGTCACCGCAACAGAAGCGATGATTGTCCAGCCGACTTGTGATTTGGTTAGGCCCAGCTCTTCGCGCACGATGATCATCATCGGGGCGATACCAAACCACGCAAAGAAGCAAGCAAAGAACGCAAACCACGTCATGTGGAACGTTCTGATCTGTACCATTCTTACGTTAAAGAAATTGCCCCATAAACTGGTGGCTTTGTTTTGTAGCTCCATGATTTTGCCCTTCCCATGTTCTTGGCAGAAGCTGCCTTTGGGGAGAGCAAAGCTCTATAACACCGCTCCAATTGTTGATTTAAATCAAGTATTTTACTTTGCTCCTGCAAAATAAACGGGGGCGGAAGATATGTCGTGTGAGGGTGTTGGAATGTGAAAGTGACCTCCCGACATTGTTTAATTACCTGATTGACATCCGCGACAAAATGACTTGATAAATGTCAAATTAAGTGAGAGTGGATAGAAGACCGATGCCTGATTCCTATAAAGCTGAAATACGCTCGCTTGCGATTTTCGAGCATATGGCAGACGCAAATTTTGAGGCCATCATGCGCGGTGCTTACGTGCAAAACTTCCCTCCGCAAGTTGATCTGATCACCGAAGGCGATACGGCCGACTTCATGCATGTCGTTATCTCAGGCTCTGTCGAACTGTTCGCAACCTGGAATGGCCGCGAGACGACCATGTCGGTTGTGCGCCCGATCTCGACATTTATCCTGGCCGCCACGATCAAAGATGCGCACTACTTGATGTCGGCGCGCACTTTGGAAAAGAGCCGCGTTATTATGCTGCCCTCGTCTGATGTGCGTCGCGTGTTTGACGAAGATCACAAGTTCGCTCGCGCCGTGGTTACGGAACTTGCCCAATGTTACCGCGCCGTTGTGAAAAACTCAAAAGAACTAAAGCTGCGCACCTCACTTGAACGCCTTGCAAACCACTTGCTTCGCCAGCAAGCAAGAACGAATGGCGCGGCAAATTTCGAGCTAACAATCGAAAAGCGCAAGCTTGCCTCGCAGTTGGGCATGACGCCTGAAAACCTGTCACGCGCGATAAAAGCGCTCAGGCCCTACGGCGTCACCATCCAAGGAACAACCGTACAAATTGCGAAACAGGACGATCTTGTTCAGCTTGCCAAGCCTACACCGCTTATTGACGATCCAGCTTTTTGAAATGGCCTAACGCCGCCTCAGCTCAATTCCTGCAATTCCCTCTGGCTTGACGATAATCCAAACCCGCTTAAACATCGGGTTTGCTTTGTTGCCGGGCGCCAGTGCCGATCCGCCCAGTCACGTCTCCCCTTTGTGGCAGCGCCTATGGGGCAAAATAGCGGTCACGCTTTCCGACATGAAACGTCTGCCGAGTGCGCAACTCCTCCGCTTGCCTCCTCCAGATTGGCGGCGTGACGCCGAGAACCTCCTTAAGCGCTTAAAGCGGGATGCCGCCCAATTCAGCGACACCCGTAAAGGCGCGGTTCCACGTTGGGCTAATCAGAACCTCATTGATGCAAACATGCGGCGGCGCTTCGGCGATATACCTGACCATATCTCCCAAGTCGTCGGCCTGAAGCATTTTGGCAAGGTCATCAGCTGAGGGCGGTTTGGGCCGTGAGAGCATGATCGGTGTTGCCACCTCGCCCGGCATGATCACGGTGCAGCGGACGCCGTTGACGCCTTCCTCCTGATTGATCGAATGGCTGAGCGCCACCACAGCATGTTTGGAGGCGCTATAGGCTGGCCCTGTGAGGCGCGACGGGTGTCGCCCCGCCCAAGAAGACGTCAGGATCAGCGTGCCTGCGCCCTTGCTGCGCATCTGCGGCAGAACCGCCAGAATCCCGTTCATCACGCCGTTGAGATTGATGTCGACGACCTTGGCGAAATCAGCTGCCGAGACAGCGCCGACAGCGCGGTTGGGGACATTGATGCCTGCGTTGGCCATGAAGATGTCAACGCCGCCAAAGCGTGCGGTCAAGTCATCCGCTATGGCCTGTGTGGCCTCCGCATCGGCGACATCAAGCTGGGCTGTTTCAGCGCTACCGCCTGCCGCGCTTATGGCCTGCTCCACGCGCTCCAGCTCTTCAAGCCGCCGCCCTGACAGCACCACATGCGCACCACTTTGCGCTAGGGCTTTGGCCGAGGCTTCCCCGATCCCCCCGCCTGCCCCCGTGACCCAAGCTGTCTTCGCGTTCAAGTTTCCCATATCCGCCACCTTTGTGTATGTTGCTCTCAAGCATAGAAACTCACAGAACTTCAGCTATGTCCACGTTGTGCAGCCGAAAGGGCCAAATCCTATGAGTTTGACAAAAATCTGTAACGGGCTTGAGTTCCCCGAAGGCCCTGTCGCGATGGAGGATGGCTCTGTCATTCTGGTCGAGATCAAACGGCAAACCCTGTCGCGTGTTCATGCGGACGGGCAGATTGATGTCATCGCCGAGCTTGGCGGCGGCCCGAACGGCGCAGCCGTTGGCCCTGACGGGATGATCTATGTTTGCAACAACGGCGGGTTTGTCTGGACAGACAAAGGCGGGATCACGCGGCCCGTCGGCACGCCGGAAGACTATGTCAGCGGCTCGATCCAGCGGGTTGATCCGACCACCGGCGCGTTTGAAACCCTCTATGACAGCTGCGACGGGCAGCCGTTGCGGGGGCCCAATGACATCGTGTTTGACGCCCAAGGCGGCTTCTACTTTACCGATCTGGGGAAATCGACGCCGGAGTATGTTCACCACGGAGCCTTCTACTACGCCGCAGTGGACGGCTCTCAGATCCGCCGTGTCTTTGCGCCGATGATCACCCCGAATGGCATTGGCCTCTCGCCTGATGGCAAGACAGTGCATGTGGCCGAAACGCGCACGGGCCGTGTCTGGAGTTACGAGCTGACAGGCCCCGGCGAGATCGCCCCGCAACCTTACAACATGCCCGGCAAGTTGCTGGCGACATTGCCCGAATACCAGTTGCTGGACAGCTTGGCGGTGCAGGCCGACGGCCAGATTTGCGTTGCGACTTTGATGCGTGGCGGCATCAGCGTGGTGCCCACCGATGGTGGCGCGGTTACATTCTTTGAAGTCCCCGGAGACCCCTACGTAACCAATATCTGCTTTGGCGGCGAGGACATGCGCGATGCGTGGATCACCGCGTCAGGGACAGGCTGCCTCTATCATACACGCTGGGACAGCGCCGGGTTGCGACTGAACTTCAACGCCTAGCCCGCTATAGCTCGACCTGAATCAGGTAGGGCCCTGCTGTTGCCAGACCTGTCTCGATCGCGCTCTCCAGCGCTTCGCAGTCACGCACCTGACAGGCCGCGACACCCATGGAATTTGCCATAGGCACCCATTGCAACTCGGGGCGGTCAAGCGAGAGCATGTCAATCGCGCGCGGGCCGGGGTTCTGGACGCCGACATTTGTCAGCTCGCCGCGCAGGATTTTGTAGCTATGGTTGGCGAAAATCAGGATCGTCACATCAAGGTTTTCGCGCGCCATGCTCCAGAGCGCCTGAACGGTATACATCGCCGAGCCGTCCCCCACGAGGGCCATGACCTTGCGATCAGGGCAGGCAACGGCCGCGCCGATAGAAACTGGCAGACCATAGCCTATCGAGCCGCCGCAGTTGTTCAGCCACGTGTGCTTGGCCGCACCCGCGGTTGCAGGCGAGAATGCGCGCCCTGTGGTGACGGATTCGTCGACAACGATCGCATCCTCAGGGATGGTGCGCGCAATCACCGCCGCAAGCGCATCAAGGGTGATCGGGCCGCTCTGGCGCGCCGGCACAGAAGCCTGCGTCACATGAGCGGGCGGCGTGTGCGAGGCCCCCGTCGCTTCCCCCAGCGCGCTGAGGGCGGCCCCAAGATCCGCGCCAGCTCCTGCCAGCGCAATAATTTCGGCCCCCTCGCGGGTGAGAACTGCGGGCTTGCCCGGATAGGCGAAAAACCCGATCGGCGCACGCGCACCGAGCAGGACGATGCGTTTGAAAGGCTTCAAAACCTCAAGCGCGATGTCGATGGGATAAGGCACCCGCCCGACAGCGACGCGCCCTGCCCCGCGCTCAAGGCGCGCATTGGCCCACTCCGAGAGCAGCTTGCAACCGGATTGCGCCGCGATGCGCCCCGCCATTTCCAAGTTGCTCTCGGTGAGGGCCGCGCCGCCCAGCAGCAACAGGCTCTCGGGGCCGTCCAACGCTGCGGCCGCCTGAGCCAACATGTCGTGTGCAAAGGGAGCGGGCTCCTCTGGCGAAAGCGCTGCATGTGCCACGCCGCCTTCGTCCCAGGCCGTGTCACTGGGCAAGATCAGCGAGGCGATCTGCCCCGGTGCCCGCCGCGCCGCTTGTACCGCTTGCGCAGCATCTTTTCCAACAGTGGCTGACGACACCGAGGTGCGCACCCAATGCGAAACGGGGCGCGCTATGCCCTCGATATCAGAGGTGAGCGGTGCATCAAGTTCGATGTGAGTCGAAGCATGCTCGCCGATGATGTTGACCACCCCCGAGCCTGCCTTCTTGGCGTTGTGCAGGTTTGACACGCCATTGGCCAAGCCCGGGCCAAGGTGCAGCAAGGTTGAGGCGGGCTTTCCGGCCATGCGGTAGTAGCCATCGGCTGCGCCCGTCGCGACGCCCTCTTGCAAGGCCAATACAGAGCGCATGCCTGCAATGTGGTCGAGTGCGGCGACAAAGTGCATCTCCGAGGTGCCCGGGTTTGTGAAGCAAACCTCGACACCATTGGCGAGCAATGTGTGCACAAGGCTCTCGGCACCGTTCATTTTGTCGTCAGTCATGTGTTTTCCTTCATCGTCTGCCAATAGGGGCTGCGCAGATCTTTCTTGAGGATCTTGCCAATACTGCTGCGGGGAAGCACTTTGCGGATCTCGATGGCCGACAAGCGCTGGCTCTTGCCGAGTTTGGCGTTCGCCATTTGCAACAGCTCGCCAGCGGTGAGCGTGGCCCCTTCGCGCAGCACAACGAGGCCCAGCGGCGTCTCGCCCCAAGCCTCTGAGGGCACGCCGATAACGGCAGCGTCCACAATCTCGGGACTGGCCAGCAAAACCAACTCAAGGTCATTGGCGTAGATGTTGAGCCCGCCCGAGATGATCATGTCTTTCTTGCGATCAGAGAGCGTCAGAAACCCGTCTTCATCAAACGAACCCATGTCGCCGGATCGAAAGTAAACCTCCCCGTCTTCGTTGCGCCAGATATAGTCTGCCGTCAGATCGTCGCGGCCATAATAGCCTGACATCATCGTTGGCCCGCGCCCGCAAATTTCGCCAACCTCACCCTGCGGCACTTCGCGGCCATCTCTGTCGATCAGGCGGATATCATTGCCGAGCGCCAACTGGCCAACGGTGTGCAGTTTGTCTGGGTGCTCATCGGCAACCAGAACCGTAACACCGCCGCCCTCTGTGAGGCCGTAATACTCGATCAGCTTACCGGGGAAGCGCTTGAGAACGTCTTGCTTCACATCTGCACGCAGCGGCGCCGATGTCGAGAATTTGATCCGCATGGAGTTCAGGTCAAAGCTGTCAAAGTCAGCGACTTCCATGATGCGTTTGTATTGCACCGGCACAAGCATCGTGTGGGTTATCTGCTCGCGTTCCACGATTTGCAGATAGCTGCGGGCGTCAAACTTGGGCATCAGATACACTGTTGATCCGCCAAAGAGTGTCGGCACAAACGACACGATTGTCGTGTTCGAATAGAGCGGCGTCGAGAGCAGCGTTCGGGCGTTGTCGTCATAGCCATTGGGCGACACACGATCCATCTGTGCGGCCCGCATCCAGTGGTTCTGGACAATGCCTTTTGGCGTGCCGGTTGTCCCTGAGGAATAGATCAGGTTGAAGGCGTCCTGCATATCAATCGGCACCATAGGGTCATCCGCGCCCACCCCTGCCATTGCTGCCTCATAGTCTTCAAAATCGGGGTGCTTGAAATCAAGCGCGAAGCGCCGGATCGGAAGCTCAGCGACAAAGCCAGACACCAGATCAAGATACTGTTCTGCGACAAAGATCGCCGAGGCTTGGCAATCTGCCAGCATCTTTTGCAGCGCATCCGAAGAGGCCATGGACGACAGCGGCGTCACGCATGCGGCTGCCCGCAGGATGCCCATGAACAGCTCGGCGTAGGCGACGGAGTTCGGCGAGATGATCGCAATGCGCTGGCCTTTGCCCGGGCCAGATTGCGCAATCAGGTTTGCAACCCGGTTGATGCGGGCGTCAAACGCACCCCATGTCAACCGTTCGTCGCCGCAGACCAAGGCCAACCTGTCAGGATGCTGCGCCGCGTTGGCGCGAATTCTCGCGACGACTGTCTCGGTTGGCGGGCTTTGCAGGATTGGCGGATCTATCGGTATCATGGTGGGCCTGACTGTTTTGCGACGTCTCGGCGGCCAGCATTGCAATGATTTTATGGGATAGCAATTGCGAAACACCGGCAGTGCTTGGCCTGGCGCACCCATTGGCCATAAGCGCCCCGCCCCGCTGGCCTCACGGCTGCGCAACGAACGGGAACGCAAACTCTGGCGTCATCCGGCCGTGAACAACCTTTCGGGAAGACCGAACCTGTCGATCCAGCTGTACCAGTGCACATCGGTTGGCCCGATAACATAGTCCACAACTTGCCAGCCGTTGCCTTGCCGGCGCATCAGCACCATCACAAGGTCGCTCATGGCATCATTCGCCCAGTCGTTGGCGTAGGGTGTCGAATACCAGTTCAGCTTCTTCCCGTTGGGTTGTAACGGTTCGGCCATCAGGAAACACCACTCGCCATCCGTGCGCAACGTCTTCACAAGAAAAATGACTTTCTGGCCCAGTTCCCGCAACATCGGCACCCGCGCAGCATCCATAATAGCGCTGCGCTCGGCAGTTTTGCGCGCGGGTTCGTAGTAGTGCGCCCGCGGCGCTGGCCTTGCCGCCGGAGCGGCCTTTGGCGCAGGCCGCGGTGTCGGCTGAATCGGTGACACGGCAGCCTTCAGCCGCTCGATATTGAGCCGCGCAAGCACAGCGAATGTGCCGTTGGGCCACTGCTCAAGATAGGCCTGAAACATCGCCGGATCGGAGGAGGACTGGATGGATTGCCAGAATACCAGTTCAACCTGCGGATCCGTTGATGGCGCCGCCTGCGGTTTGCTCGGTGTCTGCACTGTCTTTGCTATCTGCGGTGCGGCGCTTTCCGGCGCTGCCAGTGAGTCAACAATGGCCAGAGCCACGTCTCCGTAGTTGTCCTCCTCGGCCACAGGGTAGCGAACGATAACACTGTGCACGACACCTTGCGCATCAAGAATGCCTCGCTGAAGCATCACCATTCCCTCGTTCAGCAACGCAATCGAAAAGCCGGTTCCGCTCACGTTCTGGCTGATAATGCTGGCCGTGGCATTGGCACTTTGAATGTCCGAAAGCATCTGTTGAGGCGTCTGTTCAAGCGCATTGTGACTGCCCCAGATCAGCACCTCAGCCTGCCCGTCAGCGCTCGCGAAACTGCCGCCATCTCCGTTCTCCGGCGCTGTCCCCGCCGGATTGAAATGCGATGTCGGGTAGCGCGCCGAGGTGCCAAAACGGCTGTTGCTATAGACCGTCCAGCCAGACGCGGAAGCCGCTGCAGACGTTGGCGCGCCGCCCGTCTCTGCAGCGCAAGCGACAGCGTCATCAGGCAATGACAGGCTAATTGTCTCTAGCAGGCTGTCAAACCCCGTCGTTTCTATCCAGCTTTTTGCAGCACCTTTGTGAACGACAATTGGTTCACCATTCGCTAAGCACATGTCGAGCTTGTACAGCGTTTGCAGGCCAGCAACCATTTTGTAGCCAACTTGGAAATAGGCCTGCTTCAGCATGCCCTGTTTGATCGTCGCTGGCTGACCAAAAATCTCACCCCGTGAAATTTCCGGCGCCCCGTCAAACTCGGCATCGGCCTCCCAGGCCGCCCGCGCGCGGTAGCCGACATCGACGCCAAAAACGCCGCTGAATGTTGGTTTGGTCATGAAGTTTATCGCATCAGAGCCATCAAACTGACGCGACCACCCTTTGGGCAGGGGCATCGAATAATTGACCAATCCGTCAACCCCGACTTGCGCCTCAGGCTCGGGCGCAGCGTCAAGGCCGATCGTCCCAACGAGTTGCTCGATGATCGGCATAACCTCTGCCTCGGGTTTGTTCATGGAAACGATGCCAAGAATTTGCGAGCCGCCGCGATCATCCGTTTCTTCTTTGTAGAAGACCTCGGTGTAGACAAAGAAGTCATCCTTTCGCAGCACGAATTTCTTGCGCAAAAGGCGGCCTCCGTCGGCAGCAATGATCGGCTCAGGATAGGTGAACGTCTGTTCAGCTCCCACCAGATCAACACCCATCTCTTTGGCAACCTGTTCGGGAAGGCTCTTGGTGTCTTCCTCAAAGGAGTCAATTTCACCGGCGCGCATATAGGCGCTGTTGATGCCCAGGAACCGCTTCTCCTTCATGTTGACGTCGCCGAAGGACAGCTCGTCATCGTCGCCCTCCCGGCTCATGCGTGTCCAATGCGACGGGACAGCAAAGCTCAGCCCAACAAAGCTGTGCACGTCCCAGCCTTCGGGTATGACGGCGACGGTTGCCTTGGGTGTTTGCGGCACGGGTTGGGCTTTCGGCGTGGTGACTTGCGGCACAGCAGGCTCGGCGGGCTCAACTGCGGCATCGCCGAAATCATCCGCGAGCTGCTCAAGCGGCAGCTCCTCCACTTCGGGTGCAAAATCATCCATGCCAGCGGCCAGCTCGTCAATGCGCGGCTGAAGGCTCTGGCCATAGCCGCTCACAGCCTGCGCCATCCAGAACGCTGTCATCAGCGGAAGGGTAAGTGGTTTCATCATTTGTTTCCTTGTCCTTTTGACATGCCTTGAATGAGCGCGTCGCGCAGGTTTTTGCCGACGTCTCCGTCAAGCGGGATGTATTTCATTTCTTCGCCGATCGTCGTGTAAGCCCCTTTGACTTTGAGCGTGATTTGCGAGGTGCAGCGGGTTTCGGTGCGCGCGCCTTTTGCGTCTTCGGTCTCTGTGCGCCGCTCAACCGTGCAACTGGCCTTCATCAGGCCTTCGCCAGCCAGGAAGCCGCCGTCGCAATGGGTGATCTTGTGGATATCCTCATAGCGTGGCACCGCAAAAAACATGCCGGCCCCGCCGTTGCCAACAGCCCCCGGCGAGGCGGCGGCCCAGCTCTCTCCGTTGAAGTCTCCCATCACCAAATTGATCGAATAGCTTTCGACGCTTCCCACGGCGTAGCTCGCAATGTGCAAGTCTCCGGTATGAGCTGGCCGGGTTTCGGTGCGCTCGCTGCGCGCACCCTTCAACGGGATTGTCACGACACTGCAACTCATCGCACTTTCCTTACGGTCATAGACCGTAATCATAGGCGTGACGGGTTCACCAAATGAAATAACAGCAATGTCGTTGATCGGCACCAAAGGCCGCGTTTGCGTGCCTTCTGGCAACTCAAGCGAGATTTCCGTGGGCCAACCGGCCTTGAGCATCGCCAGCTTGGTGATCTGCAGGCTGCGCGGTTTGTTCGGCAAAAGCGTCCCTGTCCACGCGCCGCCACTGGGCTTTTTCAGAACAATCTTGGCAGGAGCTGCCAGATCAAAGGCGCCGATGTCGATGCGGATCACATCGTTAAGCTCGGTGCGTGTCTTGTCGTTCAAATCCGCGACGATGCCCTCAAGCGAGCGATACCACTGCCGCCGCGCTATCTCGGGGAAGACTTTTTTCACCAGCATGGCCATGAGTTTGGCGCGGTGTTCGTCTTCCAGCTTCTTCTTGATCTTGTCGGTTAAGCTGGCGCCACGGCCGAAGCCCCAGCTGCTACCGTCGATGTTCCGGCTCTCAACTTGAAAGTTTTCACTGTCCCAAAACCGGCCGATGTATTTCTCGATTTCGAGGATTACCATGCCCTCAAATCCGGCGGCGCTGCTGGCTTTCTGACGGTAGTGATCAAGCAGAAACTTCCACTCGTTGATCGTGCGGCCGCCCTCCGTCTGGCCCCGCACGCGCGCCAGTTTCTTCTCTTTTGACTCGCTCCAGAGGGGTTGCACGCCATATTCGCCAGCCGCGGCTTCGTCTTCGCGCTCGCGGTAATATTTCGTGTAAGCCTGCCGCCATGCGTCGGTGCGCGCCAGCCATGCGCCCTTGCCAAACTCCTGCAAAGCCACATCGATCACAAATGTCGCCACATTGGCGACTTGCAAAGCAGAGCTCCCCCATTTGCCAATCGCATAGCCCATGAGGCCCTTGTAGGCGTTAGCCCCTGCGGCTTGGTTGTCGCCTGAACACAGATCAATATTGACCTGCCAAATCGTCATGAACAGTCCAAGGTTCGTCATCGCTCCGTTGACGTTTTGAAGCCCGCCCATCTCGAGCGTATTTTCCGCGATGGTGCCGACAGACCCGCCCGCGCCAAAGCCGAGGTTGAACATTCCCCAGCCCTCTTCAGCAGCAGCCTTTTCCATAGCTTCGCGGTTGGAAAGTGTCTGCGCCTCTGTCATGTTGCGCAGACCCCGATCCGACACAAAACTGCGCATCGTGGCGAGCCTGTCTTTGACCTCGGGCTTGATCGTGAACTCTACAACTTTTTCGCGGATCGTGCCTTCGTTCTGCACGACCATGAGGAGCTTCTTGAACTTCTCGTCAGCGCAGACAGACGTGGCCATGACCATAACCGCTGCCGTCAACGCGGCTCTTCTCAGAAACATCATCCTTCCCCTAGCAAGACATCAAGAACTTCACTCTTGAGTCTATGCTCTTTGGCGGGGGGCGCCTTGATTGCGATCAAGCCGTTAGTCCAATACAGGCTTAAATCCGCGCTAGTCCAGAAATGCCTTCTCAACCACGTAGGTTTGCGGATCGGAGTTGGCGCCTTCGACGAGGCCGAAGTCTTCGAGCATGTCTTTGAGTTCGAGGTTGAAGGCGAGGTTGCCGCAGATCATCGCGCGGTCGTTTTGCGGGCAGAGCGGCTCGACGCCGAGGTCTTTGAAGGCCTCGCCGGAGCGCATCAGGTCGGTGATCCGGCCCATCTTGGGGCTCTCTTCGCGGGTCGTCGTCGGGTAGTATTTGATCTTCTTCCAGAAGCCCTCGCCGATGACTTCATTGAGCAGCTCGTCGGTTTTGAGCGCCTCGATCAGGCCCGCCCCGTAGGTCAGCTCGCCCGCCGTGCGGCAGGTGTGAGTGATCACGATTTCTTCATAGTCTTCATAGGTTTGCGGCTCGCGCAGGAGGCTTGCGAAGGGCGCAAAACCGGTGCCTGTGGCGAAAAACCAGATCCGTTTACCGGGCAGCAAAGCGTCATGCACTAGCGTGCCGACGGGCTTGGGCCGCAGGATGATTTCGTCGCCGACCTTGATGTGCTGAAGGCGCGACGTGAGCGGGCCGTCGGGCACTTTGATCGAGTAGAACTCCAGCTCCTCGTCCCAGCTTGGCGAGGCGATCGAATAGGCGCGCAGGAGCGGCTTTTGCTTGCCGGTCTTGGCGTCGGGCGCGCCCATCAGGCCGATCATCACAAACTCGCCGGAGCGAAACCGCAGCGACGCCGGACGCGTGCAGCGAAAGCTGAACAGCCGGTCGGTGTAGTGCTTCACATCGGTGACTGTCTGGGCGTCGGGGAGGACAGGCTTTGCTGCGCCCATGTTGCTCTGCGTGTTCATGCTTGCTCTCTTTTTGGTTTAGCCGCGAAGGCGTGATTGGTAGTCGTTGGCTTTCCAGTCGGCGCGAAAGAGCCAGCTTTGTTCGGGTTGGCGTTTGGCGTGCGCATCGCTCACTTCGACTTCATCAAACCCCGCACGCCGCGCCATTGCATATTGATCGGCCAGTACGGCCCCTCTGGCGCGTAAACGCCCCTGAAAGCCCATAAGGCGAAGCCTGCGCGCGAGCGTAAAACCGCGCCCATCGTCAAACTTCGGGAAGTCAACGCGAATGAGGCCAATGTTGTTTAAAACACCCTTCAGCTCGGCCAGGTCGGCATCTGAAGCAAGATCAAGCGCTGCACCGTTTTCACCACTGATTTCGCGGCGATTTCCGGTAAAGCCATGCGGCCAGTCTTCCTCTGCAAAGCCGCTGTCGCGTATCAAAACTGTCATGTGCTTGCTCCTGCTTTCACGGCTTGGCCGTTGTCAAAATGAATGCCGCATTCCGTTTTGCCCTGGCCCTGCCAGCGGCCTTCACGGCCCTCGGCGGGCACCGTGCAAGGCGCGCAGCCAACAGAGCCGTAGCCTTTGGCCACAAGCGGATGAGGCGGCAACCCGTGCATTGTGATGTAGGCTTTGGTGTCCTCCAGCGTCCAGTTTGCCAGCGGGTTAAGCTTTATACGCCCCGTGCCATGCTCGGGCTCAAACAGGGCAAGCTGCGCACGCTTGCCACCCTGCGCGCGCCTGCGCCCGCTGATCCATGCGCCGAACGCGTTGAGGCCTTGCTGCAACGGAGCCGTTTTGCGCAGCGCACAGCAGGCGTCGGGCGTGCTTTCGTGTAAGTCACCCTGCGGGTCAGCCTCGGCTATCTGCACCGCGTCAGCACGCAGGACGCGCACATCCGTTAGCCCGAGGCGCGTGCTCAGATCACGCTGATAGTGCAGCGTTTCTTCAAACAGCATTTCGGTATCGACAAACAGCACAGGCGTTTGGCGCGCGATTTCTGACACCATGTGCAACAGCACCACGGAGTCAGCGCCGAAGCTCGAAACCAAAGCAGTTTTGCCAAACTGGTTTTCCAGCAAGGCGCTTTGCAGCAAGTCAACGGCCTGCGCCTTGGCAAAGCGCGTGTTCAAAAGCGTGGCGCGCTCGGAAAGATTACTCTGCAGCATGGGCCTAAACCTTCTCATAAAGGGCCGCCTTGAACGGGGCGAGGCCGAGGCGGCGGTAGGCTTCAAGGAAGGTCTCCTCGCGACTTTCGCGCAGCTCGAGATAGGCCATGAGGAGCCGCTCGATCGCCGGGACAATCTCGTCATAGGCAAAGCCCGGGCCTGTGCGCGTGCCAAGTGCCGCGTCTTGCGTGTGGTCGCCGCCCAGTGTGATCTGGTAGTTTTCCACACCTGCGCGGTCGAGGCCAAGAATGCCGATGTGGCCAACATGGTGGTGCCCGCAGGCATTGATGCACCCTGATATCTTGAGCTTGAGCGGGCCGATATCATGCTCGAGCTTGAGGCTGTCAAAGCGCTCGGCAATTTGCTGGGCCACGGGGATAGAGCGCGCTGTCGCCAGTGCGCAATAATCCATTCCGGGGCAAGCGATAATGTCGGAGATCAGCCCGATGTTTGCTGTCGCCAAATCGTGTTGCTTGAGCACGCGGTGAAGCGCGGGGAGATCGGCTTTGTGCACATGTGGCAAGATCACGTTTTGCTCGTGACTGATGCGCAGCTCGTCATAGCCAAAGCGCTCGGCCATGTCAGCGAGTGCACGCATCTGCGCAGCGCTCGCATCGCCCGGCGTGGCCCCATGCGCCTTGAGGGAAACTGTGACAATGGCGTGATCCGGCTGCGCGTGCTCGGCAAGGTTGGTGTCGGCCCAGGCTTTGAAAACAGGGTCGCTTGCGCGGGCCGCCTCAAAGCTGGCAGCACTCGCCATGCAAAACGCAGGCGGCGCAAACTGCGTGGTGATGTCGGCAAGCACCTTTTGGTCAACGCCGCCAAAGCTAGGGCGGATCTCGGCAAAACGCTCTTCAACGAGGCGGCGGATTTCGTCGATCCCGTGCTCATGCACCGTGATCTTGATGCGCGCCTTATACTTGTTGTCACGCCGTCCGATTTGGTTCCAGACCGACACGACAGCCTCCAGATATGGCAGCAAGTCTTCTTGCGACAGAAATGGCGTAATGACCTTGCCGATCATCGGCGTGCGGCCCAGCCCGCCTCCGACGATCACTTCAAAGCCGACCTCGCCGTTCTGCTCAACCATGCGCAAGCCGATGTCATGCGCGCGCGTTACGGCGCGATCATTTTGTGAGCCTGTGATCGCGATCTTGAACTTGCGCGGCATAAACTGGAACTCGGGGTGGTCTGTGCTCCATTGGCGGATCAGCTCCGCGACAGGGCGCGGGTCTGCTAACTCGTCGGCGGCGGCGCCTGCGAAGTGGTCGGCGGTGACATTGCGGATGGTGTTTCCAGAGGTTTGGATCGCGTGCAGCCCGACCTCGCCCAAAGCGTCGAGCATATCAGGAATGTCGCTCAACTTCGGCCAGTTATACTGGATATTCTGGCGTGTCGTGAAGTGCCCATAGCCCTTGTCCCAACGCTCTGCCAGATAGGCGAGCTGGCGCATCTGCGCGCTGTTGAGCGTGCCGTAAGGAATGGCAACGCGCAGCATATAGGCATGTAGTTGCAAGTAAACGCCGTTCATCAGGCGCAGCGGTTTGAACTCGTCTTCTGTCAGCTCGCCTGACAGCCGCCGCGAGACTTGCGCGCGAAATTGTGCGTTGCGCGCGTCGAGAAAAGCGCGGTCAAAATCATTGTAGTGATACATGGCGCTACTCCTGAGCGTCGGCTTGCTTGCCGTGAAATTTGTTGGAC
Source organism: uncultured Lentibacter sp. (assembly GCA_947497495.1). Taxonomy (GTDB): domain Bacteria; phylum Pseudomonadota; class Alphaproteobacteria; order Rhodobacterales; family Rhodobacteraceae; genus Lentibacter. Next base: position 102,398 of record CANMGT010000008.1, read on the forward strand.
GGGCCTGTCTGGCGAAAGGCTTCGCGGAAGTGTTTGGGCGTTGGCACGCCGGTGTCTGTCGCGACATCCATCAAGTAAACGCCGACAACTTCGCCGCTACGCGCTAAGGCCGCCGACAGTTTGCTTTCGGCGCTTGCTGGGTCAGCAAAGACTTCGGCTTGCGAGAGGCTGCGCGCCCAGCCGCCACCGTGGGCCAAGTAAACAACGTCGCCCTCGACAAGTGCGTTCGCGGTAATGACTTGCGATGTCATAGCGCTATCTCCTGTTGCTGATGTCCCTGTGCCGCGCGAGGGGCAAGCCCAAGGACCATGAGCGCAGGGCCTGTGACATTTGCAGCCGCCAAGTCAGCGCCCAGTTGCGCAATAGTCGTCGCGAGGGTGCGTTGGTCAGGGCGCGAGGCGTTCTCGACGATGCTGACAGGTGTCGCGGGGTTCGCACCATGCATCAGCATCCGCCCCTGTATAAACCGCGCGGCGCGCTTGCCCATATAAACAGCCGTGACCTCTCCGTCGCGGGCCAGGGCGCGCCAGTCTTGCTCGGCAAACCCCTTCATGTCGTGTGCTGTCATGAAGCGCACATCCTGATTGCGGCCGCGTTTGGTGAGGCTCTGGCCAAGCGCCGCGATGCTCGCCGAGGCAGCCGTAATGCCCGGCACAATATGCCAGCTGATCTGGGCTGGCTCCAATGCGTCGATCTCTTCGTCAAGCCGCCCGAACACTGTCGGATCGCCGCCCTTCAGGCGCACCACTTGCGCACCCGCCTTTGCATGCGCGACCAGCAAGTCGTTGATCTTTTGTTGCGAAGTCGACGGCCCGAAGCCGACCTTGCCAACCGCGATCATCAGGGCTTCACGGCGGCACAACTCGAGGATCGGAGCAGACACAAGCCCGTCGTAGATCACGACATCAGCTTCGTGCAGCGCGTTGCGTGCCTTCAATGTCAGCAACTCCGGGTCGCCCGGGCCTGCGCCGACAAAGGCAACATGGCCCGCGTCCGGCGCCTGCTCCATGTGCTGCTGCAGCAGCTCTCCCAAGGCGGCTTCCGCCTGCTCAGGCGCTGCGTCCAACAGTTTTGGGCCGCGAGCAAAGTAGTAGTCTGCCCAGAACTTTCTTTGCGGCAGGCCCTGCGGAAGTTTGGCGGCCTGTGCCCGAAACAGCTTGCCGACCCGCGCCAGCGCGCCAAGGGTGGGCGGCAACTGCTCTTCAAGCTTGGCTTTGATCGCGCGCGCCAGCACAGGGGCCGCGCCTTCGGTTCCGATCGCCACTGTCACAGGGTCGCGGTCAACGATCGCGGGAGTGATAAAGTCGCTGGCTTGCAAGTTGTCGACAACATTGACGATGGCACCCTCTGCACGCGCAATCACCGCCGCGCGCTCAGCCTCTTCGGCTTCCTCATCGGCGGCGTAAAACAGCCGCGCTCCGGCAACGTCGCCAGCCTCCAGCTTGCGCCTGTGCAGCGTAACATGCCCGCTCTGGGCCCAGTCTTGCACCGCTCGAACCGGCGCATCACTGAAGACGTCAACATGAGCCGAGGTTTTCAAAAGGAGCCTTAGCTTTGCAACGGCTGTTTCGCCACCGCCGGACACAACCACTCTGTTTTGCTCAAGAGAAACGAAGATCGGAAAGTATTTCATTGGGTTCGCCCGCCATTCATTGGTGAGCCCCAATATGGAACAATTTCCTATAAATAGGCCATAGCCCAGCCTCGATAAGGAAATTCACCCACCTGAACTGCCATTCAGAACCACATCATTCTTGAATGGCCCCGTTTCAACGTCAGCCTTTCTTGAGAACATTGCCTGCCAGAAACACCTAAAGGACGGCGGACAAGCCGGAAGCCTCCCTGAAGGGCAGAATCACGGCCCAAACCCGCCTGCCCCCAGAGGCAAAGGCCTAGCGTGTTGGCACGTAATCAGCGAGCAAGCCGCCATTTTCTGCGCAGCGCTTCAACAGCGGGCTGACCTTCCACGCGACGGCATCTTCCAGCGCAAGGCCTTCCAGCGCCTCAACAATGTTGCCCGCTCCGAGGCTGTCAGCATAGTGCATCAGCCCGCCGCGCCAACGCGGGAAGCCGTAGCCGGAGACTGTCACCAAGTCGATGTCAGCCGCTGATTGCGCGATGCCCTCATCCAGAATGTCAGCCGCTTCGTTGATCATCGCCAACACCAAACGGCGCTCTATTTCTTGCTGGCTGTAAGCCGTGCGCGTGAGGCCTGCAGACTTGGCTGCTGCAACAGCCAGTTCGGCCACGGCAGCGTCTTCCGCCTTACCGCCCGTCTCGGGGTAGAGATACCAACCCGCGCCTGTTTTCTTGCCAAGCCTGCCAAGTTCAACCATGCGATCCGCGATGGGAATGTAGCGGCGGTTGGCATCGCGCGTTGCGTCCTGACGGCGGCGGTTGGCGTGGGCGATATCAAGCCCCGACAGGTCCTGCGCCTCATAGGGGCCCATCGCATAGCCAAACCCGACCATGGCCTTGTCTACGTCCCAAGGCGTCGCCCCGTCCATCAAGACGGTGTCGGCCGCTTCGCGATAGCGGGCCAGAATGCGGTTGCCGATAAAGCCGTCACAAACCCCGGCCAACACCGGAATTTTGCGCAGCAGCTTGGCCAGCGCAAACCCGGTGGCAAGGCTCGTGTCGCTTGAATGATCGCCGCGCACAATTTCGAGCAGCTTCATAATATGCGCAGGCGCAAAGAAGTGCAGCCCGACAACTCGCGCAGGATCAGAGGCCGCAGCCGCAATTTCGTTGATGTCCAGATAGGAAGTATTTGTCGCCAAGATCGCATCTTTGGGCAGGGCAGCCTCAAGTTTGCCAATCACGTCAACCTTAACCTCCATGCTTTCATAAGCGGCTTCGATGGCAAGGGTAGCATCGGCGGCAGTGCTGTAGTCAGAGGAAGCCGCAAAACGGCTGCGATGATCTGCGGCGCGCGCGTCGTTGATCAGGCCGCGCTTCAGGCTCGCCGAGATGATCTTCTCGACATTGGCAATTGCGCGCTCCGCCCCCTGCGCGTCTGTTTCCAGTATGGTCACAGTCAGCCCCGCGTTCAAAAGCGCATAGGCAATTCCGGCGCCCATCGTGCCGCCGCCCACAACAGCCACGTGCTTGAGACTGACAGGCTCGGCCGTGAGCCATGCGGGCGCTTTTGCAGCGCGCTCGGCAAAAAACATGTGCCGCAGCGCCTTTGACTGCGCCCCGTTGCGCAGCTCCAGAAACGCGGTGCGCTCGGCGAGGAGCGCTTGGTGAAACGGCTCTGCCAGAGTGTCGCGGATCAGCTCGATCACTTTCAAAGGCGCGGTTTGGTTGGCTTGCTTCTTGGCAACAGCCTTGCGGGCAGCTTCAAAAGCACCCTCGTCCGCATCTGGCGCAGGCAGCGTCCAGGTTGGAACAATACGCTGCAATGCCTCAGCGCCCGTGCCGAGCGCCGCTTGCATAGGATCATCCGCAACCTGATGTACCAAACCCGCCTCAAGCGCTTTTTGGGCCGTGAGCGGCTTGCCAGTGGTGATGATGTCCAAGGCCCTTGCAAGACCAACTAGGCGTGGCAGACGTTGTGTGCCGCCTGCCCCCGGAAGCACGCCCAGCGTGACTTCGGGCAGCCCGATCTGCGACTTTGGCGAAATAATACGCATACGGCACGCCATCGCTATCTCGGCGCCGCCGCCCAAGGCAACGCCGTCAATCGCGGCGATCCATGGCACAGGGCTTTCGTCGATAGCGTTCAAGACGTCCGGCAGGTGTGGCTCTTTTGGTGCGCTGTCAAACTCGCGCGCATCGGCGCCCGCCGCGAAGGCGCGGCCCTTACCCGTGACAATAACGCGGGCGAGCTTGGCCTCTTCGGCCCATTTGACAGCCTTCAACAGCCCCTCACGCACAGCATGCCCGATCGCATTCACTGGCGGATTGTCGATTTCCACAAAGCCTGTGTCGGCTTCTTGACGCATGGAAACACTCATGTACTTCTCCTATTTCAAGCGAGGCGGATGCTAGGCGATCGCGCTCTGGCCTTGTCATTTGGCGGGGTTAAAGCAGCTTTCAAGCGCCTGAACAACCATGCCCCTAGCCAAGCGCTCTAGTAATCTTTCTCGAAGAACAGCCCGATGCCGGTTTTGCCTTCGGTGTCGACAGAGCCGCGCAGCTTTGTGGAGTTTGACAGATCAAGGTTCAGGTTGATCTGGCTTTGCCCTTTGCTGTCAACTTCGACATCTGTGTAGACTTTCTCGCTGATATACTTTCCCGCGCGCAGGGTCGTCTCGCCGTCCGCATCGGTGGTGATATCAAGATCATCAACGCCGGTCTTCTGGCGCAGCTTCTCGACAATCCCGACACCGCCGCGCCCTGCGAGCGTGGCCACAGCCGACGCCAGTTGCACCGCCTGAAGCGCCGAAATTGTGGTGAGGTCACGTCCGAAAAGCAGCTGCGCCAAAACTTCGTCACTGGGCAGTTCGGGGACTGAGCTGAAGGTTATTTCAGGCGCATCAGCAGGCCCTTGCACGGTGACCAAAACCACATAGTCGTCTGTGCTCGTGCTCGCGACCAGCCGCAGGTAAGGCGTGAGGCTGCCCTGTGGGCTGACGTAGCCTTCCTGCAAGTCGAGCCGTTTGCCCAAAATGTCGAGCCGCCCGCGGATCAGGTCAAAACGTCCCTTGGGAATGATGTTCGCGGTTGTGCCCGTGAGCAGCAAGCGCCCGCCAAGCTCGGCATCAAGCCCACGCCCGCGAATGAAAATCTTGTTCTCCGCGACGATTTGCACGTCCAGCGACACGTCTGATCCGGCGCTTGACAGACTGTCATTCCCCTCGCTCAGCAGCCCCGCATAGGAGCGGGTTTTGCGCACAGCGGCTGGCTCGCCCAGATGCGTGATTGCGGGGATATCCCCGAACGAGCTGATGCCCGTTGACGGCACCCGCACCTCTGTCTCGGCCAAGTTCAGTTGCCCCGCAACCGAGAGGTTGGACGCAAAGGCACCGCGCACCGCCAAGACACCGTTGGCCCGCGTCTTGTAGAGTTTCGGCTCGCTGATGAAGGCATTGGTAACAGTCACGTCGATGTCGGCCACATAGGGCGCTTGCATGCCGATGCGCCCCTCAGCCTCTAGCGCGCCCCCGCTGGCAAGTGTCGCGGTTGAACGCACAAGCGCGCTGCCATTGGCAACTGAGAGGGTCGCGTCGATGCCGCCCAAAGCGTTGCGCAGCGTAGGCAAAGACAGGCGCGCGCCGCCGATGCGCACATCGCCGTTGAGCGACGACAGCGCCAGCGGGCCTTTGAGCCGCATGTCAAAATCAGCCGCGCCTTGCAGGGTTCTTGGCGCCAACCGACGGTTCAGCAACCCGAGCGGCGCGCGGCCAGCCAGTGTGAGCGCGGCAGTCTTGGCGTCGGAGGCGAGTTGCCCGTCAACCTGCACAGTGCTGCCGCCCGGCCCCAAGGCGCGCATATTTAAGGCCCACTGGCTTCCCGCTTGGCGCAACGTCGCCGTGGCGCTCGCAGGCCCTGCCAAATCTGGCACGAGCCACGCGACAGAGCCGATCTTGGCGTCAACCTCGGCGCTTATGGGCGCGGCCTTTGGCAGGGTCACCGCAGCCGCCAAGGTGATCGCACGGGGGCCATTCGCGTCAACGTCAACCAACCAGCCAGCTTGGCTTTGTGTGGCTGTTCCCGTCAGCTTCGCGGGGCCGTTCAAGCCCTGCACAAATTGCGCGGTGTTGTTGAGGGTTGCGTCAAACGTCACGCGGCTCGTGTCGGTGGCAAGGCGGCCTTCGGCATGGGCAGTGCCACCGCGCGCCACGATGCTTGAGCTGCGCAACGTCAAACCCTGTGTTGTGCGCAAAATCGACGCCGTCACGCGGCTGTCGCCTTTGAGGAGCCTTTCGAGTTGCGCATTTCCGATGCTCAGATCCGTGGCATTTGCCTCAAAGTCCAAATCGGCCTCGCCACTGAGCAGCGCGTAGCTTCCCTCAATATTTGCGATCATCGCGCCGCCAAGAGGCTGACCCGCCAGAGCCGAAAAGCGTTTGAGGCTGGCCGCTTTGGCCTGCAACACACCCTTGAGCATCATGCCGCTCTCGAGCCCGTCAACCGTGCCGCGCCCGGTGAGCGCAAGCCCACTCGCGCTAATCTCAAGGTTGCTCACAGCAAGCGGCTCCCCGTCTTGCCAAGCCAGATCTGCGCCAAGGATTGCCTCGTTTCCGGCGGCCTGCGCGAGCGCCTTGTCGGCAAACTCGATGCCCTGCGCTGTACCGTCAATCCGCGCGGTTACCCTGCGCAACACCCCGCGCGCGATCACGCCGCTTGCCTCGATCTGCGCGGCATCAAGGCTCACATCGGCGCGTTCAAGCCCCTGCAACTCGGATGTGAAAAACCAAGCTTCCCCCGCCTTTCTGTCAAAACGTGCGCGCATCTGGGCGCCTTTCACGCGCGTCTCAACGCCCGAGATCGGCAGCACAGCGGCCCCTCCGGCGGGGTCTTGCAAGACAGCATCAAGCTGAAAGCTCTCCGGCAGGCCATCGGCGGCCAAGGCAACGTCTCCTGACAGGCGCAAAGCCGCGGCTGTGAGCGTAAGGTCGTCAAGGGTTTTGCGCCCGTTTTCAAACAGGCTGAGCCGACTTTTGAGAGCCACATCGCTGCCGAGAAAGTCGCGGTATTGCGGGGCGAACAAAGGGGTCAGATCGCCCTTGATGTCGGCCTCAATAGTGCGACTTGGCCTAGTGTCATCGCGAACTCCGTCAAGCGTTTGCGGCTTGACCTGCGTGCGAACGTGGCCTGCGAGGCGCTGCTGACCATCGGTTTCCAAGATTACATTTGCAGCAAATCGGTCGATCACATCCTCGCCTTTTGCCGAAAGCTCGACCGCTGGTTTGCCCGGCAACCCCAGCAGGTTCGCCACGATCCCGTCAGCAGCCTCGCGCAAAACCATGTCGAGCAGCAGCACACGGCTCGCGTTGGTAAACCCTGCCTTGAGGCGAAACTCACCCGCAGTTTTACCCTGTCGCTTGACCAAGAGTTCCGCCGCGCCCTCACCCGCGACAATTGTCATAGCACCCGTCAGCGACGCCGTTACAGGCACCCCAACCACTGGCTCCCCGACCACAACTTTCTTGACCGAGACAGCGCCAATGCGCACGGATACGGGCAACTCGGGCACAGTAAAACTGCGCGCTTCGGGGCTGGCCGTGCTTTTGGCAGCAACTGGCAGGCGCGCCAACTCGACGCTTGCAGCCGACAGCTCGTTGATCTCGATGCTGCCCTGAAACACTGCGGCACGGTTCCAGTCCAACACGGCATCTGTGAGCGTGAGCCAAACGCCCTTGTCGTCGGCGATGGTGAGTTTCTCCATCGTGGCGCGCGCGCTGAGCGCCCCTTCAAAGCCGCTGATCGTGACTTTGCTGCCAACGCTTGAGAGCGCGGCTTCAAGGTAGTTGGCGATGTAGCCTTTGTCCGCTTCCGCGTTCTGATCGGCGCTCTGCGCATGGGCTGAAAACACCTGCGCAAGTACCAGAACGAGGCCCAGTATCCAGCGCATCAGAACGACTGCCCGATGCCGACATAGGCTTCAAAACTGTTGCTGCCTGCCCCCGACACAGGCACGGCCACGTCAAGCCTGATCGGGCCGATGCCCGTTTGGTAGCGCAGCCCAAGGCCCGCTCCGCTGTGCCAGCCGCCTGTGCTGTCAACGGTGCTGTTCTCGCCGATGTAGCCGATGTCGTAAAACCCGACGAGCCCGATTGTGTCGTTGATCTTGACGCGCGCCTCTCCGGAAAAGCCCAAAAACGAGCGCCCGCCCGTTTCTATGCCGCCCGTCGTCACCGTCAGAGACTGGTAGGACTGGCCGCGCACGCTGCCGCTGCCGCCCGACAGAAAGAGCATGTCTGGCGGCGTTTCCCCGATGGCCGAACCGACGATCGTGCCGAGCTGGAAGCGCCCCGCAAGCGTAACGTTGCCGCCGCCTCCGGCGCTCTTGTAGGCGCGCGCGTCCAGATAGCCCCGCGCCCCCGAGGCAGCGCCAGACAGCCCGTAGTAAGGCATGGCTTCGGCGCGCAGGTATGTTCCGCTCGTCGGGTTGAGCCTGTCATCGCGGGTGTCGCGGGTTGCGCCGAGACGCAGCATGAGGTGTGAGAAATAGTGCGAGCCGGTGCTGTCCTCCACATCGCTGTAGCGGTAGATGAGCGCGGCCTCACCTGTCAGGCTCTCCGAATAATACCGGCTTAGCCCCGCCTCGACACTTGCCTTGCGCAGAAAGTAGAGCGGCTCGTCTAGCTGATCAATCTCGGCAACCAAGTTCAGGTCGGTATCTTTTTCAAACGTCGAAGGACGTGTGAGGCTGGCCTTCAGGCTATAGTCCAGCCCGTTGCTTTCGCCCCCCAGCCCCGAGACTTCGCCCTCGATGCGAAACCGCTCGGCGCCGCCCATCAGGTTGCGGTGCATCCAGTAGCCCGAGAACGAGAGGCCCTCGGACGAGTGCAACTCAGCGCCAAATCCCACGCGGCGGGGCTTTGCGTCTACAACAGTCAGTTCGATGTTCATCGCGTTATCCGCGCCCAGCGTTTCGGCTTCTTTGAGCGAAACCGAGCTGAACGAACCAGTGCGCCGCAATCGCGTGGCGGTGCGCTTGAGCGCCTCGGGGTCAAACACTTCGCCCGTCGGCACAGCGGCGATCTTGCGGATGCGGTTGACGCGCACCTTGCTGTCGCCCTCGATTTCAAGCGCCCCGAAGGTGACGCGCGGGCCAGTGGTGATGCCCAGATCAACGTTGAGCTGCGCGTTCGGGTGATCTGCGACAACGCCTTCACGGGTGACCGTCGCCTTGGCATAGCCAAGAGCGCGCCAGCCCTGCACACCCGCCTGCGCCGCATCGCGGATCACGGAAAGCTCGGCAGCTTGGCCCGCGTGAAACCCTTCGGGAATTATTGTTGCCTTCGTTGTCGGCGCGATGCTGGCCTTGCCCAGCTTGAAGGCGGGGCCAGCCTTGGCCGTCACAGTGACGCGCGACACAGTGCCAAGGTTCGCCAAAGGCGGGATCTCGGCAGCTTCACGCCCGTCAACGCGGATCGAAACAACCGGCCCGTAGTGGCCCTTCTCGTAGAACGCGCTCACGATCCGGCCATAATCGGCCTGCGCAGCTGCCAGAATGTCTTGCGGGTTGGTTGTAGTGTCACGCTTGGCAGCCAGAACAAGCGAGGCGTTCCTGACGTCGGTTTGCAGCTCTTTTGACAGGCCGTTCAAGGCGAAGTCAGCCTCAAAGGTAAAGGCAGGCCCCACCCAGAGGAAAACCCCCGCCAGCACCGGAGAGACACGCCTCAAGAGCAGATAAAACAGCCCATCCATTGATCGCTTCTTCCCGAGATACGCTACCAGCAGAGCCGTACTCTGCTTTGTCTAGAATTACGAGGAGAGCCTTTAAACATCAAGGGGCCGAACCCGCCGATGACGGCAATTTGCCTTCACGCCTTCGTGTGAGTGCTTTTCCGCTCAGGCGGGCCCGCTGGAAGGCCTTCCGCGATGAGAAAAGCTAAAATGAGTCAGGTTTCAAAAGTAAAAAGCCCCCCGCCATCACTGGCGAGGGGCTTTTCAATGTCTAGCGGAACGGTAGCCTTACAGGCCTGTGTTCACGTCGATTGTGTTGCCCTCTTCGAGCGTCACATAGGCTTTCTTAACGTCTTTGCGCTTACCGAGCATGCCGCGAAAGCGTTTGACTTTACCTTTGGTGATCGTCGTGTTGACCGCTTTCACCTTTACACCAAAGAGGTTTTCAACCGCCTCTTTGATCTGTGGCTTGTTGGCGTCGATGTGCACTTCGAAAACAACTGCGCCATTTTCTGACGCCATTGTTGCTTTTTCGGTGATGATCGGCTTGCGGATCACGTCGTAGTGTTTTGCTGCAGTGCTCATTTCAGGCGAGCCTCCAATGCTTCGATACCCGCTTTGGTGATCACGAGAGTGTCACGCTTGAGGATGTCGTATACGTTTGCGCCCATTGTCGGCAGGATATCCAGACCTTCAATGTTGCGAGCGGCTACGGCGAAGGCTTCGTTAACTGTCGCCCCGTCGATGACCAATGCGCGCTTCCAACCGAGGTCTTTGACCTGCTTGGCGAGTGCGCCTGTTTTTGTCGCGCCTTCAACAGACTCGATTACAACAAGCTCACCAGCTTTCGCTTTTGCGCTGAGCGCGTGGCGAAGGCCGAGTTTGCGGAACTTTTTGGTCAGGTCGTGGCCGTGGCTGCGAACAACCGGGCCTTTGTAAACACCACCACCGCGGAAGATAGGCGCCGAACGGGCACCGTGGCGTGCGCCACCTGTGCCTTTTTGGCGATAGATCTTCTTGGTTGAGTAGTTCACTTCCGAACGCGTCTTAACCTTGTGCGTGCCCGCTTGGGCGTTGTTACGCTGCCAGCGCACCATGCGGTGCAGGATGTCAGCGCGTGGCTCAAGGCCGAACAGCTCTTCAGACAGCTCTACTGAGCCGGCTTTGCCGCCGTCGAGTTTGATTACGTCAAATTTCATGCTTCACCACCTTCCGCAGGCGCTTCTTCGGCAGGAGCCTCAGTTACGGCAGCTGCAGCTGCTGACTTGAGACCAGCCGGGAAAGGCGCGTTCTCAGGCAATTTCTTTTTCACAGCGTCTTTAACAGTGACCCAGCCGCCTTTGGAGCCAGGAACGGCGCCTTTGACCATGATCAGGCCGCGGCCCGCGTCTGTTTTGACAACTTCAAGGTTCTGCGTTGTTACGCGAACAGCACCCATGTGACCGGCCATTTTCTTACCTTTGAAAACTTTGCCCGGATCCTGACACTGGCCTGTTGAGCCGTGTGAGCGGTGGCTGATCGAAACACCGTGTGAGGCGCGCAAACCGCCGAAGTTGTGGCGCTTCATCGCACCGGCAAAACCTTTACCGATAGATGTGCCCGCAACGTCAACTTTCTGGCCTTCCACGTAGTGCTCTGCAGAAATCTCTTCGCCAACGGCGATGAGGTTCTCGACAGAAACGCGGAACTCGGCAACTTTACGTTTTGGTTCAACCTTGGCAGCAGCGAAGTGGCCGCGCATCGCTTGTGATGTGCGCTTTGCTTTTGCGTTGCCGGCACCGAGCTGAACAGCTGTGTAGCCGTCACGCTCGTCTGTGCGCTGGTCAACGACCTGCAGGTTTTCGAGTTGAAGAACAGTCACAGGAATCTGCTTGCCGTCTTCCATGAACAAGCGGGTCATGCCCACTTTTTTAGCGATTACACCGGAGCGCATATGATACTCTCCTTAAACTGAAATCTGGACGTCAACGCCAGCAGCCAGGTCGAGCTTCATAAGCGCGTCAACTGTCTGTGGTGTCGGGTCTACGATGTCGAGAAGGCGCTTGTGTGTGCGGATCTCGAACTGGTCGCGTGACTTTTTGTTCACGTGTGGGCCACGCAGAACAGTGAATTTTTCGATCTTGTTTGGCAGTGGGATGGGCCCACGGACCTGCGCACCGGTGCGCTTGGCAGTTGCGACGATCTCTTGTGTGCTGGCGTCCAGAACACGATAGTCGAATGCCTTCAGCCGGATACGGATGTTTTGGCTTTGCATATCATTCGCCCTTTCGAGGCTTCAGAGTTGATAGGACGACAGGTGGCTCATTCCCCCTGCCCTCGTCGAACTCCGGGCAAATAACAAAAGCGGGACCGAATCCCGCCTCACGCTGTTTGCCCAGCGAACCTGCGCGATATACGGCGGGCGGGTGTGTGTGGCAAGAGGTTTTTGAACACCCTTTCTATTTACCGCCTCTTTTTCCGAGGCTCGGCCTCCGAAGGTCCCACAATGCGTCTTCAACCTCTTGTGCGATCACTTCTGGCTGTTGCCCTAGGACAGCAAACACCTTGACGCACAACGTCGCCTCAAGATTTTCGCCAGACCAAGAGCCTATCTTCATAGCATAGGTCTTCCTTGGCGCTCTCCAAAGGTGCTCTCTTAGCCGGCTCACAATACTGGCAGAGGTTCCAACATAGAGAATAGAGCCCCACCAATCGTGATTATTCTGCTTTGGTAAGACAAAATCTCTCTCTCCATCACAGCCAGCATTGAAGGCACTCTTAAGAGCTTGCCTTTGCTCTAAATCATCAACTGAAATCTGGTAGATACATCGGTAACTTTCCATCTGTCTCAAAAAGCCTCTCAAATATCGCCTTGGGGCGTGGGATCTCGGCTGGCCCATCTCTCGAATTTGTTGAGTGGTGATCTGAAAGTCGATGACATCAGAAAATGTGGCTGCATCCAGAGCCTCAGTTCTAGCTACAAGGCTCCTTCGCACTTCCTGCTCTATTTGTTCTATCAAGTTCGAGCCTCCAATGAACAATAGTATTTCACTTCGAGCAGCTTTCTAGCCCGGGATCAAGCCGAAGGCGCCGGGCAGCGTCTGCCCGTTCCGACGGGCTGGCGCTTTGGGTGCGGCGCGCGCCACGGCACTGGCGGAAGCGCTTGGCTGGTATAAAGCAATCAACTTCTAAGTTGTAGCGCCACCCCACGGGCTTCCACTGTCCGGCCTAAGTTATAACCTACCGCATCGCCATCAGGTTGCTGACGAGCATATCGCGCTTTTTGTCCATCTTTTCTTGCAGCTTGTGTGCCAGATCGGCCTCGGGGCCGCAGGCGATAACCGCGGTTTCTTTCATCTCGCGCGTCGTGCGCTTTGACGCGTCCAGCATGGCACGGTGAATGATGTCCCAAATTTCATCGTGCTTTTCCTTCGAAATATCTTCCGTCAAGGCGGTTTCAAGCTCTCTTGATACGCGGTCTGTAAGTTTCTCTAGGTTCATCTGGTTTCTCCATTTTGGGGAGCAACCAACCCGCCGAACACATGAGGTGTCGCCGCTTTTGCCTTCCCGTATGGAGGCCAGCGTATGCGCATGTGCGCCTGAGTGGCAAACATTACTTGGTTTTGCCCAGCCCAAAAGCAAAAGGGCCGCCCTTTCGGGCAGCCCTTCCGTTTCTCACCAAGCCTTAAAGCTTAGTCGATGATCTTGGCAACAACGCCCGAGCCAACGGTGCGGCCGCCTTCGCGGATCGC
>CANMGT010000009.1 GCA_947497495.1 uncultured Lentibacter sp.
TTTTTTTGTTGGTGGGGGGGGGGGGGGGGGGGGCGGCGCCCCCCCCCCCCCCCCGGGGGGGGGGGGGGGGGCGCCCCCCCCCCCCCCCCCCCCCCACCCGGCTATGCCCAACGCAAATGTGGGCATCGAAGATGCACGGCTTTGGGGCGGGAGGCCCCATCAAGCTTGGGGGAGCTATCTGAGCGCTCGGCCTTTGAGGATCGCATCGGAGCCGAATTTCTTGCGAATCCTGTCGGTTGCGCGTTCAACGTCCGAGCGTTTGCTTGCGTCCGGATCGAGCAAATCGCCGACGCGGTCTGCGTCGTCAGCGGGGACGAGGCCGGAGATGCCCGTGCCGATCAGCCGGAACGGGCCTTCGCTTGCGGCTTGATCAAACAGCCCGCGTGCCGTGCGATAGATGACATCGGCCATCTGGGTGCTGTCGCGCAGCGAGAGTCGGCGGGTGAGCGACTGGAAGTTTGATTTCTTCAGCTTCAACGTCACGACTTGCCCCGCCAGCCCGCGAGCCTTGGCGCGGTCTGACACTTGCTCGGCCAGTCGCCACAGGTGCCCGTCGAGCAGCTCGAGATCATGGGTGTCTTCAAAAAACGTGGTTTCTTTGGAGATCGATTTCACCGGTTCATGCGCCGAGACGCGGCGTTTGTCTTGTCCGCGCGCGAGGTGGTAGAGCCGCGTGCCCATCGAGCCGAAACGCGCTGTCAGGTCTTCGAGCTCCCAACGCAGCAAGTCGGTAAACGTGTGGATGCCCGCCTTGGCCAGCGAGGCCTGCGTGACGGCCCCGACGCCCCAGATGAGCTTCACAGGTTTGTCGCGCAAGAACGCATCCGTCTCGGCTTTTCCGATCACGGAAAACCCCTTGGGCTTCTCCAGATCTGACGCGACTTTGGCGAGAAACTTGTTGTGGGAGAGCCCGATGGAGCCCGTGAGGCCCAGCTCGTCCTTCATCCGTTTGATCAGGGTCGCCAGCATCACAGCCGGCGGGCGGCCGTGCAGGCGCTCTGTGCCGGAGAGATCCATAAACGCTTCATCCAGCGAGAGCGGTTCGATCTCGGGGGTGAGGGCGAGCATCATCTCGCGGATCGCCTTTGAGGCTTCGACATAGGCCTCCATGCGGGGCCGCACCACGACAGCTTCGGGGCAGAGTTTGAGCGCCTGAAACATCGGCATCGCCGAGCGCACCCCGCGGATGCGCGCCACGTAGCAGGCTGTTGAGACAACCCCGCGCCGCCCTCCGCCGATGATCACGGGTTTGCTCGCCAGTTCGGGGTTGTCGCGCTTTTCGACCGAGGCATAGAAGGCGTCGCAGTCCATATGCGCGATGGAGAGCGAGAACAGCTCGTCATGCGTCGTCACACGCGGGCTGCGGCACTTGGGGCAGCGCGCAGGGGTGTCAAACGTGGCAAGGCAGTCGCGGCATAAGCTTGGCATGTGGGCACATTACGCCTGCCCTGAGCGCAATTCCACTTGGAAAATACAGTCGCAGGCCCCATATCTTAGGCAAGACATTCATAAGGGGACAGGAATTTGGAACAGTTTTTGGTTGAAGTCGTTGGGGGCAACCTTGTTGCCATCCTGATCGCCATTTTCATTATTTTCTCAATCCTTCTGGGCGTGCGTATTGTACCCCAGTCGGAAAAACACGTGGTCGAGCGGTTTGGCCGTCTGCGCTCGGTTCTTGGGCCGGGGATCAACTTTATCATCCCGTTTCTTGACCGTGTGCGCCACAAAGTGAGCATTCTTGAGCGCCAGTTGCCGACGGCAAGTCAAGACGCCATCACCAAGGACAACGTCTTGGTGCAGGTCGAAACCAGCGTGTTTTACCGCATTCTTGAGCCAGAAAAGACAGTTTACCGGATCCGTGACGTTGACGCCGCGATCGCGACAACGGTTACGGGCATCGTGCGGGCGCAGATCGGCTTGATGGAGCTTGATGAGGTCCAGTCCAACCGCTCGGTGCTGATCCAGCAGATTCAGGCCAGCGTTGAAGATGCGGTTGATGACTGGGGTATCGAAGTGACGCGCGCCGAAATTTTGGATGTGAACCTTGATCAGGCAACCCGCGACGCGATGCTGCAACAGCTTAACGCAGAACGCGAGCGCCGGGCGCAAGTCACGCGGGCCGAGGGCTCCAAGCGATCGGTTGAGCTGAATGCGGATGCCGAGCTCTATGCCGCCGAGCAGATTGCCAAAGCGCGGCGCATTCAGGCGGATGCGGAGGCCTACGCGACAGAAGTTGTTGCCAAAGCGATCGCCGAGAACGGCATCGAAGCAGCGCAGTATCAGGTTGCACTCAAGCAGGTTGAAGCGCTGGCCAAGGTGGGCGCGGGCGAGGGCAAACAGACGATTCTGATGCCCGCCAGCGCGATGGAAGCCTTCGGAGATGCCTTCAAGATGCTGAAAGGCGGTAAGTGATGGAAGTTGTCAGCACGAGTCTTTGGACACTTGGATGGGTTTGGCTCGCGGGCGCTGTTCTCGTCGCGATCCTTGAGATTTTCATCCCTGGATTTGTCTTTCTGGGTTTCGCAATTGGTGCGGCGGTTGTCGGCATTTTGCTCAGCCTCGGCGGGCCAGTGAGCGCGTTTCTGGCGGGCTCTTTTGCGACCACGTTTTTGCTATTCGCGCTGTTTTCACTTGTCGGATGGCTGGTGATGCGCCGAGTCGCAGGTGTGCGCACAGGGCAAGTCAAGGTGTGGGACACCGATATCAACGAAGACTGAGACAACCGTCGGCGCGCAAGAAAATTCGAATTTTCTTGGCGAATTTCTTCGAAGAAATTTGGCGCGTGGCTATCGTTTGGGCAGCTCGGCCAGAACGTCGCGCGCGGCTTGGACGGGGTCGGGCGCTTGCCAGATCGGGCGGCCGACAACAATATGGTCAGCGCCGTCCGCAATTGCCATCGCCGGAGTGGCCACGCGCTTTTGATCGCCCAGAGCGGCGCCAGCTGGCCGCACACCGGGTGTGACGATAAGCTTGCCCTCGGCCCCCGGCAGATCGCGGATGAGTTTGGCTTCTTGCGGTGAGGCGATCACGCCATCGGCGCCCGCGTCAAAGGCGCGGCCAGCGCGCTCCAGCACGAGCGCCTGCATCTCGCCTTCCTTGATCAGCGAGGCGTCCAGATCAGCGCGGTCAAGCGATGTCAGGATCGTCACGGCGAGGATCTTCATATCGCGGCCACCTGCGCCTTCTTTGGCGGCGCGCACTACATGCGGATCACCGTGGACAGTGAGAAAGTCGAGATCAAACTGCGCGAGGCCGCGCACGGCGGCTTCAACGGTTGCACCGATGTCAAACAACTTCATATCAAGGAAAACACGCTTGCCGTGCTCATGCTTGAGTTCCTGCGCCAAGGCCAGCCCGCCTGTCGTGAGCATCCCCAGCCCGATTTTGTAAAACGAGACAGCGTCGCCCATTTTCATCGTGAGTTGGTGCGCGTCGATCGCTGAGGGCAGGTCGAGTGCGACAATCAGGCGGTCGTCTTGGGTAATCAGGGACATGGGCTTACTCCACAGCTTGGTTCGCGGCTATTTACGCGGGATCAGCCGAGCGCGCAAGCACAGCGGGGCAGGCCTTTCAGCAATGTCTGAATGGCGCAGCCGCATAGCAAATGTGGGGAAGCGCTGAAAAAGGGAGCCCTGCGCAGGTTGGGGTGCGCAGGGCTGAGCTGCTTATGCTGCGAGCGGGGGAAGCTCTTGCGCATAAGAAGCGGGGGTAACACGGCGTTGGTATGAGCGCATTCCCGGTTTGGTTGACTGGTGCTGGCGTTTCGCCGCCTCCGAAAGCTGCGCCATAACGTGGCTGTATTCGGCGTCAAGCGGGGCAGAGACAAAGCTCGGATAGCCATATTCTGTGCCATCTGCGCGAATGAAAACCACGGCTTCATAGCCTGAAAACTCAAGGTTATAACGAATGCGTGCAACGCGTGTGTTAAAGTCAGTCATTTCTGATCTCCTGTAAGCGCGGGGTTATACCCGCCTGCTATGAGACCAACATGGGGAGGCTATGTAACGATTTAAGGGGGAATTCACGCTTTCTTGAATCAGAGTGAGAATGCGCGCATTTTCCGGCCTGTTTTGTGCGGATTTCCGCGCAAATGCCCTTGAAGGGGGCCAAAGCACCCCCCATTTTAACATCAAGGTTCCCGATGACGCATGCCTCTTAAGGGTGCGCACCGTGGGAAGGCTTATAAAAGGAGAAAGACCATGAACATTGAGAAGTTCACGGAGCGTTCGCGCGGGTTTTTGCAGGCTGCGCAGACAATTGCCATGAGGGAAGATCACCAGCGCGTGATGCCCGAACACCTGCTTAAGGCCATCATGGACGACAGCGAGGGGCTTGCGAGCAACCTCATCACCAAATCAGGCGGCGCACCAGCCCGCGTGAAGGAAGCTGTTGACGCCGCTGTTGGCAAGATCGCCAAAGTCAGCGGCGACACAGGCCAGCCCTATATCGACAAGAGCCTTGCCAAAGTTCTCGACGAGGCCGAGAGCCTTGCGACAAAGGCGGGCGACAGCTTTGTGCCTGTCGAGCGCATTCTGATGGCGCTTGCGATGGTCAAGTCTAAAGCCAAAGAAGCGATGGATGCGGGATCAGTCAACGCGCAGGCGCTCAACGCCGCGGTAAATGACATCCGCAAGGGACGCACGGCGGACTCAGCCAGCGCCGAAGACAGCTATGAAGCGCTGTCCAAGTATGCGTCTGACCTGACGGAGCGCGCCCGCGAAGGCAAAATTGACCCGATCATTGGCCGCGACGATGAAATTCGCCGCACCATGCAGGTGCTGAGCCGCCGCACCAAAAACAACCCTGTTCTTATCGGTGAGCCAGGCGTCGGGAAAACCGCGATCGCCGAGGGGCTTGCCCTGCGCATCGTCAACGGCGATGTGCCGGAAAGCCTGCGCAACAAAAAGCTTATGTCGCTCGACATGGGCGCTTTGATCGCTGGCGCGAAGTATCGCGGCGAGTTTGAGGAGCGCCTCAAAGCGGTTCTCAACGAAGTGACTGATGCGGCGGGTGAGATCATCCTCTTTATCGACGAGATGCACACGCTTGTGGGCGCAGGCAAGGCGGACGGCGCGATGGACGCGGCGAACCTTATCAAGCCAGCGCTTGCGCGCGGCGAGCTGCACTGTGTGGGCGCAACGACGCTGGACGAATACCGCAAGCACGTTGAGAAAGACGCAGCCCTTGCGCGGCGCTTCCAGCCTGTGTTTACCGAAGAGCCAACGGTGGAAGATACGATTTCTATCCTCCGTGGGATCAAGGAAAAATACGAGCTGCACCACGGTGTGCGCATTTCTGACAGTGCCTTGGTGGCTGCGGCGACGCTTTCGGCGCGCTACATCACCGACAGGTTCTTGCCGGATAAAGCCATCGACCTGATGGATGAGGCGGCCTCACGTTTGCGCATGGAAGTGGACAGCAAGCCAGAAGAACTCGACGCGCTTGACCGTCAGATCCTGCAGATGCAGATCGAGGTGGAAGCGCTGCGCGTGGAAGACGATGCGGCCAGCAAGGACCGCCTTGAGACGCTTGAGAAAGACTTGGGCAACCTCCAGGAGAAGTCCGACGAGATGACGGCCAACTGGCAGGCAGCGCGTGACAAACTTGAAGGCGCACGTGAGCTTAAGGAGCAACTTGACCGTGCCCGCGCCGAACTCGAGATCGCCACGCGCGAGGGCAACCTTGGCCGCGCTGGCGAGCTGCGCTTCGGGGTTATTCCGGGCATCGAGAAGAAGCTTGCAGAAGCCGAAGCCAGTGAGGGCAACATGACGGTTGACGAGGCCGTTCGCCCCGAGCATGTGGCGCAAGTCATCGAGCGTTGGACAGGTGTTCCGGCCGGCAAAATGCTGGAAGGCGAGCGCGACAAGCTTTTGCACATGGAAGCGGACTTGCATAAGCGGGTTATCGGCCAAGGCAGTGCTGTGACGGCGCTTTCAAATGCCGTGCGCCGCGCGCGGGCTGGCCTGAATGACGAGGGGCGGCCTTTGGGCAGCTTCCTGTTCCTTGGGCCAACGGGCGTGGGCAAAACCGAGCTGACAAAAGCTGTCGCCGAGTTCCTGTTTGACGACGAGAACGCGATGACACGGGTTGATATGTCCGAGTTCATGGAGAAACACGCTGTCAGCCGCTTGATCGGCGCACCTCCCGGTTATGTCGGCTACGACGAGGGCGGCGTTTTGACGGAAGCTGTGCGGCGCAGGCCTTATCAGGTTGTCTTGTTCGACGAGGTCGAAAAGGCGCACCCTGATGTGTTCAACGTGCTGTTGCAGGTTCTGGACGACGGTGTGCTGACCGACGGGCAGGGCCGCAAGGTTGACTTCAAGCAGACGCTGATCATCCTGACGTCAAACCTCGGGGCACAGGCTTTGAGTCAGCTTCCCGACGGAGCGGACGCCTCTGACGCCAAGCGTGATGTGATGGACGCGGTGCGGGCGCACTTCCGCCCCGAGTTCCTCAACCGTCTTGACGAGACGATCATCTTTGACCGCCTCGCGCGTGAAGACATGAGCGGCATTGTCGACATCCAGCTTGGACTTCTGGCCAAACGTCTGGCTGGCCGCAAGATCGTGCTGGAGCTTGATGACGGTGCCAAGACATGGCTCGCCGATGAGGGCTATGATCCAGTGTTCGGCGCGCGGCCTCTGAAACGGGTGATCCAGCGCGCGCTGCAAAACCCGCTCGCCGAGGCTATCCTGTCTGGCGATGTGATGGATGGCGACACGCTCAAAGTGAGCGCGGGAGCCGAGGGCCTGATCATCGGTGATCGGGTTGGCAGCACCAAGCGCGAACCGCCTGAGGATGCTGTCGTGCATTAAGCGCCTATATATCGTGATAAGGGCCGCTCCATATGGGGCGGCCCTTTTTGGTTGTGTGCGTGTTTGCCTTAGCCGACGACGTAGACGTCGTCGTAGATGAAGTCAGCCTCTGTCAGCACGATGTCGCTGCCGGAGTTGTTTACAATCGTGATGCTGTCGGTGCCATTGATGAGCACAAAGCTATCACCGGCGCTGATTGTCTCGTCGATTTCGCCAAATGCAAGCTGGAGAGCGTATTCGGGGCCGTAACCGCGTATGTCGATCAAGTCGGTGCCATCTTCAAAGTCGAGGATCACATCACTGCCGTCGCCTGTCGTAAAGACAAACACGTCAGCGCCCGCCCCGCCTTCGAGGTCGTCGTCACCCGTGCCGCCGATGAGCGTGTCATCGCCCGCGTCGCCCCAGATCAGGTCGCCTTCGGAGCCGCCATCGATCAGGTCATGGCCGTCGCCGCCGTGCAGCTGGTCGTCGCCCGCTTGCCCAAAGAGGGTGTCGTTGCCCGCGTCGCCATAGCCGCGGTCGCCGCCGTCGCCTGCGATGATGAGGTCATCCCCGTTGCCAGCCTGAAGCTTGTCGCGATCAGCACCGCCGTCGAGCACGTCGTTGCCGTCACCCGAGCGGATCACGTCGCCGCCATTGCCGCCGATGATCGTGTCGTCGCCTTGGTGGCCGCGGATAAAGTCGTTGCCGTCGCCGCCGTCGATGTAGTCATTTCCCGCGCCACCGAGGATGTCGTCGCGGCCCGCGCCGCCTTCGATGCTGTCATGGCCGCCGTGGCCTTTGAGCACATCGTTGCCGTCGCCGCCTTCCAGCGTGTCGTCGCCCGCGTTGCCTTCGAGGCGGTCGTTGCCTGCGCCGCCGGTGACAAGGTCGTCGCCGTCACCGCCATAGGCGCGGTCATCGCCGTTGCCGCCATGGACGTGGTCGTTGCCACTGCCGCCTTGCAGACGGTCGTTTCCGTCGTTGCCACGTAGGGTATCATTCCCGGCCTCGCCTTGCAGCTTGTCGTCGCCGTCTCCGCCCAAGAGCAAGTCGTTGTCGTTGCCGCCGCGCAGGTCGTCACTGCCAAGCCCACCACGCAGGGTGTCGTTTCCATTATTGCCTTTGAGGCTATCGTTGCCGTCGCCGCCCTCGATACTGTCGCGGCCATTCCCGCCAAGGATAATGTCGTGCCCTCCATCTCCGCGCAGAGTGTCGTTGCCGTCGCCGCCTTTGATGGTGTCGTTTCCATCGTCGCCGGAGTAGTCATCGTTGCCTGCAAGCAACTCGATTGTGTCGGCGCCTGTCGTGCCTGTGAGGCTGTCGTCGCCTGGTGTCGGGGTCGGGTTCGGAGCGCCCGAGCTTGTCATCTCGATCTCATAGGACGATGAGTTAACGTCGATCGTCAGATCAACTGTTGAAAGGTAGAGCGTTTCTGTCGCTGTCGCGGTGTAGGTGATGACGCCCGAGCGGGTCTCGTCGCCATAGATCAAGGCAATAGGCGCTGTGTCTGGCGCACCGAGTTGAAGCACAAAATCGTGGGCGTATTGGTCAGACGTGCTTGTCATGGTGAAAGTGTAGGTTAGGCCTGCCACCAGAGCGACAGCAATACTGTCGGTGTCTGTGTAAGGCGCGTAACTTGCTCCAACAAACGTGTCGCCAGCTGTCATTGTGTAGGTGGTTGATGGGCCTTGAGCCGCGTCGGTTGTTTCATAAATGGTCGGCATGATTAGAGAGTCCCCAGTCAATTGAAATTGGTCAGTTCAAAATTTTTGACTGCTGATAGGGGCCGTTTGCCGTGCCTTATTAATACATGGTTAACACGCACCACGGGAAGTGGGGCGAGAAAGTGGCACGCTGGTGGCAAAAATGCGCAGAAAACAACGCCACCCGCAGGCTTTAACCTGGCGGGCGGAAACAGTTATTTGCATTTTTCCGTGATTGTTCGGGTTTGCCGCCTAGTCGAGGCCGACAGCCGAGCGTGCGATTCGGTCAAGCAGGGCTTCGATTGTCTTCATCTCGCCCTCAGGGTAGCTGCGAAAGCCAATCATCGTTTCGCCGGGCTTGTCGGGCGTGACGGCCACGAAGATGTCATAGGGGCAGAACATCACGTTCAGCGGGTTGGCCTCCATCACCTCGCGCGACAGTTTGGCCGAGCAAAAGCTGTAGATGTCGGCTTTTGTGAAGATTGTCACATCAGAGCCAACGTCGCCCTTGGTGCGCTCGAGCATATCGCCCGTGTGCGAGACGTGGTCAACGACAAGCCCCTCGTCAAGGATCGCGTTTTCGAGGCCGAAGATCACGTCGTCAAACGACTCGTCGGTTGTGTAAGAGATCAGGCCGTCTTCGGCGGCGGCTGTTGTGGCCAGTATCAGGGCCAGGGCTGTGAGGGTCGCGCGCATGTGTTCTCCTGTTGAAAAGCTGAGGCTTGCGTGAAGCCATGTTAAGCCGCACTCTAGCGGAAAGTTACACAACCACTTTGACGCATATCAAACAGGAAATACTATGCAATTTGCCGTGACCGTTCTGAATTTTCTGGCTTTGGCCTTTGTCTGGGTGCTGGGCGCCTTGGCGGCGCTTGTGCTGGTGCTCTATATTGTTGACCGCACGCAGCGGGGCGACGCCATCAGGCGCAATTATCCGGTGATCGGGCGGTTCAGGACGTTGTTCTCCAGTCTTGGGGAGTTCTTTCGCCAGTATTTCTTTGCGATGGATCGCGAGGAGATGCCGTTTAACCGTGCGCAACGCGACTGGGTTGAACGCTCGGCGCATGGTGTGGGCAACACCGTTGCTTTCGGCTCAACCCGCAACTTGGGCATTCCGGGCACCGCCTTCTTTATGAATGCCGCTTTTCCGCCGTTGGATGATCAGTTTGCCAGCACAGAGCCGCTGCTGATCGGGCCACATGCACGTACACCTTATAGTGCGCCGTCGTTTTTCAACATTTCGGGCATGTCTTATGGCGCATTGTCAAAGCCTGCTGTGAGAGCCTTGAGCAAGGGCGCGGCCAAGGCTCGCATCTGGATCAACACGGGCGAGGGCGGTGTTTCGCCCTATCACCTTGAAGGCGGTGGCGACGTTGTCTTCCAGATTGGCACGGCGAAATATGGCGTGCGCAGTGAAGAGGGCGGGCTGAGTGACGCCAAGCTGCGCGAGGTTGCCGCGATCGAGAATATCCGGATGTTTGAGCTCAAGCTTGCGCAGGGCGCCAAGCCCGGCAAAGGCGGCATGTTGCCCGCCGAGAAAGTCAGCGCCGAGATCGCGGAAATCCGTGGCATCAAGGAAGGCACTGCCAGCATCTCGCCCAACCGCCATGTTGAAGCGGGCAACTGGGAAGAGCTGTTGGACATGATCAACCACATCCGCGATGTGACGGGCAAACCTGTGGGCATCAAGACAGTGCTCGGCTCGTCTGATCCTTGGGAGGAGTTCTTTGCGCTGATTGATGCACGCGGGCCTGAAAGCGCGCCTGACTTTATCACAGTGGATGGCGGGGAGGGCGGCACGGGCGCGGCGCCTATGCCGCTGATTGACTTGGTTGGCATGCCCATTCGCGAGGCCTTGCCCAGAATGGTTGATCTGCGCGACAAGCACGGGCTGCACGAGCGCATCCGCATTGTTGCAAGCGGCAAGCTGGTAAACCCGAGCGATGTGGCTTGGGCAATCTGCGCGGGCGCTGACTTTGTCACCAGCGCGCGCGGCTTTATGTTCAGCCTTGGCTGCATTCAGGCGCTCAAGTGCAACAGGAACACCTGCCCGACAGGCATCACCACCCATGATCTCAAGTTGCAACGCGGCCTCGTTGTAGAGGAGAAGTATGACAAGGTGGCGAATTACGCCAAGCAGATCATCAAGGAAGTCGAGATGATCGCGCATTCTGTCGGCGTTGCCGAGCCGCGGCTGATGCGCCGCCGCCATGTGCGCATTGTGCTAAGCGACGGCAGCTCGCTGCCGATGAACAAGATTTCTCCAAGTTACAGTCCGATGGCGGGAAAGTGAGAAAGCGTTTGTTGGTGCGTGGCCCGTTGCGCTCTAGAAAGAGTGAAACACATATAAGGAGCCGCCCATGGCCATGCGCTGGAAAAACACCCTCAAAGAAAGTGACGTGACAGAGGAAGCCACGTTTATGAACCGCCGACAGCTTATGTCGGGCGCAGCTGGCTTTGGGATTGTCGGGGGGATTGCCGGCGGGCTTGTCGGGGCGCCAACGGGGGCGAAGGCCGACACGCTGACGCCCAACAGTTTTGAAGACATCAGCAACTACTGCAACTTCTATGAGTTTGGCACCAGTAAGGACGACCCTGCGAAATATGCAGGCGCGCTGACGACAAGCCCGTGGAGCGTGAAGATCGACGGGATGGTTGAGGCGCCGGGCGACTACGCGCTGGAAGACATATTGAGCAAGATGACCATCGAAGAGCGCATCTACCGCTTCCGCTGTGTCGAGGCCTGGAGCATGGTTGTGCCTTGGAACGGCTTTGAGCTGGCCGACTTGCTCGCGCTTGCCGGAGTGCAGAGCGGTGCGAAGTATGTCGCCTTTGAAACCGCGCTGCGAGAAGACGAAATGCCGGGGGTGAAATACCCGGTGCTTGAGTGGCCCTACGTTGAGGGGCTGCGGCTGGACGAGGCGATGCACCCGCTGACCATGATGGCGACAGGCATTTACGGAAAAGACCTGCCAAACCAGAACGGCGCGCCGCTGCGCCTTGTGGTGCCGTGGAAGTATGGCTTCAAGAGCATCAAGAGCATCGTGCGCATCACGCTGACAGACAAAGAGCCGGCGACGAGCTGGAACAAAGCCAACGCGCGTGAGTATGGCTTCTATAGTAATGTGAACCCTGAGGTGTCACATCCGCGCTGGTCACAGGCCAGCGAACGCCAGCTTGGCGGCGGATTGTTTGCCAGCCGCGTGCCGACCCTCAAGTTTAACGGCTACGAAGAAGAGGTCGCGAGCCTCTATGCTGGCATGGATCTGAAGACTCATTTCTGATGGCAATCTCGAGCAGTTTGAACGGCGTTTTTCGGCGCGTTCCCACAGCCCCTATATATATATTGTGTGCAGCGCATCTTTCGTGGCTGTTTTACAGTGCCGCGACAGGGGGCATGGGGCCTGAACCTATCAAGGCGCTGGAGCATGCTTACGGCGAGACGGGGCTCAAGCTTTTGGTGCTCACTTTGGCTGTGACGCCCCTGCGCAAGTATACGGGTGTCAGCCTGCTCAAATTTCGCCGCGCGCTGGGGCTGAGCGCCTTCTTCTATATACTGGCGCATCTGGCGGTCTGGCTGGTGCTGGATGTGCAGCTCATCGGCCAGATCTGGGCCGACATTATAAAGCGCCCCTATATAACTGTCGGCATGGCAGGCTTCGCAGCACTTTTGCCGCTTGCAGTGACATCTAACAACGCTTCGATCCGCAAACTCGGCGCTGCCGGCTGGCGTAAGCTGCACAAGCTGACATATCTCGCCGCTCTGCTGGGCGGTGCACACTATATAATGCTCGTGAAGGGCATTCAGCTTGAGCCGCTCGTCTATATGGCCGTGATTGTCGGCCTTTTGGCGACTCGCAGTCGGGTTGGCCTGGGTATTCGGGGCGATTCACCCCGTAAGTCGTGAAATGAATCGGCGCATCGCAGGTTTTCGAGGCGATTTGCTACGAGTCGGGCAGTTTTCGAAAAGTGAATCGCCCGATTCAGCACGAAATTCAGAATCAAATCAGGATTTGAGGGGTGAATCGCGGCTTCCGAGCGATTCATTTTGGATGAATCGCATGAATCGCGCGGATGAATCGGGCGATTCAGACGAAAATTCCGAGTCGGAGCGCTGAATCGCGCGTTGAATCGCGAAGGGAGCCATTGAGTCTTGTGGGTAGGCCTGTGGATAACTCAATATGTAGCCCAGACTGACCCTAGGGTAGGGAAATAAAGTTGCTCAAAACGCCTCATCGGCAGAATATCACGCAAGTAACCCCCTCAAAACACTGGGAAAATCAGAAAAATGCAAAAAACATGCATTCGGATGAAAAAAGGGGTTGCGGGTATTAGCTACTAACCTTAGAACCCCCCTTACCGGACGAGCAGAGACGCTCCAACGGGACGCCAGACGGAACAACGGAGCGACGCTCCAGAGGGACAGACGGCAACGAACATTGAGGTATCTGAGGCGGGGCGCGCCAACAAGTTAGGGCGCATCCAGTCACTTTTGTCTCTGAGGCTACGGTCTCGACGCTCTTTGAAATTGATATTAACTGAAGAGATATGTGGGCGGTTTGGTTCATTCGATGGATCAACCTCTTCATATCAACTACCTAGCGAAGGCTTCGGCCTTAGCGATGATGGATAGTCAGCTTCACTGTTTGGACGGTTTCTTGTTTTCTTATGAAAACCTGAAGCACGATAAACAGAGAAAACGCCATATGATTTCAGTAAGGTCATATGGTGATGTGCAGAGGTTCGACGTCAAGGATAAGCAAGTAATTGCTTTTCAACTTGAGAGTTTGATCCTGGCTCAGAACGAACGCTGGCGGCAGGCCTAACACATGCAAGTCGAGCGCAGTCCTTCGGGACCGAGCGGCGGACGGGTTAGTAACGCGTGGGAATATACCCAGATCTAAGGAATAGCCTCGGGAAACTGAGAGTAATACCTTATACGCCCTTCGGGGGAAAGATTTATCGGATTTGGATTAGCCCGCGTTAGATTAGATAGTTGGTGGGGTAATGGCCTACCAAGTCTACGATCTATAGCTGGTTTTAGAGGATGATCAGCAACACTGGGACTGAGACACGGCCCAGACTCCTACGGGAGGCAGCAGTGGGGAATCTTAGACAATGGGCGAAAGCCTGATCTAGCCATGCCGCGTGTGTGATGAAGGCCCTAGGGTCGTAAAGCACTTTCGCCAGAGATGATAATGACAGTATCTGGTAAAGAAACCCCGGCTAACTCCGTGCCAGCAGCCGCGGTAATACGGAGGGGGTTAGCGTTGTTCGGAATTACTGGGCGTAAAGCGTACGTAGGCGGATTAGTAAGTTAGGGGTGAAATCCCGAGGCTCAACCTCGGAACTGCCTCTAAAACTGCTAGTCTTGAGTTCGAGAGAGGTGAGTGGAATTCCGAGTGTAGAGGTGAAATTCGTAGATATTCGGAGGAACACCAGTGGCGAAGGCGGCTCACTGGCTCGATACTGACGCTGAGGTACGAAAGTGTGGGGAGCAAACAGGATTAGATACCCTGGTAGTCCACACCGTAAACGATGAATGCCAGTCGTCGGGCAGTATACTGTTCGGTGACACACCTAACGGATTAAGCATTCCGCCTGGGGAGTACGGTCGCAAGATTAAAACTCAAAGGAATTGACGGGGGCCCGCACAAGCGGTGGAGCATGTGGTTTAATTCGAAGCAACGCGCAGAACCTTACCAACCCTTGACATGCCTGGACAATCCTAGAGATAGGACTTTCCTTCGGGACCAGTGCACAGGTGCTGCATGGCTGTCGTCAGCTCGTGTCGTGAGATGTTCGGTTAAGTCCGGCAACGAGCGCAACCCACATCTTTAGTTGCCAGCAGTTCGGCTGGGCACTCTAGAGAAACTGCCCGTGATAAGCGGGAGGAAGGTGTGGATGACGTCAAGTCCTCATGGCCCTTACGGGTTGGGCTACACACGTGCTACAATGGTGCATACAGTGAGTTAATCTCCAAAATGCATCTCAGTTCGGATTGGGGTCTGCAACTCGACCCCATGAAGTCGGAATCGCTAGTAATCGCGTAACAGCATGACGCGGTGAATACGTTCCCGGGCCTTGTACACACCGCCCGTCACACCATGGGAGTTGGTTCTACCCGACGGCCGTGCGCTAACCTCTTCGGAGGAGGCAGCGGACCACGGTAGGATCAGCGACTGGGGTGAAGTCGTAACAAGGTAGCCGTAGGGGAACCTGCGGCTGGATCACCTCCTTTCTAAGGATGTTCTGGCAAGTGAGCTTGCTCATTTCGACGAACACTTAGCAGCTACTTCGGTAGCATAAGAGAAACATAGTTTCTCAAACCGAGCCGGACCGTCCTCATATCTCTTCAGAAATAAGTTTCAGGCCTGCAGTTTCCAACTAAGGTTGGCCTGTATGGGTCGGTAGCTCAGGTGGTTAGAGCGCACGCCTGATAAGCGTGAGGTCGGAGGTTCAAGTCCTCCTCGACCCACCATTTCCTTAAGGGGCCTTAGCTCAGCTGGGAGAGCGCCTGATTTGCATTCAGGAGGTCAGGAGTTCGATCCTCCTAGGCTCCACCAAGGAAAACCTAAGATCATATCTTCAAGCAGCATACGCTGTTTGAACGTCTGATCTTTCAGACGACTGTGTTTACTCTTCGGAGTAGGCGCAATTGACATCGTATAGAGAGATATCAAAATCAACACTGTTGGTTGCCGCGAGTAAGCGGATAACCTCAGATTGGTGCCCTTCGGGGCGAGCTTTAGAAAAGATTGTTTCCTCGATCAGCTTTAGAGTATGCCAGCCTGAAAAAGACAGAGTTGTCCAAGTCAAGTACACTAACCAAGTTGAAGTTCGCACGGACTTCAACTGAAACGCATTCCATTCATACCGGAATGTAGTTTTTGTCAGGCCTTATAGGCCTGGCGGGAAAATGTATGCTTTTGATTTCAGAATAAAGACACCTGCTTTGAACCAGCTTGGTGTCGCGATAGGCCTAGCCTGTCTTTTTCTGGATCAAATCAAGCGCGAGAAGGGCGTTTGGTGAATGCCTTGGCAGTAAGAGGCGATGAAAGACGTGATACTCTGCGATAAGTCATGGGGAGCTGAGAATAAGCTTTGATCCATGAATTTCTGAATGGGGGAACCCACCTGACAGTTTACTATAATTACTTCGGTAATTTATAGTCGGCTGAACCAGGTATTTATAGACTGAATACATAGGTTTATAAAAGCAAACCCGGGGAACTGAAACATCTAAGTACCCGGAGGAAAGGAAATCAATTGATACTCCCCTAGTAGCGGCGAGCGAACGGGGACCAGCCGAGCCTCAATTGTGATTAGAATGGTCTGGAATGGCCAACCATAGTGGGTGACAGTCCCGTATAAGAAGCATGAGAGGACGTATTAAGTAGGGCGGAACACGTGAAATTCTGTCTGAAGATCGGAGGACCACCTTCGAAGGCTAAGTACTCCTTACTGACCGATAGTGAACCAGTACCGTGAGGGAAAGGTGAAAAGCACCCCGACGAGGGGAGTGAAACAGCTCCTGAAACCGAACGCCTACAATCAGTCGGAGCCTCCTTGAGAGGTGACGGCGTACCTTTTGTATAATGGGTCATCGACTTGGTCTATCTAGCAAGCTTAAGCCGTTAGGTGTAGGCGCAGCGAAAGCGAGTCTTAATAGGGCGAATGAGTTAGGTGGATCAGACCCGAAACCGAGTGATCTAGGCATGACCAGGATGAAGGTAAGGTAACACTTACTGGAGGTCCGAACCCACACCTGTTGAAAAAGGTCGGGATGAGTTGTGCCTAGGGGTGAAAGGCCAATCAAACTCGGAGATAGCTGGTTCTCCGCGAAATCTATTTAGGTAGAGCGTCATCCGAATACCCCGGGGGGTAGAGCACTGGATGGGTAATGGGGCCCCACAGGCTTACTGATCCTAACCAAACTCCGAATACCCGGGAGTACTAGATGGCAGACACACTGCGGATGCTAACGTCCGTAGTGAAGAGGGAAACAACCCTGACCTCCAGCTAAGGCCCCTAATTCATGGCTAAGTGGGAAAGCAGGTGGGACGACCAAAACAACCAGGAGGTTGGCTTAGAAGCAGCCATCCTTTAAAGATAGCGTAACAGCTCACTGGTCTAAATAAGTTGTCCTGCGGCGAAGATGTAACGGGGCTCAAGCCATGAGCCGAAGCTGAGGATGCACATAGTGCATGGTAGCGGAGCGTAGTGTGACATAACTCCATTCCTCTTTAGCCTTCTTCGGAAGGCCTTGGAGGATAGGAGTTTTCAGTGAAGCGGGCGCGTGAGCGATCCCGTGGAGAGATCACTAGTGAGAATGATGACATGAGTAGCGACAAACAGGGTGAGAGACCCTGTCGCCGAAAGTCCAAGGGTTCCTGCTTAAAGCTAATCTGAGCAGGGTAAGCCGGCCCCTAAGGCGAGGCAGAAATGCGTAGCCGATGGGAACCACGTTAATATTCGTGGGCCAGGAGGATGTGACGGATCTCGAAGATTGTTCCCCCTTATTGGATTGGGGGGGCCGTTAAGAGGTTCCTGGAAATAGCCCTCCATCAGACCGTACCCTAAACCAACACAGGTGGACTGGTAGAGAATACCAAGGCGCTTGAGAGAACTATCTTGAAGGAACTCGGCAAAATACCTCCGTAAGTTCGCGAGAAGGAGGCCCAGTTCTTACGCAAGTAATGACTGGGGGCACAAACCAGGGGGTGGCGACTGTTTACTAAAAACACAGGGCTCTGCGAAGTCGCAAGACGACGTATAGGGTCTGACGCCTGCCCGGTGCCTGAAGGTTAAAAGGAGGGGTGAGAGCTCTGAATTGAAGCCCAGGTAAACGGCGGCCGTAACTATAACGGTCCTAAGGTAGCGAAATTCCTTGTCGGGTAAGTTCCGACCTGCACGAATGGCGTAACGACTTCCCCGCTGTCTCCAAGATAGACTCAGCGAAATTGAATTGCCTGTCAAGATGCAGGCTTCCCGCGGTTAGACGGAAAGACCCCGTGCACCTTTACTACAGCTTCACATTGGCATTAGGCCGAGCATGTGCAGGATAGGTGGTGGGCTTTGAAGCGAAAACGCCAGTTTTCGTGGAGCCTCCCTTGAGATACCACCCTTGCTCTGCTTGATGTCTAACCGCGGTCCATTATCTGGATCCGGGACCCTGTGTGGCGGGTAGTTTGACTGGGGCGGTCGCCTCCTAAAGCGTAACGGAGGCGCGCGAAGGTTGGCTCAGAGCGGTCGGAAATCGCTCGTTGAGTGCAATGGCAGAAGCCAGCCTGACTGCGAGACTGACAAGTCGAGCAGAGTCGAAAGACGGCCATAGTGATCCGGTGGTCCCGAGTGGAAGGGCCATCGCTCAACGGATAAAAGGTACGCCGGGGATAACAGGCTGATACTGCCCAAGAGTCCATATCGACGGCAGTGTTTGGCACCTCGATGTCGGCTCATCTCATCCTGGGGCTGGAGCAGGTCCCAAGGGTACGGCTGTTCGCCGTTTAAAGAGGTACGTGAGCTGGGTTTAGAACGTCGTGAGACAGTTCGGTCCCTATCTGCCGTGGGTGTAGGATACTTGAGAGGAGTTGCCCCTAGTACGAGAGGACCGGGGTGAACGATCCACTGGTGTACCAGTTGTTCCGCCAGGAGCAGTGCTGGGTAGCTATGATCGGACAGGATAACCGCTGAAGGCATCTAAGCGGGAAGCCCCCCTCAAAACAAGGTATCCCTGAGGGCCGAGGTAGACCACCTCGTCGATAGGCCAGAGATGTAAGTGCAGCAATGCATTCAGTTGACTGGTACTAATTGCCCGATAGGCTTGATTTGATCCAGTAAAAGCCAGGCTTTTATGGATTATCATCAGCATACACTTTACTAAGTATGACTTGATTTGGATTTTGATAGACTTTTTTTGGTTTGGTGGTCATAGCACAAGCGAAACACCCGGCTCCATCCCGAACCCGGCCGTTAAGCGCTGTCGCGCCGATGGTACTGCATCTTAAGATGTGGGAGAGTAGGTCACCGCCAAACCTAATAAAGTCTATCAATCGATATCTCTCTTTCGATGCTCCTCAAACTTTATACACTCGTTTGAGGGCGCTTTTTGGCGCGGGATGGAGCAGCCCGGTAGCTCGTCAGGCTCATAACCTGAAGGTCGTAGGTTCAAATCCTACTCCCGCAACCAAAGAAGCCAAATTACTATTATGCCAACAGCCACCTTCGGGTGGTTTTTTGCGTTTTAGGGGCATTGGAGGCGCGTTGAAGTCGCGGGGAGCAGTGGCCTAGGCAGCGCATTGTTCGACAAGTGTTATGGCCTCAAACGGGCGCAAAACCTGATGGGCTGAAACCATATGCTCAGGCAATCTGTGCCGCTCGATCGGGGCCAAGAGCGAGGCTGCATGGCGCTCGGGCTTGCGGCGCAGACGGCCAAGAAACAGGCTTTCAAGTGCGCAGCCTGCTCCGACAATCGTTTCGTGATCCGGCAAAACGAGCTGGTGATACGTCTTCGTCAGATAGGTGTCTTGCCAAATTGCAGAGGTGCCGTTCACGAGGTGGCGGGCGGGCACTAATACCGCCTCGCAACCGAACATATACTCAACCATAGGCTGGCTGATCACGAGTTTCTGATCGGGCGCGACGATGATGTCTTGCTGCAAACCGAAATAGGGCGCGCGAAGGCGCACGGGCCGAAAGCTTCCACGTGCAGGCACGGTGCGGGCGATTTTCCCCAACACCGGCACGGCGCCGTGCTCGAGTGTTTCAACCAGATTACCAGGTTTGATCTCGGCAAGCGGCTTGTAACGTCCTTGGCAAAGAATAGGCACAAAGCCCGCGAGGCTGGGCATCGGCCCCAGAGGCTCGATCTTGTCTGATACGGCGAAAAACTCTACATCGCCATCTCGCTGCAAAAGCTGCGGCGCCAGAGTCATCGAGCGAATGTCGTCGGTGTAAAGCGGCTGGCTGTTCTTGAGCGTTGTTGCCGAGAGCCAGCCGGTCTCCGGCCGCTCGATGGCGAGACGCGCCCAGTTCTTGGCTACGTCCCAACTGTAGGTGATGCGCAGGAGGTCTGCACGCTCGGGGCTGTCGAGGTTGACGACAGCATGGGTTGTTTCGCTGGCCTGGTGC
This sequence comes from uncultured Lentibacter sp., assembly GCA_947497495.1. Classification (GTDB taxonomy): domain Bacteria; phylum Pseudomonadota; class Alphaproteobacteria; order Rhodobacterales; family Rhodobacteraceae; genus Lentibacter. The sequence continues at coordinate 19,634 of CANMGT010000009.1, forward strand.
AGCACAAAAACAATTCCGCCGCCGGGTATAGCCTGGAACGAAAGGCTTCGCTTCTCGGGAGAGTTCACGCGATATGCCAACAGGTTTTGTGGCCGACCTTCAGGGGAAAGACGCGTTTCCAGAACGAGGCTGCCCCTTGGCAGAGCCTCGCCCTGTTTGGCTAAGCCGTGCGCTCCGGGTTCCAGCCCGTCTAGCGAAAAATGCTGGCTGTCAGCATCAGAGATGGCGATCCAGCTCATATCTCGTCAGGCCACTTTCATGTCAGATGGCACCAAGAGCTGTGCTTCAAACGGCTTCAAGGTGCGCCGCGCTGCGGGGCTGTATCCGGAGCCTGTTTCGGGATTGAGTTCAGGGAATAGCGCGCAGATCTCTTCGGCAACTTCCGCCTCAAAGCTGTTCAAAAGCTGAGGTCCCGGCAAGAAGCTTTCTGTTTCTAGCCCTTCGGAGTAGATAATCTCGTGGTTGTCAAACAGCAGGTGGTGATACTCGACGATACCGCCATTGGCGATGGTGACTGAGCCATCGTTCACCAAGTCTCGGGCGGCAACCAGAACTTCGTTTTCACCGAACAGCAGCTCGGCGGTGCAGTCGCGGATCAACACGCGATGTAGCGGAGATACCCAGAGCTCGTTGTGATCACCAAAGGTATTGGCGCGGATGCAGACCGGCGCGTGTTTGCCGGCGGCGGCGACCGTGCGGCTGCCTGTCCAACGCAGGGGTTGCAGGCCGTTGTCGCGGGTGACAACCAGATCACCTTCCTCCAAGTCTTGCACGGCGCGGGGCCCAGTGTCTGTCAGAATACGGGTGCCGCGCACAAAACACGGCACGGCATCAACGATGACGAAACCAGTGTCGGTGTTCACGCCGTCATCCACGGTGTAGGTGAAGTTGAAGTCTTCCGGAGTCGCTGTGCCGACGATAGTAAAGGTGCCGTCAGCGTTGAGCGTGACAGACTGCCCCGTTCCCAAAATGATCGGCGTTCCGACGGTTGCTGGCTGCCCGTTGATGTGCGTGATGGTCAGCGCGTTGCCGTTTGTGTTGATGTCATTGCCAAGAACATCAAGGATCTTTGAGCCGTTCGGGTCAGTAATGTGGGTGCTGTCGTCATTGGCAATAAGCACGGTTTGCACCGAGTCAGCCGCGATCAGCAGGTTGGAGTCATAAGAGCTATCCAACACATCCGCGACGCCAATACGGATCGTGTTCACCACGCCGGGGTTGACTGTCATGGTGAGCGTCATGGTGACGGTGAAACCGTCCATCTCTGTGTTGTAGTCGTCGTTTGAGTTGTTGACGAAGAGGTTCTCGTTTGAACCCGCGTTCACGTTGGCTGGGTCTATGTCACCATCGCCGATCGACATGTCGACGAAGCTTCCGTTGACCCAGACGCCGACGAAATCCTGATAGGCTCCGGTGGCATACTCGGGGTATTCTTCAGACGAGAAAACAAACTGCATCGTCATCACGCTGCCTGTCGGGATGAAATCTATATCCAGATAGGACGCGTCATAAGTACTTGTTCCAGCGGCGGCGTTGAAGTCGGGGTTGCCGTTCTGGCCGCCGGTGTTGGTTGTGGTGCTGTTGCTTTGGTTGGACGAGCCGGTCGAGTTGGTGAAGTCCGTCGCGCGGCCGGTTGAGAGGATAACGCCAGTGTCGCCGGGCGTGACCCCTGGCGACACGGTGTCGCCGTTAGAGTAGGTGCCAGACGAGTAGAAGCTTCCCGAATAGGAAGCACTAACAACAGTCGCCCCGTCGCCAAAAATTGTCTCGGCCATCTGCGTAGCAGACGCACTTGTGTTGATCGGGAGTTCCGATGCTGCGACCATTCTTACTGCCTCAATCTCAGGGCAGAACGTGTCGGCGCGCACCGTATTCACGGCGGATCGCTGGCTTTTCGCTCTTGGTGATCAGGGCGGGTTAACCCCGCGCTTCTGCTCTGCCTCTGGTTTATTATTAGCGAAAGGTTAACACGACGAGATTGCACTTGTTAAGTGAATAAGTCGCAAGCCGTTCAAAATAGTGGCGAAATTGCGGCGGTGTCACAAGTTGGCGTCAGATGTTTGCGGTGGCGGGCAGGTTGAGAGTATGCTCCAAAGGGCGTTAACATCTGTCCAAAGGAGCGTGCGCATGGCCACCAAGACTGACCCCGTTAAGCTTACAAAAGCCCTTATTCGCTGCCCCTCCGTGACGCCTGTTGAGGGCGGCGCGCTGGTGCTGCTAGAAGGCCTGCTCGCGGCGGCTGGGTTTGAGTGTACCCGCGTTGACAGAGGCGGAGTCAGCAACCTGTTTGCCCGCTGGGGCCACCGCGGCGCCAACAAATCTTTCGGCTTCAACGGCCATACCGATGTGGTGCCAGTGGGCGACGCGGCGGCGTGGAGCGTTGACCCGTTCGGTGCTGTCGAGAAGGACGGTTTTATCTGGGGGCGCGGCGCGACTGACATGAAATCGGGCGTGGCCGCCTTCGCCGCAGCGGCGATCGACTTTGTGCAAGAGACGCCCCCCGACGGCGCGGTGATCCTGACGATCACAGGCGACGAGGAAGGCGACGCGCTTGACGGCACTACAGCGCTGCTCGACTGGATGAGCGCCAACAACGAGAGCATGTCGTGCTGTCTTGTGGGCGAGCCGACCTCGCCCAATGTGATGGGCGAGATGATGAAGATCGGACGGCGCGGCAGCATGACGGCTTGGTTCAACGTGAAGGGCGAGCAGGGGCACTCGGCCTACCCGCACCGCGCCAACAATCCGCTGCCCGCCATGGCGCGCTTGATGGACAGGTTGGCGAGCCACGAGCTTGACGCAGGCACCGAGCATTTTGACGCCTCGACGCTGGCCGTTCTCACGATCGACACGGGCAACCCGGCGACAAATGTTATCCCTGCGGCCTGCACAGGTGCCGTCAATATCCGCTTCAATGACGCGCATTCCGGCGCCGGGCTGACACGTTGGCTTGAGGGCGAAGTCACTAAAATAACAGAAGAATTCGGCGTTGAAGTCGATCTGAAAATCAAGATATCCGGCGAGAGTTTCATCACCCCGCCAGGCGAGCTGTCTACGCTCATCGGCAAAGCCGTTGAGGCCGAGACAGGGCGCAAGCCCGAGCTTTCGACAACGGGCGGAACTTCAGATGCGCGCTTTGTAAAAGAGCACTGCCCCGTCGTTGAGTTTGGCCTTGTGGGCAAGACGATGCACCAAGTTGACGAGCGCGTCGAGACAGCCCAGATCGGCCAACTCAAAGCGATCTACACCCGCATTCTGCAAGACTATTTCGGCTGAAGTCATGCGCCGTCAGCACCTCGTTGTCATGGTCAAATTCCCGCAAGCAGGGCGCGTCAAAACACGGCTTGGCGCGGGCATCGGGCGCGTGCGGGCAACGTGGTGGTTTCGTCATCAAGTGCGCGATTTGCTGCGCAGGCTTGAAGATCCGCGCTGGCAAATTTGGCTAAGTGTTGCGCCCGACACCGCCGTTGAAAGCAAAGTCTGGCCGCTCCATTTGCCGCGCATTCCGCAGGGCCAGGGCGATTTGGGCCAACGCATGAAAGGCGCGTTCGTGGCGCTTCCAGACGGCCCTGCCTGCCTGATTGGCGGCGACATTCCGGCCGTGACTCGCCGCGAAATCGCTGAGGCGTTTCGCCAGCTTGGCAGTCACGACGCGGTGTTTGGCCCCGCCTCTGACGGCGGCTTCTGGCTGACAGGGTTCAAGCGCGTGAAGCCGCTTCCGCGTCAGCTTTTTGGAGCTGTTCGCTGGTCGTCAGAGCACGCTTTGGCCGATAGTCTTGCCACGCTCGCAGGCCAGTCGCACGCGCTTGCCGCGACGCTCGATGACGTCGACACAGAGGCCGATCTGTCAAGCACCCCAAGGCGCTGATTTGGCAAAAGGTTAACGGCCCAGAACGGCAGTGCCTACGGTATGCAGCTATATATGCAGCTATCCGTGCAGAACGCGTGCATACGTTTTGGCCGTTATGGCAGGGGTTAACGCAGCGAACGCCGCGCGGCGCGTTAACGACTTTCTCAACAGAGCGTTAATTATTCCCTTCCGCATGCGCTCATGCTAGGCCAGCATCTATGAACAAGCTGCCAACAAAAGACGAAGTCCTCACTTGGATTTCCGACAACCCGACCCTCACTTCAAAGCGCGATATTGCCAAGGCTTTTGGCATCAAAGGTGCGCAGCGGATCGACCTGAAGCGCATCCTCAAGGAACTTGAGGGTGAAGGCCACTTGCAGAAACGCAAGAAGACATACCGCGACCCTGACAAGCTGCCGCCTGTCTCGGTGTTGCGCGTGTCTGGCCAGACAGAGGATGGCGACGTTTTGGCCGTGGCGCTTGAGTGGACGGGCGAGGGCGACGCCCCCACAGTGCTGATGCACCTCAAGCCCTCAGAACCTGCCATGGGCAAGGGCGACCAACTGCTCGCGCGGCTCACCGAAGTGCAAGGCGAGGCGCACCAATACGAGGGGCGGCTTATCCGCAAGATCGGGACAAACCCGCTGCGTGTTTTGGGCGTTTACCGCGCAGGCTCTGATGGCGGACGGATTGTGCCTGTCGACAAGGGAAGCCAGAAAGACTGGCTTGTGGGCGCCAATGACACTGGCGGCGCCAAAGACGGCGAGCTTGTCGAAGGCGAGCAGTCAGGCCCGAAGGGGCGCATGGGCTTGCCGCGCGCGCGCGTTGTTGATCGCCTCGGTGATCCGAGTGCACCACGTGCCGTGAGCCTGATTGCGATCCATCAGCACGGCATCCCCGACCGCTTTCCTGATGACGTGATCGCCGAAGCCGACGCGCAAAAGCCCGCGGGCCTTGGCAAGCGAGTTGACTTGCGGGACATGCCGCTGATCACGATTGACCCGTGGGATGCGCGCGACCACGACGACGCCTGCTATGCTCACGCCGATGACGACCCCAAGAACAAGGGCGGCCACATTATATGGGTCGCAATCGCCGATGTCGCGCACCACGTGCGCCCCGGCACAGCGCTTGACCGCGAGGCCAGAAAGCGTGGGAACTCGACATACTTCCCCGATCGTGTTGTGCCGATGTTGCCCGACAGGCTTTCAGGCGATCTGTGCTCGCTGCACGAGGGTGTCGAGCGCGCCTGCATTGCCGTGCGCATGCAAGTGAGCAGCCAAGGCGAGAAGCTTGGCCAGAAGTTTGTGCGCGGGCTGATGCGCTCGCCGGCTTCGCTCAACTACCAAGAGGTGCAAGCCGCTCAAGACGGCGACGCAAACGAGAAATGCGCGCCGCTGATGGCGGATGTGATTGCGCCTTTGTATGCGGCCTACGCGGCGCTCGTCACAGCCCGCAACAATCGCCAGCCGCTTGAGCTTGACTTGCCCGAGCGCAAGATCGTTCTGTCAGAAGAGGGCCGCGTTTCCTCGGTTGACTACACCGAACGGCTTGATGCGCACAGGCTTATCGAGGAGTTCATGGTGCTGGCCAATGTCGCCGCCGCCGAAGAGCTTATTGCAAGGAAGTCAGCCCAGCTGTTTCGCGTCCACGAAGAGCCAAGCGTTGAAAAGCTTGAGGCCCTGCGCGAGGTCGCACAGGCCTCGGGGCTGACGCTCGCAAAGGGGCAGGTTCTCAAGACATCGCACCTCAACCGCCTGCTCGCGCAAGCCGAGGGCACAGACGAAGACGAGCTGATCAACATGAGCACGCTGCGGGCGATGACGCAGGCCTACTACGCGCGCGAGAACTTCAGCCACTTCGGGCTGGCGCTCAAGGCCTACTCGCACTTCACCTCGCCCATTCGCCGTTACGCCGACTTGATCGTCCACCGCGCCCTGATCAGCGCACATGGCTGGGGCGATGACGGGCTTACAGCCCAAGACGAGGCAGGGCTGGAAGAGACAGCGCAGCATATCTCCGAAACCGAGCGCCGCTCGATGGTTGCCGAACGCGACACCAACGACCGCTACCTTGCCTCATACCTAAACGAACGCGTGGGCAACGAGTTCACCGGCAAGATCAGCGGCATCACCCGCTTCGGCGTTTTCGTGAAGCTCGACGAAACAGGCGCCGATGGCTTGGTGCCAATGCGCGATCTGGGCAACGAATACTTCAACTACGTCGAAGACCGCGGCATCCTTGTCGGCTCCCGTTCGCGCCGCGAAATCACGCTTGGCTTGCGCGCCAAAGTGCGCCTGCGCGAAGCGGCCCCCGTGACAGGCGGCCTCGGCCTTGAGTTGCTCGAACTTGAAGGCAAACCCGTCGCCAAAGGCCAAAGCCGCGGCCGTGGTAAACCGCCAAAACGCAAACTCTCGGCGTCCAAAAAGAAAGCCGCCAAAGTTAAGCGCAATCGCAAGTAACTTCTTCTCTTCCCAAATATCCCGGGGAGCGCGAGGGGCTGGCCCCTCGCTTGGTCGGATTTTGCACCTGCAAAATTCGAAACTATTTCACGTGATAGGTCAAAGCATGTCGCACCAGGGGTTCCAGCTCGGCCTCCACTATCTCGCTCTCCTCGGCAAACAGCACCCCTCGCTTGCCGTCGAAGCGGTAGCGCGCAGGCGCAACGCTGGCGAATGTTGCGATGATATCCGTCTGGCAATGCGCAAATATCGCAAATCCGCCGGTTTTTGGCACACCAAGCCTTAGCGTTGAGCCTTTCGGCGTCAAGTAAGCCGGTTGCCCCCACCGCAGCTCTTCGGACAGGGGCGCATCCAGCGCAGCAGCGACATCCAAAATCAGCGCGCGCAATCGCACAAGCCCGTTACGGGCAGGCGTGTCAAAGGCGTCAAACGCCGCTTCCACAGCCGCGCGGCTCATGTGATCTTCACAGTATTTTCCATCGCTTCAACATAGCGCATCAACACCGGATCTCCAGCAACCCGTTTGGATTGCAGCGTTGGCGCCGGGCTGGCACGCATCCCGCCAAGCATCGCCGCAACGGAAGCATCCGCCGAGCAGGGCGCGTCGCCAAACAGAAACATCCGCGTTTCAAGCCGCGCAGCGATGGCGCGCAGATCAGGCTCCAGCCGTTCCAGCCTCTCGGCCACGCTGAAGCGCCCAAGCCCCTGCACATGCATGCCCTCCAGCAGGGCCTTGCGCATTCTTGCGGTGACAAACCCGCGCAGAAGTTTGGGGATCATTTCAAAATATGTCTCACGCACGATGGGCCAGACGGTCTCGTCGCCCCAGCGGTCGAGCACTTGGTGAAAATACATGTGCTGCTCGGCCATCACCGCGAAAGCACGCGCTGAAGCACGCTCATCTGCGCTGAGCCCAGCGTCAAAGTCAGCGCCTTTCTTTTCAAGGTAAGCGCGGATGTTGTCGCTGTCGCAGATCACGTCATCACCAACGCGAATGGCGGGCAGTTTGCCATATTTGAAAGGCCGTGGGTCGTGCAGGTCTTCGCGCTGCCAAGGCTGGCCCGACATCTCGAGCAGGTAGCCCGCCTTGGTGCCAAACGGCGAGGCCGCGAACTCGCCGAAGGAGGCGGGGAAGGTGAGAAGCGTGATCATTGTGAAAGTCCTTTGAGTTATTCTTGCCCCGAGCTATACAGCGGCACTCCTGTCAATTTCTGGCAGCAGATTCCGCCACACAGGCCCCATGTCACGCACCGCACGCCTCTTACAGCTTATGCAAGCCCTGCGCAGTCAGGCACCGCCTGTTCTTGCCCAGAATCTCGCGCAAGAAACTGGCGTCAGCCTGCGCACGATCTATCGCGACATCGACAGCCTGCGCGGGCTTGGCGCCGTGATCGACGGGGAAGCGGGCTTTGGCTACACGCTTCAGGAAGACGCGCACCTGCCCCCGCTCGGCTTTGAGGCCGACGAGTTGGAAGCGCTGGTTCTAGGCCTCAAGGAGGTCGCGCAGATCGGCGATCCTGCCTTGGCCGATGCTGCCCGGTCGGCGCTCTCCAAGATACGCGCGCGCGTGCCCGAAGGCCAGGCGCGGCGCATCGAACATGCCGTGCTTGACGCCCGCCGCTTCAAGCGCCCGCCTGATCCGGTGATCGACGTCGCCGCCCTGCGCCGCGCCGCGTGGGACGAGCAACTGGTGCGTTTTGACTACGCCGACGGGCAGGGCCGCGCCAGCAGCCGCAGCGTCAAGCCGCTTGGCATCGTCTTCATGACAGATGCGCATATGCTCCTGGCGTGGTGCTTGCTGCGGCAAGACTTTCGCGCATTCCGGCTTGACCGGATGAAGGCGCTTGATGTGCTGGCCGAGAGCTTCCGCCCGAACCGTGTGCCGCTTTTGCGCGCGCATTTGGAGCTTATCCGCAGCAGCACCAAACCGCCGAGCGGCGAAAGCGCCCGAAAGCTTCCCCTTTCCGCACCCCCTGTTTCGCGCTAGGCTTGTGCAAACGAGCAGAGAGCGGGGAACAACCATGCTACGGGTATCGGGCACAATTGCAGCACTCCTGATGGGACTCAGCGGCGAAAGCGTCGCCTCCGGCACGGTTGACGTGTCATTGCGGCCCATTTTGCGACCTGGTAGCGGGCTTGGCGGCGAAGTCGTCTCGGTTGAGCCTGTGAGCGCCATTCGCACGACATTGCGGCCCATGATGCGCCCTGAGGGGCTGAGCGGCGCCTTTGAGGAAGCGCAATCGCCCTCGCTTGTGACCGAGGCCAAAAGCTATCCGCGCAATGCGCGCTTTGAGGCTTGGGTCGAGAGGTTCAAGCCGCGGGCCATCAAGGCAGGCATCCCGCGCAGCATCGTCAACAATGCCTTTCGCGGCATTCGTTACAACACCGACGTGATCGAGCGCGACCGCAACCAAGCCGAGTTTAGCAAGACGATCTGGGAGTATCTCGCAAACGCGACCTCGGCCAAGCGTGTGAAGCAAGGCAAGCAGATGCTGCGCAAACACGCCCGCACGCTGGATGCGATCGAGCGCAAATATGGCGTCGACAAGGAAGTTGTCGTGGCGGTTTGGGGCCTCGAGAGCTTCTACGGCGATCTGCGCGGCGACTATAACGTCATCGAGGCGATGGCGACGCTGGCCTATGACGGCCGCCGGCGCAGCTTCTTTGAAAAGCAGCTCATTGCAGCGCTGAAAATCCTCAATCGCGGTGATACCACGCCTGCGCGCATGAAGGGCTCATGGGCGGGCGCAATGGGGCATACGCAGTTTATTCCCACCTCTTACGAGCTGTTCGCTGTCGACTTCACAGGCGACGGACGGCGCGATATCTGGGCCAATGATCCCTCGGATGCACTGGCCTCGACGGCGGCCTACCTGTCGCGATCAGGCTGGGTCAAAGGTATGCCTTGGGGCGTTGAAGTGCGCCTGCCTGCGGGCTTTAACCGCGGGCTGGCGAACCGCAAAACCACCAAGATGCCCTCAAGCTGGGCGTCTTTGGGCGTGAAAGACGTGAATGGGCGCGCCGTGCGCGACTATGGTGCAGCGTCGATCCTGATCCCCAAAGACGGACGGGGCCTGGCGCTGATGATATTCGCCAAGAACTTCCGCGCAATCGAGCGCTACAACGCGGCTGACGCCTATGTGATCGGCGTTGGCCACCTCTCGGACAGGCTCAAAGGCGGGTCAGCTTTGAAAGGCAACTTCAAGAAGGGCGAGCGGCCATTGACGGAAGAAGAGACGAAAGAGTTGCAACGCCAACTTAAACGTCGCGGATTCCCGCTTGAAAAGATCGACGGCAAGATCGGCCCGAACACCAAGAAGATGATCCGCTCGTATCAACAAAAGAACGGGTTGGCAGCAGACGGCTACGCCTCTGAGGCTCTGCTCAGTCACATGAAGCGGCGCTAACACTCTGCTTTTTCTTGATAAAAATACTCAAAAGAAATGTCTCACCCGCCTTCAAGACGGTTGAGCAGAACGACTTCGCTGGTTTCAGAAATGGGTTGAAACCAGCTGTCGTTGTAGATTTTCCCATCAATCGAGACAGATATGCCGCGTTCGAGCTGGGGCGCAAAAGCGGGGTAGGCAGCCTGCAAGCCTGCGAGCAATTCGCGCAGGTTGCTGGCTTTGATCTCCACTTCGCGCTGGCCCTCTGCGAGCTCGCTCAGCGAGCCCCAGAGGGTGACAGCGACCATCAGTTGGCTTTGATCGCCGCCAGAAGTTTGGGCGGCGACATGGGCAGGCTTGTCATCCGCACGCCTGCGGCGCGGCTGACGGCGTTGGCGATGGTGGCGAGCGGTGGGACGATGCCCGTCTCCCCGACGCCGCGCACACCATAGGGGTGCCCGGGGTTGGGGATTTCCAAAATCACCGGTTCGATCATCGGCAGGTCTGAGGCAACGGGAATGCGGTAGTCAAGGTAGCCCGCGTTCTGCAGGGTGCCGTCTTCGCCGTAGATATATTCCTCGTTGAGCGCCCAGCCGATGCCCTGCACAGCGCCGCCTTGAAGCTGGCCTTCGACGTAGTCGGGGTGCACGGCTTTGCCCGCGTCCTGAAACACTGTGTAGCGCAGGATTTTGACAGCACCTGTTTCGGGGTCAACCTCGGTGTCGCAGATATGCGTGCCAAAGCTGACGCCCGCACCTTCGGCGTTTGCCTCGTGGTGGCCCGAAATCGGCCCGCCCGTTTTGGACATGGTCGCGGCGATGTCTTTGAGCGTCAGCGGCGGGAATTTGCCCGCGTTTGGCCCTGCGGGCTGTGCGGCCCCGTCGACCCACTCGACAGCGTCAGCGTCGATGCCCCAAGTGGCGGCGGCGCGGCCCTTCATGATCTCGATTGCGTGGCGCGCGGCTTTGATCGTGGCGAGGCCAACTGCGAAAGTCACACGCGAGCCGTCGGTAACGTCGTTTTCGCCGAGGCTGGCGGTGTCGGCCACAATCGTGCGGATTTGCTCGTAGGGGATGCCCAGCTCTTCTGCGGCCATCATCGACATTGAGGCGCGTGAGCCGCCGATGTCTGGGTTGCCTTCGGAGAGGTTGACGGTGCCGTCAGGGTTGATCATCAGCGACACCGAGGTGTTGCCGCCGAAGTTGAACCAGAAGCCACAGCCAACGCCACGGCCCTGATTTTCGCCCAGCGGCGCGCTCCAGTGCGGGTGCGCCTTGGCGGCTTTCAGCGTCGCCTTGAGGCCGATGGCGGGGTAGGTCGGGCCATAGGCAGCTTTGGTGCCCTCTTCGGCGCCGTTCAACAGGCGCAGATCAATCGGATCCATGCCGAGTTCTTTGGCGATTTCGTCCATGACGCTTTCAACCGCAAAGGCCGCCATTGGCGCTCCGGGCGCGCGGTAGGCCGCGGCCTTGGGGCGGTTTGTGACAACTTCCCAGCCAACGGTTTTGAGGTTCTCAAGGTCGTAGGGCGCAAAGCCGCACATCGCGCCAAGCGCGCCGTTCATCGAATAAAAACAGCCCGACTGATAGCGGAAATCGCCTGTCGCGGCCGTGACGGTGCCGTCTTTTTTGACGCCAATCTTGATGTCGATGCTGGTTGAGGCTGTCGGCCCCGACGCGCGCATGACTTCATCGCGCGACATTGTCATTTTGACAGGCTTGCCGGACTTCTTGGACAGCATCAGCGCCACAGGCTCAAGGAATACCGTGGTTTTGCCGCCAAAGCCGCCGCCGATTTCGGAAGCTGTCACGCGCAGGCGGCCTGACTCCATGCCCATGATGTCAGCGCAGGTGTTGCGCACCATGAAGTGGCCCTGAGTACAGCAGAACAAGTCGGCTTGGTTGTCGTTGCCCATGCTTGCAAGGCAGGCGTGCGGCTCGATATAGCCTTGGTGCGTCGCGGCTGTTTTGAAGCTGCGCTCAACGATGATGTCGGCCTTTGCAAAGCCTGCGTCAACGTCGCCGTGGCCGTATTGCGAACGCGCCAGCACGTTTTGGCTAAAGCCCTCGGGCACGCTTTCTTGCTGGCGGCCTTGATGCAGCTCGGGCGCTCCGGGCTTCATGGCCTCGTCAACGTCTGTGACGTGGGGCAGCACTTCGTAGTCAACCTTGATGGCCTTCAACGCGGCCTTGGCAGCACTGCGCGAGTTGGCGGCAACGGCGGCAACTGTGTGGCCGTCGTAAAGCGCTTTCTCGCCCGCCATGACGTTGTCGAGAATGTCCTTTGTGCCGCCACTCGCTGGCACATGGGTAAAGTCGGCGCGGGTTACGACAGCTTTGACGCCGGGCATCGCTTCGGCTTCGGAGGTATCGATCGACTTGATGCGCGCATGGGCGTGCGGCGAGCGCAGGCAGTAACCAAACAGCATGCCGGGGGCTGACATATCAGCGCCGTAGCGGGCACGCCCCGTGACTTTGTCGAGCCCGTCCGGGCGCGGCACGCGGGTGCCGACGATCTTAAACTCGCGTTTTTCAAACTCGTCCTTAGCCATCACGCAGCCCCTCTCATTTCGGCGGCCGTGTCGAGCACGGCGCGGATGATTTTGTCATAACCTGTGCAGCGGCACAGGTTGCCAGCCAGCCAGTAGCGCACTTCTTCCTCAGACGGGTCCGGGTTGTGGTCGAGCAGGTTTTTCGCCGCAACCAGGATGCCCGGTGTGCAGATACCGCACTGGAGCGCGGCTTTCTCGATGAAGTTTTTCTGCAGCGGGTGCAGCACGTCGCCGTCTGCCATGCCTTCGATGGTGTTTACGGTTCGGCCTCCGGCTTCGGCGCCCAGCACGAGGCAGGAACACACGAGGCGGCCGTCAAGTTCGACCGTGCATGCGCCGCAGTCGCCCGAGGCGCAGCCTTCTTTAGAGCCTGTCAGGTCAAGCTGGTCGCGCAGCACGTCCAAAAGCGTGTCTTCGGCTTCGCAGAGGTAGTCAACGGCGTCGCCATTGATGGTGGTGTTTACGTGGATACGGCTCATGTTGAGGCTCCTTTCGCACGGGTGTAGGCTGCGCGCGCGGCGCGTTTGGCCAAAACACCTGAAACGTCTTTGCGGAAGGCTATGGTTCCGCGTTTGTCATCAATCGGGGTTGCGGCGGCGGTGGCGGCTGCGGCGAGCGCTTCAACGGCGGCGTCGTCGCATGTGCTGCCGACAAGCGCGCTGGCGTCAACCTGCTTAACTTTCGGGCCAACCGCACCGAGCGACATGCTGGCAGCGGTGACAACACCCGCGTCGTCAAGCGTGAGGTTCACGGCGCAGCCGACAACGGCGATGTCCATCTCGGTGCGCGGAATAAAGCGAAGGTAGGCGTCAGAGCTGTTTGCGGCGCGGGCCGGCAAAAAGACAGATGTCACGAACTCGCCCTCTTTGAGAGAGGTTTTGCCCGGCGCTGTGGGGATGTCGATCACGTCAACATCGCGGGTGCCGTTCGGCCCTGCGACGCGCACGGTCGCTCCTGCGGCGACCAAGGCAGGCACAGAGTCGCCCGCGGGGCCAGCGTTGCAGAGGTTGCCGACAACTGTGCAGCGGCCCTGCACCTGTGTGGATCCGATCAGCTCGGCGCCTTCGACGACACCGGGGTAGTCAGCCTTGAGGGCTGCGTGCTCGCCCATTTCGGCGCAGGCAACCCCCGCGCCGATGCGCCAGCCGCCGTTCTCGGAGGTGATGTCGCGCATGCCGTTGATGCGTTTGATATCAACCACCGCGCTGGGCGTCATATGGCCTGCACGCAGACGCACGAGCAAGTCTGTTCCACCCGCGAGGACGCGCGCGTCAGGGTCAGCCACGAGGATCGCGACGGCGTCTTCGACGCTATGGGGAGTTTGAAATTTCATGCCCGTCTCCTTTGAGGGGTGTCGAGTGATGTTGGAATGTCTTTGGGCAGACTCGGTAGTCTGCGTTCCCCCACACCTTCGCCAAAGCGCGAGGGCTTGGCAAGGGTGCGCAGCGACGTGATTTGAACGAATGGCGAAAATACGCGGCGTTAGCTGCCGCAGATGCTTTGCAGGCGTTGCCAGTTGTTGTCGCTGAGCAGCGGCTCGGGGGCGGTGTTTGCAAACGGGTCGGCCTCGATCAGTTCGAGCGTGGTTTCGCCTGTGATATCGAGCGCATAAGCGTAGGGTCTTGCGCGCACAGACCACGCTTTAAGCCCCGCAACCAGGGTTTGCACGGGGACAGCGACGGGCTTGGCGACAAGCTGGTGCTCGGCGTATGCGTCCAGCGTGGCAGGTGCGACATGGCCCGTGGTCAGCAGGCGGAGCGTCGCGATGAGGCCTGTTTGCGCCAGAAAGTCTTTCAGCGGGTCAGACAGCTGCGCGCGAAGATGCTCGGCGACGATGTAACCCGCGACAACGTCGGGCTCTTCAAAGTCCTCAATGAGCGCGCGGTTGAGCAGGATGATCCCGCCGGGAAGGTGGCTGGCCTCCTGCACACCCGCTGGCAAGACAACAAGGCGGGCCGCACCTTTGGGGGAGGGCAGGCGCGCGGCGAGCTTTCGCAGGGCTTTCACCCCTTCAGCCTCGGCGCAGGGCAGGCCGGAAACGCGGGTGATACGGGTGAGCAGCGCAGAGCCGATCTCCTTGCGCGCCACGTCAGGCACAACCCGCGCGGCGTGATCGCGGGCCGCGCCGGGCAGCCAGAAGACAACCATCGCCACAACCGCCGCAACAACGGCGAGGGAGACAACAAGGCGCAACCGCCCGGGGTGCGGCTTGCCGCGGTCAATGGCAGCGCGCAGCTTTTCGATCGCGTCGATCATCTGCTGTTCATTCTCGGACAGTTCGAGCGTTTCGCCGCTGTCACCGTCAGGGTAAAATACCGCAGGCAGGTGGCCAGGGTTGGCGCGCTCGACGGCGGGCAAAAACCAATGGCCAAGGGCTCTGTCGTTGTTGTCGGCAATTGTCAGGGTGCTTTCCCCGATCGAGAGGATAACCTCACGGCGCTGCGCATCCGGCGTGGGCCGCCAGAGCGCTGTCGCTTCGATGCGGTCATATTCTTTAAGCGCTGTCATACTGTGCTGCTCTTGCCTCTTTTTCACAAGCTAACATGGGCGCGGCTTGATGGGGAAGGGGCATTGCGCATGGGAGGCGCACGCGTTGTGCAAGATACGTGTGGCGACCGTATTTGAGAGCCGCTGGACAGGCTGTGCGGGCAGTTGCTCGGCTGCCCGCACTCTTGTTGAGCGCCCGAACTACTTCATCGAGTTAAAGCCGATCAAGTTCCCCTCCGTATCTTGGCAGAGAAGCACCCAGCCGAAATCTCCGATAGAGAACTTTGGCCGAACAACGCGGCCTCCGGCTTGTTCAGCAAGGCCTTGTTGCTTGGCGCAATCCTCGACCATGAAATACACGATGGTTCCGCCGATGCCGGGGCCGGCATGGGGTGCCTTGGTCAGTGCTCCGCCCGCGCCATAGGCGCTCATTTCGGCAGGGAAACTCATCATCTGCGTCTCGTCTGTTGGGTCGTTCATCGGGTCCAGCTTGGTGTCGAGCATTGTCTCGTAAAAGGCCACGGCCCTGTCCAGATCATCCACGTAAATGTCGAACCATCCGACTGCATTCATCCTTGTCATGTTACGCTCCTTTTGCGGTGTTGATTGTGTTTGCCCGTTAGCCTGCGTCGGCCACTTCCCCGTCCACTTACACTGTGCTTTCTAGGTGCCAGATTTTGGAAACGATCTGCCAACCATCTGCACCTTTCACAAAGCCAAGGTGATCAACAAACACGCTTTGGTGCGCGCGGATTCGGATTTTGACAGTCGCGCTGATTGGCGACAGATGGTCGATCATCAGAACTTCGGCCTCGCGCGGCTGACCCACACTGGCAGGTGACACCCGCCCCGCGACATCGCGGCTGAAACTGTCAATCGGCTCGACAAAAACGGTTCCGTTGTCCGCGTCAAACAAGCTGGACTGCGGGTGAAACACCGCGTTCAGTTTTGTGGTGTCACAGTCGTGGATCGCGTCGAAATAGGTTTCGATGGCTGCGAGCAGGTTTGTTTGAATTGTCATAGTCGTGTCTCCTTTTGTGCTGATGACCAAGACTTGCCATCAATGCAAAAATCGCGATACTGGCAATAATGACAACATACGGTCGGATTCTGCCAACATGACGAGATTTGCCAAGCTACCCCAAAAACACCCGCTGGTTTGCGCCATTGCCTACGACGGTTTGTGCACCTTCGAATTCGGCATTGCTGTCGAGCTTTTTGCTCTGGCGCGGCCTGAGTTTGAGAACTGGTACAGCTTTGCGACTGTAAAGGCCGAGCCGGGCCCCATTCGCGCTGTCGGTGGCTTTACGCTGGAGGCGCAAGACGATCTTAGCCTGTTGCAAGGCGCCAGCTTGATCATCGTTCCCGGATGGCGCGGGGCCGATACGCCCGTGCCGGTCGCGCTTTGTGAGGCTCTGCGGGCGGCTTATAGCAAAGGCGCGCGCATTGCCTCGATTTGCTCTGGCGTGTTTGTTCTGGCTGCGGCGGGGCTGCTGGATGGCAAAAGCGCGACAACCCATTGGCGCTACACAGACAAGCTTGCGGAACGCTATCCGGCGATAAACGTAGATCCGGACGTTTTGTTTGTTGAAGGCGACCGTGTGTTTACCTCGGCGGGCTCGGCCGCCGGCCTTGACTTGGGGCTGCACATTATCCGGCAGGATTTTGGCGCGCAGGTTGCGGCTTCGGTTGCCCGGCGACTGGTGTTGCCAGCTCAAAGAGACGGCGGCCAGAGACAGTTCGTGCCCCGTCCGGAGCCAAAACCGCGTGCGGGCTCGGGGCTGGCCGCGCTACAGGATCGCATTCGCGGGTCGATCAACGAGGACTGGCCGATCGAGCGCATGGCCAGCGTCGCGGCCACGAGTGGGCGCACTTTGGCGAGACGGTTTCACGAAGAAGCCGGAACAACCCCGCTGAACTGGCTCAAAGGCGAGCGGGTGTCGCGCGCATCAGAGCTGCTGGAAAACGGGACAATCCCGCTCTCGGATGTCTGGGAAATTTGCGGGTTCGGCTCGGCAGAAACCTTTCGCCGCGAGTTTCGCAAAACGATGGGGGTTCCGCCTGTGCGCTATAGAGAGCGTCTGGGCGCACCCCAGTGAGATAGGCGGGCAGAGGCCAAGGGCGACAGTGGCCAAGGGCGACAGTGGCCGTAAAAACTTGTTGGTTTTCGGCGCTCAATCATGCTTAAACGCGTGCACGACCTTGGCAATAAAGGCATTGCGCGCTGCTGCTTGGGGGAGCGGAGCTGTCTGCTCACTTGCTTGGCCCTTTGGCCCAAAGCGCGCAAACGGCTCCTTTACATCACAGGCGGCGCGCCGCCAAAGCCGAAGGGTTAGCCATGCTACACAACGACAAACTCGAACAGTGGGATCGCGAGAACTTTTTCCACGCCTCAACACACCTTGCAGAGTTCGCGCGGGGCAATGTGCCTCAGCGCATCATCACGGGCGGCTCGGGCTGCCACATCGAAGACCGCGACGGAAACCGCCTGCTGGACGCTTTCGCAGGGCTTTACTGCGTCAACGTCGGCTACGGGCGTGGCGAAATTGCCGAAGCGATTGCTGAACAAGCGCGCGAGCTGGCCTATTATCACTCCTACGTTGGCCACGGCACCGAGGCCTCTATCACGCTGGCGAAAATGGTGCTTGATCGTGCGCCTGACAACATGTCGAAAGTCTATTTCGGCCAGTCCGGCTCGGACGCGAACGAGACCAACGTGAAGCTGATCTGGTATTACAACAACATTCTCGGCCGCCCGCAGAAAAAGAAGATCATCTCGCGCTGGCGCGGCTACCATGGCTCGGGGCTGATGACAGGCTCGCTGACGGGGCTTGAGCTGTTTCACAAGAAGTTTGACTTGCCGCTGGAGCAGGTCAAGCACACGGAAGCGCCGTTTTACTTTCAGCGGGCCGACTTGGCGCAGAGCGAGCCCGAGTTTGTCGCGCATTGCGTGGCCGAGCTTGAGGCGATGATCGCGCGCGAAGGGGCCGACACGATTGCGGCGTTTATCGGCGAGCCAGTGCTGGGGACGGGGGGCATCGTGCCGCCGCCCGCGGGCTACTGGCCGGCTATTCAAGCGGTGCTGGACAAGCATGACATCCTGCTTGTGGCTGACGAAGTTGTCACCGGCTTTGGCCGTTTGGGGACGATGTTCGGCTCCGAGCACTACGGCATGCGCCCTGATCTGATCACCATTGCCAAGGGGCTGACATCGGCCTATGCGCCGCTGTCCGGCTCGATCGTTTCGGAAAAGATGTGGGCTGTGCTGGAGCGGGGCACCGACGAGAACGGCCCTATCGGCCACGGCTGGACATATTCCGCGCACCCGATTGGCGCGGCGGCGGGTGTGGCCAACCTTGAGCTGATCGACAAGCTGGGGCTGGTTCAAAACGCGGGCACTGTTGGGGGCTATCTGAACGCGCAGATGCGCGCAGCGCTGGCCGACCATGCGCATGTTGGCGACGTGCGCGGCGAGGGCATGCTCTGCGCTGTCGAGTTTGTGGCGGATAAAGACAGCCGCAGGTTTTATGACGCGTCTGACAAAATCGGGCCGCAGATTGCAGCCAAGCTTCTGGAGCAAAACAATGTCATCGCGCGGGCCATGCCGCAGGGCGATATCCTGGGCTTTGCCCCGCCGTTTTGCCTGACGAAGGACGAGGCGGACACGGTTGTTGCAGCGACTGTGCAGGCTGTGACGAGCGTTTTGGGCTGATTTCAAGAAAGGTGTGGGGGCGGTTGCCCCCACGCTCTATTCTAACTCGGCGGCTGTTTTGCGCAGTTCGAATTTCTGGATCTTGCCTGTCGAGGTTTTGGGCAGCTCTTCAAAAACCACGCGCTTGGGGGTTTTGAAGCCTGCAAGGCGTTCGCGCACAAAGCTTATCAGCTCTTGCTCGGTGGCTGAGGCGCCTGGCTTTAATTCGACAAAGGCGCAGGGCACTTCGCCCCATTTCTCGTCGGGCTTGGCGACCACAGCGCAGAGCGACACGGCAGGGTGTTTGGCGAGCGCGTTCTCGACTTCAACCGAGCTGACATTTTCACCACCCGAAATGATGATGTCCTTGGAGCGATCCATGATTTGCAGGTAAGTGTCGGGGTGTTGCACCGCGATGTCGCCGGAGTGAAAGTAGCCGTCGCGGAAGGCTTCGCGCGTGGCTTCGGGGTTCTTCAGGTAGCCTTTCATAACGGTATGGCCGCGGATCATGATCTCGCCTTGAGTGATGCTGTCATGCGGGGCGGGTTTGTGTGTTTCGGGGTCAAGCACCACAGCTTCATCCATCATCGGCATCAAAACACCGGTGCGCGCCTTGATGGCGTAACGCTCTTCATCGGGGTGGTCATCCCAACGGGAGCGCCAGAGGCATTCTGTGATGTGGCCGTAGGTTTCTGTGAGGCCATAGACCTGAGTGACGTTGAACCCGAGAGGCTCGACACCTTGCAGGGTCGCGGCAGGTGGCGGGGCGCCCGCAGTGAAGACTTGCACGGTGTGGTCAAACGTGCGGCGCTCGCTTTCGGGGGCGTTGACCAGCGAGTTGAGCACAATCGGCGCGCCGCCAAAGTGTGTGACGCCCTCATCGGCGATCGCATCAAAGATGGCTTTGGCTGTGATGTCGCGCAGGCAAACGATTGTTCCGCCGAGCATCGGCATCATCCAGCTGTGGTTCCAGCCATTGCAGTGAAACAGCGGCACGATGGTGAGGTAGATAGGGCGCAGCACGAGTTGCCAGCTGACGACGGTGCCCATTGTCATCAGGTAAGCGCCGCGATGGTGATAGACGACGCCTTTGGGGCGGCCTGTGGTGCCGGAGGTATAGTTGAGCGCGAGGCTTTCCCATTCGTCTTGCGGCATGATCCATTTGAACTTCGCATCACCTGTTGCAAGGAAGTCTTCGTAGGTTGTGTAGCGCCCCGTTGCGGTGTGGCCTGCTTCAACGTCGGGCACTTCGATGATCTGGGGCTTGTCACCTTCCATCAGCTCGAGCGCGGCTTCGACGGCTGGCAAAAACTCGGTGTCCACCAGCGCGAGCCTGGATTCGCCGTGGCCCAAGATGTAGGCGATGGTGTCAACGTCGAGCCGCGTGTTGACGGCGTTGAGAACCGCCGAACAGGCCGGCACGCCAAAATGCGCTTCGACGTGGGCGGGAATGTTGGGCAACACTGTCGTGACAACATCGCCCGGCTTGATGCCCGCCTGAACCAGCGCAGAGGCAAGCTGGCTGACGCGCGCGTAATATTCGGCGTAGGTTTTGCGGTGCGCGCCGTAAATGACTGCAAGGCGGTCGGGGTAAATATACGAGGCGCGTTTGAGGTGTGAAAGCGGCGTCAGCGCCACGTAGTTTGCGGCCGTTTTCTCAAGCCCTGTTTCGTCACGCATCCAGCCCATTTGGTCTCTCCCTTAACCGTTTCCGCGCTTTACGTCGGATTTGAGACAGACTAGGCGCAATAAGTGGGTTTTGAAAAGCCCAGCAGCGACACGATTGAGGCGTTTTGACGTGAGCGAGACAAAACCGATAGCAGCGGCGCTGTGGATTCTGGCCGCGATGCTGATCTTGGGGGTGATTGACAACTTCATTGTCGTCATGGCCGAGGTTATCAGCGTTTGGCAAATGTATGTCGTGCGGCTGTGTATCTCCATCCCGCTGATTTTCGCAGCATCGCTCTTTTTGCGCGAGCGCTTCTTGCCGTTGCGCTGGGGGGCTGTGTTGCTGCGCAGCACGCTGTTTGCCTCGGCGATGCTGTTTTACTTCGCCTCATTGGCGTTTTTACCTATCGCGCAGTCGCTTGCGGGCCTGTTCACATCACCGATCATCGTTGTCACGATCACGGCGCTGTTCTTGCGCGAGCCGATCGGGGCGTTTCGCATTGGCGCCGTCATCGCTGGCTTTATTGGCACGCTGATTGTGCTGCAAGTGAGCCCGAGAAGCTTTAGCCCGCTGGTCATCATCCCCGTCATTGGCGGCGTGCTTTATGCGCTTAACGCCGTTATCACGCGGCGCATGTGCGGGGGCGAAAGCACCAGCACGCTCTTGGCGGGCACGATGGGTATGCAAGGTGTGCTGGGCCTCATCGGCATTTCGGCGATCGCGGCGTTTGGCATTGACGAGGTGAGCGGCCCGCTGGCCTTTGTGACGCGCGGCTGGGTCTGGCCGATGGAGGGCGTCGCGGCGCTGGTTGTCGCGCATGTGCTGGGCTCGATTGTGGGCGTTTTCTGCCTCACCAAAGCCTACCAGCTTGGCGAAGCCTCGCATGTGGCGGTGTTTGAATACTCGATCATGATCTTTGGGCCAGCCTTTGCCTGGGCTTGGTTTGGCCAGAGCCTGTCGCTTGTTCAGATGGGCGGCGTTGCGCTGATTATCGCGGCGGGCGCTGTGATTGCGCTTCGCTCGAAGGCTGGGTAGCTTTGCCGGTATGATCATCTCTCCGGGCCGCGGCTATATTTTCGTTCACATCCCCAAGACGGGGGGCACGTCACTTGCGCTGGCGCTCGAAGAGCGAGCGATGAAGGATGATCTGATGCTGGGTGACACGCCCAAAGCCGTGAAGCGGCGGCGTAAGTTGAAAGACGTGAAAGCCGCTGGCAGGCTTTGGAAACACTCGACGCTGGCCGACATCGAAGGGCTGGTGAGCCGCGAAGACATCGCCGAGATGCTCACGTTTACGCTGGTGCGCAACCCCTATGACAGGCTGGTGAGCTACTACCACTGGTTGCGCGCGCAGAGCTTTGAGCACCCCGCTGTGACGGTGGCGAAAACGGCTGATTTCAGCGGCTTTCTGCGGGATCCGCTTATCACGCATTCCCTGCAAACCAACCCTTACGGCGCCTATATGCGCGATGGGGCGGGGGCCGAGCACGCATCGCATTTCATAAGGCTTGAGCATTTTGAAGAGGACGCCGCGCCGCTTTGGGAGCATCTGGGCTTCGCGTTTGAGTTGCCACGCGTGAACGCGAGCCTCCGCGCTGCCGACTATGCGCAATATTACGGCAAAGGCGACGCCGCGTTCGCCGCCGAACTCTGCGCAGAAGACATCGCCCGCTTTGGCTATGACTTCGGCTAATCGCCTCAATTTGTGGCAGATTTGATGACAATTTGTCCCTTTGCCTCAAGACTGTCTTTATTGCCGCAACAATGCCCCAATATTGCCTTTTGTCAGCCCCACAACTCTCACGAGAATCACCCTAACTGGGGCCACTGCTCATGATCGGCTGCTTGCCAGCGGCCACCTGAAATACCAAAAAAAAGGCTGCCTGCCAGCGGCCAAAAAAGACAAAGCCTGGGGAAGACACATGTTTGGATGGAAAGGCGCATTGCGCCAGAAAACACGAAGATCAACCGAAGTTTCGGGGGCCTGTGATGGCACCGGAGCGGGCGTTATGTCCGGAATTATTGCGACAACAAAAGTTGCCACAGCGATCGGCTGGCGCGAAGTCGGCTCGCTGCAAGTGGGCGATCAGGTACTGACGTTTGACAACGCATTGCAGACGCTCAAAAGCATCAGCCGCACACAGCTTTGGGACGGCGAAGGCGCCTGCCCCCGCGATTTCTGGCCCCTGTCTGTGCCTGCAGGTGCCTTGGAAAATATCCGCCCGATGATGCTTTTGGGTAAACAGGGCGTCATGCTTGAGAGTGACATCGCGGAAGAGCTTTACGGCGATCCGTTCGCGCTGATCCCTGCCGCTGCCCTTGAGGGTGTGCATGGCATTGAGCGTGTCTACCCGAACGATCCTATCGAAGTGATCACCCTGCATTTTGAAGAAGCGCAGGTTGTGTTTGCCGAGAACGGCACGCTGATGTTTTGCGCGGCTGGCGGTGACTTGCTTGAAATGGCAGCGAAGCCAAAAACCGAGAGCAAAGCCTACAACATGCTGCCGGAAAGAAACGCCAGCAAGCTTGTTCAGGATGCGCCGCTCTCCCTCTGCGCCTGAGCTTTCACCCGTAGATTTCCTTCAAAGAAAGGCGCGCCACAGCAAGGCGCGCCTTTTTGCTTTTCCGCTCAGAGCAACGGTTGCGCGCATTTTACTAAGATTGTTCCTAGCTTGGGAACTATGGCCAAAACTTGCCCTAATTGCGCCCAACCTTGCCCGCAACTGGGGGGCAGTATGAGGGCACTGCAAGAGATCGCCTGCCAGCGACTCAACACTTGGGGAAGACTAGAGATTAGTCGCGAGCCCTGCTGCATTTGGTGAAGGAGAGAGCCCCATTTGCCGCAGGGTAAACGCCCGAGCGCGTGTTGCGCTTTATGGCCTGGTGAACGCTGGCAGAGCACGAACTCTGGTCTGGTTTGCTGGGCTGCGTTATGTCTAATCCCCGCCCGCAAGGGCATCATGCGCAGACACTCTTGCCGAGATCAGAAGAAAGGGAGCGCTGTTGCCAGTGCTCCCTTTCAGTTTTTCAAGCGGTTTGACGTAGCTTATGCAGCCTTGTCAGCCTCAGGCGCAAAGCGTCCATAGAATGTCTGGCCTTTTTCGGCCATCTCCTTGAGCAGTGCAGGCGTCTCAAAGCGCGCGCCGTATTTTGCCGCAAGCTCGGCTGTGCGCTCGGCCGCGTAGGGTGTGCCGATGATGTCGAGCCACGACAGCGGGCCACCCGACCAAGGCGCAAAGCCCCAAGCCAGAATAGCGCCAACGTCGCCTTCGCGGATGTCCATAAGCACACCTTCTTCAAGCGCGCGCACGGCTTCGAGAACCTGACTGAACATCAGACGCTCCTGCACTTCGATCAGCGAGGGCTGCTCTTCCAGAAGCGGATACTTCTCGTTGAGGCCTTTCCAGTAACCAAGTCTTTTACCCTTCTCGTCATAGTCAAAGAAGCCGGCGTTTGCCTTGCGGCCCAAGCGGCCCTCGGCTTCGAGGTAGAAGATCAGGTCATCCGCTGGGCTTTCAGGGTAGTCGTCGCCCATCGCCAGTTTGGTGGCACGTGCGATCTTGGCACCAAGGTCGATCGAGGTTTCATCTGTCAACTGGATCGGCCCCACGGGGAAGCCAAGCTGGCGTGCCGCGTTGTCGATGAGCGCAGGGGCGACACCCTCGGTGAGCATACGCGCGCCTTCGTTGACGTAAGGAATGATGCAGCGGTTGCAGTAGAAGAAGCGAGCATCGTTCACAACGATAGGCGTCTTGCGGATCTGGCGCACATAGTCGAGCGCCTTGGCCACGGCCCTGTCGCCTGTCTCTTTGCCTTTGATGATCTCGACAAGCAGCATTTTCTCAACAGGCGAGAAGAAGTGGATGCCGATGAACTGGTCAGAACGCGAGGAGGCTTTTGCCAGCTCGGTGATCGGCAGCGTCGAGGTGTTGGAGGCAAAGATGCAATCTTCAGGAATAACCGCTTCGACTTTCTTGGTCATCTCGGCCTTCACGGCTGTGTCCTCAAACACCGCTTCGATGATCAGGTCGCAGCCTTTGAGCGCGTCCAGATCAGGCGTGGCTGTGATGCGCGAGAGCAGAGCTTCCTTCTTCTCGGGCGTGGCCTTTTTGCGGGCGATGCCTTTGTCCATATAGGCCGCCGAATAGGCTTTGCCTTTGTCGGCTGCGGCTTGGTCACGGTCGATCAGCACCACTTCGATGCCAGCCTGAGCCGACACCAGCGCAATGCCAGCACCCATCATACCCGCGCCGAGAACGCCTAGCTTTTTGACAGTTTGGTCTGCCACGCCCGCAGGGCGCACGGCCCCCTTCTCAAGCGCTTCCTTGTTGATGAAGAGCGAGCGGATCATCGCCTCGCTGCTTGGGTTCATCAGGATGTTGGTGAACCAGCGCGCTTCGATCTTGATGGCGGTGTCAAACGGCACAAGCGAGCCTTCATAAACCGCCGAAAGCAGCGCTTTGGCTGCAGGGAAAGCGCCCTGCGTTTGCTGGTGAACCATGGCTGAGGCGCCAAGGAATGTCATGAAGCCAGCGGGGTGATAGGGTGTGCCGCCGGGCATTTTGTAGCCCTTCTCATCCCACGGCTTGACGATTTTTGGCTCTGAAAGCACCCATGCGCGCGCGTCAGACATCGGGTCATCTGACACTTCGTCGATGAGGCCGGCTGCCTTGGCTTTAGCGGGGTCAACCATCTTGCCTTGCAGCAGGAACGGCGAGGCCGCCATGGCGCCGAGCTTGCGCACAAGCCGCGTCGTGCCGCCCGCGCCGGGGAAGATGCCAACCATAATTTCCGGAAAGCCGATCTTGGCTTTGGCGTTGTTGGCCACAAAAGTGCGGTGGCAGGCGAGCGGGATTTCAAAGCCGATGCCAAGCGATGTGCCGGGCATGACGCAAGCAATCGGCTTGCCGCCTTTGTTTGTCTTCGCGTCCATGCCTGCGCGCTCGATCTTGCGCAGCACGGCGTGCATTTGCATCACGCCGTCAAACAGGCCCTTGGCGGGGTTGTCGCCCGCGTCGGATTTCATCTTGCCGAGCACGTTCAAGTCCATCCCGCCAGCAAAGCTGCCCTCTTTGCCAGAGGTGATGATGATGCCTTTCACGGCGTCGTCTGCGAGGGCGTTGTCAACGTGGTCAGACAGGTCTGCGAAGCCCTGAACGCTCATCACGTTCATGGATTTGCCGACAGTGTCCCAGACGATGGTGGCGATGCCTTCGCCGTCGATGTTCATTGTAAAATCAGTCATTTTCTTTTTCCTGTCGTCTGGCGCTTACACGCGCTCGATAATGGTTGCGGCGCCCATGCCGGAGCCGATGCAAAGCGTGGCAAGGCCAACTTCTTTGTCGCTGCGCTCAAGCTCGTCCATCAGCGTGCCGAGGATCATCGCGCCTGTCGCGCCAAGCGGGTGGCCCATGGCCATGGAGCCGCCGTTGACGTTGACTTTGTCGTGGTCAACGTTGAAGGCCTGCTCAAAGCGCATGACAACCGAGGCGAAGGCTTCGTTGACTTCAAAGAGGTCAATGTCGCCGATGCTCATGCCGTTATCGCGGAGGATTTTTTCGGTGACGGGCACGGGGCCTGTCAGCATGATCGTCGGATCTGTGCCGATCTTGGCAGTGGCGCGGATGCGCGCGCGTGGCTTGAGGCCAAGCTGCTCGCCAAGTTCTTTGTTGCCGATCAGAACCGCAGCAGCACCGTCAACGATACCTGAAGAGTTGCCCGCGTGGTGAATGTGGTTGATGCGCTCAAGCTCTGGGTATTTGAGGATAGCGATCTTATCGAACCCGGGCATGACTTCACCCATTTGCTGGAACGACGGGTTCAAAGCACCGAGGCTCTGCATGTCGGTCTGCGGGCGCATGAACTCGTCATATGTCAGGATCGGCAGGCCGTTCACGTCGTTGACGGGAACAACCGAGCGGTTGAAGTGGCCCGCGTCCCACGCGGCTTTGGCGCGGCGCTGGCTTTCAACGGCCATGGCGTCGGCTTGGTCACGGGTGAAGCCATACTTCGTGGCGATGATGTCAGCCGAGATGCCTTGTGGCACAAAGTAGTTGTCGATCGCGATGCTTGGATCAACGGCAATAGCGCCGCCGTCAGAGCCCATGGGTACGCGGCTCATGCTTTCGACACCGCCCGCGATGTAGCCGTTGCCAGCCCCGCCGCGCACCTGGTTGGCGGCCACGTTAACGGCCTCAAGGCCACTCGCGCAGAAGCGGTTGATGCTGAGGCCCGGGATGCTTTCGTCAAGGTCAGAGGCCAGCACGGCAGTGCGCGCAAGGCAGGCACCCTGTTCGCCAACTTGGCTGACATTGCCCCAGATCACGTCTTCTACGGCGTGGCCTTCAAGGTTGTTACGCTCTTTGAGGGCGTTCAGCGCCACGGCTGAGAGGCGCGCGGCTGTCACTTCATGCAGGCTGCCGTCTTTGCGGCCCTTGCCACGCGGCGTGCGCACGGCGTCATAGATATAGGCTTCGGTCATGGTTTTCTCCTTCTAGAGCGGTGTTTCAGGCGCGGTCAGCGGGGCTGCCGGGCATCAAGTCGTAAGGGTGTTTGAACCCTGGTGTTTGTTGAATGTTGCTGAGCCAGCGGTCGATGTTGGGCCACTCGGCGCGATCAAAGCCAAAAGGCTCTGGATAAAACAGGTAGCCGCAGCACGAGATGTCGGCGTTGGTGATGCCCTCGCCAACGATCCAGTCGCGGCCCTCAAGATGTGCGTCGAGCGTCTGGTAGGTCGCCTTGAGGCGGCCCAGCATGAAGCCGATAACCTCCTGCGGGCGTTTGTCTTCCGGAAGGAAGTTCATCAGAAAACGCGTCATGCCAGCTTGGCTGGAGAGCTTGTGGTTGTCCCAAAGAACCCACCGCAGCACTTCGTATTTGTCAGCCTCAGAGCCGCCGAGCTTGCCAGATTTGTCAGCCACATACTGCTGGATCGCGCCGGATTGGGTGAGGCGAAAATCGCCATCTTCCATGACGGGGGCTTCGCCCATCACGTTCTTGGCGCGAAATTCGGGCGAGCGGCCTTCACCTCCGAAAAAGTCGACGTAGACGGGCTCCCATTCAAGGCCGGACAGCTCGAGAGCGAGGGCCGCTTTGTAAGCGTTGCCGCTTTCGCCGAAACAGTGAAGTTTGATTGTCATCTCTGGTGTCCTTTGTCTGGTGTCGGAGTGGGGGTTTCACACCCCCACACCCCCGTGGGATATTTTCAAAGAGAAGAAGGGGTTGGGGCTTTTCAACTTTTCTTCTCTTTCTAAATATCCCCGCCGGAGGCTCCTGTCGGTGAGGATACGTCGTGTCTTTTTAAGGTTTAGAGTGACCGAGAGATCAGCTCTTTCATGATTTCGTTGGTTCCGCCGTAAATGCGTTGCACCCGGGCGTCGGCCCACATTTCGGCCACTGCGTATTCTTGCATGAAGCCATAGCCGCCATGCAGTTGCACGCATTCGTCGAGCACTTCGCCTTGGGTGTCGGTGAGCCAGTATTTGCACATTGCTGCTTTCTCGACGGTGAGTTCGCCGCGCATGTGCTCGGTGATGCACTCGTCGAGGAAGGCGCGCGAGACAGCGAGCTTGGTTTTGCACTCGGCCAGTTTGAAGCGGGTGTTCTGGAACTGCATGATCGGGCCGCCGAAGGCCTCGCGCTCGTTGCAATAGGCGATGGTGCGTTCCAGCGCGCCTTGCATGGCGCCGACAGCACCGCAGCCGATGATCAGCCGCTCTTGCGGGAGCTGCTGCATCATTTGGTAGAAGCCTTTGCCTTCCTCGCCGCCGAGAATGTTTTCTGGCGGGATTTCGACGTTGTCAAAGAACAGCTCTGAGGTGTCGGCGGCGTGCATGCCGACTTTTTCGAGGTTACGACCGCGCGAGAAGCCTTGGGCTTTGTCCGTTTCGACAACAACCAGCGAAACGCCTTTGGAGCCAAGCGACGGATCTGTTTTTGCGGCGACGATAATCAGTTCGGCGTGCTGGCCGTTCGAGATAAACGTCTTTTGGCCGGAGAGGCGGTAGGCATTGCCGTCGCGCACAGCGCGGGTTTTGATGGCTTGCACGTCGGAGCCGGTTGACGGCTCTGTCATCGCCAAGGCACCGACAGTTTCGCCAGACACCATTTTGGGCAGCCAGCGGTGCTTTTGCTCCTCGGTGCCACAGTGAAGAATGTAATGTGCAACGATGCCCGAGTGGATCGGGTTGCCCCAAGAGGCAAGGTTGGCGCGAGGGTGCTCCATCATCACCACGGCTTCGTGGCCGAAGTCGCCGCCGTGCCCGCCGTATTCTTCGGGGATAGAGGGGCACAGCAGGCCAAGTGCGCCAGCCTCGTTCCAGGCCGAGCGGTCCATCTGGCCTTGTTTGCGCCATGTCTCAAAGCGCGGCGACCATTCATCATTGATGAACTTTGCAGTCATGTCGGCGAGCATCTGGTGCTCGTCTGTCATCCAGCTTGATGCCATTGGCTTTCTCCTCCCCAGAAGCGGTTATCGTTTGCGGGCGTCTATTTCTGAATTGAACAGCCGCAGGCGAGTTGTCAGGTTTTCGTGGTTCATCACGCTTTCGAAGTTCTCGAAGAGAAACGAGAGCGCCTCGCCCTCGTCAAGCCCCGCGTCTGCAGCAAAACGCTTGAGCCGACGGTAGCCATCCTCTGTCATGGCACAGGGGAAACGGCGGGTCAGGCGGAAGCGTTTTGGCATCGGCGAGGGGCTCCTTCTTTAGCGCTTAGAACTGGTCGGCTGCGAGCGCCATAACGGGCGTTGCACCGCTTTCGATGCGCTGAAGGTGCATCGCTGTGGCGGGCAGGCGGCGTGCCATATAGTAGCGCCCCGTCGCCAGTTTTGTCTCGTAGAACGCCGCGTCAGAAGTGCCGTTTGCCAGCGCGTCAAGCGAGGCGCGCGCCATGCGACCCCACATCAGGCCCAAGCAGACATGGCCCATCATGTGCATGAAGTCGTTTGAGCCAGACAGGGCGGCGTTCGGGTCTTTCATGCCATTTTGCATGAAGAACATGCCAGCCGTCTGCAGATGCTTGGACGCCGTTTTCAGCGGTTCGACGAAGTCGGACATGCCTTCTACGTCTTTGTTTTCAGAGCAGAAGTCTTTGACCATCGCAAAGAAGGCCATAACGTGCTTGCCGCCGTCTTGCGCCAGTTTACGCCCGACCAAGTCAAGCGCCTGAACACCGTTGGCACCTTCATAGATCATCGCGATCCGCGCATCGCGGGTGAACTGGCTCATGCCCCACTCTTCGATGTAGCCGTGGCCGCCATAGACCTGCTGGGCCTTGACTGTCATGTCGTAGCCCTCATCGGTGAGGAAGCCTTTCACAACCGGCGTCATCAACGAGATAAGGCCGTCGGCGTCTTTGTCTTCAGAGCGGTGGGCCTGATCGATCAGCGAGGCGCCCCAGAGGATGAACGCGCGTGCGCCCTCAATGAAGCTCTTCTGATCCATCAGCGCGCGGCGGATGTCCGGATGCACGATCAGCGGATCGGCGGGGCCGTCAGGGTTTTTCGCGCCTGTCACGTCGCGGCCTTGCAGGCGGTCTTTGGCGTAGATGACAGCGTTCTGATAGGCTGCTTCTGCGGCCGAGAGGCCCTGCATGCCTACGCCGATACGCGCTTCATTCATCATGGTGAACATGGCGCGCATGCCTTTGTGCGCCTCGCCCAGCAAGTAGCCTGTGGCTTCGTCGTAGTTCATCACGCAGGTCGAGTTGCCGTGGATGCCCATTTTTTCTTCCAGAGCGCCACACGACACGCCGTTGCGCGCGCCGGTTGAGCCGTCGTCGTTGACGAGGAACTTTGGCACGATGAACAGCGACACGCCTTTGATGCCCTCGGGGCCACCGGGGATTTTCGCCAGAACGAGGTGAATGATGTTGCTCGACATCTCATGCTCGCCCGCCGAGATAAAGATCTTCTGGCCGGAAATCTTGTAGCTGCCATCACCCTGCGGCTCGGCTTTGGTGCGCATCAGGCCCAAGTCGGTGCCGCAATGTGGCTCGGTCAGGTTCATTGTGCCTGTCCATTCACAGGACACCATGTTGGGCAGGTATGTTGCTTTTTGAGCGTCGGTGCCGTGCGCCAGGATAGCCGAGGCCGCGCCGTGGGTGAGGCCCTGATACATGGTGAAGGCCTGGTTTGCGCCCGAGAACATCTCGCCGACGGCCGTGC
Source organism: uncultured Lentibacter sp. (assembly GCA_947497495.1). GTDB lineage: Bacteria > Pseudomonadota > Alphaproteobacteria > Rhodobacterales > Rhodobacteraceae > Lentibacter. The sequence continues at coordinate 49,892 of CANMGT010000009.1, forward strand.
CCAGAACGTAGGGCATGTTTTGCCCGCCGAACTCTTCCGGCATGTCTAGGCCCGGCCAGCCGCCTTCGCGGACTTGGTCAAACGCTTCCTGAAAGCCCGTTGGCACCCGCACGACACCGTTTTCAAGCGAGCAGCCTTCTTTGTCGCCCACAACATTGAGCGGCGCGAGGACTTCACTTGTCAGCTTGCCCGCCTCTTCCAGAACGGCAGAGGTAAAGTCGCGCTCAAGATCCGCGTAACCGGGAACGTTTGATTCGCTGACTTTGAGGACATCGTGCATCACGAACTGAAGGTCTTTTGTCGGGGCGGTATAGCTTGGCATTGTGGTATTCTCCCAGGGTGTCTTGGTCAGAGTGTTTCTGTGGTGTGTGTCTAGTCGGCTTTACTCGGCGGCGTCGCGCGGTTCGGCCTGCGAGGCGATGACTTTGTGCAGCCAGTCCATCTGCTCTTTGAAGTCTTCGATGGCCTCGCCAAGTTCTTCGCGCTGGCGCTCCATATCCGCGAGGCGCTCTTGGGCGACATCATATGTGGCCTGAAGCTGCGTCTGTTGCTGGTCACCGACGTGATAGAGCTCAAGCAATTGGCGGATCTCTTCGAGGCTGAAGCCAAAGCGCTTGCCGCGCAAGATCAGCTTGAGGCGGGCGCGGTCACGTTTTGTGAACAGCCGCTTCTGGCCTTCCCGCACCGGAAAGATAAGCTCTTTGGCTTCGTAAAACCGCAGGGTGCGCGGCGTTACGTCGTAAGCCTCGCACATCTGGCGAATGGTCATTATCTCATCAGAATCAATCATAGCACATCTCTTGTCCGTCTCGTTTGACTATAGATGTGCAACTGAACCGTTCGGTTCAAGTAAAAGTTGACGTTAACGTAAAGGGGACGTTACGTCACTTTCGGGAGCGCAAAATTGCAATTGAGTTTTCGCGATTTTCAGTCAGCTCGCGGATCGCTTCGTCAAGCTCGTCGCGCTGTTGTGTCAGCTCTTTGAGCTTGGCTTCCGCGTCATCAACCCACTTTTGCAGCTGTGCTTCGGTGCCTTGCTCTTCGTAGATCAGCAGGAACTGGCGGATGCCTTCAAGCGCAAAGCCCCAGCGGCGCCCGCGCAGGATAATTTTCATCCGCGCCACTTCGCGCGGGTTGTAGTAGCGCGCACGCCCTTCGCGATCGGGCTGCAAAAGCTCGATATACTCGTAGTAGCGCAATGTGCGCGGCGTTACGTCAAACTTGGCGCACATTTCTTTGAAGGTGAGGCGTTGTTCAGTCATGGGTGGTTCCCTTTGGACTTAACTTATGGCGCTAAAACGGCAGACACAAGTTTCTGCGTGAAATTCCGTTGGGTTATTAACGCGCGTGCTTGCAGGGCCGTGCGCGGCGTGGAAAGATGCCTGAAAAGTGATGCGCGATTTGTCGCCACATAAGCCGCCAAAGAGGGCCGGATGGATAAAGCAAAGATAGCAAAGCAATTCATCGCCGCGATCCCGCACTCGCGGGCGCTGGGCATGGAGCTGACGGAAATCGGCCAAGGCTTTGCCGTGATCGAAATGCCCTACGCCGAGCATTTGGTGGGCGACCCTGTGACAGGGGTTGTTCATGGCGGGGCTGTTTCGGCGCTAATGGACACCTGCTGTGGCGCGGCGGCGATGAGCCACCCCAGCTCGCCCGCAGGCACCGCGACGATTGATCTGCGCATTGACTACATGCGCCCCGCCACTCCCGGCCAGACGATCGTGACGCGCGCAGAATGCTACAACATCACCCGCTCTGTTGCCTTTGTGCGCGCTACGGCTGTTGACGATGACGCTGACAACCCTGTGGCCATGGCCACAGGCGCCTTTACAGTGGAGCGCTAGACTATGGCCCGCAGACGCCCCGAACCCGTTCAGGTTATCAAGCAACGTCGCGACGCGGCGCTCAACGCGCTGGTGCACGGCGTGCCTTATATCAACTTTCTCGGCATCGAGTTTGACAGGCGCGGTGACGAGTTGACAGCTATTTTGCCCTATGACGACAAGCTCATCGGCAACCCGCTGATCCCGGCCATTCACGGCGGGGCGATCTCGGGGTTTCTCGAAGTCGCCGCCGTGATCGGCCTCAGCTGGGCGACGCTCTGGGACGAGATCGAACGCGGCGAGATGGACGCTGACGAGATCATCAAAGGCCACCTGCCGCGCTTGCCCAAGACCATCGACTTTACGGTTGATTACCTGCGCTCCGGCCTGCCGCGTGACGCCTATGCGCGCGCCAAGGTGAACCGCTCGGGACGGCGCTATGCAAGCGTGCATGTCGAGGCGTGGCAAGACAACCGCCAACGCGCCTTTGCACAGGCGACGGGGCACTTCCTGATGCCGCGCCGAGAAGTCTAAGGTGTGACAGCAGAAGCGATCAGACCTGAGATCACCCACCGCAGGGTGCTCAAAATCGCGATCCCGATCTTGCTGGCGAATGTCACAGTGCCCTTGCTGGGCGCTGTCGACACCGCCGTTGTCGGGCAGATCCCCGATGCGGCGCCAATCGCGGCGGTGGGCGTCGGGGCTATCATCCTCTCGGCCATCTACTGGGTGTTCGGCTTTTTGCGCATGGGCACGACGGGCCTGACGAGCCAAGCCGCAGGGCGGGGCGAGCACGGCGAAGTCGCGGCTCTGCTGACGCGCGCTCTAATGATCGGGCTGGCGGGCGGTGTCTTGTTCATTGTGCTGCAACCCTTGCTGTTTATTGGGGCTTTTGCCGTTTCACCCGCCAGTGCGGAAGTTGAAGGGCTGGCAAGCCAATATATGCAAATCAGGATATGGTCGGCCCCTGCGGCGATTGCGAGCTATGGCATCTCCGGCTGGCTCATTGCGCAAGAACGGACCCGCGCGGTGCTGCTGATCCAGCTAGTGACCAACGGGCTTAACGTGGGCCTCGACTTGCTGTTTGTGCTCAGCTTGGGCCTCGGCGTTGCGGGCGTGGCCTGGGCGACGTTCATTGCCGAATGGGCGGGCTTTGCTGTTGGCCTCTGGGCGTGCCGCGCGGCTTTTGCTGTGCCCGCTTGGCGCGACTGGCCCCGCGTGTTTGACCGCGAGAAGCTCAAGCGCATGGCCGTGGTCAACACCGATATTCTCATCCGCTCGCTGCTGTTGCAGGGCATCTTCGTGTCGTTCCTGCTGCTGGGCGGACGCTTTGGCAACGTCACACTCGCGGCCAATCAGGTTTTGCTCCAGTTCATCCATATCGCGGGCTACGCGCTTGACGGGTTTGCCTTTGCCGCCGAGGCGCTTGTCGGGCAGGCCTATGGGGCGCGGGTGCTGCGCGACGTGCGCCAGGCCACGTGGCTGACAACGCTCTGGGCGCTGGGCTTTGGCGTGGCGATGGCGCTTTGCTTCTGGCTGTTTGGCCCCGCGATCATTGATGTGATCTCCAAGTCGCCCGAGGTGCAGCTTGAAGCGCGCAGCTATTTGCCATGGGTCATCGCCGCGCCTGTGATGATCGTCGGCCTCACCCAGATGGACGGCATTTTCATCGGCGCGACGCGCTCGGCAGACATGCGCAATATGATGGCCCTTGCCTTTGTGGTTTATGTCGTCGCGGTTTGGGCGCTGACGCCAAACCTGCAAAACCACGGGCTGTGGCTGGCGCTGCACATCTCGTTTGTCGCCCGCGCTGTGACGCTCGGCGCGCGCTACCCGGCTCTTGAGCGCAGCGTAGCTTAGAGGATATCGAGCACGCTTTCAGGCGGGCGGCCGATGGCGGCTTTACCTTGAGCAAAAACGATCGGACGCTCGATCAGTTTGGGCACACGGGCCATGGCCGCAAAGAGCGCATCATCAGCGCTGTCTTTGCTCAGGCCTGCGGCTTTGAACTCGGCCTCTCCTGAGCGCATCATCTGAATTGGCGGCAGGCCCAAGGCTTTGGCGGCCTCTCGCAGCTCGGCCTCGGTTGGCGCATCTTCCAGATAGCGGCGCACCTCGGGCGTGTGGCCGTTCTCTTCCAGCAGAGCCAATGTCTGGCGCGACTTTGAGCAGCGCGGGTTATGCCAGATGGTGATCATAGCCATGTCTCCCTCTCGGTTGCGACGGCCTCTGCAACATTGGCGTAACCGTCTTGTTCCAAGAGCCTGTCGAGCCCCTGCGCGATGTCGCCCACAAGGCTCATCCCGTGGTAAACCATCGCGGAGTAAAGCTGCACAGCTGAAGCGCCAGCGCGAATTTTGGCATAGGCCTGCTCGGCCGAGGCGATGCCGCCGACGCCAATGAGGGGGATCTTGCCCTCGGTTGCCTTGGAGAGCCTTGCCAGCACGCGGGTTGATTTCTCAAATAGGGGCGTGCCCGAGAGGCCGCCCATTTCGCCGCGCTGTGGGCTTTTCAATCCGTCCCGCGAGAGGGTTGTGTTGGTGGCGATCACAGCACTCAGGCCCGCCGCGATGGCGACTTCGCCGATTTCACCGATCTCTGCATCTGTCAGGTCGGGCGCGATCTTGAGAAAAATCGGGATCGGCTTGGCCAACCCCTGATTGGCGTCCATGACGCCTGCAAGCAGAGCGGCCAGAGCCTCGGCCCCTTGCAAGTCGCGCAGCTTTTCGGTGTTGGGCGAGGAGACATTGACTGTCGCGAAGTCAAGATGCGCGCCACAATGGGCGAGCACTTTTGCGAAGTCGTCAGCGCGGTTGTCACTGTCTTTATTGGCCCCGAGGTTGAGGCCGATCACCGCAGTCGCGGGCCGCTTGGACAAGCGTTCGGCGGCGGCTTCCATCCCGTTGTTGTTGAAGCCGAAGCGGTTGATCACGGCTTCGTCTTCCATCAGGCGGAACAGGCGCGGCTTGGGGTTTCCCGGCTGGGCGCGCGGCGTGACGGCGCCGACTTCGACAAAGCCAAACCCCGCGCGCGACAAGGGGCCAAGCGCCTCGGCGTTCTTGTCAAACCCCGCAGCAAGGCCGACAGGGTTGGGCAGCTTGAGGCCCGCTATCTCGGTTGTCAAACGCGGCGATGTCAAAAGCCCCGGTAGCGGAACGAGGCCCGCGTTGAGCGCCTTAATAGACAGGGCGTGGGCGCGTTCAGGATCTGTGCGGTGCATGAGCGCGAGGCCCAGTTTTTCAAGTGTGTTCATCCGAATGTGCCTTTTGCTTCGGCCGGCTTTGTGCGGATCAAACGCGAGGTTTGCACAGCGGCTTGGCGGTGCACCACAGCCTTGCGGTAGTCGTCGTTCGTGACCATGGCCAAGAAGGCTTTTGCATTCGGGTAGCGGGCGATAAACATGATGTCCCAGTGCTCGTTTGACGGCCCCATGAGCGTGGCTTCAAACGTGCCGCTCCAAACGATGCTGCCGCCGAGGCTTTGCAAAATAGCGCCTGTCTCACGGCCGTAGTTGGCATAGGCCTCAGCGCCCGAAAGGCCCTTGCCGTGCAGCGCGTGGCCTACAGGGTAGTTCGCCTGATCGCGCAGCCGCACGAGATTGAGCATCTCGATGGGCGTGTCGCGATCCAACGCTTTGAAGGCGTCGAACTGGGCGCGCGCAGGGTCAACAAACCCGGCGATTTCTTCGGGGAAGACATGCACGCCCTTGGCCAGAGGCAGGGGCCATGCGAAGGCGACATCCGATAGCCTGAGGCTGCGGTAGAGGTGCGGGAAGAGAGCACCGCCGCGCGAGACTTCCCATTTCAATTCGTCGCCCAGAGCCGACGCCTCAACGCCCAGCAGCACCAGCCCGTCAACGCCCGCGAAGTGCTTTGCTGCAGTCTCTTGGGCTTGTTCCGGGGTTGAGAAATGCACATAGCCATCGGCCACATCTATTGGCGCGCCTGAGGTTTCACCGAGGCGGCGCAGATCAGCCCATTCGGGCGTGCGGAGGAGTTTTAAAATAAGCATGTCTTCGTGTTGCATTGCGGGCGCCGAGCCGTCAAGCCATACTAACAGGGCGGATACCAGTTTTAGCGATGGGCCTAGGTGTTGTAACGGGAGGATTTGCCATGAAATTACTTAAGAAAATCGCAGCAGTTATTGCGCTGCTTTTTGTCGCGGTTTTGGCCTTGCGATTTGTCTTCCCATTGCCTGACATCTCCGAGCGCGCCGAGAGCAAGTCTATCGCCATTAGTTCCGAGACGAAGCTTGGCAGGGTTATTCTGAGCAAGACCGAGACACATCCAGGGAAGTCGGGAATCGAGGCGTTGTTGAACGGCAAGAAGGCTTTGGACTATCGGATTGCGCTTGCTGATATGGCTGAGCAGTCCCTCGATGTCCAATACTACATTTGGCATGACGATGTGTCCGGCATACTGCTTATGGACGCGCTCAAGCGCGCTTCGGAGCGGGGCGTGCGCGTTAGGCTTTTGCTCGATGACAACGGAATTCCGGGCCTGGATGGCCTGATGAGCACAATGAGCGCAATGGACAACTTTGAAGTTCGCCTGTTCAACCCATCGATTGTGCGCAGGCCCAAGCTTTTGGGATATGCGTTTCATTTCATGCGGATGAACCGTCGCATGCACAACAAGTCCTTCACAGTAGATGGCGCGGCCACGATCATCGGAGGGCGCAATGTTGGCGATGAGTACTTCTCGCTGAAAGACGAGTTTTTTGCGGATCTTGATGTCTTGGGCCTTGGCGAGATCGTTGGCCCGACGGCAGCCTCATTTAATGAGTATTGGAACAGCGAGTCAGTTTATTCTGTTGAGGAGGTCGCAGGTCTGGAACCAGACTTCCCAACTTACGAAGCGCGTCTTTCAGATGTGATGGCCTCGCAAAAGGCGCGGGACTATCTGGCCGAATTTCCAAGTGAGGCTGATATTGTTGATGCGTTTGAACGGGCAGAGTGGACCAATGCTCAACTGGTTGTGGATGACCCCGTAAAAGGCCTTGGAACCGCGAAGGACGATCAGCTCATGATCAACCAGCTTGGAGCCATATTGGGCGATATCGAAGAACGTCTTGATCTTGTTTCGGCCTATTTCATTCCCGGTGCCAAGGGCGCAGACCTTTTTGCAAATGCGTCTCGTTCTGGGGTCGATGTGAATGTGATGACAAATGCTTTCAATACGACGGATGTCACACTGGTGCATGCAGGCTACACCAAGTATCGCCGCGAGCTGCTTGAGGCCGGCGTTGATCTGTATGAGATCAAGCTGCGCGGCGGTAGCGGGGAAGCAGATTTGCAAACACTGCCGCTTGGTTTGTCTGGAGCAGCCTTGCACGCCAAGACTTTCGCCGTTGACGGCAAGAAAGTCTTCATTGGCTCGTTTAATTTTGATCCGCGCTCGGCAAATCTCAATTGTGAGATGGGATTTTTGATTGAAAGCGAAAATCTGGCAAAACAGGTGCATGCGATGTTTGATACATCACTTGTGTACCTGAGCTACGTGCCGAAGCTCACTCCCGAGGGGCGTATGATCTGGCGGGAGTCGCGCCAGGGCAACGAGGACTTGATCTATCAGCAAGAGCCAACTGTTAATATCTTCTCGCAGGTGCTGCTTGCAGTGATGGGGGCCTTGCCGATCGAATGGATGCTCTGAGGAGGGGCACGCAGTTCGGCTCACTTGTGCGGGGGCCGCTTTGACCTGCAGCAGAACTCTTTCTCGTGTTGGGGCATAAGTGCATAGTTTGGTTCCATCAGCTGCTCATAAAAGCGCTGTGTTGCTGGCTCGTGTTACGGGCCCTGCAACACCGACTATGCCAGCACGGAGAACAGGGAGCAAAGCGACGCGCCTAACAGTGAGGCGTCTGTGCATATCTGTCTGCTTTGGGGGGCACCGAAAGTTGGGTTGCCATGGCCCGATTGCAACCTTCCGCCGAGCCTGTCACATATGTTTTGACTGAGCGGCGCGGGCGTTGCACCATCAGGGCAATCAACCCTTAGGAGACTCACCATGCTCGCACGTATTCTGGGCGGCACTGCCGCGTTGGCGCTTTCTGCCGGAGCAGCTCTGGCCGACTATTCCCTGACCATCCTGCACACCAACGACTTTCACGCGCGCTTTGAGCCGATCAGCAAGTATGACAGCGGTTGCAGCGCCGAGGACAACACCGAAGGCAAGTGTTTTGGCGGCTCCGCGCGTTTGATGACGGCCATCGCAGACGCCAAGAAACGCACCAACAACCACATCCTGGTAGACGGGGGTGACCAGTTTCAGGGCACGCTGTTTTATACCTACTACAAGGGCATGCTCGCGGCCGAGATGATGAACCAGATGGGCTATGACGCGATGACTGTGGGCAACCACGAGTTTGACGACGGGCCCGAAGTTTTGCGCGGGTTTATGGATGCGGTGTCCTTTCCTGTCTTGATGTCAAACGCCGATGTCAGCGGCGAGGAACTGCTCGCGGGCAAGCTGGCGAAGTCGGTGATTATCGAGCGCGGCGGCGAGAAGCTGGGGCTGATTGGCCTCACCCCGCAAGACACTGACGAGCTGGCATCACCCGGCCCGAACATCGTGTTCACAGACCCTGTTCAAGCCGTGCAGGGCGAGGTGGACAAGCTGACGGCGGAAGGCGTTAACAAGATCATCGTGCTCAGCCACTCGGGCTTTGGCGTTGATCAGGCCGTGGCGGCCGAAACCACAGGCGTTGACGTGATCGTTGGCGGGCATACCAACACGCTTTTGAGCAACACAAACGAGCGCGCTGAAGGGCCTTACCCGACGATGGTCGGCAACACGGCGATCGTGTCGGCCTATGCCTATGGCAAGCTGCTGGGCGAGCTCAATGTCACCTTTGATGACGCGGGCAACATCACCCAAGCAACGGGCGAGCCTGTGGTTATGGACGCGGCTGTGGCCGAGCACGAAGCAACCAAGGCGCGCATTGCCGAGGCGGCCAAACCACTGGAAGAAATCCGCAGCCGCGTTGTGGCCGAGGCCGCTGAGGCGATCGGCGGCGACCGGGCGGTTTGCCGCGCGCAGGAGTGCTCGATGGGCTCGCTGATTGCCGATGCGATGCTGGATCGGGTCAAAGACCAAGGCGTCGAAATTGCCATCCAGAACGGCGGCGGCATTCGGGCCTCGATTGACGCGGGGCCGGTGACGATGGGCGAAGTGCTGACGGTGCTGCCGTTCCAGAACACGCTCTCGACATTCGAGGTCGACGGCGCGGTTGTACTGGAGGCGCTGGAAAATGGCGTCAGTCAGGTGGAAGAAGGCGCGGGGCGGTTTGCTCAGGTGGCCGGTGTGGCTTACGCATTCGACGCGACACAGCCCGTGGGTGCACGTATCTCGGACGTGATGGTTGGCGGTGCGCCGCTTGATCCTGCCAAGGTTTATAAGCTTGTCTCCAACAACTATGTGCGCAGTGGCGGCGACGGTTACAAAATGTTCCGCGGCGCGCAGAACGCCTATGACTTTGGCCCCGATCTGGCTGATGTTCTGGCGGAGTTCCTTGCCAAGAACGGCCCGTTCACGCCTTACACGGACGGACGTATAACCGTTAAGTAGTTAGTCTGACGTGAGCAGATGAACACAAGCTAAAGGCCCCGTTCGCAACCCGCGCGGGGCCTTTATTTATGGGCGCACCCCCATAGGCGGACATATGTCTTAGCGAAAAGTTTATGCAGTGTTCAAGCCCGTTAAGGCGTTAAGATTTGCGCCAAGCCAAGTGCCTACGATATGCAGCACTCTATGCTGCTCTCCGTGCAGAACGCGTGCATACAGTTTGGCGCGACCGGGCGTTAACATTTGAGTTAACCGAGCGCGCGTTGCGTCAGGCGCGGGCAAGAAAATTCGAATTTTCTTGGTAAAATTCTTGGAAGAATTTTGGCCCGCCTCGACCTCACTCGGTGTTCAGCAAGATCACTTCGACGCGGCGGTTTTCTTCGCGGCCCTCGGGCGTGAGGTTGGCTGTCAGCGGCGACAGGTAGCCCATGCCCTCAGCCTGCATGCGGGCGTTGTCGATGCCGTATTTGCTGGCAAGCCGTGCACGCACGGAGGCGGCACGGCGTTTGGATAGGGCGATGTTGCCGCTCAGGGAGCCGACAGTGTCGGTGTGGCCCACCAGCGCGATGGTGCGCTTTGGGTTGTCGGCCAGATAGGCGGCCAGTTCGGTGAGCGAGGCAAAGTCATCGTCGCCCAAGTCAGACGAGCCTGTTTTGAAGGTGAGGTCTGACAAGACGGCACGGCCTATGCTTTCAAGGCGGTCTGCAATGCTGCCGGCCTTCAGCGGGTTACGTGTGGGGGCTGTCGGCTCTGCCTTGATGGCGGCGGAGGTTTCTGTTGTCAGCAGCGCGGCGCCCTCGGGCGTAACCTGAATGATCTGGATATAGCCGGCAACGGCGTCGCGGCTTGTCAGCACGGTGACATATTCGCCGGAATCGCCGCGCGCGGTGAGGAAGCTGTAGTCGAACAGATCGACAAACATATCCGGCGCTGTCAGCACTTCGGTGGCAAAGCGAAAGTCGAACCCGCCGCAGAACCTGTCTTCGCATTTGAACAGAAACTCAAAGCCCGCATCTGCCAGACTGTCTTCTATCGGCTGCAACAATTGCTGCGGCGTCAGACCCTTCGCATTGATCCGGTAGGCTTGCTTGGTGACGCGGCCCTTGATCTCGAACGAGGGCAAAAGCCCCTGCGCGTAGGGTGCTATCGGCGCGGAGTAGACCGCGGTGCCCTGACTGCTTTGCTTGGTCAGTTCGGCGTTGAGTGGCAGTGACAAGTCAGCCGAAAGCGCGGCTGTGCCAAGCACAGCCGCTGCAAGGCCCAAAGCGGGGCCTGTCGCCGAAAGTTTAGCGCGAAAGCGCGTGATACTCGTCATTTGGGCGCTGATCGGTGGCCGAGGCCACGCGGTTTGTCATGTTGTAAAAGCCTGCGACATTGGCGATGTCCCAGATGTCACGGTCACTAAAGCCCGCGTCGCGCAGCGCCTGTCTGTCGGCCTCGACGATTTTGTGGCTTTCTTCGGTGATTTTCTCCGCAAACGTGAGCATCGCGGTTTGGCGTGCGTCCAGCTCGGCGGCGCGCCAGTTCATCACCAGCGCTTCGCCAAGGATCGGATCGCCTGAAAGTTCGCGCACTGCCTGGCCGTGAGCTGTGAGGCAGTAAAAGCACTTGTTGATCGAAGAGACAGCCACCGCGATCATCTCGCGTTCGAGCTTGGAGAGGCCGCTGCCGGCGAGCATCAGGTTGTTGTAGAGCGCCGCAAACGTGTTGAGCTTGTCGATGTCAAACGTATGGGCGCGCAGCACGTTGGGGATAAGCCCGAGCTTGTCCTGACAGATGTCGAAATACTTTTGGGTTGCCTCTGGCAGCGGGTCAACTGGCGGCAGGTTCAGGGCTGTGGGTTGTTGGCTGCTCATCGGGTTAGTCCTCTCTTTTCAAACGATAGTGATACTGTCCCACACATGTCATGCCGAGGGAAGTGTAGAGCGCATTGGCCCCGACGTTGGCTTGGGTAACAACAAGCGAAATATGGCTTGCGCCATTTTGCCGGGCCCAGAAGGCCAGCTCGTGCATCACATAGCGGGCCATGTTCTGGCGGCGCTGGTGCGGCAGCACTTCAATGGCGTGGACCATAGCGACCCCGTCATGGATGGCGCAGAAAGCGGCGGCGGCGGGGTGGTCGTTGAGCCGTCCGATGACGCCAGTTTTGGGCCCTTTGGCGCGGTGCATCACGTTGATGCGGCAGGGGCCGATGCCGCCAGCTTCCCAGATGTCGAGCATGATCGCCAGCGGCTCCCACGCGAGCAGCGCCGAGACAGGCGGCGGGCGCACGGCGGCCATCGGGCCAGTGGCGGCGACGTAGGCGTTCACAGGGTCGTGGACCACGTAGCCCGCATCGGCGAGCAGGGCGTCCAGTTCGGCTTCGCCATCACGCACCATAAAGAGTTTGGGCTGGCCAAGCTTGGCCATTTCGGCCTCGGCAAGGGCAATATCGCTGGCTGTAACGGGCTGCTGCGCCGTCGCCGCGCTCACACGCTGCCCGCCGCCTTGCCCTTCGCGGATAAGCCAAGGCCCGGCTTCAAAGCTGCGCGCGGCGGGCCATGTGCCGTCGACAACGTCATAGAGCTGTTGGATGTCTGGAAGTGTCTCAGGAGATGTCATTGGCGAAAGTCTTTGCGAGTTCTGTCATGGCGGCGTTCAGGGCTTGTGCGTCTGAGCCGCGAATGACGATGTTGGCACCATAGGCGCCGTTGTTCTGGAACGGGTAGGAGCCGATCGAGAGTGTCGGATATTTTGCTGCCAGCTCTGCCAGCGGCCCTGCGATGTCGCCTTCGCCACGGTCGATCCGGAGCGTCTGGCCGAGCAAGGGAGCGCCGCCTGTGAGCGTCGGCAGAACCGAGGCGACCATGGCTTGAAACACCGAGGGAACGCCTGCCATGACGTGCACATTGCCCATGGTAAAGCCCGGTGCGATAGAGACCGGATTGTCGATCAGCGTGGCCCCGTCGGGGATGCGCGCCATGCGCTGGCGGGCTTCGTTGAACTCCATGCCGCGGCTGGCGTAATGCGCGCCGAGCAGCGCGCGGGCGTCATCGCGTACACCGATGTGGGCCCCGAAGGCCTTGGCGATACAGTCGGCGGTGATGTCGTCGTGGGTTGGGCCGATGCCACCGGATGTGAACAGCGTATCGTGGCTTGCGCGCAGGGCGTTGACAGCGCTCACGATGGCCGCCGCGTCGTCAGAGACCACGCGCACCTCGCGCAGGTCTATCCCTGCTTTGGTAAGCTCGCCTGCGAGAAAATACATATTCGCGTCGCGGGTGCGGCCAGAGAGGATCTCGTCACCGATGACAAGCATCGCGGCTGTCGGGTTGGGCATGTCAGCTCCTTGAATGGTCTTGGCCTTCGGTATAGGCCTTCAAACATGCGCTTTCAAACCCCACTTGTGCCTGCGACGCTAATTCGCCGTTATAAACGCTTTTTGGCCGATGTAAGGCTTGAGGACGGGCGCGAGGTTGTGGCCCATTGCGCCAACCCCGGCAGTATGATGGGGCTGGCCGAGGAGGGGATGCGGATTTGGGTCGAGCCCAACGACGACCCCAAGAAAAAGCTCAAATACGGCTGGCGGCTGGTGGAGCATGACGGCGGGCATTTTACCGGCGTCGACACGAGTGTGCCCAATCGTGCTTTGAAAGCCGCCTTGCTGGCGCGCGAAGTCTCGGGGCTGAGCTATGACAGCGTGCGGCCCGAAGTGAAGTACGGCGAGAACAGCCGCGTGGACTTCTTGCTTGAAACGGCAGGCGCGGCTGACCTTTACCTTGAGGTGAAGTCTGTCACGCTGATGCGGCGGGCGGGCTTGGCCGAGTTTCCTGACAGCGTCACAGCGCGCGGGCTGAAGCACCTGCAGGAGCTTGCGCAGGTTGTTTCCGAGGGCCACCGTGCGATGTTGTTTTATCTTGTGCAGCGCACGGATGCAGACAGAGTGAGCGTCGCCGCTGACATTGATCCGGCCTATGCCGCGGGCTTTGCAGAGGCGCGCGCGCAGGGCGTTGAAGTGATGGCTGTTGATTGCGAGATCAGCCCTGAGCAAATCAGCCTTGGGCGCGTGTTGCCGATTTTGGATTGAGTATTTTTTTCAAGAAAAAGCACATGGACTGGTTATTTTTGAACGCGGGGCCTAAATAGGGGCGAAAGCGCATGAGATTGAGGATCTGCCCGTGACCGAGAAGCATCGTGGACGTCAGACAAAAGACGGTATTCGCATCTATGAAGAGGCGGATTTCGCGGGCATGCACAAAGCAGGGCAGGTGTCGGCGCAGATTTTGGACGAGGTGGCCGAGCTTGTTTTTGTCGGCCAGACCACGGCGGCGATTGATGCTTTCATCGAGCGGCGCGCGGGCGAACTTGGCTCGACCTCGGCAACCATCGGCTACAAGGGCTATCAGCACGCGAGCTGCATTTCGGTGAACCACGTGGTTTGCCACGGTATCCCGGGCGACAAGAAGCTCAAGGATGGCGACATTCTCAACATCGATGTCACGGTGATTGTGGACGGCTGGTTTGGCGACACGAGCCGCATGTATGTGGCCGGAAAGCTGGGGCGCAAGGCCGAGCGTTTGATCGAAATCACCCATGATGCGCTGTTCATGGGTATCGAAGCTGTGAAGCCCGGCAACACTTTTGGCGACATCGGCCATGCGATCCAGACCTTCGTGGAAGGCCACCGGATGAGCGTTGTGCGCGATTTTTGCGGGCATGGGCTTGGCCGCGTGTTTCACTCGCCGCCAAACGTGTTGCACTACGGGCGCGCGGGCACGGGGGCTGTACTGGAAGAGGGCATGTTCTTTACCATCGAGCCGATGGTAAACCTCGGGCGCCCCGAGACCAAAGTTCTGGCGGACGACTGGACGGCAGTGACGCGTGACAAGAGCTTGAGCGCGCAGTTCGAGCACTCGATTGGTGTGACAGCGACGGGGTTTGAGATTTTCACGCTTTCGCCTGCGGGCAAGTTCCACCCGACCTATGGGTAATTGCTCTGGTTGAGAGGCGTTTTGAAAGGCATTGCCCTAGGGGAAGCTTTTGCAGGGTTTCCCGCTTGTTCTGAATAAAGCTTAAACTTTCAGACACTTAAAGTCCTCAAAACTTATTTGAGAATGGCTTGCAACTGGCTTTTGCTTTCCAATATCATACCTATGCCGCAGCGCAGAATTTGCTTAGCGGTGTTTGGAAACTTCTCAAGAACTGGACTAAAACGTGATGAGATTGATGAAACCTGCCGCCATCGCTGCCCTTTTGGGCCTGACAGCAACTGCCAGCTTTGCAGAAACCTACACCTTGCGTTTCCAGCACTTTGTCTCGCCGAATTCCGCGAACCCGAAATACTTTATCGAGCCTTGGGCCAAGAAAGTTGAGGCTCAAAGCGAAGGGCGGCTGAAGATCGAGATTTTCCCGTTTATGCAGTTGGGCGGTAAGGCCCCCAGCCAGTATGACCTGATCGCTGACGGTGTTATCGACGGTGGCTGGGTTATCCCCGGATATCAGGCCGGGCGCTTTCCCGAAGCCGAAGCGCTTGAGCTGCCGTTCATGACGTCAAAGTCGGCCGAGGAGGCCAGCATTGCGGCGTGGAATTTCACCCAAGAGCACCTGATGGACGACTTTGAGAATGTTCATGTTTTTGCAGCGCATATGCACGGGCCGGGGATTGTTCATAAAAAGGGCGGTGAGATCACCCGTCTGGAAGACTTTCAGGGGCTGAAGCTGCGTGGCCCGTCACGGCCCGCGACGCTTTTGCTTGAAGAGCTTGGCGCCGAGCCTGTCGGCATGGCTGTGCCGGCCTTCCCCGAAGCCCTTTCCAAAGGTGTTGTGGATGGCGGCGTCATCACTTGGGAGATGGCCCCGAGCTTGAAGCTTGACGACTTGGTAGACAGCCACACTGACGTTGCCGGAGATAAGGCGCTGTATAACCTCTACTTCATCTGGGCGATGAACAAGGAGGCCTATGCGGGCTTGCCGGAAGACCTTCAGGCTGTCATCGACGCGAACTCGGGCCTTATGGCCAGTGCCTGGGCTGGCCGCGCCCATGACCAAGGCGACGCCGTTGGCCGCGAGCGGATGGATGACGCGGGCAATACCCTCGCTGAGATGAGCGTTGAAGAAACCGATCGCCTTAAAGCGGTTGCTGACAAAGTGGTCGCCGACTGGGTTGCGGAAGCCGATACCAAGGGGCTGAACGGAGCGGCGCTTGTTGAGGATGTGCGCGCAGCCGTTGCGGCGGCCAAGGGCCAAGCCCAACCCGTGGCAAACTAGCCGAAGGTCAGGCCTTTCGGAGGAAGCTTATCGTGGTGCCGCCATATTGCCTCTGGTCTTGCAGGACCCAGCCTTTGGGCGGCACTACGGCGGCACTTTCTTCCCAGACGATGAGCGCGTTATCCGCGAGCCAGCCTTGGGCGATGGCTGCGTTAAGCGCGCGCTCGCCAAGGGCTTTGCCGTAGGGCGGATCAAGGAACACCAAGTCGCAGGGCGCTGGGGCGGGCGGCAGCTGCGTCGCGTCTTGCTTGATGAGTTTGGCGTCGGCTTCGCGCTTGGCTTTGCGCAGGTTCTCGGTGATCAGCCTCTGCGCGACGCGGCCGTTTTCAACGTAAGTCACATGTTGCGCGCCGCGCGAGAGCGCCTCAAGGCCCAGAGCGCCTGTGCCTGCGAAGAGGTCAAGCACGCGGGCGCCGTTTGGCTGCCCGTATTTCATCAGCATGTTGAACAGGCTTTCGCGCACGCGGTCAGACGTGGGGCGCAGATGTGCGCTGGCGTCGCCTTGGCCGACATCGGCAAGGGCAAGGCCACGGTGCTGTCCGGCGATGATCCTCACGCTTTCATCAGCGCTTTCATGTCGGTTTCGGGGTTGGCGATGTCTTCAGCAGACGGCGACTTGCCCGCCTCGATGAGGCGCTTGCCGATCATGTAGGCGCGCGGATCGTTGGCAGCGTCGACGGCGAGCAGCCTATCGCCGCTGTAATACCAGAACGAGGTGCTGCCTTCCTTGTCGCCTTGGCGGGTGACGACGCGGTCGTAACCCGTGTTCAGCCCCGCGATTTGCAGTTTGACGTCATACTGATCAGACCAGAACCAAGGTTTGGCGATATAGTCGAGGCCCGCGCCAAGCAGGTTTTGCGCGACAGTCTCGGCCTGCTCGATTGCGTTTGGCACGCTTTCAAGGCGGATGCGTGTGTCGCGGTAGGGAAACGAGGCGCAGTCGCCCGCCGCCCAGATGCTTGCGTCGGATGTGCGGCCCTGAGCGTCGGTTTTGATGCCGTTCTCAAGGGTGAGGCCCGCCTGCTCGGCGAGGGAGGTCGCGGGGGCGATGCCAACGCCGACGACGACAAAATCAACGTCGAGCGCTGTGCCATCTGTTAGCTCGGCGCCTGTGACGCGGGTGTCGCCCGTGAGGCGCGCAAGCCCCGTGCCTTCAAGGATGTTGACACCGTGCGAGGCGTGCAGCGCGCGGAAGTAGTCGGAGGTTTGGGGCGAGGCGACGCGCTGCAAGATGCGGTCGGCCATCTCTACAAGCGTGACTTTGAGGCCCTTCTTGGAGGCCACGGCCGCCGCTTCAAGCCCGATATAGCCGCCGCCGACGATGAGCACATGTTTACCGGTGCCAAACTCCGGCTCCATCGCGTCAACGTCCGTCAGGCCGCGCACCACGTAGACGCCCTCAAGCGCGCCCCCGATGCTGGCGGGCAGGCGGTGTGGCACCGAGCCCGTGGTGAGGGCGAGTTGGTCGTAGGCGAGGGCCTCGCCATTTACGGTGAGCGTCTTGGCCGTAGGGTCGATCGCGTCAACATGCGCGCCAAGGCGCAAGTTGATGTTCTGCTCGGCGTAAAAGCTCTCTGGCCGCAAATAGAGCCGCTCAAGCGCCATGTCGCCCAGCAGGTAGGCTTTGGAGAGCGGCGGGCGCTGATAGGGCGGGGCTGTCTCTTCACCGATCAGGGTTATTTCGCCGTCAAACCCGTCTTTGCGCAGCTTGGCGACAAGGGATGATCCGGCCTGTCCGGCCCCGACAACGACAATATGCGACATAAGAGTGATCCTTCTGCTGGTGCTCGGCGTAGAGAACCCTATATGCAGTGAAATAACAAACGCAAACAGGGAGATTACGAGTATGACAATTACAGTTGGAGACACGCTGCCGGAAGCCAGCCTGATGACGCTTGGCGCAGAGGGGCCAGCGCCTGTTGACCTCGGCGCAAAGCTTAAGGGCCGCAAGGTTGTGATCTTTGCTGTGCCGGGCGCTTACACGCCAACGTGCAGCTCGGCCCATGTGCCAAGCTTTATCCGCCAGAAAGAGGCTCTCAAGGCCAAAGGCGTTGACGAGATCATCTGCGTGTCGGTCAACGACCCGTGGGTGATGCAGGCTTGGGGCGAGGCCACGGGCGCGACAGGCGAAGGCATCACCATGCTGTCAGACGCCTCGGGCGCTTTCACCGCCGCCATCGGCATGGACTTTGACGCGCCGCCAGTGGGCTTTTCGGGCCGCTCGAAACGCTACGCAATGTGCGCCGACAACGGTGTCGTCACCGTGCTGCACGCCGAAGAAAGCCCCGGCACCTGCGAGATTTCAGGTGGCGAGGCGATGGTCGACGCGCTGTAGGGCGCCACACCCAACATCGGCGCAGCACCTCCGCTGCTGCGCCGATTTAGCTAGATCAAGAGTGTGTGTTGCGCCGCCGGCGCGTTCTCAAGCGAGGCGCTGGCCTCAACCTGTTGGTTTGGCGGCACGGCAACACGGGGAGACAGAGAGCTTGCCAGATGCTATCAGTGTCCTAGGATAAGCGCACCGCCTTGACTGATGGAAAGCCGATGGACACCAAGACTTCACATGCTGATCGCGTTCTGGAAGCGACAAGCTCCGGCTCTGCGGCCGCGCGTTCACAGATCGCGGCAAGCTGGCAACGGTCTGTCCTGAAACATGGCTTAGACCCTGACAATCGGCGCGCGCCTGACAAGATCGAGCAATCTGCCTTGCAGGAACGTCTGGAGCTTTACGAGAAGTTCATGATGGTCGCGGCCCCGCGGTTGGATGCGCTCTATTCGCTGGTTGGCCAGTCGGGCTGCGCCGTTTTGCTGACCGATACAGAGGGCGTCGTTCTTGATCAGAGGATGTCAGACGCTGATACGCCCGTATTCGAAAGCTGGGGGCTGTGCGCGGGGGCGGACTGGAGCGAGGAGCGCGAGGGCACCAACGGGATCGGCACTTGCCTGACCGAGCGTCGCCGCGTGATTATCCATCAGGACGAACATTTCTACGCACGCAACACCGGTATGAGCTGTATTGACGCGCCGATTTTTGGCGAGAACGGGCAGATCGTGGCGGCGCTTGACGTGTCTTCTGCGCGGTCGGATCAAACCGAGGCCTTCAACCGCCTGATTTGCGCGCAGGTCGCGCAGACGGCGCGCGCGATCGAGGAAGCGAACTTTCGCGCGGCCTTTAGCTCGGCGCGCATCATCGTGGCCGAGAGCGGCGACGCGGACTCTGCGACGCTGCTGGCCGTGGACAGCCATGACCTTGTCATTGGCGCAACCCGTGAAGCGCGCCGCGCCTTCGGGCTGGCCGCAACGGGCCCGCTTGCGGCGCGGCCTGCCGCTGATATCCTCGGTCAGGAAGACGGCCCGACCGGCTTCCAGCGGGCAGAGCATGCCGCTGTGGTGCGCGCCCTTGCGCGGGCAGACGGGAACGTTTCACAGGCCGCTCGCCAGCTTGGCGTGGGCCGCGCGACGCTCTATCGGCGGATGAAACGGCTGGGCCTGCACGAAACGTGATCAAAACTGTCTCAGAGGTGAGACACTTCTCCCGATCTTTATGATTTGCCCTGCTGACGGGTGTGAAAGCGCTTGTCAGGTTGTGCCTCAGCTCAGGTGGAGGACTTGGGCATTTAGGAGGAGAATACCATGAAAGATCTCGCACATACAGAGGCCGGGACTTACACGTCACCGTTCAAAACCAAGTATGACAACTTTATCGGCGGCACATTTGTGCCCCCCGTGAACGGCAAATACTTTGAAAACGTCACGCCGATCACCGGCGAAAAAATCAACGATATCGCACGCTCGGATGCGGATGATGTCAACTTGGCGCTCGACGCCGCACATGCCGCCAAGGGCGCATGGGGCGCGACTTCGACAACCGCACGCGCCAACATTTTGCTCAAGGTTGCGGATGTGATCGAAGCCAACCTTGAACTGCTCGCGCAGGCCGAAACATGGGACAACGGCAAGCCGATTCGCGAAACCATGGCCGCTGACATTCCGCTGGCCGCCGACCACTTCCGCTATTTTGCGAGTGTTCTGCGCGGGCAGGAAGGCTCGATGAGCGAAATTGACGCCGACACCGTTGCCTATCACTACCACGAGCCGCTGGGTGTTGTCGGTCAGATCATCCCGTGGAACTTCTCGATCCTGATGGCCGCTTGGAAACTGGCGCCGGCACTGGCCGCGGGCAACTGCATCGTCATGAAGCCGGCGGAGCAAACACCGGCTGCGATTATGGTCTTGGCCGAGTTGATCAATGACGTGCTTCCGGCGGGTGTTCTCAACATCGTTAACGGCTATGGCGCGGAAGTTGGCGCGGCACTGGCCACGTCCAAACGCATCGCCAAGATCGCCTTCACCGGATCAACCGAGACGGGCCGAACCATCATGAAGGCCGCGACAGAAAACCTGATCCCCGTCACGCTCGAACTGGGCGGGAAAAGCCCTAACGTCTTCTTTTCGGACATCATGCGTGAAGATGATGCCTTCTTTGACAAGGCCATCGAGGGCTTCGTTCTGTTTGCCTTCAATCAGGGTGAAGTCTGCACCTGCCCGTCACGCGCCTTGGTGCAGGAAGACATCTATGACGCCTTCATGGCGCGCGTTATCGAACGTGTGAAAGCGATCAAGCACGGGGATCCACGCGACCCTGAAACCATGGTTGGCGCCCAAGCCAGCACAGCCCAGCAGGAGAAAATCCTGTCATATTTCACCATTGGCCGTGAAGAAGGCGCAGAGGTTCTGATCGGCGGAGCGGCGGCGGACTTTGGCGGCGAACTGTCAGGCGGCAACTACATCCAGCCTACGATCTTCAAAGGCGACAACAGCATGCGCGTCTTTCAGGAGGAGATCTTTGGGCCGGTTGTTTCGGTGACAACCTTCAAGGACGAAGCCGAAGCCTTGGCGATTGCCAACGACACGATGTACGGCCTTGGAGCGGGTGTCTGGTCGCGGGATATGAACACCTGTTACCGCATGGGCCGCGCGATCGAGGCGGGCCGCGTTTGGGTGAATAACTATCACGCTTATCCGGCGCACGCGGCCTTTGGCGGCTACAAGCAATCGGGCATCGGGCGTGAGAACCACAAGATGATGCTGGATCACTACCAGCAGACCAAGAACATGTTGGTCAGCTACAACCCGAACAAGCTCGGGTTCTTCTAGGTCCAAAGAATAGGCTCCTGCGCTTTTGTGCGGGAGCCAACCAGGGCTGCGACAGTCTGAGCCGCGGTCCCGGATGTAACAAGCCTAAGTTCAACGGCCTTTCACAAACTGTCCATCTTGCGCGCCAGTTTGGCGTCAAGCGCGCTTAACCCGCCCGCGTCGTGGGTTGTGAGAGTGACAGTCACGCGGTTGTAGGTGTTTGACCACTCTGGGTGGTGGTTCCACTTTTCGGCCCACAAGGCCGCCTGCGTCATCCAGCTGAAGGCTTCGGCGAAGTCGGCGAACTTGAACTCTTTTGTGATCGCCTCGCGGGCCTCGTCGTGTGACCAGCCGTTTTCAAGGAGCGGGCCAAGAAGCTGCTCTTGGGCGGTGTCGCTGAGTTTCTCGATCAATCGTGTTCCTCCTTTGTGGCATTTTTAAACGGGCCGTAGCCTGTCAGAATTTCGATGTCTTCGCCAACGGCTTCTGCTTCGGCTTTCAGATAGTGCTCAACGGCGTTTGAAAAGCCTTCATCGGCGATCCAGTGCAGCGAGTGGCAGGGTGTTGGCAAGTAGCCGCGCGCCAGTTTGTGTTCGCCTTGCGCACCCGCTTCTACACGCGCGAGGCCCAACTCGATCGCGGCATCAATCGCTTGATAGTAGCACAGCTCGAAGTGAAGGCACGGGTGGTCTTCCACGCAGCCCCAATAGCGGCCGAAAAGCGCTTGCTGGCCGATGAAGTTGAGCGCTCCAGCCACCGCGCGGCCGTCGCGCTCGGCGAGCACAAGGATCATGTCGTTGCGCATGGTGTCGTGCACCGCGTCAAAGAAGGCGCGGGTGAGGTAGGGCGTGCCCCATTTGCGCTGGCCGGTATCTTGGTAAAATTGCCAGAAAGCGTCCCAGTGTTCAGGCCTGATCTCATCGCCGGTGAGCCTGCGGATCGTGCCGCCGAAAGCCTGAGCTTGAGCGCGTTCTTTACGGATGTTCTTGCGCTTGCGAGAGGTGAGTGTGGCGAGGAAATCGTCGAAAGTTGTATAACCGTTGTTCAGCCAGTGGAACTGCTGCGACGTGCGCCGCAGCAGGCCCATCTGCGCGCCGGCTATGGCCTCGGCCTCGGTGCAGAACGTGGCGTGCAGCGAGCTGACGCCCTTTTCGGACGCAAGCTGCACAGCGCCCTGAACAAGCGCTGCGAGGCCGCGCGTTTCGTGCTCGGGGTGCACCAGAAAGCGCCGCCCTGTGGCAGGCGTGTGCGGCACGGCGATCTGGAATTTGGGGTAGTAGCGCCCGCCCGCCTGCTCATAGGCCTGCGCCCAGTTGAAGTCGAAAATATACTCGCCCTGAGAGTGCGACTTGGCGTAGAGCGGCGCGCAGCCGATCATCCGGTCGCCGTCATGTGCTGTCAGGTAAAGCGGCTGCCAGCCGGTGCCGGGGCCAACAGAGCCGCTCTCTTCAAGCGCCAGCAAAAAGCGGTGCGTTGTGAACGGGTCATGCTCTTGCGCGCAGGCATCCCACGCGCAGGCGGGGATCTCCGAAAGCGACGGGTTGAGCCTGATCTCGATGGGCGCATCTTCAGTCATAGGTGTCCGATTTTTGCTTGGCACCCGCGTTTTTCAAGCGGGCAGGTAGCCTTCAAATGTGATGTTGTCGGCAACCCGCCGCGCTTGGGCTTCTTGCGCAGGCGAGCGGATTGTCCAGCACAGAACAGGCAGGCCCGACGCCTTGAGGCTGGCGACCTGCGGGTTGGCAAGGTCATCTTCCTGATGGGAGATGAAGCCGGCCTTGATGCGCGCTACGTCGGGCAGCGGGCGCAGCTCGCTCAGGCGGGCCTCTGGCACTGTCGTCCAGTCTTCTTTGAGGTAGTCGCAAGTTGTGAGGCCGCGAGGTCGGCGTGGCGCGAGGCGGGCCAGCTCGGCTACGGAATGCGGGTTGAACGACATCAGCGCCGCTTCGCCCGCGTAGCCCTCAAGCGCCTTGACGGTCGCTGCTTCGAGCCTGCCGATGTTTGGCCCCAAGGCACCGTCTTGGTCTTTGAGCTCGATCAAAAGCGGCGCGCGGCCAGCCACAACTGCGAGAACCTGCGACAGCGTCGGGATGCGCTCGGCGCGACCGTGCATCAGGGAGATGGCGTTGAGTTCAGCCGCCGTGCGCTGGGCAACGGGGCCGCTTTCTTCCGTCAGGCGCTGCAGGAAATAGTCGTGAAACACCATCGCCTCACCGTCTTTGGAGAGCTGCAAGTCAAGCTCGATGCCATAGCCCTGCAAGACAGCGGCATCAAAGGCGGCGAGGCTGTTCTCGGGCCGCCCCTTGGCGAGATCGTGCAAGCCACGATGCGCCAGAGGGGTTGTGACAAAGCACGCTGGAAGGCTCGGACCCTGCGTCATTCGATTTCGAAGATGCCTTCGATTTCAACAGCTACGCCAAGCGGCAGGGAAGCGGCCGACACCGCCGAGCGCGCATGGCGGCCCTTGTCGCCCAAGGCCTCTACCATGAAGTCGGATGCGCCGTTGATGACCATCGGCTGCTCGGTGTAGTCGCTTGTCGAGTTGACGAACCCGACGAGTTTTACGACGCGAACGAGGCGGTCAATGTCGCCTCCGCAGGCGGCTTTGAGTTGCGCCAGAAGGCTGATCGCGCAGCTTCTTGCGGCGGCGGCGCCGTCTTGCGTGTTCATGTTGTCCCCGAGCTTGCCGGTGATCAGCCCGTCAGGCCCGTTGGAGATCTGGCCTGATACATAGACAGTGTTGCCGGTGATCACGAATGGCACGTAGTTGGCGGCGGGTGCTGGCGCGTCGGGCAGGGTGACGCCAAGCTCGGCAAGGCGGGTTTCGATCTTCGATGTCATCGCGTGTCTCCTGTTGGATGAGTCGCGATGAGGCTAGCCGCAAAAGCCGTGCGCCGAAACGCCAAACACGCCGCTTACTCGCGAAAAGCGTTCTCGAAGTAGTCGGAGAAGGGCTTGACGAGATATTCCATCGGGCTGCGCTCGTTGGTGAGAATATAGGCTTCGGCGGGCATGCCCGGAATGAGCACGGCCCCCTCAGGCAGCTTGGCCAACTCGCCCTCGCCCAGCGAAATTTCGGCGCGGTAGTAAGAGATGCCGCGCGCCTCGTCGGTGAAACTGTCCGCGGAGACTTGCACAACTTCCCCGAACAACTCGGGCGTGCGGCGCTGATCGAGCGCAGAAAAGCGCAGGTTCACTTTCTGGCCAGCATAGACGCGGTCAATGTGGATCGGCGGGACGCGTGCCGCGATCACCAGCGGGCGGTCTTGCGGAACGATGTAAAGCACAGGCTCGGCGGCGCGCAAAACCGAGCGCGGCGTGTTGACTGTCAGCCCGTAGACCACGCCGGAAACAGGCGCCTCGATCGACAGGCGCGAGAGCTGTTCTTGGGCGCGCAGCCGACGTTCGCGCAGCTCGAGTTCTTGCACGCGGATGTCACGCAATTGTGTGATCGCCTGTTCGCGCACCGCGTCGGCAAGTTTGAGGCTGCCGATTTCAGACTCGATGATACGGCCCTGCGCCTGCGCCTTCTGCGCGGTCAACTGGCCGGCCTCGCCCTTCAGGCGGGCTTGTTCACGTTGCAGCGACAGCACGCGCGAAGCCTGCGCCAAGCCGCGCTCAAGCAGCGTGAGTTGTGAGCCAAGCTCTTCCTCGATCAGTTTGATCTGCTCTGCGAGCGCCGTAGACTGCGCTTCGATGCCCAGCACCTGATCAGCGATCTGGTCGCGCTGTTTTGCAAGTTGCTCGCGCTCGCGCGACACGCTTTCACGGCGGGCGAAAAACAGGCGTTTCTGGCCTTCAACCAAGTCAGAAACTTCGGGGTTTTCTGCGGCCAGACTGGCCAGTTCGGCGTCAATCGCGAGGGTATTTGAGCCGTCACGCTCGGCCTCAAGGCGGGCACTGCGCGCGAGGATTTCAAACAGCTGGCTTTCCAAGACGGACAGCTGCGACTGGATCGAGGCGCTGTCGAGTTCAAGCAGGGTTTGGCCCGCGCTAACGACATCGCCTTCCTTCACCAGGATCTGCGCGACAACGCCACCATCAGGGTGCTGCACAACTTGGCGGTTTTGCTCGACTTCGACGCGCCCTGAGGCAACGATCGCCCCTGCAAGCGAGCTGAACACAGCCCAGCCGCCAAAGCCGCCGACCAGCATCAGAGTTGCCAACATGCCGACAAAAACAGGCATCCGCGCAGGCCAGCTGCGCTTGACGTCGGCACTTGCCTTGGCGTCCGCCTGTGGCGGCGACAGCTTGGCAGGTAGCGTGCCAGCCCGTGGCACCAGCGCTGTTTTGCGGGCGTCTTTGCGGTCAGCGCGCGACATTAGCTGCCTCCTTCGGGGGTTGGCTTGCCGGTGATCTGGCTGTGGTTTTGCACCATGCGGCGCAAGACCTCGTCTTTGGGGCCAAAGGCCGTCACGCGCCCGTCATCCAGCATCAGAAGCATGTCGCATTGCTCGATGGCGGAAGGGCGGTGCGCCATGATCAAGACAGAGCCGCCACGCTGGGTGAAGCCTTTGATGGCGCGGTTGAGCGCTTGGCTGCCGTCATTGTCGAGGTTGGAGTTGGGCTCGTCGAGAATGAGCAGCACTGGGTCTCCGTAGAGGGCGCGGGCCAGTCCGATACGCTGGATTTGCCCGCCCGAAAGCCGCCCGCCGTTCGCAGAAACGCGACTGTCGTAGCCCTCGGGCAGCTTGACGATCATGTCGTGTGCATCGGCGCGTTTGGCGGCGGCGACAACGGCCTCGGAGTCTGGCGCATCGGACAGCTTGGCGATGTTCTCGGCGATGGTGCCGTCAAACAGCTCGACCCTTTGGGGCAGATAGCCGATGAGCGTGCCCAGAACGCTGGGGTCGTATTGCTCAAGCGCGGCCCCGTCGAGGCGGATTTTGCCCCCAGCGGGGTGCCAGGCGCCTGTCAAGGCACGCGCGAGCGTTGACTTGCCAGCGCCGGACTTGCCGATAACACCAAGCGCCTGACCGGGCTTGAGGGTGAAGTTCACCAGTTTGAGCGCGGCTTGGGCTTCGCCGGGCGGCACGACAGTGGCCTGTTGCACCTCCAGCAAGGCTTGCGGGCGTGGCAGGGCTGTGCGCGCAGGCTCTTGGGGAACCTCCGAGAGCAGCGCCGCCAGCGTGCCCCAGCCCTTGCGGGCGCGTTCAAACAGCGGCCATTGCCCGATCGTCAATTCGATTGGCGCGAGGGCGCGGCCCATCAGGATGGAGCCAGCGATCATCGCACCGGGAGTGAGCTGGGCCTGCAAGACGAGGTAGGCCCCAAGGCCGAGCATGGCCGATTGCAAAAGCAGGCGGAAGGCCCTGCCCGCTGTCGAGAAGCTGCCGCCCAGATCGGCGGCGTGCATATGCTCGCCCAAAGCCTGCGTGCGCAGTTTTTGCCAGCGTTTGAATGCTGCATCGCGCATGCCCATGGCCTGGATCATCTCGGCTTCCGAGCGCAACTGTTCGGAGAGCATTTCGGAATGTGCTGTCGCGCGGTTGGCGGCCAGAAGCGGGCGGCGCGTTGCGAACTGGTTGGTGAGCGTCAAGGCCACCAGCAACACGCCACCAAGCAAAGCCAGCCCTCCCAGCCACGGATGAAACAGGAAGATACCGAACAAAAACAGCGGCGTGAACGGCAAGTCAAACAGCGCCATAAGCGCGGGTGATGTGAGCAGGCGCTGCACGGCTTCAAGGTCGCGCAGGGCGGTTGCGCTCTCGTCGCGTATCCCGAGGGCGTTCTTTCGAATGACGGCGTTAAATACGCGTTTGTCGAGCCGCGCCTGAAAGCGCGCACCAACCCGCGCCATGATCCGCCCGCGTGCATAGTCGAGCAGGCCCATCATCACATAGAGGAAAACGACAAGCACAGTCAGCGCAAGCAAAGTCGCTTCCGAGCGCGAGCCAAGCACCCTGTCATAGACCTGTAGCATGTAAAGCGGGCCTGTGAGCATCAGCAGGTTAACGAACACGCTGAACAGCCCCGCCGCCCAGAACAGGCCACGGCTTTCGCGCCGTGCAAGGCGCAGTTCATCAAGTCCGGTTTGGAGGTTAGGCTTTCTCATCAATGACCTTTTAAGCGCAAACTCTAACGTCATGCTTAAAACACGCGTAAATCTGCTCATTTCTATAGAGACTCTGTTTCCAAACTGCCACAGATGAAAGAGAACCCTTCCGCCGCCTTGGACAGAGGAGTAGGATGTCTTAGATGGACTTGTAGAGTTTTGGAGGGGTGTCGAGTGTTTTCTCGAGGGATCAACGCGTTTGCCGTTTTGTCATTGGTGACTGTGCTGGCCGGGTGCAACAACCCGTCGGCAGGGCACGATGCAGCGCGCGCCTACGACCCTTTTGAAGCGCGCAACCGCGAGAACCACGAGCTCAACAAAAAGCTCGACAATGCCTTCGTGCGCCCGGCAGGCAACGGCTATGTGAAAGTCGTGCCAAAGCCTGTGCAAAAGGGCGTCAGCAATTTTTCAGCCAACCTCGCGATGCCCAGTCTGGTTGTGAACAACCTGCTGCAAGGCCGCTTGGGCAAGGCTGGCAAAAACACGCTGCGCTTTGCCTTGAACACGACGATCGGCCTAGGCGGACTTGTCGACGCTGCGGGCGAGTTCAAGCTTTACGAGGAAGACACCGACTTTGGCGAGACGCTGCATGTCTGGGGCTTCAAAGAGGGCGCTTACGTGGAGCTACCCGTGCTTGGCCCGTCGACCGAGCGCGACTCTGTTGGCAAGGTTGTCGACCTGTTTACCAATCCGCTGTCCTACATTCTGCCAAGCCCCGAGAAATACATCGGGACGGGTGCTTCCGTTGCCTCGCGTCTGGGCGACCGTGGGACATATGCGGAAACGCTGGATTCTGTGCTCTATGACAGCGCCGACAGCTATGCGCAGGCCCGCGCAATTTATATTCAGAACCGACGGTTCGAACTGGGGCAGGAAGCGACTGAAGCTGACCCTTTTGAACTGAACACGCAAGGATTTTAACGATGACAAACCTGACACGCCGCTCCGCCGTAGCTGCCGTTTGCGCCAGCTTTTCAGCCTTCGCACTTGCGCCGACACAGGCGCTTGCCCTCTCGGAAGGTGCCGCGAAAGCCATGGTCGACAAGCTGGTGGGCGAAATCAACAAAGTGATCGCTTCAGGCAAGTCGGAAACGGCGATGTATGGCGATTTCGAGCGCATCTTTGCACGCTATTCGGACGTGTCCTACATGGCGGCCTATTCGCTTGGCAACGATGGCCGCAAAGCCTCGGCCAGCCAGAAGAAAGCCTACTCGAAGGCCTTTCAGGTCTACATCGCGCGCAAATATGGCAGCCGCTTCCGCGAATTCATTGGCGGACGTCTGGAAGTTAAGGGCGTCAAGCAAGTGAAGAAGTGGTATGAAGTCGAGGCGGTCGCTTACCTCAAGGGGCAGGCACCTTTTGAAGTGAAGTTCCTCGTGTCAGACCGTTCGGGCGGCGGCAAGTTCTTCAACCTTTATGTTGAAGGCATCAACATGTTGCTGACGGAACGCACTGAGATCGGCTCGATGCTTGATAAGCGCCGCGGCGACTTCGACGCGCTGATTGCCGACCTCAAAAAAGCTAGCTAGCGCCTTTGCCGGTGGCCGTGCGCGCGTAGTGCTCGGCCATGGCGGCGATGTCGCCAGGCGGGGTATCTGCCTGAATGAGCGCGCAGGCGTTTGTGCAGAGGTTGAAAATAGACCCATCCGAGAAGAACGAGTTGCTGGTCACGAAGATGACCTGCGCCTCGGGTTGGCGAAAGCGGGCGTAGTCGGCGACGGCCAAGGCGCTGCCGCCTTCAAGATCCAGATCAAGAATGAGCACATCAAACAGTTCTTCCTGAAGGCGCTCAACGGCAGCGTCCTCAGTGGTGACAAGGGCCGTTATTGCGCCTTGCCGATCAAGATGTTGCTTCCAAAGCGTGCCCAAATGCTCGGCACACTCGATGATGAGAACTTTCAAACTGGCCCCTGAGCGTCTGTTGTTGATGCCTCTATAACGAAGGTTAACAAGTAACTGAATGTTTGAATGCCATACCGACGCTTAAAGGCCAATTTTGGCTTAGAGTTTGGTGGGAAAGCGAAGAAAGACAAGAGGTTTGATTAAAATTTTAACTGTTTTAGAGGTTTCGGTGTTTGCCGCGCGGCTCTTGCATATCACGCGGATATCCGCTTTCTGGAGCAAAGGTATTTTCTCGCAACCAACAGGATAATTTATGCGCAAATTGGTATTCGGAACGCTGGCGGCCCTGGTTTTTGGCACGGGCGCGTGGGCGCAAAGCGGCTGCGGTGGCAGTTTTGACAGCTTTGTTGGCGCGATGAAAAAGGAAGCAGGCGCAAAGGGCTATGACGCAAAGACAGTCAACGCCTTCTTCGCCAATGTGCGCCAAGACCGCAAAGTTTTGAAAGCGGATCGCGCTCAGGGCGTGTTCCAGCTCGACTTCACGACATTTGCCCGCCGCCTCATTTCGAACGGACGGATCAACAAGGGCATCGCCAACGCCAAGCGCTACGGCCGCACGTTTTCGCGCATGGAGCGCGAATATGGCGTTAGCCGCGGTGTTTTGCTGGCCTTCTGGGCATTTGAAACCGACTACGGCAGTTACCAAGGCAACTTCAACACGTTGAACGCTTTGGTGACACTCTCGCACGACTGCCGCCGCCCGCACCTGTTTCGCCCGCAAGTTTTTGCGGCGCTAGAGCTTTACAAGCGCGGCGAGTTTTCCCCGACCAAGACAACAGGCGCTTGGGCGGGTGAAATCGGCATGGTGCAGATGCTGCCACAAGATATCATCGACAACGGCGTTGACGGCGACGGCGACGGGCATGTGCGCTTGAAGACGTCAGCGCCGGACGCGCTGTTGAGCGGCGCGAAGATGCTACGACACCTCGGCTGGCGGGCTGGTGAGCCGTGGCTGCAGGAAGTTGCCGTGCCCGCAAACCTCGACTGGTCAAAGACGGGCCTGCGCACGCAGATGAAAGCTTCGGATTGGGCCAAAATGGGCGTGAAGCCCCGTCACGGAAAACTGGCAGGCAAGCTGCCCTCCTCGCTGCTTCTGCCGCAAGGGCGCAAGGGCCCGGCCTTTCTCGCCTACCCGAACTTTCGCGTCTATTTCGAGTGGAACCAGAGCTACACTTATGTTCTCACCGCGGCCTATTTCGCCAATCGCCTTGAGGGCGGGCCGGTGTTTAACCCCGGTAAGCCTGACCGCGGGTTGAGCGGCGGTGACTTGAAACGCCTGCAAGAAAAGCTGGCGCGCAGAGGCCATGACGTGGGCAAGATAGACGGCATCCTCGGCTCGGGCACCCGCGCCGCTGTGCAAGACGAGCAGAAGCGGCTGGGTATGCCAGCAGACGCGTGGCCAACGCGCCAGCTGCTTGACCGCCTCTAAACCTGTCTGGAAGCCTAGCTGGCTGCGGCAAAGCCCGCATCTAGCGCTGTCAGGATCGTCTGCACGTCGTCTCTTGTGAGAACGAGCGGCGGCGAGAGGATCACGTTTGGCCCCGAAATGCGCACCATCGCGCCATTCTGGTAGGTGACGTCTTGCAGGGTTGCGGTGCTGGCCTTGTCGATCGGCGTTTTTGAGCCGCGATCCGACACCAGCTCCATCGCGCACATCAGGCCATGGCCACCGCGCACATCGCCTATCATCTCGTGTTTGGCTTGCAGTGCTTGCATGCCAGCGAAAAGCTCGGCGCCACGCGCGGCGGCGTTTTCGTTCACCTTGAGGCGCTTTGTTTCGGCAAGGCAAGCCAGAGCAGCGGCCGCGCCAACAGGGTGGCCCGAGTAGGTATAGCCATGGCCGATTGCCGCCTTGCCTGTGGTGTCGCTTTCGAACACTTCAACAACCTCCTCGGCGATCATGACCGCGCCGAACGGGAAGTAACCGTTGGTGATCGCCTTGGCGGTGCACATGAAGTCTGGCTTGACGCCCCAGTGCCGCGCGCCCGACCAAGACCCCGTGCGCCCGAAGGCTGTGATGACCTCATCGGAGATCAGCAGGATGCCATTCCTGGTGCAGATGTCGCGCACGCCGGGCATGAAGCTTTCGTGCGGCGGGATGACGCCTCCCGCGCCGAGGATTGGCTCCATGATGAAGGCTGCGATGGTGCCAGCCCCCTGGAAGGCGATCTCGTCTTCAAGGGCGGCAAGGCAAAGTTGCGCTAGCCTCTCGGGGTCTGTCTCGTTGAAGGGGTTGCGGTAGGTGTAGGGGGCGGGGATGTGAAAACAGCCCGCCATCAGCGGCTCGTAGGCGGTGCGGAAATTGGCGTTGCCGTTGACAGATGCGCCGCCGAAATGCGTCCCGTGATAGCCCTTTTTGAGCGAGAGGAACTTTGTGCGCGCAGGCTCGCCCTTCACTTTGTGATACTGCCGCGCAAGGCGCAGGGCCGTTTCGACAGAGTCAGAGCCGCCGGATGTATAGAACGCGCGCGTCAGCCCGTCGGGCGCGAAGAAATCGCGCAGCTCTTCAGAGAGTTCGATAACCGTATCATTCGTCGTGCCGCGGAACGTTGAATAGTAAGGAAGTTGCTCAAGCTGGGCGGCGATGGCGTCTTTCACAGGCTGGCAAGAGAAGCCGAGGTTGACGTTCCAAAGCCCGCCAACACCGTCAACAACTTCGTGGCCGTCGATGTCGGAAATGCGAACGCCCTGCGCGCCCGTTACGATTGTCGGAGGGTTTGCGCGGCTGTCGGCGGGGTGCGCCATCGGGTGCCAAAGCGAGCGGGCGTTGTTCTCTTTGAGGAAATTGCTGTCTTTCATGTCGTGTTCCTTACAATGCGTGTTCGGGCAGGCCCAAAAGGCCGAGCGCCGCTTGATAGCTGGTGGCAGGTGAGGTGACATCAAAGTGCACGCGGGGCAGGCCAATGGCGTCGGCGCCTTCGATGTTGCGGAGTTGGTCGTCAACGAAAACGCATTCGCTGGCGGGCAGGGCAAGCTCGGCAAGAACGGCCTCATAGGCACGTGCGTCGGGCTTGAGGATGCCTGTATAGGTCGCGTCGATGATGACTTCGAAGTCTTTCAGGAACGGCAGCTTGTCGCGAAAGTCTGCGCCGTAGAACAAGTCCAGCTCGTTGGACAGGATTGCGAGGCGGATGCCGGCGGCTTTGCAAATGTCGATGGTTCGGCGGAACTCGGGGCGGATGACAGCGTCAGGGTCAGCGCCGCGCGCGGCGCGCACGAACTGGCTCATCTCTGTCCAGTCTTCGCCGACAAGCTGGCCGACTTCGCGAGTGCGTTGGCCCCAATAGTCGCGCTCGCTGATCTCGTCAGCTTGCATCGCGCGCCAGAGCCTGTCGGTTTGCGGCGCGAAAGGGCCTTGCCATGTCAGGCTTCCAGCAGGCAGGCCAAGGGCGGCTTCGGTAAGGCTGTGCGTTTCAAACAAGGTGCGCGATACGACGCCGCCAAAGTCGAGGATAAGTGCTTGGGCA
Organism: uncultured Lentibacter sp.; assembly: GCA_947497495.1. Taxonomy (GTDB): domain Bacteria; phylum Pseudomonadota; class Alphaproteobacteria; order Rhodobacterales; family Rhodobacteraceae; genus Lentibacter. The sequence goes on from CANMGT010000009.1 coordinate 82,086, forward strand.
CTCATGCTGCGGCCTCCTTGAATGACTGGGGAAGGAACCCGCCCATCAGGCGTGTCAGCCGGGGTGCGGCGTCGCGCAACTGCGCGCGAATGTTGTCTCTGTGCGCCGCGTTCATGCGGGAAACGGGAGCGGCAACCGCAATGGCCCCGATGCAGGCTTGGCGGCTGTCAAACAGCGGCATGGCATGGGTGTGCACATCGGCTTCAAAGTTCGCGACTGACTCTGCCATCTGGTTTTCGCGCACCTCTGCGAGGATGGCGCGCAGCTTGGTTGGGTTCACTTCAGTCTGCTCTGTGAGTTTTTCAAGCTTCGCCTCAAGGGCGGCATCAACGAAAGCGTCAGCGGAGAAGCTCAGAACACAGAGGCCCGAGCTTGTCGCATGCAGCGGCAGAATGTCGGCGTCTTCCATGGTGACGCGCGTGCCGTGCTGGTGCGAATAGACATAGGCCAAGGTGCTGAGTGTGTCGCCCTGCAAAAGCGAAACATGGGCAGTTTCGCCAGTTGCTTCGGCGAGCTCGGTGAGCACATCCAGCGTGACATCGCGCATTGGCACGGCGGCCTCGCGCAGCGCAGCGAGGCGTAAAAAGGCAACGCCGAGGCGGTACTCGCGGCCCGCTCCGGCCTGTTCGACGAATCCCTGCGCCTGCAATTCGCTCATCAGGCGGTGCACCGTTGCCTTGTTCAACCCAGACAGGCGGGACAGCTCGCTTAGCCCGATCAGGCTTTGTGATCTGGAGAAGTAAGTCAGCAAAGACAGTGCTTTAGAGACGGTTCCCATTGTCGTCTTTCTCGCCCAAAGTTTAGGCGGTTGCGGAGTTGCAGGGCCAAATAAAACGTTCACTTGTTAAAAGTGTTGACAGACTCGGCATGGGCCTGTCAATCTGTTTTAGAACCGACGGTTTGAATAATGAACCGCAACATCAGGGAGATCAAGATGCTAGGAAACAAAATTTTGGGTGGCGCATTGGCGCTGACACTCACAGCCATGGGCGGCGCGGCCTTGGCCGAATACCCCGAGAAGCCTGTGAGCTTTGTCGTGCCGTGGCCTCCGGGCGATTTGGAAGACGTGCTGACCCGCATGATCGCCGAAGACTTTCAGGCCGAATACGGCGTGTCGGCGGCTGTTGTGAACAAACCCGGCGGCGGCGGCGGCCCTTTCCCCGGCGCGATCGAAGTCGCGAATGCCCCTGCTGACGGCTACACGATCGGCTCGTTCATCATCGCGGTGCCCGTGGTCGGCCCGCAGATCGGCATTCCCGAGCTGAACCCGGACCCGTTTGAGCCGCTTGGCAACTTTTTGACATACCCGTTTGTTATCGCCTCAAAGGGTGATGCGCCCTATGCCGACATGGCCGGCCTTGCCGACTACGCCAAAGAAAACGACGTTGTGCTTGGCCACTTCGGCGCACCGCTGGTGCCAACGCAGGTGACATTCGGCCTCGCCAAAACACTTGGCTTCTCGTTTGCCTCGGACGCAGCGTTTGACGCGCTTGACTGCAACACGCTGGCCTCGGGCGATGCGGATGTGATCAACACCACGCTGCAGCTTATCCTGCCGTGCCTCGACGACGTGAAGGTTTTGGCTTCAATCGGCTCTGAGCGTATCCCGCTGACGCCTGATGCCCCAACAGTGGCCGAATTGGCGCCTGACCTTGATGTAGCCCTTTGGAATGGCCTCTTTGTTCATAAAGACACGCCGCAGGACGTGCGCGAGAAGATCATCGCCGTGGCGAAGAAAACTGTGATGTCTGAGCGCGCCCAGAAACTGGCCGCCGAGACAGGCGCTCTGGTCTACTGGCAGTCAGCTGAAGAAGTGTCGGCGCAGATCAAGAAAGACATCAAGACAACTGGCGCGATCGAAACCCTTCTGTCTGAGTAATCACCAAACACACTGTCGGGCGGCTTCAGGCTGCCCGACTTTTTTCGGGGGCTGGCATGAGCAAAGATCGTAGCGAGGAAGTTCGCCGCTTCAGTGGGCCTCTCAGAGGGCAGGCGCTGTTTGCGATTGTCTTTGTCGTGGCCGCCGCATTGTTGCTCAGCCAGCTTGGCAGTGAAACGAAGTGGATGAAGGGAACAAAGTTCTTTGCCCAGCCTCGCTTCTGGCCGGCTGTCTCGGTTATTGGCATGGTTGTTTTTGGCGGGCTTCATCTTTGGAAGCTGCCCCGTCGCGGGTTTGCTCAGGTTGATGTCAAAGAGTGGATTATCTGGTTCAAGGCGATCGAGTTTGTGCTCTGGTTCTTGGCCTACGTGCTCTTGGTGCCTATCCTGGGTTACTTGCCGATGACTGTCGCGTTCATGCTCTTGCTAACCTATCGGCTTGGCTACCGTGATCGCTTCATGCTGTCTGTGAGTGCCGCTTTTGGCGTTGCGGTTGTGCTGGTGTTCAAAGGGTTTCTCAACGTGAAAATCCCCGGTGGCGCAGTTTACGAATACCTCCCGGGTGCGCTGCGCACCTTCTTCATCATCAATTTCTGAGGGCCGCATGGACATTCTCTTTGAAGCCTTTCAAGTCCTCGCGCGCTGGGATGTGATGATAGCGCTGCTTGTCGGCTCAGTCGGCGGCGTCCTGATCGGCGCGATCCCCGGTGTCGGCCCGGCTGTCGCCATCGCAATTCTGTTGCCAGCGACGTTCAGCATGGATCCGATTGTCGGGCTAACTGTGCTCTTGGGCATCTACGGCAGCTCGATGTATGGCGGGGCCATTCCCGCGATCCTGATCAACACACCGGGCACAGCCGTGAACGCGCTGACAACATACGACGGCTACCCGATGACCTCTCGAGGCGAGGCACGGCGCGCCCTGTCGCTGGCCTATTCGGCGAGCTTTTATGGAGGTGTTTTCTCGGTTGTCTGCCTGATCCTCTTCGCCCCTGTGCTGGCCAAAATCGCTCCGATGTTTGGCAGCCGCGAGATATTTCTTGCGGCCCTCTTGGGCTTGATTCTGGTGGTTATCGCCCACCGTGGCCAAAGCCTGATCGCGGCAGCGCTGGCGAGTTTCGGGATATTTTTGCACACCGTCGGGCTTGAGCCTGTCAAATACACCAAGCGTTTTACCTTTGAGCAAAGCTGGCTCAGCTCGGGCGTTGATCTGATCGTGGTTGTCCTTGGCCTCTTTGCGATCAGTCAGGCGATTTTCCTGCTGCGCGGCGAAGATGAGAAAATCCGCCTCACCAAGCTGCGCGGCGGTATGTTTCAAGGCATGCGCGAGCTGTCGCGCCACCCGCGCGTCGCGACTGTCTCGGCCACTCTCGGCGTATTGATGGGGATGATCCCCGGAGTTGGCGAGTTCACCGCGCAGTTCCTCAGCTATACCTATGCGCAACGCACCTCCGAGCGGCCTGACGACTTTGGCCACGGCGCCAGCGAAGGCCTGATCGCGGCAGAAACGTCAAACAACGCGGTGCCCGCTGCCGCCATGGTGCCGCTGCTGGCGCTTGGTATTCCCGGCGAGGCGCTGACAGCGATGATGCTCTCGGTGTTTTACGTGCACAACGTGGTGCCCGGACCGCAGCTGTTCCAGAACCAGATGGATTTTGTCGTCGCACTCTACCTTGCGCTGCTCATTCTCAACGTGCTGGTGCTTATCTTCCTTCTGTTCGCCACCAACCAGCTGATCAAAGTTGTCAAAATCCCCAACCGCTTTCTCGGCGCAGCGATCCTGACATTGAGTTTTGTGGGCGTTTACAGCCTGCGCAACTCCTTCACAGACTGCCTGGTCGCGGCCTGTTTCGGCGTCTTCGGCTTTGTGCTCAAACGCCTCTCACTGCCGGCTGTTCCCATCGTCTTGGGCATGGTCTTGGGCGGCATCATGGAGGTGAAGTTGCGCGCTGGCATGGCCCGCGTCAAAGAGCCTTTTGACTTTATCGACCGCCCAGTCGCGATGATCTTGTTTATCATGATCATCGGGGTGCTACTTCTGCACTTCCGCTATGTCTGGGGAGAGCGCAAATCACTCAAGGAGGCCAAATGGCTAGCCAAGCACGCATCGACGAACTTCGGAGCGCAAATGTCGCGCCGCAGAAGCTTTTTATCAACGGAACGTGGCAAGACGCTTCGGGCGAAGCGCTCGAAATACGCTCCCCGATCGACGGACAAAAGCTCACGACGCTAGCCCGCGCGACGCCGGATGATGTTGGCAAGGCTGTTGCTGCCGCGCGCGCTGCGTTTGATGACGGGCGCTGGCGCGACATGCCGCCCGCTGGCCGCAAGAAAGTGCTGCACAAGATCGCCGATCTGATCGAGAAATACGCTGAAGAACTCACCGTACTGGGCGTGCGTGACAACGGCACAGAATATAACATGGCGATCAAGGCCGAAGCGGGATCGGCGGCGGGAACTTTCCGCTACTACGCTGAAGCAATTGACAAAATCTATGGCGAAGTCGCCCCGACTGCGCCCACTGTGCTGGGCCTCGTGCACCACGCGCCCGTTGGCGTTGTGGGGGCCATCGTGCCTTGGAACTTCCCGTTGATGATCGGCTCATGGAAAATCGCACCTGCCTTGGCGACTGGCAACTCACTTGTGTTGAAGCCCGCCGAAACAGCCTCGCTCTCACTGCTGAAACTGGCCGAAATCTGCACTGAGGCGGGCCTGCCGGACGGTGTTTTTAACGTCGTCACAGGGCAAGGCTCTGTCACCGGCGAAGCGCTGGCGATGTCGATGGACGTTGATGTGCTTGTCTTCACAGGCTCGGGCGGCGTGGGCCGCCGCTTGCTGGAATATTCTGCGCGCTCCAACCTCAAGCGCGTTTACCTCGAGCTTGGCGGCAAATCGCCAAACATCATCTTCGCTGATGCGCCTGACTTGGAGCAGGCGGCGAAAGTCTCGGCGATGGGCATCTTCCGCAACTCCGGCCAAGTCTGCGTGGCGGGCTCGCGGCTTTTGGTCGAACGCTCAATCCACGACAGGTTTGTCGCGCTGGTGGCAGCGGAGGCGGAGAAGCTGAAAGTTGGAGATCCTCTTGATTTGAAAACACAAATCGGCGCGGTGAACTCCATCCCGCAGCTTGAAGGCAATTTGGGCTTTGTTGAAAAGGCCTTGGCCGAAGGGGCCGAGCTGGCCACAGGCGGCGGGCGTGTTCTGGAAGAAACCGGCGGCTACTACATGGCGCCGACGATCCTCACGGGCGTGCAAAAAGACCACAACGTTTTTCAGAACGAAGTCTTCGGGCCTGTGTTGGCGGTGAGCACATTTGAGAGCGATGCCGAGGCCGTTATGCTCGCCAATGCGACTGACTTCGGCTTGGCGGCGGGCGTTTGGACCTCAAACCTGAGCCGCGCGCACAACATGGTGCGCGGGATCCGAGCCGGAGTGGTGCATGTGAACACCTATGGCGGAGCTGACAATACGGTGCCGTTGGGTGGCGTGAAACAGTCGGGCAACGGGCATGACAAGTCGCTCCACGCTATGGAAAAATACACCGATCTGAAAACCGCCTGGATACAGCTTTGAGGCCAAGCGCTCGCGGGGCGGATCGGGCGCCGGGGCGCGGCTCTGCTCTTTTAGGGGCCGCAAAGCAGGTTCAAATCACTCCTCGCACAGGCTTGCCGAACGCGCTAGGTTTGGCGCATGGAATGGCGCGATACAGGCATACTTCTGGCGACCCGTCCGCATGGCGAAAACAGCGCCATTCTGGACGTTTTGACGCCGTCACACGGGCTGCATTCCGGTGTGATGCGCGGCGCTGCCAGCCGGAAACTGGCACCGATGCTGCAACCGGGCGCACAGCTTGACCTGACGTGGAAGGCGCGGCTGGAGGAGCATCTGGGCAGCTATACGGCTGAACTTGAGCGCTCGCGTTCTGCAAAGGTCATGAACTCGCGGCTCGCATTGGCGGGGCAAAACACCGTCTGTGCGTTGCTCTTGTTTGCCTTGGCTGAACGTGAAAAGCACCTGCCGCTTTACGAGCGCACCGAGCAATTGCTTGACTTGCTCGGCCATGACGACGTGTGGCCCTTGGCCTATCTGAAGTGGGAGTTGGCCCTGCTTGAAGAGCTTGGTTTTGGCCTTGATCTGAGCCAATGCGCCGTCACAGGCGCACGTGAGGGACTTGAGTTTATCTCGCCGAAAACCGGCCGCGCCGTGACGCGGGCCGGCGCGGGCGAATGGGCTGACAAGCTGCTCGTATTGCCCGAAATCATGCTTGGTCGCGGGGAGGGGAGCGACGCTGAAGTCGCCGCGGGCCTGCGGCTGACGGGGCATTTTCTGACGCAGAATTTGGCCCACGGCATTCGCGCAAAGCCCCTTCCAGACGCACGCGGGCGCTTTGTGAAGGCATTTGAGAAACGTCTTACTCGGCCTTGAAAACCATTGTGTCGCCAGCATCATTGCTGAGCAGCAAGACAGAGCCGGATACCTCGGAGAGTGTCATTTTCGCAAGGTAATGTAGGAACTTGGCCTCTGCCTCAAGGTCAGGGCAGGCCATGCGCGTTGTCGCAAGCGCGCTGGCATCAAACCAGGGGTAGGGGGCTGTCATGGGCCCGAAGTAGCGGTTGCAAGGCGCTTGCCCCGCGATTTTTCCGGGTTCCGGGAAAGTCATGCTGGCACGGGCCGTAAACGGCTCGCCGTTGATGTCTTGCAGCAGCCAGACGCGCTCGGCGCCGCCATATCCGCCGACTGTTTCGTCAGCGCGGCAGGCGGGGAGAGTTGTTAAGGCGGTCAACAAGGCCAGAGTGAGAGCAAGGCGTTTCATGGGCTTTACCTAAGTGCTAAAACCAGATCGACAAGTGTTGCTATTGCGCTTTGATTGTCGGCATCATCGCGCGTGGACAGCTCATTCATCCCAAGGGACGCAGCATAGATCGCGCGGGCGAGCTCGGGGTTGCTCACGCCGCATCTTTTCAAAAGGTTTTGAAGGTAGGCAAGCCGCTTGCCGTCAACCTCAGCAACCGCGAGAGACACTTGAGTATCAGACCTTGCCCAAGCGCGCATGGCGGGTTCGGCGTGCTTACCACCATAATCCGCGTCGTCTTGCGAGACTGACATCTGCGCAAGTCTGCGCAGGGCCGAAACGGCTGTATCTTCGCTTTCCACAAGGGCAATGATGCCTGCAAGTGCGTGACGCTCCCAGTGAAGGAGCATAGCTGTGTGAAAAGCCGGCACATCTTTGAAATGCCAGTAAAACGAGCCTTTCGTGGTGTTAAGGGCGCGCGCTAGTGGCTCGGCCTTTAAGGCTTGCGGCCCTTGTTGCACAAGCGCGCGAAACCCAGCCAGAACCCAGTCATCTTTTGTCAGTCGTTTATCTGCCATGCAGAAGCCATACGCTAACGTATTGTTAGTTGCAAGGCACGGAGGTGGAGATTATACATACGTTAGCGTATGGTTGTGGGTTTGCCACATCTGCCAAGGGAGGCTTAGGTATTCCCGTCGTCTCCCGCGCCCGCGCCGGCTGCGCGGCGTGCTTCGGTTTCGGGCGCATATGTGCGGTGTGCGAAGCCATTGAGGCAGGCGATGTCTGCGCTCTCAGCCTCCATGCGGAAGACGCGGCGCAGGGACGGGGCATTTGCTGCTGGCCTGAGCGCAAGGCCAGAGCACGCGCTATCTGCGGTTTTGATCAGAATGGCCAAGTCGGGGCCTGCTGTCGCGTCAAACCCCTGCCCGGACAGCGCATATGCCTCTTGGGTTTCGGCTGCGAGCCTTGCGATGAATGGCATCAGAAGGCTCGGGGCGGTGCAGCCTGAAATGTCGGGCGCAGCACCGTCGAGCAGAGCGCATCCGAGCCGGATTGGGCAGCTTGCTTCGTCACCAAGGCCTGTCTGCAAGTAGGCGGCAAAGAGCTGCGCGGCTGGCAGACCCGAGGCGGCAAGAATGCGTAGCGCTTGGCCCGCTTCTTCGGCTTCTCCCCAGCTAAAGCCTGCGCCGCGTGCAGCCTTCTTTCCGAGGGCTTCGATTTCGCTGAGAGAATAGCTCATGGCGCGCTCCCGTAGGCCCAATCGTCATAGGGCGCGCTGGCCAACTCCTGCGGGTAGGGCGCGCCGCGAAACATGTTGATGCGAACCCAGCGGTCAGAGCGCGGGTCAAAATGCGTTGCGCCAAAGAACGACAGCTTGGCACGCAACATGTCGACGGGCAACATTGACGCACGGATCGTGTTGTCGCGGATCTCGCTGTAGGGGAACTGCGCGAGCATCTGCACGCGGCGGACGCTGTGGCGGTGTTGCGGATGCTTGGTCAGAAACGCGGCAGTTGTGACTGCCGCGCTGGCTTTGATGTCAGCATAAAGTGCGGCGGCGTCACGGCCCGGCGCAAGCGGCTGCTCGTAAGCATCAAGCGGCTCTTCCTGACGCTCGCCAAGTCGTGGCTCTAGCTTTTCTTCCGAAACATACCAGATGCGCGCGGTTGCGTCAGCGGCGCTCCAGTCTGTTGCTAAGGCCCAAGCGTAGTTGGCCTCGGTGAGCGCTTTGAGCGTGCCCAAAGGCATCTGCCCGTCAATTGTGAAAAGCGTGCTCTCGTCGGCTTGCATACAGGCGCCGAGCCCTGAGAGCATCTCGCCGTAGGGCTCAAGCATCAGTGAGACGAGCAGCTCTTGTCCCTCTTCAGACAGGGCGCTTTCGGCCCAGAGGTAAAGCGCATTCCAAGCTTTGCTTTGGGTGAAATCAAAGGTTTCGAGCTTGGCTTGAAGGGCGGCCATGTCGTTTGCGAGCTGCGCGAGTTTGGCCTTTTGGAGCGGGTGATCTGACTGCCAAAGCGCGTTGCTTTTCAGGGCTTTTGTGAAGGTGGTTAAAAAACCGGCGGCCTCTTCGGAGGCGTCTTCAAGGCTACGCACCTGTGCCAAAGCATACTCGCGGGCAATGATCCAGTTGTTCAATAGGCGCGGGTGGTTGAGCAGGAACGGAGCCATGCCGAGGCCTGTGGAGTTGCCGATCCCGAGGTTTCTTCGCAGGCCAGCGGCAAGAGGCACGGCGGTATCGGGAGCTTTGAGGCACGCCATATGCTCCACCAAGTCGGCCACAAAGGAGCGGGTTAGAAACACCGAAAGCATTTCGACTTGGAAGGGGGCCGCGAACTCGGGGCGCTTTTCGAGCGAGGCGCGATCGGCGGCGCCGAATTTGCCTGATCCATAGACAGCAGTGGTGCGCATGAGGTAGCCGGTTTGGGTTAGCTCACGGGCGTCTGGCTGATGGCCGCTTGCGAGCGCGTCGACCACCGTGTTCCAGAGCCGGGACGAGCGGTTGGCGCGTGACAGCGATAGCTCGGTTTCAGAAACACGGCCCGCCTCTTGCAGGGGCACATTGGCGCGCAACCGGGCGATGTCGCGCATGTCGGGAATGCCGTCAAACAGGGTAAACGTCGCATCCCAAGCGGTGGCGATAACGCGATCCGAGCGCGCTTCGTCGGGCAAGTCATGGGCAAAGGCTACGAGCGAATAGCTGCGCTCTGGGCCAGTTGCTGTGTAAACGGCGAAGCCCTCGCCGCGCGCGTTGATGTCAAAGTGCGGGCGGGTGAAGGCCCAGTTTTCGCGCTGCATCCGCCGTAGAAGCTGGCGCATGAACGAGAGTCGACACTGGTGCAAACTCCCGAGGCGCGAGAGCGTCATGACTTGCTCGGGAGGGCGCAGCGCGATTTCTGTCATGAGGCAGAGCCGAGTTCGGGGCCGAAGTTTGCTTCATAGAAGCGAAACCAGTTGTCGCCCATGAGCCCGTCAACTTCAGCGCTTGAAAAGCCGACTTGCGCGAGCCCTTTGGCGATGTTGCCAAAGTCGCGGTTGTCTTGATACCAGTCGGGCATGGGCGGGAAACCGGGGGCGCTTGCGGAGCCTTCGCCATAGTCGATTTCTTTTGTCCAGCGACCAACGCGCATCCACTCGACAACGCTGTCAGGCTGGTCTTGGCAGAGGTCTGATCCGATGCCGAAATGCTCTGCGCCGAACTTCTCGGCGCAGTCTGCAACCATCTGGCAGAAACTTTCCAAAGTGCAGGCGGACTTGTCTTTGAGGTGATGCGGGTAGAGCGAGAAGCCCATCATGCCGCCGTTCTGAGTGACGGCGCGAATGACGTCGTCACGCTTGTTGCGAAGAGCTGGCTGCCAGAAATGCGGGTTGGCATGGGTGATCGTTATCGGACGAGTAGAATGATCGGCGGCTTCAATGGTGGAACGATCGGCTGAGTGGGACATGTCAACGACGAGGCCGACGCGGTTCATCTCGCGAACCACCTGTTTGCCCATACGGGTAAGGCCCGTGTCTTCGGCTTCATAACAGCCTGTCGCGAGGAGCGACTGGTTGTTGTAGGTGAGCTGCATGAAGCGTGCGCCGAGATCGTGGTGAACTTCGACGAGACCGATGTCATCTTCGATGGGTGACGGGTTTTGAAAGCCAAAGAAGATGGCCGTGCGGCCGGACTCGTGCGCGCGGCGCACATCGCCCGCCCACCGACCCTTGAAGATCAACTCCGGAAACTGCTCAAACCAGCGGTTCCACTGCTCCATGTTGAGCACAGTTTCGCGGAAGTTCTCGTGGTAGGCGATGGTGACATGCACCGCATCGAGGCCGCCTTGGCCCATTTGGCGAAAGATTTTCTCTGACCAGTTGGCGTATTGCAGGTTGTCGATGCGGTACATTTGCTTACTCCGGATCGCCGGCTGCGATGTAGCTTGTTTTCACGATGGTGTAGAACTCGCAGGCCGTGGCGCCTTGCTCACGTGGGCCATAGGAGCTTTCGCCGCGCCCGCCGAAAGGCACGTGATAGTCAGTGCCGGCGGTGGGCAGGTTAACCATGACGCAGCCTGCGCGGGCATTTGTGCGGAAGTGACTCGCGCGGGCCAGCGAGCGGGTCACGATGCCAGCCGTAAGGCCAAAGCGCGTGTCGTTGACCGTTTGCAGGGCTTCGTCATAGCTGCCGACTTTGATCACGGCGGTGAGCGGTGCGAACAGCTCTTCGCGGTTGATCTCCATCTGGTTTGTCGTGCCAAGGAAAACACCGGGCGTCATGTAATAGCCCTTTGTGGCGCGCTCGACTTGGGTGCCGCCACAGGCCAGTTCGGCACCTTCCGCGCGGCCTTTTTCAACCCAGGCGAGGTTCTCGGAAAGTTGCTGCGCGCTCACGACGGGCCCGATTTGTGTGCCCTCCTCCAGCGCGTGGCCAACTTTCATAGCTTCCGCCCCTTTGATGAGCTTTTCGACGAAAGCGTCGTGCACGGCTTCATGCACCACGAGGCGGGCGGAGGCTGTGCACTTCTGGCCCGTGCCGCCGAAAGCGCCCCCCAGCGAGACGGCGACTGCGAGGTCGAGGTCGGCGTCGTCCATCACTGCGAGGGCGTTTTTGGAGCCCATTTCGAGTTGTAGCTTGGTGAAATTGCCTACAGCGGCCTGCGCGATGCCACGGCCGACTGGCACAGAGCCTGTGAAGGAGATCGCCTTGATGCCAGTGTGTTCGACAAGCTTCTGCCCGATGTCGCCGCCCGAGCCCATCACGAGATTGAACAGCCCTTTGGGGATGTCCTGGCGCGCGATGATCTCTGTCAGTGCATGCGCCGAGGCGGGGGTTGCGTTGGCGGGCTTCCAGATCACGGCGTTGCCATAGGCGAGCGCGGGCGCAATCTTCCAGCTGGCTGTCGCGGTGGGGAAGTTCCACGGGCTGATGATGGCCACGGTTCCGACAGGCTCGCGGCGCACGTCGATATCAACGCCGGGACGCACAGACTGCGCGTTCTGGCCCAGCTGGCGCAGCACTTCGGCGGCGTAGTACGTGAAGAACTGCCCTGCGCGGTAAACCTCGCCCTTACCCTCGGCGAGCGGCTTGCCTTCTTCGCGGCTCAGCAATGTGCCAAGCTCTTCAGCGCGTTCCATCATCTCGGTGCCGATCGCGTTAAGCACGGCCTGTTTGCGCTCAAGGCCATAGGCGGCCCACTCGGCTTGGGCGGTTTGCGCCGCGTCGATGGCCTTTTCGAGCTGGCTGCTGTCGGCTTGGGCGAACTGCCCGACCACATCTGACAGATCAGACGGGTTGATGTTGTCAATTTCACCTGTGCCTGCGACCCAGTCGCCGGCGATGAAGTTTTTGTTAAGCTGTGTCATGTGCATCCCTAAAAGCGTTCACTCCCTTGATGCACGCGAATCTCGCTTCAGATCAATCTAATTTGCCTTCACAAAGCTTCAATTTTGCTGAAGTTGTTTCTCCTGTGTCTCCTGCAAGCATTGCAGAAACGCGCGGACAGGCGGGATCAGAGCGCTGGGTGGGCGGTGCATCACGTGGACGTGCCGTTGCGCGCTACTGCCTTTGAGAGGTAAAAACACCAAGTCGGCATCGGCGGGCGACAGAACAAGTTTGGGCAACACGGTGATGCCTTGCCCGTTGCGCACCAAGGCGAGCAGCGACGCGGTGTTGTGCACCATCATCCGCGATTGTGCCAAGAGTGGCTCAAAGGCTGGGTCTTTGATCTGCGAGCATAACCCGTTGGAAATCAGGGTTTCGCCGTCCAGGTCGGCCCAAGTCAGCGCGTCCCAGTCGGCTTGCAGGCGGTGGCCGCGCCGGCAGACCACGCCGAACACATCAGAAAACAACAACCTGCGCTTAAATCCGGGCCGCTCGGGGAGGGTAGCAACGGCAACATCTGCGAGCTCATTGTCGAGTTCTTGCAAGACGGCGGCGCTGTCCATGTCGCGCAGCTCGATCAGAACGTCAGGGTGCGTCGCGTGAAAGCGCTTGAGTACGGGTGGCAAGAAGACCTGCGCAAACGAGGGCGTTACCGCAAGCCGTACGAGGCCCGACTTGGCCTTCGCAAGCATTTCGATGCGCCCGACAGTGGCGTCAAAATGCGTCAGTTCGGCCTGTGCTTCGCTCAGCACATGCTGCCCCATCGGCGTGAGGTGAGACTTGCGCTGGGTTTCAAATAGCGCAGTTCCGATCTGGTCTTCGAGCTGTTTTAGCGTCATCGACAGGGCAGAAGGCGTGCGGCCAAGCTGCTCGGCGGCATGGGCCAGAGAGCCGGCTTCGGCGACCGCACGGAAAACCCGCAGCATATCTATCTTGATGGCCATAGTCCTGCCTCGCGTATGGTGTGCCTTAACCTGACAAGCGAGAGCTCGGCTGTCTAGTTGCGGGGCGATGGTTACCCCGAGAAAACAACTCGAATGACGCGTATTCGCGTCAGCTTTTATGCCACAGGTTGAGTTTCCCCTGTCATTTCGGGGGTATGCAGCGCGAATCTCATCTGTTAACTTTTAGTTAATAAAAAAACTAATGAGGCAGGCAGTTAAAGAATGGAAACGGGCTTTAAAGGCGCGTTCGTAATTTCTTGGCCGCAAACAGAACTAGACGGGCTGGCATCAGCGCCAGTCGCAGACCTAAACGTTGGGGCGACGTGGGCATGGCGTGGAGACGCGGTGCGAGTTGATGGCCCGAACGAACTGTTGCGACTTGAGCAGACGGACGATATCGCAAACCTTCGGCGTCGGGCTGCACGTATGGTGCACCGCCTTGTTGGGGCGGCTCTTGAGCCGACCAAACCCCTGAACCTGACATTTGACGAGAAACCGCTGGAAGACAGCAGCTTTGTTGTTACAGACGGCACCCGCAGTTACACCATCACGCTGATTGATCCGGGCACAGGCGCCCCGCCGCTCTTGATGTTCGTTGATCAAATGCCGCCCAAGGGCCGCGACTTGTGGGTAGTTCACCAGAGCTTTGAGAAAATCCGCGCCAACCCTGAAGGTCCAGACGCGAGCGGGGTGATCTGCTTCACCCCTGGCACCAAGATCGAGACGCCGGATGGCGCCAAGCTGATCCAGGATCTGCGTCAGGGCGACTACATCCAGACAAAAGACAACGGCGCGCAGGAGATCCAGTGGATCGGCCAGCGCCGCATGACGGGCGCGCGCTTGTTTGCGATGCCGCGTCTGCGCCCGATCCGCCTACGGGCTGGCGCACTCGGCATTGAGCGCCCCGATGAGGAGCTTGTCGTTTCGCCCGAGCACCGGATGCTTGTGAAAGGCGCAACAGCCCGCGCGCTGTTTAACACCGACGAAGTTCTGGTGCGCGCCAAAGACTTGCTCAACGACCACTCCATTGTTGTCGATAGCCAGCTGCGCGAAGTCACCTATGTGCACTTGCTGTTGCCGCAGCACCAGATCGTTTGGGCCAATGGCGTGGAAACCGAGAGCTTCCATCCCGCAAACACAGGCCTTTCGACGCTTTCGGACGATGACCGTGCCTCGCTTTTGGAAATGCGGCCCGAGTATGAAAGCCACCCCGAAAGCTATGGCGCTTTTGCGCGGCGTAACCTGTCGGCCTCTGAAGCCGCAATCCTGCGTCACGAGGCCGCCTAAACATCAACGTTATATATGTTGACACCCCAACAGGAGCCGCTATAAGCGCGGCTTCATTGGTGTTGGTGGCCCTCGCAAGAGCCAGCCTGTCATTCCGGCAAAATCCGGGAAGAGGACAACGCCCTTCGACAACAAAAACGAAGGAGATCAGCTGTGACAAAACGCACATCTGCCAAATACAAAATTGACCGCCGCATGGGTGAAAACATCTGGGGTCGTCCAAAATCACCAGTCAACCGTCGCGAATATGGCCCCGGCCAGCATGGCCAGCGCCGCAAGGGCAAACTGTCTGACTTCGGTCTGCAGCTGCGCGCCAAGCAGAAGCTGAAAGGCTACTACGGCGACCTGACTGAAAAGCAATTCCGCCGCATCTATAAAGAAGCCGAGCGCGTCAAAGGCGACACAGGCGAAAACCTGATCGGCCTTCTCGAGCGCCGCCTCGACGCAGTTGTTTACCGCGCCAAGTTTGTTGCGACAGTTTTCGCGGCACGTCAGTTCGTAAACCACGGCCACGTGACTGTGAACGGCAAGAAAGTGAACATCCCTTCATACCGCGTCAAAGAAGGCGACGTTATCGAAGTGCGTGATCGCTCAAAGCAGATGGCTGTTCTCTTGGAAGCGACACAGCTCGCCGAGCGCGATGTGCCTGACTACATCGACGCGGACCATTCAAAAATGACAGCGACGTTCGTGCGCGCACCTGGCCTTGGCGACGTGCCATACCCAGTGATGATGGAACCAAACCTCGTCATCGAATATTACGCACAGAACTAAGCACAGCGGTTTTCGCATGTCTTAGAAGGGCTGTGGCGGGAACCCGCCGCGGCCCTTTTTCTTTTCTGGCCGCGGCTTTTTTGAAACGCTAAAAAGACGCGAGTTTGGAGAAAACGATGAGCCTGACACCACAAGCCGGCATCATGGAAATCGCTCTGTATGAGAGCGGTAAGTCAAGCATTGCAGGGCGCGACGACGTTTTGAAACTGTCGTCCAACGAAAACCCGTTGGGCCCGCCACCCGCCGCGATTGCCGCGATCACCAGTGCCGCAAGCGAGACACACCGCTATCCCTCAACCGACCACGCAGAACTGCGCGACGCGATTGCCGAAGTCTACGGGCTCGAGGCCTCGCGCATCATCTGCGGTGTTGGCTCGGACGAGGTTTTGCAGTTTGTCACGCAGGCTTTCAGCGGTGAAGGTGATGAGATCATCTACACCGAGCATGGCTTTTCGATGTATCCGATCCTCGCACATATGGCAGGGGCAACGCCTGTTGTGCTGCCCGAAGTCGAGCGGGTTGTTGATGTTGATATCATCCTTGAGGCGGTGAACGAGAAGACAAAAGTTGTCTTCATAGCCAACCCCGCCAACCCGACAGGAACGCTGGTGTCAGACGCCGAGCTAAAGCGCCTTGCGGACGGCCTGCCCGCGCATGTGATCCTTGTGTTGGATGGTGCTTATGCCGAGTTTTCAGAAGGCTATGACGGGGGCAAAACGCTTGCGGCGACGCGGCCTAACGTTCTGATGACGCGCACTTTTTCCAAGGTTTATGGCCTTGGCGGGCTGCGCATTGGCTGGGGTTATGGCCCGCAAGAGATGATCGACGTGATGACGCGCATTCGCCAGCCTTTCAACCTGTCAGGCGTCCAGCTCGCTGCCGCCGAAGCTGCAGTGCGCGACCCTGACTGGGTGCGCGATTGCGCCAAGCTCAACGCCGAGCAGCGTACCCGCCTTACAGGGGCGATGCGCCAACTAGGGCTTGCTTGCGACGACAGCGAAGCCAACTTTGTCTTGGTGCGATGCGCCGACAAAGCCGAAGCTGACAGCGCGGAAGCGGCGTTTTTGGCTGAGGGTATCATCGTGCGCCGCCCAATCAGCTATGGCTTCCCTGAAGGCCTGCGCATAACGGTTGGAAACGCAGAACAAACGGGCCGCGTTATCGACGCACTGACACGCTGGCGGGAGACAAACTGATGGCGCAAACCTACGATAAAGTAGCCCTTATTGGCCTCGGCCTCATTGCCTCGTCAATGTTCTGGGCGATGAAACGCGGCGGCCTTGCGGGGCAGGTTCGCGGCTATGCGCGCTCGGCGCAAACCCGTGAAACCGCGCGTGAAATCGGCCTCTGCGATGTGGTTTGCGACACAGCCGTTGAGGCCGTGCAAGACGCTGATCTTGTCGTGCTCTGCGTGCCTGTCGGCGTCATGGGAGCGGTTGCTCAGGAGATAGCCCCGTTCCTGAAGGCAGGTGCAACCGTGAGCGATGTGGGCTCGGTGAAGAAGGCGGTTGTCGAGGCGGTTGGGCCGCATTTGCCCGAAAACGTAGAGTTTATTCCTGCGCACCCGCTGGCCGGGACAGAGCACTCCGGGCCGCGTTCGGGCTTTGCGGAGTTGTTTGACAACCGCTTTACCCTGCTTGTGCCTGACGAGAACGCCAAGCCGGAAGCCACCGCAAAACTGCGCGCGCTTTGGGAGGGGATGGGCGCCAACGTTGAGGAAATGGACGCCGAGCACCACGACCTTGTGTTGGCTGTCACCTCTCATGCGCCGCACCTGATCGCTTACACAATGGTTGGCGTGGCCGATGATTTGTCGCGCGTCACCGATAGCGAAGTGATCAAATATTCGGCGGCTGGTTTTCGGGACTTCACCCGCATCGCGGCGTCTGATCCGACAATGTGGCGCGATGTTTTTCTCAACAACAAGGAAGCCACGCTGGAAATTCTGGGCCGTTTCACCGAAGAGCTGTTCGCGCTTCAACGCGCCATTCGAACGGGGGATGGCGAGCATCTGTTTGACTATTTCACGCATACACGCGCCATTCGCCGAGGCATCATCGAAGCTGGCCAAGACACAGATGCGCCTGACTTTGGCCGGGTGAAAAAATGAAATATTTCATCGCTCTAACGACTTTGATAGCCTTGCTTGCAGGGACGTTTGCACAGGCGCCAGAGGCCGCAACCCGCCCGCAAGCATGGCCCGAAGCTGCTGTAACTTTGCCGCAGGCAACGAAGCGCCCGAAAATGCGTAACGAGCAATTAGTGCTGTTCGGGCTGGGCAAGAAGCGTAAGCAAAAACGAGCGCAGGAAAAGGCGGCGCGGGAGGGCATGGTTTGTGACGATCCTGCTTTGCAAGGTGAGGCGATTGGCAAAGTTCCCGGCAAGATTAGCGGTTGCGGGGTTAACGACGCGGTTAAGCTGCGAGCGGTCAGTGGGGTGGCGTTGAGCCAGCATTCTATCATGGACTGTGATACGGCCAAGGCGTTGAAAACATGGGTTGATCAGGGGTTGAAGCCTGCATTTGACAAAGTCGGCGGTGGCGTCAGCAAAATTCGCGTGGCGGCGCATTATGCCTGCCGGACGCGCAACAACAAAACCGGTGCAAAAATTAGCGAGCACGGCAAGGGACATGCGATAGATATCTCCGGAGTGTTTCTCGAAAATGGCAGTGAAGTCAGTGTCTTGAGAGATTGGGGGAAGGGGCAAGGCGGCAAAGCGCTGCAGGCGTCGCGCAAGGCGGCTTGTGGGCCGTTCGGCACCGTGTTGGGCCCAGGATCAGACCGTTACCACGATGATCACTTCCACTTTGACACGGCGCGCTACAGGAGCGGGCCCTACTGCAAGTAAAAGCAACGCACGGTGTGGTTAACGCACATTTAAGCCCTCACTCGGGCAGTGCCTACGGTATGCAGCTATATATGCAGCTATCCGTGCAGAACGCGTGCATACGTTTTTGGGGTCAATCCTTAA
>CANMGT010000010.1 GCA_947497495.1 uncultured Lentibacter sp.
GTCTTGCCGTGGTCAACGTGACCAATCGTGCCGATGTTGCAGTGTGGTTTACTGCGGTCAAACTTTTCCTTAGCCATCGCGTTGGCGCCCCTTATGTTGCGGCCTGCTTCGTGCAGAACCTGTGATAATCTGTGCGGGCATTTATTGCCTTATGCCCGATAAATCAAGACTTCGTTTACTCGCTTTTCGCTTCTGTAAACCAACCCTTGTCGCGCTTTTGGCGCAAAAGCCAGTTTTCCAGCATTTTGGAAGCGTTCTTTGTCAGGTTTTCAAGCTGTTGCTCGGCCGATTGCGTAAGGCCCGAGCCGATAACCTGTTCGCCGGATAGCGATTCCAGCACAACGAATTGCTCGGCCTTCTCGTTGAGCTTTTTGCCAGCCGCGTCATCCCAGACTGTCACTCGCATGATCAGCGCCGATTTGGGGCTGGCCACGACAGGAATGCCCGGCTGCGCAAGCACATAGCCTTCGAGGGAAACACCGAAGTGATAAAGCTTGTCGCCCTCATAACGGTCAAACCGCTCGGCGATGCGCGCTGTAACCTCTTTGATCCAGCGCTCGTCTGACATCTCGCGGCTCAGCGGGCCTTTCTGGAACTTTGGCGCGACAACAATGTTGTGGCCCAAGCTGAAGTTGCCCAGATCAGCCATCGGCTCATCAAGATCATTGGGGTTGGTGCAGGCGGCAAACACGCCAACACAAGCAAACAAAAAGAATCGACGCAGCATAATGCCCCCTAACTGGATTGCCGCCGGAATAACTTGTTGCCGCGCCTAGTGCAAATACAACCCGTGCGCCTATATTGGATGAGACATAAGGAGACATCTCATGGCGGCCAGTCCGACACCCGTTTCTGTTAGCCTCGTGCGCGAGCCGTGGGGGCTTTTGAAAAGCCTCAACGCGGCGCGCCAGAACGTGCTGTCTATCTTGCCGGATATTGCAACCAAACAGCCCATCGTCTCTGGCAAAACAGGTATCCGCTGGCATATGCTGATGGACCCTGACGGCATCCGCCATGTGTTGCTTGAAGAGCTGGACAACTACCCCAAGTCTGACGTGACCAAAAACCTGCTGCGCCCTGCGATCGGCGAGAGCCTGTTTATTGCCGAAGGCGCGCATTGGCGCTGGCAACGGCGCGCGGCGGCGCCCACGTTCTCGCACCGCAACGTGACAGGCCTTGCCCCCGTCATGAGCGCCGCCGCAGAGGCGAGCCTTGCGCGCGTTGAAGCCGCAGGCCCCCGCGCCACCGACATGTATGACGAAATGGTGCGCGCCACTTTCGAGGTGATCACCCGCGTGACCGTCTCGGGCAGCGAAAGCTTTGACCCGGACGAAGTGCACCGCGCCATCAACGGCTATATCAGCGCCGCCGGCAAGGTCTCGCTGTTTGACATTCTCGGCCTGCCCGACTGGCTGCCGCGCCCCTCGCGCATCATCGGGGGCAAGTCGCTCGGGCTGATGAAGTCGGTCGCCGATGACGCTGTCATCAGCCGTAGAGAAACGCCTTCGGAGGGCGTGCCTGACTTGCTCGACCTGCTCCTTGACGGCGAAGACCCGGAGACAGGCCGCTCCATGAGCACCGCCGAGTTGCGCGACAACCTGCTGACATTCATCGTCGCAGGCCACGAGACAACAGCGCTCACACTCGCTTGGGCGCTTTATCTCTGCGCTTTTGATCAAGGTGTTCAAACCCGCGCGCGCGCCGAGGCACAGGAGGCCCTTAAAGGCCGCACAGCTACGGCGGACGACTTGCCCAACCTGCCCTACATCCGCATGATCATCGATGAGGCGCTGCGGCTTTACCCGCCAGCGGGCATCATCTCGCGCACCGCCCAGAAGGACGACAGCCTCTGTGAGCGCGAGGTGAAAAAGGGCGACACCGTGATGATCCCGATCTACGCGCTGCACAGAAACGAGCTGTTGTGGGAGGAGCCTAGCGCCTTCCGCCCAGAGCGTTTCGCGGATCGCAAGAGCATCAGCCGATACGCCTATCTGCCGTTCGGTGACGGGCCGCGCATCTGCATCGGGGCGAGTTTTGCCATTCAGGAAGCCGTGATCATCCTCGCCACGTTGCTCAGCAAGCGCGTGTTCAAGCCCGTTCCCGGCAAAGAGCCTGATCCGGTGATGATCCTGACGCTGCGCCCAGAAGGCGGAGTTTGGCTGACAGCGGAACCCGCCGAGCAGCCAGCCAGTTAGCCTTGCGTGCGCGCAGCAACGCTCTCCATGGCGCGCTTGAGGTCATGCACCAGTGTCGCCGCCATCGAGCGGAACCCCATGATGTGCCAGCTGTCGTCGCCCAAACGGGTGATGCTCGCTTGCATGTGAAACACCTCGCTGCGCGCCGTGGCCCCGACGGGAAAAGCAGTGTCGCGCATGTCCAGCGGGCAAAGCCGCGCCAGCACGTCGCGCGCCCCCGCGCCCTCAAGCAAGACCCGCGTCCAAGCGTCAGACTGATCCGTCACAGCCGCATGCGCGGCGAGTTTGGCGGAGGGTTCCGCGCCCACAAACAGAGCCTGCGCGCGGCCAAACCAGATAAGCTCTGCGCCATCGGCTTTTGACGTTTCGCCAGCGGCCGGCCACTCCAGCCCATGTGCGGCCTGCATGGCCTTCGCCAAGCTTGCCTCCTTGCCCTTCATCGGGGCAACCAAGGCCAGCGGGGCCATCTCGGGCTCGCTCAATGTGACAGCGCCCACTGTCAGCGGCAGCAGCCCTTCGCAGGGTGATATTGCAACAAGGTCAATCACGGGCACGCTCCCCATTCGGATCAAGGAATACTGGGTGGCAGACTTCGCAGGTCGTCTCGATCCCGCGCACATGGTCAACCATCTTCACGGTTTCGCCGTGCCGCGCACGCCCGCCGCGCAGAAAGCCGAGGCCAAGGAAAGTTCCCATGGTCGGCGAAAACGCCACCGAGGTGAGATAGCCCTGATCATTCGCGCGCACAGGCTCGGCGCCGTCGTTGTAAAGGTGCGCGCCAGCGGTGAGTTGCTTCACAACACCCGTCGGCTTGAAGCCCACAAGCTGTTCGCGATCGTCTTCCAGCAGGCCGGGCCGTGAGGCGGCGCCTTTGCCCATAAAGTCTTTCTTTTTACTCATCATGCCCTGCATGCCGACGTCAAAAGCCGTCACGCGGCCATGGATCTCGGCGTGGGTGATAAAGCCCTTCTCGATGCGCAGCACATTGAGCGCTTCCATACCGTATACGCCCCCGCCCAGTGCTTCGGCGCGCGCGCGCAACGTCGCAAACAGGCTCTCGCCATAGCGCGCGGGCAGCGCGACTTCATAGGCGTGCTCGCCCGAAAAACTGATCCGGAACAGGCGGCCTTTGACGCCGCCAATGCTGATGTCACCACAGGCCATGAAGGGCCAGCTTTCGCCGTCAATCGGCGCATCCAGCAAGCCGTTGAGCAACTCACGCGCTTTCGGGCCTGCGACAGCAAACTGCGCCCAGTGCTCGGTGACCGAGGTAAAGCGCACATCCATGCCGCGCTTCATGCCCTGACTGACTAGCTCCATATGCTGCATGACTTGGCCAGCCGCGGCTGTGGTTGTTGTCATCACAAAGTGATCATCCGCCAGACGCGCTGTCGTGCCGTCGTCCATAACGTGGCCGTCTTCACGCAGCATAAGCCCATAGCGCACGCGGCCCACTTTGAGGCTCGAGAACATGTTGGTGTAGAGAAAATCAAGGAAGGCAGCGGCGTCGCGGCCCTTGATGTCGATCTTGCCAAGCGTTGACACGTCAGCCACGCCGACAGCCTCGCGCACATAGCCAACCTCGCGGTCGCAACTCTGGCGCCAATGCGTCTCGCCCTTGAGCGGGAAAAAGGACGGCCGATACCATAGCCCCGCTTCGATCAGCGGTGCGCCCGCTTTCACAGTCAGCCGGTGCGAGGTCGTGAAGCGCTCGGGCGCAAAGCCCTTGTCTTCGGCCCCTGCCGCCATGGCCGCAATCGCGACGGGCGTGAAGGGCGGGCGGTAGGTTGTTGTGCCTGTCTCCGGAATGCCGCGGCCCGTGGCATCGGCCAAAACAGCCAGCGCCTGCACGTTGGAGTTTTTGCCTTGGTCTGTCGCCATGCCCTGCGTGGTGTATCGCTTCATGTGCTCCACCGAGCGGAAGTTCTCAACCGCCGCCTGCTTGACGTCTTTCACAGTCACATCGTTCTGGAAATCAAGCCAGGCACGGCCTTTGCCTGCCACTGCCCAAAGCGGGCTGATGCTGTAGTCGCGGTCTTCTGACGCGGGCAACTTCGGCATCTTGGCCTTGAGGCCAATCGCCTCCAATGCAGCAAGTGCCGCGCCTGCGCCCTCGCCCAGACAGGCCGCCGTCGAGAAGGCCCCGTTGCAGGCCCCCGCCGCGATCAGGCCCGGAACCATGCCGGGTTTGGGCACGAAGGCCGCAATGTCCTCGCGCCAATCGGGCCGCCCGCTCATGTGGCAAGCGAGGTGCAGCGTCGGGTTCCAGCCGCCAGACATGGCCAAACAGTCGGCCTGCACCTTGTCGATGCCCGAAGCACGGCTGATCGTGATGGCCTCCAGCTCTTTGCGGCCTTCACTGCCGCTCACCTGCGCGCCCGCGTAGAACGGCACGTCCAGGGTTGTTGTTGCGTCAGGACGGCTGTCGATCAACGCGCAGACATGCACGCCCGCAGCGAGCAAGTCAGCCGCCGTATCATGTGCGCTGTCGTTGTTGCCAAACACCGCGACGCTCTTTCCCGGAGCCACATTCCAGCGGTTGACGTAGGCGCGCACAGCGCTCGCCATCATAATACCGGGACGGTCGTTGTTCTGGAAGGCGACAGGGCGCTCGATGGCGCCAGCGGCCAGCACGGTGCGTTTGGCCACGATCCGCCAGAAGCACTCTTTAGGTAGGCCATCAGACATCTCGCAATGATGCCCGACGCGCTCCAAGGCGCCGTAAGTGCCGCCGTCATAGGCCCCCGTGACTGTGGTGCGCGCCATAACACGCACGTTGCTCATCGCGTTCAGCTTGATCGCGGTTGCATTGGCCCAGTCGCGCGCAGGCATACCGTCGATCTGACCGTTCTCGCTCAGAAGGCGTCCGCCAAGCAGGCTGTCTT
Source organism: uncultured Lentibacter sp. (assembly GCA_947497495.1). Taxonomy (GTDB): domain Bacteria; phylum Pseudomonadota; class Alphaproteobacteria; order Rhodobacterales; family Rhodobacteraceae; genus Lentibacter. Next base: position 5,081 of record CANMGT010000010.1, read on the forward strand.
CCTCGGTGAGAATAACGTCAGCCCCCGCCTCACCCGCTGTCAGCGCGGCCATAAGCCCCGCAGGCCCCGAGCCGACAACCAGCACATCGCAATGCGCATAGGCACGCTCGAATTTGTCGGTGATAGGCTCACCGGAAATCGCCCCGAGCCCCGCCGCACAGCGGATGATCGGCTCGTAAAGCTTTTCCCAAAACGCCTTGGGCCACATGAATGTCTTGTAGTAGAACCCGGCGCCGAGGAAAGGCGCGGCAAGGTCGTTCACGGCCATCACGTCATGGGCAAGCGAAGGCCAGCGGTTCTGACTGCGCGCGTCAAGGCCCTCGTATATCTCTTGCGTCGTGGCGCGCACGTTCGGGTCTTGGCTGCCGCCGTGGCCCACCGTGACCAAAGCGTTCGGCTCTTCAGAGCCTGCCGTCAACACTCCGCGCGGGCGGTGATACTTGAACGAGCGCGCGACAAGCTTGACGCCGTTCGCCAACAGAGCCGAGGCGAGCGTATCGCCCTCAAAGCCCTGATATGTCGTGCCATCAAACTGAAAGCTCACAGGCTTTGCACGGTTGATGAGGCCCTTGCCAGCTATCCTCATGCGTTTGCCCCCTGTGTGTTTTCTTGTGCGCTTTCTGGCGCATCTTCCGCCAATTCGACGGACAGGATCTCATGCGTCATCGTGTTGCGCGTGACAACAAGCCAAGCCGTGCAGCCCGAGCCGTGATACCACAGCTCGCGCGTCGGCCCGGCAGGGTTGTCGCGCTTGTGCAGGTAGTCGTCCCACGCCTCAAAGCCTGCCTCCTCGGAGGGGTAACCAAGCGCGAGGGCCGCGCCCTTGTAGCTGAACTCGCGGCTGTCTCTTTCGCCGCAAAGGGGGCAAGCAATACGCATGGGGTTTATCCTACTTACAGCTGGAGAGTGTGCCGCCCATCAGCAGCTTCGAGCTTCCGCGCAGCCTGAGCGCCATCGAAATGCGGCCACCCGCATCAACAAATGCGCGCGGCGCCGAGCCCTTGCGGCAAAACTTTTGCCCGAAGGTTTTCACGAAGCGTTGTTGCGGGGTTAAGCCCGGGTCGCGGATCATGCCGATCTCGGCAGCCGCCACGCTTTCGGCGCGCATCATGAAAACAAGCGTGTCGCCCTGAGACGTGGCCGCTGTCAGGCGCACACCGCTGGAAATTTCCTGATTGATGCTCTTTTGCGCGCGGCCCAAAACCTTGGCCATCTTCGGCTTCATATGTGGCGAGGGTGGAGGGTTGCCAAATTTGGGGCCTGCATGTGCAGGCAGCGCGAGCGTGAGAGCAATGGCAAGCGGTGCGAAAAATCTGATCATGATCTATTCCTTTTAGTGCAAATTATGTTGGCTGCTTAGTGCAAATTATGTTGGCTGCCGCTGGCTTCTTCATCCATCAGTCCGCGGCCCGTTTCAAAGCGGTCAAGCCGGTGGCGGGCGGCAACTTCATGTGGCTGCCCGGTTGCCATCAGGTGCGCCATGCAATAGCCCGAAGCCGGCACGGCCTTGAAGCCGCCGTAACACCAGCCGGTGTTTACAAACAGCCCGTCAACTTGGGTCTTGTCCATGATAAAGCTGCCATCGGGGGACATGTCCATAATCCCGCCCCAGCTGCGCAGCACCCGCGCCTTGCCGATCTGCGGCATCAGGCACATCGCGGCTTCCATCACATGTTCTTTGGTGGGCAAGTTGCCGCGCTGCGCATAGGAAGCGTAGAAATCAAGATCGCCGCCAAACACCAGGCCGCCCTTGTCAGACTGGCTCATATACATATGGCCCATGCCGAAGGTGACAACATGGTCGACACAGGGCTTGAGGCCCTCGGTGACGAAGGCCTGCAAGACGTGGCTCTCGACAGGCAGGCGCATGCCCGCCATCGCCGCGACCTGGCCGGAACGGCCCGCAACAACCATGCCGACTTTCTTCGCCTTGATCGCGCCGCGCGTCGTTTGCACGCCTTTCACAACACCGTTTTCGATGTCGATGCCCGTGACTTCGCAGTTCTGGATCAGATCAACGCCGCGCTGATCGGCCCCGCGCGCAAAACCCCAAGCAACAGCGTCGTGGCGCGCCGTACCCCCGCGCTTGTGATAGAGCCCTCCGTAAATCGGAAAGCGGATGTTGTCGTGATTGAGGTTGGGCAACAGCTTGCGCACTGTGTGCTTGTCGAGCAGCTCGGCGTCGTCGCCCTGGCTGATCATCATGTTTGCCCGCCGCGCCGCCGCGTCGCGTTGCCCGTCAGAGTGAAACAGGTTGATGATCCCGCGCTGGCTCATCATCGCGTTGTAGTTCAGGTCTTGCTCCAGCCCTTCCCAGAGCTTGAGAGAGTGACTGTAGAACTGCGAATTGCCCTCAAGGCCGTAGTTGGCGCGCACGATCGTCGTGTTGCGGCCCACGTTGCCGCCGCCGATATAGCCCTTCTCAAGCACCGCGATGTTTGTCATTCCGTGGTTCTTGGCGAGGTAGTAAGCCGTCGACAGACCGTGCCCGCCGCCGCCGATGATGATCGCATCATACTCGGGCTTTGGCGCAGGGTCGCGCCAATGCGGCGTCCAACCTTTGTTGCCCGTCAGTCCTTCTTTGAGAACGCGAAGCGCAGAAAAGCGCATGGTCTTCCCCCTTGCAGTGCTATGCACGGCTACTCAATCAACTCTGGTTAAGACTAGCAAGCGCGTTGGGGGGCTGTTTCTCGCTTTTCGACAATAAATATCAAACCCGCGACTTTCTACTTCAGTATTCCTGAAGTCGCCTTGGCCTGCGCTGAAGCTAGAGCAAACGTTGCCCAAAACGCGGTTGTCAGCCCGTGTGCAGGCACTGGAAACCTGTTCATTAAACCTGTGCATTTTACCGTTGCTGGCCCTCACACAGTCTGACACCGCCTCAAAAATGTGGGTTACACTCATCGCCAGATCACGAACCAAAACCCGATCCGAGCCTTTGGCAACAATAGGCTCCGAGATATGGCTCTATGGTTTCCGGTTTACCAAGTCGGCGCTTTTCTGGGGCACTTACAGGGGCATTTACTGAGGCAAGGCACCTTGAACGAGCAATTGACTCCTAAAGGTCGGAAAAGCTCTGATCTGTCTTGCCGCTATTTTGAAACGAAGCTTCAATGACACGTCTCAGTCTCGGAAGCAGGCCACAAAAAAGGCGGCACCGGTTGGGCCGCCCTTTTAAAGTTGTCTCTCTGACTGCTCAAAGCCCTTTGGCGCGGTAGCTCGCAGCAACTTTGGTGATCGCGACAATATAGGAGGCCATGCGCAGATCATCGACATCCTCGCGGCTGTGCCACACCTCACGCATCGACTGATAAGAGGTGCGCATCGTGTCATCGAGGCCCGATCGCACCAGCTCCAGCTCGTCCGCGCCGCGCAGGTATTTCTCCTTGAACTGCGGCGTCATTGACCAGGAGTCGCCCAATTTGCGATCAAGCCGCTCCAGCTCATCCACGATCAGCTGGTGGCGTGCCTCTTCCTGACGGCGGCCCATGCGGCCAAAGCGAATGTGGCTCAGGTTTTTCACCCACTCGAAATACGACACCGTCACACCGCCCGCGTTGGCATACATGTCCGGAATGATGACAGTGCCCTTCTTGCGCAGCACCTCGTCAGCCCCCGCCGTCACCGGCCCGTTGGCCGCTTCGATGATCAGCGGAGCTTTGATCCGCTCGGCGTTGGTCAGGTTGATAACACCCTCCAGGGCCGCCGGAATAAGGATGTCGCAGTCTTCTTCCAGAATGGCCGCGCCCTCGGCAGCATGGGTCGCGTCGGGAAAGCCCGTAACGCCCCCATGTTTGGAGATCCAGCTGTGCACCGCGTCCACATCAAGCCCATCTGGGTTAAACAAGGCGCCGTCACGTTCGATGATGCCCGTTATGATCGCGCCATCTTCCGAACTCAGGAACTTCGCCGCATGGTAGCCCACGTTGCCAAGCCCCTGCACGATCACCCGCTTGCCCTCAAGCGTGCCCGTCAGGCCGGCTTTGGCCTTGTCTTCCTCGTAGCGGAAAAACTCGCGCAGCGCATATTGCACGCCGCGGCCTGTGGCCTCGGTGCGGCCCTGAATGCCGCCCGCGTTGATCGGCTTGCCCGTGACACAGGCAGCTGCGTTGATATCTGTCGTGTTCATCCGGCGGTACTGGTCAGCGATCCACGCCATTTCACGCTCGCCAGTTCCCATGTCGGGCGCAGGCACGTTCTGGGAGGGGTGGATCAAGTCGCGCTTGGCCAGCTCATAGGCAAAGCGGCGGGTGATCAACTCGAGCTCGTGCTCGTCATACTGGCGCGGATCAATGCACAGCCCGCCTTTGGAACCGCCAAAGGGCGCCTCAACCAAGGCGCACTTATATGTCATCAAGGCGGCAAGCGCCTCCACTTCGTCCTGGTTCACGCCCAGCGCATAGCGGATGCCGCCCTTCACGGGCTCCATATGCTCGGAATGCACAGAGCGGTAGCCGGTGAACGTCTGGATCTGGCCGCGCAACCGCACGCCGAACCGCACAGTATATGTCGCGTTGCAAACCCTGATCTTCTCTTCCAGCCCAGGCGGGAGATCCATCACCGCAACGGCGCGGTTGAACATGAGGTCTACGCTCTCGCGAAAGGACGGCTCTTTGATGTTTTCCATTTGGTCTCTTCTCCCCTTTGAGGCTCAGGCAAAAACGACTCAGGCCTCCCTGGGCTCTTTTGTCGCACCCTTGAGCCAGAATGGCCAACAACTCTTTCAAAAAGCTGAACAGCCAGCGCCTTTAAGCGCCTCACCGAGAAATTTGCACCACGTTGCCGGTCATCGCCACTGCATTGCGCCCCCTGCCAAAGGCTATTCCGGCAAATCCTTATCAAACTGTTAACGTCTGGGAAACAAAGGTTAACAATACAGAGGATCGGTTCCAAAAGCCTTAAAAATAAGCTCCATTATCCTTTATTCCGCCTCATTTCCGCCACAGATCTCGGGCAAAAGAAATGGTGGATTAATGTATCAAAGGTCTGCCTTTTGCAGACATTCGGGCACAGCCCGGAGAGTGAGGAACCATGAAAGAGATCAACGTCTCAAAGCAACTCGGTGAAACCGCATATCGCACCCGCCCCGGGCGCGGTTTGCAGCGCCATTTGCGCGCGTTCTACAATGACGAGAGCGGCGTTATCGTCGCCTTCTCGGTCTGGTTCATGCTCATGATTCTCTTCGTGGGGGCCCTCGGCGTTGACGTTATGCGCTTTGAAACGCACCGAACGCGCCTTCAAAGCGCGCTCGACCAAGCTGTTCTCGCCGCCGCTGACCTTGATCAGACGCTCCCGCCCACACAGGTTGTCGCCAGCTATCTTGACAAGTTCGACATCGACGCAGACCTGACTTCAACTGTTGTTGACGAAGGCCTGACCCACCGCAAAGTGACAGCAATCGCAAAACAGGACGTGCCAACCCAACTTGTGCACATGCTGGGTGTCGACAAGTTCGTCGCGCCTGCCTTGTCAGCCGCTGAAGAGCGCGTCGACAATGTCGAGATCTCGCTGGTGCTGGACGTGTCCGGCTCGATGTCAGGTAACAAACTCTCGCGCCTCAAAGTCGCGGCCAAAGAGTTTGTCACCTCCATTCTGCCGCTGAACCAAGCGAATGATATCACGATCTCGATCATCCCATACGCAACCCAAGTTGCCGCGGGTGAACACCTGCTCGACGAGCTGCGCGTTTCGGAAGGGCATGACTATTCGTCTTGCGTGAATATCAACACCAACGACTTCAACGACAACAGCTTTGATCTGAAGGGTTCGTCGTCACGCGAGTATGAGCAAACACAGCACTTTGATGTGTTCTCCTATTCCGAGGGCGAGCTTGACATGCCGATCTGCCCGTCTGATCCGGCCATGGCGATCACGCCACTCTCGAACGACCCTGTCGCACTCCACGCAGCGATCGACGCTTTGACGGCGGGTGGCAACACGTCTATCGACCTTGGCATCAAATGGGGCGCAGCAATGCTCGACCCGAACATGCGCCCTGCCATTCAGGGGATCATCGAAGACGGCGTCGTTGATGCCCGCTTCTCCAACCGTCCGCTCGCCTACAGCGGCTCTGATGTGATCAAGGTGATGGTTGTGATGACGGATGGTCAGAACACAACCCAATACCGCCTTGCCGACCACCTGCGCACAGGTATGTCAAACGCTTGGTACAACCCGACCAACGGCCGCTATGGCGCCTACAGCCCGAGCAACGACAGATACTACGTGCAAGACGCCTCCGGGAACAGCCGTGTCAAAACGACCAATTCGTTCACATCGCCGCCAACCGACTATGTGCGCTTGTCTTACCAAGACCTGTACGCGCAAGCGTCAGCGGCCTGGATCGCCTATTACATCTTTGGCCCGATCGACAGCAACGCTTGGGAAAAATACTACACCAATGCGAGCGACGTCGTGCATCCTGGCAGCTCAAAAGACGGCCACACACAAACGATGTGCAACTCGGTCAAGCAATCGAATGTTGTTGTCTACACCATCGGGTTTGAAGCCCCTAAACATTCGCAGAACCTTCTGGAATCCTGTGCCAGCACAAGAAGCCACTTCTTTGACGTAGAAGGTGTCGAAATCGAAGATGCTTTCTCTGCCATCGCCCAATCCATTAGCCAACTGAAGTTGATCCAATGAGACATATAGCAAAGCATATCCGCCGCTTTCAGCGTGACGAAGAAGGCAACGCAACACTCGAATTTGCGATCCTGTTTCCTTTCTTCATCATCATGTTCTGCGCCGCCGTCGAGCTGGGAATGATCACCTTCCGCCACTCGATGCTCGAACGCGGCCTCGACATGGCCGTGCGTGACGTGCGCCTGACAACAGGGGCAGACATCCAGCACGACGATATCGTGACGCGCATCTGTGGCTACTCTGGCTTTTTGCCAGACTGTAGTGACAACCTGCGCCTCGAGATGATCCCCCTCGATATGCGCAACTTCGCCTCGGCGAGCACGACAGCCAACTGCGTTGACCACTCGCTGGCGGCAAACCCGATCCGTCAGTTTACCAACGGCCAGCAAAACCAGATGATGCTGCTGCGCGCATGTTTCGTGTTCAAGCCGGTCTTCCCGCTGACAGGCCTTGGCCGCCATCTGACGACTGATGGCGCAGGCCACGCCGCCATGGTCGCCACATCGGCCTTTGTACAGGAGCCGCTATAATGGTCTGGTCATATATCAAATCCCGCCTCAAAGCCTTCCGCGACGAAACCGGTGGCACAGTCTCGGTCGAATTCATCGTGATGGCGCCGATCGTCTTCTGGGCCTACGCCTCGATGTTCTCATGGTTTGACGCCTACCGCCAAGTCGGTGTGCATGAAAAGTCGGCCTTCACTATTGCTGACATGATCAGCCGCGAGACAGACCCGTTGACGCCGGACTATATCGACGCAACACGCGAGTTGGTCGCATTTCTGACGCGCGCCAATTCGCAGCCTGATTTGCGTGTCTCGGTGATCCGCTATGTGAAAAAGAAAGATCTGTTCCGCCTCGACTGGTCGCAAAAACGCGGCAATATGGAAAAGCTGCGCAACGCCGACGTGAAAAACTGGCATGACAAATTGCCAGATATGGTGAACGGCGAACGCATTATTCTGGTCGAGACAAAACTGTCTTACACGCCGCCGTTTCTCTACGGGTTGATGGAAGACAATACGATCAGAACATTCGTCTTCGCGCGCCCCCGATTTGCCCCACAAGTGCGCTTCGAGGTTAACGGATAAGCTTGCTAGTCCGTCAACACAGACAGGCCGAGGTGCTTTTCCAGCGTCTCGGCCATTTTTTTGGCCTGCGACGCGCTTGCCGCCCCGCCGATCGCGGCTCTTTGCCCGGCGCGCCACCACAGCCCGACCCGCCAGCACGGCGTGGCTTCTGTCTTTAGCTTCAAAGAAAACCCGTTTGAGGGGCGCAGGGAAAAGTGCCCGCGCTCGACTTCGACAATCTCTTCAAGCGCCACGATCACCTCGCCCGAACTGTCAAGCAAGGCCTCGCTGGTCAGCCGCACAACCAGCCCCGTGTCGCGGTAAAGCCTGAACGCACCGAGCAGCAAAACCAGCGCCATAGCCCAGACGAGCACTTGCAACACTGGCCCCTGTGGCGGCTCAAACATCGCCGTCCCAAGCAGCAGCGTGCCCGAGACAGCCACAGCCGCCGCCCCGACAAAGCGGCGCAAGGGGCTGACGGATATCTCGGCCAGTGTCTGACTTGTCTGACGCTCGCTCATACTGTGGCTCTCCCTGTGGCCTGCGCCGGCCGTTTAAAACTTCGGCACAACTTCCGCGCCGCGCTCTTCGGGTTCATCATCCACCATCTCGGCCGGAAAGCCCGGCGCGGTGACATCAAGCCCCGTCGCCTCTTCGAGCCGTTTGATGATGTTCGGGCTCAACTCGCGTGGCCCGAACCGCGCGATGCCGTCCTGGAAAATACTGATCAGCAACGGGTTCAGCTCAAGCGGCACACCCGCGCGGTCAGCCACCTCCTGAAACAAGCCAATGTCTTTGGCAACCAAATCCATCGTAAAGGAAATATCGCGCGACCCGTTCAAGATAACCTGCCCTTCGGTCTCATGCACAAACGAGTTGCCCGAAGAAATCGCCATCGCCTCATAGGCCACATTCAGGTTCATCCCCGCGCCCTTGGCCACAGTCAGAGCCTCCGCGACAGACACAAGGTTTGCCGTCGCCAGAAAGTTCGTCAACACCTTCAGAACCGAGGCCGAGCCCAGATCACCGGTGTGCAAAACCCGCCGGCCCATAATGGTCAGGATCGGCAGAATGCGCTCGAATGTCGCCCTGTCGCAGCCCGCAAAAATAGCGATATTGCCGGTGTCCGCACGGTGGCATCCCCCCGACACAGGGCAGTCAACCGCCGCGCCGCCCGCCGCAATCACAGCCTCGCCCAAGCGCTTCACTTCGGCCTCATCCGTGGTGCTCATCTCCAGCCAGATCTTGCCCTCGCGCACTTCCGGCAGCATCTCTTCCACGACAAGCGCACAGGCCGCAGGGCTTGGCAGACAGGTGATCACAACATCGCAGTCGCGCATCATCACAGCAGGGCTACCCCCCGCCACAGCGCCCTTTGCAACCTTGCCCGCCACAAGCTCGGCGTCCAAATCATGCACAACCAGCTCAACGCCATTGCGCAGCAAACTGCCCGACAACTTGCCGCCTACATTCCCAAGTCCGATAAATCCGATTTTCATAGCGCTCTCCCGTTTTTCAAACATCCTTGCTGTGCCCTTCCCGCCTTGCAAGCCCCCAAACGACGCGCGTCTGCCGTTTTTCATGCCCCTCTGCTTTTTCTTGACAAAAATACTCATAACCGGCGCCTTGCCACGGGCGAAGCGCCCCCATAGGCTCACGCCCATGTCATGGCCTTCCAACACCTCCCCCCAACGCGACGGCGACGCAGACGCCGGCTTTGAAATCACCGACGACTTCAAACCATTCACTCAGCGCAACGACGTCTTCACACGCGCCTTCTGGGACGCGCGCGTGCGCAACAAAAACACCGACGCCTTCTTTGCCTCCTACCGCATGGAAGCCACCCCGCGGCGCGGCGACGGGTTTTCACAACGCGACTTTGCCCTGCGCAACGCGGCGTGGCTGATCTCCGATGTCGTCTCCGACAGAAACGCCGCTCTCGGCGAGCGCGAGGGCTTTCAAGCGCCCATCCGCGCCGATACGCCCGTCGCCCCCGAGCAGCTCGCCATCGAAGACATCACCGAGATGTCGCGCGAGATCAAACAGATCGCCACGTTCTTCGGGGCCAGCCTCTGTGGCATCACCGATCTGGACGACCGCTGGCTCTACGAGAGCCGCGTTGACACCCGTGACATGTCCGACGCGCCCAACACCCTGCCCGAAGGCCTCACCTCGGTCATCGTCTTGGGCCACGAGATGGACGAGGGGCTGGTCGAAACCTACCCCTCCGCCCTCGCCGGTGCCGCCACAGGGCGCGAGTATTCCCACGAAGCCGCCATCGTCATGCAAACCGCGGCCTATATCCGCAACCTCGGCTATGAGGCTGTAGCGAGCATGAACGACACAGGCCTCGTCATCCCCCTCGCCATCAAGGCAGGGCTTGGTGAATATGGCCGCAACCAGATGGTGCTGACTCCCGAGTTCGGCCCGCGCCTGCGCTTCTCCAAGATCCTCACCAACATGCCGCTCGCCCATGACGCCCCCAAGCGCCCCGGCTTTGCCAGGTTCTGCGACATCTGCACCCGCTGCGCAGACGCCTGCCCCGTCAAGGCGCTGCCGTTTGGGGCACCCGAGTTTGGCGGCAAAAACCAAAGCGCCATTCAAGGCGTCAAGAAATGGACGTCGGACGCTGAAAAGTGCTTTGGCTTCTGGGCAAAGCTCAGCTCGGATTGCGCAATCTGTATGCGCGTCTGTCCGTTCAACCGCGACTTTTCCAAATGGTATAACCGCGCCTGGCGCGGCCTTGCCCTGTCACGGTTCCGCAGGCTTGCGCTCAGGCTCGCCAAAACGCCAGCCCGTCTCAAACCTGTCGACTGGTGGGCAAAGGTGCGCGGCACATAACCCTACCCTGCACATAACCGTGCATTTTTGCACAGATACCGTCAGTTTCCGCAGAATTGCGCAAACCCTTACGCGGCCCTAGCTTGTGATCACCCCAGCAAGGAGCAAGCCCATGTCGATCCGCCCCGTTCTTGAAGCCCGCAAAACCACCCCCACCCTTGAGGGCGCAGGCGTGCATTTGCACCGCGCTTTCGGCTTTCATGACCCGAGCGAACTTGACCCGTTCCTGCTGTTTGACGACTTTCGCAACGATGACCCCGCCAAGTTCGAGAAGGGCTTTCCGTGGCACCCGCATCGCGGCATCGAGACAATTACCTATGTTCTTTCCGGCGACATCGCCCATGCTGACAGCCTCGGCAACACAGGCACCCTCGGCGCGGGCGACGTGCAGTGGATGACGGCAGGCTCGGGCATCATGCATCAGGAAATGCCCTCGCCGAACCCCACAGGCCAGATGCACGGCTTCCAGCTCTGGGCCAACCTGCCAGCCAACCTCAAGATGACAGACCCGCGCTACCAAGACGTCGAGGCGCGCGAGATCCCCGAGATTACCGATGATGACGGCACCCATGTGCGCGTCGTGACGGGCGAGTTCTGGGGCAAGCGCGGGCCGGTTGACGGCATCGCCGCCGATCCGCAGTATCTCGACATCAGCATCCCCGCTGGCGTGAAGAAAACCCTGCCCGTCGACACCTACCGCCGCGCCTTTGCCTACGTGTTTGAAGGCTCTGCTGCCTTTGCCGACGCCAGCGCACCCACAGGTGTTTTGCTCGAAAAAGAGGTGATGGGCGAAGAAGTCAACATCCGCGACATGTCGGGCAACCGCACGCTCATCCGCTTTGGCACAGGCGACGAGATCACCGTGCAAGCGGGCGAGGAGGGCGTGCGCTTTCTGCTCATCTCCGGCGCGCCCCTGCAAGAGCCTGTGGCGTGGCACGGCCCGATCGTGATGAACACCCGCGAGGAGATCCGCCAAGCGGTGCGCGACTTGCAAAACGGTACCTTCATCAAGCCCGCACACTGATCACAAAGCCATCGCCCGCAGCGCCCAACGCGCGCCGCATTAAGTTAATTTGCGTTAAGACTTTCGCGCAAATCGTATGCACGCGTTATGCACTGCGTTCTGCATAGATAGCTGCATAGCTTAGGCACGGCCGTTTCTGAACGCCAGAATGTGTTAACGCGCCTGTGCGCTATGTTAACGATTGGGCCGCTCAGAGCCCCAAAAGCGCGGGCAAATGGCCGATATCGGGCAGCACCACGTCGCAATGCGGGCTCAGCTCGGCCTCTGTTGCCATGCCCGTCAGCACGCCAACACAGCGCATTCCGGCGGCACGGCCCGCACGCAAGTCATGCAGGCTGTCGCCCACCATAACCACAGCGCTCGCGGCAAGCCCCACAGCCTCACAGAAGCCCAAAAGCTGCCCCGGCGCAGGCTTGCCGCCATAGCCGCTGTCAAAGCCTGCGATGAAGTCAAACGCCTCCGTAATTCCCGCCGCCCCGAGGTGTGCGAGCGCGGGCATCTGCGCGTCATTTGTGGCCACTCCAAGCTTTAGCTCAGCCGCTCTGAGCTGTGCCAGAAGCGGCTTTAGCGGCACGGCTTCAGCCTGCGGCGCATGGGCGGCTTCCTCGTTCAGAACATCGGCGATCTCGGTCTTCGAAAGCTGTGGGAGCGCTTCTGCGATCGCCTCCACGATCTCCCCCGGCGTGCCTGCAATAACAACGCTTGTCGGCAGGAATGACTGGCTGTCGTAGTCAAAACCAACCAAGTCGGACAACTCTCGCGCATGGGCCTCGTCCCGCCCCAAGCGGTTGAGAAACGCCAGCGCCCAGGCTTCCCATGTGCTGGCGAAATCAAACAGCGTGCCGTCTTTGTCAAAGATCACGCCTCTTACGTCTTGCATGCTCATGTCCAGTTTATCTGCTCGCCACCGGGGAGGGCCGCGCGGGCGCGCATCGGCTCATCGTACTTCAGGTTTTCAGCGTCGCAGAAGGCCATGATCCAGGCATCGTCCATCAAAAGGAAGTCAAGCACCGAGCCAAGGAAGGCCGGATCGGAGGCCTGCTGGCGAAAATCGTCCACCGCGGCGCCGCTCGCGCCCATGAAAACCGGCATCAGCTCGTCATTCCCGGCAAGCCAGGTGAGCGCTTTTATGCCGATAATTTCGGCGGCTTCCCGCGTTTTCACCATTTTTAAACATCCTCGAAAGGTTTTCTTAACTTCTTTTGCGAAATGATGAACGCGATAACAAGTGGAAAGGGAGCTTTAGGCTAAAATGCAGGCTAAAGTCTTAATCGTTGATGACATTGCGACCAATCGCATCGTGCTGCACGTTAAGCTTTCGGCAGCGGGGTATTGCGTGTTGCAAGCCGCCTCCGCAGAGGAGGCGCTGCAAGTTGCAGGCCGCGAGCAGCCCCAGCTCGTGCTCTGTCCAACGCGGCTGCCTGACAGTACCACCTTAGAGTTCATCAAGGCCTTTGAAGACGATCCGCGGCTCGCCAAAATCTCGCGCATTGTTCTGTGCAACAGTCTTGATACGGACGCGCGCCTTGCTCTGCTTGCAGCGGGGGCCACTGATATCTTGATCAAGCCTCCGGACGTCAGTGCGCTTCTGGCGCGGTTCCGGGCCATTTTACGCAACAATGAAAGCCTCGAAGACACTCTCCTGCAAGAGCGCATGGAGCGTGTTCTCGGCTTTGGTGAGACCAGCGTTCAGTTTGAGCCAACCGGGGGTGAAAAGAAGGTGCACGTGGCTGTGATGTCAAGCACCGTCAACGCTGCACATAACTGGAGCCACCAGCTTTCAGGGCACCCCGGCGCCGATGTCAGGGCTTTCGCTTTTGACGAAGTGATGGTGGCGCTTGACGACACCGCCTTGCCCGACGTGATCGTTATCGATGTTGCCGAGCGCCACGCCCAGAAAGCGCTCAATCTCTTGTCTGATCTGCGCGCCAGCAGCCAAACGCGGCACGCCAAAATCATTGCGGTTGTGCCTACGGCACAGCCCGCATTTCTCGGCGAAGCGCTTGATCGCGGCTCCGACGATGTGCTGGCCTACGGGTTTTGCCTCAGAGAACTCAGCCTGCGCATTCGCCGTCAGGCCCGCGCCAAAAGACGCGATGATAAGCGCCGCGCGAATATGCACGAGGGGCTGCGCGCCGCCACCATCGACGCTTTAACAGGCCTTTACAACCGCCGCTTTGCCCTGCCACATCTGACACGGGTTGCCAGCCACTGCCGACGCGAGGCAAAAAGCTGCGCTGTCATGGCGATCGACGTAGACCACTTCAAAACTGTCAATGACAGGTTTGGCCACGAGGCCGGCGATGCAGCACTCGTAGCGCTGGCCAAACTCTTCGGGGAAAGCCTGCGCGGGGGCGACATAGCCTCTCGCATCGGCGGCGAAGAGTTTATGATCATTCTACCCGACACAACGGTTGAAGCCGCGCATTTAGCAGCCAGAAGACTGTGTGAAACCGTGGCAACCCACAGCTTCCAGCTGCCCGGCGCTGAGCGGCCTGTGCAACTGACGGTCAGCATCGGCGTGGCGGTATGCGAACCAAACCAAACGTCGCAGAGTTTGGAAGGGGCAACCGCCGAAAGCCTGCTGCGGGAGGCTGATGTGGCGCTATATGGCTCCAAAAGCCATGGTCGCAATCAGGTAACGCTTAGCGACCAGTCAGCCGCTTAGCGGCGTTTCTTATGTTTCAAGGCCGCTTCGAGCCGGTCTGCAAACATCTCGCGTTCGGCTTTGCTCAGGCCTTCCAGATGGGCAATCAGGGCCGTTTCGCCCACGTCGCGCGACTTGCGCAGAACGGCTGATTTGCGCTCAAGTGCGGTGCGCATCGCGGCGGCATCAAACTCGTCGGCACGCAGAACCGCGAGAACCTCGGCAAAGGCTGCGGTGAACTTTCCGCGCATGTCCTTGCCATTCTCGCGATGCTTGCGGATTTCGCGGCCAATATCCCTGCGCGCGTCTTTGTCCAGCGCACGCACCATCGGGTCTGAGTGACCACTTGCGCGCTCATGTCCACCATGGCGGAACGCAGCCCCCGCAAACAGGCCCGCAACCGCGAGGTTTACCCCTAACGACGCGATCAGAACGATGCGCCAGCCGCGGCTCATTTTCGAGGGTTGTTTCGCTGCATCCGTCATCATGCGTCTCCCATTGTGTCAAGCCAGGCGTAGTCGGCGTTCAGCCCGCCCAGCGCGCTGTCGCCATACAGATATGTCGCGGCGGTGTCAGATACGCCCGTCAGGGACGTGGTGCCAAGCCAGATGCCAACGGCGGTTGCCGTCACCAAGCCGCCGAGCGCTGGCCAGCCACCCAAGGTGGCGAAGACTGCGCGCAGGCTGAAACCGGTTGCCGCGGGCGCGTTCGCAAGCTCAGCCGTTGCGAAACCTGCCTGTTCCTCGTCCGCATCCGCCAGCACCCGCGCCATGAAGGCAGGGCTTGGCTCGGCTGGCTGGCTTTGCGCCTCAGCGAAAAGATCTTCAAGCATTTGCTCATCGGTCGTGTGGTTACGCATCACTATACCCCAGTTCTTCGCGGCGCTGGCTCAGCGCCTGTGTGAGTGCCCGTTTGCCCCGGGCTGTCAGGCTTTCGACGGCCTCGGTGCTGATCTCCATGATCTCAGCAATCTCGGGGTTTTGCAGGCCTTCAATGTGGCGCAAAACAACCGCCTGTCTTTGTCGTTCGGGCAACTCAGAAAGCGCGACTTGCAGCGCATCCATGCGGGCCTTGTCCTGTATCTGCTCCGGTGCGGAGGCCGTCTCGTCAAGTGGTTCGGGCACATCCTCCAGTGCAACCGAACGGCGCTTTCGCAGACGGTCCGTGCAGAGGTTGGCCGTCACGCGGTAGAGCCACGTTGTTACCTTGGCTTCGCCTTGCCGCCAGTCCGGTGCGACTTTCCAGAGCCGCATCATGGCCTCTTGCGCCACGTCTTCGGCCTCGGAACGTTCGCCCAGCAGGCGGAAGGCATGGGCCAGCACAACAGGCACCAAACGGCGCGTCAACGCCTCGGCGGCTTGCTTGTCGCCATTGGCAAACAAGATAAGCAACGCATCGTCGCCAAGCTCTGTTGTGTCGTCAAATGCCATAGTCATTGCTTCTTGGCCGTAGCCTGCGCCCCTGAAAGTATCAAGCCCGCGCGGCAAGTCGGATCGTCGGGAGGGAGGCGCCGCGCGCTCTGCGCGACGCCCACGCGCTTAGTTCTTGTTGCGCATTTTGCCTTTGCCACGCATGTTTTCCATCTCTTCTTGCGTGATGAAACCATCGTTGTCGGCATCCACACGGTCAAACATTTTTTCCATGCGCGCTTCACGTTTGCCTGTTTTGATTTCGTCCATCGTCAAGGCGCCGTCTTTGTCAGCGTCATGCTTCTCGATCATCCGATCAAACCGCTTGGCGGCACGTTCGCTGGCCGCAGCGACCATCTCTTCTTTGGTGATCTTACCGTCGGCATTTGCGTCTGCACTGCCGAACATGCCTTTGGCGCCAGCTTGCATTTCTTCTTTGGAAAGCTTGCCATCAGCATTGGTATCAAGCTCTTCAAAGTTCATCTGCGGGCCGTGGCCGCGGTGGCCTTCACCGTGGTTTTTGTGGCCGCCAAACGCCATTGCGCTGCTGCCTGCTGCGATCATGCCTGCTACGGCCAATGCTGTGAGGGCTGTTGTCTTTTTCATGGTTCGCTCCTTTGTCGCGTTTCCAAGAGGGTGTTCTTCCCGTCTCTGTGGGCTTTAACGCCAGCCCAGAAGCTTTCCGTCGCAAATTTTTGCAGAAAGTCGCGACATGCAGCCGCAAGGGGCCTGAATGCGCTTTCAAATTAAGGCGCATTACGCCAAATTGCTCCGATCGAATAATGTTTGGATAGCTCATGAGTAACGTCGACAACAGCCTCATCGCCCCACAGGAACGGCCGCTTTGGCCTGCTTTGCGCAAAGGCTGGCGCCGCAAATGCCCGAACTGCGGTGCGGGCCCGCTGCTCAAGGGCTATCTCAAAGTGAATGATGAATGCACGGTCTGCCGCGAAGAGTTCTCGCACCACCGCGCCGACGACGGGCCAGCCTATCTGACAATTCTGATCGTCGGACACCTGATGATCCCGCTGCTGCATTTCACTTTCGTCTACTACCGCCCCGAACCTCTGGTGCTGTTTACCATCTTCGCTCTTGGCAGCACGCTGCTCACGCTATACCTTTTGCCAAGGTTGAAAGGCGCTGTTATCGCGTTTCAATGGGCACGCGGCATGCACGGGTTCGGCGAAGACTGAACAATGCGCCGCCTCAAAAGGGCGACAGCACGATGACGATCGACAAAACTGCCATACGCAACGCCGCCACGATCATTGCTGTTCGTGACAGGCTCACAGAGCCGAAAGTCCTGATGGGGCAACGCGGGGCCAAAGCCGCGTTCATGCCCAACAAGTTTGTCTTTCCCGGCGGCGCTGTTGATGCGGCTGACTTTAATGTTCCCCTCGCGCGCGGCTTTCACGATGTCTGCGCCGCGCGGCTCACTGAAAACGTCGAGCAAGACATCTCCCATGCGCTCGGCGTTGCCGCCATTCGCGAACTTTGGGAAGAAACAGGGCTGGTCTTAGGCCAAAAAGTGCAGTGGCAAGGCGATGTGCCTGAAGACTGGCTCGAGTTTGCGCAAGCGGGCTTCTCGCCCTCCGCTCACCCTCTTCAGTTTGTCTTTCGCGCCGTGACGCCCCCAGGGCGTCCCCGCCGCTTTGACGCGCGCTTCTTTCTGGTCGATGCAGCCGAAATTGCCTCTGACCTTGATGACTTCTCGCGCGCTGAAGACGAGCTCTCACACCTGCAATGGATCGCGCTAGAAGACGTGCGCGGCTTTGATTTGCCCTTCATCACAGAAGTGGTGCTGGCCGAAGTCGCACACCGCCTGCACGACACTGCTCCGCCCGAAAACGTGCCGTTCTTTCACAACAACACCGAAGAAAGCATGTTCTTGCGTCTCAATGGCAAGGGCCCTTTCTCTGGCAAGTCCATTTCAGCTGACGACTGAATTGACCCACCCCAACGGGGGGCTCCCGCGCCAAACCGGGTATCTTCGATGCCCTATGTTGTCTTGGGCCCAGCCAAATGGTCGGATAGCAGCATCGCTGCTATCCGACCATTTGGCACCGCGACGTGGCAAAGCCACGGCGGAAAACCTTATCAAACAAGTTCAGTAAAGCACGACAAGCCCGATCACCGAGACCGTGATAAAAAGCATCCCGACACCTTCGCGCCGCGTGATTTTTTCGCCAAAGAACAGGACAGATGCCACGATCGAGAAGATCACCTCAATCTGCCCCACTGCAAAAACATAGGCCGCGTTCATCAGCGTAAACGCCGTGAACCAGCCGAGCGAGCCGCCGAGCCCGGTGAGCCCCATCCAGACAGCCGTGCGCCATGCTTTCAGCACGTTTGTCAACTGCCCCGGTTCTTTCACAACAATCCACAGCCCAAGCCCGAGCGTCTGGCTGACCGTGACACAGGGGATCGTCACAAGCGCCCTCGTCAGCGCGTCAGCACTCGCAACATCCAGCGTCGCCCCGCGGTAAGTCACCGCCGAAATCGCAAACAGCACACCCGACAAAAGCCCAAGCCCCGCCGCGCGGTTCATCGCCCGTTTGAGCAGGCCGCCCGCCCCTTCGGGAATGTCTGACAGCACCAGAACGCCGACAAGCCCCACGCAGATCGCTGCCAGCCCGCCAAGCGTCACCGTGTCGCCAAGCACGACAAAGCCAACAAGCGCCGTGAGCATCACTTCGGTTTTCTTGAAGGTGATCCCGACAGCAAAGTTGCGGCTGGCAAAAATCGCCACAACGCACCATGTCGCCAGAATCTGCGCCAACCCTCCTGCCAAAACGTAAGGCCAGAAGGCGCCGCCGATCGCCGGCAGCCCCTGCCCACGCCAGCTCAAATACCCGAGCGCCAAAAGGCAGGCAAACGGCGCCGTATACAAGAACCGCGCCAGCGTTGCACCGCCCGCCGAAAGCGGGCCCATGCTGAGCGTTTTTTGCAGCATAAACCGCAGCGTTTGGAACGCAGCTGCCATAACAGAGAGAGCTATCCAGATCATACCGCCTTCAATGGCGCGTCTTCATCCGTTTGGCCAGAGCGGATGCGGCACAGGGTCTTTCGCGCGCAGCAGGTGCTTGGCAAAAATCTGTCTATAGGAGCGATAGTAGTAGCCGTCATTCTCGGCCAGAAATCTGTCACGCTCGGCCCGAAACTGCGCAGGCAAGCGATACCACGGCACGCCGGGCCGCGCATGATGCACCGCGTGGTAGTTGTTGTTCAAAAACAAGAGCGCCAGCGGGCCGCTGTCTTCCACAACAACGGTGCGGCCCTTGCAGGCCTCATGCGCGCGGTGCTCAAGGTAGGTGCGGATCTTCAGCACAGAATGCGCGCCATAGCTCGCCAGCAAGAAGGCCCAAACAGGCATCTGCCCGACAGCAACCACCCACCAGACAACAAAGGCAACCGCCGGAACATGCCAAAGCCACGCGCGCAAAACGGCACCGTTTCCAGCCTTGATAGCCGCCCAATCCGCCTTCATGAAATACACTTGGCTCACAACCGGCCCAAGCAGCATCCGCCCGAGCAGCGTGTTGTTCAGGCCGAACACCCTCCTCAACCACGCCGGAAAGCGCGCCCACTCCGCAGGGTCGCGGTAGTTGCTTTCAGGGTCGTCATATGGGTCTGTCAAAAGTTCGTCGCGGTGGTGCTCAAGATGAGTATCGCGAAACCGCCCATAGGGGATCAACAGCGTGAGTTGTGGAAACACCAGCGCCTCGTTAAGCCAGCGCAGCCGCGTCGGATGTCCGTGCAAAGCCTCATGGCAAAGCGAGGCGTGCTGCACCCCCGCCAAGGCCACGCAGGCCATGCCCAGCGGCAGCCAAACACCCGCCGCCCATGTCGTGCCAACCGCCCAAAGCGCGTAGGTCACGACAAGCAGCGCCAGCGTGGGCAGCTCAAACCGCGCAACACTACTATTGTCCCGCATGACGCCCCCAATCCACATTGGCCCAAAAGCGTTCATAGGCGAGGTAGGTCACAAATCCGACAGCCGTGTTCACCAGCGCCATCGCCCCACCGACAGCCAGCGAGCCCGTGGCGATCAGCCCGACAAGGCTCATCATGCCAAATCCAAGCGCATTCCACAGCAAGGCTTTCACAAGGGTTCGTCGTCGCGTTTCCAAGGGGGGCTCCATAGCGTTCACAAACTTGTTACCGCACCCGCGCCGCGCTTGGCATTCCGAATACAGTTAACATTCTCCAACGATGGTGATATTTGTAACCACATGTCTGAAAAAACCGACAAACGCCTCCGCGCCACCCAGTTTCGCCAAAGGCTCAGCACGGCCCTCCAAACCGAGGGCCTCAGCCAAAGCGCGCTCGCCCGCCGGATCGGCGTTGACCGCTCGACAATATCACAGCTGCTGACGGGCCAAGGCGCACGCCTGCCCAATGCTCAGGTGGTGGGAGAATGCGCCGCCGCCCTCGGCGTCTCGGCTGACTGGCTTTTGTCGCTGTCAGACAGGCCGGAAACCGCGTCACACCTCTTGGCCAACTCGCTCACGCTCACCGAAGCACCGCGCGCTATGGTCGATGAAGTCATCTTCAACTGGCATCAAGAAGCCGCAGGCTACAAAATCCGCCACGTCCCCGCCGCCCTGCCGGATATGCTCAAAACCCGCGACATGCTGATGTGGGAATACGAGCCGCACTTGGGCCGCACGGCCGAGCAGGCCATCGGCGCGATGGAAGACAGGCTCAGCTGGATCCGTGCTTCACAATCAGATTATGAAATCGCCCTGCCGCTCTACGAGATTGCCAGCTTCGTGCACGGCGAAGGCTACTATCGCGGCCTCTCGCCCGAAATACGCAGCGCGCAAATCGCCCGCTTCAAAGAGCTGCACGACCAACTCTACCCGCGCCTGCGCCTCTATCTATTCGACGCGCGCCGCCTGTTCTCGGCCCCGCTGACAATCTTCGGCCCGCTCCTCGCCACGCTCTACGTCGGTCGCGACTACCTCACATTTCGCGACACCGAGCGCGTCCAGGCGCTGACAAAACACTTTGACCAACTCGTGCGCGAAGCCCATGTCACAGCCCGCGACTTCCCTGATCACCTCGACCAGCTCGCCGCGAACACAGGCTAGGCTTTCTCATTGCCGCAAATATCCTGGGGGTCTGGGGGTCTGGGGGGCAAGCCCCCCAGTTGGTCGCGTGCGTCAGCACGCGAAATCAAACCTGCGGGTCAGGGTTCACAGTATGGCCATCTACAGCAATAACCTGCCCCGACACCATCCGCGCCTTATCCGAGCCCAAAAACAGCACCATCTCGGCAATGTCCTCAGCCCTTACAAACGAGCGCATCGACGTTCCGCCGGCGTAGCCCTCATAAACTGCGTCCCGGCTCATGCCCTTGGCCGCAGCTTCCCGCGCCAAAACACCTTCCATCCGCGGCCCTTCCACGGCGCCGGGGCAAATCGCATTGGCGCGAATGCCGAACGGCCCAAGCTCCATCGCCAGTGTTTTCATCAGGCCAATGACAGCCCATTTCGCCGCCGCGTAGGGCGCGCGAAACGGGTAGCCGTGCTGGCCCGCAGTCGAGGATGTCACGATAATCGCGCCCGATTTCTGCGCCTTCATCAATGGCGCGGCATATTTCGCGGCCAAAAACGCGCCTTCAAGGTTCACGCTGACACAGTCGCGCCAATCCTCAAGCGCGATATCCTCAATCGCGGCCGTTGGCCCTGCGATGCCCGCGTTGGCGCAGAGCGTGTCGAGCCCGCCCCACGCCGCTTCGATCTCGCCAAACAGCGCCTTCATGCCCGCCTCGTCGCGCACGTCAACCTCCGCCGCGCCCCAGTTTTCGGGTGTGCTCGCCAGTGCCTCGCGGTCAACATCCGTCACCCAGACGCGCGCGCCTTCACGCGCGTAGGCCTCGGCTATCGCCCGTCCGATGCCCGACGCGCCTGCGGTGACAAGAACTCTCAACGCGCGTCGCCGATTGCGCGGCCAAGCCCCTCAGGCGCGGGCAGTCCGGCATGCGCTTGCGCCACCTTAACCAAGGCCGCCTCAACCGGCGACGCCGGCGGTGCCGCCCGCCGCGTTGCCAGGTCAACGTGCAAAAGCATGTGCTCGCCACTCGCCAGAAGCCGCGTGCCTTCGCGCATTTCATGGAACAGATGCATCTTCTTGCCCGCCCCCATGATCACCTGTGTATGCACGGTGATCTTGGCGCCCGCGTGCACTTCATCGATATGCCTGATATGCGTCTCGGCGGTGAAATAACTGCCACCGCTGGCGATATACTCGGCGTTACAGCCGATCATTTCCATGAAGCGATCCGTGCTATCGGCGAAGGCCTGCAAATAGCGGCTCTCCGTCATGTGGCCGTTGTAATCCAGCCAGTCGAGCGGCACGACGCGGTGCAGCGTCAACACAGGTTGGCTCAAGTCGGCCACATCATCAACATGCGCGACGATGCCAGCGCCTTCGCGCAGCGTCGCGTCATGGGCGTTTTGCAGCTTGCCAGCGCCCCAGTCGTTTGCGCCCAGCGCGCGCATCATGCCCACCAAGTTGTCGTCGCGAATGCGCTCAAGCTCGCGGATGCTGTGCATGCCGCTTTGCGCGTCAGACTGGTCTGCAATCGCGTCGATCAGCTCGTCCGTCAGCTCCGGCACGTCCATCAGCTTGGTCCAGGGCCAGCTCAGGCAAGGGCCGAACTGCGCAATGAAATGCCGCATGCCCGCCTCGCCGCCCGCCACGCGGTATGTCTCAAACAGGCCCATCTGCGCCCAGCGGATGCCAAAGCCATATCTGATCGCATCGTCGATCTCTTCGGTGGTGGCGATGCCGTCTTTGACAAGCCAAAGCGCCTCGCGCCAGACGGCCTCAAGGAAGCGGTCGGCAATATGCGCGTCGATCTCTTTTTTCAGGTGTAGCGGGTGCATGCCGATGCCGCTGATGATCTCTTTGGCGCGCGCGATAACATCAGCGCTGTTCGCCTCTGTCGTGACCAGCTCGACAAGCGGCAGCAGGTAAACGGGGTTAAACGGGTGCGTCACCACGATCTGGCGCGCGTTGCCCATGCCCTCTTGCAGTTCGCTCGGCTTATAGCCCGAAGTTGACGAGCCGATAACCGCACTCTCAGGCACGCAACCCGCCAGCTGGCCGTAAACCTTGTGCTTGATATCAAGCCGCTCCGGCACACTTTCCTGCACCCAAGAGGCGCCCTCACAGGCCTCGGCCAGATCTGCGTGAAAGCTCAAAGCGCCCTCATCCGGCAGGGCCATGTTGCCAAGCCCCGGCAGGCTACGGCGCGCGTTTGCAAGCACTTCGCCAATCTTGCGCTCAGCCTCGGGGTCAGGGTCAAACACCCGCACATCCCAGCCGTTGAGCAAAAACCGTGCAGCCCAACCGCCGCCGATCACACCACCGCCAATAATGGCTGCGCGTTTCGTCATCTTACTTGTCCTTCTCAAAAATCAGTCAATGCAGAGACCGACAGCTTTTCCGCCTTGCAACACATCATGGCAGCCAAAAAATGGCGTCACCGGCGAGCAGCTGCGCGTTTCCGCCAAGCAGACACCGCTGCAATCTTTGCTGTCGTTGCAAGCCTTGCCAGCGTCCGGCTCAGGGCGCGCACACTGCGGCCCCGCCAGGCCGATAACCATCGTGCCGCCCGCCGCCTCGCATTGCTGCTGCAAAATGAGCGGCGACTGCGCGCCAGTTTCGGCAACCGGTGCAAACACTTGCCCGCTGCCGTCAGCCGGAGCATCAACCAACTGGCAAGCGGCGAATACACAGAGAGCAAAGAAAGCAAAAATGCGGATCATGACTTTGGCAACCTCTTGGTCAGCTTCAGCTTCTCGCGCACAGCCTCAGGGCCGATAACTTTGGCGCCCATCGCTTCAATAATGCCGCGCGCGCGCTCTACCAGCTGATAGTTCTCCGCCAACACACCTTTGTCGAGCCAAAGGTTGTCTTCCAGTCCAACGCGCACGTTGCCGCCCGCCAGCACGGAGGCCGCCACATAAGCCATCTGGTTGCGCCCCAGCCCAAAGCCGGAGAACGTCCAGCTGTCAGGCACGTTGTTCACCATCGCCATAAAGGTGTTCAAATCGTCTGGCGCCCCCCAAGGCACGCCCATGCAAAGCTGCACCAGCGCGTCAGGCTCAAGCACGCCATCCGCGACTAGCTGCTTGGCATACCAGAGGTGGCCAGTGTCAAACGCCTCGATCTCGGGCTTGACGCCAAGCTTGGTCATCATCCCGCCCATCGCCGTCAACATGCCGGGCGTATTTGTCATAACATAATCGGCTTCGGCAAAGTTCATCGTGCCGCAGTCAAGCGTGCAAATCTCGGGCAAACACTCAGCGATATGCGCAACACGCTCGCTCGCGCCAACCATGTCGGTGCCTTCGATCGTCGGGAAGGGGCTCTCGACGCCGCCAAAGACAATGTCGCCCCCCATGCCAGCTGTGAGGTTGAGAACAACATCAACATCCGCACTGCGGATGCGGTCGGTCAACTCGCGGTAAAGCTTGAGGTCGCGGCTCGGCGCGCCTGTCTCGGGGTCGCGCACGTGGCAATGCACAACAGCCGCGCCCGCCTTGGCCGCCTTGATAGCACTGTCCGCAATCTGCGCGGGGCTGCGCGGCACATGCGGGCTTCTGTCTTGCGTGCTGCCCGAGCCGGTAACCGCGCAGGTGATGAAGACGTCTCTGTTCATACTCAATGGCATGGGCGAATCCCTTTGGATAAGAGTGGTTTTTCACAGCCTCTCACAGCCCCCGCCCCCGCCGAAAGGCCTTTTACGACTTTTTCAGTCGCATCCCCTCAAAACCACACGCCGCCTTGGCTTTTTCTTGATGAAAATACTCAATAGGGCATCGGGTGCATCTTGTGCGCCGTATTGATCTCGGTGAGCACCTCTTCCGACAGCACAACATCCGCCGCCCCAAGCGCGTGCTCAAGCTGGTTCACAGTCGTTGCGCCGAAAATCGAACTGCCCATAAAGGGGCGCGTCAACGTCCACGCGAGGGCCATGTGCACAGGGTCAAGCGCGTGTTTCTTGGCGATCGCCAAGTAAGCGTCAACCGCGTCAAACACCCGTGGCGTGATCCGCCCACCCATCTCTGGCACAAGGCTTTTGCGCGAGCCTTCCGGCACAGCTCCGTTCTGATATTTGCCGCTGAGCAAGCCCGCGCCCAGAGGCGAAAACGCCAGCAGGCCCACCTCCTCGTTGACAGAGAGTTCCGCCAAATCGGTGTCATACATCCGGCACAGCAGCGAATACTCGTTCTGGATGCTCGCCACCCGCGGCCCGCCCACGCGCTCGGCCGCGGCCAGCCACTGCGCCGTGCCCCAAGCGCTCTCGTTTGAGAGGCCAAACGCACGGATGGTGCCGCGCTTAACTTCCTTTTGCAGCGCCTCTAGGCACTCTTCCATGTTGGCAATCGTCTCCTCGCGGTTCTGGCTTGAGGGGTCGAATTTCCAGTTCTGACGAAACATATATGAGCCGCGGTTGGGCCAGTGAAACTGATAGAGGTCGATCACATCGGTCTGCAACCGCTTGAGGCTGCCTTCAATGGCCTGCGGGATCGTCTCAGCCGTGATCGGCGCGCCGTCGCGCACGTTCATATAGCCCTCGCCCGAGTGTTTTGTCGCCATGACAACCTCGCTGCGGCGCCCCGTCTTGGCAAACCAGCGGCCGATCACGCGCTCGGCGTCGCCCTGTGTTTCCTTGCTCAGCGGGTTCACAGGGTACATCTCGGCGCAGTCCCAAAACTGCACGCCGCGCTCCAGTGCGAGGTCCATCTGCGCGTGGCTGTCGACCTCACTTGTCTGGGTTCCAAAGGTCATCGTGCCAAGGCACATCTCGCTGATGGTAATGCCTGTGCGGCCAAGCTCGCGGTGTTTCAAAGTGCTGTCCTCAAGTGTCCAAATCCGGCGGCACCCTAGCACCACCGGACGACGTGAAAATCACCGGAACGTTGTGGTTAGGGCCGCACGTAAGCGTAGCCCGCTTCTTGCAGCTCAACAAGGCGAACAACACCCGACGGCACAAGGCTTGCTTCCGAAAGCAGGGCCACGTCTTTGCCCGCCTTTTCGCTCATCTTGCGATGGGTGTTGCCACAGGCCGAAAAGCTCAGGTTTTCGATCTCAAGACCCATCGTTGAAATACGGTCTGCAACGGGGCTTTTGCCGGCCACAAACATGTTGAGCCCCGGCCCATAGGCCACCAGTTCAACCATCACCTCATCCCCCTTGGACGCGTAATATTTTGTAAGGTTCTGCACATTGTTGAGTGCCATATTCATAACCTGCGGGTCGTTCTGGTTTACGTGAACCGCCACTTTGTGCATGACACCTTCCGCAAGAGCCGCGAGTGGGCTCAAGGCGAGTATGGTTGCGAGTGCAATTGTTTTCATTTTGGTTTCCCCCTGTTTACCCCCCTAGCTTAACGGGTTTTCCCCGTCGGGCAATGCTCACGAGGGATTGAGAACAAAAAGTGAACACGCTATCTTGCAATATGCGACTCGACACCAAACTCCCCCTCACGCGCGGGCCCCTGAAAGAACGGCCCGGCCTGCAACTTGCGCCCGAAATGTCGCTGGCCTACAGGCGTGTGCATGAGGCCTGCGGCGCGGCGCGACGGGTGTTTGCGCTCTGGCTTGCCAGCCGGCTTGACGGGCCGGTTGTCTGGATAACCCCCGCTTGGGAGCACGCCACGCTCAACCCCGAAGGCTTCGCGCCACTCCTGGAGCCTGCCCGGCTCACGCTTGTCGCCGCCCCCAAGGAGGAAGACGTGCTCTGGTGCATGGAGGAAGCCCTCACCGCGGGCTGTGTGCCGCTGGTGATCGCCGAGATCACAACGCTGCCTGCGCTGACGCCCGTGCGCCGGCTGCACCTGGCGGCCGAAAAGCGGCAGGACCAGCCTATCGGACTGTTGCTGTCAGGCGGTCAGGGTGGCGCGCAAGGTGTTGAAAGCCGCTGGCAGATGGAGCCCCTCGCCGGTGATGTGCCCAGTTGGAGCCTCACCCGTACCCGCGCCCGCACCGCCCCTGTCAAACGCTGGCACATGGCGCTTCATAACGGCCAGATCACCCCCGCTTGAAACGGGCGCAAATTTCTTGCAAGAAATTTACCAAGAAAATTCGAATTTTCTTGCGCCTGTGGCTAGTGTCCGCCACCCAAAATTCCGGTCTGCACGTCGTAATCAACCGCGATCTCATAGTCAGGATCGTCGTCACTATCCACCATAAGGTGGCCAGCCTTGTTCAAAAGCTGGTGGCAGTCGCGGCTCAGGTGGCGCAGCTGCAGCCGCTTGCCCGCGTTCTCATACTTGGCCGCCAGCGCCTCAATTGCCTGTAGCGCTGACTGGTCAACAACGCGGCTGTCCGCAAAGTCCACGACAACGCTGTCAGGGTCTGTGTTGACTTCGAACAGCTCTGTGAAGCCCTCGACCGAGCCAAAGAACAGCGGCCCCTGAATACGGTAGACTTTCTCGTCTTCAGTCACATCGACATGTGCATCAATCCGGCGCGCATTGTTCCACGCGTACATCAGCGCAGAGACAATCACGCCCACGACAACCGCAATCGCGAGGTCATACATCACCGTCACGACTGTCACGAGGATCGTCACAAAGGCGTCGCCCATCGGCACGCGGCTCAAGATGGTCAGCGAATTCCAGGCGAATGTGCCGATCACAACCATGAACATCACGCCCACAAGTGCCGCCAGCGGGATCTGCTCGATCAGCGGAGAGGCGAACAGGATGAACGCCAGCAGGAACAGCGCCGCCGCGATGCCGGCGATGCGCGTGCGCCCGCCTGATTTCACGTTGATCATGCTCTGCCCGATCATCGCACAGCCGCCCATGCCACCGAAGAAGCCGGTGACTACGTTGGCCGTGCCCTGCGCGAGGCACTCTTGCGAAGCCCCGCCGCGCTTACCTGTCATCTCGCCCACCAGGTTGAGTGTCAGCAGGCTTTCGATCAGGCCGATTGCGGCCAGAATAACCGCATAAGGCAGGATGATCTCAAGGGTTTCCCACGTCAGCGGAACCTGTGGGAAGTGGAAAGGCGGCAGCCCGCCCTTGATCGAGGCCAAGTCGCCAACGCGCGGCACATCAAGGCCCATCGCGATCACGATAACGGCGACAATACCGATGCCCGCGAGCGGCGCTGGAATAAACTTGGTGATCCGCGGCATGACCCAGATGATCGCCATCGTCAGCGCCACCAGCCCCAGCATCATGTAAAGCGGCATGCCAGACAGCCATTCGCCGCCGCTCATGCCGTGGCCTGTGTTCACAACAGTGCCCGGCACTTTAAACTGCGTCATCTGCGCGAGGAAAATAACGATCGCAAGGCCGTTCACAAAGCCAAGCATCACAGGGTGCGGCACAAGGCGGATAAACTTGCCCCAGTGCATCGCCCCCGCGATGAGCTGCAAAATGCCCATCAGCACAACTGTCGCGAACAGATATTCAACGCCGTGCTGCGCCACCAAGGCGACCATGACAACAGCCAAAGCCCCCGTCGCGCCCGAAATCATCCCCGGACGCCCGCCAAAAATCGCCGTGATCAAGCCGACCATGAAAGCCGCGTAAAGCCCGACAAGCGGATGCACCCCCGCCACAAAGGCAAAGGCCACAGCTTCCGGCACCAGCGCCAGCGCCACGGTCAACCCCGACAGCACCTCGATGCGCAACCGCGAGGCCGAGAACGGCTCGTCTTGCATTACGGAAAGGTCTGGCATGGCAATCCGGTTGGCAAATGCCGCCATCAAAGCGCGTTTCATATGTTTGATCCTGCTCGCATAGATTAAGCGGCCCGTCTAAGCCCCTATCGGTCCGGTTTCAACGTATCATTTGGCGAGAGCCCCCGCTTTTCTGCGCAAAAGTTAACGATTCGCGCCGCTTTGAGCGCGTCAAAACTGTATGCACGCGTTCTGCACGGAAAGCTGCACATATAGCTGCATACCGTAGGCACTGCCGTTTTCCCCTATCACGACATGGTTAACAGGGCGTGCGCTCCCTTGCGCTTGGGCTTGCCTTTGGCCACAAACGACAGCAAGAAATCCGCAGGAGAGAACACATGAATGAGACAGTAATCGGCGTGATCGGCGGCTCCGGCCTCTATGAAATTGACGGCCTCAAAGACGCCCGCTGGCAGGCGGTTGAAACACCTTGGGGCGCGCCCTCGGACGAGGTTTTGACAGGCACGCTTGAGGGGGTCAAAATGGCCTTTCTGCCCCGCCACGGGCGCGGGCATGTGCACTCTCCTTCAACGGTTCCTTACCGGGCCAATATCGATGCGTTGAAGCGCTTGGGCGTCACTGACGTTGTCTCTGTTTCGGCCTGTGGGAGCTTTCGCGAAAACATGGCGCCCGGTGATTTTGTCGTTGTAGATCAGTTCATTGACCGCACATTTGCGCGCGAGAAATCCTTCTTCGGCACAGGCTGCGTGGCGCATGTGAGCGTCGCGCACCCGACCTGCCCGCGCCTCTCTCAAGCCTGCCTCACGGCGGCGCAGGATGCGGGCATCAACGTGCACAACGGCGGGACATATCTGGCCATGGAAGGCCCGCAGTTTTCCACGCTGGCAGAAAGCAAAATGTACCGCGAAAGCTGGGGTGCTGACGTCATCGGGATGACGAATATGCCAGAAGCCAAACTCGCCCGCGAGGCCGAGCTTTGCTATACGAGCGTGGCGATGATCACCGACTATGACAGCTGGCACCCCGAGCACGGCGAGGTTGATGTCACTGAAATCATTAAAACTTTGATGGGCAATGCCGACAAAGGCCGCGACATGGTCAGCCGCTTGCCGGCCCTTCTGGGGGCGTCCCGCGAGGCC
Organism: uncultured Lentibacter sp.; assembly: GCA_947497495.1. Lineage (GTDB taxonomy): Bacteria > Pseudomonadota > Alphaproteobacteria > Rhodobacterales > Rhodobacteraceae > Lentibacter. The sequence continues at coordinate 34,527 of CANMGT010000010.1, forward strand.
TGCCCGCACGGCTGCGACCAAGCGCTGACATATGCAATCCTCACCGCGCCCGAAGCCCGCGATCCCGCACTTCTGGCCAAGCTTGATGCCGTCGCCGGACGGGTGCTTTGAAGCAAGCCCTCGCGGCACTGGCGCTCGCCGCCAGCCCCGCCTTGGCGCAAGACCATGTCGAGGTGTCCGGCGCGCTTTCAGACGATGCCTTTTACCGCCTCGTGGCCTGCGCCGCGCCGCTTGGGGGCGACTGCCAGAAACCTATGGTTCGCTGGAAAAACCACAGCGCCCTCACGCTTTGGGTCGCGCCGCTGCCCAAGGCCTTTCTCGGCGGCAAAGCCAAGCGCGCGCAGGCCTCTATCAGCCTTGCGTTAAAGGCTCTGAACGAGGTAGGCGCCAATGTCTCGCTCACCGAAACAAGCCAGCGCGACGCGGCTGACATCAAGCTCTTCTTTCTTGATATTCCCCGTGGTGCGCCGATCAGCGGAACAGGCCTCGCGTGGGTTGACGGCAGCCCGCTTGGCGGCGCGACAACGCGGCTGCAAGTCAACGCCGACAAAGGCCAGATCCTTGACGGTGTGATCCTCGTTTCAAACGACCTTCGCATTCACTCCTACGAAGGCGTCATGCTGGAAGAACTCACGCAAGCGCTTGGTCTGATGACCGATGTAAAAAGCAACGCCTATGTTGGCGTGTCTGTCCTGTCGCAAGACGGCAACCGCGTGAAGGCGCTTGGCGCACAAGACAAAATGGCGCTGCGGCGTCATTACCCACCAAATTGAGTTGCGCCTTCGGACGCCACTGCTAAGTTCAGGACGCATCGTTACTCGCTGTTAAGAAAGAATTGCCATCATGGATTTCGAAACTTGGGTCGCATTTGCGACTGCCTCAACAGTATTACTTGTTTTGCCCGGGCCGACGATCATGCTGGTGCTCAGCTACGCGCTTACACAGGGGCGACGCGTTGCCGTGGCTTCGGCGCTTGGCGTTGCAGCGGGCGATCTGGCCGCCATGACATGCTCTGTTGTCGGTCTCGGGGCGCTGTTTCTTGCGTCAGCAACTGCCTTTACTGTGCTCAAGTGGTTTGGTGCGGCCTATCTGGTTTGGCTTGGCGTGCGCATGCTGGCAAGCACACGCAGCGACGCGACGCCCAAGCTTGTAGAAACACCGCCCGACCAGCCGCCATTGCGCGTTTTTCGCGACCTTACGACAGTGACGGCGCTAAACCCCAAATCCAACACTTTCTTCATCGCTTTCGTGCCACAGTTCATCACGCCTGACATCGCATTCGCCCCGCAAGCAGCAATTCTTATCGCAACATTCGTCGGCATTGCAGGCCTCAACGCGCTTATGTTTGCTTTCTTGGCCAATGCCTTGCGCTCAAAAATCAGCCGCCCAAGCGTCATCCGCCGCATGACGCAAGCTGGCGGTGCCACGCTCATCGCTATGGGCCTGTTCACCGCCACACTCCGCCGCACAACGGCCTAATAGAATACAATGGAAAACCGATGAAAACCGTCAAAGACTATATCCGCACCATCGCCGACTTCCCGCATGAGGGGATCATGTTTCGCGATGTGACCACGCTGTTTTCTGATCCGCGCGGCTTTCGCATGGCGGTTGACCAGATGCTGCACCCCTATGCCGGCATGCAGATTGACAAGGTCGTCGGGCTTGAGGCGCGCGGTTTTATCCTTGGCGGAGCGATAGCGCATCAGCTCACACTTGGCTTCGTGCCGATCCGCAAGAAAGGCAAACTGCCGGGTGGGGTGATCTCGGAAGCCTATACGCTTGAATACGGCGAGGCGGTGATGGAGATCCACGACGACGCGATCCAGCCCGGTGAGAAAGTGCTGATCGTCGATGACCTGCTCGCAACCGGCGGCACCGCCGAGGCGGGCATCAAGCTGATCGAACGTCTTGGTGGCGAGATCATCGGATGCTCGTTTATCATCGACCTCCCCGAGCTTGGCGGGCGCAAGCGCATCGAAGATATGGGCATGGACGTGCAAGTCCTCTGCGAGTTTGACGGGCTCTAAGACGCTCGCGCGCTTTGCGTTGCCGCTCCCTCAAACCGAGGCAACGCCCAAACCAGATACAGCGATAGCCCCGCCGCAAAAAAGCACCAAACCGAGATGAAGGCATAGGCGAAGAACACGTAAGTCAGCAGAAGAGACAGGGTGATCATCACAGCGAAAAAACGTATGTAGCCGTTGCTCGACAAGGCCAGCGCGCTCACCACGATTATCGCGTAAAAGACCTTCAAAACCGCGCGGCTGATAAAGCCTTCGTAGATCAGAACAGTGTGGTATTCGAGCGAGCGCTGGACAACTTCGACTTCAAGCCCGCCGCGCTGGAACAATGCGGGCAGCAAGATAGACAGACCGTAAACAAAGCCAAGCATGGCCAAGCCGGCTAAAAACCGTTTGCGCTTCGGATCGGCTTCAAGGCGCCACACAGCGAAGGGCACAAAAGCCAGCCAGAAAAAATGCGAGAAGAACAGAAAGCCGCGCGAGGCCGCCGCCACAAGGCCTGTGTTGTCAGCTGCAAGGCCCAACCAGACAGCCCCCTCGAGGGCTTGCTGTAGACCGAAGGCCAAAGGAAAGGCTGCGAAAGGCACCGAGGCGGGCGCATGCCGGCGCGCTTTCGCGATGGTGAAAACCCCGATCGGCACCAGTACGCCAGAAAGCGCGAAACTTGCAGTTGCTGAAAAACACATGCAACTTCTCCTTCACTGTTGTAGATTGTGAACAGTTTAGCGAAGCATGGCCGCACCCACCTTGCGTCAGATCATGGTTTGCTCGCAAGCCACAGCGCCTGTCAGCCTCCGGCGGCAGAGCCGCCTACGCACTTCTCGGCGCACCAAGTGCGCCTGTCAGCCTCCGGCGGCAGAGCCGCCTACGGTCAACCCGCCTATCATAACTGTCGGTTGTCCAACGCCCACGGGGACCCACTGGCCCGCTTTGCCGCAGTTGCCCATGCCCGGGTCAAGCGCCATGTCGTTGCCGAGCGCACGGATGTTGTTAAGCGCTGTCGCCCCGTCGCCGATGAGCGTTGCGCCCTTTACGGGCTCCATGACTTTGCCGCCTCGCACGCGGTAGGCCTCAGTGCAGCTAAACACGAACTTGCCGTTGGTGATATCAACCTGCCCGCCGCCAAAGCCGACGGCCCAGATGCCGTCTTTCATGTCGGCAACAATGTCGTCGGGCGCAGTGTCGCCGCCCAGCATATAGGTGTTGGTCATCCGCGGCATCGGGGCGTGGGCATAACTTTCACGCCGTCCGTTGCCTGTAGGCTCAACGCCCATCAGCCGCGCATTCTGGCGGTCTTGCATATAGCCCACCAGAATACCGTCTTCGATCAGCACGTTCTTACCCGAAGGCGTGCCCTCGTCGTCAATCGTGATCGAGCCGCGCCTGTCGGGGATCGTCCCGTCATCCAGCACGGTGACGCCCTTTGAGGCGATGCGCTTACCCATCAACCCCGCGAAGGCCGAGCTTTCCTTGCGGTTGAAGTCGCCCTCAAGGCCATGCCCTATGGCTTCGTGCAGCAGGATGCCCGGCCAGCCCGGCCCAAGCACCACGTCGATTGCGCCTGCGGGGGCCGGGACGGCCTCAAGGTTAACAAGTGCCACGCGCAGGGCCTCGCGGGCTTTGTCTTGCCAGTCTTTGGCGTCCAGCAATGTGTCGAGCGCGATCCGCCCGCCGCCCCCTGCACTGCCGCTTTCGCGACGGCCATTCTGCTCGACGATAACGCCTACATTCAGCCGCACCATCGGGCGCACATCGCGCAGGTGCGTGCCTTCGGGGCGCAGGATCTCGATTTCCTGATGGCTGGCCGATACCGAAGCCGTCACCTGAACCACACGCTTATCAAGGCTGCGGGTGAAAGCGTCGATCTCGCCCAAGACGTCGAGTTTGTCGGCAAAGCTGGCGCTCGCGATCGGGTCGAGGTCAGTATAAAGCCGCTTGTTGGTGCCTGTCGGCGCATCCGCGAGGGTGCCCCCGCCCGCGCCAACAGCCAAACGCGCCGTTTCAACCGCGCGTTTGATGGCTTTCTCGCTGATTTCCGTGCTGTGGGCATATCCCGCGACATCATCGCGCACCGCCCGCAGCCCGAAACCTTGCGCTGAATCAAAACTGGCCGTCTTCACGCGCCCATCGTCAAACACGAGTGATTCCGACTGGCTTCTTTCGAGGTATAACTCTCCATCATCCGCCCCCGCCACGGCTTCGCGCAGCAAATAAAGACTTTTTTCGAGGTCGAGTGTTGTTTCGAACGGGCGGAAAGGGGCGTTTTTCATCTGTGTCCTTCAAGTCTTTGCCGACATTTTTCGCGTTTTTTTTGACATAGATCAAAAAAGCGACGGTTTGACGCTAGTGAGAATGTTGTTTCTTAAGCAAGAATATGGTTTTTGGGTCAACAATAGGCAATGGGCAGAGACGTGAGTCTTTCGCTTCATCGCAATTAACGTCGAAATAACACGCAACCGATCAGGGTGAACCATGCGAATTCTCACTTCCCTTATGGCTGTTATGGCCTCCTTCACAGCGCTTCCAGCCCTCGCACAAGACGGTGTTGAACGCGTCGGCAAGCCAATTGACCGCCTCATGGGCTTTCAGCCCGCCGCCACAGAGCTGGCCCGCGACATTCACTTCCTGGACGGAATGATCAACTGGATCATCGCAGCCATCTGCCTGCTGGTGATCGTGCTCGTCGGGATCATCATCGTGCGCTACAACCGCCGCGCCAACCCGACACCGGGCACATTCACGCACCACACAACGATCGAAGTCTTGTGGACACTGATTCCGGTTTTGATCCTTGTGTTCATCGGCGCGTTCTCGCTTCCGATCCTGTTCAAGCAACAAGAGATCCCCGAGGGCGACATTCACATCAAGGTGACAGGCTACCAGTGGTATTGGGGTTACGAGTACACAGACGAAGAGTTTGGCTTTGAAAGCTTCCTTGTCGCCCGCGACGAGCTTGGCGACTACGGCTATTCAGACGACGAATACCTGCTCGCCACCGACACGCGCGTGATCGTTCCTGTCAACAAAACCGTTGTCATGACCGTGACAGCCGCTGACGTGATCCACTCGTGGACGATCCCCGCCTTTGGTGTGAAGCAAGACGCCGTTCCTGGCCGCCTCGCGCAGCTTTGGTTCAAGGCCGAGAAAGAAGGCCTCTACTTCGGCCAGTGCTCAGAGCTTTGCGGCAAAGACCACGCCTATATGCCGATCGCTGTGCAAGTTGTCAGCGAAGAGGCTTACGCGACGTGGCTGACCGAAGCCAAAGAAGAGTATGCAGGTACGCCTGCCACCGTCACAGTCGCCTCGGCTGACTGATCACGACATATGCAGGGCGGCATCCTTCGCCCTGCAACACCAACTTGAGAACTGACATGAGCGATACCTCGATCAACACACGTGTTACAGAAGGCGACGCCAGCTTTGGCGATTACTTCGCGCTGCTCAAGCCGCGTGTAATGTCTTTGGTCGTGTTCACGGCTCTTGTAGGCCTCCTGGCCGCGCCGCAACCCGTTCACCCGCTGCTGGCGTTTGCCTCTGTTTTGTTTATCGCCATTGGCGGCGGCGCTTCCGGCGCGCTCAACATGTGGTGGGATGCCGATATCGACCGCATCATGCGGCGCACCCAGTCGCGCCCGATTCCGTCAGGCAAAGTTACCGAGCAGGAAGCCTTCGCCTTTGGCGCGTTCCTTTCGGTTTTCTCCGTAATCATGCTGGCGCTTGCGTCAAACTGGGTTGCGGCGGGCCTTCTGGCCTTCACCATCTTCTTTTACGTTGTTGTCTACTCGATGTGGCTCAAGCGCTCGACGCCGCAGAACATCGTGATCGGCGGCGCCGCAGGTGCGCTGCCTCCGATGATCGGCTGGGCCGTGGCCACAGGCGGCGTGAGCGTCGAAAGCGTGTTGATGTTCACCCTTATTTTTATGTGGACACCACCACACTTCTGGGCGCTGGCACTGTTCATGAAGTCTGACTACCGCGATGCCGGTGTGCCGATGCTGACTGTCACACATGGCCGCAAAGCGACTCGCAAACACATCCTTGTCTATACTGTGCTTTTGGCCCCAATCGCCATTGGTGCTGGTTTCACAACCATCGGCGGGCCTGTTTATCTCGCGACATCTGTTCTGCTCAATCTGGGCTTTCTGAAAGGCGCTTACGACATCTTCAAACGCGACGAAACCCAAGCCGAAGCGGACGACTACAAAGTCGAGAAGCAGGTTTTCAAGTTTTCGCTGCTGTATCTCTTCGCGCATTTTGTTGCGATCCTTGTTGAGGCCTTTCTGGCAAACTACGGCATGGGAGGCTGGGCATGAGTATCCCGCGCGTTGAACACGAACTTCACAACCGTCGCAAAAGCCGCAACGTGGGCCTTGGCCTTGTGCTTGGCTCCTTTGTGCTGCTGGTGATGGGCATGACATACGTCAAGCTTACGGCCCAAAACGCCGCAATGGCCGAAGCGCGCGCAGCTGAGCAAGCCGCTGCTGCCGCTGCAACCCAATCAGGAGCATCCGATTGATGGCGATGGAAGGTAAAAACAAAACCCTCGTCCAGACCGTGGGTGTTGTTGTGTTCATGGGGGCCCTCGCTTGGGCCTCGGTTCCGTTTTACGACTGGTTCTGCCGTGTGACAGGCTTTGGTGGCGTTACCGCAACAGCTGATGCTGGCAGCGACGTGATCCTGGATCAAACCATCAAGATCCGCTTTGACGCCTCAAAAGAGCGCGAAATGCCTTGGACCTTCAAGCCCATGCAGCGCGAAATGACAGTGCGCATCGGCGAGACGGGCCTCGCCTTCTACGAGGCCCACAACCCGACAGACCGGCCCATAGCAGGTTCGGCGGCTTACAACGTCACGCCCTACGAGGCTGGCGGCTTTTTCACCAAGATCGACTGCTTCTGCTTTGAAGAGCAGGTCTTGCAGCCGGGTGAGACAGTGCAAATGCCTGTCACATTCTACGTTGACCCCGAAATCGTCACTGACCGTGATGCGAAATACGTCCACACGATCACGCTGGGCTATACTTTCTACGAAATCGACCTGCCCGAAGCGCATGCCGCTCTGGACACAGACACCAAAAACAACCTTAACTAAAAACACTAGCCTCCAACGAGGGATATTATGGCGCACGAAAAAAACCACGACTATCACATTCTCGAACCCTCAGCATGGCCACTGCTTGGTGCGCTAGCGGGTTTCATCTTGCTTTTCGGCTCGGTGCTTTACTTCCATGACGTGACTTCGATCGTTATGATCGTTGGCTTCCTCTTCACGTTCTACGTGATGTTTGGCTGGTGGTCAGAAGTTGTCAAAGAGAGCAACATCGGCGATCACACACCTGTTGTTCAAATCGGCCTGCGCTATGGCGTTGTGTTGTTTATCATCTCGGAAGTCATGTTTTTCGCAGCATGGTTCTGGACGTTCTTCAAACACGCGCTTTACCCGATGGGCCCTGAAAGCCCTGCCGTTGATGGCCAATGGCCACCCGCTGGCATCGAGACGTTTGATGCGTGGCACCTGCCGCTGATCAACACGCTGATCCTGCTTTGCTCGGGTGCAGCGGCCACATGGGCGCACCACGCTCTGGCGCACGAAAACAACCGCGAAGACATGAAGTGGGGCCTGATCATCGCTGTTGCCCTCGGTGTTATTTTCACAGGCTTCCAAGCCTATGAGTATAGCCACGCAGCCTTCGGCTTCGCAGGCAACATCTACGGTGCAACTTTCTTCATGGCGACAGGCTTCCACGGTTTTCACGTCTTGATCGGTACCATTTTCCTGCTGGTGTGCCTATTGCGCCTTCAAGCGGGCCACTTCACACCTGAAAGCCATGTCGGCTTCGAAGCTGCGGCTTGGTATTGGCACTTCGTTGACGTGGTCTGGCTCTTCTTGTTTGCAGCTGTCTACGTCTGGGGCGGCTAAGCTTACCCAACCAAGTTAGCAAGCGCCCCGCGACACTCGTGGGGCGTTTTGCGTTTATTCCCTTGCTCACATCCTAAGGCAACCTATGCGCCGCAACCTGCCCTTCCTTGTCTCCACAGTCCTCGTGCTGACACTGCTGATTTCGCTTGGCAACTGGCAGGTGCGGCGACAGGCCGAGAAGCACGCCTATATCGCCGCGATTGAAGACAAACTCAAAGCCGCACCCACTAAAGTGCCGGTCAGAACGGATGCAGGAAACGACCAGTTCCTCGCGGTCAAAGCTACCGGCGCGTTTGTCGGGCCTGAGGTTCACGTGCTCGTTTCCACCCGCGACTATGGCGCTGGCTATCGCATCATTCAGGCCTTTGAAGCCGACGGGCGGCGCGTCTTGGTTGATCGCGGCTATATCCGCCTTGAAAGCAAAGATATCGCCCGCGCGGCTGGCAAAGCGCAGGTCATCGGCAACCTGCACTGGCCTGTCGAGCGCGACAGCTTTACGCCAGAGAATGATCTCGCGGCCAACATCTGGTATGCACGCGATGTGGCTACGCTCGCTAAGGCTCTCGGCACCGAGCCCGCGCTCATTATCGCCGCCAGAACCGAGCCGGACGACAGCACAATTCTGCCGCTTCCCGTTGGCACAAGCGCCATTCCCAACCGCCACCTCGAATACATCATCACTTGGTATGGATTGGCGGCGGTATGGGTGCTAATGAGCCTGTATTTCCTCTACCGACGTCCAAAGAAAGACACCTGATGCGCTATATCTCGACCCGTGGAAAAGCCCCTGACCTCAGCTTTGAAGAGGCCATGCTAACAGGCCTTGCCCGTGATGGCGGGCTTTATTTGCCAGAGAGTATCCCGACGCTCAGCACCGCCGAGATCAAGGCACTGCACGGGATGTCCTATGAGGACGCGGCCTTTGCCGTCATGCGGCCGTTCATTGGCGATACGTTCACCGACAACGAGTTCAAAGAGCTGATCGCCAAGGCCTATGCGGGTTTTGGCCACAAGGCGCGCGCGCCGCTGGTGCAGCTTGAAAGCGGGCACTTCCTGCTCGAGCTGTTTCACGGCCCGACATTGGCCTTCAAAGACTTCGCCATGCAGCTCATCGGCCAGATGTTCCAAGCCGCGCTGTCACGGTCCGGCAAGCGCGTCACCATCGTGGGTGCCACATCAGGCGACACAGGCTCAGCCGCGATCGAGGCCTTCCGCGGGCTTGATAACGTTGACGTTTTCATCCTCTATCCGCATGGCCGCGTCTCGGACGTGCAGCGCCGCCAGATGACGACACCCTCCGAGAGCAACGTGCACGCCCTCGCCATGACAGGTGACTTTGACGACTGCCAAGCGCGCGTCAAAGACATGTTCAACGACTTTGACTTCCGCGATGGGGTTGCGCTCGCTGGCGTTAACTCGATCAACTGGGGCCGCGTGCTGGCGCAGGTTGTTTACTACTTCACATCGGCTGTGTCTTTGGGCGCGCCGGAGCGCAAGGTGAGCTTCACCGTGCCAACCGGCAACTTCGGCGACATCTTTGCTGGCTACATCGCCAAACAGATGGGCCTGCCGATCGACCGCCTCGTTGTGGCGACAAACCAGAACGACATCCTGCACCGCTGCCTCTCGACGTCCGACTATAAGCCTGACGGCGTTGTGCCTTCCATCAGCCCGTCGATGGACATTCAAGTCAGCTCGAACTTCGAGCGCGCACTGTTTGAGGCCTATGGCCGCGAAGGCGCACCCGTGGCGCAGCTGATGGACGAGCTCAAAGCAGGCGGTTTCGCTGTCAGCCAAGGCGCTTTGCAAGCCTTGCAGGAAAACTACGACTCTGGCCGTTGCTCGGAAGACGAAACCTCGGCGACCATTTCCAAAGTGCTTGCCGAGAGCACAGAGCTGCTCTGCCCGCATTCTGCAGTTGGTGCCAAAGTCGCCGCCGAGCACATGCTGGCCGATACGCCGATGATCACCCTCGCAACGGCGCACCCTGCCAAGTTCCCCGATGCTGTGGAAACCGCGACAGGCATTCGTCCGCCACTTCCACCGCGCATGTCAGACTTGTTTGAGCGCGACGAGCGTGTCACCCGCGTCGAGAACGACCTCGCAGAAATTCAGGCCCTTATCAAAGATCGGATCCGCTCTTGAGCATCCAGACACACACGCTGCCCAACGGCTTTCGCATCGTCACCGAACATATGCCGGGCCTTCAGTCGGCCTCTGTCGGTGTTTGGGTGACAGCAGGCGGGCGCAACGAGCGCGCCGAGCAGAACGGCATCGCGCATTTCCTTGAGCACATGGCCTTCAAAGGAACCGAGAAGCGCAGTTCTTTGCAGATCGCCGAGGTGATCGAGAATGTTGGCGGCTATATCAATGCCTACACCAGCCGCGAAACCACAGCCTACTATGCGCGCGTTCTGGCGGGCGATGTAGAACTGGCGGTTGATGTCATCGCCGACATCCTGCTCAACCCGCTGTTTGAGCAAAAAGAGATCGACGTCGAGCGCGGCGTAATTCTGCAAGAGATCGGCCAAGCGCTTGATACGCCCGATGATGTGATCTTTGACTGGCTTCAGGAAGAGGCCTACCCGAACCAGCCCCTGGGCCGCACGATCCTTGGGCCTGCCCAGCGCATCAAGAGTTTTTCGCAGGATGATCTGCGCGGCTTTGTCGCCGAGCACTACGGGCCAGAGAACATGATCCTCTCGGCAGCGGGTGGCGTCAGCCATGAAGACATCGTCGCGCAGGCCACAGCCCTGTTTGGCGGCATGACACAAGGCAACGCCCCAAGCGAAACGCCCGCGCTTTTCACAGGCGGTGAGCGGCGCGTTGTCAAAGACCTTGAGCAAGCCCACTTTGCGCTGGCCTTTGAAGGCCCGAATTACCGCGATGACGCGATCTTCACAGCCCAGATATACGCTTCCACACTTGGCGGCGGCATGTCGTCACGGCTGTTTCAGGAAGTGCGCGAGAAGCGCGGGCTTTGCTATACTATATTTGCTCAGGCGGGCGCCTATGCCGACACCGGTATGATCACACTCTATGCGGGCACGTCAGGCGAACAACTCGGCGAGCTTGCACAGGTTTCGCTTGCAGAAATGGCACGCGCCGCCAGCGACATGAGCGCCGAAGAAGTGGCCCGCGCACGCGCGCAGATGAAGGCCGGAATGCTCATGGGCCTTGAGAGCCCATCAAACCGCGCCGAGCGGCTGGCCCGCATGACGCAGATATGGGGCCGCGTACCTGATCTGGCCGAAGTCGTGCAAAAGATCGACGCGGTGACAACTGGCGACGTGCGCAGCTTTGCCAGCGATCTGCTGGAAATCTCGCCAACTGCGCTCGCCCTTTACGGGCCTGTCGACAAAGCGCCAACCCTCGCCGCCCTGCACCAAAGGCGCGCCGCCTGATGTTTGCGCGGGCGCATAAGAAACTGCGGATCGAGACTGAACGCCTCACTCTGCGCGCGCCAACACATGCCGACTTTCACAGCTGGACAGCGCTGCGGCGCACCTCGGAGGGTTTCCTCACCCCGTGGGAGCCCGCCTGGGCCGATGACCACCTGTCGCGCCGCAGCTTCACCAACCGTGTCTACTGGGCGCAACGGGCCATGTCGGGCGACACGGCTGTGCCCTTGTTCATCTTTCGCCGCGAAGACGCGCAACTCGTAGGCGCCATAACGCTCGACAACATCCGCCGCGGCCCCGCCCAATCGGCAACTGTCGGCTACTGGACAGGGCAAAGCCACGCCCGCCAGGGATTTATGCGCGAGGCCCTTATGGCCATGGTTCACCACGCCTTTCACGTGATGGACCTGAGCCGCATCGAGGCCGCCTGCCTGCCCGAAAACACCGCTTCACGCGGGCTGCTCGAACGCTCCGGTTTCAAGTATGAAGGCGTCGCGCAGAGCTACTTGCAGATCGACGGGCGCTGGCGCAACCACGTGCTTTATTCTGCCCTACGGATGGACAGGCGCGGTAAAACCGAGGCAGGCTAGGCACATGTCACTGACTCCTGCAAACGAAGCCTTCATCGCTACACTCAAGGCGCACTTGCCTGACAAGGCTGTGCGCCCTGTTGCCGAGCGCTATCTCGAAGAGCCGCGCGGCAAGTGGCACGGCCAGGCTGGCGTGCTTGTTGCGCCTGACACGGTTGAGGGCGTTGCCGCGGCCGTCCGCTGCGCCGCCGAGGCGCGCGTGGCCGTTGTGCCTTATGGAGGCGGCACGGGGCTTGTCGGCGCGCAAGTGATGTCTAACGGCCCGCTGCCAATGCTGTTGTCGCTTGAGCGCCTGAACAGCATTCGCGCCGTCTACCCCGAAGAAAATGTTATCGTCGCGGAGGCCGGCGCCACGCTACAGACTGTGCAGGATGCCGCCCTCGCCGCTGACAGGCTGTTCGCTCTGTCTATTGCCTCAAAAGGCACCGCACAGATTGGCGGGAACCTCGCAACAAACGCAGGTGGCCTCAACGTGCTGCGCTATGGCAATGCGCGCGATCTGTGCTTGGGCCTTGAGGCCGTGCTGCCAAATGGCAACATCTGGCATGGGCTCACGCGCCTGCGCAAAGACAACACGGGTTACGACTTGCGCAATCTGCTTGTCGGCTCGGAAGGCACCCTCGGGGTGATCACCGCCGCTGCGCTCAAGCTCTCCCCAAGGCCCGCGCGCTCGGGCACCGCCGTGTTCGTGGTGCCTGATCCTGCTGCGGCTTTGTCGCTGCTGTCGATGCTGCGCGCGCAGGTCGGCGAATCTGTCAGCGCGTTCGAGTTGGTCCACCGTCAAGGACTGGAGTTTCTAACAGAAAAGCTCCCGCATGTGCGGCAGATGTTTGACACCCCGCCTGAGTGGATGGTGCTAATAGAGCTTGGCCTGCCCCGCGGTCTTGACCCGCAGGCCGAGTTTGAAAGCCTGTTCGCAGAGGCCGCCGAGGCCGGCCTCGTCACCGACGGGCTGATCGCGCAGAACGAGGCTCAGGCTGCGGCCTTCTGGGAGGTGCGCGAGACGATCCCTGAGGCAAACCGCCTTGTTGGCGGCCTCTCGAGCCACGACATCTCTCTGCCGCTGAGCGTGTTGGCCGAGTTCATCGAAACAGCAGGCAAAGCCCTTGCGAAACACGGTGAATACCGCGTGAACTGCTTTGGCCATCTGGGCGACGGGAACCTGCACTACAACGTCTATCCGGCGTTTGGGAAAACCCGCGCTGACTATGGCTCAGAGGCGCTTGAAGTGGCCGATCTGGTGCATGATCTGGCCGTGAAACTAGGCGGCTCGTTCAGTGCGGAACATGGCGTCGGGCGGCTCAAAGCTCATGAGCTTGAGCGCTACGCAGACCCGACACGCCTTGCTGCCCTCCGCGCGATCAAATCCGCGCTTGACCCTCTGGGGATCATGAACCCCGGTGCCGTTCTACCTCTTTAAGAGCAGAAACTCCTTTATGGTTTACGGCCTGTTAACCAACAGGGCGTAGACATGATTCTGCAAGCTGACGGAGCCATGATGCCAGAAGGTCCACATCCTTCCACTCACCCCCCACTCCCACCCACCACGGAAGATGACCGTGTGTTGTGGCTCCGTCTTTTGCGCTCCCGCCGGGTTGGTATCGCCACGTTTTTCCGCCTAATGTCCGAACATGGCAGCGCCGCCGCCGCACTTGAAGCGCTTCCACGCGTTGCCCAAGCCGCCAGCGTCGCCTCCTATCAGGTTTTCCCCGAGCAGGCCGCACTTGAAGAAATGAAAGCAGGAGCGCACGCGCGCGCCACAATGGTCTGCATTGGCGAGGCGCACTACCCAAAAGCCCTGCTTGATCTCGCAGATCCACCGCCACTCCTCTGGGTGCGCGGCAACCTGCTTGCGCTCAACCGCCCCGCCATCGGCATGGTTGGCGCACGCAACGCCTCTTCTCTAGGGGGGCGCACCGCGCGTGCCCTCGCAAGTGAGCTCTCCGAGCAGGGCAAAGTCATCGTTTCGGGCCTTGCGCGCGGCATCGACACATACGCGCACAAAGCCAGCCTCGCGAGGGGCACCATTGGTGTGCTCGCGGGTGGTGTTGACGTGATTTACCCTGCAGAGAACGTTCACCTTGCCCATGACATTCTCGAAAACGGTGCGCTCATTTCCGAGCAGCCCATGGGCCTGCGCCCGCAAGCGCGGCACTTCCCGCGCCGCAACCGCCTGATCTCGGGGCTGAGCGAAGGCCTTGTCGTGATCGAGGCCGCCTCAAAGTCCGGCAGCCTGATCACTGCGCGCAATGCCCTTGATCAGGGCCGCGAAGTGCTCGCGGTGCCGGGCCATCCGTTTGATGCCCGCGCCTCAGGCTGCAACATGCTCATTCGCGACGGTGCAACACTGGTGCGGTCCGGCTCTGACGTGCTGGAAGCGCTGGCCCCCCTCTCGCCTTTGGCCGAGGAGCCGCGCGAGCCTGAACTCAGATTTTCCGAGCCACAGGCTGAGCAACAGGCAGCGCAACCGATCCAGCCGCCAGCCCCACCACCCGAACGCCGTACATTGCGGGAAACCGCAGGGCTGCACCAACAGATCCTTGATCGTCTCGGACCGTCACCCCTTCCCGAAGACCAGCTCATTCGTGATCTGGCCCGCCCCGCACAGGCCGTGGCGCCCGCCCTTGTCGAGCTGGAGCTTGATGGAAAAATCATTCGCGCTCCGGGCGGGATGTTGTCGCGCGACGTCGACACGCTGGTAAGCTAACGCACGTAGCCCCGCTCTCTCAGGGTTTTTCGCCGCTGTTCAGGGCTTAATCAGGGCTAAAATTCACCCCGTTGCATAAGCCGCATTGACATTCCCCCCCTCCCCGCCACATTTTGCGCGGCCATTAGCCTTTGCAATTTGAGAGGAAATTCATGCCCGTCGTTGTTGTCGAATCCCCTGCCAAGGCCAAAACTATTGAAAAATATCTGGGTAAGGGCTTCACAGTGCTGGCCTCATACGGCCACGTACGTGACCTGCCGCCAAAGGATGGGTCTGTCGACACCGAGCACGACTTCGAGATGAAATGGGAGATCGGCTATGACAGCCGTAAGCATGTCAAAGCCATCGCCGATGCGCTAAAAGACGACCCGAGCCTCATTCTCGCGACCGACCCTGACCGCGAAGGTGAGGCCATTTCCTGGCACCTCGAGGAAGCTCTGCGCAAACGCAAGGCTATCAAGAAAGACACACCCGTCAGCCGCGTTGTCTTCAACGCGATTACCAAAGCCGCCGTCACCGAGGCCATGCAAAACCCCCGCGAGATCGACTCGCCGCTGGTTGAGGCCTATCTCGCCCGCCGCGCACTTGACTATCTGGTTGGCTTCAACCTTTCGCCCGTGCTCTGGCGCAAGCTACCCGGCGCGCGAAGTGCGGGCCGCGTGCAGTCAGTCTGTCTGCGCCTCATCGTTGAGCGCGAGATGGAAATTGAAGCTTTCAACCCGCAAGAATACTGGACAGTGAAAGCCATGCTCGGCACGCCGCGCGGGCAGGAATACGAAGCGCGTCTGACGGTTCTGGCTAGCAAGAAGCTCGAAAAATTTGACATCGCCAACGAAACGCAGGCCGAACTGGCCGTGCAGGCTGTCACGTCGCGCGACCTCACAGTCACTTCCGTTGAGGCCAAGCCTGCCGCGCGCAACCCCTCTGCGCCGTTTATGACATCAACGCTGCAGCAAGAAGCCAGCCGCAAGTTCGGCATGGGCGCGCGCGTCTGCATGAGCACCGCACAGCGCCTCTATGAGGCGGGCCACATTACATATATGCGGACAGACGGCATCGATATGGCGCCCGAAGCCGTGACCGAAGCGCGCGCCACAATCGGCAGCCGCTATGGGGCCGAATATGTGCCCGCGAGCCCGCGCATTTATAAGAACAAAGCCAAAAACGCCCAAGAGGCGCACGAGTGTATCCGCCCAACAAATATGGAAGCTGACGCCGCAGCCCTCAAGCTGCGCGACGCCGACCAAGCCAAGCTTTATGATCTGATCTGGAAGCGCACCCTCGCCTGCCAGATGGAAAGCGCCAGGATGGAACGCACGACTGTCGACATCGGCTCTGCTGACGGGCAGGTTGGCCTGCGCGCCACGGGGCAGGTTGTGCTGTTTGACGGCTTCATGCGCGTCTACGAAGAAGGCCGGGACGATCAGGTTGTTGATGACGACGACAAGCGCCTGCCGCAGATCAGCCAAGGCGACGCCGCCACCAAGAAAAGCGTCAACCCAGAACAGCACCACACCCAGCCGCCGCCCCGCTACACCGAGGCGACACTGGTGAAGCGCATGGAAGAGTTGGGCATTGGCCGCCCGTCGACTTACGCATCAGTGATCACCACGATCCAAGACCGCGAATATGTGCGCAAAGACAAAAACCGCCTCTTCCCCGAAGACAAGGGCCGGATTGTTACGATCTTTTTGCTGAACTTCTTCCGCAACTACGTGGGTTACGAGTTTACCGCCAACCTCGAAGACGAGCTTGACGATGTGTCAGCCGGCAACCGCGACTATAAGACTGTTCTGCAACGCTTCTGGAAAGACTTTTCCGCAGCCATCGCCGAAACCAGCGAGCTGCGCATCTCCGAAGTGCTCGACGTGCTCGACGATGCGCTCGCGCCGCAGCTCTATCCGCCGAAAGAAGACGGATCAGACCCGCGCGCATGCCCTAAGTGCGGCAACGGCCAGCTACACCTCAAGTCATCGCGCACCGGCGGCTTTGTCGGCTGTGGCAACTACCCGGAGTGCACCTACACCCGTCCGATCGCGGGCGAAGGTGCTGACGGTGACGAACGCGTGCTCGGCGAAGATGCAGGCGACGAGATCTGGCTTAAGTCGGGCCGCTTTGGCCCCTACGTGCAACGCGGCGAGCCGACGCCGGAGAACAAGAAGCCGCCGCGCGCAAGCCTTCCCAAGGGCTGGCAGAAGGAAGATATGGACTTGCCCAAGGCCCTCACGCTTCTGTCTTTGCCCCGCGAGATCGGCGAGCACCCGGAAGGCGGCATGATCAGCTCGAATTTTGGCCGCTTCGGGCCATATGTCATGCACAAGCTGCCTGACGCCGAAAAGCCGACCTACGCCAACCTCAAAGATCCGAATGATGTGTTCGAGCTAGGCATGAACCGCGCGGTTGAGCTGCTCGCTGAAAAGCGCGCCAACCCGGGCCGTGGGCGCTCGGCGGCGGCGAAGCCGCTGAAGGAGCTGGGCGAACACCCTGACAGTGGCGGGCCAGTCAATGTCATGGACGGGCGTTATGGCCCCTACGTGAAATGGGAAAAGGTCAACGCGACGATCCCCAAAGATGTGGAAGCCGCCGACGTGACCATGGAACAAGCTGTTGAATGGATCGCCGAGAAGGCAGCCAAGGGCGGCAAGAAAAAAGCCGCGCCCAAGAAGAAGGCAGCCGCGAAAAAGCCCGCGGCAAAGAAACCTGCCGCGAAGAAAAAGGCGCCCGCCAAGAAGAAGCCTGCGGCAAAGAAAGACGACTAAGTAGAAACCCCTAGGAAGCTTGCCTGCATTGACTCTGCGCTAACGCGGCGTCAATACAGGCGCATACCTCACCTAGGGAGTTTTCCATGAAAAAAGTCTACGGTTCAGCCGCTGAAGCGCTTGACGGGCTGCTGCATGACGGCATGTTCATCGCCTCTGGCGGGTTCGGCCTTTGCGGCATTCCGGAATTGCTGCTGCAAGCCATCAAGGAAGCCGGCACGAAAGATCTCACCTTCGCGTCAAACAATGCGGGTGTTGATGACTTCGGCATCGGCATTTTGCTGCAAACCAAGCAGGTCAAGAAAATGATCAGCTCATATGTCGGCGAGAACGCCGAATTTATGCGACAGTATCTTTCAGGCGAGCTTGAGCTTGAGTTCAACCCGCAGGGCACGCTCGCCGAGCGTCTGCGCGCAGGCGGCTGCGGCATCCCCGGGTTTTATACCAAAACAGGTGTTGGCACGGTGATCGCCGAGGGCAAAGAGCATAAAGACTTCAATGGTGAGACTTACATCATGGAAGAAGGCATTTTTGCTGACCTTGCCATCGTCAAAGCCTGGAAGGCCGACGCGACAGGCAACCTTGTGTTCCGCAAAACCGCGCGCAACTTCAACCCGCCCGCCGCCATGGCTGGCAAGGTTTGCGTTGTCGAAGTCGAAGAGATCGTGCCGACAGGCTCGCTTGACCCTGACAATATCCACCTGCCCGGTATCTACGTGCACCGCATTATCCAAGGCGATCACGAGAAGCGCATCGAGCAACGCACAGTGAGGAGCGCATAACATGTGGGATCGTAACCAAATGGCGGCACGCGCCGCACTCGAGCTGCAAGACGGCTGGTATGTGAACCTCGGCATCGGCATTCCGACGCTGGTGTCAAACTACATCCCTGAAGGTGTTGAAGTGACGCTGCAATCAGAGAATGGCATGCTTGGCATGGGGCCTTTCCCTATCGAGGGCGAGGAAGACGCAGACCTGATCAACGCGGGCAAGCAGACGATCACCGAGCTGCCGCAGACTGCCTATTTTGACAGCGCGCAATCCTTCGGGATGATCCGCGGCGGCAAGATCGCTATGGCTATTCTGGGCGCGATGGAAGTTGCCGAGAACGGCGACCTCGCGAACTGGATGATTCCCGGCAAGCTTGTCAAAGGCATGGGCGGCGCGATGGATCTTGTCGCAGGCGTTGGCCGCGTTGTTGTTGTCATGGATCACACCAACAAGCACGGCGTCAGCAAGGTGCTCAAGGAATGCACCCTGCCGCTGACAGGCCAGAAGGTTGTTGACCGTATCATCACCAACCTCGGCGTGTTGGATGTTGTCGAAGGCGGCCTCAAGATCGTTGAGCTGGCTGACGGCGTGACTGAAGAAGAAATGCGCGCCAGCACCGAAGCAACGCTGGTTTAGGCCGCAAGCTTCTGGCACCTCACAAGCTTATGAACGGGCTGCCTCGCGCGGCCCGTTTTATTTTGTTTCGCATATCGCAACAAATTCATAAAATTGCCCGAATTGATCCGTAGATCAGCGAGCAATGACGATGAGCAGTGAAATACCCGTAAGCGCCCCCGTTAAGGCCAGCACCCGCACCCGCGACTTTCTGTTGCTTGGCGGGCTGTTTGCGCTTGTGCTTATCGGCCTCGGCTCTCTCGCCGCTGCGACGGGCTGGGAAGAAACAATGGCGCAGCTCTCAAAGCTCGGCTTTGTGCAGGTTCTCATCCTGCTTGCGTTGAGCCTCGTAAACTACCTGTTTCGCGGCTTCCGTTGGCATTATTTCACCACGCGCTTGGGCCTAGGCACGCATCTATCGCAAAACATCCGCCACTTTCTTGGTGGCTTCGCCATGTCGGCCACACCGGGCCGCGTGGGCGAGCTGATCCGCATGCGCTGGCTCAAACGCGAGACAGGCTGGAGCTTTGAGCGCACCGCCCCCCTCGTATTGGTTGACCGCGCCTCCGACTTGGCGGCCATGGCGCTGATCCTTGGTGTCTCGCTGCTGTTCTCCGGCGCGATGATCCGCTTTGCCGTTCCCGTGACACTTCTCGCCATGGCCGGTGCGATCCTTGTGACACGGCCTAGCTTGCTCTCGTTCACAGCCAAGAATTTCTACAAATCCACAGGCCTGTTTCCCCGCCTGATGGCCCGCATTCGGCGCGCCGCGCGCTCGCTGAAAAGCTTTTCAGGCGCCAGCACGCTGACAGTCGCCACGCTTCTCGGCCTCATCGGCTGGGTTGCCGAGGGCTACGCCTTTTGGCTCCTTCTCGTGTGGATGCAGGCCGACATCGGCTTTGCCATGGCTGTGCTCATTTTCGTGTTTTCCACCCTCGCAGGTGGCCTCACGGGCGCACCCGGCGGCATCGGCGGCGCTGAGGCGGCGATGGTTGCCTTGCTCGTTCTGGAAGGCGTGCCGCTTGAAGTGGCCTTGCCCGCAACGGCTGTCATTCGCGTCACTACCCTGTGGTTCGCTATTCTCATCGGCCTTGCGGTGTTCCCTTACGCCGAGGCGCAATCTAAAAGAAGCAAAGGAGCGCACTGATGCGCTGGAATGAAATGTGCTACTCAGGTTGGGGCAACGCCCTGACTGTCACAGGCGAAGTCGCCCGCCCCGAGCGGATGCAAGGCCTCGCCGCACAGGCCCCTGTCCCCGCGATCGGCAACCGGCGCTCTTATGGCGACGCCTGCACAAACGGAGGCGCCCGCGCCGTTGACATGTCACGGCTTGATCGGGTGCTCTCGTTTGACGCCGAGACAGGCCTTGTTGAGGCCGAAGCCGGCATGCCTATTGGCGAGCTGGCCCGCTTGTTCGCGCCGCTTGGCTGGATGCCCACTGTCATGCCCGGCACAGGCTTTGCCACTCTTGGTGGCTGTATCGCGATGGACGTTCACGGCAAGAACCACCACATTGACGGCAGCTTTGGCGCGCATGTCACCGCGATCAAACTGGTTGTCGCGGGCAAAGTCAAAACAGTCACACCCAAAACCAAAACGCTTTTTGCGGCCACGGTTGGCGGCCTTGGCCAGACAGGGATGATCCTGTCAGCGACCCTTCAGATGAAGCGCTGCGAAGGCACGGGCATGGAAGTGACAGAGCAGCGCGCCGAGAACTGGGAAGAGCATATCGCGCTTCTGGCCTCATCGACGGCGCCCTACACTGTCGGCTGGCTTGACGCGACGGCCTCTGGCAGCAAGCTGGGCCGCGGTATCGTTGAGGAAGCCGTCAGCACGGCGGTTGAGCCGCAAAGCGCGCCCAAAGGTGCGAGCAAGTCGGTTCCGTTCAACTTCCCCCGCTTCACGCTGTCCAAGGCGATCGTGCGGGGCTTTAACAAGGCCTATTACCTGCGCATTCGCGACGGGGGCCAGACCCGCATCAAACCGCTGGAAGAATTCTTCTTCCCGCTCGACAAGATCAACAACTGGAACCGCCTTTACGGCAAGCAGGGCTTTCACCAGTTTCAATGCGTGGTGCCTGATGCCTCGCTTGACGCGCTGAAAGCCATGGTCGAGAAGATCGCGAAGAGCGGGCTTGCCTCGCCCCTCGCGGTGCTCAAGCGCATGGGCCCTGACGCGGCTGGCATGATGTCTTTCCCGATGCAGGGCTACACGCTGGCCGTTGATTTTCGCGAAAGCCCGAAGGCGCGCAAACTGATTGCCGAGCTGAACGCCGATACCTTGCAAGCTGGCGGGCGGATCTACTTTGCCAAAGACAGCCTCGCGACTGAAGCCGAAGCAAAAGCGATGTACCCTGACTGGGCTACATGGGCCGGAGAGGCCAACAAGGCCGATCCGGAACACGCACTCGAAACCGACATGACCCGCCGCCTCGGCCTAAGGAGCGTATGATATGAGCGAAACATGGATCATTCTGGGCGCAAGCTCGTCAATGGCACGCGCCTTTGTGCGCAAACTCGCTGAAAGCGGCCACGGCCTTATCCTCACAGGGCGCGACAAAGACGACTTGGCCCGCCTCTCCGCTGACTGCCTCGCACGCGGCGCAGCATCTTGCGAGAGTCTGCCGGTTGATGCGCGCGACGCGTCAAGCTTCACGCCGATCCTTGCGAAAGCGGGCCTCACGGAAGGCACGCTTTCCTGTGCGGTGTTCATCGGCTCGATGCCTGACCAATCAGAAATCGACGCTGACCCGAGCCTGATTGACGGTGTCATTGCCGACAGTTTCACAGGCCCGGCGCGCTTTTTGCAACTGCTTGCACCGCTCATGGAAGAGCGCGGCAGCGGCACGGTTGTCGGCGTTGGCTCGGTCGCGGGCGACAGGGGCCGCCTTGGGAACTACGTTTACGGCGCCGCCAAAGCGGGCTTTGCCACTTACCTGTCGGGCCTGCGCAACCGCATGGGCCGCGAGGGCGTGCATGTGATGACCGTCAAGCCGGGGCCTGTTGACACCGCGATGACATGGGGACTCGGAAAGCAGCCGTTTATGACAACGCCGGACGGTGTTGCGAGTGACATCCTCAAAGGCCTGAGCAAGAAGCGCAATGTTGTCTATACGGCGGGCATCTGGCGGCTGGTGATGCTGGTTATTCGCAACATCCCCGAGCCTATATTCAAGAAAATGTCGATCTGAGGCTAGAACCCAAACCACTGTGCCCAAAGCCCCGCCGCGTAAAACATCAGCGACAGGGTGATCATGATCAGGCCCAAGCCGCGCTTGTCACGCAGGGCAAAAACGATCGGATCGTAGTCCTGCTTGCCGTAATAGCCAAGCCGCACCATACGCCAGAGCCACGCCGCAAGCGGGGCAATCGCCAGCCACAGGAACCAGCGGTCAGGGTAAAGCGCGCGGGCCTGTGCGCTGAGACTGTAAAGATAAAAGATCGCCAGAGCCGCGACCATGCTGACCACGGAGAAGTTCAGAAGCTTGCCACGGTCAAGCCGGCTATAGCCCCGGCCCGGCAGGCGCTCGTCATTCTTGGCCAAGGTCAGCTCAGTCAGCCGCTTCACAGCGCCCAGCGTGAGAAACACCGGAAAGATGAAAAATAGCATCGCCGCCGAAACCGCCACTTGCGCGGCCGCCGCGCCTGCAACCACGCGTACAGAGTAAAGCGAAGCTAGCATAAAGATATCAACCCAGCGCATCCGCTTGAGGCGCATCGAATATGTTACCGACACAAAGACATATAATACTGTGATCGCCAGAAACTGCGGCCCAAGGTAAGCGCCAACGCCAAGGGCGATGCAGACAAGCACCAGCCCCGTCAGCATCCCGACACTCAAAGGCACCGTGCCACTGGCAAAGGGGCGTTTGCATTTCTTGGGGTGCAGGCGGTCGGCCTCCAGATCAAGCAGGTCATTCACGACGTAGATAGAAGAGGCCGCCGCCGAAAACGCGACCATCCCCAAAAGGGCCTGCATAATGGAAATCGCGTTAAACTGGTGGGCCGCCAAAAGAGGTAAGAGCAACAGCACATTCTTAACCCACTGATGCGGGCGAATGGCTTTCAGAAGGCTTTTCACGCTCCAGCCCTCTGCGCTTTTTTCGGCTTTGCCTGCGAAATCAGTGACAGTGTCAAAGCCGTAATGCGCGGCAACAGCTTTCGCCAACTCGGGCGCGCCGCTTGCATCAATCGCAACAGGCTTGCCCTCGGCCCTTAAAGCCACCATCCGCGCCAGCACGGCTTCGTCAATTGGCAGCAGATCAACCCGCAAGGCATCGCCCTCGGCGCGCGCGCCTTTCAAAGCGGCCATAGGCGCTTTGCCAAATGTCGCCCAGAATTGCTCCAAACGGGGACTGGTGCGCAAAAGCCCATCTTTCAGCGCAAAAACCGTCACGTCGCTCATGCTAATTCTCAGCCTTTGCAAATTTCACATTAAAAACACAGCCGTCTGTGACAAGCTCGGGCGGTGTCAGACACAGCCCACGCGCGGTTTTGAAGGCGGCGAGGACTTTTGGCACATAGTCGCGCGTTTCTTTATAGTCAGGCACACCGCCATTGCGCCGAACGGCGTTCTCACCCGCGTTATAGCTGGCGAGAACAAGGATCGGGTCATTCTTGAACTGTTTCATCAGCACGTTCAGGTAGGCTACACCGCCTTTGATGTTCTGGTCGGCCTGCATGGCATCTGTCACGCCAAAGCGCTCGGCGGTTGGCGGCATCAGCTGCATCAGCCCCTGCGCGCCGGCTTTGCTCACCGCATCTACCCGCCCGCCGCTTTCGATCGCGATCACCGCCAGCACAAGCGCCGGCGAAACTTCGGTTCCAATCGTGGCTTTCAGAATTTCCGCGCCGCGCTTTGAGGCGATCTCTTGCAAGACTTGCAAGCGCGGCGACTTGACTGTCTTGCCAGAGGGCCCGTTCGCGAGATGTATAAGTGCAGGGCGCAGCCTTCCTGGCCCGCTTTCTTCTAGCTTTGGCGAGATTGTCTCCCAGAACCAAGCATAATGCGCGTCCGATTTGGCGGCCGCGGGTGCCTCGCCTTTCTGTGCGGCTTTGGGCTTCACAGCCGCTGGCTTTACAAGCGACGAGCTTTTGCCGCGCTGGCGCTCAAGGTCTTGCGGAGAAATCTGGATGGTAATGCGCTTCTTTTTGCTCGCAGAACTGGGCGGCTTCACGCGCTTGAACGTGAAGTCGGCAAACGGCGCAGGCTCATCTGCAGCCGCTGGCATAGCGCAAATCAGCGCCACCAGTGAAGTTTTCAATAGGCCCCGCATGTTTCTGCGTTCTGCTCGCCTCTGTTTTATTACCTGCACATTCGCAGAATCCGCGCCAAAACGCTAGCAAAAGCCGAAATTTGCGCCACATTTGATAGGTTTTTCGCGCAAAAACATCTTAATAGTGATGTTTGCCAACCAAAATAAAAAACTTTATCATTTAAAAACAATAGTTTGACACAAAACCCCCTGTCTCCTCAGAAAATCACGGAAAATGCTTAAATCGCGCCCAATTCTTGCCCAAGTCTGGGGGCTATATTGCTTCATACCAAGTCGGAGACGGGCCATAGAGAGAGCGGCCCACAGAGTTGAAGATGCGGTTTTGTAAACCTTAGAGATCCTTTGGAGGGACCTACCATGATGAAATTTATCAAAAACTTCCGTAAAGACGAAGACGGCGCCGTAACAGTTGACTGGGTTGTTCTTACAGCCGCGGTTGTTGGCCTTGCAGTTGCTGCATACTCATCAATCCAAACTGGTGCAGAAGACCTGACGTCACGCACAAACGACTTCATGGGCAGCCAGAACCCTGGTTCGTTCAACTAAGTTGACGAGTGCCGCATCGCCTTTCGGGCGGTGCGGCACCTTCACGTCTGAACCAGACGTGCAATGCTGCACATTTTCGGAAAGGCCAAGACATGCTGCTTAAAGTTAAACGGTTTTTCTCACGAGAAGAAGGTGCTGTCACTGTCGACTGGGTTGTTCTTTCAGCTGCTGTTGTGGGCCTTATGGCCGCAGGTTACGGCTCGATGAAAGACGCAACAACTGATCTTGCAGATGGCACTGAAGATTATATGAGTTCTGCTGTGCCCGGTAGTTTCTAAGCACGCCGAGCTTGCAAATTTTCGAAGAGCCGCTGAAGAACTCAGCGGTTTTTTTGCGTCTGCCCCGCTGATTTTCCGTCAAAACACCATGGCCAGACCATGTTGTTGCCACATTCGGATGGCACATTCCTCGCAAGGTGTGACGGCTCCGAGCCTGTGACCCATGATAATTGATTGAGGATTCTAAAATGCGAGCCGTATTTGGATTGGTACTTGTTATAGGTGTGGGGCTTGCAGGCTTCGCAGTCTACATGGCGAAAGGTTATATCGACGGCCAAAGATCAGCCCTTGCAGAGGCACGGGCCAATTCCGGCTCGGTTGACACCATCAAAATTTTCGTCACCAAAAAGGCCGTTAAATACGGCGACGAGCTAACAGCCGAGGACGTTCGGTTGGTTATGTGGCCCGTCAGTTCGGTGCCCGAAGGTGCCTACACCATTCCCGAAGAGCTTTTCCCGCAAGGGTTTGACAAGCCGCGCGCTGTGTTGCGCTCTATCGAGCCCGGCGAAGCGATCCTTGAAGCCAAGCTCACAGCCCCAGGCGAGCTCGCGGGCCTGACCGCCCTTCTCAAACCCGGCCAAAGCGCCTTCACGATCGAAGTGGACGTGTCTTCGGGGGTGTCCGGCTTCCTGCGTCCTGGTCACCATGTTGATGTCTACTGGACAGTGCGCACCGATGAGGGCGAAATCACCAAGCTTCTGCAGACAAGCCTGCCGCTGATCGCGATTGACCAGTCAGCCAATGAAGAGGTTAAATCATCCGGCATCGCCAAGACAGTGACAGTCGCGGTAAGCTCGCAACAGGCCGCAAACCTGCAGCAAGCGCAGTCGACCGGTAACCTTGCCCTCGCCCTTGTTGGTTCGGATCAAGACCGCCCGACAGAGACTGTCGAAGTCAATCAGCGCAAACTTCTTGGCCTCGCAGCCGTCGAAGCGCCCGTTGTTGCAGAAAAAGAAAAGATCTGCACAATCCGCACACGCCGCGGCGCAGAAGTTGTCCAGATCGAGATCCCTTGCACAAATTGAGGTAGCTCGCGGCTCGATCGATACCACATCATGAGGCGCGGCTCTGGCTGCGCTTCATCGCGTTCCACGGGATCAAAACCTCGTCTGTTGCGCGAGACCCACATAAGGAGTGCAAGCGAAACTACTGATTCTTGCAATAAAAATCAAAATGAAGCATGGTCACGGTAATAAGGGGAAAACCCCACATAAAACCCACGTGATCGGAGAGGCAGGTCACTATGAAATTGAGCAGAACCCTACAGGCGGTTGCCGCTGGGCTTGTGTTGGCACTTTCAACACTTCCAAGCGCATCATTCGCTGAATCATTGCGCGTCGTGAAACGCGGCACATCAAAGACTCTTGAAGTGCCGATGAACCGCGCAGTTGTTGTCGAAAGTGATCAGGCATTCGCCGAGCTTTCGATCGCCAACCCCGCGATTGCTGACATCTCGTCCTTGTCAGACCGCACAATCTATGTGCTCGGTAAATCGCCGGGCCTGACCACGATGACGATCCTTGACGCCAATGGCCGCTTGATCACAAACGTCAATGTGCGCGTCGCGGCGGATATTTCCGAATTCAAAGAGCGCCTGCGCCAAATTCTCCCTGGTGAGAAAGTCGAAGTGCGCACCGCAAACGACGGCATCGTGCTGTCTGGCACCATTTCATCAGCGTCGCGCCTTCAGCGGGCGCTTGATCTGGCCGAACGCTACGCACCCGAGCGGGTTTCCAACCTGATGGTTGTAGGCGGAATCCAGCAAGTGATGCTGAAAGTGCGCTTTGCCGAAATGGAGCGCACCGTTTCCAAGCAACTGAGCGCCTCGCTGGCTGTCAATGGCAGCTCACTGGGCGGCAACCTTGGCCTTAACGGCGGTAGCAACACTCTCAACACCTCGGGTGGCGTGACAACGGCCCTCGGCGGCGCGATCCCGTCCCTGTCAGAACAGAACGGCGCAATGCTGTTTGGCTTCAATGCCGGCTCTGTTGAAGTGGGTGTTTTGCTGGAAGCTCTTGAAACCAAAGGCATTGTTCGCACCTTGGCCGAGCCCAACCTCACTGCCCTTTCGGGCCAGGAGGCAAGGTTCCTCGCGGGTGGCGAATATCCTGTGCCAGTGGCGCAAGACGGTGGTTCTGTCACGATCGAATACAAACCCTTCGGTGTTGAGCTTAACTTCATCCCGCGGGTTGTCGACGGCGACTTGATCAACCTCGAGCTTGAGGCCGCGGTCTCCTCGCTCGATCCGACAAACGGCGCGACATTCAGTGGCTTCACTGTTGACGCGTTCAAAAAGCGCGAAACCTCGACAACCGTTGAGTTGCGCGACGGGGAAAGCTTTGCCATCGCGGGGCTGTTGCTTGACGACTTCCTCGACACAGCAGGCCAGGTGCCTTGGTTGGGTGACATCCCGATCCTCGGCGCCTTGTTCCGCAGCGCAAGCTACCAGCGCAAACAATCCGAGCTTGTGATCATCATCACAGCACATCTTGTCACACCAACGCGCGGCGAAGCCTATGTGCTTCCAACAGACCGTGTGCGCCCACCATCGGAGAAAGACTTCTTCCTCCACGGACGTGTCGGCAGCACAGGCGAAGTGCAACGCGGCGTAGTCGGAGAAGTCGCCAAGCAAGACTTTAACGGCTCTTATGGCTATGTAATGGAGTAATGCGATGCGGGGGCATATGAAAAAACATATCACCAAAACAAGCGTTATCGCGCTTTCAGCAGGGCTTGTTCTTGCTGGCTGCGGCAACCACCATCCTTCGATGATGCGCCTTAACAGCGAAGCCGGAACCTTGCTTCAAAGCAGCGACTTCGGCAACTCGACGATGAACAACACCCAGATTAACTCTGGTGAGAAGTCCTACACGATCGATCTGGCAAACCGCTTTGCCTCAGATGTGATCACGACTGTGCATTTCGCCTTCAACAGCTCGCAGCTTGATGCGGGCGCGCAAGATGCACTTCGTGAGCAGGCCAAATGGATCCGTCAGTTCCCTGAAGTGCGCTTCCGTGTCTTTGGCCACGCTGACGCCCCTGGCTCGAACGGCTACAACAAAACCCTCGGCCTGCGTCGGGCGCGTGCTGTTGTTGCCTTCCTGTCCACGCAGGGGATCAGCCGCAAGCGTCTCGAAGCTGTCTCGTCTCTCGGTGAAACGCAGCCGCTGGTCGCAACAGATGGCCGCGAGCGCCGCAACAGGCGCGCTGTGACAGAAGTCTCGGGTTTTGTGCAGTCACACAGAAGTGTTCTTGATGGCAAATATGCCTCGATCATCTATCGGGATTACATCAAAAGCGCCGAGGCTCCGACGGGGCTTTCAACAATATCGGGCTCCGAATTGTCCACCGAAAACTAACTCAAAAAGGCGCTTCGGCGCCTTTTTCATTGGTTCCTCTCAGGAACAAATACCGCAGAATGGGAGCTTTTTAGCCGTATTTCTGCCCCAGTGTTCAACGATATTTTCTCAAAGAAGTAGTGTGCCCAATGGTTTTCGGGGCGCGGGTTTAAGGCCAGAGGCAGCTTAACTGTCCGACTCCCTTGAACCTTTAATTGAGGAATAGGCAATGACGAGCGCAAACATTCAACAATCCGAGCTTCCGCAGCTTAAAGCAGTCACCGTGAGTCGCGATGTGCAAGAGTTCGACTTGCTGATCGAAGACATGGAAGCCGAGCTGGGCGAAGCCTGGGGCGACCTCGGGTTTGCCGAAGCCCGCACATTCTTTGAGCAACCCGAAGCCGAGTCTCTTGAGTTCATCGCGCTGGCGATGGATGCGCAAGACGAAGAGAAGCTCGTCGTTTTGGGCGATATCATCAAAACAGCGCAAGCCAAGGGCATCAAAGTGATCCTGATCGCGGAAGATGTAACCCCTGCGGCATTGCACCAGCTTTTGCGGGACGGCGCTGACGAGTTTGTCCCCTACCCGCTTCCCGAAAGTGAGTTGCGCGCCGCGATCAAACGCCTCAACAGCGTTCAACAACCGCCCGAGCCACTGGCGCAGGTCGCGGCCCCCACAGCCTCACCTGTCGTTGCAGGCCCGGGCAACAAGGACGGTTCGGTTTTCGCGGTGCACGGTCTGGCCGGCGGCACAGGCGCGACAACCCTCGCCGTGAACCTCGCTTGGGAGCTGGCAACAATCGACAAAACAGCCGCGCCAAAAGTCTGCCTGATCGACTTTGATCTGCAGTTCGGCTCGGTTGCGACATACCTCGACTTGCCGCGCCTTGAGCCGATCTTCGAGCTGCTGTCTGACACCGACTCCATGGATGCTGATATGTTCACACATGCGCTTGTCGGCTATGACGACAAGCTCAGCGTGTTCACGGCCCCTTCCGAGATGATCCCGCTGGATCTGATCACAACAGAAGACATCAACCGCATCATAACGCTGGCGAAAGCCCATTTTGACTATGTCATCATCGACATGCCAAAGACGCTCGTGCAGTGGACAGAAGCCGTGCTGCGTCACGCTGATGTTTACTTCGCACCTGTCGAGCTTGATATGCGCTCGGCCCAGAACACGCTGCGTGTCAAACGTGCGTTGCAGGCCGAAGGCTTGCCAATCGAGAAGCTTCGCTATGTGCTCAACCGCGCGCCGAAGTTCACTGATCTGAACGGCAAAGCCCGCGTCAAGCGTTTGAGCGAGAGCCTCGACATTGTGATCGACGTGCAGCTGCCCGATGGTGGCAAGCCCGTCACACAGGGCGCTGACCACGGTCTGCCGCTTGCCAGTTCAGCAGGCAAGAACCCGCTTCGCAAAGAAATTTCCAAGCTCGCAGCCGAGCTTCACGCCGTCGGCCAGTCCGACGTCAAAGCCGCTTAAGGGAGAGAAAACAGATGTTTTCGCGCTATAAAAAGGAAGGGGCCGCTGCAAAGCCCGCCGCTTCAGCCAACGTCACCGAGCTTCCGACAGCCGCAACGGCTGAAGCCGCAGTTGAGGTCAAACCAGCCGCAAGCCTGCGCCGTCATGTCGAGAAGCAGCACGCGGTTCCTGTCGCCGCCGACAAGGAAATCAAGCGCCGCGACCGCATTGGCGAGCTCAAACTCGAGCTGCACCGCGAGCTGCTCGACAACCTGAACCTGGCCGCTCTTGAAACCGCTGCCGAAGCCGACTTGCGCGCCGAGATCAACGCGATCGCCGACGAAGCTCTCGCAGCGAAAAACGTTGTCCTCAACCGCGAAGACCGCACAACCCTGTGCAGCGAGCTGTTTGACGAAGTAAAGGGCCTCGGCCCGCTTGAGACGCTCCTGAAAGACGAAACCGTCAACGATATTCTCGTCAATGGCCCGCGCCAGATCTTTGTGGAACGCAACGGTAAGCTTCAGCTCACCGACGTGACCTTCAAAGACGAAAAACACCTGATGCGGATCATCGACAAGATCGTTTCCGCCGTTGGCCGCCGCGTCGACGAAAGCAACCCCTACGTCGATGCGCGCTTGCAAGACGGCTCGCGCTTCAACGCCATGGTGCCGCCGATCGCGGTTGACGGCAGCCTTGTGTCTATTCGTAAGTTCAAAAAAGACAAACTCGGCATCGACGATCTTGTCAGTTTTGGCGCCTTCTCCGAAGAGATGGCCGCCTATTTGCAAGCCGCCGTGTCTACCCGCCTCAACGTGATCGTCTCAGGCGGTACGGGCTCGGGTAAAACGACAACGCTCAACGCGCTTTCAAGCTTTATTGATGATGCCGAGCGCATCCTGACGATCGAAGACACCGCCGAACTCCAGCTGCAACAAACTCACGTTGGCCGGATGGAAAGCCGCCCGCCGAACGTGGAAGGCAAGGGCGAGGTTTCCCCGCGCGACTGTTTGAAAAACGCCCTTCGTATGCGCCCTGACCGCATCATCGTTGGTGAAACGCGCGGCGAAGAAGTTATCGATATGTTGCAGGCCATGAACACAGGCCACGACGGCTCGATGACAACGATCCACGCCAACAACCCGCGCGATGGCATCTCGCGTCTGGAAAACATGATCGCCATGGCCGGTATCGAAATGCCGCTCAAAGCCGTGCGCTCGCAGGTGTCTTCCGCCGTCAACCTGATCGTGCAGGCCTCTCGTTTGCAAGACGGCTCGCGCCGGATGACCTCGATCACCGAGATCACCGGCATGGAAGGTGACGTGATCTCAATGCAGGAAGTGTTCCGCTTCCAGCGCGTTGGCCTCACACCGGACAACAAAATCATCGGTCACTTCACGGCCACAGGCGTGCGCTCGCACTTCTCCGAGCGTTTCCGTCTCTGGGGCTACGATTTGCCAGCCTCCCTCTTTGAACCTGTCGCAGCGGAGTAAGCCAAATGGCCATCAGCGCAGAACCCCTCATTTATGCCCTCATCTTTCTCGGTGTGCTTGTGCTCGTCGAAGGCGTCTATCTTGTCGCTTTTGGCAAGTCGATCTCGCTGAACAGCCGGGTCAACCGCCGCCTCGACATGATCGAGAAAGGCAACAAGCGCGCCGAAGTGATGGACAAGCTCCGTAAGGAGATGAACCAGCACAGAGGCTCGATGGGCATCCCGCTTTACTCGCTCTTGGCGACAAAAGCCCAGAAAGCCGCCCTGGCCTTCACACCGGGCCAGCTCATCGGACTGATGGGCGCGGTCTCTGTTGTGGCCTTCATCGGCCTCACCTTCGGTACAGAAACCGATCTGCCAATCCGCATCGCCATTGCCATCGTGATGGGCATCGGCGGCATCTACTTCTGGGTGAACTCGAAAGCCAAGAAGCGTCTCTCGATGATCGAAGAGCAGCTGCCAGACGCGGTTGAGCTGATGGTGCGCTCCTTGCGCGTCGGACACCCGTTTGCCTCAGCTGTTCAGATCGTTTCCAAAGAGATCAAAGACCCGCTCGCAAGCGAGTTTGGAATCATCGCCGATGAAAGCGCCTATGGCCGCGATGTGGGCGAAGCGCTCAAAGACATGGCCGAGCGTATCGGCCTGCAAGATTTGCGCTTCCTCGCGGTTGCCGTGAGCATTCAGCAAGTTTCGGGTGGTAACCTTGCCGAGATCCTTGATGGCCTCGCCAAAGTTATCCGCGCGCGCTTCCGCCTGTTCCGCCGCGTGAAGGCGATCACCGCTGAAGCCCAGTGGTCGGGCAAGTTCCTGTCGGCCTTCCCTGTTGTCGCGCTGATCGTGATCAACGTGGCCGACCCGCACTACTACGACGTGGTGATGGACCATCCCTACTTCATTCCGGCCTGTATTTTTGTGGCCGCGTTCCTGACCCTCAACTTGTTTGTCATGCGTGTCTTGACCGACATTAAAGTGTAACCCCCAAAGAAAGGCCGGAAAAATGGATGAGTTAAACGACACTCTCACTGGCGCACTTGGCCCCTTCGGGATGCTGATCGCGGTGGCTCTTTTGGGGATCGTCCTCATTGGTATCGCCGTCTCGATGATGGTGGCGCAAAAGCGTGATCCGCTTGAACGCCTCAAGCACGACACCCGCCTGCCGCGCAACACCAGTGAAGTGAAGCAAAAGCTGCGCGCGTCGCAACGCAACGAAAAGCTTGAGAAGTTCGCCAACTACCTTGAGCCGCAAGACGACCAAGAGCTCGCCGGTATGAAGCTCAAGCTGATGCAGGCGGGTTACCGTGGCAAAGACGCTGTGCGCTATTTCCACTTTGCCCAGTTTGCGCTTGGCATCGGCTTGCTTGTGCTCGGGGTGATCTACTTCATCATGTTTGTCCAAGACGACAAAACCACCATGCAGCAAACCATCATGTATATCCTCGGCCCGGGTGCCGTGGGCTATATGTTCCCCAAATACTGGGTGACGAAGCGTATGCAAACCCGTCAGGAAAGCCTAACCAATGGCTTCCCCGACGCGCTCGATATGTTGCTGGTTTGCGTTGAAGCCGGCACGTCGATGGAGCAAGCGATCATCCGCGTTTCCGCCGAGGTGCGCCCGTCCTGTCCCGACTTGGCCGACGAGTTCGAGATCGTCGCGCATGAGATGAAAGCCGGTAAGGACAAATCGACCGTTATGAACGACATGTCCGAGCGCTGTGGCTCTCAGGATATCTCGAGTTTTGTGACGGTGATGAACCAGAGCCAGGCCTTCGGTACGCCGATCTCGGATGCTTTGCGTGTCTATTCTGCCGAAATGCGCGACAAACGCGTGATGCGCGCCGAAGAAGCCGCGAACAAGTTGCCAACCAAGATGACACTTGCCACAATGATGCTCACGGTGCCGCCGCTGCTCATCATTCTTGTTGGGCCGTCCGTTCACGGCATCACACAGTTGGGCAATATGTAAGGTAACACATGCAACCTCGCCAGTTTCTCTTCCTTCTGGCAACCTCAACGCTCTTGGCCGCCTGTTCGCAAGGCGGCCTTGGCACGTCTTTTGGCCAAACTCTTGGCAAGACCAAAGACAGCCCCTTTGCCCCCGGCCCCAAGAAAAACGCCGAGGCAGTTGATGGCTTGCTTGTCGGCCACAGACTTATGGCCGCGGGCGAAAACGAGCTGGCGCTGTCGCATTTTACCCGCGCTGCGGGCGAGCAAGGCCTCACCCCTGACGTTTTGAGCGCGCTTGGAACGGTCAATCTAGCCCTTGGCCGGCTTGGACAGGCCGAAAACCTGTTGCGCAAAGCCGTCAAAACCGACGAGGCCATCCCCCAAACATGGAATAATCTGGGTGTTTTGCTTATGGAGCGTGGCGAATATGCCGAAGCCTCCCAAGTTTTTCAGCGGGCCTATGCACTCGACAATGGCCAAAGTGACTCAATTCGAGATAATCTACGCTTAGCGCTCGCAAAAATCGATAATTCCGGTTACAGTGACGCAGCAGAAGAAGAACAAGACTACAAATTGGTACGGCGCGGAAGCAGCGACTTCCTAATAAGATCGATACCATAAAGAGGCTGAGGCAGTAAAAAGGACGCAGGCAAATGCGCCATTTTCAATCGATTCCACGCACGCTTACCCTGTGTGCTCTAAGCATGGCCGTTCTGGCCGGATGTGAAAAAAACGCGAATGGCGAAGTTTCCCGCGCGTTCAAAGACGTAAACGTTGTCGACGAAAGCAACCTGAGTGACATCATGCTCACCGTTGCAGACCCCAACGAAGCGGTCACTTATTTCAAGCGCTCAACCGCCGAAAACCCTGACCGCGTTGACCTTCAACGAGGGCTTGCCAGCTCGCTTGTGCGCGCCAAACGCGCCAGTGAAGCCGTGCCTGTCTACCAGAAAGTGCTCAAGCTTGAGGGCGCCACCAACGAAGACCGCGTCGACTATGCCGATGCGCTCATTCGCGCTGGCGACTGGAAGACAGCCGAGAAAGTGCTCGACGACGTGCCGCCAACCTTTGAAACATTCAAGCGTTACCGCCTCGAAGCGATGATCGCGGACAGCAACCAGGAATGGAAGAAAGCCGACAGCTTTTACGAAACCGCCGTAGGCCTCACAACGCGGCCCTCCGGTGTTCTCAACAACTGGGGTTACTCCAAGCTCACACGCGGCGACTTTGCCGATGCCGAGCGCCTGTTCTCTGATGCGATCCGCCAGGACGACGCGCTCTTTACCGCCAAAAACAACATGGTTTTGGCCCGTGGTGCGCAGCGCAATTACAACCTGCCCGTCTTCCCGATGAGTCAGGTCGAGCGCGCGCAGCTTTTGCACACGCTTGGGCTTTCCGCCATCAAACAGGGCGACGTTGAAACGGGCAAAGGCCTCTTGCGCGAAGCCGTCAACACGCATCCGCAGCACTTTGAAGCCGCCGTGCGCAGCCTGCGCGCGCTCGAATCCAACGTGACAAACTGATCAGGGCGAACCCATGATCGAGCTTGAGCAAACCGCCCTCGCGGCCCGTGTTTTCTTGCCCTTCGTGGTGCCGATCTGCCTCTGGGTTGCTTGGTCTGACTTGCGGGTGATGAAGATCCCCAACAAGGCGGTTATCGCTTTGGCAGTTGTCTTCGTACTGCTCGGCCTATTCGTGATGCCGTGGGACGCCTTCTTGTGGCGCCTTTCGCATCTCGGAATCGTGCTGCTCGTCGGCATCGTACTCAATGCAGCGGGCGCTATGGGGGCAGGTGACGCGAAGTTCGCCGCCGCCGCCGCGCCCTTTATCGCCACGGGCGATCTGCGCTTTCTCATGGGGCTTTATGCCGCCAACCTTCTGGCCGCCTACGCAACCCACCGTCTGGCCAAACACACGGCCCTGCGCAACCTCGCGCCAGACTGGAAAAGTTGGGATGTCGGCAGCGACTTCCCGATGGGCCTCAGCCTCGGCGCGACACTGGCCCTCTACATCTGCTTTGGCGCTGTTTACGGCAGCTGAGGGCGGTAAACGGCCATCTGCTCATCCTGAAATACCGGCACAAGTTTGATGCCCCGCGCGGTGATTTCGCGCATCACCAGTTCCTTGAACTCGGGCCTGATGTTGCACTCGGGCAGCACAAACAAGCTCGCGTCCTCGATGCCTGACAACCCGCCGTAATACCATGGCGCGCCGCCTTGCAGCGGTTTCAAATCTGCCAAAAGCCAGAACGGGTTGAACAGGCCCGCCGCGTAGACGCGCTCGCCGGCAAAGCCCTCTTCCTCAAGCGTTTGGGCCATTGCGCGCATATAGCCGACAGCGCCGCTCGCCAGCTTGCAATCACCATCAAGCTCGCCCAGAGGCCATTGCGCTGCGATCGTGTCAAACCGCGCCGTGACGCCGCGCAAGTCAGCGTGCTCCGGCAGCAAGGGCGAAAACGCAGACGCGGGTTGGATGACGTGGCGCAGCGGGCTGACGCCTATGTTTATGGCCACAGGCGCAATCAACGCCAAAGCTATCGCCCCGCCAAACTGCAAGGGGCGCGCGCCTGTCTCAAGCGCCAGCGCCAGTAGGACAAAGCCCCATAAAACAAGCCAGAACGGATCATTCCCGTAGTTTTGGTAACTGACATAAATCGCGCCGGGCAAGATCAGCGCCAGCACAAGCCCCGTCGGGTTGCCCGCCAGTTTTGAGCGCAGCCACAGCACGCTGCCCACGGCCAGAAGCGTGCCCGCCGCATAGGCTGGCGAGAGCACGATCTGCGCCCAGCCCCTGCCCGGTTGCGGGCGCACGTCAGAGACGGCAACAGCCAGCAAATCTGCGATATAGCCTTGCCAGAACGCAACGCCCGAGACGAGCGTTTGCACCGCCAGAACCGCGAGGCCGACAAGCACAGAAGCGCCCAGCAGCCTGCCCTGCCCGCGCAGCAGCAGGCCCGCGATCACGGCAGGCGCGAAGGCGACAAAGTAAGTCACTTTCACCAGCGTCAGCGCCGCCATTGCCACACCGATGATCAGCGCTTCAACCCAGAAAACAGCCCCCAAAACGGGCCGCTCGGCTGGCAAGGCCACCAGCCCCAGCGGCAAAAAGACAATCGCCCAGGACCAGCGGTTGTAATGCATCGAAAGTGAAAGTTTCTCGTTGGTTCCGCCATAGACCATGCCCGCCGCTGTCAGCAAAACAACCGCGCCGAAAGCCGCCGCAAGCCACGGTGTGCGCATGCGGCTCACGCCGACATACCACACGGGCAACAACAGCACTGCCGCCAGCCCGATTTGCCCCCACTTGAGCGCCGCGCCAAGGCCTAGCCCCGCCGCTTTGAGGCCCGCAAACGGCGCCACACTCCAAAGGCCCAGAGGCGTCATGAAGTCTTGGTGAATGCCTTGCCCCGCTTCAAGCCGCAGCACAATATCCACGAGATGCAGCATATCTGTCTCGTGTTTGGCAAAGTCCAGCCCGCCCCGCAGGCCCGCGAGCACAACCAAAACGGCCAAAACCCCGAGCAAAACCACAAAAACACGCCTGCGCTGTGCTGACTGCATCACAACCTCTTAATTTTTCCTGCACTTTATGGGGCCATACTGCGCTTTGCGAGGATTTTGTTTGGGCCACAGCCGCAATCTGCGGTAAACTGGCTTCAAAAAAATCAGGCCCTATAAAAGAGCAGTCGAGGCAGACAATGAACATGCAGCCCACAGCCGTAATGGCTCCCCCACCGCCCAAAACTCTGGAGCAGATGCAGCTGCCCATCGTTATGATGCGCGATATCGTTTTGAAAACGCTGTTTCGCAAAAACCTGACAGAAGTTGGCGAACTCGCGCAAGCTGTTTGCCTGCCCCGCCCCGTCACCCAAGAGCTGATCGACCTGGCGCGCGAGCAAAAGCTGCTCGAAGCGACAGGCACGCTCAACGCCAACTCGGGCGGCGAGATGGGCTATCAGCTGACAGATGCAGGCAAATCGCGCACGCTCGATGCGCTGTCGCAGTCCGAATACTTCGGCGCGATGCCGGTTCCGCTGGATGTCTATCGCGAGCAAGTCAAACGCCAGTCGATCCGCAATATTCAGGTGTCACGCGAGCAACTTACAAACGCCATGGGCCACCTCGTGTTGCCCGACGCGCTTCTTGGCCACCTTGGGCCAGCTGTGTCAGCGGGCCGCTCGATCCTCATGTATGGCCCGCCCGGCAACGGCAAATCCTCAATCTCGAATGGTATTCGCGACGCGATGGGCGACAAAGTCTATGTGCCCCGCGCGATTGAGTATGCCGGTCAGGTGATCACGGTCTATGATCCGATCGTTCACTCCGCCGTCGAGGAAGAAGCCGATGATCCCAACGCGCTGCGCCGTCGCAAAACCTTTGATACGCGCTATGTGAAATGCGACCGACCGACTGTTATCACCGGGGGTGAACTCACGCTCGACATGCTTGATCTGGTCTACAACCCGACAGCGCGCACCTACCAAGCGCCGCTGCAACTCAAGTCAACCGGCGGTATCTTCATCGTCGACGATTTGGGCCGCCAGTCAGAGCCGCCGCAGGCCCTTATCAACCGTTGGATCGTTCCGCTGGAAGAAGGCAAAGATATCCTCGCGCTGCAATCGGGCGAGAAGTTCGAAGTGCCGTTCGATACGCTGGTTATTTTCTCGACCAACTTTCACCCGAACAAGATTTTTGACCAAGCCGCGCTCCGCCGGATCTTCTTCAAAATCAAGATCGACGGGCCCAATCAGGAAAACTTCCTCAAGATATTCGCCCTCGTCGCACGTGCCAAGAAAATGCAGCTCGACGAGGCTGCTTTGGTGCATTTGCTCAAGGTCAAATACCCGACGATCGACAACATCTACGCGAACTACCAGCCTGTGTTCCTGATCGACCAGATGCGCGCGATTTGCGACTTTGAAGGCATCCCTTACAAGATGTCCCCTGAGCTGATCGACCGCGCATGGGCCAATATGTTTGTCAAAGACGAAGACATCGTCAACTAGGCAGCCGCCGCGTAACGCCTGCCAAAAAAACATATCGCTACCTCCATGGGTAGCGATATTTTAATATTTATCAGCGACTTAAGCCGTCAGCCCTTCAGGCTCCGCGAGCCCGTTGGCGCGGCAGCAAGCCGTCACTGTATTGGCCAGCAAACAGGCAATTGTCATCGGCCCAACGCCGCCCGGCACAGGCGTGATCGCTCCGGCGCGTGCAGCGCAGCTCTCGAAGTGAACGTCGCCCACAAGCCGCGTTTTGCCTTCACCCTTCTCGGGCGCATCAATGCGGTTGATGCCCACGTCGATAACCGTGGCCCCCTCCTTGATCCAGTCTCCCGGAACCATCTCTGCACGGCCCACAGCGGCCACAACAATGTCAGCGCGGCGCACAACATCAGGCAAGTCCTTGGTGCGCGAATGCGCGATGGTCACGGTGCAGCTGTCGCCTAGCAAAAGCTGCGCCATCGGCTTGCCAACAATGTTGCTCCGTCCGATCACAACCGCGTCCAGCCCCGACAGGCTCCCATGATGGTCGCGCAGCATCATCAAG
The DNA here is from genome assembly GCA_947497495.1 of uncultured Lentibacter sp. GTDB lineage: Bacteria > Pseudomonadota > Alphaproteobacteria > Rhodobacterales > Rhodobacteraceae > Lentibacter. The sequence goes on from CANMGT010000010.1 coordinate 73,197, forward strand.
CAGCCCAGCGGCGTGCAAGGCACCATGCTCTTTTGCCCCGTACCAAGCAGGCCCACATTTGAAATGTGAAAGCCGTCAACGTCCTTGGCAGGGTCAATCGAGTTGATCACCAAGTCCTCGTCCAAATGCTTGGGCAAGGGCAGCTGCACCAGAATACCGTGTATCTCGGGGTCGTTGTTGAGCTGTTCGATCAGCGCCAAAAGCTCCGCCTCGGGCGTGTCCACGTCAAGCTTGTGCTCAATCGACTTCATGCCAACTTCGACAGTCATCTTGCCTTTGGAGCGTACATAAACCTGGCTCGCGGGGTCTTCGCCAACCAGCACAACAGCCAAGCCCGGCGTAATGCCGTTCTCTTCCTTAATCCGGGTTACGTGGCCCGCGACTTTCTCACGAACTGTCGCCGCAAAGGCTTTTCCATCAATCAAAGTCGCGCTCATGCCAGTCTCTTTCTTATTGCTACAAATATCCTCGCCGAAGGCATGGAGCCTCGTCAGAGGCGACCGTGGCAAAAGGGGTTCAATGCCCCTTCTGCCACGACACGCTTTCTTAGAACAAGCCTTCGATTTCGCCAGCATCGTTCAGGCAAATCGACTCCGCCGCAGGCACACGTGGCAAGCCCGGCATCGTCATGATCTCACCGCAAACAACCACAACAAAGCCAGCACCCGCGCTCAGCCGCACTTCACGCACTGGCACAGAGTGGCCCGTCGGCGCGCCGCGCAGGCTCGGATCGGTCGAGAAGCTATACTGCGTCTTGGCCATACAGACCGGCAAGTCGCCATAGCCCTGCTCTTCCCAAAGCCGCAGCTGGTCGCGCACCTTCTTATCCGCGATCACATCATCTGCGCGGTAAATGCCCTTGGCCACCCGTTCGATCTTCTCAAACAGGCTCAGGTTGTCGGGGTAGAGCGGCGCAAACTGGCTCACGCCACTGTCGGCAATCTCGGCCACACGTTTGGCAAGCTCTTCCGAACCCTTGGAGCCAAACTCCCAGTGCTGGCTGACAATCGCCTCGGCCCCTTCGGTTTTGACAAAGTCCTTGACGGCTTGCACTTCGGCCTCGGTGTCGGTGACAAAGTGGTTGATCGCGACAACAACTGGCACGCCAAAGCTTTTGAGGTTGCCGATGTGGCGGCCAAGGTTGGCACAGCCCGCTTTCACGGCCTCAACACTCTCGCTGCCAAGGTCGGCCTTGGCCACCCCGCCGTTCATCTTCATCGCGCGCACGGTCGCCACAAGCACCACACAGTCAGGCGCAAGGCCCGCTTTGCGGCACTTGATGTTCATGAACTTCTCAGCGCCCAAGTCCGCGCCAAAGCCCGCTTCCGTGACAACATAGTCGGCCAGTTTCAGCGCTGTCGTTGTCGCGATAACCGAGTTACAGCCATGCGCGATGTTGGCAAACGGGCCGCCGTGCACAAAGGCCGGGTTGTTCTCGAGCGTCTGCACAAGGTTAGGCTGCATAGCGTCTTTCAGCAACACAGTCATTGCGCCTTCCGCCTTGATATCACGGCAGAAAACAGGGCTGCGGTCGCGGCGGTAGGCCACGATCATATCGCCGAGGCGCTTCTCGAGGTCTTTCAAGTCTTTCGAGAGGCACAAGATCGCCATCACTTCTGATGCCACGGTAATGTCAAACCCGTCTTCGCGCGCAAAGCCGTTAGACACCCCGCCAAGGCTTGACGTGATCTGGCGCAAGCTGCGGTCGTTCATGTCGACAACGCGCTTCCAAGTAATGCGCCGCGTGTCGATCTCGAGCGCGTTGCCCCAATAGACATGGTTGTCGATCATCGCGCTCAGCAGCGAATGCGCGCTGGTGATCGCGTGAAAGTCGCCGGTGAAGTGCAGGTTCATGTCTTCCATCGGCACGATCTGCGCATAGCCGCCCCCCGCGGCGCCGCCCTTCATGCCAAAGTTCGGCCCAAGGCTGGCTTCGCGAATACAGACCATCGCGTTTTTGCCGATCGCGTTCAGCCCGTCGCCAAGGCCAACCGTCGTGGTTGTCTTGCCTTCGCCCGCTGGCGTTGGGTTGATGGCCGTCACCAAAATGAGCTTGCCGTTTTTCTTTGACTGCACAGAGTTGATAAACTCCTGGCTCACCTTTGCCTTGTCATGGCCGTAGGGCAGCAGATGTTCAGTCGCGATACCAATCTTGTCGCCGATCTCCTGGATGGGCTTCTTGTTGGCTTCGCGCGCGATTTGGATGTCAGACTTGTAGCTCATAGCGGGCTCCCTTTTTCTCAGCTGACGTTACGCCCTCTATCGCTCGCATCTATGCGCGAATCCGACATTTCCGGAAGCGCTTGCGGCGAGGTGCCGCAGCCTCGTTTCTTTTCGGAAACCCCGTTTGCCTTACGTGCCGAGTGCCGCAGCCAGATGCGGCCAGACAGGCTGGTCGGGAATATGCAGCACCAACTCATCGCCAATCGCAATCGCTCCGGGCCGCTCAACCCAGGCTGTCACGCCGCGCCGCCCCTTGGCCGCCGCCTTATAGCCCTTGCCAAACCCTGTGTGCTCCTGTTCGATCTCTTTCGCCGGAAACTGGCAAGGACGGTTCTCCATGTCGATCACCAGCGTCGCCCCCGACGGCGCCTGAAGCCGCGATGAGGGCGGCACATGAGTGAAATCCGCGATCCCCTCAATCATCAAAGACGCGCCGAGCCACTCCGGCTCAATCGCATCGAGGCCCATGTCCGCCGCGCTCAAAGCCACGTCTTCGACCGACAGAATCGACAACTGGCGCACATTGGCAATCTCGGTGCCGCGCGGATGCTGCGAAAGCACCCTACTGTCAGACGCTCGCGTCAGCCCGCCATGTGCCTCGCCCTCTATGCCGCCAAACGTCAACATCGCGCTTTCCAGCGCTTGCGAGCGCAGCCCCGCCTCACGGTCAGCCACCCGCCCGATCCACGTCACAACGGCTCTAAACTCGGTTGGTATCAATGCTGGCATGTCTGTCTCCTGTCCAAGCTCGCCCACTCTGCCCCACTGCGTGCTTCAAACGCAAATCAAGCTTTGTTAAGGCCATGGCACACCTTATGAAGCTTTTTCTTGATGAAAATACTCAAATCCAACGCAGCAAAGCCGCGCTCACTTCGACGCTGTCACTTTTCTGTAAACTTCAGCTCGATCCGCCGGTTTTGTGCCCGTGCTACATCCGAGCTGCCCGCCGCGATCGGCTGATACTGCCCAAAGCCGTTTGCGCTCAGACGCTCCGGCGGGATGCCCAGAAAGTTCACCATGTAGCGCACCACAGACAGCGCCCGCGCTTGGCTGAGCTCCCAGTTGTCAGCAAACTCTCCTGCGCCCGACAGCGGCACATTGTCAGTGTGCCCGTCCACGCGGATCACCCAGTCTATCTCGCTGGGGATGTCGTTCACAACATTGCGCAGAATGTCTGCGATCTTGGCCAGCTCCCGTTGCCCGAGCCGCGACAGGTTCGCCTGCCCCTGCGCGAACAACACTTCGGAGGAAAAGACAAACCTATCGCCGACGATCCGGACACCCTCCTGCGCGCCGACAACGTCACGCAGACGCCCGAAAAACTCCGATTTGTAGCGCTCCAAGTCCTGCCTTTCGGCCTCAAGCCTGATGCGCTCGGCCTCTTCCAGCTCGCGCCGCTTGCGCTCTTCCGCAGCGGCGCGGGCGAGGGCTGCGTTCAGGTCTTGGCCAAGGTTGGACAGCTGCACATTCGCCGCCGCGTCGCGGTCTTTATAGTCGTCAATGATCGCCTGAAGCCCGCCCAGTTGCTCGCGCAGCGCGGCGACTTGCTGGTTCAAAAGCGCCTGTTCCCGCTGGGCTGCCGCCGAGGCGGCCTCTTCCTCAGCAAGTTTTGCGTTGGCCGTGGCCAGCAGCGCTGCACGCTTTTCCGCCTCGCTCAGCTTGCCGTCCAACGCCGCGCTCAACTCGGCTTCTGCGGCCTGCGCTGCCGCCAGTAACGTGAGCGTTTCTTCGGCGGCTTTGCGTTGCGCCTCAAGGCTCAGTGTCATCGCCGTCAGCTCGGTCTGCGCGCCCTTCAATCGTTCGCGCAAGGCCTCAGCCGCCGCGATTTCGACAAGCCGCGCGGCCTCTTCCTCCGAGAGCTGGGTTTGCACACGCGCAAGCTCGTCTTCCTTGGCGCGTGCCTCGGCCTCGGCGGCGGCAATCACGGCCTCCAAAGCGGCGCGCTGCGTTGTCAAATCCGCCGCTTCCAGCCGCAGCGCCGCAACTTCGCTTTGCGCGGTGTCGCGCTCTGCCAGAAGGCTCGCCACGCGTGCCTCAAACCCCGTGATAGCCTCGGCCTGTGCTGCGCTCGTCGCCGTCAGGTTCGCGATCAGCGCCGCTTGCTCGCCAAGCCGCGTCTCGGCGCTTTGCAACGTCGCGCCCAGCTCGCCGACACGCGCCTCAAGCCCTGTCGCCTTTCGTTGTTCCAGCCCCAGAGCCTGCGCCAGTTTGGCGATCTCCTGGTTGAGCTGGTTCATCTCGCTTTCCTGGCCGGTGATTGTTTCGCGCAGCACAAATTGCACCACCATAAAAATGGTCAGCACGAACATCAGCACCAGCAAAAGCCCCGTCATCGCATCAACGAAACCGGGCCAGATGTTGGCCTGAAAACGCGCGCCAGTACGGCGGGAGAGAGCCATAGCCTAGCTCTCCTCTGATGGTGTTTCGGGAGGCTTCTTGCCCGTCGCGCGCATCCGTCGTGGCCCCTGCCCCTGCCTCTGCTCGCTCAGCACTTTCGTCAAAGCGTTCAGATCCATGCGCAGTTCCGCCATCATCTCTTGGCGGCCCGCCGAGATTTCTTCCAGAACCCGCAGCATCTGCACGTCAATCGAGCGCAGGCGCATGCGGCTTTCCGCGTCAATCCCCGCTTCGCCAGCGGTGCCATTGTTGCGGCGCAGCTCGTTGATCAAGGCCTCTTGCCCTTCGGCCACGCGCGCCATGACGGCATTTGTCTGGGCCTGTTCGGGGGCTTGCTCGCCCATGCGGAACGTCAACCGCTCCACACTGTCAGCCAGCGCGCCGAGCTTTTCGTCGACAAGCGCGCGGCTCACGTCAGACTGCGTGAACATCAGCTGCATGTCTTCCATCTGCCGCGCCATGTGCTCAAGCACCCCGTCAAGCACCGCAGCCTGCCCGCCTTCCTCGCCGTCTCCCGAGGCAAATCCAAGCCGCGTGATCGAGCTGAGCCACTCTTCAAGCTCGCGGTAAAAGCGGTTCTGGCCGTGGCCCGCAAACAGCTCCAACAAGCCCACAACAAGTGAGCCAGCGAGGCCCAAAAGCGACGAGGCAAAAGCAACGCCCATCCCCGAAAGCTGGCTTTCCAGCCCGCCCATCAGACGGCCAAACAGCTCGGCTCCGCTTTCGCCATCCTGCGGCGCAAGCGAGCGGATCGTGTCAACCAGCGCCGGAACGGTTGTCGCCAGCCCGTAAAAAGTGCCTAAGAGGCCAAGGAAAATGAGCAGGCTGACAATATAGCGCGTGATCTCGCGTTCCTCATCGATCCGCTGCGCGACACTGTCCAGAATAGAGCGCGCAGAGCTTGACGAAATCTGCCGCCCACGCCCGCGTGCTGACATCAGCGTGGCAAGAGGCGCCAGCAGCGAGGGCACAGCAACGCCGTCCTGCCCGTCTTGCTGGGCGGCAAAGGCTTCGATCCAACGCACAGAGCGCACCATCTGGAAGACTTGCCAAAATGTCGCCAACACCCCGATAACAAACACAAAAAGGATAAATCCGTTGAGGTAGGGGTTGGCCTCGAACACCGGCAACACCCGCGGCAAGGCCAGCAGTGTCACAAACACGGAAAGCCCCAGCACGACCAGCATCAAGAAGATCGGTCTGACAGGGTGGGAAAACTGCGGCTCGGCCTCGCGGTCCGGATGGTCCATGTGGACAGGCTCCTGACTCATTTCATTTGTTTGAAACCATAGGCAGATATAACCTCCAAGCCAAGAAATTATACAAAGGCCTGCAACGGCGCTTGGCAAAACGTGACACTTCGCGCCTAGCCTGACACATTCAAAGCAGCTAATGCGACTTCAGAAAACGATTCTGCGAGGCTTCAGACAGTTCAAGCACGACTGGCCGCGCGCAAAGGAAGGAACGGCAATGGACCCGAAGAAGATATCTGAAGAAATCTCTGTCTCGCCACAGATTTCGCCCGCCGAAGTCGCCGAAGTGGCCAAGCTCGGCTTTCGCTCGATTATCTGCAACCGCCCCGACGGGGAGGCCGCTGACCAACCCACTTGGGAAGAAGTCGAGACCGCCGCTGAAAAAGCCGGTCTTCAAACGCGTTTCATCCCGATCTCAGGCGGCATGGTGTCTGACGCTGACGCCGAAGAGTTCCGCACCGCGTTGCGCGAGCTTCCCGGCCCTGTCTTCGCCTACTGCCGCACAGGCACGCGCTCGGCAACGCTCTGGTCGCTGGCCTCAGCGCAAACAAAGTCGCCCGCCGAGATTCTCGAAGCCACCAAGGCCGCGGGCTATGACATGGCGGGCGTTGTGCGCCGCATCGTCAATGGCGGCAAAACCCCGACAGACGAAGGCGATGCCAAGTATGATGTTGTCATCGTGGGCGGCGGCGCGGCGGGCATTTCTGTTGCGTCCTCCCTGCGCGCCCGCAAGCCTGACCTTGAGATCGCGCTGCTTGATCCGGCCGAAATCCACTATTATCAGCCCGGCTGGACAATGGTCGGCGGCGGCATCTTTGAGGCGCCATCAACCGTGCGCACCATGGGCAGCCTCATCCCCCAAGGTGTGCATTGGATCAAATCCGCTGTTGCAGCCTTTGAGCCAGACAACAACGCCGTCATCCTCGACGGCTGCCGCGTCGTGAAATACGACCGCCTCGTTGTGTGCCCGGGCATCAAACTTGACTGGAACGCTGTTGAAGGCCTCGTTGACACGCTCGGCAAGAACGGCGTCACCTCGAACTACCGCTACGACTTGGCACCCTACACCTGGGAGTTGGTGCGCGGCCTCAAAGAAGGGCGCGCGCTGTTCACCCAGCCGCCGATGCCTATCAAATGTGCCGGTGCGCCGCAAAAAGCGATGTATCTGTCCGGTGACAACTGGTTCAAGAACGGCGCGCTCAAAGACATCGACATCCAGTTTATGAACGCTGGTGGCGTGCTGTTTGGCGTCAAGGATTACGTGCCAGCGCTTGAGCAATATGTGAAGAAGTATGACGCGGATCTGAACTTCTTTCACAACCTTGTCGCCGTTGACGGGCCTTCACGAAAAGCAACTTTCGAGGTCGCCAAGCCCGACACGGACAAGACGACTGTCGAGGTCGAGTTTGACATGATGCATGTCTGCCCGCCGCAAACCGCGCCTGACTTTATCCGCGTGTCGCCCTTGGCCGACGCGGCTGGCTGGGTTGACGTTGACCAAAGCACACTCCGCCACAAAACCTATGAGAACATCTGGTCGCTGGGTGACGTGATGAACGCGCCAAACGCCAAGACAGCCGCCGCCGCGCGCATCCAGGCGCCGATCGTTGCCGAAAACCTCGTTGATGACATCGAGGGCAAGTCGCCCACGGCTGTCTACAACGGCTATGGCTCCTGCCCGCTGACGGTTGAGCGCGGCAAGATCGTGCTGGCCGAGTTCGGCTATGGCGGCGCGCTTCTGCCATCCTTCCCCAAGTGGATCGTCGATGGCACCAAGCCCTCACGCCGTGCGTGGTTTCTAAAGGAAACTGTTTTGCCGCCGATCTACTGGAAAGCGATGCTCAAGGGCCGCGAGTGGATGGCCAAACCCGAGAAAGTCTCGGCAGCGAAATAACCCGCATCTGAGCAACGAGAAACAGCGCCTCCGTGATCGGGGGCGCTGTTTTGGTTTTTGGCGGGCCTGTTAGCCACCCTGTGTGAGTGCAACAATCAGGCTCGGCGCGATGGTCACTTCCGAGAGTGTCACAACCCCGTCTTCAGCTTTCATAAGGTCAACGGCTTTGTGCTCGGGAGTGGGCAGAGCAAGGCTCGCCGTTGCCGTCAGAAGTGTTGCACTCAGTGTGAATATGAAGCGTGCCATCGGGGTGTTCCTTTCAGAAGTTCGGGTTAGCGGCGGCCAACGTTGTCAGTTTCGTCGTAGCTCTTCGTGTCAACCAAAGTGACAGTCACTGTGTTGCCTTCGCTGATGGCGCTGCGGCCTGAGAGCTTGAACACAGGTTCAATCATGACTTCTTGGCCGATCGAAGTGATACCATTTGCGCGCTGCGCAGCGTCAAAGGCGCGGTCTTCCGAAGTGGTTACGGCGAAGGCTGAAGTGGCGGCGATCGTGGCGGCGGCGATTGATGTAAGAAGAAGTTTCATAGTGTGTTCCTTTATGTGTTGTGGGCTGCGTCTCGTTGCGGCCCGTTCTGGTGTTCAACGAAGCGTGTTGTTCGACCTGCAACCAATCTGCGCCTTCTCGGGGCAGGTTTCAAAACACCTCCGCTCACACATTTGTCAGCGCATGCGAGTCCAGAAAAATGTTACAGCCTTGCTCGAAAATGATCGAATTACATGTTTACTTTCAAACGCTTACAGAACAAAAAAACAGGACCCATGAAACATCGCTCACAAATCACAGGCGCGTGAGGGCGCTGCGATGGGTTTCGTGATCAGATCACGGCAGATTACGTAGCGGATCAAAAATAGTTTCATGCCGCTTCGTGAGCGACGCCGCAATTCCGTGATCAGTGTTTCAGAAAATCACCCGCCTCAGAGCAGGATTTTCACCCGCCGCACCAGCTCGTCCAGCTCCGGATCGGTGATTCCAAGCTTGTTCAAGTGCTCTGCGGTGTTGAACAGATACTCTGTGTTCGGGCCGCGGTCGCCGTGGGCGCTGGCAATGATGCGCGCCTGCTCCTGCAGGTCGAGCCCGCCGCAATATTGCACATGGTCCGGGTCGATCACATAGACAAGCGCCTCGGCGCTTCCACCGCCCGCAAAGCTGATCGGCACGTATTTCTCAAGATAGGCCGAAGAAATAAGCTCGCGCTCACGCAAGTAAGCCAGCACCTCGTCTTCCCGCCCGTCCTGCACAGCAAAGCCGACACCGCGGCAGGCGGCATTCGGCATTTCGTCAAGCGCCAGCACCAATCCGGGGTTTTCAACACTGCCGCGATGGTGAATGGAGCGCATGCAAAAGCTACGGTGATAACCCGCCATGCTCGCGACCCGCATCTCGGCCACCTCAAAGCCCGGGTTCCACACCAAAGAGCCGTAACCAAACACCCACATTGTCATAACACTTGTTCCTCACACGCTTGCCCCCCATAAACACCAAGCAAAACCTCGGGGAAAGAGTGCATCGCATGAAAAAGCTGCTTGTTGTTATTGTGGTTCTATCGTCGCTTTGGGCGGGCTACTGGCTTGTTGGCTCAAGCGCAGCGAAAAGTGGCTTTGAAAGCTGGTTTGAAGCGCGCCGCAACGACGGCTGGCAGGCAGAGTATAGCGACATGACACTGCGGGGCTTTCCCAGCCGCTTTGACACCACGCTCACAGAGCCCGCGCTGGCTGACCCGAACACTGGCCTCGCATGGGAGGCGCCTTTCCTGCAAATCTTCGCTCTCTCTTATAAGCCTCACCACATCATAACAGCCTTTGCCGACACACAGACAATCCGCACACCAAAGCAGCGCTATGACATTGCAAGCTCCGGCATGCGCGCGTCGATGGTGATGGAGCCGAACACAGACCTGGCCTTCAACCGCGCCAACCTTGTCTCTGAAGCCCTAACGATCACGCCAGACGGGCATGAGCCGACAGGGCTTGAGGGCCTGCAAGTCGCGCTTACCCGCGTTGAGGGGGCGGAGTATCGTGTGGCCTTCAATGCTGACGGGCTGACGCCCGCACTGCCAAAAGCCGTCACCTCCGACTTGCCCGCCACGCTGGCCGCCTTTCGCGCCGACGCGACGCTGGGGTTTTCAAAAGCTTGGGACATATCCGCGCTTGAGCAAGGCCGCCCGCAGCCAAGGCTCATCAAACTGCACTTGGCCGAGGCCAAATGGGGCGACTTACAGCTCGAAGCTGCAGGCGAGCTGACAGTTGATCGCGCGGGCACGCCAACGGGCAAGCTCACCATCAAGGCGCGCAACTGGCGCGAGATCATCGCCCTCGCTCGCGCAGCCCAAGCCGCACCCGACGGGCTGCTTGATCAGGTAGAGCAAGGCCTCAGCCTGTTGGCGCAACTCAACGGTAATGCCGAGACGCTCGATATCCCCCTCGGGTTTTCCGGCGGCTTTATCAAACTCGGACCCGTGCCCATCAGCGCGTCGCCTCGGCTGTTCATCCGATGAGCTGCGCTTATGAGGCCGCGCTTCTGAAAGCATGGGAAGGCCAGAACGACAGCGCACATGATATCGCCCACATCCGCCGTGTCTGGGCCAACTGCGAAACACTGAGCGACGCACGCACCGACAAAGAAGTGCTCTATGCGGCCTGTGTCTTCCACGATCTGGTGAACCTGCCCAAAGACGCGCCAAACCGCAAAGAGGCCTCGCGCCTCTCCGCCGCAGCCGCGGCCCCCCTGCTCGCCGACCTCGGCTTTCCCACAAGCAAGCTCACCGCCGTCCAGCACGCCATCGAGGCACACAGCTTTTCTGCGAGCATCACGCCAGAAACGGTCGAAGCGGAGATCCTACAAGACGCCGACAGGCTCGACGCCCTCGGTGCGATCGGCATTGCGCGCATGTTTGCCGTCAGCGGCGCGCTCGGCCGGCAGCTCTATGACCCGCAAGACCCGCGCGCCACGCACCGCGCGCTTGACGACACGCGCTATGCGGTTGACCACTTCGAGACAAAACTGTTCCGCCTGCCGGAAACTATGAACACCGCAAAAGGCCGCACAGCTGCAGATGACCGCTGCACCTACATGCGCGCGTTTCTCGACGCCCTTCTGGCGCCCTAAAAGCAGCCCCGCCGAGCCTGTCAGGGCCTCCCGCCCCAAACCGTGCATCTTAGATGCCCTATTTTGTGTTGGGCCTAGCCGGGTGGGGGGGGGGGGGGGG
>CANMGT010000011.1 GCA_947497495.1 uncultured Lentibacter sp.
GTGGTTGGGGTGGGGGCGGGAACATCAAGCGCTTGTTCAACGGCGACCAAGGCATCATCGACCCGGCGCTCGGCTTCATCCGGCGGAAACTCCAGCCGACCCCCATTGCCTCTGCGTTGGTCCTGGAAGGTTTCAACATCTGATGTCTCTAGGCCACTTCCCGTCTTCTGCAAGTTCGTGGCCAGGAAGTAAGCCAAGCCACCACCGCCAAGCGCGAGGGCAATCGCTAAAGCGCCGACGCCAAAGTTACTGCCGCGGCGTTTGGACCTGCCTTGCTCATTGAATGTGTTGAGGCGGTCCTGAAGATCGGGGGAGTTGTTGTCTGACATACTCAATTGCTCACATAGATTGCGCTGTCGTCACGCTGGGCACAGATTGCCTCGTCATCGATGCGCAGGGACCAGTATTGGTTTACCCCAAGCACGCGAACCGTATTGCCTTGCTGTGTCCAGTTCACCGTCCGCTCGCGGCCCTGATCGTCGGCTTTGAACAGCGCAGGCTGTCGGGTGTTTTCCGCAAAGGTAAAATAGGTGTAACGGCCGTCGTCATAGATATGCGTGGGTTGGAAATCCCCGTCCCCGGCGACGCGGTAGCTGTAGTTGCGCGGAGCTTCAAACCCCTTGTGTTTGGTCACTGCTGCGCGGGCGCGCTGTTCCTCTTTGGGATAACGAAACCGCACCTCAAAAAACATGCCTGAGCGGCCCGGAATGGCCCCCTCGCGCAGGTGGAAAGAATAGGTCCGACGGTTGGTGAGCACCGTCATATTGGTGGACGCACTTTTGACATGCGGTTTGATGGTCAACACATTGCCAAGCTCGGGAATGGGATCGACCTGAAAACTCTCAGTGTCGCCCACAATGACCGCGTCAAACCGCTCGCCTTGGCCGAAGTGAAGTGTTGTCGAATGGCGCAGATCGGTCTCGATGACGAAGACTTGGTTCTCGACGTAAGTGGCGGTGCGCACGCGATTGTCGAGGGGTCCGCGGCGTGGAACAGACTCAGGCAGGGCAGGGGATGCCAGTAGCAAAGTAGCGGCGCAGATGAGGGGGGCAGCAGTGTTCACGGGGTCAGTTCTCCAATGTCTCGGCATCAACGCGGTAAGATGTGACCACGAAGCCGAGTGGGTTGGCCCATACATCTTGAAGACGTTGGCGGGTTTCAGGTTCAAAGGCGTAGCCAGCAGTGGCCACGTAGCTGCGGGTCACCGTGCGGGTGTCGCGTTCGCGGCGCAGGGTGCGGGTGAACCTGATTTGGGCCACGCCGGGTTCAATCTGGTTGACCGACTTGATCACCACCTCGATCTTGGCATCCCGACCATAGACGGTGATCGGGTAGTCTTCATTTGAGGAGGTCCAAAGCTCCCGCAGGGTGCGCGCGGCGTCGCCATCGGAGCGTTCAAGCACCGAGTTGATCCGCTGCTCTCCGTCAGTCAGGTCATAGGTCTCGCGATCATCGACATAGGCCACAAGATTGGCCTGTATGATGGCATCGCTTTCTGACAAAGAGAGCGCTTGAACCGCCGCGACGCGATCCATCTGCCCGGTTTCCTTGTCGACAACAACGACAAAGGTCTCGATGGATTTCAGCGGAAACAGGCTGGCACCGGCAACGATGCCAGCGAGCCCCACGAGAACACCTGCAGCGGCTATGAGATAGGCAAAACGTTCGCGTCGACGCGGCCCGTAGATGAAATCCACCGCAAAGGCATCATTTTGGTCCTGGCTCACGGGCTGTGTCATTGGAATTGTGGGCCTCTCATTTAGCTGTTCGGAAAGATTTGATTGTGCTCAGAGTCGCGGCGGGTGTTTGGCGGAGGAGTTCGCCCGTTTTGACCACGCCGCTGTGGACGCTCTGCTGCAAGTCTTGCGGTGATTTTCCGGTTGCCAGACGGGTGGCACTGCCCGTCCCATATTCGCCTGTGTTGACGATGCCGCGTCGGGCCAGTCCTGTTAGACCGACAGCGTTGGAGGCTATCCCCATGACGCCCGTCAGGTTGGAGGCAATATAAGGAACCGAGGCCATAATCCCGGCACTCAACAGCAGGATCACCAAGAATGGTAAGATGAGGCTGACGGTTTCAACATTGCCCGGGTCTGCCGAGGCATCTCCAATGGAGTCTGCAATCGCCACGATAATGCCTGCGGCGCCTGCTGCCGCAACTGGCATGAGCGCGTAGCCGATGGTGGCGCGACTCCAGGCTTCAAACAGCGACTGGGTTGGTTTGAACAGGGAGGTGATGATCATGAAGGGGGCGATGACGATCATCAGAGCAAAGACAATGCGCGCGAAGGCTATGATCCCTGCTGTCACGGCAGCAAAGAGGGCTGAGAGAACAAAGAAGATCGCGCCAAGAACAGCGCCAAACACCCAGCCCGCTTGATCACCGATGGCATCTCCGTAAGCGGTGATGCGGGCCACCATGTTGTCGAGACTTTCGTAGACGCCGGCTTCGGTGCCCGAGCCGGTGAGGGCCAAGATTGACGCCCCGACGGATTCCGGAACCTGGGTGGCAATGCCGTAGATCACACCAAAGTTGCCCCAGCTCTGCGCAAAGAGGGCCACGAGGGCGATTTTGATCCCGAAGGAAAAGGCGGCGCCGTGACCAATGGGGCGCAATTGCATAATCGCATTGACGCCAAGTAGCATCAGCAGGAGGCCTGCACCTGCTGAGATCACGTTTCCAACCGAAGCCGCCGATTGCACAAAGCCGTCCTGCGCCACGCTGTCCACCGCCGCATCGACTTGGGTCAGGATATCGCGAATAATCCCCATCTATTTAGCCCGGGTTTCTGCGCAGATTTCTGCAAGTTCGGCCTCAAGGGCGTCGGCTTGAGCATGAAGATCCAGCACCTTGAACGGCAGGCGCGGGGAGTCTGACGTGCGAAACCGCGGCAAGGCGTTCAAAGCCATGTCCCAGGAGGTCTGATCAATACGGCAGTCGCAGCTCTGCGCGGCGAGGGTGTCTTCGGCGATCAAGATCCGCAGGATTGCGTGGTAGCCGTTGCGCAAATAGGCGGTCTCGGCAAGATCCGCTGGAGGCTTAGGAAGACGGCAGGCCTCAGGATCATCGGGAGCAATCGTCATCGAGGTGAACGGCTTTTCTTCAGCGAATGTAGATTGCGCGGACAGCAGGGTGAGAGGCAGCGCCAAGCTGGCTGCGAGTATAGGGCCTTTCACTGCCGCAAAAAAGTTCGGGCGACGTCTAAACTTGCTCATGGATCCACCGCCATTGATCTAAACTTTCGCTCTGCAGCAAGGGTTGCGGCATCCACCACCCCAAGTTGGCCCGCGCTCACGCCCTGCGCAGCTTCAAGGCGCCAGATCTGTGTCAGGATGATCCCAAGCTCCGCCGTGACGCGGGTGTTGAGATCGACAGCGGATTTGAGACCATCCTGATCGTCAATGAGCCCGACCATGGTCTCAAGTCTCTCTAGGCTTTGCCCGGCTTCCGCATGACTTTCTTGGGCGGCGACCGAGAGCATGGCGCTAGCGCCTGCGGATGTGGCGATGTGATTGTCTACTGGCTGGGATGAGGAGGAGAGCGTGCTCAGAGTTTCTGCGGTGAACCCACTGCCCGAGAGCACACGCTCGACGGAAGCGTCCAGCTCTGCACCAGGGTTGAAGCCGCTTAAGAAATCTCCATTGGCCAGCGCAAGGGCGGTGTTCAGCGGGGCGACCAGCTTGCCACGCAGCGCTTTGAACTCTTCGATGGTTGCGAAGAGTTCACCAAGCCCACTGCCTTTGATGAGTGAGGTCAGCTGTGCCTCAAGGTTTAGAAGCTGCGAGAGCTGGGTCTCAAGTTCCAGCCGCATGGTTGCGAGCTGTTGCAATTGGACATTGAGATCCTCGGCCATGTGCTCAAGCTGCGCGACCAACTGGCCAAGCTGTGAGCCATCAAAGGTTGGCACGCCTTGCGCGCGAGCAGGGGTGGTAACACCGACGGCGGATATCACGGCGACGGTAAAAAGAAGCTGTTTCAATTTGGCACTCCCATTTGCATGAACTCGCGCTCCGCCAGCCGGTCTGCAACGAGGTGCTGGCTGTAAGCGGCTTGGCGTTGCTGGTTGGCCGCCATCAGGCGAACGCGCAGGTTTAGGATGCGGGCGATCTCGGCCTTGGCGTAGGTGTTTAACTCCCAAGCGGCTTTGGCATTTGGCTGCGCATCGATTTGCAGAATAATCGCGCGCAAACGGTTGATGACCTGCAGAGTCGTGGCATGGCTACCTGCGGCGTAGTAAACGCCCGCATCCGAAATATTGGCATATTCCGCCAGAGCGAAGTCTGACGGCGACAGCGTGCCAAGCGCATCCGCGCCGCCCACGACCGCAAGATACTCATTGTAGAACTTGGAGATATTGCGCACGTATCCTTGGGTTTCGGTAAAGGGCGGCACGCCGCCATATTCAATCACACGGCCCGGTCCGGCGTTATAGGCGGCGAGAGCGTGGGGGATGTTGCCAAAGCGATTGAGCTGCGTGGTAATGTAGCGCGCTCCACCGCGTAGATTGTCCATTGGATCGTAGCGGTTCACCCCGAGATCAGAGGCAGTGCCTGGCATCAGTTGAGTTAGGCCGTAGGCACCAACCGGGCTTGAGATTGCGACGTTGAACCGGCTTTCCTGTTTGATCAGGGCCTGAAACAAGCAACGCCATTGCGTGGCAGACAGGCCTGCGCGGGCCACACCGGGTGCACCGGCATATTCTCCGGCGACCTGGACAATCATCATCTCGACGGTCTGGCGACCTTCACCAAACAGGCGGTTGTTCATCGGGCTCGTGTCAGTGTTGGGATAAACAGAGGCGACGCCAAAATCCGCATTGCCTTCAAGCGCGCGTATGTCAAACCCGGGGCCGGTGATCGCAGCCGTAATTGCTTCAAGCGTTTTGAGCTGCTCATCCTGAACCTCGGCGAGGGAGGTCTCAAGGCTATCTTTCTCGCTCTGGATAGTAAGGTCTTTACCGAGCGCAGCCACACGGGCAATCGTTTGGCCAATGGCTGCGTTGTCCTGAGTTGGCACGCCTTGTGCCGCGGTGAACCCGGTGTGCAAACAAAGACAAAACCCCGCAGATGTGACAACCAACCTGTTCATTCTGGACGCGGCAAGGTTTTGAAGGTGCAATCTTTGCCCTTCGCCGTGGTTGTAGGGTCGGAGGCGGCAAAGGAGAGCGCGGCTGATGGGAGGATGGGCTTGCCATCCTTTCCAAAACACGGGGAGGTTTGCTCGGTGTATTTCGCGCAAGCGGTGAGCAAGGCTGCCGCAGCGCAGAACACGGCCAAAGATGTTAGCTTCATAGGGAAGGTCTCCAAAAATCAGGATTTGAACGCCAATCGGCAGACACGCGTGCCTCACCGGTTGCACCGCCACCAAGGATCGGCAGTAGCCCTCCCAGGGTGGATAGATCAGCATCAATGAACACGCTGTCACCAGCCGAGCGGACAAGGGCGATGCGCTGACCAATCGTGGGTTGGGTCAGCAGGGCGGCCTCTTTGGCGTTCACCCGCAAGAAGTCGTAGTCTGCCACGGTGGCGCGATCGTTCGGGAACAGGATCTGTGTTGGCACTGTCTCAACGATGGTTTTACCGACGCGGCTGTCGCGCAGCTGGCTCGGATACTGCGTCATCATGATCACCACGCAGTTCATCTTGCGCAGCGTCACCAGCCAGTTTTCCAGACGCGCCCCGAAGTAGGGATCATCCAGCAGCTTCCAGGCCTCATCAAGAACGATGATCGTCGGGCGACGGTCTTCAACCACACGTTCAATCTGGCGAAAGATGTAGGACAGAACCGCCATGCGCTCGGTGGTCATGTCTAGGATCTCTGTCATGTCAAAGCCAACGATGTCGCCGGTGAGATCCAGACTGCTCCCGCCTTCGGGTTCTTCAAACACCCAGCCAAACCGGCCGCCGGGAGACCATTCAGCGACGCGGGACTGCAGCTCGCCATCATCGTCCAATGACTGGAACAAGGTCTCAAAACTGGCGAACCGTTGAAGGGCTAGCCCGGCATCGGCGTTTTGCATTACAGCACTTTGAATGTGGCGCGACTGCTCGCCGGACAAATCACCGTTGCGGGTGAGCAGCGTGGCGAGCCAATCAGACAGCCACGCGCGACCACGCTTATCGATCTCTGAGGCGAGGGGATTGAGACCTGTTGGAACACCAGCGCGAATTTCATTGTAGCGCCCGCCGAGCGCGCGCACGGCCATTTCCAACCCGCGATCTTTGTCAAAGAAGAACAGGCGCGCGTCAACGCGTTGGGCCTGAGCGGCCAGAAAGGCCGTTGTCAGCGTCTTGCCCGTGCCCGTCCGGCCCAGCACCAGCGTATGACCGACAGTTGGCTCTTTGCCCGCAGCACCTGCCTCGTGAAAGTTGAAGCGATAGGCAGATGTACCCACGGTTGGCAGAATAGTAATCGATTGGCCCCAAGGGCTTTCAGTGTTGTCACGTCCCTCGACGCCGCCATGTAGGGCTGCGAAATCAGCAAAATTCGTCGAAGAGATCGGCGTCTTGCGGGCGCGGTAGCCAAAATTGCCCGGACTCTGGGCAAAATAGGTGGCTTTGAGCGCCATGTTTTCGCGCACGATGACCGCCATGATTTCTTGGCCGACGCGTTTGATCTGGGCCGCAGCGCGCTCCAGTGTGTCGCGATCTAGCGCATAGACCGCGATGGAGAGATGATGATCGCCAAAGGCAATGCGGCCTGCCTCTTGGTCATCGGCCGCCAGAGCCAGCTGATCGCGTAAGGACACGGCGGCATCGTCAGAAGCATGCATCTGGCGAATGATCCGCTGTATACGCTCCGCCATGATGTTGCCCGGGATCGGGCTAAAGGAATTGGTGAGCACGATGTCCAGAGGCAGATCGAGTGCATCAAGCAATGTGACGTCAGTGAGGGCAGGGTAGGTCTTGATGCTAAAGAGGGCCCCGTACTTGACAGTACCAGTGGTGGCGCAGGTGATCGTGACGACATCACCATCAAATGTCGCGCGGCAGTCACTGATTGTATGAGAGAGGGGCAGGGGGCTTTGCCCAAAGGCAATCGGTGAGAAGCTTCCAGCGTTCAGGGTGTTTAGGTAGCCAAGCCATTCGCCACCCTCTTTGGTCAGACGGACAGGGTTGGCTGAAGACAAGGCAACGTCAAAAAAACCCATTACTTCGTTGAGCTCTTGTACACGTGCCGCGCGATCCTTGACCCAAGCTTTGCGTGCGAACTTTCGAAGCCATGGGAGGCGCGCGGACATGCTGGGGCGGCGCACCACGCTGAGATAGAGCTGGCGTTTGGAGGGTCTTAGTTCTTTGATGTGCGAGGCCCAACGCGCATCAATGCTGGCTGCGAAAGTATCGCCCTCAACGGGTTTGAGTCCTAGGTCCTGTGGGACGGACACGCGGTGGATGTAAAATCCAAAGGCGTTTCCGGTTTGCGCTACGATCGCGGCCACTGCACGTTTGAGCGCATCAAGCCTGTCGTCCTCGGTGGTCATCGGGTTGAGGCCATCAAGGCGCAGGGTTGCCAACAGATCCCCTTCCCGCAGCACCATCACATCATCAGTGGCCAGCGCAAAATAGGGTAGATGCTCCGCCAAATAGCTTTCACGCGCAAAGTCAGCGCCACCCGCCTCACGCACCGCAGCCCCGAGGTTGCTTAAAGTCCCACCATCAAGCGCCAAAGCTGTCACCTCCGTGGAGCGCCCGGTTCTTGGTTGGGAGAACCGTTCCATAAGAGATCCGTAGCACCTCAAAAAAATGCGGCTCTTTGTCGGCAACGAACCAAAGGATGGGATAGGCGATGAGGCCGATCAGAAAGAAGATCAGCGACTTCGTCCAGATGAACGGCAGAACGACCCCCATGGCCAAGACCACAAGATATCCGACGGGGAGGCCGAGGTACTTGGGAGGTCGGGCGAGGCCGAGGAACAGAGGGGATCGTTGCGCCATGATGCCCGCTCCTAGGTGAAGCCATCGACGATGGTACCCGCCGAAAAGATCAAAACGATGCCGATGATGACGGAGGCGAACCATCCCCAGTTCAATCGTCCCATCATGCACATGAACCCGGTGCCGATAACGGCGAGGGTGGAGACGGCGATGCCAATGGGGCCTGTCATGGCTGCCTCAACCGTTTCCAGCATTGTGACGATGGGGGACAGGTCTTGCGCGAGGGCAGGAGTTGCGAACACCGCTAAGGTTGTGGTTACAAGATAAAGGGATCGTGAAAGGTGGCGAAACATATGCAGTCCTTGGTTAATCTAGATCAATGGCGAGGGGGGTGCGTTTGGGGGTATTGCCTGCAACCTGTGTCGGGGCAATCAGAAGAGAACCACCAGAGAGCCGCGCGCGAATTTGGTTGATCCGGGTGATATAGCTGCGGGTCTCGGCAAAAGGCGGCACGCCAGCGTATTGCTCAACGCGGTGAGGGCCTGCATTGTATGCGGCAAGGGCGAGATCAACGCGGCCGAACTTTGCAATTTGGGCCAGCAGATAGCGCGCGGCGCCATCGAGGTTTTGAACTACGTCGCGCGCATCGACGCCAAGGTCTCGGGCCGTTGCGGGCATGAGTTGCCCCAAGCCATAAGCGCCTTTGGGGCTGATGGCAGCTGACTTGTAGCCGCTCTCGGCCTCAATCATTGCTTGGAACAACCTGTGCCAGTCCTGTGGGGAGAGACCAGCGCGCGCTAGGGCGCGGTTTTGTTGGTGACGGGCTGAGGTTTGCTGAATATGCGCGAGGATTTCTCTGGGTGCGCGCGGCTGGCTAGGAGGCGATGCGGCGGTAAGGACGGGGGCGCTGGCTAGGTCTGGACCCGGCGCCCAGTTTGGCCGGGTTCCGTGGAACGTCCATCCAGATGCCGTTGCAGATCCATCCGCGCGAAACGCGAGAACGTCAGATATTGCCTTCGAGGGTGATGTTGTAGTCAGCCCCAAAGCGCAGATCACGGCCATCGCCAAATTCAAGATGGTGCTTGAACAGACCTGGCCAGATGTTGAAATACCGTGCTTCGGGTCCAAGAGGAGTGATGCGGGTGGAGACCAGAATAGCTTCCGGCTCGCCTTCGCGCAGATAGATGCACTGGTAGCGCGGCTTGCCATCGTCCGTGAACCCCACGAGCTCATACCGACAGCGGAACGCAATACTTCTTTTTTGAAGGTCTTTGACCCCATCCAGTGTGATCAAGATCTGATTGCGTGCGATCGGCATTTGGACTCTCCCCGTGAGAGCCCTTCTAGTCTGCTCGATCTAAAGCGGAAAGACACATTGAGTCAATATGATATATTGCAGAAAAAGACATTATGCGTAAAGCTGCCTCAAAACCTAAGTGTGGAGGACCCGATGACTAAGCATGTGGTAGCACTAATATTCGGATTGGCGGCAGCTTTTGGCACCCCCCAAAAGGCGCGCGCCTATGATATAGACTGTGCGATCATGCTCTGCATGGCGGGAGGATTTCCTCCGAGTGCGGTTTGTGCGCGGGCATATAGAACGATGATCCGACGCATCACTCCCTGGCCAGTGCGACCGCCGTTTGGGGTCTGCACCTTCGCAGCCATTCCGGTTGAGTTGGGGGGGCTAGGTGGAGACACAGAGCTCGACACCTCCTTGCCCGAGTTTGACTGGCTTAACAAAACGCGAGTGATTTGGTGGAACTTGCAAAGGGAAGGCGAACGAGAAGGGGGGCCTTGGTTCAATTGGAGCATTCGGTCTTGCGATGGTGAAAACAAGTACTGCAAAACTATTGAGCGAGTAAGTCGCTCGCAGAACCCTCCGACCGGCCGGTTCACATCGGAGAATGGGCAGCTAATTATGCGTCCGAGCTTTAGAAGTCGAGGTGTGATACTAGAATTTGGCGACTACAAGGGTAATATGAACAGCTCGGAATGGTTCTTCTACTGATCAATTGGTATCGGGTTGGTTGACCGAACACTGTCGAATTGAAATTGAACTTTCGTCAACATCGGCAGGGTCGATATGCCACGAACGTAAGACATCGCCATTATCCCAACGGTAGTCAGTGCAAACATGTAGCTCTGATCCATTGCTGAGCAAGTAACCTCTTTGGAAAGGGTAACCCCATTTCTTCAAACTCATAACTGCAAACTTCAATTTACCTAGGAAAATCAATGAGGAAGAACAAGTGAGGTTGACGTTTTGTTAGCTACGACGTGCAACGATTTCGTCGGGATCGACATCCAATGCCACTGCAATCTTTTCAAGCGTGTCCATCGAAAGGGAGTATTTGGCGTTTTCAATCATTCCAATGTACCCCCGATCAAGCCCAGCCTCGAAAGACAAAGCTTCTTGACTTAGGCCGCGAGCGTGCCTGATTTTCTTTAAGTTCAATCCAACGCGTTCTCGCAAGATAAATGGCTTTAACTGACGCATGTTCGCGACTGAGTATACTCTACAAAACCTCAGGTTGAGGGAAAAGCTGGCTACTATCGAGCCACCGGTGCCTTGTCGCAAAGTTTGATGGCGATTTTAGAAACCTCATTTGAAACAGAAAGACCTTAATTTGCGAATGCTACATCTGCCTGAGCAAATGTAGCATTCCGAGGCCAACATTGAGCTATAAGACCCCAGTTTAGTTATTCACGCGTGTTCTCTTGAAGAAAAATAGTTGAAAAGAGGCCCAAAAATCAGGGCGACGAACCAGCCATAGGCAAACGCTTCGACTAACCCTAGAATAAAGCTTGGCCAACTCATCCAAGTAATCCAAGGGAATAGCGGCAACCAAGCTTGGTACATCGATGCGCCGCTGAAAAGGAGCCCAAAGGCCACGCAAATGGCAAAGGTCAGCCCAAAAAATATCCCAAGGCTCCACCCCAAAGCCTTAACGGGGATCTGGGAGTTGGTTCTCTCAATCAGTTGTGTGCTCATTGTATCTCTCCTATTTGCGGCGCAGTCAAATCCGATGAGGTCAGATTGAACGCTCTCAATACAGTAGACGCTTGCACCGATTGATCATTACAAAGAATGAGGAAAGAAAACTTTGCCGTTAGGAAGTTTATTGAAAGATCGAGGGACTAAACATCGCCGGCACAAGTATTGAATTTGTAGCATTAGCTCTATGTTGTATCGTCGTGACGACCAAGGGGCGGACAAGAGCAGTCGTCAAACCCATGCTTGCAACAGCACCCACAATGTTCCAACAGAAGATCACGTAATGCTGCGCGCGCTCGATGAATACGCACGCCCAACGCCCCAACAGTTACCTCTAAATCCCTTGCTACAGATCGCCGCTCTTCGTCGTCTAAATCCACGCGGCGTATCAACTCGCTTTGGTCGTGACGCATGGTTGGGACCAGCTCTGTTACACACTTACAAACATAGATAAATTCCTCGAGCCCATCTTCACTGACCTCAACGCTTTTCTGCTCACTTTCAAATGCAGCGCTTAGCCTGCGATTGCGCCCCGTTTTGCGGTAGTGATCATTCAAGGTCGAGCGCAAAACTGCATAGAGCCAAGCATTCAGCCTGTCTGCTTCACGTAACTGATCTTTGCGACTGATGACCCTTAAGCAGAACTCTTGAAGTACGTCTTCGGCTTCGGCCGAGTTACCTAAGCGATTGATGAGAAAACCGAGGAATCGTTTACGGTTCGCAGAAAGCGCTTCTAACGATGTATGAGTAGGTTGAGTTCGGTTTACCGTTTCCAGTTTGTTTTGTTCCAGATGCGTTGCCCCCTGATTGCTCACAAGTTCAGTTCATTGCGATCATCGCATAAGCAAAGCCAATCCGCCAACTAAACGTCTAAAAATAAAACCGGGCACTACAGTAAATGTGATCACTGCTCCATACGAATGAATATACCCTGTTGTTTGGAAATGAGGCTTCCTCAGAAAGTAGACGCTAATGGTCTTCACTGTCTGGTTGCGCAGTCCAACGCGATAAATATACCCGCTCGTAGGCAAAGACAACCGCTATGGCGATGGCAGCATAGAGCACGATCCTTGGATCCGTCTCTAGCTTCATGCTTGTGAACGCCGCCAAAATTACCGCGTCAAACGACAATGCGCACAGCAAAATGAACCCATTTGCATCAATCTCATGACGCAAGTACCGAAATACGCCCCAGTGAACCAGCATGTCCATTATCAAATAGAAAAACGCACCAAGTGATGCGATGCGGCTAAGGTCAAAGAAGACCGCCAGAGTTGAGGCAAGAACCACTGTATAAACGAGCGAATGGCTGCGAATTGAGCCTGACATACCAAAGTGACTGTGGGGGATCATTTTCATCTCGGTTAGCATCGCTAACATACGCGAAACAGCAAAAACGCTGGCTAACACACCTGATGCTGTCGCCACTACAGCGATCACAATCGTAAAATAGAAACCCGTCTGGCCAAATGCTGGGGCCGCAGCTTCGGCGAGTGAATAATCCTTGGCAGCAACAATTCGGTCGATTGTCAGAGTTGACCCAACAGCAAATGCCACCAATAAATATACGATAACGCAGATAGCAATTGAGATCATGATGGCGCGACCAACGTTCCGGTGAGGATCCGTTACCTCTCCACCACTGTTTGTGATCGTCGTGAAGCCTTTGAACGCAAGAATTGAAAGAGCAACTGAGGCTACAAAACCTGTCGTTGTATAGCCATTGGGGCTACTTCCGGCATCTGGAAAACTGAATCCACTCGACCATAGAGCTACAATGCCGAATAGAGCGATGCCGCCAATCTTCGCAACTGCTAGGACTATCGACATTAGGCCCACCGACTTATTGCCAGATACGTTAACGAGAAATGCAAACAAGATCACGCCGACAGCAAAAATAGGCACTAATGGGCCTCCCGTAATGTCGAACGGGCGTAAAATATATGTAGCAAATGTTCGCGCAACGAGGCTCTCAGAGATGATCATCGAAAGTGCCATCAAAAGAGCGGCACCAGCTGCCAGAGCCCCCGGTCCGTATGCTTTTTGCAAGATCATCGCAATCCCGCCAGATGACGGCCAAGCGCTGGACATCTTGATATAGCTGTAAGCGCTAAAGGACGTTATGATTGCCCCGAGCAGGAATGACAACGCAAAGTATGATCCCGCAAGTTGGGCAATTTGGCCAGTAAGTGCCAAAATACCCGCCCCAATCATGACACCAGTACCCATGCCCACAGCGCTGCTCAGGCTGATAGAACCCTTGTTCGCTGCCGCGCCACTATGTGCATGCCTCATTCTAGTTCCTCATCTCGAGTTTTTCGTTTTAGTGTCTTTAGATTTTGGCAGTTCGCAAACGCAGTGCATTAAGAACGACCGAGATGGATGAAGCGCTCATTGCAAAAGCGGCAAACATCGGGCTGATCAGAATTCCAAAGAAAGGAAACAAGATGCCAGCCGCTACAGGGACTCCTGCAGTGTTGTAAACCAACGCGAAGAACAAGTTCTGGCGAATGTTACGCATAGTAGCACTTGCTAAGCGTCGCGCCCGGACGATGCCATCGAGGTTGCCTTTCAACAACGTAATTCCTGCGCTTTCAATTGCGACATCGGCCCCAGTCCCCATCGCGATGCCAACGTCAGCCTGCGCTAGTGCCGGTGCGTCATTTACTCCGTCACCAGCCATGGCGACTTTTGCGCCCGATTCCTGCAATTCGCGCACGATCCGCGCCTTATCTTGCGGCAACACATCGGCGCGGATTTCGTCTATTCCCAAACGGGCTCCAATGGCTTTGGCTGTACGTTCGTTGTCGCCCGTCGCCATGATGATGCGAAAGCCGAGTGAATGCAGTGCTTTTAGCGCTGCGGGGGTTGTTTCTTTGACCGGGTCCGCAACGCTGACCAGACCAGCAATGATCCCGTCAAGAACGACAAACATAACCGTTTCACCTTCGTCTCGCCGCTGGTTGGCTTTGTCTATCAGGTCACCACCCTCAAGACCCATGTCGGTGATCAATGCCCGATTACCAAGGGCTACTTTTTTGCCGTCAACAACGCCTTTCACACCTTTCCCTGTAACCGCTTCAAAGTCGGTAGCCGTGACCATGGCTACACCACGGTCTTCAGCTCCTCGCACAATCGCTTCTGCCAACGGATGCTCCGAGCCTCGCTCAAGCGACGCTGCTAGATGTAGCACCTCGGCTTCGCTGTGGCTTGCTTCTGGCAGGATAGCGACCAGCTTTGGCTTACCTTCAGTTAATGTGCCTGTTTTATCGATGATGAGCGTGTCGACTTTCTCAAACCGCTCAAGCGCTTCGGCGTTCTTGATAAGAACACCAGCTTGAGCGCCACGTCCTGTAGCGGTCATGATTGACATCGGCGTGGCCAAACCCAAGGCGCAAGGGCACGCGATAATTAGAACAGCAACAGCTGAGATCAACGCATAAGACAAAGCCGGTGCCGGTCCCCAAACCGCCCAAGCAGCAAATGCAAGGAGTGCAATCAAAATCACGATAGGCACAAAGAAGCCGGCAACTTGATCTGCGTATTTTTGTATAGGCGCACGGCTGCGCTGAGCACTAGACACCATCTCTACAATTTGGGACAGCATCGTATCAGCCCCAACACGCGTTGCCGCAATGACAAGGCTACCAGTGCCATTGATAGTCGCTCCTGTCACAACATCACCAGTAACCTTCTCGACAGGTACCGGTTCGCCTGTGATCATGCTTTCGTCAACTGACGACCGCCCACTTGCAACTGTGCCATCAACCGGAACCTTATCTCCTGGACGGACACGCAGATTGTCTCCAACTTGGACATCCTCCAGTGGTATTTCTTCTTCCGTGCCATCGATGCGGATTACGTGGGCCGTTTTCGCGGCCATGTCCAGAAGTGCACGGATTGCTTTACCAGTGCCTTCGCGTGCTCGCAGTTCCATTACTTGGCCCAATAAAACCAAAGTAACGATGACTGCAGCGGCTTCAAAGTAAACGCCAACATTGCCGTCAACATCTCGAAATCCACTTGGGAAAACCGAAGGGATCAAAACGGCAACGATACTAAAAATCCAGGCTGCCATGACGCCCATAGCAATTAGTGAAAACATGTTCAGGTTCATCGTTTTGAAAGAGTTCCACCCACGAACCAGGAACGGCCAGCCGCTATAAAGGACAACAGGCGTACCAAGGATCAATTCAATCCACAACGTGGCCCGTTCACCGAATACTTCGCGTACGGGTAGGCCAAGATAGGGGCCCATTGTCAGGATTAGCAACGGAATTGTAAGAGCTGCCCCAATCCAGAACCGCTGCGTAAAATCGATTAATTCAGGATTTGGGCCTGCATTCATCGCACTCGACTCTAACTCCAGTCCCATACCACAAATCGGACAAGACCCAGCATGGGGTTGACGGACATCTGGGTGCATCGGACAAGTATAAACGGGTCCAGCAAATCCGACCGGAACGATGTCTAAATCACCTGTCGGCTTTTTCTGGAGGGCAGTATGATCGTGATGACAGTGATCTGCATGGGCACTTTCTTCTGCTTCCCGGTTTGGTACCAGATGCATACCACAAGTGGGGCAATCTCCCGGTCCGTCTTGCTGAACCTCGGGGTGCATCGGGCAAACATAAAGCAACGTATCTGCGTGCGAATGAATGTGCTGTGTCATCGATTGTTCCTTTGGTGCGGCGCATCAAACATGACAAATCGCCTTGTTTCTATAGGTTGCAGTTTGGCTGTTGACGAAGGTGTCTCTGTAGCTGTTCCCCAGCGATCTGGCTCGTTGCACGAGGTCTCGAATTTGCTTACTCGACTGCCCAAACCGTTGGGTTGCCGCACAGTGATACAGAAGGCATAGCTCTTTGAGGGCAGCCTCCGCTTGGCTAGGGTAGGGGAAAGAGTTGCGGCTATGAAAAGCGAAATGAACGTCACCTTGTGTCTCCTGTTGTCTATGTCCGCCTATTCAACCAATAAACTACCGAGCTATTTCTCATTGCAGCAGCTGTGAACCGATTCATCAGAACTCGATTTCGCAGCTGCATGTTGTTGGTCTGCCGCAGGTTTACTGGAGTTGATTGTATCGTTTTGAATTTCTTGTGACGGTCTGCAACAACAGCTTTTCTGCGCCGGGTGTTCTTTGTCGGCCGATGAATTTATTGGCGCATTCATGAGCTTAGTTCTCCATTCCGATTGGGTTGTAATAAGTAGACGTTCGAAGCTGCATAGCATTACATAAAAACATGAGAGCGGCATCGCCCGCCCACTTTAGGCAAAGCTTGTTGCAGCATGCTGGCAGCAGATAACAAGAGATTCCGATCAGCTTGATGGACATTCTTTCAGTTATTGCACTTGCAGAACGGCCAACGCCAAGTTCGCTATCTGGCTCGACAGAGCCATGAGAAATGGTATGCCAAGCTGTGGGCGGCCGCGGTTCTTACCTTGGCCGCCCACTGTTTTCCACTTTGCGATGCGCCGTGTGGCGTTACTTGCGTCCGCAAAGTTACTTGTTGCCACCGTTCATCATCATGTTTGCATTGGCGTGCATAGATTTGTGATGCTCAACAACTTCGGCGCGGCTGATGGTGCCGTCACCATTTAGATCAAGGTGTTCGAAACCTCCATTCATCATCATTGCAGAAAAATTGTCTGAATCATGGTTTGCCATGCCGTGATGGTCGGAAAGACTATCATCTTGGGGAGGGGAGTCAGCGAAGGCTACACCGCCTGCTGAAAGGGCCCCAATCAACGTGACAGCTTTGAAGATACTAAGTTTCATTGTGATTTATCCTTTTGTTTGGTTGCTCGTGAGCCCAATATGACTATGCCTTGAGAGAGAACAATTGCTTGAGGCGGGCAGTTTGTAACCGCCTGTCGCAATCAGTGCATTTGATACTTTGCGTTACAATTTATGGGAGATTTTGCTTACACCTGAAGCACATAACTGCCTGACGAATGTAAAAAGGTAGGCATCCAGATTTCAACCGAACTATTGGACCAGGCCCGAACATCTTGCTCCGGACAACCGCCGAGACCAATTCGAAAATCCGTCAGCAGGTTGCAGATGTTCTGTTTGTTGAAAACTGATGTTTCTGGTGATGCTGGCCTTTATGCCTCGGCCCAAAACCCACTCGCGGCACCTTTGAAATGCTAGTCCGTCGACTACTGGAGAAGCGGAAGGAACATTCCGATAGCTAGACGCGGTGCGCCTTCAGATGGCCAGATCGAAATGCGAGCGACCAAAATCCTGCCCATTGATCCTGAGAGACAGAGCATGTTTTCCAGAATAGTATTTGCGAGTGGTGATGGGGCGCATAGCGTGCCGACGCGAAAGTTCGATTGTCTCATTCGGTTGCAAGATCATCTGCGTCCACTTGAACACTTTCGGGGCTTGCGTTCCGTTCGCTTTACGGTGGTGCACAACATAGTCGATCAAGATTTTTTGCGGTTTCGCTGAGGTGGATCTAAGAGTGATCTTGAACTCCAAAAACTCACCAAGTGTTATCAAAGGCGTCTCGATCTCGATCGTGGGTTTGCTGGTTTCGGGCGGCAAAACCCCAAACACTGCCAGCGCGCCGCTATGGCCTTGTTTGATCAGGCTACGACACGCGTGCCGTATGAGTTTCTGCCGTTCTAGGGATGCGTCCTCGATCCAACGTGCAGCAAGTTTTGCCACATGATCCGGATGATCTTTCGCCACGTCATTCAGGTGATTGGCAACCGAGCGCCGGACATATTCCGATGGATCGTCGCGCAACCGTTCCAAGATAGGCGCGGTCTTTGCAGGGTCCGCCATGAGCGACTTTAATCGCATCCCCCAAGGCAGCCGTGGCCGTGATCCTTCCGACGCTAAGCGGCGAACGTGTTCATTCTCATCCCCAGCCCACTCCAGCATGATGGAAAGCGCTCGATCTGGATCTGCGTCGATGAAGGGACGAACATCGAATTCTGATGTACCGCGCATCGTTATTTCCCGCAGGGCACGCATCGAACCATCAAAGTCACCAAGACCTGACCGACCGATAACATCAGTAAGAGGCCATACGCCCCAACCACACATCCCATCCGTCGTGCTGCCCTCGACGGCGCGATTAAGTTTGTCAGGATGCAGCATCCCGACAAGTATCTTATTCCGCTCTTGAACGTCATCCGGCAGCACCGCCAGCATCTTTTCCGAAATCAACTGAACACGCTGCTTCAACTCCAATCTCTCAAGGCCGGGCAAAATTGATGTCGCAAACGCCTCTCTGTCGAAGTCAGGGAGAGACTTGCTCAAATGCGTGCCGATCAGGGTAACCACGTCACGCGATATCAGGTTCTTAAATGGTTCCATTGCTGAGAACTCCTGTCCCGATCATCATATTTAGCTGGCGTTGAAAGAGCAGAGCAGCGGGCAGTGCTCTACGCCAGCTTCCATATTGTCTGGATCAAATGCCATCATTGAAAAGTACTGACCAGCGGCTTCAGAATCTTGTGCGCGCTCGAAAACAGCATCAGCCTGTGCTTGGCTTTCCCAGCGGATGACATCAAGGTAAGTGCCATCTTTGCGACGTACCAGATCACGCCCTAGAAACCCGTCTTCCCCATTTAGAAATTCACTTTGAAAGGTTTCGGACGCCTGTAGCAGGTCCTGCTCTGTTTTCCCCTGAGCCAGTCTGATTTGCGCCAACTCGATAATTTTTTGAACCATTTGCGTTTCCTCTGGT
The DNA here is from genome assembly GCA_947497495.1 of uncultured Lentibacter sp. GTDB lineage: Bacteria > Pseudomonadota > Alphaproteobacteria > Rhodobacterales > Rhodobacteraceae > Lentibacter. The sequence goes on from CANMGT010000011.1 coordinate 18,580, forward strand.
TTGCAGCGTTTCCCGGTCACTCTATTTTCAAATATGCCAAATGGTGTCATATTTGTTTGATGCAGACCCGGACCCGACTAGAACGACTGGATCGACTAGAAAGCTGGCTGAAATCTGATGCCATACTTGTTTTGCGTGACGCAGCCGCAGAGCTTGGCGTGAGTATTCGCACGATCAATCGAGATATCGAGCTTTTGCGCGAGCGGGGCGTTCCCGTGGAGGCTGATCGAGGTCGGGGTGGCGGTGTACGCTTGAACAGCCGATGGGGCGTTGGCAGGGTTACTTTCACTTATCGGGAAGCAATCGACTTATTGGTTGGGATCGCAATGAGCGAACAAACCGATCAAGCCATGCAAATGGGGCAGTCTCGATCCATCAGACGCAAGCTGATGGCCTCCTTTTCGCATGCAGATCAGTCGAGGATAAACAAATTTAGAGACCGCATCAGAACCGGAGCGCCGTCATCGACCGCGTCTAGGAGTGATTTTAAGACATCGGGAGAGCAAGTCGGGAGCACCTTGAAAGAAGCCTTTCTTCTCACCAAAACGGCGAAGTTGACTTACTTAGATGGCAAGGGGCAAGAAACCTGTCGCCTTATCGAACCACATTTTTTGGTGCTGAATCCGCCGATCTGGTATGCCGTTTGTTGGGATCATCTGCGAAAAGACGTCAGAAGTTTTCGTTGTGATCGAATGCTCAGGGTCGTGTTGCAGTCATCCACTTTTGACTTGCGCCCATGGCAGGAATTTCAACACGCGATGGACGGAAACCCGACTAGCGCAATTTAACATCGTTTCAATATTAGCGCTTGGGCTTGAAATGAGTCTGCAAGCTTTTCGCTTAACAGCGTCAAGGATGTATCGGTAAGTGGTCCGTTCACGACTTTCTGTTGTCGCAGCAGGCATTCGCCAGGCCGCAGAAAACGGTTAAGTTGGGCTCAAAGCGGAATAGGAGCATTTCGCCTTCAATGGCCGGGCTGCGGGACAAAGCGGATCTTCGTGGCGAGCATGGTCAGCCCCTGGGGCGGCGATCCAACGGGCATTGGGAAGCACTTTATGCCAGCCAAACACATCCTCAGAACGAAGGGTGCGCCTGCATCAGCCATATCGCCAGCCCATGGGAAGGGGCTGACGATAGCCGGGCCGCTGCGCGGCTGTTAACCGGCTTGGTGCTCAAATCGAACTTCTACAATGGGCTCACAACTGTCACAAGTTGCGACATGCACCGATGACTGGAATGCGGGCTTTATTGCCATTCAATGAGTGGATTTGAACGTCCGCGATGGCGATGGCGATGGCGATAGGTAGGGCTCAACGGCCAGTCAAGCTCAAGCGCATAATAGAGATTATGTTAAATAAAGCTTTTCGGCCTTTCATGGTACTTGCTAAGTCAATGAAGGATCACGAAAAAGTTGACAGCCCCTGAAACAGAAAGGGTTGACAGGTATTACCAATTCGCTCATCTTTTCGCAATGAAACGGATTCCCACCATTTTAAGTACTGTCAAAGCATTTGTATGCTTGGCTCTACTATTGGCCGTGGTTTTGTTTCCCCCGAAAGCTGTACATGCTAGCTCCAGTGAGCACGGTGGCCACGGGGCAGTTATGAAAAATGCTGCCAACCAAGAGCACGCCAATGTTCATTCTGGTCATGCCGATCACTCTACCGGGCACGCTGAATACAACAGTGAAGTTGGAAGTGCTGACCAGAATCATGGTTCGACCCAGTGCTGCAGTGACGTCTGTCTCTCTGTGGTTCTTGTTGAAAATCATGAGATATTTGTCGTTCAAGCGACGAGTGATCACTATCTGACGCTCAATTCACAGATAGCGTCGTTTGACCCAAACAGCTTTCTTCGCCCCCCACGCTCCTAACCTGATCCTAGGCCCTAAACGGGACCTTAGCTTTGCGCACCTAAGTGCGTGAGCCCTTAGTTCACAAATCAGGTTAGTTTCATGAAAATCTATCTACTCACGGGGGCCTCGGTCCTTACGCTTAGCGCATGTGCGTCTGAGCCAACAGCTCTACCAATAGTGACGGCACAGCATGCAGTTGCAAACCCAGCTGTTTCATCTTCAATCACTTACAAAGACCCCTTGTCCGGCTATGTATACCGCGGCCCTACCGGTCCTCGTGATTGGCGTTCTGTCAATCAAGAACAGACGGAGAGCCACTGATGAAAATCTCAAGATTATCTCTCGTCGTAGGCTTTCCGCTGTTTCTGGGAGCTTGTGCCACAGCGATACCTGGTTCGTATACTGAACAGAAAGCAGGTTTCGCCAACGTTTCTACGCAAACAGCCAAAGCCATTGGGAAGCGCACTGTTTTCGCTCAAACTCAGTCTGAGAATGAGGCGGTTAAGAAGCAAGTACACAGCATGGTGCACCGCAAGACCATATCTGCGGACACCGCTGTTCAAGTGGCTTTGCTCAACAACAAAGGGCTGCAGGCGTCATATGCTAATGTAGGCATTTCAGCCACTGATGCATGGCAACAAGCAACGCCAGAAAATCCAGTTGTTTCTCTAGGCATTTTGGGAATTGGCGCCGCTGAACTTGGTGTTTATCGAGCCATAGAGGGTATTATTGCGACCAACATCCTAGAGGCAAAAACACGCAAGCAGCGCGTTGCTCTAGCAGATGTTAACTTCCGCGCCGCGCAGCTTTCAGCGGTAAACGATAGCCTAGGGCTAGCCAATGAAACGCGCGTGGCGTGGATTGATGCTGTAGCCGCTTTTGAAGCCGTTTCTTATCTCAAGCGAGCCAAAGCAACTTCAGACGCCGGCTCTGAACTAGCTCGTAAGCTTGGTGAAACTGGAGCACTCAACAAAGCGGGGCAAGCTCGTGAACAAGCTTTCAATGCCGAATTGGCAGGACAATTGGCCAAGGCTCGGTTGAATGCAGCGCGCTCAAAGGAAAACTTAACCAAATTGATGGGCCTATGGGGCTCCGAAGTAAACTACTTTGTGCCTGATGCTTTGCCAGCTCTGCCAAGGTCAGTCGGGAGAGTGTCCAAAGTTGAAGGCAAGGCTTTGAGAAATCGCGTAGACCTGCGTGTCGCTAAGCTGGGGCTAGAAGCCCAAGCCAAATCCTTTGGACTAACAGATCAAACGCGACTGGTAACGGATCTCGAAATAATAGCCGGCTTTGAGACTGAACGAGAAGTCGATGGTGGAGAAATAGAAACCGAAACCACTCCTCAGATCGAATTGGAATTCGCTATTCCAATCTATGACACTGGTAAAGCGCGTATGCGCAAAGCGGAGCTTATGTATCTGCAAGCGGCCAATGTTCTCGCTGAAAAAGCTGTCAATGTGAGGTCTGAAGCAAGAGGCGCAGAAGTCTCGTATCACTCATCTTACAAGATAGCGAAGCACTACCGCAACGTTCTGGTGCCACTGCGCAAGACCGTCGAAGAAGAAGCTCTTCTGTCTTACAATGGCATGATCACCAATACATTCGAATTGCTCACAGACGTTCGTGAAAAGCTCAGCGCTGAGCTGGAAGCGGCGAACGCAAAACGTGAATTCTTCTTGGCCCAAGCTGAACTGACAGCCGCGATCTACGGCGGTGGAGCTGGCAGCAATGACGCTGGTGGAGAAGGCGCAACACTTGCCGCCGGTGGCGGCGCAGGACACTGAAAGGACTGATGACATGATTAATCGACGTCAATTACTCGGGGCCGGTGCAGCAGGTGCAGCCCTCGTTTCTTCTCAAGCATGGAGTAAGACCACAAATATGGGGCTGCCTGAAGCCGCTCAGATGGACTCAGCTTCAACGGCGATTACAGCTCGGCCTTCTTCGGGGCCGGACTATAATCCGGTTGTTACACTAAATGGATGGACTTTGCCCCATCGAATGAACAATGGGATCAAGGAGTTTCACCTTGTTGCGGAACCGGTCGAGCGCGAACTAGCAGACGGTATGATCGCACATCTTTGGGGTTACAATGGTCAATCGACAGGACCAACCATCGAGGCGGTGGAAGGTGACCGCGTTCGGATATACGTTACAAACAGGCTGCCTGAGGGGACTACGGTCCATTGGCATGGGCTTATTCTTCCTTCTGGCATGGACGGTGTTTCAGGGCTGAGCCATCCGAGTATCCCACCGGGAAAGACGTTTATTTATGAGTTTGACTTAACCAAGTCAGGTACATTCATGTATCACCCCCATGGTGATGAAATGACCCAGATGGCGATGGGCATGATGGGCATGTTTGTGGTGCATCCCAAAGATCCGACATTTATGCCGGTGGATCGTGACTTCCTGATCATGTTGAACGCATTCGACATTGATCCAGGCACCTACGTTCCACGCATCATGACGATGACGGACTTCAACCTGTGGACATGGAATAGCCGAATATTTCCAGACATTGATCCGCTCGTCGTGAACAAAGGTGACAAGGTGCGAGTTCGCGTCGGTAACCTGACGATGACGAACCATCCCATCCACATGCATGGCTACGACTTTAAGGTCACTTGCACGGACGGAGGCTGGGTGCCGCCAGAAGCGCAGTGGCCCGAGGTTAGCATCGACATTCCGGTAGGCGCGATGCGCGCTTACGAGTTTGTGGCAGAACATCTGGGGGATTGGGCTATCCACTGTCACAAGTCACATCACACGATGAACGCAATGGGGCATGATGTGCCCACGTTCATCGGCGTAAACAAAAAACCGCTCACTCAGAAAATACGGCAATTCCAACCCGAATACATGCCTATGGGCATGTCTGGAATGGGGGACATGGCCAAAATGTCTATGCCACTTCCAGACAACACCATTCCGATGATGACAGGATGGGGGCCGTATGGACCGATTGAAATGGGCGGCATGTTTTCGGTTGTGAAGGTGCGGGATGGCATCGACGCGGACGATTACGAAGATCCCGGCTGGTACGAAAATCCTCCGGGCGAGATGGCCTACGAATGGACAGGCGAACTTCCCGAATTTGCCTCCAACAACAGCCCAAAAACACTACTGACTCCTAAACCAACGCAGAAGGGCTAACTGGCCCTCTGTCTTAACTTTACCAAACTTAAAACAGGACGAAAAAATGAAAAAACTACTTCTGAGTACCGCTATCACTTTTGCACTCGCAACAGGCGCTTTTGCAGATGCTGGTCATGCCAAGAAAGAAACATCCGAAGCACCGGAAATGATGATCGGTATGCCGGGTAATTCAGCAAAGATTGATCGTACAATCGATGTCATTCTGCTCGAAAATAATGACGGCGAAATGCTAATCCAGAGCGAAGAGATGAATATCAATCAAGGCGAGACCATTCTTTTCAAGATCAAGAACGAAGGCGAGCTAGAGCATGAGTTTGTCCTTGATACTGTGGAGCGCAATGCCGAGCACAAAATCGAGATGGCAAAAATGGACATGGAGCATGACGATCCCAATCGCATTCGCCTTGATTCTGGCGCATCAGGTGAAGTGGTTTGGACTTTTGCCAATGCCGGTACGTTTGAAGCGGCTTGCCTGATCCCTGGCCATTACGAGTCCGGCATGCACCGCGAAGTTGCTGTAGGCGAGCAGATGGCGCAGGCCAACGTGGAATACACGTCTGGCAAAATCAAGAAAGTCGATGCCAAGGCTGGAAAGGTGACCATCATTCATGGCCCACTGGTCAATCTCGACATGCCTGCGATGACGATGGTGTTTCGTGCTGACGAAGCAATGATTGCAAAAATGTCTAAGGGCCAAAGCATTGAATTTGTAGCGGATCGTGTTAAAGGCAAGCTTACCGTTACAGCTATTAAATAGCCTCCTCTAGGAGCGCCCTACTCGGCGACCATTGCATTAAATATGCTTTGGTCGCCATCTCGCTAAAGGTGCCGAAAATCCGAAGGGTGCCACAGGGTGGAATGATAACACCGAATACTGCGCACCTAATGAATAAGCTCAACTTACTATCAAGAAAATAGATCAAAGTCGGCTAACTGTCTTGTTTTGCATCACAAAAGCCCTAGTTTAAACTCAAAATAGTTGTCGAAGGTTCTATTTCTCTCCTGCAAAAGAAGTCATTTTCCGCGTTGCAGAAGATCGGTGAAATGGGCTCACCTAGACCTTACCTGCTGGCAGCACCAACGACCGCTTAGCGGACGAAGCAGTCTTCGGTGTTTCCAGCTTAAGGTCTGATTTAGGCCCAAACCGGATCTTGACCCTAATTTCTAAATACTGCGGTGCGGCCCGTCGAAACGAACCATTCGTACATCATGCAGCATTTTGTCAGCTGGAGCGTCGGTCTGCGGACAAGGCAACCTTGCGCTCTTTATGTGGTATACCGCTACTTTGAGAAAGCCGTGCTAAGGTGGTTAGATTTGCCTTTTAGCTTCTCGCCACTTAAGCTCAGGCCATTAAAAATCAAGCAATATTGCGGAGTGAAAGATGACAGAGAGAACTTATAAGTATTGGCATCAGATCAAGAACAATGCTGACGGTCCTTTGCTGTTTTCGGGGACATTCCCAGTGCAAGCCTCAGGAAGCGCTGAACAGTCTCCTCTCAGTGAGGAGGAAACAGTGAATGACGGAAAGGTTTATGTAAACGGTCGCATCAGTTCCGGCGGATTATTGCGCTACTTTCAAGGGCTTTCGACTAACGGAGATCCAGTCCTATCGGCGAATATTGGCGGCCAAAATGGATGTTATCTCTATAGCGATGAAGACTTGTCCGGGGCGGAAGTCGAAATTATTGTAGGCGGTGTGCTTGTGTTTTGAAGAAGTTAGGATCGAAAATCCAAGCATGAATGTCTGGTTTGGCAAGCCGCCGTGAAGCGGTGGCTACGACCGCAACGGCGGGCTTGGGACGGAATTTCGAGTTCCATTTTATCTGCTCCTCAATACAGCTCCTTCGCTGCGAGATTCAAAATCGCCGAATTGAACTCCTTGCAGACATACTCCGCTGTCACGGAATACTGCGGTCGCGGCCTGCATTGCAGACATTGGCGAAGAGTAATTTAGGTTAGCGCTGATGTTGGCAAAGTCATGTTTCAGCGGCTACTATGTTGGGGCTGGTTGCGATATTGTTTCAACTTGCGCGGCTGATGTCACAGGATGTGCTGCGTACAGTTATTACGGCGATACTGGGTGGCCAGCCAGTAAACTTCCCGCTAGACTTGATGCTAGGAGGGTGCTTCATGGCTCGCGGCGAATTGATGAAAAAACTGTTGCTGAACTACGGTCGAGACGATGAGTTTCGCACCATTGTGGAACAGATCATCGCTGAGGAAGAGAAGAAAAATAACAAAGTTCTCGCCAACGGTCTGCGCAAAGCACTCCACGGATTGTCTAGCGCAGCGGCGCCCAAGGAACTGAACCGTCTCCTTCCCTTCCCTGACGATGCCGATGAATTCATCCAGCGAGTTGAACCTCGTTTCAGTCCTGAAGATATCCAACTCACTGTTGATAACGTTAGTCTATTTGCAGGACTGATTGAAGAGTACCGCAAGAGTGAAATCATCAAGCGCAACGGATTACCCGTACGTTCAAAGCTTCTGTTTTGCGGTCCACCAGGCACCGGTAAGACGCTTTGTGCAGAGATCTTTGCAGGACAGCTTGGCTTGCCGTTCTTCCATGTCAAACTGGACCGCTTAATCTCATCATTCCTTGGTGAAACCGCCACCAACATCCGCAAGACCTTTGAGTTTGCCCGTCGACAACCCAGCGTCTTGTTTTTTGATGAATTTGATGCCCTCGCGAGTTCGCGAGAAGAAGGTAATGATCACAGCGAACTGAGACGCGTTGTGAATTCACTGCTCATATTCATCGACCAAATTCAGCCGAGTGGTTTCCTGATTGCAGCGACAAACCTGGACGGACAATTGGATCCTGCCATCTGGCGGCGGTTCGATGAGGTGGTTTGGTTTGATCATCCCGACGAAAATATGACGCGGAAGTACCTTATCAATGCGATGAAGAACGTAACCCTTGATTTCGACATCGAAGACATGGTTCAGAGCACGACCGATTATTCCTATGCAGAGCTTGAGAAGATCTGCAACCAAGCTAAAAAATTGGCGGTTTTAGCCCGCCGCAAGACAATTTCCAAAAAGCATTTTAGGGAAGCCATTCGATATGCCGATCGTCGTCGTATGCGCATCCGCAAGTTAACCCATAAAGCGTGAGATGAACCGTGCCCCAACATCAGCACCTGCCTTTGGTGCGTCTTCCTGAGAGTTTTGATCGCCGCAAACATGGAATGATCCCCGCCGCCCCTGGCAGAGGTGGTGGTCACGGTGGGCGCGTCCGACAAGAAATTGATCGTGCCGTTGAAGAGCAGCGCGCGCAGCAACGCCCACCCCGTTTTGTCGATCCGGCACTCATCTTGCGCGTTGAGATGGACGGCGCAACGATGGAGGAAGACTGGGAAGGTCTCGGGCTGACCGTTTTGTCCACGGACGATGACAACACCCTTGTCCTCTTTTCCTCGACGGATGATTTGCAGGATTTTCGCTACCGGCTCAATGAGTACGAGGGACCAATCCCAAACGGGCAGATCAACCGTCGTTATGCCGGTTTTATCAATCGGATCGACGAAATTGCGACAGTTGCTCCGCGCGATCGCATCGGCGTTCGTGCACGCGAAGATGGTTTCGTTGAGGCCGAAGATTTTCAAGATGATACTGAATATGTCGTCGACATCGAGCTGTGGGAGTTCGGTGCACCTCAAGCAAGGCGCAACCTTGCCGAAGAGATTGTTGCCTGGGTAGAAGAACAAGGCGGGGAGCTTTATGATCTCTATTCCGGCCCATCAATCACGATCATCCGTGTCCAAGCGCGGGGGCAAACAGTCCGCCCTATTCTTGCGATACCACAAGTCGCTTTCGTTGATTTTCCACCCCAACCCGACATCGTGGCAGAGCCACCCGAAGACTTTGCTCTCGGAGATTTTCCGCCTGTCGCTGATGAGCCAGACGATTTGCCAATTGTCGGCATTCTGGACAGTGGCGTAAACGACAACCCGTTGCTGGCCGGTGGAATGGTTGCTCAAGAGGGGTTTCCAGACGTGCTTGGAACGGCCGATGTCTATGGTCATGGAACGCCGGTTGCAGGTATGGCCCGCTTCGGTGATCTGCGTCATCAATTGGACTTGCCCGAACTGCAACCTGCCGCCCGGATTGTCTCTGCAAAAGTGGTAACGGATCAGGGCCAATTCTACGACCGCCGGACGCTGCCCACGCAAATGCGCGTTACGATTGAACGCCTGCGAAACACGTATGGCTGCCGTCTCTTTGTCATTTCCTTGGGCGATGTGAGGGCACGCTTCGAGCGTGGCCGGGTTGGTCCGTGGGCTGCGACCCTCGATGAACTTGCTCGAGAGCTTGATGTTTTGATCATCGTGTCCGCAGGAAACCGAGACCCTCGCGGAGGGAATGTGCTTGAACAAGGTGTCACCCACTATCCGCGCTACCTCTTGGAATCCGCAAACCGTGTTTGTGAACCCGCAGGTGCCGTCAACGCCGTCACCGTTGGATCTCTCGCAAATTCCAATGGACTTGGTCCGCAACATGAATTTGATGCTCACATTCATAGCATCACCGCAGCTGATGAGCCGTCGCCCTTCTCCAGAACGGGGCCAGGTGGTGGTGGCATCAAGAAACCCGATTTTGTCGACTATGGCGGTACGTTGGTTTTTGATGCTGTTGGCCGGCGCTTGCAACGCGCCCCCGCCCTTCCAAATGCTGGTGTCCTGACAACCCATGCGGATTTCCAGCGACAACTTCTCGTCAGTAAAACCGGCACGTCTTTTTCTGGGCCACACCTTGCCCATAAGGCCGCACAGATCCTGAGAGCGTTACCCGATGCGTCAGCAAATCTTGTGAAAGCACTTATGGCTGGGTCAGCCCAAGTGCCGGAGGCGACATTGCAGCGGTTGGGCGGCATCGCTGATGTTGAGCGGGAACAGATTTACGGCAACGGTCTCGTGAACGCTGGCAAAGCCAGTTATTCGGACGATCATCGTGTTGTTCTTTATGCCGAAGACAGCCTTCGGATGGATCAATTCGCTGTCTACCAAGTGCCCATCCCAGGTGATTTTCAGGGCAATGGGCCACGAAGAGTCCATGTGTCTTTGGCATTTGACCCTCCTGTGAAACGCACGCGCGCGGAGTATATTGGAACTCGCATGAACTACCGATTGATCCGGGGTTGCCCGGCCGATCAGGTGTTCGAGCATTTCCGATCGCATACTGGAGCAGATTCTGAGCCTCCAGGAATCGAAGGTCGGTGCAAGTGCAACTTGCAACCTGGCCCTAATCGCCGCGACCGAAATACAATTCAGACCTCTAGCGTGAAGTTTAGCCAAGATACGGTTCAATATGGTGCTGAATATTTTCTTGTGGTGCGTTGTGTTGGTGGATGGGCATCAGACGAAGAAGTACGGCAGCGCTACGCCATCGTTGTGGAACTTGAGCATGAAGCCGAAGTTGAGCTTTATGCACGACTGCAGCAACGTGCGCGTGTGCAAGTCTAAGCCTTTTCAAGTAAGAATGTTTCGGGAGCGTCGTCTGCGGCGATCGGCGCTAGTCGGTTGCCCCACTGGAGCCAAAGTCTCCGCCCATTAGGGTGACGATCTTCGCTCGAGGCGGCCCGCTGCATGGCATTCGGTTTCCCGCCGATGAAATGGAGAATTTGCAAATGCAGCGGACGCATTGCTGTGTTACTGCCAAAGCCACGGAAACGGCCATTGCTTGATGGTCTCTACTGCGAGAAAAACTATCGTTAGTTTCCAAATGCACATACACATGTTCGTGTTCCGGCATTTTTGCCTTGAACCTCTAGGAGGTGTAGGTTGTATGCATTGCTACCTATAGAGGCTCTTGCGCTTGCCTCATGACCACTAAGACGGAAACGAGATCAACATGTTGACACGACGCCATTTTATCGCAACCGGCACGGCCCTGTTTTCAGCGCCCATTTCAAATCCTGTCTTTGCCAGTACTTGGCCTACTGCGTCGCAAAAAGCGGCTTGGGATACGCAAGTGACGCCCCTAAATTTCGACCTTGAAACTTCCAATCCTTGGGGCTTGCAGCCACGTTTCTTGCCGCGACGGGTCGAAGCAAAGGCCGGATTGACGCCCGGTGACATTCACGTCGATGCAGTGGCACGATACCTTTACCACATCGAAGATGGTGGCACGGCGATGCGTTACGGCGTCGCGATTGCCCGCGGCAACCTTTATGAACCAGGGACATATGCGATCCGACGTAAAGTCGAGTGGCCGCATTGGACACCGACAAAATCCATGATCGAGCGGAATCCAGAGTATGCTGTGTTTGAAAACGGTCAGGAACCGGGGCCATCGAACCCGCTTGGCTCACGTGCACTCTACCTCTTTGTCGGGCAGCGTGACACCTATCTGCGAATTCACGGGTCCCCTCAATCAAGATCGATCGGCGGTCGTGCCAGTTCTGGATGCGTCCGAATGGTAATGGCGCATATCAACGAGCTCTATCCCAAAGTCGCGATCGGTTCGACCGCGTTTCTTTATTCAGCAGAAGACAGTGTAACGGCGCGTGGCTGACACTGAAATCTAGAGAAATCGTTTCACAGACGCGAAGGTCTACGTCGCTGACTTGACGCAAATCGGATTGCCACTAGCGGTCCTGAGAGGCAAAAGCGTCTCTTCGACCGGGCCAGAATGCATGTACAAATAACAATTGTCTTCTGGCCGCAGCCGCGCGGTGGTGAGGTCTTGGTTAGGAGCCGCCAGCGCAACAACCTGATCCGGGAGGGGCGGAAGTGAGCCCGAGCCTTGTGAATTCGAGAGAATTTCCGAACAGGCACCAAGCGCCAAACCGATAGAAAGAAGAATTGCGCTCCGCGTATACATAAACTGCCAGTCCTGTTTTTTGATTTCTCTGAAGTATCTCGTGCCTTTTCGCACCCAACAGCAAATGCTGCATTGCACGCGCAAGAATTTCTGAAAAGTGGCAGAAAGTCAATGGTTTCAGAGCAAAACGAGCGTAGCTGCGTGATCTAAGGCTTTCCTGCGGGACGCCCTGATCTTTTCTCTTGAACCTCTAGTTGCTGTAGGACGTATGCCTTTCGAACAGCAGCGAATCCGAGGATAATCCATGCCACACGACGGTGTTCAAGACGCTCACCAGCATTCATCTGTTTCACAGGGTACATCTGGCAGCTGCTGCGGCGGGAAAACCACTGAACCGACGCTGGTGCAGGTTTCTGATGGTCGCAGTTTCCATGTCAGCGGCCTGGATTGCGCCGAAGAGGTGTCAATACTGAACCGGGTCGTCGGACCCGAAGTTGGAGGCCAGGAATATCTTGCATTTGACGTGATCAATGCGCGAATGACGGTTCTGGATGGCGGAAAGAACCCGTCTTCGGACAAGATCATTGATGCTGTTGCGACCACTGGGATGACAGCCAAACCCTGGGATGCCGAAGACGCCGCCGCGGATCAGGCTGCGCATTTGAAGACCCAGAAGCGCTTCACCGTCCTCAGCGGCGGATTTTGGGGCGCAGGTTTTTTGTACCATATCGTCGAGACCGGGTTTGGCGGAGCAATCGGATTGTTCTCTGGCCACGGCAAAGCGCCGATGCCCATGGTGGAAGTGGGTCTGTTCGCAATAGCCATCCTCTGTGGCGTCTGGCTGGTAGCGCCCAAAGCTTGGTCATCAGCGCGCCGGCTCTCTCCGGATATGAACTTGTTGATGGTTGTGGCCGTAGCCGGTGCCATTGCCCTGGGGGAGTTTTTCGAGGCCGCCACGGTGGCCTTCTTCTTCTCACTCTCGCTGTATCTTGAAAGCTGGAGCGTTGGGCGGGCGCGCAATGCTGTCTCAACGCTTCTCGATCTCGCACCCCCGACAGTCCGGGTACTCCATAAAGATGGCTCTGAAGCCGATGTCCCCGCAGCGGCTGTGGCTGTTGGTGCGCGGTTCATCGTGCGCGGTGGGGATCGTATTCCACTCGACGGGAAAGTTGTTGACGGTGAAGGGGCTGTGGATCAGGCCCCCATTACGGGCGAAAGTGCGTTAGTGCCCAAGGAGGTGGGCGATGATGTCTATGCTGGCACGATCAATGGCGAGGGGACTTTGACTGTGCAGGCAACGAAAGCCGCCTCCGACACAGTCTTGTCCAAGATTATCCGCATGGTAGGCGATGCACATTCGCGCCGAGCAGAGGTAGAGCAATGGGTGACAAAGTTCGCCCGTATCTACACACCGGTTGTGATGGCGGCCGCCATTCTCATTGCTTTGGCCCCCCCGCTTGCCGCGGGCGGCGATTGGGGTTTCTGGTTCTACAACGCGCTGGTTCTACTGGTGATAGCCTGTCCCTGTGCACTCGTAATCTCAACACCGGTGTCCATCGTTGCGGCCCTTGCCGCATCGGCGCGCAACGGCGTGCTGATCAAAGGTGGTGCCTATGTCGAGGCGCCTGGGCGCACGACTGCGCTGGCAATGGATAAGACCGGAACGATCACCATGGGAGAGCCGGAAGTCGCTAACGTCTACCCAATTGGCGAGACATCGGAGCGCGATCTTTTGATACGAGCGGCCGCGCTTGAAGCGCGATCTTCACACCCACTTGCCCGCGCGATCCTGAGCCGTGCCGAGCAGGACAGCCTCTCGTTCGTAGCCGCTGACAGCACCTGCACAGTCCCAGGTCGTGGGCTTGAAGGAGAGTTGCAGGGTCAGTCAATCTGGCTGGGATCTGATCGTTTTGCCGAGGAAAAAGGTTTCGGCACGGTAATCCCGGCAGAATTGCGTCATCGCATCGAAGGAGCAGGGAATACGCTTGTGGCCATCGGCGACGATCACGGGGTTAACGGTGTACTGGAATTGCGGGACATGATCCGGCCCGACGCAAAAAGAATTGTGGCCCGCCTCCACGCGCAAGGAATCAAGAAGATCGTAATGCTGACCGGCGACAATGCGGCAACGGCAAAGGCTGTGGCTGCCGAAGTGGGCATAGACGAAGTGCACTCCGAACTGCTGCCTGAAGACAAGGTTACTGCAATCGAGGAATTGGTGGCGCAATATGACACCGTCGCGATGATCGGGGATGGCGTCAACGATGCTCCTGCAATGGCACGTGCGCATTATGGCATTGCCATGGGAGCGGTCGGATCGGATGCGGCGATTGAAACGGCTGACATCGCGCTGATGACTGACGACATCGGCAAAGTGCCATGGCTGATTGATCACTCCCGCCGGACCATGTCAATCATTAAGCAGAACATTGGGCTATCGCTTGCGACCAAGGCCGTCTTCGTTGTGGCAACCGCCTTTGGCATGGCCTCAATGTGGGGTGCAATCGCCGCTGACGTCGGAGTGTCCCTGCTTGTCGTCGCCAATGCTTTGAGGCTGCTGCAGGCGCGAGACGAACATGCCCAGGAGCGGATGGGGGAAAAGTGACGAATAAAGCGTTGTCGCACGGACATTGATCGGGCTCTTTTGATGAGGTAACAACATAGTATGAGAGACCTCGAACAAAGGGGCATTAAGCAGTGATGATCAAAAAGTATTCGAGACGGACTTTCTTTCTGGGCGGCATGGCCGCTTTTCTTTCCGGGTGTGCGAACAAATTCCGCTCATACAGCGGGCCAGAGGTCACGCGACTTCGCCTCTACAAGTCGGAAAGACTGCTAGTACTAGATGGCGCAGAGGGTGTGTTGCGCACCTATCCTGTCGGGCTTGGCTTCGAGCCAACAGGACACAAGCAGTTTGAAGGGGATGGGCGCACGCCCGAGGGTGCTTACACCATCGACCGTCGAAATCCTGACAGTCTATTCCACCTGTCCGTTGGCATCTCCTATCCGAACGACACAGATCGTGCTTTCGCAGCAGCGCAGGGCCAATCTCCAGGAGGAGACATCTTCATCCATGGTGGTCCGCGACAGGGAATTGACCCGTTGGACAAGCTCGATTGGACAGCCGGATGTATTTCCGTCACAGACCAGCAAATCGAAGACGTCTACGCGATGGTGCGCGACGGCACACCCATCGACATTTACGCTTGACGGTGTGACATCGAAAACGAGTTTAAGATCAAAACCGCCAAGCCACTTACGACAAAGACATCCGCCAAGTTGAACGCTGGCCAATGTAGGTCCCCAATGTGAAAATCTAGAAAGTCGGTCACCGCCTGAAACCGTATACGGTCTATGACATTTCCTAGCGCACCGCCGATGATCGCCCCATAAGCAAGGGCCTCTAGCTGGCTTTGCGTTTGCAGAAGCAGACGCACCAACCAGCAGCAAATGCCAAGAGCAAGCAAGGTCAGTCCCCACCACGGGAAACCCGCTAACATCCCAAAAGTTACCCCATCATTTCGAAAAAACATGAGGTCAAATCCGGGAAAGACCTCAATCCCCTTGGCGAGCACCGAAGCGTTCCCCACAACGATCATCTTTGTGACCTGATCCGACAGAAGCGCGACTGAGGCACTTAAGATTCCGACCATACTGATCCGTATCATCTTCACTGATTCAACCGAGCCATACATCCAGGAAAAGCATAAGGGCGAGTCCTATCGACAGGCCAAGCGTGGCCTTATTCTGGTGCCCACTTCGGTGCGTTTCGGGGATGATTTCATGACTGATGACGTAAAGCATGGCACCAGCGGCAAATGCGAGGCCCCAAGGAAGAAGGGGCTGTGAAAAAGTGATTATTCCTGCGCCAAGCAATCCACCGATAGGCTCAACCATACCCGTAAGCGCAGCAATGCCCCAGGCGCGGCCTTTCGAATATCCTTCGCCGAGGAGCGATACCGCCACGGCCAAACCTTCTGGGGCGTTTTGCAATCCGATGCCAATCGCAAGCGGCAAACCACCAGAAATGCCTTCCGCACCAAAGCCGACACCCACCGCGAGCCCTTCGGGAAAATTGTGGATTGTGATAGCAATGATGAACAACCAGACGCGTCGCAGCGATGCTCCCTCAGGTCCTTCACGGCCAGAGCTGAAATGCTCATGTGGCAGTTTCTCGTTCATCAATGCTACCGCACCCATTCCGAGGAGAATTGCCACGCACACGATAGCAGCCGGGGCTGCCCCGTTCTCATACCGCAACTCAGCTGCATCAAGTGCGGGAATGATCAAAGAAAAGAATGACGCTGCCAGCATCACTCCCGCCGCAAATCCAAGCGACAGGTCACGCGTTGCGCGCGAAGGGATCCGCCCAAAGAGCACTGGTATGGCGCCAATGGCTGTCAGTGACCCAGCGGCCAAACTGCCCAGAAACCCGAGCATGATGGGGGAGAGAGAGTCCAAATTCAGTTCTTTCGTGATTGATTGCTTCAGTTGCCGGGATAGCTGGAAAATACTTCCGTCGATCCGTCATTCTTTAAGAGGAATACGTCATAGGCCACACGCCAGCGGCTTTGATCCATACCGGGAGAGCCGAGCGGCATTCCCGGGACAGCGAGGCCGACAGCGTCCGGTCTATCGCTCAGCAATCTGCGAATATCATCCGCCGGCACATGACCCTCGATCACGTAGCCATCAATGAGGGCCGTGTGACAGGATACCATGCGTTGCGGGACGCCATTATCGAGTTTGAAGCGGACGAGAAGCGAGGCAAACATGTCCTCGCCGGAGGGTGCAAAACCGTTTTCTTCAAGGTGCTCCATCCATGCCAGACAGCACCCGCAGCCATTTGTTTTTTTGACGTCGATCGGCGTCGCTTGGGCAAAGGCCTGTGTGGCGATACCGAGTAAGAAAGCAGTTGCGAGCGTAAGTTGTCTCATGTTCTAGAGCCTTTCTAGCGTCGCGGTGGCGACGTTCTGATCCTGCAATACTGAAAACTGCGTGCAACTTTCTTGGAGGCGCACCAAAACGCCGGTGTCAGTCTCTGCATCGCTTGCCGCTTCGGCAAGCCGATCTCCTGACATCGTATCTGTCGGTCGACCATCCACGCGCACTTCATTGTACAGGTCATACTCTGCCGCCAGAGCTAGGACCACTTCAGCGCGATCAGGTGCAAAAAAGCCTGCCGTATTCAACAAAGCGGGGTCGGAGACCGGACGAGCTGGCGGCTCTGGTGTCCAGCCGACTTGTTCTGGTTCAACGACCACATTTGCGAAGGCGGTCAGCGGTTGAACTGACATTTCTGGTGTCTGCAATGGCGTAGGCTGCCAATCCGACACTGCAGCAAGTGCTATCGGGACAGGGGCCATCTTCCAGCTGGCTGGAGATTCTAGTAGTAAAGCCACGGCAACGCTTGCTCCCGCCGCAGCGATAGCTGGGTATCTCAATTTCATGATGTTTCTTCTTCTGTTCTTGTCAGCACGCGGCGGATCTTTGGTACGGCGAATTCTCGTGGTTCATGGTAGTCTATGGTACCGGCGAACTGCCCCTCTGAATCGAAGAGGAAAACGCTCGCCGTGTGGTTCATCGTGTAGTCGTCGCCCTCGGTGGCGACTTTTTCATAACTTGCGCGGAAGCCTGCAGCGGCGCGTGCCGTTTCACTCAGCGTTCCGCTCCAACCTTGAATGGCTGGGTGAAAATAGCTGACATATTCGGCCATGGCCGCCACAGTATCGCGCTCTGGATCAACTGTAATGAACACAACATCCATGTCCGCGACGCCGTCTCCAAGATCGTCAAGCCAGCCTGAAATATCTGACAGCGTGGTGGGGCAGACATCCGGGCAGTAAGTGAAACCGAAAAACACTATGGATGGATTACCTAGTAGTGTTGTTGGTCCGACCATTGACCCGACTTGGTCGGTCATTCGAAATTCCATCTGGGTGAGTGGCAAGGGTCGCTGGGCCACCAGCTCAGGCGCGCCGGGACCATCGACCTGCCACCATCCGATGTACAGCGCGAGCGCAAGCATCCCGCTTCCTACGGCACCATAAGTGATGAGGGTTCTTCGGTTCATCAACCCTCAGGCCCACGCGCTGAGATCCCTAGGATTGGCACGTCAACGGTCAGGGTTCCGCCGTCGGCAAAGTTCAATGTCAACGGAAAGGTTTCACCTTCCACCATCTTGATTTGCGGTCGCATCAGCATAGCATGCAGGCCACCAGGCTCTAGCGAAACACTTTCACCTGGCGGAATCATGATGTCTCCAGCAGGAGCCATAGAGCTGACGCCATTTGCGTCGGTCTTGGTTTCATGAATATCCGGCATCATAGAGAGCGGCGTTTCTAAACCAACCAGCGTAGCCGAATCAGTGCCGTTGTTCCGAATGGTCATGTAGGCCGCACCCGGACGGTTGACGCCAATTGACGCGCGGGCCCAAGCGTTTTCAACTACCACGTCCTCAGAGTCAGCAACGGTCGTCGTCGGCAAGCCGATGAACAGACAAGAAGCAATAACAGCGGCTGTAATGGATGGTTTCATGTTTTCGTTCCTCTCAATAGTGAGCTGGTCACGACCCGATCGCCGCGACTTCGGCCGCGACCAACGCGCGAAGTTCCTCAGCTCCAAAAGGATCAAGGGGTTTGCCATTCACAAAAAAGGTGGGGGTTTGACGCACACCCATTGTCTCAACATCCGCGCGGTCTTGATTGAGGATCGCCAGCGTTTGTGGCGCTCTCATCTGGTTTTGTGCGGCTTCAACGTCCAGGCCCGTCTTTTCCGCAATGCCGAGAATCAATCCGGGCGCTGGTTCCCCGTGCGACGCCCAACGTGGCTGAAACTCAAGGAGCGCTTCTTTGACCGGAATATACACGTCTTGCATGCGCGCCGCTTCCATCACCCTTATTGCTTCTTCCGAAGCTGCGCCGTGAAAGGGGGTATAGCGAAGAACGACCCGAACCTGTCCGTCGTGCTCCGCTATGATGTCCTTGATGACCGGGTAGAATGCCCGACAGGCTTCACAGGCTGGATCGAAGAACTCCACGATTGTGACAGGCGCATCCACTGGCCCTATGATGGGCGAGTAGGGCCGCATCAGTGCCTCAGCGATTTCAGGCTGGACCGGCTCGACTTGTGCAATCGAAGCAGGGCGGGACTGATACCAGACAGCGGCGGCAAAGATCGCAAGGCCGACTGCCAAAACGGATAGAACGATTGATCTATTTTTCATGTGCGGGGCTCCTTCAGGGAGAGAAATGATAAGAACGCGATGAGCGCAAATGCGGTGAGCGCTAGAAGTGGGATAGGGATGCCCAGAAACAACTGGTTGTCACCTGTGCAGGACGGGCCGGTCGCGGTGCAGGGTTGGATTGGTTCCGGCAGGATGCCAGTGTAAAGGCCCATGTGCCAAAGCGCGACCCCTGCACCGCCAAGCGCGAGTGCAATGCCATAGCAGCCGACCCGATCATCCTGCCACCATAGGCCAAGACCCAAAACGACAGCCAACGGAAACATGAACGCGCGCTGAAACCAGCATAGGTTGCAAGGTGCTTGCCCTAACACCTCACCAATATAGAGCACGGATAGCGAACTTGTGAGCGCCACGATCCAGGCCCCGATCAGAGCGGTGTCTTTGGACATTGCGAGACTCACATCTACATCCTCACTCTTAGGTCAGAGACGATTTCTTCCGCCGGCGTGCCATAAGTCCAAGCTCCAGCATATCCGCCCTGCGGATCAAAGAGGAACAATTGCGAGGAATGCCCCATGGTATAGCCATCTGGCGAGGCGGCTTCCTCGATCTTTTCATAGTAGATGCGAAATGTTTTGGACGTTCTCTCAATTTGATCGGCGGTGCCCGTCAGTCCGATGATATTGGCGTCGAAATATGGGATAAACTCAGCTAGCGCTTGCTGTGTGTCGCGTTCTGGGTCAATCGAGATAAAGAGCGGCTGGACCTGTGTCGCATCGGAGCCAAGCGCGTCCATGACAGCGGCAATCTCGGCCAGAGTTGTGGGGCAAACATCCGGGCAGTTTGCAAAGCCAAAGAAAATGAGCATCCAGCGCCCGGTGAAATATTCATCTGTCTGGACCATCCCTTGATGATCGGTCAGCTCGAAATCCGCACGGTACGCCGGATCACCAGTTTGTTGTTCGCCTCTGATAGAAATCTGCAGCAAGGCAAACCCCACAATCGCGATCGCGGCGAGTCCCCAAAGCCCTTTTTGTAATTTAGATAATCTCATTGGTCGTGTTGCGCCCGATTCAACCCTGTTTCAGGGCTTTCTAAATGTTCTAGCTGCTAGAGGTTCAAGTTGTTTCTTGGGGTAGTGAGCGAGGTTCACGCACCCGTGAACAAAAGACTGGTTTAAACGTGCCAATTTCTATAGCTACCGTCACTATAGATATGGAGGTTTCATGCTTACAATTGGTAGCTTGGGAAAGAAAACCGGTACAAAGGTTCAGACCATTCGGTACTATGAACAGATCGGGCTAATGCCCGAGCCGGGCCGGACTGAAGGGGGGCAGCGGCGCTATGGGGACACGCAGGTCGATCGCCTATCGTTTATTCGGCATTCACGACAGTTGGGATTTCCACTGGAAGCGATCCGCGAGCTTCTCGATCTGAGTGACAATCCTGACCGCTCATGCCACGAGGCCGATTCGATCGCGCGTCGGCAACTCAAGCAGGTCGAATTGCGGATGGATCGGCTGAAGGCACTGCGCACCGAGCTGAAGCGTATGATCCACGAATGCAGCGGTGGAAATACAGCGGACTGCAAGGTTCTCGAAGTCTTGCGTGATCATTCAGAATGTTTGACTGATCATAATGCAATTGGCGCGTAGAGAAATATCATTCTGAGAGGCCGCATCTGAAAAAAATGGCTTGAACCTCTAGTCACTATAGCCTGTATCAAGCATATGCACTTGAGGTGCACGTACTTTCTTTAGATGGCTCAAGGTTTCGATATGGTTGGTTTCAAGCTCTATGTGATCTTTGGTAGGTTAGCCACGCCAGTGGTTCGGTTCTTCGCATCTCGTGCGCAGAAGCCGCGCGCTGCAATAATTGAAAGTCAGAGCAAAACACTTCGTCAATTGATCCGAAAGGCGCGCGACACAAGATTTGGGCGTGATCATGGATTTGAAAAGATCCGCGATTTACAGGATTATCAAGCCTCTGTCCCAGTTAGAAATTACGAAGATTTCCAAAAACAGTATTGGGCGAGTAGCTTCCCGGTTCTTGACGATGTTACTTGGCCAGGACGAATACCCTATTTCGCCAAGACCTCAGGAACAACGTCAGGAAAATCCAAATTCATACCTTGCACCCGCGCGATGGTGCGGGCGAACAACCGGGCTGGAATACAGGTTATCATGGCGCATTTTAACGCAATGCCCGAAAGCCGAATTCTGCTGGGTCGGTACTTCATGTTCGCAGGCAGTCCAAATCTGGAGGAACTGGCACAAAATGTCTTTGCTGGCGAGCTCAGCGGTATCGCGGCACGCGAAACCCCATTTTGGGCCGGGCGAGACAGGTACTATCCGCCAGTGGAGTTGGCTGCGGTCACGGATTGGCGAGAAAAACTGAGGCTGATTTCTGATGATTGCGTAGACAAGAACATCCGAGCAATTGGCGGCCTCCCTTCCTGGCTCTCGATTTTGTTCGCCTGTATGGCGGAACGCTCGCCAAACGTCGGGACGCGGCTGTCCAACTGGTTCCCCGACCTGCAACTGATCGTCCATGGAGGAATGAGTTTCGAACCCTATCGCGACCAGTTTTCCAAACTGACCAGTGGCCTTGAGGTAGATTTTCGGGAAGTTTATGCTGCAAGTGAGGGGTTTTTCGCCGTCTCTGACAGAGCTTACGGTGAGGGGATGCGGTTGATCGCGAACTGCGGAGTTTTTTACGAATTCATCCCATTAGATCGTTATCAGAGTGACGACCCACCACGATGCTGGTTGGCGGAGGTCGCCGTAGACGTCGACTATGTTCTTGTTGTTACGACCTGTGCCGGCCTGTGGAGCTACGTCGTGGGCGATATAATTCGCTTCGTCGATATCGACAATTTCAGGCTCCGTTTCGCAGGCCGTATCTCGCAAACACTTTCACAGTTTGGCGAGAAGGTGTTGAATGAAGAGGTCG
Organism: uncultured Lentibacter sp.; assembly: GCA_947497495.1. Classification (GTDB taxonomy): domain Bacteria; phylum Pseudomonadota; class Alphaproteobacteria; order Rhodobacterales; family Rhodobacteraceae; genus Lentibacter. The sequence continues at coordinate 40,497 of CANMGT010000011.1, forward strand.
AAGCTGCCTTTGCGAAAGTCGGGCAATATCACGGGCTGGAGCTAAACGACTTTACCATTTGCCCTCAGTTCGAAGACAATAAGGGGCGCTATATCTTCGTTATCGAGTTCACAGCATCCAGCAAGCCTGTGAACAATAGGCAGCTTGCAGCTGAGATAGACTCTGCTTTGCAGGCTGCCAACTCGGGATATGCTACACGGCGTTTGAATGACGTGGCCATCCTTCCCCCTATTTTGCATGTATTGCCGGCCGGTTCCTTTGCTGCCTGGATGGAGAAAAACGGGCAAGCCGGCGGACAGCATAAGGTACCGCGTACTATCCAAGAAAAGCAGCTGTGGGAATTGGTACCATCATCTTTCCTAGGTTGACGTCGGTCATAGAGGGTTCAAGATCAAAATGCCAAAGACAAATTTGGGGTTGAAGCTACAGCCACTATAGCAATTACAACTTTCTTTAGGCGATTCGAGGAGATGAAAATTGACCACCAGTGACCCAGCAATTGCAACCACCCCAATCTTAAACTTCAACCATCCATCGATCAAGCACTTGGTGGATGATAAGGGATGGCGTTCCCTTCCGATCCATCAACGTATCGGGGCGGTATACGATTTCGTACGCAATGAAATAGCGTTTGGTTACAATCGAGCTGATAACATCTCGGCCGCCGATGTGCTGGCTGATGGGTTTGGCCAATGCAATACAAAGGGCTCGCTTATGATGGCGTTGTTGCGTGCTGTCGGAGTGCGGTGCCGTCTTCACGGGTTCACCATTCACAAAGAACTGCAACGTGGTGTCGTGCCGGAACTGGTTTATCCCATCGCACCAGACGAAATCATCCATTCCTGGGTCGAGGTGGAAACGGAAACCGGTTGGGCCAACCTAGAAGGGTTCATTTTGGATTCAGAGTTCCTGTCAGTTCTACAATCTACATTCTCAGACACAACCAGCCTCTGCGGTTATGGGGCAGGTACTGATTGTCTGATGGCTCCTCTTGTCGAATGGAACGGTGGCGACACCTACATCCAGAAAACTGGCATCGTGCAGGATTTCGGCACGTTCGACACGCCAGACGATTTTTATGCCAACCATCGACAGTCGTTCAGTTTTGTGAAGGATCTTTTGTATCGGCATATCGTCCGACATTGGATGAATGCCCGCGTCCGACGCATTCGGACAGGGCGCGTTCCGCGCATTCCCGGCATGGCGCTTCCCAATCACGACCACGAGGGATCGCCCCATGCCTCATGACGGCCACACGCATATCGACCCCGCATCCGGTGATCGTCGTGTTTCGATCGCGATCTGGGCGAACGCACTTCTGACAGTTGCGCAGATTGTAGGCGGAATCCTGTCGGGCAGTCTCGCACTCATTGCCGATGCGTTGCACAACTTCTCTGATATGGCGTCTCTCGTAATCGCGTTCGCGGCCCGAAAGATTGCCAGACGTCCCGCTGATGAAAGAATGACTTTTGGCTATGGCAGAATCGAAGTCGTCGCGGCGCTGATCAACTACACGACACTCATCCTCGTCGGTGTCTATCTCATCTACGAAGGCGGAATGCGACTGGTCGACCCAACCGAAGTGGCTGGTTGGACGGTCGTCATCCTCGGCTCAGTAGCACTGATCGTTGATACGCTAACAGCGCTACTGACGTACTCGATGCAAAAAGGCAGCGTGAACATTCGGGCACTATTCCTGCATAACTTGTCAGATGCGTTGGCGTCCGTTGCTGTGATCATTGGCGGCTCACTCATCTTACTGTATAATATGTGGTGGGTTGATCCAGCAATCACGGTTGGCATTGCTCTGTACATCCTCTACCTCGCCGTCACGGAAGTTGGCCGCCCAATACGCATCCTGATGCTGGGAAGCCCGCCGAACCTCGACAATAAGGCGGTTGTTGGCGCCATCAGAGATATCGATGGTGTGCATGATGTCCACCACGTTCATCTTTGGCAGATGCAGGAGAACCAGGCGGCACTGGATTGCCATGTGGTGATTGGTGATGAGGCAACCAGCGAAGACGTCAAATCTGCGGTGAAGGCGCGATTGGCCGATGAGTTTGGCATCCAACACTCGACGCTCGAACTTGAAGATCTAGAGCATGCGCATGAAGGCGCACAGCTCTTTGGACACAGAGAGAGCGAAGCATGATGCATAATCTGCTGATTTATCTGGGTCTTGGGGTTGCCGCTATGACCCAAGCCGCGATCTAGTGGTCGAATTCCTTTCCAGAGCGCCGAGTATGGCCGCCCAAGCGCTACACCGCACTTACCCCGTTCCTTGTCTGGGTGCCCACATTTACGCTGTTTGGGGTTCTTATTCTGCTCGGGATATCTGGCTGGGGTGATCTCAACATTCCGAGTTGGGCACGCTTCGGCATTGGCCTTCCTCTCATCCTAGTCGGCAACATCGTAGTATGGATAGAAGTCTTACACTTCAGGGTGTCGCAGACAGGCGGAGCCAAAGGCACACTGCGTACCGAGGGCATGTATAGCTACTCTCGAAACCCTCAGTATGTGGCTGATATTGCCATCGTCAGCGGGTGGATGATTTTGTCAGCAGCACCGACAGCAATGGTCATTGGCCTTCCGGCAATCGCAGTGATAATTGCCGCACCGTTATCCGAGGAACCTTGGCTCAAAGATTAGTATGACATCTCGTTCGAGAACTATTCATCGCAGGTGCGGCGGTTCTTATGTGGTAAAGCCTTATACGCGCAAAACTAAGGTGTTTTGCAAGAACGCAAGCCAGCGAAATACTGGGCTATTTCATGACACCGTGAATTGGCCCATCATGCCTCCATCCTCGTGCTCCAATATATGGCAATGGTACATGTAGGGTAGACTCTCGCTGGCGGGATGTTCGAAACGCATCAAAATTTCGGCCTGACCATCGATTAGGATGGTATCCTTCCAACCTATGTTTTGCGATCTAGGTAGCTTCCCGTTCTCACTCAGGACTTGAAACATCACACCATGAATATGGAACGGGTGCATCATCATGTTGGTAGACACTGTCCAGCGCTCGAGCTGGCCAAGTTTGACATCAAAATTGGTGCGATTCATATCGAACGCTTGATCATTGATCGAAAACTGCTTGCTGTTGCGCCGCATCATCATGCCGGGCCCCATAGCCATATCCAGTGTCAAAGCGCGAGATCGCGCTCCTGAGAGCGCCATGCTCGGGCGTGATCCACCCAAATCACTGGGCAACTGGGTAATTGATGCTTTGGCAGAAGTGTCGACTGTGAACGGAAGTACCACAAATGGAGGTCCGGACGTCTGGCCCCTCCCCATCATTCGACCACCCATCATCGGCTCGTTCGTATTCTGCCCGCTCAGCAAGGACACGTCAGACCCATCGCCAAAATCAACTAAGAGTTCGTAGCGTTCTCCTGGAGCAAGGGTCAACGCGTCTAAGGCAATTGGCGCGTCGAGCAACCCGGAATCGGTGCCAATTAGGTGCATCGGGCGCTCGTCTGACATCACCAATGAATAGATCCGTGCGTTTGATCCGTTCAACAGACGCAACCGAACAATGCCCTTTGGAACGCCAGCAGTCGCCCCGACCTGACCATTGATCAACATGGTGTCACCAAGAAACCCCATCATCCTGTCCGGCATAGATAGCGCATAGCTCATACGGCCACTTCGATCAAACCGGCGATCCTGTAGAACCAAGGTCAGATCATCGACACCATAAGTGGTGGGAAGACCTCGTTCTTCGTCTAGTTCGTCAGTAAGCTGAAGGACACCTGCCAAACCCTTTTGTACCTGTTCAGCGGTCCTACCGTGCGTGTGACTGTGATACCAGGCCGTCGTCGGCGGTTGATCCAGAGACAGTTCAGGAGCCCATGTTTGACCTGGTGCAACAAGTTGGTGTGGGCCGCCATCAACGTCGCCAGGGACCACTAGACCGTGCCAGTGAACGGAAATTGCTTCCTCTAAGGTATTTGTGACCTTAGCTGCAGTGACGCCCCTATTTGACATACGCAAGGTTGGACCCAAAAAGGACTGGTTGAACCCCCAAGTGTCACTATCAGATTGATCTCGGAAATTAATCTTCCCAGCCTGTGCGTTTAAGAAGAACCGCCCCGATTGAGTGGCATCAAGCAGTGGCGGCATGGACAATGTAAGAGAGCGAGTATTGGCTTGCGATAGGTTCGGCAACAGCGGCGCGAGTGCGGCGGCTCCAAGTCCTGACAAGACTGAGCGGCGAGTTTTCATTGGCGGTTTTCCCTTTTTGATTGCTGGTGGGAACTCGACGGTGTTTTGGTCACTCAAACAATTGAAAATGGCACAGCCGAGCCGATGGTCTGATAGACTATCTCAAAATTAAGGTATCGATCGATGCGAGAATGCGGCCACCAGTGTCGTCACTGTCAGCGGAAATACCAATACCTACCAAAGTTTCTGGAACTGTTTTGAAAGCCGCCTTGAAATCTGCCCTGAAGTCGACGCTTTCAGCAAAATCCCCAGTTCCGCTTTCGCGCAACAAATGCATTTTTAGTTTCGGATGGTAAGGGCTTGGCAACACCGACCCTCTGCTGTGAGCGCCACCCCAGACATAAACTAAGGCTTTCGTATTTGGGTTTCGAAGAAGCTTTCGCGCAGTATTGCTTGTGAGGGATCGAGCTGTTTCGGCGTCTACAAAAACAAAGTAGATGGCCAAGTTTCGATCATCGCCGCCTTTGCTGGACAAGTCCGTCGCCTTTACGCCTTCGCGTACCTCCCAATTCCAGCTTGCGAACTGTGCACTTCGCTCAGAAACTTCAAGCGGTCGCCAAATCAATGAGACAGTTCCATCTGATGACACCTCAAGGCGCTTGTTATTGAACCCATATTGGTTAGACCAAAGCTTAAGAAATCCTTGTTCTTTCCAATTATGATCAAACACTACTGGTTCTGCGTTTGCGCGTCCTACCGATAGCATCAACGATAGTGCAGTCAGTGTCATGGAATACGAAATACATTTCATTCTTGGCTTTCCCTTGCTGCCTTCACAAAATCCGCCAGCTGAGCTTGCTCGACAAACCCGTTAACAAGCTCATCTCCAATGACAAAGGATGGCGTACCGCTAAAACCAAGAGCTTCACCAAGTCTCATCGAACTTTCGAGGTGTTCGTCGATTTCAGGCGCGTCCATATCCTGGCGCAACTGATCTAAATCCAGGCCAATTTTTTTGGCCACTAGGAGAACCGTATCCTGCTCGACGCGACCCTTCAAACCCATCAAAGCCCAATGCAGCTCATTATACTTGCCTTGTTTGCGAGCAGCTAAGGCTGCTTTGGCTGCGTATACCGAACCCTCACTAAGAATGGGCCATTCACGATACACTAAACGAACATCAGGGTCGGCTTTGAGCAAGGCCTGAACCTCACCCATCGATCGACGGCAGTACGGGCAATTGTAGTCGAAAAACTCTACAATAGTAACGTCGCCTTCAGGATTGCCCAACACGGGTGCATTGGGATCTCGCTCCAATAGATTACGTTGATTGTCCAGCACATCGCTTTGAGACACAGTCTCCGCATCTGCCTGTTGCTGTTGGAGGAGCGCCACAGCATCCATGATAATCTGGGGATTTTCCAGTATGGCCTCAAGAGCGAGTTCCTTGACACGCTCTGCATCTAACGACTCTGCGTTGGTAGAAAACGGAAGTACGAGAGCCATTGCCAGCCCAACGCTTGTACTTTTGAACTTCATTTAATCTCTCCTTGTCATTTTCTTTGGCACATCGGTTCGATACTGGGCCTTTTTGAACCCTTTCGGACTAGCTGGGTTTCATTGCTCGACACAGTGTTTGGCAATCCAAAAGACAACTCAAGATCAATTGATCCCGTTCTCACGCTGCAGTTCACGAACGTACCTTGCAATAAGCAGGACGTCGCTACGTGTGAGCCCCTCGACAGCGGGCATACTTCCAAAGCGCCAGTGGTGTGATCGAACTCCGTTTTGTGCCGCGCTCACAAATGCTGCGTCTGAGTGGTGGCTTGGCTCATAAATCTTGTGAACCAGCGGCGGCGCCACACCGTTTTGTCCCGCAGCATTCTCACCGTGACACGCTGCACATTTGACATCAAACATTCGCTTGCCAAGAGCCGCGTCAGCCGACAGTTGCTTGGGCAATTTGACGCCAACGATTTTTTCGCCAGCAGGAATTGTGCTGGTGTTCGGAGGAGTCATTGAATGCCCCCGTTGTGAAGCCGTCGGCGTAATTGCTTGCCAACCAACAACAGCAAGTCCGACAAGCAGAGCAACTCCCGCAACGACGTTCATTTTCCCCATGGTATGACCCTAACTTTACTCTTGGAATTTCAGATTGTACGTCTCAGATAATTTTGACCTGCGTGCCAACGGGGACACGTTCATAGACCTCTTCAATCTGTTCATTATATAATCCGATACATCCATTTGATGAGCGCCGCCCGATCTTACGTGTGTCCTGTGTGCCGTGAATCCGGTAGTATTGCCAAGACAGGTAGAGCGCACGTGTACCAAGAGGATTTATGGGGTCGCCACCTTGTACATAAGCGGGCCATTCTGGATTGCGTTCTCGCATCGAGGGCGTTGGAGCCCAGCCAGGATTTACGCGCTTTTCAACAACTTCAGTATAGCCTCGACGGGTCAATTCATCCGTCAGCGGAACTGATGTCGGATAAATTCGCATTTCACCATCTGCCGTCCAGTGCTGTAAGGCACGGGTGTTGGTGTCTGACAGAATTATGCCCTTCCCCAGCTCGTCAAAATGGTCTTCCCACACGTGAGCAACAAATGATGAAATGTTTCGCCGCACCGCGGGATCTGAAACGACTCCGGTGTTCACCTGTGCCCGGAGGATTGATGGGGTAGCTAGCAGAGCTGCGGCACTCGCCAAGAGCGTTCTTCTGTCAATTGCTCGATTGTTATTCACTTTGCCTCTCCATTCGTTCAAAACGGGCTACTCAGAAATCGCTTTGTCGACGTCATTGTAGCCGTTCCGGTGAACGAAGACGCTCGGAGATTTGTATCCAAATGTAACCTCAACAGTTGTCAGCAAAGAGCTTTCATCGGAGATAAACTCCAGCAAGTAAGAGCTCCACAACAACGATCGGCCCAGTGTCTGCACGAGAGAGGCATTCTCACGCAGTTACTTGCTCAGAGCGTCACCGTGGTATCAGTTCTCCAGTATGTTCTTTTGGTGAAGGTACTCCTCTTGACTCAATTCTCCTTTGGCAAAGCGCGTTTTTAAGACGTCCAACGGATCGAGAGCTTTACGCTCACTTTCAAGCCTAGCCTTTATCAAGCGAACCACCATAACGACTAGGGCTGCAACAAGCCCCCAGAGCACAAGCATCATTGGTCCCCCAAACATACTGTATCCATCTCCGAGCGCCATCTTGCCGCTTTTATTTCCAGCAATGCGTATGGTTTCCGCCGACGAAACTGTCGCAATAAACGCAAGCGAACCTGCGGTTGCAAATAGCCTTAGTTTCATATCATTTTCCTTCTGTTCAAGTTTGCTTCAAAAGCGGGATGCTTATTGTGGCACGCAGCCCCCCTTCCGCCCGATTAGACAACGCTATGTCTCCTCCGTGCGCACGAATTATGGTTCGCGCAATCGACAGGCCCAAGCCATGCCCCCCAGTCTCCAACGAGCGTGATCGCTCCAGCCGAAAGAATGGGTCGAAAACCTGTTCAAGATTAAGAGTTGGAATTCCGGGGCCACTATCGTCAATCACTATGATGAGGTTTTCGCCTTCCGAGAAATAATTGACTTGTGTGCGGCCGCCATATCGCACCGCGTTTTCAATCACGTTCCTGAGGGCTCGCCGCATGGCATTAGGCCGGATGCGTACATCAATCGAGGTTCGCGGCCCAAGTTCGAACGGAACCACCATGTCGCTTTGAAGTGACGCAAGAAAATCTGCAATCTTGACGGTCTCAGCTTCTTCCGACCCGGTAAGACCGCGTGCAAAAGTAAGCGTTGCTTCGACCATGGACTGCATTTCCTCAACCGAGGAGATTAGGCTGTCACGCGTTTCATCCTCTTCCACCATTTCGGCACGTACGCGGATGGCAGTCAGCGGAGAACGCAAGTCATGACCTAACGCCGCGAGAAGCTGGGTGCGGTCTGCAACAAATCGAGCAAGTCGGTTTTGCATACGGTTGAAAGTCGACGTGAGATCGCGCACCTCTGCGGGGCCTACCATTGGCAAGTCGGCCACCTCTTCACCCCTGCCAAGCTGGTCTGCAGCGCTAACCAGCCGATATAGCGGGCCTGTTAAGCGTGTCATCAAAAACCAAAAGACGGCCACCAAAATCACCGTCGCAGTTAGGGCAAATGTCAGCATCGAGAAAAGTGGCCACTGGATTGGAGGACGCTCAAAGCGTGTGCTTACGTTAAGCCAACCTCCTCCTGAAATAGAGATAGACAGGTTCATTTCGACTGCAGTTAACTCACCCTGCATCATCGTCAGATGCATCCCGGTCATTTCTTTTGACAGATGTGGAAGGGGAAGAATCTGACCTTCAATCTCATGCAATTCGACGCGAATATCGCGGCTAAAACTGTCGGCCAATAGAGCTCGTATTCTTCCTTCGACCAGCCCGTTGTTAGAGTGATCGAAGTGACGTACCGTCGGTTTCTCCGCGAGGTCAAATCGTATCAAAGGTGAATTGGAAGCCCGCAAAATAGAGTCATGTAAATCCACCGGGGCTTCCTCGATCAGGCGGACAACATTTGCCGCACGACCCGAGGCCTCAAATCCAAGGGCCGCCCTAACCGCGAGGCTACGCTCGCCAGCAAACAGTATGAGGCTGATCAGTTGAGCGATCGCCAAGGCGACAATAACGAGTAAAACAAGCTGAACACGTAAAGTATTGAAAGGCCATTTGGTCATTCAAGCACCTCAACGTCAACATTGAGACAATATCCCCCGTTTCGGACCGTTCTTATGATGACTGGCTTTAAAACATCGGGCTCTATTTTACGCCTTAACCGACTAATCTGATTGTCAATCGTGCGGTCAAGCGGACCTGCGGACCGACCTGCAGCCAAATCCAACAATTGATCGCGGCTAAGAACCATGCGCGGCCGCTCCAGCAATACAGCTAGTAATTTGAAGTCCGCACTCGTTAGCGAAGTCTCGGCCTTATTTTCGTTTATAAGAACTTGCCGGTCGGCATCCAAAATCAAATGTGCAAACCGGACTTTGCGACCCGCAAGATCTCCGGCGACGATTTCAGTTTGTGATGAGCGGCGTAGAACAGCCTTAATTCGAGCAAGCAACTCGCGAGGATTGAAGGGTTTAGCTACATAATCATCCGCGCCTATCTCTAACCCAACAATGCGATCGGCATCCTCGCCCAAAGCTGTCAGCATTATGATTGGAAACTTTTTATCCGCCGACAACCGCTGACAGATTGAGAGTCCACTTTCTCCCGGCATCATCACGTCCAAGACCAAGAGATCAAAATGGCCTTTGGCCAGTTTAGCATCCATATCTTGAGCATCACGAGCTGACGAAGCCCGCAAACCGTTCTTTTCCAGAAATCGGGTAACGCTATCCCTTATCTGCTGGTGGTCGTCTACGACAAGAATGTGCGGTGGATTTTTCATATTCCCCTTCTATGTCAGTTACATCTGCCCAGTTAGAGCAATTTTTGTCTCCGATTGTATCAAGCGCAGGCAATTGCGACAGGCAGATACAAAACCAGTGCTGCATGCACTCCGGTTTACAATTCTTATACCGATATGAATGAGGCAACAGAAACTGGAGAGACCACAATGTCGAAACCCCTCAAGACCGTCATAGCCCTTGCCATTTTTGCCACCCTCGGTAGCGCTTCTTACGCTGATAGCAAACACCACAATGATGGTGATACCACTGCCGCCGCTGGCACCGAAGCTGATCTGGTGAATGGAGGCGCTGTTCAAACTAGCATGATGAATGGCAGCCAACATAAAATGATGCACAGCATGATGCAAACGATGATGCAAATGCATTCGAGTGAAAATGGGCCTCTCATAGGGCAAATGCACTTGATGGATAGAACCGCAGCGGGGCCGACAGGCATGATGGATCAAGACATGATGTATCTTATGCGTGCGTCCATGATGGGTCAATTTGATGCTGACGCAGACGGCGATGGTGCCGTTTCAAACGAGGAAGCACACGGTACGTTGCAGTCGATGCACTCTAAAGCGGATACGAACGGAGATGGGCTTCTTTCCCTCGATGAGTTTAACCCGCTACATGCCGAAATGACACGAGGCCTGATGGTTGACCGGTTCCAACACCTCGACACAGATGGCGACGGGAAGGTGACCGCGGGTGAGATGACCGCACCCGCAGATCGCATGCAAATGCGTTCACAAGGCGAAACGACCGACCATTAAGTCAACTGAACAGGCGTGAAGCTTTGCAGCTGCGTCTTGCGTCCCGATCGGCTTGCACCTTCCCTAAGCCGGTAGGGCTGCCCAAACGAAGGAAACTCAACATGAACTATACCTACAACCGTCATTTACCCAATGTCGGCATTGATGATGCCGAAATGCGCGTACGGCACGTTTTGCAAGAATTAGGCTTCGGGGTGCTGACAGAGATAGACGTCAAAGAAACCCTGAAACACAAAATTGATGTCGAGATTGACGGATATCGGATTCTTGGGGCCTGCAATCCAACGATGGCCCATCGAGCGATTGGTTTGGAACCTCGCATTGGCGCGATGCTGCCTTGCAATGTTATCTTGCGTCAGATCGATGGGGGCACCGAAATCAGCGCTATCGACCCAGTCGTATCAATGGCCGCTGTCAACAATGACGAGCTGCTTGGCGTGGCCAGTCAAGTTCGCGACATGCTTCATGCAGCGGTCGATGCCGCATAGACTTAAGCCCTAAAGGGAACTGACTAAGGCCACCCTGCGAACGGTGGTCGCAACTGTTGCCTCGCTCTCTTGGAAACCCACGATCCTAAGCTCAATCACGAATTGGTTCAGTCGATAAACAGGTTTTTTGTCTGCATTGACGGGGGACTGAAGTAACGAATGCTGCTTTATGCGCTAACTATTCTCGCTCAAGGTCATCCCCGGATATCGCCCCATTCGACACTCCTTTGCGCCCAAATGGAGTTGGCGGCAAGTTTGCTAAGGTAGTTGGAGAAATAGAGAGCGATCAAAGACGTCGCTCTGTTCACTCAGACCCCCTTCCCTTTTTGCTGCGGCTTGTGCTCAATGAGGTGAGTTGCCCATTGCGATCATGAGGTGGTGTTGCTGTCATCACGCCAAAGAAACCAAGGCCGACAATTTGAGCCAGCTCCTTTTGTCCATTAGCTTTTATCTCCATCAACGCCCCGTCAGTTTGCTCCGCGACGGTGATTGACCAACCTGTCTCTTGTTGCAGCATCGGGCTATGAGCAAACACCATACGTTGGATCGACAGCGCCGTCTGTTCATCGCCTGAAACTGAGAAGGTAACTTTCAATCCTTCCACTTTGCTTTCAACCGCCGCCTTTGTTGTAACGTTGTCCATATCAATGAGGTGAGTACGTAAGGCTTTGATATCTACATGCGCCCAATCCGTTTCAGGATCGCTGCGCGCTCCGCCGTCCTACGATGAACCTTCTTGCGTCGCCCAAAATCACTGCTGTCATCAAGCATCAAATCACCTCCAAATCAGTTGGAGGTCAGACTCTCAGATACCGCCGAAAGCCGATACCATGGGGCGTGCGCATCGCTTACACAGCATTGCGGATTTCGGTGTTGTCGTCGACGACGAGGATGTGAAGCATGTTTTTCATGCTGCGACTCTAGATGCTAACTGCGCGGTTGTACGCTCTTTTTAAAAGAGAAATGTCACAAAAGGTATCATGTGCCTAGCATGCGACAGACGGTTACAAACTCGCGTCTTGGAGGCGTTGTGAATGCTGAAGATATAGCCATATCTGGTTCACCAACAACGAAACAATGGAAAATACTATGAAACTCGAAACAGTTAAGACCTTCACTTTGATTGCAGCAATCTTCGCTGGTGGTGCCGTACTAGCCGATTCACCACCGGAACCGGAACTATATCGCTCAAATGAGGCGATCACATCACATAGCTTCGCTGATACCAACGGACAGATCCGTTCTGTCACAACAGTTTCTGGCGGCCATGATCACCTTGATCGTCAATTAATCGAATATGCGAATGAAGATAGCCACCAGCGCAAGCATGAGAACGCTGCTAGCAATATAGAGCGTGGTGGCGGCAACAGATAAAAGAGGTGGGAAACCGCTTCTTCTAAGTCGCGACCTCTTGTTAAAGCGTTTCCGTCAGTCTGTAAATTACCGGACTGACGGTGCTCAAAATCATATAAATGAAATAGGAGAAAAACATGTCTAAACGTCATATTATGGCCCTATCTTTGGCCGCCGCGACAGTACTTGGAGGTGCTGCTTTTGCCGCATCTGATCATGGTCATGGCGGCAAGCCCGGGAAAATAAATAGCCAAGGAATGATGATGCAAGGCGGCGGCATGATGGGCGATATGTCGGAAATGCAGGGCATGATGCAGCGCATGCATGAGAACATGACGCAAATGATGGATGCTGATGGTGATGGGACCGTTACACCCGAAGAAATGCGCGGGATGATGCAGGCGAAGTTGACAGAAAATGACGCTGACGGAAACGAAAGCCTCTCCATCGAAGAGTTTGAAACCCTTCACAGCGCAATGATGCGCAATATGATGGTGGACCGGTTTCAGCATCTTGATGCAGATGGCGACGGCGCGGTGACACCCGAGGAAATGATGGCTCCTGCGGCGATGATGGAACGCATGCAAAAAATGCAAGGCGGGTCTATGATGCCGGACGGGAAATCCGACGACGGCGAAAAGGACTAACGCTCTCATAGCAAGCTGGAGTTTCCGGGCGTCGGCTGGTTGTGTCGACGCCCACCTCGTTTCCGGATCACATACTTTCAGATCCCTTCTCAAGCTTACCAACTAATGCACGTCGTGCCATCGACATGCGGCAGCATGATGTCCTGTTTCGACAAAACCAAAACTCATCGGGACTTTACCGAGTGATTGCCGGATGCGTAACGCTTCAAAGAACAAGCATGGATGGGGACATCATGACATTGCATCGGGCAACGTCTGGCGGGTATTTCGCAGAAGCGTCGATTTTCTCTAACGTCTACCATTGTGATGCAATCTGTAACGAAGCGGGCAGCGTGCAAAAAATTGCGAAAACTAGCATCGTAGCAATGATGCAATCCGATCCAGCTTTCAGCGAAGGCTTTACAAGGCTGATGGCCTTCCAGGTACAAGCCTACCGCGCACATATCGAAATACTAGCAATCCGCTCGGCAAAAGAACGCGTTCTCGCAGCGGTTCAGGCCGGTTATTTCACGGCCACCGTTACAGAGTTGGCCACGCGCATTAATCTGACACGGGAAGCCTGCTATCGGTCCTTGCGAGAGCTCTGTGACAACAAGCGCTTGGTCCAGACAGCACGCGGCCAATACGAGCTGCTATAGTGCCCAGATCAGCCAAAGGCCAACACCAACAAGAAAGTCTACAACCACGCAGGCGGGAATGTACCAATGAGGCATAGCCACTTTAAACAAGGGAGTGTGATGCAAAAAATCCCACCCTGCATGTGCCAAATATCCAAATGGGATCAGATGTGGAGCGCGCATTAAGGCCCAAGTTGCGAAGCCAACAAATAGACAGGCCACAATGCTCTCGCTGATGATCCTGCTCAGCCGACCGTCCGTGACCGCGAAGCCAATATACACCCCTGCAATCAAGGTGAGCAGAGTTGCAGCAAGCACATGCGATGCTGCTTCTGGCAATAGCAGATGAACCGCCAAAGAACAGAGACTGATAATACTCGCGGCAGAGACAGTATGCGTGGCGAGGAAATGCTGATCGCGCGCGCGTTGCATCAGTGCGGCGGGTTTCGGCTTGCTTGACTTTGCTTCACCCTATCGGGCCATGTCGATTGTATGAAGGCTAGGATAGCCCAGATCTCATCATCCGAAATCACATCATTGAACGCAGGCATTCCACTGTTAAAACCAGTGACACCCCGCGAGGCCAATGCTTCTTTGCCACCCAGCTTTGTGTATTCGAATAGGAGCGCATTGTCGTGATGCCACGTGTGGCCAGTCACATCATGCGGTGGTGCGGGAAGCAATCCATCTTCACCGGGTGAGCGCCAGTTTTCTTGACCTTGAAGATTTTCTCCATGGCACGATGCGCAATTCTCAGCATAAAGCGAACGGCCCATCTCAACATCGCGGTTTTCCAGTTCGTGATCTGCAGCTGCAGATGTGGAAATGATAAGAAGGATAAGGAGGGGCCGTTTCATGCAACGTCAACCCATGTGCGCATGCCACCAATGGCATGGCTAAGCATATGGCAATGCAAAAGCCAGCGGCCAGGATTGTCAAAGACGCAGACAATATCGCGGGTATCGCCAGCATTCACCAGTGTTGTATCGCGCAGATCTCCTAGGGCACCATCATCCCCGATTTCATAGAAGTGGTGACCATGAAGGTGCATTCCATGTGGGAACGCCGTATCATTCACAAGTGTAATCCGTGCCGTTTCACCACGTAGGAAAGATCCGAATGGATCTGGCTGTAGATCCGAGACATCATTGAGCGCCCAGATGTTATCCCCTTTGTGTCGTCCACCCATCGCTCCGCCCATCATTGTGAGTGTCAAATGCTGCGTGGGATCACTTGGGAGAGGTAAATCTGGGGGTGAAAGTGCCAATATTGGGCCAGCCTGTCTGACGACATTTATGCCTTTAACTTCAAGATCTGCCAGCCGGTAAGAACCCTGGCGCGTCACCATGTCAAAACCAACGGCCTCACTGATATCAACGATCAAATCTGCCCGCTGCGCAGGGGCCAAAACAAGCCCCTCCAAGGAACGCGGCGCGGGCAATGCCATACCATCCAAGGCCACCACATACCCCGTGGCACCAGTTATGGATATTGGGAAAATACGGTTGGTCGCGGCATTGATAAGCCGGAACCGAACGCGATCTCCCCTTTTAACCTGTGACTGAGACAGAAAGCCACGTGCAAAATTACCCATGTAGCCACCGTGGGCGACAGAATGCATATCAACATAGTCATCCACGAGGCTGCCATCTTCTTGCATCAACCAATCCGAAAGAAGCACGGTAATGTCGTGATCAACATCCGGTGGTGTGTCATCCTCAACAATCAACGCGCCCATCATGCCCCGAGCGACTTGTTCTTGAGAGATGTAGTGCGAATGATACCAGTATGTACCCTCATCGGGGGGCACAAAACTGTAGGTCTTGGTGTGAGATGGGTTGATAATATCTTGTGTCAGCATAGGAACCCCATCCATCGAATTCTCCAGCCGGATGCCATGCCAATGAACAGAGGTGCCTTCATCCAGTTGATTTTCGACGTCGATTGACACGCTCGCACCAGCCCGCAAACGTAACTCCGGCCCAGGTATGGATCCGTTGAACCCAAGCATGGCCGTAGCATTATCTCCGCTAGGTAAAATCTGCTGCGTAACCGCCTGGGCTTTCAATCGGATTGGCTTCTGCGCTGCGAATGTTGCAACAGGTAGAATTGCAAGAGCCGACGCGGATGCCAAAAAGTGTCTTCTGTTCATTTATAGCCTCATGAACGCAAAAAAGTGGGAAAACCATAGCCACAACAGCAATGGTCACTGATAGCTGGGGACTGTTCTCTTTAAGCAGTATTCATCAAATACCTTCATTCCTCGGGGTTGAGGCGCGCCTAGAACAATCATGAATTTAAAACTAATCCTTCCAGCAACTGGAAGGTCAAGGCCAATAGTGGCGTGTGTTGATGGAGTACCAATACATATCTTTGGGCATGCGGTGTCTCTGACCAGAAATATCTTTGACTTTAGCACCCTCTAAAGAGCTGAAATCGCGACCACGACCTCAAAAGCATGACGCACCCATACGCAGCTATTTAGAGATTGGGAAATGACCTGAATAGCGCCAAGCACGGACAAATCGATTATGCCCCATCAATGTCTGATCTCGAACATGCTCTGACCAAAGCGACAATAACACGCCCTTCATGCCATCACCCTTGGGCATTTCGATTTCCACGAGCTTTCCGCTGTCGTCTTTCCACAGAGCGATCGACCGATTTTCAGGGAAATGACCCTGTTTGTTACATCGATCAATCAACCCAAAGGAGGTGAAGGTCAAAACGGCTGAACCTGGATCATCAGCAAGGTTTGCGGCGTATTGCGCCGGCCAGCGCGATTTGATCTGTGGACCATCCAGCAGCAGGGCAAAGATTAAATTGGGCGCGACCGCCCGCAAAATTTCGTGACAAGGGTCCGATCTCGCCAACTCTTCGCAAATAAGAACCGACAAAACCGATGCCTTGCGGAACCTCTGAAAATGCAACTCGCGCCGGCCAAGCGGCGTGTCTTCCCACCAGTTCTTGATTTTAGGATTCAGGGTCGCGCCAAGTGCGTAGTTCTCAATCTGGCTGCGATCCATACGCCAACGATGATGCTTGGCACGGCTCTGCGTTAAACTGTGATCGTCATCTTGATACCAAATTCTGGTCAAAACGTGATTGCCTAGTTCGTCGTAGCAATTGGCAGATGCTCCGGAAATCACGAACTCGAGCGCCGGCTCGAGAACCTTTAGCTGCTCGCACAGCTTCTCAAAGATTTCATAGTCCAGAGCATATTCTGGCAGAACAACCCCATTCACAGTACGCGATTGTTTTTTGGCCGACGACAACAACGCCTCGCAGCTTGTGATGAACTCAGAGCGTTTGTCGTCTCCTTCAATCCAGGTCTGGGCGATGTCAAATGTCTCCCAATCCGTCTTGTCGCGATGCGCCTCTTCGTCTGTGACACCCGTTGCACCAGACGCTTCAAAGTTTGTAGCATCCAGTTTTGCCGGCTCCGGAATGAGCAGTATATCCAAGGTTGCTGCATTTTCGCTGGGAACAGCCTCCATTGGCGTCTCCCAATAGCAACGCACCTCCCCTCGACCTGGTAGCAAACAGAGGTTCCGAGTCACATTTCGCAATGTTGCCCCAACCGCCGCGGCTCGTGCCTTCGGCATAACACAGGCTATTGTTGAATCCGCTTTCATTGCAATCGAAGCGGGTGGGCGAAATGGTTCTTCTTCAGAAGTCGACTTGCGATTGTTGGCCTGATAGAGAACCTCCAGCCACGCCTCCATTGCGGTCTTTTTTGTCTCTTCGTCCTTCCGAAATTGACCGTCAAAGATACCGTCACAGGCCAGATCAGACAAAACCACAAGCTTGAAGGCTGCCGTCCACCACTTCGGGGCCCCTTCACCGTTGGTGGCATGATGACCGGGAGTAACGGTTTCTTCCCAGCTTTCGATGAGAATATTCCACAACTCCAAGACCAAATCCGGAAAAGGATATTCTCCATCAAATTCCGGATCGCCCCACTTCTTTGCATCTGCCGAGAGCGTCGCCCGTTCCTCAGGCGTCACGGCGAACCGCCCGCTATTTGTTGACGCGCCATGCGGACTGGGATCAAAAAACGGCACGACCCCACCTATCTTGCAAAGATAGGCTGCGGCCGCGAAGGTGTCGGTCGGCAGAACTGGTGGGATTTTCCAAGATTCGGGATCTACCTCGCGCGCGCCGCGGGTAACCGAGGTCGGAAGTCCTGGAACACTTGTCCCAAGTGGCAATATTGTGCTTAACGCATGCCCAACCGTGTGCCGGAAAGCGTGACTCTCATCATTGTTATTCATTTTTACTGGAAACTGCCTGTCTGTCATGCTCTCTATGTGTTCGTAAACCATACATAGACTGTGTTGTTGGCACAACAAATCACGTGTGTTAGAAACAGGTCTTGTTATAGTGGAATTGCTTTGTTTGCGTCGACGTCATACCTGTCTTGCTCGAAAACCCCTCAAAAGGCCTTACTTTTGAGCGCCCGGCGCCTTATATCTTGGGTAAGATTTGATGTGCTACAAAGTCAGTATACGTTGACGGTTCTCTGTGCTAATGTCTCTGAAAAGAATAGTTTGGGACAATGGCTTACGATGAGGAACTCGTCCACTGAGCCAAGGAATGAATATGCCACGACGTGAGTCTAGCGCGCTACGCGCAACCGAAAGTGCATGGGCCAATCGTACCTCCGAGTCTTCGGAGAACACCCTGATTGCATCATTTGAAAAGCTTACTGCCGCTGTGTCGCGACAGAACACAGGCAATGCTACTCAGCTGTCTGATCAAGAACGTACGGCTGTTCGAACAGCCGTCAACGGGCTTGCAGAAGCCTCTAGCTAATCCCCACAACTCTTAAAAAGTGAACACCAATCGCTCTTTATGCAAGGAGCCGATTGATGCGTTGTAAAGGTCATCGAGACCTGACATCGCCGGATTAACGAAGCCCTCATGCACCAAATTTTCCGGTCAGCGAAACCACCGCACACATGCTGAAACGATTATGCCTGTGTGCACTCTCCTGAACAGACAACTTCGGCAGGCACGGCGTTATTAATCGAGGTCTTTTCGTCGGGGTCGATTGGGTGATCTCTAAGAAAGCCTAAAGTGGGTGCTTTCAGCTGGTTTCCACTAATTGGCGAAGTTCTTCATCAGTTTGGTTAGCCCAGCCTCTGAATGTGTCATTTGCGTGTGAACCTTCGAATAAGGCGTCGCAATTTTCCTTTGTCTAACTATCCTCACCACACTTACCTCAAACCGCCCTGAGCGGATCAACCCCGCAAGGGGGTTCCCCTCTGCTGCGCTGCGGTGATCCGCGGTCGCTATGAGACGTGCTCAATTCGTCACTTAGAAAAAGGAAAATTGACATGACACTCGAAGGTACAATCACCCGCACAAACGACAACACATTCACCGGTTGGATCGCCTCCCTGACATTCGATGTCGACATCGCACTCTCAGAAAACCCACATAAGAAAACAGAAAAGCACCCAGACTTTGAAATCACTGCCAAATCAACGCGCGACCGCTCCATTCGCATCGGAAGCGCCTGGCAAGCCACAAGCCAAGCCGGCAATGACTACCTCTCAGTCGCCATCAACTTTGGCGCAGGTGAAATCCGCGCCAATGCAGTCAAAACCGAAAATGACGGCGAGTATCGCTTCATCCCATACTCAAACTGAGAACACAGGCGCGGGCATTGCCCGCGCCAAGCGTCTTGATCGGCCGCATCAAAGAGGCTTCCTAACAGGCACAGCAGGACAGTTTTTAAGTGACTTTGAATGTGATAGGACATCCGTTAGAAGCTGCATCACCGATGCGTGGCCCTAACCTATTGTTTTAAAATTATTTTTTCTAGGCATTTTTGACAGCCAAAGTTTACGAGCCTCATATAGAGAAACGGTTATAAATAGAGCAGCGTGACACCTCCCCGTCCCCAACCATGATTTGATGACATGCCCAACGATATCAACAACACACTACGCCAGATCGGACCTGCCCTAACAACCAAGTATATTGCCCGACTGATAGATCAAGGCGCACAACCCGCAACTGCCCGAAAGCAAGTACAACGGGCCACTGCCGGCTATCATAAACTCGCTGGCTTACGGTTCGAGAAAAACACCCGTTTCATTTATCGCCCAGAAGACTATGACACCGCTGCTTTTTGGCGCAATCTGGAAGCCGCCTTCTATACGCACGGGAAAAGCTACTGGGCAGCCGCCATAAACTTACGCGCTAGGGGCGGGATTTGTCGCTTAGAACGTTTCGCACAGATTTCTGGGGCACCAACTCTTCGCAAAGGCCAGCTTTCGCCCGACGTCATCCTTGACCGGCTCAAGGCCATAAATCTGCTCGAAGAAGTCGTCGATGGCGAGCAAACCTATATTCAGTTTAAACCTCGGTTCATACGCAAAGCGCGCATTGAGGTTATTCGCGCCAATGAGCTTGTAGAGTTCGTGGCGCTGCACGGCATTCAGGAATGGGCCAAACGACTAGGTCTTGGCAGCTATAACCAGTTTAACATGCGCGATGAGGACACCCCACCGATTGTGTCAGGCATGACTTTTGACTTAAGCGCCCCGGCCTACTTCCGCCCGCTACTCCAAATGGTTGACGGCAAGCCAAAGCCTGGTTTCTTGGCCTGCGACATCAATCTGCAAGACGTCATTTCAGAACCGGAAGTCGAGGCATTTGTCCGCAAATGTGATGGTGCTGCCTTCTCTTCGAAAGTTGGTCGGATTATGCCGATGCTCGTCGCTGATCTTTTCTCAACATCTGGACTGGCGTTGGCGAAACGCAAAGGTGTTTTGGCCATTACGCTCGAGAATCTCTTCGGGCTCGAGCTTGCCAAAGCACTGCGTGATCTCGTCAAGTTGCTCACCAACGCTGGCGCAACAGCATCGGTAAACCCCGAGCATCTTTCTCAGGTCATGCGCGTGCTGACCAAGGTTCAAGGTGCCTCAGCAAACCTACGCGGCGCACTCTTTGAGCTCGTCATCGGAAGCTTGGTCAAAGATGTTGAGGGTGGATACGTCAAGACAGGCCAAAGGGTCAGAGAAATGAATACCGGCCTAAAAGCTGAAATCGACGTTCAGCTCGACAAAGAAAACAACGCTGGATTCCTGATCATTGAATGTAAGGCCAAATTACCTGGTTCTCGCGTTAGCCAAGAAGACGTGGAACGGTGGTACTCAAATCGCGCGCCGCTCATCCATCGCATCCTCAATACAGGTCACAAGGAAGTTGAACGTCCGTTCCACTTTGAGATCTGGACCAATGGCACCTTTACAGCGTCGGCACTGACTTGGTTGGCAGCACAACCCAAATCATGTGATGGTTATACCGTGGATTGGAAAGACGGCGCAGCTCTTAAGACCTATGCGGATCGCGCCTCCAACGTTTCTTTACGCGACATGCTGAATGAGCACTATTTTAGGAGCGCACTGACGTCTGTGGTCAGTTCCGACATTGTCGACGATGAATTGTAGCTTCTGAGGCGCCAAAACGAGGCTTTGGGCCGCGTAACCGGTCAGAAGGCCTCCTTAGGCCCCTGCCCCGCCTTGAGGGCGTGTCATCGCCGCTCTAGGCTTTGTCCAACAGGTCGTCTTGCGCCCAGAACACGGCCTCCCCTACCCCATTGATCCAATAGGCGCCTTCCGGTCGCAGAGATGAGCCAGGAAGGCTTCTGTGTTTCATACGCGCATTGGGGAGCTGTGATCTGCCCATACGGGTCACGATCGGCTGGTGCGTTGGGCCTCGCCCAATCCTTATTCAATGGTCCCTTGGGGTTCGCGCAAGCGCGATACGCCTCTGCGGGACGTTGCTTTAGAACCCGCTGGGTTCTCGCGCGCGCAACCCCAAAAGAGCAAAACCGTGTCCTCAGCTGCGCCTGCGGGCCGCACCACTTTCGCACTTTTGGGGTGTGCACTTGCTCACTCCGGCACTTCGCCAGTGGGTCAGGTTTTAGAGACGACGCCCTCAAGGGCTTTTTCTCAAAACCAGACAGTCAAAGGGGCAACGACCCCTCCACACCACAAAGGAGTAAACCCATGGGCCTCGATCAATACGCATATATCAAACACGGAGATGGAACGGACGACGACCGCGCCGCCGAATTCGTATGGCGCAAACACTCCAAGCTTCAAGCTTGGGCGGAAACGCTTTTTACTGCCAAAACTGGCAAACCAGCCGATAAATTGAACTGCGGAGAACTTCTGTTAGAGGCCGAAGACATCGCAGCCCTCGAAGCACTTGTCAAACAAAAGGCACTGCCAACATCTGAAGGCGGGTTCTTCTTTGGACATCAGTTTCAAGATGAAGCAGCCGTTGAGAACGCCGCGCAAGACCTCGAATTCTGCGCATGGGCGAAAGACGCAATCACCAACGGCCAAACCGTTGCTTATTCGTGCTGGTGGTGAACGTCATGACAGAGCAACGAACATTCAGCGCGACAACCCTGGAAATCGCCGAACAAAACGACAGATTTCGCACCACGTGGGGCGCAGATTACAACGTTCCCGGTCAAATCGTGATGACGCGCGGCGTGGCCGACCTTTCCCCAGCTGCCAAAGCAATCATCATGCAGCGGGTGCAAGAATTCTCAGAATTCACCGAAGACAATGACCCCTACGGCGATCACACCTTTGGTGCCTTTGAATTCGATATCGCAGGCAACAGCTACAAGATCTTCTGGAAAATTGATCTCTACGACAAGGACTACAACATGGGCAGCGATGATCCGGCGAACATAGCCGTGACGCGGCGCGTGCTCACCGTCCTTCACGCCTCCGAATACTAAACGTGGCGCACCCTTAGCTGGGTGCGCCCAACCAATGCCCCTCTTTGATCACCAACCGAAGAAGGCGGCACTTCCAACAACAACATCGCAAAACAAGGATAAACGCCATGAACGATCAATCAAAAATCTCCGTTACGCTCGAAGAAATTCCCTTTGCTGATCTGCACATCTCAGACCTCAATCCACGCAAGGTGGTCAATGAAGCGAGCATTCTCACGCTTGCGGAGAATATCCGCAGCTATGGCCTCATTCAAAACCTTGCGGGCTTTCGCGATGAAACGGGCGTTGGCGTGGTTGTCGGCGGACGCCGCTATCGCGCCCTTGCATTATTGCAAGATGACAAACGATTTCAAAGAGTTACAGTAAAAATGTCTCCTGATCAGGCAACGGCAGAGCTCTGGGCCACCTCTGAGAATGCACAGCGCGAAGCCTTGCATCCCGCCGATGAAATCCAAGACTTTGGCGCGATGGAGAAGCGTGGAGCCACTGTTGCCGACATCGCCACCGCATACGGCGCGACCGAGACCCATGTTTATCGCCGCCTTGCCTTGGCTGCCCTCCCCTGCCCCGTCATTGACGCTCTACGCCGTGGTGAAATCAGCCTTTCAAATGCCGCCGCCTTCACCATCAGTGATGATGAGAAACTGACTCTCGAAGTTCTAGAGAACGTGCGCGGCACAGGAGAAAGCGATCACCGCATCAAAAAGATGCTCAAACCCGATGCGGTCAAGGACAGTGACCGCCGTGCTGTCTACGTTGGCCTTGAAGCCTACAAAAAAGCAGGCGGACGCACAGGTCGCGATCTCTTCGCTGACGAGGTCCTGATCGATGATCCCGCCATTCTAGATGAGCTGTTTGGCAAAAAACTGGCCGACGTCGCAGAAAATCTGACTGCCGAGGGCTGGAAATGGGCCGAACCCATCCATGACAGCTACATCAGCTGGTATCAGATCGAAGAGATGAAGCTGGCCCGCATCTACGCCGAAAATGGTGATCTGACTCCGGAGCAAGGCGAAGAATACGAAGCCTTGTCCGCACTGGCCGAGGGCGACGCACTAGACGACGAAGGCCAAACCAAACTGGCTGCGTTGCAACTGATCTTAGACGGATCATTCACCGAGCAGCAGAAGGCCCATGCGGGCGTCTTGGTCTATATCGACAGTCGCGGCACATTGCAGTTTGAGACGGGCCTCATTCGCAGCACTGATAAACAAGCAGCCATCGAAACAGGCGTCTTGGCCAAATCGGACCGCGAAAGCCACACTGGCACCAAGTCACCCATTTCCAACAAGCTGCAGATTGATCTAAGCCGTATTGCGACAGGCGCACGCCAACACGCAGCATTGCGCGACCCTGACCTGCTCTTGACCCTTCTCGCCTTCCAGCTTTCTGGCAAGTCGGGCTACACAAGCGTTCTCGGCTTACGCGAAACCGAAGTGCCGAACGTTCCGACAACCGAAATGGCGGGCTACACGCTTGATGCGCGGCTCACAAAGACGACCCCACCCGCCAAATTCGGCAGCGATATGGGACGCGTGTTCCGTGCCTACAAAGCCAAAGGCCCCGAGTTCGTTATGGAAGAGATCATCCGTCATCTCGCAAGGTTGCTGACCGTAGATGAAGACTTAGGCGAAGTGATCGACAAAGCCGTCAAAACCGATATCCGTGAAAACTTCACGCCGACAGCCGCGAATTTCTTCGGGCGCGTGGGCGGCCCCTACCTGATCCAACTATGGCGCGACCTGCTGGACCTGCCAGAGGATCACCCGACCGCAACCACCTTAGCCAAGCTGAAAAAGAGCGAGAAAGCGGAAAAGATGGAGGCGTTGTTTGGCGACCCCGAAGTGCGCAACGCTCACAGCGTCACAGAAGCCCAAGCCAAACGCATCGACACGTGGTTGCCCGACGGCATGGCATAAACGAAAGGCAGGGCGCTGGCATGCGCCCTGCCCTACCCTCTCCAATCCTTGTGGTGAGGATCAACTGGCTTCGCTGCAGCGAAGCCTTTTTTCTCATTGAAAGCCACTCTGATGGCGGTCCATAATCTCGCCAAGTCAAGTTTGGCGCGTATGGGTCTTCTCGCCCTGAGTGCATTGGCGGTCGTTGCGTGCGCTGTGACCTTTCCGGGACTCGCAAATCTTGTATTTGCACTTGGACTAGAGGTGATCATGTTCGTAATTTTTGAGTATATGCGTGATCGGGTGACACTGCAGATCCCTTGAGGGGGGGGCAAAGCGCATGTAGGCGACCGTTGGATCAACCACAGTTGATCCGTGCCAAAAGTTGTCATGAGGGGGGCTCAATACCCTCCGCCCGCGCCATTCAACTCAATCGTATTAAAATGACCTGACAAGCCAGGGGCCAGACCCCTGCCCGTTCAGGCCCGGCGCTATTCGCGCAGAACCGCTAACGCGAAAAATCACTCTCCACTCGGAATGGTTTGCGTCCGGCGACCTTTGCCAATCCGGACCACGAAATTTGCTATTCTGATCTCTTGGACAGCCCGTCCATCACAACAACTACCGGGGTCGCTATTGCAAGAAATCCGCTTTACAGAGTTTACAGCTGTAAACTTCGGGCAAATCGGCGGGTAGTCGTTTGTGTCTTATCTTGCGAGTTGAGCCATGTTAGACACTAAATATGAGAAAATCGTTGACTTAGAGCGGTGAATCGCCGCTTTTATCCCTAAGTGGCGCAGAAAAAGCCACATTGAGCAAATTAGGGCAACCAGATGATTCCCGCGACACCAAGTATAACAGAACGACCGTCCGAGTTAGCAACGGAAATTTCCGAACGGTTAAACCGTGCCATCCGCGAGCATCTTCTCTCGGCATTCGCGCCCGACAATACCAAGTCATTGCGCTCCTTCTCAGCACCCGAAGCCGCCGAATTGCTCGGCGTATCCGGCCAATTCATGCGCAAGGTCCACGGAGAAGGCACAATCCCGGAGCCAAAGGACATTCGCGCTGGTCGCCGCTACTACAGCGCTCACGAGCTGTGGGAAGCCCGCCAAATTCTTGAAAAAGCGTCTCGAACAAAGGGCAGATACGTTCCTGGTCGCCAAGAAGGTGAGCGGCTGCAAGTCTGGCAATTGATGAATTTCAAAGGCGGCAGCAGCAAAAGCACGTCAACAATTCATCTGGCTCACTATCTAGCGCTGCATGGCTACAGAGTTCTCGTGGTTGATTTAGATCCGCAAGGATCGCTCACCTCAATGTGTGGCATTAATCCAGAGATCGAGTTTGATGGGCTCACCGTCTATGACGCCATCCGCTACGATGATCCGGTTCCGTTCTCTGATGTCATCATGCCCACATATTTTCCGGGGCTGTCACTGGCCCCGTCTCGTCTACTATTGTCAGAATTCGAGACTGAATCCGCGGTAAACTCAAATTCCGACCAGCCCTTCTTCCTGCGCATTCGCAATGCCCTGGCGCAAGTTGAGGATCAGTATGACATTGTTTTGATGGACAGCCCGCCACAGCTCGGCTTCCTGACGATCTCTGGAATGGCCGCTGCAACATCCCTCATCGTCCCACTCACACCTTCAATGCTGGATGTATCTTCAACGGCGCAATTCCTCGAGCTTGCCGGGGCCTACATGGGCGTCATCGAGGATGCTGGAGCCGAGCTTCAATATGATCACTTCAAGTTCCTGATTACCCGAGACGAGCCAACAGACGTGCCATCCCAGCAACTGACCTCGTTTATGCGGGCTCTCTTCATGGATCGCGTTATGGCGGCCACGGCGCTCAAGAGCACCGCGATCAGCGACGCCACGATGCTCAAACAATCAATTTACGAAGTTGTTCGCTCAGAAATGACCCGGGCAACCTATGACCGCGCCAAACAATCCATGGACGCTGTTGGAAGCGAAGTCGAAGCAATGATTCACCAAGCATGGGGGCGTAGCTGATGGCACGTAAATCACTTCAGGACTTAAGCGGCATTGCAAAAACAATTGCCAACTCAAGCCCACAACCTAAAGATCGAACCCCAAAATCCGCCGCACCCGCTTTGGGGGCGCTGCAAGGGTCTCTGTCCGCTATTCGCGAACTGGACCCATCTCTGATTGATGATTGGGGACCCAAAGACCGCCTTGACGGGTTTACAGCTGTAAACTCCGAAGATGATGGTGACGGCTTTGAAACCCTGAAGTCCAGCATCAAAGACGATGGGCAACAGGTTCCCATCCTGGTGCGAAGGGCAGGGACCGAGGGTCGGTTTGAGGTCATCTATGGCCGCCGCAGATTGCGCGCTTGTCGGGAACTCGACCTAAAAGTACGCGCCAACGTACAAGACCTTGATGACGCCAGCGCCCTTCTCGCCAAAGGCCTCGAGAACGCGGCGCGGCGCAATCTGTCGTTTTATGAGAAAGCGCGGTTTGCCTCAGTTGTCCAAGCTGCGGGTCATAGTACAAAGATCGCCCGCCAGGTCTTAAGCCTTTCTAAGTCTGGGCTCTCACATCTCACCAAGGTCACCGACAACATTCCTGACGACGTTGGTGATCAAATTGGCGCCGCACCTAAATCAGGCCGCCCAAAATGGACGGCCTTGGCGGAAGCATTTGCAACAAAGAAGATCAATGCGTCGTCTTCCTTCGCCATCTTGTCAAAGATGAGCGCCGAGCTGTCGTCAGACGATCGCCTTGAGCAGCTCCTCAGAGAGATTGCACGGCGTGGAGCGCGCCCAAGTGAGGGCAGGGAGGTGACGCCTGTCGCCGGCGTCACCATCAAATCAGGACGCGCAACAATTGCGGTATCCATCAAGAGGGCAGGGGAGAACGCAGCATTTGCTGAGTGGCTCGACCGTGAACTCGAGGACATCATCAAGAAATCCTACCAGGAGTTTACAGCTGTAAACCCTGCGGATGACACCAGAGGCTAGAGCAACAAAGGAGGAGGTAAGCAAAGAGAAACCCCCGAAACCGAAGCTTCGAGGGCTGTAACGCAAAATGCGCTTCTTAGATTTGACACCTAGAACGTAGCAGTCCCCGATTCGCGAAGCAATAAAAAACGCTCTTGGGCGAACGGGAAATCTTTGCCTGCAGGCAAATTATGAAAACAATTCAAGGAATGGCTCCTGCTGGAGCACGCTCGTCGCGACATGCGACGGGACCGAGAGGTATTGCCCAAAGCAAATGGCAACTCCTCAAGGCAATCGAAGACATCCGAGAACCCCTCGGCTTGAAAGGCACATCTATTTCTCTTCTCAGAGCAATGATCTCTTTCTTGCGGGTGGATCATATAGATCCTGCGCGCGACGACGGCCATATTTGCTTTGCGTCAAATGCATCTCTCGCAAAACGCGCCCATGTCAGCATTCAGACCGTTGAACGCCACATTGCAAAATTGGTGTCTTTGGGCCTCCTGACCCGGAGATCAAGCGGAAACGGCAAACGTTGGGCGCGTCGAGATCGCCAAGGCAGTGTTGTCCTCGCAACGGGCCTGTCACTTTTGCCACTCGCAGAACGTTACGCTGAGTTTGTCGTCATGGCACAAACCCACGAAGACCAGAAAAACGAACTTGGCCGGCTCAGAGACATGTGCTCAGCGGCGCTGTCAAACCTCAAAGCACGTCTCAGCGGCGTAAATTGGGACGAGGGGCTATTCTCTAAGGCGCGCAATCTCCTAAGGCGCCAGCCCAACAAGGCCGCTTTGAGAGACCTTTTGGCTGAGATCACTGTGGAAATCTCAAGGATATCTTGCGAAGAACCAGATAATTTGAGGGGCACTGCCCCCGAAATTGAGGGGCACAAAGAGACTTCAAAGACTCAGTATGTTAAAGAAGAAACTTCTTTTAGGATTGAAGTTAATCAAGACGAAATGGAGCGAGCCTACCCAAGGCTCTGCGCAGAACTCAGATTTGCGAAGAACCAAGAAGAGTGCCAACGCATCATGGGCGATATTGCAGGGCAGCTCAACCTTGGAGACACTTGGTATGCGATCCAAAAATTTGGCCCGGCCCTTAGCTTCATGATCCTAGGATATTTATTAGAACGCGTAGACACCATCAGCAATCACCGTGGTTACGCATTTAAATTGGCACAAGACCTTTCCAACAAGAGCCTCGATTGGCGGACATTGCTGAAAAAGCCGAAGCCAAACTAATGCTACTATGATGTGGAGAGCTGACATGATGACCAAACCCAGATCGGATGGATGATGCGGGCGGTTTGTCGTCTATCGTTTGCTCACAAGCATGTCTTTGGCTTGGGATGGCTCTTTGAAGTATGGCTGGTTTCAGCGTTAAAAACGCCTTTAATCGCCAAATCTTAAAGAGTTGTTGCGTAATGCTTTAGGAAAAAGCTACTTTAAGCGCTATGAACGCTGAAAATACAGGAAAACTAAAGGGCGTACTCAATGCCGTCCCAAATGGCTACTTGGTTGATGCCAAGTGGCTGACACAGCATGGCATTGCCTACGAAACTTTCCGAGATTACGTAAACAGAGGTTGGTTGATCCGTGTCGCCCAAGGCGTCTTTAAGAGGCCAGATGGAAATACCCTTCCAGAAGACCTCATAGCTTGGAAAGCTTGTCTGGTCTCGCTGCAACATATCATGAAGCGGGATCTACATCTTGGTGGCATAAGCGCTTTGGCACAGCTCGGGTATAGCCACTACCTTCCACTTGGTGAGAGTGCACAGGTTTGGGTCTACGGGGCCGACATACCAACCTGGCTTGTCAAGCTCCCGCTCAACGCAAAAATAACAACACGAAAGCTGACACTCTTTGCCGATCCATCACTCGGGCTGACGGAAGGCACTGCCAATAGCCGCGACATGGTCCAGAACGATTGGCAGTTGATCATATCAACGCCTGAGCGCGCGATACTGGAAGCACTTGATGAGCTGCCAGATAAGGAAAGCTTCCACAATCTCGACATGATCTTTGAGGGTTTGACAACGCTGCGTCCGCGTTTGTTGACGCAGCTTTTGAACAGCTGCCGAAAGATCAAAACCAAACGCCTGTTCTTTGTGTTCGCTGACAAACACAATCACGCCTGGAACAAACAAATTGATGCCGCTGATTTCGACCTTGGCAAAGGGGATCGAGCTCTCGTGAAGGGTGGTAAAATTCATCCGAACTATCGGATCATGGTGCCAAAAGACTTTATCCCAGTGAAGACCACTGATGGCCCGTGAACCCTATGCCGCACAGGTGGCCCTCCTGGTTCGGGTATTGCCGTTCGTTGCGGCAGAGGATGCCTTCGCTCTTAAGGGCGGCACAGCCATAAATCTGTTCTATCGAGAATTACCACGGCTGTCTGTTGACATCGATTTGACCTATCTGCCGATCAAAGAGCGCGTCAAAAGCCTTGCGGATATCAACGCTGCGATGAACCGTTTGGTGACATCGATTGAGGCCGGTGTGCCGCACTCAAAAGCCCGGCGCATAGAAGGTGGTGGGGGAGGGGCCACTCGGGTGGCCGTAAGGCTTGGCTCTGCTGAAATCAAAATCGAGACTTCACCTGTGACGCGTGGCGCCATCCACCCACCGAAGCTAATGACTGTTTCGGACGCTGTTCAGAACGAGTTCGGATTTGCAGAAACCCAAGTTGTCTCCTTTGGGGATCTCTACGGTGGCAAGCTTCATGCGGCACTTGACCGCCAGCACCCACGTGACTTGTTTGATGTCAAACTGCTCTACGAACACGAAGGCCTGCCCGACGAGCTTTTTCGGACGTTCCTGATCTATGTTGCCAGCTCTCCCCGGCCCGCCCATGAACTATTGAACCCAAACTTGGCGGACATAGAACAATCCTATGCGCGGGAATTTTTCGGCATGACAAAAGACCCGATCAGCCTGGATCTACTTATCGACGTTCGGACGCAGTTGGTTGACGACATACAATCGCGTCTCGATGAAAATGCCCAAACCTTCTTGCTGAGCTTGCAGGATGCGGTGCCGGACTTTCAGGCCATCGGCCTACCTCAGGCCGCTGAACTGCCGGCCGTCAAATGGAAGCTTCTCAATCTCCAAAAGCTGATCGCAGACAACCCGTCTAAGCACGCCGAACAAAAAGCTCTGTTGCTCGAGCTTTGGACTTAACTGTGGCGATGCAAGCGTCCTGCTGCGCGCGACGGTGAATTCACGCAAGCATTCCGTTCGCGCGTGGCGGTTTGGCCGCCGTGAAAAACTTCGCGCGCCACCTGAAAAAACCAGCCTTTGTACGACGCGAAAACACGAGGTTTATTTGCGGGAGCTGCGCTGTTCGTTGGTGAGGCTGCTAGCGCGATGGCACCCACATAGGGTCGGCGAAATATCAAATCATGCAAAAAGAATAATTGTGCAATTTGTTATATTGATATATGAGGGAAGGAGAAGAGAAGGACGTTGGCAGGATATGCCACTTGTCTGCGACTTTTGTCCGAGGGGTCTAGAGATGAAGACTGGAAGACCAAAACGCTTAAAGCTAGAGCAGCGCATTGAACTGGCGCGCCGCTACCATGCAGGTGAACCCCCCAAGGTCTTGGCGGAGGCTTATGGTGTGTCGCGCAGACATGTAACGCGGTTGGCCAAAGAGGAGCACGGCGAAGGCCAAGCGGTGCGTGATCCGTCTGAGAGTGTCAGTTTTCGTGCCACCCAATCCGAGCTTGAGGCTTTCGATGCGGAGTGGCGTTCGCGCGGGTTTGCCAATCGCTCCCAAGCGCTGAATGCGGTGCTCAGAGGGAGGTGTGGGTTCTTTGATGTGCCACGTGATCTGGTCGCGGAATTCTGCACCAGCTGGCGACAAGCAAAGGATGTGAGCGACGCTGGGCTGACGCTCGCGAAGGCGGTGCATCGCGGCAAGCTGATGGTGTCCGACGCGGATCGCACGGTGCTGATCGAGCTTCTTGATCTGGCGCAGTCCATGAGCCGTGAGCTTGGTCGAATGAAGGATGCGGCGCAGGCACAGCGTCATCAGGACTGGCCCAACAGGGACGAGGGGCTGGGGCCTGACGGCGAAGGTCTGGAGGACAGCCCGCGCGCGGCGACAGGTCTGAGGTTGGTCCAAAATGGCTGACCCACTCGCCCTCTACACATCGGTCATGGGAAAGCTCTGGGAGAACGAGCGCATTCGCGGTCAGGCCGCGGCTCGCATCGATGCGCGACTTGCCGGTCGCAGGCAGGGCCGCAGCTTCGGGCGTGTCGGCTCGATCTCGGCGCGCAACGTGGCCAAAGCCGCAACCGGCCATAGCCGCGTGGCGGTGTTCAAGCGGATCAGGGCAGGGGGTTGTAAGACCCAAAGCAGTCTTGGTAACCAGCTCTCCTACATCAACGACAAGGCGGTCTACACGTACTCAACCATGACCAACGCGTTGACGGATGGGGTGGTCCTTTCCGAGGGTCAGAAGTCCGACGTCATTGAGGCCTGGGCCGGAACTTGGCGTGGTTCTACCAAGCTAGGCTTCACCTCTCACATGCTGCTGTCGTTTCCGACCGACGTGACGGTCGATCAGGTGCGCGACATCGCGATGGACTGGACCGAGCATTTCTTCGAGAGCGGCAAATATGGTGATCAGTGGGACTATGTTCTCGCTGTCCATGACGACCGCGCACACAAGCACGCGCACATCATTTTGAACAATCGAGGGCTCGATCAAGGAATCTGGTTTTCTTGTTGGGCCGAGGGCGTGATGTCGCCACAGCTGATGCGCGAAAAGCAGGCCGAGATCGCGGAAGGCTACGGGGTGATGCTGGACGCCACCACGCGGCTTGAGCGCGGTATCTTTGAGAAACCCGCCGGCCTTGCGGAAATCTACCGTGCCAAAGAAGAAGCCCGGCTGCCCCGAGAGATCATCATGACGGCCGAAGCGTCTGCCGTAGCACAAGCGCAGGTGGTGGGCTTTGCCAAGGACTACAAAAACCTCGCCGATTTGCTGGATCGCATGGATCAGCGCCATATGGCTCGCGCCGTGCGCGGCATGGCCGAGAACCTTGGCACAGGCACCCCTTGGAAGTTCACCGAAGGAGAAATCGATATGAAGGACATCAAAACCGTCGGTGATGCCATCGACTATTCCGAGCGCACGATCGAGGCGCTGCGGCTCAAAGCGGAAGAGCTTGATATAGCGGAACGCGCCACTTTCGAGGCCAAGGCGGCCCCGATTATTGCGGACTTATCGCAGATGGTGCCGGACCCTGAGTTGCGGGCACGGTTCGGCAAGAAACTGGCTGAACCTTATCCACCAGGGGCAGGAAGTGATGTGCTGATTGCCGCGCTTCAATCAGGCAATGACGAGGGCTTGCGGGAGGTTCTGGAGCAGGCGGAGGTGGCAGGCATGGACAGCCAAGACCTTGTGGCACGGATCACAGCGGGGGGCACAAAGAACTACGGCATGGCGCAAGATTGGGTTGAGCGCGATATGAACGCCGTGCTGAGCAAAGAGGGGCTGACTGTCGAGAGTGCCAGTGAGGATCAACTCGCCACAGCCTTAAAACGGGTTGATGGTGTCATGGAGGCGCTGGCAGAGCGGGCCAAAGACCTTGGCGCAGAGATCGGGATCAGCCTTTCAGATGAAGAAGCTGGAGGTCTGCCTTTGATCGATGAGGGAGATCGGACCCCAAATCCCTATCTGCAGGATCTGGCAGACATGCTGCGTGATGGTCAGCTGACGGAGCAACAAGAAGAAACCGTCGAACGTACCCTACAGGCGGAACTGTTCAAAGAACTCGGCGAAGAAGGCCTGTCTGAGCTGAAACGCGGCAACTACGAAGTGCTGGACGCGGTGCTGCCAAGCAAGATCGATCAGATCACCGTCACGCAGGAGTACCTTGAGATGACGTTTGAAGAAACAGGCGATCAGGTCTTCACCGATCGCGCCGCAGGCCTGCAGCAAGACAAGGTCACCGAGATCGCCCAGCTCAAGGGTCAGGAAGATGCGCAAAGAATGGGCAAAGATCTCGGAAGAGATGCTAGCCGAGACCGAGGTCTTGAGGATGAGATGGAATTCTAAAGGGAGGATGGGGATATGAGCAAAACACTCCCTCTTTGGGCAGCCTTACCGTTCGGGGCGATCTGCGGAGCCATCCTTGGCACCATCGTTGCTAGTTTCTACTTGTCATTGGCTCTGCGCACTGGACTGGCAGGCTTCGACATGCTGGCCGTCTGGAAGGCCAGTGCCGGATTGCGCGCCGCGCATTCAGACGCCTTCAAAGTGGCCTATGGCGCTGTCGGGTTTGGCACCATTGGCTTGGGCGTCCTTGCTCTCGCCTGGACGTGGAAAAAAGAGCGCGATGAATATGGCTCGGCCCATTGGCAAACCAAAACCGAGCTCGCCAAGAACGATATGCTGCACAGCCCCGGCAAAGGCTTTGTTTGCGGCAAGCTTGGGTCGCCGAAATCAAAAGGCGGGTATATTTCTTCTGCGGTGATCCCGCATGTGATGATGGTGGCACCAACACGCGCTGGTAAGGGTGTGGGCTTTGTCATTCCGAACCTGATGGCATTTGCGGGCTCCGTCGTGGTGCTTGATGTCAAAGGCGAAAACTTTGAAAAGACGTCTCGCTTGCGTGCTCTCAATGGTGATGAGGTTTATCGCTTCAGCCCGTTTGATTGGTCCAATGCGACGCATCGCTACAACCCACTGTCGCGCATCGCCAAAGCCCCGACATTCGCGCAGCGGTTTACGGAGGTCAGCATTCTTGCTGACTTGTTTCTGGATAAGGACAACAAGACGCTTGATACTTTCTCGGAAGCCGGCAAATCGATCTTTGTGGCGGCCTGTCTGCTCGCAATTCAGCGTGGCACGGCCAATCTTGGCGAGGTGAACAAGATCGTCTCGGGGGGAGAGTACAAGAACGCGCAATACAAGATCTACGCCGACGAGGCTGAGGAAGCCGTTCTACGCGAGCTTTGGACCAATGCGGCCAGCGCCTCTTCGCGTTTGCTCACCTCAAACATTCAAGCGCTGATGACGGCTGGGCTTAAGCAGTGGGACAATCCGGCGGTGCGGTCCGCCACGCAAGACAGCGACTTTGATTTTGCGACGTTCCGCAAGACGCCCCAGTCGCTCTACATTGCCGTCTCTGAGGATCACATCGCCACGTTGGCACCGCTTCTGCGCCTGATGTTTGCAGATCTGATAGCGTCGATCCGCCTAAATGAGCCGGGACCGGATGAACCTTGGCCTGTCATGATGATGATTGATGAGTTCCAGCAGATGGGAGCAATGCCCTACCTTGAGCGCGCCATTCATTCGCTGGCGAGCTACGGGGGCAGGGTGGCGATGATTGCGCAGTCGCTGGCGTCCTTGGATCGGATCTATGGCCCAGAGGGGCGTGAAAGCCTGGAGAACGGGGCAGGGCTCAAGCTCTACATTACGCCGCGAGATCAGCGCACCGTGAAAGAGGTCTCGGCAGCGGTCGGCAGTACAACGCGTGAGGCGGTCACGCGGATGTATGGGCGTAACAAAGGGATCCTTGGGGCGACGTCGACGTCGGCACGGCTGGAAGAGCGGCCACTGCTGTCAGAAACCGAAGCGCGGCTGATGGATCCCGACGAGGTGATCATCCTCGCCTCGCCGCAGCACCCGATCAAGGCGCAGCGCATCAAGTACTATGATGATCCACTGTTCAAGGAGATGGTCGCACGGCAAGACGGTAAACCGTTTCCATATCCGCCAAGTGTAGAAGGCGTGGGGCCATGGGGTGTAAGTGATACCGAGGGTGATAGGCCTGAAATGACTGAGTCCACTGATACCGCGCCTGTAAGAGCTCGCTCAGAGCGCAGAGAGGCCCGAGGTATGCGTATGGTGCCAGTAGGACCCGAAGCGCAGCAGGAGAGCCCGCCAGAGGCTCTAGAGCGCAATGCAGACGTGCCGCAGGCATGGGAGAGGACGCTGGATCGGCAGGAAGACTTCATCGAGGATCTATTAGGTGGCTGAGCCAGTGTCGAATACTGAGAGTTCAAGGTTCGTAGTGGCCCTTTAACTCGCGGCGGTTCTTCAGCTGTGCTGGCCGATAAGGCTTAACCTCAGTGTTTTGAGCTACCGAAACAGCCTTCATGCGTTCCAATACCGACGCATGGAGCGGAAAATCGTCACCAACCTCGCGGATACCCGTTTTCCAACGAATTTGGAGTGGCCCCACTTTTACCATTGCCTCTTCACGGTGCTGCAATCCCAAAGGATCCGGTGAGCGATTGAGAGCGTTCTCGTTGATTTCGATCGAAGGCACACAGTCTTTCAGCTCATCAACCATCCAGTCCAATGCGATGTCGCTTAACCGCGACTCTGCCTCAGGATAGCTACCGCCAATGTCACTGTGGCACCCGGGGAACCAGACCTGCTTAAGCCACTTAGGCTCTCTTTTGGCAGTCTCGATTGCGGCTTTCTTCGAGGCCCATCTGACCCTTGGAAAGTCAGCCCGGTCTTCGTCAATTGCCATCGCATGACGCGCATGTTGGACATCAGGGTCGAGCCATTTGTCGTAGTTGCGTTTGTTCCACGCCGCGAAATGTCCCGTTTTCCAAATCTGGGGCCAGTCCGATGGCCGGGACAGTTTCAACTTGCGATCTGGATCTTCGGAGAAAAATTTGAAGTTGTCGGCTAGGAGAGATCCAAGTTGGTAAAGCAAAGACCCAAGCAATACCGCGAGCGGAGAGAGTATCCACCAAGACCAACCCGAGAAAAATCCAATGGCAAATGCTCCAGTCACGAAAATGGTAACGCCCCAGACCAACGCGCGAACAACTGCGGTTCGCAGGGACGCTACGGTGTCGAAAACCCCGATGAACGTTGGCTGGACATTACCTTGAACATCCTCACCTTCAATAGGAAAACTTGAGTATTTCCTTCGGAAGCGACGGCCGAGTTCTTCTCGGTTCAGAAAGTACGGATTTTGGCCTCGTGGTTTTCCGGCACCGTGATTGTAAACGAACTTCACAGCGTCTTTGGCGATCTTGCGAAGTCCAGGCCCGTGTCTCGGAATAGGTGTGCCGTCAGGCATTTGAGTAGGGATGCCGCAAAGGTTCATTACGTTTGCTAAGGCTCTGACGGTATACGCGCCGCGTGAAAACCCGAACAACAACACTCGGTCACCGGGCTCATAGTGGGCGATGATTTGCTCATAGCAATCGATGATGTTGTGATCGATGCCTGTGCCGACAGCGCTTTCCAGAATTGGCTTGATGCGACCAAAGACGCCGTCGTTCTCGCCGGTCCCAAGACCTGGATCGTAAAAGGCTATTTGTTTTTTAGGACTGATTGGAGAGTCAGGGCCAGGGCGCATGGCGCGATACATTTTGTAAACGTTCGACAACCTTTGGTCAGGGCGTGCCCCGCCCATCTGACCAGTACCGTCAGAAAATATGCAGATATTCTTAACCACTTTCGACCCTCCCAGATCACACGTTCAAGTTGCATGTGAGATATGGTGTTCACAAGCGAAAAACGCTTATCCAGTATATGCTGAAAGGACGGAAATTGGTTAGGACGGCCCAAAGCCGACCTCCGCGAAGGCGTCTCGATGCCGCGGTGCGGCCCGTCAGAGCCGACTTTCGCTGCGTCCGCGAGAGCTAACGATCAGCGAACTGGAACTATGCGGGACGAAGCCGACATTAGGCGTTTGAATTTCAATGTCTGGTTTTGGTGCTTCGCATTTCCGGCACCCTGCTTTTGTTCAGTTGGCTGGATGACGGTCCAAAAATGTGCAGACGTCGGTCTGTGATGGTGAAACACCCGCAAAGAGCTCGACGTAGTGCTGAACCCTTGCCAATCGCTCATCTGCGTTCTCTGTGACCTGCATCGAAATATAACCGATCTGTGTATAGATAACCGTCAGGCCGCGAACCTCGGCTTGTTCTTGTGAAAAAGCATGCCGCTCAAACATGTGTGTCACCGCAGATATCCGCCGCCTATCAGCTTCTTGGATGCGCTGCTCGAGGTCGGTATCCACCCGCGCCCAGTTCCGAATTGCGAGATCAAAGGGAGCATCAAAAAGCGTGGGGTCAAGCCAGCAATCCATTAGATTGAAAAGAGCTTCGCAGATATTTGAGGCCTCCAAATTGCATTGCTGAATGAGGTGACCGGTATTCTTACTTTCCCAACGCCGGACCAATGCGCCGTGAAGTTCGGCAATGTCTTCGAAGAACCAATAAAACCCGGTACGAGACAAATTGAGCACTTTTGCCAAAGGCATTATTTTTACAGCATCGATGCCTTCTGCAATGAGCAACTCATATGCAGCATCAAGCCAAAGCTCTTTTGATCCGCGTTGGCGTGAGGTGGGTGACTTCATACCGTTCACAATATGAAAACTTGACACATATGTCAATTGAGTGGCAGAGTGAATACACGACACATGTGTCAAGAAAACTGTGAGATGGACGAGATGACTAAAGATCCGCTGCTTCAGCCATACCAATTGAAACATCTGAATTTGAAAAATCGGATCATGACCACAAGTCATGAACCAGCCTACCCAGAAGATGGGATGCCGAAAGAACGTTATCGCGCCTATCACGAAGAACGAGCGAAAGCGGGTGTCGCACTAACCATGACAGCGGGATCGGCGGCGGTGTCAAAGGACAGCCCTCCAGTCTTCAACAATATCTTGGCTTACAAAGACGAAGTTGTGCCGTGGATTCAAAACCTGACTGATGGGTGCCATGAGCACGGTTGTGCGGTCATGATTCAACTGACGCACCTTGGTCGACGGACTACGTGGAACAAGGGCAACTGGTTGCCTTCTGTTTCCTCATCTAAGCATCGCGAACCAGCACATCGCGCGTTCCCCAAGTTGATTGAAGATTGGGACATCGACCGGATAATTGACAACTTTGCCGACGCCGCCGAGCGCATGAAAGCCGGCGGGATGGATGGGATCGAGCTTCAAGTTTACGGGCACCTGCTTGACCAATTCTGGTCGCCACTTTCGAACGATCTGATCGGACCATATGGCGCTGATACGCTTGAAAACCGGATGCGGTTCCCCCTTGATGTGCTTGGTGCAATTCGCAAACGCGTCGGTTCGGAGTTTATCGTTGGTTTCCGTTACACGGCTGATGAAGCGCAAAAGGGCGGCATCACAGCAGAGGACGGTCTCAAGATTTCCGAAAAACTTGCTGCGACGGGTCAGCTTGACTTTCTTAATGTCGTGAGGGGGCGGATCCATACCGACCCCGCGATGACTGATCTCATTCCAGTTCAGGGCATGGCAAACGCACCACATCTTGATTTCGCGGGTCAGGTTAAGAAACTCACCGGAATGCCAACATTCCACGCCGCCAAAATTCCTGATGTTGCTACTGCGCGTCATGCTATTGATGCAGGCTTGCTCGACATGGTTGGTATGACCCGGGCCCACATGGCGGACCCGCATGTTGTCCAAAAAATCATTGACGGACGCGAAGACGACATTCGCCCTTGTGTAGGCGCGACCTATTGCCTTGATCGTATCTATCAAGCTGGTGATGCGCTTTGCATTCACAATGCTGCAACAGGCCGTGAGCTGACAATGCCACACACAATCCCGGTGGCTGAAACCAAACGCAAGGTTGTCGTTGTCGGCGCAGGCCCCGCCGGACTTGAAGCCGCGC
Organism: uncultured Lentibacter sp.; assembly: GCA_947497495.1. Classification (GTDB taxonomy): domain Bacteria; phylum Pseudomonadota; class Alphaproteobacteria; order Rhodobacterales; family Rhodobacteraceae; genus Lentibacter. The sequence continues at coordinate 79,280 of CANMGT010000011.1, forward strand.
GTGTTGCTGCCGAACGTGGACACGATGTTGTTGTGTTTGAGGCGCAACCAGACCCCGGCGGTCAAGTGCGCCTCACTGCCCAAAGCCCACGACGCCGCGAGATGATTTCAATCATCGATTGGCGCATGTCCCAATGCGCTGCGCGCGATGTTGTCTTCCATTTTAATACATGGGCCGAAGCGGACGATGTCACCGCGCTAAACCCTGATGTGGTGATTGTAGCGACTGGCGGCATGCCAAACATAGAACTGTTTGAAAGCGGGAAAGAAGTGTCAAATGTCGTCACGTCTTGGGATATTATCGCGGGCGATGTGAAGCCTGCACAGAACGTGCTGATCTATGACGAAAGTGGTGACCATCCCGCATTGCAAGCTGCAGAAATTGCAGCAGTAGCTGGCTCTGCGGTCGAGATAATGACCCCTGATCGCACATTTTCGCCCGACATCATGGCGATGAACCTTGTGCCCTATATGCGGTCACTGCAAGACAAAGACGTAACCTTCACAGTGACCCGCAGATTGTTGGGCGTTGAGCGCACGGGCAACAAACTGACTGCGACCATTGGTACCGATTACAGCGACCACACAAGCATAAAAGAATACGATCAGGTCGTCGTAAATTACGGAACATTGCCTCTGGACGAATTGTATTTCGATCTCAAGCCGCAGAGCTCAAACAGAGGTGCAGTCAACCACGACGCTCTAATCGCAGGGACCCCTCAAACGCTCATGCAGAACGAAGATGGAACGTTCCAACTCTTCCGCATCGGTGACGCCGTATCAGCCCGCAATACACACGCCGCGATCTACGATGCGCTTAGACTCGTGAAGGACCTGTAGAAGATTACGTCTGGTTCGAATATCGAAACCGGACGTTCGCTGCGTCACAGAAATTCGGTAGATTTGGGCTCGGAGCGGACCTCGGATGCATAGCAGCAAAACGCCCTATCTCAGGATTCTGAATGTCGGCTATCGCCTTAGCCCTTTAGTTGGCTCGCATTCGCAGCGAATGTCCGGTTCCCGCCCTCAGTGTCGAAACCTCAGTTCCCCGGCAAATAAAACTCCGTAATCCCACGCTTGCCGTCCGCCCGACCTAGCTGCACGATCACATCGATCGATTTGCGGATGTATTCCCGCACCTCGGCAAAAGTAAGCGGTGTCCCAGCCTGCATCACCATGATCGCGAGACGGTCTATTGCCAACTCGGCTGTTTCTGCATGGATCGTAGAAACCGACCCACCATGCCCTGTGTTGATAGCTTCGAGGTAGGTCAGGGCTTCAGCGCCGCGCAGCTCGCCAACAATGATCCGGTCTGGTCGCATACGCAGGGATGCTTGCAGAAGAGCGTTTGCGCGGCGTTGAGACTGGGCACTACGATCTGCTAACAGGGCAACAGTATTGGATTGGGCGGGAAAGAGCTCGAATGCATCTTCAATGGTAATCAACCGCTCTCCGTTTCCGACATAGCCTATGAGATGCCTCGCGAACGTTGTCTTGCCTGTTGATGTGCCGCCACTGATCAGCACGTTGAGCCGCGCTTGGACCAGTGTTTGGAGAGCTTCATCGAGGTTCTCTTCCGCAAGCGCGGCGATGCTTTTCATCTTGTCTGCACGTAATGCATCCAGCGAGACTGCTTTGCCAAACAGATAGGTCGGAGCATATCCTTTGATACTCCCTGTCGCGAACAGGCGGATCGTGATTGATGCGCCGTGCTCAATTGCGGGTGGTACGGCTACCTGCACCCTGAGAGGACGACCAGCGTAGTCGACGTTGCCGGAGACAAGGGGGTTCTTTTCAGACACGCGGGCGTTGGCATCCCCAACAATTGATTGGGCCATGTTGAAAGCTGTCTTGCGATCAACGATTTGGCCATCATGACGCATAATAGCGTCACCTGCCAGTTCAACCCAGACTTTGCCATCGGGATTGATCGCGATTTCAGAAATGTCGTCTCGGCTCAGAAGCTCGCGAAACGGCTCAAGGTATCGCTCTAAGTAGGAGACCGGTACTGTCAGGCCACTCAATAGATCACCACGTCCCTGTCCACGAGGACGGTCACTGACGCGCCTTGGTCAATATAGATGGTCGGCGAGATCGAGACCTGATCGGCGATGACCGACCCGACGGCCTCTTCCAAATCACCTGAGATTCCCTCAAGCACTTCGCTAGCAGTTTCATTTTTAGTACTGCTGGCCGCCACGACTGGCGCTGCCCCGATCACAGAAATCAACGCGGCGCCGCCAAAGCGTTCTGCGAACTTCGTGTCAACAATCCCAGTAAGCCCCGATCGGCCGAGTTGATCTCCACCGACTGACGCGATCTCTATCGAAGTTCCGCCTGGAGTCAGAACACGGGTCCAGAGGATCAGAATACGTTTCTGGTTCAATTCAATGCCAGAGCGGTACTGGCCGAAGAGGCGCGAGCCGCGGGGGATCAGGATCTGATCGCCAAAGAAGGCGGGCACCGGTTCCGACACAACCGCAACGACGCTGCCGGGCAAATCGCTGTTGATGGCCGTTTGCAGGGCCGCCTGGATCACAGAGCCTTGCGACAGTGTGCGCTCAGGGAAGGTCATCTGCGAGGCTTCTTGCACCTCTAAGGGCCGTGCGCCTTGCCGCAAATACTGTTCGTTTTCAGACAGGGGTGGCCCATCGGTTTTTGTGCCCGCAGCTGTTTTTTGGCCCTTCGCGCTAGCGGATGTGGCTCGAGGGCCATCCGCAAACACGACAGAGGGAGATACAATTTGTGCGGTGAGCAGCTCTTGCGCAACGCGATCCGCTTCGCGTTGGCGCTGTTCCTCTTCTTGCCGCTTGCGTTCTTCAAGCAAACGTTGATCGGCGATGAGGCCATCTCGGGCCATGCCAGCTTCCAAACCTTCGCGTTGTGCCCGTTCGGCATCCAGCTTCGCTTGAAGCCCAGACAGCCGTGCCTCATTCTGACGCTGAGCATCTGCCAGCTCGGCCTCTTTCGCGGCGATCGATGCTTCAAGTGCCTTCGTCTGAACCTGAAACGCCGCCCTCAAATCAGAAACTGCCTCTTGGATTTCTGCGTTGCGGGCTGTTTGGCTGGCCGCAAGCGCTTCTCTCAGCTTGGCGATCTCTTCCAAGACCGCAGCACTTGGCGCGGCAGTGGTTGGGGTGGGGGCGGGAACATCAAGCGCTTGTTCAACGGCGACCAAGGCATCATCGACCCGGCGCTCGGCTTC
>CANMGT010000012.1 GCA_947497495.1 uncultured Lentibacter sp.
CGCATACATCGCATCATATTTAGCCGCATCAACATGCGCATTCGAAACCATCGAAGCTGACGGCGGGTAGGTTTTGGACATGACAATCCCCGATCATTTGTGTGTTTGAGTGATGTTGGCCCGCCGCGCAGCACTTGGCAAGGGGCGGGCCAAAAAGAGTTTAGATCGCGAGGTATTCCGCGCGCAGCTCGGCGTTTTCAAGCACTTCGGCGGCGGAGCCGTCAAAGACGATACCGCCCGATTCAAGGATCACAGCGCGGTCTGCCAGCTCAAGCGCACGCACGGCGTTTTGCTCAACCAGAATTGTGGTGATGCCTTGTTCCTTGATGATGCGAAGCGTCTTTTCGATCTCGTCGACGATCACGGGCGCGAGGCCTTCGTAAGGCTCGTCAAGCAGCAGCACTTTGATGTCGCGGGCAAGCGCACGGGCGATGGCCAGCATCTGTTGCTCGCCGCCGGACAGCGTGATGCCCTCTTGCTTGCGGCGTTCACCAAGACGCGGGAACAGCTCGTAAAGACGCTGAAGCGACCAACCGATCGGCGGGGCGATCTGCGCGAGTTGCAGGTTTTCTTCCACTGTTAGGCCTGGGATGATCGAGCGATCTTCCGGGACAAGCCCGATGCCAACCTGCGCCGCTTCATGGCTTTTCATGTTGTGCAGCGGCTGGTGGTCAAGCCAGATCTCGCCATGGGTGACTTGTGGGTCATCCATCCGCGCAATCGAACGCAGGGTTGAGGTTTTTCCAGCGCCGTTGCGGCCCAAGAGAGCGAGAATTTCGCCTTCGTGAACGTTGAAGCTGATGTTCTGTACGATGTAGCTCTCGCCGTAGTAGCTTTCCATGTTCCACACAGAAAGATAGGCGGGGGCTGTTTCAGCGTAGTTTTTGCCCTTGGAAAAGTCGGGTTTAACGTTCATTGCGAATACTCCTTAAACCGCTTGTGTTTCGCCAAGATAGGCTTCGCGAACTTTGGGGTGACCTTTGATGTTCTCCGGATCGTCTTCGACGAGTGGTGTGCCTTGGGCGAGAACGGTGATGCGGTCAGCGAGTGAGAAGACAACATGCATGTCATGCTCGATGATGGCGATGGTGATGTCACGCTCTTCCTTGATCTGTTTCAACAGGTCGATCGTGTTGTTGGTGTCGGCCCGCGCCATGCCGGCTGTTGGCTCATCGAGCAGCAAGAGGCGAGGCTCTTGGCTGAGGCACATAGCAATCTCGAGGCGCCGCTTGTTGCCGCGAGACATCGAGGCCGCGTGGTCGTTGCGCGCATCTGCCATGCCCATTTCCTCGAGCATATGCTCTGCCTTTTCGACGACTTCACGTTCATCGAGCATGTTCTCGAAAGCGTGCATGCGGAAGGCCCCGTCGCGCTTGGCGAAGATCGGGATCATCATGTTTTCCAGCACGTTCAGATCGCCGAAGATTTCTGGCGTCTGGAACACGCGGGAGATGCCCATCTGGTTGATCTCGTAAGGCGTGCGCCCGAGCACTGACTGGCCATCAAACATGACAGATCCGGTGTCAGGCATAAGTTTGCCAACAAAGCAGTTGAGCAGGGTGGATTTACCGGCCCCGTTCGGGCCGATAATTGCGTGGCAGGTGTTTTCTTTAACACTGAGTTCCACGTTGCTAAGAGCCTGCAGGCCGCCGAAGCGCTTACCGACATTTTTGACTTCAAGAATACCCATCAAATCGGTTCCTTATTCTGCAGGTGTCTGTTTGGTTTCGTCGCTGTTCTTTTTGCGACCAAACTTATTGGCAATACGTTGGCCACCTTCGACAAGCCCACCAGGCAGGAAGATGATAACGAGCATGAACATGATACCAAGTGTCAGGTGCCAGCCCTTGCCAACGAAGTAGTGCAGGAAGCCAACCATGGCGTTTTCAATGCCGTCGGGCATAAAGGCCAGCCAGTCATGCAAAACCTGGTCGTTGATCTTGGACAGGATGTTCTTGAAATACTCGTTGAAGCCCGCACCAAGCACAGGGCCGATGAGCGTGCCGACACCGCCGAGAATGGCCATGATGACAATCTCGCCAGAGGCCGTCCAGTGCATACGCTCGGCACCCGCGAGAGGGTCCATCGAGCTGAGCAATCCACCCGCGAGGCCAGCGTAGATGCCGGAGATCACGAAAGCCGCGAGGATGTAAGGGCGTGTGTTGAGGCCCGTGTAGTTCATCCGCTGCTGGTTTGATTTTACAGCGCGCAACATCATCCCGAAAGGCGAGCGGAAGATGCGTATGCTGACATAAAAGCTAATCAACATGATGATCGCGCTGAGGTAGTAGCCCACGTTGAAGGTAAATAGCCATCCACCAACATCCATTTGGTAGCTTGAGCGCATGGCCAAGCCAAAGAAGTTGGTAACAGGCAGCGCCCCGTCAGCTGTCACGCTTTCGCCAAGCACGCGCGCATCGTCAAGCGAAAGCTGCAAGCCTGTCTCACCATTGGTGAGGTTGAAGTTTGACGCCGGGTTGCCAAGCACCGAGTAAGCCATGTTGTAGCACATCTGTGCGATCGCCAGTGTCAGGATCGAGAAGTAGATGCCCGAGCGACGCAGGCTGACATAGCCGATGAGCAGGGCAAAGATGCCTGAAACGATCATCGCCAGCAAGATGGCGGGGATCACGTTCATGCCGACCAGCTTGAACATCCAGACCGCTGAGTAAGAGCCTATCCCGAGGAAGGCCGCGTGGCCAAAGCTCAGGTAGCCTGTGAGGCCGAAGAGGATGTTAAACCCGATGACAAGGATCCCGAAGATCACGAAACGCTGCATCAAGTCGGGGTAACCCGCGTTGAACATCTGCGCCAGTGAGCTGCCTTCAGGGAAGGGGTTGAGAAGGAAGGGGGCCAGCAAAGCCATGCCCGCGACGATCCAGAAGAGTAGGGTGTCTTTTTTGTTCAATCCGAGCATGGTTATTCCTCCATCACGCCTTTTTTGCCCATCAAGCCGCGTGGACGTGTGAGAATGATAATGATGGCGACCAGGTAGATGATGATCTGGTCAATACCGGGGATGATTGCTTTGATCTGGTTCATTGAAGCGAAGGCCTCAAGGATACCGAGCATAAAGCCCGCCAGAACAGCGCCAGGCAATGAGCCCATGCCGCCAACAACAACCACAACGAAACTCAGCACGAGGAAGTCCATCCCCATGTGGTAGTTCGGCGAGTTGATCGGTGCATACATGACACCCGCCATACCGGCCACGGCGGCCGCGATGCCGAACATGATGGTAAAGCGCTTGTCGATGTTGATGCCCAGAAGGCCAACTGTTTCACGGTCGGCCATGCCCGCGCGCACGACCATCCCGAAGGTGGTGAACTGCAAGAAGGCAAAGACAGCGCCGATGATGACTGCAGAGAAGGCGAAGTAAACCATGCGCCAGTAAGGGTAGATGATCGCGTTTGGATCAAAGCCCAGCATCACGCCGAAATCAAAGCTGCCGCGGAAGACTTCCGGAGCAGGCGTCGGGATCGGGTTGGCGCCGTAGAATGTTTTGATCAGCTCCTGTAGAACGATCGCAAGGCCGAATGTCACCAAGATCTGATCCGCATGAGGGCGCTTGTAGAAGTGCTTGATCAGCCCGCGCTCCATGATGAAGCCAATGCCGATCATTACGGGTATCGAGAACAGGATCGCGAGCGGAACCGCCCAGTCGATCATCGCAGCCCCGGCACTTTCGCCAAACCAACTTTGAACATATGGCGTTGCCACTTTCAAAGGTTTGCCGAGAAAGTCGGTCTTCGTTGGATCTTCCACGAAGTAGCTGAGCGTCAGCAGCTTTTTGAGCGTGACCGCACAAAAGGCCCCGATCATAAAGAGAGCGCCGTGCGCGAAGTTAACAACACCGAGCGTACCGAAAATAAGCGTCAGGCCTAGCGCGATAAGCGCATAAGCCGAGCCTTTGTCGAGCCCGTTGAGAATCTGCAGGATGATTGCGTCCATCGTCCCCACCTTGGATTGGATGTGATAAGAGCGTCACGGCGCAAGGCCGAGCGTCTTTTTTATGTAGTTTGATCGTGGTTTGGAAAAGTGTCGGGGCGCAGGTGTGTCTGCGCCCCGACGTTTCCAGCTGGCTGATTAGCCCGCGTTGCAGGTGCCGAGGTTGCCGCCTGCAAACATGGGGTGATCAGGCGCATACTCGACTTGACCGCGTGGTGTAACTTCAACCACTTCCAGAAGGTCGAATTCTGAAGTCGGGTTTTCTTTACCACGTACAACCAGAACATCTTTGAAGCACTGGTGGTCGTCGGCACGGTAGAGTGTCGGGCCGTTGCCCAAGCCGTCAAATTCAAAGCCTTCGAGAGCTTCGGCAATGCCGCATGGGTTGAACGTGCCGGCACGCTCGGCCGCATCAGCGTAAAGCATTGTCTGGCAGTAAACTGTGTGCGCCGCCTGTGAGGGTGGGAAGCCATACTTTTCGCCGAACGATTTAACGAATGCTTTTGAGCCTTCGTCTGTCAGCGACCAGTGCCAGTTTGTTGAGCCGTGGATGCCTTTAACGTTTTCGCCAGCACCCTTCGCCATCAGGCGTGAGTAGAGCGGAACAACGATCTCGAAGTTCTTGCCGTTGACGACTTTGTCACGCAGGCCGAACTGAACGGCGTTTGTGAGTGAGTTCACCATGTTCCCGCCGTAGTGGTTCAGAACCAGAACGTCGGCACCGGAGTTAAGAACTGGCGCGATGTATGACGAGAAGTCAGTAGACGCCAAAGGCGTGCGCACTTTGTTAACTGTGTTCCAGCCCATTGCTTCGGTCGCAGCAGCGATCGACTCTTCTTGTGTCCAGCCCCATGTGTAGTCGGCTGTGAGGTGGTAGGCGTTACGGTCTGTGCCGTAGAGGTTCTTGAGAACCGGCGCCAAAGCAGCCGCTGACATGTAACCGTTGAAGAAGTGACGGAAGCCGTTGGCTTTCTTGTCTTTACCGGTTGTGTCGTTTGAGTGCGTGAGACCGGCCATGAAGATAACGCCAGCTTCTTGGCAAAGGCCTTGAACGGCGATCGCAACACCTGAAGAAGAGCCGCCTGTGATCATCACAGCGCCGTCTTTTTCGATCATTGATTTCGCAGAAGCGCGTGCCGCGTCTGATTTGGTCTGTGTGTCGCCCGTGACGAACTCGACTTTCTTGCCGAGGATGCCGTTGCCCTTGAGGGCTTTTGAGCTGAACGTGTTCATCATGCCGGCGTCGCCGCCACCATTGAGGTGCTCAACTGCCAATTCATAGGCGCGCAACTCGTCGGCACCTTCGTCAGCATAGGCGCCTGTTTGTGGCACGTTGAAGCCGAAAGTAACTGTGCTACCCGTTGGCTCGTTCATGTAAGCGGCAGCCGATGAGGCCGTGAAGATCGTTGGCAGAGCAACGCCAGCGCCTGCAATGGCGCCTGACTTGAGCACGCCACGACGTGTAAAGTTTGATGTGGACATATAATCCTCCCTTTTCGTGAAAGTGGGAAAGTGCCTCCTCAAACGCTCTCCCACGGGCACAGATGTGCAAAGTTAGTATCGCGTCGAGATCGAAAATTGCGCAACAAGCATCTTTACTAAAAGAAAAGTTTTGTAAATAAATGAACAGTATGTAAAGGAATACTGTAAAGTTTATTATGCGGCGGCGCAGAAAAGCACTGAAAGATAGAGGGAATTGACGTGGCGGAACGTGCAACCGAACGCGCGCTGGCAGGCAGTCGCATCAGAGAGCGGCGCATCGCGCAGGGGCTCAGGCAGGCCGAACTGGCCCTTGATGTGGGAATATCAGCCTCCTACCTCAATTTGATCGAACACAACAGGCGCAGAATCGGCGGGAAGCTTCTGCAAAACATCGCCCAGCGGCTGGATGTGGAGCCGTCTCTTCTTGCGGACGGGGCCGAGCGTGCGGTTGTGGCCCGCCTCAGTGCCGTAGCCGAGCGCTTCGGAGAGGAGGCAGGCCAAGCCGAGGCCTCTGACTTTGCGGCGCGCTTTCCTGGCTGGGCCAATCTGGTGATCCGCTCGTCGCGCCGCGTACAGGAGCTTGAGCGAAACGTTGAAACCCTGACCGACAGGCTCACCCATGATCCGCATCTCGCGGCCACGTTGCATGAGGTGCTCTCGACAGTTACCGCGATCCGCTCGACCGCGTCGATCCTCACGGAGACCCGCGAGATCGAACCCGAGTGGCGTGACCGTTTTCACCGCAACATCAATGAAGATGCCACCCGTCTTGCGGAAGGCGCGCAGGCGCTTGTCGGGTTTCTGGATGGTGTGGGCGATGCCCACAGTGAAGTCAGCTCGCCACAAGAAGAGTTCGCTGCGTTTTTGTCGGCCTACAGCTGGCATTTTCCAGCGCTGGAAGAGGGGCAGGCCTCAGCGGCGGACAGCTACCTGAAGGGCGCGTTGCAGCTGAAGTCGTCCAGCGCGCATGCGATCGCGGCGCGTTACCTCAAGTGCTACGCCGAAGACGCCGGCAAAATGCCGCTGCGCGCCTTTGAAGAGGCCGTCACCGAACAAGGGATTGACCCGCTCGGCCTCGCTAGCCGCTTTGGCGTTGATACGGCCAGCGCGATGCGCCGCATAGCAACCCTCCAAGGCCTCGATTGCGGCATTGTTGTATGCGACGCCTCCGGCACGATGATCTTGCGCAAGCCGGTTGAGGGCTTTCCGATCCCGCGGTTCGGGGCGGCATGTCCGCTTTGGCCGCTTTTTCAGGCGCTGAGCCGCCCGATGGTGGCTATGGCTGACACAGTCACCCAGCCCGCGCGTGGCGGCGGCGGTGAGGAAAGCCGGTTTCAGGCCTTCGCCGTTGCCCAGCCCGTGTTGAGCGCCTCCTATGGCCGCGAGCCCTTGCTGGAAGCCACGATGCTGATCGTGCCCGCCGAGGCTGGCGAAGGCAAAGCCAGCAAGCAAGAACAGGCTCAGAAGATCGGCTCGAGTTGCCGTGTCTGTCCGCGCGACGGATGCCTCGCACGCCGAGAGCCGTCGATTATGACTTCAGGCTTCTAGAATGCGACTTTGACACATAACAAGAACTGCGTATTAATAGTTACAAAGAGACAGCGAAAAGCTGTGCGGCGTCTGGGGGGAGGCGAACTGATATGAGCAAACTTGCTGGAAAAACTGTCCTTATCATCGAAGATGAGCCCAATATCATCGAGGCGATCAGTTTTATTCTGTCTCGCGATGGCTCAACAGTGCACACACACTCAAACGGCCAGACTGCTATCGAGGCCGTGGCGGAGCGCGCGCCAGACCTGATCGTGCTTGATGTGATGCTGCCGGGGCGCTCGGGCTATGACATTTTGAAAGACCTGCGCAACGCCGAGGCGACGGCCCAAACGCCGGTTCTTATGCTGACAGCCCGCGGCCAGATGAAAGACCGTGAAATGGCGCTCGAGTATGGCGCCAATAAATTCATGACCAAGCCGTTTTCCAATGCTGATGTGCTTGAGGCCGTGCGCGAGCTTGCGACCTCGTGACGGGCCGAGCAAGCGAAGCGGAGCACGCAGGCGAGGCCCCTCGGCCAACCAGCGTCAAGCCAAACCAGTTTCTACCCAAAAAAACCTACCGCGCCCGCCGTCTGGAAGATGCTCTAAAGCTCTGGCCTCTGCTCGGGGGGGGGTTGTTTTTCCTGCCGGTTCTCTGGATCAGCGGGGTTCATAGCAACGTCTCGGCGATGGTGTTTCTGTTTGTTCTTTGGGGCTTGCTGCTCATCGGGGCAGCGGCACTCAGCCAGGCTTATGGCGACGCGCACGCGCAAGACGGCGAGGCAGACCAACAACCTGACACCAAGCCGGAAACTGGCGCTGATACGGGTTTTGGGGCGTGAGCAACTCACTCAACTTTCTGGCGGTTGTCAGCATTGGCTATATCGCCCTATTGTTTTTCGTGGCCTTCATGGCCGAGCGGGCGGCGCTGAGCGGACATGCGCGCTGGCTGCGCTCTCCGCTTGTCTACACGCTCTCGCTGTCTGTCTACTGCACTGCCTGGACTTTCTACGGCGCTGTTGGTTTCGCGGCCCGATCCGGCCTTGAATACCTGACGATCTACATCGGCCCGACGCTGATCATGGTGGGCTGGTGGTGGGCGCTCAGGCGCATGGTGCGCGTGGCCCGCTCGCAGCGCATCACCTCGGTTGCTGACCTGATCTCAAGCCGCTTTGGCAAGTCCAACACGCTGGCGGTGATGATCACGTTGATGGCGGTTGCGGGCACGACTCCCTATATCGCCCTGCAGCTTCAGTCGGTGACGCTCTCTTTCGGAGCCTTCGCGAACGCTGACCCGAGCGCAACTCCCTCAGAGCTGGGCGACAACAACGCAACTGCCTTTTGGGTCGCGATGGCCCTCGCGCTGTTCACCGTGCTCTTTGGCACCCGCAACCTTGATGCCAACGAGCGCCACCACGGCGTTGTTATGGCGATTGCGCTGGAAGCTGTCGTCAAGCTTTTCGCGCTTTTGTCTGTCGGCATCTTTGTCGTCTGGGGGCTTGCGGGGGGGGTCGGAGAAATGGTGACACGCATCGAGGCGAGCGAGATCAGCACTTGGCAGGTTGTTCCGTCACGCTGGATCGGGCTGATCTTCCTGTCGGCGGCGGCCTTTCTGACGTTGCCCCGCATGTTTCAGGTTCTGGTGGTAGAAATCGAAGACGAGCGCTACCTGCGCTTTGCCTCTTGGGCGTTCCCGCTATATCTGCTGCTGATGAGCCTTTTTGTGGTGCCCATCGCCGTGATCGGCCTTGAAAGGCTGCCCGCAGGCACCAACCCCGATCTTTTCGTGCTGTCCTTGCCGCTGATGAACGGGCAGCCGAGCCTTGCGATCCTGTCGTTTCTCGGCGGGTTCTCATCGGCAACATCCATGGTGATCGTGGCGTCCATTGCGCTGTCGACGATGGTGTCAAACCACATCGTAATGCCGATCTGGCTGCGCCTGACAGGTACGGGGGCAAATGTCTCGGGGGATGTGCGACATGTTGTGCTGTTGTCGCGGCGCTTTTCCATTTTGGGTGTCTTGTTGCTTGGCTATGTTTACTACCGCATCTCCGGCGGCGGGGCAGCTTTGGCCGCGATCGGCCTTGTCTCATTTGCGGGTGTCGCTCAGTTTTTGCCCGCACTTCTGGGGGGGTTGTTCTGGCGTGGCGCCACACGCAGCGGCGCGATAGCGGGCCTGTCTGTGGGCTTTATCATATGGCTCTGGTGCCTCTTTCTGCCAAGCTTCGGGCCTGACGAGGTGATCTCGACGCAGGTGCTTGCAAACGGGCCGTGGGGCATCAGCCTGCTGCGCCCGCAAGCACTGTTCGGGATCGACGGCCTTGACCCTGTTGTGCACGCGGTTTTCTGGTCGATCGGGTTAAACACGCTGGCCTTTATTGTCACTTCGCTGTTCAGCTTCCCGTCGCCGCTTGAGCGGTTGCAAGGCGCGCAGATCGTGGATGTGTTTGACCACACCAGCAGCGGTCAACGCTGGCGCGGTGGCGTGGCGCAAAGCGAAGATCTGATGATCATGGCGCAGCGCATTCTTGGCGCAAACGAGGCGCAGGGCCTGTTCCAACGGGCCGCCGAGGCGCAGGGTATCGAAGGCTTCCTGCCTGAACCAACGCCCGATTTTCTCAACCAGCTCGAGCGCGAGTTGTCAGGCTCGGTCGGGGCGGCGACGGCCCATGCGATGGTTGGCCAGATTGTTGGTGGCGCGGCGGTTTCGGTCGATGATCTAATCGCCGTGGCGGATGAGGCTGCGCAGATCATGGAGTACTCCAGCCAGCTTGAGGCCAAGTCCGAAGAACTTGCCCGCACGGCGCGCAAACTCAGCGAAGTGAACGAAAAACTTACCCAGCTTTCCGTGCAAAAAGACGCCTTTTTGAGCCAGATCAGCCACGAGCTGCGCACTCCGATGACCTCTATCCGCGCTTTTTCGGAGATTCTGCGCGACGAAGGCGGGATTTCGGGCGAAGAGCAAAGCAAGATGAGCGCGATCATCCACAGCGAGTCTGTGCGCCTGACGCGCCTGCTGGACGACTTGCTTGATCTGAGCGTTCTGGAGAACGGGCAAGTGAACATGAACATCGAGACAGGCTCGCTTGTGGCGGTTCTTGATCATGCGATTGCCGCGGCTGGTCGGCCTGAAAAACTGCGCATCCTCCGTAAGCGCGAGCGCGAAAACATCCCGCTGAAAACCGACCTTGACCGCCTCAGTCAGGTCTTCATCAACCTGATCGCCAATGCGCAGAAATACTGCGATGCCGAGGTGCCGGAATTGCGCATTGACGTGAGCAAGTCTCGCAGCAACCTGCAGATCGATTTTGTAGACAATGGCAAAGGCATTCCACGTGCCGCTCAGGCGCTTGTGTTTGAAAAGTTTTCCCGGCTTGAAGGGCAGAAGGAAAGCGGTGCGGGCCTCGGGCTGGCGATTTGCCGCGAAGTTATCGGACGGATCGGCGGCACGATAAGCTATGTGCCCGGGCAGGGCGGGGCGGCGTTTCGTGTGACCTTGCCCATCGCGCTGACGCGGGTCTGAATTTACATCAAAAGCTACGGATTTCTGGGCTCTGCTAAGAAGTTGATAACTCTTTTGCGTGTAAATATCGCCATAAGCGGCGTAAATTTGCGGCGGAGGATATGGCAGAACCCCTTTCAAACGAAGTATTGCGCCGAAAGGCTCGCGCAGGGCGTGAAGAGCACCAGTCCCGCGTCATGTCACCGGCGCGTGCGATGCGCTTAGCTTTGTCACGCGCGGCCGACGACTTGTTCGGGTTGGCACTCAGTGTGAGCGGCGTGCAATGCGAGCAGCTTGGCCAGGAGGGCATGCTGCGCGCGGTCGATGACGAAATGCTGCTGGTTGTGCTTGACGGCCCGCGCGGCGCTGTTGGTGCGGTCGCTGTCGACTTGGCGGTGCTTGCGGGCATCATCGAGCAACAAACCATGGGTTGCGTTGTCAAAGGCGAGCCCGAAGCGCGCGCCCCGACGGACACGGATGCCGCCCTGATCTCTCCTCTGGTGGACATGCTGCTGGAAGGCATTGCGCTAAACCTTGGCGGGCGGGACGGTGAAATGACCGCGGGCTTCCATTTCGGCGCGCGTATCGAGACAAAGCGTCATCTCAGCCTGATTGTGGAAGCGCCTGACTTTCATGTTCTGCGCGCACAACTTGAGCTGGACGGCGGGGCCAAGCGCGGCGAGTTGGTTCTGGTTGTGCCCGTGCAATTGCCGGAGGCGGCTGCGGCGCGGCCTCTCTCCTTTGCGCAAAACAACGCGGCTGAAAGTGGGCATTCGGATGAGGCGGGGAGTATTCCTGCCAAGGCCAGTTTCGCGGACAGTGCAATGATGGAGGCCGAGGCCTGCCTGAGCGCCGTGATCCATCGCCAGAAAATGACGCTTGGCGCTTTCGGCAATCTCAAACCCGGAGACAGGCTGCCTTTGCCAGCACTCGCGCTCGACAATGTGGTGCTGGGAGAGGGCGCCAATAGCAAGCTTGGGCCTTGTCGGCTTGGCCAACATGGCGGCCTGCGGGCTGTTCAACTGCGCTTTATCGTGCGCCCGTCCCAACGGGAAGAGGTACAGACGCCTGCAATGGAAACGGGTTTGGAATACACGTCCGCGCCTATGACTGCAGCCCCGATGCCGCAAGCCCCTGATCTGTCCGAGCTGTCCGACTTGCCCGACACGCCAGACTTGCCAGATCTACCTGACTTACCCGAGCTGCCAGACCTGCCAGACCTATCGGATTTGCCCGGGTTTGACCCAGACCTGTTGTCAGAAGCGGGTTGAACGCCTTTGATAGGGTTGCAAATAACGTGATCCGGTTTTGATCATTTCGTCAAGCGTCTCAGGCGTTTGAAAGAACGTCGGCCTGAGCGGTGTAAAACCGCGCAAGAAACTGCGCAGGTTCAGGAGGCCGCGCGTTTGGGCCTTGTGAAACGGCCCGCCATAGCCCGGCTTGGCTTCAAGTGTCGCGCAGCAAAGATAGTCCAGCTCCCAAGGGGTTGTCACTGAGCCGTTTTCCAAAAGCGTAGAGCCCGTGCAGTAGAGCGCGGTATCGACAATTTGGCACACCTCGGCATCGCTGAGCTTGCGCGCCTTTATAGCCCCTTTGGCCGCGATATCCGCACGCCATGCCTCTAAAACAGCATTGGCCTTGGGCAGAGTTGTTCCCGTTTTCATGTCTTGCGCACTGGCCTTGTCACGTCCTTCAAAGCCGGCCCGAAGCATATAGCCGCTGAACGCCGGTGGCGCGTCCGATGCTTCATCCTCGATGAAAAATGTGCTGATCCGGAAGGGTTGCAGGCGAAAGCCCTCGGCGTTCTGGTAAGCCAGCGGCGGCAGCCGCCCCACCAGCGCCCGTTCGACCTGCTCAAACGAGGCGCCCAGTGCGAGGCATTCCTCAACGCCTTGCAGATAGGCCGTGAGCAACCGAGCTGAGGCCAGCCCGTCCTGCGCCCTTTGCGCGACAACAGGCAGGCCGATCTGCTGCAAGGTCGCCGCAAAGGCGTTTCGCACCGTCTCTTTGCTAAAGCTCTCATCCTGAAACGCAAGCTCGACGTAGCTGCCTGAGTGGCGCGCAAAGTGAAAATGCGCGCCCGCGGTGTTGTCGGCCAGCAAGCCCGAGAAACGCCCTGCACCGTGGCGCATGCCCGCGGTGAGCAAAAGCGGCACATCAGCGCCAAGCCGGCCTCGCAAACTGTCGGCCAATTGGCCGATTTGTTCGACGGATTTCGCGCCGCATTCGATGACAAACTCCGATTGCACTAGCCCGTCAAGCTCTGGAAGCTTCGCCATGCCGGATAGGGCAGTGCGCGCCTGTGTTTCACTTAGCAGACGGCGTTTGACGAGTTCAGAGTAGGCTTCTGACACGGCCTTGAAGTGGGCCTCATAGCCGCCCTCGCTCAAGGCGAGCACATCAACACCCACTCCAGAGCCAAGCGCTGCAAGTGTCAGGTTGCGCGCCAGAGCACTGGTGCCAACCAGCGTGATCCGCTTGGTGGCGGGGCTTTGTGACTGTCGTGTTAAAAGCGCTTCCTTGCAGCAAACTTCGTAGGCTTTGGCGGCGCTCTGCTCTGACGCGGCAAGCAAGGTGTTTCGCTCAGTGATAAAGGCAATCAAGGCAGGTTTCGGCAACAGTTGCGCGGCTTCCAATGCATCAACCAAAGTGCGATGCTCCGGGCTTGGGTGCGGCGTGTCGCGACCTGTCTGAATTGCCATTTGATACGCGAGCGGGTCTTGTGCGCCGGGTATTGCGGCCTCGCGCGGTTGCCCGTCAGCAAAGCTGTCAGCCAAGACGCGCGCCACTTCGGCGGCTCGGCCGACAGCGTTTTGTCCGACAATATCTTCAAATAATGGTGCCAGAGCCTCATCAGCGGCGGACAGGCTTTCGCGACGGGCCAGCAGGCGCAGGCTAGTTTCTGCCCCAAGGCTTGCGGCCAGCGTAACAAGAGCGTGCGGGTCAGGCATAGCGCCAGAAGCAAGCCGCGACAGGCGTACCCGCGCGCTTTGTTGAGCAACACGTGCGTGAGCTGCCAAAACCAGTTCGAATCCGGCATCATAAACGCCGCCGCGCAATGTCGCGACGACAGGTTTGGGCGCAGCTTCAAGCCAAGCGCACAGCTCTGACAGAGTGGGGCTGTCTTGACCTTGAAGGCGTTCCTGAATGGGCAAATCTGCGGCAAGAGCGCCGACTTCACTGGCCAGAACGATCGAGCAGGCTTCAGGGCTTGCGGCTGCGGATTTAAGAGCGTCAAGCAAGCCCGCGCGAACCTCGGCGTCATACATCTGCCCAGGCCTGCGACGCAAGCTAACAACTGCGACTCCGTTGCCAATGCTGGTTTGAATGAAATCTGCCAAAAAACTGCCCGACCAAAGTAATAAGTTAACCTTGGCCTACCAAGCAGGGATTTTCAAGCGCTCCGACACGATAGCATAGCGCTTTTGAGGCCATGTTCAGAGCGGCATATTGTCAAAATCGTCTTCCAGCGCCAAATCGTGGATGTCTTGCACGAGGTCCTTCAGGCCGATCGGCTCGCTAAGGCCGGCAACTCGCAAGTCCGACAGGTGTTTTTCAAGCTCAGGGAGGGCGGCCTTGCGCGCGTCGTCTGTGTCGTTTGCCAGCCTGCTGAGCAGCTCGGCGCTTTTTGCGGTTAGGTCATCATGGGTCATGGTGGCTCCTTTATTTGCGTAACGGGGTCAATGTGCGCAGTTTTTGCAGAAGGGGGTGTCGGGCAAGAGGGCGAGGCGCTCAGGCGAGATGTCGTCGCCGCATTTCGCGCATACGCCATAGCTGCCATCGCGGATGCGCCCCAAAGCCGCGCGGATGCGGGCAATTTCCTGCTGGCCAGCCACGCCTAGGCTCTCGAGCACTTCTTCGCCTTCACGCTCTGTCGCGCTGTCTTCCCAATCCTTGGAATGGGGTCCGTCGAGCTCGTCTTCGATCTCATGCAGGCGCTCGTCGAGCTCAAGCAGTCGTTTTTTAAGAGCGGTTTTGTATTTCTCATGTGCCATGGGGTCACGTCCTCCTGTGAAAACAGGCTAACACAGGCTTAAGCTGCGCACTTTGACGTATATCAACATGCAAATTCCGGGCGATCAGGACTTGATGTATCGTGTTTTTTGAATATATAATCCCGTAACAACCAAAGGATGCTCTCATGAACCCCGAAGTAACAGCTTTTTTTGACGATGCCACAAACACGATTTCCTATGTTGTCAAAGACCCGTCAGGCAGTGCCTGCGCGATTATCGACAGCGTGCTCGACTTTGACTACGCCTCAGGGCGCACGGATACCAAGTCAGCCGACGAAGTCATTGCCTTTGTGAAAGACAACAACCTGACAGTTGAATGGCTGCTTGAAAGCCACGTCCACGCTGATCACCTCTCGGCGGCGCCTTACATTCAGGAGCAACTCGGAGGTAAAATCGGCATTGGCGACCGGATAACCGTTGTGCAAGACACTTTCGGCAAGGTCTTCAATGAAGGCACCGAGTTCCAGCGCGACGGCTCGCAGTTTGACAAGCTGTTCGTTGAGGGCGACAGCTTTCACATCGGCCAGTTGCGCGGCGACGTTTTGCACACGCCAGGCCACACGCCTGCCTGCCTGACATACACGATCGGCGACGCGGCTTTTGTCGGCGACACGCTGTTCATGCCTGATTTTGGCACAGCGCGTTGCGACTTCCCGGGCGGCTCTTCTGAAGTGCTGTTCGCGTCGATCCAGAAAATCCTCGCGCTGCCAGACGAAACCCGTATCTTTGTTGGCCACGACTACAAAGCGCCGGGACGCGACGACTACGCATGGGAAACAACAGTCGGCGAACAGAAGAAAGCCAACATCCACATCGGCGAAGGCAAGTCGAAAGACGAGTTCGTCGAGATGCGCGACACGCGAGATGCTTCGCTGGCGATGCCCAAGCTGATCATTCCGTCTCTGCAAGTAAACATGCGCGCAGGGCAAATGCCCGAGCCTGACGAGAAGGGCGATGTCTTTCTCAAAGTGCCCGTCAACAAGCTTTAAACATCATCGCGCCTTGCCTCACTGCGAACAAACGGGGTAGGGCGCTTCAAAGGACGAAAAAGGAAACGCGATTATGGAACCGGATTGGATCTGGGGGCTCGCTGGCGGGCTTCTTATTGGCTTTGCAGGGGTCATCCTGCTTTGGGGCAACGGGCGCATCATGGGTGCGAGTGGTATTCTGGGCGGGCTGGTTGACGGCAGCGCGCGCAGCGAGTGGGTTGAGCGCAGCCTGTTTGTTGCCGGCGTTATCTTGATGCCGCTGGTGCTTTATCCGCTTTTCACCAAGGTCGACACACACATCAGCCCCAACTACGCGGTGCTTATTGGCGGCGGTTTTCTTGTCGGCATCGGCACGCGCGTCGCGAACGGCTGCACGTCGGGCCATGGTGTCTGCGGCATCTCGCGACTGTCGCTGCGCGGCATCGCGGCCACGGTGTTTTACCTGCTGGCAGGCGGTGTATCCGTCCTCGTCTTCCGCCACATTCTGGGAGTGATCTGATGCGCAATCTGATATCTCTGCTTTCGGGCGCCGTGTTTGGCGCAGGCCTGTTCATTTCGGGGATGACCGACACCAGCAAGGTGCAAGGCTGGCTCGACATTTTCGGCCAATGGGATCCGACTCTGGCTTTCGTGCTTGGTGGTGCGATCATTCCGATGTTCATCGCATGGCGCCTCACGCCGGGCCGCCGCCCGCTGACGACGACACTTTTCCCACCGCAACCGCCTGTGCGGATCGACACGCGGCTGGCTGTCGGCTCGCTGCTTTTCGGCGCGGGCTGGGGGCTTTCGGGCCTGTGCCCGGGCCCAGCTATGGCCTCGCTTGGCTACGGTGGCCCGATGCATTGGGTGTTCTTCGCCGCCATGCTTGCAGGCATGCTGATCGCGCCTTACGTTGTGCGCCTTTTGCAGCGCCCGCAAACAGCCTAACACTTTAAGCAAGGAAACTGACTATGGTTCGCCCCGTAACAGAGACTTTTTTCGCCTCCCCGCAGATCACGGCGGAAGCCATGGCGCAACTCGCCGAACACGGCTTTACCGATGTGATCTGCAACCGCCCCGATGAAGAAAACGGGCCAGCCGAGCAGAGCGCAGAAATGCAAAAGGCCGCCGAAGCAGTGGGCCTCAAGTTTCATTTCCACCCTCTGGTGCACGCCAAGTTGCTCGACCGTGACGGGATTGCGCGCCAAAAGGCTCTGATCGAAGGAGCCGAAGGCAAGGTCCTCGCCTACTGCGCCTCTGGCAACCGCTCGACAGTTGTCTGGGGGCTGGGGCAGGCGGGAGAAATGCCTGCGTCCGAGATCATGGATAAAGCCGCGGCTGCGGGTTATGACTTGTCACAACTTGCACCGATGCTGGGTTAAACTGCTGGCGACTTAGCCAAGCAGGATGCCCGCTACGACGCAGCCAAGCCCTAGCGCTGACAGCCCAAGCGCGCCAAGGTTCCACGGCAGCACTTTTTGAACGCGCGCGCGCAGGGCCTCGTCATCGAGGTTCTCGCGCCGTGCGGCATTCACTTTCAGAATACACCAAAATAGCCCGATAACGCCCGCGATCGTCAGGGCTGCGCCGATCCAAACCAGTGTTTCCATGTGCTCACTCCTTGTTTGGGACGCACCTAAAGGATGCAAGCCTGCGCGGCAAGGAAAACCCCTTGGCATTTTGCGCAGAGGAAGTTAGCAAGGCTCTCTAACCTCAGGAGACTCTCGGCATGGACGATCAAAGCTCAAACACGACTTACCGCGTAACCGCAGACGAGCTGCGCCAGTTTATCGAACGTTTCGAACGCCTTGAGGCGGAGAAAAAAGACATCGCCGAGCAGCAAAAAGAGGTTATGGCCGAAGCCAAGGGCCGCGGCTATGACACCAAGGTGTTGCGCAAGGTTGTTGCCCTGCGCCGCCGTGATGCCAACGATATCGCCGAAGAAGAAGCCGTGCTTGAAATGTATAAAGAAGCGCTCGGCATGTAAGCCGCGTTTCGCGCTCACGGGGTGATGAAGTTCACCCCGGGAATGCGCGAAATTTCAAACACGTCCTCGTCGTAGATTTCGGTCAGCTCATCAACAAGGTCTTCCGTCCAGCCTGGCAGGTCGAGTTCTTCCTCGATCATGTCTTCCTGCGCAAACTTGTCCAGAAAAGCCGAGATTACCCGACGCTTCTGGATTTCCGACATCGTCGGATGCTCGGCCAGATAGGCACGAAAACGCTGGATACCTTCCTTGGTCATGATCTCGGAGATGAGGTCAAAACCGCCTTTTATCTTTTCGTTCGGGTTGAGGCCCGCCAGTTCGCGAATGATCTGCGCCCAGATCAGCGGCGTGTCTTCGTTACACCAGACAGTCAGGCCGACGCCCGGGTTGTTTTCGCGAATCCGGTAGACCATTTCCGACCAGCGCAACTCACGCGGATCAGAGCCTGAAGACATCTCGGCAAAGCTGTCATGCTTTGTCTTGGTAAACAGCGCCGGCAAGAAAGTGGCGGGGTTGCAAATGGCGAGAAACACCTCGACTTCGTCTGTTTCAAACAGCTCCGTCAGATAGCGCACGCGCTCTTCGGCCTTGCCGTAAAAGACGCCCCCGCGGAGCGCCATATTCGGCACGCAAAAGGCACTGTCGTTTGACATGATAACACGCTCTGCATCGTCGCCATCCAGAATGCTCTCAAGCAAAACATCGCGGGCATCTTCGCTTGGCGCGGCGTCTCCCATGGCCAGCATGGTTTGGTGCAAAAGCTTGCGGTAGCGTCCGGGCGGCGGCACAACGGCCCCGAGCTTGGCAAAATCAGCGCGGTTTTTGAGCAAACATTTCAGGATGCGGTCGTCGTCGGTGCAATGGACGCCAGCGTGAAACACGATCTGCATGGGTGGTTTGCTCCTTCTTTGGCCGCGCGGCTTCGTTATCTGCCCTTATATACGGTCTTTTCTGGACAGTTAAACCGCAATCGGGCAAGAGCGGTCTTATGGACGTCGCAAAGGAAACCACGGCCAAAGGCCACAGCGCAAGGTTTGATCCCTGGTCGCTCACGGCTGTGCTGATCGCGGCAATTGTTTTGGCGCCGATTGTGGCGGTGGGCTTCATTGCGCTGTTTCCGACAGAGAATATCTGGCCACATATGCTGGCCACAACCCTGCCGCGCTATTTGTGGACAACGGCCCTGTTGATGGGCGGCGTCGGCTTGCTGGCCGCCATGGCGGGCACGGGGGCGGCATGGCTCATTTCGCGCTACCGGTTTCCGCTGTCAGGCTGGCTTGAGTGGCTGCTTTTGTTGCCGCTTGCGGTGCCTGCCTATGTCGGCGCCTATGCGCTGGTAGATTTGCTAGAATACGCGGGGCCTGTGCAAACGGGGCTGCGGGCGGTTTTTGGCTGGCAAAGCGCGCGCGATTACTGGTTCCCCGAAATCCGCTCGCTCGGCTCGGCGATCATCGTGCTGGCGGCGGCGCTTTACCCCTACGTCTACTTGCTGGCGCGCGCTGCGTTTCACGAGCAGTCCGGCGCCAGCGAAGAAGTCGCCATGTCGTTGGGGCAGGGCGGTTTTGCGCGGCTCAGGCGCATCGGCCTGCCGCTGGCGCGCCCCGCAGTCGCCGCTGGCTCGGCGATCGTAATGATGGAAGCGGTGAACGACTTTGGCACCGTCGACTATTTTGCGGTGCAAACGCTCACCTCCGGCATCTTCAACACATGGCTTGAGGGCAATAACGCGGGCGGCGCAGCGCAGATTTCCTGCATCGTGCTCGCGCTGGTGATTTTCCTTGTCACGCTTGAAAAAGTCTCGCGGCGCAAGGCGCGGTTTTTTAACCATGCGGGCCGCCACCGTGTGATTGCGCGCAAGCAGCTTCGCGGCGGGGCGGCAGCGGCAGCGACGCTGCTTTGCCTGCTACCCTTCACGCTCGGCTTTGTGCTGCCCGCTGGCACGATCCTGACACATGCGCTTGACCGCTCTGACCTCTGGACAGATCCGGCGCTTTACGCGGCAGTCTGGAACACTGTGCTTGTCGGGGGAATTGCTGCCTTGCTGACAGTCATCGGCGGGCTGCTTTTGGTCTATGGCGTGCGCCTGTCTGGCCGCACTCTGCCGCGGCTTTTGCAGCCGATCACAACCATCGGTTATGCCGCTCCGGGGGCTGTGCTTGCCGTTGGCATTCTTATCCCGCTGGCGGCGTTTGATAACAGGCTCGCGGACGCCATCCTTGCCATCACAGGTTATGACCCCGGCCTCATGTTGACGGGCACCGCCTTTGCGCTGGTGCTGGCCTATTTCGTGCGCTTCTTTGCGATCGCTCAGGGTGCCGCCGATGCCGCCTTTGAGCGCGTCTCTCCGTCGCTGTCGATGGCGGCGCGCTCGCTCGGGCGCCGACAGGGGCAAGTCCTGCGGGAGGTTTATGTGCCGCTCATTCGCGGCTCAGTCGGCTCGGCGCTTCTGCTGGTGTTTGTGGACTGCGTCAAGGAACTTCCCGCCACGCTGCTCTTGCGCCCGTTCAACTACGACACACTGGCAACGCGCGTCCACGATCAGGCCTCCCTCGAGAACCTCGCCGACGCCTCACCCGCGGCGATATTGATCATCCTCGTCGGCCTTTTTGCGGTAATTTTGCTCGCAAGGGCAAATAGAGCGAATTTTTGACTTGCAAGGCCGCAATGCCTGCCTTAAATCGGCCCGCAGTGCCCCTATAGCTCAGCTGGTAGAGCAATTGATTTGTAATCAATAGGTCCGCGGTTCGAGTCCGTGTGGGGGCACCATTTCACCATCCAGCTTTATCCAAAGACATCCAATAAGCCCTGTGTTTTGAGGTTTTTGTCGATACCCTTTGGCCGATGGCGTTTTGTTGCGTTTGATAGAGTGCTCTCAGGCACCACTTGCTGATATTCAGATTCGAAATCTGAAATTCAAAGAAGAGGACTTCAAAGAGGCGGGTTTAGCACCACAGCCAGTCTCATAGCCACTCTATTGAGCATTGAGAGAGCTTTGGCACATGTCGAGAAGGGCGAAGTGAGTCGTGCCTAGGCTCTTGGAGAGTGTTGGGGCGCGCGGAAGGTTCGCTTTCTGTTAAGAGTCTACTCGGAGAAACTGCGGCCCGGCTAGCAGGATATTAAAACATTTATGAGAATGCTATGCCGTGCAGGATGATGCAAATCTGATTGCAGCAGTTTGTATGAGCTGATTTAGCACAACGAGGGAATATCCGGAGACCGCGCAAATGAACTATGCAGCATGTCAGCCAGCAGAGATGTCTCTCTGGTTCAGGAGGCATCTTGCAACGAAATGCAATCTAGTATACATCGGTATACAACAATTTTGAGCAGTGGTTCGTCACACGAGATGACAGCCTGGTGCTTACCTAACAGCAACCCTGAACAGTTGGAATGATCATGAGCTTGTATACAGACTACCTCGCTGAAATCGAAACCCGCAAAACCCAAGGCCTGCACCCCAAGCCGATCGATGATGGCGCGCTTGTAAGCGAGCTTATTGCGCAGATCAAAGACACCGGCAGCGAACACCGCGAAGCTTCGCTTCAGTTCTTTATTTATAACACCTTGCCGGGCACAACGAGCGCTGCGGGCGAGAAAGCGGCGTTTCTCAAAGAGATCATCCTCGGGGCTGCCGAGGTTGCCGAAATCACGCCGACGTTCGCGTTTGAGCTGTTGTCGCACATGAAGGGCGGCCCGTCAGTTGACGCATTGCTTGAACTTGCCCTTGGTGAAGACGCCGCGATCGCAGCGCAGGCGGCCGAAGTGCTGAAAACGCAGGTCTTCCTCTATGAGGCCGACATGGAGCGCTTGGCGGCGGCCCATGCTGCGGGCAACGCCGTGGCGAAAGACATTCTGGAAAGCTATGCCAAGGCCGAGTTTTTCACCAAGCTGCCTGATATCGACGAAGAGATCAAAGTTGTCACCTACATCGCTGCGGAAGGCGACATTTCAACAGACTTGCTCTCCCCCGGCAACCAAGCCCACTCGCGCGCTGACCGCGAATTGCACGGCAAATGCCTGATCTCGCCAGAAGCGCAGGCCGAAATTCAGGCGCTGCAAAAGGCCAACCCCGACGCGCGCGTCATGTTGATCGCCGAGAAAGGCACTATGGGCGTTGGTTCATCGCGCATGTCCGGCGTCAACAACGTCGCCCTCTGGACAGGCAAACAGGCCAGCCCCTATGTGCCATTCGTGAACTTCGCGCCGATTGTGGCGGGCACCAACGGCATCTCGCCGATCTTTTTGACAACTGTTGGCGTGACAGGCGGCATCGGGCTTGATCTGGACAACTGGGTCAAGAAAGTTGACGCCGATGGCAACACGGTGCTCGACGCCAATGGCGACCCTGTGCTGGAACAGACCTACTCTGTCGACACGGGCAAGATCCTGACGATCAACACCAAAACACAGAAGCTTTACGAGGGCGACAAGGAGCTTGTTGATATCGCAAAAGCCCTGACGCCTCAGAAAGTCGAGTTCATTAAGGCGGGTGGCTCTTATGCCATCGTCTTTGGCAAAAAGCTGCAAAACTTCGCGGCCAAAACGCTTGGTGTCGAGGTGCCGCAAGTCTACGCGCCATCGCGTGAGATCACCCATGAGGGCCAGGGCCTGACAGCGGTTGAGAAGATTTTCAACAAGCAAGCCGTTGGCGTGGCCGAAGGCACAGTGCTGCACGCCGGCTCTGACGTGCGCGTTGAAGTCAATATCGTTGGCTCGCAAGACACAACTGGCCTTATGACAGCCCAAGAGCTTGAGAGCATGGCCGCGACAGTCATCTCGCCGATCGTTGACGGCGCTTACCAGTCGGGCTGCCACACGGCGTCTGTTTGGGACTTGAAGGCGCAAGCCAACATTCCCAAGCTCATGAGCTTCATGAACAAGTTCGGCCTGATCACCGCGCGTGACCCGAAGGGCGAATATCACGCCATGACAGACGTGATCCACAAAGTCCTCAACGACCTGACAGTTGACGACTGGGACATCACCATCGGCGGCGACAGCCACACGCGCATGTCAAAAGGCGTGGCCTTTGGCGCAGACTCCGGCACAGTTGCGCTGGCTCTGGCGACGGGCGAGGCGACAATGCCTATCCCTGAGTCTGTCAAAGTGACCTTCAAAGGCAAAATGAAAGACTACATGGATTTCCGCGATGTGGTGCACGCCACGCAGTCGCAGATGCTCAAGCAGTTCGGCGACAACGTTTTCCAGGGCCGCATCATCGAAGTGCACCTTGGCACGCTGCTTGCGGACCAAGCCTTCACCTTCACCGACTGGACAGCCGAGATGAAAGCGAAAGCCTCGATCTGTATCTCGGAAGACGAAACGCTGATCGGCTCGCTGGAGCTGGCCAAGAGCCGCATCCAGATCATGATCGACAAGGGCATGGACAATGAAGCCAAGACACTTCAAGGCCTGATTGACAAAGCCGACAAGCGCATCAACGAGATCAAGACAGGCGCGAAACCTGCTCTGACGCCCGATGATAACGCCAAGTATTTCGCCGAAGTTGTTGTCGATCTTGACCAGATCAACGAGCCGATGATCGCTGACCCTGACGTTAACAACGACGACGTGTCAAAGCGCTATACGCACGATACGATCCGCCCTGTGTCCTACTACGGTGGCGACAAGAAGGTTGATCTGGGCTTTGTCGGCTCCTGCATGGTTCACAAAGGTGACATGAAGATCGTCGCGCAGATGCTCAAAAACATCGAAGCCGCCGAAGGCAAGGTGACGTTCAAAGCGCCGCTGGTGGTTGCCGCACCGACCTACAACATCATCGACGAGCTCAAGGAAGAGGGCGACTGGGACATCCTGCAAAAGTATTCGGGCTTTGAGTTTGACGACTTCGCCCCGAAAAGTGCCGCGCGCACCGAGTATGAGAACATCCTCTACCTCGAGCGCCCGGGCTGTAACCTTTGCATGGGCAACCAGGAAAAAGCCGCCAAGGGCGACACCGTGCTGGCCACGTCGACGCGCTTGTTCCAGGGCCGTGTGGTGGAAGACGCCGCCGAAAAGAAAGGCGAGTCGCTTCTGGCCTCAACGCCGGTTGTCGTGCTTTCCGCCATTTTGGGCCGAACACCGAGCATCGAAGAATACAAAGCTGCTGTTCAAGGCATCAACCTGACTAAATTTGCGCCACCTGTCGAGAAACCGGCAGGCGCACGGTCAGTTCACTTCTAAGACAGAAGTTCACCAGCAAAACAGTGGCCCACCAGAGATCAAGCTCTTTGGTGGGCCATTATCGTTCGTGGGGCGTGTTTTTGCAGGGAAGGGATGGCGTCAAATGGGCGACGGCGGCCGCGCATTTCATAAAATTTACCATTTGATAAAATTTTTGAGAGCGGTTAGCGTTACCTAAAGACGTGAATTTAGGAGACGCATATGACAAACTCGGCATCGACTTCAGGCATCGTGCCTGCGCGGCTGGACAAGGCGGCGTTGTCTGACAATTTCTCTGATCTGCACGCGCCGCTGTCTGATCACGAAGCACTTGTCGCCGCGGATCGTTGCTACTTTTGCCACGACGCGCCCTGCATGACAGCCTGCCCGACAGCAATCGACATCCCGCTTTTCATCCGCCAGATCAGCACGGGCACACCCGAAGCCTCCGCCAAGACAATTTTCTCCCAAAACATCTTGGGCGGAATGTGCGCACGGGTGTGCCCCACGGAAACGCTCTGCGAAGAGGTTTGTGTGCGCGAGGTTGCCGAGGGCAAGCCTGTGGAAATCGGCCGCTTGCAGCGCTACGCAACCGACACGCTGATGGCGCAGGGCAAACACCCGTTTGAGCGCGCCGCCGCGACGGGCAAGTCTGTGGCCGTTGTTGGCGCAGGGCCTGCGGGGCTTGCCTGCGCGCACCGGCTGGCGATGCTAGGTCACGCTGTGACAGTGTTTGATGCGCGCGAGAAGGGCGGCGGGCTGAACGAGTTCGGCATCGCGGCCTACAAATCCACAAACGACTTCGCGCAAGACGAATTGAACTGGCTGCTCTCGATCGGCGGAATCACCGTGGAATACGGCAAATCCTTGGGCGATGCCTTCACGCTCGCTGACATCCAGTCAAACCACGACGCTGTGTTTCTCGGCATGGGCCTTGCGGGCGTCAACGCACTTGGCTGCGACGGGGAGGACTTGCCCGATGTGCTCGATGCTGTCGAGTTCATCGCCGAGCTGCGCCAAGCCGAAGACCTTTCAAAAGTTAAAGTCGGGCGTCATGTTGTTGTCATTGGCGGCGGCATGACAGCGGTTGATGCTGCCGTGCAAAGCAAACTTCTGGGCGCGCAAGACGTGGCGCTCGTTTATCGGCGCGGCAAGGAAAACATGAGTGCTTCTGTCTATGAGCAGGAGCTGGCAACCTCAAAAGGCGTGCGCATTATCTACGATGCGCAGCCGATGAAAGTCGCGCAGAGCGGCAAGGGCTTGAGCGTTGAGTTTGCCTATACGAAAACCAAGAAGGGAAAGCTGACGCGCACAGGCGAGAGCTTCAATCTGCCCGCTGATCAGGTGTTCAAGGCCATCGGCCAGACGCTATCAGGCGCGCCCGAGGGCCTCACGCTGGAAGGCGGCAAGATCGCGGTTGACGAGAGCGGCGCGACAAGCCTGCCAAACGTCTGGGCGGGCGGCGACTGCGCAACTGGCGGCGATGACCTCACCGTTACAGCCGTTGCAGAAGGCCGCGATGCGGCGCTCAACATTCACACCGCACTTTTGCGCTAAAGCTCAAAGAGGGTATCCAAATGGCAGACCTAACAACCACGTTCATCGGCATCACCTCGCCAAACCCGTTCTGGCTGGCCTCCGCGCCGCCGACGGACAAGGAATACAATGTGCGCCGCGCTTTTGAAGCGGGCTGGGGCGGCGTTGTCTGGAAGACGCTCGGCTCGGAAGGGCCGCCCGTTGTCAACGTAAACGGCCCGCGCTACGGCGTTGTGCATGGCGCAGACCGCCGCGTGCTGGGGCTGAACAATATCGAGCTGATCACCGACCGCGATCTTTATCAGAACCTTGAAGAAATCAAACGCGTGAAGGCTGACTACCCCGATCGGGCCATCATCGTCTCGCTCATGGTGCCCTGTGAGGAAGACGCGTGGAAAGCTATCCTGCCGCTTGTCGAAGACACAGGCGCAGACGGGATCGAGCTGAACTTCGGCTGCCCCCACGGCATGGCCGAACGCGGCATGGGCTCGGCTGTCGGGCAGGTGCCGGAGTATATCGAAATGGTCACCAAATGGTGCAAGCAGTATTACTCCAAACCGGTGATCGTGAAGCTCACGCCCAACATCACCGACATTCGCGCCCCTGCAGCCGCCGCCATGCGCGGCGGGGCGGATGCTGTCTCGCTGATCAACACCATCAACTCGATCATCTCGGTTGATCTTGACGCCATGGCACCCGAACCAACGATCGACGGCAAAGGCACCCACGGCGGCTATTGCGGCCCCGCGGTAAAGCCCATCGCGATGAACATGGTGGCCGAAATCGCCCGCAATCCCGAAACGGCCAGCCTGCCGATTTCGGGCATCGGCGGCATCACCACATGGCGCGATGCCGCAGAGTTTATCGCCCTTGGGTGCGGTAACGTGCAGGTCTGCACCGCGGCGATGACCTATGGTTTCAAAGTCGTGCAAGAGATGATCAGCGGGCTGAGCCAATGGATGGACGAGAAGGGGCACACCTCGGTTGATGACTTCGTGCGCATGGCCGTTCCCAATGTCACAGACTGGCAGTATCTCAACCTCAACTACGTCGCGAAAGCCTCGATCAGCCAGGATGATTGTATCAGCTGTGGCCGCTGCTTTGCCGCCTGCGAAGACACTTCGCACCAAGCGATCCTGATGTCGGACGATCGCGTGTTTACAGTGAATGACGCCGAATGTGTCGCCTGTAACCTCTGCGTTGAAGTCTGCCCCGTTGAGAACTGCATCACCATGGTGCCACAGGCTGCGGGCACGGTGGACGCGCGCACTGGCGAGGTTGTGAAAGAACAGCACGGCGACTGGACAACACACCCCAACAACCCCGGTGCCGTTGCCGCAGAGTAGGCCCGCGTGAGGCGCGAGGCTATCGGCCATCTGGCCATGACGGGCTTCGCGGCGCTTGTCGCGGGCTCGTTCGCTCTTGGGGCTTTGGTCGGCGAGCAGCTCTCGCCGCTGGTGGTCACCGCGGCGCGCTTTGCCCTCACCGCTGCGCTGATGGGCGCGTTGTCCTGGTCGGTTTTAATGCACAGCCGAGAGGTGTTTCGCGCGCCGTGGCGCTACCTGCTGATGGGGGCCAGCCCCGCGCTTTACTTTATCCTGATGTTTGAAGCGCTCAAAACCGCACCAGCTGTCTCGCTCTCGGTTCTGTTTACGTTGACGCCGCTGGTGACGGGCGTGTTTGGCTATGTTTTGCTTGGCCAAACGGTCTCGCGGCGCGTGCTGCTCGCGTTGCTGATCGGCGCACTCGGGGCTGTCTGGGTGATCTTCCGGGGTGATATGGCGCAGCTTCTGGCGTTTCAGATTGGCCGTGGCGAGCTGATCTTTCTGGTCGGGATGACGGGTTACGCTCTCTACGCGCCCTTGGTTCGCAAGTTCAAACGGGACGAGCCGCCAGTCGCATTTACCTTTGCGATCACCCTCGGCGCGCTGGCTGTGACACTGCCCTTCGCTGCGCGCGACCTAGTGCAAACCGACTATAGCCTAGTGCCGCTGCATGTCTGGGCCGTGGTGCTTTATCTGGCCGTCTTTGCCAGTGCTGCGACGTTCTCGCTGATCCAGTTCGCGGCCCTGCGGTTGCCCTCGGTCAAAGTCATGGCGCACACCTATCTGATCCCGAGTTGGGTCATCCTCTGGCAGTTGGCAATGGGCCAAGGCGCCCCGACAGCGACCGATCTGATAGGCGTTTCCCTGACAATCGCAGCCCTCGCGCTTCTGCTCAAGACGCAGGATTGAGCAGCTTGCGATACATGTTGTCCAGAAACGGGCCAGCGGTTTCAAACGGGTTCGCCCCCTCTGCCTCATCGCCCAGCACGGTGCGCACCTGAATGTCAAAGTCAGCGTAATGCTGTGTCGTCGCCCAAATCGAGAAAAACAGATGATAGGGATCAACTGCGGCAATCTTGCCAGCCTTGATCCACTCAGAAACGACGCGCGCCTTTTCGGACGTCAGCGCTTTCAGTTCGCCCTGAATTTCGCCCAGAATATGCGGCGCACCTTGCAAAACCTCGTTGGCAAACAGCTTGCTTTCGCGTGGGAACTCCTGCGCCATCTTGAGCTTCTGCGCGACATAGCCGCAGATTTCCTCAATCGGATCACCGGCTTCGTCAATGCCGTGCAAGGGCGCCAGCCATGTCTGCAAAAGCTCGGCCAGAAGGGCCTTGTGAATGGCTTCCTTACTGTCAAAGTAATACAGGATATTGGGCTTTGAGAGGCTCGCGCGCTCGGCGATCATATCAAGGGTCGAGCCGCGAAACCCGCGTTCGGAGAACACATCAAGCGCCGCCTCAAGGATAGAACGTGTCTTCTCGCGCTGGATGCGCGTCGGCTTCTTTGTCGTCTGTGATCGGGCCATATCGGGCGAGGCTACCTTCTGCGCTAATCGGGCGAAAGACCAACGCCTCTCAGTATGATGGTTTTAACTGAAAGCTTGGCGGCTTGCCATTGTTCATCGCTCAAAGGCTTGGAACCATTGAGCGTTTCGATCTGATGGCCAAAGTCGGCGTAGTGCTGTGTCGTTGACCAGATCATGTAAAGCAGATGCGCGGGGTCTATCTGGTCCATCTCGCCATTGGCGATCCAGCGCTCGATATGCTTGCCCCGATCGGTTGACCACTCAAGCAGAGGGCCTTCCAGATAGTCCTGAATGATCGGTGCACCATGCAGGATCTCGGCGGCCCAAACGCGCGAGCCGTTCGGGTGCGAGCGCGCCAGATCCATCTTGATGTCGATATAGCGGCTCAAGGCTTCACGCGGCCCAAGCTCGGTATCAAACGCCGAAGCGGCTTCCATCCAGATGTCAAAAATGTTGTAGACAACGCGACGGTAAAGCTCTTCCTTGGTTTTGAAGTAATAGTGGACATTGGCCTTGGGCAGCCCCGCAACATCCGCAATCAGCTGCGTTGTCGCTCCGGCGAATCCGGCTTCGGCAAAAACTTTTTCCGCTGCCTCCAAAATAGCCTTTTGGTTTTGCGAGCGCTTAGAGATTTTGCGAAACGCGATTGGGTCTGCTGACAAGGCCGCTCCTCCAGAAAAAACTTGACCGTTCAGTCAGGTCGCTACAATACTTGACCATATAGTCAAAAAATATTCCGTCAAGGAATGTCCATGGGGGTGGAAAATGCCGACACTAAACTCAAACCTGCGCATCAACGGTGAACGTCTTTGGGACAGCCTGATGGAAATGGCCAAGATCGGCCCCGGCGTGGCGGGCGGCAACAACCGCCAGACTTTGACAGACGAAGACGGCGAAGGCCGCGCCTTGTTTCAGGCCTGGTGCGAGGCCGCGGGCTGCACCATGGGGCTTGATACGATGGGCAACATGTTTGCCACTTGGGGCGGCACAGACCCTGATGCGCTGCCAGTTTATGTCGGCTCACACCTCGACACGCAACCAACGGGCGGCAAGTATGACGGTGTCTTGGGCGTGCTCGGCGGACTGGAAATTCTGCGCACGCTCAATGACCTAGGCATCAAAACCAAACACCCCATTGTCGTCACCAACTGGACAAACGAGGAGGGCACCCGCTATGCGCCGGCGATGCTGTCATCAGGCGTGTTTGCGGGCATTCACACGCAAGACTGGGCTTACGAGCGCGTCGACGCGGACGGGTTGAAGTTTGGCGATGAGCTGGCGCGCATCGGTTGGCGCGGCGAGGAAGAAGTCGGCACGCGCAAGATGCACGCCATGTTTGAGTTGCACATAGAGCAGGGGCCGATTTTGGAAGCCGAGGGCAAAGACATCGGCGTTGTCACCCACGGCCAAGGGCTTTCGTGGACGCAAGTCAAGATCACCGGCAAGGACAGCCACACCGGCTCTACGCCGATGCCGATGCGCAAAAACGCAGGCCTCGGCATGGCGCGGGTTTTGGAAAAGGTTGACGAGATCGCATGGAGCCACGCGCCCCACGCTGTGGGGGCTGCGGGCCATATCGACGTCTACCCCAACTCGCGCAACGTGATCCCCGGCAAGGTGGTGTTCACGGTTGATTTCCGCTCGCCAGACCTGAGCGTCATTGAAGACATGGAGGCGCGTTTGAAGGTGGAAGGCCAGAAGATCGCCGATGAGATGGGGTTGGAAATCGAGTTTGAAAAAGTCGGCGGGTTTGATCCGGTGACGTTTGATGAGGGCTGTGTCACCGCTGTGCGCAACGCCGCCGAGCGCATGGGCTATAGCCACATGAACCTGATCTCGGGCGCTGGCCACGACGCCTGCTGGATCAACCGCGTGGCGCCCACTGCCATGGTCATGTGCCCCTGCGTTGACGGACTTTCCCACAACGAGGCCGAAGAGATTTCCAAGGAGTGGGCCACCGCTGGCGCGGATGTGCTGATGCAGGCGGTTTTGGAAACAGCGGAGATTGTGGGCTGAAGGGGGCGCTAAGTGGGGCTAGCCCCGACACATTAGACTACGTGGGGGCCAGCCCTCACACCCCCGGAGTATTTGGGTCAAGAAAAAGCAGAAAAGACGGTTTAGGGAGAATGTGATGACCACGAAAGTTATCAAAGGCGGCACGGTTTGCACGGCGGATCGCAGCTACAAAGCGGATGTTCTGATCGAGGGGGAGGTGATCAAACAGATCGGCCAAGACCTTGTTGGCGATGAATATATCGACGCGGAAGGCGCCTATGTGATCCCCGGAGGGATTGATCCGCACACCCACCTTGAGATGCCTTTCATGGGCACCACAGCTGCAGAGACGTTTGAAAGCGGCACTTGGGCGGCGGCAGTGGGCGGCACGACGATGGTTGTGGATTTCTGCTTGCCCGGCGAAGATGGCGACCTCAAGAACGCGATCAACGAATGGCACAGGAAGTCGGCACCCCAAATTTGCTCGGATGTCGGCTATCACATGGCGATCACCGGCTGGGACGAGAGTGTCTTCAACGGTATGAAAGACGCGGTTGATATGGGCGTAAACAGCTTCAAGCACTTCATGGCCTACAAGGGCGCGCTGATGATCGAAGACGACGAGATGTTCGCCTCCTTCAAACGCTGCGCAGAGCTGGGCGCGCTGCCGATGGTGCACGCCGAGAACGGTGATTTGGTTGCCGAGTTGCAGCAGAAATACTTCGACCAAGGCATCACCGGCCCCGAAGGCCACGCGTTTTCGCGGCCACCCGAGCTTGAGGGCGAGGCCGCCAACCGCGCGATCACGATCGCGGACACGGCGGGCGTGCCGCTCTACATCGTGCATGTTTCGTGCGAGCAGACGCACGAAGCCATCCGCCGCGCGCGCCAGAAGGGTATGCGCGTCTATGGCGAGCCGCTCATTCAGTTTCTTACGCTCGACGAGTCAGAGTATTTCAACAAGGACTGGGACCACGCCGCGCGCCGCGTGATGAGCCCTCCGTTCCGCTCCAAAGACCACCAGGACAGCCTTTGGGCGGGCTTGCAGTCGGGTTCTTTGCAAGTGGTCGCGACAGACCATGCGGCCTTCAACACCGAGCAAAAGCGGGCCGGCCGCGATGATTTTCGCATCATCCCCAATGGCTCGAACGGGCTGGAAGAGCGCCTCGCGGTGCTCTGGACAGAGGGGGTCGAAACAGGCCGCCTGACCAAGGAAGAATTTGTCGCGACTACCTCGACGAACGTGGCCAAGATCCTCAATATCTACCCCAAGAAGGGTGCGATTGTTGAGGGGGCGGATGCGGATATTGTCGTCTGGGATCCGTCGATCACCAAGACGATCAGCCCAAGCAACCACCACTCCGTGCTGGATTACAACGTCTTTGAAGGCTTTGAAGTGAAAGCGCAGTCTCGCTACACGCTCAGCCGTGGCGACGTGATCTGGGCTTGGGGCCAAAACAGCCAGCCAAACCCGGGCCGTGGCCGCTTCGTGCCGCGCCCTGCGTTTAGCTCGGCCCAAAAGGCCCTTAGCCAGTGGAAGGCGCTCAACTCGCCCCGCAAGATCGAGCGCAACCCCCAGAACATTCCGGCAGGTATCTAGATGAGCGACGCAGTAATTTCAGCGAAAAACCTGTCGCTGACCTTTCAGACCAACGACGGGCCAGTGCATGCGCTGAAAGATATCAACCTTGATATCAATAAGGGTGACTTTGTCAGCTTTATCGGCCCGTCGGGCTGCGGCAAAACCACGTTTCTGCGCTGCATCGCCGACTTGGAGACGCCCACAGGCGGCAGCATCACCGTCAACGGAATGAGCGCCGCCGAGGCCCGCATGAAGCGCGCCTATGGCTATGTGTTTCAGGCGGCTGGCCTTTACCCGTGGCGCACGGTCGGCGGCAACATCCGCCTGCCGCTCGAGATCATGGGGTATGACAAAGCCGAGCAGGCCAAGCGCGTGACAGACGTGCTTGAGCTTGTCGAGCTTTCGGGGTTTGAAAACAAGTTCCCCTGGCAGCTGTCGGGCGGCATGCAGCAACGTGCCAGCATTGCCCGCGCTCTGGCGTTTAACGCCGACATCCTGCTGATGGACGAGCCTTTCGGCGCTTTGGACGAGATCGTGCGCGACCACCTCAACGAGCAGCTCCTCAAGCTTTGGGCGCGCACCGAGAAAACCATCGGCTTTGTCACCCACTCCATTCCCGAGGCGGTGTTTCTGTCGACAAAAATTGTCGTCATGTCACCGCGCCCGGGGCGGATCGCGGATGTGATCGAAAGCACGCTGCCGCGCGAGCGAACCCTCGATATTCGCGAGAGCCAGGAGTTTATCGACATCGCGCACCGCGTGCGTGAAGGGCTGAGGGCAGGGCACGCCTATGACTAAGCTCTGGCACAATGCAGCGCCTGTCTTGACCATCCTCGCGCTGTTGATGGCGCTCTGGTATGGGGCCGCAGTTGCGCTCAACGCGGCTTGGGCCAAAGATAAGGCGGCCCGCGCCGACACGCTGCTGACCTTCTCCGAGCTTGTCTCTGACACGATGTCGCAAGAAAAGCCGCTGCTGCCTGCGCCCCACCAAGTGGTGAAAGAAATCTACAAGACAACCGTCCTCAAGAAGGTGACGTCCAAACGCTCGCTGATCTGGCATGGCTGGATCACGCTCTCGGCCACGCTGCTTGGCTTTGCCTTTGGCACCACGCTTGGCATCTTGCTGGCGGTTGGCATTGTTTACAGCCGCGCGATGGATATGTCGGTGATGCCTTGGGTGATCACCAGCCAGACGATCCCGATTTTGGCAGTGGCACCGATGATCATCGTGGTGCTCAACGCGGTGGGCGTGTCGGGGCTTTTGCCCAAGGCGATCATCTCGATGTATCTGTCGTTTTTTCCGGTCGTTGTGGGCATGGTCAAAGGCCTGCGCGCGCCCGACCAGATGCAGCTTGACCAGATGCGCACGTGGAACGCCAGCAAATCAACCTCGTTCTGGAAGCTGCGCTTGCCGCGCTCGATGCCTTACCTGTTCGCCTCCCTCAAGATCGGCATCGCCGCCTCGCTTGTCGGGGCCATTGTGGGCGAACTGCCAACAGGGGCGGTTGCCGGCCTTGGGGCGCGGCTCTTGGCAGGCAGCTACTATGGCCAGACCATCCAGATATGGAGCGCGCTGATTTGCGCGGCCATTCTTGCGGCCAGCCTTGTTGCCATCATCGGGATGATAGAGAAAGTCACACTGCGCAAAATGGGGATGCTGCCATGAGTTGGATCATCTTCGCCGTTGTTTTCTGGCTTGCCATGTGGGCGCTCAATGTGCGCT
The DNA here is from genome assembly GCA_947497495.1 of uncultured Lentibacter sp. Taxonomy (GTDB): domain Bacteria; phylum Pseudomonadota; class Alphaproteobacteria; order Rhodobacterales; family Rhodobacteraceae; genus Lentibacter. Next base: position 33,284 of record CANMGT010000012.1, read on the forward strand.
TGGCCTATGGCAAGCAAACGCGGCTGGTGAAAGTCGTGGTGCCGGTGCTGTTTGGCGTGACCCTGCTGGTGCTCTGGGAGGGGCTCGTGCGCGGCTTTAGCGTCAGCCCGATCCTTCTGCCACCGCCCAGCATGATCGCTGCGCGCTTTGCCTCAAGCCTGCCGACGCTCTGGGAGGACTTCGTGCAAACCTTTATCAAAGGCGCGCTCACAGGCTATATCATCGGCTGTTCCGCGGCCTTCCTCACGGCAATCGCGATTGACCGTTCCGACTTTCTCAAGCGTGGGCTCTTGCCCATCGGCAACTTCGTTGCGGCGCTTCCGATCATCGGTATGGCGCCCATTCTGGTGATGTGGTTTGGCTTTGACTGGCAGTCAAAAGCGGCTGTTGTCGTGATCATGGTGTTCTTCCCGATGCTGGTGAACACCGTCGCCGGGCTGAGCGCGAAGAACGCGATCCAGACCGACCTGATGAGCACCTACGGGGCGAGCTACTGGCAAAGCCTGTTCAAGCTCGGCTTGCCAGCGGCGATGCCGTTTATCTTTAATGGCCTCAAAATTTGCACCACGCTGGCGCTTATCGGCGCGATCGTGGCCGAGTTTTTCGGCTCGCCCATCCGCGGCATGGGCTTTCGGATCTCGACCGAAGTGGGGCGGCTTTCGCTCGACATGGTCTGGGCAGAAATAACTGTGGCGGCCCTCGCAGGGTCGGCATTCTACGGGGTGATGGCCCTAATCGAGAAGGCCGTAACCTTCTGGCATCCATCGCAAAGAAACTAAAGCAAACCAACTAGGAGAGAAGACATGAAGAACATGATCAAAGGTGCCCTTGCCGGAGCTGCGATGCTAGCAGCCTCTATGGCGCAGGCCGAAGACGATGTGACGCTGCAGCTTAAGTGGGTCACGCAGGCGCAGTTCGCGGGCTACTATGTGGCGCTTGATAAGGGCTTTTACAAAGAAGAAGGCCTCAACGTCACGATCAAGCCAGGCGGGCCAGACATCGCGCCAGCGCAGGTTATCGCCGGTGGCGGCGCCGACGTGGTACTTGACTGGATGCCATCAGCGCTGGCTTCACGCGAGAAGGGCCTTGACCTTGTGAACATCGCGCAGCCCTTTAAGTCGTCAGGTATGATGCTGACCTGCCGCAAAGATGCGGGCGTGGCAACGGCTGCTGACTTCGCCGACAAAACCCTCGGCGTCTGGTTCTTTGGCAACGAATACCCGTTCCTGAGTTGGATGAGCAAACTCGGCCTCAAAACCGACGGTTCGGCAGGCGGCGTGACCGTCCTGAAGCAGGGTTTCAACGTTGATCCTATCCTGCAAAAGCAGGCCGCTTGCGTCTCGACCATGACATACAACGAGTACTGGCAGGTGATTGATGCAGGTCTGGCACCGGAAGATCTTGTGGTGTTCAAATACGAGGACGAGGGCGTTTCAACGCTTGAGGACGGCATGTATGTGCTGGGCGAAAACCTGAAAGACGCCGCCTTCAAAGACAAGATGGTGCGCTTTGTGCGGGCTTCGATGAAGGGCTGGAAATATGCGGAAGAGAACACAGACGAAGCCGCAGACATCGTTCTTGAGAACGACGCTTCAGGTGCGCAGACCGAAAAGCACCAGCGTCGCATGATGTCAGAAGTGGCCAAGCTCACAGCAGGCTCAAACGGCGCGCTCGACGTGGCTGACTACGAGCGTACTGTCGCCTCGCTTTTGCAAGCGGGTTCTGATCCGGTGATCACAAAGCAACCTGAAGGGGCCTATACCCTCGAGATCACGAACGAAGCGCTCAAGTAAGCGTCTCTGAGGGAAAGCATAGGTGGAAAGCAGGGGGACTTGCTTTCCACTTTTTTGTTCAAGCGGGGCGCAATCCGAGCATGGCCCGCGCCTGCGCAGGTGTCGCCACAGCGCGCTCATGCCGCGCGCAGATCTCGGCAGTGCGCTGCACCAAAGCGGCGTTGCTTGGCGCGAGGGTCGTTTTGTCCCACCGTACGTTGTCTTCAAGGCCTGTGCGCGCGTGGCCACCAGCGGCAATCGCCCACTCGTTGAGCACGATCTGGTTTGGCCCGACACCCGCCGCACACCAAGGCGCGTCAGGCCCCATCAGGCGCTTCACAGTCTCGACGTAGAAGTCAAAAACCTGCTTGTCAGCGGGCATCGCGTTCTTCACGCCCATCACAAACTGCACGTAAGGCAGCTCTTTGATCTGCCCGCGCTCATGCATCAGCGCTGCCATGAATATGTGACTAAGATCAAAGGCTTCCACTTCGGGTTTGATGTCATACTTGACCATCTCTGATGCCAGCCAGTCGACAAGGTCAGGGGCGTTTTCGTAGACACGCGTCGGGAAATTGTTGGAACCAACAGAGAGCGAGGCCATGTCAGGCCGCAAAGACAGCATCCCTCCGCGCTCATGCCCGGCCCCCGAGCGCCCGCCCGTTGACAGCTGGATAATCATGCCCGGGCAGTGTTTTTCGACACCTTCCTTGAGCGCGGCAAACTTGTCAGGGTCAGAGGAGGGCGTTTCATCGGCGTTGCGCACATGCGCATGCATGATACTCGCGCCCGCTTCAAAGCTCGCGTGGGTGCTTTCGATCTGCTCGGAAACGCTGATCGGAACCGCCGGGTTGGCGGCTTTCGTGGGCACCGAGCCGGTGATCGCCACACAGATAATGCAAGGGTTTGTCATGTTACCTCATACGTCAAAAAATACAGTCTCGTCCTGACCTTGGATGTTTATGTCAAAGCGGTAAACCACTTTGCCGTCTTCCTTGCTGCGCTGTGCGATCAGTGTCTGGCGCCGGCGCTCCCACTCGATGGTGTTGATCACGGGGTCATTGGCGTTGGCTTCGGTTTCATCCGAGAAGTAGAGCCGCGTGTTGAGCCCGATGTTGATGCCGCGCGCCACGATCCAGAGCGTAATATGCGGCGCCTGCACGCTGCCGTTGCGTCCTGCTGTGGCTCCGGGCTTGACGGTGTCAAAGCCCCATTCGCCCGTCGCGAAGTCGGTGATGACACGGCCCCAGCCGCGAAAGCCTTCTTCAACGTCGCCGCCGCCTTCAGGGTGCGCATAAACGCCAGCTGCATTGGCTTGCCACGCTTCCAGCAGCACGTCCTTGATGGGGCTGCCCGTGCCGTCCATCACGCGCCCTTCAACGCGGATGCGCTCGCCCGCCGCGTTTGGGCCAGCAATGTCCCAGCCCAGCTCCTGGCGGTAGATATCAAAGCCCGCCGCACCAGGGGCGAGGCCGATGTGCACATAGGGGCCAGCGGTTTGCGATGGCGTCTCCGTGAGGTAATCAAGCTTGGTCATCAGTTGCCCTCCAGCCGGTTTTCAAACATCGTCGAGCGGCGTCCGCGCAGCACGATGTCAAAACGGTAAGCGATTGTATCCAAAGGAATAGTTGCGTTCATGTCGAGTTTGGCAGTGACGCGGTCAATCGCGTCTGCGTCAGGGATCGTCTGCACAATCGGGCATTTCGCGATAAGCGGGTCGCCCTCGAAATAGAGCTGCGTGATCAGCCGCTGGCTAAAGCTCGCGCCAAACACCGACACGTGGATATGCGCGGGCCGCCAGTCGTTGACCATGTTGCGCCACGGGTAGGCGCCGGGCTTGACCGTGCGGAAAAAGTAACCGCCGTTCTCGTCGGTTGTGGTGCGCCCGCAGCCGCCAAAGTTCGGGTCGATCGGGGCCAGATAAGTGTCTTTCTTGTGCCGGTAACGCCCGCCTGCGTTGGCTTGCCAGATTTCAACCAAAGTGTTGGGCACGGGGCGCGCGTTCTCGTCGAGAACCCGCCCATGCACGATGATGCGCTCGCCGATCGGGTCTCCGCCGTGGGTGTAATTCTTGATCAGATCGTTGTCGATCGGGTCAATGTCATTGTGGCCAAAGCGCGGGCCGGAAATCTCGCCAACCGTCTGCTCAAGGCTGATCAGCGAATACTGCGGCGAGCGCGTGACGCTGGTTTTGTAGGTCGGCGTGAAGGCAGGCGGGTGTTGCTTGCGGTCGCGCTGGTAATACTCGGCGGGTGTGTTCGCAGGCGTGCTCATGTCGCGGCTCCTTCAGCTTCGGCGAATGTCTGTTTTGCGAGTTTGATAGCATGGTTGGCCTTGGGCACACCCGCGTAAACCGCGACATGCATGAAGGCTTGTAAAATGTCCTCGCGGCTGGCCCCCGTATTGGCACAGGCGCGCACATGCATCGGGATCTCTTCGAAGTTTCCCGTCGCGGCGAGCAGGGCCAGCGTCAGCATCGAGCGTTCGCGCTTGCTGATCGTATCATCCGACCACAGCGTGCCCCAAGCACCTTCAGTGATCATCTCCTGAAAGGGCGCATCAAAGCTTGATTTGCCCGCTTCGGCGCGGTCAACATGTGCATCGCCCAAAACAGAGCGGCGTGTTATCATGCCTTGGTCATATCGGCTCATAGGTGTCTCCATCAGTAGGGCAGCCCCACATAGTTTTCGGCCATGGCTTGCTGCGCGGCGTCGTTGCTGCGCAAAAACTCAATCTCGGCGATCTGCATTTTGAGGTCAAACTCGGACTGGTCAGGGTAGCGGTGCATCAGCGAGCTGAACCACCAGCTAAAGCGCTCGGCTTTCCAGATACGGGCGAGGGCCTTTTCCGAATAGCTCTCAAGGCCGGACTCGTCGCCGCTCTCGTAAAAGGCGCGCAGCCCGTTGTAGAGATAGTGGATGTCGGAGGCGGCGGTGTTAAGCCCCTTGGCACCCGTTGGCGGCACAATATGGGCGGCGTCACCGCACAAAAACAAGCGGCCCCAACGCATCGGCTCGGTCACAAAGCTGCGCAGCGGCGCGATGCTCTTCTCGATAGACGGGCCGGTGACAAGCTTCTCGGCCTGCTCCGACGGAATGCGGCGTTTGAGCTCTTCCCAGAAGGCTTCATCCGTCCAGTCCCCGGGGCTGTCAGACAGCGAGCACTGGATGTAATAGCGGCTCAGGTTGGCATTGCGCATCGAGCACAGGGCGAAGCCGCGCTCCGAGGTGGCGTAGATCAACTCGTGGTTTACGGGCGGTGTTTCACTCAGGATACCAAGCCAGCCGAAGGGGTAGACCTTCTCGTATTCGCGCCGCACGGTAAGCGGGATCGACTGGCGCGAAACCCCGTGAAAACCGTCGCAGCCAGCGACAAAGTCACAGTCAAGGCGGCGGCTTTCCCCGTCAACCTCATAGGTCACGTAGGGCGCATCGCTTTCGGCGTCGTGGATCACCACGCTCTCGACGTTAAACTCGATCTTGCCATCCGCAGCCTCGCGCGCTTCATAAAGGTCGCGCGTCACTTCCGTCTGGCCATAGACCATAACTGGCGTGCCCGTGTGTTTCTTGAAATCAACGCGAAACATCTCGTCGCCGTAAGAGATCAGCGTGCCGTCATGGGCGTAGCCCTCGGCGTGCATACGTTCGGCACATCCGGCTTCTTCCATCAGCGAGACGAACCCTTGCTCCAAAACGCCCGCGCGAATGCGGCCCAAGACATAGTCTTTGGTTTTGCGCTCCAGCACGACACTGTCGATGCCACGCCTGTGCAAGAGCTGAGATAAGAGCAAGCCCGACGGCCCACCGCCGATAATGGCAACCTGTGTTTTCATGTGACCTCTCCCTTTGGTGGTTGAAATAACATTTCCCATAATGCTAAGTAAAATGACAATTTGTGCAATTTAGATATCATAATGGGTAAGTATGGACCGCCGCATCAAGTTCCGCCACCTTGAGGCTTTTGTCTCAATCGCGCGCGCCAAAAGCCTCAAGCGCGCGGCCGAACAATTGAACCTGACGCAGCCCGCCATTTCCAAGACACTGAAAGACCTCGAAGACATTGTCGGCGCCACTTTGATGGAACGCGGGCGGGCAGGGGTGGCCATGACGCCCGAGGGCGATGTCTTTTTGCAATTCGCAACCCAATGCCTGTCGGCGCTGCAAAACGGCCTCACAAGCCTTGCCTCGCTCAGTGAAGGCGCGCCCGCGACGCTCTCTATCGGGGCGTTGCCAAGCGTCGCGGCGGCGCTTTTGCCCGAGGCTGTGCAGCAGTTTCAGCCCGCCGCGCCCAACACCGTGGTGCAGCTTCACGAAGGCCCGCATGACCACCTGATGGAGCAATTGCGCGCTGGCCAGCTTGATCTTGTTATCGGCAGGCTCGGGCGGCCCGAAACAATGGCTGGCCTGTCGTTCACGCAGCTCTATTCCGAGCGCGTCGTGGTGGTGGCTGCGCCCGATCATCCGCTCGCGCAGGCTACGCAGCTTGAACAGCTGACAGGCTATCCGATCATTTATCCGCCGCAGAACTCGGCCATTCGCCCGCTTGTCGCCCGCCAGATGATCGCCACAGGCCTGCCGCTTTTTGCGCAACGTATCGAAAGCGCCTCCGGCGAGTTTGGCCGCGCGATGACCCTCGGCAAGGCCCGCGCGATCTGGTTTATATCGCAGGGCGTTGTCGCCGCCGACGTGGCCGCTGGCCGTCTCAAACTGCTCGCCATCGACATGCCCGCAACCGTCGGGCCGGTGGGCATCATGGCGCGCTCCGAAGAGGCCCCAACGCCCATTGCCCACATCTTTCGCCAAAGCCTGCTTGCAGCCGCAGCCAAGCAACAGAGTAGGGCAAAAGAGAAGGGCTTAGTGATTGCTCACTAAGCCCTGAAATCTTTGGCTCCGGCGGTAGGTTTCGTCGTGCATCTATTATTCTATAAAAAACAATACCTTACATATATTTTGAAATTCAAGTGTTGCGGGATTTGTTGCGGTCAAATCGACCGTATCAGTCGAGACCGCACGAGGTTGAAAAGCGCTTTCCGAATTCGGTAAACTGTATTTCAAGATTGAGACGAGGGCCAAACATATGTTGTGAGAACAGCCTTTCAGGTGGTGATGCGTTTCGCTCGGCAATTTGCTCCATACCTTTCAGCTTTTCGTGAAGTTCCGCGAACGCCCGAAGTATGTCTTCATCATCTTGAATGCGTGGGGCGAAGCTAGACGTATGCTGACGATGGTGAATAGGGGTTCTTTCAATAATGCCCTGTCGCATCAGATTGTCAGCCCAACTAGGGGATTCAATATCTGCCAAGCCGTAGTCGTTTGCTCTATCTTTTATCGCAGTGATGGCCTCATGTTGCATTGCAGAGTTTTCTTGCTGGAATGCGTCCATTTGTTCTTTTTCATCGGGGCTGATTTTTGCGTAGTCCCCCGGCGTAAAATACTTTGCGCGAGCCTTTAGGTTGCGTTCAGTTTGCTGAATAAAAGCGAGCAAGTCGATCACTTTGGCGTCCATCGGTGAAAGGCTTTCGAGAATACTAATGAATGGGCGCTCGGCGGTCACGTCCGAGTTTGGCTCAAGTGCCTTTGCAAACAACCCAGCCCATAAATCCCGCACGTTTGCGTCATCAGTCAATGACATGCCATTCAACAGAAGGTGCAGCTCTTCCTCTTTAGGTGGCGTAATGTCTTTCATATCGATGCCGTTCGCATCTAGTTTCTTTCGCACTTCATCCATGGCTAGCTGGGCATTCAATTCCCGCTTGCGCTTTACTCGGTCTCCAAGAATGCCAATACTGGCTGCTAAAAGGTTACCAGCTTCTTTGGCTGGTTTCTTGAGTAGACCACGGATCACATCACCCAGTGCTGCGTCGATTTCTTTGCCAATGCTTACGTCTAGTGAGACCTTAGGTTTTTCCTTACCGTCGTTTGCCATTCGTGCCTCTCAAAATCACCTCTACCTATCATCATGCCATGCGATCTTGCAGTTGCAAGCCAACTCAGTGCTTTGCCATCAACAACAATTGATAAGTAAATGTTGCGGGGTTTGTTGCGGGATAAGGGATACTCCGCAACATTGAATATGCGAAGATACAAAAAAGTCCTTTAAGTTCAATAACTTAAAGGACTTTTTATGGCTCCGGCGGTAGGGATCGAACCTACGACAAATTGATTAACAGTCAACTGCTCTACCGCTGAGCTACGCCGGAATGTGAGGGGGATATAACAACACCTTTTGGGCGCGTCTAGTGCGTTTTGTCGCAAAATCTCCAAAAAGAGTGCAGGGCCTCAAAGCGCGCTGAATGTGGCCGCAGCGCTGAGGTGAGGATGGGCTGAAACAAGGTTTTTGCCATAGAGATCAACGAGGTGCGCGAAGACATTGCGTGTGGCGGCGGGCAAAAGCGCTGCGGGTGTCTCTGTATAGATCGCATGGGCGAGTGCCTCGGCGGTGCAGGCCCCATGCCCAAGCGCCTGTAATATCTGTGCTTCGCGGCCCAAGCGGTGCTCGATAAGCCATGCCAGCCGCGCGTTCGGCGACTCTATAGGTGCCCCGTGGCCGGCGTGAAACACCCGCCACTCCTGCGCGGCCAAACGCTGGCAGGAGGCCATAAAGTCGCTCAGGTCGCCGTCCGGAGGGCTGACAAGCGAGCTGGCCCAGCCCATCACCAAGTCACCGCAAAAGACAGCGTCGCCCCACACAAAGCTGAGGTGGTTGCCAAAATGGCCGGGCGTGTGAACGGCGGTAAGCGCCCAGCTGTCGCCTTCAACCGTCTCGCCATCTGCCAAGAGAATGTCAGGCTGAAAACCCGCATCAACGCCTTCGCCGCCGCCAGCCAGCCCGTCATCGGCCAGCTTGTCCATCACAGCAGAGCGGCCTGCAAAACTGTCGCCAAAAGCCAGCACAGGCGCGCCTGTGGCTTCGGCCAAGGGGCGCGCCAGCGGCGAGTGGTCAACGTGCGAGTGGGTCACGAAAATATGCGTGATGCGTTCGTTTGGCCCAAGCGCCGCCAAGATAGCCCGCAGATGCGTGTCACTCACAGGCCCCGGATCAATCACAGCGATGTCGCCCGTGCCGACCAGATAAGTGTTGGTGCCACGGTATGTCATCGGCGAGGGGTTGTCGGCGACAACGCGCCTCAAGCCGTCTTCCAAAGTGACAGCCTCGCCGATCAGCGGGTTAAATTCGTCAGGCGCTTGCATGGCTCTTCCTTCTCCTTGCGGGTAACGCTAGGTTTAGGCATGTTTTTCGATTGGCTCAAACAGTATATGCCGCGCTCGCTCTACGGGCGGGCCGCGCTTATCTTGATCGTGCCGATCGTGGGGCTGCAACTTGTCGTCTCCATCGTGTTTATCCAGCGCCATTTTGACGAGGTCACAACCCAGATGAGCCGTGTCATGGCGCTCGAGTTAAGGCTGGTTGTCTCCGAGCTTGAGGCGGCAGGCGAGAGTGCGGTTGCCGCGCCCTTGCAGATCACGGTTCTACAGCCCGCGCCTGACGATTTCAAAACACGCCGCCGCTGGTTTGACTTTGCGGGCATCGTCGTGTTGCGCGAACTCTCGGCCAACCTGCCGGAGTTGCGCGCGCTTGATCTGCCGGATGGAGCGCGGGTGAACGCCCTTGTGCAAACCAAAGCAGGGCCTGTGCAACTGTCGTTTGCGCGCGCGCGCGTCTCGGCGGTAAACCCGCACCAGTTGCTTGTAAACATGGTGTTTTTTGGCATCCTGATGACGGTGATCGCTTTTATCTACCTGCGCAATCAGCTGCGTCCGATCAAGCGCTTGGCAGGGGCGGCTGCCGCCTTCGGGCGTGGCAACGTGATTGACTATAAGCCCTCGGGCGCGGTTGAAGTGCGCGCCGCGGGCCATGCATTTCTGGACATGCGCAACCGGATAGAGCGGGCCATCGAGCAACGCACGCTTATGCTGTCAGGCGTGAGCCACGATCTGCGCACACCGCTCACGCGGCTCAAGCTGGGCCTGTCGCTGTTGGAGGACGAAGACCGCGATCCGCTTGAGCGCGATGTCATCGAAATGCAGCATATGCTCGATGAGTTCTTGTCCTTCGCCAAAGGCGCCACCGAAGGCGAGCCGGAGCCGACCGACCCTGTAAAGTTGATCAGAACCATCGTTGCAGACTGCCAGCGCGCTGATATGAACGTGACGCTAGGCGAGGTCGAGGGGGACGGTGAGGGCACGTTCAGCCTGCGCCGCGTCGCGATCAGACGTGCCGTCGAAAACCTGATCGGTAACGCGGTGCGCTATGGCAACAAGGCGGTTGTCTCGGTGTCGCTCACCGAGCGCGCCCTGCGCATTCGTGTCGAAGATGACGGCCCGGGCATTGCCGCCGAGCATCGCGAAGAAGCGCTGCGCCCCTTCACCCGGCTTGACGCGGCCCGCAACCAGAACCGCGGCTCGGGTGTCGGGCTTGGGCTTTCGATCGCGACAGATGTGGCCCGCGCCCACGGTGGCATGTTGCGCCTTGCCGAAAGCAGCACACTTGGCGGCCTGCGCGCAGATATCGTCATTGGCCGTTGAGCGCAGTGAGGGCAGCCAGCGTCGATTCGAGTATTTTTTTCAAGAAAAAGCAAAAGGCCTGTCTGGAGCGGGTAGCGGGAATCGAACCCGCACGTTCAGCTTGGGAAGCTGACAGGCTACCACTACATCATACCCGCAGCGCCAGTGTTGCGTGAGATAGCTCTTGGCGTCAGGACGGTCAAGCGGGCTTCGCGCGCATAAGGCCAACGAGCGTGAGCAGCAGCATGGTGAGCAAGCCAGCGCCCCCAAGAGCGGGCACATCGAAGGTGAGTGTTTTGAGCGGCTCCGAGAGAATCACCGTCAACAGGCCAAGGCCCGTGGCGAGCAGGGTGGCGGCTGTGAACAGCGCTTTTTCCCAAGGCTTGAGCACTTGTGAAAGCGCGGGCCAGACCAGCGTGATCGCGGGAGCCAGCAGACACAGGTCGTAGTCGTAGGCATAGGGGCTGAGCGCGGCGCCGGCCATCATGCCAAGGGCGAGAACATGGCGCAGCGCCCAGCCCCGCAGGCTGGCATAGGCGACAAGGCCCAGCGAGGCCAGCGCATAGGCCATGTGGAGCTTGACGGCCAAGCCGCCCGCAACCCCCAGTGAGGCCAACAGAGCAAAAGGCGTGCTCATGCGCACCAGCTTGTATTGCCCGCCCTCAAGCAGCGCGCTGGAATGGGCGACACTGACCATCAGGGCTGACCAGATTTCCGCGCCGTAGAGCAGGGTAACAAGCGCCAGTGAGGCCAGCAAAGTGGCGATCGCCAAAAGCACCATCGTCACGCCGCCCCGCAACAGCGCCGCCAGCCCAAGGCCCAGCCCGAGGTGCGGCTTGTAGGCCAACAGCCCAAGCGTCACACCCGCACGCGCGGTCTGGCCTGCCAGTGCAAACTGGCTCATCAGCGCCATCATGCCCGCCGTGAGAAAGCCGTTCTGCCCCGTCAGCAAGTTGATCGCGATGGCCGGCAACACCATCATCAGCGCCACGCGCCCCGCAGAGGCGTCAAGCCGTAGCACCGCCCAGCCAAACAGCGCAAAACTACTCGCGCTGAACAGCAGGTAGCCAAGCCAGACTGGAAACAGTGCCAGCAGTTGCGTGAGCAGGTTGAACTGCGGCGGATATGTCCACGTCATGAACACGTCAGAGCCGGTGCGCGCGGCCTGATGCGCCTTAAAGGCCGCGGCGTCATAGGGCAGGGTGGCTTGGCCCGCATTGGCCAGCTCGCCGACTTGATGAAAGATCATGTAATCTGCCGAAACAGCATCAACGCCCAACAGCCCGGGCGCGCCGATCCGCAGCGCCGTGAGCAACATAAGCCCGCCTAACAGCGCCAGAATCAGCCTGAAAGTCTGCGCAGAAACCATGCCTAAACCATGCCTAGCCGCGCCGCCTGCGACGCCCGCCGCCATCTCCGCCCGCGTTAAAGCTCACGTCGGGTAGCGTGACAATGCCCGCCAGAATGGGGAAGGGCTCAACCGCGTTGGGAATGGCGGACGCGTTGACGAAATGCTCCTGAAAGCGCGGCTCGACTGCGGTTTCGATCTTGAGGATCTGCTGCACGGTTGCCTCGATCTCGCTGCGCGCATCGGCGTTGAGCAAGGCGATCCGCGCGCCTGTGCCCGCCGCGTTGCCCGCCGATGTCACCTTGGCGATGTCGCAGTCGGGTATCATCCCCAGAACCATCGCGTGCTTGGGGCTGATGTGGGCGCCAAAGGCCCCGGCCAGAACCACGCGGTCAACCGTGTCGACACCGAACTTGTCCATCAGCAGCCGCGCGCCCGAATAGAGCGCCGCCTTGGCCATCTGGATGGCGCGGATGTCGGGGTTGGTTACGGTGATCGTCGGGCCGCCCGTGGCCGAGCCGTCCCACATCAGGTAGCTGTGGGTGCGCCCGTCCTCAATACAGCGCACAGAGCCAACCTGCGCCGCCGAACCGATCAGGCCAGAGGCGTCCAGAATGCCTGCCATGCGCATCTCGGCGACAGCCTCGATGATGCCCGAGCCGCAAATACCAGTGATGCCTGTTGTCGCGATCGAGGCCTCAAAGCCCGGATCATCCGACCACAAATCAGAGCCGATCACCTGAAAGCGCGGCTCTTTGCTGGCAGGGTCAATCTCGACACGCTCGATAGCGCCCGGAGCAGCGCGCTGCCCGGAGGTGATCTGCGCGCCCTCAAAGGCGGGGCCAGTGGGGGAAGAACAGGCCAAGACCTTGTCTTTATTACCCAAAAGGATCTCGGCATTGGTGCCTACGTCAACTACCAACACCAGGTCTTCCGACTTGTCAGGCGCTTCTGAGAGGGCTACAGCCGCCGCGTCAGCGCCGACATGGCCCGCGATGCACGGCAGGAAGTAAACCTGCGCAGAGGGGTGCAACGCCAAGTCAAGGTCGCGCGCTTCAAGGCGCAAAGCACTCGACGTGGCCAGCGCAAAGGGCGCTTGGCCCAGCTCGAACGGGTCGATCCCCAGGAACAGGTGGTGCATCACGGGGTTGCAGACAAAAACGCAGTCCATGATCAGGGTTTTGTTGATCTCGGCTTCCGCGGCGATCTGGGTGAACAGCGCGTTCATCCCGTCGCGCACCGCCTCTGTCATCTCGTCCGCGCCGCCTGCGTTCATCATCGAGTAGGAGACACGGCTCATCAGGTCTTCGCCAAATCTGATCTGCGGGTTCATCAGGCCGGACGAAGCGACAACCTCACCGCTTTGCAAGTCGCACAGATGCGCGGCAATCGTGGTTGAACCCAAGTCAACAGCGAGGCCATAGATCGTGCCTTCGTAATAGCCGGGCCAGACCTGCATGATGCTGGGGCGCGCGGTTTCGCGTCCGCCGTCATGCACCGCAACTGTCACTTTCCAGCCGCCTTTGCGCAGGGCAGGTTGCAGCTCTTTCAGCACATTCGGATGGGCGCGGCTCACATCAAGCCCCCATTGGGCTTTCAACGCGGCTTGCATGCGCTCCAAGTCGCCTGTCGGCTCGTGCATATCAGGCTCTTGCACTTCGATGTAATAGAGCCGCACCGTGGGGTTCATGACAATGTCGCGTGCTTCGGCCCGCTTGCGCACCACTTGCTTGTGCACCTGGCTTTCCGGCGGCACGTCGATCACAACATCGCCTTGCACCGTGGCCTGACAGCCAAGGCGGCGGCCCTTGGGCAGCCCGCGCTTGTCGTCGTAGCGCTGCTCGACGGCGTTCCACTCGCTGAGCGCTGTGTCGGCAACCGTCACACCATGTTTGGGGAACTCTCCATAAGACGGGGTGATCTGGCACTTGCTGCAAATCCCGCGTCCGCCGCAGACAGAGTCCAGATCAACGCCAAGCTGGCGCGCCGCTGTCAGAATAGGCGTGCCGACAGCAAAATGCCCGCGTTTGCCGGAGGGGGTGAAAACGACGAGAGGATCAGTGGTCTTTTCCGTGCTCTTCTGGGTGCTCATAATGATGGCCTTTAAGTTCGCGTTAGCGCCAATCTATGCGGGCTTGGCAGGGGGCGAAAGCCAAGACACGGCAAAAAGCCGACAATCCGCGGCAATTAATGTCGGAAAGTTTGAAAGGCCCGTTTGGAGGCGCGCCGCAACGTGCGCTGTGTTAACAAGCGCGGATCGGGCAAAACGGCGCAAAACTGTATGCACGCGTTCTGCACGGATAGCTGCATAGAGAGCTGCATACCGTAGGCACTGAGGGGTTTTGTGAGGTTTTGAAAAGGTTAATCCAGCCCGAGATTTTTGAGAATCTCGGCGCGATCCTCGTCAAGTTTTGGCGCGGCCGCACGGCTGTCAGGGTCAGCGAGGCCTGTCATCTTGATCGGGTTTCCTGCGATCTTCTGGACAGCATTTCCCTTTCCATCCAACAGGTTGACAACCATATTTCGCGCAAGAAGCTGCGGGTCTCGCAGCGCTTCGGCGACATTCTGGATGGGGCCTGTCGGCACCCCAGCCTCTGTCAGTTTTTTGATCCAGAGCTGCTTTGGTTCGGCAATTGTGACGGCTTCGATGAGCCTTTTGAGCAAACGCGCGTTCTCGCAGCGCTTCGGGTTGGTCTTGAAGCGCGAATCATCCGCCAGAGGAAGCTCTAAGGCGTTGCAAAGCTTGGCAAAAAGCGCGTCATTGCCCGCAGCAATCACAAACAGCCCGTCACTGGCGTGAAATGTCTCGAATGGCGTGATCGTTGGGTGCCGCGCGCCCGACGGAACCGGCGGCTCGCCGTTCACTGCCGTCATCGCGACAGCGTGCTCCAGAATGGCCAGCTGGCTGTCGAGCATGGCCACGTCGACCTTGCGACCATCGTGACCTTTGCTAACATCAAGAACGGCCGACAAGACACCGTTAACAAGAAACATTCCGGCTATGATGTCTCCAATGGAGGCCCCCACACGAACAGGGTCACGGCCCTTTTCCCCGGTGATCGACATGACGCCGCCACGGGCCTGCACAACCATGTCATAAGCGGGCCGAAGCGCCTCGGGGCCCGTGTGCCCGAAGCCCGAAACCGCTCCGTAGATAAGCTTGGGATGCCTGGCATGAAGTGCCTCCCAACCGTAACCCAAACCCTCCATAACCCCTGGTCTGAAGTTCTCCAGAACGATGTCTGACTGGGCCAGAAGTGCGTCAAAAATCTCGCGATCCTTGTCGGCTTTCAAGTCAAGCGCGATTGAGGCTTTACCGTGGTTCAAGGCAGCAAAATAAGCGCTTTCACCGTCCCGGAAGGGCGGGAAGGCGCGGGTGTCATCGCCCGTGTCAGGGCGCTCGACCTTGATCACCTCGGCACCGAGATCTTGCAGGATAAGCGAGGCATATGGGCCCGCCAGCACATGGGTCAGATCCAGCACTTTGAGGCCTTGGAGTGGCGCGGTCATTTAGGGCTTCCTTAAGAGGTTTCACATAGAAATTAACGCAGCCACATCAAAGCGATATGACACAGCGCAAACCGGCGTGTTTTAGTGGCCTTTGTTATGAAGGATAAAGCCAAGCAGGTTCAGTAACACCTGTGCCGCCAAAATCGACGTGCTGGAAGACTGGTCGTAGTCAGGCGCAACTTCAACAAGGTCTATACCGACAATTTCATGGCGCTTGCAGACTTCTTGCAAAAGCTCGAGAACGTCGTAGTACTGAAAGCCGCCGTGGCTTGGCGTGCCCGTTCCGGGCGCGATTGACGGGCAGAAGGCATCGATATCGATCGTGATGTAAACCTTTGATTTCGCAGGGATACGCTCGGCCGTGGCGACAGGCCCGAGCGCGCGCATCTGGCGGACTGACAGGATATCAGAGCCCATCGCACGCGCGTCGTCATAGCCTTCTTTTGCTGTTGAACTCACGTTGCGAATGCCGACTTGGGTCAGCCCCGTGACATAGTGCTTTTCCGCCGCACGGCGCATCGGGTTGCCATGGCCAAAGCGCACACCGTGGCGCTCATCAACAAAGTCGAGATGCGCGTCAATTTGCAGGATGTGAATGTCGCCCTGACCCTCAAAAGCATTGATGCAGGGGATGTTGATCGAGTGGTCGCCACCGATCGTCACAGGCAACGCGCCTGCCTTCAAGATTGCCTTCACACCAGCCTCGATATTGGCATGTGACGCCATGGTATCGGTGTGGATGATATCGGCATCGCCAATGTCGACAACCCGCACCGAACCGGGCAGGTAAGTCGCATCATCTTCATGGTCGTAAGCCCCTGCATGACCAAAAGAAAACAACGTCGAAGCTTCGCGCACGGCCCGCGGCCCAAACCGCGCTCCAGCACGCCACTGCGTGCCAAAATCAAACGGCGCTCCGAGGATGGCAACGTCGGCGTCGATCTCGTTCCAGTCTTCAATGTAGGGCCGCTTTCCAAAGGTCGAAATTCCGACAAATGGCAAGTTGAGCCGCCCCGAAGAATATCCATGTTCGCTCATTCATGTCTCCTGTGCTTTGATGCATGTTGAGCGCATTGGCCAAAGCATGGCAAGGGGTGCGACGCTTGGGCCACTGGAGACAGGTGCGCTGACAGCGTAAGTCGAGTATAGATACGAAAAAAGGAATGTGAGATGAGCAAGTTTGCAAATTTCGGGCGCAACACGCCTCCTGCTATATTTACAGTTATACTGGGGCTTTTCGGCCTCACATTAGCGTGGCGAGCGGGGGCGCAAACCTCTGTTGTGCCCGTGGAAGTATCACAAATGCTGCTCGGGGCGGTTGTTGCGTTGTTTGCCACCGCTGTCGTGCCTTACGGTGTCAAAGCCCTTCGCCGTCCCGCATCAGTGATCGAAGATATGCGCATCCTTCCTGGGAGAGGCGGGCTTGCGGCTTTGGCGGTTTGCTTTTCGGCACTCGCGTCAGGCCTTGTGCCGATGGCGCCGGAAAGCGCGACGCGCGTGATGTACTTCGCACTGGCCTTTCATGCGCTCCTCGCGCTTCTGATCATCTACGTTCTGGCCAGCGGCCCCGCCGAGCAGCGCCGTGTGACGCCGCTGTGGCACCTGAGTTTTGTTGGCTTTATCGTGGCTGCCGTGTCGGGCACCGCCTTGGGATATTTCCAGCTCGCTCAGACAATCTTTTGGGCGACAATCATTGCGGCTCTGCTGATCTGGGGTGCGAGTGCTGCTCAGCTTCTGAAGGTCACGCCGCCACCGCCTCTGCGCCCGATGCTGGCCATTCACCTCGCACCCGCCAGTCTGTTCGGCATCGTGGCCCTTGGCTTTCCTGCAGATCAGTTTCCCATGATGCCACTCATGGCCAATGTGGCCGCATGGGTTGCTGCGCTTATCTTGCTTGCTCTGCTCATCAAACTGCCACGGATCATGGAAGCCGGTTTCACTCCGCTCTGGGGGGCTTTCACCTTCCCGATGACAGCTTGTGCCACGCTTTTCCTGACGCTCGCCACCCAAACCGGGGGGCTTTTGCCTAAGATAGTCGGTGTGGCTTTGCTGGTCGGCGCGACATTCTTTGTGCCTTGGGTGGCTATGAAGGTTATCCAGATGTGGATGAAAGGCACGCTTGCCACAAAAACGAATGCCTCCAAAGCCTGATTGGGGCTTTCCAAATCGCCGGGTTCGTGAAATAGGAAACCGCCAAACGACGCCAAGCTAGGAGAAGCGCTATGGAGATTCGTGAGGCTCTCACTTTTGATGATGTTTTGTTGGTTCCGGGAGCGTCGAGCGTGCTGCCCTCAACCGCCGATACCCGCACGTTTGTCACCAAGTCTATTGCGCTGAACATTCCGCTTTTAAGCTCGGCGATGGACACCGTTACAGAAGCGCGCATGGCCATTGCGATGGCGCAGGCGGGCGGTATGGGCGTGATCCACAAGAACCTCTCGGTCGAAGAGCAAGCCCGCGAAGTGCGGCGCGTGAAGCGCTTTGAAAGCGGCATTGTTTACAACCCTGTGACGCTCAATATCAACCAGACATTGGCAGATGCGAAAGCCCTGGTTGAACGCTATAACTTCACAGGTTTTCCGGTGGTTGATGAGAAGGGTCACGTTGTTGGCATCCTGACGAACCGTGACATGCGTTTTGCGAGCTCTGACGACACGCCTGTCCACGCGATGATGACATCCGAAAACCTCGCGATGCTGGCTGAGCCAGCAGAGCTTGAGGAAGCCAAGAGCCTTATGCGCGCGCGTCGGATAGAAAAGCTTTTGGTGCATGACGGCAAAGGCAAGCTGACGGGGCTTTTGACACTCAAAGACACCGAGCAAGCTGTGCTCAACCCGACTGCCTGCAAAGACGAGCTGGGGCGCTTGCGCGTTGCTGCGGCTTCAGGCGTTGGCGAAGCCGGTTTCGAGCGCACTGAAGCGCTTGTTGACGCGGGCTGCGATATTGTCGTCATCGACACCGCTCATGGCCACTCCGAGGGGGTTCTAGCCGCGGTGACGCGGGCCAAGAACCTGTCAAACCATGTTCAAATCATCGCTGGTAACGTCGCCACAGGCGAAGCAACGAAGGCACTGATCGACGCAGGTGCAGATGCGGTAAAAGTCGGCATTGGCCCAGGCTCGATCTGCACCACGCGTATGGTTGCGGGCGTTGGCGTTCCTCAGCTCACAGCGATCATGGATTGCGCCAAAGCCGCAGGCGATGTGCCGGTTATTGCTGATGGTGGCATCAAGTTCTCGGGTGACTTTGCCAAGGCAATCGCAGCGGGGGCATCCTGTGCTATGGTTGGCTCGATGATCGCAGGGACAGATGAAAGCCCGGGCGAGGTGATCCTCTATCAGGGCCGCTCTTATAAGTCATATCGCGGCATGGGCAGCCTTGGCGCCATGGCACGCGGCTCGGCTGACCGCTACTTCCAGAAAGACGCCGCAAGCGACAAGCTTGTTCCCGAGGGAATCGAAGGGCAGGTGGCTTACAAGGGCAGCGCAGGCGCCGTCATTCACCAACTCGTTGGCGGGTTGCGTGCGGCGATGGGCTATACTGGTTCAGCCACAGTGCAAGACATGCGCAACAATTGTCAGTTCGTTAAAATCACGGGTGCGGGGCTTAAGGAAAGCCACGTGCATGATGTTCAAATCACTCGGGAGAGCCCGAATTATAGGGCACTGTAAATGCAACCAGCAGCACGGGTGGCCGCGGCCGCAGATATCCTCGACAGAATGATCGCTGGCGAGGCGATCGAGAAATGCCTCACGACTTGGGGCCGTAAGAACCGCTATGCAGGCTCAAAGGACAGGGCTGCGATCCGTGACTATGTGTTTCAGGCCTGGCGTTGCGCGCGCAGTTATGCAGCACTTGGCGGGGCCGCAGAGGCCCCCACAGGGCGCGCTCTGATGATTGGGGTGCTACGCGCGCAAGGCCTTGCTCCTGAGACACTATTTACAGGGGTTGGCCACGCGCCTGAGCCTCTTTCCGAGGAAGAAGCCGCTGCTGGTGCGCCTCCAGTGGGGGATGCAGCCACCAACGACATGCCAGACTGGCTGTGGCCGCTGTTGGAAGCTTCGCTTGGGGAGGCCGCCGCCGCAGAAGCACAGATGTTGCGCGCGCGCGCGCCCGTCTTTTTGCGGGTCAACAGCCGTAAAGCCACGCTTGAGCAAGCCATTAAGGCCTTGGCGGAAGATAATATCACAGCTGAAGTCTCCGACTTGGCGAAAAGTGCAGTTCTTGTGACAGAAGGGGAGCGTAAAGTTGCTCTGAGTGGTGCTTTCGCGGATGGGCTTGTGGAGTTGCAAGACGCTGCCAGCCAAGCAGTCGTTGATGCGTTGCCATTGGCGGAGACGTCGCGTGTGCTTGACTATTGTGCAGGTGGTGGTGGCAAAAGCCTTGCGATTGCTGCGTCATGTGAGGCCACAGTTTTCGCTCACGACATAGCCCCTGAACGCATGAAAGACATCCCCGAGCGTGCCGAGAGGGCCGGTTGTAAGATATCTGTACTGGAACCGGAGGCGCTGGTGGATCAAACATTTGATCTGGTTTTCTGTGATGCGCCTTGCTCGGGCAGTGGTGCTTGGCGTCGGGCGCCTGACGGGAAATGGCGGTTGACGCCAGAAAGTCTGATCGAACTCACGGAAACCCAGCTCGCTGTCTTGTCGCAAGCCAGCCAGCACGTTGGCGAAGGTGGCGCGCTGAGTTATGCGACATGCTCTCTCTTGGCTTGCGAGAACGGTGAGGTTGTTGACGCCTTTGTTAAAGCCAACCCGGAGTGGCAAAGCGTTTCACAACGTAGTTGGCGCTTGATGGACGGTGCCGACGGGTTTTTCCTTGCCATCTTAAGGAGAGTGTAGGGGCAAAATACAAGTTTTGAGTGCATAGAGGCTCTGGGTGCATTAATCTGGGGTTAATGCTGGGTGGCTAGGTTTGGACACTCTTGATTCTCGTCTCATGGAGGCACTTGTATTGGCGAACTTAGCGCTGACGCCTGGCCGGTTGGCTCGTATTTCTATGCAACTCGCTCCTAAATTATGGGCGCTATTTGCAGTGTCGCTGCTCGCACTGGCCTCAGCCTATTTTTCCTCTAGTCGTGCCGTCATTCTTGCGTCAAGTGCGATCGGGGCGACACTGTTTGCGCTCGCACTTGTTAGCCTTTACCTGAAACTTCGGTTTGGCCGCTCAAGCGCGGAAGCCCAGAAAATTGTTGCTGAATTTGTGCGCAATGACGCCGCTGCTTGTTTTGTGTCGGATGAAGTTGGGGTGATTTGGTATCGCAATGATGTTGCAATCGAGCGGTTCGACGAGAGCCAGACAACGACGATTGCAACACTTGCATCGATTTTGAGCAACCCATCGGCCATCGTAACGCGCCTGTCCTTGAAGGCGGCGGAAATTGGCGCTGCGCGAGAGGATGTTGTGACGCGCACGGGCCACGTACGTGTGGCGAGCCACGCTTTGACACGGGGCGGCTTTCTCTGGCGGGTAGAAGAAATCCCGCACAACGGTGCAAGCGCCGGGTCAGGGGCGTCTGAAAAACTACCGCTGATAACCGTCGGGCGAAATGACACTGTGCTCTACATGAACGAAGTTGCGCGGCGGCTTATTGGCGAGCGTGTGAAGACACTTGATCGTGTTTTCCCCGAACTCCCCGTCAAGCCCGGGAATGTCCAAACGATTAGCACCGTAGATGGAAACTTGCAGTGCGTCGTTGCCGAATTGAAGGGCAGTGCAGGACGTCGTGAGCTTGTTCTGGTACCGTCTCCGGAGCCTCACGTGGAACTGCCGGAGAGCCAGAGGTTCTTTGATGAGCTTCCCGTTCCTTTGTTGAAGTTAAGCCCCGATGGGCGCGTAACCAGTTCTAACAACATGGCCCGGATTCTTTTAGGCCGTGCTGATTTGAACGGTGAAAACCTGTCCGATCTCATGGAGGGTTTGGGGCGCTCTATCACGGATTGGCTTTCGGATACAGCAAATGGCCGTGCTGGTCAGCAATCGGAGTTTCTGAAGGTTCGGCGAGATGACTTCGAAACATTTGTACAGGTGATTCTGAAGCCCGCGACAGAAGGCGAGCAGAAGGTTCTCGTCGCAGTATTAAACGATGCAACTGAGCTTAAAACGCTTGAAGCCCAGTTTGTTCAGAGCCAGAAAATGCAAGCGATTGGGCAGTTAGCAGGAGGCGTGGCGCATGATTTCAATAATCTCCTGACAGCAATATCCGGCCATTGTGACTTGCTGATGGTGCGTCGCAACGAAGATGACCCAGATTTCGCTGATCTGGAGCAGATCAACCAAAATGCTAACCGCGCTGCGTCACTTGTAAGTCAATTACTGGCTTTTTCGCGTAAACAAACCCTGCGCCCACAAACGATCGACGTTCAGGAAACGCTCTCGGATTTGACGCACCTTTTAAACCGCCTAGTTGGAGAAAAAGTTCAGCTTGATTTCGAGAATGTGACCGGAAGTAGCATCATACGTGCCGATAAGCGCCAGCTAGAGCAGGTTGTTATGAACTTGGTGGTCAATGCCCGCGATGCAATGCCGCTAGGGGGCAAGGTTACGATCCTGACTGAGGCACTGAGCCTCGAGCAGCCATTAACCCGCGATCGCGCAAAAGTTCCTGTGGGTGACTATGTTGCTGTTAAGGTCATCGATGAGGGCGATGGAATTGCCCCTGACAAGTTGCAAAAAATCTTCGAACCGTTCTTTACAACCAAGCGTACGGGGGAGGGGACAGGCCTTGGGTTGTCGACTGCTTATGGGATAGTCAAACAAACGGGCGGGTTTATCTTTGCAGACAGTGAAGAAGGCAATGGATCCTGCTTTACTCTCATTTTCCCCATCTGTCATGAAGTTGTGAAGAGTGCTGCGCCTTCAATCGAGAAACCTCCGGAAGCTATTGCCAAAAGCGATGGAGTTATCTTGTTAGTTGAAGATGAAGCCCCAGTACGCGCATTCGCGTCTCGCGCCTTGGGGTTGAGTGGGTTTAGCATTATGCAGGCCTCTTGTGGCGAAGAAGCATTGGAAATCCTTAAAGAGGAAGACTTGTCGATTGATGTCTTCGTAACAGACGTCGTGATGCCGGGGCTGGATGGCCCGAGTTGGGTTAAAGAGGCGCTCAAGACGCGACCTGATGTGAAAGTGGTATTCATGTCTGGCTATGCCGAAGATGTTTTCGGCGAAAGTGGCCCCGACATTGCGGAATCAGTTTTTTTGCAAAAACCGTTCTCTTTGTCTGAGCTAACACGCACTGTTCAAAGCCTGGTAACTGATAGTGAGACGATCAATTGAGGTCAGCCCATAGGGTGAAGTCCTCTGCATATTTTTCACGAAGACGCGCTTCAAGGTTGTCACTGAGGCTGATCTTGGCTTTTGGCGAGACGTTTCTTGTTGGTAGATCTATGGTTTGGCCAAGCTTTTCCTCAAGGTAGGAAATGCATAGATCAAGCTGTTCATACTGGAACAACCGTTTAATTGAAGTGCCATTGGGGCGGGGCTCGACAAACTTTGACTGTGATCCGACATTTGCAAATGCTGGTTTGTCCTCAAGCAAATAGCCTTCAATGAAATCGTCGAAACTCATCCCCTCTGTTGATGTAGGCTTCCCTTTCAAAAAGTCTCGCTGTCTGTAACGATACCAACTCCCCAGCCAACTAATGGGCTCGCGAATGACGGCGATAGTATCAACATCTTCCCCAATAAATTTCTCGACCATCGGGCGAAAGAACCGATTGTAGCGGTAGACCGGAGCATGTTTGAGTTCTGGTGGATCAGTAATTGCTATCGCCGCATAGGGTGCGAGCGCCAGTTCGATCGCAGTGCTGCCGGTTTTCGGAACAGAGAAAAATACAAGCTTAGCTTTGGAAAAGACCAGCATTTGAAACCTCGTATAAGCTCAGAAAGGCATAAACCAAACCTTAACTATTTGCAGCCCAAAATCACGTTGTGATAATTTTAGTTGAAATGTTCTCATTTTGGACCCATAAGGAACATTAAGAGAACATTGAGCAATGATTGCCGCGTTCACCGGGGTATGAAATAAGGAATCAATAGTAATGGCAACGGCAGATCTTTTAGACATGAAAAACAAAAGCGATACAGACAAACAAAAGGCGTTGGAGAGTGCTTTGGCGCAGATCGAACGCCAGTTTGGCAAGGGTTCGATAATGAAGTTGGGGGGCGATGCTGTCCAGAAAATCGAGTCGACATCCACAGGTTCGATCGGTTTGGATATCGCCCTTGGAATTGGCGGGCTCCCGAAGGGGCGGATCATCGAGATTTATGGCCCGGAAAGCTCTGGTAAAACGACGTTGACACTGCATTGCGTTGCGGAAGAGCAAAAGGGCGGCGGCGTCGCGGCATTTGTCGACGCCGAGCACGCATTGGATCCGCAATACGCCAAGAACTTGGGTGTTGATCTTAACGAGCTTTTGATTTCGCAGCCCGACACTGGTGAACAAGCTCTCGAAATCACAGATACGCTAGTCCGTTCCGGAGCTGTAAGCATGGTCGTTGTCGACTCGGTCGCCGCCTTGACGCCAAAATCTGAATTGGAAGGTGACATGGGCGATAGCAGCGTTGGTGTTCAGGCGCGCCTGATGAGCCAAGCGATGCGTAAGTTGACAGGGTCAATTTCACGATCAAAATGCATGGTGATTTTCATCAACCAGATCAGGATGAAAATTGGTGTAATGTTTGGAAGCCCCGAAACGACTTCAGGCGGCAATGCGCTCAAGTTTTACAGCTCTGTACGGCTTGATATTCGCCGAATTGGATCAATCAAAGACCGCGACGAAGTTGTCGGCAACCAAACTCGGGTTAAGGTTGTCAAAAACAAAGTGGCCCCACCATTCAAACAGGTCGAGTTTGATATAATGTATGGTGAGGGCATTTCGAAGACGGGCGAGTTGCTTGATCTTGGTGTAGCACTCGGGATCGTCCAAAAGTCAGGTTCCTGGTTTAGTTACGGGGATGAACGTGTTGGGCAGGGGCGTGAGAATGCCCGCCAGTTCTTGAAAGATAATCCGGCGATTGCCCATGATATCGAGGACAAGATTCGCGCCGCCCATGGCCTTGACTTTGACGCGCCGAACCCAGCCCCTAATGGCGACAGCGACGAAGACATTCTCGAAGGTTGAAAATACATAAGTATGTAAGCAAGTAGCGCCGGAGCGGGCAATCGCTCCGGCGCTACTGTATGTGGACATGAGAGACCACTACCGCTAAACCCAAGCCGACCAATCCTAGCAGGGAAGAACCATGCAAAGTCTCAACGACATTCGATCAACATTTCTGAATTACTTTGCATCGCAAGGCCATGAAATTGTGCCTTCGAGTCCGCTCGTGCCTCGAAACGATCCGACCCTGATGTTTGTAAACTCCGGGATGGTGCAATTTAAGAACTGCTTCACAGGAGTCGACAAGCGTGACTACCTGCGCGCCACAACAGCACAAAAATGTGTGCGTGCAGGCGGAAAGCACAACGATCTGGACAATGTGGGCTATACAGCGCGCCACCATACGTTCTTTGAAATGCTCGGTAACTTCAGCTTTGGTGACTACTTCAAACACGAAGCGATTCCATTTGCCTGGGAGTTGATCACCAAGGAATTTGGTATCGACAAAAGCCGCTTGTGGGTAACAGTTTACCACACAGACGATGAGGCATACGATATATGGCGAAAAATTGGTGTGCCTGAAGAGCGGATCATCCGGATCGCGACATCAGACAACTTCTGGCAAATGGGACCCACAGGGCCATGCGGACCTTGCACCGAGATATTTTATGATCACGGCGACCACATTTGGGGCGGCCCTCCAGGCAGCCCCGAGGAAGACGGCGATCGATTTATCGAGATTTGGAACATCGTTTTCATGCAAAACGAGAAGTTTGAAGATGGATCGATGGTCGATCTTGATATGCAGTCGATCGATACGGGCATGGGGCTCGAGCGCATCGGAGCTTTGCTGCAAGGCAGCCATGACAACTATGATACTGATTTGTTCAAAGCTCTTATTGAAGCCTCGGCACATGCCACAAACGTTGCTCCATATGGAGACAAAAACGTCCATCATCGCGTGATCGCAGACCACTTGCGATCAACTTCATTCTTGATCGCCGATGGCGTTATGCCTTCTAATGACGGGCGCGGTTATGTTTTGCGTCGAATAATGAGGCGGGCCATGCGCCACGCGCACTTGCTTGGTGCGAAAGACCCAGTCATGCACCAGTTGGTTCCGGCTTTGGTGCGACAAATGGGCGGAGCTTATGAAGAGTTGACGCGAGCGCAGGCCATGATCGAAGAAACACTTCTCTTGGAAGAGACACGCTTCAAGCAGACACTTGATCGGGGCTTGAAGCTCTTAGATGATGAAGTCGCGGGCCTCGCGCAAGGTGCTGATCTTTCAGGCGAGGCCGCTTTCAAGCTTTATGACACCTTTGGATTCCCGCTTGATCTCACACAAGATGCACTGCGCGAGCAGGGGCGGGGCGTCGACGTTGCAGGCTTTGAAACGGCCATGGAAGCGCAGAAAGCTAAAGCGCGGTCAGCTTGGGCTGGCTCCGGAGATGCTGCCGATGCGACTGTTTGGTTTGATATTCTCGATAAAGTCGGCGCGACAGATTTTCTGGGCTATGACACCGAAGTTGCCGAGGGGCAGGTGTTGGCTTTCGTGAAAGATGCAAACCGTGTTGATACATTGGCAGAAGGCGAGCAAGGCTGGGTTGTTCTCAATCAAACGCCATTTTATGCTGAGTCTGGCGGCCAAGTCGGCGACAGCGGTCTGATCAAGCGCTTGGATAATCTCGAACAAGTGAGCCACGTTGAAGATGTGAAGAAGTTTGCCGATGGCAAGGTTTTTGCACATCTGCTGACAGCGGGCGCAGGTGGCCTCTCCAAAGGAGATGCGGTGAGTTTGGAGGTTGATCATAAACAGCGAAGAGCAATTCGTGCCAACCATTCTGCAACGCACTTGCTCCACGAGGCCTTACGCGGCGCATTGGGAGACCATGTTGCACAGCGGGGATCTTTGAATGCGGTTGACCGGCTTCGCTTTGACTTTAGCCATGGCAAGGCGCTTAGCGAAGCAGAGATGATGCATGTCGAGGCCGAGGTGAATCGCTTTGTTAGTCAGAACACCCCTGTTGAGACACGTATAATGACACCAGATGATGCCCGAGCGCTTGGTGCGCAGGCTCTGTTTGGCGAGAAGTACGGTGACGAAGTGCGCGTTGTTTCGATGGGGACAGAGCTTGGCTCTGGCAAAGGGAGCAACGGGAAAACATACTCTATTGAGCTTTGTGGCGGCACGCATGTGCAGCGAACCGGTGATATTGGCATGTTCGTTCTTTTGAGCGACAGTGCTTCAAGCGCTGGCGTCCGACGCATCGAAGCCCTCACTGGTCAGGATGCTTTGGCACATATAAGAACGCAGTCAAGCGTGCTGAGCCAAGTGGCTTCCGAATTGAAAGCTCAGGCGAGAGATGTGCCGTCGCGCGTGAAAGCTGTTCTTGAAGAACGCAAGGCACTGAGCAACGAAGTCGCCCAACTCCGCCGAGAGTTAGCCATGTCAGGCGGTGGAGATAAGCCTAGTGAAGTTAAGGAAATTAACGGGATAAAGTTTGTTGCTAAAGTGCTTTCGGGGGTTTCTGGAAAAGATCTTCCAGCACTAATCGATGAGCACAAGGCCCAACTGGGGAGCGGCGCAGTGCTGCTAATTGCCGAGGCCGATGGCAAAGCGGCTGTAGCGGCAGGCCTTAGCAAAGACTTGACCGAGAAGCTGTCAGCTGTCGACATTGTTAAAGCCGTTGTCGTCGAACTCGGCGGGAAAGGCGGTGGTGGCCGGCCCGACATGGCTCAGGGGGGAGCGAAAAGTACTGAAAATGCCGATGCGGCGATAAAGGCGGCGGAAGCCGTCATGGAGGGATAGATGCCAGCTTTATGGATTGCACATGTGACGGTGACGGACGCCGACTCTTATGGGAAATATGCGGAACTGGCAGGGCCAGCGATCTCTCAACATGGCGGCAAGTTTCTTGCTCGGGGGGGGCGGTTTGTTCAACTCGAAGGCACTGAACGGCCGCGTAATGTTGTGGCACAGTTTCCGACACTTGAGGCAGCTGTTGACTGCTACAATAGCGACGAATACCAAGCGGCGCTCGATCACGCCAGAGGCGCTTCAGAGCGTGAACTGATGGTCGTCGAAATAGACTAAGTATCAGTATCGGAACAGAACAAGGGCGGCTTCCGATGAGGAGGCCGCCCTTTATCCGTCGAGGGTGATCAGAAGGTTTACAGCTTCTTTGACATCCGCTTACGCTCATGCGGGTCAAGATAGCGCTTTCGCATCCGGATAGCATTGGGCGTGACTTCTACCAACTCGTCATCGTTGATATAGGCAATCGCCTCTTCGAGGCTGAGCGTGACGGGCGTTGTCAGCCGGACAGCTTCGTCGGTGCCCGAAGCGCGAACGTTTGTGAGCTTTTTGCCTTTCAACGGGTTCACTTCAAGGTCGTTCTCACGGCTGTGCTCGCCGATGATCATGCCTTCGTAGACTTTGGCTTGTGCTCCGATGAACATCTTGCCCCGGTCTTCAAGGTTCCAGAGGGCAAAGGCAACCGCATCGCCGCTTTCCATTGAGATCAGCACGCCAGCACGACGTCCTGGCATGGCACCTTTGTGAGGAGCCCAGCCATGGAAAACACGGTTGAGAACGCCTGTGCCGCGCGTGTCTGTGAGAAACTCGCCGTGATATCCGATGAGTCCACGTGAGGGCACATGCGCAATGATGCGTGTTTTTCCCGCGCCAGCAGGACGCATTTCAACAAGATCGCCTTTACGCGCACCTGTGAGCTTCTCGATGACAACGCCAGAGTAGTCGTCATCAACATCAATTGTCGCCTCTTCGATTGGCTCCATCATTTGGCCGTCTTCTTCGCGCAGGAGCACTTGAGGACGGGAAATGCTAAGCTCGAAACCTTCGCGACGCATATTCTCGATGAGAACACCCATTTGAAGTTCGCCTCGGCCCGCAACTTCAAAAGCATCACCTGTGGGCGCGTCCGTGACTTTGATAGCGACGTTTGATTCAGCTTCTTTCATCAGGCGTTCGCGAATGACGCGCGACTGAACCTTCTTGCCATCGCGACCAGCGAGTGGGCTGTCGTTGATGCCGAAGGTTACCGTGATGGTTGGCGGGTCAATCGGTTGCGCATCAAGTGCCGTGTCGACAGCCAAGGCGCAGATCGTGTCGGCAACCGTTGCTTTTGACATCCCGGCGATTGAAACGATGTCGCCAGCCAACGCTTCGTCGATGTCTTGTGTCGCAAGTCCGCGGAAGGCTTGGATTTTTGTGACGCGGAACTGTTCGATTTTCTGGCCAATTCGGCTAAGAGCCTGAACAGTTGCGCCAACTTTAAGGCGGCCTGTTTCGACGCGACCTGTCAGAATACGGCCAACAAACGGGTCAGCGCCCAATGTCGTTGCCAACATGCTGAAGTCTTCGTTCTGATGAGCAATCTGCTTAGGCGCTGGAACGTGGTTAACGATCAGGTCAAACAAAGCCGTCAGGTCCTTGCGAGGGCCGTCAAGTTCGTGGTCGGCCCAGCCTGAACGGCCCGAGGCATACATATGAGGAAAGTCGAGCTGGTCATCGTTTGCATCCAGTGATGCAAACAAGTCAAAGCACTCGTCCAATGCGCGGTCTGGCTCTGCATCGTTCTTGTCAACTTTGTTGAGCACGACGATGGGGCGCAGGCCAAGAGCGAGGGCTTTCGAGGTTACAAACTTGGTCTGCGGCATTGGGCCTTCAGCGGCATCAACAAGCAGGACAACACCATCAACCATCGAAAGGATACGCTCAACCTCCCCCCCGAAGTCTGCGTGACCGGGGGTGTCGACGATGTTGACACGCGTGCCCTTCCATTCAAGTGAGGTAGGCTTGGCAAAGATGGTGATCCCGCGTTCGCGCTCGAGGTCATTGCTGTCCATGGCGCGCTCGGCTACCTCCTGGTTCGCGCGGAAGGCTCCAGACTGTTTGAGTAGTTCGTCTACAAGCGTCGTTTTGCCGTGGTCAACGTGCGCGATAATCGCAATATTTCGCAGGTCCATGATATGTCCTTGGGTTGTTCGTCGTTGGCCGATATACCGAGG
This sequence comes from uncultured Lentibacter sp., assembly GCA_947497495.1. Taxonomy (GTDB): domain Bacteria; phylum Pseudomonadota; class Alphaproteobacteria; order Rhodobacterales; family Rhodobacteraceae; genus Lentibacter. The sequence goes on from CANMGT010000012.1 coordinate 62,556, forward strand.
CGCACAGAAAGGCCAGAGACAAAGGCGTTGGAGCGCCTTTTTCGTAACATTTGGCGGGTGGGGTGACAGTTTTGGACATGCTGGAAGACGTTAGGTCGGCGGTTAGATGCGCAGTGCGTGAGCTTGGGGGCACAGTCGAGGGGGTCGATGTTGGCCTTCCGGGGGACAGCGCCAACGGCGACGTCATGACCAATGCTGCTTTGCTGGTGGCCAAAACCTTATCTTGCCCACCAAGAGATTTTGCGACGTTGCTGGCCATGAAGCTCGAAACTGACGAAAGGTTCGCGTCAGTATGGGTAGCCGGACCTGGGTTTGTGAACCTGCAACTTTCAGATAAATTTCTTCGTGAAATCGTAAGCTCGATCGTTGGGAGCGGGAGCGCCTATGGCTCGGACACAATGGCGGGCACTTTCGCAGCATGCTTTGTTCAAAGCGAGGAGGGGGTGCGGCCACGGTGGGCGGCTGAAATCGCCACGGCCATCGCAACGCACCTCGGGAAAACAGCGCATGTGTTCAGTGAACGGCCAGAAGCATCCTCGGCACGGGAGTTGCTTCTTGCGCATTTCGAAGGCTCAAACCGCTTCGGGCAAGTCACGTCTGCTGAATTAGCCTGTCTAGAGGCCCAACTATCCGTCGTCATGGGGGCTTTTGGCGAGGCCGAATTGGTTCAGTTTTTTGCCAAGCAGGGGGGCACCTTCAGGCCGGGACTTTTTGAGAATGTGTTGGCGGAAAACGATTTGAGCTGTGCGGCTCTCGAGGCTTGTCGCGTCCAGCACTCGGCGGATCATGCTGTGATGCAGTTGATGAAGCTTTATTGCTTTGCGCATCGCGCAGACAGGGAACTCGAGCTCTCGTGTGAAACGGTGCAATCACCATCTGCGGTCAACCCTGCGTTTCGCATCCTTTATGCCGCGATGTCCTGTAAGCGCTTACTTAAATGCGAGAGCAGATCGACAGAACTGTCAAAACCGGAGGTAAGCCTGATCAGCAAGTTGGCGACGTTTCCAGAGGTGTTGCGGCTATCACATGAGCGTGCAGAGCCACATCGAATTGGCCTTTTCCTGTCAAGTTGCGCAGACCTTTTGGCATCCTGTCAGCAGCCACATCTCGGGCGTGACCCAAAAACCATTGCAACTTGTGTTGTCGCTGCGGCAGACGTTGTTTTTTCTGCAGGATTGGCTATTATTGGCGTGCAGCCGCTTGATGATTTCTCGTGAGCACAGAGAATTGGCGGAAACAGTATTTCGAGGCAGCATAGAACTGCCCGTTGAAAATGAGGCAGATCATGGCACAAATCCCGATGAACGGGCCAGTAGGTTTACAAAAAACGCGTCAATCATTCGGGGCAGTCGCAAACTACGCGGGGGCCGCCATTTCGCTTGCTTTGATCGTAGGTATTGGCACTTGGGGCTACAAACTGCTGGCACGGGATGTCAGCGGGGTCCCAGTTGTTCGCGCCGCCGCTGAAACACCGATGCGTGTCGTGCCAGAAAGCCCGGGTGGTTCGGAGGCTGAGCATCAAGGCCTTTCCGTAAATCGCGTGATGGCTGTAGGCGGGGCTGAAAAGCCTGCCGACAAATTGGTGCTCGCGCCAAAACCCGTCGAGCTAACTGAAGAAGACACCCCGCTTGAGATCAAAACCGGCGAGACGCAACGCGTTGTCAGTGCCCCCAGAACGACAGTGCTGGAGCTTGATATGGCTGATGAACCCTTGTCGCCGCAGATGGCATCGATCAAAGCTCTGGCTGACCAGCTATCCAACGGTGTCGCTCCTCTTGCTGAGCCGACGGCAGAAGCGGAAGCCGTGACACAAGTTTCGGCCGTTACACCCGTTGAGGCTGCTCTGGCCGATGTGGTGAGCGATGCCGTGGCGCCAACCACAGGTTTGGCGCGTTCTCTTCGCCCCAAAATGCGGCCAACTGTTGTCAAAGCCGCCGCGGCAGCTGCTCCTGCGATCGAGACGGCAGGCGCTTCCGCCGAGATTGATGCGTTGAGTATCCCCGCCGGAACGAGGCTTGTGCAGCTTGGAGCCTTCGACAGCCCAGATGTCGCACGCAAAGAGTGGGCGCGGTTGAACTCCAAATTCGAAGATTACCTTGATGGGAAGCAGCGCGTTGTTATGCGTGCGAAGAGCGGTGGCCGTGTGTTTTACCGTTTACGCGCTATGGGCTTTGCTGACCTGAGCGATTCACGCCGCTTTTGTGCGGCACTGGTTGCCGAAAAGGCGGATTGCATTCCGGTGACCAGCAAGTGAGTTCGTTTGGCGCCACGATCCTCGATGCGGAAAGCTTGGAGCTGAGCGCGGATGAACGCGCCTTTTTCCGTGATGTCGATCCTTTCGGCTTCATTCTGTTTGCCCGCAACATTGACAGCAAGGAGCAAGTCAAGAAACTGTGCGGCCAGTTCCGCGAAGCCGTTGGCCGCGACGCGCCGATCACGATTGACCAAGAAGGTGGCCGCGTTCAACGTTTAAGGGCACCAATCTGGCGGGAGTGGCTAGCCCCCCTTGAGCAAGCGCAACTTGCTGTGGAGAACGCCACGCGAAGTTTCTATATAAGGTTCCGCTTGATCGCGCATGAGCTTCACGAAATCGGGATCGACAGCAACTGCGCTCCAATGGTCGATATTGCTAGCAAAGACACGCATGCCTTTTTGAAAAACCGTTGTTACGGAACGGACGTTGAGACGGTTTCAAAACTTGGCCGCGCCGCGGCGGATGGTTTGCTTGACGGTGGTGTTTTGCCTGTTGTTAAACACGTGCCTGGGCACGGACGCGCGGTTTCTGACAGCCATTTTGAGTTGCCGACAGTTCAGGCAACGCATGAAGACCTGTCCGCAAGTGATTTTGCACCCTTCAAAGCTTTGAGTGATCTTCCAATGGGCATGACGGCGCATATTAGCTACCCGTCAATCGACAAGGCACCGGCAACTCTAAGCGCTGATGTTATGAAGCTCATTCGCGACGAGATCGGGTTTGACGGTCTTTTGATGACTGATGATATATCGATGAAAGCGCTTGAGGGAGATCTGGCATCCTTGAGCCGTCGTTCTCTCGACGCTGGTTGCGATGTGGTCTTGCACTGCAACGGAACACTCGCGGAACGCCGAGCCGTTGCCGAGGCTGCCGGTAAGATGGACGACATTGCCCAAAGGCGGGCGCTTGCAGCGCTGGCTGCGCGTAAAACGCCAACAGAGATTGACATTTCAGCTCTAGAAGACGAGCTTAAAGCGCTTTTGAATGGGCGCGTTTATGGCTGATGATGATTTTCAAGAAGACCAACCAAAACTAAGTGTAGCCGAACGCCTTGATGCGGAGGCTTTGATCATTGATGTCGACGGTTTTGAAGGCCCGCTTGATGTTTTGCTAACGCTTGGGCGCACACAGAAAGTTGACTTGATCAAAATCAGTATCCTGCAACTCGCGCGCCAATATTTGGCTTTCGTTGAGAAGGCCAAGACATTGCGTATCGAGTTGGCTGCAGACTATTTGGTTATGGCGGCATGGCTTGCTTTCCTGAAATCGCGCCTTCTTCTACCGCCTGACCCGGAAGAAGACGGCCCTAGCGGCGAAGAGTTAGCTGCGCATCTGGCCTTTCAGCTGGAGCGTTTGCAAGCCATGCGGGATGTCGCTGCTCGGCTTATGGCACGCGACAGGCTGGGCCGCGATTTCTTCGCACGAGGCGTCCCGGAGAGTGTCGAGCGAGTGAAGCGAGTAACCTATACGGCAACTTTGCTGGACCTTATGCAGGGCTATTCGCGCCTGCGCACACGAGACGAATTTCGCCCGTTTGTTATGGATCGTGATGCGGTGTTTACGCTTGAAAATGCGCTTGAACGGATGCGCGGGCTTATCGGTTATGCAGGCAAGTGGACTGATATCGCAAGCTACATTCCGGAGGGGTGGAACAAAGATCCAATGCGCATACGCTCGGCAACAGCTTCTACGTTTGCAGCCTCACTCGAACTCGCCAAAGAAGGTCGCGTTGAACTCAGGCAGTCAGAGTCATTCGCACCCATAGAACTCAGGGCAAGGGAAAGATAATGTCAGACGAAAACGCCCCGATAGAAGCAGAAGAAAGCCTGTTTGAAGCGCCTCCGGTTGCCGAACAGGAGCGCATGGTTGAGGCGATCATGTTTGCCAGCGCCGAGCCTGTGACTGTGAAAGAACTGAACGCCCGCATGCCGCATGGCAGTGATGCTGCCGAAGCGTTGGTGCACCTGCGTAAACGTTACACGGGGCGCGGTGTGAATGTTGTCAAAGTGGGAGACGCTTGGGCGATGCGCACAGCGCCCGATCTGTCGTTCCTGATGCAGAAAGAAACTGTTGAGACGCGTAAACTTAGCCGCGCCGCAATAGAAACACTCGCGATCATTGCCTATCACCAGCCGGTGACACGCGCTGAGATTGAAGAAATTCGCGGTGTCAGTGTCTCACGCGGCACAGTAGATCAGTTGCTCGAGATGGAGTGGATACGCTTTGGCCGCCGCAAGATGACACCAGGCCGGCCTGTGACTTTTGTCGTTACCCAAGATTTTCTCGATCACTTCGGGCTTGAATCGGCCCGTGACTTGCCGGGTCTGAAAGAACTGCGCTCAGCGGGCCTTCTTGACAACCGTCCACCGCCCGGCACATTGCCCAAAATGGGTGAGGGGGATGAAGACGCCGATGAGGCGACCGAAGAAGGCCAAAGCGAGCTTTTTGAAGATTGAACCTTGCCTTATTAATAGCACAATACCGCGCTACTAATAAGAAAACCGAGAGCAGGAGGGCGCGATGAACGCCAATCAGATCATCAATATGGTGTTGAGAATGTTTGTTCGCAAAGCAATGAACACAGGTATGAGCAAGCTGTCCAACTCAGGAAACGGTGGCAAAAACCGCCAAGATCCCAACCTGAAGCAAGCAAAACGGGCCATGAAAATGTCGCGCCGCATTGGCCGCATGTAGCCTATTTGAAGTGCTTTGAAAGCTTCAGGCCTTGGCCTTGATAGTTTGAGGCGATCCGCTCACCGTAAAGCTCGGATGGGCGTTCTGACATGCGCTCAAACACCAGCCGACCTACAACCTGGCCATGCTCGAGCACGAAGGGCGACTCGTGGCAGCGCACTTCAAGTACACCCCGTGAGCCAGCGCCGCCAGCTTCGGCATAGCCAAAACCCGGATCAAAAAAGCCCGCATAGTGAACTCGAAACTCTCCGACCATTGCCAGAAACGGCGCCATTTCCGCCGCATACTCCGGCGGAATACAGACGGCTTCGTTGCTGACGAGAATATAAAAGGCACCCGGATCAAGGATGATTTGACCGTTATGAGTGCGCACTTCTTCCCAATAGTCAGACGGTTCATAGAACCCCAGCTTATCGAGGTCGATAACACCGGTATGCGGCTTGGCGCGGTATCCGACCAAGTCGCCCTCAACAGGTTGCAGATCTACAGAGAACCCTAGACCGTCGTCAAAAAGCGGTTTGCTGCCGTTTACTAGCGGTATTGTCCCGTGCAGCGCGCGCAGGGCTTCATCACTTAGCTGAGCCTGACCTTCGCGAAACCGAATTTGATTGAGGCGCATGCCCGGGCGCACCAAAACGGAAAAGGAACGAGGGCAAATTTCGGCGTAAAGGCGGCCTGCATAGCCTGCAGGAACGCGGTCAAATTCTTCTCCACCGTCGGTAATCGTGCGCGTCAGCAGGTCAAGCCGTCCTGTAGAACTTTTGGCATTTGCAACGGCCAATATGCCATCGGGCAGGGCCAGCCTTTCCTGCAATTCGACAACGTAGACGCAGCCTTTTTCAAGTACAGCTCCTTGTGTAAGGTCAATTTGGTGCATCTCAAATTCGTTAAGCCTGTCTGCGACAGACCGCCCGTGTCCCGCGAGAAAAGAAGCACGCACGCGGAAAGCTTTCGTGCCGAGGCGCAGATCGAGGCTCGCGGGCTGTACTTGCCCTTCGACAAAAGCGTTCGCTGCAGAGATCGCGCCCGATGAAATCATCTCTTGTATTTGCTGGCTGGCCAATACGCCTGTCATGCTCAAACCCCTGTGAAGCGTGCTTTGAGACGTTCTATCAAATTTTTAAAGATGTTGGAGAGCAAATCGCTCCCCCGGCATAGAAATGAGGGGGAGCGCGCTGTTGAATGGCCTAAAGGCTCAAAACTCAAGGAGGATCGCCCTGTAAAACTCTTCCGAGATGAGGCCGTACGAGTATTTCAGATCAATCTCGTCCTCGGTGTATTCGGAACCATACCATGCGGCGTCATGTTCGACAGCGGGCAAGCCAAACCCACAATCAACATAGCAATCTTCATCTTCGGGTTCAGGCTCGACCTCGGGTTCAGGCTCGACCTCGGGTTCAGGCTCGACCTCGGGTTCAGGCTCGACCTCGGG
>CANMGT010000013.1 GCA_947497495.1 uncultured Lentibacter sp.
TTTTCTGGGGGGGTGACTTGTTTGTTCTTTGTGGGGGGGTTGATATTGTTTTTTCGCTTAGATTTCACGCGGGGGGTGTGCCGCGGTTTTTGCGCCTTGGCTTTGCCAAGGCGCTCCGCCGGGTGGCGCTCTGGCAGCTTTGCTGCCAGAGCGCCACCCGGCTTGGCCCAACGCAGATGTTTGCATCTTTGATGCAAAGCTCTGGGACGGGAGTACTCGGGGAGGGAGTTATTCTAGAGCTAAAGGTCGTTGTCTTTGAGAGCGTCGATGTCGCGGCGGTCTTTTTTTGTGGGGCGGGGGCCAGTGCGGGCGGGCTCGGGCGCGCGTTCTTCGCGCGGCGGCGTCAGGTCTTCATAGAGTGTTTGGGCTTCCGGCGCGGGGCCGCGGCGGGTGCCGAGGGCACGCACTTTGACAACGCGGATTTCGTTGCCTTGGGGGAATGTTAGCACGTCGCCTGAAGTCACGGAGTGGGCAGGTTTATGGACTTTGGTGCCGTTGAGGCGCACATGCCCACCGCTGACTTGCTTGGCTGACAGGCTGCGGGTCTTGAAGAACCGCGCCTGCCAGAGCCATTTGTCGAGGCGGAGCTTTTCGCTACTCAAAACTCAGTCCTTCTTGACGAGCCCCATTAGTGCGGCTGCGAAGGGGTTGTCGGGGTCGATCCTGTCTTTCTTGGGCGCACGTGACTGGAAGTTCTGCGCGCCTTGCGGTTTGCCGCGAGGCTTGCCTTTGCCGCGCGGCTTGCCGTCTTGCTTGCCGTCTTGCTTGCCGCGTGGTTTGCCTTGGCCTTCGCCCTGTCCTTGGGGCCGTGCGTTGCCGCGATTTCCGCCCCATGTGAAGGTGTAGAACGCTTCCATTTCGGGTTCGGCTGGCTCGGCGGGTGCCTCGGCAGCCTCTGTTGGAACCTCAGCAGGAGCTTCTGCAGCAACCTCATCAGCAACCTCATCAGACGCGGGCGCGTCTGCCTCTTCGGGCTTTTCGGCCTCCGCAGGGGCCGCTTTAACCTTTACGCGCTCGCCTTTTTCGGCTTTATAGCCGAGGCCTGTCATCAGGTCGGCGAACTGCTCGAGCGTCATGCCCGTGATCGAGAGCATGTCGGCTTTGGCTTCAAAGCCGCCGCGGCTGTCTTCCGCGCGGAGCATGTCGGCGAGCCGTTCGAGCATGTCGATGCGGATCGCGCGTTCGCCTGCGTTGCGGTAGCCTGCCATCGTGTCGGTGCCCTGCGGCAGTTTTGACATGTTGGGAACTGTCACAAGGCCGGGGGGCGGCGCTTCGGGAAACTCGGCCAAGTCTTGCGCGAGCGACCAGAGCACAAGGCGCAGGCGCGTCGGCGCGGGCTTAAGAAGCAGCGGCATGAAGATCGTGAACTGGCCAAAGCGGATGCCGTGCTTGCGCAGTGCACCGCGGCTGTCTTGATCAAGCGCTTTTACGTCGTTTGCCACAGTGGCGCGGGGCAGAACGCCCAGGGCTTCAACCATCTGGAAGGCAAAGCCGCGCGCGAGGCCTGACAGCTCTTCATCACGGGAAAGCGCGAGCAGAGGCTCAAACGCAGTGGCGATTTTGCGGTCAATGAAATGCTGCAGTCGGCGTGTCACTTTTTCGGCCACATCAGCGCCGGCCTCGTCGTCCACGAAGGCCTTGACGGTTGGCTTGAGCGCGTCAGCGCCCTTTACCAGTTTGCCGACGGCGTTGTTGCCCCACATCAGCCCGCCTTGCTCGGTAAAGTCGAGCTCGGTGTCCGGCGCGTTGTAAAAACGGTCTGCCAGCAGGTGGAAGTGTGGCGCCAGCGCGGCAAGACTTGCTTGCTTGAGCGTCTTGGCTTCCTGCCCAGCTGCGGATTTGTCCTGACTAAAGCGGAACCCTTCAAGACGGCCGACGAATTCGCCCTCAACCGTCACTTCACCGTTTTCATTTACCTCGGCCAACATGGCCTCCTTTTGTTTCAAACGTCGCAGCAACACCGATGTGCGCCTGTCGACAAATCTCTGCGTCAGCGCGTCGTGGAGCGCGTCTGATAGGCGGTCTTCTACAGCGCGTGTGCTCTCGCGCCAATGGGTTTCGTCATTTACCCAGCCTTTTCGCTGCGCGACATACGTCCATGTGCGGATAAAGGCCAGCCTTTTTGACAGGGTGTCGATGTCGCCTGCGGGCCTGTCGATCTGTTTGATGTGCCGCGCGAGCCAGTCTTCGGGGATGCTGCCGCGCTCGTGCAGGTAGGCAAAGATCTGTGTCAGCAGGTTGGCGTGCTCGCTCGCGCTGATCGAGCGGAAGTCAGGCACTTGGCACACGTCCCAGAGCAGGCGGATGCTGGCCGGATCAGACGCGCGCGCACGGCTTTCGGCGTCGTCAGAAAGGGCTTTGAGCGCGCTCAGGTCTTCGGCTTCGCGCGCTTTGACGAGCAAGTCGTCATTGGGCGCAACTTCCAGCGAGCGGATCAGCGCGTCAAGCTGGCCGAACTCGAGTCGCGGGTTGCGCCAGATGACTTTCTTCACCGGCGCAAATCTGTGCTCCATGATCGCATTGGCAACATTGTCGTCCAAAGGTGCTGCTTCGCCTGTCACGCCGAAGGTGCCGTGGCTCATACCGCGCCCTGCACGGCCCGCGATCTGGCCCAACTCGTGGGGCATCAGCTGGCGCATCCGCCGCCCGTCAAACTTGGCCAACGCGGAAAAGGCGACATGGTTGATATCAAGGTTGAGGCCCATGCCGATGGCGTCGGTGGCGACGAGGTAGTCAACATCGCCGTTCTGGTATAGCTCGACCTGCGCGTTACGGGTGCGGGGGCTGAGCGCGCCCATGACAACTGCCGCGCCTCCCTTCTGGCGCTTGAGCAGTTCAGCGATGCCGTAAACGTTGTCGATGGAAAAGCTGACGATGGCAGAGCGCGCCTGCATGCGGCTGATCTTTTTGGAACCGCCATAAGAAAGCTGCGACATGCGCTCGCGAGTGAGGAACTCGGCCTCCGGCACCAGTGTGCGGATGATACCGCGCATCGAGTCAGAGCCTAAGAACAGCGTCTCCATGATACCGCGCGAGCGCAGCAGCCTGTCGGTGAAGACATGGCCGCGCTCGGGGTCAGCGCAGAGCTGGATCTCGTCAATGGCGAGAAACTCGGCGCCCATGGCCTGCGGCATCGCCTCAACGGTACAGACCCAGTAAGCGGCACGCTCGGGCACGATCCGCTCTTCGCCGGTCACCAGCGCCACGACGTTTGAGCCACGGATCGCAACGATCTTGTCGTAGACTTCACGCGCCAGCAGGCGCAAAGGCAGCCCGATCACACCGGAGCGGTAGGAGAGCATCCGCTCGATCGCGTAATGCGTTTTGCCCGTGTTGGTGGGGCCCAGCACTGCGACTGTCCGTGAGGAGGCACTCATAGGGGGAACTCTTTGTCGCGGTTACAGGTTTGTGCCGTTCACGCGGCGCTCAAGGCGGGAAACGGCCTCAAGGGCTTTTTCATGGGCGGGATAGAGGTTCAAGAGAATCTTATAGGCGTCATAGGCCTCTTCGGGCTTATCGATTTGCTCTAAAATGGCCGCGAGGCCGTAGATCGCATCAAAATGGCGCGGGTTGAGCGCGAGGGTTTGTTTGATGTCGTTCAGCGCAAGGCCGTATTCGCCGAGCATGAAAAACGCCCGCGCGCGGCCGTGCCAGCCCTCGGCAAACTGGGGGGCGTGGTCTGTCAGGGCGGTGAAATGCTCGATCGCCTGGTTTGGTTCTTCTTCCGTCAGAGCCTTTTCGCCCCGCTTAAACAACAGGTTAGCGCTGGCGGAGCCTGACTTTGACCACTCAAGCTCTATCTCGCGGGCGGCTTTCTGGGCTTCCGCTTTTTCGGGGCTCTTTAGGGTTTGGTAAAGAGAATCCAGCGAGGCTTCGTCAGCGCTTGCCGTAAAGGCAGCCGCGCATGAGAGGAAAATTGCCCCTACGGCAGGTTTGAGATCGACAGCAAGAATACCCATAGTATTGTCAGGATAACTGCTGGCAGGGCACATAGGAAGGCCTTGTCGCAACAACGTGAAGGGATACGCTCATGAGCGACGTAATTAATGCAGCCGTAGAGGCACTGAACGCTAAACTTGACGGTGGCGGCTTTGACGCTGGCACAGCCAAGTTTACCATCGAGGGCGAAGGCTCGGTTGTGATCGACGCGGATGGCGCGCGCGCCGCCGACGAAGACACAGACGTGACGCTGACCGCAGATCGCGAAACGTTTGAAGGCATTCTGTCGGGTGATACAAACTCGACAGCGGCTTTCATGGGCGGCAAGCTGACGGTAGATGGCGACATGGGCCTTGCGATGCAGCTCGGCTCGGTTTTGAGCTAAATGACAGCTGACGCGCCCTTTTTCGCCGAGATTGCGGAAGGCCCCGATGGCGGCCATGCGATGTGGATGCACGCCCAAGACGGCGTGCGCCTGCGCGCCGGATATTGGCCCCAAGAGGGTGCGTCGGGAACTGTTCTGCTCTTTCCGGGCCGGACAGAGTATATCGAGAAATATGGCCGCACCGCAGCAGACCTTGCTGGCAAAGGCTTTGCCACGCTGGCGATAGACTGGCGCGGGCAGGGGCTTGCCGACCGGCTTGATGACGAGCAGATGCTTGGCCATGTCGGCAAGTTTTCCGACTATCAGCTTGACGTTCAGGCCCTGCTTGCCAAGGCCCGTGCGCTTGGCGCGCCGGAGCCATACTACTTGTTGGCGCACTCTATGGGCGGCTGCATTGGCCTGCGTGCGCTGCATGAGGGCTTGCCTGTGAAGGCCGCCGCTTTCTCGGCGCCGATGTGGGGCATTTCGCTTGCCCGGCACATGCGCCCGATCGCAACCTTGCTGTCGACGGTGACCACACTGTTTGGCATCGGCGCGCAGTTTGCGCCCGGCACAGCGCGCGAAACCTACCTGCTGTCGTCTCCGTTTGAGGACAATATGCTCACAACGGACGCGGACACTTGGGCCTATATGAAGCGTCAGGCCGAGGCGCAGCCTGCGCTGACTTTGGCGGGTCCCTCGCTGCAGTGGCTGCACGAGGCGCTTGTTGAATGCAAGGCGCTGGCTGCGATGCCCTCGCCGCCGCAACGCACGCTGACGTTTTTGGGCACGCAGGAGAGAATCGTCGATGTGCCCAGCATCAAGACGCGCATGGCAAACTGGCCGGGCGGCACGCTGAGGCCTGTCGAAGGCGCCGAGCACGAAGTTTTGATGGAAGATGCCGCAACCCGCGCGCAGCTCAACGCGGAAATGGTGGCGTTTTTTCAGGGCTAGTTTTTGCGCTGGTTTTCAGGGCTAGACAGCATCCCTTGAGATCAGCCTCGGCACACTCTATGTCGAGGGGGAAACATCAATGAGGCTTCCCATGTTCCAGCTCCCGTTCCCCGTATCTGACGCCAACGCCAGCTCTGGCTCCGAGGGCTTGGGCGGCTTGCCCGAGTGGGACTTGAGCGACCTTTACACAGCGGAAGATGCGCCGGAGTTGACGCGAGACTTGGCGTGGCTTGAGCAGGAATGCGCGGCGTTTGCTTCCGATTACGAAGGCAAACTGGCGGACTTGGACGCCGAGGGCTTTCTCGCCTGTGTGCTGCGCAATGAGAAGATCAACGGCATCGCCGGGCGCATCATGTCATATGCGGGCCTGCGCTATTACCAGCTGACAACTGACGGTGCGCGCGCCAAGTTTCTGTCGGACGTGCAGGAGAAGATCACCAACTACACCACGCCGCTGGTGTTTTTCACGCTTGAACTCAATCGGATGGAAGACAATGCGATGGACGCGCTGTTTGCCGACAACGCCGACCTTGCCCGCTATAAGCCCGTGTTTGACCGCATTCGTGCGATGAAGCCTTACCAGCTGTCTGACGAGCTTGAGAAGTTTCTCCACGATCTTGGCGTCGTAGGCGACGCATGGGAGCGGCTGTTTGACGAAACGATTGCTGGCCTTGAGTTTGAAGTTGACGGCGAGCCTCTCAACATTGAAGGCACGCTCAACCTGCTGACCGACCCGAATCGCGACAGTCGTGAAGCGGCAGCGCGTGAGTTGGCGAGCGTTTTTGCCGCCAACGTCAAAACATTTGCCCGCGTGCACAACACGCAGGCCAAGGAAAAAGAGATCGTCGATCGTTGGCGCGGGATGCCGACAGCCCAGACGGGGCGGCACCTGAGCAACGATGTCGAGCCTGAAGTTGTTGAGGCGCTGCGCGATGCTGTTGTCGCCGCATACCCCAAACTTTCGCACCGCTATTACGAACTCAAGCGCAAATGGCTTGGCCTTGATGTCATGCAGATGTGGGATCGCAATGCGCCCCTGCCGATGGAAGACACCAGCGTTGTGGGCTGGGACAGAGCGCGCGAGACTGTGATGAGCGCCTACGCCGGGTTTGATCCTCGCATGGCCGAAATCGCCGAGCCGTTTTTCACCAAGGGCTGGATCGACGCGGGCGTGAAGCCGGGCAAAGCGCCCGGGGCCTTTGCGCACCCGACGGTGACGGACGTGCACCCCTATGTGATGCTCAACTATCTTGGCAAACCGCGCGATGTGATGACGCTGGCGCACGAGTTGGGCCACGGTGTGCACCAGGTCTTGGCTGCCGATCAGGGCGAGATGCTGTCGTCAACGCCCCTGACGCTGGCGGAAACGGCCTCGGTGTTTGGCGAAATGCTCACCTTCCGCAAAATGCTGTCCGAGGCAAAAGACGAAAACCAGCGCCGCGTGATGCTGGCCGGCAAAGTCGAAGACATGATCAACACCGTCGTGCGCCAGATCGCGTTTTACGACTTTGAGTGCAAACTCCACGCTGCCCGCCGCGAAGGCGAGCTGACGCCGGAAGACATCGGCGCGCTCTGGATGTCCGTGCAGGCAGAAAGCCTTGGGCCAGCCTTTGAATATATGGATGGCTACGAGAACTTCTGGAGCTACATCCCGCACTTCGTGCACTCGCCGTTCTACGTCTATGCCTATGCCTTCGGTGACGGCCTCGTAAACGCGCTTTATGCTGTCTACGAAGAGACCCCTGAGGGCTTTCAGGACAAGTATTTCGACATGCTCAAAGCGGGCGGATCAAAGCACCACAAGGAGCTTTTGGCTCCTTTCGGACTTGACGCAAGCGACCCCAAGTTCTGGGATAAGGGCCTCAGCATGATCTCTGGTTTCATTGACGAGCTGGAAGCGATGGAAGGTTAAGCCGCGTAAACCACCCTGCGGCACTTGTGGTAATGTCCGGAGCCTCCGGCGGCGATATCTAGAGCGAAAAGAAAAGGGGAGGGCGCTTGGTGCTCTCCCCCCGAAAACTCCGAAGGTCTTTCTCATCAAACGGTTATAGGCGCCCCGGCCTGTACCGGAATACTTTGATCGTGGTTCTTGGTGAATTGTTTCTCATTGCCACAAGTATCCCGAGGGGGGTCACAAAACTTGTTTTGTGTCTTGGGCGCTGGCCCCAGCTTGGGCGCGTTCAACTACTTTAGCTGGCTGTCCTTTGAACCGCGCCGGTTGATCCCGCCACGCTGGCTTTGGGCGGCGTCGCGCTCTTGCATGCAATCAATGCAAAGCTTCACGCCCGGAATGGCTCTGCGGCGGGCTTCGGGGATTTCTTCCTCGCAGTCGGCGCAGAATCGCAGGCTTTCGCCCTGTGGCTGTTTGCGCGCTTTCATGCGGTTTAGCTCGTCAGAGACAGAGGCTTCGATCTGCTCGCTCACGGCGCCGTCTTTTGCCCATCCGCCTGCCATATCCTTGTCCTTTCCGGTATGCTCAGATCGCCGATTTCGGGCTGTCGCCCAGCTTCAGGTAGCGCGAGAATGCATCGGCGCTCTGGCTGATCCCGCCGGAGAGTTTGCGCAGAAATGCGATCGCTTCCGGCGAAGATACAGGCACCATATGGCCAAAGTTTTCCCCGTTCTCGAAGCTTGAGAAATCAAGCACCGTCACGCCAAGCCCTGCGACTTCATCGGCGTTTTGAATGCGCCCCAGCCTCTCTTTGCGCCCCGACAGAAGGCCCGCGAGGTTTAGCACGTGGTCATTCTGGGTGGTCATAATGACAAAGGGTTGCGGCAGGGTGCCTATCTCGCGGGCTTGTTTGCGAAACACGTCCGGGTCAATGTCGGGTGACATCATGACCACGCCCTCGATTGCCGAGAGTGGTGCGGTTTTGCCCTGGAGTTTGAGTTGGCGAAGCGCTTCCATCACAAGGTGGCTGCCCATGGAGTGCGCGAGAACGAGGATGCGGCGCTGGCCTGAGCGTTGCAAACCTTCGAGCAGGCGCGCCAGATCCGAGCGCGCAAAGAGCACTGAATCACGGTCGTAGACATAGCCGCGCGGGTCCCCCGCAGAGGGCCACGAAAACAGCAGGGCCGGATTTTGTAACTCGAAGTCATGCTGTATTTGCGCTAGCCGGAACACCGTGTCTTCCAGCGTGTTGTTGTAGCCATGCACGAAAATCAGCAGCGGTTCCTGCGTGTTTGCCTGAGACGCTGCAATATGGCTAGACAAGGCGCGGATGTCTGGCAGTTGCTTGTGTCCCAAAGGCGCGAAGTGTTTGGCGGTATTGACCACGCCGGTGCCGCGTTCGAGTCGGCCGATTTGGTGGATGGGCGGAACAGAAACGAAGGCCTCGGCGTAGTGCATCTGCTCGGAGCGTTTCTGGCCGTATATCTGGCCGGTTTGCCCTTGGCTGCGCATGGTCGCGATGAAAACAGATTCTGTCGTCGCGTTCGGGTTTATCGCATTTATTCCAGTCGCTTGCGGGCGTGCGCAAGCGGTTATGACGAGGATGAGAATGACGGCATAAGCACGTTTCATAGCCCAGTTATCGCACGATCAGTTGGCGCAAGAAAGGGCGCGCTGGATGCTGTCGGGGCCAGTGTAAGCCGCGACACGCCGAGCGGCGACGGTTTTGCCGTCAAAGCGCGTGGCCATGATGTGCTTCCAGGCCGCGTCGGCTGTGATCATTTCGGGGCCTGCCCCGCAGTCGCGCAGACCAGAGGCGATGAAGTCCCAGCCGATTTTGTGGTTGGTGAGCCCTTCGAGGGCAGCAACTTCGTGGAGTTTGCCATTTTTGAAGCGCCAGAGGCGGAGGGTTTTGGCCAGATGGGGCCTGTCGATATAGCCGATCTCGATATGCCCGTCGCCGTCAAAGTCGGCGGCCCCGATGGGGGCGAGCCAGCGGTTGCGCTGGCCGATATGCGGTGTGGCAGCGAGCTTGCGGCCTTTGCTGTCGTAGATGGCGAGCTGCGCGCCTTTGTCCATGAGCGTTTCGACCACGACAACCTCGGGCTGCCCGTCGCCTGTCACATCAACGAGGCGCGGAGCGATGTCTTCAAAGACGCGGGCGTCGGGCAGGCGGACAGTGACTGTCTTGCGCGCGCCTTTAGAGGTGGGCGCGCTTATCTCAAGCGCGCCATACTCGATAGCGTCGCCAAGGACACCGTGGGCATAGCGCGTTGTCGGCTCGGCGAAACGGGCGCTGACGTCAGCTGTTTGCGCGAGGCTCGCCACAGGGAAGGGTGCAGCTAGCGCACAGGCTAGAGCCGCGCCGCGCGCGAGCGTTTGCAAAGGGTGCACAGGCTGGCGCGGCGCTTTGGACATCAGATTTGCTTTTCAGGCATCTGGACGATGAGGCCGTCCATGTCGTCGGTCACTTTGATCTGGCATGTCAGCCGCGAGCGCGTTGCATCTGGCTCAAAGGCGAAGTCGAGCATGTCCTCTTCCATGTCTTCCTTACCGGGGATTTTGCCAACCCAGTCAGGGTGCACGTAAACGTGGCATGTCGAGCAGGCACAGGCGCCGCCACAATCGGCTTCGATGCCGGGGATGTTGTTGTCGCGCGCGCCTTCCATGACGGTAAGGCCAGCGGCCACGTCCACGGTGTGTTCCTTGCCGCTGTGCTCGACATATGTGATTTTCGCCATTGTTATGCGCTCCTGATAAAGGTGTCTGTTGTGACGTTGTTACAAAAGCCAGATAGGGCCTGCCAGCCCTAATTGCGACGGGCAGGCATGTCACAGGCGACAATTCTTAGTGATAAGGCGTGCCGAGCAAGCTTTTCGCAGCGGCCGTTAAGCTGTAATGTCCCGAAAATAGCGAGCTGAACAGTTGGCAGAATAGTGGGCGCAGGCTTTTGAAACAGGTACTTTTCTTACTCGGTTTGCCGTTTGTGCTGGGAGCCTGCACACAAGGCATGGGCCTGTCGGTGTCGCCCGAGCCAGACTTGATCCGCTCGTTTGAAGCGCCGCCGCCCGGCTCAGACCCGAACTCCTGTTGGGGCAAAGATGTAAGCCCCGCCGTGATCGAAACGGTGACAGAGCGCGTTCTGGTGCAGCCAGCCGAAGTTCTGGAAGACGGCACGGTTGTCTCAGAGCCGATTTACCGCGAAATCACCAAGCGCGCGATCGTGAAAGAACGCCGCGAGCTTTGGTTCGAGACGCCCTGTCAGGAGCAGTTGACGCCTGACATTATCGCCACGTTGCAGCGGGCCTTGAAGGCGCGGGGGCTTTATGCGGGGGCTTTAACCGGCGATATGGATGCGCGCACACGCCACGCGATCCGCCGTTTTCAGGCGCCCGAGGGTCTTGATAGCTCGATCCTGTCGCTTTGGGCGGCTCGTAAGCTCGGGCTTGTGGCCATCGCGCGAGACGATGCCTAGCGCCAGACCTACCGGCCAGCCTTACCGCCAGTCGATGATCTCGCCTGTATCGGCGCGCTCGGTACGAAAGCTGTTGGCCTTGTGGGCCTCGTCAGCGTAACCAAACGACACCGCGCAAAGAATGAGCCTGTCTTCGGGGAGGCGAAAGTAGTCGCGCAAAAACGGGGCGTGTCCGGCGGGTGCGGCTTGCGGAATGCTGGCGATGCCAGCCGCCTGAGCCGCCAGTGTGAAGGCGGTGATGAAGCCGCCGCAATCCAGCGCGCCGTAGGGGCCCAGCTCGCTCGGGGAGGTGACCAGCATGACATGCGGCGCACCAAAAAAGCGAAAGTTTTCAAGCATCTGCGCGGCGCGGACCGGCTTGTCTTCGCGGGATATGCCAAGGGCGTCATAAAGCTGCATCCCGCAGGTGAAGCGGCGCGCCTTATAGGGGCCGCTGTAGCTGTCGGGCCATGCCATGTCGGGCTGCATCTTGTGCTTGGAGGCGTGCGCATAAAGCGCCTCGCCAAGCTTTGCGGTTTCCTCCTGAGAGGTGATCGTGAGCTGCCAGGGCTGGGCGTTGCACCATGAGGGCGCGCGCCGTGCTGTGCGCACGATCTGCTCGATGAGGCTGTGTTCAACGGCTTGCGGCAGGTAGGCGCGGCAAGAATAGCGGGCCTTCATCACGCGGGTGAGG
Organism: uncultured Lentibacter sp.; assembly: GCA_947497495.1. Classification (GTDB taxonomy): domain Bacteria; phylum Pseudomonadota; class Alphaproteobacteria; order Rhodobacterales; family Rhodobacteraceae; genus Lentibacter. The sequence continues at coordinate 11,297 of CANMGT010000013.1, forward strand.
CTGTCAAATTCGGGTTTCATCAGAAGGCTCCTTCGTTGACGCCGTAGACATATCCGACAGCGGCGGCGATGATCACGCCGATGAGGACGGCAAAGAAGATTTTCCAAGCCGAGTAGGGCCGCTCGCCCTGCACACGCCCGGTGCGTCCGTTGACGACGAAGCGGTAGGTGCGGCCACGGTATTTGTAGGCCGCGAGCCAGACGGGGAGCAGGATGTGTTTGAATGTCACATCGCGCACATCGGTGTTGATGTCGTGAATGCGCTGCCTGTCCCCGCCGATGTCAAACTTTACATCGCGCTCGATGATGCGGGCCATATGGGCGCGCGCTTCGTCATAGCCTTCGGAAAGCTGAACACTGTATCCTTCGGCGAGAAAGCCTGCGAGGTATTCGGGGCGGTAAGGCTCTAGTGCGGCCAAGTCCCAAGGCTCAAGCGCGTCGGTGAACTTCTTGGGCAGTGAACGCGAGGCCAGCACCAGAACGTCGTCAAAGAAGCGCGCAACGCGCCCACGTGTAGGGTTCCAGCGGATTTTGGCGACCCGCTGCTGCATGCGCTTGCCATCGCGCATGACAGTGCGGGTTTCGTAGTAGACCGTGCCGCGCTCGCCTGTGTAGCTTGACGAGGTGTCGGCATCAAACGTCCAGTAGGGCACGTAGATGCCGCTCATCGCGCGGCCCTTGCGGGCGTATTGCTTGAGGCCGTTCGGGGCAAACCAGAGCGCGCCGAGCCAGTCTGTCATAGCGGTGCGGGCGGTGCGCTCGTCGAGGGCGAAGGGCAACACCGCGCGGGGCTTGATGTGGCGGTGCGTGCCTGTGTCGGTGACAACCGGTGTTGCGCAGAACGGGCATTCTGTGGCGTGTGTTGTGCTGTCAAACTCGATCTGCGCGGCGCAGTTGGGGCATTGGGAAACGCGCACCTCTTCGATGTCTTGCACGGGCAAGACGGCGCCAAGGCCTGCCTTGAAGTCAAGCTCGCGGATGGGCGCGCTGCGGGTGACGCCTATCACTTCTGTCGCGCCGCAGTGATCGCAGATCAGCCGGTCTTGACCGGGGTCAAAGCGATAGTCTGCGCCGCATTGGGCGCAGGGGAAGCGGTGACTTTCAGCCACGTCTGTTGGCGCGTGCTCATCCATGAGTTCTATGCCTTCGGCGAGAGTATTTTTGCCAAGAAAAAACCGGGTTTAGCCCGCAGGGGGCGGCGGCGGCAGGATGGTGAAGAGCTGGGCAAGCTCTGTGACCTGACCTGCTGTGAGCCAGCCGTCTTGCCCTGCTGTCCAGACAAGTGTGTCGCGCGTGAGGCTGCCGTCTGCGGCCATGCGGCCAAGCGAGGCGCGTGAGAACGGCCCTTTGCTTTCGCCGTTTTCAGCGATGTGCCAGACGTGTTCGACAGGGGCTGGTGCGGGGGGCGGTGTGGCGGCTTTTGGCGCGCTTCCCAGATGAGCGCCCCATGGCCCGGCTTGGACGCTTTCACGCGCGATCTGCATGCCAAGGCCTGCGCCGACACCGGCTTGAAGGGCCGCGCCGCCTGCGCCCTCATGGGTGAGGCTCTCGGCGGCCTGGTAGTTCATATAGGTTGACAGATCGCCGATCACGCCCATTGAGGTGCGCTTGTCCAGCACGGCTTCGACGGCCTCGGGAAGGGAGATGTTTTCGATGTAAAGCTCGGGCATCTCAAGGCCGTATTCCGCCAGTCGCGGGGCGATGTCGCGTGCAACGATGGTGCCCAGCTCGCGGGTGTTGGCGGCCATGTCGAGCACAGGAATGCCCGCGCGGGCGATGGTGCGCGAGAACTCCTGCACGATGATGTTGCGGATCTGGTAGCTGATCTCGTCCATCGTGAATTCGCCGTCAGTGCCGACGATTTCAACGAGGAAGCGGGCAGGGTCACTGACTTTGATGGTGTAGGTGCCATAGGCGCGCAGGCGCACAGGGCCAAACTCGGGGTCGCGCGCGATGATCGGGTTTTTGGTGCCCCACTTCAAGTCACTGAAGCGGGTTGTGTTGACGAAGTATACCTCGGATTTGAACGGCGACTTAAAGCCGTGATCCCAGTGGTTGAGCGTCGTCATCACCGGCATGTTGTTTGTTTCAAGCATATAGAGGCCGGGGGTGAAGACATCGGCCATCTGGCCTTCATGGATGAATACAGCAGCCTGGCCTTCGCGCACAGTGAGCTTGGCGCCATATTTGATCTCGTGATCTTCGCGCTCGAACCGCCAGACCATCGTGTCGCGGCTGTCATCAACCCAGTGAATGACGTCGATAAACTCGCCTGTCAGAAAATCAAAAATACCCATGGTGCTTGTCCTTTTCAGTGTCAGTGTGGCGCTCAGTAGAGGCCGAGTTTGCTTGAGGCGCAGCCGACTGTCGTGCATTCGACGAGGCGTGGCGAGAGGAAGTCAGCGCGGGTCCGTGCCATGGCGAGGGCACAATCAACGTTGACGGTTGTCGGGCCACGCATGCAGGAGGCGTCGCGCTTGGCGATCCAGTTGCGTTGGGCGTTGCGCAATGTGGCGCTGTCGCCGTTGCCCAGTTGTTTGCGCAGGGCGGCGTAGTTTTCGTTCAGGCGGTTGTCTTCGCCGATGAAGACCTTGGAAAAGCAATAGACCGAGTCAAACCCTGTGAGGTTGCCTTGGTCGCAATTATCGGCGGCGGCCAGCGCGGGCGCGAGCAAAAGGCTGGCGACCAAGAGAAACTTATGTGGTTTTAACTGACTCATGAGTTGCTTTCTCCCGTGAGTTCGGCGGCGACTTTGCTGATGGTCGGGCGGGCTTCGCCCAAGGCCATGCCGTCTTTGAAGCGCGGGTCGTAGAGCATTTTGAGCAGCATTTCGTCGTGGTTTGTGAGTGTGGCGAACTCTTCGTCATCGTTAAAGATCGACGGGCGCGCGTAGGGGCTGTCGTTTGACAGGCCTAGGCCTTGCGCGACTTCTTCGTGGATGCACGACAGGCGCATCAAGTCGGGGTGTTCGGTGCGGATCAGGGCGATGGCGCGTTCCTGCCCTGCAGGGGCAAAGGATACGTTGGAGTGCACGAGGCAGTAGATGTCGCGGGGCAGGGCCGTGAGTTGCTTGAGCCGGCTTTCGGGGAAGTCGGGCCAGATGCGGCGCACGGTTTTGCGAATGTCGTCGGCGTCGTCAAGCCCCATGAAAAGTACATGAAAGTTGGCGTTTTTCTGCGAGCTCGGGGTGATGGCGTGGCCGGTGACGCGCGACAGGCGGGCCAGATATTTGTTGAGCTCGCGGCTGTCTTTTTCGCGGGTCGCGGGTGTTACGGAGGCGCCAAAGTGGCTTGCGACGCGCGCTTGCCCGCGCCAGCGGTGAAAGCGGGTGATCTGGCCGGGTGTTGTCGTGAGCTGGCCCGGGGCGTGCTCGTCAAAGAAGGCTATGGCCTCGAAGTTGCGGGCCAAGTCGGCGGCGCGAAACCCCGTGTCGGGGCCGCCACCGTCACGGCGCAAAAGGCCTTGGGTCAAGAGGTGTTCTTGCAGGCGTGTGTAGTAGGCCGAAAGCTCGCGCGAGGCTTTTGAGGGGGCCTTGGGCTTGGGCGCAGCGGGCGCGGACCTTGGTTTGATCAGGCCAGCGGGCCTTGCCTGTGGCTTGAGGCTTTCGCGCATCGGCATATCGCAAGCCGCCAGAAAAGCCAGCCCCAGAAGGGCTGACCCGATGGCGAGAAAAGGCTTGCGACGCGCCATGTTTGCTTACGCTGGCACAGAGGTGCCGGCGTTGTCGCCTGTGCCGGTTTTGCGCGCTGTGGCCGAGGCGAGCGTGTCACGCAGCTCGGCTTCCATCTTCTTGAGCTCGATTTCGGCAGCGGCGCGCTTGGCCTTGCCTTCGTCGGCGATCTGCAGGCTCTCTTCGATGGTTCCGATCAGGTCTGCGTTGGCCTTTTTGACGGCTTCGATGTCAAACACGCCGCGCTCCATTTCGGTACGGATCATCTTGTTGCTCTCGCGCAGGTTCTTGGCGTTGGCCGTGAGCAACTCGTTGGTGAGATCATTGGCATCGCGCACGGCTGCGGCGGCTTCGGCGCTGCGCTGGATCGTCACGGCTTGGGCGAGCTGTGTCTCCCAAAGCGGCACGGTGTTGACGAGTGTCGAGTTGATCTTGGTGACCAGCGACTTGTCGTTCTCCTGCACAAGTCGGATCGAGGGGAGCGACTGCATGGTGACTTGGCGGGTAAGCTTGAGGTCATGGACACGGCGCTCGAGGTCGTCGCGGGCGGCGCGCAGATCGCGCAGCTCTTGCGCTTTCATCACCTTGTTTTTCTCGGCGGCTTTCTCGACTTTTTTCTCGAAAGCGGGGATGTCTTTCTCGTCAAGAACGCGCAGTTTTTCTTCGCCAGCGGCGATGTAGAGCGCGAGCTCGTCGTAGAAGGCGAGCGTTTTCTCATAGAGCATGTCGAGCGACTTGATGTCTTTCAAGAGCGTGTGCTCGTGCTCGTGCAGGTCTTCTGTGACGCGGTCGATCTGGCCTTGGACTTGCTCGAACTTGGCGGTGAACTTGGCGAAAGGCGCCGCGCGGCCCAGCAGTTTTTCCCACCATGTGCGCTTGCGGCGCACGTCGAGTTCGGAAACAGAAAAGCCGCGGATCGTTGTGACGATGCCGCGCAGGCTGTCGCCCGCGGGGCCGACGTCTTTGTTGCGCACGCCTTGTAGCATGCTTTGCGAAATGACTTGCAACTCGGCTTGCGCGGCCGAGCCGAAGGAGACGATCGACTGGGTGTCGCTCATGTCAAGCTCGCCCATGCGGGATTTGATTTCCTTGCTGACTTCGCCTTTGGCTTCGGCCATGGGGACAATCGCGTTGGCGGCGGCTGGCTCGGGCAGGATAACGGCGTTCACCTCTTCCACAAGGGCCAGAGTTTCTTTTGCTTTTTCTTGAATTTTCGTGGTCATGAGGGAGCTCACTTTCGTTAACTAGGATTGGTCGAGGCGAATGCCTTCTTGCTTCAGGCGATCGCGGAGAACTTCGATTTCGACAGTCAGATCGCTGTGATTGTCGAGAAGGAGATGGCGGGTTTTCGCATCAAAGCTGTCTTGCAGGTCACTGAGCAGCGTCATGTAGTCAGCTTTGGCGTCGCTTGAGCGCGCGCGGGTGAAAACATCGGCGAACTTTTCAGAGGCATCACGCGCGCCCTTAAGGTAAACGCCGATAAACTTGCGGGCGCTGGTGAGGTCGCGCGGGTCTTCCTCGACGGTGCGCAGAAGCTCGCGGACTTGCGCTTGAAAGCTCTCGACGCGGGCTTCGACCTGGCGGTCGCCTGCGCGGTGAGCGGCCTCGGACATGGCCTTGAGGTGTGTCTCGGCTTTCTCGACGGCGCGTGCGACACGGTCGTTCTGGAACTCGTTAACGCCGTCCATGCCCTTGTTTGTCAGCGGGTCAGGGCCGAAGGAGGCGAAGTGCAGCACGGTGCCGAGCACGCCGAAAATGACGGCTTCTATGACGCCAAAACCTGCGTAGCCTGCGATTGCAAGGCCCGAGCCCGTGAGCAACGAGCCGAGGATCTTGCGCGGAATGGCAGGGCGGCGCGCCACTTTGCGAGCCTCATAGGCTTCGTGGGCGATCAGGCCGTCGCGTGTGAGCCATGCCGCTAAAAGCATGTCGGCCAGTGCGACAAGCCAGAGAAACATCTGGGTTGGCTCGGAGGTGAAGGCCTGCCAAACCATCGGCAAGGGCACGAGGAACAACAGGTTTACACGCCCGCCAGCCCGCGTGCGCCGCGCGCCGCGATAGCTGTTTTCACCCGTCTCGGGGCTGAACTTTCCGCCGTAACGCTCAGACATTATGCGCCACCCAGAAGCGACACATACAGCACGAGCAAGACAAGCAGCGTGAACGCGAGTTTTTGAAGGCCGGTTTCCGACATGTTTCCCCCAGTGTTCCAGCAGTCATTTCCTGCGTGCTCAACCTAAGCGATGGCGAAACGCCGCGCTAGGGGGAAGTTTGCCGACTTCGGTTCATTTCGGCGAAATACGGCCAGCCAAGGGTGCGTTTTCTTTGAAGAAAACCGCCTGCTCGGCTGACCAATTGGTTTAGTTGTGAGCGCTGCGCTCGTGGCTGAGTTTGCGGCTGTAGCCTGATTGCAGGATTTCGACAGCAAACAGAACCACGACCGAGAAGTAGAATGTCGATTTGGACATCGGCACAACTTCATAGCCAAAGAGTTTGAGCGCAAGGCTGTCGTCGTGCATCGCATGGGCTGCCGCTTGGCCTGCTTCGCCGAGCAGCACCACGCCGACGATCAGCAGGATGAAAAGGCCGAGGACCTCATACATGCGGTTCTTTTCCAGAAAGGCTGTGACGCCGTCGGCGAGCAGCAGCATGGCGAGGCCCGAAAGCAGGATAGCCGTTGCAAGGATTGGGAAGACTTTTGTGATCGCCAGTGCGGAAAGCACTGAGTCGAAAGAGAAAATCAGGTTCATCATAACGATCAGGATGACAACTTGCGTGGCTGATTTGCCTGATTTGTCGCCCATGTCGGCACCTAAGTGCTCAAGCGTCAGCATGTGGCTGATCTCTTTTACGGCGGTATACATGATGAAGACGCCGCCGAAAATAAAGACGCAGGTCGCGAAGTTGACACCGCCCTCAAGCACGCCCGTCCAGTTGAAAATATAGAATGGCTCGGCCATCGCATCAATCAGGCGCACCATGGCAAAGAGCAGCACGACACGCAGCACCACGGCGATGATGATCCCCCAGAAGCGCACGGATTTTTGATGTGCAACCGGCGCGCGTTGGCTTTCAATGGAGATATAGAGCAGGTTGTCAAAGCCGAGAACGGCTTGCAGGAAGCAAAGCATGAGCAGATTGCCCATGTTTTCGATTGTTATAAGGTCGGCCATTGGTGTCTGTCCCCGTTGTTATTGGTTTGAGCGTCTCATAGCGCACGAGGGGAAGGGTGCAATAGTGGGAATAACGCGGCTTAACTCACCGTTTGCGTTGTCGCGTGGTGGTTTTGCGCTTCTCTGGCGGTGTGCCGCCTTCCATTCCGAGTTGGTCACGCATCACCCGCTGGCGGATTTCCTGGACTTCGCCTTGTTTGAGTTCGCCGAGCTGGAAAGGCCCATAAGACACGCGGATGAGGCGGTTGACGGTAAAGCCGACTGCCTCCATCGCGCGGCGCACTTCGCGGTTTTTGCCTTCACGCAAGCCGAGCGTGGCCCAAGCATTGGCGCCTTGTTGGCGGTCAAGGGTGACCTCCATGCCTTGAAATTTTTCTCCATCCACAACAATGCCTTGGCGCAGCGGGTTGAAGGCTTCGTCCGTTGGGCGGCCGTTGATGCGCACGCGGTATTTGCGCAGCCAGCCGGTTGAAGGCAGCTCGAGTTTGCGCTTCACCGAGCCGTCGTTTGTGAGCAGCAAAAGCCCCTCGGAGTTGATGTCGAGGCGGCCCACCGTCATCACCCGCGGGAGCGTGTCGGGCAGCTTGTCAAAGATCGTTGTGCGGCCTTGCTCGTCGCGGTTTGTCGTCACGAGGCCGGCTGGCTTGTGGTAAAGCCAGAGGCGCGCAGGCTCGGCGGCTTTGAGCGGTTTGTCGTCAACTGTGACGCGGTCACTCTCGGTGACATTCAGCGCGGGAGAGTTGATTTTCTTGCCGTTTACAGTGACGCGACCAGCTTCGATCATGCGCTCGGCGTCACGCCGTGAGGCGAGGCCTGCGCGGGCGATGACTTTGGCGATCCGGTCGCCTTTTGGTGTGGGTGTGTCGTTCATAAAGGGGGGCTTAGAGCAAAGTGCAGCCTTGCGAAAGGGGGCAGTTTTCGCCATGTGGGGATATGGCTTTTGCAACGCATATGAATGTGGCCCTGGATGAGGCGCGCGCTGCTGGTGCACGCGGGGAAGTGCCTGTGGGCGCGGCCCTGGCTGTTGGCGGCAAGGTTGTCGCGCGGGCCGGCAACCGCTGTCGCGAATTGCATGACCCGACAGCCCATGCGGAAGTCTTGGTGATCCGAGAGGCTTGTGCGCAGCTTGGCACCGAGCGCCTTGAGGGGGCCGAGCTTTACGTCACGCTTGAGCCATGCCCGATGTGCGCTGCGGCCATTTCAAACGCCCGCGTGGCGCGGCTGTATTACGGCGCGTCCGACCCAAAGTCGGGCGGAGTCGCGCAGGGACCGCGGGTGTTTGATCACCCGCAATGCCACCATGTGCCAGAGGTCTACGAAGGCCTGAATGCCGCGGCTTGCGCAGCGCTTCTGGAAGCGTTTTTTGCCGCGAAACGCTGAGTGCTTTCGAATTTTCGCTACGCGAAAATCCGATCTGTTGAGGGGGCTGTCTGCCCCCTCAAACTCCCCCGAGGATACTTCCAAAGAGAAGAAGTGGGCGGGGCCAATCAGGTGAAATGAATCGGCTCCAAAAGGTCTGGTTCGATGATTTTTACATCTGGAAGCTCGCGTACAAGCAGCTCGGCCGACTGCTCGAGGATCGGGAATGTGCCGTAGTGGCCTGGTATCAGGGTCTTGAAATTAAAGAACTTATTGGCAGCATAGGCGACTCGGCGCATGTCCATTGTGAAGTGGCCACCCGCGGAAAGTACGCCAATGTCCGGCGCGTGCAGATCGTTGATGATCTGCATGTCGGCCATGACTTCGGTGTCGCCGGAGTGGTAGATGCTGTGGCCTTCGCCCTCAAGCACAAAGCCGCACTCTGTGCCGGGCACATAGGGGCCGTCGTCGTGGCCAAAGGAGCTGGAGTGCAACGCATTGACCATGGTGACTTTGACGCCGCCCAGATCAACCGTGCCGCCTTTGTTGAAACCAACTGTTTCGATGCCTTCGCTGTCGGCCCAATAGCCCATCAGATCATATTGGCCAACGACGGGAATGCCGAGCTTTTTGGCCAGCGGCAGAACGTCTGCTACGTGGTCAAAGTGGCAGTGAGTGAGCAGGATGTGGGTCGCGCCTGCGGTGGCTTCCTCGTGGCGTTCTTCGGGGAGGGTCGGGTTGCCGGTGAGCCAAGGGTCAACGAGCAGGACCTGCCCTGCGATTTCGTAGCGAAACGAGCCGTGTCCAAGCCATTTGATGATCATGTGAACCTCCCTTGTGTGATGTTGGAAGCAGGTTAGCAGAGTTGTCAGGTCTGAAAAGGTTGAAAACAGCTTAACGACGCGTACAGGCAGGTTAACGGGCGACAGGAGACGAAAAACGCCAGTGCCTACGGTATGCAGCTATCCGTGCAGAACGCGTGCATACGTTTTTGGGGTCAATCCTTAACGCAAATTAACTTAATGCAGCGTG
>CANMGT010000014.1 GCA_947497495.1 uncultured Lentibacter sp.
GTGCGGTCGCCAAGTCGCCCCGCCAGGTGGCGCTGTGTCAGCTTTGCTGACACAGCGCCACCTGGCTAGGCCCAACACAAAATAGGGCATCTAAGATGCACGGTTTGGGGCGGGAGCCCTTGTGAGACGGTTTAGGGAGACCTGAGCATTTTACGCATTGCAAATCTTCGCAGGGTTTCGTCGCCACGGGCGACGTCCTCTGCCTGCTCCACCTCCCAGCCGTGGCGCGTAAAAAAGCTTTGCGCCAGAAGGCTGGCGTGGGTTGTCAGGGCGGGCATACCGGCGGCCAGGGCACGGCTTTGCAGCACCGCATAGAGCGCGTCGGCAACGCCGGTGCCGCGCGCGTCGGGGTGCGCAAAGGCGAGGTCAAGGTAGCCGTCAGGCGCGAGCGCCATGAAGCCGTGTATTTGCCCCTGCCCTTCGGCCAGAACAACGTCAAGCTTCGCGAGCCGCTCGGCCCAGGCCGCGCCTGAGGGCGGCTCAGGCATCCATGCCGCGCGTTCGGCCTCTGTGTAGTGAGGCCCCGCGCCCTCACGCACAGACAGAAAGAACAATTCGCCCAAGGCCTCGGCATCGGACGGGCCCGCGTCGCGCACAAGAAGGCTCATGTTTCAGGCCTTATCGAGCGCTTGCAGAAGGTCGGTGATGATGTCCTCCGCGTCTTCCAGCCCGACAGAAAACCGCACCAGCCCGTCCGAGATGCCAAGCAGGTCTTTCTGCTCTTGCGGCAGGCGCTGGTGGGTTGTCGTGGCGGGGTGTGTCGCGATCGACTTCGCGTCGGCGAAATTGTTGGAAATCGTCGCGACCTCAAGCGCGTTGAGAAACCTGAAGCAAGCCTCGCGCCCGCCTTTGACTTCAAAAGCAAGCACTGTCCCGCCCGCCTCAGATTGCCCTTGAGCAACTTCGGCTTGCGGGTGCGCCGCATGTGTCGGGTAGCGCACGGCCGAAAGTTTGGCGTGGCCTGTCAGGGCCTCGCAAATTTGCAGCGCCGCCGCCGCCTGAGCCCGCACGCGCAGCTCCATGGTTTCGAGTGCCTTGAGGTGTGTCCAGGCCGTGAACGGGTTCATCGCGCCGCCGGTGTGCTTGACATAGGTCTCGATCGGCCCGCGGATCAGCTCTTTGGAGCCGGCAATAAGCCCGCCCAGCATCCGCCCCTGCCCGTCAACATGTTTGGTTGTCGAGACGATCACCAGATCAGCGCCGCAGTCCTGCGCATAGCTGAACACAGGTGTCGCCATCGCGTCATCAACCAGCACCAGCGCGTTGTGGGCGTGCGCCACGTCGCAGACATGTTTGAGGTCAATCACTTCAAGCGTCGGGTTCGAGATGCTCTCGAGAAACACCAGCGTCGTTTCATCGCTGATTGCTGCGTCCCATGCGGCGTTATCGGTGCCGTCAATTAGCGTCACTGAGACGCCAAAGCGCATCAGAATGTCTTCCAACACGTAAAGGCAGGAACCGAACAGCGCCCGCGAGGCGACGACATGGTCCCCCGCCTTGAGCAAAGCCAAGAGCGCGCCGCTGACGGCAGACATGCCCGAGTTACAGGCAAAGCCGTCTTCAAAGCCCATGTAGTGCGAGAGGCGTTCTTCAAACATCCTCACTGTGGGGTTGCCGTAACGCGCATAGATAAACTCGTCGTCGCCTGATTTGACAAAGCGCTGTTCGGCCTCTTCGGCTGTCGGGTAGACAAAGCCTTGAGTGAGAAACACTGCTTCGCTGAGTTCGCCATATTGCGAGCGGCGTGTGCCGCCGTGGACAAGCGCTGTGCGGTTCTTGAACTTCTTTGGCATGTATATCCTCCGCCAATAAAAAAGCTCCGTCGGCCAAGCCGAAGGAGCCCCTTCATCTCGACCTTTTAGCAGATTATTTAAAGTGGCCCGCAATCCGGTAACAAATCGCCACTGTATGTCTGTTAGCTTTGCTTCAAAGCTTGGTCAAGTGTCTGACTCTTCGCTGCTATGCGCCGCCAAGAGCTTTGACTGGCTCATGAAGAAGGCGAACAGCGCCGCTGTGAGGCCAAATGTCTTGAAGTTGACCCAGGCCTGCTCGCTCATCAACCGCCAGACCAGCTCGTTGGCTATGGCGAGGCCGAAGAAAAAGGCCATCAGGCGGCGAGTAAGGATCATCCAGCCTTCCTGTGTCAGCGGCAACATCGCGTCCATCATGTTGCGCAGGTAAGATTCGCCGCGCAGAAGGCCGATCGCAAGTGCGCTGCCAAAGAAGCTGTAGAGGATCGTTGGTTTCATCTTGATGAACTTCGGATCGTTGAGCCAGACTGTAAGCCCGCCGAAGACGACGACGAGGATCAGCGTCATGATCTGCATTTTGGAGAGATGCCCTGTGAGTTTCCAGAGAATGCCCGTGGTGAGAACCATCAGCGGCACGAACATAGCCGTGACAAGGATAAAGCCCGAGTAGGCGTTGCCGCTGATTGTGAATGTCTCGCCCTTGAGCCAGACATAGGCGACGAAAAACGCGATGACCGGCCCCATTTCTAGGCCGAACTTCAGCATCGGGTTTATCTTGCGTTGCTCGGCCATGCGGCTCTCCTGCGTTTTGCTCATCCACCCAGCTCGACGATGACCGCACCTGCTGCGATCAGCGCCATAAGGGCTATTCTGCGTGGGCCTACCGTTTCTTTGAGGGCAAGCCAACCGATAAGCGCCGCAAAAACCGTAGATGTCTCTCGTAAGATGGCCGCTTCGCCGACTTTATCAAGCCGCGTGGCAAGCATGACCGAGCCGAAAGAAGCAAAGGCCACAAAGGCGCCGATGACACCGCGCTGCAAGAGCGGGCCAATGTCTGGCTTGCTCTCAAGCGAGCGGTAGCGGGCGTAGGCCACAAAGGGGAAGAACAGCCCGTCGATGAGGAAAAACCACGCCAGAAAGGTAAACGGATTGGCCGTAGCGCGGATGCCGTAGGCGTCCCATGTGGTGTAGGCGGCCACGAAAAGGCCGGTGATGACCGCAAGGATGAGGGCAAAGTTGAGCGTGTCACGCTCGCTTGTGATGTGGCGCAGGTTGTAGGCGGCGAGGCCGTATATCCCCGCGAGAAGCGTGGCCACGCCCGCCCATTGCACGGTGTTGAACCGCTCGCCAAAGAGGAGATAAGCGCCGATCACTGTGAACAGCGGGCCCGTGCCGCGCACCACCGGATAGACGACGGTGTAGGCCCCCTTGGTGTAAGCCCAGCTCTGCATGAGTTTGTAGCCAACGTGGATGACAAAGGCGATGGCGAAGATCGGCCACATGTGAGCCTCGGGCCTGGGCACCACGAAGAGCGCAAAGGGCGCGGCAATGGCGGCGTAAGAGGCGTCGATTGCGCCGCGTGTGAGCCAAGGATCGTGGCGGCCTTTTTGCAGCGCCCCGAAGACGGCGTGCAAGAAGGCGGCCAAGAGCGCAAGGGCGAGCGCAAGTTTGTGGCCGGCATCTGTGCCTTCCAGCGAGATCAGCCAGTCACTCAATGTCTGGGTGCGAGGGGCCAGCCCCTCGCGCTCCCCGGAGTATTTTCGTCAAGAAAAAGCATAATTGGTTCAGTCGACCTCGAGACCCGTGAGGGCCGCTGCGAAGTCTTCGGGGTCAAACGGGGCGAGATCATCGATCTGTTCGCCGACGCCGATTGCGTGGATCGGCAGGCCGAACTTGTCAGCCAGCGCGACCAGCACGCCGCCTTTGGCCGTGCCGTCGAGCTTTGTCATCACAAGGCCCGAAACATCAGCGAGTTCCTGGAATGTTTTGACTTGGCTGAGCGCGTTCTGGCCTGTTGTGGCATCCAGCACAAGCAGCGTATTGTGCGGTGCTGTCGGGTCTTTCTTGCGAATGACCCGGACGATCTTGGACAGCTCTTCCATAAGGTCGGCGCGGTTTTGCAAGCGCCCTGCTGTGTCGATCATCAGCAAGTCTGCGCCATCGGCTTCGGCTTTTGCCATCGCATCAAAGGCAAGGCTGGCGGGGTCTGAACCCTCGGGCGCTGTCAGAACCGGCACGCCTGCCCGCTCGCCCCAGACTTGCAACTGCTCAACGGCGGCGGCGCGGAAGGTATCACCAGCCGCGATCACGACGTTCTTGCCCGCCGCCTTGAACTGGCTGGCGAGCTTGCCGATGGTTGTGGTTTTGCCAGAGCCGTTAACGCCGACAACCAGCACGACTTGCGGCTTGTTGGGATAAAGCGGCATCGGGCGCGCCACTTCGGACATGATGCGCGTGATTTCCCCGGCAAGGATTTGTTTGATTTCCAGGGTCGAGAGTTTAGAACCAAAGCGCCCTTCAGCCATGTTTGCCGTGACGCGCAGCGCCGTATCGACGCCCATGTCAGAGGCAATGAGCAGCTCTTCGAGTTGCTCGAGCATGTCGTCGTCAAGCACACGGCGTGTGACTTTCTGGCTTTCCTTGCGGCCAAGGAGGCGGCCGAGAAGGCCGGGCTTTGCAGCTGCCGGTTCGGGTTCGGGTTCGGGTTCGGGTTCGGGTTCGGGTTCGGGTTCGGGTTCGGGTTCGGGTTCGGGTTCGGGTTCGGGTTCGGGTGAAGGCCTATCCCCCTCAACAACGGCGTCAACGCCATCATCCTCGACCTCATCTGAAATTGGCTCTGGCTCTGGCTCTGGCTCTGGCTCTGGCTCTGGCTCTGGCTCTGGCTCTGGCTCTGGCTCTGGCTCTGGCTCTGGCT
>CANMGT010000015.1 GCA_947497495.1 uncultured Lentibacter sp.
CCAAAACCTACCCGCCGTCAGCTTCGATGGTTTCGAATGCGCATGTTGATGCGGCTAAATATGATGCGATGTATGCGGCGTCTGTGGCCGATCCGGATGCGTTTTGGGGTGAGCATGGCAAGCGTTTGGACTGGATCAAGCCTTACACCAAGGTCAAGAATGTCAGCTACGAGCCGGGCAATATTGACATCAAATGGTTTGAAGACGGCACGCTGAATGTCGCCGCGAACTGCATTGACCGGCACCTCGCGACGCGCGGCGATCAGACCGCGATCATCTTTGAGCCGGACAGCCCTGATGAGGCCGCGCAGCACATCACTTACCGCGAGTTGCACGAGCATGTGAGCAAAATGTCCAATGTTCTCAAGAACATGGGCGTTGACAAGGGCGACCGCGTTGTTCTTTACCTGCCGATGATCCCCGAGGCCGCCTACGCCATGTTGGCCTGCGCGCGCATCGGCGCGATCCACTCGATCGTCTTTGCGGGCTTCTCGCCTGACGCGCTTGGCGCGCGGGTCAATGGCTGCGACGCCAAGGTTGTGATCACAGCCGATCACGCCCCGCGCGGCGGCCGCAAGACCAAGCTTAAAGACAATGTTAACCAGGCTCTGCTACACGATGTGGACGAGGTGAAGTGCCTTGTCGTCAAGCGCACCGGTGATCAGGTTGCCTGGCGTGACGGGCTTGATTTCTGGTATCACGAGGAAGTTGCCAAAGTCTCTGCCGACTGCCCGCCTGAGGAAATGAACGCTGAAGATCCGCTGTTCATCCTCTACACATCCGGCTCGACGGGCCAGCCAAAGGGCGTCGTGCATTGCACCGGCGGCTACCTTGTTTATGCGGCGATGACGCAAGAGATCACCTTTGATTACCACGATGGTGACGTCTACTGGTGCACCGCCGATGTGGGCTGGGTCACGGGCCACAGCTATATCGTCTATGGCCCGCTCGCCAACGGCGCGACGACGCTGATGTTTGAGGGCACGCCGACATATCCTGACGCCTCGCGCTTCTGGCAAGTTGTTGAAAAGCATAAGGTAAACCAGTTTTACACCGCCCCCACCGCCCTGCGCGCGCTGATGGGCCAAGGCGACAGCTTTGTCGAAGGCTGCGACCTTTCCAGCCTCAAAGTGCTGGGCACGGTCGGCGAGCCGATCAACCCGGAAGCCTGGAACTGGTACAACGACAAGGTCGGCGGCGGGCGTTGCCCGATCGTTGACACCTGGTGGCAAACCGAGACAGGCGGCCACATGATGACGCCCCTGCCCGGCGCTCACGCGACCAAACCAGGTGCTGCGATGAAGCCCTTCTTTGGCGTGCAGCCGGTGGTGCTTGAGCCAACATCCGGCGAGGAAATCCACACTTATCCTGTCGAAGGCGTGCTCTGCATGAAGGACAGCTGGCCTGGCCAGATGCGCACCGTCTGGGGCGACCACGAGCGCTTCGAGAAGACGTACTTCTCTGATTACAAAGGATATTACTTCGCAGGCGACGGCTGCAAACGCGACGAGGACGGCGACTACTGGATCACCGGCCGCGTCGATGATGTGATCAACGTCTCAGGGCACCGCATGGGCACCGCCGAAGTTGAAAGCGCGCTCGTGGCGCATTCAACCGTCGCCGAAGCCGCTGTTGTCGGCTACCCGCACCCCATCAAGGGTCAGGGCATTTACTGCTACGTCACCCTGATGAACGACGCCGAGCCAACAGACGACCTCAAGAAAGAGCTCGTCAAATGGGTGCGCGCCGAAATCGGCCCGATCGCCTCGCCAGACCTCATCCAATGGTCGCCCGGCCTGCCCAAAACCCGCTCCGGCAAAATCATGCGCCGCATCCTGCGCAAAATCGCCGAAAACGACTACGACAGCCTCGGCGACATCTC
>CANMGT010000016.1 GCA_947497495.1 uncultured Lentibacter sp.
CAAAGAACCTGACCGCGCTCAACGCCGTCACGGTCGATGCCGCGCAGAAGAACACCAACGTTGTCGCCAGCTTCACCGCGATCAAGCAGCTTGCGGAACATTTCAACGCCTGTGCAGGTCGTTTTCTTGGTGTCGCGGATGCCGATGATTTCCATCTCGTCGCCCACGTTAACCGCGCCGCGCTCGATACGGCCAGTGACAACTGTACCGCGGCCGGAAATCGAGAACACGTCTTCGATTGGCAGCAGGAACGGTTCGTCGATCGCGCGTGGTGGCTGCGGGATGTACTCGTCAACAGCCGCCATCAGCTTGCGGATAGACTCTTCGCCGATGTTGGCGTCGCGGCCTTCAAGAGCAGCCAAAGCCGAACCAGGGATGACTGGGATGTCGTCGCCAGGGTAGCCGTATTCTGTCAGAAGTTCACGGATCTCCATTTCGACGAGCTCAAGCAGCTCTTCGTCGTCAACCTGATCAACTTTGTTCATGTAAACAACCATTGACGGGATGCCAACCTGACGGCCAAGCAGGATGTGCTCGCGCGTCTGTGGCATCGGGCCGTCGGCCGCGTTCACAACCAGGATCGCGCCGTCCATTTGCGCCGCGCCGGTGATCATGTTTTTCACGTAGTCCGCGTGACCCGGGCAGTCAACGTGGGCGTAGTGACGGTTCTCGGTTTCGTATTCAACGTGCGCTGTCGAGATCGTGATGCCGCGGGCTTTTTC
>CANMGT010000017.1 GCA_947497495.1 uncultured Lentibacter sp.
CCCACCGTTTTTTTTTTTTTTTTTTTTTTTTGGGGGGGGGGGGGGGGGGGGGGTGGGCCCCCCCCCCCCCCCCCCCCCGCCACCCGGCAGGGCGACTTGGAGAAGCCAAGGCGCAAGACCTAAGCTGGGGCTTGGCGAAGCCAAGGCGCAAGACCTCATCAGCACCGCACGCTGCATTAAGTTAATTTGCGTTAAGGATTGACCCCAAAAACGTATGCACGCGTTCTGCACGGATAGCTGCATA
>CANMGT010000018.1 GCA_947497495.1 uncultured Lentibacter sp.
TGACGGCCGCCTTCGTCCTTCGTGAGGATGTAAACCTCGGCTTCGAACTTCGTGTGCGGGTTCACCGAACCTGGCTTGCAAAGAACCTGACCGCGCTCAACGCCGTCACGGTCGATGCCGCGCAGAAGAACACCAACGTTGTCGCCAGCTTCACC
>CANMGT010000019.1 GCA_947497495.1 uncultured Lentibacter sp.
TCAACGTGGGCGTAGTGACGGTTCTCGGTTTCGTATTCAACGTGCGCTGTCGAGATCGTGATGCCGCGGGCTTTTTCCTCTGGCGCGCCGTCAATCTGATCGTAGTCTTTGAAATCACCGAAATACTTCGTGATCGCAGCTGTCAGTGTCGTCTT
>CANMGT010000020.1 GCA_947497495.1 uncultured Lentibacter sp.
TCGGGTTCAGGCTCGACCTCGGGTTCAGGCTCGACCTCGGGTTCAGGCTCGACCTCGGGTTCAGGCTCGACCTCGGGTTCAGGCTCGACCTCGGGTTCAGGCTCGACCTCGGGTTCAGGCTCGACCTCGGGTTCAGGCTCGACCTCGGG
>CANMGT010000021.1 GCA_947497495.1 uncultured Lentibacter sp.
TCCGGCGGCAGAGCCGCCTACGCACTTCTCGGCGCACCAAGTGCGCCTGTCAGCCTCCGGCGGCAGAGCCGCCTACGCACTTCTCGGCGCACCAAGTGCGCCTGTCAGCCTCCGGCGGC
>CANMGT010000022.1 GCA_947497495.1 uncultured Lentibacter sp.
GGGGCTGGCCCCCAGTTAAGCCTACGTCTGGGGGCTGGCCCCCAGTTAAGCCTACGTCTGGGGGCTGGCCCCCAGTTAAGCCTACGTCTGGGGGCTGGCCCC
>CANMGT010000023.1 GCA_947497495.1 uncultured Lentibacter sp.
GGGGGGGGGGGGGGGGGGGGGGGGGGGGGGGGGGGGGGGGGGGGGGGGGGGGGGGGGGGGGGGGGGGGGGGGGGGGGG
>CANMGT010000024.1 GCA_947497495.1 uncultured Lentibacter sp.
TTTTTTTTTTTTTTTTTTTTTTTTTTTTTTTTTTTTTTTTTTTTTTTTTTTTTTTTTTTTTTTTTTTTTTTTTTTTTT